>NC_019753.1:0-2400000 GCF_000317495.1 Crinalium epipsammum PCC 9333
TAATACTATTCTGGTCTCTGCGGGTGGAAAATATCAAAGTTAGCGGTTGGAGGTAAGTCTGTGAATCTATCCCTTGAACAACTGTGGAACCAGGTATTGGAACGTTTGCAGCTACAGTTAAGCCGTCCTACCTTTGAAACTTGGATAAAAACTGCTAGTGCTGAACAACTAGATAATAACTGCTTGGTAATCTCCACTCCCAACCCGTTTGCGCGAAATTGGTTGCAGAAGTACTACATCAAAACTATTGCTGATGTAGTACAAAGTATTCTGGGTTATCCAGTAGAAATTTACCTCACAGTTGATGGAGGAGATAAAACTTTTACTACTGGCGAGGCAGAATTATCATGGTCTTTACCTCCCACGCAAAATATTCAAGAAACGCCAACTCACCGCCCTCGACCAACACAATTAAATCCTAAATACGTTTTTTCAAGGTTTGTTGTTGGTTCTAATAATCGTATGGCTCATGCTGCTTCTTTGGCAGTGGCAGAATCTCCAGGGCGCGAGTTTAATCCTCTATTTTTATGTGGAGGTGTTGGTTTAGGAAAAACTCACTTAATGCAAGCAATTGGTCACTACAGATTAGAAATTTCTCCTGATTCCAAGATATTTTATGTTTCTACTGAGCAATTTACTAATGATTTAATAGCTGCTATTCGTAAAGACAGTTTACAAACTTTTCGCGAACACTATAGAGCAGCCGATGTTTTATTAGTAGATGATATTCAATTTATTGAAGGAAAGGAATATACCCAAGAGGAATTTTTCTATACTTTTAATACTTTGCATGAAGCCGGAAAGCAAGTTGTCCTAGCTTCGGATCGACCTCCTAATCAAATTCCGCGTTTACAAGAGCGTTTATGTTCGCGTTTTTCTATGGGGTTGATCGCAGATATACAACGCCCTGATTTAGAAACAAGAATGGCAATTTTACAGAAGAAAGCAGAATATGAAAATATGCGTCTTCCGCGTGATGTGATTGAATATATTGCTACTAATTATACATCAAATATTCGTGAACTTGAGGGAGCATTAATTAGGGCAGTAGCATATATTTCAATTTCAGGATTAGCTATGACTGTGGATAATCTTGCGCCAATTCTTAACCCAACAACTGAGAAGGTGCAAATTTCCCCGGAGGCGATATTAATCACCGTTGCAGATGCTTTTAATGTTTCTATTGAAGATTTAAAAAGTAATTCTAGGCGTAGAGAAATTAGTTCAGCAAGACAAATTGGGATGTATTTGATGCGTCACCATACGGCTTTAAGTTTACCCAGAATTGGAGAAGAGTTTGGAGGGAAAGACCATACTACGGTAATGTATAGTTGCGAAAAGGTTGCCCAATTGCGGGAAAGTGATCCTGATGTGGCTCAAAAGTTACGCCAGTTAGTTGATGCACTGAGGGCAATTTCTCAACGTTAATGTAGAACCCCACCCCCTAGCCCCCTCCCCGTTGACGGGGAGGGGGAAATTTGAAATTTATGAAGTTTTACACATCTTTTCCACAGGTTGGGATTCGGGAAAATAGCGATCGCACAATTCTTTTTACAAAGTTTTCCACATTTTCCCCAAGTGGATATGGTACAAAAATATTGATGAAATTGACTATTGAGTGCTTGCTAAGGTAGAAAAGTCTTTGTGTTTGCTACAATCAGCAAGCTTATAACTGTAGATGTTTGAGCGATTCCCAGGCAGAAAAGAGAAATTCAATGAAACTGGTTTGCACGCAAAATGATCTGAGTACTAACCTATCGTTGGTTAGCCGCGCTGTGCCATCGCGCCCGACTCATCCGGTGTTAGCAAATGTGAAGCTGGAAGCGCATCAGGATACTCAGCAGGTAAGCCTGACGGGGTTTGATCTTAGTCTCGGCATTCAGATAAAGTTTGCGGCGCAAGTAGAGGAAGGTGGGCATCTTACTTTACCTGCTAAGTTGCTAAATGATATTGTTTCCCGCTTGCCAGATGGAGAGATTACGCTGGATGATGAAGTGGGAGATGCGATCGCAACTATCACTTCTGCTTCTGGGCAATATCAAGTGAGAGGTATGGGAACAGAAGAATTCCCTGAATTGCCTGTAGTAGAAAATGCTGAACCAATTAATTTATCAACTAGCGCATTGCTAGAAGGTTTAAAGGGTTCGTTGTTTGCAACTAGCCCTGATGAAACTAAGCAGGTATTAACAGGAGTTCATCTGACAGCAAAACAGGATAGCTTAGAATTTGCTGCTACTGATGGACACCGTTTAGCAGTTGTTGAGACTACTAACCAAGATGTCGCGGAAGGGGAAGAACCTCAGTCTAACCATGATATCGAAGAATTTGAAGTAACTGTTCCAGCTAGGGCATTGCGGGAACTGGAAAGGATGGTAGGAACTCGACAAGTAAGTGAGTCACTAACCTTATATATTGATCAAGGACAAGTAGTTTTTGAGTTGGCTAACCAACGCATAACCAGTCGGACGTTGGAAGGACAATATCCTAATTATCGTCAGTTAATTCCAAGTACGTTTGAGCGACAAATAACGCTGGATAGACGACAATTATTAAGTGCGCTGGAAAGAATAGCTGTATTAGCTGATCAGAAGAATAATCTGGTTAAGTTTACGATAGATAGTGATAATCAGCAGGTGTCTTTATCAGTAGAAGCGCAGGATGTTGGGAAGGGGCGAGAATCTTTGCCTGCACAGGTTAGCGGAGATAATATAGATATCGCTTTCAATGTTAAGTATTTAATGGATGGGTTGAAAGCGTTACCTGCTGCGGAGATTCAATTGCAGTTGAATGGGGCAACTAGCCCAGTAATTTTAACTCCTTTGGGTGGGTTGAAGATGACTTATTTGGTGATGCCTGTGCAGATTAGGACTTGAGGAAGTCTACGCCCTAGCCCCCTCCACGTCAACGGGGAGGGGGCTTTTTATTTGATGATTAAATTTGTTTGGGTAAAAGTGCTATTGCTGCTAAATATATTTTACTTACTAAACTTACTTGTTATTTTAATATTTTTGCAGAAGGATTCAACAAAACAGGAGATTTTTTAGCTAGTATCCACCAAAAGTTAATTAAGCGTTATTCTCTCCAAAATGCCGAGAACGCTGATTTACGGACTTTACTACATCAATAAAATCAGGTAGCATAGACTGAGTTACTTAAAATTTTAAGATTAAGTATATATGCTTTCAAAAAAGCTTTTCGGTAATATAAATTTTCAATCCTTAAATCACTGGACTTTAGACTAGTTCCCGGTGCAAAACTTCCTGCGATCGCCACTTAGGAACCACTTGATAATCATTCTCATCTAAAAGAGAGCATGAGGAAATACTCTATTGCTGTTTTCTGATGTCTATGGCTTAGAATATCTGGCAGCCATCAAATTTGATCATAAACACTATTGTGTTACGTCAAAAATATACCATTGATCCTCGCTTCAGCCGTCTACTGAAATTAAGCGGATTGAATAATGCGGAATTAGATGAGATTGATAAGATTTTAGGAGATAGACAATTATATGAATACCTAGAATCTGATTTATCAAAACGTTATCCTAAAACCAAGGAAACAGGTAGAAATTCCACTCCTGTAGAAGTTATATTCAGGTTACTGGTTCTGAAACATCTCTACCAGATAAGTTATCAAGAGATTCTTAATCGTGTTAATGAAAATTTAGTATTAAGGCAATTCTGTCGAGTCTACTTCAATCAACTCCCTAGTAAAAGTACATTGATTCGCTGGGCGAATTTAATTAAAGCTGAAACCCTTAAGCAATTTAATCAACGTCTTACTGAGTTAGCAACGCAATTAGAAGTTACCCAAGGTGAAAAGGTTAGAACTGATGGTACAGTTGTATCAACCAATATTCACTTTCCTTCTGATAATAGCTTATTGGTAGATGGAGTGAGAGTTTTAAATCGTCATATTCAACACGCTAGAAAATTAATAATAAAGCAAAATATTCCTACTGATCACCGCTTGTTTCAAAACCGCCATCGCACTGCTAAAATTATTGCTCGAAAAATAGATGATTTATCTAGAACTCGAACTCAAGCAGGAAGTGATAAAAGAAAATTACTTTACCAAAAGTTATTAGATGTAGCATCAGCTACCTTAAAGCAAGCCCAGCAAGTTAAAGCTATTTTACACAACGCTATTGGCAAAGATGTAAACAAATTATCCAAAACATTCCAGCTATTTATCAATCGTGTTGAACAAGTTATCAATCAGACATTTAGACGGATAGTGGGGCAAGAAAAAGTCCCATCTTCTGAAAAAATTGTCAGTATTTTTGAAAGCCATAGCGACATTATTTGCCGTGGTAAACAGAATGTATTAGTTGAATTTGGTCATAAAGTTTGGTTAGATGAAGTAGATGGCGGGATTATTAGTAACTACCGCGTTCTCAAAGGAAATCCTCATGATACCCAACAACTTCCTGAAACTATTGACCAACATCTGAAACAATTTGGTCATCCCCCTAAGCAAATTTCGGCTGATCGAGGTGTTTTTTCGAGCCTTAATGAAAATTATGCTAAAAGCCAAGGAATTAAGCAAATTATTTTACCTAAGCCGGGATATAAATCAAAAGAACGGCAGATACAAGAGAAAAAAAGAAGTTTTTATTTAGGTCGTTGTTGGCACAATGGTGTTGAGGGGCGTATTAGTTTTCTTAAACGTTGTTTTGGGTTCCAACGTTGTTTATATCATTGTGAAGAGGGTTTTGAGCGTTGGGTAGGTTGGGGTATAGTTGTACATAATTTTTTGATGATAGGACGAACTTTAATTCATAAAAAAAGCATTGCTTGTGAATGAATTAAATTTGCATCGCTTTTTGAATCAATATTACATACCAATAAAAAACAAGATATATGAGTTAAGGATTTTTCTTAATTCTTCATTCTAATTTATTAGTAGCTAGTAAATTTAATAAACCCTTAAAGGTTTATGTCTTAATGAAAATTTCATTGTCGGTCAGGAATGATAATGATTATCAAGCGGTTACTAAGTGGCGATCGCAGAAGTTTTGCACCGGGAACTAGTCTAAACTCCAGTAAATCAAAATCCAGATTTTAAAGAAGATAGTGTAAGAGAAATAATTATACTTCCTATCATCAAAGCACTTGGCTACGAGCAAGAAAATATAGTTCGCAGCAAGACTTTACAGCACCCATTTTTAAAAATTGGGAGTAAGAAACGAGCTATAAACCTTATTCCTGACTATATTTTAAAAGTTGAGAATAGTTTTGCTTGGGTGCTTGATGCTAAAGCTCCTAGTCAAAACATAAGAAATGGAGACAATGTAGAACAAGTTTATAGTTATGCCACTCATCCTGAAATTAGAAGCAATTATTTTGCTCTTTGTAATGGCTTAGAATTTTCGCTTTTTAGAACTTTAGAAACCAATACACCTATACTACTTTTTTCTATTGATGAAATAGAAAGTTATTGGGAAACGCTAAATTCCTACTTGTCGCCTCTCAGTTTTCAGGCTGGCAAAAGTTTTACATACGAGACTACAAAATCACCTATCAAGCTCACAGCCAATTTTGACTATAGTAGCCGACCTTTGCTCAAAGAAATTGCTGTTAAAAAGCAACAAGCAAAAAGACATTTTGGGGTTCATGGTTATTTCACAAAACAATCTTGGAATGTGGTTGCTGAATATATCAAAAACTACAGTCAGCCTGGTGATTTAGTGCTTGATCCTTTTGGAGGTAGCGGGGTTACAGCAATTGAAGCTTTGATGAATAATAGAAAGGCTATTAGCATAGATATTAATCCAATGGCTGTATTTCTGGTGCAATCATTGATAGCACCTATAAATCAAAATGATTTTACGGAAGCTTTTGAAAGAGTAAAGACTGAATATCAAAATCAAGAGCCAGTTAGCGAAAAAGATATTGACAAAGCTTTAGAAAAATATCCTTATCCTCAAGGAATTGTACTCCCTAAAAGTTCTGATGTAGACACAATTGAGGAATTATTTACAAAAAAACAATTAGCTCAGTTAGCTTTATTAAAATCCATTATCCAAAAAGAGACAAATATTAATATAAGAAGCTCATTGATGTTAATGTTTTCTGGTCTGCTTACAAAAGCGAATTTGACCTATCATACAACACCAAATAAGCCTCGCGAGGGACAGGGTGATTCTTCCGCTTTTAGGTATTACAGGTATAGAATTGCTCATTCACCCGTAGACATTGATATTTTTACTTATTTTAACCTGAGATTCAAAAAAGTAAGTTCTGCAAAAAAAGAAATAGAATATTATATCAACCAAAATACTATTTCTAATATAGAAATTTTTAAGGGTACAGCAACTGATTTAAGTTTTATTCCACAAGAAAGTGTGGATTATATATACACCGATCCGCCTTACGGCAAGAAAATTCCCTATCTAGATTTATCAATAATGTGGAATGCTTGGTTAGACTTAGAAGTAACTGAATCAGACTATGAGCAAGAAGCAATTGAAGGTGGAGAAAATCAAAAAACCAAGAAACAATATAATGAATTGATTTCACAAAGCATTAGAGAAATGTACCGAGTACTTAAATATGACCGATGGTTGTCTTTTGTATTTGCACATAAAGATCCTGAGTTTTGGGAATTAATTATTAATACAGCAGAAAGCTGTGGTTTTGAATATATTGGTGCTACACCTCAAAAAAACGGACAAACAAGCTTTAAAAAGAGGCAAAACCCTTTTACAGTGTTATCTGGACAATTAATCATTAATTTTCGGAAAGTTCACAGTCCAAGAGCAATTATGAAAGCTAATCTTGGTATGGACACTGCTGATATTGTGATCCAGACAATTGAGGGAGTTATCGCAAGAGACAACGGTGCAAACCTTGAGCAAATTAATGATGAGTTAATTATTAAAGGCTTAGAGCTTGGTTTCTTAGATTTATTAAAAAGGGAATATTCAGATCTCACTCCTATCTTAATGGAAAATTTCAATTACAACGAAGACACGGAATTGTTTACTCTAAAGAAAAATTCCAAATTTAAGTCGCATATTGATGTAAGATTGAGGATTAAATATTATTTGATTAGCTATTTAAGAAGAATGGAGCGAGAAAAGAAAAACGCACATTTTGACGAAATAATATTAAATACTTTACCACTTTTGAAAAATGGAACTACACCAGAAAATCAAACAATTTTAAATATTTTAGAAGACATTGCAGAACGTAATGGGGATGATAGTTGGATCTTAAAAAAAGAAGGTCAATTAGAACTATTTAAAACAGAACTATTCTAATAACCTATACTTCTTCTCCTTTCGCTTCCACCCCAAAAATAGAGGGTAAAAGTGCAGGAATGGATGGTGTGATCGCATCATCAGATAAAAGTGCGATCGCATCATCCATAAATTATCCCTGATTAGTCCGTGCAGGCGGGCTTCGTGTGTATAGCAGCAGGTTTCAACCTGTAGGTTATGAAAATGTGTAGAGAAGAAGTGCGATCGCCTAATTCATCAACTTCTAGTAAACTATCAAAAAGACTAACTTTATAAACTTATACCCTTGGCTATAGATAACATTTGTAAATATCTAGCTGAACAATATCCTGCGGAATTTGCCAGTTGGCTATTAGCAACTCAAATCACTGATATTCAGGTACTAAAAACCGAACTCAGCGTAGAACCAATACGTGCTGATTCCTTAACTTTACTGCAAAGTGCCAACCAAATTCTGCAAATTGAATTTCAAACCCTACCTGCATCAGATCCCCCGCTACCATTCAGAATGCTGAAATATTGGGTAAGACTCTATGACGAATATAGTTCTCCCATAGAACAAGTAGTAATTTTCCTCAAGCGCACCAACTCCCCATCTGTATTTACAGATACCTTTGAAGAAAGGAACACTAGACATAGATATCGAGTAATTCGCTTGTGGGAACAAGATGCAGAAGCACTTTTAGCGAACCCAGCACTATTACCCTTAGCTACTCTAGCTCAAACTAATTCTCCTAATACCTTATTAGAAGAAATAGCATCCAGAGTAGCTATGATTGAAGAACCAGATCAACGACAAGAAGTCACCGCCTGTGTAGAAGTTTTGGCAGGTTTAAGGTTTGAAAAAGATTTAATCCGTCAGTTATTTAGAGAGGAAAATATGCAGGAATCTGTAATTTATCAAGATATTCTCCAAAAAGGATTGCAACAAGGATTACAGCAAGGATTGCAACAAGGATTACAGCAAGGATTGCAGCAAGGATTACAACAAGGAGAACTTGCTGTAATTCTGCGTTTGCTTAATCGTCGCTTTGGAGGTGTTAATCCCGATATACAACAGCGTCTCCAAAGATTATCAACTTCACAATTAGAGAGTTTAGGAGAAGCGATATTAGATTTTGCTCAACTAAATGATTTAACGATTTGGTTAGATGAAAAGGAATTTAAAAAAGGAAAATATGCAGGAATCTGTGATCTATCAAGATATCTTTCAGAAAGGATTCCAGCAAGGTTTACAACAAGGAAGACTTGTTGTAATTATGCGTCATATCAATCGTCGCTTTGGAGGTGTTAATCCCGATATACAACAGCGTCTACAGAAATTATCAATTCCACAATTAGATGATTTAGGAGAAGCACTGTTAGATTTTTCTCAACCAAACGACTTAACTAGATGGTTAGAGGAACAAGGCTTTTAACTGTTCTTAGTTTAATTAGGTTGAGATATTTAATAAGTGCGATCGCATACTCATAACTCACCATCAATTTTAAAGCCCGCGCAGGCGGGCTTTGTTTATATAGCCCCAGGTTTCAACCTGTAGGCTAATCCGAAAAATCACCTATTCTATTCATAAATCATGCCTCTCTTACTCCCCCTCCCTGCTTGCGGGGAGGGGGGCTGGGGGGTGGGGTTATGAAAACTTAATTTTCAAATAATCCTCATCCATCTTCGCCCCAGAAGGCTGCAAAGCCGCTAACGCTTGTGGCAATACTAAATTCCGGCGATGATTACCAATCCTAATATTTAACTCATCACCAGTCTTAGTTAATTGCACTTGCTCTTTAGGAACCCCTGGCAAATAAAGTTCTAAACTGTATTGATTATTAACTTGAACCACCTTAAGAGTAGTTTCTTTGTAATAAACTTGTGATGGATCTTCATCTTTATAAAGCAAGTCTTTCAACCGCTCTAATGCAGGCAGTCCACACATTTCTTCCGAAAAAAGCGGAATTTCTTTCACAGGAAGAGGACTAAAGTTTTCGTGAATTTCTTCACGATATTGTCGCTGATTTTCCTTCCAACGTTTGAAAAATGGATCAGTTACTTCTTCAGGAATAATCCGATTTGCTACTATTAAATCAGTAGCAACGTTATACAAACATAAGTAAGAGTGAGCGCGTAAAGATTCTTTAATCACCATCTTTTCTGGATTTGTTACCAGTCGCACTGAAGTTAAAGTATTATCAGTTAAAATCTTTTCCAGCCCTTCAATTTGTTGATAAAACTCATACGGTGCATCCATTACCTCTTTATTAGGTAAAGAAAAACCCGCAATTGGTTTAAAAAAAGGTTCAACAATTGGTCTGAGTGCGACAGATACAGCTTGAAATGGCTTATAAAAACGCCGCATATACCAGCCACTTACTTCTGGTAAACTCAACAGACGCAAAGCAGTACCAGTCGGCGCTGAGTCGATAATAAGAACATCAAAATCGCCTTCATCATAGTGGCGTTTCATTCTCACCAAGCCAAAAATCTCATCCATACCTGGGAGAATGGCTAACTCTTCAGCTTGGACACCTTCTAATCCCCGCGCTTGCAAAACTTGAGTAATGTAACGCTTGACTGCGCCCCAATTACCTTCCAGTTCCATCAAAGCATCAAGTTCTGCACCCCATAAATTCGGTTTCACAAGTCGGGGTTCATGCCCCATTTCCAGATCAAAACTATCTGCTAAAGAGTGTGCGGGGTCAGTACTCAACACTAAAGTTTTATAGCCCAATTCAGCACACCGTAAACCAGTAGCGGCGGCTACGGAGGTTTTACCTACTCCCCCTTTGCCAGTCATTAAGATTAAGCGCATGGATAGTTAAGCCCCGCCTGAGAATTAGTTACATTTATTTACTTTAGCTTTTGTAGGGCAGATGTTGCGTGATTACGTCGAAGCGGGAACAATCCCAGTAATCTATATGGCTATCAATTAGTTTCTCAGCATTGAGATGTAACTCACTCCAGCCAGGAATAGCTATGCGAGGTTTCCAAGGTAGAGGGGTAGTCCAGCTAAGTGTCCAGCGAGTTTTTATGGTGTCTCCCAACTGGTTAATCTCATGGAGGTCAAGTTGAGGATTAATAAACCATTGATTGATAAAACGAATCATTTGTTTATATCGCTCAACGCCTCGAAATTTATTAAGCGGATCTTGAAAATAAACATTTTCAGCATAAATGCTATAGGTTTGATCAACTGGGAATTTTTGGTAGTCTTGTTTCAAGATTTCAATAATGTCCATGCCAAAGCCGAAAAGTGAGGATTAATTATTACTAGAGCATGGGAAGGGGATAAATAAAGCTGAGAAGCTGCTGATAACTAAATTCGCCAGTATAGAATTTATGCTTCTGTCCACAAACGTTCCAATTGCCGTCGCCATATAGCTAATACTTGTTCACGCGCCTGACTTCCTTGATCTAATTCACCCATCATTCCTTCTTCATAGAAGCGGTCTAAAGTTTGCATAGTTGCTTCTAGTGATTGCCCTTGAACTTTAGCAACTTGGACGATTTGCCGAATACGTGCTTCCACAAATTGATTGAAACTGTCGGATAAACCCCGCTCATTTAGAGAAAGCAGACGCGCGATCGCATCATTAAAATCTGCTACAGTCAAACTCTCTCGATTATGCTGAAAAACCCCCCACAATACTCCTTGATGAAAGGCATAGCGAGTATCCTGAGTATCATCAAAATTAGATTCTAATATTTGTTCAATAAAAGGTTGAGCTTCTTCTGCCCGTGTAATCGGAATTATTGCTCGTAACCAAGATTGATCATCTGAAAGCAGCACTAATATCCGAAACTTAGGCTCCTCTACCTGCCATAATCCTTCTCCTGGAGTTTGCACGGTTGAACCAAATAGTTTGGTAAGAGTACTGGTAATTTCTTCAGGTGTCATAAATAGTAATGAATTGTCAGTTCTTAGTTGTTATAGCAATTTGTAATCTGATCAGTAATTGGCTGATGGCAGAAATCGCGTATTTTAAAACTGCTGGAATACTAATACTGATGAGGGATGCTAAGAGTTTGTTGACTATTCAAGAAAATACAAAAATCCCCCGAACTTAATCGAGGGAAATCTTAGGAGGTAAGGTAAAAAGAAAAGGATATTAAGCTAACTCAGAACTCAATACTAATTAAACGAGCCATTCTGGAACAGCTTCTTCTTTAGTATTAGTATTGCGGTCAGGGGTTTCGCGGTTGAACCTCATGTGGATAGAGCGAGTTTGCTCACCATCAGACGCTACTGCCATAATTGGGTAATCAATCAAGCCATCTTGGAAGGACATCTGGAAGCGGAATGTACCATCAGGATTTAGCTTAATTGGACGACCGCCGATAGTAACGGTGGCATCAGGTTCAGTGGCACCGTAAACAATCAACTCAGCATCAGCAACTAACCAGAACTGGCGAGGACGGATAGATGGCGCAGCACCGAAACCAGCCCCAGACATTCCTACACCAGACATATTTAAGCCAGAAGTAGTGGGAACTGCCCACATACCCACGCCAGAAGGGAAGACGTAGGAACTGATTGCTTGTTCGTGAATAGGTGCTTGTTGCATTGAACCGTACAATGAACCCGCAACCCTTTGAGCTTCGGCAGATTGAGCCATGCCAAAGATGTCATCGTAAATCGGGTTGCCAGTTGCATTACTTGTGCCATAGCCAGTTGCAGTACTTCCTGCTGGCGCTGCGGTTGCGGCTGCTTTCTTGCTGGGAGGAACAAGTTCTAAAATAGTTTGGCTGCGTAAATCTTCTTCCCAACTAACGGTAACGAATTGATCTTCAATCCAGTCAGAGGGATAAACAGGGGGAACGCGCACTGGTGCAGAACGAGCTAATACTAGCCAGCGACCATCTGCACAACGATAACCGATATCCACAACATAATCGCGATCGCTCACTGGCATAGGCAGATACCACTCCCTGGCAAGCTCATCGGAAGGATACTCTTGAATGCTGTGAGGGCTTTGGTACTCTATATTAATGTCAGTTACGTCATACAACCGCAGAGCTAGTTGTTGCCCACCTTGGCGACGTAATTCTTCTTTATGTTCATTTGGTATATCCCAGTAAGTATAAGCCCACTGTGGATCGCGAGGCATCAAAACAATTCTGCTTTCTCCGTAGCCAGCAGGGAGATCACCAAGTTCTTCATCTACGGATGCTAGTGTGCCGCCAGTACGATCTTCTTGACCGAGTTCAAACTTTGCTGCTTCCACTTCTTCTTGCGCCTCCAGACTACGGGGTTGACTGATTGAGAACTTAGTTTGTTGGACTTTTTGAATTTCAGCCAGTAGTTGCGATTTACGCATCCGGCTATAACGAGAGATGCTACATTCACTGGCAACTTTTCTTAGCTGCCTTAATGTCATCTCTTCTAGCGGTGGACGTTCTTTAGCCATTGATCTAATTTCCAGTAGGTTTGATGACCGTTACATCTCAAGTGAAGTTAAAACTGAGTGGACAATATGCCTCAGTTGCAAATGCCATCTGTAAATCTTTGAATCCTGATAAAGGTTGATCCCCTGTTGGTGGTGTAGCCATCTCCTGTTGACCTATTTAGCAGCGACTCCCCTAGTTTTTTCCCAAGTGGGTGAATCGCTGCGGAGCAACTCTACACCATCTTGACCAACTACAAGCTAGTAAATGGTCTTGCTTTGGGATCACGGGGATCACTTCGTTAATAATATGTAACAAAAGTTTCCCTGCGATCGTCAAGGGGTTAAGAGTACTATTACAGCTTGTTTTACGAATTTATAGGCATATTGGGGATCAAAATGTCAGGGATTCTTGACAAATAAGTTGACAAAAAGCTCTCAAAAAATTGATTGTCAAAGTTTTATGACATAAGCACCAACAGCCAAAGCTTAAAAAGTTTTGACTATTGCTGATGAAAGTAGGTGGCGATCGCTCTTATAATCTATAACTGAGAGATTTAAGAAAAGATAGCAACCGCATCTAGCCGTTAAGAGCCTATCCGAAAAATAAATAATTAGTAAAAAACATCTGCGTTTATCTGCGTTTATCTGCGGTTAAATTCTCTTAAAAGGACTTTTCCGATAGGCTCTAAGTCATTAGATTCATTGCTGTGGAGCAGGCGGTTTTTGATCGCAGATGTGAGCAGATAAACGCATATGGCGCAGATGTTTACCAGGTGTCAAGAGCCGCCTTAGATGTTGCTATATATCTCCGGCTACAGCTATTTCAAAACTTTCATATTCTTGATCCGCCATTGATTATCTTGGCGTACCAAATCATAACGAACCTTTAGCTTAGAATCGTAGGAACCAGACTTACTCAGGACACCATTTTCATAAAACTGTGCGCTTTCATCTACTTCTGCTTCCACACGAGCTTCATCTGGCTGCTCATTACTCGTTTTAACTAATTTCACTACCACAGCATGAGTATACTGCCCGTAAGAATTATTTTTCTTAGCGATCTCAGCACGTTTTTGCCAACGGGATAAAACCGGATCAACTAAAATTTCCCCTAATTGCTCAACTTGATGAGTTTCACCCATAGCTTCGGCTTTACTAGATAGCCAGGTTTCAATCACTTCAGTAGCAGTATCCTCAGTTAACAAACCATCTTGATAGCTGATAGCAGAATCTGCTGATGGAATAGGCACTGGAGGTTTGTCCAACTGTACCAGGGGTTGTTCTGCCTCTAAGATGGCATTTGGAGCAGTTTTAGAATTTGTTTGTAGTGCTCTAATTAATAAAAATCCCAAAATTCCCAAACATAAAATACCAGCCAATGTCAGGAAAATTACTCGTCTGTTATTAGCACCACGTTTGGAATGAGAGCGTGTTCTTCGTCCACTGACTGACGTTGGGGATGGCTGCAAATCATCAATACTAGAAAAAGTATCTGAGGTAAATTCAGTTCTCGGCTGTCCATTAGCTAAAGATGTATCAGCTTTTTCTCGTATTCTCGGCTGTCTTTGTCGCCTTGTTGGATTACCTTCACTGGGCAAGTTAGTATTTTTGAAATCTACACGAGGCTGCGATGGAGATGATCGTTGTGCTGTCGGTAAACTAGAAATACTACCAATAGATGATGTAGAACCTGTAGAGCTTGGTACTTGTGAAGTATAGTTAGATTTCGTGCTTGAAGACTCTAGCGCGTTACCTTGCTGGTAATCTCCAATATTTGACTGCTGTTTAGGGGCATGAGGCAGATTATTTGGTTGGGGTTCCGTCGCACCGTGAGGATTAACGTTATGTTTGCCAGTCACGCCTAGCCCTACACCATTAAATTGATGAGAGCCATTACTTGTTGTAGAGGCGAGTGCTTCTGGTGAGGTCGCGGAGGTTGGAGAGTAGGCAAATCGCTGTGCTTCAACTACAGCCCAATCATCAGCACTGTCAACTTCAGATGGCAGATTTTCTAAATAAGCTTGAATTTCTGGGTCGGCAAAGTAGTCCTTTAAAGACACTCCCTCAGTAGACAAGTCACGGAAGTGAGGAAACACCTCTGTTTGCAGCCAACGTTCACCGTAGAGACATAATCCAGGTAATAAATCTGGAGAACCCTGAGAATTTTCGCGAATAAAGACTAAGGATTGGTGTTCTTGAGAAAGTTCTAAAGCGCGGGTAGCTTGTTCTGTCTGACCTAATAACAAGGCGCACACTGCCTGTTCTAGATGAACATCCTGACGCTTACCCAAGCGCATCAACAATTGCTTGGCGCGGACAATTAAGGCTGGTTGTCGTTGACAGAAACCACGCGCCATCAAAGCATAAACTGCAAGATAGGTAGCTACAGCCGAAGGGCGTTTGGCTTCTGATTCAAATAATGCTTCTTGTTCTGCTGAAGTTAAATACCCGCGTAGTTGTTGAATAAAGCGAAGAAAGTCATCAATATTTAATCCAGATTGATCCTCACCAGCACCATCAATGCCACCCCGCTCTTGTAGCATATCTTGCAGCATAGCTAATCCATGACGGCGTTCAGCAGCATTTTCTGTTGGTAATGCCAGCAATTCTAAAACACGGTATGGGCGAAGCTTGTAGAGATCTGCTTGAATTTCACCTCTAATAGCAGGAAATAAACCTTCACTAAGTAGCAATTTTTGACCTGTTTCTAGGGAGGTAGCAGCATTTTCATACTGAGTTTGCTGCCATTGCTCTCGACCTAGTTCTAGGCAGGCTAAACCTATGGTTAAAACGATATCCGCCCGCACCAGTTGTGGCTCACCCAAACTCCCTTGATCCAAGCTAGATCTAAGGTCGCCGCTACTTAAATAAGGTCTGCTAAGTTTGAGAACAAGTTCATATTCTCCTAAATCGTAGAGAATTAACATCGCACCGACGAATTGTTCGTCAGTAATCTCTAAGCTAGGCGTAAATGGATCAACTTCAGTATTGGGAGAACTTGTGGGGTCGCTGAGATCCTCTAAAGGTTGATCAAAAGCATGATTTAAAAAATTGCCATCATAAGCAGCACGTTGTTCTGGCTCGGCTAGAACTGCATAAGCTTGATCGAGCAGTTGCCTACGGGCTGCAATCGCAACTTCCGAATATTCACGTCGCGGAAGTTGCAGGGCGCGATCGCGATAAGCCTGCTGTAATTGTTCAGTGGTAGCCTGAATCGGCAGACCTAGTATCCGGTAGTAATCGAGCGGAATTCGCACGGTTGACTTCCCCAGCGCACGCGCAACTGAATTAACGTATAGTAGCAAAATGTAAGTATATCCAATTGGCTGTGATTAAAACCTTTGTTTTAACGCAAGAGTTTTATTCTTAGCATCTTGCTTAAGGAAAACACTAGATATGGTATTAATTCTAGCAACTTTCAATAATAGCACAATAATCAGACAGTTTGATTTTAAACCCATAAGGCTACTTTACGCATTTGTGAGCTTTGCTTAATTTGGGTTTGCCTTCATTGGTTGGCTAACCACTTCTTCCCAGAAAATCTTAAGATTAGTGTTGCTGCAAGGATATTACAGAGCAATGGTTCAGGAACGAACTTTACCCGTTTTCGAGACTGCAAAAGCCAAAATCAGCCAAGAAGAAGGATTTCTTCTTTATGAAGACATGATTTTGGGGCGTTTCTTTGAAGATAAGTGCGCTGAGATGTACTATCGGGGCAAAATGTTTGGTTTTGTCCACTTATATAACGGTCAAGAAGCGGTGTCCACTGGCGTAATTAAGGCATTACGTCAAGATCAAGATTATGTTAGCAGCACGTACCGCGACCACGTTCATGCTCTCAGTGCTGGAGTACCTGCTAGAGAGGTAATGGCTGAGTTATTTGGTAAGGCTACTGGTTGCAGTAAAGGGCGTGGTGGCTCAATGCATATGTTTTCTGAACAACATCGGTTGTTGGGAGGATATGCTTTTGTGTCGGAGGGCATTCCTGTTGCTACTGGTGCAGCTTTTGCTAGTAAATATCGCCGTGACGCGGTGGGTGATGCTAGTTCTGATTTGGTAACGGCGTGTTTCTTCGGGGACGGTGCAGCTAATAATGGGCAGTTTTTTGAATGCCTTAATATGGCTGCTTTGTGGAAACTGCCTATTTTATATGTTGTAGAAAACAATAAGTGGGCTATTGGTATGGCTCACGAACGGGCAACGTCTGTACCAGAAATTTATAAGAAAGCGGAAGCTTTTGGCATGGTGGGTGTTGAGGTTGATGGTATGGATGTATTAGCGGTACGTGCTGTGGCTCAAGAAGCGATCGCTCGTGCGCGTGCTGGTGAAGGCGCTACCGTAATTGAAGCACTTACCTACCGCTTCAGAGGTCACTCACTCGCTGACCCTGATGAATTGCGGTCTAAAGCTGAAAAAGAAATGTGGTTAGCCCGTGACCCGATCAAAAAGTTGGCAGCATACATGATTGAGCAAAATCTGGCTACCCAGGAGGAACTCAAACAGATTGAACAAAAAGTTCAAGCTGTAATTGATGATGCAGTGAAGTTTGCCGAAGAAAGTCCAGAACCCGATCCTAGTGAACTCTACCGTTATGTGTTTGCAGAAGATAATTAAGTAGAACAACTTTAAAGAAACTCAAACACCCGACTTTTACCCCTTCCCCGTTTACGAGGAGGGGCATTTTGTTTATTTAGTAGGGGTTAATTGAGAGACTTTTGCAATATACTAGAATTTCCGAGGGACTAAACAAGCCAGCGATCGCAACTATGCCAAATTATGACCTGCGTTGGAAAGCAGAAGATTGGAACCGACGGCACTTCCTGAAATTAGGGTTGGCAGGAGTGGGCATTGGGTGTGGTGCTTACGCTTTCCAAACGCTACTTCCTGGGCGCAAACATTCTGCGAAAGTGCCACCGCTTCTAAGCAATGTACCAACAGTAGGTAATGATATTAATCCCATGCTGGTTTTGCGGGATTTTGATTATGGCACTGTCAAGAAAGAAAACGGGCGTACTGTTAGGGAGTTTCGACTAACTGCTAAAACTTCCACTATTGAGCTTAATAGTGCTGTTACTTTTAACACCTGGAATGTCAACGGGCGTGTACCAGGACCAACTTTACGGGCAAAAGAAGGCGATCGCATTCGAGTTCTGTTCTACAATCAAGCGGGTCATTCTCACTCGTTGCATTTTCACGGTGTCCACCGTGCAGAAATGGATGGGGTTAAGCCAATTCGACATGGTGCAGCGACGGTGTATGAATTTGATGCTGAACCTTTTGGGGTTCATTTATATCACTGTCATATTGCCCCTGTAACCCGTCATGTCAGTAAAGGTTTATACGGGCTGTTTATTGTTGACCCTCCAAAACCTCGCCCCCCTGCGGATGAAATGGTGATGATTATGGCTGGGTATGATGTCAATGATGATAACCGCAATGAACTTTATGCTCTTAACGGCATTCCAGATTATTACATGATGAACCCCATCCGCATTTATCAAAATCAGCTAATTCGGATGTATGTCCTTAACATGATCGAGTTTGATGTGGCAGCGACGTTTCATCTACACGCAAATATGTTTCAGGTATATCCTACAGGGCGTACTCTCAAGCCTACTCAGGAAACAGATGTGATTACAATGGGGACGGCAGAACGCCATATCTTAGAATTTAGCTTCCGGTATCCTGGGAAATATATGTTTCATCCTCATCAAGATGCGATCGCAGAAAATGGTTGCATGGGTCAGTTTGAAGTAATTAGCTAATCTTCCTTCAAATAAAATCGCTACAACTTATTTAAAATTATCGAAAAAAAAAATCATTATTGATATAGTTTTGCAATAGAGTTGACAAATATTTTTGTTAGCAGGACAATAGACTTCGTTATCCTGCCAGGAATAACGAGTGTGCGAAAACTCTTTAACTAAAGAAATAAATACGCTCTTAAAAAAATCTCACCTGAGAAATTGTAATTTTCAGAAATTAATCATGATGTCTTTTTTCCGCTCTTGGTCTTTGGCGATCGCTATTTTAAGCCTAATAACTATTACCGCTTGTACCAACGATACTGCTAACAACTCCAATTCTCAAGTAACATCGTCCGCAACAAATAACACTGAAACGACAGCCCATAGTGGTCATAGTACTGGAAAGAAAATTAATATCAACAGTGCAATTTTATCTGAATTAGATAAATTTGAGGCGCAGTTGGGTGTTCCGGCTCTTTCTAATAAGATTCAAGCGAGTCGTCCTTATGCCAGTCCCGAAGAATTGGTGTCTAAAAAGGTCATAAATCAACAGCAGTATGACCAAATTAAAGATATGGTCACGATTGAGGATGTAGTTCTCACAGGGGAAGCTAAAGATGTGGACTACATGACTAAATTGGGTTTGATGAAAGGGCATCTGATAGTTGCTAAAGAACTTTTGGATTTAAACAAGCCTGAACAGGCAGAACCTCATATTGGACACCCTGTAGAAGAAATTTATGTGGATGTGGAAGACCAACTCAATGAGCGCAATGTCAAAGAATTTAAGACGACTTTGATTAAGTTCCAAGATTTGGTGAAGTCTAATTCTAAGGATGCTAATAAGGTCGCAGCAAATTTTAAAGAGTCAATGCAGGCGGTGGATGGAGCAATTCAAGGGTTGCCAGAAACACAACGTCAGTCTCCTAAATTTGTTTTGCAGGTAATTAATGGGTTGCTGGATGCCTCCAACTCTGAATATGGGGCGGCTGTAGCTAATGGGAAAGTTTCCGCAGCAATTGAATACCAAGATTCTCGTGGTTTTGTTAACTACGCAGACAGCTTGTACAAAAATATTTCCGATGACATGGCTAAGGATCATTCAGAAGCTCATAAAGCGATCGCAGATAGCATGACGAAATTAAAAACCGCATGGCCCTCTCCAACTGCACCCTCTGCCACAGTTCTAACACCGGAGCAGGTGTCTCAATTAATCAAGACAATTGAGCAGAACGCCCAAAAAGTGATGAAATAAGTAAATTGCCCATCACCTCGCACAAACCATGAAAGACCTTGATCAAAAGAAAACTACGGATTTGCTAAAAACCGTTATGGAATTTGAACTGGCGGGTGTAGTACGTTACACCCACTATTCCTTGATGGTTACAGGCCCAAATCGCATTCCCATTGTGGATTTTTTCAAAATGCAGGCAACTGAATCTCTGACTCATGCCCAGCAAGTTGGAGAAATCCTGACTGGTTTAGAGGGGCATCCTAGTCTAAGAATTGCTCCGATGGAGGAAAGCTATAAACACGCAGTACGGGACATTTTGGAAGAAAGCCTAGCCCATGAAAGAAAAGCACTGGATCTTTATAAAGAATTATTAGATACGGTTGCTGATGCTAGCGTTTATCTAGAAGAATTTGCCCGCACTATGATTGGTACTGAAGAATTGCACAACATTGAAATCAAAAAAATGTTGCGGGATTTTAGTTAAGAGTTCATAGGTCATAGGTGATAGGTCATAGGCAATAGTCTTGTGACTTGTAATTAAAAAATTTAAGTAACCAATGACCAATGACCAATGACCGATGACCAATGACCAATGACTAATTAACAAAAAATGGATTTTAGTTCTGCTTTACCTACATTTGTAATTACCCTACGCGAGGGTGTGGAAGCTGCCCTTGTGGTCGGGATTGTGTTAGCTTGTCTGAAAAAGGCGAAGCAAAGTTATTTAAACCCTTGGGTTTATGGGGGAGTTGGCGCTGGTATTGCCGCCAGTGCGATGGTTGGGGTAATTTTTGGCTGGATAGTGCAAGCACTGTCTAAGTCTAACCAACCGTATGCGCCTGTAATGGAGCCGTTATTAGAAGGTGTTTTTAGTGTAGTGGCGATCGCGATGTTGAGTTGGATGCTGATTTGGATGACTCAGCAAGCCAAGTTTATGAAAGCTACTGTTGAGGGTGCGATCGCAGATACTTTAAAAAGAAATATTGGTGTTAGTGCTGGATGGGGTGTTTTTAGCTTAATTTTTATCGCGGTTTTGCGAGAAGGCTTTGAAACAGTTTTATTTATTGTTGCTAAATTTCAACAAGGCTTAATTCCTTCAATAGGTGCTTTAAGTGGTTTAGCAGTAGCGGCTGGTATTGGTGTGCTGCTATTTAAGTGGGGAGTAAAAATTAATATTCGCCTGTTTTTCCAGGTAATGGGAGTTTTATTACTGTTAGTTGTGGCTGGGTTAGTTGTGTCTACTTTAGGACATTTTGATACAGCAATGGCAACATTAGCCCAAATGGATCGCAAGTCAGCAGCACTATGTTTCTACTATGAGCGATTTGCAAGAAATCATTCTTGTATTTTGGGTTCAATGGTTTGGAATACTACCAAAATCTTGCCGGAAGATAAATTCCCTGGTTTACTGTTTAATGCTTTGTTTGGTTATACAGATAAGCTATATATTGTGCAAGCTGTTGGTTATATTCTGTTTCTGCTCACTATCGGTGGAATATATTTCCGCAGTTTAACTAATCGTGTAGGTGGGACGATTAAAAATCGTAAGTTAGCACAAGAAACGGGTAGTTCTGGAGACGCAGGAAATTAAAAAGAGCAATTTTGACTTTTTAATAAAAGTAAGTTGGGTTTCACTTCGTTCAACCCAAAATTTACAATTTTTTGTAATCTCTGGCGCTAGGCTTAACCCAACCTACCAATTTATGAAATTATGAGAGCGATCGCCACAATATTAACAGGGTATTAAACTATCTTTTTCACGAATAGGAGTAAACAAGACAAAACCACGTACTGGAGCTTGGATTTTTACCCATGTAGTTTCATATTCATCTTTTGCAGTAGTTGGAATAACTGTAAAGCTACCTGTTTCTGCCTTTTTTAACGTCCCAGCTAATCTGACTTTTTGCCCATAACCAACACTACCAATGCGCGGACTAGATGAGTTTGGTGCAGAACGGATATTTAATCCAATTGGATAATTAACTTTCTGGCAAGACGAAATTGCCTTTGTTTGCGGTGGTACCTGAGCATAAGCTGTTGTAATTCCGGTGGCTAACAGTGTGCCTAATAAAGCTAAAAATTTTAAATTCATGGTTAATATTTTCCTGAATTATTGTGATAGAAGTGATACCTATTATATACTCCTCAGACAAGTTGATTTTAGGTAGTAATGACAAATGTAAACTTATCTACCCCAAAAATGTTAGAAATTGCATCAATTTTTTGAAGTTTTTAGATATTCAGTTACAGGGTTTACTTTACTTTTACAACTTAACAGGAATTTTAGATAGCAACATGGGAGCAATGTCGTTTATCGGTAGGATGTATTGAGCAGCACCAAGAGCGATCGCTTCTTTGGGCATTCCAAAAACTACACAACTATCTTCATTTTGAGCAATTGTAATTCCATTAGCATTGGCAATAGTTTTCATACCATCTGCCCCATCTCTACCCATACCTGTTAGTAAAACACCTACAGCACTTTGACCATAAAATTTAGCAACTGAGTTAAAAGTAACTGTAATCGACGGGCAATGTCCCCCAACAGCAGGACTAGATACATAACTAAATCTACCTTGGCTGTTTAATTCCAAATGATGCCTATCTGGTGCAAAATAAATGTTGCCTGGTCGTGGTATCTCACCTGCTGGGGCAATTTTTACGGTTAGGTTTGACTTAATTGCTAACCAATCAACCAAACCTTGTAAAAAACCTTCACTAATATGCTGAATACAAATTATAGGTACTGGAAAATTAGCTGGTAGTTGTGAAATAATTGTGTGTAATGCTTGAGGACCACCTGTAGAAGCTCCAATTACCAACATTTTTGCGCTCGCAGTTGACTTGCGCTGGTACAGTTCAACCTTTGTTTGTTTGGTACTTTCTTTTGGTGTTTTTACGGCACTTTCGGCTTTAATGGTTGAAAATTCTCGCCGATGCTGTGTAAAAACAGTAACTCCAGAAAGAATTTTAATTTTATTAATTAACCCTTGTTTAGCTCGTTCATAATCTGCGGCTAAACCAGCAGTAGGTTTAGGAAATACATCAACTGCACCTGCTTGTAGCAGTTTAAATACATTTTCAGTATCTTCTGTTTGTACTGAAGCACTAATTACTAAAATTGGTCGCGCAAATGTTGCCATAACTTCGCGGGTGAACTCTAACCCGTTCATTTGTGGCATATGTAAGTCGGTACAAATTACATTAGGCTTAACTTGGGGAATGAGTTCTAAAGCTTCTTTTCCTGTACGAGCAGTTCCCACCACTTCAATTTCTGGTGAGGAACTAAGCATACGTTTGAGGATTGCCATTGCAATGGGAGAATCCTCAACTAAGAATACTCGAATGGGAGATTTTACCATATTTACTATTATTATTCAGTTATACCAGTCTTTTCAATGTTTCTAATAGTACCTCTTGATTAAAGTTGCCTTTGGTAATGTAAGCGTTAGCACCAGCTTCAGCACCTCTACGTTTATCCTCTTCTGAGGCTAGGGAGGTGACTAAAATGATTGGCAATTCATTATATTGTTTATTTTGGCGAATTTTAGCAGCAAGTGTTAATCCATCCATGTTTGGCATTTGGACATCGGAGACAACAACATCAAAGTTGCGGGTTTTAAGTTTATTGAAGCCATCAAGTCCGTCTACTGCTGTGATTACTTCGTAACCTGCACTTTCTAAAATCCGCTTTTCTTGGGTACGAATAGCAATTGAATCTTCTGCTAGGAGTACTACAGGTTTTCTTTTTGCTTCCGCTACACTAATGTTAGATGTTTCAGGGATAGAAAAGCCTGATCTACCACCGTTACGGCGTAATGATTTCCTTAAATCTAAGGGATTTAAAACCATACAAACTTCGCCAGTACCTAGAATAGTTGCGCCCATTACATTACGCACCCGCTTTAGTAACTTGCTTTGAGGTTTGAGGATGACATCCTGCTCATCTAACAAAGCATCAACTAACAATCCTAGTCGCTCTTCACCAACTTGCAGAATAATACAAGGAAGGGTTTTAGCATTGTTAGTACCAATGGCTAAGTAATTTAACTCTAACAATTCTGCCAGTGTAACTACTGAAACTGGCTGCCCTTCAAGTATAATTGTTTCTCGACCTTCAATGGAGAAAATATCATCTTGGGCTACTAAAAGGGTAGTTTGCACAAATTCAACGGGTAGACAATATGATATACCCGCAACATCTACAATTAATACATGAGCGGTAGTTAGGGTTGTGCCTAGTTGTAATTTGAATGTACAACCTTGACCTTGATTTGATAATACTTGAATAGTGCCTTTGAGTCGTTCGACATTGGTGCGTACAACGTCAAGTCCAACTCCTCTGCCAGAAATATCAGTAACAATTGCGCGGGTGGAAAATCCAGGGGCAAATATCAGCGATTGAATTTGGCGCTGAGTCATGGAGTTGATTTCGTCTTCACTGCAAACTCCTCGTTTAATTGCTGTTTGTTTGATTTTTTCGATGTCTAAACCACGCCCATCATCTCCAATTTCTATTACAATGCTGCTACCGCTTTGGTAGCCTGTAAGCCGCAGTGTAGCAGTAGGAGGTTTGCCTAAAGATTGGCGTTCTTCTAGTGTTTCAATGCCATGATCGATACAATTACGAATCATGTGCATTAAGGGGTCTTTCATGTCTTCGAGAATGCGCTTGTCGGCTTTTGTTTCGCCTCCTTCAATTACTAATTCAACTTGTTTATTTTGTTGACGCGCTAAATCGCGAACTAATCTGGGGAATAAATTGAAAATGGTAGATAATGGTAGCAATCTGAGGGTACGAATGCCTTCTTCTAACTCGCCGCTAATTGTCTCTAGGCGGGAAACGTCTTCGCTGGCGGAAGTTTTTAAACTGTTAACTAAAGCTCCTAATTTTTCTAGCTTTTCATTAGAACGATGATGGAATTTGTTTACTTGTTTTATAGAACTATGATTAAGTGTTTTAATTTGGGTTTTGGAGTCAAAATTAAAGCGATTTATAGTGTTTTCACGACTCCACTCTTCCCATAAGTTGACGAGTTCTTCGATATCGGTAAGTTGGTGAGCAAGACGAATTTTTGTAACGGTAAGTTCGCCTGCTTGGGTCATTAAGGCATCTAAATTCTTGGTTTCAACTCGAATGGTATCAATGCGATAATTATTGTTGTTGCCTGCTGCTGGGGCTACGGTAGCTATGGCGGGTATGGTGCGATCGCTCTCTACTAAGGTAGCATTTTCGTTAGTATTAGCGATCGCTGGCATAACCTCTATTGAGTGACCGTTGCTACTGTTTGCGGTGGTTTCACTATTGAGAGATATTAAAGGTAAGTTTAAGAGATCTGGTGTTTCTGGTTCAACCAAAATATGTTCATCTTGGTTGATTTCTGCGGTTATTTTGCTTTCAAGTTCTGCTACTTCTGCTACTATTTCTTCTACGACAGTAGGTGTTAATTCTATTTCTGGTACGCTTTCAGGAGTATTAACAATTACGACGGTTTCTGGTTGAGATTGGCTAGGAGGTGGAGCAGTTTTTGCTCCCATTAAATGAGCTAAGACTTGAAAAGTTTTAACGTTTGCTGGCTCACCTGTGACGGCTTCGTGTACTAGCCTACGGATAGCATCTAAACCATGATAAATGCGATCGCCTGAATCTGATGAAAGTGGTGTTTGCTTAATTGTGCCTAAAATATGCTCAATTTGATGGGTCAAAGTTTCTACATCTTTGACACCTAACATTCTGGCATCGCCTTTGAGGGTATGAGCTTCCCTCAGTAACTCTTGTAACTTAGCTGTATCATTCGGGTTTTTTTCTAGGTGTAGTAAACCCGTTTCCAGATTTTGTATATGTTCTTCACTGGAGACTTTAAAGAGATTTCGGAGTTCTTCATCTTCTATCATCATGAGTTTTGGGTGTCATCCTTCTACAAAAAAATGGAATGTTCTTTGCTGGGTAGTTCACGGCTAGTAGGGAGTCGGGGAAAAATTAAAAATCCCCAACGCACTATAGATTTGAAGCTTTATTATTGATTGAGAAAAAGTGGATGATGGCGGTTTGCGTGGTTAGGTAGATGTAGTGTGACAAGCTTAGTCTCTAGGTTTTAGGCGTAAGTTTTGTCCTTATTCCTCACTCTCTACTCTTTACTCAATATTCCCAGTAAAACCTGAATAATTCACAATTTTTAAGCCAAAGCTTTCAGTTCCAAAGCCGTTTTGTTCAGTTGTTGGCTGCCGATTTTGGTTTGAACTAAGCCACTTGCAGTTTGGGTTGCTCCTTGGTTGATGTTATTCATCGCTTCCACTACCTGCTGGATAGCAACGGCTTGCTGCTTGGATGTGAGCGAAATTTGTTGACTGATAGCAGCAACGTCATTGATAGATGTCAGTGAAATTTCTTGATTTTTCAAAACTACATCATTAATGGCTTGAGTCATGCTGGAAAAAGCGGATGCTGTTTCCTGAGACAATTTGATTCCTGCCTCAGCATTTTTCTTTCCTTCCTCTGTTACCATCACTGTCACATTGATAGCGTTTTGGATATCAGAAATGAGAGTATGAATTTTTTCGGCTGATTTTTTGCTTTGGTCAGCAAGTTTACGAATTTCACTGGCAACAACGGCAAAACCTTTGCCGTTCTCTCCTGCACGCGCTGCTTCTACTGCTGCATTTAAGGAAAGCATATTTGTTTGATTAGCGATGTCTGTTACCAAGCGGGTAATATTGCCGATTTGATTAGTTTGCTCGCTTAAGTGCATAATCTGATCTGCGATCGCTAATACTTTCTCTTTTAAAGTAGACATCCCATCCAGGGTTTCCTCTACCGATTTAGTTCCGCCTTCAGCCAAGTTTAATACCTGACGCGCACCGGAGGCTGATGATTCTGCCAGGTTTAACATCTGATGCGTACTGGCTGCGGCTGATTCAGCTTGCTCGGCTGCTTGCCTAGAAGAAGCACCCAATTCATCCATTGTGGCTGTTACTTCACTAACGGCAACAGCTTGCTGTGCGGCAGTACGTTCCTGCTGCTCAACTGTCGCAGCCATTTCGCTGGAAGTACTAGAAAGAGATGCTCCGGCTTCATTAATCGCATGAATATATCTCAGCAGCGTGCGTAGTACACTAGCCCAAGCAATCAGTAACATCAGCAAAGCTAAAATAACAATTACAACCGCAACAGTTGCCCGCCGAGCTTCTGCTTGGAGAGAAGCTTGCACATAACTTTTCATTGCAGCAAGAGTCTGTTGTAGAGCTTGAGAATAGATTTGCTGTTGTTGCCTGTACTGTGGACTAGCTAATAAGGCTGCTGCTTCTGGACGTTTTCCTTGCTGGACTAACTTTAAGGCTCGATTCTCAATATCAAATAGTATAGCCGCAGCAGCATCAGCCTTGATCATGGCTTCACTTCTAAAAATATTAGGTAGTAGTTGCGTGCCTTCCTTAACAGCAGCGCCGACTTTGGGTTCAAAACTGCGATAACGCTGTTCCCAACTTTTATCCCCTGTAGCGGCTGCCATTCGCGCTGACATTACTAATGCTTCATCCCAATACTTGAGATCACCGCTTAACTCTATAATGCGATTGTCTCGAATTCTAATTTTTTTAGCTGTTTGAGATGAGTCCCAAATGTACCAGCCTATGCCTCCTAGCAGTGTAACTGTAAGTGCTAAGGGAATTAGCAGTACTTTAACGCGAGATAGTCCACTGGATTTAGTGTTTCTAGGTGTTAAATTTACCATTGCATTAATTCTTGCTGTGATGAATTGTGTAATTAGCAGATAATTTCTTAATTTGATCGGTTGTCTTGTTAGTTGGCGAAGCTTTCTGTAGAAGTTAATCTGCTTTCATAATTTGCAACGGGTGAGGTATTTTTGCCAGCCTAAAAGAGTATTCCCAAGTAGTAACTTTTAGTTACAAATTATTTTTTTAGTCGTATCCATACCTAAGCCTGTTGACTTTGTAAAATTGTTTAGTTAGGTATAGCAATTTTAAGTCAAGTGAGGTAAAAAGATTGAAAAATATTGTAGTGCGAAGCGCGTTGGCGTAGCCTGCGCGTAGCGCATAGCTGGGCGTTAGCACTGCATCTTGCTCTTCTTGAGATTTCTAGCGAGCAAGATGCTCGCACTCCTGTACATCATATATATGAAAACTGCTATAAACGTCTTTACTAAGAATTATCTCAATGGTTCAACTACCTGATCCTAGCTTAAAAAGATGAGTACTCGTATACAATCAACTTAAATAAAATAATAGGAGTTGAGTAAGTTAGTAACATTTTGTGTTTTAACTTTAAGTTCCTCAATGTTATTTTTTATAAACATATTCCTGAAATAATTTTTCCTGGAAAAATAAGTATGTTTAATTAAAATCACTAGGAGATTAAGTCTAATTAACTGAGATTAAACCATTGCTTTAAGCTCGGAAGCTGCACGCTCTAATTTTTGTGTGCCAATTTTGGTCTGACTAATACCACTAGCGGTTTCTATTGCGGCTCTGTTAAGAGTGTTCATTGCCTCTACTACTTGCTCAATTGCGACGGATTGTTGCTTGGCATTAAGCGAGATTTGTGTTGAGTTAAGAGCAATGTTATTAATAGCGTCTACAATATGATCAACAGTTTTTCTGCCTTCATCCGTTACGATGACGGTTGTATTTGTGGCATTTTGTATATCAACAACTAAATTATTAATTTTCTCAGTAGATTTCCGGCTTTGGTCTGCCAATTTACGAATTTCAGTGGCAATAACTGCAAAACCTTTGCCTTGCTCCCCAGCACGAGCGGCTTCGACTGCTGCATTTAAGGCTAACATATTGGTTTGGTTGGCTATGTCACCGACTAAATTTGTAATGGTATAAATCTGACCAATATGTTCGCTCAAACGAACAATTTGCTCGGCAATTTGTCCCACTTTATCTCTAAGACTAGATTCGGTAACTAAAGATTCATCTGTTACCGCACTACTATCAACTAAGTTTAGTACTTGCCTAGCGATATTTGCAGCCGCTTCTGCTTGCTCTGCTGATTGCCGAGAGTTAGCATTTAATTCATCCATTGTGGTAGTAGTTTGATTGACAGAGGCGGCTTGCTGGTTAGCGGTGTATTCTTGTTGCTCAACAGTAGTAGCAATTTCTGAGGAAGAGCTAGCAACAACATTAATGATGTTATTAATTGACTGAGTAGCGCGGTTAGCAAGGAATGCGGCGATCGCACTTACAATCAATGCTGTTAATATAGTTCCAATTAAGATAGTTGTCAGTAGTTCTCTTTGGGCTTGAAAGGCAATAGTTGTATCTAAATCTAGTATTACTGTCCAATTTAAGTTGGCTATTTCTTCAAATTTTTTAGTAGGTGCGATCGCCACTACTTTTTCTAGTTGATCAATCCGATTAACGGCTACTTGAGCAACTGCCTGTTGTGATGCTTTTACTTGAGGAAAGAAAGGATATAATTCTTTAGCTTCTCTGCCAATATCTTTAGGATCGTTACCTATAAATAACTTTCCAGAAGCATCAATGATATGATAAGAAATTTTTTCTAACCCAATATTGTCAATTCTTTCTCCTAGATATTTAACTGGTAATCGCGAACGAACAATGGCAATTGTTTTACCTGTTTTAACATCTTTAACAGGCGCAGCGACAAATAGTGAAAATTCTCCAGTTAAAGCTGAAGCTCTAGGATTAACTATTGCCGGACGATTTGTGCTTAACACTTGCTTGAAATAATCTCTTTCAGCCAGACCTGTTACGGGTTCTCCAGAGGATTGTATAATTGTTTTTCCGTTTAAATCGGCAACAGCAATACTGTCATAAATTCTGTAAACCTTAACGAATCGATCTAAAGCTGCTTGCTTCTGCTGATAAGTAGTAAATTTGATTACACTAGGATCTGATAAAATAGGTAAAGTGGCAAGATGCTGAATGTCTCCATATCGCTCGAACATAAAGCTATTTACTTTATCTGCTATTGCGATCGCAGATTCTTTTTCCGATTGAAGTACTTGATTAGTTATAGAACGGTTGGCAAAATAATAAGCTGTTGCTCCAATTGCGATTACTGGTATAGTTCCTAAAGCAACTGCTAATGCTATTGCTTTTGTTTTTAAACCCCAAGTTTTAGGTGTAAAGGCAGGATTATTGAGCATATAGCAATTTGGGTTAATTTATATTTACACTGGTGACAGTATTTTAATAGTGAATTAAAGAAAAATCTATATAACCCTATACTAAAATTAGAAATGCCTATAGCACTTCATCTTGGGCTACAGAAAAAAAATGTAGAGACGTACCAGGATACGTCTCTACATTAAATATTTGTAACGCTCATTTTCTAAACTATGATTATTTTTGAACCCTCAAAAAATTCAACAATTTAACTATTAGGAATCAAAAACCAATTGCCATTCTGACTAAACTACTGCTTTGAGATTCAGAGCAGCATCGTTTAGCCTTTGGACACCAACTTTAGTTTGGCTAATACCACTAGCAGTTTGAGAAGCACCTTGAGTAAGGTTATTCATAGCTTCTACTACCTGTTGGATAGCTACAGCTTGCTGCTTAGAAGTAAGTGAAATTTGTTGTGTATTTACAGCAATAGTATTAATAGAGTCAACAACATTTTCCACTGTCTTTCTGCCTTCATCTGCAACCATTACAGTAGAGTTAGTAGCATTTTGAATATCCATTACTAAACCGTTAATACGCTCGGCTGACTTTTTACTTTGATCGGCGAGTTTACGAATTTCTGAGGCAACAACCGCAAAACCTTTACCATGTTCACCAGCGCGGACAGCTTCTACAGCAGCATTTAAAGCTAACATATTAGTTTGATTAGCTAATTCACTTACCAGTGTGGAAATTGAGCCAATTTGATGAGTTTGTTCGCTTAAACGCAGAATTTGTTCGGCAATTTGTGTAACTTTTTCTCGCAGACTAGAACCTTTATAATTAGAAGCATGATCTGTGTGGTTACTACCATCAACTAAAGTTAATACTTCTCTAGCACCGTTAGCTGCTGACTCTGCTTGTTCAGAGGAAATACGGGAGGATGCGCCTAGTTCATCCATTGTGGTGCTAGTTTGACTAACAGATACTGCTTGTTGAGATGCAGTGCGTTCTTGTTGATCTACTGTGGCGGCAATCTCGCTAGAAGATGAGACAATTGTATTAACAATATTGGCAATTTTAGCACCGAGTGGTTTGGCGATCGTTCTACTGAGGAATACACCGAAAATAATTGCAGCACCAGGACCAACTATCATCCCAAGTAACATTAAGGAGTTAGTTTGCTGAACATCTTTTTCGGCAGAATTTTTAGAGTTTACTCCCAACTCTTGGCTATAGTCAATAACTGCTATAACACCTTCCGTAGCAGTATTAAAAGAGTCAAGTGCTTGATTAGCTGAAAATTCACTCATGCGGTCAAGCTGGGTATCTGCGGCTTTAGCTAATCGCATTTCTGGGGAATTTTGTTTCCCTTGACTCACCAGTTCCGCCATGCGATTTGGAGGATCTTGAATGCCAAAATTAGCAAACTTTTGATACTCCTGTAAGAATTTTTGATGGTCTAGTTTCCACTGCTCCCAATCTTCTAAAAATTTTTGGTAAATTTTCTCTTCTTCCTCATTTCTGGGAGCAGATTCATATTGTTTAAATCCTTCGTCAATTTGCTTCCAAGCGTTTTTAACTCGCTCTAATTCTACTTGTCTTTTTTTTGAGCTAAGAAGTGGGTTGATTAATGCTCTTTCTGATGACTGTACTTGAGTTTGTCCTTCATTAACTTTCCATAATCCCGTCACGCTAGGAATTGTATTATTCCCAAGGGTGTCGATATGTTTGCTCAAGCGGGAATTACCGTTAGCGCCAACTAGCCCAACCGCTAATACAATTCCACCCATGAGCATAAATGAGCCAAGCAGTCTTGTTTGTAAACTCATTTTCTGTAACATCTAATTTTAATTCCTTTCAAAGTAATAAATAAAACTTAACAAAAATCTCATACACCCTGCTTGTTGCTAATTAAATTTTAGTTTTATTTGAGATGTATGACTTCAGCAAATATGCGGAATTTAATAAGCATGGGTAGAAACATATCAAATAACCAGGGGTTAATTTTTGTGAAAATTTTAACTAAATTAGGGTTAAAGCTTTTTTAGCCACTAATTAAATGCTAAGTAGAGTGAGTTAAACGATCGCCTTAAGCTCTTGGGCGGCTGCGTTCAATTTTTGAGTACCCACTTTTGTTTGAGTAATTCCAACAGCAGTTTCTTTTGCTTCTTAGTTGAGGTTATTCATCGCGCTGACTACTTGTTGAATGGCGATCGCTTATTGTTTAATATTTAAAGAAATTTGTTAATTGCCCAAAACAACGTTATTTACTGCATTTGTTACATCAGCAAAAGACTCACCCATTTTTTGAATAACTTGCATACTTTGTTACACTGTTCTTGCACCTTGATCTGTCACCCTCACCGTTGAATTAATAACATATTGAATATCAGTAACAAAAACATTAATTTTTTATGCTAACTTTTTACTTTCATCTTCAACCTTACAAATTTCTGATGCTACCACAGCAAAACTTGTACTTTTTTTAGCTTAAGTATTACCCACTAATTGATCAGTAGCTATATTATCTACTATTATTAGTTTTGACAAATTTGGCATCACTTGGTGTAAACTATAAAGTTAGATAGATAGCACAAAAGTTAACATTTTATTTTTAGCTAAATTGAACCAGTTAAGTATATAAAGAAACGATTGCTCCCTTGACCTTTACGTGTCCCACAAAAATTTTATACAATGGTATTTTCATTAACTTCCTTTAGCCTCTGGTTAGCACTATTAACTCCATTATGTAATAGTGCCGAGTTATTAAATTCTGTAAAACCATTTCAAAACTTACAATATGTAAATTTGCCAACAGGTTTATGCAATGGTTTATCAGCAAGTATTCTGTGGGAAGTTAATGGCAAGGAATATAGTGGTCTTATCTGTGATCGAGATAATAGCTCACATATTTTTCTACAAAAATTAGTAAGCTACACATCTAACGGCAAAGCTATTTGGCAAATTGTGAGCGTGGAAACTCTTCCTAAGCCCAAAGCTGGAGAGTTGTTAGTTAATGCAGGTTGCTTTGACAAAAATGACAAATCAAAACCAATCATTGCCTTAGTCAAAGATCTTGGTTCTCAACCTTATAAAATTGTACGCGCTTGGGAAACTAATTTGATTAAAGAAAAATTTGAAGAAATTAACTCAACACAGGTTGTTTGCTACGATCCTTTTGTAGACGAACCTCTAGGGCGCTAGTATTAATACTATTTAGCCCTAAGAAGCTGCCTGTAAAACAATGTAAAGTTAGCAGAACGAAAATTCATCAACAAGTTTAATGTTGATGAACGGCGACATTACCAGATTGAGACGCACCATTAAATACAAACGGCACACTCTGTCCAAAAGTTAAATATTCCCCTGCTTGATGAACTTCTACGTGTAAGTGGGCACCTGTACTCCAACCTGAGTTACCAGTGTAGCCAATTAAGTCTCCTGCTTTGACGCGATCGCCCACGTTAATTTTCACAGACGAGGCAAATCCTTGCTTCAAGTGCAAGTAGGCAGAACGATAACCTCCATCATGCTCAATCAGCACGAAATTCATTTTGCTTTTTTTGTCTTCTCCACCACCTGTATCAGCAAATCTTTCCTCTAATCTAACCACCTTCCCCGAACGCATTGCATAAACAGCAGTACCAATAGGAACGTCTAGGTCGATGGCATACGCCATTCTACCTTGATGAGTCGTACCATTATGACCCTGTGAAATCGGCGCATTTTTTCCTAATGGGTGAATAAACCCTTGTAGCGGGTTAGCTGCGCTAGGATTTTGATTGGATTTCAAAGAAACGAGATCGGGATTACTACTAGAGCCTCTAGCCTTGCTAGTAGGAGCAGCATAGCTTAATGAGCTACCTTGTACAAAACCCTCAGCAATTAAGTAGGATTTTTCGTGCTGTTCGGCTTTAACTAACTGATCATGTTCCTCTATGCGCGGAGCCGGAGCTACTTGAGCAACAGCCACCTGGGGTAAAGCTGTTGTCACTGCTCCAAGTGAAAGGAAAATGCTTGCACTTAAGTTTTGCCAGTACTGAGATGTTAATGCTTGGTCTAGTTGTTTGCGAGTGATTAGCCCTTTTTGAATTAGGATATCACCAACTTTTTTACCACTGTCTCTCTGTGCGGCTAAAACTTCTTCTAGTTGAGCCTGAGTAATCAGACCCTTTTTTAGAAAAACTTCACCGATACGAACCTTGGTATTTTTTTTGGAACTAAAAAATATTTGAGGCACACCCATAACAATACGTCTCCTTAAATTAACCTGAAGTATTGCTTGAAATTATATATCTTACTTTTTTAAACTCTGCACGGGCATCAACTGCTAACCGTATGAGCGATAGCAATCCATGACCGCGTGCAGCATAAAACTTTACCAAAGTGATCGAACTGGTTTACGGACTTTAGGAGGTTTGATAGGTTCCGGTTCTCCACCTCCAATACGCGTCGGTGGCTCTGGCACGAATGCCGGAGGGGTTATAGTTACAGGGGGTTGGATGGTTTTTCCGAAGCATAATTTTGTAGCACCAATGCCCTGAAAAGACGTTACCATTAAGCGAACTCCATCAGCCAAGCCCATACGCGCAGATACTGCGGGCGCTACTGTTGTAGTTATCATTTTACCATCGTCTAATTCCATCGTTACTTGAGAGCCAGAAACTTCTCTAACAGTACCTTCAACCGTTTCTGCTACTTCTGCGGGTTGTACTTCTTGCACTATTTGGTTTTCATCTACTGAAAGCTTAACAAAGGCTCCTTTAGCGATATTGGGTGAATTTAGTAAATTAGGATTAAACTCAAAATTTTTCGAGGTGCCATCACCTAATCTCATTTCCATATTAGTTCCGTTATAGGCACTAATGATACCAGAAACATTTTGCTTTACACTAGCTGAGGTTACACTCGGTGCTTGACTCGGTGCTTGACTCGGTGTTTGGCTCGGTGCTTGACTAATATGTGTTCCTTCTTTAAGGGCTATTAACGTCTCTGTTTCAGGCGACCCAACCTCCGTATTTGCATAATTTGAGGAGATCCCTTGCAATGATCTCTGAGATGAGTTAGCTAGTACTGGAGATGTAGATAACCCGTAAAATACTAGCGACAGTATTGTGGTTGTGAATAAAGTTGTTGTTTTCGCGTACATGGCTTCATGGCTCCGATAGAAAAATTGAAGTAGAACGAATTAAATTTATAGACTTTAATCCGGCGGAATTTCTCTGATAGTTTTAGCTGCCTTTCTTGAAGAAATTTTGGCGTATTTCCTCTTCATCAAAATTCCTAGACCTATAGCTACTACCCCGCCCAGAGTTGTTGAAGGTTCGGGAACGGCTGCTATGGGAGTTTCTGGCGGAGTTCCTGGCGGAGTTCCTGGTGGAGTTTCTGGCGGAGTTCCTGGTGGAGTTCCTGGTGGAGTTCCTGGCGGAGTTCCTGGCGGAGTTCCTGGCGGAGTTCCTGGCGGAGTTCCTGGTGGAGTTACTGGCGGAGTTACTGGCGGAGTTCCTGGCGGAGTTCCGTTCGGAGTTACTGGCGTAGTTCCGTTCGGAGTTCCTGGCGTAGTTCCGTTCGGAGTTACTGGCGTAGTTCCGTTCGGAGTTCCTGGCGGAGTTCCTGGCGGAGTTACTGGCGTAGTTCCGTTCGGAGTTACTGGCGTAGTTCCGTTCGGAGTTACTGGCGTAGTTCCTGGGGGGGTTTCTGCTCGCGAGCCTGATCTGATTAGTGCTAGCAAAGGAACCGCTCCTAGCAAAGGCGCTAAACCTAGTCCCCCGCCCCCTGCTGCTGCTATTAGTGGTGGAACGAATCCACCGCCTATATTGCCCGTAGGTGGTACTACACCTCCCACTTCACATAAAACTTCTCCACCTCCTACGTCGCAAGTATCAGATCCAAATCCTACTTCACATAAGCCTTGGGGCGCTTGGCTAATAGCGTTAGGAAATTGGCTATTTAGTAGCTGGTCTAATTTAAGTAAGTTTCCATCTACAGACGATTTAGGATTAGACGCTTTTAAGCCCTTAAGCTTTTGGCTCTTGGGAACGGGTGAAACTGCCTTGACAAAACTTGCCCCCTGACTAGGAGCCGAAGTTTCTCTACAATCCTTAGCCAAACCTGTCGCTAGAGTCGTTGCTATGCCGTTAGTACAACCTTGTAGCAAGGGATTCTCTGCGACAAGGGGTGAAGTTGGCTTGATAAAGCTTTCCCTTCTGCTAGAAGGCAAAGTTTTTGTACAATTATTACCGATCGTTATAGATTCTGTCGATGCCAAACTTGCAGCGAGAGTTGGCGCTATGCCGTTACTACAAACTTCTAGCAAGAGAGTGCCTGCGACAATTTGTAAACTTAAGCGTCTATTGTTGCTATTCTTAATCTTAGATTTTTTTTCCTGAATCAAAAGAAGATTTGGATTTATTTTCAGCATATAAAATTAAAACCATCTGAGGGTTTATTTAGGTTGAAAAAACTGACAAGTAAAGCTTTGTTTTTTATTTTGTTTGTTTTATTTAATCATACAACAATCTTAATAATTAAAATAATAAAATCTTGAAATTATATATATCTATTAAAAGAAATAATTTATATTAAAAACTTATTAGAATTATTCACTATCTATAAAATAGCAATGCCAGCAGCACTATACAATGCCAAGGTCAGATGACAGCATAGACTTAGTAACCTTCCAAAATTTTAGAATTGTTTTACTTAGCTAACTATCAGCATATCTCAATATTTAGTATTTCTTTAGTTGGTTGATTAGTTTACCAACTGTAATTCACCCTGTTAACTTACAGTAGCATGATTTGGCAATTTCTTCAAGAATCTAAAGCTAAATTACGCCTTTTGACTTATCTTGTAAAACCCCCTCCGGTTGGTAGATGATCGCTAGTTCTAGATAAGCTGAAATTAAGTCAGGAGCTAAATAGATATTTTTTTTTAGAGCACCTTAGCTTCGGCAATATTACCCAATATATAGTGGGGAATTATATTCCGTGAATCTACTGATCAAGCTTGTTTACAATATTGTTTAGCTTGCGCGTAGAATTAAGACTCTTTCTGATGACTGTCTTTGAGTCTGTCCTTCATTAACTTTCCATAATCCACACGCTAGTAAATGTATTATTGCCAAGGATGTCGATATGTTTACTCAAACGTAAATTGCCATTAGTATCACCTAGCCCTAGAGCTAATACAATGCCACCCATGAGCAGGAATGAGCCAAGCAGTCTGCAAACCCATTTTTTGAAACATCTCAATTTGACTCCTTTCAAAAAAAATCCCTAAAATTTAACACAAACCTCATACAGCCTGCTTGCTTATCATTAAATTTTAGTTTTACTTGAGATATATTACCTCAGCAAATATACTTAATTCGCTGAGCATGAGAGGGGTAGAGGGGCAGAGGGGCGGAGGGGTAGATGGGTAGATGGGTAGATGGGTGGAGGGGCAGAGGGGCGGAGGGGCAGAGGAGAAATTTCCCGAATTTTTCCTCTTTTCTACGGATATCAACTATTTTTAGTTACTAAATAGTAATTTAAACAATAGCTTTAAGATCTTGGGCTGCTTCGTTAAGCTTTTGAGTACCCACTTTTGTTTGAGTGATTCCAACAGCAGTTTCTTTTGCCCCTTGGTTGAGGTTATTCATTGCGCTGACTACTTGTTGAATGGCGATCGCTTGTTGTTTGATATTTAAAGAAATTTGTTGATTGCTCAAAACCACGTTATTTACGGCATTTGCGACACCAGCGAAAGACTCCGCAGTTTTTTGAGTAATTTGCATACTTTCTTGCACGGTTTTCGTGCCTTGATCTGTCACCATCACAGTTGCATTAATCGCGTGTTGAATATCACTAACTAAAACATTAATTTTCTCTGCTGACTTCTTACTTTGATCTGCAAGTTTGCGAATTTCTGCTGCTACTACCGCAAAACCTTTACCTTGATCTCCTGCACGCACTGCTTCAACAGCAGCATTTAAAGCTAACATATTAGTTTGATTAGCTAGATCGCTCACTAAATTGGAAATATTGCCAATTTGATTAGTTTGTTCGCTTAAACGTACAATTTCTTGCGCGATCGCAGTTACTCTTTCTTTTAATTCTGTCATTCCTTGTAAAGTGCGGTCTACTGCTTCGTTGCCATTTTCTGTCAACCCTAACGCCTGTCGTGCTGCCATCACTGCTGACTCAGCTTGATCCGCAGATTGTTGTGAAGACGCGCCCAACTCATCCATCGTGGTAGTAGTTTCATTAACCGATGTAGCTTGCTGAGTGCTAATGCGTTCCTGTTGTTCTACGGTTGAGGCAATTTGATTAGAAGAAGATGCGATCGCATTTACCGCTTGCGAGATTTTTTTAGTAATTCCCGATGATATCGCAAACGCCGAAATTAATGCTACAGAAATCCCTAATAAAGAACCTACTGCCACTAACAATAATAAAAAGTTTAAATTAGCTTCTGCTTTTGCTGTAGCTGCATTTAAAATTTCACGTTCCTTATTATTAAAAGCAGCATTAGTTTCTTCAAATTCTTTAATGACATTATATCCTTCTCTCTTTCGCAATATCTCAATAGCTTCTTTTTGCTTACCTTGATTAACTAAATTAATTAACTTATTAGCAAATTCATCATACTCCTTACCTAAACTTATCATTCTTTCCAAACGCTGTTTTTGTTCAGGATTTTCTATGTTTTTACTAATGATTTCAGCACGTTCATTAAAATATTTTAAATTATTTTGATAGTCACTTAAGAAACCTGCATCTTTATTTAAAGCAATATATCCCCGTGTATCTCTTGCCATTTTTGCCAGCCCAAAACCCATTTGGGAGCCACTTTCTACAGTATTAAGAGACATTTTAGTTTGTTTAAATGCTTCTGCTGCCTTATTGGCACTTGAAAATGTCGGAATAGTTAATCCCACAAATAATAATATTGGTACAGAATATCCTAATAACATCCTGTTTCTTAGCTTTAAATTTGTAAACATCTCTTATTTTCCTTTTATATAATTAAAATTTGTGTGATTTATTTGATAACTAAATAGGCGGGTTACTCACCCGCCGAACAAAATTTATTACACTTCTTCATCCACAGTTAATCCGCCCTTAGTCAAGATTTTAGGTAAATCTAAAACTCCCATCATTTTTTCGCGATAAGGTGCAGTACCTCGAAGATATTCATCATTAATTGAATGTACTGCTGCTGGTACTGGCATCATCTCAGTAGGATTAAGATACATCACATCAAATACTTCATCTACTGTCACACCTGCTACTAAATCTTCCATCCGTACAACCATTACTTTAGATGCTTCGTTAGTACCAGCAATGGGCAGATTTAATACTCCACGTACATCAACTAATGTGACAATCTCTCCCCGCAAGTTAATATTACCCACAATATGAGGAGGACAGCAGGGAACAGGGGTAATTTTACTAATATCAGTAAACTCCCGGACGGTATCAAGATCTAATCCAAAATATTCGCCGTTTAAACCAATAACAGCTAAGGGTATTAATCCCGCAAAATCTTCGTTTTCGGTTGCGCGTCTTAAATTTTCTGCCCGTTCCCGAAAAGTTGCTCTTTCTTCTGGTGTCGCATGAGGGCAAAATATGCGAGTATTGCTACCATTGTAAGTACGTTCTAGTAGCAAAGCCGCTGCCGCTTGGCTATTTGCTGAAATTTCTCCATCACCATCATCACTATCAGAATTTATCAACTTTGAGTATTCAATCAAAGTTTGGTGATTGATTAACATCACCAAATCTTCATCTACTTGTGCGACACCGTTAATAAACTTACCGGATGTTACTATCCCAGGCTGAGAGCCATTTTTACTTAACATTCCTCGTCGATAGGAAAGATTAGTAGTAATCTCATTAGCGGCAATATTTCGTACTTCGTGGACTTGATTAACAATTACTCCGACTTGAAATTCTTCGGAATTAAGTACGACGATACTATCAGTTAACTGGTAATCCTGCGGTTGTTGTCCTAAGCGGATATACAAATCCATTACAGGTAATATCTCGCCCCGCAGATTCAGTACTCCTACAATATCACGGGGCGCTTCAGCAACAGGAGTTAATTCCGGTAAATAGAATATTTCCTTAACTACAGATGCTTCAATTCCATAGATGGAATTGTTTAGACTACAAATAATAAAATCTTGAGCTTCCATATATCTATTAAATAGAAGGGGTAATCCTTAAAACATCTTTATAGTAAAAATTATTAAACATCTTAAGTGCAGCCATCTCCGCAACGCTACATAACGCCAAGGATAGACTTAGTGGTTTTCTAAATAATTTAGAATTGTTCTACCCGACTAACTATCGGCATACTTAAATATTTAATAATTCTTCTAGTTGGTTGATTAATTCAGCAACGGTAATTTCACCCTGTGGTTCTACCGTAGCGTTAGTAGGCAATTTTTTCAAGAAATCTAAGGCAACATTACGCATTTTGACACATCTTGTAATATCTCCTTCTTGTTGGTAAATACTTGCTAGTTCTAAATACGCAGAAATAGAGTCAGGAGCTAAATAGATGATTCTTTTTAAGATCACCTTGGCTTCTGTAATATTACTTTGTTCTTCAGCAATATTAGCCAATATATAGTGAGGCATTATATTACGTGAATCTACGGATAAAGCTTGCTCACAATATTTTTTAGCTTGCGGGTATTTACCTAAATCTGCGTATACTTTAGCTAGCAGATAGTAAATATTGAAATTATTAGGGTATTGAGCTAATATTTCTTCTAATTCACTAATTGCTTTTAAATAATTTTTGTTTTTAACTAAAACTTGAACTTGCTCAATAATAGTATCAACGGTTACTTGGGAAATAGTGCGATCGCTATTATTGCCTGCTTGAAGATCAACAACTTTAGGTTGATTAATATTTGGAATATTACTAATATTTGGCTGAAGCTTCTGAGTAGGATACTTATTATAATCAGACTTAATCTGGGACAATGAATTATTTCCTAACTTAGTATCATTGTTAGCAAATAAATCTAATTTTTGAGGACTGTTAATATTATTAAAGCTATCACTGTTAGAACGATTAACCTCTTTAACTTGAGAGGAAGTTACTACATGATCTCGGCGTTGATACACAACTGATTCAGGGAAAACCTGAGATTTTAATAAGTTTAAACCTTGACCATAAAGTTCAGCATGACCAGTAATTAGATATCCTGTCAAGTTCAAACTTTTGGCAAACTTGTTTAATACAACTCCAATGCTATTAGAGTCAAAATATACAAAAACATTTCGACAAATTATTAAATCCATATCATAAATACTATTATTATTAGGATATGAATTTTTGACCAAATTTCCATATTCAAAGTTTACCATCGACCGGATTTTAACATCGAGCTTCCAATCACCTTTCCAAGGAGAAAAATATCGTTTTTGAACTTCTGGATTTACCTGACGAAATGACCAGGAGGTAAAAATACCATGTTTAGCTTTCTCCAAAGCATTTAAATTTATATCAGTACCAATAAGATAAAGGTTCCAGCTTTCCCAGTCAGGAATTAGCTGTGTGAGCATAATAGCTAAGGAATATGGCTCTTCACCAGTTGAGCAACCAGCACTCCAAATCCGTAAAGTAGGTTTGGATTCACCATTTAAAACTTGTTTTTTCCTTTTCTGCTCAATCAATTCTGGAATTAATTTATTTCGCAATAATGAAAACTGTCCTTCATCTCGAAAAAAGTAAGTTTCAGTAGTTGTTAACAGTAAAGCTAATTGTCGCCACTCATGATAACTCTGCTCATTTTCAGCATTTAGTAGCTGATAATAAGCTTCTGCGTTAAGTAGCTTCAATGCTTTAACTCGAAATTCAATTTTATGCCCTAAACTAATTTGATCCTGCTGACGAATTTGCCAACCAGCTTGAGTAACAAGCAATTGTAGAAAACGTTGTAATAAATTATCATTCATATTTTAAAGATAGAGAGGGGAGAGGAGAGGGGAAATTTTATCTAGTTCTCAGGTCTAAATTACTATTCTCAGGTTGAATCTGAGAATAAGGCTGGAAACAGGTACAACTTAGGCTAAAATTTATAATTAAAATATTAATTTTGGTTTAAAGGAATTTCGATCACAAATGCTGCTCCTTTTCCTAATTCTGACTCACATCTTAAAATTCCATGATGTTTTTCAATAATTTGATAGCTGATTGATAGCCCTAAACCAGTTCCCTTACCTACAGGTTTAGTAGTAAAAAACGGATCAAACAAACGTTTTAATACATCTGGGGGCATTCCTGAGCCATTATCAGCAATGCGAATAATCACGGTTTTACCATCATCAGACATTTCTGTACGAATGCGAATTGTCGGTTGGGGTGGTTTAACTTCGCTAGTTTCTAAGGCATCAATGCCATTGCTAATAATATTCATAAATACTTGATTAAGCTGACTAGGATAGCAGTCAACTAAAGGCAATTTTCCGTACTCTTTAATTATTTCAACTCCCCGATAGTTAGCATTTGCTTTCAAACGGTTGTGCAGAATTAATAAAGTACTGTCAATTCCTTCATGTATATCAACTGGTTTCATGTCAGCTTCATCTAAGCGGGAGAAGTTCCGCAAAGATAAGACAATTTGACGAATGCGGTCAGCCCCTACTTGCATTGAGCTTAGTAGTTTTGGTAAATCATCAATCAGAAAATCTAGGTCAACTTCTTCTGCTTGGTCTTCAATTTCTGGATCGGGGTTAGGATAATGCTTACGATACAGTTCGATTAAATCTAGCAAATCACGGATGTAGGTACTGGTGTGAGTAAGATTACCTGTAATGAAGTTGACAGGGTTATTAATTTCGTGGGCAATACCAGCGACCATTTGACCCAAACCGGACATTTTTTCACTTTGAATTAAACGCGATTCTGTTTGCTTGAGTTCGTTCATTGCTTGCTCAAGCTGGCTAGTTTGGCTTTGAGCGGCTAGGGCAGCAGCGCGACTTTGGGCGTATACTTCTGCTTGGTCAATAGCGATCGCAACTTGGTCTACTACAGCTTGTAGTAAATCTACTTCATTATCACTCCAAGGTCGTTGACCATTGCCATGAGTACAAATAATAGCTCCTCTTTGACCAGCATGAGGAGTTTCTAACGGTAGCAATAGTGCTGAAGTTATACCCAAATTACTTAGTAAGGCTTTGGCTTCAGCATCCAGGTTAGTGTCATCAGCAACATCATCAACCCGCATAACCTGAAGGTTTTGAATTTTATGGGCTAATGGAGCAAGTTTTTGTGGCATAGCTTCTGCTAATTTACTCCGCAAAGTGGGACTTGCTTTAGCTTCGTGAGTCACCATCAAGCTAGGCTGAGTAGGATGGGAGAAAAACCACAAATATTGGCATAAGTCTATTTGTAATAAACTGCGAATCTCATTAACCGCCGTACCTAAAATAGTATCGAGGTCTAAAGATTTGCGAATTTGACTTGCTAACCTAAACAGTAAAGCTTCTCGCCGTGATGATAATGCTTCTCTTGCCCAAAAACGGTCAATTGCCACGCCAAAAGCGTGAGCCATCCAACCCAACATATCAATTACGGCTTCGTTAAAGTTTTGCTGCATAACTACAGCAATTACACCTACCAGTTTTTCTTCCACAATTAAAGGAGCACTGGCTAAATAAATATCAGGTATTACTAAACAACTTTCTGCTACTTCACCGTTATATACACGACTTTCCAACCCTCCCTTAAACCGTTGACCGCTATCTTGGGTCAGATAAATTTGCTGCGTTTGAGCTACAAAACCCACCATTGAACCTTCTAGGGGGATGCGGGGATGAGAGGATATTTGACGACCAGCAACCCAATTGCCGATTTCCTCTTGACCAGCGTAGGCTTGCAAGTCTAGGGTGTTTGAGCCTGGGTTATATGTCCAGATACCAACAAATTCTGCTTCTAAGTGCTGCACCATTGCTTCGCTGCAACGATGCAGAGTTTCAGTTAAGGTTGTCCCACCTTGTCCCAAGGTAGCACCAACTTCAGCCTCTAAGGTAGATATGCGCGATCGCTCTAGTAAAGATTCCTCAGATTTTTTCGCAATTGTAATATCACGGAAGTAGACAGATAAACCGTCTTTATAAGGATAAACTCGCACCTCTAACCAAGCTTCTAATTCTGTATAAAATGCTTCAAAGTGAACTGTTACATTCCTTGTAACTGCTCGATGTAATTCTCGATCAAATTTAGAATTAATTAATTCTGGGAATTCTTCCCAAATAGACTTTCCTATTAATTCTTCTTTAGTTTTAAATAATAATTGCTCGGCATGAGAATTTAAATAACTAAACCGCCACTGATGATCCAACACATAAAAAGCATCTGTAATTCCTTCTAATATATTGGCAGTTCGGTTGCGTTCTGCTTCAGCTTCAGCCCGTGCTGCTTGCTCTCGCTGCAACAGTTGTACGCGCTCCTCTTCTGCCCGTTTGCGTTCAGTTATATCTGTTTGAATACCAATAAAATATAATAAATTTTCTTGGTCTGAAAATACAGGAGATATTTTTAATTCATTCCAAAATGGTTGACCATCTTTACGATAGTTCAGCAGCGTTACTTGTACAGGTTCTTTTTTAGAAATAGCCTCACGAATCAATTCAATTGCTTGGGGATCTGTTTCCTTTCCTTGTAAACAACGGCAATTTTCACCTAAAATATCCTGGGCTGTATACCCAGTAATTTTAGTAAACGCCGGATTTATGTAGATAATCGGATTGTTGGGTTGATGAGGGTCAGTAATTATAATGCCATCAGAAACCGAGATTACAGCTTGCCCTAGCTGCAAGTTTTCTCCAGCAGCTTGACGCAGTACCTCTTCATACCGCTCACGTTCAGCGACTTCATCTAGCTCAGAGGCTTGACTATCTTCGCCCTTAACTGTCTCGCTATAGTTAGGAAAGAACATTCTTAAACCTGGTTCTGCAAGTAAGTTATCTAAATTTTCCTCTCTGCGTCGCTCATCTCCGTAAGATACCATCAAGTTAATTTCCATTTAAGTATGGCAATTTTTAATATACAAAATTAATGAGACTAAGTGTTGATAAGTAATATTTCCAATTATCCGACCAATTTCAGTACTGAATTTTGGTGCTATGTCTAGTTTACAAAAAATACCAGTTCAGCACTTAATTATATATTTTTCCAGTACCGAGTTAAATAAAAAGCAAACTTGTCTGGGTAGGATACGATTTGATATATTAGCGCCCCTGCTATCTCCAAGCTGAACTGAACATTTTTTGCATCTACAAAAAAATGTAATAATTTAACTAACTTGAGTAGCACTCTAGATTAATTAAATGGCTGTAAGCAAGTTTTTATTTTAATTATCAGCCAATTTTTCGCTTTACAACTCAAAGTATTAGTAATAAATACTTAGCTAAGGAGAGTAATTGGCGATCGCTGAAATTTACTTGCTGTCCCTGATATAAAAAATGCCCAAAGCTTTAAGCCTGCCAACATCTAGCTTTTAATTTTTAATAATAAAACTTCCGCAGAAAGCTTTTGTGACCATCTTGGTTACACTGCCTAATTCTACATATTATAACACAATTTACCACAAATAAATGTAGTGTGGGCAAGATGCCCGCGAGACATTAACTTAAATTAATACAATTGTTTAAATAATGAGTTTCTTGTCAATAAATTATGTATATAATTTGCTTAAGCGGCTAGTCTATTTACCTAAAGATAAAGTTTTACAACGTATCGCTAAGATGTCATTAGGTAAATAAATATAAGTGAGCGTTAATTTCTAATCTAATCAGGGAACTATTTTAGAGAGTAGTTTTAAGCACACAGCAATAAAAACACTTGTGTCAATAATCCTGCAATTTAATCTAAGAGTGAGGTAAAAATGTCTGCAAGTGTAAGTACTACACAGACAATCTTGGCAGTCGATGACAGCACAGTTATGCAAGAAATGATTAAACGGGCGCTAAAAGGCGAGTATCGAGTTTTAGTTGCTGATAATGCTGTAGATGCCTTGGCTTTGATTTACCACCAGCCGATATCAGTTTTGCTACTAGATGTTTCCATGCCAGGGGTTGATGGTTTGGAACTTTGTCGCACGTTGCGTAGCTTGCCTCAATTTAGCGAGTTACCAATTGTCATGCTTACTGCCAGAGATGGCGCGTTTGATAGGGTGCAAGGACGACTTGCAGGCGCGACGGAGTACCTGACTAAACCTTTTGATGCTGAACAACTGCGTCAAGTAGTGAAAAATTTTATCACTTCGAGTTGTTCTAGTTGAGTTTTTACTCAATTTAAAAATAATCTCTATAAAATTAAGCATTTGTGGCATAAAGTACTACAACAAACCGAATACGCGCACTCCAAAGGCGCACTCCAGCCAATTTCAACAAATTATGAATTTGTGGAAGAAAGTGGCATTCGTTTCTTGGTGCGGGTTGTATCCAATCTTGAGCGCAAACATCAAGCAAAACAGCAGAATGCTAATGTGATTAAGGGTAAGGATTTTAATCCGTTTTTACCTTATGAGCAAGATTTATTTGTCACAGATATTTCTGATACGCATATCTGTTTATTGAACAAGTTTAATATAGTAGATCATCATCTGTTGCTAGTTACACGACAGTTTGAGGAGCAGGAAAGCTTACTTACACAGCAAGATTTTGAGGCAATGTGGATAACGCTTGCTGAAATTGATGGTTTAGTCTTTTATAATTCTGGACAAGCTGCGGGTGCGAGTCAAAGACACAAGCATTTACAAATAATTCCCCTCCCACTTACTCCAGAGGGTGCGAGTATTCCGATTGAAGTTGCATTGAAATCAATTGAGTTTAAAGATGGTGTGGGTAGAATACCTAGTTTTCAATTTAAGCACGCGATCGCACAACTCGATCCTACTTGGGTAAACTCACCATTACAAGGGGCATCAGCAACACTTGATTGCTATCACACTTTGCTCAGTTATCTTAATTTACCTGTTAACTCTAAACCTGCACCCTATAATCTATTAGCTACACGGGAATGGATGATGATTATAGCGCGATCGCAAGAACGTTTTCAATCAATTTCGATCAATTCTTTAGGTTTCGCAGGTGCGCTGCTAGTCCGCAACGAGGAACAATTGCAGCTTGTTAAAGAACTTAGTCCACTGACAATATTAAAAAATGTTGCCGTAACTGAGGAGTGATGTTTTTACCGCAGATGAAAACAGATAAACGCAGATATTTTTTATAGATTAATTATTTTTCCGATAGGCTTTAAGTAGCTCGACATAAAAAAAGATAACACATACACAAACTCCCCCTCCCCTTAATAAGGGGAGGGGGCTGGGGGTGGGGTTTTACATATCTAATTTTACCCCTCTAATAGAATAATCCAACAACACCATTGGATGTATAACTGCCATTTCCTTACCTTGCTCTTCCAAATGCTTATTAATCTGCAAAGTACAACCAGGATTAGCAGAAGCTATTAAATCAGCGCCAGTATTCAATAAATTAGTAACTTTTTGCTGACCTAATTCATCAGATATTTCTGGTTGTAGCATATTATAAACCCCCGCACTACCGCAACACAAAGCAGCGTCAATAGGTTCGCTAAGTTGCACACCTGGAATTTGTCGCAATAATTGACGAGGTTGGACACTAATCTTTTGTCCATGTAATAAATGACAAGCATCTTGATAAACAATAGTCAACTTATCATCTGTCAAAGGTGAGAGATTTGTAGTTAAACGCACTTCCGATAAAAACTCTTGAGCATCTTTCACCTTGCTGGCAAACTTAGCTGCTTTTTCTGCATAATCTGGGTCATCTGCTAAAAGATGACCGTATTCTTTCAAAGTGTGACCACAACCAGCAGCATTAATGATAATCGCATTAACGCCAGTACCTTCAAAACTATCAATCATTTTACGAGCAAGTTCTTTTGCTTGTTCCTCTTGTCCTTGGTGATGAGGTAAAGCAGCACAGCAACCTTGGGTTTTAGGTATAACTACTTCAAAACCATTCGCTGTTAATACCCGTACAGTTGCTTCATTAACAGTAGGAAAGAACAGCCTTTGCACACAACCTAAAATTACCCCAACGCGATCGCGTTTTTCTCCTTGTGCTGGTATAATCTCTGGTAAAGGTTCGTGAAAAGCATCCAAAGATAATTCTGGCAGATTTGATTCCATCGCCGCCAAATGCGTAGAAACTCGCTTCAGTAAACCTGTATTACGCACAAGTTTTTGCAACCCAGACTTTTGATATAAAAACAAAGGCGCTAACAAAATGCGTAAGCGTTCTGGATAAGGAAATAAAGAAAAAATTACTTGTCTATATAATCTTTCTATTGGTGTACGAGTATGATTACGTTCAATTTGGGGACGGGTAGCAGAAATCAACTTATCGTACTGCACACCAGAGGGACAAGTAGTTACGCAAGCAAGACAACCCAAGCAAGTATCAAAATGCTGTACAGTCGTTGGCGACAGAGGAATTGTACCCTCATTAACAGCATCCATCAAATAAATCCGACCTCTAGGCGAATCCGTTTCTTTACCAAGTACGCGATAACTCGGACAAGTAGAAAGACAGAAACCACAGTGAACGCAACTATCTATCAGTTTAGGGTCAGGAGGATGGTTAACATCAAAAGTCGGTAGAGGGTCTAAATTTTGAGACTCAGAATTAGACGTTGGGGATAATGCTGACATAAAATAAAAATTTCCTAATATATTTTAAAACTATCAACAGCCCTAGCATAGCGAAATAAGTAGGTTGGGTAGAACGAAGTGAAACCCAACATCGACAAGTGCTTGTGTTGGGTTGCGCTACGCTTAACCCAACCTACAAATTATTTTTCACCAACAAAACGACCAGGATTAAGCAGATTTTTGGGATCAAATTGTTGTTTAATTTTAACCATTAAATCTAGCGCGTTGCCTTTATAACCCCAAACATCTAGTTTTTCTTTAACTGTCGCTGGTGCTTCCAAGATACTCAAAAAGCCAGCTTTACTTTCGCAAAAACTACGGATTTGGGGAATCATTTCTGGTTTTTCCAACCGCAATATCCCTAAACCGCTAGTGGCGTGAATTACGCCCATTGCTGAAGAGGATGCAATCTCATCGCCGAGAAGTGCTACTGCTTCAGAGGGCTTTACTCCTATTTTGCAGATTATGTCCGATGATTGTGTGGGTAACCACAGGTTTTCCTGTAATTTTTTCCATAAATTAGCTTCCTCATCATCTGAATAAGTGAGGTAATGTAAACCCAGATGTTCTCCAACTTCTATAAGCCTAGCTGATTGTTGTTGAATACTCTCTGCTACGCTTTGGAAGCGAACTATTAAACCCATCCCTTTGCCGATACTCAATTGACTTACTAGCTGACGGGAAATTAAATCTATAGCTGTGGGGGTAAGTGCGGAAGCTAACAAAGTTTTACTAGCAGTTGCAATTGCTTCCTTATCCCCAGTTAATACCACTGTTGCAGAAGCTTTGGGTAAAGGATAAACTCGCAGGGTAACTTGAGAAATAATTCCTAGTGTTCCATAAGAACCTGTGAACAACTTCATTAAGTCGTAACCAGCAACATTTTTAACGACTCGCCCACCAGCTTTAGCAATTTCACCATCTGCGCGTATAAAGGTAAGCCCTAATATCATATCCCTGACACCGCCATAACGTTGTCGCCAGGAACCAGCATCAGCAGTGGCAATGATGCCACCAATAGTTGCATCTTCAGGATAAGCTGGGTCGAGTGCAATAAATTGATTAGCAGCAGCTAAGATATTTTGCACTTCAGCGAATTTCATCCCAGCTTCTACAGTAACGGTTAAATCGCCAACTGCGTGTTCAATTAAATGGTTAAGGCGTGAGGTACTAATGACAAGCTGAGTTTTTGTACTTTTCCCCCAACCGAGTTTTGTGCCAGTGCCACAAACAATAATTTGCTCGTTGTTACGATAGGCGTAAGCCATTGCTTGTGCTAGTTCACTTTCGCTTTGGGGATATAGTATGTAGCTAGGTGTTTGATGGGGAGGGAATGCTGGAGTTAGGCGTTTTTGCCAATAAGAGTCTAAGTTATCCCAATTATAAATACTTGTATCTGAGTTAAATATTGTTTCGAGTGTTTGTGCGATCGCCATTGTTAATATTCTCCTTTAATATCAGCTAATTTACGAAACTAATTTAAAAATAATGCGATCGCGCCCTTCTGATTTTGCCTGATATAATGCTTTATCAGCAGCAGCCAGCAACATTTCCGGGGAATAACTAAAGTCTGGAATTATAGTCGATACCCCTAAACTGAGGGTAACTAAATTACCCATCGGGGATTTTTCATGGGGAATTTGCAATAATTTTACTCTAAAATGAATTTCATCTGCTAAGTGTTTAGCACCTACCGAATCTGTATTGGGCAGAACAATCACAAATTCTTCTCCTCCATAACGCGCTACTAAATCTGCTGGACGTTTAACGGTAAGACGAATAGCCCCAGCTACCCGTTGCAAGCATTCATCACCTGCTTGATGCCCATAAGTATCATTGTAAATCTTAAAAAAATCTACATCGCAAATAATTAAAGACAAGGGTAATTGTTCCCGTGCCAAACGTCTCCATTCTAATTGCAGAGTTTCGTCAAAACAACGACGATTAGCTACTCTTGTTAAACCGTCTGTATTAGCTAAACCTTGCAATTCTTGATTAGCTATCTGTAATTCTTCATAAAGTTGTGCTTGTTGAATTGCGATTCCAACTTGGGTAGCTAATTGTTGGATTAAATCTATCTCTAACTGTTGCCACTGACGATAGTTAGAACATTGATGTACTGCCAGTAAACCCCATAAATCTTCCCCTCGCAAAATCGGTACAATTAAGTCAGATTTAATCTTAAGACTATTAAATATTTTTACTTCACTTTCCTTTAATTCAGAATTATTCACATCATTTATTATTTTAAATTGACCTTGTTTATATAAAGGGAAATGGCTTCCTACACAAAAAAAATCTAGGGTATAATTTCCTAACAAAGAAATACAGTCATCAGCTATAGATTCTACAACTACAACGCCGTCACATTCTCCTTCAAAACTATAAATAATTACTCGATCAGCTTGAAGAAATTGCCGCACTTCTGCTACAGTAGTATTAAGAATTAATTTTAAATTTAATGACTGGCGGATACGTTGAGCAATTGTCCCCATCAGTCTTTCTTTAGCTATTTGATTTTTTAAGGCTTGTTCGGCAATTTTTCTTTCAGTAATATCGCGCAGAATAACTGTAAAGATTAGTTCATCGCCTGCTAATGATTCAGAAATAGATGCTTCAGCCGGAAACTCAGTACCATCTCGCCGCCGACCAAAAATTTCGCGGTATCCGCCTATTTTTCTAGCAGATTGTAAACTAGGATTTGGTTGATTATACTGACAAGATGCTCCTATTAAAGTTTCCGATAGTAATAAATCCAAAGTATTATTTAAAATTTCTCCAGAAGTATATCCAAAAATTTGCTCTGCACCTTGGTTAAAAATCTGAATCAATCCTCTTTCATCCACACAGATAATTGCTTCGTCTGCACTATCTAAAATTCCAGCTAAACGTGCTTGAGATACCCGCAATGCAGTTTCTATTTGTTGACGTTCAATAATTTCATAATGTAATTGTTCGTTAGCTTTTTGGAGGTCAGTTGTACGTACTTCTACAACTTTTTGCAATGCTTCTAGTGCTGCATAAGTTTCCATCGGATCAAGAATTTGTACCATACTTGTCTGCGTAACAATTCCGAGCAATTTTCCTATATCGTCAACAACAACTAAGCGTCGAATACGATATTGCCGCATTTTTTCATGGGCTGCCCAGAGAGAGTTTTGGGGATGAATTGGTACTAATGGGGAACTCATCACAATTTCTGCTAGAGTTTGCATTAAATCAACTCCTAATGCCCGAAGTTGGACAATATCACGTTCTGTAACAATGCCAACAGGACGGGAATTATCTGTATCTTGGGTAACAATTACAACGCAACTTACATGATTACTAGACATAAGTTGCGTTAGATGTATAACTGATGTTGTTAAGGAAGCTTGAATAACTTGTTTAGACATTACCTCCGAGACAGTTCTCAACTTCAGTAAGTCTGCGGGTTGTAGAACTTCACGCATACTTTCGTGAGAAAGTATTCCAACTAAGCACTGCTTTTCATCTACAAGAGGTATATGACGAATGTGGTATTGACGTAGCAAAGAAATTACAGCCAGGATATCTTGCGCCTGAGATTCTGGCAGAGTAATAATGTTAGTTGTCATTACAGATGCGATCGCAACTTCTTCTAAAGCTATTCCTGCTGCCGTTACTCTCACTACATCCCTTTCTGTAAAAATGCCGATTAACTGCTGCTGTTCAACAACTAAAACGCAGCTAGCGCGTCCTTGGCTCATCAGCATTACTACATGAAGTGCTGGCGTTTCACGGGTAACTGTTAGCGGGTGGCGATCAATAGCTCTGTCGAGAGGAAAAGCCGAGGTTGTAACCATTGGTAGGAACGTTAAATTTTAATAGTTTGAATACCGCTAACTACAAACTTATATAGATGTATATTAGACTTCTTGCAAAAATCATTTCTTGGGTTTCAGAATTTTAATTAACCGCAGATAAACGCAGATGAAATCCAAAATTTATCGACTTATGCAGTAGGTTTATTAAAAATGAGCATGGGGAAAACTCAATAAATTATCTAAGCTCCCCATATCTCAGCGTTCCCATACTTAATCTGCTAATTCCCAGCAAAAAAGGATTTCTCAGTATGTAACTCTAAAATTTCAGTCCAACTTGCCCGTTAATACCTCTAATAGAATTGTAACCAACTCCAACAAAGACGTTATCGGAACCAGTTCCTACTTGGACACCACCAGAGTAAGCAACACTTTCCTTACCAGAATAGAGTCCTACTCCTACATAAGGTGCAACAACTGGTAAATTAATAAATTTGAGAACATCTACACCCGTCGCACCGTCGCGCCCAGTTCCGAGTTCAACACCTAAACCGATAAACTTTGCCCCAACAGCATAGGTGACATCGCTATCTTGTACACCCACAGATACCCAAGGTTGCGGGATGAGTTGAGCTTGGGCTTGAGTTGCTGCAAATAATGCTAATAAAGGTAGTGATGAAATAAAGGCTTTGTAAATCATGCTTGTTTTCACTGTCTAACACTCCTGCTTATGAATAGACCACAACAAATATGGTAAGCTGACTCAAGCAGAAGGTGCGATCGCAACTAATGTTCCTCAACCTGTAGCAGAACTGGATAATATTTCTCTAATACGTTGTCTAAATAAGCGCACAGCCGTTCTTTGTCCTACTGTATTGCTTTGTTCAATCAAACCTGGAATCTCTGCTAGTGGTAAAATAGGAAAAGCTAGAGAGCGATCGCACTCCTGATACTTCCCCTCCATCAGTTGATATACTTGCAAAGTCTGCTGACTATATCGCCACAGTTCAGGAACTCCCAACGCAGCATAAATATCAAACTTCTTGACCGAAGAATTGGTATAATCCGATTCAATAGCTAAATCAAGCGGTGGGTCTTCCGGTAAGGAAATACTTTTTCCTCTAACTAAAGCTTCATTTTGAATATAAAAGCAACTATCTGGCTCAATAGCACGGCTCAAGTCTTCTCTTTCCAGAGTTAAAGCACCAAGTTTGCGGACTTCAATTTCTAACTCATCGGCTATAGCTTCAATAAAACTCTCTATGAGTCCTTTAGGTTCTTCATGTTCTGTAAGTGGCATTCTAAGTTCTAACACTCCTTTGTCATAAACAAATCTCCAAGCACGGTTATCTCCCACATCTGTTATCAAAGCCTTAAAAGTTGACCAACTAACCTTTTGTAAAACAAATGTACTGTTTGGTGTAACTTGTGATAAGGGGGGAGGAGATGCTGCCATTGTTTGCAAATTCATAATTTCGACTTCTCCCAAAAGCGATAAGTTGGCACAATAAAATAGATAAAGTTAAAAATTTGAGATCTCTGTATTTAATCTGTCTCTATCCTACATTTCCCTATGAATAGCCTCTTCCTGCAACGCCTCCACAGTCCAGAACACCCTGTTATCGTCTTTGATGGCGCAATGGGGACTAACTTACAAACCCAAAACCTTACGGCTGCTGACTTTGGCGGGGCAGAATATGAGGGATGTAATGAATATCTAATACACACCAACCCAGAAGCTGTAGCTAAAGTACATCGCGACTTCTTGGCGGTTGGTGCAGATGTGATTGAAACTGATACGTTTGGCGCTACTTCGATAGTACTAGCTGAATATAATCTCCAAGACCAAACTTATTACTTAAATAAAGCAGCCGCAGAATTAGCAAAACGGGTAGCGGCTGAGTTTTCCACCCCAGAAAAACCCCGATTTGTTGCAGGTTCCATAGGTCCAACTACCAAGTTACCAACATTGGGGCATATTGATTTTGACACGATGGCAGCTAATGTTGCTGAACAAGCAGATGCGCTGTATGACGGCGGGGTGGATTTATTTCTTGTGGAAACTTGTCAGGATGTGCTGCAAATTAAAGCAGCATTAAACGGTTTAGAGGAAGTCTTTGCGAAAAAGGGTGAGCGCATCCCCATCATGGTATCGGTAACGATGGAAGCTACTGGCACAATGCTAGTCGGTTCTGATATTAGTGCGGTTGTATCAATTTTAGAGCCTTATCAAATTGATATTTTAGGTTTAAATTGTGCCACTGGTCCCGACCGGATGGCTGAACACATAAAATATCTAAGTGCAAATTCACCTTTTGTCGTTTCCTGTATTCCTAATGCTGGTTTACCAGAAAACGTAGGCGGACAAGCGCATTATCGGTTAACGCCGATGGAATTACGCATGGCGCTAATGCACTTTGTGGAAGATTTAGGTGTACAGATAATTGGCGGTTGTTGCGGTACTCGCCCTGGACATATTGAACAATTAGCAGAAATTTCTAAGAGTTTGAAGCCGAAAGAACGTCCCGTTAGAGGTGCAGGGGAACCCCACCCCCAACCCCTCCCCGTTGACGGGGAGGGGGGTAAGAGGAATGGGGGAGCAGGGGAAGCTCGTCCAGCATTACAATATACTCCAGCAGCAGCTTCTATTTATAGCGCCCAACCCTATGAGCAAGATAATTCTTTCTTAATTGTTGGTGAAAGATTAAATGCTAGTGGTTCTAAAAAGTGCCGCGACTTACTAAATGCTGAAGATTGGGATGGGTTAGTATCTTTAGCGCGGGAACAAGTACGGGAAGGGGCGCACATCCTCGACGTTAACGTTGATTATGTGGGGCGCGATGGTGTGCGAGATATGCGCGAATTAGTCTCGCGCTTGGTGACAAATGTTACTTTACCTTTAATGCTTGACTCCACAGAATGGGAAAAGATGGAGGCGGGGTTAAAGGTTGCTGGTGGTAAGTGTTTACTAAACTCCACTAACTATGAAGATGGGGAACCGCGTTTTTATAAGGTTTTGGAAATAGCCAAGAAATATGGCGCGGGTATTGTTGTTGGTACGATTGATGAAGATGGGATGGCGCGGACGGCGGATAGGAAATTTGCGATCGCACAACGCGCCTATCGTGCTGCTGTAGAATATGGTATCCCCGCCCACGAAATCTTTTTTGACCCCTTAGCCTTACCGATTTCTACTGGTATTGAAGAAGACAGGGCAAATGGTAAAGCAACAATTGATGCTATCCGTAGAATACGTCAAGAATTACCTAAATGTCATGTTATTTTAGGCGTTTCTAACGTTTCTTTTGGTTTAAATCCGGCTGCGCGTCAAGTGCTAAATTCTATGTTCTTGAATTTAGCAATGGAAGCAGGAATGGATGCCGCTATTGTTAGCCCCAATAAGATTTTACCTTTAGCTAAGATTGAGCCAGAGCATCAGGAAGTTTGCCGTAAGTTAATTTTTGATGAGCGTGAGTTTGATGGTGACATTTGCGTTTATGATCCGCTAGGGCAACTAACTGATTTATTTCAAGGAAAAACAACAAAACGCGATCGCACTGGTGATGTAAACTTACCAGTAGAAGAACGTCTCACCCGTCATATTATCGACGGCGAACGCATTGGTTTAGAGGAACAACTGGCAAAAGCTTTAGAAAAATATCCACCTCTAGAAATTATCAACACTTTCTTGCTTAATGGCATGAAAGTTGTCGGTGAGTTGTTTGGTTCAGGACAAATGCAACTGCCATTTGTATTGCAATCAGCCGAAACCATGAAATCCGCAGTGGCTTATCTAGAGCCATTCATGGAAAAGAAAGATGCTGGTAATAATGCTAAAGGTACTGTAATCATTGCAACAGTAAAAGGTGATGTTCACGACATTGGTAAAAACCTTGTAGATATCATTCTTTCTAATAATGGATATCGGGTAATTAACCTTGGTATTAAACAGCCAGTTGATAATATTCTAGATGCCTACGAACAGCATAAAGCTGATTGTATTGCTATGAGTGGATTACTGGTAAAATCCACCGCCTTTATGAAGGATAACTTAGAAGTATTCAACGAGCGAGGGATTACAGTACCAGTAATTTTAGGTGGTGCTGCACTTACTCCCAAATTTGTCAATGAAGATTGCCAGAAAACTTATAAAGGTAAGGTAGTCTACGGGAAAGATGCTTTTTCTGACTTGCATTTCATGGATAAATTAATGCCAGCGAAAGCAGCAGAAAAATGGGATGATCTTAAAGGATTCCTAGATGAAGTAGACGAAACTTCTCAGGCATCAACTAATGGTCATAAACAAGAAGCAGTTGAAAAAGCAGAAAGTAAACCAGCAGAACCAGCCATAATTGATACGCGACGTTCTGAAGCTGTGGATGTTGATATTGAACGCCCAACACCGCCTTTCTGGGGTACTAAAATATTCACGCCAGAAGATATTTCATTAGAGGAAATTTTTACTTATTTAGATTTGCAAGCTTTAATTGCTGGACAGTGGCAATTCCGCAAACCTAAAGAACAATCACGGGAAGAATACGATCAATTCTTAGCAGAGAAAGTTTATCCAATTTTAGAACAGTGGAAGCAGCGAATTATTGCAGAAAACTTGTTGCATCCGCAGGTTGTTTATGGATATTTTCCATGTAATGCTGAAGGTAACTCTCTGCACGTTTATAACCCAGAAAACATCAACGGAAAAGATGCGAACAACTTAGAAAAGTTAGCTCAATTTGATTTTCCACGCCAAAAATCCTTACGACGTTTGTGCATTGCAGATTTCTTTGCACCAGTGGAATCAGGAAAAGTTGATGTGTTCCCGATGCAAGCTGTAACTGTTGGGGATATTGCTACGGAGTTTGGTCAAAAGTTGTTTGCAAACAACCAATATACAGATTATCTCTACTTTCATGGGTTAGCAGTACAAACGGCGGAAGCTTTGGCTGAGTGGACTCATGCACGTATTCGCCAAGAGTTAGGATTTGGTAGTGAGGAACCAGATAATATTCGGGATATGTTAGCGCAACGTTATCGCGGTTCTCGTTATAGTTTTGGTTATCCTGCTTGTCCGAATATGCAAGATCAGTATAAGCAGTTAGATTTGTTGGGGGCAAACCGCATTAATCTGCACATGGATGAAAGCGAACAATTGTATCCCGAACAATCGACAACTGCGATTATTACTTATCACCCAGTTGCAAAATACTTTAGTGCTTAATATAAGTGGGTGGGTAATACCACCCAGTAAACATTTAATTGAGAGGGTGATATGGGTGAGTTAAAAATTATCTGTGAACATCCAGAGTCACTAAGAAATTTGATTGAGGAAGTAGTTACGCAGAAATTGCGCTCGCTTGAAGATGGTATCCACCGCACACAAGAACGCCTGAAGGAATTTGAGACTAAGTATCAGTTATCTACAGAAGAGTTTCTGCGCCGCTTTGAAAATGACGAATTGCAACATAGACTCGACATGGAGTTTGACGAGTGGATTGGGGAATACCGAATGCTGAAACGCCTCAAACAAAAAGCCGACAAATTAAGAGGAATTGAGTTTGTTAATTGAAGAGTATTTTCAGCAACTACTTGACATAATTCATTATTGCCCAATCAAAAGCTCGTATGACTGGGAAGCTCAAAAAAGAGGGGAATACGAAGGTTTTATTCGTGCAGCAGTAAGGTTTACAGATAATTCTGTTCTTTACTTGCGTGAGTTTGTAGATGTTGAAAATACTATAGAACGGGAAACTTACTCATATCAATATATGGATGATGCTAATAATATCATTTTCCGCTATGACAACGCAGAGCATCACAAAAAGCTAAATTTACCTAATTACCCCCATCATAAACATGAAGGCAGAGAAGATAATATTTTATTTTCAAATGCACCGATGTTAGCTGATGTACTAAAGGAGATTGAGAGATTATTAGGTTAGTGCGATCGCATTACCATATATCTATACGAAATCGAACAAAATAAATAAGCCTGCGTAGGCAGACTTATAATACAATAGCCGCAGGCTTCAGCCTGACAGAATTATTTAATCGCTCTATCGAACCAAACCCAAATTCATCAGTTCCTTGGGAGATGCCAACACATCAATTGCTACCAAGAAAATCTCGCCTTGAGGATTGAGCAAGAACCGCCATGCTAGGTTTAAGCCAACATTGTCGCCAAACCAGGGACTTTGCACTCTACCCGTCACTTTAACCTGGGTAAACTCTCCTGCTGCTGACTCAGAAACTCCCTGCTGTGGCGTAAGTTTAAGTCCATAGCATTGTTCGTTCATATACGCGAGGATGTTCTCCTTACCCACAATCGGTTCCTCAAAAGGAGGTTTCAAAGCACCATCTTCGGCAAATAAAGCCACAGCCGCCTGGAAATCAAAAGCGTTCATATTATCCATGTAGCTTAAGACTGTCGGGTTGTCGATGCCTTCAATACTGCTCTTACTTCTGGATGCGAGATCTTTAGGTGGAACAACAGGTTCTTTAACTTTTTTAGTACCGCCTGTTGGGACATATCCCATGTTGACGACAATATCCCGTAATACGCTGAGTTGCTGTCCTCCTTCAAGCTGACGAATAGCTTCAAGAACATCTGATCCGTCTTCTGACAGTTTATAGCCTTCTGGAATGGGAGCAACAATTCCCTCTTTCATCCACTCGCTTAACTGATACCAGAAACCTAACTTGACATTCATGCCGAAAGACGAATAGGTACGGCAAAGGGGACTGTCAGCTTGGTTAACCAAATCGCACATCACCTGTGATTGATCTAAAGCAGGCATCTGCTTGATTTCATTCAGGGTGTTTTCTGCGAAAATCATGTTAGCTGCCGACATAGCTGCGGGAGTGATTGTAGTTCCCATTTCTGTATAGGCAAACCAAAGTAAAGCTAACTGATCCTCAGCACTAAGTTGATTGAATGCTTCGACTGTAGCTGGAATCGCATCAGCAACTTGAGTGTTAGGAAAAATCGAACGAGCGGAATCTATGGTAAATGTCATTATCAAATCCTCTAAAAAGAAATGTTACTTTAATTGTTTAAGAAATTGAATTGAAAGAACACATTCAAGCATAAGCTGATGTGTATTAAGAATTCACCTTGATATTGAAATATGCTGTGGGGATATATTAATTTCACACAGCCTACAAATCTGTTAACAAATATATACTTTTTTTAATAAAAGTATGTATATCCTTAGACCTATACTTAATGGACTGTCTCAATATTTAAGACCGATATAAGTAACTGGAATTGTCGGAAAGCGATCGCATTAATCTTCATATAGACGCAAGTAATAACGAGCCATTAAAAGAAATGGCAAAGGCGCACCAATCTTTCTGCCCTTCGCCTTTCTTGTTAACGTCGCTCTGCCTAAGATAGTAAAAATATTACTGCGATTAAATACATCAGGGTTATTAATAAACAATAGTTATAAATTTCATTTGATTGTTAAAATACAACGAAATTGTTTAGTATTATCTGCTATTGGTTGACTATCGCTATCAGGGTAGATGATAGCTGCTGTGGTATCGCTGAGTTGCTGTACTCTGCTGACCTCTGAGGTTAGAGGAAAGTTGTTTTGATTGTAGCGATCGCATTAATCTTTAACAGCGATCGCCTGTAGTGTATATTTCTTTAAGTGGGCGATCGCTTACTTATATAACTTATTAATAGTCAGATTTTTTCTATGAATAAATACTTACTTTCATTGGCGTTGCTTCTGTCAAGTTCTACCCTTATCCCTTACCCCGTTGTTGCCCAATATTCGGGCTTGGGTAAAAATAGCGTAGATCCAACCGTCCTCCAACGTTATGCCCCAAAACCGCTTGCTCCTAGCGTGACACAAAACATTGAGCAAATGCTTGATGTGCGATCGCCTGGACTGGGAATAGTTACACCTGATGGCAAGCGGATGTTTTTTACATGGAGTATTACAGGAACAGTCCAAGTTTGGCGACTTGATGGGGCGCAACAGTTCCCTGTACAGATGACGGGTGGACAGGACGCGACAAGAATTGCAAGTATGACACCTGATGGCAAATATCTGTTGCTTTCACGCGATCGGCAAGGTGAAGAAAATCCAGGCTTGTATTTGCAACCAACAGATGGCGGTCAGCTAGAAGTAATTCAACACAAACCTAAAGTCAGAACTTCATTGCAATACATTAGTGATGACTCGCGCACAATTTATTTTAGTGCTAATGACATTGCACCAGACTCATTCGCCATCTACCGCTACGATCTTCAAACTAAGAAAAAGATCTTGATCTTTGCAGAAAAAGGAATTTGGTCAATTGCAGATATTTGGGGCGATCGCCAAAAATTCTTATTTAGCAAAGCAACAGGGAATATTTTTAGTGAATACTATGAATTTGATAAAAAAACGCAAAAGCTCAAACCAATTTTGGGACAAAACGAACAGGAAGAATATACTATCCAATACAGTGCTAGTCCTGATGAATACTTAGTCTTAACACCTAAATTTGGAGAATTTCGCCGACTATATCGCTACAAAAATAGCAAATTCACACCTATTACACCTGAAATTAAGGCAGATGTATCTAATTTTGATATTGATTATCAACGCTTGCGTATCCTTTATTCCATTAATGATGGTGGTTACTCGCGTCTGAAAGCAATTGATACGCGGACATTTCAAGAAATAACCCTGCCTGAGTTTGCGAATGCTGACCACGTTATTGCAGGTATAACTACCCGCAATGGGCGTTACACAAGTTTAGGGGTAGAAACAAGCACAGCACCTCGTCTTAGCTATGTTTATGACTGGCAGACCAATAAACTAACACAATGGGTACTACCTAGCGCTCCTGAAATTGATACTCGTCAATTTGTCGTAGCTAAATTAGAATCATATCCCGCCCGTGACGGTACACCCATTCCGACGTTTGTTTATCGCCCACCTCAATGTCAGCAAGCAAAAGCTATCCCTTGTCCTGTTGTGGTTAACTTTCATGGTGGGCCAGAAGGGCAAAGCATCCCTGGTTTTAATCGCTTTGCACAACTATTTGTACAATCGGGATTTATATTCGTTGAACCTAATGTGCGCGGTAGTAATGGCTATGGCAAAAGTTGGCTTAATGCTGATAATGCCAGCGATCGCACTAAAGTTATTACTGATATTGAAGATGCAGCCCTCTACATTCGCAAAAATTGGCAAGTTAACGGCAAAGTACCTAAAATCGGCATTATGGGCGGTAGCTACGGCGGTTATTCTGCACTAATAGGAATGAGCAAATTTGCAGGTAGCTATGACGCTGGTGTGTCAGTTGTCGGAATTAGCAACATACTCACTTTTCTTAATAATACTGCTCCTTATCGTCGGATTTTACGGATTACAGAATACGGCGATCCAGAACGCGATCGCGAAGCACTGATAGCACTTTCGCCTATAACTTATATTGATCGCATCAAATCTCCATTGCTAATTATTCAAGGTGCAAACGATCCGCGTGTTCCTGTTGGCGAAGCGTTACAAATTCAAACGTTATTAGAAAACAAAAAAGTCCCTTCGCAACTGGTAATTTTTCCAGATGAAGGACATGGCACTGGTAAGCGTAGCAATCAAGTGTTAGAAATTGGCTATGCGCTTGACTTCTTTAGCAAGCACCTGAAATCTGAGTAATGAATTCTTGTTAGGAGCAAATTCCCTCTTAAATCTTATTTGTTGTTACAAGTAGCAACTATCGTTTACAATTTTTTAGAATTATTCATCTTCTGGGTAGTTGCAGTAAAAAATAGCCTACCTGGAGGGGGTATAAGTTCCTAACGCTTTAGTTTAACTAAGGCTGGAACCAAAAAACTGTAATTTAGTTGAAAAATTGACTGTGCAAAAGCAAACACTCTTTCTAGTTACTAGCTTGTCCTTATGGGCAGGGATAGCGGCAACGATGCCGTCAGTCACATCTGCTAATCAGCCTCCCCTATCAAGCAAGCAACCAACTAACCTTAAGCTAAATAACCTCCTATGGGAGGGAAGTAAGCGAGTTAAGGCAGGAGATATTGCAGGCGCACTTGATATTTATCAACAAGCAGCCAAACTAGACAAGGATAACCCCCGCATTTTTTCTGCGATTGGTTATTTACATACCTTAAAAGGCAGTTTTGCAGAGTCGATAGCTGCTTATAAAGGCGCGATCGCACTTGAACCCAACAATGCTGATTTCCATTATGCCTTAGCCTATAGCCTCGCTAATCTAGGAGATAATTCTGGTGCAGCAACAGCTTATCGCCGTAGCATTGAATTAAATCCTAAAAATGCTCAGGCTTACTTAGGCTTAGGTGCAGTAATGCGCCGCATGAAAAATAATGACGTTGCAATAAATGCCTATAACAGTGCGATCGCACTTGATGAGAAAAATGCCCAAGCTTACGAACTACTAGGCGCTATCTACTTAGATCAACAAATTCATGGGCAAGCCCTTCAAACTCTCCAACAAGCACTTCAACTTAACCCAAATAGCAGCAGTATCAACTTCAAACTCGGAACTGCTTGGTTTCGCCAAGGTAACATCAACGCCGCAATCGCTCTTTTTCAACGCGCGGCGCAGTTAGAACCTAAAAACCCCAAGATTTTCTTGGAACTTGGCAAAGCGATGCAAGCAAGAAAAAATCTTGATGGTGCAATAGATGCTTTCAAACAGGCAACTACCTTACAACCCAACTCAGCCGATGTTCAAACAGCCCTAGCAGAGACTTTCATGCTTAAGGGGGATTATAAGCAGGCAACTCTTAGCTATAAGCGCTTGATTGAAATCACTCCCCAAAACCCACAAGCCTATTACAAACTAGCATCCGCCTTAAAAAAGGAGAATCGCCAATCTGAAGCGATCGCCGCACTAGAAAAAGCCCGCGATCTTTACCGTAGCCAAGGGCAAAGCGAAGGTGTTCAAAAAGCGGAATCTGCTTTAAGAGAACTAAAACCTTCAAGCTGATGCAGTTGCAGTTACGCGGTGAAGAATCTAGAAATAATTACTTAATCCTTCTCAAAATCGTTGAGAAGGATTAAGTAATTATTAAGATCATCAAAAAGAGGGTAAAAATGATAGATACATATCTACCTTACCTTTTGATAGAATAAGTACACTACAAAGGAAAAAGGTCAAGCCCATTAAGGTATATTTAAACTAGACGTAAGCCCTTATGTGACATTCATCTAAATAAATCTTAATAAAAAAATTCTTTACCTCTTCCATTGCGCTGCATCAGCATCATTATGAATGTTTAAGCCAAACTTCTCTGGAAAATCAGCGAGCAATCTCAATCCACAACAGCAAAATGAAGAGCGTACTTTGCCTAACGATCAACAAGTACACGAAGCTATCGCTTATTTTTGCACACTTTCCCAGGATTTGTTTTGTGTATTAACGCAAGATGGGTACTTCCAAATGCTTAACTCAAGCTGGGAAAAGTTGCTGGGTTATACGAATGAGGAATTAATCGCTAAACCATATCTAGAATTTGTACATTTAGATAACCGCCAATCTACGTTACTGCAACTAGAGCAATTAACCAATAGCTATAAAAACATTTCTTTTGAGAACCGCTATCTGAGCAAAGATGGCTCTTATAAATGGTTATTGTGGAATGCTTTGAGCGAAGGTGGATTTATTTATGCTGTTGGAAGTGATATTACCGAGCAAAAAATAGCCGAAGAATCGTTGAACTGCGCGATCGCCACAATTGAAGATGCAGTTATTTTACAAGATATTGATGGCAACATTAAAGCGAGCAATGCTATTGCTGAAATTAACCTGGGCATCTCTGCTGCGCCCATTCTAGGGGATATCTGTATAGATCCTCGCTGGCGTGAGGTACGTGCTGATGGCTCACCATTAACAGAAGATTTACACCCAATTAACGTCACGCTACATACTGGTAAGCCATGTAAAAACCAGTTGCTTGGTGTTTACAAACCTGATGATAGTCTTAATTGGTATAAAGTTAACGTTCAACCTTTATTTTTATCTGGTGTAGCCAAAGCTGATGCAGTTTTAGCAACATTTACTAATATTACCGAAATTAAGCAAACAGAGGAACGTTTAAGGCTACTAGAGTCTGCGGTGGTTAACACTAACGTCCCCCTTATCATTACTGAACCAATAGGTGCAGGTTTAACTCCAGAAAAGCTAAAAATTGTTTATGCAAATCACGCTTTTACTAGGCTTACAGGTTTTGATTTAGTAGAGATAATCGGTAAAACACCAGAAATATTAAATGGAGTGAATAGCGATCGCTCTACTTTAGAACAAATCCGCATCTCCCTACAATCTTGGGAACCAATAAAAACTGAACTAATTCACTACCGCAAAGATAATTCAGAATTTTGGGTCGAAGTAAATATATTACCTCTAGCAGACTCTAGCGGTAAATTTACACACTGGCTATGGATAGAGCGCGATATTACAGCAAGCAGACTTGTCGATCAAGAAGTAAAAGCCCGCACCCGTGCCACAGCCGTAGTAGCCCAATTAGGTCAACAAGCCTTGGGAGGTAAGGATTTAGACACCTTCCTAAATGTAGCGGTGACTCTTGTTGCCCGCATATTAGAAGTTGAATATTGCCAAATTTTAGAACTAATCCCAGAAGAGAATACTTTATCAGTACGTGCAGGATTTGGCTGGCAACCAAATATAGTTGGTTATGCAGTTGTTGGCGATCAGGAACGTTCTCAAGCTGGTTATACCCTATTACAAGGTGAACCAGTAATAGTTGAAGATTTGCGGGTTGAAACCCGCTTTTCTATCTCACAAATGTTACGCAACCATCATGTAATTTCTGGAGTAACTGTAATTATTCACGGTCAAGTACAGCCGTTTGGGGTTTTAGGTTGTCACACAACGAAACAAAGGCAATTTACTAAAGATGATGTGTACTTTTTGCAAAGCGTTGCTAATGTAGTAGCAACTGCAATTGAGCGCAAACAAGCAGAAGAAGCACTTAAAGAAAGTGAAGAACGCTATGCACTAGCAGTTAATGGTAGCAAAGAAGGGCTATGGGATTGGAATCTCAAAGCAGATCAAGTATATTTTTCCCCTCGTTGGAAAGCAATTTTAGGTTATCAAGACCACGAAATTGGCGATCGCTTAGATGAGTGGCTCGATCGCATCCATCCAGAAGATATTGAACCAGTCAGAACAGCTTTAAATTCTCATTTAGAAGGCTTAATTTCTCACTTTGAAAAAGAATATCGCATTCTCCATCAAGACGGCAGGTATCGCTGGATGCTTTGTCGCGGGTTAGCAATTTGGGATGCCAACGGACAAGCTTATCGAATGTCTGGATCTCAGCTTGATATTACAGACCGCAAAATTGCTGAGGAACAGTTAAGTTATGATGCTGTGCATGATGCCCTGACTAGCTTACCAAACCGAGCCTTATTAATGGATCGTTTAGGACAAGCGATCGCACGTCAGCGACGGCACAAAGATTATCAATTTGCAGTACTATTTTTAGATTTAGACCGATTCAAAGTTGTCAATGATAGCCTTGGTCACATAGTAGGCGATCAATTATTAATTGAAATTGCTAGAAGATTACAAGCACCTCAACGACCAGGAGATACAGTTGCCAGACTAGGAGGTGACGAATTTGTAATTTTATTTGATGAAATTACAGATCTTCAAGAAGTTACTAACTTAGTAGAACATTTACAAAAAGAACTAGGAAAACCAATAAATTTAGACACTCAGACAATATTTATTTCTGCAAGTATGGGCATCGTCCTCAGTCAAGATCCCACATCAGGCATAACCTACGATTGGGCCGGAGATTTGCTGCGTAATGCTGATATTGCCATGTACCAAGCCAAAAACTTAGGTAAAGCACGCTACGTAGTTTTTAACAGTATTATGCACACTAGCGCTGTTGCTAGATTGCAGTTAGAAAATGACTTACGGCAGGCAGTTGAGCAAAGTGTCGATTTGTTAGCTGTAAATTCTCGCTTAAAAGAGCAAATTGATAACGCAGCGCAGATCAAAGCTGCTAATTTTAACCTCAAACCACCTATAGATGCCACAAAAGAACAAAGTTCCAAACTGTTGCTTCATTACCAACCAATTATTTCCCTTTCCACAGGTAAAATTACTGGATTTGAGGCACTGGTACGCTTATGGCATCCCCAGCGTGGCATGGTTTCTCCAAGTGACTTCATCCCAGTCGCTGAAGAAACTAACTTAATCATGCCCTTGGGAGCCTGGGTTTTGCAAGAAGCCTGTCGCCAACTTCAAATTTGGAATCTTACATATCCAGGGTTAACAATTAGTGTCAATATTTCCGGTAAACAGTTCTCACAACCCGATTTAGTAGCACAAATAAAGCAAATTCTGCAAAATACAAACTTATCAGCAGATCAGCTTAAATTAGAAATCACAGAAAGCGTCATTATGGAAAATGCTGAATCTGCTACAGCGATGCTTGAACAGCTAAAAAATTTGGGAGTGCAGTTAAGCATTGATGACTTTGGCACAGGATATTCTTCTTTAAGTTATCTGCACCGCTTTCCTATAGATACATTAAAAGTTGATCGCTCTTTTGTCAGTCGTATGAGTATTGATGGTAACAATTGGAAGATTGTCCAATCAATAATTACCCTAGCTCATACTATGCGGATGGATGTAACTGCTGAAGGAGTGGAAACAGTTAACCAGTTAGAGCAATTACGGGCGTTAGAATGTGAACAAGGACAAGGATATTTTTTCTCTAAACCTTTAGATATTGAAGCAGCAAGTCAATTTTTAGATAAAGGCACGCAATGGTAAGTTGTGGACGGTTTTTTAGGTGCGATCGCTTAATCATCCTTCAGATTTATTTAAAATTATCAAATCAGCAAACCATTAATCTATCACCAAAAATAGGTGTAAGAGGTAACATTGACTTAAGTCATCCAATCTACTGATCTGGATTCACTTTAGTTGGTGATTGGAATTAGATACGGTAACTTCCATTACTTCCCAAACTCTAATTTCTCCATAACTACTACTAACTATCTTGCGTCCATCTGGACTAATAGCAACGCAAAGTATGATATTTTCATGCCCACTTAAAGTGTTAATTAAATGACCAGTATTGAAATCCCAAATTTTGATATTTTTGTCTAGGCTACTACTAACAATTGTATGCCCATCAGGACTGATGGCAATAGCAAGTACTGACTTTTCATGCCCTGTTAGCGTAGCTGTAAGCCTCCCTGTAGCAAGATCCCAAATTTTGATTGTTTGATCGTCACTACTACTAATAATATTTTTGCCATCTGGAGTAATAACAACACAAAGAACAGGTTTTGTATGACCCGTGAGAGTATCAATCAAACTACCCGTAGCCAAAGACCAAACTTTGATTGTATGGTCATCGCTACCAGTGATAAGTGTCTGCCCATCTGGACTAATCGCAACAGAATTTACTCTTCTGGAATGACTTCTGAGGGTTTTGATTAATACACCTGTTTCTAAGTTCCAAATTTTAGCAGTATTATCGTCACAGCCACTAACAATCATTTTTCCATCAGGGCTGATAGCGATCGCATTAACTCGGTCGTAATCTTCAATATTAGTAGGTTTAATTGTATTTGTGTTAATATCCCAAATCTTAATTGTATTATCAAAACTGCCGCTAACTATCTTTTTACTATCAGGAGTAATAGCAACTGCATAAACCCAATGAAGATGACCTTTGAGAGAATTAATCAGATTACCCGTATCAATATCCCAAATGTATATGGCATTATCTTCATGCTCAAGATCTCCACTACCACCAACAATTTTTTGACCATCGGGACTAATAACAACTGCATAAACTTCGCTATCAAACCCGCTAATAGTCTTTACTAGAGATATATTTGTATAAAAAGTTGTTTGAGATAGCTGTGGCGATGATTGCTCAAAATCAAGATCGTGGTTATCTATTTCTAAACTTTCTGAAACTGTAATAGTTTGTTCTGACCAGTCCTCCTCTTCTAAATCTTGAGTGTTCTCACGTTGCGGAAGCCCTAGCGCAGTTACAGCTTCAGTTGCAGGATTTTGAAAAATAACAGGCAACCAGGTTGCACCCGGAAAAATGTTTTCTATAGGTGCTAGTTTTTCTCGTGCTTCTCTTATTGCCATATATACAGATTTACCACTAGCACAAGCTTTAAGGAATAGTTTCAAAAAACTTTGTGCTACTCTAGGGGGGAGGTGTTCCCGCAGAATGATCAGATTGGGAATTTCTAAATCTGCTAGTTTTTCTGCTATTTCCAGCCCATTACTACAATTGATAATTGCTAGTTCTAAACCAGATGCGATCGCTCTTTTTAAAAAGCTTTTAAATTCTTCAATTGTAAATTTTTCTGATCTATTAAAATAAATCTCCTCAAATTTATTACCATAACTACTTGAAAAAAATAAAATATTCCAATTTTTATGTCTAATTTGATTATCTAATTGCTGGCGAACAGGTTCTGCCAATAATAATACTTCTGAATTTGGTATAGCTGCTATCTCCTGCTCCTCTGTTTCAAGGTCAATTAAACCGTAATTCCCTAAAATAGCTAAAAGCTTAATGTTTTCTATAAATACTGATCTAGGAGAATAATTTTTATTTTTATTAATTCTAAAAGCAATTTCTGCTTTAGTATAATTTTTCAAAAACTGCTCAAAGATTAAATGCCAAGGTAGTTGCAATAAATTTCGATTTGGACTATGAATAATTAGCTGAATTTCTTCAACTGGATCTAGCTCTTGTAGCAAAATATTTCTGATTTCACTAAATTCTTGCGAAGAAAACCATTTAGCTAAACTCCTTCTCAACAACTCAACAGATTGATAAGATTTTCTAAGTTGATTACTCGGTTGAGGGTTAGTTAATTCCCCTAAAAAACCTTGTTCTTTATAATTAATAAATAATTTTCGATAAGTTGATTGAAAGGCATGATAAAATTCAATAGCTTTAGATGTAGAGGGTAAATAACTAATTATTTTAGATTTACTGATATTATTTTTATCTATAATTTCAACAGTAGCTTTTAATACCTGAGCAAACTGATTTTCTTCTAAATCTAAAACAGCTAGCTTGACATCAGGTTTAAGAAAAGATTTAAAATCCTCAGTCTCATTGTTGTTTACAATTGATAATGTTCCTGGATCATTTCTATACAGCTTCTCCATTTCCCTGCTAATCATCTTAGCAACTAATAAATACTCAGTTGACTTATTGAGCTTATTAGCTAATTCATATAAAGCTTGTTGAAGATTTGCGAAAATTGGATGAAGCTCACGCAAATTGCGAACTAAATCTTTTAAAGATATGCTATTTAGCTGAAATGCATCCGTAATCCAGACTGTAGTACAAGCCAACACAACCAGCTTTTTAATGCGTAATGAATTTGGATAACTTTCTAGATTTTTAACAACTTCATCTATCTTGTTTAAGTAACTCATATTGAATCAAATTTAAGTGAAGAACCTTTTAGTTAATACTTCTATTCCAATGGTACATCCGGCAACTTTTTATTAATATTTTTATCAATTATTAGATAATATTACCTTACTTACAAATATGGAAAATAGCGATCACATCTCACAATGCTAAAAAATATTTTCGTTTTTCACAAAAAAAATAACATAAAGGGCTATATCCTTCCATCCCCTTGCTCCTAACTTAATTTATAATATTAAACGAAGTTTGGCAATAAAAAAATGCGATCGCTTACTAAATACCTAATAACCGACGAGTTTCATTAGCTGCGGCGGTCATTGCTTGTTCAGGAGTTAATTGTCCGGTGAAACTAGCACTCAAGTAACGCTAAAGAATATCAGAAGCTTGAGCGTATTGGGCAATAGGAGGACGTAAAGCAGCATTTTCCAGCACCTTCAAACCGCAGGGAAAGGGCTGTATTTCTCCACAATTTTTGTATCATTAAACACAGAACGACGGCTTGGCAAATAACCTTGATCTAGAGCAATTTTCCGTTGAGCCTCTGTACTAGAAAAAAACTGAATTGCTTTCCAAACTGCCTCTGGATGTTGAGTACTTTTAGCTATTCCCCAACCCCATCCGCCTTGGCAAGCTCCACTGCTTTCACATCTATTGTGTACCATTGGTTTGAGAGCAATCTTGCCTTTTAATTAGTTGAAGCGATCGCACTGTTAAAAATCAAAACTCACAGCTATAATTCATCAGGAAGAGAACAAACAACGCGAACTCCGTAGACATCAACCCTACCATCTGGCGTACTCTTGCGACGGTATGCACTGCGACAACTTCTAGGATAGCTAACCCAAGAACCACCACGCAATACGCGATGCGTATCATCTCCCCCAAATTCCCACACCCTACCATCAGACGGTGCGCCATTATAATTCTCATGCCAAAAATCAGCGCACCACTCTAAAACTAGCCCGTGCATATCATATAAACCAAAAGCATTCGCTACTTGAAAACTACCTACTGGGGTTGTTTCTTGACGATATATACCTTTTACACCGTAAGCATAAGTATAATTGGCGTTGTAATTAGCTAATTCTGGAATAATTGTTTCACCAAAATGGAAAGGTGTACTTGTTCCCGCCCGACAAGCATATTCCCATTCTGCCTCACTAGGTAAACGATATTTTCTGCCAGTGAATTGAGATAACCTAGCACAAAATTCGATCGCATCGTGCCATGATACATTTTCAACTGGACGGTTTGCACCTTTAAATCTAGATGGATCAGGATTTAAAAATTGATTAACTTCAGGTATTGCTGCTACAGCTTTCCACTGTGCTTGAGTTATTGGAGTTTTCGCTATCAAAAAAGGCGAAAGAGTCACTCTATGGAGAGGGCTTTCGTGATTATATCTTCCTTCCTCAATCTGGGATGAACCCATCCAACTTTCACCCCCAGGAATAAATACCATTTCTAAAATTACACCATTACCTAAATCTTCAGGTAAATATTCGGCTTGGCGACGCTGGCGGCTAGTAATATTATTTCGCAACCCTACCTTTACTAAGTCGTATGCAAAAGATTTTAGCCCTAGTCCTGAAATATTTACCAACCCTCCCTGTCCTTTTACGGTTAAAGTAGAAGAAGGTTGATTAGGTTGAATTATACTATTTAAGTCTTGGATAACTTCTTGTGCAGACTCATATCTATTTCTCGGTAAATGTTGCAAAAGTTTATCTAAAATTTGCCCTAATTCATGGCTAATAGTTATGCCTTTTTTTTGCAGACGTTCTCTCCATAACCATTCAGCATTTGTGGCATCATAAACTAAATCTTCTAATTGTCCATCTTGATCAAATTCTGGCAAACACTGAGTTAATAACCGTACACAAGTTGCACCTAAACCATATAAATCACTGGCGGGAATTGCCCTACCTGCCATTTGTTCAGTTGGTGCATAACCAATAGTATAAATGCCCGTTCCTGGTCTAGCTAAACTGGTTTGAGTAATTTGCTTTGCACCGCCAAAATCTATTAGTACTAAATCTCCTCTTTTTAAACCTTGTTGGGGAAATCTGCGAATGATATTTTCTGGTTTAATATCCCGATGAATAACGTTGCGAGAATGAATAAAATCTAAAACAGGCAATAACTCTGCCAATATTTCCCTAATTTGTTCTTCATTAAAGGGGTTTTGCTTTAATTCCTCTAATAAGTCTTCACCTGCTATAAACTCTTGAACTAAATATAGGCTTTTTCCATGTTCAAAATAAGCAATTAACCGAGGAATTTGAGCATGATTTTCCCCTAATTCATAAAGTTGTCGTGCTTCTTGTTTAAATAATTCTGTAGCTTTTTGGAGTGTTGATGTTCCCGTAAATTGTGGTGCAAATTGTTTAATTACACAAGGATCATCGAGTCTTTCTACATCTTCTGCTAAATAAGTTTTACCAAACCCACCTGCGCCTAATACTTTTAGTACGCGGTAGCGGTGTCTAAATAATTCACTTAGTTGATTTGAACCGCAATTTTGACAAAATCTATTGCTATCAGGGTTAAAAGGATTTTGGCATTGGGGATTTTGGCAACACTGCATGGTTGAGAAATGGGAATTTTGCCACTAAAAAATTATCTGAAAAGTATTTTTGAGTTGAATCAAACTACAGATTTAGCAGGGATGTAAATTTACGCAGATATTGATTTACCTATAGAAAAACATTTGTATAGGTTTTAAGTAATTAACTATTATCCCTTAATTGCACAGAGCTTTATTCTTAGCGGTAGGAAAAGTAGTTGTTATTTAGTATATGTTGTTAGATGCGTAGATGTAGCTTAATTCTAACAATAGTCTAAAGGCGAAAATTGTCAACATTATTTTACTCCATCCTTAGCGAAAGTACAAAAAAGCAAAGAAGTCCTACTCAAGCTGGAGCGATCGCCTGCTGGAATGCTCTATATGAACTTCTTCGCAATACTGTTAAACTTAAGCTAAATAGCTTTTCTTAACCGAAATCGCACTGGCATACCATCGGACGGATAAATCAATAGGTTCTGCTGTAACTGTTCTAGAGATGAACGACCGTTGACTAATTCCCAATCAAAATAGCGTAGCAGTAGTGCCAGCATCACTGTTGCTTCCAGCATTGACAGATGCTCTCCCAAGCAACGATGAGAACCTGAGCCAAAGTCTATCATGGGAAGTAAACTATTTTCCTTACTTTTATCTAACCAACGCTCCGGCAGAAATTCATCGGGCTGATGATAGATATCGGGATCTCGTCCAGCAGCAAGCATTGACCAGGATACTCTTGTACCACGAGGAATTACCTGACCGTCAATTATAGTGTCACGTTGGGCTTCCAAGAAAGTTGAACCTGATGCTACTGAATAAAGGCGCAAAGTCTCTTTGACGATAGCGCGAATGTAGCTCAATTCTTTGAGAGTTTCTGCATTAATGCTACCTGTACCTTGCCAAGCGCGATCGACAACCGCCTGTGCCTGTTGAAAAACCTTTTGATTTAAAATCAATTCTCCTACTGCAAAAGATAAAGTATGGGCAGTTGTGTCAGTGCCAGCAAGTAAAAGTTCCATAGCTTCTGCTATCAGCGTTTCTCGATTATACTTTGGCTCTTTGGCAGCTATTTTCACTAACATTGATTCTTGAAACAGAAGACTTATCTGTGTTAAATCAATATTGTTTTGTTCTCTCATCTGTAAAGCTAAGTTTACACGGGGAGTAATAAGCTCTTCTATATACCGCCTTGATCCCCAATAAGAGCGTGAAGTTTCAGTTGGCAGATATTTTTTCCATCTCTTTTCACCAGTAAATACTCGTATAAGCCGATAGCCTAAAATAGACATCGCGTCATACACCTTGGGAACATCTAGAGGTGGCCCTTCTTGACTAGGAATCTTGCTATCCACAGGAATGCCTAGTACTAAACAAGAAATCACCCTCATTGTCAGTTCTACAAACAGAGGATCTACCTTGACAGCTTGTGATGGTGTAGTTTCCTTAATTTGCTCAATTATTTGTTCACAGGCTTGATTAATAATGTCAATATATTTGGAGAGACTGCTAGAGCTAAATTCGGGATTCCAAGCTTTGCGTCTCCACTGCCACTCACTTCCGTTTTGACCTATAAGAATTGGCCCAGCGAGATCGTTCCAAGCTTTGTTTGCTAGTTCAGGTCTAACTAAGCTACCGTCTCTCATGCCATTGATAATTGTTTCTTCAATTACTTTTGGCTTACTTAAAACAACAACTGGTTTGTCTGCCCAATAAACATACATTGAGCCTAGCTCTTTGCTCCATTCAAATACTAATTGGAAGAATTTCTTCTGTTTTACTGCTGATAATACTTGAGGAATGTTTCCTAACAGCCAGTGTTTGGGAGGAGAAGGAAGTGACTGTAGAGGTTTGTAAGTGTTCTTTTGTTTCAACCAGTAAAAGCTGAGTATTCCTACTATGCTAGTAATGCCTAAAACTGTGGCTAAATTAGGAAATGAAGCAACAGCAATCTGAGCAGCAATCTTTTGTAACATAAATCTTTCTTCGCCAGAAAAACTTTAGATGATCCAGATAGTAGCGTATTATTTAAAACTGGTTGAGGATGTTTTTTGGGAAAAAGCTCTGGGGTAGGTAATTAAAGATTTTTGGGTGAGTGCGATCGCATTTTTTTAACGCAAAGAGCGCAATGGGAAACGCAAAGGACGCAAAGTAAGAATGGGGTTATATCTACGATAGGCGATGCCTATGCTTGGTGGTAAGAGTAAAAAGGGTAATTAGAGTCCTGGGAGGAATGAGCAAGCAACCCGAAAACCAAAATTGAAGCTACAGCCATCGAACCTGAGCCTGCTGCGATCCGCACTACGGCAAATCATAGGATAGTTGAACCAAGAACCACCGCGCAGCAACCGAACTGAATCATCTCCGTTCTCTAGAACCTACTCAAATCTACTCATCGAACAGTGATAACTGTTTGGGAATAAATTTGATGTCTAGTTCCTGTTTCACTGAATCCTTAACAGCAGTGCCATTAAGTTGATGTGATCCTCCACAGGCAATCCCCGTCGAACTGACGGTTTTGGGATAATCAATACTTTCATGCCAGCGTTCTAAATTGATACTGGCATTGTAATCACGATCTAATGTCGTGCCACAATTACCACAGTTAAAAACTCGTGTTTTTAGTGGCATCTTTTGACGATTGTTGCAACAACTACACACTTGAGAACTAGGGTAAAACCGATCAACTTTAATAATTGTTGAACCATACCACCCCGACTTATATTCAAGTTGTCGCCTAAACTCGTAAAATCCGCAATCAGCAATGGCACTAGCCAACCTATGGTTTTTGAGCATACCTGAAACATTCAGATCCTCAATTTTAATCTCGCCGTGATTCTTGGCTAACCATGTTGTTAGTTTATGAATTGCGTCTTGTCTGATATTGGCAATCCTACGATGAAGCTTGGCAACTTTTAAATTAGCCTTGTTACGATTGTTAGAGCCTTTTTCTTTACGACAAACTGAGCGTTGCAGGTGAGCCAGTTTCCTTTTAGCTTTGCGGTAAGCTTTAAGGTTAGGAAAAACTGAACCATCAGAACAAGTAGCTAAAGCATTTATCCCAATATCAACGCCTATCTTATCTCGGCGTTTTGGTGTTACTTTTTGCTCTAACTCGTATTTAAAACTAACATACCAATCACCCGCCCTTTTAGTCACAGTCACGTTTTTAGGTTGTACAGTAGGCAATATTTCATAGCATTTTACCCATCCGAAAATGGGGAATTTAATTCTATTGCCACTAATTTTTATACTACCTTCTAGGTAGAAGCTGTCTTTAACATTCTTTTTCTTAAACTTAGGTTTGCCTCGTCCAGGGACTTTAAACCAGTGCTGAAAAGCTTTGTATAAGTTCCTTAATGCTTCTTGAGGTGGACATTTTGAAACCTCATAATACCAAGTATGAACAGATTTGACCTCGGCTACTAACCGTTTATGTAAATCAATCGCTGTCGGTAATTTTTCTTGATTGTCTAAAGCCTTAAGACAAATATCTAAACCCCAATTCCACGCATGACGACTTACCCCTGCGTGTTTAGCTGCCAATGTGCGTTGCTTGTTATTAAGGTCTAGTTTGGTCTTAAAGCTTTTCAGCAACTTCCCTCAAATCCTCAACAATCTTTTTATTTTTATGACTACGACTTCCATACAATCGAGCCGAAAACACTGTAATTATTTCTAATACATCTTTTGCTAAATCTTCTTCAAAACTGGCATCTTCTGTACGATTAATAATTACTACTTCTGTACCAAAATGCTCACACAAACTAAAAATCAATTCAGAACCAAATCTCAATAATCTATCTTTATGGGTTAAGACCAATCTCTCAACCTGATTGTCAGTAATCATTCTGATTAATCTTTGCAGTCCTCGCTTGCTGTAATTTAAGCCAGAACCTAGATCATCAATAATTTGATACTGCCAACCATGAGTCGCGCAGAACAACTCTAATACTTGTTTCTGCCTTTCTAGATCAGGTTTTTGTTCGTGACTTGATACTCTGGCATAACCGACTGTAATTGAACTATCTGCTGTTATCCCCAATAATTGAGCTAGATCGTACCTACGATGCCCATTGGCTGTACGTTCAGGGATTAGCTTGCCCTCCGCTTCCCACCTCCTTAACGTGGAAACGGCAACTCCTTTAAGTTTAGCTGCTTCTGATATAGTTAACTTACTCATATAGCCATTTTAGCATATTAAATGAGTAAGTTTAAGCGTTTTTGAGTAATTTTTAAGGAACAGTCACGTCCCCCCAAATTCCCACACACTTCCATCAGTAGGCGCATCATAATAATTTTCATGCCAAAAGTCAGCGCACCATTCCCAAACATTTCCGTGCATATCATATAAACCAAAGGCGTTTGCTACTTGAAAACTGCCTACAACTGTTGTTTCTTGGCGATATTTTCCTTTTTTACCGGAACCATAAGCATAATTTCCCTCATAATTAGCTATTTCTGGGCTGATTGTTTCGCCAAAGTGAAATGGTGTAGTTGTTCCTGCACGACAAGCATATTCCCATTCTGCTTCACTGGGTAAACGATATTTTCTGCCTGTTTTTTTAGTTAACCTGGCACAAAATTCGATCGCGTCGTTCCAAGATACGTTTTCTACTGGGCGGTTTGCACCTTTAAATCTAGATGGATCTAAATCTAATTTTTGATTAATTTGGGGTAATGCTGCAACTGCTTTCCATTGTGCTTGGGTGACAGGAGTTTTACCGATCAAGAAGGGTGATATTTTAACTTTGTGCTGCGGAGTTTCGTTATCATATCTTCCTTCTTCAGTATCCGGTGAACCCATAAGGAAGCTTCCCCCAGGTAGAGATACCATATCTAAAGTTACCCCGTTGCCTAAATTTTCAGGTAAATATTCTGCTTGATGGCGTTGGCGGTTGCTAATATTGCCTTGTGAGTCTACTGTTACTACGTCAAATTGAAAGGTTTTTAGAGGAACCCCACCCCCCTGCCCCCTCCCCGTTGACAGGGAGGGGGAGTTTGATGATGGGAAGATTGGGGGAGTAACTACAATAGTTGTTGGGATGCGCTGTTGTGATGGTGACGAGTTTAAGTCTCTGAGGACTTCTTGTGCAGTTTGATATCTCTCTCTGGGTGCGTGGATTAAAAGTTTATCTAATATTGCTGCTAATTCATTACTAATAGTTACGCTCATTGTTTGCAGGCGTTGTCGCCATAGCCATTCTAAATTTACGGCATCATAAATATCATTATCAATTTCACCGTAGACATTAAAAATCGGCAAACATTGAGTTAATAACCGCACACAAGTTACACCTAAAGCATATAAGTCACTAGCGGGAATAGCTCTACCTGACATCTGCTCTGTTGGTGCGTAACCTGGTGTATAAATACCTGTACCTTGTCTGGCTAAGTTGGTTTGAGTTATTTGCTTTGCACCACCAAAGTCGATTAATACTAATTTTTTATCTGGTTGACGGCGAATAATGTTATCTGGCTTAATATCGCGGTGGATAACGTTGCTGGTGTGGATAAAGTCGAGTACGGGTAATAAGTCTGTTAAAAATTCTCTGATTTGTTGTTCGGTATAGGGTTTTTGTTTTAATTCTGTTAGTAAATTATCGCCTTGAATAAATTCTTGGACTAAATATAAGCTTGTGCCATATTCAAAATAAGCATTTAAGCGGGGAATTTGAGAATGGTTTTCTCCAAGTTCGTAAAGTTGTCGCGCTTCGTGTTTGAATAATTCTGTAGATTTTTGCAGTTCTGCTGTTCCGGTGACTTGCGGGGCAAATTGTTTGATTACGCAAGGTGAGTCAAGTCGATCTGCATCTTCCGTTAGGTAGGTTTTGCCAAATCCGCCTTCCCCTAATACTTTGATGACTCGATAGCGGTGGCGAAATAGTTCGCTGAGTTGGCTGGAACCGCAGGTGTGACAATATTTGTTAGTGTCGGGGTTGAAGGGGTTCTGACATTGGGGGTTTTGGCAGGAAAGCATGGGCAACGTTGGCAACGGATGGTTGATCTGTTGGGTTATTTAGATTTTACACTTAGAAACGGATATAACGGATGGGTGGCTGGTTGGGGGATGAGGTTGGGGAGGTGCGATCGCATTTTCTTTTACTAATCAATAAAGTAGGCTTACCGTTGCGATCTTTGATTAAAAATTAACCTAATTGTAACCAACTAAATATATCTCCTACTGTCAATTTTAATTCTGCTAGTAATTTGGGAACAGGTAATAAATCCGTTGCTTCTTGTAATATTTGCGGTTGTTGCCCTGATGGATAAACTAAGATTGAACGCACATCAGGATCTATTAGCAAACCTAATTTAGTTCCATGTTGTAAGCAGTGCAAAATATTTCCGGTAACTTTTGTTTGCTTTTGATCTGGAGATAGTATTTCAATTGTCCAGTCTGGATATATTGGGAAGACGTTAGCAATATCGCCATTTTCATCAACAGGTATTCTATCCCATGCAAAAACTGTAACATCAGGAACAATGGCACGTCCGCCAAAGGTACAGCGTAATTCTGGGAAAGCTAAGGCAATTTTTGGTTCTTCTACAACGTTATTAATAGTTGTAACTAATTTTCCTTGTAATTTACTGTGTTTTCCCTGGGGCATAGGTTTCTGGATGATTTGACCGTTAATATATTCACTAGCTGGCTTAGTTTCTGGCAGTTTAAGAAATTCTTCTAGAGTAAGTTGTTTTGTAGGTGTTTGTACCATATATTGCCTGATAATCTATGAACTTATTTTAACTATCCTGGCAACGAATGATTGCTCTGCTAGGTGAGATTAATTCTCGTGGGAAATAACGGATGGGTTGTCTGTTAGATGATGAGGATGTGCGATCGCAATTCTTCCTTAAACATAAAAGGACGCAAAATAACTTCTTTGCGCCCTCTGCGTTAAAAAATTAACTTAACTGAGAAATGCGCGATCGCAATATTTCTGCCTGCTTCTCAACTTCTGCTAAATTATCCTTAGCAGTTTGCACAACTTCCGGCGCTGCCCTATCTACAAAGTTAGGATTATTTAGCTTACCAGAAAGCACTTTAATATCATTCTCGATTTTAGCTAACTTTTTCTCTAACTTCTTACGAAATGCGGCAATATCAACTACACCTGTAAGTGGTAACACTACTTGCACAGTACCAAATACACTAGCAATATTTTGTGCAGGTTCTTGATCTAATGTTGGAGTAATTGTTAATTGTTCAACCTTAGCTAAATTGTTAATGTAAGGTTGTCCAGCATCAAGAATTTGACGTTCAGTTTCACTATCGCTTTGCAATATTATTTGCACTTTCGCCCCTGGTTTAATATCTGCTTCTGCGCGGAGGTTACGAATTGTGCGAATTGTACCCATTAACAAATCAAACTGTTGTTCCAATTCTGGATTAATTAATGTTGTATCTGCTTCTGGATAGGATTGCAATGCTAAGGAGTCTTTCTCACCCGCTTGAGTGAGAGTATGCCAGATTTCCTCTGTAATATGTGGCATGAAAGGATGCAATAATTTAAGTATTCCTTCCAAGACATAAGCAAGGGTTTGTTGTGCAACTAAACTTGAGTTGGCATCAGCATCTTTTTGGATGCGAGGTTTAACTAATTCAATATACCAGTCGCAGAAGTCACCCCAGAATAATTCATAGAGTAACTTGACTGCTTCACCCATGCCATAGTTCTCAATGTAGTTGCAAGTTTGTTGCACTACTTGATAGTAGCGGGAAAGTATCCAGCGATCGCATAATTCTAATGATGTTGCATCAGGCTTACCTAACTGTTGAGGTGTTTTCCCCTCTAGGTTCATCATTACAAACCTAGCAGCGTTCCACAATTTATTAGTAAAATTGCGCGATGCTTCTACGGATGGTGATTCATCTTTCTTGCGATCGTATTCTAAACGAATATCTTGACCCGCACCAAGCACTTCTTTAATTAAGGTATAACGCAGCGCATCTGTGCCATACTTATCAATCAGCAATAATGGATCGATCCCATTACCCGCAGATTTAGACATCTTCTTGCCGTTTTCATCCAACACTAAGCCGTGAATGTACACATCTTTAAACGGCATTTGATTGGTAAAATGTCCCGCCATCATCGTCATTCTGGCAACCCAGAAGAAGATAATGTCAAATCCTGTAACTAATGTACTTGTAGGAAAATAGGTATTTAAATCTGGTGTTTCTTCTGGCCATCCTAATGTTGAAAACGGCCACAGTCCAGAAGAAAACCAAGTATCCAATACATCTGGATCTTGTTCAATCTTGACATTTTTGCCAAATTGTGTAATTGCTTTCTCACGCGCTTCTTCTGCACTTTTTGCAACTACAAATGGAGTATCATCAGTTATTTCTCCGTTGGTTTCGCTAACTGCATACCAAGCAGGTATTTGATGTCCCCACCACAATTGACGAGAAATACACCAATCTTTGATTTTTACTAACCAATCACGGTAAACCTTAGTCCAACGTTCAGGGACAAAGTGAGGTGAATTTTGTTCGTCTAAGAATTGTAGCGATTTGTCTGCTAGTGGGCGAATTTTGACATACCACTGAGTAGAAAGGAGAGGTTCAACGGGAACTTTACCGCGATCGCTATACGGTACTGTATGCTTATAATCCTCAATTTTAACTAAAAATCCCTCTGCTTCTAGCTGCTTAATGACATTCTTTCTAGCAACAAAGCGGTCTTGACCTTGAAACGCTCCAGCATTTTCATTTAAACTGCCGTCTTTATTCATAATATTAATAAACGGCAAGTTGTGACGCTGACCCATTTCAAAGTCATTGGGGTCGTGTGCAGGTGTCACCTTAACGCAACCTGTACCAAATTCTTTCTCTACTAACTCATCCCCAATTATGGGAATTTCTCGCTGCATAATTGGCAGAGTTAAAGTTTTGCCAATTAAATGTTTATAACGTTCATCAGTGGGATTTACTGCTACTCCCGTATCACCTAACATTGTTTCTGGTCGAGTTGTCGCTACTTCTAGATAACCGGAACCATCAGAAAGCGGATAACGGAAATGCCATAAATGTCCGTTAACTTCCTGGTTATCAACTTCCAAGTCAGACACCGCCGACTGGGTAGCAGGACACCAGTTAACTAAATATTTACCGCGATAAATTAATCCATCATCATAAAGGCGGTTAAATGCTTCCAACACAGCTTTAGATAAGCCTGCATCCATTGTAAAGCGTTCCCGCGTCCAATCTACCGAGACACCAAGGCGACGCAGTTGGTTAACAATTGTACCTCCAGATTGTTCCTTCCACTGCCAAGCGCGTTCTAGGAATTGATCGCGTCCTAAATCGTAACGAGTTTTCCCTTCTTCCCTTAGCTGTCTATCTAGAATTGCTTGTACAGCAATGCTGGCGTGGTCAGTTCCAGGGAGAAACAGGGTATTATAACCGCGCATCCGGTGGTAGCGGATTAAGGTATCAATCAAAGTTTGGTCAAAAGCATGACCCATGTGCAAGCTACCAGTGACGTTTGGCGGGGGAATAACGATGCAATAAGATTTACCGCCTTTTTTGGGGTCAGCTTTGAAGATGTGGTTTTCTTCCCAAAACTTCTGCCATTTAGCTTCAGTAGTAGAGGGGTCGTATTGACTAGGCAGTGTGGGAATATTTTCAGTCATGGATTGGAGGCAATTGCTGAGTTATATTAGGATCTTGCCATAGGGAGGAGAAGGGTTAGAGAGAATGAACCGCCAAGACGCGAAGAGCGCGAAGATGAATGAGTTAAGAGAGGATATAGAGGATATAGCTTATGCTGTTATTGGGGCAGCTATTGAGGTGCATAGGCTTTTGGGTCCTGGTTTTTTGGAGTCGGTTTATGAGGGGGCGCTGTGTGTGGAACTTCAGCAGCGTGGTATACCTTTTGTTCGTCAAGCAGTTGTGGCTGTAACTTATAAAGGTCAAAGGGTTGGTGAAGGCAGAATAGATTTGCTAATAGGTAATGTCTTAATTGTCGAACTCAAAGCAGTTGAAAAGCTAACCCCCATTCATTCAGCACAAGTTATATCCTACCTAAAGATGACCAATCAAAAACTTGGACTCCTCATTAACTTCAACGTCCCCATTCTCAAAGAAGGCATCAAAAGAATTATCCTCTCTTAACCTTCCTCCCTTGGCGCTCTTTGCGTCTTGGCGGTTATACTAACTTATACTCTCTGATCGCTCGTGCTAAATGCCGAGTACTATAACTACTTTGTTATTAACTCACCAATGCTGCATAATGGGACTTTGAAGCTTGGCGTGGGGAAATAGCCAAAAAATATTTGTCAGTTTCCCCAATGTGTTAGCCTAATGTAATTTTTAGTATTTAAGCCTTCTTGTCAGCTACTATGCGAACCCATTATTGCGGTCAACTCCGAGCAGAGAATATTGGAGAGACAGTCACCTTGTGCGGATGGGTAGACCGTCGCCGCGACCACGGAGGCGTGATTTTCTTAGATATACGCGATCGCTCTGGTATTGTTCAAGTTGTCAGCGATCCCCAACGCACCCCTGATTCTTACCAATTGGCAGAAACTCTGCGAAACGAATATGTAGTTAAAATTACTGGACGGGTAACGCAGCGTCCAGAAGATTCTCTCAATCCTCGCCTACCAACAGGTGAAGTGGAAATTTATGCTGATCAGATTGAATTACTCAATCGGCTCAATAAACAGCTACCTTTCCAAGTAGCAACGTCAGAAACCGAACCTGTGCGGGAAGAGTTGCGGCTGAAATATCGGTATCTAGATCTCAGGCGCGATCGCATGAGTCAAAATTTGCAATTGCGCCACCAAGTAGTCAAGGCTATCCGCCGTTTCTTAGAAGATGTTGAAAACTTCATTGAAGTTGAAACGCCAATATTAACTCGTTCAACGCCAGAAGGTGCGAGAGATTACCTTGTACCAAGTCGGGTTAATCCTAGTGAATGGTTTGCTTTACCTCAGTCGCCGCAACTATTTAAGCAACTGTTGATGGTAGCAGGATGCGATCGCTACTATCAAATTGCTCGTTGCTTCCGAGATGAAGATTTACGCGCAGACAGACAGCCAGAATTCACTCAACTCGACATGGAAATGAGTTTCATGTCCCAAGAAGAAATTTTGCAACTCAATGAAGAGTTAACTTGTCACATCTTCAAAACTGTTAAAGGTATTGAACTACCTCGACCTTTTCCCCGCTTAACTTATGCCGAGGCGATGGATAAATACGGCAGCGACAAACCAGACACCCGCTTTAATTTAGAACTTGTCAACGTCTCTGATTTAATGAAAGACTCTGGCTTCAAAGTCTTTTCTGGCGCTGTAAACAGTGGCGGCGTGGTTAAAGTTCTGCCGATTCCTGGTGGTAATGATGCGATTTCCAATGTCAGAATTAAACCAGGCGGAGATTTATTTAAAGAAGCGTCTGAGGCTGGTGCTAAAGGTCTCGCCTATATCCGTGTACGTGAAGACGGCGAAATTGATACCATTGGCGCAATTAAAGACAATCTGAGTGAAGAACAAAAACAAGAACTCCTCAGACGCACAGGCGCAAAAACAGGTCACTTATTACTATTTGGTGCAGGCGACACAAACACAGTTAATAAAACTTTAGACCGTCTGCGTTTAGTAATTGGTCAGCAGTTAGGGTTAATTGATCCAAATAAACTTAACTTACTTTGGATCACAGACTTCCCAATGTTTGAGTGGAATGCAGAAGAAAAACGACTAGAAGCACTTCACCACCCGTTTACTGCACCTCACCCAGATGATGTAGCAGATTTAAAAACAGCACGCGCCCAAGCTTATGATTTAATTTTCAACGGCTATGAAATTGGCGGTGGTAGTCTGCGGATTTATCAACGCGAAGTGCAAGAGCGAGTTTTTGAAACCATTGGCTTATCTCCAGAAGAAGCACACAATAAGTTTGGGTTTCTACTTGAAGCCTTTGACTTTGGCACACCTCCACATGGCGGTATTGCCTACGGTTTAGATCGCTTGGTGATGCTATTAGCTGGGGAAGAGTCAATTCGAGACGTAATTGCGTTTCCGAAGACTCAGCAAGCGCGGTGTCAGTTGACTAATGCGCCTTCTGGTGTGGATACGAAGCAGTTAAAGGAATTGCACGTAGCTTCGACATATAAGCCAAAAGCTTAATATAAGCAAAAAAATTAATTGTCAGGGTAAGGAGATTCAGTTTTCCTTACCCTGATTTGTTAAATAAAACTGACGTAATCAGGTTTTATAACAACGGTTGCTATAAAACGCAAATCTCCCCCTCCCCTTAATAAGGGGAGGAGGTTGGGGGGTGGGGTAATGCGTTTAATTAGGTTGACCGCTATACTTAGTGAGACTTAAACATTTTATAGTCTGAGCGTTTGTCGTTTAAAATTAATTCATCTTCAATTACTGCGTATAAAAAAACTATATGTTTGCCAGACCACGCCGAATTTTGGCTCGATTTTTTAACAAGTCTAGAAAAATTAACAATGAACCACTCAATAAAGTGAGTTTAATTGTCATTATTTTGATTGATATTTTTATTTTGGTTAATGTTTTTACGGGACTTGATGATATTAGCAGATGGCAAATCGCCCCTTCGCAGTCTTATCCATGTTATGTCGAGTGGCAAAATTACCAAACACAAACTAATAAAGACACTATAGATAAAAAGTATGAACTTTTGAAGCTTTCTTTGCCAGTTGATAATAACACTAAATCTAGTTTCGTTTCTGAATATCGCCAAGCCGAAGAAGGACATTTAGGAAAAGTTTCAGAAACTTGCTTAAAATATGCTGATTCCAAAGATAAGATTAATAATTCCACAAATCAGCAAGCCCTAAAAGGTATCGATCAAAAACAAGCAAAAATCACTAATCTTGAACAAACAAGCCGCACTATTCGTAGCCAATATGACTCAACACTATTAGAAAAAATTGCAGGTCAGTCTCGCAATCAATCCATTAATTCAGTTGGTGCTGAAAAAGCAAAACAGACGTTAGATCAAAACACTCGCACAATTTCTACACTTAAGAAGGAAATTTCTAATCTTAAAAACGAATTGATTGCCAAGCCGGAAAGTATTAGCTTCATAGCCTTTCTTAATGATGACGGAAAATTTAATGAAGTTGAAAAAGGCTATCGACAGGCATCATTTTGGTATCCCAGTATCCAATTCGGGTTTCAATCTCTTTTTCTCCTGCCTCTTATTTTCCTTGCTTTATTAGTTCAAAAGTTTTCTCAACGAAAAGGGTATGGACTTATCTCGCTGATTAGCTGGCATTTGCTGGTTATATTTTTTATACCCCTAATTTTTAAGATTTTTGAATTTCTGCAAGTGGGGGTAATATTTCAATTTCTCGTTGATATCATTAGTGCCTTGTTTGGCAGGTTGCTTTTCCTAATCAGTTATCTTTATATCTTGATAATTCCTCTGGTTGGCTTTGGACTTATCAAGTTTTTTCAAAAATTTGTCTTTAATACTAAAGCCCAGGTAGCTATAAGGGTTCAGAGATCCTGCTGTGTAAACTGCGCCAAAACAATCAGACACCATGATAGCTACTGTCCGCACTGTGGTTATTATCAATACGTTGAATGCCAAAACTGTCACAATCTTACTTACGAACATCTGCCATATTGTAAACAGTGCGGACATTCTCAAGAACCGAGTAAATTATAATCGTTGATGTCGTAAAAGTTGCTCATCTTTTTAAGATACTGCCATATTCTTGGTCATTATTTAAGCGAAAAGCCTGATGATAATTTTATCTGTGTCCATCTGTGGATATCTGTGGTTAATTTTTAAAACAGCAATACTAAAGGACAAGATATTACCTAGTCCTCAAACAGTGCGATCGCATTACTAGGGGCAATTTCCTCGGCAATCAATACCCACAGATCCGATTAAGCTACTAGGCTGATATTGCTGGGTTTCGTGGTGTTCTCCCGAAGCTGAAGAGTAAATTCCTGCAAACTGTTGATTATTAGTTGCATCAGGTCGGAAAGAAATATTTTCTACTGGTTGGTTAGCAAATTTGATGTATTCTCTGGATTCGGATGCGGTGTTATAAAACAAGGTAGCATCTCCATAGATTACTTCTGCTTGTTTGATGGGTGTACCCACTCCAATTTTTTGTGCTGTCTGATAATCAGGATTATCAGTAAATATAGATTCAATGGCTTGAGAATTCTTAAAAGTAGTTCCCGCAGGATAGAGAATGTAATATTGTACTTTACCTGAAGATATAACTGCGATCGCATCCAAGTCAACCATAAAAGGTGATTTAATTTTAAATTCTGCACTCCCACCCAAGACTTTTTTTAATTGTCCATAAGTCATCCCCAACTTCGCTGCACCAATTCCTCTTGCTGAAATTTTCTTAGTTTGAGAGACAACAGTAGTATTAGGAGTTATACGAGTTGGGTTAGCATTTACAGAGGATGCTACCGACTTTGGTTTTTCTGTTTTAGAGATAGAACTAGGGCTAGAACTTGCGTTCTGTTGAATTCTTTGGGATGTTCTAGAATTGCCAACAGGGGTAGGTGTTGTTATCGAAGAATTTTGCTCACTACATCCAATCAACGACAACATTAAAAGTAAATAACCGGAAAGCAATGATTGAGAATTCATCATTAAAACCTAATGAACGGGATGACACTTAGATAGAGTTCCCTATGAGAATTTTTTTCAGTAATAAATTGCAGTAGGATTGATGAGGGTAATCTAAGAATTTTTGTCAGAGGTCTGATAAAATTAACCCTACCTAATTATTATTTCCTTCACTCGCTGTCTGCTATAATCCGTAATTTTTAATAAATATTAATATTTTCTCATGTTGAGAATTTAAAGCTTTTTTTCATTCACACAACACCCATCCCCCAGTTCCAGAAGCCTAAATATTTAGTAAAAATGCGTAAGTTTATATAAACATCACTTTCGTTTAGAGCCAGCTAAATTTTTAGGAAATACCAAATCATCTTGGGCATCAATAGTTAGTAACTCTGGGTTGCAGAGTTTGATAGCAACTTTTATTCCCTGCGCTTGCTCACTTTTAAGATCTTCAACATATCCTGGGGAATAATCTTGAGCTTCTTGCTCATTCTCAAAAGGTCCAAAGTAATAAATACATTGGGGTTGTTCCGTCCTAATTTTTATCCACCACTGCTTATTTTTAAAGCTTAACAAACTTGGGAGGATATTCCTAATTAAATCTAATAAATTCATAAAATTAAGTAGGTTTAATAAACAATGTTAATTGTATTAAATATTTATTGATATAAATTTATCTTGCGTCTATCTGACGATGTAAACTAATATCAAAAACATTTTTACATTTAAGGCATGAGATATAAAACTAAAGTAAATTTTAGCAGATGTTAGATGAAATCGGGAAGTTCCAAAGCTAATTGGTAGATCTCACGGCGGGAGAAGGAAGTTGCTTTAGCTAACTGACGACTCGCTTGCGATCGCGATAATCCCTCCTTAAACAATCGTTGTAACTCAGCTTTGAGTGCTGTTTCAGATAGTACAGGAGTTATAAACTGTGTACCAGCAACTAATATAGTAAATTCTCCTTGAGGTTCACGTTGAGTATAATAAGCGATCGCATCACTAATATTTCCTCGCCAAAACTCCTCATGCAACTTAGTTAACTCTCTGGCTAACACTATTTGTCGCGCTTCTCCCATCGCATCAGCTAAGTCTTGCAGAGTTTGTCGCACTCGGTGTGGAGCTTCATAAAAAATGATCGTGCGGCTTTCACTAACCAGAGATTCTAAGCGATCGCGCCGTTCTTGTCCTTTAGGTGGTAAAAATCCTTCAAATACAAATCTATCTGTAGGTAGTCCCGCAGCACTCAACCCTGTAATTACCGCAGTAGCACCAGGAAGTGGTACGACTGACACCCCAGCCTCAATACAAGCTTTAACTAAATAATATCCAGGGTCAGAAATTCCTGGCATTCCCGCATCTGTCACCAGTGCGATCGCACTTCCTTCATTTAGCTTCTCTATTAACTCAGGAATACGCTGCTGTTGATTATGTTCGTGATAGCTAATTTGGGGAGTTTTAACTTGAAAATGATGCAATAATTTTCCAGTATGGCGCGTATCTTCCGCAGCAATCAAATCCACAGTTTGCAAGATCCGCACAGCCCGAAAAGTCATATCTTCTAGATTACCAATTGGTGTCCCTACCACATACAGTAAACCTCTTTTGATTGATTGCTGTTGTAGTTTATCTGCGTTCATCTGCGTCCATCTTTCTTTATCTGCGTTCTAAAAAATCAAAATTTATAACTTTATGGCAAAAAAGGGGTTATTTGTCGGTTTAGTCACCTTAGACTTTGTATATTTAGCAACTGCTGCTCCTAGCAATAACCAAAAAGTAGTTGCACTGGACTATACAGTAACAGCAGGGGGGCCTGCAACAAATGCAGCAGTAGCATTCAGTCACTTGGGAAATCAAGCAACATTGCTAGGGGTGGTAGGGAATCATCCCATTACACACCTAATCCAGGCAGATTTAGGTTCTTATCAAATTGCGATCGCTGATCTCGCGCCTAACCATCCAGAACCACCGCCAGTGTCATCAATCATTATCACTAAAGATACAGGCGATCGCGCAGTGATATCCCTCAACGCCACAAAAGCCCAAATCCCGATTGAACGCATTCCTGCTGATATTTTGCAGGGAGTTGATATAGTTCTAATTGATGGACACCAGATGGAAATTGGTTGTGCGATCGCTCAAATCGCCCAAACCAAAAATATTCCAGTAGTGCTTGATGGCGGAAGTTGGAAACCTGGATTAGAAAAACTCTTACCTTTCGTTGATTACGCTATTTGTTCTGCAAACTTCTATCCACCCAACTGCCACCAATCAGAAGACCTAATTGCCTACCTCTCAAGCATTGGCATTTCTCACATTGCTATTACGCATGGTGAAAAACCTATTCAATATTGCACAAAAGGCGATTCTGGCTACTTAGATGTTCCCAAAATCTCAGTAGTAGATACTTTAGGCGCTGGTGATATTTTCCACGGTGCATTTTGTCACTATATATTAGAACAAAACTTAATTGATACTATGAAAGCAGCAACAAATATTGCTGCTCATTCATGTCAATTTTTTGGCACTCGTAGATGGATGAATAGCTAAATTAATTATTAATGACATATTTCATATAAACTATGACGCAAATTAATTTACCTGAACTACTTTTTCACCTTCACCCCCTAATTGTTTTTGAGGTTGATACTCTGGCACAATATTTTTCAATTCTGACAACATACTGCCATTATTATGGCATTTAGCATGAAAAAATAATGCGTCTAAGCGCGGTTTCAACACATCCCACCTAGTCACTGGTTCATTGGCAGAAAAAATTTTAGGATGCCTTGTTGGTTGAGCATTCGCAGTATCAATCAACAATTCTTCATATATCTTTTCTCCTGGTCTTAAACCACTAAATTCAATCTCAATATCTTTACCCAACTCTAAACCACTTAACTGAATCATTTGCACAGCAAGATCATAAATCCGCACTGGCTCACCCATATCTAATAAGAAAACTTCGCCACCTTTAGCCATTGCTCCTGCTTGGATAACTAAAGAAGCAGCTTCAGGAATTGACATAAAATAACGAGTCATCTGAGGATGGGTGACTGTTACTGCCTTACCTTCAGCAATCTGTTGTCGGAACCGAGGTACAACAGAACCACTGCTGCCTAAAACATTGCCAAATCGCACCATTGTGAAGCAAGTCGTAGTTTTTTCTTGTTGAGCCATAGCCTGCAAAATTAGTTCTGCAACCCTTTTTGTGGCTCCCATAACATTAGTAGGACGAACTGCCTTATCAGTAGAAATTAACACAAACTTGCTCACACCAGATTCGCTGGCACAACGAGCTACAGTTAAAGTTCCTAAAACATTGTTCAAAATTCCAGGCGATGGATTTGCTTCTACCAAAGGTACGTGTTTATAAGCTGCTGCATGATAAACCGTATTTACGCGATGTTTTTTTAAAGTGTTTGTTAAATAATCTGAATCGTTGACAGAACCTAAACAAGCTACTTGTTTAAGCATTGGATAAGTTTCAGCTAATTCCATTTCAATGCTGTACAACGCAAACTCATTTAGCTCAAACAATACCAAGCATTTAGGTTTCTGTTTAGCAATCTGACGGCATAGCTCAGAGCCAATAGATCCACCAGCCCCTGTTACTAATACTGCTTTACCAGTAACATCCGTTTGCAGTAACTCTTGATTAGGTGCAACTTGTTCTCTACCTAAAAGATCTGCAATATCAATATTGCGAATTTTGCTAATAGATACATCGCCTGACAAAATTTCAGTAATGCTTGGTACGGTTTTTACCTGCACATTTAAAGATTGCAAAGAATTTAATATTTGTTGTTTTCTGTGACCGTCTATAGACGGCATTGCCAATAAAATTGTAGAACAATCTTTATGTTCCACCAGTTTAGGTAATAATTCTGGAGAGTAAACTGTCAGTCCTTGAACTACTTGGTAATGTAAATTTCGGTTGTCATCTACAAAAGCTATTAACCGATAACCCGGGTTTTGAGCCAAAGTTTGTGCTAGCTGAGAACCAGTTGTTCCTGCCCCATAAATAATGATTTTTTGCTGGGATTTACTTATATTTGTTAAAGAATTCAGATTATGGACTATTGACCGCATCCATAGTCTAGCGCCAACTACCAATAACAAAGTTAACAACGCATCGTTTAGCAGAACTGAGCGTGGCAGTTGTTGAGATTGACTAAAATAAGCTAACACTACTAATGCGCTAGAGCTAAGTAGAACTGCTTTAATAGCCATTAATATAAATTCTACGCCTGTGTAGCGTAGAACTCTGCGGTAGATGCCCGTCCATATAAAAACACTGATTTTAATCAAAATCAGTAAACTAATTAACCACCAAGACTTAAAAAATATGATATGTCTTAATCCAAACCCCAATCGAAAACCAAAAGCACTGTATATAGATATTATAAATAATATTAAATCTATGAAAATTAGTAATAATCGTTTATGTTGCCTAGATAGTTCAACAGGTACAGTTTGCAACTTTATAGCTAAGTTATTTACTAAGTTATAAGTCATGATTTTAAGCATATCTAAATTTTTTGCAAATCTGAGAGGACTTTAAAGGAGATTTCAGAATCTGCCCCTTGAAACTAAAAAACGGCAACAATTCAAAATTGTGTATTTTGTAGGTAATTAACGTGGATTGAGAGATGAAGGTTTTTTCCTGCATTGATCAATTTAACATTCCTCTAGAGGACGCTTTACCCGGAAAGGTCTGAAATTGACAATTTCCTATAAAAATACGGATAAATCGCTTTTTATAGTAAGTTTACCAAAAAAAATCATAAATATACACAATTTAACTTTTTTTTTGCTGATCTATGCAGGTTTAACTTTGCTGGCGAGAAAGTTATACATTGGGCTATTATTTTTTAAGCAAATAAGTTGTTTATTTTTTCCCAAATTTTTTATTTTATAAAATTAATTTTTTATGGATATTAATTTTAATATTTAAATATATTAATTTTTGCAATTTAAATTTATAATTTGCAAAAATTGAAATTAATTACAGGGGTTTATATTCGGCAATTTATAGTTTGACGTAAGTATATTTAATTTGTTCCAGGTTGAGGTGAAATTGACAATCATCAATATGGAAACAACTCAACACAATATTGATTCGTCAACAACATCTTTGGATTGCCGGAGGTCAGCTTTGAAATACGTGGTTTAATTGATTAAATCGGCGTAAAATCTCATGGGTTAGTTTTTGCGATTGATAAGCCTGTCTGGTAGAGGGCATAAAGCCTATTGGCTTGCTGTGGAGTTAATAATAGGTTGTTGTTGCTACAGGGGCAGCATCCACTCGGTTGTTGCAAGTTGAGGAAGGATAGTGTGGGCGAATTAAAATACTTAGGTGAACAACGGTACGAGGGCTTAGATGAGATTAGTGCGATCGCTCGTGCTATTGGTTGGGGTGCATCAGATATTCTCCGGTCTTTCTATCGCGGTGAACCAAGCACAGGTAACCTCAATATACAAGAAAAGACAGGTGGACCTGTGACTGCGGCAGATCTCGCTGTCAACGCTTACATTTTAGAAAAGCTACAAGCGTCTATAGGTATTGAAGACTTTGGCTATTTAACCGAAGAAACATATCAATCTCAGACATCGCTACCTATAGATCACTCTTGGGTATGGATAATTGACCCCCTTGATGGCACGCGAGATTTTATAGACAAAACTGGTGAATATGCTATTCACATTGCATTAGTACATCAAGGTAGACCAGTTTTAGCAGTAGTTGCATGGCCGGAAGCTGAAAAATTGTTTTATGCTATCAAAAATGGTGGCACTTTTGAAGAAACTCGCGACGGTTCTACAACTCAAGTGCAAGTCTCTGATCGCAATTCTCTGGCAGATTTAACTTTAGTGGTTAGTCGCACCCATCGAGATCAACGCTTCAACCAGCTATTACAACAACTACCTTGCCAAAATCAACGCGCTGTTGGCAGTGTCGGCTGTAAAGTTGCCACAATTGTAGAGCAAAAAGCAGATGTCTATATTTCAATTTCTGGTAAGTCTGCGCCCAAAGACTGGGATATGGCAGCACCTGAATTAATTTTGACCGAAGCTGGTGGGAAGTTTACCCATGTAGATGGTCAGCCATTAAAGTATAACCAAGGCGATGTGAATCAATGGGGTTGCTTGATTGCCAGCAACGGTCATTGTCATGAGGATTTGTGCGATCGCATCCAACAGATTTTAGCCCAAATAGATCAAAATGCTTAGTTGAATTAAGCATTCAGTTATCAGGCATTTTGTTGTTAGGTAAAATAAAAATCACTAATTATTAATTAGTGATTACTGAAAACAGCTAACTGATAACTGCTTAGATAACAATTTATCTAGGTAATAAATGCCGTCTTGGTCCGACACCTGGATTTATTACAGCCGCCATCTCTTCGGGAGATAGTTTACTGATCGCCGCTTCTAGTTCTTCGACTGTGAAACTATAACCACGTTGCCCAGCCATTTTTACAAAGGTGCTTGGATCAGTAATGGCTTTGAAGTTTTGTTGTAATGCTTGATCGTGTAGTACAGCTTTAAAAAAGCTGGCTGCGGAATCCTGTGCCATAATGTTAAATTCTCCTTTAAATATGAAATTTTGAGCAATAAACTTGGGTTGCAAAAATATGTGCTGCGAACCCTTCCTCAGCTAGCTTGATCTCGCCCTGAAATTTGAGATCAAATCTACTATGTACTTTTGAGGATAAGTCTTATCAGCAAAGAAGTCATAAAGTCTTGACAAAAATTTAGAATTAAGCTAAAAGCGGTTGCTGAATATACTCATGCTTGACGGTAACTAATGACTGCATAAAAAGGATCACCGCTACTAGCGCCTAGCCACTGAAGAAAGTTAGGTGTATTGGACTTGTGGACAATTACCTCTGGTGTGCTGAATCCTGGCACTGATTGGAAGTAACTTTTGACAAGTTCAACACGACTACCTTCTGAACCCTCGCGCCACGATTGAATGGCTTTTTGATAAAACATCCGATTAGAAAAGCTAAAAATTGCTATACCACCAGGCTTAAGAATCCGATAAATTTCTGAAAACACTGCTTCTGGGTATTGCAAATACTGTACTGAAACGGTGTTGACAACAGCATCAAAATTTTGATCTGGTAAAGGTAACTTAGGGTTTTCGTTGAGATTTTGCACAAAGTAATGATTTAGCTGAGGATTACGCGCTAATTCTTCAGCATTTAAGCCATGCCCTTCAACGTGAGCAAATTTTATTTCTTCTGGTAGGTGGGAAACCCAGCTACTCATCATGTCGAAAATACGGGTGTTAGGCTGGAGGCGTGAACGGTAGAGATCTGTTAACTGTTGGATAAAACCCTCGTCTACGTGAGTTACAAAGCGTGGCGAGGAGTAAAACAGTGAATCCTCGGTGTCATCTAACTTAGTGCGTTGATCTGGTTGCAAGGGCATAATTTCAGCTAAAAATTTAAAATATACTTACCTATTAAGCATATTTTAAATACTTCAAGTCGGTTCAGAATTTAATTTGATCAATTATGCTAATAGATCCTTATAGTTGGATAGATAAATCGTTAGAGACAATTCACAAAGCTGACTGGTATCGCTCTGTACAGACGATTCAAGGAAGACCGGGTGCTATAGTGCAACTTGAAGGGCGATCGCTAATTAATTTTGCTAGTAATGATTATTTAGGTTTAGCTGGTGATGCTCGCTTGATTCAAGCCGCTATTGCTGCTACGAAAGAATTTGGTACAGGTAGCACAGGTTCACGTTTATTGAGTGGACATCGGGAACTACATCGCCAGTTAGAAAGCGCGATCGCATCGCTGAAAAACACCGAAGATGCTTTAGTATTTAGTTCTGGATATTTGGCAAATATAGGTGCGATCGCATCTATAGTAGGCAAGCGTGATTTAATTCTCTCGGATCAATATAATCACTCTAGTCTCAAAAACGGCGCACTTTTGAGTGGTGCAACAGTTATTGAATACACTCACTGTAATCTTGCGGATTTTAAAACTAAACTACAGCAAAACAGGCAACAATACCGACGCTGTTTAATCATCACAGATAGCGTTTTCAGTATGGATGGTGACTTATGCCCATTACCCTCAATATTGGATCTGGCTGAAGAATTTAACTGTATGCTGCTAGTAGATGAAGCTCATGCCACTGGCGTTATGGGAAAAAATGGCGCTGGTGTTGTAGAACATTTTGGCTGTACTCAACGCCCCTTAATTCAAATTGGTACTCTCAGCAAAGCTTTAGGAAGCTTGGGAGGATACGTTGCGGGTTCAGCTAGTTTAATCGACTTTCTCCGCAACCGCGCACCTAGTTGGATTTATACCACTGCTTTGTCGCCAGCAGATACAGCCGCAGCATTAGCAGCAATTAATATAGTTAAACAAGAACCAGAAAGGCGTAACCACTTGTGGCGTAATATTAATAACCTTAAACAGTTCCTCATAGAAGAACTACCAAATTGGGAATTATTACCTTCTGAGTCTCCCATCCTTTGCTTACGTCTTCCTACCCCTGCTGATGCTGTAAAAGTGGGACAACAACTTAAAATAGCAGGTATTTTTGCCCCAGCTATTCGTCCTCCTACTGTTAATAGCAGTAGAATCCGCATATCAGTAATGGCGACTCATAACAAGGGCGATTTTGAGCAATTGTTAGAAGCTTTAAAAAGCATTAAATAGAGACGCAAAATTTCGCGTCTCTATTAGAATTGGTGGCAAATTAAGTTTTAAACTTGAAAAACACTAACGAACTTCATCTCGCTTGTCAACAATAACTACCAGATCATCTGCATCCCTAATACCTTCATGCTCAACAGTCGTAGAGGTTGTAGAGGTATGAGTTGCCGGAATTGGGGCAGAGTTTGGTATATCATAAACACCCCATTCTTGAACACCTCGGCGACTTAAAATAGCTTCTGCGCGACGGATCTCATCTTCTGTACCGTCTAGCATTACTAAGTAGTGTCCTCGGTTGACTCGCTCGTTATAAACCGTCGCCCGCTCTTCTGGAATTCCTAAACCAACTAAGGAACCAATAATTCCACCTGCTGCTGCGCCTATAGCAGCACCAGACAGTGTGGTTGCAATAGCTGTTGCGGCTGCTCCTGCTAACATCACAGGGCCAATTCCTGGAATGGCGATCGCACCTAAACCTACTAATAACCCAGTTAATCCACCTAATGCTCCACCCGTCGCTGCACCAGTTTTAGCACCGTCATCGGCTTTATTACCATCAGCATCCCTAACATCGCTGTCTACAAACTTACTTGCGTCTCCATCTTTAGCGATTACCGAAACTTTTGACATTGGGAATCCAGCATCTCTCAGTTCAGCAAGTGCATCTTGTGCCTCTTGTGAGCTAGAAAATACACCCACTGCACGTTTTTCATAACCTAAAGCCATTTTTTTCTCCTTAAAAAAAGTTTTCTAGCTAGAATTTGAAACTAATACTGAGTTTATTTACAGCATTTTCTATCTACTTTTTAGTAGCTGGCGCAACAACTACTTTGTCAGAGGTAACGGTTTTTACCCCTTTAATCTGCTTCGTCAAACCATCTATTTTGGTTTTATCAGCCGCATTAGGAACTGTTCCCGATATAACCACTGCCCCTTGTTTATCAGCATTTATTGTTAGCTGAGAGCCTGGAATATTAGCTTCTAATTTGCTACGAACTTCACTTTTTATGTCGCCTGTAGCTCTGTCTGGGTCACCGCCAGTAACATTGTTTCGTTGCTCTCGTGCTTTAATGTCAGCATTTAGTTGTTTTCTGCGAAGCTCACTTTGAGCATCTTTTTTGGTATCATCAGCAGATTTAACGTCGGGAGCTTTAGGGCTTTCTTGGACGTTACTAGGAGCGTCGGCACTATTTTTAGCAGGGTTTTCACAAGCAGTAGTACTAACTAATAGTAAACTGCTAATTAGCAATGTAATAATTTTTTTCATCAGCTTTTTCCTCGTTTAAGAAATAATACCATAAGTCAATAATATTTTGCAATTACTAGATAATTTATACTTGGCTAAATTATCTTAACTAATGTTTTATTGTGTTAACTTCGTAGTAGATATTAAGTAATTATAGTTACATTATAAAAAAAATTATATTTAGCAGCAATCAATCCTGAGATACATCCATAAATATTACTTTTTGATGATGACAAATCAAAATGAAAGTCACTTGTAAATAAAAATAGTAAAATATAGTAGTTTATATAAAACTTAATATAAGTTAATTCTACTCATCAAACTTGGAAAGCGAACAACTAAAGCGCAAAAATAAAATTTTGAGTTAAATGTTAATATTTTAATCGGTTGTTGGAAGCTTCAACAAAGGTTACTTTTTAAAGTTTATGCTGGTGCGATCGCTACCTATAATCAAAGGCAATTAACTAACCTTTAAATCAAAGCACGGACATTGCGAATAATTGGTTCGGTTCTACTACCATAGAGAGATGACTAATACCGTTACTCTCAGACATATAAAGCACTTAAATTAGGCAAAATTATTTGCTTGCTGGATAAGGGGTTGATTGTGGTGCAAAAATGGTTATTTCCAACGGTAAGTGAAATTCTAGCCCAAAATCAAACGAGTCTGGTTGGGCAAATTGTGATGGACAACGCGATTCAGCGCGTGACTAATCGTACTGCGCGGGAACAAGAGAAAGCAGAGCGAGAGTGGTGTGGTGCAATCGCATCCTTAGAAAAATTGCTCACTTCATTGATTGACACTTCTGAGTATAACTATGAGCCGTCTGTAAACGGATTAGTTTTAGCTGCCCCTGTGCCAGTTTTGAGTAATCCCCAATTAATTTCTCACTTTAAAACAGGGATTTTTACCGCAGACTCATTTAATCATCTAGCTTTAATGCCCTTTAAACTGCCACCCGCGACAGCAAGCTGTTGTGAGACAATAAATGCAGCTTTGGAGTTGCCCTTAATAGCGGCTGATCCATTAACAATGGAACAGTTTTGTGTAGTTTTTACTCGTCAATTTAGCTTGGTGATGGTTTTAGGGGAAGACATCGAGGGAAATCCAGCGTTTCAATTTTCCTTTGATCCTGAAGATATTTTACAAGTGTGGCGATCGCTACGGGCGCGAATCATACTCACCAATCCACATCAATTACCTCATCTCGATCAGCTTGTGCAGGAGTTTACTCCCATAGCACCTGATTATCGAATTGTGATGGAATTCACTCGCCAACTGCTAAAACATTTACCAGAAGAGATGGCGACTCCTAGTAATTTTGCAGGTAAAGTAGGATGCGATCGCGCAGCGACTTCGCAGGAGTATCGCGCAGCGACTCCACAAGAGTATCAGCTAGAAATAAAAAGCAAAGAATTAGACAATACTATATTTCACTCACAAGATACTTGGAGTGAGCAATTAACTCAAAACTTTAATCAAAACAGTCCCGATGTAGAACTATTACAAGCACTAACTCACGAAATTCGTACACCATTAACTACTATTCGTACTCTTACTAAACTACTCTTAAAACGGCGAGAATTAGCACCAGAAGTAATCAAACGTCTGGAAATTATCGACCATGAGTGTACTGAACAAATTAACCGTATGGAGCTAATTTTTCGGGGAGTGGAATTAGCAACATCAACACCTAAACAAGCACCAGTCCATTTAACAACAATCTCCCTAACTCAATTGCTACAGCAAAGTATTCCTCGTTGGCAACAACAAGCCAAACGGCGTAACCTAACATTAGAAATTGACTTACCCCAAAAGCTGCCAACCGTAATTACTAATCCTGCTATGCTCGATCAGGTACTTACTGGATTAATGGAAAATTTCACCCGCAATCTACCAGCAGGTGGTCATATTCAAATAGAAGTAACCCCTGCTGGTAATCAACTAAAATTACAACTCCAGTCTCAATTAGATTTAGATGAAAACTCCAAATCAACAACAGACTCACGGAGAAAATTAATTGGTCAATTATTGATGTTCCAGCCAGAGACTGGCAGTTTGAGTTTGAATATGAACGTCACTAAAAATTTATTTCAAGCCCTTGGAGGTAAGTTAATTGTACGTCAGCGACCTCAACAAGGTGAAGTTTTGACAATTTTCTTACCGCTCAACGTTAGCAACACAGAAGCTATTACTTGTTAGGCAGCACAATAACTTATTGAAGCTTGTTTAGCTATTATTAGTCTGAAGCAGCGAAGATAATGAATTACGCTGTAACCAGACACATAGTTTCATGTATGCGTTATCTTCTAGTTTCAATTGATATTTACCACTTTTAACTTCTTCCCTAAACTGTTCACTTGTCCATCCTGATGTATCTCTAATTAGGTCTTCAAACATACCAAATGGAAGCAATATACTTTCAACTTCTACATCGTCTTCACTAAACACGATGTTTTCTAATCTAAACTTATAGCCAGACCATCTAATAGTAGGTAGTCTCTTAACTGCATTCTGTAAGTTAAGTATTACGCAATTTCTATCTAAATCAGGATTTTGATCGCCATGCCTTATCCACCAGTAAAGATTATGTCTAACAAAATATTTACCATTTTCGTTAATACACACCTCTATTTCTACACCAGTCACATCTAAAAATTGACGAGTCATTACTCTAGCTTCACCTTCAGGCATTGGCTCTAATTCCTCCCAGAGTTCCTTTTCATTAGTATCTTTTTGATTAAATTTAGTAACTTGAGTCGGATTGACAAATTCTATAGGGATAGGATCGTCTTCTAAGGCATCTAAACCTGCAATTTCTTGTTTAATTTCCGGTACATTTGCTAAAATTGCTTCTACCTGAATACTGCTAAAAGCCATAAATTCTACACCAGCAATAGTCCGGCAAGTGGAATCAGACATAAAGTCAACTAAATGGTCAAACGGGGTTAGATCTATTCTTATGCCGTTGTACTCAGTTTCCCAATAGCCGAATTTTCCTAAAGACTTAGACTCGGTATTGTATTCTTTCCATTTCAATGAACTAGCTTTTTTATTAATGTTTTTTAATGCGCTTCTTATTCTACCTGATATGCCCCGCTTACCATAGACAGGATAAACTAAGTATATTGTTGGTGGTTCTTCAGTGGCTATAGGGTCAAACCCAAATATCATAGTGTTAAACTTGGCTAACTGCTGAAGGCTCTGCTGTAATGCGACTTCTGATGGAGTTATTCTTTTAACTGGCGATACTACTTTAGACCAGTTTAACGGTGGCTTGTAGAGTTTGATGAATTCATTTTCTAATTCTGTAAGAGTTTTAACATCATTACTACAAGTCATCCACCTAATAGTAATAGGTGTTTTCCGATTTAACCTTTTGAGTTGATTATATCTATGGTGTTCACGCCATCGCTCAACTAAATTAACTGTTCTGCCAACATAAATAACCTGCCCTTGATTATCAGATACAAAGTAAATAGCTGCACAATTAGGTAAATTACTTTTTTCTGATAATTTTATCGCTGGCAGTTCGGATATATTAAAATTATTTAATAACATTTTAATGTATTAAATTTAATACAAGCAAAACTGAAAAAGATAGCTGGGTTAAGATTAACGAACTAAATTTTACCACGTTCAAGACTAATTCAGCATCCAATCCATCCAGATCAGTAAGGGCAAATTCCTGATAATTTAGATAAAGCTCTTAATGCGAGATTGCGATCGCCATAAAAACAAATAACGATCTCTTGCCATATTTAACTACTTATCCATTGCTGATGGTGCGTTGAGGAACGCACCCTACATATAGCTAAATAAACTCAAGATGCTGAAATTAAAATAAAATTATCCTCCACTTTACCCCATCATGGTTATTCCAGAACTAGAAAAACAACTGCTTCAACTTTCATCCAACGATAAACTGTATATCATCCAACTCTTAGCCCAGAGCCTGACGAAACACAATAACAACGCCCACCCAGACCAAGCAAGTAAACTCTCAGAATTCTTCCGTCAATCCCCCTTGGCTGAACTTCCAGAAGCACTCGACCTGAACCGAGATCCCAGCCTACCCCGCGATGCCTTTACCTGATGACCTACCGATCAAAGTTCGCAATCTCGCGCCTTCGGCATCAAACTTGTCAGGCTTGAGACAACAGCAATCAACTCACTTGGTTCAATAGGCTTACTCACGTGCATCTGATAACCCGATAAAAGAGCGCGTTTACGATCTTCTGCTCTAGCATAAGCAGTAAGAGCCACTGCTGGAATCTTGCCACCTCCTTCGGGACTCAGCTTTCTTACCTTACCGATAAGCTGATAGCCATCCTCCTCCGGCATCCCAATGTCACTAACAAGAATGTGCATTTCCTCCTGCTGAAGTACTTCTAATGCCTCCTGTGCAGAAGCGGCTGTAATTACTTGGGCGTTACAACTCTCCAGCACTAACTTAACAAGCTCACGTGCGTCAGATTCATCATCTACTACTAGCACCTTAATTCCGTCAAGTGTAAGTTGTTCCTCTTGAACGCTGCTTTGATCTTCTGCTGAATAGCTCAACTCCATTTCATCTGGTTGCGGGTGAACTACAACCAGAGGAAGCGCCACAATAAACGTAGTGCCTTTACCCTCACCTGCGCTTTTCACTGTGATAGAACCACCGTGCATTTCGGTAAGGTGCTTAACTATAGAAAGTCCTAAGCCTAAGCCTCCGTGCTTGCGTGTGGTTGAGGCATCAGCCTGCCGAAACCGCTCAAACACATAAGGCAGAAACTCCGGCTTAATACCTTGCCCAGTATCAATTACACTAATTTCTAGATGGGAATTGACGCGCTCCAAAACAACTTGAACTCTGCCACCTTTAGGAGTAAATTTAATCGCGTTGGCAACAAGATTCCAGATAATTTGTTGTAGCCGAGAGGGATCACCTGAGACAATACCAGCTTGATGATCCAAAACTTTTTGCAGACGAATATTCTTAGCATCTGCTGACCAACGGACAGTTTCAAAGGCAGATTCAATCACTCCTGCTAAATCAACACGCTGTACATTGAGCCTGAGCTTTCCAGAAATAATACGGCTCATATCTAGGAGGTCGTCGATCAATTGCCCTTGGACTCGGACATTACGCTCAATGATATTGAGTCCCTGAGCCATTCTGGCTGCATCCGCCTTACCTGTGCGAAGCAGTTGCGACCAACCAAGTATGGCATTGAGGGGAGTGCGAAGTTCGTGGGACAGGGTAAGCAAAAATTCATCTTTGAGGCGACTTGCACGTTCAAGCTCACTTCTAGCTGCTCGTTCGCTTTCTAGAAGTTCCTGCTTTTCTTCTATTAAACTCCTCTGGTAGGTGACATTAGTGTTTGTACCAAACCACAAGAGAATTTTGCCGCCAGCATCCTTGAATGGGTTTACTCTGGTCAGAAACCACTCAAACTCTCCCTGGGCGTTTCGTAGAGGGAATTCCATTTCAAAAGGCAAGCCTGTCGAGATTGATGCCTGCCACTGCTCAATTACTTTGGGGAGAATCTCTGGCTCATGGACGCTCTGCCACTGCCATCCTTCCATTTGCTCTGGTGTAGTGCCTGTATAGTCATACCATTGTTGGTTGTACCAAAATATCCAGCCGTCGGGATTTGCCATCCAAGCAAGTTGCGGAATGGAATTGGCAAGCTGTCGAAACTTGGTTTCGCTTTCTTGAAGTGCTTTCTCGATTTGTTTGCGCTCTGTAAGGTCAAGTACGACACCTGGAAGACTGACAGGTTTGCCTGTGCGATCGCACTCTACCCGCCCGCGTGCAATCACCCAGCGTACAGAACCATCACGCTGTACAATTCGGTACTCAGCTTCGTAATCACTCCGACGTGCGATCGCTGCTTGAATTTCTTCGTTAACCTGCTGGCGATCGTCAGGATGGATAGCACGCACATAGCTTTCTAGGGAGCCACCTGCGGCTTCTTCTTTTGATACACAAAACAATTGCTCTAGGTTGTGATCGGCAAAAACACGATTGTTAATTAAATCAAATGTCCAGGTGGCGATCGCACCTGCGTTTAAAGCTGATTCCAGTCTGGTGCGGATATCAAGCAGAGTTTCTTCTTTCTGCTTTTTCTCGGTGATGTCGGCAACTGTACCCAAGATTTTGATCGCAACCCCGTCAGCGTTGAGAATATGGTGTCCTCTTGCTTCAATCCATCGTGTCTCGTTATCAGTTCGACAGATACGGCATTCAAAATACCATTCTCCACTCGTTGCTAAAGCAGTTTCAAAACTTGCTTGCACTTGGGCGCGATCGTCAGGATGAACATGATTAAGAAACATGGATAATGTCCACTCAGGAAGCAATGCGTCATAGCCAAATATCTGATCGTGTCGCAGCGATCGAGTGGCTTTCAACGTAGCGAGATCAAGCTCCCACGTTCCGAGTCGGGACACATCAACTATAAATTGAAGACGCTCCTCGTTTTCCAGAAACTCCTGTGCTGTTTGCTTACGCTCGGTAATATCCCGACCAACTCCATATAAAACATCTTGTTCTAACGTTGAATGAAGCGCCCAAGAAAGCCACCGATAAGAACCGTTTTGGCATCGAAAACGATGCTCAAATGATGTCGTTGCCGTGCCGTTTTTGAGCTTCTCTAATTCCTGGGTAGTGGCTATGCGATCGTGAGGATGAACTAAATTGATAAACTCTTCTCTAAGTATCTCTTCAATAGTAAATCCCAGCACTCTTTCAAAGCTAGGATTAACTTTTTTAAAATAGCCGTCTGTTCCTACGATGCAAAACAAATCGGGGGACAGATCGAAGAAGATTTGATCAACTATCATATATAATGGATTTTTGTTTTTTTTAGAACTTAAATTAACCGCAGATATAGGCGGAGCCTTCCCGAAGGGTACGCAGATGAAATACAAGATTTATCGAATTATGCAATAGCTATAATAATTATATTTTAAGTTTCATTAAATCGAACACTTAAATTACAATACTATTTGATAGTTAGTAAATATATTCTCTAGGACAAGAGCATCAATTTTATTACTTAACAATTGCCTGTCAACTAAAAAATAGATGCTTTTGCCCTATTTCTAATAATTAGCTTTGATGATATACAGGCAGTAGCACTTTAAAGTTGGAACCTCCGCCTAACTTGCTATTAACAGAAATAGAACCGCCACAACGTAGTAATAGTTGTTGCACAATTGTCAAGCCTAAGCCAGCGCCAACAGCATCTTCTCCACTTACTGCACGTCCCCGATAAAATCGGTCAAAAATTTTGGGAATTTCATTAGATGCAATTCCAATTCCAGTATCTCGAAATTCTAGCTGGAGATAATCACCCTGAAGTTGTGCTAACACCGAAACTCTTCCACCGGAGGGAGTATATTTGATGCTATTGTGGAGCAAATTAATCACTATCTGCCGCAACCATGTTTCTAAACATAAAACAGGTGGCAAATTATCGGGTACAGTATAGCCAAGTTGAATCCCTTTTTCTTGAGCAAGTGGCTGATAGGTACTAACAACACTTGGTACAATGTCACTTAAGTTTAGTGGTTGTAGAGATATTTGCTCTGTAGCGCGGTCTAGTTGTGATAGTTCCATTAAACCAGTAATCAGGGAATTCTGGCGATCGCACTGTGTCTCCAACATCTGCATATATCGTTGTCGTTGTGTTGGTTTTAATTGCGATGACTCCAGCAATTTTAAAGCTGTTTTCATGCTCGTCAGAGGCGTTTTTAATTCCTGAATCAAATCATTAAGAAACTCATCTTGAGATATTAGTGAGTCTCGCGGGTGGTTTTTTTGCTGTATTAATGTACTCTCTATTGTATTTTTTTCTACAACAGGAGAAGATAAATCAAGATGGCGATCGCCTTTATTCTGCCAAATTTCTTCCTGTCGCTGCACTTGTTTTGCCCACAAGTAATTAAACAGCACAGGATCACAAGTTTCTGGTACTTTAAATAATGAATTCCAATTGCTTAATAAATCTTCAGTAGAAGTAGCCATACCTGTTTTAACAGTTTCAGATTCCTCTACCAATGACTGCGTATCAGAAGGTATTAATGCTGTAGGTATTACCTGTTTAATACCCTCCAAAACTCGCCTTACAGTGCTGTTATCAAAAGCATATATTACCTGCAACTGAGTTTTTTTAGACGATTCCCCAGGTTGCCCTGTTGTCAAGTTGCGGAATCGATGAGCAACAATCACGCTACAAAAATTGTCAGTTAAGACTAACAAAAAGTACTCTTGTCGCAAGTAGCTACTATTGATGATTTGGACAGGAAATATTGAAGCACCTATACCATTTTCTACCCGATCTCTTTCTGGTTGCTTCACATCACATAAATAAATATTTTTTTGGATTGCTACCTGTTTGATGTATTCATCTATCTCTGTTTGCCAAACTTTACCATGTGGGAGTTTTACCAATACAGTTGCAGGTAGTTTTTGCTCAATTAACATATCAATCATCCCCCCTACCATAGATTTCAGCACCGCAGGGCTAACTGAAATATCAGCTAAAGATGGCGCTGTATCTATAGCTAACTGGTAAAGAGAGGTATCCATATTGGGGATGAGGTGATTTTGCATGGCTTTAGTGGTATCTAATATCAGGCTATCTAAGTAGGTGGCATAAATAACCCCTACTCCTCTAAATTATTAATTAAGGTGCAGGGGTGAGACATTATTCTTTTTTGGAGAGGTAGATTGCGTAAGCCCTAAGTTTTACCTTTTGCTTAAAGCATCTCTTGCTTGTTCGCGATCGTCAAAGTGGATTTTTTCAGTTCCCAATATTTGATAATCTTCATGCCCTTTACCAGCAATTAGAACACCATCACCAGGTTTTGCTTCTAAAATAGCTGTTTGAATTGCAGTAGCGCGATCGCTATTTACTATTGGTTTAACTGACTCAGGTATTCCAGCTAAAACATCTTGCAGAATCTTTTCTGGATCTTCAGTACGCGGGTTATCAGAAGTTACCACAACTTGATCGGCAAGTTCGGCTGCAATTGCACCCATCAAAGGACGCTTAGTGCGATCGCGATCGCCTCCACAACCAAACACACAAATCATCTTACCCTGAATAAACGGTCGCGCAGCCTTCAGCAAATTCTCCAAACTATCCGGCGTATGAGCATAATCTACAATCACACTAATATCTTGCTCAGGCGTTATTTGCACCCGTTCCATCCGCCCTGGAACCCCCACAAATTCTGGTAACGCTTGCACCACAGACTCTAGATCCAAGCCTAAATGTAAAATAGTCCCCACTGCGGCAAGTAAGTTTTCCAGATTATACTGACCTACCAACGGCGAAGAAAAAGCCATCTCACCCGCAGGAGTGTGTAGCATTCCACTCACACCTGTTTGCCCATAATTTAGATCGCTAGTCCACAAATCCGCCTTAGAATCGTTAACGCTGTAACTCCAAATTTTTTCTGAGGGTGATTTTTCAATTAACCGCTTTCCGTAATCATCATCTAAATTAATTACAGCGCGACCTTGAAGATATTCAGGGCTAAATAGCAAAGCTTTAGCAGCAAAATAATCTTCCATATCGCGGTGATAGTCCAAATGATCTTGCGTCAAATTGGTAAACACCGCCACTTCAAATGGACAACCTAACACCCTTCCTTGCGCCAGCGCGTGGGAACTAACTTCCATTACCCCCATTTTGCACCCAGCCGCGATCGCATCAGCTAATTGTTTTTGCAATTCCACCGCAAACGGCGTGGTATGTGTAGCAGTTTCCTGATAACCAGACCAACGGGTATATAGTGTACCGAATAAAGCTGTCGGATGCTGTTGATGATTTAGCAGAAATTCAATTAAATGAGTCGTAGTAGTTTTGCCATTTGTACCCGTAACTCCAATCAAATTTAGCTGTCGCCCTGGATAGCCATAAAAAGCCGTCGCTACAGCAGCACAAGCTTGAGTCATATCTGCTGCTGAAATCACACAAGCATCTGCTATGGGATGTTTTTGTGCTGCTTGTGGGGAAACTATAGCAGCGATCGCACCAGAGGCTAAAGCACTATGCCAAAACTCCCCACCATCAACCCTAGTTCCTGGCATCCCAATAAACAAATCCCCTGCCTGACAAGCATGAGAATTAGTTTTCAAGCCTTTAACTTCAGCATCCAACGCCGGATGATTTGGCGTTTCCAACAAATTAGGAACAGTTTCTAGTAACTCTCGTAACTTCATGTCAACAAACCCTCACACAGATCGTATGCGCCTATTGTTAACCATTTCGTTACTGATATTTCTGTAGCATTTGCTCCAACTGTCGCACACTAGCACGGGGAGAAGGACGTGGAAGTTGTTCCTCTCTACCATCTTTTTCCCGATATAACACCGGAACCTCATACTGATAAGCTTGAAACCACTCATCACGATTATTGATATCTCTGACTTCTAACTCAACTTCAATACCTTGTATTTGTTCTAGCTTTTCCTGTAACCCTTCGCAGAGGTGACAACCAACTTTGCTATAAAGTATTAACCGCATTCAATCACACCTTCTTTGAACTTATTGCTTGACATTACAGGCTTTTTAAACAGTACATTTTTTTGATGTATATCTCAGTTTACAGATCAAGAAAATTAATTATAAAAATTGCTACTTCCTTCCCACTAAAAGATTACCGATCATATTCTTCTTCTTCCTTGGCGTTCTTTGCGTCTTGGCGGTTATAAAAATAAATATTCTTTGGGTGGGAAGAGAGTAGTCTACTCAATTGTTTACCTGAGCGAATATTTAGCATAGATAAAAAATAAATCATGGATGTTGCTCAAGATCTTAAAAGCTGTTTCCAAGGTATAATTGACTATACTCAAGATGCGGTTAGACTTAAACACCTACTCATGACCCACTCCACAACATCGGCGGTTCAAATTTCTCAGCTTGACCTGGATGCACTAAACAAGAGATTTGATAAGGCATATCCCAAAGAGATTCTGCGTTGGTGTGTTGAGAATATCCCCAACGGATTTGTGCAGACCAGCGCCTTTAATGTGGATGACATGGTGATTACGGATATTCTCTATCGAGAACTTAAACCAGCCGTCCCAGTGCCAGTGATGTTTCTCGACACACTCTACCACTTCCCACAAAGTTTGGAACTTGTTGCCAAAAGTAAAGAAATCTACAATCTAGATTTAAAGGTTTACAAAACACCAGACGTAAATTCCCGCGAAGAGTTTGCCGCCAAATATGGTGAAGCACTTTGGGATACAGATATTGCCAAATTCCACGATATTACTAAGATTGAACCTCTGCAACGGGGTCTAGCCGAACTGAATACAGTGGCATGGATTACAGGTCGTCGTCGTGACCAAGCTGTGACTCGTGCTGAAATGCCAGTATTTGAGCTAGATTCAAATGGTCGTCTGAAGGTGAATCCTTTAGCGAGTTGGACTCGTAAAGAAAGTTGGGCTTATGTATTTGAGCATGACGTAATTTATAACCCACTGCATGACCAAGGTTATCCCAGCATTGGCGATGAACCAATTACCACACAAGTAAAAGAAGGTGAAGACGAACGCGCTGGTCGTTGGCGTGGAAGTGAAAAAACCGAGTGTGGAATCCACATTTAAGCGATTAGCCATTAGCAATTAGCTTTGAAATCGCTCTTAGGTTAAACCTGAGAGCGATTGGTATATCCTCTGTCTCCTGATAATTGATAAGTGAATATAGTGCAAAAGCCAAATTAAAAATTTGTGTTTTGTTAGTGCTATTAACTTAATTAACGAATAAGCTAAGAGTTAACAGCTAATTGTTAAAAGCTAACAATGATTAAAATCCTCCATCTATCCGACATTCACATGGGAAGTGGTTTTTCCCACGGACGGATTAATCCAGAAACAGGATTAAATACGCGGTTGGAGGATTTTATGAAAACTCTGTCGCTGTGCATAGATAAAGCGATCGCAGAACCTGTAGATCTAGTATTATTTGGTGGCGATGCTTTTCCTGATGCTACGCCGCCGCCTTATGTACAGGAAGCATTTGCCAGTCAATTTCGCCGCTTAGTTGATGCGAAAATTCCTACTGTATTGTTGGTAGGAAATCACGATCAGCATTCACAAGGACAAGGTGGTGCGAGTTTATGTATCTATCGTACATTAGGTGTACCTGGGTTTGTAGTGGGCGATCGCATCGCTACCCATCGCATCCCAACTCGTCACGGTATGGTTCAGGTAATAACGCTTCCTTGGCTGACTCGTTCAGCTTTACTAACTAAACCCGAAACAGAAAATCTTTCCCTAACAGACATTAATAAGTTATTAATAGACCGCCTAGAACCCGTCTTAGAAGGGGAAATTCGCCGTTTAGATCCAGAAGCGCCAACAGTTGTTCTAGCTCACTTAATGGCAGATAACGCCAATTTAGGAGCAGAACGCTTATTAGCAGTCGGTAAAGGCTTTACTATTCCCCTATCCTTACTAATTCGTCCTTGCTTTGACTACGTGGCGTTAGGTCATGTTCACCGTCACCAAAATCTCAATAAATCTAACGATCCCCCTATAATTTATCCTGGTAGCATTGAGCGAGTTGATTTTTCTGAAGAAAAAGAAGATAAAGGCTATATATTACTTGAGCTAGAGAAAGGCAAAGCTCAATGGGAATTCTGTCCTTTACCAGTCCGCACCTTCCGCACCATTGATGTAGACGTATCTTCTTCAGATGACCCACAAGCCGCGCTACTCAAAACTATAGGCAAAAAAGATATCAAAGACGCTGTAGTGCGATTAATTTACAAACTGCGCTCTGAACAACTCGATGAAATTGAGACAGCATCTATACATCAAGCATTAAGTGAAGCTCATATTTATAGTATTCAAGCAGAATTAGTTAGTCAGTTAGCCCGACCTCGTTTGCCAGAACTTGGTTCAAGCGCCAGCATTGACCCAATGGAAGCGTTGAAAACTTATCTTGATAATCGCGAAGACCTTAAAGATATTTCTGGTTATATGGTAGAAGCAGCACAAAGGTTACTAGCTGCTGAGGAAGAAGCATGGTCTAATAGCCTTGATGCTGAGGATGACATAGATAAGTCATCAAAAAAACAGTTGCAGACGAGTAATAAATCAGGTCAACTACGCCTGTTGTAGAAATTTTAGAAAAAAATACTTGTTAATATGCCAGATTTTCAGTAATACTTGCTCATTAGCTAGTTAATCAACTGAGTATACATCTTGCCAAAAGTCCTTGTATTACCCCTTTCTAACCTTCCCCAAAATTCATGTAGAAAGGGAAATTTACTAATCCCGCTTTTACAAGGGGGATTAAGGGTTAATTTTGCGATTTTTGTAAGAAGTATACTCCCTTCCCATTAAAAGATTACCGATTATATTCTTCTTCTTCCTTGGCGTTCTTTGCGTCTTGGCGGTTTATAAAATAGGTATTCGCCATAGTGGGAAGGGAGTAGTGTCAAAACAATATAGGAATATTTGCTATGTCATTGTCTGGGCTTAAGCGAGTGCTGGTAGGTGAAAGCTTGCCAACAAGCGCTCATGCAGAAGAAAGATTAAGTAATGCCGCAGCCTTAGCAGTTCTTTCCTCGGATGCTCTCTCATCCGTTGCTTATGCGACAGAAGAAATTTTATTAGTGCTGGTAGCTGCTGGGAGTGCTGCTCTTAGTTTGTCTCTCCCAATTGCTGCAACGATTATATTGCTGCTAGGAATAGTAATACTGTCGTATCGGCAGACGATTAAAGCTTATCCAATGGGAGGCGGCTCTTACATTGTTGCTCGTGAGAATCTAGGTTTATACCCAGGTTTAGTAGCAGGGGGTTCACTGCTGATTGACTACATCTTGACGGTAACAGTAAGCATTTCTGCGGCTACAGCCGCACTTACCTCCGCCATTCCAGCACTACAACCCTACACAGTAGGACTGTGCGTAATTTTCATATTTTTAGTCATGCTGGCAAATCTGAGGGGGGTCAGAGAATCAGGCAATATTTTCATGGTTCCCACTTATGCCTTTGTTGTCAGTATTTTTGTATTGATTGCGATTGGGTTATTTAAACAATTTACTGGTCATTCACCAGAAGCTTATCCTGCTATTCCAGCCAGTGAATCACTAACTTTATTTTTTGTTTTGAGGGCTTTTTCGGCTGGATGTACAGCATTAACAGGGGTAGAAGCTATTTCAGATGGCGTGTTAGCTTTCAAACCCCCAGAGTGGGAAAATGCCCGCAAAACATTGCTGTACATGGGTGTGGTTCTAGGATTTATGTTTATCGGAATCACTTACTTAGCCCGCAGTTACCACATTGTGCCTGAAGAGGGACAAACAGCAGTGTCTTTATTGGGTCGTCAAATTTTGGGCGATACTAACCCTTTTTATTACTTTATCCAAATAGCTACGCTGTTGATCTTACTTTTAGCAGCTAATACTAGCTATGCGGATTTTCCCAGATTAGGTTACTTTTTGGCGCGTGATGGTTTTTTGCCAAGACAATTAGCCCTGTTAGGCGATCGCTTAGTTTACTCTAATGGCATTATTGTCTTAAGTATTAGTGCTGCTTTGTTAATCATGGTCTTTAAGGGTGAAGTCAACGCAATTATTCCCTTATATGCAGTGGGCGTATTCACTTCCTTTACCCTATCCCAAGCGGGAATGGTAGTTCACTGGTACAAAGAAAAGGCACCTAACTGGGTTGCGGGCGCTGTGATGAACGGTTTAGGCACAACAGCGACAGCAGTTGTTTTGGCAGTAATTGTCACCACTAAATTTTCGGGCGGTGCTTGGTTAGTTGTTGTGGCGATTCCTTTATTAGTCGGCTTATTTGTAGCAATTAATCGTCACTATAAATATGTAGCACAGCGACTTAGCCTTCAAGATTTACCACCTAGAAATTATATTCCCAGACCTAAAACTGAAGTTGTTACTCATCCGGCAATTGTGATTGTAGGACAACTAAATCGAGGAACAGTAGAAGCGTTAGATTATGCTCGTAGTATTGCCGATGAAATTGTAGCTATTAATGTTGATATTGGTAATGCAGACAGAGAAAAACTACAACAAAAATGGCAACAGTTTGTGCCAGATATTCCTTTACATCTTCTGGACTCTCCTTATCGCTCAGTAGTTGAGCCAATTTTAGATTTTGTTAGCGAGTATGAAGATAAACACCCTGGGGTGTTGTTTACAGTCATTATTCCTACTTTTGTGACACGAAATTGGTGGGAGGGTTTTTTACACAACCAAACGGCTTTCTTTTTAAAGCAATCTTTACGCGCTCAAAAAAGTCGAGTGGTTACTACTGTAAGGTATTACCTCTAAATCATTCATCATTAGTAATAAGACATTGCCTTGATTACTAATGATGGTTTTTAACTGATACTTAATTATTGTTAATTGATATGAAATTGCCTAATCATCGTTGGCAGATTGCCCCTGCCCAGGTAGAATTAGCTCAAAAATTAGCGGAAGTTACCCATCTCTCACCCCTAATAGCCCAAGTATTAATTAATCGTGGGATAGAAACGCCAGAACAAGCGCAGTTGTACTTAAATCCCGAATCATCGGTATTACCTGCGCCAGTTGATGAGTTTCCCGATTTAGCAATGAGTGTCGAGTTGTTAAAGGAAGCGATCGCAACTAAACAAAAAATTGCTATCTGTGGTGACTATGATGCTGATGGTATGACTAGCACTGCTTTATTACTTAGAGCATTACGCTGGTTAGATGCCCAAGTAGATTATGCCATCCCTAGTCGGATGAAAGATGGCTACGGCATCAATATCCGAATTGTCGAAGAATTTTATGCTGAAGGTGTCCAACTAATTCTCACTGTAGATAATGGCATTTCCGCAGTAGAACCAATTGCGAGGGCGCGAGAACTCGGCATCAAAGTTATTATCACAGATCACCACGATCTCCCCTCAGTACTACCTCCAGCTGATGCTATCCTCAATCCCAAACTAATTCCTGAATCTTCTCCCTATCGTGGTGTAGCTGGAGTAGGAGTTGCTTATATTTTGGCAGTTTGTCTTGCTCAAAGTTTAGGTAAACATCAAGGATTAATTACACAGCTACTAGAATTATTTACCCTTGGAACCATTGCAGATTTAGCACCCCTCACAGGGGTTAACCGTCGCTGGTTAAAACGAGGTTTACGACTACTACCCGAATCTCAAATTACAGGCGTACAAGCTTTAATCCAGATAGCAGGGGTACAACAGTCAACAGATAACTCTACAAAAGAAAACCCCAACTCCAACACTACCCAAGCAAATATCAAGGGTAAAGTTGAAAACACAAATCCCAAATGCCTTAAACCAGAAGATATTGGTTTTCGCCTTGGTCCTCGCATTAATGCTATAGGAAGACTTGCTGATCCCCAAATTGTGATCGACCTCCTCACGACAACAGACATGGGAATAGCACTAGAGAGGGCGATGCAGTGCGAACAAATCAACCGACACAGACAGCAACTTTGTGAACAAATTGAACTTAGTGCGATCTCGCACATCGAAACCAATCACCTCAACCTACACCAGCAAAGGATCTTACTAATAGTCCAACCCGATTGGCATCATGGTGTAATAGGCATAGTCGCCTCTCGTCTCCTAGAACGCTACGGCGTACCAGTCTTCATTGGCACCTACGAACACCCAGCAACCCATGACAATGAATTAACCCCACATCCCACAGATAACCCATCCGCTACATCCGCTACAAAATCCGTTGCCAGGGAGATTCGTGGTTCAGCAAGAGGAATTCCTGAATTCCACATCTTTGAAGCCTTAGAATATTGCAAAGATTTACTAACTAAATATGGTGGACATAAAGCAGCAGGTGGATTTTCTTTCCCTGCCGAAAACTTAGAAGAATTGCGATCGCGCTTAAGCGAATTTGCTCACCAATGCTTAGAACCAGAACATCTCAAACCTCTAATTTCTATAGATGCCCAAGCTAACTTAGAACAAATCAATTTAGATTTATACCAACAAATTGATGCCTTACATCCCTGTGGAATTGAAAACCCTGACCCTATTTTCTGGACTTCTAATGTTCGAGTAATCGAGCAACAACAAGTTGGCAAAGGTCATATTAAACTAACTCTTTCATCAAATAACCCACCATTCCCAATTAAAGCAATAGCATGGCGCTGGAGCGAGTATTTACCTCTACCATCACGAGTAGATATAGCCTACAAATTACGCCAAAACACTTGGAATGGTAACACTAGCATCGAGCTAGAATTAGTCAGCATTCGACCTGTAGCAATAACTTCAGCATTATCAATTCATCATAGTGCTGAGTTTGATTACAATCAACGCCAATATAGCTGTAGCCTGTCTGAATCGTTACAAGAAATCAGAATTCAAAATCCTGAAGGCAAAATTCTAGCAGTTCAAAAAGGACAAAAAACCGGAATTTTGGCTAAAACGCCAGAACATACTTCTGAAGTCGATATTACAAAACCGCCTTATTATTCACTAATAAAAGCGGCTATGAGTGCTTTAAAAATCCCTACCAATCAATGAACAATGATCAATGAATATTTTTTACCTTGCTTGCCACGCACCTTAAGTTATGAATAAAAAAATTCAATATTTAAACTTCAATCGCAAAAGTAGTGGGTGACTTAATAATTGTTGATTGTTAATTGATTATGAGCTATGAGGGTTGAGTTAAAATTTACAACTCAAAACTCATAACTCAAAATTCTCTATTTACAGGTTGCCACGTACTGCTGCCAATACGAAGATAACCGCAGGACCAGCAATTACGATCAACGCTAGCATGGATAGTTGAGCAATAACTTCCCAGTTGATATTGCCTAATGCACTGAAAATCTCCATTGTTCCTCCCGAATGGCTCCAACTAATTAGATGGCTGATCTTCTAAAATTAGCCATATCATTTTACCTAGCTAATGCCAGACTAATTTAAGAAATTTTACAAAAATATAAACAAATATATAAAAGCATAAAACTGGTTTTTTGACCAAAAAGATCTCAAAATTCATCTGGGACGAGTGCAACAGTGGCTCAAAAGCCTTTAGGCGTTGAGAACAAAAAAACGTTAAGCTCATTGTGGCAATAACTTTTTCAGCCGAAGAGTGAACTATGGGGACTTGGCTTTGTGTAAAGGAATGTGGAGCTTGCTGTAATCTTGACCCAACTGATCGACCAGATTTGGATCAATATTTATCTCCAGAAGAATTAGAACTCTATTTAAGTATGGTTGGTGAAGGCGGATGGTGTGTAAATTTTGACCACATCAAGCGGGAATGCCGCATATATGAAGATCGTCCTCGCTTTTGTCGCGTAGAAGCAGATGTATTTGCAGATTTATATGGGGTTGAATCAGAGGAGTTAAACGAGTTTGCCATTGAGTGTTGTCGCCAGCAGATAGAGGGAGTTTATGGCGATCGCAGTTTAGAAATGATTCGCTTTAACCGTGAAGTAGGCATTTAACTAAGAGAGAGAGGAGAGAGGGGAGAGGGGAGAGGGGAGAGGGGTAAGGAGTGATTAATTATCAATGACCCATCTTGATATTTTTGCCACTTATCTGAGAAAATGAAAAAAATATGAAAATTTAGCGCAAAACATAATAGAAGAGTGAAAAGTTCCACTTTGCCTTCTCGCCTGCCCATTTTAGAAATTACGGCTAACTCTGAGTCAGTCACGCCAATTGCTACAGTGTCATCTTTACAGGCGACATCTACTCAAAGCCCAAAGCAGCAAGCTAAGGCAAAAACGGGTGAAGTATGGGGTGTGTTTACTTCTACATTCTTCACAATCTTTCTAGCGGAAATGGGAGATAAAACCCAGTTAGCTACTTTGCTAATGAGTGCAGAATCTCAATCTCCCTGGTTAGTTTTTGCTGGTGCTGGTACTGCACTAATTGCAACAAGCTTAGTAGGTGTTCTACTAGGGCGGTGGTTAGCTAAGTGCCTTTCTCCTAAAACTCTAGATGCGTCAGCCGCAGCACTCTTACTCTTCATTGCTGTGACACTGCTATGGGATGTGGTAAATTATCAATGAACAATTATCAATTACTCCAAAACTTTTGCCAATAAACGCATGAAAATCACAAACTTTTTAATTTGATATAACTAAAGTTAAGGGCTGATAGGCTGTAATTGTTAATTGTTAATTGTTTATGGATTGGCAACTTTTAGGACTAAGTTTTATTACTGTATTTGTGGCAGAAATTGGAGATAAAAGCCAATTAGCAGCGATCGCACTTGGTGGTAGTTCCAAGTCACCCCGCGCGGTATTTTTTGGTTCAGTGACAGCACTACTGCTGGCTAGCTTTTTGGGAGTGCTGGCGGGCGGGCAGATGGCAACTTTATTACCTGCACGTATACTTAAGGCGATCGCCGCTATTGGGTTTGCTTTGATGGCTGTACGACTGCTATGGCACGAAAAAGATTTACCAGAAGACCAAGATTAATAGGATTTACAAATTTTATTCTCCCAAATCGGGCTACAGATAAGCTTATTTTCCGGTAGGGGCGGGTTGGCAGACTAAATCAATTATTTACAGATATCCTGATTAAACCCGCCCTGACGCATAGCTTTTCAGCCCTACCTCCAAAGCTAAGATCGCCTATAAATGCGATCGCACAAATTTCTCTAACCTATCGATCCCCTTTTCAATTGTGGGTGTGTCTGTCGCATAAGAAAGGCGGATATGATCGTCAGCCCCAAAAGCGATCCCTGGAATCACAGCAACTCGCTCTTGTTCTAGCAAAGCATCGCAAAACTCCAAAGATGTCATACCTGTCTTGCTAATATTGGCAAACAGATAAAATGCCCCATCAGGTTTAACAGTAATTAAACCTGGAATAGCGTTAAGCCGCTCTAGCATTACCTGCCGTCTTTGAGCAAAAGCTTGCCGCATCTGTTCTACACAATCTTGTGAACCTTCCACAGCAGCGATCGCACCATACTGAGCAAAAGTACAAACATTTGACGTACTGTGGCTTTGAATGGTTGTCACAGCCTTAATAATCTCTGCTGAACCTGCCAGATAGCCTAAACGCCAACCAGTCATAGAATAAGCTTTAGCAAATCCATTACTGATAATAGTACGTGCAAAAATTTCTGATCCTAGTGACCCAATACTGATGTGCTGAGTATCGTCGTAGATAATTTTTTCGTAGATTTCATCAGAAACGACCAAAATATCTTTCTCAACGATTACCTCTGCCAAAGCTTTAATTTCTGCTGGCGTATAAACGGCTCCTGTAGGGTTAGAAGGAGAGTTAAGGATAAATAACTTAGTTTGCGCCGTAATTGCTTGTCGCAGTTGATCGGGAGTGATTTTATAACCACTTTGATCATCGGTAGATACAATCACTGGCTTACCACTAGCCAGCTTAACCATATCTGGATAACTTACCCAGTATGGCGCGGGGATAATTACCTCATCACCTGGATCTAGCAACGCCAGCATCAAGTTAAATAAGGAATGTTTGCCACCGTTAGTCACAATTACATTTTTGGCATTGTAGTCTAGGTGGTTATCGGTGCGAAGCTTATGAGCGATCGCTTCCCGTAACTTTGGCTCACCTGCTGCTGGTCCATACTTCGTTTTACCAGAATCTATAGCCTGTTTAGCTGCGGCTTTAATATGCTCTGGCGTATCGAAATCTGGTTCACCCGCGCTGAAACTACAAATATCAATTCCTTCCGCCTTCATTGCCTTAGCTTTAGCGGAAATTATCAGTGTTAAAGAAGGAGTTACCTGACCAACTCGTGCTGCCAGCTTCATGCTTTATAAACCCAAGAGACTATATTTCGCGATCGCGCTTTGCCACTGTTACCACCTAACTTAATCGGAAAGTGCGAAACTGTAACGTCTAGGCATTTGCCAAATGTATAATTTTTCATAAGATCTCGCAATCCTGCTAATGAATACTATATTTTTGACTTTTTGGCACTGATCGCCCAGATGTGAGTATCAACACCTAGTTTATCGGAAATATTTACCCCAAAAACTCATCCTGCTAGCAGTCTAGATTACCGCACTACAGTCGCCCGTTTTTGCCACGTCTCTTGGATAATTATCTAGTTTTTCTGACAATTTTTGCGCTATCCATAACAGTCTGATCGCTGTCCACCAGACTCTTCATAACTTGCCTAGCTTAATCTGACTTAAAGCCTTAATATCAATATAAGATTAGAAGTCTTAATTTATCTGCCTAAATTTACCGTCTAAAATATTTACTCCTACATCATCATTTTTGCTACAGATAGTAATATTGTCTCTGGTTGATTCCCCATAGTTATGAATAATGCACCAAATCCCCTGGAAGCAGATAAATTGTAATTATGGTTAATTAACTCGACTAGATCCGAATCTCTGCAAGCAGAGAACAGCGCCTTAAGTACATAACCTTTGGTTAAACTTGCATTTGATGACTAGCTTCTATCCATCAGTTTCTAGAACCCAATTAATCCAGCGTCGCCACCAGTTGCGGCGCGAACGTCAAATTAAGTCTTTGCAGTCGATCTGGCGGGCACTGTTTCTCAGTAGTCTGGCTGGTAGTTTAATTTGGGTAACAGCGCAACCTAATTGGATCATTCGTAAGCCAGGGCAAATTGCTGTTGATGGTAATCAATTGCTCTCCGCTCAAACTATTCGATCGCTTTTACCCCTGACATATCCTCAGTCATTGCTGCGTGTACAACCAGACATTTTAGCTTCATATTTAGAGTCACAAGCCCCAATTGCTGAGGCGACCGTCACCCGCAAACTATTGCCCCCTAGCTTAAACATCCAAATCAAAGAGCGACAGCCAGTAGCGATCGCACTCTCCCCTAGCAGCAATTTACGCAAATCTAATTTGGCTACCTCGCACTCGCCATCTCTACAGGGACAGGCAGAGTTGTTGGATCAGCAAGGAGTGCTGATCTCAATGGATAGTTATAAAGATATTCAACCGCCTCATCAGTTGCCAACTTTAAAAGTTATTGGCTTTAGCGATCGCCTACGTCCATACTGGTCTCAAATTTACCAAGCAATCAATCATAGCCCAGTCAAGGTTTTAGAGATTGATTGCCAAAATCCCGCTAACCTAATTATTGAAACCGAACTAGGAAAAGTGCATTTGGGTCCTTACAGTTCCATGCTATCTGAACAACTCAATATGCTTGATAGAATGCGTGAACTCCCAGCGCATATTAAAGGAAGTGAGATGGCTTATATTGATTTGAAAAATCCTGAGTCACCCTCAATTCAAATGACCAAAGGCAAGAGCTAACCTCATGGACAGATTAATTTAATGATTAAATTCTTAAGATCTTATTGCTACTTCTAGTTTAGTTACTTGAAAATCTTAACGCTCAGGCTAAAAAGATTTTATAAAATCTGCCCATCAATGATTTTTTCTGTTTTCCACAATTATGGAGTCAAAAACTTAATAATGAGCTAAATGATTAATCAACTGAGTACTCGTGCAAGCAAATTACACACGGCTAAATCATATAAATAATCTATCTATATGATGAAATCCTAATATTCAAACAACCAATCATCAGGATATTCTATGTCATTCATAGCACTAATTTTTATGTTTGAGCCTAAAATCAATAATATATAATTTAGGTTAAAACCTTGATTTAGGTTAAAACCTTAATTAAATGTGTATTTTTGTTACAAAAATATATAACATAACATAGTTGACTGTTATCGCTAAATCAAACTAAAAAGTTGTTTATCTACCATTTTCTCTTGCAATGACGCTTGATAGTAAACTAGGGCTTAACCGTCAAAATTCTGATAATTCAGGAAACTCAGGTCTTTCACTCGCCGTGAACAACTCAAATCCGTTTAATAACTCCGGGTATTTAGGCTCCACTTATGATTCTAGAAACACCCCCATAGAAGAGTCCAGGAGTGACAATATCGTGCCTAGCAGCGTCGCCAAAATAAAAGTCATTGGTGTTGGTGGGGGCGGAGGCAATGCTGTTAACCGCATGATTGCCAGTGACTTGAATGGGGTTGAATTTTGGACTCTAAATACCGATGCCCAAGCTTTATCCCATTCGTCTGCTCCCAAACGCTTACAAGTAGGGCAAAAATTAACCCGAGGTCTTGGCGCGGGTGGAAATCCAGCTATTGGTCAAAAAGCTGCCGAGGAATCTCGTGATGATATTGCCGCAGCCCTAGATGGTACTGATTTAGTATTCATCACTGCTGGAATGGGAGGTGGTACTGGTACAGGTGCTGCCCCAGTTGTGGCAGAAGTAGCAAAAGAGATGGGAGCCTTAACAGTTGGCGTGGTAACGCGCCCTTTCCTGTTTGAGGGTCGCCGTCGCACCAGCCAAGCTGAGGAAGGTATTGCGGCATTACAAGGACGAGTAGATACCCTAATTGTGATCCCTAACGATAAGTTGCTATCAGTAATTTCGGAACAAACCCCAGTCCAAGAAGCATTTCGAGTAGCGGATGATATCCTGCGCCAGGGTGTTCAGGGGATTTCAGATATTATTACTATTCCTGGTTTAGTGAACGTAGATTTTGCCGATGTCCGTGCAGTGATGGCAGACGCGGGTTCTGCACTGATGGGTATTGGGATTGGTTCTGGAAAATCAAGAGCAAGAGAGGCGGCGATGGCGGCTATTTCTTCTCCCTTACTAGAGTCTTCTGTAGAAGGAGCTAGAGGAGTTGTATTTAATATTACTGGCGGTAGCGATCTCACGCTCCACGAAGTAAATGCTGCGGCAGAAACCATTTATGAAGTTGTTGATCCCAACGCCAATATCATTTTCGGGGCGGTGATTGATGACAGGTTGCAAGGTGAAATCAGAATTACTGTAATTGCTACTGGTTTTACTGGTGAAACTCAAGCCGCAGCACCCGCAGCTAGGGCAACGACACCTCCGAAGCGATCAATGGGCAATCCGCCCCCTTCTACTCCAGCAATTGATCCTAGACTTCCACAGGGATTGGATATTCCTGATTTTCTTCGGAATCGGCGACCTCCTCGTTAATGGAAAATTTGAGATTTTAACTTAAAAATCTCAAATTTTTAGAGTTATTAGGGTGGCAAAATAATCAGGAGTGACCAGCAGGGTGAAAAATCTCATAATAAATTGTGCGTTCGCGTAGCGACTCCGCAGGAGGATCGCGCAGTCGGTACTGCGTACCTAATGAAATTAGCTTTGCATAGTAAGAATTTCTCAATTTATGACTAGAACAATTGTACCTGTTGCTCTGACAATTGCTGGTTCCGATAGTGGTGGAGGTGCAGGAATTCAGGCAGATTTAAAAACTTTTGCTTTTCATCGTGTACACGGTATCAGCGCATTGACCTGTGTAACCGCTCAAAATACGCTCTTGGTAGCGCGAGTAGACGCTCTACCTGTAGAGGCGGTGATAGCCCAAATAGCGGCGGTAGTTACAGATATTGGAGTACAAGCCGCGAAGACTGGAATGCTGTTAAATAAGCAGATTATTGAAGCGGTAGCCCAACAGATAGAAGTTTTTAAGCTACAACATTTGGTTGTCGATCCTGTGATGGTATCGCGCACTGGCGCTCAACTGCTTGATGATGATGCTGTAGCAGCATTGCGAAATTTGTTGATCCCCAAAGCAACAATCGTCACGCCCAATCGTTACGAAGCACAGCTACTAACTAATCTACAAATTAATACACTTGATGAGATGCGAATTGCTGCTCAACAAATTTACCAAATGGGAGCAAAAGCCGTCTTGGTCAAGGGTGGAGGTATGGAAGGTAATCTGCGTAGTATTGATATTTGGTTTGATGGTCAACGGCTAGAAACTTTAAAAACATCATTAGTAGAAACTAAAAATACTCATGGCACTGGTTGTACACTATCTGCTGCGATCGCTGCTAATTTAGCCATAGGTAAAGATAGTTTGTCTGCTGTGCGACAAGCTAAAGATTATGTAACTACAGCACTAAAGCATTCACTTGATATTGGAAGTGGTGTGGGACCTGTCGGACATTTTTTTCCAATTTTAGAAATATAATTGCCAAAGATATTAATATAAACGTGACTATAAATAATATGTGTGCCAAGCCACTTGAGATTTATGATTTGTTAGCAAGTTGAAAAATGACTATAAGCTGACTTTAATTAAAATTATCCTTGCCTGACAGTAGTTCTGCTCAAGTCATGACGTTTTATCCCAGTTATTCAAACAACCGATGCACAACAATACACCACCTGGTAATTCTAGACAGACAACTAACAACCCCTACCGCCCTTCTGTACCAATTTCCGTTTACCGAGAACTAGCAGCAGAATTGCAGGCAACACAAACCATGCTAGACTCTCTCAATGCCCAAAACCAGCAATTAGTTCAGCAAAATCAATTGCTGCGACAACAAGTTGAAAAAGCTGTTCACTCAGCTATTTATATGCAGCAGGTTGTCGCTTCGTTAAAACCTGTTCGGTTCGGTGAAGCTTCCTCTACTTACCCAGAAGAATATCGAGAATTAAATCAAGCTAGTCATAGCCTAGCAGTGCGTCGTCAAGGGCAAACAGCAGCTATTACACCTCTAAATGCACCAGCCGCTTTAGCATTTTCTGAAAAGTTATATACAGAACAGCAAGAACCTAGAAACCGTCGTCCTGCACCACCAGAAAGCACCTCAGAAGTTAGTGGCTTATGGTTAGCAGTAGCAATTGTGGCGATCGTGCTGACAGCGTTTGGCACTGGGTTCTTGATTGTGCGACCGTTGTTGAACAGTCGTTAATTAACAATGTTAATGTATAAGAATTTTAACCAAGCTGCCGGAATTTATCCGTAGCTTGGTTAAAATTTTATAACTTTGAAATTTTCTCAAACAGTCGCTTAAATAGACTTATTACCTTTATCAATCACTGATTGACCTTGAGTATCAATGTCTAATTCTTCTCGGCGTACTTGCTCTTCCACTTGAACAACTTCTTGTTGTACTTCTTTTCTCACATTAACTTCTTCACGCACAAAGGCTTGCTTTTGAACATCAGCCGTTTCTTCGTATACATCAATGCGTGTAGTTTCTGCTTGTCCAAAGTTGACGGTGGCAGGATTTACAGCAACGCCAGCATCAGTAGGGGTGATGCGCTCTACAACAACTCTTTCTTTCTCTACAGGAACAGCAACACGCGCTGTGTCGGTTTCTACGCGCTTACCAACGGTAACTTCACCAGCCTTGACCCGTTGTTTATCTGCTACTAGGCGCTCTTCATAAAGCTTGATATAGGCATCGCGGGCGGCGTGTTTAGCTTTTTCCCAAGGCACGCCGGAACTAGCGTACTTTTGCTCATAATCACTTTGTAGTTCTGGCTCAATCTCATCATAAGTTTTGTCAGTATCAGCATAGCGACTGAAACCTTCATATCCTGTCGTGTAGGCAGGCTGATAGGCATCATAGCTGGTATCTGGTTCAACGTAAGGACGAGATGCGTAGTTATCTTTCCAGTAAGTTTCTTCTTCTGTAGGATTAACTGCTTCAGCAGCACCCTTGCCCATTAAACCACCAGCTACTGAACCGATGACGCTACCAACAACTGCTCCGATAGGACCACCAACAACACCACCAATGGCTGCACCCATTGCGCCAGCACCAGCCGCGCCAAGACCTGTACCTACTGGATGGGAACCTGGTTCACCAGAGATGGGATCGCGGTTTGCATCATGTTCTGAATTAGTCATTCTTTTCTCCTAAATTTTGATTGTTTGTTATCAAAGCTTTGTAATTAGCTCTGGTGTAGATCTGATAGTTGAATTATGACTACAGGTGTATATTAAAAGTCGCATTCTGATATATAGCCTGGGTATATTGACACTTTATAATTATTAGCTCTTGCCCTGAAAAGGCTGTGAGCTAAAAAATGTTAAATGGCTATTTAGTCTGTATTTAAATAGCTCGCGTCAATTCGCTAATTATGTAGCGAAGTTTGATATACACAAACTAGGTATCAATAGTCACCTGTTACTATGAACAACCTTAACAGCTAAACACTTGTGGTCTGTCACTCTTGGGAGAGAACCATCGTCTGTCTGAAGTTGGAAAATTTAGGTGAGCAGAATTAAATATTAAATTGTTAAGTTTTTGAAACATAGCCCCAACTTTCTTGGAGACATTTCCAAAATTAAAGGTGTTTTATATAAGCTATGGTGTTTCTAAATTTTATATTTTCTGGGAAGAGGAGAAGGGAAGGTTATAGAGTTTGATAACTTTTTTTCTTTATTAAAAATGTTTGATTTCAATGCGTGTTAGTAGAGACGCGCTATAGCTTGTCTCTACATTTTGTTTGGAGATGTTTTTTAGGCAAGTTCTTCTGTAACTAATCTCCGCATAATTTCAGCAACTTCTGTTGCCATTCTAGAATCAAGTTGTGCTAAATTGTTGCTGGCTCCTCGTAACGCTATGCTCAAGGTTCTAAGTTTAGCTGGTTGACCTTGAAGTTTAGGTATCTGATCGATAAATTGCACAAAAGCAATATACACAATTTCATGCCTTTTGTTGCTATCACTATAGCCGTTGCCTAATTTAGAAATAATGACTGGAGAACTGATTAAACTGTCTATACCTAATACTTTAATCGCTAAATCTGTATAACGGGCTGCATCAGTTCCCATTGCTCTAATAATACTTTCTAAGCTATGCCACTGCGCCCCTGGTAGACGTAGGGCTGGTGCTAGGTGGGGATGCCATCCCAACATAGAAATGAAACGAGTTAAATCGTAGGCTGTAACAAGGTTATTACCTGCTGAAGTTGGAGCAGCAGCATTTAATAAAACTTTTCCTTTTTTGGCATCAAATATTTGGGGGTTATCTATAAAAGCAGGTTCACCGTAACCGCCACGAAATTCTAAATTATTATTGCCTGTAATTTTTTGTACCCAAAGTTCTAACCCTGGACGAGTTTCAAATCTTTTAAACATTGCAGCTACAGAATTTGAAGTAGCTACGGCATCTCCATAACTCACTACATCTACTGCTAAATCATAAACGGGATAATTTTTCTTGCGTTTGTTTTGGTCTTTAATTAAGCAATTATCAATATCAGAATCAGGAAATTTACTATTGATTTTAGAAAGAATATTAAGAATAGGTAAAATTTTAGTGGCACTCCAAAATTGACCTTTATTAAGAGCATTTCTGCCTAACCAGTGGGTTTTGATTTGTCCGTCTACAAAACTCCCAATGCAAATGCAGGCTTCTTTGATATCTGGATGGAGAAAATCTAAACTTTTATCAATTGACGGTATTTGACCAATTTTAGGGTAAGGAGTAAATGTAACTGTTTTGTTGGAACCTTTAAGTACAATTGTTTCACCAGAGGAAATTACATTTGCGCCATCAGGTTTTTCTGTAAGGCGTTCTGGATATTGTTTGATATGTTGCTTGTAGGGTGATTTTTGAACGCCTTGATATAAAAATACTAATTTGCCATTAGCTGCCCCCAGATTGAGGGCATTTTTCATAAATAGTTTATAAACTCGTGTTCTATCTTTTGCTAGTTCTAATTTTTCTAGGCTATTATTGCCATTACTGGGTGTACTATTATCATTCGTTGGGGTATCGGAAAACGAGTTAATTTGTTGACCTACAATTGCTTGCTGTATGGCGTTATTTACTTGAGTTTTTTTATCTGCGATCGCTTTGGCAATAATTCTGCCAGCAAGGATTTTGGCGTTCTCTGGTGCTGGTGCTAACCATTGTCCACCAAACGCTGATGCCCATTTATTCCAGTTAGTAACTAATTTAGCAACTTCTTTATCAGCTATTTGTTGACTTTTAAAGATTGAGTAAAAAGCGACAACTGCATCTTCATTACTGACAGGGTTTTGTGGAGGAGTGACAGGTGAGTTAATTTGTTGCCCATCTAATGCTTTTTTGATGACAACGGCTACTTTGATTTTGGCGTTTTCGAGTTCTTGCGCTAGTTTTTTACCAATGAGAATTTGGGCGTTAATTTCTGTAGCTTGAAACCATTGGGCATCAAAGGCAGTTGCCCATTTATTCCAATGAGTTTTGAGTTGGGCGGCGGCGGTATCTGCTGCTTGTTGGTTATTTTTGAATAGGGCGTTGAATGCTGCTAAACCTTCATTATTGCTGATGGTGCGTAGTTCCAGAATTGGTGATGCGGTTGTAGATGCAGTATTGATATCTGGAGACATAAATAGCGGGAATTTAGGATAAATTCAGTTTTATCCTATCTTTTGAAAGGTTTTTATAAGATTAACTAAAATTTAATAGTTGCATTCACGTAGCGACTCCGCAGGAGTATAGCGCAAGCGCTGACTTGTCAGTTCGCGAAGCAATTCCGAAGGAGGAGGGAATAATGAGCATCGCACCCTGCTTAAAAAAACTCAAGGTTATTTCTGGCTGATCTGCGTTCAAAATAGTTGAGGGAAACGATCGCAATTACAGTAACTATCATGTCTGAATCGACTATTGAATCAATCCTGCAAGAAAAACGCTTATTTAACCCTCCTGCGGAATTCTCTCAAAACGCCCAGATCAAGAGTTTGGAGGAATATCAGCAACTATACGATCGCGCCCTTGCCGATCCTGAGAAGTTTTGGGCAGAGTTAGCGGATCAAGAGTTGCACTGGTTCCAAAAGTGGGACAAAGTATTAGATTGGCAACCACCTTCTGCATCTTGGTTTGTTGGGGGGAAAATTAATCTGAGCTACAACTGCTTAGACAGACACTTAACAACTGCGCGTAAGGATAAAGCAGCGTTAATTTGGGAGGGGGAACCAGGCGACACCCGCACTTTAACTTATGCAGAATTACATCAGGAAGTGTGCCAGTTTGCCAATGTGTTGAAAAAACTGGGAGTGCAAAAAGGCGATCGCATTGGTATTTATATGCCAATGATCCCCGAAGCAGCGATCGCCATGTTAGCTTGTACCAGAATTGGCGCAGCGCATACCGTTGTATTTGGTGGTTTTAGTGCGGAATCATTGCGCGATCGCTTAGTAGATGGACAAGCGAGAGTTGTAATTACTGCTGATGGCGGTTGGCGCAAAGATGCGATCGTACCTTTAAAAGTGCAAGTAGATAAAGCTTTAGCTGATGGTAGCGCCCCTAGTGTAGAAAGCGTTGTAGTAGTGCGCCGCGCTGGAAAAGATGTTGATATGCAGCCAGGGCGCGATTATTGGTGGCATGAAATCAATCAAGGTGTATCAGCAGATTGTCCCGCAGAACCAATGGATAGCGAGGATTTGCTGTTTGTTTTATATACATCTGGTAGTACTGGCAAACCTAAAGGTGTTGTTCATACCACTGGCGGTTACAACCTTTATACCCACATGACTACTAAGTGGATATTTGACCTTCAGGAAAACGATGTTTACTGGTGTACTGCTGATGTAGGTTGGATTACTGGACACAGTTATGTTGTCTATGGCCCATTATCCAACGGTGCGACAACATTAATGTATGAAGGTGCGCCACGCGCTTCTAATCCTGGTTGTTTCTGGGATGTAATTGAAAAGCATGGTGTAACGATTCTTTATACTGCCCCTACTGCGATTCGGGCGTTTATCAAAATGGGTGAAGAATTACCCAACGCTAGAAACTTATCTTCTCTGCGATTATTGGGAACTGTCGGCGAACCGATTAACCCTGAAGCTTGGATGTGGTATCACCGCGTAATTGGTGGTGAACGTTGTCCAATTGTGGATACTTGGTGGCAAACAGAAACAGGCGGAATTATGATTACGGCGTTACCAGGGGCAATTCCGACTAAACCTGGTTCTGCGACTCTACCTTTCCCTGGAATTTTCGCTGATATTGTCGATTTAGAAGGTAATTCCGTACCAGCTAACGAGGGCGGTTATTTAGCTGTGAAATATCCTTGGCCTGGAATGATGCGGACACTTTACGGCGATCGCGATCGCTTCCGTCGGACATATTGGGAGCATATTCCGCCCAAAGACGGGCAATATACCTACTTTGCGGGAGATGGCGCACGCAAAGATGAAGATGGCTATTTCTGGGTAATGGGTCGAGTTGATGATGTGATCAACGTCGCTGGACACCGTTTGGGAACGATGGAAGTTGAATCTGCTTTGGTTTCTCATCCCGCAGTTGCAGAAGCGGCGGTTGTTGGAAAACCGGATGAACTCAAAGGGGAAGAGATTGTTGCTTTTGTCACCTTAGAAGGTAGCTACAACGCTAGTGAGGAATTGAGTAAGGAACTGAAGCAGCACGTAGTTAAAGAGATAGGTGCGATCGCTCGTCCTGGGGAGATCCGTTTTACTGATGCTTTACCGAAAACGCGATCAGGTAAAATTATGCGGCGGTTGTTGCGAAATGTTGCTTCGGGGCAAGAGCTTACTGGTGATACTTCCACTTTAGAAGATCGGGGTGTTTTGGATAAATTGCGCGAAGGTGCGTAGTCTTTTTTCAAGGCAGATGTAGAGACGCGCGATCGCGCGTCTCTACATTATGCGAACATGATTATAAAGGGGTGGAATTGTGACTTAAAAAGCCATTTGACTAGAGAAAATTGCGATCTTGGGTTTTGTTATGGTTATTGATTGAATATGCTCACAAACTAAATTAGGCAAATTTTGATAATCCATACTCTATTGAGGGCGATCGCAATTTATCAATAGTTTATAATTGCTTACAATGTGACTCATCCTGAATCTAAGAACTAATCTCACCAATAGCAGTCTGTTTCATATAGCTTAACAACCAGTTAGCTGCCGTCGCCCGACGAGTTTGCCTTGGTCCAAACTCCCCAACTTTATAACCTTTAAAGCCTAACTGTTCTTTGAGTAATTGTTTATTCTCTTGAGGAATAGAACGAGTAAGCTTTACTGTGGGAGGACGGTTGGCAATAAAGTCGGGTGGTTCTGGATACTCGTCCCGCCATTCTGGTGCTACCTTGCTAGTATCCCATTTACTTGTGGTTTCGTCATAGCGGTAGCCTAAGTAGTGCCAAATGATTTGGTTGACGGTAAGATCATCTATTTCTTCTTGGATAATTGCCCAAACGGTATCAGTATTTAGCGGTGGTAGGTCAGACATTATTTATTACACAAATAAAAAAATTAGCGACTATTAAAAAAATACAGCTTAAATCAGTCATAAGCCAAAGTTTACCTCCCCGCTACCCTTTAGAGGTAAATCATCTCTGTAACGCCAAAAACAGCTAATGACATCATCACAACCAACACCGATTCGCGCCCATGTTTTTGTTTCACCGAATAGTTCAAGGGGTTGGATACCGCTTTGCTACTGTAAATCAAGCTAATCAATTAGGCATCAGTGGTTGGGTGCGGAATCTTCCCGATCAAAGGGTGGAAGCAGTTTTTGAAGGTACTCCAGAGGCAGTGACAGGGATGATTAGCTGGTGTAAGCAGGGGCCACTAGGTGCTGTAGTCAATTCTGTTATTGTTGAGTATGAGGAGGTAGAAGGTTTACCGAGGTTTGAAATTAAGCGGTGAAGGTTTATAAAAAATTTTTGGTTTAATATAATAATTTTATGAATGGATAATTTCAATAGACCTCTCCAACAAAGAATGTAGAAACCTCTGATTGCTCGTCTCTACAATCCTTCAAGGGTTAGCACCTTGAATTTTTGGAGATTTTAGAGTTGTCTATGGCAAATAGTAAAAATACCTAAATAAAACTACTCATACAAATATTACGGCTATTCCAGCAGACAGAACATCAATTAAAATTTAATTTTGCTCGCTCTCACTCAGTAGGAATCTTTTTCCATGCACGAAAAATTAGTCAACACTCATATCGAAGATTCACAACTCTTGATTACTCCAAATGACCTTAAGGCAAAACTGCCTTTAACAGATTTAGCAGAAAACAACGTTCTGCAATACAGGCAAGAAATTGAAGATATTTTAGACTTTAAGGATAACCGTAAATTTATAGTAGTTGGCCCTTGTTCTATTCATGATATTAAAGCAGCAGAAGAATATGCCGAAAGGCTGAAAGTGTTGGCAGAGAAAGTTAAGGATAAATTGCTGCTAATTATGAGGGTGTACTTTGAAAAGCCCCGAACTACTGTTGGTTGGAAAGGGCTAATTAATGATCCCGATATGGATGATTCTTTCCATATAGAAAAAGGTTTATTAATTGCACGTAGCTTGCTACTAAAAATTGCTGAAATGGGATTACCTGCTGGCACTGAAGCTCTCGATCCCATCGTACCTCAATATATTGCTGAATTGATTTCATGGTCGGCAATTGGAGCTAGAACAACAGAATCCCAAACTCACCGAGAAATGGCAAGTGGGCTTTCTATGCCTGTTGGGTTTAAAAATGGTACGGATGGCAGTGTTAAAGTTGCTTTAAATGCTTTGCAATCTGCTAAGGAACCGCATAATTTTGTAGGAATTAACCAACAAGGGCAGGTGAGCATTTTTAGAACCAAAGGCAATGACTATGGTCATGTTATCTTAAGAGGTGGCGATCGCCAGCCTAATTTTGATGCTGATAATGTCAAAATTGCGGAAGAAAAATTAAAAGCAGCGAATTTACTGCCACGAATTGTAATTGATTGTAGTCACGGTAATACCAATAAAGACTACAAGCTACAAGGCGCGGTATTTGAAAATGTTGTCCAACAGATAGTAGAGGGAAATAGTTCTATCGTGGGGATGATGCTGGAATCTAATTTATCTGAAGGGAGTCAAAAAATTCCCCATAAACTTGACCAGTTAAAGTATGGAATTTCAGTTACAGACAAATGTATTAACTGGGAAGAAACTGAGAAAATTATTTTGGCTGCTCATCAAAAATTGAAATAATAAAACCATTTCATCTAGGGTAATGCCAAAAGAGACGCGCTAGGTGCGCGTCTCTACATCAATGAGAAAATGGGATAAATATTTTTGTAAGATGTTTAGTCAACTGAATTACGGTAGCATAAGCCTAATAGGGTACTGCATCCAATCAGCTTGAGAGCTTCTAAAAACCAATAACCTATGTGCATTTGGTTCATGTGGGCAGGTATGACAGTAGTTGAATCAAATAAATTTAGCTGTAACCCCAAAGCACTCATTTCTGGGGTTAAAAAATAGGTATAAATTAGAGCAATTCCTAAAAGGATAACGGATAAAATAATTGAACGGTTTTCCTTAAGGCTAGGCTGTTGAGTGCTTTGGGCTGCTAATATACTTGTCAACACTAAAGCTGCACAGACTAACTCAATGCGATTAAAAATCCAAAATATTGAATATCCTGCTGTAGCAAATCCTGCTTGCGTCATCATGCCTGTAGCGTAAAGGCTAGGCATAATTACTAAGTCCAAAATTAGGCTACTACTTAACCAAAAAGCTAAAGTCAAAATTCCAGTTGTTTGCCAAACAGGTCGTTTTAGTTCGACTCCAGTTATAGCTGCCATAAGCTTTCCTCTAATTGATAATTTCTCTAGTTCTTTCAGCTTATCGAAGAATTCAAGCTCCTAATATGAATTTTTGATAATAAAAAGTGGCAAAATAAAATAAATATTTTACAAATTGTAGTTGTTTTAATAAGTTTTGTAAAAAATACTTGTATTCAGAACAAATTAGTAGTGCCTGAATGACGTTTTTATTAAATACCCCAACTACATACGGCAGAAGTAGGTTGATTGAGTTTATCTATCAGGATGGCGATCGCGCTACCATGAATTGGTCTGAAAATCCTCTAATATTGTTTTTGGTAAGCCTTCAACTAAGTTAGTACAACACCCAATGCGTCTGCTTCCTAAACAGCGAAATAAAAATTTCTTAAGTAATTTTATTGCCATTTTATTACTTTTAGGAATAATCTCAATCACCTTGCTTTCTATTGGCAGTTCATTGGTATGGAATTTTTATTTGGAACTGGCTTCTCATTTTAAAGTTCAATATTTAATTACTACAATCATTTTAGCTTTTTTGTTGTCGATAAACCGAAAACGAGCGTTTGTGATAATTGCTTTGTTCTGGATATTACTTAATGCCGGAGAGGTGATTCATTGGTATATTCCTCAATCTACAGTTGGTCACCAATCACCCAATAAAATTCGTGTATTGTTAGTAAATATTAATACAAAAAATAATAACTATGAGCAAGTAATTTCTCTAGTAAGGAAAGAAAAACCAGATGTTGCTGTGTTTCTGGAATTAGATGAATTTTGGGCTAATCAACTTCAATCTATAAATGATATTCTTCCTTATGCTGTCGGAAGAGCTAATCCTGATAATATGGGAATTGCTGTTTATAGTAAACGACCTTTAGAAAAACCCAATATTAAATTTTTAGGTAGTTCTAATAATGCTAGTGTAGTTGGAGATTTATTAATTAATAAACAAGCAATTTCTTTGGTTGCTACCCATCCGATGCCACCAATTAAACCAGAATTGCTGCTTTCTACTAAGCAACAGTTAAATGCCATTAGTGGTTATGTGAAACAGCTAAAGCAACCTATATTAATCATTGGAGATTTGAATACCACAATGTGGTCGCCTTCGTACAAAAATTTTATAAATAAAACTGGTTTGCGTAATGCTAGGCAAGGTTTTGGGATTTTACCCACATGGCCCACAGAAGCTAAATTTTCGCCAATTAAGCCACCGCTATCTTGGTTACTATTAATTCCCATTGACCATTTTCTAATTAGCCCAGAAATCAAAGTGTTAAATGTTAGAACCGGAACAAATGTGGGATCAGATCATTTGCCTTTGATTGCTGATTTAGTTTTAGATAAGTAGAGAGGTTGTATACAACCTCTCTACATTGGCATTTCTAGAAGATGTTTATTTCTCATCTAGTTTTGTGTGTGACGGGGTTTATTTACTCTTTTTATGGTGTTGGTGCGATCGCTTCGATATACTGACTATCGAGCAAAAAAGCTCCTTTAGTAAAACGGACACCCCAATACCCTCCTGGTCGCCTATCCATTACAACTCCTTCCTCCCCAATAGATATTACTTCAGGAGGACGTAGCATCGGCATTGGTTCAGCCGTTTTCACATAAGGAGGTAATGCCACAACGCGAACTTTCTCACCAACAGTAAATTCCTTAGACATAGCGTGGGTCATGGATAATTGTTAAGGTGCTTGCCAAATTCTGTCATGATATTGTTCTAAATTTGCATAAGGATCAACAGTTTCGTGGGAGTGACCATGACTGTGACCATGATCGTGATGATGGTGAGAAGTATGATCGTGACTATGATGATTATTATTGCTACTACCAGCAGCAGCTAGTCGAAATTTGCACATTTCACAATTCATCTGCACTTGTCCTAGTTGGGTTTCAATTTCCCTTTCTCTAAGAACAGAAAGTAATAGCGGGTGAAGACCCATTTCTGGCAGGCAAGTTAGAGAAATATCTGGATACTGTTCTTGCTGTTGTGAAGTGGTGTCAAAAATCTTTTTAACTAACAGTCCGGTAAATAGAAAATAGGGTAAAACAATAATCCGTTTAGGTTGGTAAAGTCGGGCGCGGCGGAAACCTTCTTCTAAACGAGGGTGGGTGATGCCGATAAAACAAGTTTCTACAGTCTGATAACCGCTACCTTCCCAAACAATACGGGCTAGTTTGTAAACATCGCCGTTAGCGTCGGGGTCACTAGAACCACGACCAACAAACAGTAATACTGTCTCAGAACGATTGTAATCAGGCTCGTCGATTTGGGCAAGGCGCGATCGCCATAAATCTATAATTGCAGGAGTAATCCCAAAATGTCGCCCGTAGTGAAACTTAAGCTGAGGATGTCTAGCTCTTGCCCTGTCTAACTCATTGGTAATATCAAACTTATTGTGACGAGCGGCGAATAATAAAATCGGTAATACTGAAAGTTCCGTATAGCCTTGTTCTATACAGCGATCTACACCTTCCTGAATTGTCGGACCTGTAAGTTCCAGAAAGCAAGGAAGCACAGGGCGTGAGGTGTCCAAAGCTTGATAAGCAGCAGCAAAATCTAATAAGCTTTGCCGTCCATCTTGGTCTTTAGTACCATGACCAATTAATAATAAAGGGCGTTGTAGCGGTAATGGCGGCAAGTGCAGAGATTCAGTAGGTGATATCAATGTCGTAGTTAGAGTGGAATTAGCATTAGGCATTATATTAAGCTCCGTTCCTATGCAACGCAGGAAGTATAGTGAGCAAGTAACAGGTAGGCATTCTGGCTTACAAGTAAGGTAGCACTACTGTTTTACCTAAAATCTTGTTTACAGTTGCGGCACAGCCTCGGACTCTCACCGACGTTTCCCTACTGTGTTACGGTTCACATTTGCCCTGTTATCTTATCAGAGGTAATAGAAATACCCATCCCCTCAGTGGGGATTGAGATCATTAAACCTCTCCACAAATTAAGGTGCGCTACCTACATCCAGAGAATGTAGGTTAGATCTTATATAGATGTCCTACATATTCGCCGTAACCGTTATAAGGAAGTGTTGGGCGTTTTTCCCAAGAGAAACTTGGCCCTTCCCCCATTAAACGTTCTGTTGCTTGTGACCATCTTGGATGAGGCTTATTTGGGTTAACATTTGCCTCAAAATCATATTCATTGGAATCAAGAGTATTCCAAAATGTTGCTGGTTGTTTATCCAAAAATTCAATTTTTACAATTGATTTTGCGCCTTTATAACCATACTTCCAGGGAATTACTGCTCGAATAGCAGCACCATGTTGTTTTGGTAAGGTATGACCATAGATGCCTGTGGCGAAAAATGCTAGATCATTTGTCATTTCGTCAATGCGTAAACTTTCTGTATAGGGCCAAGGATAGCCAGCCGCCCAAAATCCAGGGCCAGGAGTAATTTTGGGGTCATAAAAAGAAGTAAACCGCACAAATTTAGCATTTGATTTTGGTTCTACATCTTTTACAAGCAATTTCATTGGAAAACCTACCCAAGGCACTGCCATTGCCCAAGCTTCTACGCATCTAAATCTATAGATACGTTCTTCTAAAGGAAAATTTTTCTGGATATCATCTAAGTCATAAGTGCGAGGATTATTGACTAAACCGCTAACTTCTACTTTCCAGTTGTCTGTAGGTAATGATTGAGCTTTTTTCCAAATAGACTTTGTGCCACCAAATTCATAAAAATTATTGTATTTAGAGGATAAAAATTCCTCAGTTATTGGACGGTCAACTTTGGCAAAATTGGGATTAATATTTAAGTTTGGGTAAGCGGGATATGTACCTGATATGCTGCCTGTTTGTATTTCTGAGTTATTTTCGCAGCCAGTAACAGGTAATATAGCTGCACCAATACCAGCACCGATTAAGGTTTTTAAGAAGCGGCGACGATTAAAAAAAGCTGCTTCTGGTGTTGCGTGGCTTTCTGGGATTTCCCAGGATTTGGCAATACGGATTAAGGTCATGGGTGTTTGTTAAATCACTTTTTGTCGCGAAGTTAATAGATGATTTGTCTATTTTTACACTACTAATTAGTAAACCAAAGCAGCTATCATATTTATAGAGGGGATATTTTATTGCCAATTAAAAAAAATACAATAATAATTACCTAAGATATATATGGATGCTACTATTCCATTATTCAATGTAACACCTTCGTTAACCAGTTAATACGGCAATGCGGTGGAACCGTATGCTTGGTATCAGCATCACGCCTTTTAAGGAAACTATTTATGCTTACTAAAGAAAAAGTACAACAACGAAACTGGCAACCAATAATTAAGCAATTTGAGGCTGTAGTTGGTAAAAATGGTGTGATGCAACGGCGTGAGGAGTTAATTACTTATGAGTGCGATGGTTTAACCAGCTACAGACAACGCCCTGCGGTGGTTGTGTTACCCCGTACAACGGAACAAGTGGCGGAGATATTGAAGATATGCGATCGCTATAACGTTGGATGGGTAGCCCGTGGCGCTGGTACAGGCTTATCTGGCGGTGCATTACCCGTCGAAGACTGTGTATTAATAGTCACAGCTTTAATGAGTAAAATTTTAAGCATTGATTTAGAAAATCAGCGTGTAGTTGTCCAACCAGGAGTGATTAATAACTGGGTAACACAAGCAGTTAGCGGTGCTGGTTTTTTCTACGCCCCCGATCCTTCTAGTCAAATTATCTGCTCAATTGGTGGTAACGTTGCCGAAAATTCTGGTGGTGTCCATTGCTTAAAATATGGCGTTACTACTAACCACGTTTTAGGATTAAAAATTGTCACCCCTGATGGTTCAATTGTTGATATTGGGGGAGAACTACCAGAAATGCCTGGTTATGATTTAACAGGTATATTTGTTGGTTCCGAAGGCACATTAGGCATTGCGACAGAAATTACTTTAAAAATCGTTAAAGTACCTGAATCAATTTGTGTTATTTTAGCGGATTTTAATACCGTAGAAGAAGCTGGCGGGGCAGTCTCCGATATTATCAGTTCTGGAATTATTCCAGGCGGTATCGAAATGATGGATAACTTCAGTATCAATGCTGTTGAAGATGTAGTTGGAACCAATTGTTATCCTAGAGATGCTGGTGCGATTTTGCTAGTAGAAATCGACGGTTTACAAGTAGAAGTAGATACTAATAAACAGCTAATTTCGGAAATTTGTACAAATAACGGCGCACGGACAATTACCAGCGCCAGCGATCCAGAAACCCGTTTAATATTATGGAAAGGTCGCAAAGCTGCCTTTGCCGCAATGGGTAAAATTAGCCCAGATTACTATGTACAAGATGGAGTTATCCCGCGTACAAAATTACCCTATGTCCTGAAAGAGATTGAGGAACTTGGAAAAAAACACGGCTATTATGTTGCTAATGTGTTTCACGCTGGAGATGGCAACTTACACCCATTAATTCTGTATGATAATGCTGTGCATGGTGCTTTAGAACAAGTTGAAGAATTAGGCGGGGAAATTCTTAAACTTTGTGTAAAAGTCGGCGGTAGTATTTCTGGAGAGCATGGTATTGGCGCGGATAAGCGTTGTTATATGCCAGAAATGTTTAGTGAAACAGATTTAGAAACTATGCAATGGGTAAGGCAAGTTTTTAATCCCAAAGGGTTAGCTAATCCTGGGAAAATATTTCCGACACCTCGTACTTGTGGGGAAGGTGCAAAGGTTAATACTAACAAAAACTTTGAGTCGATAGAACGGTTTTAACAATATGTAGAGACGTATTATTGTACGTTTCTACATCAAATATTTGTAGAAATCATTTTCATAAATAATTGATACTAACAACTGCTGTAATTTAGTTTTATACAATATTTATTAAAAATAAATTTTAAAGGGTTCGCAAAGAATACCTAAAATTTGATTTAATTGATTAATAAAGTATTCAGTTAAATCAATTTTTATCATCTGTTTTTCTAATACGAGGAATTTCCAGTTAGTACCTGTCGAAACAGCACCATAAACAACTTGATCTTCTATACCCTTACGAAGATTAAATATTTGAGCGGCAAACATTTGAGCTACACATTGTCCTAATCCAATACGAATATCATTATCTTTTGCTTCAACTAAGGTCAATACAGGGGCAGTTACTAGAGATTGATTACTGGATGCGCTTAAAAGAAAATCACAAGCACCCGTTAAACCTTTTGATTCGTCAATATTAAAGGTGTTACCAGAAAAATAACCAACTTTGTTTTTAAAGATACGTCTTACTTCTAATAAGACTGGAGTTATAATTAATTCAGATCTAGCTTTTTCAGTACTAATACTTGCTGCTAAATCCAGTGTTTCCTCTAATGTTTCTTTCAAGCGTTGAGAAGGTTCGATTGGTGCAATATGACTAAATAAATGAAAAGTATCCTCAACTGTTAATCCCAAGGCGGAAACAGCTTGCTCAATAGTTTTAAAATCACTGTATGACATATTATTCCAGTTAATACCATTGATAACAACAATATAGCTTAGTTTGGGAATCTGGGCTAAAAATAAAAAATTCTAAATCTTGCATCTTATGGTGATTCTGCATCCATTTTTCGATTTGATTAGCTCTAATACTGTTATTGGCAATTTATCTCCTAGTTATTACTATGAAGGTTTTTGCCCTCAAGGTGGTGAATTATTGAGGCTACCGCGCACACCTTTAGTAGAAGCGATCGCACTTAATTTAATGCAACATCTTGCCAAAAATGAGAGTTATTCATCTGAAGGCAAAATGTATGGCGTATTGTTAGTAGAACTGCCTAATGGTGAACAACGAATAATTAAAGCATTTTCTGGTCTTTTGAATGGTTGCAGCGTGGTTGATGGTTGGGTTCCGCCAATTCCAGGGAGAGATGAAGTTGTTTTAGAAGAAGCGCATACATTAGCACAATTAGAAGCAATTAAGCAGGAACTTATTAACTTAAAACAACTGCCAGAAAGACAGCAGTTGGCAACGTTGTCTCATAATTTTGAGCAGCAGTTAAAAGCAATGAGCGATCGCCATCTCAATTCCAAACAACAACGACAAGAAAAACGCCAGATATTCTGTCAAACATTAACGGAAGAAAATTTAACTTTTGCACTTGAACAACTTGATGAAGAAAGCCGTCAGCAGGGAATAGAAAGAAGAAAGCTTAAACGCCAACAAAATGAAGTATTGCAACCGCTTAAAGATTTAATTACAAATGCAGATGGGCGGATACGTGAACTCAAGCAACAGCGTAAGGAACTATCCCGCGAACTACAAGCACAAATGCACGCGGCTTACAGTTTGACTAATTTTTCTGGGCAATCTTTATCTTTACAGCAATTAATGCCAGGAGGTTCAATGCCTACTGGTACAGGTGACTGTTGCGCCCCAAAGTTGCTTCATTATGCAGCAACCCATCAGTTAAAACCGCTAGCAATGGCAGAGTTTTGGTGGGGTTCAACAACTCAGGATAAAGTGCAGGGGCAATTTTATGGTGCTTGTGCGGAAAGATGTCAGCCATTGATGGGGTTTTTGCTTTCGGGGTTAAAACCTAACCCCCCTGCCCCCTTCTTGATCCACCCTGCCCCCCTTAAAAAGGGGGGTAAAGAAGGGGGAGAAAGAGAAAGCCCCTCCCCTTGTAGGGGAGGGGTTTGGGGAGAGGTTTCTTTACCAATTCTTTATGAAGATGAATGGCTGATAGCTGTAAACAAACCCGCAGGTTTGCTTTCTGTACCTGGTCGTTATCGCGATCGCCAAGATAGCATTCTCAGTCGCTTACGTCATCTCTTACCCGATGGCATCAAGCTGATGGCTGTGCATCGCCTTGATCAAGAAACATCTGGTATCCTGCTACTGGCGCGAGATCTTCCAACTTATCGTCAACTCAGCCAACAGTTTCAGCAACGACAAATCCACAAAATTTATGAAGCGGTACTTTCTGGCACTGTAACAATTAATCAAGGCATGATTGAACTACCTCTCTGGGGAGATCCAGAAAATCGCCCTTATCAAAAAGTTGATTGGCAAAAAGGTAAACCAAGCTTAACTCGTTTCCAGGTTATTGCAACGGAAGGAAACTATATGCGCCTAGAATTTATACCACTAACAGGACGCACCCATCAGTTAAGGGTTCACGCGGCTGATCCTAGAGGGCTTGGAATACCCATTTTAGGCGATCGCCTCTATGGATGCTATGCAGGTACTCGCTTACATCTACACGCTAGGGAACTGCGCTTTGAGCATCCGCAATCTGGAAAAACCTTAGAAATACGAGCAAATACGCCTTTTTGAACGTATCTAATTTGCCATTGTTGAGATAATTATTGCTTTTGTGCTACGCTAAAAGCTATTTTTTTTATTCTAGATATAACTTTTGTTAGAGGAATAATTCTTTGTATACTACTAACCTGGAAATTATGTTGAAAATAATTGAAAAAAAGTCACCCAGTATTAGCATGAAAAATATAATCTCTAGTGCGATCGCACAGATTTCTTCTCTCATTAATGGATTTCAGGTAAAACGCTTTTTTGCTGTTGTCGCAGTTGGTTTTCTCCTACTAACAACAAATGTTGATGCTGGACGCAATAGCCAAGCTGTAGCTGAACAAGTTTTAGAAAAAGCACATCAGACTGATGATGTAAGACCAAAAACATCAAACGAGTGGAAGCAAGAAGCCCGCGAAACAGAAGACGATCCCGGCACACGTGGTAAATATATTGCCGAAGAAACAGGACAAGCGTTAAAAGAATTTGGTAAATTGTATCCAAAAACTGCTGAAGCAAGCACACGCGACAACGATTAGAAACGTTAATCATATTCTAATACTGCATTGGTATCGAGTACCAATAATTAGAATTTGCAACTGCACCTAAGCTTCTTGGTGTTTCCCTTAACAATTAAATCTGCACTATATATAGTGCAGATTTAATTATTTTAAATGCGATCGTATTACAACCATAAATCTTTACTCACGAACCTTTTATAAAAATTTTTCCTCTCTCCTCCCCCCTCTCCCCTCCCTCATTCCTTATCGCCTCAACTAGCACCTGATTTTGCTCATCAGTACCAACTGTAATCCGCAGCTTATCCTCTAACCCAGGCTGCTTGAAATAACGCACCAAAATTCCTAATTCCTTCAACCCTAGAAAAATTTGCTCCGCATTGCCTTTAGGTGGTTGCACTAACAGAAAATTAGTTTGCGAATCCCACACGCGAAAGCCTAATTGCTTGAAATTTACCGCTAATTTTGCCCGCGATGCCTTGACTTTTTCGGCACATTCATTTTTATAAGCTTGATCGCCCATTGCTGCTGTACCAACCAGACAAGCGATCGCATCAATATTATAGTTATCCCTCATCTTAAACAACCCACTCAATAACTTGGGATTGGCAATTCCAAACCCCAAGCGCAAACCTGCTAAAGAATAACCCTTAGATAAGGTGCGAATCACAATTACATTCTCAAATTCTTTCACCAAAGGCAATGCTGTTTCTTCAGCAAAGTCAACATAAGCTTCATCAATTACTAAAACACCAGATATCCTTGCTGCCAATTGTCGCAGATCTGCGATCGCAACTATATGACCCGATGGACTATTAGGTGTTGCAATAAATGTCACCGCACCATTTGCTGCTACTAATTCCTCAATTGGTAAGCAATAATCCTCTTTATAAGGAATTTCTACACATTCCGCAGGCTGCATATCTGTCAAGGTGCGATACAAAACATAAGTTGGCATCGGGTAAACTACTTTGCGCCCCAAATCTGCACAGCTACGCACAATTAAATTTAGTAAATCATCACTGCCATTGCTAACAATAATCCAGTCAACTGGAACCCCTAAAACTTCGCTAGTCGCTTGCCGAAAATCGTTAGCATAAGGATCGGGATAACGCCGTAACCATTCAGGATCTAGGTTATGCAAAACTGCGATCGCATCCTGAGAAGGCGGATAAGGATTCTCGTTAGTATTAAGCTTAATAATTGGTGTACCAGGTTTGGGTTGTTGGCTGGGAATATACCCAACCATCGCATCAACACTGGGGCGGAAGAAGGATGTCATTACTGTGTAGCGTTATCAACGAACTAAGTAGGCGCGTATAAATAAACTTTTGAAAGTTTTCCCAGTCACCAGTCACCAGTCCTAGTGATTGCAAGTAACGTTTAATTGTAACCAAATACTTACTTAATAGTTAGCGATCGCCCGAAAATTGAAAAGCCCCTGAGCGTCTGTCCGTGTTTCGACTTCAAGGGCTTTTCGATTGCAATTCTCACTCCTCACAGTTCCATAGTCCCCTAATTGCCTAAGAAATCTATCAGCCTTATGACAGATGTTAAAGTGTCTCATTCATCACCATTAATAATGCGTTCTATGCTTAAAACAAATGTATCGTCATATACCCATAATAGAATGACCTCCAAAGTATAATTGAAGGTCAAAAAATAAAGGTTAAATATAATAATTTTTTGGCTTATTAGTGGTCTTTGCTATGGTTTATAATATATAATTAATACTACTCCGTTGCTGTCTATCCTGAGTGTAAATAAGGCTAATTAATAAGGTAGATTCTTAGCAGGAGCTAGGAGTAAAGTTTTAGTTTAATTAGACATCACGCAGCTAAACGATGTAGGTATTTCCACTAATCCGCATTTGTGTAATCCGGCTATATATCCTTAATTCCTCCGTAGCCTCAATTATCTAATCAAGACTATGCTGGAAACAGGGGCTTTTTTAAGTTCAATATATTTTTAGGTTAATTTTGGGTTAGTTATATCCCGAATAATTACTTTTTATCAATCCCATCCAGATAACACACCCGTAGCGGTTGGCTGTATCCTCTTGCTTTAATGAAAGCTTACAATGGGTTAGAGAGCGATCGCACAAGGTATTGTTCAATGGAATGGCAGGAAGTTAACGGTAATTGGGTATACATTCCCCAATATCACACAGGGATAGTACATTTTCTTGGCGGTGCGTTTGTCGCCACAGCACCCCACGTCACATATCGGCTATTACTAGAAGACTTAGCCAGTAAAAACTATGCGATTATTGCCACACCATTTGTCAATACATTCGATCATACTGCGATCGCAAAATCCGTTCACCAGAGTTTTGATCGCACAATAGAACAATTACGAGCAAAATCCCTGCTACGCCGTCGTTACCTCCCCATTTATGGAGTAGGACATAGCATGGGTTGTAAACTGCATTTGCTCATCGGTAGCCTGTTTCCAGTAGAAAGGGCAGGTAATATTCTAATTTCCTTCAATAATTTTGCTGCCCGTGATGCAGTTCCTTTAGTAGAACAATTTTCTGGCGCTTTTACAGTCGAGTTTACGCCTTCGCCATTAGAAACAATCTCCCTAATTTCTCAACGCTACCAAGTTAAACGCAATTTAATTATCAAATTTAATAACGATAACCTCGATCAATCCCTCGCATTAAGAGAAACATTAGATAAACGCTTTCCAGGGATGATTACAAGTCAAATTCTTAAAGGTAGCCACGTTACACCATTAGGGCAAGATTTCAAATGGCAAGTTAGCTCAGTATATACGCCATTTGATGCCCTTGGTCAGTGGATGAAGCAAGAAGTTTATCGGGACTTGCATCAATTAAAACAAGAAATGCTACGCTGGCTCAATCCTTTAGCAATTAACAATTAACAATTATCTTTGCTACTGAATCCAAAACCCCTCCCCGTGAACGGGGAGGGGCTGTGGGTGGGGTCAACATTGCTAAACCCAAAAAAGGTAGGAAAATCCCTACCTTTTTTATCGTTATTATCAAAAATTACTTCATTTCAACAGGAACTTTGACATCTGCGGATAGCTTACCGTCTGGTGAAATTGCATCACCTTCAATAAAGGAACGCAACATCCAAGCCATTTCTTCATGCTGTTCCATCAACCCAGTCAAGAAATCAGCAGTACCTTGATCGTGGAATTTGTCACCACATTGGTCGATATGACCGCGCAAATTGCGGATCACCTGTTCATGGTCAATCACTAAGTTTTCTACCATACCATAGGCATTAGGCAGAGTTCCCGCAGCTTCTTTGATAGAAGCATATTTCAAGAAACCTTCTGCTGTACCAACTGGATAGCCACCCAAAGTGCGAACCCGTTCGGCTATTTTATCAATGCTGATCGTTAGCGCGTTATAGTGTTCTTCCCACAGTGTATGCAGTGAACGGAACTGTGGCCCAACAACGTCCCAGTGGTACTTTTTGGTCTTAATCAATAGCAGGTAAGCGTCGGATAAATCGTGATTCAACAATTCGATCACGCCTTCGCGTTGTTCTTCAGATAAACCAATATTTAACTTAGGCATTTTATGTTCTCCAGTATTTGGCGCTAACTATAGTGCAACAAATCTACACATAGACTTCATCAGTCAAATGGGAGAAACCCAACTTAATTATTCCTAAAGAGAGAATAAGTGCTTATGGGTCATTGGTCATTGGTCAAGTTAGGAGAGAGGAGAGAAAGGGGAAAATTGTTAATTTTTAATTGTTAAGGGGCTAACTTTTGCACGAAAGAGAAGTTTCTCTGCTTGTCGATAACCTGTGTAACGCACCCTTACCTGCTCTCCTGGTTGGGCGCTTCCTTCCATTAATTGATGGTACTGCGGGTTATAAGGTATTTCTTCGCCTACAAATGCGATCGCTTCTACTCCCCATTGTTGCACCAACTGCTCAACTGGTCGCACTAACGGCAATAACCTCACTGCTGGTAACTGCGGGTTTTCCTTAGCCGCATTAGCAGCAGTTGGCCACTGTAGCAACCAAGATTCCAAAACCTGCAAACTTGTCTGCTGAAATTCCTGCATCAAAGACTCGCGTTGCTGTCTTAGTTGCTCTTGCAGGCGTTCGTATTCCTGTTTCCAAGCAGCTTGGGCATCTGTCTCCTCAGCTATTTCTACCTGGCTAAAAGTTTTCAGTAACTCAGTTACAGACACTTGCAGCAAAGAACTAATCTTCACCAGAGTTTCTACCCGCATCTGCGAAACTTCCCCCAGTCGCAAATGCTTTAACTGTCGTTTGGAAACGCCAGTTTGTTTACTTAGCTCATTAAAACTAGAAATACCCACCTGCTGCATTAGTTGCTGCAACTGATGGGTCAAATCTCTATCGACAGACTGATTCATTGTCAAAAGAAAACCGCATTTTTTCAAAGAGGATGTTAATCTTCTAACAAACTTCTTAACATCCAAGCGGTCTTCTCATGCACTTGCATCCGTTGCGTTAATAAATCTGCGGTCGGTTCGTCATTTACCTGTTCAACTACTGGAAAAATTGACCGCGCAGTTCTGGTAACAGCTTCTTGACCTTCCACTAACAGACGAATCATATCGTGTGCTTTGGGAACGCCAGGGGTTTCTGGAATTGAGCTTAATTGAGCAAACTCGCTGTAAGTCCCAGGTGCTGGAAATCCCAACGCGCGAATACGTTCAGCAATCAAATCAACTGCTAAAGCTAGTTCGTTATATTGTGCTTCAAACATTAAATGTAATGTCTGAAACATTGGCCCTGTTACGTTCCAGTGAAAATTATGGGTTTTTAGGTAAAGAGTATAAGTATCGGCTAACAAGCGAGAAAGCCCTTCCGCAATATCTTTACGAGCGTTCTCGTCAATGCCAATATTAACTTTCATCGTTCTATCTGAAGTTTGCATAAACTGCTCCTTATGTACAAAAAACTTTCAAAATGCTGATATCAAGCTCAAAAAATGCCCGTACAGATGTATTTTAAGCCTTGCTGTCTGGTATAGCGCCAAATTTCAGGATTTTAACCTGTCAATTTTAGCAATTAGCCATTAAGCTAAATGCCTCTGTAAAACTGAGCGGGGAGCCTTGCGGACGTTACAAAGAATTGTTTCTTTACCCAATCGCTGACAAGCTTCATAACGGTGACAACCTGAAAACCCGTAGTATTGACCATCTACTTCCAGCACGTCAATAGGTTCTTGCTGCCCAATTTGTTGAATCGACTCCATTAAAGCTGCTACTTTAGCAGGGTCGTTTTGTCGCGGCAAGGGACGGCGAATTTGGTTTATGGGAATCTCCTTTACCAAGCTTTTCACACGAACTGTTGCTCCCATGAAGTCTTACTTATTTAAATCATAGTCGTTATGACTTTATTCTACAACTAATTTCACATCTACCTAAAAAATTCTGAGCAATGTGGCAAATTATTCCAGTTGGTCGATCACAATATATATATATAAAGTAACAATTGAGATAAAAGTAGAAACTTAGATACCAAGGTTGATCCCGACTAAAAACTGTTCTATTCTTGGCGTATTTATCAAGCAACAAGGTGTGTCTTGAGGAAAATGTTGATTATTCAAGCTGAAACCGGGAAAAAATTGAGCCACTTATCCCGTAATGTCTTGATGGCATTTTGTCTATTTGGACTCACCGGAGCATCAGGACCGATCGCCAGAATTCCAGAAGTGGAATTAAAAGTTGGCATTGTACAACGATTTGGTGAGGAACCGAATCAGGAGTTAACCTTAGAAGCGACCAAAGGCGATCGCCTTACTCTGCACTTCCTAGCTGGTAATATGCAGCCGCAAACCCTGGAGGTTCAGAAAGTTAAGCTAGAAGCAGTGACGCAAGCACTAAGCGTACCAGGCGTAGACGAGCGGCTTGTCTTGGGTAATTACCGGAGTTTTGAAACTGCGGAAGACAGTGCTAATAAATGGCTGGCTAAAGGTATTGCTGTGGAAATAGCACAACCTGAACGTTGGCACGTTTGGGCTAAAAGGAGTGTATATAACACACCTTTACTGCGACGCTTGCTGTTAGAAAATTTAAAACAACAAGGTCAGAAAACAGCTTATTTAGATACAAACATCTTACCGAAACAAACACAAGTCTCTTGGGTTGTCAATGGTTTGCGCTACAACCGCAAAAATTTAGAAATAACTTCAGGAAAAGATTTAATTAACGTTAAAAAAGGCAAGGATGACAAATTTGGTCGGATATATGGCGGAAGTTTACGAATAAAACCCAACTCTTATGGTACATACACCTTAATTAATGAAGTGCCATTAGAGACATATTTGCGAGGTGTAGTGCCTCACGAAATTGACTATAATGCGCCATACGGAGCTATGGAAGCGCAAGCGATCATTGCTAGAACCTACGCCCTCAAGAACTTGCGTAGATTTGCTATTGATGGCTATCAAATTTGTGCCGATACTCAGTGCCAGGTTTATAAAGGGTTGACTGGAACCAGTGCAAGCTCAGATAAAGCGATCGCAGCTACCAAAAGTCAAGTCTTAACCTACGATAATCAGATTGTTGATGCTCTGTATTCGTCTACCAGTGGTGGAGTGACTGCACAATTTGATGATGTGTGGAACGGTGCCAAGCGTCCATATCTCAAACCTATAATTGATTCCACTCAAAATATTTGGGATTTGTCCCGTAAACCTTTGGCAAATGAGGAAAACTTGCGCCAATTTCTGAGCTTAAAGCAGGGGTTTAACGAAAAGGGTTGGAACACCTTCCGTTGGCGCAGAACAAGCACGCTCACCGATATCACTAAAGGTTTACAACGCTATCTCAAGAGAACTAAAAATCCCCTTGCCAATTTTGAAAAAATTAATCAAATATCGGTAGTAGAGCGATCGCCTGCTGGAAGAATCCTCAAACTTCAGGTAAAAACAGATAAAGGTGTTGTTGAACTATATAAAGATGATGTCCGCAGTGCCTTCCTCCCACCCAGCAGCACCTTATTTTATCTAGAACCCGTTTATAACACAGATAAAACCCTCAAAGGATATACTTTTGTTGGGGGTGGGTTAGGGCATGGAGTAGGGCTTAGTCAAACAGGCGCTTATGCTTTAGCCAAAAAAGGTTGGGCAGGAGAGGAAATCGTGAATTTTTACTATCCTGGAACCCAAATTCAAGCAATCAACAATAAAATTTTCAATTTCCAGGGGCAGGCTAATTCTACAACTACTTCCAAAAAGTAAGAAAAGATCTAAGAGTTACGCTCATAAAGCAAAAAAATTAAAGCAGGAACACTAAAGTTTTGTGTCCCTGCTATAGCTTTTAAAGCTTTTGACCTTAGTAGAGTTCTTCTTCTTGGTGGGTAGTGATTGTACAATCCGAGGCGGGATAAGCTACGCAGGTAAGAACGTAACCAGCTTCGATCTGATCGTCATCAAGGAAAGATTGATCGGATTGGTCAATTTTACCATCTGTGATCTTGCCAGCACAGGTAGAGCAAGCGCCAGCGCGACAAGAATATGGTAAGTCAATACCTTGCTCTTCAGCCGCGTCAAGAATATATGTATCGTCGTCAACCTCAATCGTGGTGTTGAGCTTCTCAGTTTCGTTAATTAACGTGACTTTGTAAGTTGCCATCCAGTAGTCCTCTCTATTAAATCGAAACGGCAGTTTGAAAATTCCCACTTCTTGTGGGTTCTTAACCTAGAAATGCCTCTCTTCACAAGCACCACAAGTGTGCAAGTTGCTTGCTTGAGCTTAGAACATTAATTTCCTGAAGTCCCTGGTTTGAGGTTTAAGATGACCTCGCACAAGTTACCCACAGAGGCAATTTTAGCTCTACAAGCGTCACTTGATCCGTGACTTACGGTTTTAGTGGAAACAGAGCTAACAAATCTGACCAACAGCCCTGTGATGATTGACAGGTTTGATGGTGAGGTATTAACCTATTAAGTCACCAACTCTATTCCTGATAGAGCTAGTGGGCTTTTAGGTTTTGCTCTCTATCTGATACTACGGGAAAATTTAAAACTTGTAACGCTTAATTGACATTAAGTTGAACGGTATTCGTAATAATATTTTCGCTCTTTCATCTTGATTACTTATATTTAAACAATTTTGGCAAGCTTAGATACCTATACTGCTGAAGAATTTTTGCCATAATTTAACATTCTGCCTGATTAATATCGAACTGCATTATGATTAGTTATCGTTTTAATTAGTCACAACTATATAATGTCAAATTTTACTATTTTAGGGGATAATTCTATCCCTTTAAAAGTGGGAATGGTGGGTACTGGATATGCGGCTAAGTTAAGAGCAGAAACTTTGCAATCAGATCCGCGATCGCATTTGATGGCTGTTGCAGGTCATACACCAGCTAAAACCGAGGAATTTTCTCAAACATACCAGGCCAGAGCAATGAGATCCTGGGAGGAGTTGGTGGAACTGCCAGAACTAGATTTAGTGATTGTTGCCACGATCAACCGCGATCATAGTGCGATCGCCCGTGCTGCCTTAGAAGCTGACAAGCACGTAATTGTCGAATATCCCCTCGCCCTAAATGTCACAGAAGCAGAAGAACTTATATCTTTAGCTAAAGCTAGAGGCAAACTTTTACATATAGAACATATAGAACTACTCGGTGGCTTACACCAAGCACTCAAGCAATCATTACCTACCATTGGCGAACCTTTTTATGCTCGCTACAGTACCATCGCGCCTCAGCATCCTGCTCCCCGCAAGTGGACTTACCACCCCGATTTGTTTGGTTTTCCCTTCATGGGCGCACTTTCCAGGCTACACCGATTTACAGATTTGTTTGGTACAGTTGCGACTGTTAGTTGTCAAGCTAGATTTTGGGGTAGTGAATCATTTTACACAGCCTGTATCTGTACAGCACAGTTACGCTTCAACAATGGTTTAATGGCTGAAGTTATTTATGGTAAAGGCGAAAACCTTTGGCAGGAGTCACGAACCTTTGAAGTTCATGGTGAGCAAGGGGGATTAATTTTTAATGGTGATCAAGGAACTTTGGTGCAGCCAGAAGGAAGTACACCAATAGCAGTCGGTAGCCGCCGAGGATTATTTGCTAAGGAAACCACAATGGTATTAGATTACTTAACCGAAGGGAAACCTCTGTATGTAACAGCAGATGCTAGCGTGTATACCCTGAAAGTTGCTGATGCTGCACGTCGCTCTGCGGAAACAGGTAAAACGATCAAAGTTTAATTGGTCATCGGTCATTGGTCATTGTTAATTGATTAGTAATGCCTTCGCAGCCACCTGGAATTGTGGCTCTAGTTTTTTCGCCACCCCACGCACAACAATATCGTCGGTGTTCCTCTGACATTCCCTCAACGCCTGTAAAGTCAGCATTTTCAACTACTGCGCCAGTAAATTCCCCTGTTTTGTAGTTGGGAGGCTCAGTGCGACTGCGGGGACTAGCAGTTTCTACTGAACCGTAGAATAGGCGCACACGCTGAAAATCAGCACCGACAAGTTTAGCTTCATATAAAATAGTGCGGGATAGGTTAGCTTTTACTAAATCGCAGCCACTAAGATTAGCGTTGACTAGATTAGCTTCACTCAAATCTGTCCAGCGTAAATCAGTGTTAGCTAGATCTGCTCCAGCTAACATGACACCTAAATCTATTACGCGGACACCATAAACTCGGTCTTCGGCATAACCGCCATCGCCGTTAAGAATGGGGCGACCTAAACGGCGATCACGCTTTAATGGAGTTAATAATTTTGATTGGGATAAAAATCGCAGCACTTTAGCTTTACCGCCAGCATCTACACTGCTCAACAATGCCGCCGTGCGACCTTCTGCGAAAGCTTGCTCTTGCGGCCAATCTTCCAAAAAGCCTTGATCGTCTAATGCTAAATCTGATATCCCTTGGAAGTAAGTATCAATTGTCTGCTGTTGGGTAAGAACATTTTGTTGATTGGTGAGACGATTTTGCTCAATTGTTAAGTCACGAGAAATCACATATTGTTGCCAAGCAATATAGACAGCGAGGATAGCAATAAAAATTTGTCCGACAGCACCAGTCCATTCTGCGAGTGATCCCACCGCATCCCAGTGGATCTGTTGACTCCAAATGCCCAGACGTTCGTAAAAACCAATGAACTTTAGTAAACTAGCAATTGCTAAAGTGGCGGTTATTATAGCGAATAGTTGCGATCGCTGTTCTTTGAAGATTAACTGATCTAGTAAGGCTTGGAAGCTAGGTGAAAGTATCCGTAGGGAAAACACCAGGGCAATAATTGTGGCTGGTATGCCAATCCATCCATTATTAATAGCTAAAGCTAATACCATCAATGCGATTGCACTCAAAGTAATCCAGAAAGCAGAATTTGGCGGTTGAGGATAGGCATAATTATTGCCCCCAGCCATCTTGGTGCTTGAGTAGCGATACACTTGTGGCTGGTTGCTGACAGCCTGAGCTAAGGCAGAATGATTTGCACCTGTACCGTTAGGGCTATCAGGCGGGGAATTAGTTTCGTTCGTGTCAGGCTGAGTAGTCATAATTTTCCAGAAACAGCAGGCTCTCTTTCCACCTCGAACAAATGCGATCTGCGCTTCGCGATCGCGCAACGTCTAGCTTAACAAGCTATAGATGGCTAACAAAATAAGTTATTGTAGCCAACATCAAATATGCTATTAAAACCATTGATTGCACAAACTGTTAAGGATTGCCTCAATGCCTTTGCCGCGCCAGTATCCAGTTTTTTTGACGACAACTATCAGCATCACTTTATTAATTGTCAGTTGTAGCGATAGTAAAGTGAACCAGTGTCAAAAGATCACCAACGTAACTAACAAAGCAGCTAGTGAAGCAAAAGCCTTCGCTGGTGGAGGCAAAGCCAAAAATCCCGATGCTATGCTACTAGCTGCTGATACAATGGACAAAGCAGCAAAAGAAATGGCAGCAATCAACGTCAGTGACAGCAAGCTAAAAGAGTATAAAACTGGTTTTATTAAAATGTATCGAGATACCAGCAAAAGTACTCGTGAATTTGCAGCAGCTTTAAGGAAAAAAGAACGCCCAGCAGTTGAATCTACGCTTCAAAACTTAAAACAAGCGATCGCACCAGAGCCAAGTTTACTAAATGGACTCAAGACTTATTGCCAAGGCTAAAAAATGAAATACGCTTTAGTCCGTGAATGGTTGACATCTAATGCTACTGGCGGTTCAGAACTGGTTGTGCAAGAAATCTTAAAGCATATTGACGCAGATCTTTATGCTCTGATTGATTTTGAATCAACTAATCGGGAAAGCTATGTATATATCCGCAATTTTTGGCTAGATATCTGGATAATTTTGAAAATAGTTGGGGTAGTGATTGCCCCTAAAAATAATGGCGCGTACTAAAGTAGAGAAAAATCTCTAGAAATATTTTCCAGGGGTAGTTGATAATGCCCAAGGTTATCTAACAAGTTTTCGGCTAGATTAGGGAATGATTAACTATCTCTCTCTATTTGGGTTATAGCTACTCTTTTCTTAAGTGAAAAGCTACTGCAATAGTATAAATTGTGGATAGGAAGATTGGAAATGTCAGAACGCAAAATAGCACTAATTACAGGTATTACTGGTCAAGATGGCTCGTATTTAAGTGAGTTGTTGCTGGATAAAGGCTATGAAGTTCACGGCATTATCCGGCGGACTTCTACGTTTAATACTGATCGCATCGATCACATTTATGTTGACCCACACAACGAGCAAGCTAGGTTATTTCTCCATTATGGTGATTTAACTGATGGCACTACTCTACGCCGAATTTTGGAGGAAGTTAAACCAGTAGAAATTTATAATTTAGGCGCTCAATCCCATGTCAAGGTGAGTTTTGACTCTCCAGAATACACTGTTGATAGCGTTGGGATGGGAACTTTACGCTTGTTAGAAGCAATTCGAGATTATCAGCACCGTACAGGGATTCAGGTACGATTCTACCAAGCTGGTTCTTCTGAAATGTTTGGCAAGGTGCAGGAAGTACCGCAGAAGGAAACTACACCTTTTTATCCGCGTAGTCCTTATGCTTGCGCTAAAGTTTACGCTCACTGGCAAACAGTAAATTATAGAGAATCTTACGGGTTATTTGCCTGCAACGGGATATTATTTAACCACGAATCACCGCGTAGAGGTGAGACGTTTGTTACGCGAAAAATTACTAGAGCGATCGCTCGTATTATTGCTGGGAAACAAAAAAATACCTTTTTGGGTAATCTTGATGCCAAGCGAGATTGGGGTTACGCTAAAGACTATGTGAAAGCTATGTGGCTGATGCTACAACAAGATCAGCCAGATGATTATGTTGTTGCTACGGGTGAAACTCATTCTGTAGGCGAGTTTCTTAACCTGGCTTTTGGTTATGTGAATCTCGATTGGCATAAATATGTCGAATTTGACGGGCGCTATCTACGACCAGCCGAAGTGGATTTACTCATTGGAGATGCCACTAAGACAAAACAGAAATTAGGTTGGCAACCCTCTGTAACATTTCCAGAATTAGTTGCTTTGATGGTAGAAGCAGATTTGCAAGCATTAGGCTTAACTTCTCCTAATAACAATAGTTCTAATTCGTTTCCAGATATTGCCACAATCCGCCAGAATGTCGGCGAAATGCACGATTGAATAGTTGTAATTGGTCGAGAATGAGTGATTAATTTTAATTAGCTCATTACGGTTTGAAGATGCTCCTAAAATCTAGGCAAGAAAGAGAAGCACAATGGCAACTGTGGATTTGAGTAACAAACGCATTGTAGTTACAGGTGGAGCGGGATTTTTAGGACGCAAGGTACTAGCTCAGTTAGCCTCTGCTGGTGCTAACCCTGAGAAGATTACAGTAACGCGATCGCATGATTGTGACCTCCGCATCCTAGAAAATTGTCAAAGGGCGGTTGATCAACAAGACATCATCATTCACTTAGCGGCGCACGTTGGCGGTATTGGTTTAAATCAAGCCAAACCAGCCGAACTGTTTTATGACAATTTGATGATGGGTACTCAATTAATTCATGCTGCTTATCAAGCAGGTGTGGAAAAGTTTGTTTGTGTTGGCACTATTTGTGCTTATCCTAAATTCACACCAGTACCTTTCAAAGAGGATGACTTATGGAATGGTTATCCTGAAGAAACTAATGCTCCTTATGGCGTTGCTAAGAAAGCTTTATTAGTCCAACTTCAGTCTTATCGTCAGCAGTATGGATTTAATGGCATTTACTTGTTGCCAGTAAATTTGTATGGTCCTGAAGATAACTTTGACCCCAAGAGTTCCCATGTCATCCCAGCCTTAATTCATAAGGTGCATGAAGCGCAGCAAAGGGGAGACAAGCATTTGCCTGTGTGGGGAGATGGTAGCCCTAGCAGAGAGTTCCTTTATGTAGATGATGCGGCACTCGGCGTTGTGGTGGCTACTCAGGATTATGATGGTGCTGAACCAGTAAACTTGGGAACTAATTATGAAATTACCATCCGCGATTTAGTGGAATTAATTTGTGAATTAATGGGCTTTCAAGGGGAAATTATTTGGGAAATTGATAAACCCAATGGTCAACCTCGGCGTTGTTTAGATACCGAACGGGCAAAGCAGGAATTTGGATTTACTGCCCAGGTAGAATTAAAACAAGGGCTAAAAAATACAATTGATTGGTATCGCCATAATCAATAATTGTTCATTGATTAATGAAAAATCAACAAAGTAAAGTAGAACTCCGCAGAGAGTTATTAAGGTTGCGGCAGTCTTTACCTAAAAATGTTTGGCTGGAAAAAAGCGATCGCATCTGTACTCTCATCCAATCTTCACCGCTATATGAAGAAGCGCGGACGATTTTAGCTTATACGAGCTTTCGTCAAGAACCTGACCTTAGCTCGTTATTTACAGGCGATCGCATTTGGGGATTACCTAGATGTGTTGGTAAATCTCTCATTTGGCATAGCTGGCAACCCTCTGAACCCCTGACAACGGGAGCTTATGGCATTTTTGAGCCTCAAGCTGATGCACCGAGATTGCAGCCAGATGAGGTAGATTTAATCTTAGTTCCGGCTGTTGCGTGCGATCGCTCATGTTATAGATTAGGTTACGGTGGTGGTTATTACGATCGCTTACTTAGTTCACCTGAATGGGCATCCAAGCCAACAATAGGTATAGTATTTGAATTTGCTTGTTTACCACAGTTACCTATTGAACCTTGGGATAAACAATTAAATGGTATTTGTACAGAAACAAATTTAACAGTGAACAGTTAGCCTCACTTTTCCCCCTTTTCTTACTCCTCTCCCCTCTCCGCTCTCTCCTCCCTCCTTTCCCCTCCCTCTCTTCACAAAATGAAAGCCGAATTAACGAATAAACTTAAAACTCGCAAATCCCAATTAAAAACTTTTTGGACGTATGTGGCATTAAGTGCGATCGCACTTTGGATGCTATTTCCCTTATTTTGGTTAATTAGTACCTCTTTTAAATCACCAACTGAAAATATCTTTCAGTTTCCACCCCAATTATTCCCAAATCAGCCAACTTTTCAAAATTATATCACCGTTTGGCAAAGTAATCCATTTGGTCAATACCTATTTAATAGTATCTTAATCGCCTTATTAACAGTTGGATTAAATTTATTGTTTTGCTCACTTGCTGCTTATCCACTAGCAAGATTGGACTTTAAAGGCAAAGATGCTATTTTTGCCCTCGTTGTCTCTACGATCATGATTCCATTCCAGATCGTAATGATTCCTTTATATATTTTGACCGTACAACTAGGATTAAGAAATAGCTATTTAGGGATTATTTTGCCCAGCATAGCCTCAGCTTTTGGTATTTTTTTATTACGCCAAGCATTTCAAGGCGTGCCCAAAGAATTAGAAGAAGCTGCCCGTATGGATGGATGTTCTGAATTAGGTATCTGGTGGTATGTCATGTTACCAGCAATTCGTCCAGCTTTAGTAACACTAGCAATTTTTGTATTTATCGGATCGTGGAGTGATTTCTTATGGCCATTAATTGTAATTGACCGACCAGAATATTACACCCTTCCTGTAGGTGTTGCTACCTTAGCTGAGGCATTTTCTCTAGATTGGCGCTTAATTGCTGCTGGTTCAGTTATTTCTATTGCCCCGGTAGTGATATTTTTCCTAATAATGCAACGCTATATTGTGCCGACTGAAGTTGGGAGTGGTGTAAAAGGGTAACTTATGAACAGAGTAGAGTCTATTATGTAGCCTTTACAAATTACTTTTTATGAATTGCCTCCTTCCCACTAAAAGATTACCGATCATATTCTTCTTCTTCCTTAGCGTCCTTGGTGTCTTGGCGGTTTTTAAAATAGGTATTCTTTGGGCAGGAAGGGAGTAATCCTGAATCTACTAATTGATTATCCTGCCATCTAGCACGGAAAATTTTACTAACTAATTATTTTTCGTTTTCATTAGACCGATGAGCAAAAATCAGTCATTACATCTGCGTTTATCTGCGGTTAATTATCTAAACTGTAAAAAAAGCCTCTATCATCAAAATCAATATCCCCCTAAACGTGGCTGAATAACGCGAGGTGCGGCTATAGCAACTTGATCAGAGTCATAAGTTGTTGAAGTATCATAAACACCAGACCAAACGGCTAGTAAACGTTCTGCTAGTTGTATAACTTCTAGTTTATTATTGCGATCGCAAGCAATACGCCATCCTAAAGGTATGCCTAGCAAACTGTTATAAGCGCCGGATAATGCCCCAGTTAAAGCAGCCGTAGTCTGCGGGTGATAATTAGTTCGTAAAGCACGCAGTAGCGATAGGCGAAAATCTTGAGGAGTACTTAAAAAGCAGTAAAAGGCTAGTGCAATTGGAGTAGTACTATGGTTACTATTTCGACATAGTTGATTAACAACTTTTTCTAACCCAGCGCCGTGTGTAAGTTCGGTTTGAACTATTGATAACTGCTGTGTAAAAGGTGTTTGAACATCATCTAAGTATGTCAAAATCTGGGGAATTAAGCTCAGGGGGTGAAGTTTTTCGGTTAAAGCTTGTGCGATCGCATAACCCACAGCTAACACACCTAATGAATTACCACAATCTGGCATCAAAGTTGATGCCGCAATTGTTAATTTTTGTTGCAACGTTACTTCATGTTCGTGAAAAAATAATCCTACTGGCAGTGTAGCAATAGCAGCCTCACTACAGCTAACAGACATATTTTCAGGCAGCAGATAATAATTATGTCTAACTAAATCTTTTAAATCCAGTCTGCCACAGCGAATCAAACTTTGGGCGCAACTAACAGCAATATCATTCCAAGGTAACTGGAGATTTATTTCTATATTAGTGGCAATTTCTTCACTTAGTCTAACAGGTGACAATTCTAAGCGATTTTGATCTTGACCTTGGGAACCTTTCATTTCTCCCAGTACAGATCCTAATAATGCACCTCGAAACCGATTTAATAATGAATATTGCACAATAATCAATTAACACTTAACAATGACCGATAACCAATCAAACTTCACTTCTACAATCATTAAGCCGATAGCTCAACCATTCATTATCTAAGTTCTCACCAATGAGTATAAGTCGATTTTCCGGCTGCTGCTTCCACCTTTCGTGATAAAGCGAAAAACGCTTACCACTAAGTAAAAAGCCATGACATTTTGGGCTTTGCTCAAACAACAGAATACCTTTACCCCAAAATACATTTGTAGGTAATTGTTTATCTAAAAACACTTCAAACTTTTTCATATCAAAAGCTGCGTCACTTTGATATGAAAATAAAGATAAACTATTATCATCCAAATAACCCCGATTTAATCCGATCTTATTCAGACCTAAATCAAAGATTAACGGCAATGGCAACTTGGCATATTTGCAACGCAGAGTTTTAGCTGTATTTTTAGATTCACTAATAATTCTTTCAACTTGCCTCAATTTATCTTCAAGAACTAAATCGGCTTTATTTAACAAAATAATATCACTATAAATAATTTGATTTTTACTAGCTTCATCTTTTAACTGATATGTAATAAATTTTTCTGAATCGACAACTGTAATTACAGAATTAACGTGAGTTCTATATTTTAAGTCTGTATCTACAAAAGCCAAAATTAGTTGTAAAAGATCAGCTTCTCCACTGGTTTCTATTACTAAATGATCTACCGAATTTTGTCTATCCAAAATCTCGTAGATAAATTGTATAAAGCGTTGATAATTGGCACGATTTCTAGGTTGATAAGTCCAAGTATCTAAATTTTTAGTATAAACTCTGGGCATTTTGTCAATGCTAACATTGCCTTCTTCATTAATTAATATGGCTAGCTTTAAATCAGTTTGTTTTTTGATAATCTCTTGCAACAAAGTTGTTTTACCACTGCCATTTTTGCCCGTAATGATAGTCACAGGTAAACCAATGGGAGGGAAATTTGCAATAATAGTTTGCAGATTATGGAGATTTTGATCGCGAATAGCTACAATTTGATACTGACGTTTGACTTCTATGAGTGCTTCTTGAGCAATATCTTTGTTAGTTTTGGCTTCTACTAAATTAGGATTCAGCTTAATTGCTTGATTATAATCGGCGATCGCCTTTTCATATTCACCTAACTTATGAAAAACATTGCCTCGTTGTTCATAAGCTTCAGCATGGTTATAGTCCAGCCATAATACCTGTGTATAATCTTCAAGTGCTTGTTGATATTCCTCTAGCTGTACATAAGCTAGTCCACGATTGTAGTATGCTTGCGCCCAGTCAGGTTGGAGTTTGATTACTTGCGTCAATTCATCAATAGCTACCGGATAGTTACCTTCCTGAGCGTAGTTAATTCCTCTATAATAAAAAGCATCAATTAAGTTTAAGCTGCGATTATCTGACAAAATAGACAAACATTGATTAACCCTACCAACATACTGAGTGTCTACAGGATATAAAAGTGACTGCATTAAATCTAAAAGACTATTTGTTATCTCTTGATCACCTCGTAAATTATTAGAAATCTGATCCAATATATTTGCTGGTGGAATAACTCCCCGCAATTGCAGCCAACTTTGCAGAGCATAGTTAAGTTGACCACGCATCCAAGATTTATCATCTAAATATGTTAAAACTTGAGCTAAATCCAAAGCTAATTCGGGGATTGTATCAGGTTGTCGCTGTTTTAAAGTTTCATATACTTGTTTATAAGTAGCCACAACTACTTGAATTAGTTGCTCGCTTAACTCTTCATTTGGGAATTCTTCTAAAAAGCTAGGCAGTATTTCTGGTAATTTTGGACGTACATTATAGTGGTGTAAATAGTATTGATCTACTGCCAAACCTGCAATAATCGCATGACAAAAAACTAACAAATCTGCAATACCTGACCAATATTCCTCAAAATTAACGTAATAATTATATTCTTGGTTCCAATCAATCTCTTGGTCTTCTTCCTCAGCTTCTAAAATTCCCAAATTAATTTCATGCTCTCCTCCACGCCTTTGTATTTCCGCTAATGTTTTTCCTTTTTTCAAAAGCATTAAGCGATACTGTTTCCAACGCAGAGTTTTTTCTCTTACTAAAGGGTATAAAATCTCTTTCCAAGGTATAGAGATAACTTTCTTGTAGTGATGAGTTGTTTCCATCATGTCCCACCATCCAACATAAAGGCGAATAGCATCTCCATCTATCTTGGATTCCAAGATTAAAGTGGGAATAGATTTATGAGTCCAATGTAAACTTTCCAAAGCAGCTTCACTTTGAAACTGTTTAGTTTTGTAAGCTCCATCTAAAAGTTTTGTGGGTCGCTCTTGGCTATGTAAATCGTAGTTAACACTGAGAAAATCCCGTAATTCATCGGTTAATTTAGCTGCAATTTTGCCAACTCCACGAGCCGCGTATGGAAATTCATCTGGTTCTAAGGTTGGTGGCCAAATTAAAATCAGAGGTGGGATAGGTCTACTACCATCACGATATTGTTTATAAAAATCTAGCGTCGGCGTACACTGAGAGACTAAAGGATGGTTCTCTAAAATTTTTTGAAATTCGGCTCCTACCAGTAATGCTTGCAAATGGCGTTCTGCAATTAGCATCTGGATTTCACGATCATAAAGCTTTAAATCCCACTCAGATTTTTTCCGCTCTAGTGGTAATAATTCTTCAACTTTATGTCTATTGTTTAAGTTTAAATTTTGCCAATATTCACTAAAAGCTGCCACTTCTTCTAGACGTGAAACATCAAGTTTAGCTTGCATCACAGCAACATCAAAACTTTGTTTCAATGATTGTAATTGCGGGTCTTCATATTTTTTTTGTAAATAATATTCATGTAATAATTGTGCTTTGAGGAGTTTCACCTCAAAACTTTGCCGTTCATTCTCAAGATCATCAAGGAATTGCTGCTGAATTTGTTGTAAATTCGTTTGTCCTTGCAGTCGTGCCTGTTCCAACTGATATTGAAATTGCTGCTGCTTTTCTTGCTGACGGATATGAAATTGCTGGCGAATTAATTCTGGCTTAAATTTTGGGTCAGTTTGCTTGCTTAAATTGGAAATAGCTACAGTAAGGTTCTGGGGACAATACATCAGTTGTAGACTACTTTCAATACTTTCTATCAGCTTTTTCGACCATTGCAAAACCATGTCTCTCTCTCCAGCTATTGATAGCATTTATGCCTAAAAGTAAACCTTATCTGATATAATTTTCATGCCTCAGTGAGAATTAACCTTATAAGATCTCACCCGTTAGTAAATTATTTATATAAGTGCAACTCGATACTATACTGGTAAATGCTCAAAATACAAGTGCGGTACTCCTGTGGAGTCGCTACGCGATACTCCTACGGAGTCGCTATGCGATCGCATCTGATTAATTAACATAAAAACACCATTATCTCTAGTAACACTCTGGCGTATTACCAAAATTTTGAAGTCAGCAGTTTATGCGATCGCCCCTAACATCTTCCCCTGCTCAAGCGCGTCAAACTAAAGAGCAATTTGCCACTCCAGAAGATTATTTATCATACGAACTTGGCAAAGCAGTTCAAGAGTTACCGCCACTTTATACCAGATTATTAGCAGGTAGTATTAGTTTAATGGTATTTGGGGCGATCGCATGGGCAAGTTTCAGCAAAGTAGATGAAGTAGCTGTAGCTAACGGTGAGTTGATACCCGTAACCCAAGTACGCCCGATGCGATCGCTAGGTGAAGGTACAATTCTTTCAGTCAGAGTAAAAGAAGGCGATCGAGTTCAAAAAGATCAAGTTTTAATTGAACGTGACCCAGATTTACCACAAACAGAAGTTAGTATTCTCACTAAACAAGCCGAGAAAATTCAAGAAGACCTAAAGCGCCTAGAAGCAGAACGCACAGGAGCAACAACTGCACTCACCCCAGAGCAAGCGCAGCTAAGAAACTCTCGTCAACAAGCATTTGAAAAAAACTACGCCGCAGCCATAGCCAAAGCAAACAGTCAAATTGCCGTCATTAATCAAGCTAAATCTCGCTTAAGTCAACTCCAAGAAAACTGGATTAACGCCAAAACCAGCCTTGCCAACGCTGAAACTAGCCTTGCCAGCACCAAAAGCCTCCTCCCCAAAGCTCAAGCCAACCTTGCCCTAACTCAAGAAAGAGCAAACTCGCTCAAAAACCTCATTGGCACAGGCGCTGTACCTCGACTAGATTACCTTGAAGCTCAAGAAAGAGTTTTGAGGTCTCAAGCCGATGTCACCAGAGCCGAAGACGACATCACTAAAGTTAAAGATAGAGTAACTGAAGCTCAAGATAAAGTTAGCTCCATAGCAAAAGAAATTACCACCCAACAGCAACAAATTACTCAAGCAGAACAAGTATATCAATCCGCTCGTAATGAAGCTGCCCGCCTACCTTCTGAAAGCCAGATTGAAACCCTCACAGCAATTAACCAGCGCAAAGAAGACCTAGCCAAAGTTGCAGGTGAGTTAGAGCAGGCGAAAAAGCAACGAGAAATTGAAACCATCAAAGCACCAGTTGCAGGTAGCGTTTATAGCGTCAAAGCAACAAAAGGGCCTGTGCAGTCTGGAGAAGAATTATTATCTATTCTTCCAAAAGGAGAAGAACTTTTGCTAGAAGTCAAAGTTCTCAACCGTGATATAGGGTTTATTGCTAAAGGAATGAAAGCAAAAGTCAAAATGGCAGCATTCCCCTTTCAGGAATTTGGCACCCTTGAGGGTAAAGTAATTCAAATTAGCCCAAATGCAATTATTGACAAAGACTTAGGCTTAGTTTTCCCCACCAGAATTAAGCTAAACCAACACTCAAGTAACGTGCGGGGTGAAAAAGTCGCCTTTACCCCAGGAATGACTGCGACGGGAGAAGTGGTCATGCGCCAAAAAACAATTTTAAATTTCTTAATAGAGCCTGTTAGCCGCAGCTTTGGTAATGCTTTCTCAGTCAGATAATTTAGCATCAATACTTAAGTAACCATAACCTCGTTACCAGGTTCAACCTGGTAACAAAATCAAGTTGAGCCTCCCAATAATTGAGCGTGGAGCAAGATATTAAGTATAACTACTGAGGTGATTTAAATAGTATAGTTATAAAATTATCTTCATAATGAGTAATAATAACAGTTATTTGATAAATAAAATGAATAATATAAAACAGTTGACAAAAGATTATTTTAAACCACAATCAGGGACAGAGCGTGGTTTAAATATTACTCCCAGCAGTCAGGGATTATTAAGTGATGAGCTTAAAACCAATCCCAATTCCTTAAAATTGAGTAATCGTAGTAGCTTCAATAACATTGATTCTACTATTTCAAGAGATGCTAAAATTACCTTAAATAGTAATCGCAGCACTGTAGGTTATAAAAATGTCACTTACAATGACCTTGTTAGTAAAACAAATATTAACAACTACTATTCTGTTAAGCTTGATAACAACAGCAACCTAAACGTTTCACTTCATCCTAAAAAGGCAACTTCCTTAGAAGTTAAAGTTCTCGATAGCAAGGGACAGCCGATCCAAAGTTCCATTAGCACAAAAGCTAAACCAGGAGAAATTAGTCTTAATCTTCCTCAAGGCAATTATTATATAAAAGTATCTCCAGAGATAGCTAGAAGCACAACTAAATATGAACTCAACTTAAGCACCATACCAACTTCTACCCTCACCAGTAAAACATCAGGCGCTTTATCGGAGTTGGGATCTATTGCATATAAAGATAGTTCTTCAAGCATCCCAAAAGTTGACAACTATCAATCTACAACCACAACCGACGGCGTTATAAAAGATCCCTTACTAGGCGTTTACTACGGCAACCAAGGCTGGAATATGGGTCAGGTTCAAGCTATGGAAACCTGGCAAGGTAAGAAAAATGCTGTGCTGAATATGTTTACTGACTGGGGTAGTGATAGCACCACTATGAACAACCTGTTTAACACACAGCTTCCTAACATTTGGAATAATAAAAACATTCCGATGATCAGTTGGGAACCGTTAACATCTGGCTCTAGCACTCCTGATAATATCGAAGTACTCATAGCTAACGGTCAATTCGACACCTACATTAACAATTGGGCTGATAGATTAAAAACCTTCTTAAGTGGATCAGACGGCGTTTATAATACAGCAGACGATCGCCGTGCATACCTGCGCTTTGCCCACGAAATGAATGGTGACTGGTACGCCTGGAGTGCTGCCAAGGGAGGGAATTCGCCCACAGATTACGTCAATATGTGGAAACATACCAAAGACATCTTTGACGCGAAAGGCATGGATGCCAGCCGCCTACAGTGGGTTTGGACTGCCAATAATACTGATGCTGGAGGCTTTACAGCCGAGCAATACTATCCAGGTGACGCTTATGTTAACTGGGTAGCCATTGATGGTTATAACTGGGGAACGAGTCAGTCATGGTCAAGCTGGCAAACACCAGGCGAGGTTTTTGATAATATGCTTGGTCGCCTCAAAGCTATATCCACCAGACCAGTTGGTATCACTGAAGTAGGTTCTTCGACAAAGACAAGTTCCGGCACCAGTTTAACAGCCAAGTCACAATGGATGACTGATATGTTTAACTATGCTGTTAACAAGGACATCAAAATGGTTACTTGGTTTAACCAAGATAAAGAAACCGACTGGGCAGCATTCGGCGGTGCTAACGGGGATGGCACCTACAAACCCAACAGGAGGACGACCTACAAGACATACGCTGCTTACAAGACAGGTATTACACCAGCCAGCTATAGTGGCTCTGATGTTAACAACCCGCGTCTATTGACAGATACCTTCTTTTATGGACTCATGGCTTAAAGCCTATCTATAATAGGGCTTACGCAGGTTTAAAAAGGGCGGGTTTACCAAGATATCTGTAAATACGCTGGTTTGCTTGTCAACCCGCCCCTACACATAACACATAACCTCTGTAGTCAACATAAAAATAATTAGCATATAAATCTCTTAAAATCACTTTTTGGATAGCTTCTTAGCGAATTTTTGTAACGGTTAAAGTGAACTCTCCCGTAAAATCGTTACTACCACTAGGATGTGCGCTAAAAGGCGATACAAGGTCAATGTTTTCCACATTTGAACTAGACCATTTGTAGCTGGTTAGTGTCACCATTGTCGATTTATCTACAAAACAAAGTGTACCTGCTCCAGGTACAGCGCTTTCTGCTAACCCTGCTAATGGCAAAGTATTAGCGTTACTATTCACTGAAAAGCTTGTTATTGGCGATGCGGGTAGAGTGTTTATAGGGGCAAAAACTGAAATGCCTGGTTTAGTGTTGTTGCCATTGAAGAATAAATTTAAGCCAAAATAACCAAATTCAAAAGTTGGTTCACCATACATTTTAAACGTATAGACACCAGGAATATCTAATGAGATATTTATAGGAACATTACCCTCATCTAGACCATTGATAAATTTACCGTTTTGTTGTACCCAAACGTTATAAAAATCATCACCTCGACCGCCCCTAGTATTAAAAATCTGTCCTCCGCTAGCACTTCCCGATTTATCGGTAGAGAAGATAATCAGTCCAGTCAATGAAGTTGATTGTGCTTTGCTCACTGTGAATAAAGCTATTGACCCAGCTATAAAAGTGGTGCTTAAGGTTGATAATAAATTTTTTATAGAAATCATATCTAGTTTATCTCTATGATACTTATTGCAAAAATCAGTTATTTATACTGTGTTTATCTGTGTGCATTTGTGGTTAATTATCTAAAATTTGACTTATACAAAAGACGCTTATAAGCTTTACTTAAAACCAAAGATACATTTTATTTTTGCATAAATTTATGTGGTATCAAACTGAGGACTGCTGACGTTGATATAGTGACCAATATAAACCTTTCTGCTGCAACAATTCATGGTGAGTGCCTTGTTCAGCAAGAATGCCTTTTTCTAATACCAAAATTGTGTTAGCGCGTTTTAGTGGAGCAAAACGATGGGCAATCAAAAAGACGGTGCGGTTTTGGGAAATTCGCTGTATATTCTGTAAAACTTGTTGCTCTGTCTCGCTATCTAAGGCGCTGGTAGCTTCATCAAGAATCAAAATAGGGGCTTGCGAAAGGAATAAACGCGCTAGGGAAATGCGTTGCCGTTGTCCACCGGATAAAGCTGTGCCTCGCTCTCCTACATTAGTTTCGTAACCTTGGGGCATATCACTGATAAAGTCATGGGCTACTGCTAGTCGGGCAGCTTCTACTACTTGTTCAGCAGTAATATCTGGATTGCCCAGGGTGATATTTTCTAGGATAGAACCATTAAAGAGAAAATCTTCTTGTAATACCACACCAATTTGTTGCCGTAAAGAAACTAAATCCGCACTTTTTATATCAAAGCCATCAATAAGAATGCGACCTGATTCAGCTAAATAAAGGCGTTGCAATAGTTTAGAAAGAGTGCTTTTACCAGAACCGCTACGACCAACAATTCCGACAAACATCCCTGGTTGTACTGTAAAGGAAATTCCTCGTAAAATTGCTTCTTGGGACGAGTGATAACGGAAGAAAACTTGATCGAAATTAACTTGACCTTGCAGAGAAGGTAAAACTAAACCCGCTCCCAATTCGGCTTCGGGAGCAACATTGAGAATATCCCCAATCCGGTCTACAGATAGCAGCACTTGTTGCAAGTTTTGCCACAGTTGCAATAAACGTAAAAGCGGCCCTGTGACTCTACCAGAAAGCATTTGAAAGGCAACTAGCTGACCAATTGTTAGTTGGTGATTGATGACTAGCTTGGCTCCATAGTAGAGAATTAGTAAGCTAGATAAATTGGTGAGAAAGTCGCCAATATTGTTACTGATATTGGAAGTAGTTGAGGCTTTGAAGCTGGTGCGGATGAAGCGAGCAAATAAACCTTCCCAGCGATCGCGTGTCGTTCTTTCTGCCCCATGTGCCTTAACTGCATGAATACCTGTCACTGTCTCTACTAGAAAAGATTGACTATCGGCACTGCGGTTAAAACTTTCATTCAACCAGTTACGCAAAATTGGAGTAGCCAGCAATGTCAGAATTGCAAATAGTGGAATAACTGCAAGAGCCACCCCCGTAAGTTGGATATTGTAGTAAAACATTAGTGCCAAATACACCACAGTAAAAATGGCATCTAAGATCACAGTCAACGCCGTCCCTGTGAGAAATTCGCGAATGTTTTCTAGTTCCTGTACTCGTGCAACTGTATCTCCTACCCGCCGAGACTCAAAATAAGCCAGAGGTAGGCGCATCAAGTGACGAAATAGCTGTGCTGATAAACTTAAGTCAAGGCGGCGGGCGGTATGAGTAAAGATGAATAACCGTAAGATGCCCAAAAGAGCCTCAAAAAAAGCAACGGAAAGTAAAGCGATCGCCATTACATCTAAGGTGGCAATGCTTTCTTGTACCATCACCTTGTCAATAATTACCTGAGTGATAACTGGTGTCGTTAACCCCAACAGTTGCAACGTCAAAGACGCGATCAGTACTTCTAATAACAACCCCCGATAGCGCCAAACCGCAGGTAAAAACCACGACAGGTTAAATTTCTCCTGTTGCTGAATCGGTTCTACTTGCCACAATTCCCCATTCCAAGCAGCTTCAACTTTCGACCGAGAAACCCAATCGCAAGTTTGACTAGAGTTAAGAGGGTTAGCAATCAGCAAGCGATCTTTTCTTACCCCATACACCACCACCCAGCTTGACTGTTGCCATTGCAACAAAGCTGGAAATGATAGCTGTCGCAGGTTACTCCAAGAAGTTTTTAACCGTCGCAGTTGTAGCCCCAACTTTTCGCCAGCTTCCACCAGATGTTTAGGGCGTTGTCCCCTTAACTGACGTTGCACCCACTCTAGCTTGCCTGAAATTTGCAAATGTTGTGCCACCATTGTTAAACAAGCAGCACCCGTATTAAGGCTAGAAACAAAAGGATAACCCGATACTGGCTGTGGGGCGTACTCATAAGTAGTTGGTACAGACTTTAACTGCCCCTGCCTCTCCTGCCTCCTCTGCCCCTCTGCCCCTCTGCCCCTCTGCCCCTCTGCCTCCTCTGCCCCTCTGCTCCCTGTGCTACCTCTGCTCCCTCTGCCCCTCTGCTCCCTCTGCTCCCTTTGCTCCCTTTGCTCCCTCCGCTCCCTTTGCTCCCTTTGCTCCCTTTGTTCCCTCTGTGAGGATGAAACATGGCTCCAGAAGGCAGAATCCCAGCGACCTACTATTACTTCTTTGCTAGCAGCGATCGCTTTGATTGAGCCTGAAAATTCCTGTAAATCACCAAACCAATCCCCTTCTGCTAAAGTAGCTAAAGGCTTAGAGGCTCCTTCTTCCCTCAGACGAACTTTTCCAAAAAGAATAAAAAATTGGTCGCCTGAACTATCTGTAGACCAAATTTTCTCTCCCAATTGGTAGCGACGAGTTTCGGCTTGACTTTGGAATTGTGCTTGCTCTTCAGGATTTAACCAGGAAAGTGGTGGGACATCCCACTCTAAAGATGCAAGCTCCTGTAACTCTACTTCCTCAATCCAGCTTAGATCTTGTGCAGCTTGAGGGTCATGGGGATCTTCTCTGCTAGCCATTGATCGAATAGTTTAGTAGGTTGAGGATTTTTAATCATCACATACTTCTAGAACCACGCGATCGCGCCCTGCTTTTTTTGCCTGATACAACGCCTGCTCTGCTGCCCCAATTAGCGTCTCTGGCACAGTTTTAAAATGAGGAAACGTGCTAGATACGCCTAAACTGAGTGTGACATACTGAGCAATGGGGGAACCTTTATGAGTAATGTGTAATGACCTAACTTTCTCTCGAATTTTATTAGCAACTTGAATAGCACCTTCAGCTTGGGTGTAGGGCAAAATCACAGCAAATTCTTCACCCCCATAACGGGCTACTAAATCTGCTGGTCGTTTGGCGATACCACTGAGCAGATCGGCAATTGTCTTTAAACACTTGTCTCCAGTTTCATAACAGTAAATTTCGTTGTAACGCTTGAAAAAGTCAATATCGCAGAGGATGAGAGATAAAGGCAATACTCCTCGCGCCATCCGTCGCCACTCTAAATCAAAAGATTCATTAAATTTTTGTCTGTTAGCAACCTGAGTCAAGTCATCCGTACCAGTAAGGCTCTGCAACTTCTGGTTTGCTGCTTTTAGTTGTTGATAAAGTTGGGATTGTTCGACCAAACGCCGCACACGGTGAATTAGTACAACCCAATTAAATGGCTTAGTAATATAATCAGTAGCCCCAACTGCAAATGCCTGATTAATTGAGTCTTGATCGTCTTCTGTAATGAGCAACACTGGGGTATGGGCGCTTTCAGGAAGCGATCGCAGATGAGTACAGCAGGTAAAGCCATCCATCACTGGCATCATAGCAGCTAACAAAATAACGTGCGGTTGAATACTCTTGAAAACCGCTATACACTCAACACCATTGCTCACTTCTACAACTTTGTACCCTTCTTGTTCCAATGTTTGACACAGCAGTAACCGCGTCATTTTGTCGTCCTCCACTACCAGTATGAGCGGTGGATCATTAGGAAGTGAGGGCGTATTCATCTTTAATCCCTACTCAAATTGCCAACAATTTGACGGTCAGCTTTTGAATTTTATCAGTTAACCATTGATCAAACAATTCATTTTTTAACGATTCAATTAGTTGAGGATCTTCTACATTAGCTGGCAGAAACTTTCCCACTTTAAATAATGCCCAAGTTCCTTCAATTTCTAAAGGACCTACTAACTTACCAGGACTAGCCAAATCAACTGCTGCCCTGATTTTATCTGGCAGGCTTCCTCTACTAAGCACTCCCATCATGCCGTTAACAATTCGGTCATCTGCTAGGGAATACTCCATCGCTAACTCTTCAAATGTCACTCCCTCTTCAATTTGGCTTGCTAATTCCTCAGCTAACTCCTGATCAGCTACAATAATCCTAGAAAGGACTACCCGATCCAAAAATATTTTCCGTTCAATAAAATATTCTTGTAGTTTCGGCTCAGTAATTTGATCTCTTAGCTTTGCTAATTTAAAACTAGCAACCATCTGATTGTGGAAAGTAGCGTAATCTATACTGTTGCTACTAAGCCATTGCGCGAAAGCTTGGGGGTTACTGAGATTGCGCTCTAATCTAAAATCAACTACTGCCTGCTCAGTTATTGCAGGACTAATATCAAGATCGTCTCTATTTTGTAATTCTTGCTCTAGCACATATTGCCGTAAAATTTCTCCAATAAACGGAGTTAATTTACCCGAAAATTGGAGATACTTTAAACCTTGTTCCAAAGAAATAAGTTGGTCATCAATACTTAAAAATTGGCTAGGCTGCATCACAAATTTCTCTAAAATATTCGCTCAGAAATTATCAAGCATTTGATTGTCTGAGGTGATTAACCAAAGCGTGTAATCCCAAACGATAACTATCAGCGCCAAAGCCACTGATTTGTCCAATAGCTATCGGTGCGATAAATGAATGGTGGCGAAATTCTTCACGACGATAAATATTGCTCAGATGCACTTCAACTGTAGGAATATTTACTGCGGCGATCGCATCTCGAATAGCTACACTTGTATGAGTATAAGCACCAGCATTAATCAAAATACCCTGATGCTTTCCTTGGGCATCATGGATAGCATCGACTAAAACACCTTCGTGATTTGATTGATGAGCCGATATTTCCGCCTCTAGTTTCTGTGCTTCCTCTTCTAATAAGCGATTAATTGCTTCTAATGTCACACTGCCATATATTCCTGGCTCTCTACGCCCCAATAGATTAAGATTGGGGCCATGCAGAACCAGTACACTCACCACTTGCAAATGTTCGGTTAACACAGTTGCAGACTAGCGACGACGACGTTGATCATTGACAGGAATGGGAATAAGTTCGGGTTCTGGTTCCGCCTCATCGCCTAGCAACGCTTCAACGATTTTGCGAGCCCATTCCTTTAGCTTTTCCAACAATGTATCTATATAGTCCATTTAATAGAAAGCTCCAGCGAGACAACCTGCATACCTTATTGACAGCTTGGCAAACTTATGAGTTAAAATACCTGTCCCTCTAGAGGGAAATGGTGTTTTAGCTTGCCTAATTAATTATCAATAATAAACCAGATCTTTTGTTACATTTCTTAATTTTTAGCTTAACATATTTGCCGATCAGATTTTCATCCTACCAAAGTCCTAAGTTCTAGCTGGCTTAGGCATCTTAAGAGGGATTGACCTTCAGGTAGCTCAACAAGATTTTTTTATAATGTTTTAACAAATCGTGATCAAAAATTCCCAAAATTATCGCCTAGAGGAATTGGCAAGTAATTTGCGTCGTAGTAAGTCTAGGGCTTGACAAGCTGACATCTGCCGAATCAAAGACCGCTCTTGCTGAGGATTTAGCTGATACTTCAAGCTTTCTACAGTGTTATCCGGTGCAGCAATGCCGATGTAGACAAGCCCTACAGGTTTAGTCTCTGTACCATCTCCAGGGCCAGCAATACCAGTGATACTAACTCCCCAGTCAGTCGCCAAACGCTGCTTAACTCCTATAGCCATTTGCTGGGCAACTAAATCACTCACAGCACCATGTTGGGCTAAATCTTCAGGGTTGACATCTAATAGAGAGATTTTTACCTGATTATCATAAGAAATTACGCCACCCATAAAGTAGCTGGAACTACCAGAAATAGTAGTAAGCATTTGTCCCAACCCACCGCCAGTACAAGATTCAGCGACACTCAGCGTTTGACCTGATGATTGCAACAATTGACCAACTACTGAGGCGAGGGTATCATTATCAGCGCCGTAATAGTCTAATCCAGCAATTTGTTGTATTTCTTGCTCAACTGGCTTAATTAGTTCAAGTGCTGCTGTTTCTGAACTAGCAAAGGCAGAAACTCGCAATCTTACTTCGCCTTGACCCGCATAAGGTGCAACTGTCGGATTAGGTAAATCAAGTAAAGAAGATACTTTTTCAGCTAAAGCAGATTCAGCAATGCCCCAGAAGCGTAGCATTCGGCTATAAATGATTTGTTTGCCCCAACCTTGACTTTTGAGGTAGGGAACGGCTGTTTCTTGCCACATCCGCTTTAATTCGCTTGGCACACCTGGAAAGGTAAGAATTGTCAAGTTAGGGCGGGGTTGCCAGATGATTCCTGGGGCTGTGCCTGCGGGGTTGGGCAAAATATCCGCGCCTTGAGGAATCAAAGCTTGTTTGCGGTTGCTGGGTGTCATTTCACGCCCCCGTTGGGCATATTTACGGGTAATATCTTCAATTACCTCTGGACGTTCAACTAGCGGGGCGTTAAAGAAATCAGCAATTGTTTCAGTGGTGAGGTCATCTGGTGTCGGACCAAGACCGCCAGTAAAAAGTAAAATTTGCGTTCGCGCAAGCCCGCCGCCTTGTGGCGATCGCGCTGTAGCAATTTCCAATACCTGCTTGAGACGTTCTGGGTTATCTCCCACTACGGTTTGATAGTAATGAGGAATTCCTAGCCCAGCTAACTGTTTTGCTAAAAACTGGGCATTAGTATTAAGAATATCCCCTAGCAGTAACTCGGTTCCGACACAGATAACTTCAGCAGTCATATAGCTTTTAGTGGTTAGCGGTTAGCTGTCAGCCGTCAGCCGTCAGCTTTTTAAATAACTCTTAATCTATTGTGGCTGATAGCTGTAGGCGCTCCGCGCCGTGGCGGAGCATAGGCTGATAGCTAATTAAACCATTGCTGGTACGGGAATGTTGAGGTGAGGATAGAGGGGGAAGCGATCGCACAAAGTAGCTATTCGACGCTTACAATCATTAGCTACTGCTTCCGATTCAGGATTCAACAGGCGATCAGCAATAATATTAGCAATCTCTGTGAATTCTGCCACACCCATACCGCGTGTAGTCATCGCAGGTGAACCGAGACGGATACCGCTAGTTACAAACGGTGACTCAGGATCGAAGGGAACTGTATTTTTGTTGGCTGTAATATTAACATCGCCTAACAATTGGTCAGCTTTCTTCCCAGTCATGCCAATAGAACGTAAATCTACCAGCATTAAATGATTATCTGTGCCACCAGAAACAATATTTAAGCCACGTTTTTGTAACTGATTTGCCATTGCACGGGCATTCTCAATTACATTACCGGAATATTCTTTAAAAGCAGGCTGTAAAGCTTCATAAAAAGCCACTGCCTTACCTGCAATGACGTGTTCTAGTGGGCCGCCTTGAGTACCAGGGAAAACAGCTTTATCTAATTTTTTACCCAATTCCGCATCACGGGTCATAATTAAACCACCTCTGGGCCCACGTAAAGTTTTGTGGGTGGTGGTAGTAACTACATCACAGTAAGGGACGGGGTTAGGATGATGACCTGTTGCAACTAAGCCAGCGATATGAGCGATATCTGCTAATAAGTATGCACCCACTTCATCTGCGATCGCGCGGAACTTTTCAAAATCAATAATCCGAGGATAAGCAGAATAGCCGCAAATTAACAATTTCGGACGATGTTGTAGCGCCAATTCCCGAATTTGTTCGTAGTCTAATTGCTCAGTTTCCTTGTTGACTCCATAGTGGCAAACCTTAAACCATTTTCCTGATACATTCACAGGAGAGCCATGAGTTAAATGACCACCATGAGACAAATCCATCCCCATAATGGTATCGCCTGGTTCTAGAAGCGTCAGGAATACCGCAAAATTAGCTTGAGCGCCAGAATGAGGTTGAACATTAGCATGAGCCGCACCAAATAGCTGTTTAATGCGGTCAATCGCCAACTGCTCAACTTTATCTACAAATTCGCAGCCACCGTAATAGCGTTTTCCTGGCAAACCTTCGGCATACTTATTTGTCAACACCGAACCTTGAGCCGCTAAAACTGCTGCTGAAGTAAAGTTTTCACTAGCAATTAACTCCAAATGGTCGCGTTGACGCTGGAGTTCTTGCTGAATCAACCCAGCAATAGCCGGATCAGTGGAGCCAAGAAAATCTAAATTGGTTTGAGACACTTGAGTCAATCCTAGAGATAGTTACTAATTTCATAGACAAATCTGACTTTGGCTATTACTTTATAGCTTTATAAGATTTTACCCATTTTTTTTCGCTTAGAGCAGTTAAAGATTTTCTTGTTGCGATAAGTTAAAGAATGTAGCAATTGTGTCTATCTGCCTGAAGTAATAATCTAGAATAAATTTAGACCTATCGGGGAGCGACTGGAGGTAGTAAATGCTAGTCATTCTCACAGATAATCAAATACTTACCCCACATCTAGTGTGCCAAGGTTGTCTATTAGCAGATCATAGTGGTCAACCACGTTGGCATCATGGTCAACTGAGGTGTGGTCAAGCAATTCGCCAAAAGAGCGAAAATCAACCTCAGCAGTACGAGTGTCAAATGGGTTTCCGACTTGCCAACCTGAAGTAGGGGTTTTTAAACTGCTGCGTTATCCTAAATTTAGTAAGACTTAACACTAAATAAATTTTTTAGGAGAATGCACGATGAGTTGGCGTGGATCTGTAACACCTCAAGACAGAGTTTTTGCTTCTCTGCCTTATTTACTTCCTTTAATTGATGTGCTGCCATTTGGCGCTGTTCTGTTTGCACAGTTTCCTAGTCTTAGACTGCTGTTTTTACCACTACAGCCTTTGATAATCATTAATAGTATCCCTTTTGCTAGCTTAATAATTTTCTTTGTTTTATACTTGGCAGTAGTTAGAAACGAAAGTATTAGCCATTTTATTCGGTTCAACACTTTACAGGCAATTTTGTTAGATATTGTTTTGGTTTTGTGCAGTATGCTTACTGGAATATTGCTTCCAGGGCTAGGTCAAAACTTATTAACAGAAACGTTGCTTAACGTAGTATTTCTAGGAACTATCGCTGCTTGCGTATATTCAGTAGTGCAGTCGTTGCTAGGACGTTATGCTGAAATCCCAGCACTTTCAGAGGCGGTTTATACGCAAGTGCGCTAGGGTTAGTTATCAGTAGCTTGGAGGAATTTCAAACTATTGTAATTACGGGATGGTGAGTAAGTCTTAATTGCTCAAGTGTTGGGTTGCGCTGCGCTTAACCCAACCTACAAAGAGCGAAAAATAGTAGTTTGATAATTGTTAATTGATTGTGCGTGCAACTACAGTATTTTGTAACTGACCGATGCCTTCAATTTCTACACAAACGCGATCGCCAATAGCAATAGCTCCAACGCCTTCGGGTGTACCTGTAAGTACAACGTCTCCAGGTAAAAGCGTCATTACCTGAGAAATATAAGATACTAACACATCTGGTGGAAATACCATCTGGTCAATAAAAGCAGATTGTACAGGCTGATTAAAGTTATTTAAAAATGTCTGTATCCTTGCCCCTGCACTTAACTCTCGCACAATCCAAGGACCTAGTGGACAAAAAGTATCAAATCCTTTTGCTCTTGTCCATTGACCGTCAAGTTTTTGTAAATCCCGTGCTGTAACATCATTAGCAATGGTATAACCCCAAATCTTGGCTTGAGCTTCTTTGGGTGTACATTGTACGCATCGCTCCCCAATTACTAAAGCCAATTCTCCTTCATAGTCTACCTGCTGTGACTGAGGTGGGTAAAAAATATTGCTTTCATCACCAGTTACCGTAGTAGGAGGTTTGAGGAAAAGTAGTGGCTCTTTGGGAACTGGTGTCCCCATTTCGGCGGCGTGGTTAGCGTAATTTTTACCGACAGCAACGATTTTTGAGGGAGCGCAGGGAGCAAGTAGCTGGTAAGTATCTGCTGGTAATTGTAAATCTGTAGGCTGCCCCTGTAACCAAGGTGGTGCATCCAGTACCTGTACACTGCGATTTAGTTGTAGTAAACCGTAGTAAGTCTGCCCTTTTTCGGTTTTAACTCGGACGTAGCGTTGCGCCATATATTGCTGGGTGGGTTGTAATGAGTGATGTCAGCTAAATATTTAAAATAATTTAGATTTACTATGTTAAATATGTAGAATAAACGACGTAGTAAGATTGTATGTCCTTGCCTCTTCATCTGCTGGAGGGTTAAGTATACAGGTAGAAAATTTCTACCTTCTTTCATGTTGTCTGGTTAGATCCAGCTAACCAGAAGAGGCCATCTTGTCCATAAGGAGATAAACGCGCGTGAGTAAAGTTTACGAATACGAAACAATGTATATCCTACGTCCCGATCAAGGGGATGAGGTGGTTGATGGCACGATCGCCAAATATGAAAATTTCTTGCGTGAGCAAGGAGTTGAGGATATTCAAGTTCAGCATCGCGGTAAGCGTCGTCTAGCATACGAAATCAATAAGCATCGTGATGGCGTTTATGTTCAAATGAACTACAAAGGCGGCGGACACGCAGTTGCAGGTTTGGAAAGAGCTATGCGCCTAAGTGAAGAAGTAATTCGCTACTTGACAATTAAGCACGAAGTGCCAAAATCTGAATCTGAAGCTGAACCTGAAGCAGTGGAAGCAGAAGCTTAAATCAATGATCAATTAACAATTATCAATTAAGAGTTTTGTTTGGGTATGGTGGGCAGCTTACAAGCAATTGGGTGTATGCTGAGGAACACTGAACCCAACTCCCTATTATTGTTAATTGTTAATTGTTAATTGTGATGATTAAATTATTTCACCAGTGCAAAAGTTTAGCTGTTGCACTGGTTTCTTTTTCTATCTCTATATCCCTGGTTAATTGTCCAGAAGCAACGGCGGCTTTTTTACGACCAGCAAAAAGTAAACAGGGAATGGTTGTTTCTGCTCATCCCTTGGGGACAGAGGCGGGTGTTGCGATGTTGCGGAAGGGTGGTAATGCTGTTGATGCCGCAGTAGCAACAACTTTTGCTATTTCAGTTGTTGAGCCTTTTTCTGCTGGCATTGGTGGTGGTGGGTTCTTATTATTAAATTGGAATTCTACTAAGGAAATTAAAGCTTTGGATTTCCGAGAACGCGCACCTCAAAAAGCTTCTCGGAATATGTATCTTGATGCTAATGGTAAGGTACAACCGCAAGCTAGTATTGATGGTCATTTATCAGCAGGCGTACCTGGGACTGTAGCTGGATTGTATGAGTTGCAGCGACGTTATGGCAAGTTGAAATGGTCTGAGGTGGTCGCACCATCAATTAATTTAGCTCGTAATGGTTTTATTGTTAGCGATGGCTTTGTTACTGCTTTTAATGATCGAAAAGCTGCAATACTTAAAAATCCTGCGGCTCGTCAAGTTTTTAGCAAAAATGGCGTTGCATTTCAACGAGGAGAACGGTTAGTTCAGCGAGATTTAGCAAAAACTTTAGAGGCGATCGCTCAAAATCCTAATAATTTTTATACAGGTAATATTGCCCGTGCGATCGCTCGTGATATGAGTGCTAATCGTGGCTTAATCACCCTCAACGATCTCAAAGCTTACAAACCTACTTGGCGCAAACCTGTCTGTGGTAATTTCCGTCAATATCGTGTTTGTTCAATGCCACCGCCTTCTTCTGGTGGTGTTCACTTGCTGCAAATATTGAACATCATCGGTGATACTGACTTGAAATCTCTAGGATGGCACAATCCTGATGCTCTACATTTGATGGTAGAAGCAATGCGGATTGCTTATGCCGATCGCTCGGAATATTTAGGCGATCCTGCTTTTGTAAAAGTGCCAATTCAAGCTCTTACCAGTCGTGGTTATGCTGCTCAAAGAAGGCAGGAGATCTTGAGGGAAACGGCACGTCCTTCAACTGAAGTTAAGCCAGCCGCGCGATCAACGTTATCGCAATTTTCCTCAGAAGTTCCAGGTAATATTCCTGCTAACGCACAACCTAAATTAATCAAAGAATCTTCTGATACTACTCATCTAACCGTAGTTGATGCCCAGCGTAATACAGTGAGTTTAACTTTTACTGTTAATTATGGCTTCGGTTCTGGTGTGGTTGTTCCTGGTACAGGAATTTTGCTCAATGATGAGATGGATGATTTTGCGGCTGCGCCTGGTGTACCGAATGCTTATGGGTTAGTGGGTGGAGATGCAAATGCGATCGCGCCTAACAAAATTCCCTTATCCAGCATGACACCAACAATTGTCACCGAAAATGGACGTTTACGCATGGCAGTAGGCGCTCCTGGCGGTAGCACGATCATTACCACTGTGCTACAAGTTGTTTTGAACGTGCTGGAATACGGTATGAATGTCAGTGAGGCAGTTTCAGCCGGAAGAATACATCATCAGTGGCTACCTGATACTGTGAGGGTAGATCGTTGGGGTTTTGATCCAGCAACTTTGGCGGATTTGCGCCGTCGAGGTCAAAAGATTGAATTGCAGCCTTATTGGGGTAATGCTAATGCTATTGAACAGACACCGAATGGCATTTTAGAAGGTGCTGCTGATCCGCGCGGCGAAGGATCTGCTAAGGGTTTGTAGCTTTTGAATCTGTTGAGCAAAACTTAGCATTTTTAGACAATATTTCGGTTTTGGTAATAGGGGAAAGGGTAAAGCACAAGCAGAGAAGTTATTTTGACTTTATCCTTTTCCCGTTTTTCCTAGCAGCTTAAAGTAGCTAGAGCATTACGACTAGATTTTTTAATCGTCATCCTCATCATCGTCGCGCTCATTGCGATATCTGTGTTTGCGATCGTCATCATCGTCACGCTCATCACGATATCTGTGTTCGCGGTCATCGTCGCGATCGTCACGATATCTATGTTCGCGATCGCCATCGTTGCGCTCGTCACGATATCTGGGTTCGCGATCGTCATCGCGGGATCTGGAATGACGTTCTTGATCGTCGTATTCGCGATCGTCCTTGCGATCGCCTTGCAAGAAATTAGGTAAACCTTTGAACAAATCTTGTATGCCCATATTTCTTATCCTAAAATTTGGAAAAGTTTTTTTAAAGACTTACTACTACATTGTCAATTTTTTTCTTGCTATAACTCTCTCAATAGATATAAAGTAACTCTCCCCTAAAAAAATGAGCAAAAGCATAAAAATGTATTGATTTCACCTACTAATTTAACTACAACCTTTAATATAAGTATTTATTTAAGTTAAAAGATTTTTTATTGCTATTTTTCTTGATAAATCTCGAATTACAGTTTAAGTTTTGTACAAGCAACCCAACTTTAAATCAGGCGGCATCTTCCTAAATGGTGAAATTTAAGGATATTTTAGATTAAGTTTCACTAAGCAATTATTTTTTCTATAGATGCAGATTAGCTTAATATAAAAACATTAATCTTCAAAGAAGTTTAAAACATTCTTGGTGATTTGAGAACTTTAATCCTGAAGCAGGCAAACAGACTTTGAATACAGAAGAATAACACCAGCCTTAATCCCAATACGACGATTAAAGCTAGTGCGCTCTTGCCATCTGCCACACCCAATTGCCGCTAATGATCGTGACCGATTCTTCTACCCAAAAGGTTTCGGGCTGGAATATAGAAAACTATCAACGCTTGAGACGAGTGTTGAGTCTAGGTTTGCGTCGCCAAATTTTAGTTTCCGTATGTGATGATTTTAGTCTTCGCAATCACTTAGCTGAAAAATTAACAACGGAATTAGCTGCTCCATCGGCTGAATCGCTAAGTGGAGTGGCAAATGGTGAATTAATCACCCTGCAATTAAACCCCAGTAATCCGAATTTTTTAGCTCATATTGCTCAATGGATTACTCAACATCAACAGCTTGAGCGTTCTTTATATACCTTCCAAATTCTGGGTGTCGAGTTATTAACCAGGCAATCAGCAGATATACAGCGTTCATTCCTCAGATGCTTACAAGTAATCGGACGTAATTTTCCTCGCCTAGAGGCTAGTTTGTTAATCTGGTTGCCTCGACCTTGGTTTTATACTATCCAAGAATCAGTACCAGAGTTTTGGCAGTGGCACACAGGTTTATTTGAATTTGAAGGAGAACCAACTTCCTTAACAAAAATTAGTAATCCGCAACCAGAGGCGAAGCGGAGGCTGGAAACTAGCTTAACAGAAGTCGAAGAGACACCAGTAGCTCAGGAAAAGGTATGGCAGATTCTTACCCGTGACTTAGCCAATTTTAGCGAAAATAATCAGGAAGTTCCTGTAACACAAAAAGCTTTAGAAGAACAGTTAACTGAAACAAATGAACACAATGCCGAGAAAGACATTGTATTATCAAATAATTTTTATATAGATGATGTTGATGGCAGTATCAAGCAAGAAGAATTAACTTCTCCATCTTCTTTAGCTATTATTAATCAAAATTATTCTTTATCTTCTTTAGTAGATGAAACTGAGGAAAGTAAAAATTTAAGTTTATATGAATCAACTGTTGTCAGTAGTAATGATGTACAGCAAACTGTAGGACAGGATTTATTACATCCGTTAACTATACATGAAATTTCGCGATCGCAACAGCAAGAGGAATCACCAGAGGCAATCGCTGAAGCTTATCTAAGTGTAGGGAATCATTATCGCGATCGCATTGAGGAAGGAGATGTTACTTCATCAAATTTGATGGAAGCTATAAAAGCTTATGAAGAAGCATTGATATGGCTAGAAAAACAAGCATCGCCGATAGTGCCAGAAGTAATTAATGATATCGCAAATCTTTATTGGATGCTATCTAGATTTACTGACATTACCTTAGAAACAGGAGAACCAGCGGTTTTAAATTTTCTTCAACGTAGCATTGAATCTTATCAGTTAGCATTGAGCAAGATCAGTGGAGATAACTCCCACACCTGCGCGATGATTTTGAATAATTTGGGTGCAGTATACAATGATTTAGCAGGTTATCAAGACACTGCTGATAATCTACAACTATCAATTGAAGCATATCAAGCAGCTTTGCGATATCGTCCTGCCGAAGATGATCCGCTTAAGTATGCCTCGACGCAGAATAATTTAGGCACAGCTTATTGGCATCTTGCTCAACAGGTAGATCAACAGTTATGTGTTCAACTGTTGCAACAAGCGATCGCTTCTTATACCGAAGCCTTCAATTATTATAATCCCAAAGAAGAACCCTTAAACTGGGCGATGATTCAGAACAATCTGGGAACTACCTATTGGAATTTAGCACAATATGAACAATCAACCACCTTTTTAGAACTGGCAATTAAGGCTTACCATCAAGCATTGAAATATCGCCGAGCCGATTTAGCGCCAGCAGCTTGTGCTGCTACACAGAATAACTTGGGTACAGCTTATTGGCACATAGCGAAGTATTATCAAGATACGCCCGAAGTTTGGATGCAATATATAGAAAAATGTATTGTCGCCTATCAAATAGCGATCGCACTTGCTCAACAGTTAGCAAATAGCACACCCACAGAGCAGCTAACTTTTGATGTAGTTAGTACACAAAACAATTTAGGACTAGCTCATTACCAGTTAGCAACACATCAAAAATTATCATTGTCTGATCAAGCTAAATCAACTCACTTGCAAGCAGCATTAGCTCAAAATTTACAAGCTTTGCAAAGCTTAAGCGATCAACCTGAGCATCGCACTAATAGCTTAAATTATGTAATTAAAACAATTAAAGCTTTTTATCAACAACTTGGCTTACAGGGGCAGAATATGGCACTTTCTAAAGTTCCAGGTTATTTGCTACCGGAAATTTTGCCTAAGTTGTAGTCGCATTTCTATTATCTCCCACCTAAAAGGTACGGGGGCGCGGGAGCTTTGTCAATTTATAATTGGATATAACCTATACAGCTTATTGTTAAGAAAAATATAGGAGAATCTGCTCCCCATTTGGAAAAATCTTTCGTGAACCAGTTTTCTACCTCTCAAGACCTTAATCTCAAAACCCTTTTTCCGTTTGATCTCGATGAATTTCAGTATCAGGCGATCGCAGCTTTTGATGCGGGTCGTTCTGTAGTCGTATGCGCCCCAACAGGTTCAGGAAAAACCTTAATTGGAGAATATGCGATTTATAGAGCGTTATCGCGGGGTGGTCGAGTTTTTTACACCACACCCCTAAAAGCACTATCTAACCAAAAGCTGCGCGACTTCCGCCAGCAATTTGGTAACGATATGGTGGGATTACTCACTGGCGATATTTCCGTAAATCGGGAAGCACCGATCCTGGTAATGACCACGGAAATTTTCCGTAATATGCTTTATGGTACTCGGATTGGTGAAGTTGGTACATCCTTGGCGCACGTAGAAACAGTAGTGCTGGATGAGTGCCACTACATGAACGATCGCCAGCGCGGAACAGTTTGGGAAGAATCAATTATTTACTGTCCCCCAGAAATTCAGTTAGTGGCTTTATCCGCAACTGTTTCTAATAGTCAAAATTTAACAGCTTGGATTAGCAGCGTTCATGGACCAACAGAATTAATCTACTCTGACTTTAGACCTGTTCCTCTACAGTTTTATTTTGGTAATCCCAAAGGTTTATTTCCTTTACTGGATGATTACAAGAAAAAAATTAACCCCCGTCTGATCGCTAAACGCAAATCAGATACCAGCAAAGGTAAAGGTGCGCGTCCAGAAACTCCCGCTTTAGGTTTTATCGTCAATCAGTTAGCGCAACGGGATATGCTACCCGCGATTTACTTTATCTTCAGTCGTCGGGGATGCGATCAGGCAGTTGAAGAGTTGAAAGGGTTAATGCTGGTAAATCGAGCAGAAACTGCGGAACTCAAGCAGCGAATTGACGACTTTTTAGCCCGTAACCCTGATGCAGGTCGTGCTGGACAAGTTGAACCGCTTTATCGCGGTATTGCGGCTCACCATGCCGGAATTTTACCTGCTTGGAAGGGGTTAGTAGAAGAATTATTTGGGCTAGGGTTGGTGAAAGTGGTATTTGCTACAGAAACCTTGGCAGCAGGTATTAATATGCCTGCCAGAACTACTGTAATTTCTACCCTTTCCAAGCGTACTGACGATGGACATCGCTTGCTGAAGGCTTCTGAGTTCCTGCAAATGGCTGGTAGAGCAGGTCGTCGGGGGATGGATACCACAGGTTATGTGGTGACGTTACAGACACGATTTGAAGGTGCTAAGGAAGCGGCTTATTTAGCAACGGCATCAGCAGAACCGTTGGTGAGTCAGTTTACACCTAGCTATGGCATGGTGTTAAATTTGCTGCAAACCCACGAATTGGAAGAAGCGCAAGAGTTGGTGGAGCGTAGTTTTGCTCAATATACAGCATCGCAACACTTAAAACCTCAAGTTCAAGCGATCGCAGATTTAAACCGCGAACTACAGCTAATTGATAGTTTATTAGAACCTGTCAATATTGAACTGCTTCAAAAATATGAAAAACTCCAAGGAAGACTCAAAGAAGAACGCAGACTCTTAAAAATTCTGCAACATCAAGCAGAAGAAGTACAAGCCAAGGAAATTAGCTTGGGACTACTCCAAGCTAATCCTGGTACGATCTTGAGCTTGAAGGGTAAGTATGTACCAGTATCATCACCACTTCCCGCAGTCTTAGTTGCTAAGGTAGCTGGCGCTGGTCAATTTCCTTATTTGTTGTGTTTAGGAAAAGATAACAAATGGTATGTAGTCACCACAAATGATGTTGTAGGGTTGCATGGCAAATTACCACAACTACCATCGAACCTGGGAGTAAAAGATATTGAATTTCTAGAATCGCCCCCAGAGTTAACTTTCAAGCCTGGTCAATCTCGTAGTGGTTCAAATGTGACAGATGCGATCGCTACAATGATTCCTCATGCCTCAGTTCCAGCAGTTGCACCAGAAGTAATAGCTCAACTGAAACAAGTAGAAATGCTCAAAGCCGAGGTAGATCATCATCCTATCTGGCAATGGGGAAATCCTTCTACATTGCTCAAACGTCAGAGCAGACGTATGGGAATTCAAGAAGAAATCTGCAAACGCCAAGAAATGCTTCAGGCAAAACTTGCACACCATTGGCAGGAATTTACAGATTTAATTGAAATCTTACGACGCATGGGAGCGTTGCAAGATTTGAATCCAACGCCGTTGGGAGAAGCCGCAGCAGCAATTCGAGGTGATAACGAATTGTGGCTGGGTTTAGCAATTACATCAGGTGCGCTAGATGAACTTGATCCACACCACCTAGCCGCCGCCGTATGTGCTTTAGTTACCGAAACAGCACGTCCTGACAGTTGGACAAATTACTCACTATCTAATCAAGCAGTAGAAGCTTTAACTGAAGTACGAAACGTTAGGCGACAGTTATTCCAACTACAACGACGCTATCAAGTTACTCTACCAGTCTGGTTAGAGTATGAGTTGGTTGGCATTGTTGAACAGTGGGCATTAGGGGTTGAATGGTTTGATTTGTGCGGGAATACTAATTTAGATGAAGGCGATATCGTCAGGATGTTACGCCGAACTGTGGATTTATTATCACAAATTCCTCATGTACCGCATATATCAAGATCGTTACAGCGCAATGCTATTCGTGCTATTCAACTAATTGATCGTTTCCCTGTTAATGAGGTAATTGCTGATAGTTAGTCGTTAATTGGTAGGTCAAATTAGTTAAATGTAAAACCCCGCCTCCCAGCAAAGTTTGATGCAACACGGAGGGGGGAAACTTTCGGTTTTAATCAGAACTTATTCTACCTTATAGCTGTGATTATTCTTTTAGAAAATACATTAGTTATGGGATATTTTAATCAATCGAACAATGGCAAAATTTATTAAATAGGCACTATTAATTTTGCTAAAAATCCCACCAGCCAATACTAGGCAAGTGGGATTCAATAGTTAAATATAAGATTTTCTACTATAGTGGCTTTCAGCTAGTCACCTATTCCATGCTTTTAATATACTATTCATCTCCATTAGTTTTGCTCGTGGGAATCACCGAAGTTTGGCTAAGGTTTACTTTTTTATCCGTAGATCCACTTAGGTTATTTGGTTACTGCATTCGGTCAATGGTGCGGTACTGAATGGCTTCAGCAACATGAGACGTTTTGAGGTTGTCATCGCCAGCTAAGTCAGCAATAGTACGTGCCACTTTCAGAATGCGATCGCTCGCTCTTGCAGATAAGCCTAATTTCCGAATAGCATTTTCTAATAAATTACGACTAGCATCATCTAATTTACACCAATTGCGTAAGTGACTGCTTTGCATCTGTGCATTACAACGCAAACCTTGCTCTGTGAAACGAGTACGGGCGCGATCGCGTGCTACTTGTACCCTCTCTCTCACTGGCGCAGACTCTTCTCCCAATGGTTGTTGAGTAATTTCCTCTGCCTTCAAACGATTAACAGCCACTTGTAAATCAATTCTATCCATCAAAGGTCCTGAAAGCTTTGCCCAATATTGCTCTCGTTGGCGAGGTGAACAAGTACACGGTTGAATAGAATCTCCAAAATAACCACAAGGGCAAGGATTTGTACTTGCCACTAAAGTAAACTGAGCAGGAAACATTACAGATTGACGAGTGCGAGACACTGTGACATAACCATCTTCCAAAGGCTGCCGTAAAAATTCCAGTACATCCCGCTTAAATTCCGTTAATTCATCCAAGAAAAGCACACCTCTATGAGCTAGAGATATTTCCCCTGGTCGGGGAAAACTACCACCACCTACCAAAGAAGGACCAGATGCAGAATGATGAGGACTGCGAAAAGGGCGATCACTCATCAGTGATCCTTGATTCTTAAGTAACCCTGCCACCGAATGAATTTGAGTAACATCTAGCGCCTCCTCAAAACTCAATGGTGGTAAAATTCCTGGTAAGCGTCTGGCTAACATAGTTTTACCAGAACCAGGCGGTCCCACAAAGATTAAATTATGCCCGCCAGCAGCAGCAATTTCTAAAGCGCGACGAGCGTGTGCTTGCCCTTTGACATCTTTTAAATCTGCTCCTGTAAACGCAGAACGCCTTAATTCCTGCACACCATCCAACTTTACAGGCTGATATTTCTCAGGTTCGTTAAGAAACTTTGCAACATCCCAAAGATTATTAAAGCCGTAAACATTTAAATTCTGAACTACAGCAGCTTCCTTAGCATTATCCGCAGGCACAACCAAACCTGTAATCCCTAGCCTTTGGGCAGCAGCAGCGATGGGTAAAACACCCGCAACCGGACGCAAACTACCATCTAAGGAAACTTCCCCTAAAAAGAGGTAATCTCCCAATAATTCAGCACTTACCTGTTCAGAAGCAGCTAATATTCCCACGCTAATCGGCAAATCAAAGCTGGGACCTTCCTTGCGTAAATCAGCAGGAGTTAAATTAATCACAATTTTCCGCAGAGGGAAGGCATAGCCAGCATTTTTCAACGCTGCCTTCACCCGTTCTCTAGATTCCTGCACCGCAGCATCAGGCAACCCTACAAGTACTATTCCTGGTAGCCCTCCTGATACATCTACCTCAACGCCTACCTTAACTGCGTCGATGCCAACAATTGATCCACTCCAGACTCTAGCTAGCACATCAATTTATTAGAGACTGCAAAAAAAGTATAAAGCCTGCGAACTGAAAAGTCAGCGTTGGGGCGATACTCCGCAGGAGTTGCTACGCGATCGCCTAAAAAGCTAATAAATTACCCTAATATCGCTAAAATGCAGCTAAAAGAATTAGCGAAACTAGCATGAGTGCCACAGAAGATACCATTTTTGGCAAAATTATCCGTCGGGAAATTCCTGCGGATATTGTTTATGAGGATGACATCGCCCTTGCCTTCAGAGATGTTAACCCGCAAGCGCCTGTACACATCTTAGTAATTCCCAAACAGCCTCTGCCAAAATTAGCCGATGCCGAGTCACAAGACCACGCAATGCTGGGACACTTACTCTTAACTGTTAAGCGTGTAGCCCAACAAGTGGGACTGAGTAACGGCTACCGTGTCGTGATTAACAATGGTGACGATGGCGGTCAAACCGTTAACCACCTGCATTTACATATTCTCGGCGGTCGCCAACTGAAATGGCCACCAGGATGAATCCCAGCACAAAATAAATTTTTTTGCTAACCCCTTTACAAAAAGCAACATTGGCGTTAATGTAATAATTAAGGTAGCAAAAACTACTTTGAACCTAGAAAATTAAATCGCCATTATTCACAAATGACTACAACCATTCAACGTCGCGAAAGCGCCAACGTTTGGGAACGCTTCTGTGAGTGGGTCACCAGCACCGAGAACCGCCTCTATGTAGGTTGGTTCGGAGTATTAATGATCCCTACCCTACTAAGCGCCACCATTTGCTTCATCATCGGATTCATCGCTGCACCTCCAGTAGACATCGACGGAATCCGTGAACCAGTAGCTGGTTCATTGTTGTACGGCAACAACATCATCTCCGGTGCAGTAGTACCTTCTTCTAACGCTATTGGTCTGCACTTCTACCCAATCTGGGAAGCAGCCAGCTTAGATGAGTGGCTCTACAACGGCGGTCCTTACCAGTTGGTAATTTTCCACTTCTTGATCGGTATCTTTGCATACATGGGTCGTGAATGGGAATTGTCTTACCGCTTAGGTATGCGTCCTTGGATCTGCGTAGCATATTCAGCACCAGTAGCAGCAGCCACAGCAGTATTCTTGATCTACCCAATTGGTCAAGGTTCATTCTCTGATGGTATGCCTTTAGGAATCAGTGGAACATTCAACTTCATGTTGGTATTCCAAGCAGAACACAACATCTTGATGCACCCTTTCCATATGTTAGGTGTAGCAGGTGTGTTCGGTGGTTCCTTGTTCAGTGCAATGCACGGTTCTTTAGTAACCTCTTCCTTGGTGCGTGAAACCACCGAGATCGAATCACAAAACTACGGTTACAAATTCGGTCAAGAAGAAGAAACCTACAACATCGTTGCAGCCCACGGCTACTTCGGTCGCTTGATTTTCCAATACGCATCATTCAACAACAGCCGCAGCTTGCACTTCTTGTTGGGAGCATGGCCAGTAGTAGGTATTTGGTTTACCGCTCTGGGTATCTCCACAATGGCGTTCAACCTCAACGGGTTCAACTTCAACCAGTCAGTGGTTGACTCCCAAGGTCGTGTAATTAACACCTGGGCAGACATCATCAACCGCGCCAACTTGGGTATGGAAGTAATGCACGAGCGCAATGCTCACAACTTCCCTCTAGATTTGGCTGCTGGTGTTGAAGCTCCTGTTGCTCTTACTGCTCCAGCTATCAATGGTTAATTTTTAGCCTGAAAACTAAATCAAAAAGCGTCTCCTTTTAGGGGGCGCTTTTTTATTGCCTTTTAATGTGACTTTACCTATAATTTTTGCCACTACGACAAGCTTATGGGTAAAGTTACATTATTGGTAGAAACGACTATTTATCTAATAAAGCTGGTGACGGGATTTGAACCTGCGACCGGCTGATTACAAATCAGCTGCTCTACCACTGAGCTACACCAGCACGATTAATTATTATAGCAAATTTTAACGAATTTGCAATAGACAAACAGATTTTTAGCTAAATTAATAACGCTGATGCCGTTATTGCTATTAATCCTTTGTTTATTATGCCATGCAAGGCTTGTTTTACTAAATATTTTTGCCCTCTGTACAAAAACACTGTGATCTGCGCTATTATTTATGGCTATAAGAAATAGCGGTATTCCGACCGAATAACCGGAGTATAAGGAGAGCGTTTGATGCGTCTGTGGGAAAAAAGTACTCAAATAGTAGCACCCAATCAGTCAATAGTAAGGCTTTTCAGTTTGCTAAAGCCAAGTTCCCTCAAGGGGTTTATGTCCCTGTTTTTAGTGGGAGTGAGTTTGAGTGTGGCGATCGCATCCTGCTCCCCAAATAACTCCGGTGGTAATTCCAGCGCGGGTGCTAAAAGCGGAGATCTTGAGCTAACCCTCGTCTCCTACGCCGTCACCCGCGCCGCCTACGAAAAAATCGTTCCAGAGTTTACAGCAAAGTGGAAACAGGAACACAACCAAAACATTACCTTCAGCCAAAGCTATGGTGGATCGGGTTCTCAAGCCCGTGCTGTCATTGATGGCTTAGAGGCAGATGTTGTAGCCTTAGCCTTAGCCCTTGATACTAAGAAGATTGAGAAAGCTGGACTCATCCAACCAGGTTGGGAAAAAGAAGCACCTAATAATTCAATTTTGACTAAATCTGTTGCTGCTTTAGTCACCCGTGAAGGCAATCCGAAAGGAATTAAAACCTGGGAAGACTTAGCAAAAGATGGTGTAAAAGTAATTACAGCTAACCCTAAAACATCTGGTGGCGCTCGGTGGAATTTCTTAGGAATATGGGGTTCTGCAACAAAAACAGGTGGTGATGATGCTAAAGCTCAGGAATTTACCACAAAAGTCTACAAGAATGTTCCCGTACTACCTAGAGATGCTCGTGAAGCTAGCGATGCCTTTTTCAAACAAGGTCAAGGAGATGTCTTAATCAATTATGAGAACGAAGTAATTTTAGCTGCACAGAACGGGCAGAAACTTCCTTACGTTGTGCCTGATGTTAATATCTCCATAGACAATCCCATCGCAATTGTAGATAAAAATGTCGATAAACACGGCACAAGAGAAGTTGCAGAAGCCTTTGTCAAGTTTCTCTACACACCTGAAGCACAAAGAGAATTTGCCAAAGTAGGCTTCCGACCTGTAGATCCCACAGTGGCAAAAGAAGTAGCTAAACAGTTTGTTCCCATCAAAACTCTCTTTACAGCCCAAGATTTAGGCGGTTGGGACGAAATACAGCAGAAGTTCTTCGATGACGGAGCAATTTTTGACAAAATTCAGGCTGGCAGCTAATTAGTAATGAGAGAGGAGGGAGGAGGGAGGAGGGAGGAGGGAGGAGAGAGGAGTAATTTATTCCCCATTCCCTATTTCCCATTCCCCATTTCCGGTTTTTAGAAGACTAACGATATTTAGAACTTTATCTTTCATAGTTTCTTATGGCTGTATCTGCTCCTCACAAACGTACCCCTATTTGGCAAAGTCCCTTTCGCAAACTTAGTAAGCTTTCTTGGCCTTGGCGAATTACTTTGGGGTATCTCACCCTGATGCTATTTCTACCTGTATCAGCCCTGCTATTGAAAGCTAGTACTGAAAATCCAGCTAACTTCTGGAGAATTGCTACCAGTCCTATAGCTCTTGCCACTTATGATGTCACCTTTGTTACATCGTTGATCGCTGCTTTAATCAACGGAGTATTCGGGTTTTTAATTGCTTGGGTATTAGTTCGGTACGATTTCCCGCTCAAGCGATTCATTGATGCTGCAATTGATTTACCCTTTGCTTTACCCACCTCTGTTGCTGGTTTGACTCTTGCCACAGTCTACAGCGATAACGGCTGGATCGGTTCACTGTTAGCTCCGTTAGGAATTAAAGTAGCATTTACTCGCTTAGGGGTTGCCGTAGCGATGCTATTTATCTCCTTGCCTTTCGTTGTTAGAACCTTACAACCTGTATTGCAACAACTAGAAAAGGATATTGAAGAAGCCGCTTGGTCTTTAGGTGCGTCTCAATGGCAAACGTTTTGGCGTGTAGTTTTACCACCCTTAATGCCAGCACTTTTAACAGGTATCGCACTAGGTTTTTCTAGGGCAGTTGGCGAATACGGTTCGATTGTAATTGTTGCTGCTAACGTTCCATTTAAGGACTTAATCGCGTCGGTACTAATTATCCAAAGACTCGAACAGTATGACTATAGTGGCGCAACCGTGATTGGCACAGTTCTGTTGGGAATTTCCTTGTTAATCCTATTAGCAATTAATCTTTTACAAAGTTGGGGACGACGTTATGAACTCTGATTTAGCAGGGCATTCTTTTTATCCACAATCACCAGATTCTAAGTCATCAAAAAAAGCCAAAGAACGTGGTTGGATCAAAGTAGTTTTGATTGGTGTGGCGATCGCATACCTGACGTTAATATTATTCATTCCCGCCATCAACGTCTTTGCACAAGCCTTTAAAGAAGGGTTTGCACCTTTTTTTAACAACCTGACAGAGCCTAATTTTCTCCATGCCATACAGCTTACAATCTTAATCGCCCTAGTTGTCGTCCCGATCAATACAGTATTTGGACTTTGTGCAGCCTGGGTAATTGCCAGGAATCAGTTTAGAGGTCGAACCTTTCTAATTAGCCTTTTAGACATTCCCTTTGCAGTATCCCCAGTTGTAGCTGGATTAATGATTGTATTGCTGTATGGGCGCAACGGCTGGTTTGGATCACTATTAGAAGCAGCAAACATTAAAATTATTTTTGCTACCCCTGCAATGATCCTGGCAAGTGCTTTTATCACCCTACCGTTTGTCGCCCGCGAAGTAATTCCCGTTTTAGAAGAAGCTGGTTCAGATCAAGAAGAAGCAGCTAAAACACTAGGCGCTAACGATTGGCAAATATTCTGGCGCGTCACCCTGCCTAATATTAGTTGGGGTTTGCTATACGGTGTAATTCTGACCAATGCGAGAGTGATGGGCGAGTTTGGCGCGGTTTCTGTCGTATCTGGCAACATCACTGGTAAAACTCAAACATTACCACTTTTTGTTGAGGAAGCTTACAAGCAATACCAAACTCAAGCTTCCTTCTCAGCCGCAGTTTTGCTTGCAGGTTTGGCATTTATTACCCTCGTACTCAAAGAAATTTTAGAGAATAAAACCAAGATAAAAGAAGTTGAATAACCAATTCAGGACTTACCCATTTGTGAACCACTGCTAGGAGACTAACATGAAAACTCAAAACATTAACAATCTCTCAAATACTCAATTAGAAACTTATGATAGTAAAAATAAAGCAAAAACTGCTAACTTTAAGCAAGACAATACAATAACTAAAACTCGCCTTCAAGTTCGTATTCCCAAACTTTACAGTCAGGAACCAGTAATCTCCCGCTTGATTTCCCAACATGGTTTAACAGTCAATATTGCTGGAGCTATATTAGGAGCAAATACCAGCAACGATGGTTGGTTTGACCTGGAAATTAGCGGCACTGCCCAACAAATTAGCAACGCCCAAATTTATCTCAATGACTTAGATCTAGAAGTCTTATCTGAGCCTAAATATCAAGCATATTGCTGGTAATCAGTACTTACTCAGATCAATTGTTTTGAAATTCACCAGAACTTACACAAAAAGCTTCAGTGACCAAGATAGTCACACTACATATAGGGTAAATTAACTTGCTCTGACCCGATAAGTAGTGTGGGCATCTGACCCCCGTATTGTGCAAGCGTAAGTTTTATTAACAAGCAATAAAAATATGACAAACTCTGCTATAGACAATAGACCAACCAAAATCGGCATCAAAATTCGCATCCCCAAAAATTTTCAAGAAGAACCAGTAATCTCACGTCTAGTTTCTGAACACGGCGTAACAGTTAATATTGCAGGGGCATTACTAGGAGCGAATGCCAGAGATGATGGCTGGTTTGACCTAGAACTACTAGGCACAACAAGTCAAATTCAGAGCGCCTTAGTCTACCTAGAAGAACTGAAATTAGAAATTTGGAGCCAATCAAATATAGAGGAAGATGCGTGGTAAAAATTTTTTATAAGAAGATTTGAGATTTTAGATTGATTATCCAAAATCAAGATATCAAATCTCAAACAGATTTACGCCATACTACTTTCAATCGCCCAGCGAGCTAGTTCTGTACGATTATGTAAACCAGTTTTTCCTAACATATTCGACACATGACTTTCAATAGTTCGCTGGCTAACATTCATCACATCTGCAATCTCTTTATTTGCCAACCCTCGCGCCACAAACTGAACTACTTTGAATTCTGTCGGAGTTAATTCAACAGAAGCAGGGACTTGAATTTTAGGGTTTGCTTCTGCTCCTTTGTTAGGGTGCTGCATTAAACGGTTGGCTTGTTTGAGCGATGACTCTACTTGCGCCACCAGTTCGTCTGGCTCAAACGGCTTCACCATGTAGACATCAGCGCCAGTGCTAAGACCTTTGACTCGATCTTGGCTTTGACCCTTAGCAGAAAGAAACAGCACCGGAATCCAGCTTGTGCGGGCATCTTGTCTAATATGCTCAACCAGAGCATATCCGTCCATCTCTGGCATCATTACATCACAAATAATCATGTCGGGAATTTCTTTGGCTAAAACCTCTAAAGCTTCCCGACCATTTTCTGCTGTCATGACTTCATACCCTTTAAATACAAGGTAGTCCTGAACTAACAAGATCAGGTTAGGGTCATCATCAATTAGCAGCAGTCGTTTGTGATCTTTTACACCATTGTCTTTCATGTTGTAATTCTGGCTACGCCTGCATTAATAAAGTTAGTCAATTCTGTTAATCAGTATTATCCGCAAGATCTAGGTCAGATCTTTGAGCTACTATATCCACTGTTTGTACAGGTATGACAGGTAATATATGACCTTGATGGAAAAATTATAGCGTCGTACCTGTTGACCATCCATAGAAATATAGTAAGGATACGGAAGATTTTAATGTAAGTACTATGTTACTGTATAAGGTTTTTCAAAAATCATTTATGATACACATTGCAACTTCAGGGTGCAGAGGTTTTGGGCATTAACTTAGCGGTGAGCTATAAAACTTAGACAGTTGAAGCCTGATAGGTAGATCCCCATAAGCTCCATATTCAATTGGGGAAACGGTGAAAGTCCCCTTGATAAATGGGTTGGGTGATTTCTTCTGGGTAAGTCCTATGTTAAGTAACCTCAACAGTAAAGATTTTCAAAGGTTAATTGTCATCGGCATTTTTTGAGCGATCGCACAGCTATCAATTTGTCGTTTTACTCAAAAACGTTATGACTGTAAAATATTAGTAACAATTCGTAAAGAATCAGTCGTTGTTTGTACGGGGAAGTCCTCAGACGACATAAACCGCGACTTGTATGCTGACACAGATACTCGATCACTAAAGGAGCAATCGTTTTATGACTCACCACACAGAAGGCTGCCTTCGGGTTGGACAACCCGCCCCGGACTTCACTGCAACATCTGTGGTCGATCAGGAATTTAAGACGATTAAACTGTCTGATTATCGCGGTAAGTATGTAATTCTGTTTTTCTATCCGCTAGACTTCACATTTGTTTGTCCTACGGAGATTACAGCATTTAGCGATCGCTACGCAGAATTTCAGCAAATAAACACTGAAGTTTTAGGCGTTTCTGTTGATAGCGAATTTTCTCACCTAGCATGGATTCAAAGCGATCGCAAATCAGGCGGTGTCGGCGATCTCAACTATCCTCTAGTTTCCGATCTCAAAAAAGAAATTAGTACTGCTTACAACGTTCTTGACCCCGATGCGGGTGTTGCCCTGCGTGGTCTATTTATCATTGATAAAGAAGGCATTATTCAGCACTCTACCATCAATAACCTCTCCTTTGGTCGTAGCGTTGACGAAACCCTTCGCACCCTCCAGGCAATTCAATATGTTCAGTCTCACCCGGACGAAGTTTGCCCTGCTGGTTGGCAACCAGGCGACCAAACAATGGTTCCTGATCCAGTGAAGTCTAAAACCTACTTTGCTTCTGTTTAATCATCAAGCCATCCCAGTTGAATGCAGTTGTACTAATTTCAACAGGGATAACATATATTCATCTCTAGTGGGAGCATCTTGCTCCCTTAATGGTTGTAAGCTAAGACGCATCTAAATTTTACATTGATAGCAAGCAAGATTACTACTTGAGTTAATTTTTTTTATAAACTAAAATTTCACAAATTATGCTCACCTCAACTGATTTTACTGGTTTATTTAGTGAACGTTTCTTCCGCAACTTTTTACCTATTCCTGCTACAAATAACCTAAGTTTGGGAGAATTAGTTTTTAACTTTGATTTACCTGATATTACTAACGGGCGTAGAGTAAAATTATCCGACTATCGCGGTGTTCAACCAGTATTACTAGCATTTACTCGCATCTTCACCGAAAACCAATATTGCCCCTTGTGCTACCCACACATTAAGGCAATGAATGAAAATTATGAGCAGTTTACGGCTAAGGGCGTTGAGGTGCTAATGATTACGAGTACTGACACCCAACAGAGTAAAAAGGTTGTCCAAGACCTGAAATTAAAGATGCCATTACTAAGTGACCCTAGCTGTAGGACATTTAAAATTTATCAAGTTGGTCAAGCTTTGGGTGCGCCTCTACCTGCTCAGTTTTTAATAGATAAGCAGGGAAAGTTGCTGTTTAAGCATTTATTTTCTTTTATTGAACCTAACGCCGAAATTGAGCAACTCCTAAGACAATTAACAATTAGCAATTAACAATTGAAATGTGTAATTTTTAAAACTGATGTCTAGAGTCGCACTTGTGGCAAATTACTGCGTGGGTTAAAACTACGGTTAGCACGGATTTTTTCGTAGTACTCCCGCTCAATTGGGCTGATTTCTTTGGGTGTAATGATGGCAATTCGCACCAGTTGGTCGCCACGTTCACCTTTGGGCTTTGCCCAACCTTTGCCGCGTAGACGTAAAGATTGACCTGAACGCACGCCCGCAGGTACGTTGACTGTAACTGTGCCATCGGGGGTTGGTACTTCAATTTGCGCCCCCAATACAGCTTCATCGGGTGTGACAGGCACTTCGCAGACTAAGTTATCTCCCTCAAATTGGAAAAATGAGTGTGGCTGAAGTTCTACATTTAAATATAAATCGCCCCGTTGCTGGTTGTAAGGGTTAAGTTGACCTTTTCCACGTACGCGAATGCGGCTGCCTTGTTTAGCACCAGGGGGAATGCGAAATTCAATTACTTCAGTCCCGATACTTACACGCTTTTGGACACCATGAAAAGCTTCTGACAAGCTAAGGTTAATAGTTGCTTCTCTGTCAGCACCAGAAGCAGTAGTTGTACGGTTGTCAAAGCCTGAAACATCATTGAAGCCATCAAAGCCGCTAAAACCACTTGAACCCGTCGAAGTTCGATAGTTATAGGTGCGACCTCCAGCATTAGCACCGCCTGGACTAGCGCCAGCAGTACCGAAACGACCAAGCAATTCGTTAATAAATTCATCAAAATTGCTGTACTGGCTAAAGTCGAAGCCACCAACATCTACATTTGTACCTGCACCACCTGACCAAGGCGACCCACCTTGTCCAGCTTGTCTCCAGTATTGACCAAACTGGTCATATGTCTTGCGCTTTTCTGGATCAGATAAAACTTCATAAGCTTCGCTGACTTCTTTAAAGCTTGCTTCCGCTTGTTTGTTACCTGGGTTCATATCAGGGTGATATTTACGTGCTAAACGCCGATAACTTTTCTTAATTTCATCGGCACTAGCGGTTTTGCTCACACTTAGAATTGAGTAATAGTCTTTAAAGTCTGTTGCTGCCATTGCTCTAGCGTCTCCTGTACTCTTAAGATTTAGTTTAGATTTTTGCGCTAATGTTGCCCTGATGGTGAGAAAGCTCACAAACACGATGGGGCATCAGGGATATTTGAAATGATTAATGCACTCGAATTGCTAGTCTCAATATTTAGATTTAAACTTTTTTACTTCAAGTTTAGGGTATCAAAAAAGTCAAGTACTATAAGTGCGGTTCTTGCTCATAAGTGCGATCGCAATTTCCGTACTTGCGAAACCCCGTATCAATAATAATCCCAGGATATACATTTGTATTAAAGCGAATTAAGCGATCCATCCCTTCAGATAAAGCAGGGGGAACATCATAGAGTTGTCGATACATATGCCAAATCACATCTTCTGGTACTTGCCTAGAACGGCGCTGGTTACGCTCTAGACACACTTGTACTGGCGTGTCTACCCATAAGCCTGTAATTTGGGTAAACCCACACTCACGCGCTAATGTAATGACTTCCCGCCGTTGTTTGCGACTAGCATTGGTAGCATCATAAATCGCTTGGGAAGCGTGTTTAAGCGAAATTTGCTCAACTGCTCGCCGAAATTGTCGCGTAACCTGATTCCAAACTAATACCCAAGATCCTTGAATGCTTTCATCTCCAAACAACTGAGCGCGAATAGCATCTGTGGAAATTAGCTTACTTTGAAGTAGTTCGTCTCCTAGAAGCAACTGTTGTGCCAATGTAGATTTACCACTACCAGGAAGCCCAATCAGCATAATCAGTCTTACCATCTCAATAATCAAACTTACGCATTTGATTTATTTAATGAGTGCTTTTCTTGAGGTGTCATAAATATTTTTTTTCTGCTATTTATTAACTTACAATCCATTCTTTACAAAAAAAATGAGCAAGAAATTTTAGATTAAAAATTCAAGATTAACAATCCTAAATCTTTAATCTAAAATACTCACTATTAGATTACCGTTCCATCTGGAATTACTGCGTTTTTCAATACCACAACAATGCCACTACGGATATAGAAACCTTCTGACTCACGTTCTGCTTCTTCTACTCTGTCTTTATTGACAATAGTTACGTTGCAACCAATACGAGCATTTTTGTCAATAATTGCCCGACGAATTGTCGTGTTAGCACCAATTCCCAAGGAAATTACGCTATTTTCAGAATTAGATTGACGTTCACCAAAAGGTTCGTAGAAGTCGGAACCCATCAGCAAAGAATCTTCAATTACACAACCTTCTTCAACACGCGATCGCACACCCAAAACCGAATGATGAATACGGCATTTTTTCAAAATACAGCCTTCTCCAATCATTGATTCAGTTACGTGAGTATCAAGTAACTTTGTAGGTGGTAGATAACGTGAGCGAGTATAAATTGGCGCTTTCTCATCGTAGAAACTGAATGCGGGTTGCGGTTGCTGCGTCAGTGCCAAATTAGATTCATAGAAAGACTCAATTGTTCCAATATCTTCCCAGTAATCATCAAATAAGTAAGCTTGAACATTATGGTCAGCAGAAGCTGCTGGGATAATTTCCTTACCAAAATCTGTTTGGTCTAGAGAGCGTTTCAACAGTTTGATTAGCACGTCTTTTTTAAAGACATAAATCCCCATTGAAGCGATGTAAGGAAATTCCTTTGCCTTATCTGGTGTCAACCCCAAAATACTTGTATCCACCTGCATTTTGGTTAAAGCTTCCCCTTTTGGCTTTTCGCTGAAATCAACTACTCGACCATTAGCATCAATCTTCATTAAGCCAAAATCCGAGGCGCGTTTTTCATTCATTGGCACTACGGAGAGGGTGATATCTGCATTGGTATCACGGTGACGTTGGACAAACTGGCGGTAGTCCATGCGGTATAAATGGTCACCAGACAAAATTAGATACTCATCAACGTCCCAGTCTTCTAACAGATGGATATATTGACGCACAGCATCGGCAGTACCCTGAAACCAGTTTGGATTTTCTGGAGTTTGCTGGGCGGCTAACACTTCTACAAACCCTTCCGTAAAACCAGAAAAGTTGTATGCGCGGGCAATATGGCGATTGAGAGATGCCGAGTTGAATTGCGTCAGAACGTAGATTTTGAAAATCTCTGAGTTGATGCAGTTGCTTACGGGAACATCAATTAAGCGGTATTTACCTGCCAGTGGCACAGCAGGTTTAGCCCGTAGCTTGGTTAAGGGGTAAAGGCGAGTGCCTGCGCCACCTCCGAGAATAATACTTAAAACTCTCTTCACAAAAAACCTCTCAAAACTGCCAATAAACTCCCAAGTCCAGTGTGGAACTGTGGGGGGCAGTTGGCAAGGGGGGAAGGCAGGATGTGGTCAATTTTGGTAGAGGACGGGCAGGGGAAGCAGAGCGGCACAGAGGCAGAGGAAGCGAAATTAAATATGTAAGATCCGATTTTCGGTTTGTAAGAATGTGACAAAATCAGCACGAATCGGTTCTAGGCTTAATTCAGTTCTCAATACCTTGATGTTTTGCGGTTCTTCGGTTAGCAACCAACGCGCAAAAGCGCGGGTATATTTTTCAGCTAATATCTTACAAATATTGTCAAAGCTCACAGGTTTATCCTAATTAATAGGATAATTATTATTATAAATTTTAAGTAGTAAATCACAATTTAATTTGTGCATTAACATTTTGTTAAACGTACCTTTCTTTATTATTAAGCTACAAGACAAGTGCGATCGCACTTCTGACTTTTATTTACTACTCTTACTAAAAAAAATAGCAGCCAAGACAATTAAACCCAACAGTGCAAAGGGAACCCAGAGATCGACAACTTCTGACATCGTAGTTTTGTTTATCCTAGTAATGAAATTTTATAATTAGTAATTTTTATCCATAACCATTAGAATGTAAAGCATATTTTATGGGAGTGCCAAAAATGACAACTCCAAACGCAGTTTGGCTACGGGAGCGAACCGCGCTAGGCGTGCTACCTGAAAAGGTATTGGAAGCGATCGCCACCGTCATCTCTGACCAAGCAGTGGCAGCTAACCAGCGCTTAGTGGTAGAGAATACGCCCCCAGCAGGGTTATATATCCTTTTAGAAGGAAAATTAGAAGGCGATCGCACTAATCAAACAGGTTCAGCATGGGTGATTAGTTTTCTCACTGGAGCCACTATCAACTTACAAGAGTTATTATTAGGGCAAACAAGCCAGAGAACAATTGTCACCTTATCTGAGTGCCAATTTTGGTTTATTCCCGCCGCTAAATTTCAGGAATTAATAGATCACTATCCTGAAATTACACAAGCTTTATCACAACAAGTAGCTCAAGAACTTGCTCAATTATCCTCTCAGCTTACTTATGAGCAAGAACGTCAAACTGCCTTACGCCCCTATTTAATCAATAAGGCAAAACGCGGCATTGTTGGTAAAAGTCGTTATGCTACCCGCCTACGACAGCAAATTAGACAAGCAGATGATGACAGAAAATCTGTTTTAATTTTCGGTGAACCAGGACTAGAAAAAGATAACACCGCCACTCTAATTCACTTTAGTTCCTCATATCGGCGAGAACCGATGATTAAACTAAATTGTAGTGCTTTGCAAACAAGTGGTGCTGATTTATTTGGTCGTGCAAACGGTAAACCAGGACTACTGGAATGGTTAGGAGAAGGAACTTTACTACTTAATAATATTCAGGAATTACCCCCAGAATTAACACCTAAACTCGCTAAATTACTCCAAACAGGAACCTACACCCCTGTAAACCGCCCTGAAGAACCAGCCGCACAAGCTCTTAATTGTCGAGCGCGTATTATTATGATTGGGGAAAAACATTTACCTACGCTGGAGCGTTGTGTAGGTCATGTAATTAAAGTCCCACCTTTGCGAGTGCGAAAAGCTGATATTAAATCTCAAGTTGATTATTATATTAGTTTGTTTTGTCGCGCTAAAGGACTTTCTAAACCCACAGTTACGCCAGAAGCTTTAAGACAATTACAATCTTATGATTTTCCTGGCAATCTAAGGGAATTAGAAAATTTAGTAGAACGAGCGCTGGTACAATCTACTGGTGCTTCACAATTAACCGAAGAAATCTTTTGGTCAGCACAACCTAATAAACAGCTATTTCGTGTCAATTTATTAAATTCCCATCCAGGTTTACGGCGATTTTTGCGTAGTGAATGGTGGCCAGACAGAATTAATTATGGCTTTACTTTATGGTTTTTCCCTATTGTTATAGGAATTTTATTTTTTGCTCCTCAACAACGCTCGGAAAATTTTGCATTAAATCTATTTTGGGCTTGGTGGTGGCCTTTAATATTACTTAGTTTTCCCTTTGTTGGGCGGTTATGGTGTTCTGTTTGCCCGTTTATGATTTATGGGGAAGTAACACAAAAGTTTTCTTTGTGGCTGTTTCCACGGCAACTCAAGCGTTGGCCCAGAGAATCTGCCGAAAAGTGGGGAGGATGGTTTTTATTTGGTTTATTTGTCCTAATTTTTTTATGGGAAGAACTTTGGCATTTAGAAAATACCGCTTATCTTTCTGCTTGCTTACTTTTATTAATTACTGCGGGGGCAATGATTTTTTCGGCAATTTTTGAGCGCAGGTTTTGGTGTAGATATTTATGTCCGATTGGGGGAATGAATGGGCTATTTGCAAAGCTTTCGATGATTGAGTTAAGAGCGCAACAAGGCACTTGTTCTGCTGAATGTACGACTTATCAATGTTATAAAGGTGGCGCTCAAAAAGGGGAAGGTTTAGAGACAGGGGGATGTCCTGTATATTCTCACCCAGCGCAGTTAGAAGATAACCGAGATTGTGTATTGTGCATGACTTGTTTAAAAGCTTGTCCGCACCGTTCAGTTGAGCTAAATTTGCGTCCTCCAGGTATTGAATTATGGACAACTCATGTAGCCCGAAGTTATGAAGTTGCTTTGTTAATGTTGCTATTCGGTGGGGTGTTTCTGCACCGTTTACCCCAGTTAGAATATTGGTTAGGATTGAATTTAGATTTAAATCAATTTTGGAATCATCTGGGATTATCTTTAGTAGCTTTAATTATTCCAGCTAGTATCAGCTTACTTGCTTATGGTGGAATATGGCTCTTGCAGTTGGGCAATGAAAAGTTAACCTGGCATATTCCCAAAAACCGCCAATTTGTTGAGTTGGCTTATGGATATTTACCATTGGTTTTAGGTGCAAATCTAGCCCACTATTTAAAATTGGGTTTAGGAGAAGCAGGGCGCATTTTGCCTGTAACTATGGCAACGTTTGGTTTAAGTGGTCAAGGCTTATTTGTGTTGGTAGCACACCCTGCGGTCATTGCATTTTTGCAAGGAGCAACACTAATTTTTTCCGCGATATTAACGGTAATATTAACTCAAGAAATTGCGCGTCAGCAAGTGCGATCGCTCATTCCACAACATTTAGCTACATTGGTTTTAGGAGCTAGTTTATGGGCAATTATTGTTAACCAGTAATGCGATCAAGAGCAACCTTCTACAAACTGAAGTTCAGGCTGTTTTCCAGATCTAAACTGAGTAACACGCTTGCCATCAGTTTCAAACACTAGACCGAAGTTTTTATCCGACTTATCTTTGGGTACAAATGTTAAATAATGCCCCTTATCATTGTATGCGTGTCGAGAAACTTTAATCTGACCAGGATATAGCGCCTTAATTCTGGCTTCAGTGTCGCCAATACGTGCGCCACTAGCAGTAGAAATTCTGCCCTTTACCACATCTACTCTGGCGATACGACCTTTTGTTACCATAAAGGCAATATCTTTAGTCCCGTTTTGCAATAGATAGTAAGAACATTGATAATCTCCATAACGTTCACGAACTAAACTTGCACCAGCAGCTTTTGAAGCTTGGGCGACAGTCATTCCCACTTGCACAGACCCAATACCATTGATAAATACCTTTGATTGGTTGGTAATTTTAGGTGCTGCGCTGGCTGGAATATTTAAAGGAAATAGTGCGATCGCTCCAATTATAATAGTTAATAATTTGGATTTGTTAAACATGATCGAGATCCTATGAGTAGTAACTTAAGCTACAAAGCTTTTAACCCTCATTCCGCATATTACTTAATCACTAAACCACATCAAATATTTGTGTAGAGACGTACAATAGTACGTCTCTACACAGTACATAATATATAAGAGGAAAATTTGAAATGGTATAACCCCTGATATCTTCAAGAACAACCCTCTACAAACTGAAGTTCAGGTTGTTTTCCAGATCTATACTGAGTAACACGCTTACCATCAGTTTCAAACACTAGACCGAAGTTTTTATCAGATTTATCTTTGGGTACAAATGTTAAATAATGCCCATTAGTGTATTTATGTGGAGAAACTTGAATCTGTCCAGCATATAACGCTTTAATTCGAGCTTCAGTATCACCAATACGTGCGCCACTAGCAGTAGAAATACGTCCCTTTAACACATCTACTCTGGCGATGCGACCGTTTGTTACCATGAAGGCAATATCTTTTGTGCCGTTTTGCAAATTATAGTAAGAACATTGGGGTTCTATAGAACCTGAAGAAACTAACTTTGTCCCAGCAGCTTTTGAAGCTTGGGCGACAGTCATTCCCACTTGCACAGACCCAATACCATTAATCAATACTTTTGATTGGTTGGTAATTTTAGGCGCTGCGTTTGCTGGAATATTTAAAGAGAATAGGGCAATTGATCCAATTATAATGGTTAATAATTTTGATTTGTTAAGCATGGTCGAGTTCCTATGAGTAGTAACTTAAACTATAAACTGTTTCATCTTCATTCCGCACATTAAACATTTACATAAAAAGCTAATTGCTAAAAGCTAACCGCTAACCGCTATATCACTAGCAACTTGCGGTTAAATCTCGCTAAAATGCAAGAATGCTGATAGTTAATTCTCAAATCAACAACTTACACACGGGCAAGTGGTAACGGATTTTAAAATAAGATGCCTGACCAACTACAATGGCAAATTGAGCAGCTAATTCAACCCCCTGCTACCTTCATTATAGCAGTTAAACGTCATGCACCTGGATTAGATGGACGTTACGCAGCACAATTATTATGGCAACGCGGAATTAGAGATACTGAAAAACTGGCAGGATATTTAAATCCAAACTCATATCAACCTGCAAGTCCGTTTGAATTTGGGCAGGAAATGCACTTTTGCGTGGAAAGATTGCAACAAGCGCGTCAAGCAGGCGAAGTAGTTGCGATTTGGGGGGACTTTGACGCAGATGGAATTACATCAACTAGCGTTTTGTGGGAAGGACTAGGACAATTTTTTACTAAAAATCAGCAGCTACGATACTATATTCCTAATCGCCTGACAGAATCTCACGGACTGAACAATTCAGGAATTGATCAACTTGCGAAAGCTGGAACTACTTTAATTATTACTTGTGATACGGGCAGTACAAATATTAGTGAAATCGAGTATGCCCAACAATTAGGGATTGATGTTATTGTTACAGACCACCATACTCTACCACCAGAACGCCCGCCTGTAGTAGCAATTATTAACCCCCGCTATTTACCAACAAATCACCCTCTGTTTAATCTTTCTGGTGTTGCTGTTGCTTATAAGGTGGTGGAAGCACTTTATGAAACTTTGCCTGATGTTCCGCAACAACCAGTTGAAAATTTATTAGATTTAGTAGCTATTGGTTTAATTGCTGATTTAGTACAACTAAGTGGTGATTGTCGCTATTTAGCACAAAAAGGTATTGAACGTTTACAACAGCAAACTAAACAACCAACTCGTCCAGGTGTGGCGAAGCTATTAGAATTATGCCAGAGAAGTGGCGATCGCCCCACAGATATTTCCTTTGGTCTTGGTCCTAGAATTAATGCTGTTAGTCGTATCCAAGGTGATGCTTCTTTTTGTGTTGAATTACTTACCAGTAAAAATAAACAGCGTTGTGAACAACTTGCGCTAGAAACCGAATTAGCTAACGCCCGTCGCAAGTCTTTACAAAAAGATGTTACTCAGCAAGTAAAAGATAAGTTATCTCAACTCGACTTATCAACCACCAGTGTAATTGTTCTTGTAGATTCCCAATGGTCTAGCGGTGTTTTAGGTTTAGTTGCTGGTCAAGTCGCCCAGGAATACGGCAGACCTACGATTATATTAAGTACAGAAAGTGATAATAATTTTAGTGAAAAAGTGGAGCAGGGGAGCAGAGGAGATTTAGATAATAATCACTCGCCCCAACCTACGCCCCATGTTAACACTCCTCACGCTTCAAACCTTACACCTGACTCTTCACTCCTCACCCCTCACCCCTCACCCCTCACCCCTTTAGCTAGAGGTTCGGCGCGTTCTGTAAATAATATTGATTTATATCAGTTAGTGCGATCGCAAGCACATTTATTACATCGCTTCGGTGGTCATCCTTTTGCTGCTGGCTTAAGTATTCCTATTGAAAATATTCCTTTATTTACAGAAGCAATTAATCAACAGTTACGGCAGCTAAGTCTTGCTTCTGGCGCGTTAATGATGCCAGTAATTCAAGCAGATTTAACTGTAACCGTAGCGGAGTTAGGTAAAGAATTATTTAGGGAATTAAAACTGCTAGAACCTTGTGGTATGGGAAATCCTGTTCCAAAGCTATTAATTAAAAATTGCTCGTTTAAAAATGTTTGGAATCGTAATACTCAGGATGCGAAAGGCAAAAAAATTCAATATATTAAAACTGACTTTGAAATAGTAGATCTCACCACCGATAAAGGTTTTCCTGGTTTGTGGTGGGGACACTATAAAGATGAAGTACCCACAGGAAGATGTGATGCTATTGTGGAACTTGATTATAATAACTACAAACAACGTCCAGAAGTGCGCTTAATTGCTGTACGTCCTACTGTCGAGGATCGTCAATTTAGCACCAATGTACAGTTAGATTGGATTTTAGACTGGCGCAACCTTAGCGATGAAGAAAAATCTATTAATACACAGTCTACATCAGCACTTAGTCATCAATCTTCAGCATTAATTCTTGAAGAATGTCCTACTCGCTGGGATGACTTACAAGTATGGTTGCGACGGGCAATTCAAACTAATAATAAACTAGCGATCGCATATCCACAACCCGAACAACTACCCGCTAATAAAATTTGGGAACAATTAGTAGGAATTGCTAAATACCTTAGTCGCACAGGTAAAACAGTAACTTTAGATCAAATTCAGGATAAGTTAGGAGTGAGCGATCGCGCCCTTCAGCTAGGACTCCGTACCCTTACACAGCTTGGTTTTCAGATTACTACATTCGACAACCATATCCAAATCATTTGGTCATCTGACAGCTATTTCCACCATACAGAAGATCAACTTACTAGCGCAAGCGAGCAATTTTTAGCAGCAGTAGCCGAAGAACAATTTTATCAACGTTACTTCTATGTTGTTCCCCTGACTACTATTCAATCTATGGCTCGTGAAACTGTTTATAGGTAAGCTTTTTTATCACATCTTCTGCTACCCATCATTCGCCGATTTCTTTTTGGGAAAGTAGTACTCGCTCAAGCCCTTTACTAGCTTCTAAAAAATTCGGCTCAATTTCAATTGCTTCCTCGTAGGATTTGATTGCTTCATCGTAGCGTTGTAATAGCTCTTGTGCCTTACCTAAAGAATACCAAAATAAACGTTCATTAGGCTTGCTTTGAAGAGCTTTATTGCAGATGATGACAGCTTGCTCATAGCTCTCTAGTCCTAGAAAACAATCGGATAGTACATACAAACATTCATGGAGAGCATCGCGTTCGTAATCACTAATGTCAGTCGTAGCAACCCTATTACCTAAACCCATCGCTATTGCTTCACACAACCTGATAGCTTCTGGCTGTTGTTGCAATTGCTGAAGGTTATTAACTCGTTCGCACCAATCCCAATAGTTAGTAATATTAATCAGAACTGCTTGGCAATACGAGTTTACTGCTTCCGAATATTGTTCTAATTTGAGCAGTGCATCACCTAAAAAATACCAACCCTCATAGTCAGTAGGCTGTATTTGTATAAAATTTTTATACGCGGCAACGGCTTGATCGTAACGGTGTATTTTTGTTAATAACAAACCTCCTCGACGATACCAAGCATAGGGATGGTTGGGAGCCAGACGAATAACTTGATCGTAATTGGCAAGTGCTTGCTCGTAGCGCCCTAATTTCTCTAAGCTATATCCCAAGTAATACCAAGCATCAACATAATCAGGTTTAAGCTGAACTGCTTTAGTGTAGGCAGCAAGTGATTGTGCGTGCTGGTCTTGATTCCATAGCTCATAGCCTTGTCGAAACAGAAGCGTCGCTTGGTCGTCAACCATAAGAGATTGAGGCATAAATGAAGTATCAATATTATGGCGTTGAGCTAACTGTCAAACCTGCTCCGCTAGAGTCGGTGTGTTGTTAATTAATTATAAACTTTAACCTTTGAAGGAGTAATCTACTTTTGACATAAACTGCTCCAACTCAAACGGCTCAGAATTAACAGCAGCTTTTTTCCTCCTACTTATTCTATTTTAAACAAAAATTATTAGCTCAATATTAGCGGTCACTTTTACCAACAGGTTTTGAACACACCCTGATTACATGGACGGAGAATGAGGGACGGTTGAAGATTCAACTATAAAATAAGATTTTCAAACTCAACCTCAGCGAATTATATGGTAGTTTGGTTTAATTTTTTATGATAGTCTTTCCATAGCTTCTCGTTCCATAAAACAGAATCTTTTTGAGATTGAGATAGATGGCTATTGAGTTGGATTAATTCATTAAGTGAAAAAGAAGATTTACAATAATAGGGATGTTTAGGTTTTTTAGAGGTGTAGTCGAAAAATATAGTTAATCTATCTGATGCTATAGGCAGTTTACCGCGATGAAAAATACTAGCTGTGTCAGCTAAAATTACAGTTCCAGCAGAACCAACACAGGATTTCCATTGGGATTGAGGTACAACTTGTTCCATTACCTTATCTTGGATGCCGTCATAGTTGTGGTTAATCGCTCCACATATTGTATGCGTTAAAGATCTAGGAATATATTGAAATGGTCCATCATCATGACCCACGTCTTTTAAGTAAATAATAATTTTAAGCATCCGCCAATCTTCCTTGTCTAGATGCCATAGTCTTGTCCTGCTTTGTAAGCCATTGGCTAAATCTCTACGCAGATATAAGCCCTGATAGGCAACGGGAAGACCTAAATAATTCTCAATAATATTCAGCAGTCTATCTTCAAGACCCCACAAAAATATGGATGGGTATTTTATCATTTCATCGGAAGTTGCATGAATCACGGATTCACTTGGATTCTTTACTGGAGTGGCAATAAGTTTGGGTAATAGCTGTTGAGAAGCCTGCAATACTTCGGATGTAGAGGGAATTGCCATATCTGCTAAAGATGCAACACAAATTTTTTCCTCTTTGAGAGCATTAACAATAGCAGAATCAGCAGCAGAGATTTTCGGCAAATGGCTAGCATATTTTTTTATAGACTCCTGATGAGCTTGTTCGGCAGGAACTCGAAAGCATTCAATTTGCGAAAACTCTTTTACTATTTTATTAAGTACGCGCTTTAGGATTGGTGCCATTTTGATCACTAACACTCTTTTACTATTTGAATCTGAAGAAGGTTGCTGAAATTAATGGGAGGTTCCGCCGCACCTAGCTGATCCATACCCACGGTTTATTTATCTAATTTTCTAGAAGGCTACTACTTTTTATATGGTCTGAACTAGCTCTTAAGGTTTAATTGTTAAAAGCTGTATTTATGTATCCATACATACATAAAAATAAATTATATCATATTTTTTTATCTATAAAAACAATAGAAAAAGGGAAGAACTAATTGAACTATGCGTTCAATCTCGGATACAGGCTTATCACATTTACGCTGTCAGCGCGATCGCATACTGCCGCCATCGAAACGAAATATTCCTACCTGGCGTAAATAGAAGGTTCGTCTAGCCAGGTGCAACCAAAAGTTGAAGTTTCTGTCCTCTATAGGTTTCAGCAGTAGAAGTTGTCAAAAGTAAATTTATCACATTTTTCTAACCAAACTTGCTCAATCAAAGCTTGTTCACGTCGAAAAAGCCGCAAAACGCCAGGTTCTTCAGATCCTTGAGAAATTAAAATTGGTATCTCAGGATACTGTTGAGCTAACTGTGCTACATAAATTTCCCGTTGAATACTACCACCGAGTACAAAAAAGGCATCAACTCGTCGTGAAGCTGCCAAGCCTAAACTTCAGGGATTAATTAGTAGCCAAATCCCTAAAATTAAACTTATAATAGACAATAGTAACTGTTTGTATATAAACCGATAACAATGTTGGTACTTGCTGCGATGTGCAGTTAGTTTATTTGGTTGTTTTCTGACCATGATGAAAACAATCTCAAGGAACAGTTATTTAATAACGACAGATTTCAAAAAATTAACTTTCGGCATTTCCTGAAAGTTGAGGCGAGGATGTGAACTTAAATATAATCACACTTCCATATATTTACCTGCAAAATGACAAAAAATGTTAATTTAGTTGGAAAAAATTTTTCCTTAACAGTAATAACACTGAAGAACCCGATCAAAAATTCATGTATTCTTTTAAGAGTAAGGAGCTTTTGAAAAAAGTTGTTTTGAGCTTAACTGAGATCACAACAGCAATAGTGAAAAAAGCTTACAATCTCTAAAAGCGTAAAGTAGACTGTTGCCTGTCTAAGCATAATTACTTAACAAGTTTGATAATATTAACTTTGTTTTAGCCACCCCCCATGAATCAACCTCCAAAAAAGTTCCCGTTGCTCCAAACTGCTTTAGTTAGTTCCGCGATCGCATTCACTACTGGTTCATATTTATTTGCGCCTACCTGGTGTCGCTCAGTCCACGCCGCACTACAAGATAGCCCAAAAACAGTAGTTGATGAAGCTTGGCAAGTAGTCAACAACGAATATGTAGACGGCACATTTAATAAAAATGATTGGCAAGCAGTACGACAGCAGCTATTAAGTAAAAATTACACAACAAAGGAACAAGCATACACTGCCATCCGAGAAGCATTGGGAAAATTGGACGATGCTTATACTCGGTTTATGGACCCCAAACAGTTCCAATCACTGACTAACCAAACTTCCGGTGAATTGTCTGGTGTTGGCATTCGCTTGGAAATGAACGAAAAAACTAAAGCTATCTCAATTGTTGAACCACTTGAAGATTCCCCTGCTTTTAAGGCTGGTGTCAAACCAGGCGATCAGCTAGTGGCAATTGATGGTAAATCAACTAAAGGCATGAGTTTGGATCAAGCATCTGGACTGATCCGAGGAGAGGCAGGTAAGAAAGTTACACTCAAACTGTCACGACCAGGCAAGGGTATATTCGATCTCAGGTTGACTCGCGCTCAGATTCAACTGGCTGCTGTGCGTTCTTCCGTGAAGCAAGAAGGAAATCTCCGCGTAGGCTATATTCGCTTAAATGAGTTTAGTTCTCATGCAAGTGAGCAGATGAGCAAAGCGATCAAAACTCTCAATGACAAGCAAGTAAATGCTTTTGTGTTAGATTTGCGAGGAAATCCAGGGGGTTTACTACACTCCAGTATTGAAATTGGTCGGATGTGGATGGACAAGGGTGCAATTGTTCGCACCGTGGATAGGCGGGGAGACAATGAAGAATTTAAGGCTAATAATACAGCGTTAACCAAGCTACCTTTAGTAGTTTTGGTAGATGGTAACTCGGCTAGTGCCAGTGAAATTCTCAGTGGTGCAATCAAAGATAATCGACGTGGTACAGTGCTAGGGAGTCAAACTTTTGGCAAAGCATTAGTGCAGTCGGTTCATTCTCTGTCTGATGGCTCTGGTTTAGCTGTAACGGTAGCACACTATTACACACCTAATGGTACTGATATTAACCATAAGGGAGTAACGCCAGATATTAAGCTAGACTTGAGTGAAGATCAGCGCAAGCAGTTAGTAGGTAACCCATCAATGCTTGGTACTACTAACGATCCTCAATATGCTCAAGCGATCGCAGTTTTAAAAAGCAACCCGCTTGCTAAACCTCCTGTTAATAAGACCTCACCTTCAGCAAGCCTCCGATAAATTAGTCAGGATTGCAAACTAAAAAGTAAATTAACATCATCCCCCGCCAATTCTGGCAAAGATAGCGGGGGATTTTTAATTTGCTGTTATTTAAGTAGTTAAAATGCGTAAATACTGAATGAATCTCTTGCATAAATTAAATTTTAGATAATTAACCACAGATAAACACAGATGCACACAGATGGGATAACTTATTTTTGCTTATAGTTCTATTAATTGCAGATAGGAGCGTTTTTTTATGCCAGAAACTAGCTGGAATGCTGATCTTTATGAAGGTAAACACGCCTTTGTGTGGCAATATGGCGCAGATATAGTAGAATTGCTTTCTCCTCAACCAGGAGAGCGAATTCTCGATTTAGGTTGCGGGACTGGACAACTTACTGAAAAAATTGCCAGTTTAGGTGCAGAGGTGATGGGAATTGATAGTTCTGCTGCAATGATTACTAAGGCAGAAGCTAACTATCCGACTATCCCATTTGCAGTAGCAGACGCACGAAATTTTCAAGTTGCACAGCCGTTAGATGCAGTTTTTTCTAATGCAGCACTGCATTGGGTTAAAGAAGCAGATGCAGTTATTAGTTGCATTAGGCAGGCATTAAAACCAGGGGGGCGATTTGTGGCAGAATTTGGTGGGAAAGGGAATATTTATGCGATCGCATCAACTCTCTTTAGTATTCTAGAATCAACAGGTTCTACCACCTTAGAAAGCCTCAATCCCTGGTATTTTCCTAGCATCGGTGATTATGCCACACGCTTAGAAAAACAAGGTTTTGATGTCACCTACGCGGTTTTATTTGACCGTCCCACACCGTTAGCAGACAAAGAAGCAGGTTTAGCTAATTGGATAAGAATGTTTGCAAGTACTATCCTTGCCAAATATTCGGCTGCCGAACAGGATAGCGTAATTGCCACACTTGAGCAACGTTTAAAGCCAACCTTGTATCGAGATGGAACCTGGATAGCAGATTACCGCAGGTTAAGAGTAGTAGCTATCAAATCCTAGAATATGATCATTGTTAATGAGATTATGAAAATAATTACCCAGAAATTAAGACCTTACTTTTTACGAGTAGTTATTTTAATCATCTTAGTTACATTAGGGTTAATAGCACCGAATGTAACAGATAAAGCATTTGCGATCGCTCAATTTAATTCTATCTACCAAGAGCGCACAATTCATAACCCTGACGGCATTGGCAAGTTTTATTTAGGTAGAGAAATTGCTCAAGTTATGGGGCATCAAGGCGCAGGATGGTTAGAAAGACCTACTCGCGAAGATGAAGAGAAGCCTTCTTTAGTAGTTAAAGCTCTCAATCTTAAATTAACTGATGTTGTGGCAGATATTGGAGCAGGAACAGGCTATTTTAGCTTTATGATTGCTCCTTACGTAACAGAAGGAAAAGTTTTAGCAGTAGATATTCAACCAGAAATGCTAGAAATTATTGATTTTTTCAAGCAAGAAAAAAATATTACTAATGTAGAGCCGATTTTAGCTAATCTCACTTCGCCAAATTTATCACCAGAAAGTATAGACTTAGCTTTGATGGTAGATGTTTATCACGAATTAGAATATCCATTTGAAATGATGGATGATGTAGTTAAAGCACTTAAGCCAAATGGACGGGTTGTTTTAGTGGAGTATAGGAAGGAAAATCCCTTTATTCTGATCAAAGGGGTGCATAAAATGACTGTTAAGCAAATCAAAAAAGAAATGTCAGCAGCAGGGTTAATTTGGCAAGAAACACAAGAGTTTTTACCTCAGCAACATTTTATAGTTTTCCAGAAACAAAAGAGCGATCGCTCCCCAGCAAATACATCTTTATGATCAAAACTTAATCCAAAATAAATCTTGCCCCCTCCCCTTGGTAAGGGGAGGGTTGGGGAGGGGTATACTCGATAACTCAGTTATTCCATCTGTGTTTATCTGTGTTTATCTGTGGTTAATTATCTAAACCTTTACTGATACCAAAGTATTTATGTAACTGATGATTTCCACAAACTAATTAAGTCCAGTAAAGAATACGGGCAAAAGGATAACGCCGTTGAATTTCACTTTCAAAAAAGCGGCGTAGCTTTTTCATTGTATCCGTATCATAAACATACTTAGTGCCACCAAACTTATTACGTTTAGTACTGCGGGTTTCCTCATTCATATCCAACTTTGAGCTTGGATACCATGTTTGTAATACTTCCTTTGATCCTGGCGTAAAACGATGTGAAATTAACTCAAAAGTTAAATCGCACTCAAAATTAATTGCTTCACTAATTAAGTCAAATAAGCGAGTGTAATGCAACTCCCAATCATCAAGTAGCATAATTGGAGCAATTACCAAACCTACTGGATATTCTCCACCACCTTGCGATCGCGGTAATGCTAATTTTCGTAAAGCTTGCAACCGAGATTTTACTGGCGCTGTACCACCTTCAAAACGACCAGAAACCGATTCAGCATTCACACTAATACGACAGCGTGTGTGATTATTATGCGGTAAGTCTAGTAATTGTTCCACCGCATCAAATTTTGAAACCCAACGCAAATAACCATCACTACGAGTGCCAAAATAACGAATGCACTCGGCTAAACTTCCGGTTAAATGCTCAATTCCTAGTGGGTCAGTATAACAGCTTACTTCAAAACTCGTCTCCTCCTTTGGTCGCTCGAAAGACTTCAAATTATCTAAAATTTGAGGTAAATTAGCAAATACACGAATTATTGGAGGTCCTTGCAAACTACCTGCCAAATAACAGTATTGGCAGTGTGCTGGACATCCTTCGGCTAAGTGAAACTGCCAGTCGGCTGAAGGTGGAATAGGACTAAGTTTAAAAGCAGAAGGCGGTGCATTAACAACTGCAAGAGTACGTTTGGCAACATTATAAGTTTCCCGTTCTGTTTCACCGCGTATACCAGTTATTCTATTTGCAGATAATTCCTGAATAGGCAGATTTAAAGACTCTACTCGCTGTTTAATTTTCTGTCCCCAAGGTTCAGCAAGTGCAGCAGGTGTAAATAATACCTGTTCTGGCATCCACAAACGAGGTTTAGGGGTTTCTGACTCAATTTTTTGGTTGTCTAAAAGTGTATTAGTCATATCTTTTTATCGCAGATGTGAGCAGATAGACGCAGATGGCGCAGATATCACCCAAGATTTTATTGACTTATGCTCATTGGTCTAATTTTTTCAATTAAAAAGTTAAAGTTTTTAATAAAAAACCTGTAATCAACTTATGACCAATTTTTAATTAAAATTAAATGGTTTTCTAAGCTGTAATATTAAATTAGTGAGAAGACAAATTTGAAATTTCTGGAATTTAACTGTGTGAGATTTTTACAAACTCTTGGCATTCAGTTTGTAAGCTTTTGGTAGCTGCCACCAAGACATATAAGGATATTCATGGTGTTCTTCATGGTAGCCAAAATGATAGCAAGTAATAAATGACCAGAAAGCAGGCAATCGAGTAGTTTGAGCGTTATGACGATTACTGTATCCTTCTTTAGGTTCGCGATGTGGCAAGTAGCTACCAAAATAGAATAATTGCAGCGAACTTAATATAGAAGGAACCACCCAGAAATAAGTAAGATTTACTTCTGATATAGGTAGTGTGTATTGAATAGTATGAAATGTAGCAACTAAAGCTACAAAGCGTACCCAATTCCAGTACTCTTGCATAAAATGAAAGTACCAAGCAAAAAAATTGGTGTGTTTGCCATCATGAAAATCTGGATCTAGTTCACTAGCTGGATGACCATGATGTAGCCTATGTTTTTTTTCTAATTCTTCATACGAAAGGTAAGCATATAATATGAGAAATAAAGTACCTATAAAATCGTTAATCTTGCGATTTTGAGGAAAAACTATCCCGTGCATGGCATCGTGGGCAGTAATAAATAAGCCTGTATATAGAAATGTTTGCCAAGCAATTGCAATTAATAACCCCCAGAGAGGTAGCCGGGAAATATCTAGCGACATTAGTAGGGCGATACTACATACCCATACTGCTAAGATTGCGATCGCAATGATAACTGCATAATACTTCCCTCCACTTTTGAGCATTGACTTAAGTTCTATTCGGTTTGCTGTTGCTTGCTGAGATTGGATCACGCTGTTACTCCGTCTAAGGTTCCGGTAATGGTTGATAAGCTAAATGCTATATATATTTAGCACGCCCTAATTATCCTATGAGAAAATGGACATTGTGAAAATCCTTATTTTGAGATAATTTTAATTAAATGTGCATAATTCCAATAAAAATCAAAATTAGTATAGCTAATTATTAATTGTTAATTATTAATTGCTAATAGGCTGGCAGTTTTAGAAAGTTCTAAATCCGCCAGCCCTAAACTTCTATTAATTAACTATTAACGAACGACGTACTGAGGTAGCACGTGCAATACATCACGAACAACACTATAGCCAGCGATGTCCCAGAGTAAATAAGCAAGGAAACCAATCATTGCTAAACGTCCGTTCCACAATTCTGCTTGAGGATTTAATCCAAACAAGAATGCATTGCGATCTTTGCCGTTATAAGCACTAGCAACAGGAGGTAAATCAGTAGGGCGAGTTTGCATTTTGTTTCAACCTTTTACATTACTTAACAATTTGTTATATTCACATACTAGCCACCAGCTTAGATGGTGCTATCTGTCTTTAGTAGCAAAAATTATCCACCTCTTTAGAGCGAGGCTTTGCTTTAGTAATAGAGGTTATTGAACACTGACTGTTTAATAAGTTTTGCCTACGCCCTTAGAGATAGTAGTAAAAAAATAATTTTGTTGATTTATAAAAATTTGGAGTAGTCAATCTATCCCACGATAGAAGTAAAAGCCCACATAAAAATTAGCTAAATTTGCCATTTAAAATTAGAATATTCAATCCCTGATTTCCTGATAAATATCTTACGCAAGAAAGAAGGTTTACTAACCAAGGTTTAAGACACTAAAAAAGCAAGATAATAAGCTTGGGGTAGAGAAAATGGGTTATACAGCACTAATTACAGGCGGTTCGGAAGGAATTGGTAAAGCAATAGCTTTGTTGATGGCTAATAAAGGATATGATCTGGTACTAGCGGCGCGTCATGCTGACCGCTTAGAAGCTACAGCCGAAGAAATAAAAGCACTTGGTCGTGATGTACTCACTGTCCCTACTGATGTGAGAGATGCTGAACAAGTGAATGTACTTGTGCAAAAGGCACTGGCACATTATGGTTCTATTGATGTGTTGGTCAATAATGCAGGTATTTATATTTCTGGTCCTGTTGAGGAATTTTCTCTCAGTGATTGGCATCAGGCTATAGATACAAATTTATGGGGATATATCCACACAATTCATGCACTATTACCTCATTTTTTACAAGGAGGTAGTGGAACAATTATTAATATCAGTTCGATTGGGGGTAAAGTTCCTTTACCTTATTTAACGCCTTATACTACCACTAAGTTTGCGGTGACAGGTTTAACGGAAGCTTTGCATTCAGAGTTAGCACCTAAAGGCATTCATGTGTGCGGAATTTACCCAAGTATTATTAAGAGTAATTTTTTGCAACGGGCAATTTTTCGGGGTAAGAATGAAGAAGATACTAAAGTGCGCCGTGAACAGGTAGAACAGGTGGTTGCTGTACCTGTGGTAGAAAAACCTGAAGATGTGGCAAATGCTGTTTGGGATGGTTTGAAAAATCGCAAGTCTGAGGTTTTGGTAGGCTCTGCTAATATGTCCGCCGTAGCTAACCGGATGTTTCCTAGTTTGATGCAGTCAATTATTAGGAGAACTTTTAAGTTAAAAGATAGAACCTGAATCAATCAATTTACCATACTTGTTAATTGTTCATACTTTTCCGAATCTGCGATCGCGCTTTTGATAAGCAGACAAAGCTCGATGAAACTCTGCTCGGTTAAAATCTGGCCACAAAGTTTCTGTGATATAAAATTCTGCATAAGCTAATTGCCATAGCAAAAAGTTACTAATTCGCATCTCCCCACTTGTACGAATTAATAAATCTGGATCAGTTAAATTCGCCGTATAGAGATGTTTAGCAAATAAAGTTTCATCAATAGCATCAGGTTCTAGTAAACCTTGCTGTACTTGAAGTGCGATCGCTTGACAAGCTTGCAAAATTTCTTGTCTTCCACCGTAATTAGTCGCTACAGTAAAACAAGTGCCTTGATTATTGGCAGTAACCGCCATTGAACGCTCAATTTCTGCTTGCAGCGACGCTGGTAGCGCCATTAAATCTCCTACAAACCTAATTTTGACATTTTCCTGGATCATCTCCTCCAGTTCGCGCCGTAACACCCGCTCAAACAACATCATCAAAAAATTAACTTCTTCCAACGGACGACCCCAATTTTCCGTAGAAAAAGCATACGCGGTAAGTGCTGGAATGCCCCAGTCACTACAGCAGCGCAGCAAATCTTTCAAGGCATCAACCCCGCGCCGATGCCCCATCATTCGTGGTAAACCTCGATGTTTAGCCCACCTGCCGTTTCCATCCATAATTACCGCTACGTGCTTAGGCAGGCGGTTTTGATCGATATCGGCAGGTAGCTCTTTGAAAATAGTTGGCTTGGGAGTCATTTCTTCCGTTGAGAAGTGGATGACGGCAGACGAAAAACACGGCTGAAAATTGTCTGCCCTTTAACGAGAATTTTGCGTCCTAGACTGCGTAAACCAGGTGCGACTGCCTTCTCATCACGGGCTGGAGAAAATTTCGCCTCCAGCAATTCTTTAAGTTTACTGCTGGTCAATGGTCGATTGAGTATTCCTCTTTCTGCCAAAGAAATGGAACCTGTTTCTTCAGATACAACAATACACACACAATTTCCGACTCTTTCAGTAATTCCCATTGCTGCCCGATGCCGTGTACCCAACTGTCGGGAAGCTGTACGATCCGAAAGTGGCAAAATTACCCCAGCAGCAACAATGCGATCGCCACTGATAAAAACCGCTCCATCGTGTAATAGTGTTGTCGTCTGAAAAATGGTTTGCAACAGTTCCTTAGAAAGTTCGGCATTAAGTTTAACACCTGGCACCGAAAAATCGCGCTCATCAATCGGGCTATTAGTTTCCAAAATCATCAGCGCCCCAGTACGGTTTTGCGACAATTCCTTTACCGCATCCACCATTTCATCGATCACACTATCTGGTTTGGGAATAGCACGACGGACAGGTTGAAACAACTGCAAAATTTGTCCTCGCCCTAGCTGTTCTAAAAAGCGGCGAAATTCTGATTGAAATACCACCGCCATCGCCAGCGCAGAGCCAAGCACTAATTTTTCCAGCACAAAACTTAATAGTTCGAGCTTCAGTTGTTTACTGACTGCGGCTGCTAGCATCAGGACAATTAAGCCTCGCACCATCCACAGAGTACGTCGCTCCCCAATAATGAGCAGCACTAGATATGTGAGAGCTAGAACTAATCCTATATCTACACTGTGAAGCAGTAAGGATTTAGCCCAAGCGGGGTCATAACCAGTACCCGAAGGCATTGAACGTTTATCAACTTAGCTAAAGTTGGCTGATCTGACAAAGCTAATAGCAATTAGCTAACAACTAACTACTATCAACTTCTCATGGGTTGATTTTATGCTATTTAGTGCCTTAACCGCTTAACAGTTATCAGTTATTAGTTACTAAATAGCCATTTACTGTTAAGTTTTTACTGTTTATTGACCAAGCGTTCGGGTAAACGATCATGCCTAATTAAATCTTCGTTGGTTTCCCTCTGCAAAATTAGGTTTGCTTCGCCATTACTCACTAAAACTGCTGCTGGACGGGGTAAGCGGTTGTAGTTAGAAGACATACTGTAGTTATAAGCACCCGTCCCCATAACTACTAAAATATCTCCGGCTTCAGTTTTAGGCAGTCGGGCATCCTTAATTAAAATATCTCCAGATTCACAGTGCTTACCAGCAATTGTCACTGTTTCTGTAGCATCAGCAGACATTTTATTAGCAATAACTGCTCGGTAGCGAGACTGATAGGTAATTGGGCGGGGGTTATCAGACATCCCACCATCAACTGCTACATAAGTGCGAATTTCTGGAACTACCTTAGTGCTGCCTACAGTATAAGCAGTAACACAAGCAGTACCAATTAGCGATCGCCCTGGTTCACAAAGTAATTTTGGCAGAGGTATTTGCTGATTTTCACAAGCTTTAACTACAGCTTCACAAACACCTTTGACCCATTCCTCAATACTAGGCGGATCATCTGATTCTGTATAACGAATTCCTAAGCCACCGCCGACATTTAACTCTGATAATTGCAAGCCATACTTAGTTGCTTTATCGAACCACTCAACCATCACACCAGCTAAATCTTGATGCGGTTGGCGCTCAAAAATTTGTGAACCAATATGAGCGTGTAAACCTAGACAATTTAATGCCGGATTTTTGCTCAGGAAAGTAAATACTTGCTCAATTTGGTTAGGATCAAAACCAAACTTACTGTCTAAATGACCAGTGCGTATGTACTCATGGGTGTGACATTCAATGCCTGGAGTCAACCTGAGCATGATTTTGATTGGTTCACTAGAGCTTGAATCTGCGATCGCTACCAAATTCTGCAACTCTAACCAGTTATCTACTACAATCGTACAGCCGGATTGAATCGCTAATTTTAGTTCAGCAATGGATTTATTATTGCCATGAAAATAAATTTTATTCGGGCTGACACCTGCTTGCAGAGCAGTGTATAACTCACCACCTGATACTACATCAATACCCAAACCGACACTTTTGGCGATCGCGCAGACAGCAAGGCAATTCCAAGCCTTAGAAGCATATAAAACCTGCGACTGACCAGGATAATACCTCTTGAGCGCATCGTTATACTGACTGCAAGTAGTCAAAAGCGTCGTTTCATCCAAAATATATAAAGGTGAACCGAATTCCTGTACTAAGCTTGTGACATCACAGCCACCAACTTCTAGGCAGTCGCGATTGTTAACTTGAGCAGTTATAGGTAAAAGTTCTTGATTGGGTGAGCGATTTGCCTGATTTTTCGGTAGATACTGAAGTCCAGAATTTTGAACCTCAATCGTGTGAGTCGATACCATAATGTGATGTTTTTCCGAGTGAGTTAGAACTAAGGGCTGAGAAATAATTTAGCAATCAACAGTGAGCAGCAATGACTTATTGAACATCATTTCTCCCCACAGTCTCCTCCAACAGAAGGAGCAGGAGCTTGTAACATAAATAATTCCTAATTAATAAATTTTAACTGTTCCCCCTTCACTTTTAACTTATAACTTTTTGACCATGAATTGTCCCCTATTGTTAGTGTACAATTAAAAACTGTGTCTTTTTTAGAACTTAAACCACTAAAAGCTGAACAGCTTCCAGCCGTAGTCGAGCTTGACCAACTTTGTTTCGGTGGTCATTGGACTTTAGACGGTTATCGACGAGAGTTGGAAAGTAGTAGCAGTCATTTCCTGACTGTATGCTTAAGCTCTAAGAGCGTTGATTGCAAGAGCCAAAGTAACTACGATCTTGAAACCTCTAATAATTCTCAATCAGGGCAGCTAACCGCACAACAAAGCAACGCCTTAAATTCCAATTCATTGGGCGTAGCAACGCGTACTGAAGCAGAAATCCCATCTCAATTAATTGGTTTAGGCTGTTTTTGGTCAATTTTAGAAGAAGCTCATATTACATTACTAGCTGTCAATCCTGAATATCAAAATCAAGGGTTGGGTAAGTTGCTGTTTTATGGTTTACTGTATCTTGCTCATCAACAAGGATTAGAGCGGGCAACATTAGAAGTCAGAGTATCTAATCAAACAGCTTTGTATCTCTATAAAAAATTTGGATTTCAGGAGGTGGGTAAGCGTCGCCGCTACTACCAAGATACTGGTGAAGATGCTGTAATTTTATGGCGTAATCATTTAGCAACTGCTGAATTCAACAAAATATTAATGGCATGGCAGCAAGAAATTAAGGCGAATTTGGATACTAAAGGCTGGAATTTATTAATTGCAGATCCCCGCTTCCAAAACAATAAAGAATTTTAGTCGTCAAAAATCATTACCAAAACCTAAGCTATGTAACTTAAGCCAGAACCAAGCTGATTGCTATTTAATACAACAGTAGTAGGGAAACTACTACAAAATTCGGCGCTATTATGGCATCTAATACACCAGCCGAGAGATTTCCCTATGTTAGAATCAGCGTACACTGGCAAGCAGCAGGTGATGGAAAAAAGCCATGTTTGAACGCTTTACAGAAAAAGCCATTAAGGTAATCATGCTGGCTCAGGAAGAAGCACGTCGCCTGGGTCATAATTTTGTCGGTACAGAGCAAATTCTCCTGGGTCTGATCGGGGAAGGAACTGGTGTAGCCGCCAAAGTTTTAAAATCTATGGGTGTCAATCTTAAAGATGCCCGAATTGAAGTAGAAAAAATTATAGGTCGAGGCTCTGGTTTCGTGGCGGTGGAAATTCCCTTCACCCCAAGAGCCAAGCGCGTTCTAGAGTTATCCTTAGAAGAAGCACGTCAACTAGGGCATAACTACATTGGCACCGAACACCTGCTTCTGGGGCTAATTCGAGAAGGGGAAGGCGTAGCTGCCAGAGTATTAGAAAATCTAGGCGTTGACCTTTCTAAGGTACGGACGCAAGTGATTCGGATGCTCGGCGAAACGGCAGAGGTAGGCGCTGGTGCGAGTAGCCAAGGTAGAACAAAGACTCCAACCCTGGACGAATTTGGCTCTAACCTCACCCAGATGGCAGCAGACGGTAAGCTTGACCCTGTGGTGGGACGGAGTAAAGAAATTGAACGGGTGATCCAAATTTTGGGTCGTCGTACTAAGAATAATCCAGTGTTGATTGGGGAACCAGGAGTTGGTAAAACTGCGATCGCAGAAGGTTTAGCCCAACGCATCGCTAACAACGATATTCCTGACATCCTAGAAGAAAAACGAGTCGTCACCTTAGATATTGGTTTGTTAGTAGCTGGAACCAAATATCGCGGTGAATTTGAAGAACGACTCAAGAAAATTATGGATGAAATTCGTCAAGCTGGAAATGTCATTCTAGTAATTGACGAAGTACATACATTAATTGGTGCTGGTGCAGCAGAAGGCGCAATTGATGCAGCCAACATTCTCAAACCAGCTTTAGCTAGAGGTGAGTTGCAGTGTATTGGCGCAACCACCCTGGATGAGTACCGCAAGCATATTGAACGGGATGCTGCTTTAGAACGTCGCTTCCAGCCTGTAATGGTGGGTGAACCAACAGTTGATGAAACTATTGAAATCCTGCACGGGTTGCGCGAACGTTACGAGCAACACCACAAGCTGAAGATTTCTGATCTCGCGTTAGAAGCAGCAGCGAAACTATCAGATCGTTATATTTCTGATCGCTTCTTACCAGATAAGGCAATTGACTTAGTTGATGAAGCTGGTTCGCGGGTGCGTTTGATTAACTCTCAGCTACCTGCGGCTGCGAAGGAATTAGATAAGGAACTGCGTAAGGTTCTTAAAGAAAAAGACGAAGCTGTAAGGTCGCAAGACTTTGATCGGGCTGGTGAATTGCGCGATCGCGAAATGGAAATCAAAGCCGAAATCCGTTCAATCGCTCAAACCAAGAAGTCAGATCCTAAGAGTAGCGATGAAGCTTCACCAGTAGTCACAGAAGAAGATATTGCTCAAATTGTCGCTTCTTGGACTGGTGTACCTGTCAACAAGCTGACGGAATCTGAATCCGAAAAACTGCTGCACATGGAAGATACCCTCCACCAGCGTTTGATCGGTCAAGAAGACGCTGTTAAGGCAGTCTCCCGTGCTATTCGTCGCGCTCGTGTTGGTCTGAAAAACCCCAACAGACCGATTGCAAGCTTTATCTTCTCAGGTCCAACTGGGGTTGGTAAGACAGAACTTGCTAAATCTCTCGCGTCTTACTTCTTCGGTTCAGAAGAAGCAATGATTCGCTTGGATATGTCCGAATACATGGAGCGCCATACAGTTTCTAAGCTGATTGGTTCGCCTCCAGGTTATGTCGGTTACAACGAAGGCGGTCAGTTAACCGAAGCAGTGCGTCGTCGTCCTTATACCGTGATCCTGTTCGATGAAATCGAAAAAGCTCACCCCGATGTCTTCAATATGTTGCTGCAAATCTTAGAAGATGGGCGGTTAACTGACGCAAAGGGTCGCACGGTAGACTTCAAGAATACCTTGCTGATTATGACTTCTAACATCGGTTCTAAGGTGATTGAAAAAGGTGGCGGCGGTCTTGGTTTCGAGTTCAGTGAAAATAAAACTGAATCTCAGTACAACCGGATTCGCTCTTTGGTCAACGAAGAACTCAAGAATTACTTCCGTCCAGAATTCCTCAATCGTCTTGACGAAATCATCGTCTTCCATCAACTAACGAGAGATGAGGTGAAGGAAATCGCCGACATCATGCTCAAAGAGTTGTTCAAACGCTTAAATGATCAGGGAATGTCTTTGGAAGTAACCGAACGGTTTAAGGATCGTTTAGTACAAGAAGGTTACAGCCCTGCTTATGGTGCTAGACCACTGCGTAGAGCAATTATGCGTCTCTTGGAAGATGTGCTGGCTGAGGAAATCCTCTCTGGTCGCCTTAAAGATGGGAACGCAGCAGTTGTTGACGTTGGTGAAGATGGTCAAGTGAAGGTGGAGTTAGGTCAGAAACGAGAAGTACTACCACTTCCCCAAGCTGTTGAGTAAGTTAATAGCGCAAAATTAGTAAAAAAAGTAGAGAGAAAAATCTCTCTACTTTTTTTTACCGAATTTCTACTTCTTCTTACACCTAGAGTAGTTATATAGCAGTCGCCAAGGCAGTTAAGCCACTTTTTATCCCACACCCTTAAGGGTGGGGCTATACAAACAAAGCCCGCCTGCGCGGGCTGATGCCTTAAGCGCCTTGGCGGTTGCTATAGATTAAATATTAAACTTCAGTGCATCGCACACATGAGTAAAATTGGGATAGAATGCGATCGCCTTATAAAGTTGAAGAGAATTTTTTCCGCTCAGGTGCAATAGGAATTTCTTTACCCTTTTCTTGATAACCTTCCTTAACCAATTCCCAAGCCAGTTTCAGTTCTTCTAAAGCTTGTTGAGGGGTATCAGCAAAAGCTGAGATATTGGGCATTTCGGCAAAATGTGCCAGCCAATCTCCCTGTTCATCAACGTATAAATTAATCGTAAAACCATTAAAATTATAGTTAGTTAAATTCATTCTTCCTCCCCCTCCTGATATTCAAAAAACTGCTGAATTTGATATAGTTTTGCCTTCCCATCTTTGCGGGGTTGAATTGGTAAAGGGTTACCCTTTGGTGAATACCATAAGCGATGACTCCCTCTTTGACGGCTAAATTCCCATCCATTCTGGCTTAAGAGAGTTTCCAACTCATCAAAAGTAAGATTTTCTGGGCTATCCTTAGCTTTTTGCCATAACTTTTCTCTTTTAGTCATAACATGACGATAATCAAGTTATTACCTTTAACCCCAAAGTATGAAAGATAAAAAATTGATTTAGGTATTATTTCTATATAATATCGAAAAATGAGTATATAGGCACAATTTCTGGAATTTTAAAATATATCAAAAATTTATAAATAGCAATAAGTTTGATGTTATATGGTTTCTGTGAAAGATATAAGCAATGCTAACAATTTAAGCCAACAACGCCGTCGATGCTGGCTTTATAATGTTGAACAAATGCCATATAAAATAGCTTGGGAATGGCAGCGATCGCTTGTTGCTGAACGGATCAATAATCCTGACGTTGATGATGCCCTAATATTGCTAGAACATCCGCCTGTTTATACTCTTGGACAAGGCGCTAGTCTTGACTTTATAAACTTTGATCTAAATCAGACAAAGTGGGAAGTACATCGAATTGAGCGAGGTGGTGAGGTAACATATCATTGCCCTGGTCAGTTGGTAGGATACCCAATTTTAAATTTGCGATATTATCAGCAAGATTTACATTGGTATCTACGCCAGTTAGAAGAAGTGTTAATTCTGGTACTCTCAGTTTATGGGCTAGAAGGTTATCGGATAGCTGGTATGACAGGGGTATGGGTAGAAGATCGTAAAGTTGCTGCAATTGGGATTAAGGTAAGTAAATGGATTACTATGCACGGTTTTGCCTTAAATATTTGCCCTGACTTAAGCGGTTTTGAGCAAATTATCCCCTGCGGTATTGTAGATAAAGCGGTCGGTAGCCTGGAACAGTTGATCCCAGGAATTGACTTTAATCAGGTTCGTCAGCAGGTAGCAGTAGCTTTTGCTGAGGTGTTTAATGTTGAATTGGTGAGAACCAATTAACAATTAACAATTATCAATTAACAATTAACAATTATCAATTAACAATTACTAATGACTGTTGAACGATGAATCCAGAACCTGAAATTCGCCGTCTTTTAGATGTTATGCCTGCTTCTGGTCGGATGCTGACCAAAATTGTCAGTAGACCACAGCAATCTCAGGTAATTGATACGCCCTTTCCCCTACCTTGGTCTCAAGAAAGACCGATTTTTATTAATTTTGATTTGTGGCGACGTTTATCTAAGCCACAGCGCGATTTAGTTATCTTAAGTAAGATTAGCTGGCTGATGAAGATCAAATGGTTTAAGCCAGATTTATATCAAGGTATTGTAGTGGCGGGGATTCTGGGAGGAGTGGTTGAGTTTGTCCAAGCAGATGCAGTTGGGGTGATAGTTGCTACAGGATTAGGTGCGATCGCCGGAACTCAAATTTGGCGTAATAGCCGTAGTACTCAAAATCTGCTAGAAGCTGATGCTGCTGCACTCACGGTAGGACAAAGACGCGGCTACACTGAAACCGAAGCAGCACAACACTTGTTATCTGGGATTGAAGCGATCGCTAAAATTGAAGGTCGTTCTAGTTTAGATTTTACTGAATTAATTCGTTGTCAAAACTTGAGAGCGATCGCTGGTTTGTCCCCTGTAGGTGTTCCCGAACAAGTCAAGCGAGAATAATTTGTTGAGGTTGATATTTTTAAGGGTAAAACTTCTTAGTTAGCTGGGAGTTTAGTATTTGAGCGACAGTGATAAAGCTTGTAATCATATCCATAAACTGGGGGGAAAGAACTAGGATCAGCAAAACAATTTTGTGCTTTTAAATCTACTGGTGCATGGAAATTCATTAGCCATAAATCAATTGGTTGTGGTAACTCATTTAATGTTTCTTTCAGAATATCACTAGCACGGCATTCTTTACCTTCACAGCGATTCTGATTTTGATGCGCTAAAAGAAATTGAGCATTTATCTGTTTTTGTGAATTTGCTATCTGTTTTATTTCCCAACCTATCCCCATTATTTCTCCAGTTTGGACAATAGTATTATGGGTTGTGGCAATTAGTACTGGTACTGAGGAGGTTTGTTGAATTATTGGTACTAAAATATCAGGTCGATAATATTTGCGATAACCAAGATTGCTAACTACTGTAACAGCACTTAACAATCCAATTAACCAAATCATTGCTACAGCTTTTTTTCCTTGAGTTATAGATAAGTTACTGGATGGAAAATTTAGCTCCCTAGCTGAATTGTGAGTGCTTATTTTTTCCCAAGATACAGCCAAGCTTGCCCCTACCAGCACGATGACCGCAGGAAAGTAAACAAAGTTATATCTAGCACCGCGTGTGATATCAAATCCTAAACCATAACTAATTATAAAAAATAAGGCGATCGCACCTAAAACAAAGATACCCAAAACTCTTATCCCGATTGTTGACTGCTGTTGTAATTGTGTTTTTAAACCGCGATAGAGGATAGGTAATGCCCACAGAAAAAATATTAGCATCGCCACGCCAGAAGCAATTACTACCGTTAAAGATGGGGCTTCTACTGGTAGCAAGCAAATCATGGTGATCCAAGTTCCTATACTCTGAAATATGGGATTAATCCATTGTAAAAAGTGGCGATTCCCACTTTCAACCCATTGGGTCATTTCACTTTTATAAGTGTTTTGCCAAACTAGCAGCCAAACTAAACCTCCAGCAAATGTACCAGCAGCAACTACATATATCCGTCGCCACTCTAAGGTAAAAATATTAGTTTTTTCCACACTAATATCTGACTGATGAGCTTTATTCCACCAAGCAAGTACTATTAAAACTATTGCCTCTGCACAAAGGGTGATTACAAAAAAGTAGTGCGTGGAAATTCCCAAGCTGTTAATTATTACCCAGGCAAATACTAACCAAATTGGTATAGTTTTCCGTTGTTGAATGTTTTGAGCAGCAATTACTAGGCAACAAAGAGAAGCAATTATCCATAAAATGCCTAGTGTGTAATGACGCGCTTCTTGAGCAAGAAAAATCCCATAAGGAGAAACCGCCATAATTGCAGCAGCTATTTGCCCTATCCGTCGGGAACGAAAAGCAGCAATTCCCAGAAAATACACGCCTATAATAGAAGCTACTCCAAAAAGTGCCGGAAGCGATCGCGCTCCCCATAGAGAAATTAATCCACCTTGGGGGGGAAATAGTTGCATCCACAGGTGAGCTAATACAAAGTAAAGCGGTGGATGATGATCTTCTGCGAATAAAACATTAACTACATCCCCAATACCTGCGCTATTGTTGGGTTGTAGCGGTTGCATTAACGCATCAAGAGCGATCGCAGAGTCAAGTGGTACTGTTTTAAAACTATTACCCAAGCTAAATACCATCGTCACAAACTCATCTGTCCAAGGAGACTTGTCTGTTAACTGGGTAAAGCGTAGGATACAACCAATTACTAGCCACAGCAACAGCAGCAATAATTGAAATTGTGATTTTTTGAATAACTGATTATGATCGGTTTTGACAGCAGTCTTAAATTTCATTTAAATTGATTATTAACATCAGTCAATCCTTTTTATGAACTTGAAATTTAAATAAAAGTTCCAGGTATCTAATTATGCTATTAGATGTAACATTAGTTTTTATTACTTAATTATCATAACAATATCTACAAAGTAATTATTTTAAATTAAAATAATTACTCAGATGAATTTGCTGATCTAGGAGATGATTTCCATTTGGATCGCAAAAAAAAAATATAATTAAAAAAGATTATGGTATGTATATAACAATTAAATATTCCAATTTGAGATTAAAATGCTGTTATCAAATTCATTAGTTGTTGATACGGTTTTAGAAAAAGCCCTAGCTGGGAAAGAAATATCCTCCCAAGATGCGGTTTTACTATTAAAGCAAACCGATCCAAGTGCGATCGCCTCTATCCAGCAAACTGCTGACGAACTACGACAAAAGCAAGTAGGCGATACAGTCACTTATGTAGTCAATCGCAATATTAACTTTACTAATATCTGTGAGCAACACTGTAGTTTTTGCGCCTTTCGTCGAGATGAAGGTGAAGACGGCGCATTTTGGCTAGATCACTCTCAAATTCTTGAGAAAGCCTCTGATGCAGTCAGACGGAGTGCTACTGAAATTTGTATGCAAGGGGGGCTAAATCTTCAAGCTAAACTGGACAATGCTTCTTTACCCTATTACATCCAATTAATCAAGACAATTAAAGATCAATTTCCTGAACTTCATTTACACGCTTTTTCACCCCAAGAAGTAGAATTTATTGCCAGAGTTGATGGCATCAGCTATGCAGAAGTGATATCCGCTTTACGAGATGCTGGTGTTGATTCTATGCCTGGAACTGCTGCGGAAGTTTTAGATGATAAAGTAAGGCAAATATTATGCCCAGAAAAAATTAACTCGGCAACATGGTTAGAAATTGTGCAAACAGCACATAAACTAGGCGTACCGACTACTAGCACCATGTTATCTGGTCATATTGAGACCTCCGAGCAGCAGATTAAGCATTTAGAATTATTGCGATCGCTCCAACAAACCTCACTTGACAAAAGCTACCCAGCTTATATTACAGAATTTATTATCCTACCCTTCGTTGGTCAAGAAGCTCCTAAACCATTACGCCGTCGTGTCGGAAGAGATCAACCAATTCTAGAAGATGCCTTACTACTAACAGCAGTTGCTCGGATATTTTTAGGAAAAAACATTCCTAATCATCAACCAAGCTGGGTAAAACTAGGTTTAGCTGGTGCTACTGAGGCTTTGAAATGGGGTTGTAATGATATTGGTGGGACTTTGATGGAAGAGCATATTACCACAATGGCTGGAGCTAAAGGTGGAACCTGTATGGAAGTAGAAACGTTGCAACAGGCGATCGCATCCTTGGGTCGTCCTGCTCAACAAAGGAATACCCTGTATCAATATATTTAAAAATGCGGATGATGCTAAATTGTCAATTGCACTGCCGAGCTTGTCTAAGTCCATGTTGAAAAAAACTAAACCTTCCCTGTGGCTGATAGCTGCTGTTGTTTTGCTAATCGGTGGGGGAGCAGTAGCTTACTGGTTAATAGTACAACGCAAAGATCAGTTGGGTAACGTTCCCATCGGTGCTGAGTTGATTCCCCAAGACACCTTAGCTGCTGTAGCGATCGCAACCGATCAAGAAAAATGGCAGCAACTACAGCAATATGGAACTCCTCAAACCCAAGCTATTTTTAACAAACAACTGGCAACTTGGCGCGACAAATTCCTGACAGCCAACGGCTATGACTACCAGCAAGACATCAAACCTTGGCTGGGCAAACAAGTAATGATTGGTTATTTGGCATCTGGCGCATCAACTACCACGCCTTTAAGCCAACAGTCCATAGCGATGGTGTTGCCAATTGATGATCCCCTGAAAGCACGGCAGCTATTGGATAAGCCAAGGTCAGCTAAAGCCAACAAATTTGTAGAACGAACTTACAAAGGAATCCAGATTAAAGAAATACAAAACTCTGCTTCCCAGTATGTATCAACGACAGTGCTGGGACGTTCCTTAGTTGTGACTACAGACCCAAAAATAACTGAGCGTGTAATTGACACTTATCAAGGTCAACCGTCCCTAGCTACTACACCTGGGTATAAAGAGGCGCTAGGTCAAATTCAAACGAATCAACCTTTCGCACAGTTATATTTAAACGTACCAGTAGCAACGGCTAAAGCAGCAGCCAGTTCAGCACGATCTTTATCTCCTGAAAATTTGGCGCAGGCGCAAGAAAAACAAGGCATTGCTACGACTGTCACCCTAGATCCAGAAGGAATTAACTTTCAAGGAATTTCCTGGCTCAAGCCAAATAGCAAAAAGCTACTTGTAGTCGAAAACAATGCTAAGGAAATGCCCAAGCGTCTACCTGCTGAAACACTACTGATGATTAATGGTGGAAATTTACAACAGTTGTGGCAGGATTACCGCCAGGGTGCTGATTCTAACCCAATCGCACCGATCAAACCAGAAAATTTGCGTGCCACGATCAAGTCCACAACGAATTTAGATTTAGAGCAGGATTTGATGTCTTGGATGAAAGGGGAATTTTCCCTTTCCCTCATCCCTACACCTAAAGGATCGCCATCCGATCTAGGTGCTGGCGTTGTGCTGATGGTAAAGGCAAGCGATCGCACCCGTGCTGAAAAAACTTTTCAGCAACTAGATCAGTTAATGGCTAAACAATATCAATTTCAGGTGCAAAAAACTCTACTAAGTGGTCAACCAGTTGTGAACTGGACATCTCAACTCGGTGGTTTAACAGCCACTCACGGTTGGTTAAACGGCAATGTAGCTTTCCTGACGCTGGGCGCTGCCATCCCCAACTTAATCGTTCCTCAACCAAAAGCTGCCCTTGCCGAGCAAGATTTCTTCAAAAAAGCTCTGACAACTAAGCTTGATCGCCAGAATGGTCAATTTTTTATTGATATTGACCGCACCATTAACGCGGGCAATTTAGGATTGCCGCAACTACCATCAACACAAAAAAACCTGATTAATGCTATGCGAACAATTGGAGTTACCGCAGGCGTTAATAATGAACGTAGTAGCTTATTCAATATTTTTGTGCAGATGAAAAAAGTTGCTTCTTCTCCTAATATTTCAAAAGATACAAGTAAATCTCTGATACCAGCATCGCCTGCTCCCAACGCAAAATAACCTAGGCGCAGGGGGGCAGAGGGGCAGAGGGGCAGAGGGGCAGAGGAGGCAGGGGGAGTAAGAATGAAGAAATTTCGTTAAATCTGCTGTAACTATACTTCAAGAAATAGGGAAGTCTAATATAGAATACTCCCTCACTTCCCTCATCCCCTGATTAAGATTTTTTGATCAAACTTAGGTAGGACAAGTTGGAAGAATTGTGTCAAAAAGCTGGTTTTTTAGAGGGCTTAATTGACACTCCCCCGTCAAGCTTGCGCTGTGACGGGAGATTCTTGCTTCACTGAAACTTGCTCTTTGATGCAAGCACCATTAAGTCTTACAGTTTCTCCACAAGCTTGAATTTCCGTATGTCCTACGGTATTTGTTAACAGAATTCTTATGCCCTCTTCCCTAAGATTTTGTGTTGCATTTTCATCTCTATCGTGGTGAGTTTTACATTCAGGACAAACCCATTCACGAATACTGAGATTTAATGAATTGTTCTTAACTTTACAACTATTACAAAGCTTGCTACTAGGAAAGAATCTGTCAACTTGAACAAATATTGCTCCCTCTCTATCTAGTTTATGGCTGATAAAATTAAGCAACATTCCCCAACCAGCATCTAATATTGATTTCGCTAGTTTGGTACGTGCTAATCCTTTAATACAAAGGTTCTCAGCTATAATGACTTGGTTTTCGTCTACTAATTTTCTTGAGAGCTTATGGAGAAAATCTTGTCTTGTGTTCGCTATTTTTTCGTGAACTCTAGCAACTCTCTTAACCTGTTTCTGACGATTTAAAGACCCTTTTTTCTTTCTGGATAATGCTTGTTGTCTACGTCTTAAACGTTTAGCATATTTCCTGGTAGGTTTAATCGGATCAACTTTATCAAAATCTTTTCCATCAAAAGTAGTAACTAAATTACTTAAACCTAAGTCAATGCTTGTGATTTTCCCTTTCTTGTTAGTTGTTAAATCATCAGTTTCAAATAAAATTGCAGCAAAATATTTATCTGTACTGGTTTGAGAAACAGTTACAGACTTAATTTTACCGTTAATACTTTTTGAAATGTTTGCTTTAACAATGCCAAGTTTTGGAAGTTTTAAACCACCATTTTTAATTGAACAGCTTTCAGGATAACGAATTGATTGCTTTCTATGTTTACTTTTAAACTTAGGGAATCTTGCTCTTTTACTAAAAAAGTTCTTAAAAGCTGATTCTAAGTTTTTAAGTGTTTGTTGTAATGTAGCAGCAGTTACTTCTGTTAACCATTCATAATCAGATAGCTTTTTGAGTTGAGTAAGGTCTTTAGCCATGTCGTAATAGCTCATACCCTTACCCGTTTCTTCATACTGAGTGTTAGTTTTGTTCAGGTAATAATTAAATACAAATCTAGAACAACCAAAGCTTTTGGCTAATGCTTGTTGTTGCCCCTTATTTGGATAAATTCTCACCTTGAGTACGTCTAACATCAGTTCTTTTGAGCTAAACTTATCTATATATTAACATTTGACGCTTAAAGATGTCAACCTCATATCATCACGGTTTTAGGTCTGTTTACAAACTTAACGCTCACGTTGTTCTCGTGGTAAAATATCGTAGACGTGCAATTAATGCCGAAATCTTAAGACGGCTCTCTAGAAATCTTAAAACAAACCTTAAATAAGTGGGAATCAGAACTACTAGAATTTAATGGAGAGTCAGATCATGTTCATTTGTTGATTGACTATAAGCCAGATATACCATTATCCACATTAATCGGTAACTTAAAAACAGTTAGCAGCAGATTAATCCGTAAAGAATATCCCTGGTTAGCCTCAAAATATTTCTATAACAAACCCTATTTCTGGACTGGTTCTTATTTTGTAGCTAGTTGTGGAGGTGCTACAATTGAACAATTAAAAAAATATGTCGAGCAACAAGCGACACCGGAATAAGGATTCGCTTCGCTCAATTTATATAGTTTGGTCGCCATTCATCTCGCCACTAACCCTACGGGTGTAGTGGGAGTCCTCTGGCTCCATTCAAGATAGAAAGTTGAAATGTGACAGCTAAAATACCCGATGCAGCAATAACCGATACGATAATATTGGCTTCTTTATGTGGATTGTTTCAAAACCCCTGGGGAGAACACTTTATGGATCTGGTTGCACTCCAGAATAAGTTAGATAATATTTCGTTTGCTGTGCTTTTTCTCACGATGTTAATTTACTGGATAGGGGCAGCCTTTCCAGGAATTCCTTATATGGCATCGTTGGGAACAGCAGGAATGGCGATCGCAAATATGACCATTGCCGCTTTATTAGGCGCTAGGTGGTTAGAAGCTGGCTACTTCCCCTTAAGCAATCTTTATGAATCTTTGTTTTTCCTAACTTGGGGAATCACAAGCATTCATTTGATTGCTGAGAATATGAGCCGTAGTCGCTTAGTGGGAGTGGTGACAGCGCCAGTAGCAATGTGTATTACAGCCTTTGCTGCCATAACGTTACCACCAGAAATGCAGGCATCTGCGCCCCTAGTACCAGCCCTCAAGTCGAATTGGCTGATGATGCACGTCAGCGTGATGATGATCAGCTACTCTACGTTGATGGTAGGCTCACTACTGGCGATCGCTTTCTTAGTAGTTACTCGCGGTCAAAATATTGAACTACGCGGTAGTTCCGTAGGCACTGGTGGTTATCGCAACAAAGGCGAACATCAAGAAAGTCACTATCGACTACAACGAAATACTGAGTTAGTATCTCAGCCTCAAATATCTAGCAACGCTTCTACTATTACTAATTTCGTTGAAAGCAACGAGAAAGCAAAAACAGCAGTTCTCGATTTAGTCAACACCCAATTGCCGATAGCTATATCCGAAACTACTGCCACCTTAAATCCCTCACTTTCACCCCAGCGCCTTAATCTTGCTGAAACACTCGATAACATCAGTTACCGCATTATTGGATTGGGATTTCCCCTATTAACTATCGGAATTATCGCTGGTGCAGTTTGGGCAAATGAAGCTTGGGGTTCTTACTGGAGTTGGGACCCGAAAGAAACTTGGGCTTTGATTACTTGGCTGGTATTTGCGGCTTACCTTCACGCGCGAATTACTCGCGGTTGGCAAGGACGCAGACCAGCAATTTTAGCTGCCACAGGGTTTATGGTTGTTTGGATTTGCTATCTTGGGGTGAATCTGCTAGGCAAAGGACTACACAGCTATGGATGGTTCTTTTAAGCTTTTACCACCTCAGCTATTAGCGCGAAAATGTAAGCTATGAGCAGGTAAGGGGTAAGCTTCGATGAAATATCTAGTGTAGAAACTTCAACAAATTGCTGCTGCTGACTCTTCACTTGCTTGAAACTCACGGCTTACCAGCATGAAAACTACAAATTTAATCAGGGAATATGAACGTGAATAATCAGTTTCAGCCACTGGAGAATGGGGAAGTTTTATCTATTGATGAATCTGCCAAAATTTTTATTGGACACCGTACTTTTAGAGTTGGCGAACTTGCAGATGTAATTAAGACTCAGTTGGCACATAACTTAGGTACATGGTCAGAATCACAGGAAGGCTGGTTTTCCCGTGAGGGAGTTGAGTGTGAAGTTCTAAGATTTAGCTCAGGGGCTTGGGTAAAAGGAAAAGTCAGAATCAACATGGAATTTGCCCCTGAAGTTCCTACAACGCCTACGGCAGAGGCATTAGTAAGCCCTCCTCAGCAGGTGTTGACAACTCCACAAGTACCTACAGTTAACCCACAGCCAGTTGTGCCTGCAACAAACACAACTCAAGTTGATACTGTTAATGTGGCAGCAGTCTCTTTAGTTAGCGAAAGCAGCGATGTAGCACTAGCAAGCGCAGCCGATGACGCAGATTTCGATCTGCCAGATGCAACCCAAAACAGTAGTTTAGAAGTTTTAGAAACTCCTGCGGAAGACTTGCAATTGGGAATAGCCCAAACCATTGATTTTGATTTGGCAACTACTGCTGATCAAGGTGATTTTGGCTTAGGAGAAACTGCCGAAACCGCAGATTTTGATCTCGGCTCAGATACTACTGACTTTGATGTTGCCAGTACTGAAAGTAGTGATTTTGATTTGGCAACGACTGCTGATCAAGATAATTTTGACTTGGGAGAAACTGCCGGAATCGCAGATTTTGATCTCGGCTCAGATACTACTGACTTTGATGTTGCCAGCACTGAAAGCAGCGATTTTGATTTGGCAACGACTGCTGATCAAGATAATTTTGACTTGGGAGAAACTGCCGGAATCGCAGATTTTGATCTCGGCTCAGATACTACTGACTTTGATGTTGCCAGCACTGAAAGCAGCGATTTTGATTTGGCAACGACTGCTGATCAAGATAATTTTGACTTGGGAGAAACTGCCGGAATCGCAGATTTTGATCTCGGCTCAGATACTACTGACTTTGATGTTGCCAGCACTGAAAGCAGCGATTTTGATTTGGCAACGACTGCTGATCAAGATAATTTTGACTTGGGAGAAACTGCCGGAATCGCAGATTTTGATCTCGGCTCAGATACTACTGACTTTGATGCTGCCAGCAGTGAAAGCAGTGATTTTGACTTGGGAGAAACTGCTGAAACCGCAGATTTTGATTTCGGTTCAGATACTACTGACTTTGATGCTGCAACCACTGAAACCAGTGCTTTTGATTTCATAGCTACAGGTGAACCAACTGGTTCGGATGTAGCAGAAACTGCTGAAACCACGGATTTCGATTTTGGCTCAGATACCACTGATTTTGATGCTGCAACAACTGGAACCAATGCTTTTGATTTCATAGCTACAGGTGAACCAAGTGGTTTGGATGTAGCAGAAACTGCTGAAACCACGGATTTCGATTTTGGCTCAGATACTACTGATTTTGATTTAGGTACTAGCGCCGAAGCCACTGATTTTGACTTGGGGGCAACTGCTGAAACGACTGATTTTGATTTCGGCTCAGATACCAATGATTTTGATTTAGGTGGCACTTCTGAACTCAGTGATTTTGATTTGACTTCTGAAGTTAATGGCTTGGATCTAACAAGTACTGACGAAGATGAATTTAATTTCGATCTGAGCGCATCAGATGATGACGATGAGTTTGATTTTGGAGATCTATCCGATACAAACGAGTCAGAAGAAAATTCTACAGACTCGTTACTAGATGAAGTGTGGAAGGATATGAATCCATCTTCTTGATAGGAAAATCAATACTGAAGATTAACTAAAACAATCAAATCTAGAAATATTGCAGCGGTCAAATCATAACTGTCAAATATAAGCAGTTTATTCAATTTTGACCGCTGAATTTGTTAAAGAAACTCTGTAATATTGATGGTTAATCGTCCGGTTTGGACACCGCTTCATACGCGAGTACATCGTACTTTGCAACATCGCCAGTTATTGAAACGGCAGGAACGTATATTAATAGCCGTTTCTGGTGGACAAGATTCCCTATGCTTAACTAAATTACTGCTAGATTTACAACCCAAATGGGGTTGGCAACTAGCCATAGCACATTGCGATCATCGTTGGTCAAAAGATGCTGGTATCGCTGATCATGTTGAACAAATTGCTCATAACTGGCAACTTCCGTTTTATCTGCAAATAGCAGATTATGTAACCCAGAGTGAAGGCGCAGCAAGAGAGTGGCGCTATCAAGCATTAACTAAAATTGCTGCTTCACACAGTTACCAATATATTGTCACAGGTCACACTAAAAGCGATCGCGCGGAAACTTTAATCTATAACCTCATCCGAGGTGCGGGTGCTGATGGGTTGCAAGCACTAACCTGGCAAAGATCGCTAACTCCAGATTTACAACTGGTGCGCCCAATGTTGGAAGTTAGCCGCGCCGAAACGTTCCAGTTTTGTCAAAGTTTCAAACTACCTATTTGGGAAGATGTATATAATCAAGACCTCAGCTATGCACGTAATCGTATTCGTCAAGAGTTGCTACCCTACTTACAAACTCACTTCAACCCACAAGTAGAGCAAGCTTTAGCCCAAACGGGAGAACTATTACGGGCAGACGTAGAATATTTAGAACAAGCTGCACAAAACTTGCGATCGCAGGCAATGGCAATTACTCCTGAATCAATTAACTACACTCAACAAAATTCCGATCTTAGTAGTTTGAATCGTGTAGTATTACGTGATGCACCCCTAGCATTACAACGTCGTGTGCTAAGGCAATTCTTACAAGCCGCCTTATCTATTGCTCCCACTTTCGAGCAAATTGAACAACTAACATTTTTAATTACAGCCCCTAATCGTTCTCGGACATCCTCATTGCCTGGAGGTGCGATCGCCTCACCTAAAACTTCATTCTATGCAGAAGTTGAAGGTAATTGGATCATCATAAAAAAGACTGATTTATGAACTTTAATTGTTAATTGAAATGTTGCTAAATACCCATGAAATTATTAAGCAGTTGTTGCATTTCAGTAACTGTATGTACTTGATAATCGCTAGTTTCCTGAATGTGATTTAAGTAACTTTCAATCGCCTCTAATTTTTGTCGTATCCAGTTAAGGTTATCTTGTGTAGGTGGCAAACTTTCTTGATATAGATTTACTTTGCCCCATAACTCTGCAACTGCAACCCACTGGTTTTGTAAATTCTGCTGGATTGCTTGCAACTCATTTTGCCTTGCCTCTTGTTGACTGGTACTGTCAGTCACTATGCCCTGTGCTTGCTCAATACTGGTAGTGATTTGAGCAATCTGGCTTTCCAGTTCTTGTAATTGTTCTTCAAGTTGTTGTCGCTGCGCTGTTAGCTGAGTCAGGAGCGGTTCTACATCAATTTTTTGATTGTCGGATACATTGACATTACTAATTCCTTGCCGTTGTTGCAATACGCGAATGTGTTGTTTGAGAATGTCTTCTCTCTCAGCTAAACTTGTGCGTTGCGGCTTTAGGGTTTGATCAAGCAACTGATAGCCGTCTTGCTCGCTTGCTAAGTCACTTTCAAGGGCAATGCGATCATGCTGACTAGATGAGGCAATCTGACTTTGCAGTTCTGCGATCGTCTGACGCTTTTCGTTTAATTCCTCTTGTTGATCGTTGACAAAACGTACAAACTTCTGTAATTCATTCTGCAAATTCTGGACAATTCCCTCTAGTTCTCCTAAAGGTATTTTCTCCAATGCCTCCACATCAATTTTTTGGGTAACTTTGCCCTCATCCTGACCTGTTGCCAAACGGGAAATTTGTTGGTATATTTCCTCTTGAGTTTGTAACTGTAGACGCAGCAGGTTAGCTGATGCCTGTTTGACCTCTAAAGTCTGTTGTTGAACTTGTAAATTAGTACGTGCTTCTTCAAGAGATGCTTGTCCTTGCTGCGACTCGATAGAGCGATTTTGCACATCTTGGTGAGCATGATCAACTTCAGCTTGCATCTGTTGAGCCGCTGCCTGTTGCTCTTGAAGCTGTTGCCAGTTGTAATCTAGTGTTGCTTGCTGATTATTGACTAATTCAAAAGCAAGATGTAGTTGTTCCCGTAGTGCATCGGTCGGTGCGATCGCACTTGCTATACGATTAATTAATTCCTGAATTAAACTTACCTGTTGGGCATCTAAACCTGCTGATTGTTCAACCTCTGCTACACGCTCATCTAAACGTTGCTGCTGTATCTGCAATTGTTGCCAAGCTGCATCTAACTGTTGACGGTTACGATCAAGTTCTTGTTTTAATTTATTACTTTCGGAACGCGAATTATTAATTTCCTGACGTTCCCGCTCTAAACGTTCAAATTCTTCCTCTATTTCTTGTAGTTGTTCTAAGCGTGCTTCCATTTCCATTTCACGCCGATTTAGTTCCTGGCTTTGATAAGTCAGAGACTGCTTCCACTGATCAATTTCTTCTTCTTCCTTTTTAGACTTTTCTAGTTGCCGAGAAAAATTTTGCAAAATATTGACTAACTGACGGCTTGCCTCCGTTAGTGGACGCTGTATCTGTCGATTAGTACCTAAATCTGCCAGCACCAAAACCCCAGAATTATAGTTATTAGCTTCATCTGGAGCAGGAATTGCTTCTTCACCAGGCACAGCAGTCCAACTCTGGTCAGTTCGCTGACAAGCCAACAGTTTCAGTTCGCTTTTAGAGCCACCGATAAAACTTGTCTTTTTTTGTACTTCTGCTAGATACAGCACACTGCTAATCCTCTTGATGTATTATTGTCGTTTCAACGCCAAGGGCGTGTTGTTATGAGCTAGTATCTTTACGATCAACTTTTTATTTTGATCTGATTAATCAGCGCGATCGCACATGAAGGAAGATAAAATTTGTCAAAATTATCAGCCTTTTCTTCCCAAAATTAGCGATGCCTTTAAACTAGGTAATTTTTAAAATTAATATCGAACTATTACAAAAAGTTAATAAACATTTTTATTACCCATCCTTCAAGACTAATAACCCAACTCCCTCTCATTAACACCTATACGGTAGTTTAAATAGAAGTTGACTCTGATCACCTGTATATTGTTAACGCTAGTAAAACCAATCAATAAATGTAGATTTTTATTTACATTTACTCTAGCATAATTAGTTTTTCCACGAATTAAAGAGACGCGAGTACTCGCGCCTCTTTAAAATCCACTCAGTTTCTGCAATTTACAACTTCGTACCGCATTCAGGACAGAAATTGTTGCTCTGCACGTTTTTAACTCCACAATTACTACAGTAAGTTAACTCTGTAGCTTCCAGCTTGCTGCGTTTTGGTAAGCCAATCATCTGTGCGTTGCTCTTACCAGGTGCAACCATTGGATAACAGTTTTCATCTTTCTTAACGTGAGCATCCAACAATACTGGACCATCGTGAGCTAACATTTCTGCGATCGCATCTTTCAACTCATCGCGAGAGTGAATCCGCATTCCCTTAATCCCAAACGCTTGCGCCAGCAACACAAAATCGGGTTGACCAACTTCCATATTTGAGGAAGAGTAACGTTGCTCATAAAAAGCTTCCTGCCACTGCCGCACCATTCCTTGCCAAGTATTATTAATAATAATTGTCTTGACATTTATGCCATGTTGTGCTAAAGTTCCCAATTCTTGAAGATTCATTTGGAAACTAGCATCACCGCTAATACAGATTACCTGTTCATTAGGTAACGCTACCTTAGCCCCCATCGCCGCAGGTAAGCCAAAGCCCATTGTGCCTAAACCCGCGCTAGAAATCCAGCGACGAGGCCCATTTTTCAAAAATTGGGCTGACCACATTTGGTGTTGTCCTACATCTGTTGTGTAGTAAGCCATAGGTGCAAGCTTTCCAACTTCTGCAATCACTTCTTGAGGTGAAAGCACATCAGGATATTGAGGAGCAACTAAGGGATAATCTTCCCGCCAATTCCCAATACGTTGCCGCCAAGCTTGCGTCTGGGTTGAATCAGCAGTAATGCTTAATTCATGGCAACGGCGCAGCAAATCCATCAAAACTTGACGGACATCTCCCACAATGGGAACATCAGGAGCGCGGTTTTTACCGACTTCAGCCGGATCAATATCAATATGAATTACCTTAGCGCGGGCAGCAAACTCGTCTAACTTACCTGTGACGCGATCGTCAAAACGTGCGCCTACAGCAATTAGCAAATCGCACTCAGTCACAGCAAAGTTAGCATAGGCTGTACCGTGCATCCCCAACATTCCCAAAGCTAGGGGATTATTTTCGTCAAACACACCTTTACCCATCAAGGTTGTGGTGACTGGAATTTGAAATAGTTCGGCTAATTGTTGTATTTCTGCATGGGCATTGGATGCGATCGCACCTCCACCAACATACAGCAATGGCTGTTTGCTTTCCCGAATTAAATTAACTGCTTGATTAATCTGCCGAGGATTTCCCTTAACTGTGGGACGATATCCAGGCAACTTTATATCTCCTGGTTCTACAGGGATATAATCAAATTCTTCTAACCCTACATCTTTAGGAACATCAATTAATACAGGACCGGGACGACCAGAACTAGCAATATGGAAAGCTTCTGCGACAATTCGCGACATATCACGAGGGTCACGCACTACATAAGAGTGCTTAACAATTGGCAGAGTTATTCCATAGATATCTGTTTCTTGAAAGGCATCCGTACCAATAGATTGACGACCAACTTGACCAGTAACGATCACCATTGGAATTGAGTCCATCTGAGCAGTTGCTATGCCTGTCACCAGATTAGTAGCCCCAGGGCCAGAGGTAGCGAAGCATACACCGACTTTACCAGTAGCACGAGCATATCCGTCAGCCGCGTGTGCCGCTCCTTGCTCGTGTCTAACTAGAATATGCTTAATACCACCTGTTGCTTCGGCTTTGAATAGTTCATCATAAATCGGCAGGATTGCGCCACCAGGATAACCAAAAATATGCTCAACCCCGTTTCGCTTTAAACTGTCAATCAGAGCATATCCGCCTGCCTGGCGGGTGCTGGCTTTGGTAGGGGCTTCTCTTACTGTTTCAGAGATGCTAATTGAACGCACGCTTTAACCTCACAAAATAGTTAACTTTAAATCGGAAATTTTATTTAATTACGTCTTAAGGATGATTAGTATTTAAGTCTAGTCCTGATACACCATCACTGTCGATAGGTTAATCAAAAAATTATCTTCTCATCGACTAACCACAGGTATAGCTTTCTTTATAAGACATCTTGTAAAACTTGGCGGGTACTATACCACGCCCAAATGCCTCCCAAGCTGACAATCATACTCATACTTAAGAGTACAACCCGTAGACCAAATTGATCGGTCAAGGGACCTGCGATCGCCAGAGGTAAACTTAATGCAATATTAACTATATTATTCTGAAAACCAAATACTTTGCCACGCATATCTTCAGGTGTTTGTTGCTGAATTAAGGTTTGCATCGGAACACCAATCATGGAAGCGCCTAAACCTAACAAGGCACTAAGAGCCAAACCCAGCCACAGTTGCTCTGTAAAAGTGAACATCCCTAACACAAACCCCATACTCAAAAAGCCGACTAATGGTAGCGGTTTATTATGGAAACGATCGCCCCAATGACCCAAAATAGCAGCACCAAATATCATTCCCACCCCTGCGGCTGCTAATAAAAAGCCAAATTGGGTTTCCTTTAGCCCAATTTCCTGTGCCAAATTGATTGCCAAGACAGTTAAAGCAGCAAACACTGAGTAAAGAATTGTTAACTGTAACATTGCGTTACTTACTAAACGATTTTGGCGAAGATATTTTAGCCCTGCTTTAAAATCACTCCAAGGGTGAACAGCGACCAAAGAATTCGCTCTTCTCTGCTCTTTGAGGGGAATTAAATAAAGTAAACCTGCGGCTAATACATACAACACCCCGACAGTTATTTCTTGCCCGTACTCTCCACCCAAAGATTCAGCCAAGCTTAACAAAGGTTCCCCCACTGCAAAACCAACAATCATTGAACCGAGCATCGTCGTAGTAAATAAAGCATTCGCCGACATCAAGTTTTCAGGCTTGACTAACAAGGGAATTGCTGCCTGCTCTGCGGGGGCAAAAAATTGAGTGAGTATAGATTCCGAAAAGCCAATAATTAATAGAATTAAAAACTGCTTAGGTAGTAGGGGCATTATTAGAACTAATAGCCCCCTCATTAAATTAGTCACCCACATAATTTGTCGCTTATCAAAGCGATCAACAAAAATACCTGCTGCTGAACCAAAGAAAATTGCTGGTAGTGTTACAACGACCATCAACACTGACCGCATCGAATTTTTCAAAGCTACTGGTGATTTATAATCGACCAGTAGCGCAATCAGCAAAATGAAGAAAATCTTATCCGCTACTTGGGATAATATCTGTCCACTCCAAAGCGTGAGAAAAGGTCGATTCTTGAACAGAGCGTTAAAACCACGACGAGAAGCTGTGGAGGGGTCAGTTGGCAACATGGGTGAGGTGTAAATGTGAGGATTCAGCAGTGAGAAGTTAATTATTCACGCTGATGGCTGTGTATTGCTCTAATAGCATATTCAAAAAATGACCCGCAGTTATCCATCTGCGGTGTTCGGATTTCCCTGTAATTGATTGTACCCACCAACCTTGAACTGTGTAGGGCGATCGCCACAACTCCAAATGCTCCACTGGAGGATCTGCATAAAAACTATCTTCACCCGCACCTAATAAAGCTGAACTCCAGTGGGTAAAATGATCGTGGCTAAGGCGGTGAATTGGAAAGTTTCCCGCTAAAGTAACGCCCCAACCATCTAAAGCAATTAAAGCTTTAACTTCTCCCCCTAAAAGTTGCCAACCCCAAGCTGCGCCGATAGCACCAACAACACCAGCACTAAAACCAATGAATACTACTGGTACATCTAAAGATTGATTTTCTTTTAAAAACTGTAAAACATCAATTGCTGAGAAAGCCGGGTACTTTTCAGTCGGAAAAATTAATAAATTTGCTGGTGCTACTGACAAATTCCTCAGAAACTCCTGAGTCAGTTCTGGAGGATGTACCCCAGGGCAAATAATTACACTCATCATATTCATCCCAATACTGCTCGCTTAAGAATATATTCGCTCCCTCTGCTCCCCTGCCCCTCTGCCCCTCACCCCCTTGGAAGATGGAAAGCTTCCCCAAAATAGCTTGAATATTATTTAAGTACCAAAATTTTTAACGTGATCCCCCCAGAGGGGATGTTAACCTAGAAAAAAGGAGCAGTGGTTTAAGGAACTGTAGCCATAGAAAACAAGCCCTAACCTTAAATCGCACTTCTTTTTTAGATGTCACAACCCTTGAGGAATGCAACGTGGTTGCCACCCCAGAAAAAATTCAACAAGAAACACCAAACTCATCTACTGCTCAAGATAGAGTTGCAGTATTACTAATGGGTTATGGCGAAGTAGAAAGCTACGAAGACTTCGCCAACTATAATGAACAAGCTTTAAATTTACTTACTGCTAAATTTGCTCCAGTCCCAACTTGGATTTATCCACCACTGGCTAAACTTTTGGCAGTGTTTGATTTGCATGAGTGGAGTCACCAGCACGATCATTTTATTTCGCCACATAATGCGATTTTTGAACAGCAACGCGCTGGGATAGAAAAGAACTTACAACAAAAGTGGGGCGATCGCATCAAAGTTTTTAAAGCTTTTAACTTTTGCGCTCCCTTCTTACCTGAGCAAGTTCTCACCCAAATCAAAGCAGAAGGATTCGACAAAATCCTTATTTACCCACTATTAGTAGTAGATTCTATCTTTACCAGTGGTATTGCTGTCGAACAAGTTAACAAAGCCTTAGTTAATTTAACTGATGGAAGCGAACATTGGGTAAAAGGACAGCGTTATATCCCTTCCTTCTACAATGAACCAGCTTACATTGATTTGTTAGCCGAAATGGTTGAGGAGAAAATCGCCAAAGATTTGGCAGTAGCACATTTACCCTCTCAAACGGGAATTGTGCTAATGAATCATGGTTGCCCGCACAAAGCAAAAGGGTTTACATCGGGTATTACTGAGAGCCAAATTCTCTTTGATTTAGTTAGAGAAAAGCTGATTTATAAGTATCCTTTAATCTCAATTGGTTGGCTCAACCATGACACGCCTCTAATTGACTGGACTCAACCAAATGTAGATTTAGCTGCGCGAAATATCATAGATTTGGGTGCTACAGCACTGGTATTCATGCCTCTTGGTTTTGCCACTGAAAACCACGAAACCCTGCTCGATGTAGATCATATTATTCATGGTTTACGTCGTAAGCATCCTGAAGTAACTTATGTCCAGATGCCTTGTGTTAATGATCGCCCTGACTTCTTGAAAATGGCGGCTGATTGGGCTAATCCACAGATAGAAGCTTTACTATCAGAACAAGCTCTTGCTGTTAATCCTCAATTGGCAGCAATTCAAGCTCAACATTCTCATGAGCATCACGATCATGGTCATCACCACGATCACGATCACGGTCATCACCACGATCATCATCATTAAAAATGGCAATTTTAGATGTTTGGTTGTAACCCTAATATCTAAAATTAACATTGACAAATTTAACAATTTGTTAAAAAACAGAAACTGCTGGCAAATGCCAGTAGTTTCTATTTTTAAGTTGGTTAAGACTGACAAAGATTTTTGTCAGGAACTAAGCTAAGAATAGCGATCTTGTAGGATAGCGTCATGGTTCAGTCCGCTTTAATCTCAGACGACTACTGGGTACCAGATGCGAACCAGTTAGTAACCGAGGATGACACACCTGTGGATAATTTTGCCTCTGAAAAGCAACAACGCCTATTAGCTGGCTCTCTTTACAGTTCTTGGCTTGGGCGGACTTTTTTAGCCGCCGCCAATGTCGGGATTTTCAACACAGCTAGTGAACCCGCCATAGTTCCAGATGTATTTCTCAGTCTAAATGTGCAAGTTCCAGAGAATTGGTGGGAAAAACAAAGTCGTTCTTATATTCTCTGGCAATTTGGTAAACCGCCAGAGGTAGTAATTGAAATTGTCTCTAATCGAGTTGGAGATGAACTAGGAAATAAAATGAGGCGCTATGAACAAATGCGAGTTAGTTACTATATCGTGTTTGATCCTAGTCATCAGTTGGGGGAAACAACGCTGCGAATATTTGAACTTAGAGGAATACACTATGCAGAAATGAGCGAAACTTGGTTAGAGCAAGTTGGGTTAGGTGTAACGCTGTGGGAAGGTGTATTTGAGGGTAAGCGTGAGGTGTGGCTACGTTGGTGCGATCAAGGTGGTAATCTTCTGTTTACAGGAGATGAACGAGCAGCACAAGCAGAGCAAAGAGCAGCACAAGCAGAACAAAGCTCTCAACACGCAGAAGAACGCGCTCAATTATTAGCAGAGCGTTTAAAAGCTCTGGGTATTGATCCAGATAGTCTTTAAATGAAAAAAATGTGAGTTTATTGAACTTTTTTACAGAATTTCAATAAACTCTTGTACTCGTTGCCATACTTTTTTTAATAAATCTGGTTGATCCGCGTCAAACCATTCAATTGCTGGATAGGCGCGAAACCATGTGCGCTGGCGTTTAGCAAATTGACGAGTATGCAAAACTGTTAATTCTTTGGCTTGATTTAAAGAAATGTCACCCGCTAAATATTGTTTCATTTCTCGATAACCTAAAGTATCTAGGAGTGGTAATTCAGAGCCGTATTTTTCTATTAGGGTTTTTACTTCTGCTTCCCAACCTGCGGCGATCATTTGCTCTGTACGCTGTGCAATACGCTTTGTGAGTTGAGTGCGATCGCAGTCTAAGCCAATTTGTAAAATAGGATAAGCAGGTGGATTTTCGCCTTGTTGTTCTGAAATAGGACGACCTGTGACATAGAAGACTTCTAAGGCGCGTAATGTGCGTACTGGGTCGTTAGGGTGAATTTTTTCGGTCGCAGTTAAATCAACTTGTTGCAACATGGCATAAAGTTGAGTTTGACCAAGTGAGGAGAGTTGCGATCGCAATTCTGGTTGTGGTGCAACTCTGGGAATCTTCATTCCCTGCACGATAGCTTTAATATATAAACCTGTCCCGCCAACTAACAGGGGGGGAGAAGAAGTTTTATGATGGAAATCATTAATTAATGTTTGTGTTTGTTGCTGATAATCTGCAACAGTTAATGTTTCTGTTGGGTTGCAGATATCTATTAAATAGTGTGGAATTAATTGACGTTCTGCAACAGTTGGTTTAGCTGTACCAATATCAAACTCACGATATACTTGGCGCGAATCGGCGCTGAGAATGACTGATTTGAGTTTTTGAGCTAGTGCTATAGCTAATCCTGACTTTCCTGAAGCCGTCGCACCACAAATCACAATTAACCCTACTGTCTGATTTCCCTTCATGCTCCATCCTTAGCACATCCATCCCCCCACCAAACTTTTCCTGAAAGCGCCCTCAAACCGCCTATAACCCTTTTATGCTACAATTTTGATTAGATTTGCCTTAAATTACGTCTTAGTGGGCTTTATAGTCATTATTGGAGCTATCTTTTTATGACCAGCAGTTACAGCGCTGATCAAATCCAAGTTTTAGAAGGTCTTGAAGCTGTCCGCAAAAGACCAGGGATGTATATTGGCACTACCGGGCCACGAGGACTCCACCATCTAGTTTACGAAGTTGTAGACAACTCCATTGATGAGGCGCTGGCTGGACACTGTACTCATATTGAAGTTCAGATCAATGCTGATGGTTCTGTTAGTGTAACAGATGACGGTCGCGGTATCCCTACAGACATCCATTCCCGTACCGGAAAATCTGCTTTAGAAACAGTAATGACCATCCTTCATGCTGGAGGAAAATTTGGTGGCGGTGGTTATAAAGTTTCTGGAGGACTACACGGTGTAGGTATTTCTGTTGTTAATGCTTTATCTGAATGGGTAGAAGTTACTGTTTGGCGGGATAAGAAAGAACACAATCAACGTTTTGAACGTGGTATCCCTATAGGAGAACTGAAAGCCCAACCTATTAAAGAAAATCGCACCGGAACTTCTATTTGCTTCAAACCGGATACAGAAATATTCACTGTAAGCATAGAGTTTGATTACACAACTATATCCGGTAGATTGCGGGAGTTGGCTTACTTAAATGCTGGTGTAAAAATTACTTTTAGCGATCAGCGTATCCACTTACTCAAAAACAACGAACCGAAGGTAGAAACCTATTGCTATGAAGGTGGTATTCGTGAATATATCACCTACATGAATACTGAAAAGCAACCCCTGCATGAGGAAGTAATTTATATTCAGGGTGAACGCAATAATGTGCAAGTAGAAGTGGCGTTGCAGTGGTGTGTTGATGCTTATAGTGATAATTTACTCGGTTTTGCCAATAATATTCGTACCATTGACGGCGGTACACACCTAGAAGGGTTGAAAGCGGTATTGACGCGCACTATGAATACTACTGCCCGCAAGCGTAATAAGCTCAAAGAGGCAGATTCCAATCTTGGTGGTGAAAATATTCGGGAAGGTTTGACGGGTGTTATTTCTGTTAAAGTTCCTGACCCAGAATTTGAAGGACAAACAAAAACTAAACTAGGCAATACGGAAGTTAGGGGAATTGTTGATTCTTTAGTAGGAGAAATTTTTACAGAGTATTTAGATTTTCATCCTAATGTAGCTGATGCTATTTTAGAAAAAGCAATTCAAGCATTTAATGCTGCTGAAGCTGCTAGACGTGCGAGAGAATTAGTCCGCAGAAAATCGGTTTTAGAGTCTTCACCTTTACCTGGAAAATTAGCAGATTGTAGTACAAAAGATCCCACCGAATCAGAAATATATATCGTGGAAGGGGATTCCGCCGGAGGCAGTGCCAAACAAGGAAGAGATCGGCGTTTTCAAGCTATTCTACCTTTGCGAGGTAAAATTCTCAATATTGAGAAAACTGATGATGCCAAAATCTACAAAAACACAGAAATTCAAGCTTTAATTACTGCACTAGGATTAGGCGTAAAAGGTGAAGAATTTGATTCAACTCAATTACGATATCACCGGATCGTAATTATGACTGATGCTGACGTAGATGGGGCGCACATCCGCACGTTGTTGTTAACATTCTTCTATCGTTATCAACGAGCATTAGTTGATGAAGGCTACATTTATATTGCTTGTCCTCCGCTTTATAAGGTGGAAAGAGGTCGCAATCATTACTATTGTTATAGTGAGCGCGAACTCACTAAATTGACAACCACCGAGTTTCCTAGTAATGCAAATTACACCATCCAACGCTTCAAAGGGTTAGGTGAAATGATGCCAACCCAACTATGGGATACCACGATGAACCCAGAAAGTCGCACCCTTAAGCGAGTAGAAATTGAAGATGCTGCGGAGGCGGATCGGATCTTTACCGTATTGATGGGCGATCGCGTTGCACCTCGACGCGAGTTTATCGAAACCTACGGTTCCCGTTTAAATCTGGTGGATCTCGATATCTAAATTTTTTAGATAGGGGAAATTTCAAAAAATGGTTGCAGAATACGGTTAGGCTAAAAAACTAACCGTATTTTCTTAAGCTGAGAGAGAAAATAGCGATCGCATTCTCACTGCACTGAGGGAAAAAATCTTTTTTTGGGAGTTGAGGATTTAAATTAACCGCAGATAAACGCAGATAAACGCGGATAAAATCCAAGATTTATCCAATTTATGGAACAGATCTACTGATTGCCAGCAAAAGCGCAACGCTTTATTGCTTACCTTACTCTCAAGACTCTGATTGAGACATGATTGTGCTGTTGCTGGCTCGGCTTGTTAGAAATCTTAATGAAAATTCTCAGCAAATCGTTTTAATCTTACGGATTAGTGGCTATTGATATTTTTGACCATCCAGCAGCGTTAACCTTAAAAATAGGAAATTTAGCATGAGTAGTAATTTAGCAACCAAATTGCGTGAAGGAACTAAAAAAGCCCACACAATGGCGGAAAATGTTGGATTTGTCAAGTGTTTTTTAAAAGGAGTTGTAGAAAAAAACTCTTACCGCAAACTCGTAGCCAATCTCTACTTTGTTTACTCTGCAATGGAAGAAGAGATGGAACGCCACAAGCAACATCCCATTATCTCCAAGGTGACTTTCCCTGAACTTAACCGCAAAGCCAGTTTAGAAGAAGATTTATATTTCTACTACGGCACCAACTGGCGCGAACAAGTCGCTCCTTCCGCAGCAGGTCAAGCTTATTTAAATCGTATTCGAGAAGTATCTAACACAGCGCCAGAATTGTTAGTTGGTCACTTCTATACCCGCTACCTGGGTGATTTATCAGGTGGTCAAATCCTCAAAGGTATTGCTCAACGCGCAATGAATCTAGCTGATGGCAATGGCACTGCCTTCTACGAATTTGACAGTATTCCTGATGAAAAAGCTTTCAAAGTAAAATATCGTCAGGCAATGGATGAGCTACCCATTGATGAAGCTACAGCCGATAGAATTGTAAATGAAGCTAATGATGCTTTCGGTATGAACATGAAGATGTTCAACGAGCTAGAAGGTAATTTAATTAAGGCAATTGGACAAATGCTGTTCAACACCTTGACACGCAAGCGTACTCGCGGCGCTACAGAATTGGCAACTGCTGAATAGTTTAAATCTACTTGCGATCGCCTGATAACTTCTTTACCATATTCCCTGACTTCTAACAATCCTGAAAGCTAGGTGTTGGTGTCCGCATCATCATCCAGCATTCAGGATTGTTTAGCAATTAACAATTATTAATGGCTCCGCGAATGAAGTAGTGCTGGCATTTTTTAATTGAGCAATGATAATTAATATTTGATGGGTCAGCCCTAAAAAAATGGGCAGTAAGGAAAAACGTTAATTTATTAACTGATAATTGTTTATTGTTAATTGTTTATTGATTATTATGGCTGCAAAACTTCCCGTTACCGTCATCACTGGCTTTTTAGGTAGTGGAAAAACAACACTAATTCGTCATTTACTGCAAAATAACCAAGGACGCAGAATTGCGGTTGTGGTTAATGAATTTGGTGAACTCGGCATTGATGGTGAACTGCTGCGTTCCTGTGGAGTATGTCCAGAAGATGCTGATGCCAACAGCAATATTGTGGAATTAACCAATGGCTGCTTGTGCTGCACAGTGCAGGAAGAATTTTTGCCCACTATGCAAGAACTGTTGAAGCGTCGAGACTCCCTAGATTGCATTGTGATAGAAACTTCTGGGTTAGCATTGCCTAAACCACTCGTAAAGGCTTTCCGATGGCCAGAAATACGCAATGCTGCCACAGTTGATGCTGTAATTACAGTAGTAGACTGTGAAGCCGTAGCAGCAGGAACTTTTGCCAGCAATCCAGAGGCGGTAGAGGAAGAACGCAAGGCAGACCCGAATCTGGAACACGAAACACCACTACAAGAACTCTTTGAAGACCAACTAGCTTGTGCTGACTTGGTAATACTGAATAAAACTGATTTAGTCGATGCCCAGCAGCAAGCTGAAGTTGTGGATTTAATTAAAAAAGAACTGTCTAGAACCGTAAAAATTGTGCAAAGTGATGGGGGAAAATTAAGTCCAGATATTTTGATGGGATTCCAAGCGGCAGTAGAAGATAATTTAGAGTCCCGTCCTAGCCATCACGACACCGAAGAAGACCACGACCACGACCACGAGATTAACTCAACACACTTGATTTTAGACCAAGCTTTTGACCCAGATAAGCTGAAACAGCAGTTGGAAGCTTTAGTACAACAGCAGGAAATTTATCGTATTAAAGGGTTTGTGGCAGTTCCTAATAAAGCTATGCGACTGGTATTGCAGGGAGTCGGAAATCGGTTTGAGCAATTTTATGACCGCCCTTGGCAACCAGAAGAACCCCGACAAACTCAGCTAGTTTTCATCGGTCGTGCGCTAGATTCGGCTCAAATTCAATCGCAGCTATCTCTTAACTAATTTTACTCTCGCTCTTAAGTGTCACTGCGATCGCAGTGACACAAAAATTTTTTCAGCTTTCTGTCTGCCTGCTATTTCGTTCTTGTCCATATATAGCAACTGCCAAAGCATTTAGAACAGGAAATTTTATAATTAATACTAATTAATATTTGAACCCGCTTATTAATATTTTTACTTTAATTACTATAATTAAGCATTAAAAGATTTGGAGTTGCTAATACTTAAAGTTGTTTCTCAGTTTAATCAACATCTAAAGAACAACGGCGCTGCAATGCTTGTTCCAGCAGTATTTGATATTCTGAATCCTCAACGATATAAGCACCAAATCGCTCCAAGTGGGGGTTATTCATTTGGGCATCGAAAAGGATGAATCCGCGATCGCGCAGCCTTTCTACTAACTTTACCATAGCTACTTTTGAGCCTTCTGGAATCCTGTAAAACATTGATTCACCAATAAAAGCCCCACCAATAACAATTCCTAAAACTCCACCTGCTAACTGATCACCTTGCCAAGTTTCAAAGCTATACGCCAAGCCGCTTTCATAGAGCATCAAATAAATATTTTCTAACTCTGGAGAAATCCAAGTAGTTTCCCTATTCGCACAGCCAGCAACCACAGCCTTAAAATCGCGGTTAACGGCAACAGTAAACTTCTCTTGATTAATCGCACGCTGCAACGACTTTGGGTAACGAAACCTTTCATCTAAAGGAATTAGCGCCCGTTGGCGGCTTGAATACCAACCAACTTTTCCAGTATCATCAGCCATCAAAAAATAGCCTTGGGCATATCCCTCGATTAGCCCAGGAATGTTATATTCCATGAATCTGCTGAATAAAAAAACTTTTAACTACTTGATTTTTTAAATTGCTCATAGTTTAAAAATAGCTGCTAGTAATAAAAGATTAGAAATTAAATTAACTTAAATTAATATGATTTAAGAGTTAATAAGAGCGAAAATAAAATATATGCTGCAATTAAAACTCTTATCCGCTTTATGGGATTGGGAAAATATTACCTCAAACCCTGTTTTGAGTTAGTGTGAAAGCAGTTAAACAGTGCCGTTTTTTGGCAAAATGAGAATGCCAGATAAGATATTAACAGCTTAACGCTCCCAGCTTTCGCGCTTTTGCTAATATGCCTGAACCAATACCATCAATTACACTACCACCACCAGAAGATCCACAACAGGAAGGCGTATGGCTGCAAACTTCCTTGCAGCAATGGCTTGATCAAGAATTTATTCCAGAAGCTATTAATCAGCAGATTGCACAGCGTGCATCTCAAATCTTTGTGCGTCAGAGGATGGAAGGAGAAAACGATTTGGGGTCGTTGGTAATTGCCATCGTGACTGAAATGCAAAGTTTTAACTTTAGAGAAAGCTTTTTTAGCGAGTTTGCGATCGCTAATGCTGTGAGCGATTTACTCTTAGATAGTCTGGGAATTGACCGTTGCTGTGGTAGCTAACACCTTGGCAGTCAGCAGTCAGCAGTCAGCATCAACCATAGTAGGTAAATTTTTTAGTTGTTATTGTACTTAGTGCAATCAACAACTAGCTGATAGCTGATAGCTGTAGCCCACAGGATAAACTGATAGTTAAAACTACCAGCTAGACTTGACAACCCCAGGTAACAAACCTTGGTGCGCCCATTCGCGCATTACGTTACGAGATAGCCCAAAGTCACGATAAACGCCTCTAGGACGACCTGTAACCCAGCAGCGATTCCGCAGACGGGTAGGCGCACTGTTACGAGGAAGTTGTTGGATTAGGCGGTGAATAGCCACCTTCTGCTGTTGAGAAGGAGCATTTTGAAAATCTTCAAGCAAAGCTGCCCGCTTGTCTGCATACTGATCAACGAGCTTTTGGCGCTTCTTCTCGCGCTCAATCATGCTCTTTTTAGCCATAAATTCTGTTAGTTCCCATCGTTGAAGACACCGTTTTTTATTGTATCGGATATATCTGATATAGAGTTGCTAGGTTCGAGGGAAAAACCTTCATTTAAAACATCTGGTGCTGGAATGATATATGCAGAAGGACATAAATCAGCTAGTACACAGCGATCGCACTCTGGTTTTCTGGCTTTACAAACTGCCCGACCGTGATATACCAATCGGATAGACCAGTTTTCCCAATCTTCCTGGGTTAGCAGTGGCATTAAGTCCCGTTCAACACGGATGGGGTCTGTTTGCTCGGTTAAGCCTAATCGGTAGCTCAAACGCTTAACGTGGGTGTCTACTGTCACGCCCATATTGATGCCATAGGCATGACCAAGCACCACATTAGCTGTTTTTCGCGCCACCCCTGGTAATTCCAGCAATAGTTCCATCCGTTTTGGCACTATCCCACCATATTTTTCCACCAAGAGGCGGCAAGCAGCTTGAATATTTTTAGCTTTATTGCGATAAAAGCCTGTAGAGCGAACTAAGCTTTGTAGCTCTTCTAAATTCGCATCAGCTAAGGCAGCCGCGTCAGGAAACCGTAGAAACAAAGCAGGTGTTACCAGATTTACCCGCTCATCTGTACATTGAGCAGAAAGAATAGTTGCCACCAGTAGTTGTACTGGCGTTTCGTAGTTGAGAGTACAGGTTGCTTCTGGATAAAGTCGCTTTAGGCGAATCAAAATCTCTAAAGCACGCTGTTTTTTATTTGACAGCTTTCGTGTAATACTCATGTGCGATCGCTCACTACCAAGAGTGAGCGTTTAGATATTAAAACAACAGACTTCAGACATCAGAATCAATAGTCTAACTTGCTAAAAGTTTTTATTCCGACTCCTGAATTCTGACTCCTGACTCCTTACCTAAATAACTGCTGTATCCCTTCCAAATTGGCAGTATCTTTCACAATCAAAAATATCCCCAACCCTAGCAACAGCATTAAACCAGTCTGCATAACGCCGTCTTGGATTTTGGTTGGTAAGGGTTTACCCTGAATAGCTTCAATCAGCAGAAATGCCAATTGACCACCATCAAGAGCAGGTAATGGCAGAATATTGATAATTGCCAGGTTAACGCTGATCAAAGCCGCAAATTGAAACAAACTTGCTGCATCATTTTTTGCAATATTCGCCCCAATTTCTACAATTTTCACTGGACCAGCAATTTGATCTGCTGTTTCCCCAAAGTTACTAACTAATTGACCTAATCCTTGAGCCGTCAATACTGTAATTCGTTGAAACTCTTCTGCGCCAGTGGTAAACGCTTGCACGATACCGCCTACAGGCTTGCGTACCACCTTACCATTAGGAGACAGCCGGACACCAATTTGACCTTTACCATCCTTTCCTAGTTCTGGTGTCACCTTGAGATTAACAATTTGATCGCCTCGTTTGAGATCTAGTGCTAGAGACTCATTAGGATGTGTTTGAATTTCCTGCATCAGCAGAGTAATGCCTGCTTGGGATTCACCTAATTGCTTACCTTCAACTGCCAAAACAATGTCACCAGGTTTAATTCCTGCTTTGGTTGCTGCTGAACTAATATCTGAAGCAACTTCTGGAACTAAAACCCCTGGTTGATAGTTAAAGTCTTGAACACCTACAAAACCAATCTGAGTTACTAGCAGGAAGTAAGCAAAGATTAAGTTAGCAATCACGCCAGCACTAATGACGATCGCTCTGTCCAAAATAGGTCGATTGCGTAACAAATTGGGATCATTTGGGGGAATTGTGCTGTCGGGATCATCATCGGGGAAACCAACAAACCCACCTAAAGGAAATGCTCTAATGGCATACTCAGTTTCGGAACCTTGGTATTTCAACAAAACTGGTCCAAAACCAACTGAGAAGCGATTAGCATAAATTCCTTGTAAACGAGCCGCCAAAAAATGACCTAGCTCGTGTACCACAATCAAAACTGCTAAGACTGCGATCGCTGCCAAAACTGACATAAAAGTACAACTGTTGTTACATACCTCTTCATTCTAAGCTTTCAGCCTTCAGCTATCAGCGTTCAGCTATAGCAACCGTATCTATCCGTCAGGGCATGAGATTTATTGCTTCGGATCGCAAGGCGGTTTTTTTATCGCAGATATCAGCAGATGGACGCAGATTACGCAGATGTTAACCACAATTTGCCCTAACCGCCTTGGCTGTTGTTATAGCAGCTAAACCTTAAAATAACTACTCCCTTCCCACTAAAAGATTACTGCTCGTATTCTTCTTCTTCCTTAGCGTCCTTTGCGTCTTGGCGGTTATAAAAATAGGTATTCTTTATACGGGAAGGGAGTATAAAACAGAAAATATCCCCCTCTCCATCAACGGGGAGGGGGCTAGGAGTGGGGTTTTGCACTTCTGTTGAGCTACTTATTTGACGGCTAAACTAATACTTTTTTACCCATATAAGGCTGTAACGCCTCTGGTATCATAACTGTCCCACCTGGCTGCTGATAATTCTCTAAAATCGCTGCCATCGTGCGACCTACAGCCAAACCTGAGCCGTTTAAAGTGTGAACAAATTGAGTACCTTTTTTCCCTGCTTCTTTAAAGCGAATGTTGCCACGTCTAGCTTGAAAATCTCTAAAGTTAGAGCAGCTAGAAATCTCGCGGTATTTACCAGCAGAAGGCAACCACACTTCTAAGTCGTAACACTTAGCTGCACCAAAACCCAAGTCACCAGTACAAAGTTCTATTACTCGGTAAGGTAACTTTAATAGCTGCAAAATTGCCTCAGCATTTTTTACTAAGGATTCATGCTCTTGTTCAGAAGTACGAGGATCAACCAATTTTACTAATTCAATTTTATTAAATTGGTGTAGTCGGATTAATCCTCGCGTATCTCTTCCATAACTACCAGCTTCCCGACGGAAACAGGGAGTATACGCACAGTGATGTATCGGCAACTGTTCTGCTGAAAGAATTTCATCTCGATAAAGATTAGTCACAGGCACTTCAGCAGTTGGACTTAGCCACAAGTCATCCTGAGCGCACTTAAAGCTTTCTTCCGCAAATTTAGGTAACTGGTTCGTAGCTGTAAGTGATTGACTGTTAATTAATACTGGTGGCATAACTTCTATGTAACCAGCTTGAATTTGCTGGTCAAGCATAAAGCTAATTAACGCTCTTTCTAGGGCAGCACCAGCACCAATCAGAGCCACAAACCGACTTTGAGCAATTTTTGTTGCTCGCTCAAAGTTTAAAATCCCTAATTGTTCGCCAATTTCCCAATGAGGCAGAATTTCTGCATTTTGCAGGATGTACTCATCGCCCCAACGCCTAATTTCAACATTTTCCTCTTCACTCTTACCAATTGGTGTTGATTCGCTAGGTAAGTTGGGAAAAGTTAATAAAAGAGTTTCTATTTGAGCTTTCAGGTCTTTTTCCTGTGGCTCTAGTTCGCTCAGTTGAGCTTTGATTTGGTTGCCTTCATCTTTAAGAGCTTGAATTTCTGGGTCGTCGGGACGGCTACCAGACTTCATTTTTTGTCCGACAAGCTTGCCAATTTCGTTACTGCGGGCTTGTAAGTGCGATCGCCTTACTTCTATTTCCCTTTGCTGTTGGTCTAACTCTATAATTGGGTGAAGATCATATTGACCGACACCACGTTGATTGAGTCGCTCTTGAACGCTTTGGGGATTTTCCCGTATTTGCTTGAGGTCTAGCACCAATTCTTCCCAGTTTTTTTGCCAATAAATTAGAATACACTGCTATATCCATCGCGCGTTAGCGTTGGCGTAGCCTGCGCGTAGCGCATAGCTATCCGAAGGAATCGCACTTAACCCTACAATAATTACCAAACTTGAGTTTGAGTTATTGCTTGCTAATAGTATTTAGCAACCAAATCGAAATCGCAATTCCAGCAAAATGCGCTGTAATTGTATGTGTATTAGCCAAAACTACAAAAATATCTAGCGGTTGAATGATTTTACTTAAAGCTTCAGGATTATAAATCGCCACACCCTGTGCTTGTGACAAAGATTTACCTAGTAAAGTACCCGTGATTGCTTCTGCGCCTAACACACTTAGCAACATCCCCACTAAACTAACAATTAAGCCAAAACGCAATACTTTAATTGTGTCTGCCTTTTTCGGGCGTAGATTAGGGTTAGGATCTTCTAGCTGGCGAGCAATACGAGTGTAGCGGAAAGCTTGATAAACACTGTAATACAGTACCAAAAGACCGCAAACAGCAAAAAATAGACTACCACCAGTACCAGCATTCCTAGCCGCGCCTCCACTGGCAGAAGGAATAGCAAACAAAAAAATCAAACTAGAAACAACACCTAGTACTAACTGCGCCCAGAAGCCGATCCAGCCCGTAATACGCAGGTTGAAAGCAATACGCCTCAGTGCCAAAGGAATAGAAGTATCTGGCATATAAATCTCAAACTATAGAAATTAAATATATCCGCAAACTAATCATTATGGGGAAGTGCGATCGCGTAGCGACTCCGCAGGAGTATCGCGCTTATCTAATAAATGCCGCCAGCAATCCCTCTAACAATTAGTTTGAAGCAACTAGAAAACAAAAACTCACGATCCCTAAAATATTAAGAACTTTTTGATAACTTTAGTCGTCAGTCTCCGTAGACACATAAGGGTAGCGATTAAAAATAAGCCACTGCATAGCATATTGATTAGCTTAATGACAACACTATTAAGTTTTGTACTTATATAGTTCTAAAGGGAAAATCTTTAAACATCAAGACTTTCCGTCGTGAAATACACCAAATTGGGCAGTCCAACCTATAATTCAGTGTCTAAAATTGAGGGTATCATCACCTTTGCCGTGAGCTAGTGTTTTTGGCTGGTATATTTAGTGGGTTAGCAAATGAAATTTGAAGATATTTATCAGTTTTTTAGCAATCCTCCTCCCTTTTACCTTAACCAGGAACTAGCAGTATGTTATGTCCTGGCTGTCTTATCTGAGGGAGAATCCTATGGTACAGAATTAATCCAGAGATTAGAGAAGGATTATCCAACCTATCGACTCTCTGACACTGTACTATACAGTGCGCTGAAATTCTTGGAAGAAGCAGGAGCAATTACAGGATACTGGAAAAAAGTAGAAGGGCGTGGACGACCCCGCCGGATGTATCAAATCCGGTCGGATTGGCAAAATCGCGCTCAGGAATTGGCTGCTTTTTGGTATAACTACAGAACAAAAAGCCCAAACCTCGTCCACTCCTAAATAGTTGAGGACATCACAACTTTTATGGCTTTACGACCATAAAGCCATAACTGGAGGATTGTTTGTTTCATCCACCACATTCTCCTTCCTCATCTCGCTGTTGCCTTCATCCAGTTCACAATTTGTGATTTCCTACGGTAGCAGTATCCCCAGCGCCTAGAAAATCTCTAGCTATTCTGGCTACCTTTCTGGGTATCGTCTAATAGCTAGGCTATATTTGACACGGCGATCGCTGTGCCAAATATACTGCGCTGGGTATAATTATAATTTCTGTAATGTTGCCAAAATATTAGACCTGTCTTGAAAAGAGGGAGGAAGGAGGAGAGAGCAGAGAGCACAGTTAAAACTAAACGAATATTTATCTGCTTGTTCCTAGTCACCACTCACCAATCCCCAGTCACCAAAACTAGATATTCTGTGAATACAATAGTTCCATCCTCAACATTTTTGTTAACGCTGTTGTTAGCAGTTGGTTTATTTTTCTTTATTAAAGCTTCTGTCAAAGATCGCATACAACAGGTCAAACTTATTTCAGAACAACCTGAAGACTCGCTGTTAACTCAGCTAAAACAATATTTTGACCAACGGGCTTACCAAGTAACGGCTATCGACGCAGCAACCAACCAAGTCACATTTCAAGGCTTTGTGCGACCAAGTTGGTTTTTGGCTATTTTCTTATCTGTCCTAGCCGCCTGTGGTATCCTTTGCTTGTCACTGGTGTTATCTTTTCTCTATCCATCGCTGACTAATGCTTTTTTAGCCCTGGTGCTACTCGCACCTGTAGCGGGAATTTTTTATTGGCAAAAAGCAGGTCGTCCAGAACAGGTATTTCTTAAGGTAGAAACTATTTCTAGTGTAGAAGTACAACCTGAAACAAAAAGTTTGATCACTGTGACTGCCCATCGCGATGAATTGGCAGCTTTGCAACAGACGCTAAATTTGAAGGCTTCCGAATAAATGATTTTGCACCTCAAACAATAAATTTGAGCTACGCAAGATAAATTGAACAAAAATGTCATCCCCTCAAGGGTATAATAAAAATTCTGTTCCTTCCCCTACTTACCCCGATATTTGATCTCAAACCTCCTGAAAAAATAATAATTGGGTAATTTGTTGGTAAAATATTAAGCCCACCCAAAAATTGGCATTTGAGTGGGAATAATATATCAGTCAAGAATTTTGCCAGTTTTACGGTAAAATCTCAGCTATTATTGAACCCCGACTGCTACCTTTTCTACGGTAGAATCGAATATCCGCAAGCTGGGAAACAGAAAATGATTTTCTTCGACGTATTGCGCCCCAAATAGCCCTTTCTCTGCCCAGAAGTACCGATCTGTGGTATGCTCATTCCGCTTTACTAGCAATAAAGCAGGTGGGAGAATACCCTCAGATTGAATAAATTTTCGTGCAGCAGTTACAGGTTTTTCTTCGCCGCTTTCAATACTATATTGAGGCACATGCTCTAGAATCCTACGTCCTTCCTGGCGACGGCGACTTTTACGCTTGCGTCTTCTTGCCAACCTCCCATACCTCCTCTTAAAGATGACAATTGTAATGATAGTTACAAAAGCCGTCGCCAGTATATCCCCTTGGGTTCAAAAAAGCAATTACTTTTTAGGTAGTCATCTAAATCTATTAATCCCATTCCAGATAAGGTTTACAACCTAATCAAGTAGTTGTAGAGAGTTGAAATCTATTAAAAAAAATATAAATTTCGTAATATATGTAAATAAACCCTAATTTGATTTTCAATCAAACTGGTCATTGTTAATGGTTAATTGATGTTAATGCCAGCCAGTTCTGAATTTATCGCAATTTGTCGCTCACAGGTGGTACTGTTAACCCAAAGTTTGGGGGCGGCGTTTAGTGTTGTTTATATAACGGAAGAATTGGTAGAGGGAGTTGAGGCGAAGTTAATTCCTGTAGTAGCATATCCTGAAACGGCTGCGGTGTGGACAAAAGAGCAAGCTAATCAGCAAGAGTATCGCTACGCACTGTTACCTCAACAAACTAACGGTATTGATACAGTTCCTAAGCTCATCTCAGCTACAGGATCTCCGAATAATCAGATTCCTCCAAATATTGCTGATGCAGAAACAGATTTTAACGCAGAAGCGTCGGTGGAAAATTCTTTGATGCCAACGCGGCAACTATTTTTACCTTTGTTACATGAGGGGGTAATGTTAGGGCTGCTAGTTACCAGTAGGGAAGATAGACCCTGGAATCACAGAGAAATAACTCAGATTGAACGCATTGCCCAAACGCTATCACTCTCTTGTATTTTGGATCAGCGTCGGGCATGGTTTGAGCAACGGTTAAGCCAACAGCAGCGACTACAGGCGCAACAACGTAATATCTTAGATGATTTGATTCACCAATTTCGCAATCCTTTAACAGCGTTAAGAACGTTTGGTAAGTTGCTGTTAAAGCGTTTAGGGTCAGGAGATGCTAATCGAGAAGTAGCTAATAGTATTGTGCGGGAGAGCGATCGCTTGCAGGAGATGCTGCAACAATTTGATAGCTGTTTAGATTTGACTCAAGTTAACTTAGAACCGCTTAATCTGAAACCAGCATTGATGCCAACTCCTGATTCCTTGGCATCTGATTCATCCTCGTTACTTGCTACAAGTTCACTACAGTTAGAATCTTGTTCTGTACAGGAAGTATTAGAACCGCTATTAGTTTCTGCTAGTGCGATCGCACAAGAACGTAATCTTAATTTAATTACAGAAATTCCGCCAAAATTACCTCATGTCCAAGTTAATCCCCAAGCCTTACGTGAAGTTTTAAGTAATTTACTAGACAATGCTTTGAAATATACTCCTGCTGGGGGACGTATTGATGTCAAAGCAACCATGCCAATACAGCAAACTGGGGGTAATTTTGGTGTTGGCAATTATCAAGCAATTGCTATTAGTGACACTGGTTATGGTATTCCACCAGCAGATTTAGAGCATATCTTTGAACGACATTATCGGGGTGTACAAGCACAAACAGGAATTCCTGGGACAGGTTTGGGTCTGGCTATAGCTAAAGAATTGGTAGAAAGAATGAATGGTGATATTGAAGTAATTAGTCCAGCTGAACCTCGCTGGACTGTTGGTGGTTCTTCGCTACCACCAAATTCAAGCGTCTCAGCAGTAGGAACAACGGTTGTAGTTTTGTTAGCAATAAGTAACTAATTCAAGTTCTATCTAGCGTTAACTACTAAGTCCTGAGTTAGTTGCAGATTTAAATCAGTATTAGGCTCAACCACAACTAAATCAACTCTGTCTCGACCTAAAAACAGTCCTAGTAAAGTACCAATACCAGCACCGCCTAAAACTTCTCCTGTGTTAATTGTGCGATCGCCAGTTACGCCTGTAATCGCAGCAGCAGCACCAGCACCTAAAGCGGCATTTCTGATTAGAGTGCCAACATTTGCCCCTTTTGTAACTGTTTGTGTTTTAGTGATTGCGCTAGAAATAGCATTAATAGGCATCTGTGTGCCATCAGGCATAATTAGTGTTTGCGCTACAAATCTCACACCACCTTCTCCTGGTTGTAATTGTCCTGCCACTTGGCTTTCTGCTGGAATCAGCACTCTGCCTTCGCGTGTAGTAATATTTGCTGCTACCTTCAGTGTTAGTGGCACACTTTCATTAGGAGTCAGCAGAATTCTTTCTTTGTCGTAGTTCGTAGGAATGTTAGTTCCAGATGAAATTCTGTAATTAGTTGGTACTGATGGGGTAGTTGGTGTGGGATTTGGTGTGGAATTTTGCGAGACAATGTAAGGTGAAGTAATTGCTTGTGCTTGCCCAGAGTTAACCAAAGCTTGATAAATAAACGCAGCAACTTCTGCTCTAGTAGCAGTTTGTCTTGGATTTAACAAACTGACATTAGGATAGCTGACTACCAAACCTTTTTCTGCTGCAACAGCAATGCTATTACGAGCGTAGTTACTAACATCTGTAGCGTCAGTAAATAAATTGAGACTATTGCTTGTTGAACCGCTTGCAGTAAGATTTAGCCCATTTGCTAAGGATACTAAAACTTGCTCACGGGGGATATTTTGATTAGGTCTGAAAACGTTACCAGGATAACCTGTGAGAAAACCCATCTCATAGGCATCGCGAATTGCTCCTGTTGCCCAATAGTTTGATGGTACATCTACAAAATTTACAGCAGTACGAATATTAGACTGCTGAAATGCTTTGCTAATCATCGCTGCAAATTGTGCGCGTGTTACTGGAGTTTCTGGTCTAAAAGTACCATCAGTAAATCCAGCAATTATATTACGGGCAGCTAGTGCTTGAATAAAATCGTTAGCCCAGTAGTTAGATGGAACATCAGAAAAACTTGTGCTTTGTGCAAAAGCGGGTGTGGGTAATAGTAACGGTGCGACTATTGGTGTTACTGTACCTGTTGTTAATCCCAAAGAAATTAATAAAGCTGTTGCTGATTTCCAACGATTTAAATTAGACATTTAAGGTGTTGTCCTAAAATTTATTGCTCTTAACTAAATAGACATTAAACTGCATTAAAGGTTCCTCTTTCTCTATCAATAGCTGTAATTGTATCTTTGGCTGCTAAATTGATTAAAGAAGAAGTTGGCAATTTTATCTATGTGTATAATATAGCAGTTTTTCAGACGTGAAGTTGCTTGAAATAGTTGCCTGCTGCAAAAAATTATTCCGCCTAGCTTAACTATAGCTATACAAATAAAGGCTGCCTACGCAGCCTAAATACAACCAGCCTCAACCTTCGGTACGCTATGCAAATACGGGTTTAGTCTGATCTATTTAGGAATTAATTTTAGGTAATTTAGCCGGACTTTCCCCTGAAGTACCAAAACTATTAAAATCTAAGCTTGTTTATCAACCCACCTGTGATAGAGTTTCTGGATTGTTTTTAAAACAGCACTATGATGTGATTTGGGGTTAGTTGTGGCAGGATCTAACAGTTGTAATCGAGTTAATAGTTTCGCTTCTTCGTTAGCAACATCCCCATCGCTATAAATTAAGGCACTTAATTTTTCAATAAGACCCTGATAATCTTCTTGACTGGGATGATCTCCTAAATACTCTCGCACCCAGTTGTAGCATTGCTCTGAATGCACAGGTACAAGTTCATTTAATATTGGCTGAATATCGGGATCTTCAGAAATCCCATTTTCTTTAGCGATTTTCTGAAGATACTGCCGTTCTTCTGGCTGAACTTTACCATCTATCCAAGCAGCACCAATCAGAATTTTAACCAGCAGTTTGATATTAGGATTAGATACCATCGTTCTAACAAATAATTAGGTGTACGGGATATCAGAACTATTAACAGTTTGTTTCAACCGTACCATAAAGAAACCATCCATCTGATGGCGGTGGGGCAAAACTTTTATCCACCCTTCTGGAGCGGCGAAGTTAGCTAAGGGTGAGTTGGTTAATGGGGGATCAATTTGCCAGTTAGAGTGGGTGTCTAGAAAGGCTTGAATGATGTCTTCATTCTCTGGTGAATGGACGGTGCAGGTGGCATAAACTAAAATGCCTCCAGGCTTGACCCAAGTAGCTGCATGATCTAATAGTTGTGCTTGTAGGGTAGAAAGTTCCCTGACTGTTTCTGGTGTTTGTCGCCAACGGGCATCAGCGCGTCGGTTAAGGGTTCCAAGTCCTGAACATGGGGCATCTAGTAAGGCGCGATCGCACTTATTAGTAAACTGCGGTAAGTCGCGACTATCGCCTGTACAGATTTGGATTGATTTTAAGTTGAGGCGTTGGGCATTTTCTTTAAGTTTTTTCAGGCGCGATGGAGTGCGATCGCATCCCCATACTTTACCGACATCTCCCATTAATTCGGCAATATGGGTGGTTTTTCCTCCAGGGGCAGCACAAGCATCAATTACAACTTCCCCTGGTTGAGGATCTAGCAAATAACTTACCAGTTGGGCGCTACTATCTTGTATAGTCCACCAACCTTCTGTAAAACCAGGTAATTCTTGAATTGCACCTATTTTCCCTGACAACCTTAAAGCTTGTGGTACTGAAATTTTGTCCTCTTGGTTGGAAACCTCACTCTCTGCCCCTTCTTCGTTGACAGAGAGGGGGTTTTTGAAATTGATTCTGTTAACAGTAACATCCGCAGACTGCATCTCAGCTTCTACTTCTTCTATTGATGTCCGCAGGATGTTTACCCGTAAATCAATACTGGGAGTTTGGTTCATCGCTGCACATAGCTGTTCTGTTTCCGCAAAACCAAGTTGTGCTAACCAAGCTTCTATTATCCAGTTGGGAAAGCTGTAGAAAATTCCTAGACGTTCAACAGGGTTTTCTGGCAGTTGGAGGGGGTCGCCGAGTTCTTCCTTTAGGCGGATGTATTGGCGCAGGATGCCGTTAACAACACCTGTGAGTGCTGAAAAGCTATTTGTTTTAGCGAGTTCTACTGTGGAATTAACTGCGGTGGCGGCTGAAATGTTGTCCAGATAACGTAATTGGTATAAACCCAGGTGCAGAATGGTACGCAAATCGGGGTTTTGCTGGTTGGCTTTCTTTTTACCGAGTTGATCGAGTAGGGCATCGAGCGATCGCAGTCTTCGCACACTACCATAAACTAATTCTGTAACTAGGTTGCGATCGCTACGGCTCAGAGTAGCCTTATGCAATGCCCTATCTATGGCAACATCAGCATAAGCGCCTTTGTGGACATCGCGCAAAGCCAGATATGCTAATTGGCGGGGATTTTGTTTATCAGTCAACTTTCACCGTTTTTATCTAGTTTTGCAAAAACTTCTTGGGCTGCAAACATAGCATTGATTGCGCTCGGAAATCCAGTATAAACTGCCAGATGAATAAAAATATATTTTAATTAATTTCGTACTAATCTACTTTTATGGCTGAATATCAAATTTTTGTAGTTGACAAAATTCTTGATAAGCCTGATTAATCGTTTGCATTGCAGTTTTAGCATTTTCAGAACGATTAACATTATGCTAATTACAGCTTAAATTAAATAACGGGGCGATCGCCCCGTCAGATTACTTACATTAAGTTCGTCTTCAGAAGTCAATTAAAGAAAACATTTGACAGCTAGAATCGAATAAGTGGAATAAATTTAACTAATCTCATCAAGGGGATGGCTGAGTACAGAATTCTTTGACAAACCCATCAAACTTTTGAGCAGTAAATTCCATTGTTTTATAACCTCCCCAAGTGACTGCACCTGTACCACCGACTAATAAGGCAGTCATTACCAACGGTCCACCAACAAAAGATGTAACTACCGCCGTTGCGGCTGCACCTGTTGCACTACTTCCTAACAATCCCGCAACAGATGTTGTTAAACCCCCTAAACCTAGTTGTGAAATAGCTGATGCTATTCCAGCATAGCCTGATAATGCCCCTGCTCCCGCTACTGATGCGGAATTAACCGCTTGCAAAATTGTGAAGGTTGAAGCTGCCCCTTTTTGTAAGGAATTCCATTGAGAATTGTCAATTCCGTTTACATGGTCCGAGTAGATACTACATAATTGTGCAGGTGTAGTATCAAGATAATTTTGTGCATGAACGACTACGGTTTTGTTGGTATTGCCAATGATCTTGCCAACCTGTTGAGAGAGAACATTATCAGTTAAACCTTTTTGAAGTTGTTGTATGTCAATTTTAGAGACAATCTGCTGAACTTCGCCAGAAAAAGATTGTTTAAGTTGTTGGAAGTTAATTTTAAATACGGTCTGTTTGAATACAGCTTCTTGAACTTGTTGCCAATCAACATTAGAAACAGATTTTTGAACTTGTTGCCAATCAACATTAGGAACAGCTTGTTGAACTTGTCGCCAATCAACATTAGGAACAGCTTGTTGAACTTGTCGCCAATCAACATTAGGAACAGATTTTTGAACTTGTCGCCAATCAACATTAGGAACAGCTTGTTGAACTTGTCGCTCTACCTCACCCAGAATTGTAAGCGGGTTAGCTGATACAGGTTTAGGAACAGCCAGAATCATGTTAACTGTGAACAGAAGCACAATCAACGACATAGAGATGAGCTTTTTGAACTGCTTAAACATCAATAAAAATTTTAGAGACTGTTGCTAACTACACTAATCAGTAGCTCTGGGCTATAAATCAGTAAAATCACTGAATTATGCTTGCTAGATCATGTTGAATTTAGCAAAAGAACGTAAAGAAAAACTAGAGGTTGACCATGAACAGTAGTCCTCATATCGGTTCGTCTTTCGACTCATTCTTGGAAGAGGAAGGTACACTTGCTGATATGGAAACAATAGCTCTTAAACGGGCGATCGCTTGGCAGATTGAACAGGTAATGGCAGAAAAGAAACTAACTAAGACAGCGATGGCGAAACAGATGAAAACAAGTAGGTCATCTTTGGATAGGTTGCTAGATAGGGATAATCCATCTGTGACGCTCGATACAATTGAACGCGCTGCTAAAGTGATTGGTAAGCAAGTGCGCCTTGAGTTGGTTGATGTACCGTAGCGTCCATAGAGATTTTGTTTGATAAACGTCACATCTAAAAAAACTCTGATCTCATTCAAAGCATTTGCTGCTATCTGCAAAGCTTTGTCTGTATTTTGTGTGAAGATCAACCTTAAGCTATCTTTTGTTGTTTCTAGCTAATAAATTACTGTTTATATGACTTCTCTACACTCTCACCAGAAAGCTAAAGCCCTCAAACCCTCCAGCCGTCGCCCTGCAAAAGAACTTTGTAGTGAATGCGGGTTATGTGATACATATTATATTCACTATGTCAAGGAAGCTTGCGCGTTTATCAATCAACAGATAACTGAACTAGAAGAAGAAACTCACGGACGTAGCCGCGATTTAGATAATCCTGATGATTGGTATTTTGGGGTAAATCAAGACATGATGGCGGCGCGGAAAACTGAGCCAATTGAAGGGGCGCAATGGACGGGAATTGTGAGCAGCATCGCCATTGAAATGCTTAATAGTGGCATGGTTGAAGGTGTTGTCTGTGTTCAAAATACTAAAGAAGACCGCTTTCAACCTATGCCTGTAATTGCCCGTACTCCAGAGGAAATTCTCGCAGCAAAGGTAAATAAGCCTACGCTATCGCCTAATCTATCTGTGCTGGAGCAAATCGAGCAATCTGGAATGAAGCGGTTGCTGGTAATTGGGGTAGGTTGTCAAATTCAGGCATTACGCGCAGTAGAAAAAAAATTAGGCTTAGAAAAGCTGTATGTTTTGGGAACGCCTTGTGTAGATAACGTTAATCGTGCTGGTTTGCAGAAGTTTCTAGAAACTACTAGCCGTTCTCCAGAAACGGTAGTACATTACGAGTTTATGCAAGATTTCCGAGTTCATTTTAAACATGAGGATGGCTCGGTGGAGATGGTTCCTTTCTTTGGATTAAAGACAAATCAGCTTAAGGATGTGTTTGCGCCTTCCTGTATGAGTTGTTTTGATTATGTCAACTCGTTAGCAGATTTAGTTGTCGGTTATATGGGTGCGCCGTTTGGGTGGCAGTGGATTGTAGTACGCAATGATACAGGGCAGGAAATGCTGGATTTAGTTAAGGATCAGCTAGAAACTCAGCCTGTAACGTCAAAAGGCGATCGCAAAGAAGCTGTACAACAAAGTATTCCAGCCTACGACAAAGGTGTTACCCTCCCCATGTGGGCAGCAAAACTCATGGGTGTAGTCATCGAAAGAATTGGTCCCAAAGGTTTAGAATATGCCCGTTTTTCGATAGATTCTCACTTTACCCGCAACTATATATATCTCAAGCGTAATCACCCAGAGAAACTAGATGCTCATGTACCAGAGTATGCCAAGCGCATTGTAGGACAGTATAAGTTGCCCGAATCTACTGAGAATTAACCTACCCCTCTGCCTCCTCTGCTTCCTCTGCAAGCGATCGCGCCTGACACTTACTGAGCGCCTGAACCAAATTCTCTAGGCGGATAGGTTTACTCAAGTAGTCATCCATACCCGCCTGGAGACAAAGCTCTTTGTCTCCTTGCATGGCATTCGCTGTCAGCGCGATAATTCTAGGTCGTTCCACAGATTGCCAATTTTGGATAATTCTGCGTGTAGCTTCTATACCATCCATTTCTGGCATCTGCATATCCATCAAAACTACGTCATAAGGTACATGACAGAGAGCTTCTAAAGCTTCACAACCATTGCCAACTACATCGGCACGATAGCCGAGACGCTTTAATAGTTGTATCGCAACCTTTTGGTTAACTACATTGTCTTCAGCTAATAAAATTCTTAGGGGTAAACTTTCAGCGAGTTTTGTCGTAGCTGCGGATGATGTTGGGGGAGGTGCTTTAGTTGTAACTAGCTGGTCACTTAATGCCTGTAGGAAAACATTGTATAACTGCTCTTGTTTAATCGGCTTGCTGAGGAAAGCAGCAAAATTATGTTTAACACCTTGCTCTACTATTCTTGATCTACCTAGAGAAGTTAACATTACTAGCGGTAAATGCTGGAATTGAGGTAGTTTGCGAATTTCGGCAGCAAGCGTTAATCCATCCATTTCTGGCATCTGCATATCTAAAACTGCGATGTCATACTGTTCGCCACGACTGAGGCACTCTAAAGCTTCATTACCTCCAGTAACAGCATTAGAAAGCATTCCCCAAGATTGCGCTTGTAAAGTCAAAATTTTGCGGTTAGTGGCATTGTCATCGACTATTAATAAGCGTTTTCCTGATAAGGTTGTGGCTGTGGGAACATCAAGTATTGATGAACAAGGAATTGATTGAGCTACGATTGTGAAATAAAAAATTGAGCCTTGATTCGGTTGACTTTCAACCCACATCTTGCCGCCCATGATTTGGCTCAAGCGTTGACTGATTACTAGCCCTAGTCCAGTTCCTCCATATTGGCGAGTTGTAGAGGAATCAACCTGTGAGAAAGACTGAAATAACCGATCCATTCGGTTAGCGGGAATGCCAATACCCGTATCTTTGACAGCAAATTTAATTTCGTAAGTATCTGAACAGTTATGTTGAACTTCACCCGGAATTTGCTTTGCTGTTACTGAAAGTACTACTTCTCCTACTTCTGTAAATTTGATCGCGTTACTGAGCAAGTTAACTAATATTTGGCGTAGTCTAGTAATGTCTCCTAAAATTGTTTGGGGCGTGTTTGAATCAATTAAATATGCTAATTCTAATCCTTTACTACCAGCTTTGTGAGCGACTAAATCTAGAGCTTCTTCAATGCCAATTCGCAGTTCAAAGGGATGCTTTTCTAATTCTAATTTGCCAGAGTCAATTTTAGAGAAATCGAGAATATCATTAATGATTGTAAGTAAGGAATCGCCACTGGTACGGATGGTTTCTACAAAGTCTCGCTGCTGAGGGGTTAAATCAGTTTCTAGTAGCAGTCCAGTCATGCCAATTACCCCATTCATTGGGGTACGAATTTCATGGCTCATAGTGGCTAAAAATTCGGCTTTTGCTTGAGTTGCAGCGATCGCCTGATCGCGAGTGAGTGCTAGTTCCTCTGCTGCTATTTTGCGCTCAATTGTACTACCAACCCATTGCGCCATTAGCTTTAATAGCTCTTTATCTACTGGTTTAAATAATTTTGTGTGTGGTTGAGTACTAGAAAAATTTAGTGTGCCATAAACTTTTCTTGCTACATATATTGGTGTGCCAATATATGATTCCAATTTAAACTTTTGATAACAAGCATGGTTTCCCCATTCACAAGTGGCAGCGTGTTCAAAACTAACTGGTTCTTTACTTTGCAAAATTTCGTGGCAGTAAATTTGCTCTAACTTAAAGACATCTCCAGCACTAATTCCGCTATCTAACGAGTAAGTAGCTACTACTTCAAAAAGATTATTTTCAATATGAGAGATAATACCAATATCTAGGTTTAACCGTTGACACCCCATTTTTAGAAGTTCTTGCAGATGTTCTGCAAAATTCAAATCTTGAGCCGCAATCAACTCAGATAACGCCCGCAATGAAGCTACGCTTTCCCGTAAATCTGCCTCAGCTTGTTTGCGCTCTGTGATATCACTAATCATACCTAAAGCGCCAGTATATTTTCCTGAGTCATCAAAAATTGGATTGGTAGACACCATTGCCCATAATTCTGAACCATTTTTACGGCAAAATTTAAAGTCGTGTTGTTCTTTAATACCTTGCTGACGACGAATTATATTATTTTGAGCGATCGCTAAACCTTCTTCATCCATAAAAGAAAATAGCGGCTTTCCTTGCATTTCTGCTGCACTATAGCCTAGCATTTCGGTCATTTTATTATTAACAAAGCTGGTGTTATTATCAGCATCAATAATCCAGATTCCTTCAGAAGCAGTTTCAATGATTTGACGATAACGATCCTCGCTTACCCTGATAATTTCCTCTGTCTGCTTGCGTTCACTAATATCTCGCAGTACCAGCACACCACCCGTTATTACCCCAGATTCATCTCTTAAAGCTCGTGCGTTTGCACTTAGCCAAATTCCTTCTGGTATCTGAGAGTGAACTAAAAAAACTTCTGATTCATCTACCACTTCACCTCTAATTACTCGCATTAGAGGTAGTTCGCTGAGTTCATAAGGTGTGACTTTATCTGGCTTGAAAAAACTAGATTTTTCTACCCAATCATCCTTAATTGTTTGTGTAAGGCTTAAACTATGAAGTTTTCTGGCGGCGGGGTTGAAAATTAAAAATTTTCCTTGTGTATCAATTGCCATCACACCCTCACCCATGCCATTAAGGATTGATTGCAAAATATTATTTTGATGTTGTAAATCAGCTTGGGAACGCTGTAATTCTTCGGCTCTATCAACTAAAATTGCTTGATATTTTTGGGCTTCTAAGGCTTGGCTTTCAGCTTGCCGTTTAGCTTGACGTAATTTAACAATCAGCCAAATGATTGATAAAGCTTCTACCACAAATAGGGTTAACTCAATAGTTAATTTAATATTTAAGGCTAGGCTATTAGCTGATAAGGCATAGTAAGGAGGTAAAAAGAAATAATAGTTGAGCAAAGCAGCCAGTATGGTAGCTACTACTCCTGACCCCGCACCGCCATAATAAGTACTGAGAATGATACCAGCAAAAAACAACAGATAAGGGCTTTCTACGTTTAGCACACTACGTAATAGCACTTTCACCAGTAACACTAGGGCTACTGTCAATACAGCAACACCATAACTTTTGATTTGTAAGCGCGTTACTTTCCGCATTTACTTTAGTCCTGAAGATCTATTTTTAGGAATTTTTTTTTTAATTAGACGGATACTTTATTTAATATTTTTTTGCAACTGCTGATGAATATTAAAATAATTGTTATTTGCTTTAACAACATTACTTGATGCCAAAGTTGCTTTATTTAATAGTCTAGCAGGAAAATAATTTGCTGAAAAAATATGGGTAGTTTGTATCTAGCAATACATCTGCGCTCAGGATGAGGTTTAAACTTTCTAAGAGTAACTAAGAGAGTTTTAACCGGATTAGCTTAAAAAGTTGTGTATTTAAGAAGCATTGAGTTCCAGCCAGTACAATGAATTTTTTAATTTTCTTACTAGATGCACCAGTTAATTTCTTTTCTCATCCTCTTCACTTTGAATGGACAGAAATGGAGCAAGAAGCTCTAGACATCTCTGACCAGACATCGCAACAGTCTAAATATCTGGAACTAGAACTGATGATGAGACCAGCATAGCTGTTGATTTAAACTATGCTTTACCAACTGCCGCGATCGCAGCTTCTAGAGCAAGAGCTACATGAGTCCAGTGAGTCCCACCCTGACAGAAGACAATATAAGGCTCTCTTAATGGTCCGTCTGCTGAAAACTCAGATGTACTGCCATCAATAAATGTACCGCCAGCCATCACTAACTCACTTTCATATCCCGGCATCTCGGCTGGTATAGGGTCGAGATAGGAACCAACTGGTGAATATTTCTGTACAGAGCGGCAAAATGCCAGTATTTTTTCTTTTGAACCGAGTTTAATCGCTTGAATTACATCCCGACGAGGCGCTGTTGGTAGGGGATTAACCGGGTAGCCTAGCTTGTCAAATACATAAGCAGTAAGGTGATTGCCTTTCATTGCCTCACCTACCATTTGGGGAGCCAAGAATAGTCCTTGAAATAATAAACGATTTTGATCAAAGGTAGCGCCGCCAGAACTGCCAATTCCAGGCGCGGTCAGACGACAAGCAGCAGCTTCTACTAAATCAGCTTTACCTGCTACATAACCACCCGCAGTAACAATAGTGCCACCTGGATTTTTGATCAATGAACCAGCAATCAGGTCAGCACCAACGGCTGGTGGCTCTTTGTCTTCAATAAATTCACCATAACAGTTATCCACAAAGCAAATAGTGTTAGGATTTTGTTTCTTGACTAAATGAACAATTTTTTCAATATCAGCAATTGATAAACTAGCACGCCAAGAATAACCACAGGATCGCTGAATTAAAACTAAACGAGTGCTGTTACCTACTGAATTGCTGAGATGCTGCCAATCTACAGTTCCTTCCTCAGTCAGAGGTAGTTCTCGGTAACTGATGCCAAACTCTTTTAAGGAGCCTTGGTTTTGCCCCCGCAAACCAATAACTTCTTCTAAAGTATCGTAAGGAGCGCCTGCAACTGCTAACATCTCATCGCCTGGACGAAGAACCCCAAATAGGGCAGATGCGATCGCATGAGTTCCAGAGACAAACTGTACTCTTACCGCAGCAGACTCAGCACCCATGATATCAGCAAATACCCGATCCAGAGTTTCTCGTCCTAAATCGTCGTGACCATAACCACTCACACTCGAAAAGTGGTGAACGCCAACACGATGATCGCGAAACGCATTTAATACTCTTTGAAGATTTTGCTTGACCTGAGCGTCAATTCCAGAAAAAATCGGAAAGAGTGCATTTTCTGCCTCTTGCAGAATATCGAAGCTGTTCATTAAACCCTCATGCGCCCTGAATCGGCGCTAAATAAATAATCCACCATATCAAACTACTCAACTCGTTTTAAGGTTACTGCATGACTGTTGCCACCTCAACCAAACTTCGCACCGATTGGAGCATTATTATTTACATGGCGGCGATTCACCTCGCAGCCCTTCCAGCTTTGTTACCCAGCAACTTTAGCTGGGCAGCAGTAGGCGTTGCTGTGTTATTACACTGGATAACTGGCGGTCTAGGTATTACGCTGGGATATCACCGCCTAGTTACCCACCGGAGTTTTCAGACTCCCAAGTGGTTAGAATATTTCTTCATTTTTTGTGGGACGCTTTCTTGTCAAGGCGGGCCAATTGATTGGATCGGCTTACACCGGATACACCATTTACACTCCGATCATAATGGCGATCCCCATGATTCTAGCCAAGGTTTTTGGTGGAGTCACATGGGTTGGATGCTCCATGAAATTCCATCTAAAGCGGAAATTGACCGTTTTACAAAAGATATTGCTGATGACCCTGTATATCAATTTTTTCAAGTAGCCTTTATTCCTATGCAGGTTGTCTTAGGTCTCCTGCTGTATATGTTAGGCGGTTGGCCATTTGTAGTTTGGGGCGTTTTTGTACGTTTAGTAGTTGTGTTTCATTGCACTTGGTTCGTAAATAGTGCTACCCATAAATTTGGTTATAGTACTTACGAATCAAATGATAATTCCAAAAATTGCTGGTGGGTAGCCTTAGTTACTTATGGCGAAGGCTGGCATAACAACCATCATGCTTATCAATATTCCGCTCGTCACGGTTTGCAATGGTGGGAAATTGATTTAACTTGGATGACAATTCAATTTTTACAGCTACTAGGTTTGGCTACAAAAGTAAAAGTGGCTGAAAAATAATTGTAGTCGAGTAAATTGTGAACTGTAAATTCAGTGATGAGTTTAAATTTTGAGTTAACATTATCAAATGTTAACTCAAAATTTAATATTTATAATCCAAAGTATAAAATTCAGTGATTAACATTAATATTTTAAAAATGAGCAACCACAATTTTTTTATTGTAGATGTATTTGCAGTAGATAAATATACAGGTAATCAATTAGCAGTATTTTTCGGGAGTAACTTCTCTGATGTGGAGATGCAACGCATCGCCAAAGAGATGAATTATTCAGAAACCACATTTATTACATCTACAGAGATGCAAGATGGAGGTTACAATGTCAGAATATTTACCCCTGAGCAAGAAGTGCCATTTGCAGGACATCCAACTTTAGGTACTGCATATATAATTCAACAAGAAATTATTAAGCAACAAGTTAATAACATTACCTTAAATTTGAAAGTAGGTCAGATTCCCGTAACGCCACATTATATTAATGATGAAATAGATGTTTTGTGGATGCAGCAAAAGCTACCTACATTTCATCAAGTTTTGCAACCAGAAGCACTTGCGCCTGTTTTAAATTTAAATATAGAAGAAATTGATCATAAATTTCCAATTCAGGAAGTTTCTACAGGTCTACCGTTTATTATTGTACCTTTAAAAAATCATCCAGCCTTAAAGCGGATTAAAGTTAATAAGGATAAATATTTTGAATTAATTGATAAAATAGAAGCAAAAGCAATACTGGTATTTTGCCCTGAAACTAATCATCCCAAAAATGATCTAAGTGTGCGGATGTTTGCTGATTATTTGGGAGTACCAGAAGATCCAGCAACAGGAAGTGCTAATGGTTGTTTAGCTGGATATTTAGTTGAGCATTCTTATTTTGGTAAAGAAGAAATTGATATAAGAGTTGAACAGGGTTATGAAATAGGTAGACCTTCTTTGCTGTTATTGAAAGCCGAGAAACAGGAAGATCAAATTAAAGTTGAGGTGGGGGGGAAGGTTGTAATGGTGGCTAAGGGAGAATTCGTTTAGGGGGATAATGATGTTGTTCTGATAAAAGCGCAGAAGCAAGTTGAGAAAGTTTTATGGGCGATGGAGGTAAAATAAATGAACACAAAACTTGTTGACTCGATTATCCAATTGATAATGACGCTTCCAGAAAAAGAACAAGAATTATTAAAAGAAAAATTGCTTATAGAAACCTCCGTGCCGTCTACTACTGAATTAATGCAGCTTGCTCAAAAGAGTGCTTCTTTAGATTTTTTATATGAAGAACCTGATTTATACACCCTAGAAGATGGAGAACCTATCTAGTGCATAAAGGAGATATTGTTCTAGTTCCTTGTTACTTAATATTCTTAGTTTAACCTACCAATATTTCACGGAAAGTTGCTTGATAAAGTTCACCCCTCCCCGTTTACAGGGAGGGGGAGGGGTTTTTACTCTTTCACTGGACGCATAGTGGGGAACATCACCACATCACGGATACTTTGAGTATTAGTCAACAGCATCACCAACCTATCAACACCTATTCCCATACCAGCACAATTCGGCATCCCCAAAGATAAAGCATCAAGAAACTCTTCATCCATTGGATGTGCTTCATCATCGCCAGCATTTTTCTGTGCTAATTGTTCCTCAAACCGCTTTCTTTGCTCTCTAGGATCATTTAACTCAGAAAAGCCGTTAGAATATTCTGTGCCATTAATAAATAGCTCAAATCTTTCTACAAAACCTGGCTTACTGCGGTGTCCTTTTGCTAATGGACTAACTTCAACTGGAAAATCAATTACAAATGTAGGCTGAATTAATTTTGGTACTACTAGCTTATCAAATACTGCATAAAGCAAGTAACCTAAACTTTGGGTTTCCAGTTTAGAAATATTTAATCCCAATTGCTCTACCTTACTAATAGCATCGGCTAACTCTAAACTGTCAAAATCTAGATGAGTTTCATCTTTGACAGCTTCTACCATTGTTTTAACTTGCCAATGCTGTCCTTGAAAACCAGGATACTTATCACTGTAATCGTATTTGCGCTCTAAACTAATAGCTTGCCCCTGATATTCAATTTCATTTCCTTTCCCACAAGCAGCAGCAGCATTAATCATGACATTTTCTACAACTTCTAAAATGTCAAAATAATCTGCATAAGCTTGATACACTTCCAAGGATGTAAATTCAGGGTTGTGGGTGCTATCAATACCCTCGTTACGGAATACGCGCCCTAGTTCAAACACCCGCTCAAATCCGCCACAAATTGCTCTTTTTAAGAATAACTCAGGAGCAATTCTGAGATATAAATCTACATCCAAAGCATTATGATGGGTGATAAACGGTCTAGCAGCAGCACCACCATAAATTGCTTGTAAAACTGGAGTTTCTAATTCATAAAACTCGTTGTCAGTTAGATAGCTGCGAACACTTTGGACGATCTTGCTGCGGAGTGCAAAGCGTTGAAAAGATTCGCGGTTAGAAGCAAGATCCATCTCCCGATGACGACGGCAAGTTTCTGGGTCGTTGACTCCATAATATGAGTCGGGGAAAGGAATTGTTGCTTTAGAAAGGATTTTTAATTCCTTTACTTGGATCGATAATTGTCCACGATTTGTACGAGTACCAATACCTTCTGCGCCAATAAAGTCGCCTTCGTCGAGCAATTTTTCTATCTGAGAAAAGGTTAATTCTTTTGTATCAGCTACCCAACTTTTCTCTATTTTTAATTGAATTTTACCAGTAGCATCAAGTAAATCAATAAAGATTAATTTACCACTATCTCTTTTAGCAGTGATTCGACCAGCAACTTTGATCGATAATTCGTTGGGGTCATTTTGACCTTTTTCTAATTCATTTTCTGGTTGACTAAACCATTCTTCTACTTGCTTAACAGTGTGCGATCGCCCAAAAGCCTCACTGGGATACGGCTCTATTCCTTGCTCTCGAAAGCTATCAACCTTAGTCGAACGAACTTCTGCTTCACTCCTAACCATTAATTATCATCCTCTACAAAATATTTAGTTGCAATTTCCTGTTGCCTGCTGTCGCTCGTCTAGTATGTATTAATAGGAGCGTTGAAGTCTATTAGCTAAGGCTTTTAGGCTGCTGGCATAACTAACCGCTTGTCAAGTATATTTTACAAATTTTTACTTACATCTTCTAAAAAACTAGAAAATTATAAATTTATACTAGGCTGATCGCAAAAATTAGATTTTTTTTAACGCCAAGATCGCAAAGGAAGCGCAAAGGGCGCAAAGTAAGAATATGAGTTTGAAGCAGAGTTTACAAGATCATCTGAGTGAAATAGTGCGCGATCGCGATCCTTATATCGCTTCTGCTGGATACTTCTATGTACAGCAGTACATTCAACAACAACTAGAACAATGGGGGGAGGTAGTAACTCATGAGTTCCAGGTGCGGGGCAAAAGCCATAAGAATCTTATCCTGAATCTACCCTCAATTAATCATCAAGCGCAGGCAAGACCACCAATTTTAATTGGCGCTCATTATGATGCTGTACCTGGAAGCCCAGCCGCAGATGATAACGCGACAGGTGTTGCAGTGTTGCTGGAGTTAGCTAAAGCTTTTGCAGCGCAACCGTTAAAATATCCTGTGCGACTGGTTGCTTTTGATATGGAGGAGTATGGGTTATTAGGTAGTGAGGCGTATGCAGAAGAGTTAAAGCAACAGCAGCAACCGTTACGTTTAATGATTTCCCTAGAAATGCTCGGTTATTGCGATCATACTCCTGGTTCGCAACGCTACCCAACTGGTTTGGAACGTTTTTATCCAGATACGGGTAATTTTATTGCTTTAATTGGTAATTTAACGACTATTTTTGACTTAATTAAGCTGAGTCGCCATATTAGTAAAGCTGGAACTCCTAGCCAGATTTTACCAGTACCAAATAAAGGGTTAATGGTACGTGCAACCCGCCTCAGCGATCACTCTCCGTTTTGGGATAGAGGTTATCGGGCGATGATGATTACAGATACCGCTTTTATGCGAAATCCTCATTATCACAAAGATAGCGATCGCATTGAAACTTTAGATTTAGACTTCCTCACAGGTATTTGTCAAGGTTTAATCAAGGGAATACATTCTCTTTAACAATTAACAATTAACAATTAACAATTATCAATTAATAAATAGCTTTCGGATCTGCTTCCTCTGCCCCTCTGCTTCCTCTGCCCCTCTGCTTCCTCTGCTTCCTCTGCCCCTCTGCCCCTCTGCCCCCTGCCCCTCTGCCCCTCTGCCCCTCTGCCCCTCTGCCCCTCTGCCCCTCTGCCCCTCTGCCCCTCTCCGTCACCACTATTGGGGGGTAAATCCCTTCAGTCCCATATATGTATTTACCGTTCATAGTAGAGCAGGACGACTATAGGTCTTGACCCTACACCTTTAAAAAGTAATATGAAACTGGATTTTTCTAGATTTTACAAAGCTTGTAACCCAGCTAAAACTTTAAGTGTAGGAAATCCTGAAGACCGTCAGTATTATATAGATTTTTCCTCAGTACGTGGTGGTAAAATTATTGAGACAATCGGGCGAACAATTACACGGATATCACCCGATGAGCCAACTTGCCAACTATTTACAGGACATATAGGCTGCGGTAAGTCTACAGAGTTGTTACGGCTCAAAAGTGAGCTAGAACAACAGGAATTCCATGTAGTTTATTTCGAGTCTAGCCAAGACTTAGACATGGCGGATGTGGATATTAGTGATATTCTTCTTGCGATCGCACGTCAAGTTAGCGAAAGCTTGGAAAGTACCGATATCCACCTCAAACCTGGGTACTTTTTTAATTTATTTAACGAAGTCAAAGACTTCTTGCAGACTCCAATTGATCTGTCAGCGCAAGCTGAGTTTTCTGTCGGAATTGGTAAAATTACTGCCAAAACTAAGGAAAGTCCTAACCTGCGAAATCAACTTAGACAGTATTTGGAGCCGAGAACAGAAGGAATTCTTAAAGCTATTAATCAAGAAATTCTGCTCAAAGCTACTCAAGAACTCAAGCAGCGTGGAAAAAAAGGTTTAGTTGTTATTGTCGATAACTTAGATCGCATTGATAGCCGAATTGATGCAGGGCGATCGCTCCCAGAATACTTGTTTATTGACAGAGGCGCTCAATTAAGACGGCTAAATTGTCACGTAGTTTATACACTACCACTAGCATTAAATTTTTCTAACGAATACGAAGAGTTGAAAAATCGCTTAGGGGGTGGAGTAGCACCAAAAGTTTTGCCAATGGTTCCGGTGAGAACTAGAGATGGCGGTGATTTTGAGCAAGGAATGTTTTTGCTGCGACAATTAGTGTTAGTACGTGCTTTCCCCGAAGTTCCACCCCAAGAGCGTCAACAGCTAATTACAGAAGTTTTTGATTCTATGGAAACTTTAGATCGAATCTGTCAAATTAGTGGTGGTCATGTGCGGAATTTATTAGGGTTACTTTATAACTGCTTGCAGCAAGAAGATCCACCTTTTTCGCGTCAGTGTTTAGAGTATGTAATTAAGGGATATCGTGATGATTTAGTGCTTTCGATTGAGGATGAGAATTGGGAATTACTTTTCCAAGTAGTACAACAACAAATTGTTAGAGGTGAAAAAGAATTTCAAAGTCTGCTGCGTAGTATGTTTGTTTTTGAATACCGAGACGAGACAGGGCGATGGTTTGGGATTAATCCAGCTTTAGCCGAAACAGACAAATTTAAGTCTTTAACGCAAGCAGTTGTTTAAAGATGATCAGTAGATATGTATTGTAGAGACGTGCTATGGTGCGTCTTTACATTCGCTCTTCATTAGACTTCTTGCAATTTTTTTTATTGGAATTAACCTCAGATCAACCCAGATGAAATACCATAATCGACTTATGCAAGAGGTCTAATGAATAGTGATGCCAATATTTTGCCGATGACATTAAATGCCTCGGAAGAAGTAGCTGCCTTAAATGAGCGATCGCTCAAAACATTAAGCAGAGCAATTACTCTGTCTGAAGGCAGTTTTTCCTTAATTTTGGTACGCTGCAACTATGTAGCTTTAAAGGCGCAGATGTGGCATCGGCTAAAAGAATCATGCGGGATAAAACTGCAAAAGTTGGTTTTGCCACAGTGTGCCAAGACATTATTTACCACAATTAAGCCAGAGATCGCACTTTCCCCGCCTCCAGCATTAATGATTTTTGGTTTGGAGTCGGTAACATCTATCGACCAATTGTTAGTTTCTACTAACCAATTACGAGACGAGTTTCGCACTCATTTTCCCTTTCCGTTGGTGTTGTGGATCACAGAAGAAGTTCTGCAAAAGCTGACGCGACTAGCACCAGATTTTAAAAGTTGGGCTGCTAGTTCAATTAAATTTGAACTTAATCCCAATGAATTGAATGCCTTATGGCATCAACTTACAGACGGACTATTTAGATATTTATTAATTGCTGGCGCTAGTAAATTTGTGCCTAACCAGGCTCTTGATATGGCTCCAGGCGGTCGTAAACGTCAAGAATTAGAGTCTGTGCGCCGAGAATTGTACTCCTCTGGTATGCAACCCCCTCGAGCTTTGGAAGGTACTTACCAATTTGTTTTAGGTCGAGATGCTTATGGGTGCGATCGCATTGATGTCGCTTTAGAGCATTACCAAAACAGCCTTGATTATTGGGAACAGCAAGACCAAACACAAGGAGAAAATCAACAAGATTTAACATTATCTTGTGAGCAAGTTCCTAGCAATCATAGCTGTTGCGAACGGCAAGGAATTTTACTATTTCATCTTGGGTTGTGCTATCGCCGTCTAGCAGATTTGGAACCCGCAAAAAGTTCTAACCATTGGCAAGCAGCTAAAGATTTTTTCTTTGCAGCAGTAAAAGTATTTGAAGGGCAAGAACGACATCAAATTGTTGCTCAGTTAATTACACAAGCAGGTGAAGTACTTCGGCATCTAGAAGCCTGGAAAGAGTTACAAACTCTAGCATTAGAATCATTAACACGGCTGGAAACTTATAACAGCCCGCTTCAACTTGCTCAAGCTAATGGGTTTTTAGCAGAAGTTGCCTTAAAAGCATCGAAACCAGTAGAAGCATATCAAGCAGCACAAACTGCTTTATTTATTCTTGCCAATTTTATTGGCGACTCGCAAACGGGAACTGAAAAACCACTTCATCATCGCAGTTTATATTTACTACTGTTAGCTAAAGCTGAAAGACAGATGGATCAGCATTTTGTAGCTATGACTCATCTAGAACAAGCTCACGAAGACACTGAACCGCAGTATGAGCCACAAATTTATCTTGATATTTTAGAAGAACTGCGATCGCTCTATTTTGAACAAGGTCGATATTTACAAGCTTTTGAAATTAAGCAAGAACAACGCTCTATTAAGCAGCAATATGGCTTCTCTACCTTTGTCGGAGCTAGTCCCTTACAGCCACAGCGTCGTCCTACAGGCATAACTGGTAACAATCACGTACAAGTAGCCCAAGAAATTATCGCCGCAGATCGTACAAAAGATGTCCAGCAACTAATTAGCCGCATTAGCCGCAATGATTATAAATTAATTATAATTCACGGTGCTTCTGGTGTTGGTAAAAGTTCCCTGATTAATGCAGGTTTAGTACCAACCCTGGCAAATCGAGTGATTGCTGCTAAAAAAGCTTTACCTGTTGTTCAACGAGTTTATACAGATTGGGTTGTAACTTTAGGGCGAAGTCTAGAGTCATCACTAATTAATGTTGGTTACTCACTTGTAAGTCCACGCGATCAGCTAAATTCACTGGCGGGGATTGTGCGAGAGTTGCGTATTTTAGCATCCCGCAATATTTTAACGGTACTAATTTTTGATCAATTTGAAGAATTTTTTTCGATTTGTACGACGGCTTCGGAACGACAGGAATTTTATGATTTTTTACGCGATTGCCTGAATTTTCCTTATGTAAAAGTTATACTCTCTCTCCGAGAAGATAATTTACATTATTTATTAGATTTAGAGCGACGAATTAATTTAGAGGCGATTAATAACAACATTTTAGATAAACAGATTCGCTATACCCTTGGCAACTTTTCATTAGAAAATGCCAAAAATATTATTAAAAGCTTAACTGAAGGGTCGCAATTTCCTTTAGAACCCGCTTTGATTGAGCAAGTAGTAAAAGATTTAGCCGTTGAATTGCATGAAGTACGTCCAATTGAGTTGCAAGTAGTAGGGGCGCAAATTCAATCTGAAAAAATCAAAACCTTAGAACAATACTGGCAACTTGGTGTTTGTCCAATTTCAATTTTAGTAGCGCGATCGCTTCAAGATGTGATACTAGATTGTGGCTACAATAACGAAGACGCAGTTTGGTCAATTTTGTTTTCTTTAACTGATCAAAGAGGTACGCGCCCCCTCAAAACGTGGTCAGAATTGTTAAGTTCAATACCAATACTAGGAAGTCCAAGACGGCGAGCGACAGATAAGTTAGAAGAAGATAATAAATTAAGTTCAAATCACCATGCCTTTAACACTTTTCCACCTATATTAAAGCGGGGTATTAGAGCAGGAAAAAAGAAAACGGTAGAAAACCCACAACTAGAATTAATTTTAAAAATTTTAGTGGGTTCAGGTTTAGTTTATTGGGTACGAGAAGAACCCGAAGATCGCTATCAATTAGTTCACGATTATGTAGTTGAGCCGATTCGCCAAAAATACAACTCGCGTCTGCAATTTCAGCTAGCTACTAAAATCAAAAAAAATGAAATTGAGCTAGTGCGAGTGCGTAAACAAAGATGGCGAGCAATTGCTCTTGGTTTGATTATGGCAATGTTAGCAATTGCTGCTAGTGAATTTGCTTGGCGTGCTGAGACGCAAAGAAAATTAGCCCAAAATATGCGTACTAATGCTGAATTAATTGCCTTGAGTGCTTCTTCAGATGCACTATTTGTCTCCAATAAAAATTTTGATGCTCTGATGGAAGGTTTAAGGGCAGGTATACGTCTTAAGCAAGAATTAATTAAAAGTAATCATTCAATATTAACAATTTCAGACTTAGGCATTAAAACAGCTTTGAACTCATGGAATTTTGAGCAAAATTTTCTCCCATTGCCAGATAAAATTGAATCAGATACTCAACTACAAGTAGTAACAGCACTTGAGCAAGCAGTTTACGGCATCAGAGAGCGCAATCATCTAGAAGGGCATAAAGATGTCGTCTTAGATGTCAGTTTTAGCCGTGATGGGAAAATGATTGCTTCTGCAAGTCGTGACAAAACTGTGAGGGTTTCCCGTCCTGATGGCACTTTACTTAGTATTCTGATTGGTCATCAGGAAAGTATTACTAGCGTAGCATTTTCACCTGATAGTAAGCTGATTGCTTCTGGAAGCTGGGATAAAAGTATAAAATTATGGCGACCAGACGGTAGTTTGGTCAGAACTATTAAAACAAATCAGGGCAACATCTATCGAGTTAATTTTAGTCCTGACGGAAAACTAATTGCTAGTGCTAGTGGGGATGGCACAATTGATCTCTGGACAATCGAAGGTAAGTTATTAAATAGCTGGGTAGGTCATAAAGGTATTGTGACTTGGGTGAGTTTCTCTCCAGATAGCAACGTAATTGTTTCGGCTAGTGAGGACACAACAGTTAAGCTTTGGAGTCCGGCTGGGAAATTGCTGAAAACTTTAACAGGTCATGGTGGAAAAGTTAACAGCGTTAGTTTTAGTTCCAATGGTAAGCTGCTTGCTTCTGCAAGTGATGACAAAACTGTTAAAGTTTGGAGTTTGAATTCTACAAATTTTAGGAAAAATTCACTAAAAACTCAACTTTTGGATACACTTAAAGGACACAAAAACTGGGTTTTAGGTGTGAGTTTCTCTCCCAACTCACAGGTAATTGCTTCTGTTGGGGAAGATAATACTGTCAGATTATGGAATAGCAACGGACAGGCGTTAAAAGTGATGCAAGGACATAGCGATAGTGTGACTGGTGTTGCTTTTAGCCCCGATGGTGAAACAATTGCTTCTGGTAGTTATGACAAAACTGTTAAATTGTGGAGACGCACAGGTAACTCACATACTGTATTAAGAGGTCATACAAATGCTCTTAATGATGTGAATTTTTCTGCTGATAATCAAATGATTGCTACTGCTAGTCGTGATAAAACTATTAAACTTTGGCAACGAGATGGAACTTTGATTGCTACTTTGAAGGGACATAAAGACAGAGTTTATAGTGTTAATTTTAATCCCAACTCTCAAATACTTGCTTCTGCTAGTAAAGATAAAACTATCAAACTTTGGAGTCGCCAAGGGACTTTGATCAAGACATTAATAGGTCATGGCGATGCAGTTTTGGATGTTAAGTTTAGTCCTAATGGGCAAATGATTGTTTCCGCTAGTCGAGATAAAACAATCAAAATTTGGGATGCGCTTACGGGGAAGTTGATCAAAACTATTAAAGGTCATAGCGAGCGCGTTAATGCGATCGCTTTCTCTCCTGATGGTGAAATATTTGCTTCTGGTAGTGATGATAATACTGTCAAACTTTGGACTGCTGACGGTTTGTTAATTAAAACTTTAAAAGGGCATAATGGCTGGGTTTTGGATGTTAGCTGGAGTTTTGATGGTCAGCTATTGGCATCTGCTAGTTATGATAATACCGTGAAACTTTGGGATCGAAACGGCGTAGAAGTTAAAACAATGAAAGGTTCTACTGATAGTGTCGCTCATGTTCGTTTCAGCCCATCAGGTAAAATTTTGGCAACAACCAGTTGGGATAATCGGGTGCAACTGTGGCGTTTGGATGATACTTTGCTGAAAACTTTACAAGGACATCGAGATCGCGTCAGCACTATGAATTTTAGCTTAGATGGGAAGGTTTTAGCGTCAGGTAGCCATGATAAAACAGTAGTTTTGTGGAATTTAGATTTAGATGATTTACTTAAGCGTAGTTGCGCTTGGCTAGGTGATTATCTTAAGAACAACCCAAAGGTAAAAGATAGCGATCGCCATCTTTGTAATTAACAATTAATAATTAACAGCCGACCGTGTTTGATGATAATTTTAATTCATTTTTATTGACTTTTGATGTTTGATTTGTTAGAATAATCAATTTATTGATAATTATTAATTAAAAAAGTGGCAAGTGTTAAATTAGAAAATATTACTAGAAAATTTAATAGTTCGGCTGCAATTGAAAACATTTCTTTTGAAGTTCCTGATGGGGAATTTTGGGTGTTGGTGGGACCATCAGGTTGTGGTAAGTCAACAATTTTAAGAACAATTGCAGGGTTAGAAACTGCTACGAGTGGTAATCTTTATATTGGAGATGTGCTAGTAAATAACATCCCCGCACGACAACGCGATGTGGCGATGGTATTTCAAAATTACGCTCTTTATCCGCACATGACAGTAGCCCAAAATTTGGCTTTTGGACTACAAATGCGGAAATTTGACGGTAAAAAAATTCAAAAACGAGTGGAAAAAGTAGCGCGATCGCTCGATATTTTCCATCTCTTAGATCGCAAACCAAAGCAGTTATCTGGGGGACAGCAACAACGGGTAGCATTGGGGAGAGCGATCGCCCGTGAACCGCAAGTATTTTTACTTGATGAACCTTTATCTAATTTGGATGCCCAATTACGAGATGATACTAGGGCAGAATTAAAAGAATTACATCATCGCGTCGGTATTACTACTATTTATGTCACCCACGATCAAGTAGAGGCAATGACTTTAGCTGATCAGATTGTGATTCTTAATCAGGGTAAAATTCAACAAATTGGCGCTCCTCAATCAATTTATGCACGACCAACTAACAGAATGGTGGCAACTTTCTTAGGTAGCCCACCCATGAATATTTTGCCAACAACTTATCAAGATGGTTGGTTAAGAGTGGGTGAGCAATTTATAGCTTGTCCGCCCAGTTTTAAGGATAAATTAAAACTAAACGATGGGCAACAATTAGATTTAGGTATTCGCCCAGAGAATATTGAAATAATTGAACCGCAGCCAGTAAGAGAAAGTCAAGAAGATGAGGCTAAATTAGTCGTTGATGTGAAGGTTGTGGAACCTTTAGGGCGGGAGATTTTGGTGCGTGTAGCTGTTCCTCAGACAGGTGTGGTGATGAATATACAAGCGCCTGCAAATTGGCGGGGAAATGTGGGCGATCGCATTTATGTTAAACTCGATCTTAATCAACTATTTATATTTAACATCACTACAGGCGAGACAATTTATCCGTTATAGCATGATGAAATGGTGCAGATAGATATCTGATTAACCCATTGTCAATTGAATTATGTATTAGATATCTCCAATAAGGAATGTAGAGACGTTGCATACAACGTCTCTACTTCAATTCTCGCCTGATTTATTAAATAAAATAATTTTAATTAAAAGATAAGCAATATAAGCCAAAAGCGTGTTACCTTCAGTTTTCTCAAATAAAGAATGCCAATCTTGTCTAGCTACAAATGAATCGTAGTCTATACAAGTGTCATCCATGTAAAAATAAAGCTTATTTTCATTATTTTCATCTATCTCATCAGAATGTCTCACTACCTGTAAGCCACTCACCTCTATTACTAAATCTTGGTGGAGGGCTAATCCTGCTACAATCTCATCTTCATCATAAGCTAGTGGAGCAATTTCCAAAAACTTGCTAATAGTTGCTTTTAACTCATCTTGAGTAGTAAGCCCACTATCTTGTTGAAGAGTTTCTAGCATACTCGGTATATGATATTCAGGATTGCAGCAAAAAGTATCTGAATTAAAAACAGGATTTCTATCTTCAGCCCCACCACTATCATTTTTGATTACTGTGTCATCCCAAAACTCTAGCACATATCGTGAATGTTCTTGATGAGTAGCTGCTAACTCATGCAACCACCCTACTATTCCATTGAAATCATTACTATAAAAAATGTCGTCGTACTCTTGCAGGAACCAGCAGTTTATGAATTCATTTAAATATTCATCTAACCATTTCTCTTCAGTATTATTATAGCTTCCATCAAGCCTCCAATAGCCTACGTCATAAATATGATAATTTCCTTGCTCATAAATTTTAAAAAATCCGATGTATAAGGAATAAATAAAAAGCCTTCTTGATTTAACCAAGATTGAAAATATACAAAATTAGCAGCCAATTCGTTCTTAATTAGATCTTTGTGTTGATCACTTATATCGTTTAGTTGTAAATCATTATATTCTATGCTAATAATACGGCATCCTTCCTTAAATCTATATTTCCTATCTTCATCTTCATCTCCATATTCATATTTAAATTTCCCCTTTTGTACAACACCTATAACTCTACTCTCAGTAGCACCGTAAAAACTCAAACTATCGCCTTCAAAATCATGCCATCTGAAATCAACAAGTTCATCTGCAATCGCTATTATTGGCAATCCGCAGTCTGATCTAAAAGGGATATGAGATGGCATTTTCCCAAGCATATTGAGAACCAGACATTTGCGAGAATCATTAGGCAATGATTCTGTCTGAGCAATTTCAGATACAATTGCATTTGCTATACTTTTGGGAGTATTGGGATTATTAATAACCAAATAACGTACTAGCCAATTTTCATGTTTTGCCAGTTTCTCTAATGTAGTTAATGAGGTGTTGATGTGGCTGGCAATTTGATAATCATTACCGATTTGTTCTACATCCAAGTAGGGGTCGATTTCCGTAACTATTGCCCATTTTTCTCCCGACTCTCTGATATCAGCTAGTAAATCTTCTGGTGCGTTGGGATTCCAGGCAATATTTTCTAGTACCAGAGGTGATTCTTCATCTTCCTTGGCTGCTAATTTCCTCAGTACGCTTACTGGAACTTGGGGATTTGCTGCTAGATAATAACGAACTATTACTGATGAAGATTCTGCTAATTTTTTCAATAAACTTTCTGGAGCATTGGAATTACTTACTACATACTCAGGACATATTTTTGCTAGTTGTGTTAAAACCTTAGCGGGTGTATTGGGGTTGGTAGCTACATAACGAGGTGCTACACTTGCTAATGTTGTTAGTACAGTTTTGGGCGTATTAACATTTGCAGCGACAAAAACACGCACTTTTTCCTCTGGATCATTAGCTAATTCTTTGAGAACATTTTTTGGTGTTTCTGGGTTTTTCGCTATAGCAATACGTTCTAAAATGCTGATTTCTTCTGGTGTGTAATTCATTTGTTTCCTTTCTGTTAGCTCAGATGGGATGCGGAAGCTTTTATAGTAGTAGAGACCGACAATTATCGGTCTCTACATCCTGCTTCAATGTTTACAAGGGTGGAAAAATAGATGCGTGTCCTAACTGCATTTACGGTTGCTATAGGTGGAAATCACTTAACAACTAGAGTAATGCTTAAACACGAATTATGATTTCTATGGCATTAACATCAACACCAAAAACTTTCGCTAAATCACTTTTTGCTTTGTTAATAGTTAAAGTTTTTAACAGTGGTTGAAAGTCTACTTTATCAAGACTTTTACCAAGCTTTTCTTCAAATTCTTGAATTTCTTCATCACTAAAGTAGTGGACAGGATTTTGCCATCCTTTCCAAACATTGGAGATATTAACAAGAGCGTACTCACTGATCTTGATCATCCATCTGTGTGGGGCTATTTCCTCTGGAGAGGGAACGACATCACTTATTTTTCCGATTAGGAAGGCGGAACCTTTTAGTTCGCTATCTTTAGTGGAGCAGCAGCAAATTAGGTAGTCACATTGTTTTGCTCTGTCAGGATTTAAATCCCAACTAAAGGAACCGCCTTGACGAAGGATATTTTCAGCCGGATAGCCTTCAAAGACCACAAGTGCTTTTTTGGAGTCGCTCATAGGAGTCCTCGCTTTCGTTATGTATATACTTTAAGATACTTTTTTAAATATGTCAAGTACTTTTTTGAAAGTATTGAAAGTATTATTGTGACTGGCTTTAAGGAGTTTTTGGCTTGTCCAACGATCGCATCTGGGAGGGGCGATCATGATTAGAGTAACGCTTAACCGCGAATAATGATTTCTATAGCATCAACATCAACACCAAAAGATTTCGCTAAACCAATTTTCGCTTCCTTAATAGTTAAAGGTTTTACATCCCGCTCTAACTCAGGCTCCGCTTCTGGTTTCGGTTCTCCTTTGGCTTTCATCATTGGTTGAAAGTCTAACTCATCAAGACTTTTCCCAAGCTTTTCTTCTAATTCTTGAATTTCTTCAGAATCGAAGTAGCGGACAGGATTTTGCCATTTTTTCCAAACATTGGGGATATCAACAAGCGCGTACTCACTGAACTCAATCATCCATCTCTTTTGGGTTGTTTTCTCTGGATCTGGAGAGGGAACAATATCACTTATTTTTCCAATGAGGAAGGCAGAATCTTTTAGTTGGTTATCTTGAGCGAAAGAGCGACAGCAAATTAGGTAGCGACATTGTATTGCTACGTCACGATTTAGAACCCAGCTAAAGGAACCGCCTTTACTCAGGATAGTCTCAGTCGGATAGCGGTCATACACCGCAATTGCTGTCTTGGGTTTGCTCATAAAGATACGTTTATTTGTTTACTCTAATACTTTATGACATTAAAAAAGTATCTATTTTTATAAAAAAGTATCCGAAAGTACTAATAAAATAAGATTAAGGTATTTTCATAAAAATACTACACATTCGTAGTTGGGCGGGTTTGGAAAACTTATCTGTCTAACGCTTGGGTTATCTTTGCAACCCGCCCCTACAGGCATATCTGTGGCACTCAAATCTCCCCCTCCCCTTTATAAGGGGAGGGGGCTGGGGGGGTGGGGTAATGCGTTTTGACCTACTTAATTGCTCTGAAATTGTTTTAATTGATTGGGTGGTACTGCCCCATGTTCTGTAATAATTGCTGAGATTAATTCAGCAGGGGTAACATCAAAAGCTGGGTTGTAAAATTCTACGCCAGTTGGACAAATAACAGTATCGCCAATTTGATAAATTTCGGATGGGTGACGTTCTTCAATGGGAATTTTATTGCCGTTATCTAATTCAAAATCAATTGTAGATAAAGGCGCAGCAACAAAGAAAGGAACATTATGAGCTTTAGCAACAATGGCTAAACTATATGTGCCTATTTTATTAGCAGTATCACCATTAGCGGCAATGCGATCGGCACCTACAACGACAGCATCAATTAAACCTTGCTTCATGCAATGAGCCGCCATATTATCGGTAATAACTGTAACAGGAATTCCTTCTTGTACACATTCCCAAGATGTTAGCCTAGCTCCTTGTAAGCGGGGGCGGGTTTCATCAGCATAAACCCTTGCTAAACGCTCTGCACGCCAAGCAGAACGCACAACACCCAAGGCTGTACCATAACCAGCAGTGGCTAATGCTCCTGCGTTGCAGTGAGTTAATAGGCACAATTTATCTGGTTTGCTGGGTAAAACTTTTAATCCTGCATCGCCGATCGCTTGACAAGTTTGGATGTCTTCAGCGTTGATTTTTTTAGCAGTTTCAAGCATTACCTGCTTGAGATAGTCTACTGATCCTATAGTTTGAGATGCGGTTTTTTGCATCTGTGCGATCGCCCAAAACAAATTAACTGCTGTCGGACGAGTTTGCCTTAACATTTGGGCAACTTGTTCGAGACGAGTTAAAAACTCATCTCGGTTATCTGTTTCAATTTCCCGCGCCCCTAAATACATCCCATAAGCTGCTGCAACCCCAATTGCAGGTGCGCCTCGGACAATCATAGTTTTAATCGCTTGCGCCATATCGTCGCTGCGACTAATTTCCACAAATGTATACTCAGTTGGCAACTTATTTTGGTCAATTAATAAAACTCGATCTTCTTTCCAAATAACGGGATATACCTGATTCGTACTAAGTGTAATCATATCAATTAACAATTTAAGTTATTTCCACCCAACTTATCAGTTAACAGTCAACAGTCAACTGTTAACTGATGTAGTTGGTTTTAACTACTCACAGCAGATAATTGTTGGCTAAAGAAAGCGGTTCGGATTCGAGCAGCAATTTGAGCAGGCGTTAAACCTAAAGCCACTATGGATTCTTCTGGTGTAGCATGATCTACTAATATATCGGGTACACCTATACGTTGGAGTGGAACGACAACATTATTATCTAGTAAGCTTTCTGCGATCGCACTTCCAAACCCACCTATTAAACAACCTTCTTCTAAAGTAACAACCTTACCTATTTTTTGGGCTAGAGGTAATATCAACTCGGTATCCAAAGGTTTAGCAAAACGGGCATTGACTACAGTAGCTTCAATTCCATGTTCGCTCAATAATTCGGCTGCTTGCATTGTTGGGTAAACCATCGAGCCATATCCCAACATCAATACATCGTCGCCCTGGCGCAGAATTTCAGCTTTACCTATAGGTAATGTTTCCCATCCTTCCTCCATTAACGGGACACCGTAACCGTTGCCGCGAGGATAACGTAGGGCAATGGGTCCATCAGTATACTCAATGCCTGTAACGAGCATTTGTTGAAGTTCGGCTTCATCTTTGGGAGCCATTAGAACTATATTTGGAATGCAACGTAGGTAGGCAATATCATACATTCCTTGGTGAGTAGGACCATCCGCGCCAACAATTCCAGCCCGATCCATACAGAAGAAAACGGGTAGTTTTTGGATGCAAACATCGTGAATTATTTGATCGAATCCACGTTGTAGGAAAGTAGAATAAATTGCTGCTAAGGGGCGCATTCCTTCACAAGCTAAACCAGCAGCTAAGGTAACGGCGTGTTGTTCAGCAATACCAACATCAATATATTGCTTTGGTAGTTTGGCTTGGAATTTATCTAAACCTGTGCCAGTTGCCATTGCTGCGGTAATGGCAACAATTTTGGGATTTTCTTCTGCCAGTTTAATTAAAGTTTCCGCAAAAACTTTAGAGTAGCTGGGAGGTTTTGGTTTGCTAGATGGGTTTGGTTTGCCAGTGGCAAGGTTGAAAGGAGATTGCGCGTGATAGCCGACTTGATCTTGTTCTGCGATCGCATAACCTTTACCTTTAACTGTCACCACATGAACTAATACCGGACCTGTAATTGTATGTGCTTGCTTAAAGGTGTTAATTAGTTCTTCTAAGTTATGACCATCCACAGGTCCCATGTAGGTAAAGCCGAGTTCTTCAAATACCGCGCCTACTTTGGGAACCGCTAAACGTTTCATCCCTTCCTTGACTCGTTCGAGTTCTGGGGTCAGAGAATCGCCGACAAAGGGAATATGTTTAAATTGTTCCTCTAAATTATCTTTGAGAAACTGTACTGGGGCGCTCAGGCGCATTTTATTTAAATATCGCGGAATTGCACCAACGTTGGGAGAAATTGACATTTCATTGTCATTCAACACCACCAGCAACTTTGTTTTGGGCAAATGTCCTGCGTGGTTAATTGCTTCTAATGCCATACCGCCAGTCAGTGCGCCATCCCCAATGACTGCTACTGATTTAAAATTTTCGCCATTAAGCTCTCCCGCAAGTGCCATTCCTAAAGCTGCGGAAATGCTCGTAGAAGCGTGACCAGCACCAAAATGGTCAAATTTGCTCTCACACCGTTTTAAGTAGCCTGCAACACCGTCTTTTTGGCGAATTGTGTGGAAACGATCGTAACGTCCAGTAATTAGTTTGTGCGGATAAGCTTGGTGTCCGACATCCCAGATTACTTTGTCGCGATCCAAGTCGAGAGTCTGGTATAAAGCTAAAGTTAACTCGACTACACCCAATCCTGGTCCCAGATGACCACCGCTTGTAGCTACGGTTTGGAGATGCTTTTCGCGTATTTGACGGGCAATTTGCTCAAGTTGACGAATCGACAAACCGTGCAACTGATTGGGATGTTTTATTTCACTTAGGTGCATTCCTTTCTTATCCTCTGGATCGCTATCGGATTTTTTTAAGGTATCAGCCTATCAGCAACAGTATCTTGCTTCCTTTACTCTTTGGCACTGCAAGTAAGATGGCTGATTGCCGATCGCTTTCATCTTTTACACTTTAAGGGATCTAATGCTTCTAATCACCATTAGCGATGGAATTGTTCCTATTGCTAAGTTATATAAAATAATTATCAAAAATCATCTAATTGATCTAGTTGTTCGCGATCGGCAAATTCTGAGGGAGGGCGATCGCTACTCCAAGCCCACCACGCGCTACCACAGTGGCATTCGTAAAATTCTTGCCACTTACGGCGATAATCATCTGTAATTACAGGCGATCGCCGATTTATCCACACCCGTAATGCTTCGGTAACACTTGCATGGCACTTGGGACAGCAAAATTCTGTCGCATGAGTTGCAGACTCAATCCATTGGGGCGGGTTAGGGCTAAAAGCATCCATCGTTTTATAATTCCTATGAACAAGCCATCTTGACCAGCAAATAAAGTCTTAACTTTGGCTACATTTGTTATTCTCTGCTTATTGTAGGACTGCAATAGTTTTGTCGCACGTATTTTTGAGTTATTGTCTTGGGTGTATTCTGCCATCTCCCTTGAGATAGGAAGTAAGCTACTAATTAGCTAATGTTCCATCACAAGTTTTCCTCCCTCCTCTCTCCTCTCTCCTCCCTCCTCTCTCCTGAAGGACTACACTTGTGGCTATTCCATACTTGCTTAATATCATCTCGTTTTTGGGCATCTTTGGGTTATGTGCGATCGCCTGGTTGTTTTCTGAACATAGGCGGATTATTCCCTGGCGAGTGATTATCTGGGGGATTGGTTTACAACTCGTCTTAGGATTTTTAGTCTTTCAATTTCCTTATACTAGAGCAGCATTAGCAGGTTTTAGTAGCTTATTAGACAGTGTATTTGCTGCTGCTGACACAGGGGCGCGGTTTGTTTTTGGCAGAAATATTGTTCCTTTACCTGGAGAAATTCCCGCAGTCAATCTTGGTTATATATTTGCATTTCGAGCCTTGCCAACCGTGATTTTTTTCTCAGGTTTAATGGCATTGCTATATAACATTGGTGTCATTCAAGTAATTACTAATATCTTTGCTAAAATTTTCTACAAAACAATGGGTTTAAGTGGAGCAGAAGCCCTTAGTGGTGCTGCAAATATTTTTGTAGGAATTGAAGCCGCGATTGTTGTTAAGCCTTTTTTAGCTAAAATGACTCGCAGTGAACTAGCTGCTATTTTAGCTTGTTGTTTTGGTACGGCTGCATCTTCAACCCTAGCAATTTATGTAAGTTTTTTAAGACCAGTTTTTCCCAATATTTTAGGGCATTTAGTATCAGCATCAATTATTGCTATTCCTGCTTGTTTTGTACTTGCAAAAATATTAGTACCTGAAACAAGCGTTCCCCTGACAGCAGGCGGAATTCCTACAGAAGAAAGTGCTAAAGCTAAAACTTACGATGATCGAGACGAGTTTGAAGAGTATTTTGAAGATGAACAAGAAATTAAACAAGAAACAGTTGCCGGAGAACCGATAGAGCGGGTTAGCCCATTAGATGCTGCGATCGTGGGAGCCTTAGATGGCGTGAAAATGGCAGTTTCAATTGCAGCAGTACTAATTTTGATTTTAGGATTAGTTTCTTTAGTTAATCAATTTTTTGGTTGGTTAGCTGGTTTACCTAGCCCTGTTGGTGACGTTTTTAAAGTTGTCACATTGCAAAATATTGAAGGTGCTTTATTTTTACCGTTAACATTTCTCACTGGAGTTTCTTTAGATTGGAATGAATTGTGGCATTCTTCGGTAATTATTGGGCGGAGATTATTAGAAACAGCCATTCCACCTTATCAAGAATTAGGTAGGGCAGGGGCGGCTGGAGAATTAAGCGATCGCGCTGTCTTAATTATTAGCTATGCCTTATCAGGATTTGCTCATATAGCTTCAGTTGGTATTTTTGTTGGCGGTACAATTGCCTTAATTCCTTCTCGGCGTAAAGATATTTCTGAACTAGGTTGGAAAGCTTTATTTATTGGAACCTTAGCAACATTAATGATTGCTTGCGTAGCGGGTGTATATGATACTGGCGACGCAAGTATTTTGGGTGAAAAAGCTGCACCTGCTAGTATTACTGCACCACAACCCAGCCCAACTACCTCGCCATCTCCTTCCTCAACTAGCAGCCCAACAGCAACGCCAACCACAACTAAAACTAGCCCAACTGCAAAACCAACTTCTAGCAGTAAGCAAAATGCACCGAAACCTGCAACACCTAAACCAGAACCAAGTAGTGTTGCATCTCCCAAGGCTACTGGGGTTGCTAAACCAACTCCACAACCAAAAGCCCCGCCAACTAATTCCCCATCTCGTTAACTACTAGATCTCTTCAGAAAACCTTGTAGAGACGTTGTATAGAGCGTCTCTACAAGGTTTTTATTGATGCTAGTTCCCAGGTTGAACCTAGTAACTAAGCTTCCCCATAATTTAAACCTCCCTCATCTCCCCTAAGTTTTAGGTATATTCACTGAGGAATATTTCCAAAAAAGTAAATTAGTGTAAAGTTTGGAAAGTTGATCCACGCCAGCAAATCTATAGCCATTGATTCCATAAGTTACATAGCTGGCAGAACCTCACTAAAAACGGAAGGCATGACAATTAGTTTAGTTTTACAGAAAGCCATCAAGGCAAGCACATTAGCTTCTACAGCTTTTTCTTTACTCGTCTTGTCAAGCGGGATTTTACCAAAAGCGATCGCCCAAACAGTGTATGAAGCACCTATAACTGCTACCTCTGCTGCTCCTAGTGTTCAAGTCATTCCAGTTCCACAAACAGAATATCCTCAAAACAGTTCTTTCTACTCCGCCCCCAATTCAACCGACAGTAGACTAACTACACCAGAAGTTAGGGCATTTTTAGATGTAATTAGTATGGCTGAGACAGGGACTATTGATCCCAGTAGCTACTCAATCTTGGTATTTAACGGCTCATTTAGCGATTTTTCTACCCATCCCAAAGTCAAACAATGTAGTGCAATACGTGGCAGACGCATCTGCTCTACAGCCGCAGGTCGCTATCAAATTATGGACTTTAACTGGGATTATTTGGCTCCTAAACTAGGATTACCAGATTTTTCTCCAGAATCGCAAGATAGGATGGCGCTTTACTTTATCGAACGTAAGGGAGCAATGGCAGATATTCTTGCTGGAAGATTTGAAAAAGCTGCCTGTAAGGTGGGAACTGTGTGGGCAAGCATACCACCGCCATGTAATCGCTATGGGCAAAGCCGCCACAAGATGGCTCAACTTCGACAGATGTATGATCAACGCCTGAGATTTTACAGCGAAGGGCAATAATGTCTAAGGTTTTGTGGTAAGGGCAAGGGGCAGGTTTATATTATATATCAAGGGTTCGGAGGCATAGGGTAAGCGTGCAACCCGTCCATACAAAAATGATTTTACCGTTGTCTTGCGTAAGTCTTATTAAACTTAAGATCAAGTCGGTCATGGGTCATTGATAATTGTTAATTGTTAATTGCACCTTACCTTCTGCCTTATGGCGCTGTAGATAAATATAAGTTGGATGCCAGAATAGCAATTGTTGCAACCTACTTGGAGAATTATTGATGAGTGACCAAAAGAATATTTTGATAGTTGTTACCAACCACAGCCAAATTGATGCAGAACATCCTACAGGATTGTGGTTTGAGGAGTTTGGTATTCCTTATCAAATTTTTCGTCAGCATACTTATCAAGTTACGGTTGCTAGTCCTAAAGGTGGGAAAACTCCCATTGATCCACGTAGTCAACCAACAGCCGAGCAAGCAGAAGAGTATGGTGAAGCACTCCAAGCTTTACAGCTTACAGAACCTTTAAATAGCATCAATTTAGATAATTTTGATGCCGTCTTTTTCCCCGGTGGTCATGGAACTATGTATGATTTACCCAATACTGAGGTAGGTCAAGTTGTCAGTAAATTTATTGATGCTCAAAAAGTGGTAGCAGCAGTTTGTCATGGCCCTGCTGCATTTGCACAAGCAATGTCTGCTGATGGTACGCCAATTGTTAAAGGACGCAAAGTAACTGGTTTTACTAATTCCGAAGAGCAGGAAGTCCAGTTAGATAAATTAATGCCATTTCTACTGGAATCAAAGTTGCGCGAACTGGGTGGCGAATTTATTTCAACAGCTAACTGGAGTGAGCATATTGTTATAGATGGAAAATTGATTACAGGTCAGAACCCACAGTCAAGTGCGAAAACGGCTCAGGCTGTAGTTGATGCTCTTAACAATTAAGTATTATCAATTAACCATGACCCATGACTTATGATCTTATCAGGTTTGTTTGCAGCTACACAAGCGATCGCAGCTTGTTTCCGTCAACTTAAAGAACATGGAACTACATCGGGCAACAACTTAGTAGATTTCCATGAATTTGAGCAAATTATTGATATTCCTAAATATCGTCAACTAGAACAACAATTTAAGAGTAAGTAGATGGGCGAGATGAGGGGATTAAAATAAATTTTAATCCCTAGTGCGATCGCTTCTACTTACTAACAACTACACCATTCCGACGCGAATCTCCAGCCCCAGACATCACGCCTACATCATCTTTTCTCACAGTATGAACACCACCAAAAAACATATTCATTTCTTGCCATAACGCTATCTGAGTATTATCAAAAGCACTTAATTTTTCTAATTCTTTTTCCCTAAAGCCTGGCTCTATACTAAAAATATTATTTTCCCAATGACACCGAGGGCTTTCAACTGCCTGTTCTACAGACATTTTAAAATCAATTAAATTAGAAACTACTTGTAAAATGGCTGTCCGAATTCTGTTAGAACCGCCAGAACCTAAAACTATCTCTGGCTGTTTATTTTTTAATACTATTGTAGGTGACATCATCGAAGAAATTCGCTGATTTAATTGCCATTTATGGAAGCCAGTAGGATTTAAATCTTCTTCGCCTAACATATTATTAACCATAATTCCCGTACCAGGAATTACATAACCAGAACCTTCACCATTAGACGTTGTTACTGAAGCAGCATTACCTTCATTATCCATTACGCTAATATGAGTTGTGCTACCCCACTTATTAACAGTTGAGCTTAATTCTTGTTGATAACTAGCCAGATGCTCATTCGATAAAAATTTGTCAGAAATATCTTTTTCATAGATATAATCATCATATCCATCCGCTCTAGCTGCGTTAGTGAAACGCATCACCTCAGCTAATATTTGCAAATGCTGAGAACTGCCATATTCAATTACATTTAAATCTATTTTTTCTAATAACTTCAAACCAAAAGCCATTAATGTGCTACCCGAACTTGGAGGCGTGTTAGTTAATAAAGTATGACCTCGGTAATTAACTAATAAGGGCGTTCGTTCTATAACTCGATATTCTTTTAAGTCTTCTAGCGTTAAATATCCTCCTTGCTCTTGACAATCTTTTACAATTTGTTTAGCAATTTCTCCTGAATAAAATTCATCTGAGCCATGTCTGGCAAAATAGTCTAAACTATTAGCTAAATCTGATATTACAAAAGTATCACCTTGCTGAAGCAGATTTCCATTAGGCGCATACACTTTACACGCTGCTGGAGATGCTCTAATAATTGGTTCCAAAAGCTGCCAACAGTAAGCTTGAAATTTATCTACTTCGATACCTGTTTTAGCAGCGTAAATTGCAGGTTCAGCAACTACATGAAAAGGTAATCTGCCTAGCTTTTTGTGAATATGAAATACTCCCAGTAAGTTGCCTGGAACTGCCATCGAAGCTTTGCCAATATGAAAAGTTTGCCATGCGTCGCCAAAATTAACTTCTACTGGAAAAAAATCCAGTTCAGCAGATGGTTTATTGTAAAGTGGTGTTTGTGTAAAAAAATCAAATAAAATATTTTGCTGGTTATGAGTATGAGCTAACAAAAAACCGCCGCCAGCAGGAGAAGTTAGCATTGGTTCAGCTACAAAAGACATCAAAATTGCAGCTATTGCTGCATCAAAGGCGTTACCACCTAAAGACAGCATTTCTGCACCAGCTTCCGCAGTTTTTGGATGTCCAGCAGCAATTACACCGTGAGTTTTTGCCTTCATTATTTACCAATTTACTACATTACTTAGACTGTTGTTCACAAGTAGGATCATAGTATAATCTGATATTATCTTCTCCTAACATATAGGATAAAAAATAGTTTCTCACACCATCACCTAAACAGTAAGCAGACTCCAGAAAACCTTCATGACCACCACCACCATTAGGTAAGGGTATAGGTTGCCAAATGGACGGTTTATAACCAAAAATATAATTATAAAATTTTACTGCTTCAGGTTGACCGTATTGAAAAGATTGTGTGTCTGATCCAGCATTGCTATTCAATATGATAATTTTGGCTCTGTTTTTGAAAAAGGCAATTTGAAGTTCAGCTTTTTTAGGTAATTTAGGAAGGACAGTGTGTAAGCGTGCGGAAGAATAAGTATATAATTTATACTCCTTATCACCCAAGTTTTCTGTAGAACTCCTTAATGGGCGACCAAAGTAACGCTGAATTGTTTGGGGTGTTTGATCAAAAACATATCTGCCTGCTTCTGCTTGTGGTGTAAAGATACTACTTAAAAACAACAAGCTTAGGCAATTAATTGTAACTTTATTCACAATAGGATTGAGCATAACTCTCTACTCCTTATATTTAGCTTTGAAATTTCATCAATATTTATTAAAACAATGATTGTTATATAAATTCCTAAATATTAAAATCTTTATAAGCTAGTCAAATGTTGTTCCTGATAATATATAAGAAAAAGGCTAAGAGGCGCAAGATGGAAGATCAGCATAAAAGTAAAGATGAACTGATCGAGGAAGTGGTAGCACTGCGCCAACGAGTTGCAGAGTTAGAAACGTTGCTTAACCAACCTCTACAATCTGAACATTTACAACTTAATGAGCAGCTAGAACTAAAAGTTCAAGAGCGTACTGCACAATTATCTCAGGTTAATGAGCAACTTCGCGAACAAATATCTGATAGCACTGGACGCAAGCTACATGAACGTCAGCGCATCGAAGCCGAAGTGAGGGAAAGGCAGAAACCACTGCAACGACTGTTTGATTGTAACTTGGTGGGAGTTGCTTATTGGAATGTTGATGGTTTTATTACCAATGCTAATGATGCTTACCTACATTCGGCTGGCTATACCCGTGAAGAGTTTAATTTATTAGGAAAAATTAATTGGCGCGAACTCACTCCCCCAGAATACATCTATTTAGATGATCAGGCGATCGCAGAAGCCCAAAAAACTGGAGTTTCTAATATTTATGAGAAAGAATATATCCATCGAGACGGTAAGCGAGTACCAATTGTTTTAGGTGTAGCACTCTTAAATGATTCTCACCATGATGGCGTAGCTTTTGTACTAGACATTACACAACGTAAGCAAACTGAAGAAGCACTGCGAATTAGTGAAGCTAAGTTTAGAAGATTATTTGAATCTAATGTAATTGGAATCTTTTTCCCAGAACGCAATGGCAATATTCCTGATGCTAACGATGCTTTTTTGCAAATTATAGGCTACACAAGAGAAGATTTGCTGGCAGGAAAAGTGCGTTGGGATATCCTCACTCCACCAGAATATGCCTATTTAGATCAAATAGCAATTGAGGAACATTACCAATTTGGTTGTAATACTCCTTACGAAAAAGTTTATATTCATGCTGATGGTAGCTATGTACCTGTACTAATTGCAGGAGCTACTTTAGAAGAAAGTCCCAATCAAGGTATAGCTTTAGCAGTCGATTTAACACAGCGCAAGCAAGCGGAGGAAGCAAGAGACAAAGCTTTAGCTCAAGCAGAAGCAGCCAGAGCAGAGTTACAGCGAGTATTTATGCAAGCTCCAGCAGTGATTCAAGTATCGCGTGGGCAAAATCATGTAATTGAAGCAGCAAACCCATTGTATGTCCAAGTTGTGGGTAAGCGCGAACTGATTGGCAAACCAACTCGTGAAGCGTTTCCAGAATTAGAAGGGCAAGGCTTTTTTGAGTTGTTGGATCAAGTATATGCAACTGGTAAACCCTTTGTAGGTAAAGAGATGCCAGTGATGATAGATCGCAATGATGATGGAGTTTTAGAGGAGAGTTTTTGGAATTTTGTCTATCAACCTTTAGTTGATAGTGATGGTAAAGTTTATGGGATTATGACTCATGCGGTTGAAGTCACTGAGCAATTTAGAGCAAGGCAAGAAATTGAAAAGAAAGCAGAAGAATTAGCTCATCTCACAGCAACATTAGAACGTACTAACAAAGATTTAGATCAATTTGCTTATGTTGCTTCTCACGACTTAAAAGCACCTTTACGGGGAATTGCGACTTTAGCCGAGTGGGTAGAGGAAGATATTGGAGAACAAATCAGCGATGAATCACGGGAGCATCTGCATTTGCTACGTGGGCGCGTATACCGCATGGAAGCTTTAATTAATGGAATTTTACAGTATTCACGGGCAGGGCGTAGTGAAGATATTGAATTAATCAATGTTGCTGATTTGCTCTCAGAATCAATAGAATTACTTTCTCCACCTCCACAAGTAAAAATTATTGTTGGGTCAGAAATGCCAACTTTAGCGGGTGAAAAAGTACCGTTGCAACAAGTTTTTATGAACTTGATTAACAATGCAATTAAGTATGCTGATAGACCAGATGTTTTGATAAATGTGAATGTACGTGAATATCAAAAATATTATGAGTTTTCTGTTGCAGATAACGGTCAAGGAATCGCGCCTGAATATCAAGAAAAAATCTGGGGAATTTTTCAGAGGCTAGAGGCTAGGGACAAGATTGAAGGGGCAGGTATTGGTTTATCTGTTGTGAAAAAGATTATTGAAAGCCGAGGGGGACGTATATGGGTTGAGTCTGAAGTTGGCGCAGGAGCGACTTTTTATTTTACTTGGCTTAAAAGTATTAATAAAATATAGAAAAATTTCTATATTTTATATTTATAGTTTTAGTTATAGACCAGCGGCTTTAGCGGCTGGATGCCCCCCTGAAAGCGATCGCTCTTGTGCCACTCTGATGGGGGTATATGTGACCTCAAGCTTGGCAACACAATAAAGGGGATTACCAATTTTTCTTTGCTTAAAGTGGCACAAGAGCGATAATTTTAGCTACAGCTATTACTCAGTTTTAATTAAAGTGTTGTTACAGGCTAGAAACAACACCCGCAAACTTAAGCAAATCAACGATGGTAAAGTTTCCGCTGCTACCCAGTATAGGTTTCCAATCAGGATTTTGCCGTAAGTAGGATAAAGAGTCTCCTTCCAGCAGACCGATAAACACCTCTGCAACAATGCGTCCGCCCACTGGTCCCAAGCGCGTTCCGTCATCACCAAGTACATCGGCTTCACGCAGAATGTAAAACCATAGAGGTGTGCGAGTGTCTAATTCATACTGTTTCAGGTCTGCTAAGTCATCTGAGGAAAGTATTTGCTTGTCACCCATGGCTTTGGCAACCACTTGAGGGATTGCTCTGCAATACATTGTTGAAAGCGAACTCAGCTACTTTGATACCTGACTCAAAGCCACCCTCAGCATCGAATTGGTAGTGAACACCGAGATAAACGCGGCTTCGCCCGTTCTCCCGTGCCGCCTCAGTGAAACTAGTGAAACTACGGGTAAGCTTGATTCCATTCTCATCACGGAAGGCATGGGGATCTTCTGTAGTTGCAGTGAAGGGAATAGAATCCCGTTTAAAGAAGAGCTGCATTATCGCTGCATGGGCTGCACCAAAAGTGGCATGACCAGAGATATAAGCAGGGAAAGGTGGTGAGAAACGTGTGCCATCAAGCATCGCTGAAAGAGGTTGCCACCGACGCTCAGGCGTAGTGTCGCGGTTGTAGTCGGTATCAGCCTCCCGAATCGCCGTCTCTGGCCGCCAGAGGCGGATCAGATTGTTCCGGTCGTTTTCTTTAGGGAATAAGTACTTCACGTACCAGGCAACGATGCCAGCATCGGCCATAGCCATCCCAACGAGCGCGAAGAGGCGTGCTGTATCAAGTAGATTTTGCACTGTTCCCTCCTGCTTAGCCACGATCTGGGTAATAGCGTAAAGCTGACCTGGAGGTTTGGAAGTACCGTTAAGGTCATTAGCCCAGAAGAATGCAATTTCCGTTTGCTCTCGCGTCCGTTCTGGGGAATGGGCTTCCCCAAGCCGCTGTACTTCATTAACTTGACCTGCGTAATCTCGGCTTGGTAGCAATTGAGAGTAGTTGCTGAATTTACTGACGTTCAATGCTTTGGGTAGGAAATTACCAATTTGAGCGCTCTGCCATCCACCGAAGGGTTTCACTTTGCCCCACTGTGGCGTGACTGCCGATCCCGAACCTGTTTCCCGCCAATCACCCGGGGCAAAACCAAATTCCACAGAGGGAGGTTGTTTCTGAGTTGCTAGATCTGCACCATCATTTTGACGTGCTGCCAAAACTGCATCTGCGACCGCCTCACCGAACTTCCGCGATGAATTACGAGCCTCTTCACTCGAACCCATGTTGAAGGGCTTCATAGAATCCTGCAAAAATTGCTCTGTATTAAAATCCATATTGAGCTGATACGGCTCGAAAGGACTAGATACCCCACCTGGATTGTGTGTGGCTTGATCGACAAGTCCAGCAATTGTTTGCCGTAACACTTTGCGTGCGGCATAGGCTGCACTCATGGCGGGGTCTACGCCTTCGACTTTTTTCGGTAGGTTAGACACATACGACTTGTAGGGACTGCCAGAAAGAACATTGATCGTGTCAAACATGGCAATGTGCATCATGGCTCCAATCCGGGCAATGGGACCGGGAGCGCCACCCAGCTTACGCACGCATTCCAAGAAAATGTTGTTCCATGGGATAATTACGGTATCTTTCATTTCTTTCCTTTGAATTGAGTTGGACTTAGAAATTCCACTTAAATTGCTGCATACAAGACCTCACCAGATCTGGGAACTGGGGGTATACATCCAAGGCAAAATAAATGGATAGTGAGCTTGTTTAGATTCCTACACAAGTAGCTAGCTGCGTTTCGTAATTTTGCGTCCTCCTTATCAACTTTTTTTCCTAAACAGCGTGTTCTCAAGTGTTTGAGTGTTAGCTGGTGAAGCTTTGTTGTGCTGCATAAGCCAAATTTTGATAGTTTCCTCACCACTACAACTAGCCAAAGTTTGACCATCAAAGCTGAAGGCAACTGATCAAACAGGTTTGGTATGTCCCGCAATTTTGATAGAGGAATGATATCCTCCATTAAACGTAAAAATCTACCAGAAATTGCCAAGGTAAGCTGTTTCACATTTAACTTGCACAATGCTTAGTAGGATTAGAAGAGTGAACAATCATTACATCACTTTTTAACTTCATCGCTTTGAAAAGCTGAACAATTAAGAAACCAAAGATTACGTTCAATCCAGGCTTTACAAACTGGAGCCGTAAGAAAGACCCAAGCGGTATCGGATGGCGATTCGATCAGGAAACTGAATTATTTTATCCAGTGAGCGATTCAGGCGAATAGGTAGTTTAAAATCTAACTTTTAGACAAAAACTTCTCAATAAAATTGAGAAGTTTTTCAATTCAATCAAACTTTTTGCGGAAAGCAGCCTTCTCTAGTTGTGTTTTAACTTAAGATTATCTTTCCGCATTTATTAAGGATGAATTATGATTGAATTTCAAAATGTGCAATTAGCTAATTTCCTGGGTTTTTTGGCGTTGTTTAGCTATATCGCCACTTTGCTTCCAACTCTTTTAAGAGTTGTTTTTCCAGCAACGCGCAAACACAAAATTCCAACTCAGTTATTAAAATATAGGCGACAAATCGGTATCTTAGCTTTTATTCTTACTCTGGCTCATGCCGTTTTATTCGTCACCAAAAGAAACTTTGATTTCTTTGATGTTAGAACCTATGAAATCTATTTTCAAGGAGTGACAACGTTTATTATATTTATCATTTTAACCGTGACCTCAAATGATTGGAGCGTAAAAAAATTAAAGAAAAATTGGAGAACTTTGCATCAGTTAACCTACTTTGCCATGTTTCTATTGGCTTGGCATATTTGGGACAAAATGTCAGATCATTGGAGCCTAATAACTCCTCTAGGAATTTTAGCAATTGCCGCCACAATCATTCTGTTTCTCAAGCGACGTTGGATTGAATGGCAACAGCAGAAAGCTAAAGAACAAAAGTCTCAACCTACCCAACAGACGGCTACATAGTAACAACATACATCTCGCTGTAAATTTACGTCTACACCACAACAAACAGCTTAATCCCTATAGTATTTATATGAAAGCACATCCAGTTTCTCGCAAGGCAAAATTAGCATTAGCACTAACTGCATCTGCCACAATTATTGGTTTAATTAACATCAATTCAGCTTCAACAACTGCCACCATTGGATTAAGCGTAGAAAATCAACAGATACGAACTATTTTGGGCGATTCAGCCTGGATTTATGCAATTGCGATTAGCCCTGATGGAAAAACCCTTGCTAGTGCTAGTTATGATAAGACAATTAAACTCTGGAATTTACACACTGGTCAATTACTCCAAACACTAAAAGGACACGGGGATGCAGTGGCATCCGTAGCTATTAGTCCAGACGGTAAGCTGCTTGCCAGTGGTAGCTGGGACAAACGAATTAAACTGTGGAATTTACAAACAGGCGAATTACTTCGCACATTCAAGGGACATTCAGATCAAGTTGAGGCTGTTGCTTTCAGTCCTGATGGCAAAACTCTTGCCACTGGTAGTTATGACAAAACCGTTAACCTGTGGAATTTGGAAACAGGCGAATTACTCCACACTCTGCGCCATTCAGCTAGTGTGAGAACTATTGCTTTTAGCCCTGATGGGCAGAAGCTTGCTAGTGGTACTGAAGACGGAAAAATTAGCATCTGGCAACCGAGTACTGGTGAGTTAAATATTCCGCTAGCTGCACACTCACAAGCAGTTCGTTCAGTAGCGTTTAGCCCTGACGGTCAAAAGTTAGCTAGCGGCAGTTATGACCGGACGATTAAGCTGTGGAATTTACCAACTGGACAGTTACTAAATACACTAGCAGGACACAATCAAGCAGTTTGGTCAGTGGCATTTAGCCCTGATAGCCAAACTCTAGCCAGTAGTAGTTATGACCGAACAATTAAGCTTTGGTATGTACAGAGTGGGCAGTTGCTACGTACCCTGGTAGGACATAATAAAACAGTTTGGTCAGTAGCTTTTAGTCCTGATGGACAAACATTAGCTAGTGGCAGCGCCGATGAAACTATTAAACTTTGGTCGATGTCTGCCGCCAATAAAACCTTGCCCAAGCCAAAACCTTTTTCACCTTCTCAATCTCAATTAGAGGCTCTTTTTAATACGCAACCAGAAGTTACTGATAATACTCAACTTTATCAATTAAATCGGAAACTTTACGACTTAATTAATCAGGCTTGGCAAAAACGTTCGGCATCACAACAACATCTAGTTTATCGCGTGGGTATTAGTCAAAAGGGAGTGATTGTTGCTTATCAGCCTGTCAGTGATGTGGCTAAAAAATTTATTGGGCAAACGCCTCTAGGCGACTTGCTATCTCAACCGATTAACAATCAGGCAACGACATCAGAACTAATTGGTCAGTTTAAGGTTGTGTTTACACCTCAAGGTATTCTTGAAGTAAGCCCTTGGCGTGGATACACGGCAAATCTTCAGTCGAGGCAATAAATTCTTCTCACGCGATCGCTCTTGATCAGAATGCAGGAGTAACAAGATAAAACTTTCCTGGTCGCTGTTTACTGTCCTAACATTCGATTAACTTGATCTATTGTTAATGGTTTGGGATCAATTTTTACCTGTAGGCTAGGGTCAATTTGTTGTAAGCGATCGCGCACAGCTTTTAAACTACTTACTTCCACTAAAACTAAATTTTTATAAACCGAATCTTGCGGTAATTCTACTCTCAAAATTAGAGTTTCCAGTTTTTCAAGAGCGATCGCGTGTAAAACCTGTTTATAAAATAACTCGCGTTTTGATACTTGAGTTAATGTTAATAAATGCCAAGTGCTTTTTGCGCTTGCATCGGGTAAATTATTGGAAGATAAGTTTTGCACAGGATGTATTTATATCTATTTTGTAGGACGATAGTGAGCTAGGGAGATATTTTTATCTCCTAAAAAAATGAAGCTGCTAATCAACGAAAATATTGGTTTTAACACTGCATTTATTAAATATTATTTAGTCAGCAGGTTATTACCAGCTTCATTTCCAAAGTATATAGTTTAGCACTAGCTGGTAAATAGATATATAGAAATATGGTTGATCTAGAAGATATTGTAAAATTTTTTAATCAGTTTTTTGCTGTTGAAGGCTTTATTGATGACCAAGGCGGGGTATATCGACCATCACAGCGACCTATTCAGCGTTTTGGATTAGCGTTAGAACCTTGGTCAGAATTAACTGCATGGGCAAATACTCACCGCTTAGATGCTTTATTTCTACATCGACCTTGGAAACTAGAACCTTCGCAACTATCGCCCGATGTTGGTGTGGTAGCTTACCACCTAGCATTTGATGAACGCATGACTTTGGGTTTTAATCCTAGACTTGCTGAAGTGTTAGGAATGTCTAACTTAGAAATATTAGGTGAAAAAGCAGGTCGTCCAATTGGGATGTTAGGCAAGATTTCTGCAAGCAGTTTTGAGCAATATTCTGATTACGTTAATCAGATATTTGGTGGACACGATGCTGTTTATCCCTGTGGAGACGAGATCAAATCTGTGGCTGTTGTTGGTGCAATGACTGATGCCTTAGTGCGTGAGGCAGCAGAACGCGGTGCTAATTTATACATTACAGGGCAATTTAGACAACCAGCAAAGTTAGCTGTAGCCCAAACCCAAATTGGTGTAATTGTAGTAGGTCATCGCCGTAGTGAATTATGGGGATTACAGGCGCTAAGTGGGGTAGTGCGTGAACGTTGGTCTGAATTAGAAGTAGTTGATGCTCAAAGGTAGTTACCTAGATTTTGGGGCGGGTTTAATTTATTGGTTTGTAGGATATTTTGATTTAGGGCAACCCGCCCCTACAATCAGATAGATTTATCGCCACAAGTACAACAGAGCAATTTAAGAAAGCAAGCGGGACGCTTGCACTACATATAAGGTTAATTAATTTTCTTTGGCATCAGATGTAGTGCGGGCATCTTGCCAGCGTACTATTAAACATTTTCCATATTCTCAAATATGATCGCAATCCAAAATCAAAGCTAGTCCGTATAACAAAGGAACCGATGCGAAGCAATAGCTACTTGATAGTAACTAAATTCGCACTCATTTATAAAGTTGGAAAAAAATATGAATTTCAAAGTAGTGTGTTTGATCTCAGGTCTTACCTTAGCTGCTGCTATGCCTGCATACTCCTCTCCCAATCCTTTCCAAATTGCTCAAAGTGACCAGTCAGGCGGCACGATGACTCGTGGAGATGCCATGAGTTCTGGAAATGCTATGACTCCAGGAGATGCTATGAAAGCAGGAGATGCCATGAAGTCAGGCAATGCCATGACTCCAGGCAGCGCCATGCTCAAAACTGGTAGCACAGGAGAAGATGTCAGATTTGTTCAAAAATTTTTAAGACGGAAAGGATTTTACACTGGATCTGTTAATGGAATGTTTGATAATGAGACACGCACAGCAGTTATAAAATTCCAGAATTCAAAAAAGATCAGCCCTACTGGAATTGTAGGACCTACCACTCGATCTGCCATGATCTAAATTTCTGATAGCTACAATCGGAAACACTCTTTGCTCAAAGCTTCTAGAAATAAAATTTCGGTAATTGAGCTTTAGCTCTTGCTTCACAACTGAAAGAGTTTCTAGAAGCTTTACATTAATATTATCCTTAGCGATATTGTAGCACTAAGATAGCCCAATGTCAATAAATTTTATCCAGATTGGATTTGCATATTTCTGTAGCAATGGAACGACAGAACATGAGAAAACGTTATATTTTAAAAGCTGGCGCAGCATTTGTGGGCGCAGCATGGTTATCACGTTATTTGCCGGAGAAATCAGGAGTTATGGCTGCTTCAAATAATAATTTTGAAATCAACAAAACTGAAGAAGAGTGGCGTAAAACTTTGACACCAGAACAGTTTTCTGTGTTGCGTAAACATGGCACTGAACGCGCTGGAACCAGTCCCCTTGACAAGGAATATGCTAAGGGGAATTATGTTTGCGCTGGGTGCGATTTACCACTTTTTACATCTGAAACTAAGTTCAATAGTCGCACTGGCTGGCCCAGTTTTTATGATCCTATTCCAGGTGCGATCGCGACAACTACTGATAGGTCACTTTTTATGACTAGAGTTGAGGTACATTGTCATCGCTGTGGTGGGCATTTAGGTCATGTGTTTGATGACGGTCCCGCGCCAACAGGCAAACGCTACTGTATGAACGGTGTTTCTCTAAAATTTATTCCTAGTTAATAAGTTTTAGTATTTGCTCTTTGCAATTATCCATGACGGGGAGTACGCCCCGCCATGAATATAAAACTAAGATTGTAATTGTCTATATTAAGCGACACAGGTAACTTTTGGTTGAAGTTTGAGTTCAATGCGATCGCCTGGTCGTGGTTCAATTACTTCTGTAGATAAATTATTCTCTGCTAACAGTGTGCGAAATTCCTCAATACTGCCGATACTTTGAAGTAACTTATTTATGAATCCTTCATAAACTACCTCACCTCCAGCAGCAGTAGGCAGCATTACTTGCGGTTGCAAAATTTGCGCTAATTTTAAAGCGCTTTTACCGCCTTTAATAAGAGACCCAACTAATGGTAAAGCTAAGTCTATTAAGGGAGTAATTACAACATCTACTGGGGCAACTTCTTTTAACGAGGGGGGATGAGTCCCATGAGGTTCGTAGTAGATACTTAAACCTGTTTCTAAATCCTTAATTAAATAACCATTTTCTACAAGTGTTGCGCCCACCAGTGAACCAGGAGTTGCCTGAATTTGTAAGTTTTGATGAAAAGTTAAATTTTCCCAGTGAGTTAGTGCAGTTACGTTTGTATAACCCAATCCTTGGACAACTTTAGCAGCATTAGGAGAAGCTACCACAGGAATATTATGGTCTAATACTTTTAGAGTTGGCGGATGAGCATGATCTTCCCAACCTTGAGAGAGGATAATTAAATCTATATTTTCTGGAATTGCACGTTGAGTAGGATGGGAAGCTTTAAACAACCAATCGAGATTTGCGAATACTAATTCATCCACTAACCAAGGATCAATCAGTACTCGTTTTGAGCCAATTTCAACTAACCAACTATTGTTGTCTAACCAGGTAAGATACATAATAAACAATTAAAAATTAACAATTATCAATTACTGAAGTAGGAGGCTTGGATTATGGAATTGATAATTGATTGATCATTGATGGAGAATGCACCTTCTAGATTAACATATCCGCCATGAGCGCGTGAAGATTTGACGCTTCATTATACCTATCTACTTATTTGACGGATTACCGGAGAACAAAGTAGATAGAAACAAAAACGTAAACTAAGCACTTAACTTAAATAGATAAAAGTCAACATATTAGCTGGTTTTTTATTATTAGAAATATTAATAAATCTTGGGCTTTAATTGTTAAAAAATAAAATATTATTTTTTAGTCGTAAAATCAAACCCGTCTGCTTAATTAATCTAAATCCAATCTAGCTAAAGTTTCTTTAAAATCAGCTTCCAAGTTCCTCGATTTGACTTCATGCTGAAAGTCTATTTGCATTTGTTTTAATTGCTCTTGTTCAACTTGGTACTGAAAATACTCTAATGCTAATTGTAATTTTTCTATAGCAGAAGCAAGTTTACGGACTTCCTCTAGTAAGTCATGGTTTGACTTCCTTAAATTAACTAGCTGAATAAAATTATCTACTTCGGTATTATTAACTTCCATGATCTATCCTTCACCACATTTATCTGCATCTTAATTGCTAATAAAGATATCTACCTCTAACGGCAGTTAGAGTCAGTTTGATTTTGCTAATACTAAAGAGGTAGAATTAGCTTTCTAATTTGTAGTAACAGCTTATACAGCCAGCTTCTCCTATGTCTCTAGATTTACAAGCAAAAAAATTTTTACAACAAATATCTCAGTTAAATTTACCGCCTCTTTCCAGCGCAGAACCCATGCAAGCAAGGGAATTGATTGCCAAACTAAGAGGAAAGGAACTAAAACCAGAATTTGTTGCGAGTATCCAAAATAACACTATTAAGTCACAGGGGAATATTCCTATCAGGATCTATACACCAAGGCTAGATACTCAGTTACCGATATTGGTTTACCTTCATGGTGGTGGTTGGGTGCTAGGTGATTTGGATGGTGTAGATCATATTTGTCGTTCTTTAGCTAATCAAGCGGATTGTATCGTAGTTTCAGTAGATTACCGCCTAGCACCTGAACATAAATTTCCTACTGCCGTAGAAGACGCTTATGCTGTTACTAATTGGGTAAGTAATAATGCTGGCGATATAAATGGAGATAAAACTCGCATTGCTATTGCAGGAGATAGCGCGGGTGGAAATATTGCTGCTGCGGTAGCTTTAATGGCGCGGGATAAAGGCGAGCCTTCACTAATGTTTCAAATCTTGATTTATCCCACAACTAAATATGGATTTGATACCGAATCTTATCAAAAATATGGACAAGGTGATTTTGGATTAAGTAAAGAAGAAATGATGTGGTTTTGGCATCATTATCTCGCAGATGTAGCTGATGGACAAAATCCTTATGCTTCGCCACTATTGGCAAATAATTTAGCTAATTTACCGCCAGCATATATTATTACTGCCGAGTATGACGTGCTACGAGATGAAGCAGAAGCTTATGCAGTAAAGTTGGAATCAGCAGGGGTTCCTGTCAAAGTGCAACGGTATGATGGCATGATTCATAGTTTTGTGGGTCTATCATTGGTGATAGATCAAGGTAAAAGTGCGATCGCAGATATTGCCACTCAGCTTCGTATAATTTTTAAAGAGAATAAATCTGTGGCATAAGTCGATAAATTTTGTATTTCATCTGCGTTTATCTGCGTTTATCTGCGGTTAAAAAAGCGTATCTTTAAACCGGATTTTTGCCAAAGTCCTGCAAAAGTAGCTATGCAGTAGCTAGAATACATTCACCTGTTATAGCTATTACTCGCTATGGTACAAGCTCCCACACGCACTGCTACAGATTTAGCTACGCTGGCAATTTCTTTAATTAAACAAGCTGGATGTGAATACGGGGATGTGCGCTTTTGCAATTATCGTACACAAAATTTAATGGCACGCGATCGCTCTTTAAGCAACATTTCAGATAATGTTAGCTCAGGTTTTGGTGTGCGTGTCCTCCTCAATGGCGCATGGGGGTTTGCTGCTAGTCCTCATAAAACGCTTCAAGAAGTTGAACGCATCGTTGCTTTAGCTGTTGATATTGCTAAAGGTAGTCGCCTATCGCAACAAACCAAGGTGGAGTTAGTTCCGGTAGCAGCTTATCAAGATACTTATATTACACCGATTGAAATTGATCCGTTTGCAGTAGCTATTACTGAAAAAGCGGATTTACTTCTAAGTTTGAATGAAAAGTTACTAACTTATAGCGATAAAGGTATTAAAAAAGCGTATTCTTACTTACGTTCTACCCGTGAAGATAAGATATTTGCTTCTACAATTGGTTCTGTAATTCAGCAGACTATATTTGACACTCCCCCGTCAAGCTTGCGCTGTGACGGGAGATTCTTGCTTCACTGAAACTTGCTCTTTGATGCAAGCACCATTAAGTCTTACAGTTTCTCCACAAGCTTGAATTTCCGTATGTCCTACGGTATTTGTTAACAGAATTCTTATGCCCTCTTCTCTAAGATTTTGTGTTGCATTTTCATCTCTATCGTGGTGAGTTTTACATTCAGGACAAACCCATTCACGAATACTGAGATTTAATGAATTGTTCTTAACTTTACAACTATTACAAAGCTTGCTACTAGGAAAGAATCTGTCAACTTGAACAAATATTGCTCCCTCTCTATCTAGTTTATGGCTGATAAAATTAAGCAACATTCCCCAACCAGCATCTAATATTGATTTCGCTAGTTTGGTACGTGCTAATCCTTTAATACAAAGGTTCTCAGCTATAATGACTTGGTTTTCGTCTACTAATTTTCTTGAGAGCTTATGGAGAAAATCTTGTCTTGTGTTCGCTATTTTTTCGTGAACTCTAGCAACTCTCTTAACCTGTTTCTGACGATTTAAAGACCCTTTTTTCTTTCTGGATAATGCTTGTTGTCTACGTCTTAAACGTTTAGCATATTTCCTGGTAGGTTTAATCGGATCAACTTTATCAAAATCTTTTCCATCAAAAGTAGTAACTAAATTACTTAAACCTAAGTCAATGCTTGTGATTTTCCCTTTCTTGTTAGTTGTTAAATCATCAGTTTCAAATAAAATTGCAGCAAAATATTTATCTGTACTGGTTTGAGAAACAGTTACAGACTTAATTTTACCGTTAATACTTTTTGAAATGTTTGCTTTAACAATGCCAAGTTTTGGAAGTTTTAAACCACCATTTTTAATTGAACAGCTTTCAGGATAACGAATTGATTGCTTTCTATGTTTACTTTTAAACTTAGGGAATCTTGCTCTTTTACTAAAAAAGTTCTTAAAAGCTGATTCTAAGTTTTTAAGTGTTTGTTGTAATGTAGCAGCAGTTACTTCTGTTAACCATTCATAATCAGATAGCTTTTTGAGTTGAGTAAGGTCTTTAGCCATGTCGTAATAGCTCATACCCTTACCCGTTTCTTCATACTGAGTGTTAGTTTTGTTCAGGTAATAATTAAATACAAATCTAGAACAACCAAAGCTTTTGGCTAATGCTTGTTGTTGCCCCTTATTTGGATAAATTCTCACCTTGAGTACGTCTAACATCAGTTCTTTTGAGCTAAACTTATCTATATATTAACATTTGACGCTTAAAGATGTCAACCTCATATCATCACGGTTTTAGGTCTGTTTACAAACTTAACGCTCACGTTGTTCTCGTGGTAAAATATCGTAGACGTGCAATTAATGCCGAAATCTTAACACGGCTCTCTAGAAATCTTAAAACAAACCTTAAATAAGTGGGAATCAGAACTACTAGAATTTAAGGGAGAGTCAGATCATGTTCATTTGTTGATTGACTATAAGCCAGATATACCATTATCCACATTAATCGGGAACTTAAAAACAGTTGGCAGCAGATTAATCCGTAAAGAATATCCCTGGTTAGCCTCAAAATATTTCTATAACAAACCCTATTTCTGGACTGGTTCTTATTTTGTAGCTAGTTGTGGAGGTGCTACAATTGAACAATTAAAAAAATATGTCGAGCAACAAGCGACACCGGAATAAGGATTCGCTTCGCTCAATTTATATAGTTTGGTCGCCATTCATCTCGCCACTAACCCTACGGGTGTAGTGGGAGTCCTCTGGCTCCATTCAAGATAGAAGTTATCCAGGTTTTGGATGTACTGCGATCGCAAATGGCGATGCTCAAAGTCGCAGCTACGAGCGTCCACCTTTAAATATAGGCTACGAACATATTAATCCAGCAGATTTATTTGCACAAGTAGACCGAGTTGCACAAGAAGCAATTGAAAAAGTCCACGCACCTAAAAGTCCCTCTGGTATTAAAACAAACTTAATTTTAAAGCCAAGTAATCTATATTTAACTATTCACGAATCAGTTGGTCATCCTACGGAATTAGATCGGGTGTATGGTTACGAAGCTAACTTTGCAGGGACAAGCTTTGCGACTACAGATAAATTAGGGAAACTACAATATGCTGCACCTTGGGTAAATTTTAAATGCGATCGCACTCAACCCAAGGGACGCGCTACTGTAGGTTATGACGATGAAGGCGTACCCGCACAAGACTGGTATGTAGTTAAAGATGGCATTCTTGTAGATTATCTCACCGACCGCGAAACCGCATATCGTTTAGGTCGTCCTGATAGTAACGGTTGTGCTTATGCTGATAGTTGGAACTCAGTTCCAATGGTACGCATTCCCAATTTAGGATTAGAACCAGGCGCAGAAAAAGGTAGCCACACCGCCACCTTAGCAGAAATGATTGCCGATACAGAAGAAGGCATTTTAATTGATGGTATTGGTAGTTATTCAATCGATCAACAACGCCGTAACTTTCAGTTTGGTGGCGATGCTTTCTGGAAAATTGAAAAAGGCAAAATAGTCGGAATGCTAAAAGATGTAACTTATCATTCCATGACTACAGATTTTTGGAACAGTGTAGATGCAATTGGTGGAGTTTCCGAGAAGGAACAATGGGGAACAGATATCTGTGGGAAAGGAGAACCAATGCAAATTGCCCAGATGACACATGGATGCGTACCTGTGCGTGTGCGCGATATTCAAATTGGCGGCACAAAATGACATAGGGAACAGGGAGGAGAGAGGGGAGAAGAGGGAGCGGGAAACGTTAAGTTTATATATACCTTTGCGCCCTTTGCGTTAAAAAAAAAATTATGATTCTCACAAAAAACCAATTAATAACTCAAGATCAAGCCTTATCCTTAGTAGATAATGTCATCAAAAAATCCCAAGCTGAAGGCGTATTTGTCAGCTTAAATACAGGAGAAGATGCTCTTAGCCGTTATTCTGAAAATCAAATAAGTCAAAACATTAGTCGTAGCGAATTTAATCTCACCATTACCAGCTACTTTGGTACTAGAAGCGCATCTGCATCTACCACCGAGTTTGATAATGATGCGGTCGCATCTACTCTACAACGTTCTGAAGACCTCGCCCGTATTGCCCCAGAAGACCCAGAATGGGTTCCACTTCTAGAACCTCAAACATACGAACAACGCACCCCCGCCTTTGATGTCGCCACAGCATCACTCTCACCTCTAGCAAGAGGAGAAATTATTCAGCGAGTATGTGAATTAAGTGCCTCTTCAGGAGTAGAAGGTTCAGGAACCCTCAGCACAAGCACATCTCTACGTTGCATCGGTAATTCTCAAGGTTTACAAGCTGTTAACCAAGGAACCGAAGCTAATTTTAGTTTTACCGCCCGCATTGATGATGGTTCAAGCTGGAGTCAACGCACAGCTTGGGCAATAGATCAATTACCTATTACATCATTAACCGAACAAATAATTAAACGCGCCTTTGCATCACGCCATCCTCGCGAAGTTTCTCCAGGTAAATATCCCGTAATTTTTGACAGCGCCGCCTTTGGCGATTTATTAACCTGGGTAATTTGGAATTTAGATGCACGCGCTGCCGATGAAGGTCGTTCATTTATGTCTCGCAGTGATGCAAGTGGCAACCGTTTGGGTGAACAAATATTTAGCCCATTAGTACAAGTCAACCGCGACCCAGCGCATCCTTTATTACAAACAAGTAATTTCTTTAGTGATGGGTTAAGTAATCACTACTTAGAAGTAATTAAAAACGGTATCCCTAAAACTCTTTCCTACAGTCGTTACTGGGCGGAACAGCAAAACACATTACCAACAGGTTATTTACTTCCAATTGTAATGCAAGGCTCAGATCAAAGTCTTAATGATTTAGTTAGCCAAACTGAACGAGGAATATTAGTTAGTCGTGCTTGGTATGTACGTTTTATTAATCCCAAAACCTTAGAAGTTACGGGAATGACTCGCGATGGTACTTTTTGGATTGAAGATGGAAAAATTGCTTATCCAATTAAAAACTTGCGCTTTAATCAAAATTTACCAGAGATGTTGCGAGACATTGATGCTATTAGTAGCGTAGAGCGTTATGGTAGCAAAGTTGTACCAGGAGTAAGAGTGAAGGAATTTAACTTCACCAGTATCAGCGATAGTATTTGATCAGGACTTACACAGAAAAAACGTGACCAAGATGGTCACACTACATATAAGGTAAATTAACTTGCCATAACCACATAAGTAGTGCGGGCATCTTGCCCGCTTGTTATTTTTCGTAAGTCCTATTCAAGTTTTAGTTTTGGCTTGATAGTAAACATAAATTCACTTAAAAAAATCCTCGAAAGTGTGATTTTAGTTACAAATCAACATCAGTATTAAAAAATATTATGGAAAAATTCCTACTTGAGTGATGATACTAAGGAAGGTTAGGTAATTTTACGGTGGTATTTTTCCTCAATAGTAGCCAGTATACATAATTACGTAGGTATCTGTTTTGCGTACTTGCAAGAATTTGTCAATAAATGTTGACCTGCACGAGGACAGATTAATTAAAGGAAATATATGATAAGAAAAACTAATCAAAATTTGGGATTATACTCGTTTCTATCTGAGTTGCCCCATCCGAAAACCTACAAAGGCAAAATCATGTTGGTTGCCTTTTTAGGAACGCACGTACCACTTTTATCTCTATTACTACATTTTCTAATTTCAAATTCATTTTCCCTAGATATGACTGTCCGTGTACTGGCAATTGCGCTGGTAGCAACTTTAGTAGGCACAGGTATTACTCTCTATGTATTACATAAACTTTTAGCACCTGTAATTTTGACATCTTCGGCACTGCGGAAATATTACAACCAAAAGCAACTTCCCTCTCTGCCAACTCAATATACTGATGAAGTCGGCACTTTGATGGCAGATACAGTACAAACACTTAACAAACTCGATCAAGTAATTGAACACTTGACTAATTATGATAATCTGACAGGTTTGCCAAATCGAGTCTTATTTACAGATCGTCTCCAACAAGCTTTATCAAACGCTGAAGGAAAAAATCGCTTGTTAGGTGTCATTTGTTTACACTTGCCTAACTTCCGAGAAATCAACAATGCTTTAGGCAGCGATGTTAGTAATCAACTACTGAGAATAGTTGCCCAAAAATTAAATGCTTATGTTGGTCGCACTGATTTGTTATGTCATCTTAATAGTAATGAATTTGCGATCGCACTTCCTGACTTAACTACTTCAGAAGAAGCTATTCCCTTCTGTCAGTCTCTCCTACGTGAGTTTGCATTACCTATATCTATACAAGGAAATCAGTTACACATCCAAGCTAATCTTGGGATTACAGTTTATCCCTTTGATGGAAATAACGTTGACCAACTATTGCAAAATGCCCATACAGCAGTAGATGAAGCTAAACGCCGCGCACCCAATTCTTATCAGTTTTTTGGAACTGAAATGAATGCTCAGTTACAAGAACGGTTAGTTTTAGAAACTCAATTGCGTTATGCACTAGAACGTAATGAATTGCAATTGCATTATCAACCACGAGTTGATGCTAATTCCGGTAAAATTCTCGGAGCAGAAGCACTAATACGTTGGCAAAATCCTCAATTAGGTTTTGTTTCTCCAGTTAAATTTATTCCAATTGCAGAAGCTAATGGTTTAATTATTCCCATCGGAGAATGGGTATTACGCACTGCCTGTAATCAAAATCGCTTGTGGAAGGAAGCAGGACTACCACCGCTACGGGTAGCCGTCAATTTATCTGCTCGTCAATTAGCGCAACCAAATCTTGTCGATCTAGTTGCTCAAATATTAGCAGAAACCAACTTATCTGTTGACGATCTAGAACTTGAAGTTACAGAAAGCCTAATCATGGAAAATGTGGAACATTCCATTAAGGTTTTACAAGAATTACATGAAATGGGAATTACCCTAGCATTAGATGATTTTGGCACAGGTTTCTCCTCATTAAATTACTTAAGACGTTTTCCAATTGACATTCTTAAAATAGACCGTTCTTTTGTAAATAACGTTGTTGTTAACCAAGAGGATGCAGCAGTTACCAACACAATTATCAATTTGGCAAAGGATTTAAACTTACATATCACTGCTGAAGGTGTAGAAACACAAGAACAGTTTGAATACTTAAAAATAAAAGGTTGTGACGAAATTCAAGGTTACTACTTTAGTAAACCTCTTCCTAGTTCTGCTATCACTGAATTGTTGCAGAAGAATCACCAAAGTCTGCAACAAAAAGTTGCTGCTGTTTAATGGACTTCTTGCATAAATAAATATATTTAACCCCACCCCAACCCTCCCCTTATCAAGGGGAGGGAGCTAGAGAGTTTGGATGATATCTAAGCCAGAGATGCTGCTACTAAAAACAAGCTATCTACCAAAATTGTACTTAAGACAGCACCAGAAAATGCCCACCAGTGGATTTGCTTTGTACCTAACGACCAAATACCAACACTTAATAATAGGCTGACTAAAATACCAGCCCAAGATACCCCCCAGGGGGTTCGCACAAGTGCGATCGCATTCTGTAATATTGGTGTCGCTAAAGCTGGATCAACTTGCATCAGTTCCCGCCAGTGGGGAATCACACCAGCTATATAAAAATATAAATCTGTAACTGCTGTACCAAACAATGAGCCAAGGTAAAAAAAGTTCCCAACTTTTCCCCACCCGCGCCACAGAAACCATAAAACAAATGGTAAACCAATCGCTTCTACTGGTAAGTGAATTAATGGTTCCCAACGCAACCATCCCCAATAAAGTGAACCAGCCAGCCAACTCCAACTAAACCCTAGCAGCAAGTCTCCCCACAACTGAGTAGCTGGACGTTTTATTAGTAGTAACCCTAACCATACCCAAGCTGCTGTTAATACTAAACTCAGCAGTGGCAGTTCTCGCACCAATGGCGCTTGGACAAATACTGGCACGGAAACTAGAAAGCAGGCTGCGCCAAACGCCCACCAATATTTACTAATATCAGTTTCCCACTCAGAAATGAGAAAGAGATTTTTTACTGGCTCGGTTGGGAAGCCAGATGTAGGAGATTTAGTAGTATTGCAGGTATCGTTAAACAAAATATTCTTATTTTTGTAAAGTTTCTTTACTTATCTTTAAGATATCTCAAGATAACACAGGTTTATCCCCCCCCTGGGGATTGTTTTAATCTTAGCTTAATTTTCTAGTGAGTGGCGAAAAGATCCCCCTAAATCCCCCTTAAAAAGGGGGACTTTGAGCTTCCCCCTTTTTAAGGGCAGGGGGGATCTAGGTTTTAAGCATGAGAGGGGGTAAGTCCTGAAAATAAAGAATGTCCAAACCTATCTGGCTACAGCTATACCTCTGGCACATTTCTAGAAGAAGCCTGATGATTTTGCGTAAATGAGCCAATATTGTTGGAACATTGGTTATGGTTTGGGAGTGAATTATTTGGAGGAAAATATGATCCGATCGCCACATCGCTTGCTTAGACTAATGGGTATAGGCACAGCTAGTACTTTATTAACATTAGCGACAGCAGAGGCAGGCTTTACCCAGCAAGGGCTTGAGCCAGCAACCACAGCGACGACGGCGCAGGTTAATATTTTTCAGGCGTTAATTCTCGGTTTAGTGCAAGGGTTAACAGAGTTTTTGCCGATCAGCAGTTCTGCTCATTTAAAGGTAGTACCAGTAGTCTTAGGTTGGGGAGATCCTGGTGTTGGTTTTACTGCGGTGATTCAATTGGGCAGTATTGCAGCAGTTTTGTGGTTTTTTTGGGGTGACTTAGTTCAAATTACTACAGGTAGTTTACGTGCGATCGCCCAAAAAGATTATCAGTCCGATGACTTTCGCATCGCAGCAGGGATTATTTTAGGAACAATACCGATTGTTTTCTTTGGACTGTTAATTAAGAAATTTATCCCTGATTTTGATAACTCACCATTAAGAAGTTTAGGTGCGATCGCGATCGCCTCGATTTTCATGTCGCTATTGTTGGGAGTTGCCGAAAAGTTCGGTAAGCGTAAGCGAAATTTTGAGCAATTGGGCATCCTCGATGGGGTATTAATGGGTTTAGCCCAAGCAATGGCATTAATTCCAGGAGTATCGAGATCTGGTTCTACCCTCACCGCAGGGTTATTTATGGGTTTAGAACGCGCTACGGCTGCCAGATTCTCATTTTTATTAGGTATTCCAGCAATTACCCTAGCTGGGTTAGTAGAACTCAAAGATGTGTTTAAAGCAGGTTTAGACGGTGCAGGGTTAGTTCCCATTATTGTTGGGGTGATTTCAGCAGGCTTTTTTTCTTATGTTGCGATCGCGTGGTTACTGCGCTTTTTGCAAACCCAGAGTACTTGGGTATTTATCTGGTATCGGTTAATTTTTGGGGTGTCTATTCTGGGTGCGATCGCTGCTGGCTTTTTAAAAAATATTTAAATGATCTGGTGATGGAGGTCGAAATGAGGGAGTAATCGCCAAGGAATGATCCACAAAGCGGCAATATTACAACAGTAAAGGTAATTTTAATTATTTATCTCCTCTGCCCCTCTGCCCCTCTGCCCCTCTCCCAACGGGCGCATGACCACCCTTAATGATCAGGAAAAAGCTCCCAAGATATTAAAAACTTTAAAGTTATGTAGCGGGTATGCAATCTGGGTTCAGTACCTGCGGTAAACTAAGCCTGAATTCTGGTCTTAAATACAAGAGAACACTCGTTTGGAGTTTTTAAGAGATGTCTCATACAGTCAAAATCTACGATACCTGCATTGGTTGCACTCAGTGTGTACGTGCTTGCCCTACTGACGTTCTGGAAATGGTTCCTTGGGATGGCTGTAAGGCAGCGCAAATTGCTTCTTCGCCTCGGACAGAAGACTGTGTAGGTTGCAAGCGGTGTGAAACTGCTTGTCCTACAGACTTCCTCAGCATCCGAGTTTACCTGGGCGCAGAAACAACTCGCAGTATGGGTCTGGCTTACTAATAAAATGGTCAGAATTCCTCTCTAATCTCAATTGGAGAGAGCTAATAGCAAGCGCCCTTAAACAAAGTTATTTGTTTTATTTGCTTTTCAATATCCCTTGGGTGCAAAGTTATAGAGGAGGCTAATGGCTTCCTCTTTTTTTTTAATGAAAGAATTACAGGATATAAACAAAGGATGATTGACGAATTTTGCGATCGCGATTAGCTTTGAGCAAGTCATTGTAAAATTATCCAGCGTTAAGGGGAAGTGTGTTCTATGTGCGGAATTGTTGGCTATATCGGCACTCAAGCAGCTACGGAGATCATGCTTGCAGGTTTAGAAAAATTAGAGTACCGAGGCTACGATTCTGCGGGAATAGCCTTGGTGTCGGAAGGTGAACTCGATCGCGTTCGTGCTAAAGGCAAGTTGCGTAACCTGCGGGAAAAGTTGGAAATGCAGGCAAATCCAGCGCAGCTTGGTATAGGACACACTCGCTGGGCAACTCATGGTAAACCAGAGGAACATAATGCCCATCCCCATACTGATACGAAAAAACGCATAGCTGTAGTTCAAAATGGGATTATTGAAAATTACCGTGAGTTGCGCGAGGAACTCAAAAAGCTAGGACACGAATTTCTCTCAGAAACCGATACAGAAGTCATCCCCCACTTAATAGCAGAATTTTTCTCCAATCCCCCCGCACCTGCTCATGCTCACATACCTTCGCTATTGCTAGAAGCAGTGCGCCAAGCTGTGATGAAACTCAAGGGTGCTTTTGCTATAGCAGTTATTTCTGCTGATTTCCCTGATGAGTTGATTGTGGTACGTCAGCAAGCACCTTTAGTTATTGGGTTTGGGCAAGGTGAGTTTTTCTGTGCTTCGGATACTCCAGCAATTGTGCAATATACTCGTGCTGTGTTGCCGTTGGAAAATGGGGAATTAGCTAGACTCACACCTCTAGGAGTAGAAGTTTACAACTTTGCGGGCGATCGCCTCAAGAAAACTCCCCGCACCCTCAACTGGAATCCTATCTTGGTAGAAAAACAAGGTTTCCGCCACTTCATGGTTAAGGAAATTTACGAGCAACCAGGAGTTGTGCGGACTTGTTTAGAAGCTTATCTGAATCATCAGTGGAATCCTGATTCCGATCAATCACCGATTAATTTAGGAATACCCACAGAACTTTATTCTGATCTAGAACATATTCAGATTGTTGCTTGTGGTACAAGTTGGCACGCGGGATTAGTGGGTAAATATTTACTGCAAGAATTAGCGCAAATACATACAAATATTGAATATGCTTCAGAATTTCGCTATTCTCCACCACCAATAACTGCTAATACTTTAACTATTGGGATTACTCAATCTGGAGAAACAGCAGATACTTTAGCTGCTTTAGCTATGGTAAAAGAGCGTCGTGAAAATCAACCAGCTAAGTATCAAGCGAAATTATTAGGAATTACCAATCGTGTTGATAGTTCTTTGGCTAGTATTGTGCCTGATTTAATTGATACTAGAGCAGGAATTGAAATTGGGGTTGCTGCTACTAAATCTTTTATCGCTCAATTGATGGCGTTTTATTTCTTGGCTTTAGATTTAGCTTATCATCGCAAAACTTTGTCAAATGTTCAAATTGAGGAAATTATTACGGAGTTAAGGCAACTTCCGGCACAAATTGAAATTATTTTGGAAAGTCAAGAGCGTTACATTGAGGAGTTAGCGCACGAATTTACGGAGACTACAGATTTTATTTTTGTGGGGCGGGGAATTAATTATCCAATTGCTTTAGAAGGGGCTTTGAAATTAAAGGAAATTAGCTATATTCATGCGGAAGGTTATCCTTCTGGAGAACTGAAACATGGACCAATTGCTTTGTTAGATGCTAAAGTTCCTGTAGTTGCGATCGCCATGCCTGGTAAAGTTTATGAAAAGACTTTATCTAATGCTCAAGAAGCTAAGGCAAGAGATTCTCGCTTGATTGGTGTTATTGCAATGGACGACAAGGAAGCGGCAGAAACTTTTGATGAGTTATTACCAGTCCCACAAGTTAATGAGTTACTTTCACCTGTTTTAACTGTAATTCCTTTACAATTGTTGTCTTATCATATTGCTGCGCGTCGCGGTTTGGATGTTGACCAGCCAAGGAACCTCGCCAAATCGGTAACGGTGGAATAATAAACATCTCCAGAAATTAAAGGTGTAAAAGGAGAAAAGTTAGTTGAACTGAAGAATAATTAGTTGAACTGAAGAATAATTCATTGAACTCAACTGCGGTTAACCTAAGTTCGCTCTACCAAACTTAGGTAATAGGGAGATAAATGAGGTAGCAGAATTCAGGTATCTTAGTTAACTGCCAGTGAAGGCAATGCTTTTGCTGGCTATTTCTGAGCATATTTGACGAACAGGTGTATAGAAACAATAAAGTCGTATACTAAACAATAAAGTCGTATACTGGACAATAAAGTTGTATACTCGCGCGTGAGTATAAGTAAAAGCTGGCGCTTTGTAGAGTTTTAACATCAGGCTTGTCGAACACAAGAGCTTCCCAAAGATAATTTATTTTCGACATCAAATTATGGCTGTGGTAGTTGCCCCTTTGCAAGAAAGCAATACCCAGGGTATGTGTTCGACTATGCACATAGTCATCTGAAAAGCAGAACTTCAGTGGTCAACAATAATCAATAGTCAAAATGACAAAAAATTAGCGGTGCAAACGTGCGACTTGTTTGCGTCTGATTTGCCTGAGAACATGAAAATGTTCTGGTTCTGCCAAATCGCGAGACCAAACATAGTCAGCGATAGCCAAACACAGTTTGTGTTCTTCCTTGAGTTGTCGGCGACTATTTCCCTCAACAAACCAATGGGTTACGGTAGGTAGTGAACAGTTGCAGATGGTTGCCAAGTCATTACGGGTGGTCTCAGGGTACTTGGCTAAAAAATCCTTTAGTTCCACAACAGCTCACACTATTCCTACAGATAAAGTCTTCAGTAAGAGCTTGAAGAGCTTTCCAGCCATAGTATGCGGTTTTTGTGTCAGCTTGACAAATTTATGTTACAGTCAGTTTGTCAGTTTGACAAACTTATCAAGTTTGAGAATAATGGCTAGTGCCTAAAAGATTAAGTCTCGTTCAGTTTTAGGGCTAGCAGCCGTTCGTTGAAATTATCTTTCAGCAAAAAAATGGCTAAACGTAAAAGATCTGTAACGCCAGAAATCATAGAAGAACGCATTAAAGAAGGTCGTGGTCAGGGCAGAGGCGTTAATTACAAGCCGTGGTTGACTATCCAAGATGTAGCATCAACTGGTACTTGTAGTCGGATTAAAGGATGGAAAACCCAGCGCATACATCACTTACTCAGTGAACTAGAGTTAAGTTATTTTTACGTACTTGAATGGTCATTAATAGTTAATGATATCCGAGAGCAGTATCCACTATTACCATTAACAGAAACACAAAGTATAGCTGAGGAGTGTGGTTTTCGGTATCCCACAATTCCCGGTACAGATAATCCAATTATTATGACAACTGATTTTGTTATTAGTACTAATTCTAGTCTAGAAATTGTCGAGCAAGCTCGCACGCTTAAATACGCTTGGGATCTCCAATCAAAACGCAAATTAGAAAAACTAGAAATTGAGCGTCGCTACTGGCAAAGAAGAGGAATTAATTGGGGAATCGTCACTGAACGAGAAATTCCCAAATCACTGGTAAAAAATGTTGCTTGGTTACATCCCTTTGGCTCAAGAACAGATCTCAAAGATATGAGTAAGTGGGAGATCAACCGTATTAATAAGATCCTAACTGAAAAAATTAGATACAGCCGTCAATCTTTAGCAGAGATTACGGCTCAGAGTGATGATTTGCTGGGATTTATTCCAGGAACTAGCTTAAGCGTTGCTCGTTATTTACTTGCTAACAGAACATGGGATTTTGACATTAACCAGCCCATTCAACCTCAAGAACCATTAGTATTGCTCAAGCCTTGATAATTAAACAACGAATAAAGTAGGAAAAATGGGATGAATTTGTATGTAAATCAGCTATTAGAATGGGTCGGCTTGACACCACCTAAAATTGAACGATTGTTATGGATAGAGCCAGCAGGTAACTGGGTTGTAACTATTGAAATGTGTAGTACAAAAGCTTTACCCATATGGCAGAGAATGGTTGATATTTAGAAGCTTTAGTTACAAGTAAACTGCGTATTTTAGAAATAGATTCCTACGCTTTTCAGCACTTTCAGAGTTGGAAATTCCAGTACATTATAGACAGCATCGAGATAAAGCTTGGACGATTATTGGCAACTGTGTATCTGATGAGCGAGTCTTTATACCAAAAGAACACGGTGCTCTAATCTTGGCGATGATGGCACAAAAAGGATGCACGAAAAGGACAATTTACAAATATTTGCGCCAGTACTGGCAAGGGGGACAGAACAAAAATGCTCTTCTTCCTCGCTTTGACCAGTGCGGTGGTAAAGCCAAGGAAAGGCAATGTGGGGAGCAAAAACGGGGACGCCCCGGCAAATTAGCTCAGATCACAAATCAACATCAGGGAGTAAATATTGATGTTGAGATGCGAGAACGGTTTCGCCGAGGAATTAGCTTATTTTACGAAAATGCTACTGGGAGAACCCTAAAAGACGCTTATCAACTGACGCTCTTCAAGTTTTTTCATCAAGGATATGAACTGCACAATCAGGTGTGGGTACCGATACTGCCACCTGCTGAAGAATTACCAACTTATAGGCAGTTTCGTTATTGGTATTTCAAGAATCAAGACCTGAGCAAGACACTTCAATCTCGCTTGGGGCAACGAGAGTTCAATTTACAGCATCGGGCATTGCTGGGTGATTCAACACAAATGGCATTTGGCCCTGGTTCGTTATACCAAATTGATGCCACTATTGGGGATGTTTATTTAGTGAGTTCCTTGAATCGCCATCGTATCATTGGGCGACCTGTGATCTATTTGGTGATTGATGTATTCAGCCGACTGATTAGCGGGTTTAGCGTTAGCCTTGAAGGGCCAAGTTGGTTGGGAGCAATGCTAGCACTAGAAAATGCTACGGCAGACAAAGTAGCATTTTGTCACGAGTTTGGTATTGAAATTAATTCGGCAGATTGGCCAAGCCGTCATTGTCCAGAAGCCATCTTAGCAGATCGAGGTGAATTTGAAGGTTATAACGCCGATAACCTAGTCAACGCACTTAACATCCGAGTAGCTAATACGCCTCCCTACCGACCAGATTGGAAAGCCATTGTCGAAAGGCATTTCCGCACTTGTAATGATAAATTGATTCGCTTTCTGCCAGGGGCTGTCCACCACAAACGTTCGCGAGGAGATAGAGACTATCGGCTTGATGCAGTTTTAGACCTGCATCAATTCCGAAAGCTAATGATTCTCTGCATCCTTGACCATAATCAGCATCATCGTCTTCAGGGATATCAGATGGACGAATTTATGATTAATGATGCAGTTGAACCATACCCAGTTGACCTTTGGCATTGGGGTGTCCGCAATCGCGTTGGTCATTTACGCACAAGTAGCACCGACATGATGCGCTTGCATTTATTACCCTCCGCCGAGGCGACCGTTACTCCAAAGGGTATCCGCTGTCACAAATTACTCTACACCTGCGATTTGGCGCTACAGCAACAGTGGTTTGTCAAAGCTAGAGTGCAAGGGAGTTGGAAAGTCAAAGTTGCTTATGACCCTCGTCAACTTGAGCAAATTTATTTACGGCTAAATAATAATAACCAAATAGTAACTTGTCACCTACTACCATGTTCAAAAACCTTTAGCGGTCGTGATTGGCATGAGGCGATTGACTATTGGGCAGAAAAAAAACTGGCAATGGCAGCCGAAAACAGTCGTTCTCTTCAAACAACTGCCACTTTTCACGCTCAAGTAGAACAGCTTGTTAGTGAAGCTGTACAACATTCTGAATTACACCAAAGTTCAACCAGCAAACAGAGCCGAATTCAAGGTATTCGGGAAACTCGGCGCACTGAGCGGGAGCAGGAACGTTCCGATTTGGCTTGGCAGCTAGGAGTCACAGAGCCTCAAAACAACAGTTCCCTATCAGAGAAAACCAATGAAGAGTATGTGCCACCCCCACAACCTTTAGACCTGCTACGTCGTCTTAGAGAGGAATCTTGGAACGATGAACCCTGAACTATCAGCACAACCATCCTTATTAGTAGGTAAAGGGCGTTTGGAGATAGCAACTTACAAAGACCCGCAGATCCCTAACTATCAGGATAATCCGCTCATTGAAGCTTTACCAAAAATTCTCACAAGCGAAGAAGCACTGACTAAGCTGGCACACTATCCCAGTTATGACCCAGTTCAACGGACTTGGCCATCTCACCTACGCGTCCATTTGATTCAAAGTGCTCTACAATTTTTTGCACCGCTCCCGGTTCACCTCGATTTAGAACAGAGGTTTTCACGTTTGATTCGCACCGGATACCAGGCTCGCAATCCCCAGCGCCCTAGCTTTTGGGGTAACTTAAACCAGGGAGTGATGTCATTAAGCCAAGAAGGAAGTGTTTCCCATCTAGGACGCTCAACTGCAAATGGTTTTACCATTATCGGTATGAGTGGAGTGGGTAAAACCGTCTCGGTCGAGTCAATTCTTTCACTCTATCCCCAAGTCATTATTCACAATCATTACCGGAATCGAGATTTTACCCACCAGCAATTAGTGTGGCTCAAATTGGATTGTCCTTTTGATGGTTCGATTCGTGGTTTATGCCTGAACTTTTTTCAAGCTGTAGATGACTTATTAGGAACACAATATTACAAAAACTATCAGAAAGGGCGACCCAACGTAGATGCACTCATTCCATTAATGGCACGTGTCGCTTCCTTACATTGTTTGGGGGCGCTGGTAATTGACGAAATCCAACACTTAAGTTCTGCCAAAAGTGGAGGAGCAAGTCTCATGCTCAACTTTTTTGTCCAGTTGGTTAACACTATTGGCGTACCAGTTATTTTAGTTGGAACTTACAAAGCTTGGTCGGTTTTGAGTGGTGAGTTTCGCTCCTCCCGTCGTGGCACTGGTCAAGGGGATCTAATTTGGGACAGGATGGCAAATGATGAAATTTGGCAGTTATTTATTGAATCGCTGTGGCGTTATCAATATGTTCAAAAGCTTTGCCCGCTCACACCTACGTTTAGCCAAGTTCTTTATGAAGTTACACAAGGTATTACAGACTTGGCAGTAAAAGTTTATGTCCTGGCACAACTGCGAGCGATTACTACCGGGAAGGAAGTTATTACCAAGGCAATTATTCAATCGGTAGCTCGTGATAGTTTACGCCTGGTTAATCCAGTACTCAATGCTTTAAAAACTGGTATGACACAGCAGCTTCAAGGTTTTGAAGATGTTCATCCCATTGAACTGGGTACTTTCTTTCAAGAGGCAATATCTACTGTTCAAAAGGTGGATTATCTTAACTGTTTAAAGGCATCTACAACGAAGTCTGTAGATCATAATCTACTTGTTGCGACCTCGCTTGAACAACAAGGAGAGATAACTGAATCAACCTCGTTGGCAGCAGCTATTCCAGAAACTCTTCCACTCAAAACTTCTTCGCCTAGAAGAAAAATCACAAATAAACCACAGCTAATCACAAGAGAAACAGCTAATAATGCTACTACTTTAATAGAGATTGTAACTATCGGTACTGCACATCAAATTTCTGGTTATGAAGCTCTAAAACTTGCTGGTTTAATTCAACCCACTACTGAATATTAATTGTTTTTGCAATTATGTTAGGTTTTTTTCCTGACCCTTACCCTGATGAACTGTTTTACAGCATTTGTGCTCGATTTCATCATCTTGTTGGTTATGCACGTTGGCAAACTACAGTCTGTGAGCTATTTGGTAAAGTTGTCAAAGTGACAGTTGCCATGCCCTGTCGCCTCAAGGCGCTCGTTGCTGCTTTACCTCCTGGTCACCGTTATACTGTTGACCGCTTCATAGATGAACACACTCTTTTCCCCTTTTACAGTCGTTTTTTGTCTCTAACGTCGGCCAATGAAATTTATTCAAGGATGGCTTTATCTGAGAAAAAAACTCTTTTCATTCGCTCAGGTATCCCCAAATATCTCCAGTTTTGTCCAACTTGTGTTCTTCAAGATAGAAAACAGTTTGGTGAGTGCTACTGGCACCGTCTTCATCAAGCGCCTGGTGTCAAAATTTGTCCAGTGCATCGAAAGTTTCTACAAAGCAGCCAGATTAGCATTCAACAACATCAATGTATTGCAGCAGAACAGGCATTATCAAAAATTGAAGTAGAACCATCTTTGAATACACATTCAATACATCCACTGTTTTTGCAAATTGCTCATGATGCCACTTGGCTATTGAGCCAACCGCATCAAACTGTTGATCAACAGTTTATCCGTAATCGCTACGTCCAGCTGATGATTTCTGCTGGATTTGCTAATTCTCGGGGCTTCTTTGCTATGCCTCAACTGATCAATAGTTTTGAACAAGCTTATCCAGTTGATTGCATAAAACAGCTTCAATGCGGATTTGACCTGTCCGCAGAACCAAGTTGGATAACCATAACTCTCCAAAATTGGCGACAGCATCAGCATCCCTTGCGCCATCTACTATTGATTCATCTACTACGATGTTCTGCCCAAGACTTTTTCCTGACTTAAAGTAGCCACAATTTTTTGAGATGCCAGCCTCAAAGCTTTCCTTCAGGCTGCGTAGTAATCAAACGTTCAGTATACAACTTTATTGTCAAAAATTCGGCGTAAATTTTGACGCTATGGCTTTCCAGTATACGACTTTATTGTCTTGATCAATTTCATTCTCTACCTAAAATCAAGGGTTCTGAGCTTTTTTAGGATACAACTTTATTGTCTGTATACAACAGGCTTGATAAATAATTGTTAATTATTGACGGATTCATATTTCATATTGAAATTGCACTACTAACTAAGTTGATCTCATCAGCTATGAAATATTAGGCAAATAATTACTATATGTGTGTATTTTAAAAAGGTATTACAGAGAAATTTTTTCTTTTGATAATTTGTCTCGTTCCAACTTATTTTTATTTATATTTAAAGCCAAACCAAAAGTTTTCTTTAAGTAAACAGTCATCAAGCTAACACTAATTCTAGATTTAGATATCCGACCGCCAACAATAATTCTATATTGCCACTCTGGATTAGATCGTGACCAATTTATTTGTTGTAATTTTTTTAAGTGTATTTCCCAAGTTTGTGGATAGTTTGAAATTAATGATGCACCTAAATGTCCTAAAGCTGCTAAAGTCACTGGAGAGCGATTTTTTTTGGGGGAGATGGAGTACATAACAAGGTAAGATGACGAAATGTCCGATTCCCCTGAACCTGTCAACTATCAACTTAAGGTGGTACTGCTGGGTATCAGTCCGATGATCTGGCGTCGCATTCTAGTACTGAGCGACAGCACAATAGAAGATTTGCACTACACGCTACAAATATCAATGGGGTGGGAAGACATTCACCTGCATCATTTCATCATTCATGGGAAGCAATACGGAGTAACTCAACCAGGTGGCACAACATTTAGTACTCGCGCCTGCGAGGTAAAGCTCTCCACATTCGGGTGGCAGCTCAAAGAAAAATTCTTATACGAATATGACTTCAGCATCTGCCCATCAATGGGTACTTGGCGTTATTGGTGGCGACACCAAATCCGACTCGAAGCCATCTCAGCAGCACAAGCAAAGCAAACTTATCCGGTCTGCACGGGTGGTAAAGGTGTTTGTCCTCCAGAAGACTGTGGTGGAGCTTGGGGATTTATGGAGACAAGGCAAGAATATTCAGGTTGGCATATATTAGAACGCTTTGGCTCAATGCTAGAAGAAGAAGACTGGACAGAATATAGAGAAGAATTATGCCAACTACAAACCTGGCTGTTAGTTGATCAAAATCATTTCGACCGCGCTCAAGTAAACAGCCGTTTACAGCAATATGCCAGCCGGGATAAGGAACTAATGTTATATGAGCAGGGGATAGGGTGAAACTTAAAATACAAGTTGTAATCGAATCAGATAATGGCGACAGAGAAATTATCCAAGAAATTACCCAAATAGAGCGTGGTATTCTACAACCTGAAAACTTAGGATTAAGCCTAGTAGAAGCAAAAACTCTGCTCAACAAAGTCCAACGCACTTTAGTTCAGCAACAAGTTACTGAGTATGAAAAGCAACACGATTCATGCCAGCACTGTGAAAATAAACTCTTGCGTAAAGACAAACGGATAGTTGTATACAGAACCCTTTTTGGTAAGTTAAAGCTACAATGCAATCGCCTATTTCAATGTACCTGCCAAGAGCAGTCAACCCGTACCTTTAAACCACTAGGTAAGTTACTGAAAGAACGAATCTCTCCAGAATTGCTCTATTTAGAATCCAAGTTTGTATCTTTGATGTCTTACGGGCTTTCCGTTAAATTATTGGAGGAATTATTACCAATAGAAGGCGAAATAAGCGTTACCACAGTTCGGAATAAGCTCCACGTCTGTGCCCAACGTTTAGAATCCGAATTGGGTGAAGAGAAAAGAGTATACATCGAAGGCACCCAAAGGGATTGGGATAATTTGCCCAGACCGGAGCTACCGCTGGTAGTAGGAGTAGATGGAGGATATGTTCGTTTCTATGACAAGAAATCATCAACCAAAGGTAATTTTGAAATTATCGTTGGTAAGAGCATAAAATCAGACAATACCTCCAAGCGGTTTGGAGGAGTTTATTCCTACGATACCAAACCTCAGCGTCGGATCTTCGAGGTCTTGAAATCCCAAGGGATGCAGATGAACCAACAGGTAACATTCCTGTCAGATGGTGATGAGAAGCTCCGTGACCTAATGTTTGGTCTCAACCCAAACACAGAATATCTCTTAGATTGGTTTCACATCACCATGCGGCTGACAGTGATAAATCAGATGGCAAAAGGAATTAATAAAAAAGATACCGAACTAAATACAGACATACCCAAAGATCTGGAACGGATTAAATGGTATTTGTGGCATGGAAACGTATTTAGAGCATTGCAACTATTAAAAGACTTTGTTGATGACCTAGAAGTTGAGGTTTTTAATGGCAATGCTCAACGAGAGGTAAAAAAGCTGTTGAAAATGGTGCAGGAATTTGAAACATACATTTTTAACAATGGAGCTTGTATTCCTAACTATGGAGAACGTTGGCACAATGACGAGGCTATTGCAACTGGATTTGTCGAATCAACAGTTAATCAAGTTATTAGCAAACGATTTGTGAAAAAACAACAGATGCGGTGGACACCCAAAGGTGCTCATCTTCTTCTCCAGATGCGAATGCTAGTTTTAAATGGAGAGTTGCGTCGCCAATTCGAGCAATGGTATTCTGGTTTAAGGCTAGATAATGAGCCAAATCTACAGATACCTAATTCCGTTTAAATATACAGAAACAAAGTAATTCCTGTAAAAATCCCACAGTGTTTTTAGATCTACTGGTTTACCAACTTTCGTGTATAAGTTGGTAAAATTAGCTCATATACCCCAAGTTTTTCAGGGGGTTGAGTTATGACAGCACAAACCCTCCAACTACCGAAAGTTGGCAAAACAGAAAAACAAGAACGTCAGTCGCCTAACTCTCATAAGTATTTCGAGGTCAGGACTAGGGAGTATTTATTACCAGAAGAAGTCTCTGCGATCCGGTTAGCCATCAAAAAATCTAAGGGTCGCCACGCTCACCGAGACTCAACTCTAATTTTGCTTTGCTATCGTCACGGATTGCGCGTGGCAGAGGTGGCATCTTTGCGGTGGGAGCAAATAGATTGGAGTGGTGGCACAATTTACGTGAAACGAGTTAAAAAAGGGACACCCTGGGTTCAACCACTTTCTGGTCTGGAGATTCGCTCTCTCCGTCAGTTGCTTAGAAATTATCCTGCTAGTCCCTATATTTTCCAGTCGTCTCGACTTGGCCCGTTGGCACATGATACGATCTCCGGCATTGTTGAGCGGGCTGGGGAATTAGCTGGTTTGCCTTTTCCTATTCATGCTCATATGCTGCGGCATGGAACAGGTTATTATCTGGCGAATCGAGGTATTGATACCCGAACAATTCAGAGTTATTTGGGGCATAAAAATATTCAGCATACTGTTCATTACACCGAACTTGCATCTACCAAATTTCAAGGGCTTTGGGATGATTAATGTTTAAACCTCTTGCTTAATTCTTGCCCATCTCCCCCGAAAAAAATCGCTCTCCATCTCCATCACTACTTACTATTAAATCCATCACGCATTGTTTTAAGTCTGGTCTATGGTCACGCGAGTATCCTTGGGCTATGTGAATCGGGTTCTCTTTAATTATTTCTGTTGATTTTTCCTGACGACTAAATTTGTTATATTCTCCATGTAAATGTATAGATGTGGAATCCAAATGAGAATATTTGGTTGCTATTTGATATCTTTTAATGGCATCTAAAGCAATTATTAGAAATAGTTTACTTAACCCAAATTGATACAGCTTATCCATTGTTCTGCCCAACTTATCATCATTTAATTCTTTTGCTTTGATTCCTTCTCCTAATAAATGTTCTATTGCTTTATCTTCAAAAAATTGTGAAAATAAATATAAAGGTCTAGACACAAACCCTAGACCGTTCAGAAGAATGGCTTTAACTATTTGACCAGAGTTAATTTTTTCCCGACTGTCAACTCCGACTATTTCGTTAATTTTTTCAACTATTTTTAAATCATCAATTATTCCCGCTACTATTCCTAAGTGATCTAAGTTTTTAATTTCAATATCTTCTTTTTTAACCGTCATTTATTCAGCAGATTTTTTGAGTTGATGTTTAATTTTGGCATTAAATCACTTTTTTCTTCCTTTCTTCAATACTTTCTTCAATTTCTCTGAGTATTTATACTCAAAATTAATTCTCGTCTGTTCCCTGATTATGTAGCTTTCTATACTACAAATTGAAGTACGGAATGTGGGTTAGATTGGTAGCCTGTTTGGGCTTGAACTTTGTTCAAGTCCCGTTAGTAATGAGAGAATTAACTTCTGTCTTCAATCAGTGCGTAATTCCAAACATTAGGAGCGACTACTTTTACTTACATGAGGTGTGTAATGTGAGATTTAAAACACCTTTTGGGACTCCAAGTGTGCTTCTATTTCTGCACGTTTACGCCATACTGATCGCAATTTTTTTTCTTCAAATAGCTCTAACTGATCATTTATATGAGTTGAATTGGGTTGTGTTGAGTTGCCGTAAGTTGTCAATACCATCGCCTTAACTGGATTAGAAAACTCAATTGCGGCTACAAATGAATCTCCCCCTATCGCTTGCCTTTTCCCCTTTTTTTCAGAGGCATACCAAACGTTTCTGAATACACCAAGAGCATCGTTACTGCCGTTAGCTGGCAGATTAGTTTTGCCATTCTTAAGCTGAAACACTTGACCCCAAGGAACATCTAAGGAACCATAAGTTGATCGCACGTTGTTAGCCGCAGTTTCGAGTGCTGTTACTGCATTAGCGCGATCGCCAATTCCTTTGGGAGTAGTCAGAGGCGCGTTTTCACTCCAAGGCACTGCAAATAAGCGTTTTCGATCTACAAGTTGTCTCCAAGTGGCAAACAAAACTGCTCCGCGACTGTCTGCATTAGTATTGCGATCCCATTTAGCTAATACGTCCGCCGCTTGTTTTGTTAAGTTGTTGCCTGATTGACGCGCGGCGGTAATTAAATCGTCTAAAACTCGATCTGCTAGTTCTACCCGTGTAGAGTGTTTGTATTCGATCAATTCTGGAAAAGAGATTTTTTCATCTTCCATTAGCATTCGCGCTGAACGTTGCGATCGCAAACTCATTTGTCCTCGTGGTGCGATATAAGGCGGATAATTGTCGGGATTAATGGCTACTGGAAATGTGGTTGTCCAAGGCGCATCGTTAGTATTTTGTAACCAACCGCTAACAGGATCGAGAATGCGGGGCAAATCTCTATAAGGATGGATTTTTGTCCAAAGTGTGGCAGAGGTATCACCAGGAACTACGCCTTGCCAGTATTTAAAATCACCTTTGGAACGAACCGGAACTTGACCGTTGAATAGGTGCATGATGTGTCCCTCCCGATCTGCGTACATCACGGTGAACATGGGGATTTGCAAGCGTTTAAGTGCAGATTCAAACTCGGTTAAATTGTGGGCGCGGGACATATCCCACCACTCTTCCAGTCCGCCTGATCGATCTAAACCAACTACGCGAATGGCGATCGCTTTGTCATCTTTCTGGCTAACAACAGCACCATGAATTGATCGCTTAATTTCCAGTAACTCTGATTTTATAGTGCCATCATCCTGCTTAATTTTAATTTCTTGCTGTTCTGTTTCAAATGCTTTAACTTTACCGTCCCAAAGATAGCCATTATTTTTTAATTTCAGTTCGTAGGCATCCCAGCCATCAAAAGTATTAACAGTGTGCGTCCAGCCAAGGAAATCATTAAACGCAATTTCTAATACTGGTAGACCAACTAAAGTTGCTCCATAAGCATCTATTCCAGGTGCTGTTAGTTGCGCCTCATACCAAAGATATAAATCTGACCAAGGTAGGTGGGGATTTGCGAGTAGCATTGCTTTGCCACTAGCAGAATGTGTTGGTGCGATCGCCCAACCATTAGAACCTTTTGATTTATCAGCGTTAGTAATACCTGCTACAGTATCGGGATCAACTACGAAAGTAAAATTTAGCACACGCTGACCGTGGGCTAATATATCTACTCCGGTAACTGGTAAAACTGCTTCAACTGCATCATTTATTAATTCTGGATGTTCTTTGGCGTAAGCATTAATTCCCTCAGCAAAAGCATCAAGATTAAGACGAAAATTTTTATTTTGGGCTTGATACCATTCTTGGGCGCGTTCTGGTACTTTCATTGTCCGCACCCAGCGATCAGAATCTAAATACTCTTTACCCCAATATTCGGCTGCCCTACCGCGTCCCTGACCGTAAAGACGCAAGATTAAGTCTCCATGACTTTGCATCTGCGCCCATCCAAAAGCACGAAATAAACCTTTAGTATCTTTACCGTAAATATGAGGAACGCCGTAGGTATCCCACAGAATTTCGGTAGATTTTTGAGCAAAAACAGGATGATAGCCTGCGATCGCTATAAAAAAGGTTATTCCCAGGATGAATGAAAAAAGGCGAAATGCGAGGCGCTTAGATAAAGTAAACAACATATTTTTGATTAATAAAACCGCAGATAAACGCAGATGGATTCAGGGATTAGATGGGTTATTGTCCAGTTTCTAGTAGATTGTTTTCTACTTCGCGCAAGTTTTTAAAGGTGTATCCGCCTAAACCTATAAGCAATAAGCAGACAGAAGTTAAAACATACAGCAGTGCTATTCCTGCACCACGCCCAGTACCTAAAATTGAGCCGAATATATTTGCTAAACTTTCACCTGGCATCATTGCTGGTTCCAAAACTTGATCTGCTAAAAAACCAGCAATTAAGGGTGCGATCGCAGAAGTAATTAACATAATTGTTGATCGAGCAGCAAATACTCGCCCTTGCAAGTTGTGGTTGATTTTACTCAGCCAAATTGCATCCCGACAACTGCCCATCAAAGGAAAGTTTAAGGACGAACAAAATTGCGCCACAATCAAGATTAAAGGTATGCGGTTTAAACCAAATACTATTTTGCTCAAGCCTGCACCGATCATTCCTAATAACAAGCCGTGTATTTTCTGCTTAGGTACGCCCCAAGTGCTGACAAGGATTGCCCCAATCACACCACCAATGCCTGCTGCTGCCGCTACACTTCCTAAAAGTTGAGTATTATTACCGGAACGAGCCAAAATCATCGGTGCATAAAGTGCAGCACCTAGATCGTGGGCAAATTGGAACATTGCGGCTGCAATCATTAAAGCCAATAAGCTAGGACGATCAAAAATGTATTGGAAGCCAAAAATAATCTCTTTCCAACTAAATTTTTGACTTTGAGGTTGATTTTGACTATCTGCTGTGTGCGGTTGCGGTATATCTACAAACAGTAGAGTGCTAACAGCAACCGCAAACGTAATTAGGTCAATACTTAAAATTCCGCTCAATCCAATTATGGAATAAAGAACACTGGCTAAAGCTGGGGCGATGATATTAGAGCCATAATGCAGTGTAGAAATCATGCCCATAGCGCGGGTGTAATGCTGTTTAGGCACTACCATCGTGATTGATGCTGTAGCAGCGAGTTCTTGAATTTGACCAAAAGTACCTTCAAGTAACCCAGCTAGATATAAATGCCAGACTTGCAAGTGACCTGTGAGAAATAGCAATAGCATAGCAAGACTAGAGAAAGCTGCCACGCCATCACCAACCATCATTAGTAATTTGCGATTGTAGCGATCAACAATTACCCCTGCTAAAGGAGAAATTAAAACGCGCGGTACTTGAGTAAAGAAGCCAACTAAAGCCAATGCAGTTGCTTGTCCCGTCAGTTCCCAAACCCAAATGGTGAGAGTAAAGGCAGTCATATAACTGCCAATTGTCGATATCATTTGTCCGCACCAGAGGATTGAGAACGTCCTCATGTTGGTGGGGAAAGTTTCTTGTCTCATCTAGTTTGTGGTTTCTGCAAATGTATTTTCAGCTACAAACACTTATTAGGGATTATTTCTAATTAAATTGGCAGTATCTTGCACACTTGGCAAAAAACTAGATGAAAAAATAAGTCACTATCTTTCCAGCAATATCTTTATTTTGTCAATGCTTTGCCCTATAAAACTAGGCTAAAATCATACTTCCGTCAGTGTATACCGCAAGATGTATCTTATAATAATTGATAACTATTCTCTATAGCTCAAGGAAAATACTGCTAATTTTCTTAAGTACTATTGAGAATTAGTTTCAAGTACTGTAAGTTAATGAAGTTGGGAATAGCAGTAGTAGCAATCGAACCTGCTGCAACAAATTATCCAAGCAGTCTAACTGTCCAAGTATTGCTCCAGTTATCTGTTGGCATGGCTGTATCTGGCATTATGCTCAGAAAATTGGAATTTTAAGCTTAGGGCGGCATATTATCGCAATTTACAGGCTTTTACGAGGTTTTATTAACCTCTATAGCCTTATGCAAACTTTTCTGGGTTGATCAAGCAGGAACAATAAAAATGTCCGATCCTAAACTCTCCCTTAGTTTTTGTACGTTAGTTGACCTTCTACGTTACAGATCTATCCATCAATCTGAGGACATAGCTTTTGCTTTTCTACAGGATGGAGAAACTGAGGAAACGAGTTTAACTTATCAAGAGTTAGATCGGCGTAGTCGGGCGATCGCATCTTACTTACAAGCATTAAATTTAAGCGGAGAACGGGCATTACTGCTTTATCCAGCAGGTTTAGATTTTTTAGCGGCTTTTTTTGGTTGTGTGTATAGTAATGTGATTGCTGTACCGCTTTACCCACCGAAGTTAAAGCGGAATCTTGGGAAAATTCAAGCGATCGCAACTGATGCCCAAGCAACTGTTGTACTCACAACTTCTCAGCATTTAGTTAATTTAGACCAGTTATTTGCCAAAGCACCAGATCTCAAAGCTTTACGCTGGATAGCTACTGATACTATTGCTGATGTATCAGATTTATGGCAACCGCCAGTATTGCAAGGTGACAGTTTAGCTTATTTGCAATATACATCAGGCTCTACATCTACACCTAAAGGTGTAATGATTAGCCATGAAAATGTGCTGTATAACATTGCTTATATTGATAAGGGATTTGAACATACAGCAGATAGTGTTGCTGTAACTTGGCTGCCCCATTTTCACGATATGGGGTTAATTGATGGGTTATTAAAACCTTTATATAAAGGCATACCTTGTTATTTCATGCCACCAGCAGCGTTTACTCAACGTCCGATTCGCTGGTTGCAAGCAATATCGCGTTACAAGGCTACTCATAGTGGCGCTCCTAATTTCGCTTATGATTTTTGTGTCCGCAAGATTACACCAGAACAACGTGCCAATCTGGATTTAAGTAGTTGGTCTGTCGCGTATAACGGTGCAGAACCAATTGATCACGAAGTTTTAGAAAAATTTGTTGAAGCTTTTGCTAGTTGTGGTTTCCGCGCGGAAGCTTTTTGTCCTGCTTATGGGATGGCGGAAACGACATTAAAGGTTTGTACAGTAAGTAAAAATGATGCGCCGATTGTATGCACTGTTGATAAAGCGGCGTTAGAGAAAAATCAGGTCGTCGAAATTTTTTCCCCGCAGGTTGAAACCTGGGGCTATACAAATAAAGCCCGCCTGCGCGGGCTGATGGGAAATAATATTAGAAGTTTAGTAGGGTGCGGTAAGCCGGATTTTGGGACAAAAGTTGTTATTGTTAATCCTGATTCGTTTAAGCAATGTGGTGAGAATGAAGTAGGAGAAATTTGGGTATCTGGAACTACTGTTGCTCAAGGTTATTGGAATAGACAGGAAGAAACAGAAAGTACATTTAAAGCTACGCTTGCTGATACGGGTGAAGGAAATTTTTTAAGAACTGGCGATTTAGGATTTTTCCATAATGGGGAATTGTTTATTACGGGACGATTGAAAGATGTAATTATCATTCGTGGTCGTAATCTTTATCCCCAAGATATTGAAAAAACAGTTGAACGCAGCCATTCAGCTTTAAGACTAAGTGCTGGCGCAGCCTTTGCTGTAGAAGTTGGGCGTGAAGAACAACTGGTAGTGGTGCAGGAATTGGAGTTGCGCCAGTCGGGGAATTTAGAGGAGGTAATTGCTGGAATTAGGAGTGCGATCGCAGCAGAATATGAAGTACAACCTTATGCTGTGGTTTTGATTAAATATGGCAGTATTCCTAAAACTACCAGTGGTAAAATTCAACGACGCGCTTGTAAAGCTCAATTCTTAGCAGGTGAGTTAGAAATTGTTGCTAGTAGTGTTTTAGAAAACACAGATTATTTAGCAGCAGAAGTTAGTTTAAATCGTGAAATTTTATTAGCCACAGATTTAAATGAACGTCAAACAAGTTTAGAAGATTATTTGCGATCGCAAATTGCTAAGATTTTAAAGGTATCGTATGTAAATGTTGATTTACAGCAGCCTTTAAGCAATTTGGGACTCGATTCGCTAAAGCTGTTTGAGTTAAAAAATCAAATTGAAATTGATTTGAGTGTGGTTTTATCAGTTATTGAGCTATTTGAGGATATTAGTATTGCTCAACTAGCCACACTAATTTTAGGAGAAATTACAACAAGCGCACCTGTTGTTTCAGGAATTAAGCCTGTTAACAGAGAGCAAGAATTACCGCTATCTTTTGCCCAAGAAAGGTTATGGTTTTTTGACCAGTTAGAACCAGGGAATCCTTTTTACAATCTTGCTGCCACAATAGATATAAAAGGACAACTCAATATAGATGCACTAACTTATAGTCTTAACGAGATTGTAAAAAGGCATGAAGTTTTACGGACTAAATTTGTTAATCACAATGGTAAACCAGTTCAAGTTATTTTGAATGATATTAGCTGGGATTTGTCCATCATAGACTTGACTAGTTTTTCAGCAGAACAAAGAAAGATAGAAGTAGAAAATTTGTGTTTAAAAGCAGCGCAATCGCCTTTTAATTTACAGCAATGCGGTCTTTTCCGCACGCAAATTTTACGCATCTCAGAAACAGAACATATCCTCCTAATAGCCGTACACCACATTGTTTTTGATGGTTGGTCGATCAGGTTATTGTTGCAAGAATTGGCTGCTTTTTATCAAATCAGTACTAACAATTTGCGATCTTTGCCAAATTTACCGATTCAATATGCAGATTTTGCAGTTTGGCAGCGTCAGTGGTTGCAAGATGAAGTTTTGCCAAATCAATTAAAGTATTGGCAGCAAAAATTAAGCGGTAATTTACCAGTCCTGAATTTACCTACTGACTTTACTCGTCCAGTTGTTCAAACTTTTCAAGGCAACAAACATATATTTATCATTCCAAAGAATCTCACAGCAAATCTGAGAAAATTCAGTAAAGAAAAAAAGGTAACTCTGTTCATGCTGTTAATGGCAGCATTCAAAACTTTACTATATCGTTACACTGGGCAAGAAGATATTTTAGTTGGTTCTCCCATTGCTAATCGTAACCACAGCGAAATTGAAAAATTAATTGGTTTCTTTGCTAATACTGTAGTTTTTCGGACTAATTTATCAAGCAATCTAACTTTTACAAATTTGCTTTTACGAGTACGGGAAACTGCATTAGCAGCTTATCAACATCAAGATGTTCCCTTTGAAAAGCTGGTAGAAGTTTTGCAACCAGAACGGGATCTCAGTCGTAATCCCATATTTCAAGTTTTATTCGCTTTACATAGTTTTTCTAAGCCAGAGTTAGCAGTAGCGGAAGTTAATTTTAGTCTACAAGAAATAGATACACGAACTGCTAGATTTGATTTAGCGTTGGATCTCTGGGAAGAATCGGAAATAATTAGAGGTTCATTAGAATACAACCAAGACTTATTTGAAAACGCGACTATTGTGCGGATAGCAAGTCATTTTCAAACTTTGCTTGAGAGCATTATATCCGATCCAGAGCAACGTATTTCTACATTAAACCTGTTAACTGAATTTGAACTGAAACAAATAGGGATAGATTATAGTTCGACGAAAATTACCTCTCAACCGCTTCAATGTATCCATGAAATTTTTGAGTTACAAGCTGATAAATCACCCGACGCGATTGCGCTCCGCGCACACTCCGTGAACGCTGTATGTGAACAACAAAAATTAAACTATCAAGAACTAAATCAAAGAGCGAATCAACTAGCTCATTACTTACAAAAACTTGGCGTAAAACCAGAAGTAAGAGTGGGGATTTATGTTGAGCGTTCCTTAGAAATGATTGTGGGAATGCTGGGAATTCTCAAAGCTGGGGGCGCTTATGTACCGCTAGATCCAAGTTACTCAAATGAGCGTCTACAATTCATGTTAGAAGATGCTCAAGTTAATGTGCTGTTAACTCAGGCGCACTTACACGATAAAATTAATTCTGATCAAATATTAAAAGTTTGTCTTGATAGAGATTGGAAAGTTATTTCTCAAGAAAGACATACTAATTGTGTTAGTGAAGTCACACCAAAAAATCTCGCTTATGTTATCTATACTTCGGGTTCTACAGGCAAACCTAAAGGAGTTGAAATAACTCATGCCAGTGTAGTACATTTATTTGCTGCTACTTGTCCGACATTTAATTTTAACGAGCGAGATGTTTGGACAGTTTTTCATTCTTATGCTTTTGATTTTTCAGTTTGGGAAATTTGGGGCGCATTACTACATGGCAGTAGGTTAGTTATTGTTCCTCGTAATTTAACGCAGTCACCTGAAGAATTTTATAACTTGTTAGTAAAAGAGCAAGTTACTATTCTTAATCAAACGCCTTCAGCTTTACGCCAGTTAGTTGCTGCTCATTCTGAATTAGTTACTGGAGATTTAAATTTACGATTGATTGTTTGTGGAGGAGAAGCTTTTCCGCAAGAGTTAGCTGAGAAAATATTGGCATGGAATGTACCCGTATGGAATTTTTATGGACCTACTGAGGCGACTGTGTGGGCAACAATTCAACAAATTAAAGGGATTTATTCTATTAATAAAGTGATTCCGATTGGGAAAGCGATCGCAGACAAACAAATCTATATTCTAGACAGCAATCTCCAACCTTTACCTATTGGTATACCAGGCGAAATTCATATTGGTGGTATTGGTTTAGCTAGAGGTTATTTAAACCAAGTAGAATTAACAGCAGAAAAATTTATTAATAATCCGTTTAAACCTTCAGGAAAACTATATAAAACTGGTGATTTAGGTCGTTACTTACCAGATGGAACGATTGAATTTATCGGTCGAATTGACTATCAGGTAAAAATCCGAGGTTTCCGCATTGAGTTAGGAGAAGTTGAAACGGTACTTAGTCAGCATCCAGCAGTAAAGCAAGTTGTTGTTGTCGATCAAAATGATGAATTAGGAAATAAGCGTTTAGTTGCTTATATAGTAACTAAGTCAGAACAGATACCTAATAGCGAACTGCGCCAATTTTTAACAGAGAAATTACCAGAATATATGGTGCCTTCTGCTTTCGTGATACTGGAAGCACTACCTGTAACAGCTAACGGCAAAATTGACCGCAAGGCATTACCAGCACCCAATTTTTCTGAACGAGAATTAGCATCAAGCTTTGTCGCACCTCGCACTCCAATAGAGAACTTATTAGCAGAGATTTGGAGAAAGGTTTTAGGTGTTACACAGATAGGCATTCACGATAATTTCTTTGCACTAGGCGGACATTCTTTACTAGCTACCCAACTCATCGCCAAAGTACGGGAAGAATTTCAGGTAGAATTGCCACTGCGATCGCTTTTCCAGTTTCCTACTATTGCGACTTTAGCAGAGCAAATTTCACAACCGTCAATTACGACAGAAAAAGCAGTAAATCTGCTGCCAACCATAACTCCAGATATTAACCATAAATATCAACCTTTCCCTCTCACTGATATTCAGCAAGCTTACTGGGTGGGTAGAAGTTCAGCTTTTGAATTAGGCAATGTTGCTACTCATATATATGTAGAAATTGATGCCGTTGAGCTAGATTTAGAACGTTTTAATTTAGCTTGGCAGCGACTAATTGAACGTCACGATCTGCTGCGGGTAATTATTCTGCCGGATGGACAGCAACAAATCCTTAAAGAAGTACCAACTTATCAAGTTAAGGTTTTGGATCTGCAAGGGCAAAGTGCAGAAGGGATAAATTTGCAATTGGAAAAGGTACGCGATCGCCTGGATCACCAAATTTTACCTAGCGACAAATTCCCATTATTTGAAATTTGCGCCTCTCAGTTAGATCAACGCCGCACCCGCTTACATTTTAGTTTTGATTTGTTAATTGCCGATGCTTGGAGTTTCCAAATTATTGGGCGAGAATTAGCAGCTTTATATCAAAATCCCGAAGTTGAATTAACACCATTACAAATTTCTTTCCGAGATTATGTTTTAGCTGAGGTTAATCAGCGCAACTCAGAACAGTATCGCCGATCGCAAGAATATTGGCGCGATCGCATCGCCACCTTAGCGCCAGCACCAGAACTGCCTTTAGCGCAAAATCCCTCTGCAATTAAACATCCGCGCTTTGTCCGTCACAGTGGCAAATTACAGGCGGATAAATGGCAACAACTGAAGAATTACGCCAGTATTGCCGGAATTACACCTTCTGCGGTATTACTAGCTGCATTCGCTGAAGTGCTGACAGTTTGGAGTAAAAATCCGCGTTTTACCCTGACACTAACGCTATTTAATCGCCTACCTCTGCATTCACAAGTTAACGAACTTGTTGGAGATTTCACTTCTATCAGCCTGTTGGAAGTGGACAACTCAGCAGAAGATACTTTTGGCGATCGCGCCCGTCGCTTGCAAGCGCAACTGTGGGAAGATTTAGACCACCGCGACGTTAGCGGGGTGCAAATTTTGCGGGAATTAGCTCGAACTCAAGGCAGACTTTCTAGTGCTTTGATGCCTGTAGTCTTCACCAGCACTTTAACGCAGGAAGCTTTAGGAGAACAAAAATTTCCTTTAGATTGGTTGGGAGAAATGACTTATGGTATTACCCAAACGCCGCAAGTTTTCCTCGATCATCAAGTTGCAGAAGAAGCAGGTGCATTAGTTTTCAACTGGGATGCAGTAGAAGCTATTTTCCCTACTGGAATGTTGGATGATATGTTTGCTGCTTATTGCAACTTCCTCGAAAGTTTGGCGCAAAGAGAAGAAAACTGGCAAGAAATTCATCCCCGATTAATTCCGCAGACACAATTAAACCAATTTGCCGCTATTAACGCCACTGATGCTGCAATCTCCTCCGACCTCCTTCATACCTTATTTACTGCACAAGTAGATTTACAGGCGGAAAAAGTTGCTGTAGTTACAAGCGATCGCACTCTCACTTATGCAGAGTTATATCGTCTTGCAAATCAACTCGGTCATAAATTGCGAGATTTAGGTGCAAAACCTAATCAGTTAGTTGCAGTCGTGATGGAGAAAGGTTGGGAACAAGTTGTTGCTGTGTTGGGTATCTTGATGTCTGGTGCGGCGTATGTACCGATAGATCCGAAATTGCCACAAGAAAGGCGATCGCATCTATTTAAACAAGCAGAAATTCAGTTAGTTGTTACTCAACCTTGCGTTGATAAACGGTTGTATTGGTCAGAAGGTATCCAGCGCATTTGTGTAGATATCCCAGATGCAGAGACGCGATCTATCGCCTCTACCCTAGAACCAGTACAGAAACCAGAAGATATTGCCTATGTAATTTATACTTCTGGTTCGACTGGATTGCCTAAAGGGGTAACAATTGACCATCGCGGTGCTGTTAACACAATTCTGGATATCAATCACCGCTTCAATGTCCAAGCTTCAGACAAAGTATTTGCCCTTTCTGCCCTTAACTTTGACCTTTCGGTTTATGACATTTTTGGCACATTAGCTGCTGGTAGTGCGATCGTTATTCCCGATGCTTCCGCTACTCAAGAACCATCGCACTGGGCAGAATTAATGCAGCGAGAACAGATTACTATTTGGAACTCTGTACCCGCTTTAATGCAAATGATGGTGGATTATGGTTGTAATAATTCTGCTATCTTCCAACATCTGCGCCTAGTAATGCTTAGTGGAGATTGGCTACCGCTAAATCTACCAAATCAAATTAAAGCGTTAAATTCAGAAACTGAGGTCATTAGTTTAGGTGGTGCAACTGAAGCTTCTATTTGGTCTATTTACTATCCGATTGAATCAGTTAATCCATATTGGAAAAGCATTCCCTACGGCAAACCACTACAGAATCAACATTTTTATGTTTTAAATCATGCACTTGAACCTTGTCCGATATTAGTGCCGGGACAACTTTACATCGGCGGGATTGGATTAGCTAAATGCTATTGGCGAGATGAAGCAAAAACATCTGCTAGTTTTATTACCCATCCACGTACAGGTGAAAGACTTTATAAAACTGGAGATTTAGGGCGTTATCTTCCCGATGGCAATATTGAATTTTTAGGTAGAGAAGACTTCCAAGTTAAGATTGGCGGCTATCGGATTGAGTTAGGTGAAATTGAATCAGCATTACTCAAGCATCCCGCAGTTAGGGAAGCAGTAGTTAATGCCGTTGGCGAAAAACCAACTCATAAGCGATTGGTTGCTTATATAATTCCCACCGAGGAAACGCCACAAATTGAGGAACTACGCAGCTTTTTAAGTGAAAAACTGCCAGCTTATATGATTCCTTCGGCATTCGTAATGTTAGAAAGCTTGCCCCTAACAGCTAATGGCAAAGTTAACCGCCAAGCTTTACCGATACCGAGTGCTATTCAAGAAATTGATTCTACTGTTGTTGCGCCTCGTAACTCTACCGAAACAACCTTAGCTAAGTTGTGGTTTGAAGTGCTTGGTGTGGAAAACATCAGTATTTATGACAACTTCTTTGATTTAGGTGGCGATTCGATCTTAGTTACCCAATTAATTACGAAAGTGCGCGAAGTTTTTCAAGTCGAACTACCTTTGCGTGACTTCTTTGAACAACCTACGATCGCTGCCTTCGTAGAATGCCTTGAAAAAGCTAAAAATAGCGGTTCTAAGCCAGAAGAATCGGAAATTGTGCCAATTTCTAGAAAAGCATATCGGATGAAATTATCTTCCCTCTAAAAATTCATCCCCAACCTGCCATCAAAAATAGTAATTTTAAATCTTGATATGATCTCCTCCTTGGAAACTCCAACTGACATAAATAACTTAATTGATGCCGAAGAAGTTTTTGTTTTGCCTGTATCTTTTTCGCAGCAACGTCTATGGTTTCTCGATCAGTTAGAATCTGGCAATGCTTTTTACAACCAATCTAATGCAGTCAAACTCACAGGTAAAGTTGATGTAGTCGCTTTAGAAAAAAGCTTTAACGCATTAGTTGAGCGTCACGAAATTTTAAGAACAACTTTTGTCAAAGTTGACGACCAACCAATGCAGGTAATCAGACCTAACCTGACATTACCAATGTCAGTAATAGATTTGCGTGGCGTAGTAGAAATTGACTCCGAAGTAGAACGCCTTGCTGTTGAACACGCCCGCTATATTTTCGACCTAACTAAAGCGCCATTACTCAAAACTACTTTGCTACAAGTTGGAGATGAGGAATATGTATTGCTAATTACGATGCAACACATTATTTCTGATGGTTGGTCGAAAGGAATTTTTATTAAAGAAATTGCTGCATTTTATAAAGCTTTTTCTACAGGTAAACCTGCCTTTCTACCTGAACTGTCAATTCAGTATGCAGATTATGCTCTGTGGCAACGCGATCGCATAAAGGGAGAATTATTAGAAAAGCACTTAAATTACTGGAAAAATCAGTTACAGGACGCAACTCCGTTATTAGAATTGCCAACTGATCGACCCCGCCCCCCCATTCAAACTTATCAAGGTGCTGTCGAAACACTGGCGCTGCCAAAAACTCTTACTGATGCGCTGAAAAATCTCAGTCGCCAGAAAAATGTTACCTTATTTATGACCTTAATTGCAGCTTTCAAAACGCTGCTGTATCGCTACACAGGTCAATATGACATTCTTGTTGGTTCCCCAATTGCTAATCGTCAACGTGCTGAATTAGAACAACTAATTGGCTTATTTGTTAATACTTTAGTTTTACGCACAGATTTATCTGAAAATCCCAGTTTTGATGAGTTGCTGCGGCGAGTACAGCAGGTAGCTTTAGATGCTTATGCTCATCAAGATTTACCTTTTGAAAAGTTAGTTGAAGAATTACAGCCAGAAAGAAATCTTAGCTATGCGCCTTTATTTCAGGTAATGTTTGTGCTGCACAATGCGCCGATGCCGCCGTTGCAGCTTCCTGGGTTAAAGTTGGAAATTCTGGATATTGATAGCAAAGTCGCACAGTTTGATTTAACTTTGCACTTATTCGACAAACCTGAAGGTTTAACGGGTTGGTTTGAATACAGTACAGATTTATTCGATCGCGCCACAATTCAACGCTTAATCGGTCATTTTGAAACTTTATTAGCAGGTATTGTTAATAACTCCGAGCAAAAAGTTTCAGAATTACCAATATTAACAGCAGCCGAACAGCAGCAATTATTATTTGAATGGAATAATACTCAAACTGATTATCCTTTAAATCAATGCCTGCACGAGTTAATAGAAGCGCAGGTTGAGAAAACGCCAGATGATATTGCCGTAGTTTTTCAAAATCAAGAATTAACTTATCAAGAGTTAAATCATCGCGCCAATCAACTCGCTCATTACTTACAAAAAGTTGGGGTTAAACCAGAAACATTAGTCGGCGTTTGTATGGAGCGATCGCTTGAGCTTGTAATCGCTCTTTTAGGGATTTTAAAAGCGGGTGGTGCTTATGTACCGCTAGATCCTAGCTATCCTTCGGAACGTCTAGCTTTTATGCTGGAAGATGCCGAATTTTCGGTTATTCTTAGCCAGCAAAAGTTGGTAGAGACGTTTCCTGAAACATCTTTACATGAAGATAAACCGCAAATATTTTGCTTAGATACAGGATGGCAAATATTAGCGCAAGAAAGCATTAATAACCCTATTAGTAATATTAAGCCTGATAACTTAGCCTATGTAATTTATACTTCTGGTTCTACTGGCAAGCCAAAAGGAGCGATGAATACTCACAAAGGTATTTGTAATCGCTTGCTATGGATGCAAGATACTTATCAACTAACAACAGCAGATCGGGTTTTGCAAAAAACTCCTTTTAGTTTTGATGTATCGGTATGGGAGTTTTTCTTACCTTTATTAACAGGTGCTAGATTAGTTGTATCTAAACCGGAGGGGCATAAAGATAGGGATTATTTGGTAGATGCGATCGCGCAATATCAAATCACTACACTGCACTTTGTCCCCTCAATGCTACAAAAGTTTTTAGAGGCAGAAAGTTTAGACAAATGCCAGAGTTTGCAGCAAGTAATGTGTAGCGGTGAAGCCTTACCTTATGAACTGCAACAGCACTTTTTTACCAAGTTGCCAAAAGTAAAATTACACAATCTTTACGGACCAACTGAAGCCGCAATAGATGTTACTTTTTGGGAATGCCAGTCTAATAGTGAGCTAAAAATAGTTCCTATCGGTCGTCCTATTGCTAATACACAACTGTATATTCTTGATTCTTATTTACAACCTGTACCGATTGGTATTCCAGGCGAGTTGCACATCGGCGGCGTTGGTGTAGCTAGAGGTTATTTAAATCGACCAGAATTAACAAAAGAAAAGTTTATTCCTAATTTATTTTTGACCTCTACTCTGCAAGGGGAGGGGGTTGGGGGGTTAGGTTCCAACCTTTACAAAACTGGTGATTTAGTTCGCTATCTTCCCGATGGCAATATTGAATATTTGGGACGCATCGACAACCAAGTTAAAATACGCGGTTTTCGCATTGAATTAGGCGAAATTGAAACTGTATTAACAGAACATCCCGCAGTAAAGCAATCTATTGTTATTACGAGGGAAGATCGGACAGGCACTAAACAATTGGTGGCGTATATTGTTTTTCTTAATCGCAGATGTGAGCAGATAAACGCAGATGACGCAGATGTTAAAGAAGATTTTGCTGATTTGTGTAAGAAGTTTAATGTAGACGAATTTTTAGTAAATTTTGAATTAGATTTACGTCGCTACTTAAAAGAAAAATTACCTGAATATATGATTCCTACTGCTTTTGTAGTATTGGAATCTCTGCCACTTACACATAATGGAAAAATTGACCGTAAAGCTTTACCTGCACCAAATTATAACCGAGAAGAATTAGCATCAAACTTTGTTGCACCTCAAACTCAGGAAGAAAAGCTATTAGCTGAAATTTGGGCGCAGGTTCTTGGATTAGAAAAGGTTGGGGTTAGGGATAATTTCTTTGCGTTAGGTGGAGATTCAATCCGCAGTATTCAAGTGCAATCTTTAGCACAGAAGCAAGGATTTAGCTTTTCACTTCATCAACTTTTTCAATACCAAACCATTTATGAGCTAGTTCAACAACTGCAACCAACGACAGCAGACACAACAACAAATTTAGTAGCAGCATTCAGTTTAATTTCTGAAAGCGATCGGAAAAAAATACCTGAAAATATAGAAGATGCTTATCCTCTCGCCAGACTGCAAGCGGGAATGCTTTTTCACAGCCAATACAGCGAGGAAAGCGCAACCTATCACGATATTTTTAGCTTTTACTTAAAAGCACCTTTTGATGCTGAAATTTTGCAGGAGGCTATCGAAAATATTGTTAATCGCCATCCAGTTTTAAGAACTTCATTTGACTTAAAAAGTTTTAGCGAACCTCTGCAATTAGTGCATCAAACCGCAAATCTGGCGTTGCAGGTAGAAGATTTGCAGCATTTATCCGCTTCCGAACAATCAGAAAAAATTAATGCTTGGTTAGAAGCGGAAAAACAACAGCATTTTGATTTGAGTCAGCCTGGTTTATTGCGATTCCAAATTCATCTTCGTAGTGCAAAAACATTTCAAATCAGCGTTAGTTTCCACCATGTAATTTTGGATGGGTGGAGTGTCGCCGCCATGCTAACTGAGTTATTCCAAGATTACCTATCCGTAGAGGCGGGATATATTGCGTCTCTACAACCGGAATTGCTGAGTAAATTTAGAGATTTTGTAGTATTAGAGCGAGAAGCGATCGCTTCCCCATCCTACCAAGATTACTGGCAGACAAAATTAAGCGATCGCAATATCGCTAAACTACCTCGTTGGCATAGTTCTCAGCGTTCAGAAATCAGAGAAATTCGCAGCCAGCAAGTAGTAATATCCTCTGAAATTTGTGAAGGAATTAAACAGTTAACTAAATCCGCAGCAGTTCCACTTAAAAGTGTCTTACTAACGGCACATTTGCGCGTATTAAGTATCCTTAGCGGTCAATCAGATATTATTAGCGGTTTAGTAGTTAATGGCAGACCAGAACAAACTGATGGCGAAAAAGTTTTGGGAATGTTCCTCAATACTCTGCCGTTCCGGTTGCAATTAACTGGGGGAACTTGGACAGAGTTAGTACAACAAGTATTTGCGGCTGAAAGTGAGTTATTGCCATACCGTTGCTATCCCTTAGCAGAATTGCAAAAGTACAGTGGCGGTCAGCCTTTGTTTGAGGCAGCATTTAACTTTGTCAATTTCCACGTTTACCAAGGTCTGCAAGATTTCCCTGAAATAGAAGTTTTAGATGCGCGGGTTTTTGAAGCTACAGATATTCCCTTGTTTACTGATTTCAGCGTCGATCCCTTCTCGCAACAGGTAAAAATCATCCTTCAGTATGATGCACAGGAATTTTGCGTTGAACAAATTGATGCGATCGCCCTTTATTACTTGCGTTGTTTAGAAGCAATGGCTAAGGAACCGCAGGAACGGTATGAAGTGCGATCGCTTTTATCTGAGCAAGAACAGCATCAACTCTTAATTGAGTGGAATAACACCAAAAAAGACTATCCCCAAGATCAGTGTATTCATCAGTTATTTGAGGCTCAAGTAGAACGCACACCGGACGCTGTAGCCGTCGTTTTTGAGGGTCAACAACTAACCTATCGTCAGCTAAACGAAAAAGCCAATCAACTAGCGCATTACCTGCAAAAACTGGGAGTTAAACCAGAAGTATCAGTCGGGATATGTGTAGAACGTTCCTTAGAAATGCTTGTTGGTATCCTTGGCATTGTCAAAGCAGGTGGCGCTTATCTGCCATTAGATCCAGCTTATCCCGATCAACGTTTAGCTTTCATGCTGGCAGATGCTCAAGTTTCCATTCTCCTAACCCAACAAAGTGTAGAGACGTTGTATGCAACGTCTCTACAGGAGAAACGGGTTGTTTATTTAGATACAGATTGGCAGTTAATTTCTCAAGAAAGCCAGAAAAACCCAGAAACCACCGTCAAACCAGAAAATCTGGTTTATGTAATTTATACTTCCGGTTCTACTGGTCAATCTAAAGGGGTAGCAGTTCAGCACAGCAACTTAGTTAACGCTTATTTTGCCTGGGAGGAAGCTTATCAATTGCATCAGGTAACGTCTCACCTGCAAATGGCAAGCTTTTCCTTCGATGTATTTTCTGGGGACATGGTTCGCGCTTTGTGTTCTGGCGGTAAGTTGGTGTTGTGTCCCAGAGATTTATTGCTGACACCGCATCAGCTTTATGAGTTGATGCAACGGGAAAAAATCGACTGTGCCGAATTTGTGCCAGTAGTTTTAAGAAACCTGATCCAATATCTAGAAGACACAAGTAACAGTCTCGAATTTATGCGGCTGCTGATTTGTGGTTCAGATAGCTGGTATGGTTCGGAGTATCAAAAATTCCGTCAATTCTGCGGCTCTCAAACGCGATTAATTAACTCTTTTGGTGTTACTGAAGCAACGATTGATAGCGCGTATTTTGAAAGCGCGGATACTAACTCCCTCCCCTTACTAAGGGGAGGGTTGGGGAGGGGTTCTACTCAACAATTAGTACCAATCGGCAAACCATTCGCTAATACCCAGCTTTATATCTTAGATAACTATTTGCAGCCTGTACCAGTAGGGGTTTACGGCGAACTTTACATCGGCGGTGCTGGTGTAACTCGCGGTTATCTCAACCGTCCCGAATTAACTGCTGATAAGTTTATTAATAACCCCTTTAATCTTGCGGAGAAACTCTACAAAACTGGTGATATTGCTCGTTATTTACCAGATGGAAATATTGAGTTTATTGGGCGTAGCGATGATCAAGTTAAAATTCGCGGTTTCAGGATTGAGTTAGCAGAAATTGAGGCTGTATTATCCCAGCATCCAGAAGTACAACAAGCTGTAATTACAGTCAGGGAAGCACAACCAAATCAAAAAAGTCTTGTAGGCTATTTTGTTTCTAATGTAGAGACTTTATCTGCAACGCCTCTACCTAATACCAAATCCATTGATTTACGCAGTTTTCTCCAAGAAAGATTGCCGGAATATATGGTTCCTGCCGCATTTGTGGAGTTAGTGGAATTACCGCTTACCCCGAATGGAAAGGTAGATAGAAAATCTTTGCCAGCACCAGATTCAACTAACTCAAACTTGGCAACAGATTTCACATCTGCACGTAATACTGTGGAAGAACAATTAGCCAATATCTGGGCTGATGTTCTGCGCCTTACTCAAGTAGGCATTTACGATAACTTCTTTGAGTTAGGTGGAGATTCAATTCTCAGTATTCAAATTATTGCTAAAGCTAATCAAGCTGGTTTAAATCTCACTCCTAAATTACTATTTCAATATCCAACGATTGCAGAATTAGCCGCAGCAGCAGGTACGAACCAGATAATTCATACCGAACAAACTCCTGTAACTGGTAATGTGCCACTGACACCAATTCAAAATTGGTTTTTTGAGGAAAATTTTGTCGATGCCCACCACTGGAACCAAGCAGTATTACTAGAAGTAAAACAACCGCTAAAATCAGCAATCTTAGAAAAGGCTACACAACAGTTATTAATACATCACGATGCTTTACGTTTACGATTTGTTAAAGGTGAATCTGGTTGGCAACAATTTAATGCCGAACCGAATCATATTATCCCTCTGATAGTAAAAGATTTATCAGCACTTTCATCGACAGAGCAATTATTAGAAATGGAAGCTGTTGCTGATGAATTACAAGCTAGTCTAGATTTAACAGCCGGAAAAATAGTTAGGTTTGGATTATTTAATTTAGGCATAACCAGCCGATTGCTAATTGTGATTCATCACTTAGCAGTTGATGGTGTTTCTTGGCGAATTTTGATTGAAGATTTACAGACAGCATACGCCCAACTTGAACAAGGTAAAACGGTACAGTTACCCCGCAAAACAACTTCTTTTAAATATTGGTCTGAAAGACTGTCAAAATATGCGCGATCGCTCTCTATCCAGCCAGAACTTAATTATTGGTTAGAACAAGCAAAACAACCAGTATCTAGAATGCCTTTAGACTGGGTTGATGGCGTAAATACGGTAGCAACTTCTCACACTCTATCGGTATCTTTAAGCGTTGAAGAAACACAATTATTACTACAAGAAGTTCCTAAACTTTACCGTACTCAAATCAACGATGTATTGCTGACAGCATTGTTACAAGTTTTCAACCACTGGACAGGGCAAACATCACTATTAATTGATTTAGAAGGACACGGACGAGAAGAACTGTTTGATGATATAGATATTTCTCGCACAATTGGTTGGTTTACTTCTGTTTTTCCTGTGCGGTTGCACACAGAACAATTAACTAATTCAGTAGAGACTTTAAAATCAGTTAAAGAGCAACTGCGGAGTATTCCGAATCGCGGGATTGGTTACGGTTTATTGCGCTATCTAAATAGCGATCGCCTTCAATTAGCTAAATTGCCTCAAGCAGAAATTAGTTTTAACTATCTCGGTCAATTCGATCAAACTTTTACTGAATCCACTTTATTCGATTTAGCTAAAGAATCTGCTGGTGCGTCCCAAAGTAAGCGCGAACATCGCACTTATTTACTAGAAATTAACGGTTTGGTCACTGGCGGGCAAGTCCAATTTGACTGGACTTATAGCGAGGCAGTTCATCACCGCAGCACGATTGAAAGTTTGGCACAGAGTTTTATTGAGGCTTTGAAATCATTGATTAATCAAAGTCAGTTAAAGGATGCGATCGCGTACACTCCTTCTGATTTTTCAGAATTTGAGTGGAGTCAGTGGAACCAATCAGATATTGACGATATTTTGACAGCAATAGGAGAGGTGTGAAATGAGTAAGAAAAATATTGAAGATTTTTATCCCCTCTCACCCATGCAGCAGGGTATGTTGTTCCACTCAATTTATGCTCCTAATTCTGGAGTGTATTTTGAACAATTAAGCTGCACTTTAAACGGCAATCTCAATTTAGAACTATTCAAACAAACTTGGCAGCAAGTTATTGACAGACACCCAATTTTACGCACCGCTTTTATTTGGGAAGGTGTTAAAGAAGCTGTCCAAGTTGTACACCGCCAAATACAGTTACCTTGGCAACAATTTGACTGGAAAGATTTATCTGCAACAGAACAGCAACAAGAATTAGAGAATTTCTTGCAAGCAGAGGAAGAAAGTGGTTTTCAACTCAACAAAGCACCTCTGACGCGCCTAACTTTAATCCAAGTAGCAAAGGATAGTTATTACTTTATTTGGAGTCACCATCATTTGTTATTAGATGGTTGGTCTACTCCCTTACTATTGCAAGAAGTGTTTACTACTTACTCAGCTTTATGCAAAGGTGAGCAAATATCTTTACCTCGTCCCCGTCCTTATCGGGATTACATTGTTTGGCTACAACAGCAGAAATTAGGAGAAGCGGAATGTTTTTGGCGGGAGAAACTTAAGAATTTTACTGCACCGACTCCTTTATCTGTTGAGATGTCTGTAGGTAGCGGGGGCGAAAAGTATGACGCACAGCAAATCCAACTATCGGCAACCGCTACATCTGCACTACAAGCTTTAACACGACAAAACCAACTCACCCTTAATACCTTAGTACAGGGTGCTTGGGCGTTGTTGTTGAGTCGCTATAGCGGTGAGAAAGATATCGTTTTTGGCACTACCGTATCTGGTCGTCCACCAACATTGCTAGGTGCAGACGCAATGATGGGATTATTCATCAACACGCTACCAGTACGGGTAGGAGTCCAGGGTGAAGATGCTTTAATTCCTTGGTTACAACAACTCCAAGCGCAACAAACCGAGGCGCGACAGTATGAATATACGCCGCTACTAGAGATTCAAGGTTGGTCTGAAGTACCTCGCGGTGTTCCTCTGTTTGAAAGTCTGTTAGTTTTTGAAAATTACCCCCTAGAGTCTTCTTTACAACAGCCAATTGCGAATTTAGAAATTCAAAATGTGCGGATGTTTGAAAAAACAAATTATCCGCTAACAGTAATTGCCGTACCAGATTCAGAGTTGCTGCTGAAAATCGCTTATGATACTCGCCGCTTTGATGCCGCTACTATTACGCGAATGTTAGGGCATATCCAAACTTTACTGGAAGGTATAGCGGTTAATCCTCACCAGTGTCTTGATAAATTGCCACTTTTGACAGATGCAGAACGCCATCAGTTGTTAATTGAGTGGAACGCCACTGAGACCGATTATCCCAAAATATGTATTCATCAGCTATTTGAGGCACAGGTAGAAAAAACACCAAATGCTGTAGCTGCGGTGTTTGAAGATCAACAACTCACTTATCAAGAATTAAATATTCGTGCGAATCAAGTAGCGAATTATTTGCAATCGTTAGGTGTCCAACCAGATAGTTTAGTAGCGATTTGTGTAGAAAGATCCCTCGAAATGCTTGTTGCACTTCTAGGCATTCTTAAATCTGGTGCAGCATACTTACCTCTCGATCCTGCCTATCCCCAAGAGCGCCTAGCTTTCATGTTAGAAGATGCTCAGGTGTCAGTACTTTTAACACAGCAAGATATTGTAGAGACACTGGATGCAAAGTCTCTACGAAAAAGCCATATTAAATTAGTTTGTATTGATAGAGATTGGGAAATGATTTTCCAATCTAGTCAGCAGCAACCTATGAGTCAGGTAAACAGTAACAATTTAGCTTACGTTATCTATACTTCTGGTTCCACAGGAAAACCCAAAGGTGTACAAATTTGCCATGCCTCGGCGGTTAATTTCTTATGTTCAATGCACCAGCAGTTAGAAATTAATGAAACAGATGTTTTATTAGCAGTAACTTCCTTATCTTTTGATATTGCTGGATTAGAGCTATTTTTACCAGTTACCAGTGGTTCTTGTGTTGTGATTGCTAGCAGGGAAGTAGCAATAGATGGTAATAAATTGATAGCAAAAATTCACGAATCTAGCGCAACGATAATGCAAGCTACGCCTGCAACTTGGCGAATGCTATTAACAGCAGGATGGCAGGGAAACCAAAAACTAAAAATTCTTTGTGGTGGGGAAGCCTTACCGCAACAACTAGCTAACGAACTGCTCAATAAAAGTGCTTGCTTGTGGAATTTGTATGGCCCTACCGAAACTACAATTTGGTCTACCATCTATCAAGTTAAAGAGCCAAATAACTTAGTTTTCATCGGTCGTCCAATTGCTAATACTCAAATTTATTTATTAGATCGAAATTTGCAACCTGTTCCTGTTGGTGTAGCAGGGGAATTATATATAGGTGGTGCGGGTTTATCTAGAGGTTATTTAAACCGACCAGAACTGACGACAGAAAGATTTATTGCTAATCCATTTATCGAGGGTAATAGCATCTACCAAACGGGTGATTTAGCCCGCTATCTTCCCGATGGCAACATCGAATACTTTGGGCGTATAGATGATCAAGTAAAAGTACGCGGCTTCCGCATCGAATTAGGAGAAATTGAGGCAATTATCAGTCAGTATCCGCTAGTTCAACAAGCTGTAATTGTAGCTAAAGAAGATAATTCTGGAGATAAATATTTAGCAGCATACATTATTCCCCATGTTGCGTCTCCAGAAAATACTATTTCTAGCGAATTGCGTAACTGGTTACAAGATAAATTACCCAGTTATATGATTCCTTCAAGCTTTGTGGTATTAGAAAAACTGCCGCTAACGCCCAATGGCAAAATTGATCGCAAGGCATTACCCGCACCAGATAACGCTATCTCTGAATTAGGGCGCGGCTTAGTTACACCTCGTACTCAAACAGAAGAAATTGTTAGTTCAATTTGGGCGCAAATACTTGGACTTAAACAAGTTGGCATTTACGATAACTTTTTCGAGTTAGGAGGACATTCTTTAATAGCAACTAAAGTTATTTCTCGCTTGCGTGAAGCTTTCCAAATTGAGATTCCTTTATCCTGGCTGTTTGAATCACCAACTGTCGCAGCACTAACTCAACGTATTCAAACGGAAATTAAAGGTAAAAAACAATTAGAAATTCCACCTTTAGCAGTTGTACCCCGAACTGAAAATTCACCGCTTTCTTTTAGTCAGCAACGGCTCTGGTTTTTGCAGCAACTAACTTCTAATAGTCCTGAATACAATATTTCCAGCGCAGTTAAATTAACAGGTTCGTTGAATATTGCGGCATTAGAGCGAAGTTTATCGGAAATTATTCGCCGTCACGAAGCTTTACGCACCAGATTTGTAGATGTAGATGGTCAACCTGTGCAGGTAATTGAAAAAATGCCCACAGGCTATCAAGCCTGCGTAGGCAGGCTTAGTTCGTATAGCCCCACCCTTCAGGGTGTGGGCTTACCAGTTATTGATTTAAGCGACATTCCTGCATCAGAACGGGAAGATAAGGCGCGATGGTTAGCTAAACAAGATGCAGAACAATTTTTTGACTTAACAAAATGCCCTTTACTGCGATTTAGTTTGGTGCGTTTGGACGCGCAATCACACATTTTTATCCTCACAATGCACCACATTATTTCTGATGCTTGGTCGTTGGGGGTATTTCTAGAAGAATTGGCAACACTATATAAAGTATTTGCTAGTAAAGACGTTGCAGACAACTTCTCTACAATCCTGCCAGAATTACCTATCCAATATGCAGATTTTGCGATTTGGCAGCGTCAGTGGTTGCAAGGGGATGTTTTACAAACGCAATTAGATTACTGGAAACAACAATTAGGGCAGAATTGTCTGCCTTTAGAATTCCCTAATAGTCGTTCGCGTTCAACTGTTCCAAGTAACCAAGGGGCAAAGTTATCCTTTGTACTGCCAAAAGATTTAACAGAAGCGATCGCACAACTAAGTCGCCAGTCTGGAGTTACTTTATTTATGACTTTACTGGCAGCTTATCAAACATTACTCTACTGCTATACGGGGCAAGAAGATATCAGAATTGGTTCGCCAATTGTTAACCGAAATCAAGTTGAACTAGAGAAACTCATCGGTTTCTTGATCAATACCTTAGTATTGCGGGGAGATTTATCGGGCAATCCTAGCTTTAAAGAATTACTGGTGCGATCGCGTCAAGTTACTTTAGGTGCATACGCCCATCAAGATTTACCTTTCGATAAGTTAGTAGAAGCACTGCAACCAGAACGCAAAATCGGTCAAACTTCTCTATATCATGCCTGGTTTGTACTTCAAAATACCCCCACTCCACCCTTAGAACTCGCAGGCTTAACAATGAGTTTGCTAGATATTGAAACCACAACAGCAAGGCATGATTTACTTTTAAATGTTTTTGAAATTACAGAAGGTTTACACTGCACATTCGAGTACAAAACCGACTTATTTAATCAAGCGACAATCGCTCGAATAGCACAATCTTTTCAAACCCTTTTACACCACGTAGTAGCACAGCCCAATAGCAAGTTATCTGAATTAGCAACAATTATCGCTGAAACTGACAAACAACAACAACTTAGCCAAGAACAAGAAATGCAAACTGCTAACATTCAAAAACTAAAAAGCATCAAGCGCAAAGCAATCCACAGCTAAACTGCTGAACAAAGCACAATTATCTCAAAAAATCATCTGCGTTTATCTGCGTGCATCTGCTTTCATCTGCGTTCTAACAAACTAGAATTCTTGCAATAAATCTACTTAATTAACCAAACAAACAAATCATGGCAAATCTAGAAATCGGAAAAAGCAAATTAGGAAACATCAGCCGTCGCAAAGCTGTTAGTGTCTCCCACGAATCCTTAATCACCACAGAATATCTCAACCCTGGTAAATTACTACCTTTAGTAGTTGAACCAACTATAGAAGGGTTAAATTTAGTAACTTGGGCTGAATACAATCAGCAATTTATTAGTTCACAACTGTTATGGCATGGAGGCATAGTACTTCGTAACTTTAAAATTGATGGAGTAAGCTGCTTTGAAGAATTTATCAAAACTATTGCTGGCAAATTACTAGAATACTCTTTTCGCTCAACCCCACGTAGTCAAGTTAGCGGCAATATCTACACCTCAACAGAATATCCAGCCGATCAAATCATCCCGCAACATAACGAGATGTCATACTCTCTTAACTGGCCCATGAAAATAGCTTTTCATTGTGTCAAAAAATCTCAATATGGTGGAGAAACACCAATAGCTGATAGCAATAAAGTATTTAACCGCATTTCTAAAAAAATTAGAGATGAATTTATAGAAAAAGGTGTCATGTATGTGCGAAACTATGGAGGGGGAATAGATTTACCTTGGCAAAATGTTTTTAACACAGATAATAAATCTGAAGTCGAAAATTATTGCCAGAAATCAGGCATTGAGTTTGAATGGAAACATGACGGCTTAAGAACAAGCCAAGTTTGTCAAGCAGTTGCTCAACATCCAAAAACATCACAAATGGTGTGGTTTAATCAAGCACATCTATTTCATATTTCCAGTTTAAAACCAAGCATTCGTCAAGAGCTTTTATCCTCATTTAAATCAGAAGATTTACCGCGTAATGCTTATTACGGCGATGGTACTCCAATCCCAGATGATGTATTAGAAGAAATTCGTCAAGTTTATCAGGAAGAAACCATCATCTTTCCTTGGAAAGAAGGAGATGTATTGTTATTAGACAATATGTTAGCTACGCATGGAAGAATGCCATTTTCAGGTACACGAAAAATTGTAGTAGGAATGGCTGAACCTTTTATAAGCTAATCAGTTCTGACTTTTGGTTGTTGAGTGTAAGTTAAAGAAGGAATAAATTTTAGAGATGTCAAATGAAACATTAGAAGGCTTTAGACTTTCCCCACAACAAAAACGTTTGTGGACATTACAACAACTAACTGAAGGCATACCTTATCGCGTACAAGCTGGGATTCTGATTGAAGGAAATCTTAATAAAGAAGCTTTAAATCTAGCTTTACAAAAGGTAGTTAATATCCATGAAATTCTTCGCACTAATTTTAAGTGCTTACCTGGGATGACAATCCCGTTACAAGTGATTAATGATTATTGTCCCCTTGAGATTGATGAACATGATTTAACTAATTTAGAACTAGAAATTCAAGAAAGTAAAACTGATTTTATTTTTCAGGAAATGATCCGACAGCCCTTGGATTTAGAAAAAGGCTCAACTTTGTCTGCTGCTCTAGTAACTTGGTCAGCAGACAAGCATATATTATTATTAAGCTTATCGGCGATGAATGCTGATAAAACTACACTGGTTAATTTAGTTGAAGAAATTAACAATTGTTATTCAGCAACTTTATTAGGCAAAGAGATTGATGAAGAACCACTTCAATATGCTGATATTGCTGAATGGCAATATGAGTTACTATCCGAAAATACAGCACAAGGTAAAGAATATTGGCAGAAAGTTAACCTTAGTAATTTAAGCAATATTCATCTGTTTTTTGAGCGCAAAACTAAGCTTAATTTAGAGTTTGAGCCAAAGTTGTTAGGCTTAAAGCTGAGTCCAACTATATCTAAGGATTTAGCCGCTTTAGCCGAAAGTCATGGGATATCATATAAAACTTTTTTGTTAGCTTGTTGGCAAGTATTAATCTGGAAATTAACGGCACAATCAGATTTAGTTGTAGGAATCGCTTGTAATGGTAGGAAATATGAGGAATTAGAGCCAGCTTTAGGTTTATTATCTAAATATGTGCCGCTTCAGTGTCAGTTAGACGAACAATTACCCTTTAGTCAACTATTACAACAAGTTCATCAAGCGGATAGTGACGCGTGTAAATGGCAAGAATATTTTCAATGGGATGATTTCATCTTTAAGTCAGAAGAAACATTACCATTTTTGCCCATTTGTTTTGAGTTTAAGCAAGTAGATAATCAATCTTGTAATGCGGGCGTTTCGTTTTCAATATATAAACATTACTCCTGCATTACCAAATTTAAAATCAAACTGTCATGCCTGCAAAAAAATAATGAAATACATCTCCAATTTTATTATGATGCCAGCTTGTATGATTTAATTGATATCAAAGGGATAGCAGAATATTTTGAAACCTTATTAATCAGTGCTGTTAGTAATCCAGAATTAACTATCGGTGAGTTAGAGTTATTAAAAGATGCTACTCGTCAACAACTATTAACCGATTTTAATAATACATCCGCCGATTATCCTGGGGATAAATGTATTCACCAGTTATTTGAAGAACAAGCAGCACGTACACCAGATAAAATTGCTGTTGTATTTGAAAATCAGCAATTAACATATAAAGAACTTAATGAAAAAGTTAATCAGTTAGCGAATTACTTACAAAAACTAGAAATTAAACCAGAGGTAATTGTAGGAATTTGCCTTGAACGTTCCCTGGAAATAGTCATTGCAATACTAGGCATTCTCAAAGCTGGCGGTGCATATTTACCGCTTGATGCAACAATGCCAACGGAACGTTTAAAACTGATGTTGCAGGATGCACAAACGCCAGTATTATTAACGCAACAGCATTTAGTAAATAAATTAGGCGATGCCTGCGGCGGACTGCGCCTACGCACTCCTAATACCATCTGCCTAGATACAGACTGGGAGAAAATTGCTCAAGAAAGCCATCAAAATTGCAGCAGTATAGCGGCAACAGGAAATTTAGCTTATGTAATTTATACATCTGGTTCTACTGGTAAACCGAAGGGAGTTGCAGTCGAACATCAGCAAATACTTAATTACCTATATGGCATCCTGCCAAGGTTAGATTTAGCTGTTGGTTCTAGCTTTGCAATGGTTTCGACCTTTGCCGCCGACTTAGGAAATACGGCTATTTTCCCCGCTTTATCTACAGGTAGTTGCTTACATATAATTTCCCAAAACGTAGCCTCCGATCCTGAAACACTAGCAGCATATTTCGAGCATCATTCTATTGATTGCCTTAAAATTGTCCCTTCTCATCTTGCAGCTTTATTAACCTCTCCTAAAGCAGCATCAATTTTACCTCGTAAGTGTTTAGTTTTAGGTGGTGAAGCTACTAATTGGGAGTTAATCGATCGCATTCGTGAATACGCACCCAATTGCCCCATTATTAATCACTATGGGCCAACAGAATCCACCGTAGGGGTACTCACTTATCAAGTTGGCGATAATAACCTACGTTATATTTCTGAGACCGTTCCCATAGGTCGCCCTATAGGGAATACTCAAATTTATATCCTCGATTCTCACCTGCGACCTGTACCAATAGGTGTTACAGGAGAACTTTACATTGGTGGCGATAGTTTAGCGCGAGGATATCTAAATCAACCAGAAATAACAGCAGAAAAATTCATTGTAAATCCATTTAGCGATCGCACCAATGCCCGCATTTATAAAACCGGAGATGCAGCCCGTTATTTACCCGATGGAAATATTGAATTTTTAGGCAGAATTGACAATCAAATTAAGATTCGAGGTTTTCGTATTGAGTTAGGTGAAATTGAAGCAACAATTAGACAGCATCCAGATATCAAACAAGTAGTAGTAATTGCACGAGAAGACGTACCTGGAGAAAAACGCATTGTTGCTTACATTGTCCCAAGAGTAGAGACGCTGCATACAAACTCAATGCGGGAAATTTTGCAACAAAAACTGCCTGATTACATGATTCCGTCGGCTTTTGTGCAGCTAAAAGCTTTACCTTTAACAGCTAACGGCAAAATAGATAGGCAAGCACTGCCAGCACCAGATCAAGTCATTTTAACAGATACTTTTGTTGCGCCTCGAAATCCAGTTGAGGAAACTTTAGCTAGTATTTGGGCAGAAGTTTTAAAAATTGAAAAAATCGGAATTTACCACAATTTTTTTGAGTTGGGGGGACATTCATTACTGGCTACTAAAGTGATTTCTCGCCTGCGCCAAGCCTTTCAAATTGATTTACCTTTACATCATATATTTGAATCACCTACATTCGCAGATTTAGCTGTAGTAATTGCTCACAAATTATCTGAACAAGCAGATGAAAAAATGATGGCTGAAATGGTCGCAGAACTAGAACAACTTTCCGAGGTGGAAGTTCAAAAATTACTCGCTAATGGAGGGATTAACTAATGAGTAGCCTAATAAATCGTATTGCTGAACTTTCTCCCGAAAAACGTGCCTTATTATTACAACGTCTGAATCAAAAAACAGAAAATATCAACCCAATAAAAATTACTCGCCAAAGCCGTAATTCTAACTGTTTTCCTTTATCTTTTGCTCAACAAAGGTTGTGGTTTTTTGACCAATTAGATCCTGGTAACCCAACATATAATATTTGTTCAGTGGGTCGTGTCACTGGAAAATTGAATGCGATCGCCCTCGAACAAAGCCTCAACGAAATTATCAGACGGCACGAAATATTACGCACAAATTTTAAATTAGTCGATGGGAAACCTGCACAAATTATTGCTCCTAGCCTGAAATTAACTATTCCCGTAATTGATTTAAGGGAAATACCTGAAAGTCGCCGTGAGGAGGAAGTACAGTTATTCGTTAATCGAGAAGCAGAACGCCCCTTCAATTTGCAGGAAGGGTCTTTATTGCGAGTCAGCTTACTACATCTAAATGAATCAGAATATTTATTAGTATTCTGTATGCACCACATCATCTCTGATGGCTGGTCTGCGGGGATACTTATTCAAGAATTAGCAACGTTATATACTGCATTTGCTCATCAAGAAGTTTCATCTAACGTCTCTACGCCCCTACCTGAATTAAATATCCAATACGCTGATTTTGCCGTTTGGCAGCGCCAGTGGTTACAAGGAAAAGAATTAGAAAATCAACTAGAATACTGGACAAAGCAACTGGGTGGCGACCTTCCTATTTTAAATTTACCGAGCGATCGCGCACGTCCAGCAGTGCAAACTTTCCAAGGTGCGGTAGAAAAGTTTGTTCTACCCCCAAAACTCACTCAAGCACTAACAGAATTAAGTCAGCGACAGGGTGCAACTTTATTTATGGCACTGCTGGCAGCTTTTAATATTTTGCTTTACCGCTACACAGGGCAAGAAGATATTTTAGTCGGTACTCCCATTGCTAACCGTCAGCGCCAAGAAATCGAAAAATTAATTGGATTATTTACTAACACATTGGTAATGCGTACCGATTTATCTGGTACACCCACATTTAAAGACTTATTAGTGCGAGTCCGAGAAACAGCTTTAGGCGCATACCAACATCAAGATTTACCCTTTGAAAAGCTAGTTGAAGTTCTGCATCCACATCGGAACCTCAGCCATAACCCAATCTTTCAGGTATTGTTTGGTCTGCGTAACATCGCAATGCCAACTTTAGAACTACCCGAAGTTACTCTCACGCCTGAAGAATTAGAACGCAAAACATCGCGGTTTGATTTATCACTAGACTTGTGGGAAGAAGCTGACGGCATTAGCGGTGTATTTGAATACAGCACAGATTTGTTTGAGGTCAGCACAATACAGCGCATGGCAGGACATTTTCAAACATTGCTAGAAAGCATTGTTGCTAATCCCGATTGCCCTATTGCTACATTACCGTTACTGACAGCTACAGAACAGCAACAAATATTAGTAGATTGGAATAACACGCAAACAAATTATTCCGAAAATCAATGCTTACATCAGTTAATTGAACAGCAAGCAAAAAAATCCCCTGAAAAGATTGCTGTAGTATTTGCTGACCAAGAAATTACATATAAAGAACTAAATCAACGCGCTAACCAACTGGCACATTACCTGAAAAAGTTAGGCGTAAAACCAGAAATACCTGTAGGTATTTGTGTAGAGCGTTCCTTCGATATGGTAATCGGATTGCTCGGCATTCTCAAAGCAGGTGGCGCTTATGTACCTCTCGATCCAGCTTATGCCAATGAGCGTTTGCAATTCATGCTGGAGGATGCACAGGTTCAGGTATTGCTTACCCAGAAACCTTTAGATATAAAGACGGATGGGTTGGAAACAGTTTATTTAGATGCAGACTGGGACAAAATTTCCCAAGAAAGTGTAGACAATCCTGTTAACGAAGTAACGCCCGATAACCTCGCTTATATCATCTATACATCTGGTTCTACAGGTAAACCCAAAGGTGTTCAAGTTAAACATCACAGCGTGGTGCATCTGTTTGTTAGTACTCGCCCGATATTTAACTTTGAGGAAACTGATGTTTGGACAGTTTTCCATTCCTATGCTTTCGATTTCTCGGTCTGGGAAATTTGGGGTGCTTTAGTTAATGGCAGCAAACTTGTCATCGTTCCCCAAAAGTTAACTAACTCGCCAGCAGAACTTTACAAGTTATTGTGCCAAGAACAGGTTACAGTTCTCAATCAAACTCCTTCGGCTATCCGCCAACTAATTCCTTACCAAAATAGTGGGGAAAATTGCAATTTGCGAATAATTTGTTGCGGTGGCGAAGCTTTACCCGCAGACTTAGCTAGCGAGTTACTGCAATGGAACATTCCCCTGTGGAATTTTTATGGCCCTACAGAAGCAACAGTATGGGCAGCAATTAATGAAGTTCAATTTGTAGAGTCAAAAGAAGGTGCAATTTCTATTGGTCGCCCTTTACCCAATACTCAGCTTTATATTCTTGATGCCAATTTACAACCCGTCCCTGTAGGCGTACTTGGAGAATTGCATATTGGCGGTGCTGGTTTGTCTAGAGGTTATCTCAATCGACCAGAATTAACGGCAGAAAAATTTATTAGTAATCCATTTTTGACCTCTCCCCTGCAAGGAGAGGGGAATATAACTCCCCCTTCCCTTCTAGGGAAGTGGGCTGGGGGGTTAGGTTCCTACTTATACAAAACTGGTGATTTAGCCCGATACCTTCCAGACGGAACAATTGAATTTTTTGGACGCATCGACCATCAAGTAAAAATTCGCGGTTTCCGCATCGAACTAGGTGAAATTGAAGCGGTACTCAGTCAACACCCAGAAGTTAAACAAGTAGTTGTGATTGCGAGAGAGGACAACCCAGGTGATAAGCGCATTGTTGCTTACATTATCCCCAATGTAGAGACGTTGCATACAAATTCTCTACGTGGATTCCTCAAGGAAAAATTACCGGAATATATGATTCCTTCAGCCTTTGTGCTGCTCGAAGCAATTCCTGTAAATACTAATGGTAAAATTGACCGCCGCGCCCTACCCGCACCCGATACCTCTAGACACAATTTAGACAGTAATTTTGTTGCTCCTCGCAATCCTACTGAAGAGATAATTGCTGACATCTGGATGCAAGTGCTAGGAATCCAGCAAGTAAGCATTGATGATAACTTCTTTGATTTGGGCGGACATTCTCTCCTCGCAACTCAGGTTATTTCTCGCCTGCGGGAAGCTTTTGGTGTGGAATTACCTTTACGCTACTTGTTCGAGTCGCCTACTATAGCTGGTTTAGGCGATGCCGTAAAAGGCGGCGGGCGTAGCCAACGCATTCTCAATAACAACGCTCAAAAACATCAAATTCCGCCCATTAAGCGCATTTCCCGCCAAAGTAAATTACCTCTATCATTTGCCCAAGAACGTTTATGGTTCTTAGATCAATTAACACCTGGCGACCCTGCTTATAACATTCCGTCTGCTGTACGCCTTCAAGGGGTGTTGAATATAGCAGCATTGGAACAAAGCCTCAACGAGATTATCAAACGCCACGAAGTTTTAAGAACCAGTTTTAATGTTGTTCAAGAAGAACCAGTTCAAATTATTGCTGAAACATTAACTGTCAGCTTACCCGTAGTAAATTTACAAAATTTACCTGCAACTGAACAAGAACAAAAGCTTCAGCAATTAGCAACAGCAGAAGCACAACGTCCTTTTGATTTAACTCAAGCACCTTTGCTGCGAGTAACCTTAATTGGGTTAGGCGAAACAGAATATGCAGTGCTATTTACTATGCACCATATTATTAGCGATCGCTGGTCAATAGGTGTATTAGTTCAAGAATTAGCAGTACTCTATACCTCTTTTTCTGCTGGTAAACCTTCACCTTTAACAGAATTACCGATCCAATACGCTGATTTTGCTGTTTGGCAGCGAAATTGGCTGGAAACTATCACAAAAAATGGTCGTTCTCCCCTACAAGAACAATTGGATTATTGGAAACAACAATTAGGCAGTAAATTACCTGTTCTCAAATTCCCTGAACAACTGCCAACAAAACCTCTTCCTACATTCCAAGCTGCTACTCACTCTTTCACTTTATCTGCTGACTTAACAGCCAAACTCAATACTTTAAGCCGCCAGGAAAATGCCACCTTATTTATGACCTTGTTGGCAGCTTTAAACACGCTGTTACACCGCTATACTGGCGCAGATGACATTGCGATCGCTACTGATGTTGCTAATCGGAATCGCGCAGAAATTGAACCATTAATTGGCTTTTTTATCAACATTTTAATATTACGCAGCGACTTAAGTAGCAATCCTACCTTTAGAGAGTTACTACAACAAGTACGCGAGAAATCATTGGGAGCCTATGCACATCAAGATTTACCCTTCAATAAGCTAGTATTGCTACAGCCTGAACGAAAATCGAGCCAAGCGCCGCTATTTCAGGTGTTATTTGTATTGCAAAATACACCGATGCCCGCTTTAGATCTTCCAGGCATAACGTTAACTCCCCTAGAAGTCGGTAACGAAACAGCTAAGTTTGATTTAGTTTTATTTGCTGAAGAAACAGAAACGGGAATCATCGGCACTTGGAAATACAACACAGACTTATTTGAGTGCAGCACAATTTCTCGTCTGTCCCAATATTTTGAAACTTTGTTAGCCAGCATTTCTGCTCAACCTGATGCCAAAATCAATACCTTAGAAATTATTACGGAATCAGAAAAAATGACACAACTACAAGAACAACAACAGCGACAAGAAGCCAATCGTAAAAAATTTAAATCTGTTAAACCCAAAGTTGTCACTTTACCGCAGGAAGAATTAATTAAAACAGCATATTTTTATTCCGAAGAAAAACTACCTTTAGTTATTACACCAAATGCAGCAGAGATTGATTTAATAGATTGGGCAAAAAACAATCGTCTATTTATTGAGGGAGAATTATTAAAGCAGGGTGCAATTTTATTTCGAGGATTTAACACCAATTCAGTTACAGATTTTGAAAACTTTGCTCAAGCTATTTGCTCAGAATTATTCGCTGAATATGGCGACTTACCCCGCGAAGAATTAGGTGGTAAAGTTTACGGTTCTACTCCTTATCCAGCAGATAAAGCAATTTTATTTCATAATGAAAGCTCACATATGCACAAATGGCCAATGAAAATTTGGTTTTACTGTGTACAACCAGCGCAGGAACGGGGAGAAACGCCAATAGTTGATTGCCGCAAGATTTATCAACTACTCGACCATAAAATTAGAGATAAATTTGCCGAAAAAGGCTTAATGTATGTTCGGAATTACACTAACGGATTAGATGTAAGTTGGCAAGATTTCTTTCATACCCATGATAAATCAGCAGTTGAAAACTTTTGTAATCAGAACGGTATTGAATTGGAATGGAAAGCCGATGGCGGTTTAAAAACAAAAGAAATTCGGCAAGCGATCGCTAAACATCCCAAAACAGGCGAATGGCTATTTTTTAATCAGATTGAATTACATCACATTGCTTATTTAGACGCATCAGTGCGTGAATCTCTCCTATCTTTATTTAGTGAAGAAAATTTGCCTCGTAATGTTTATTACGGTGATGGTTCTCCGATTGAGCAATCAGTTATTGATGAAGTAACTGCGATTTATGAACAAGCTAAGGTTGAGTTTCCTTGGCAGCAAGGGGATGTTTTGATGTTAGATAATATGTTGACTGCACATGGAAGAAATTCTTTTGTGGGTGCGCGGAAGATTGTTGTAGCTATGGGTGAAATTGTTAATAGTAAGGATGTCTTGGGTGAGGAATGAGTTTGTTTTTTATCGCAAAGATCGCAAAAGTAATAATATGATTTCCGCGTGTAAATGACATATAAATATCTGCGTTTATCTGCGTGCATCTGTTTTAATCTGCGTTCTCAAAAAATCTATCTACACAAGCAAAATAGGTTGAATTAATCCCATGCAAGTCCAAGAAAGAGTAATTAACGGTTTTCGTATTTCCCCTCAACAAAAGCGGGTTTGGTCTTTACAACAAGATAGTCTGGCGTACTGTGTTCAAGCTTGTATTTTGTTAGAAGGTAATTTAAAAAAAGATATCCTTAAATCAGCTTTAGAACAAGTTATCAGCCGTCAGGATATCCTCCGTACTGATTTTTTAAAACCTACAGGATTTAAAACACCTGTACAGGTTATCAATGAAAAAAAATCACTATCTTGGCAAGAAGTTGATTTAAGCGATGCCGCCAAAGGATGCTGGCAAAGCCATCGCGACTCGCAAGCACAATTCAATCAAGTTGAATCTTTGCTTATGGAAGCAAGGTTAATATCCAGTAACTTTGAACAAGGTTTAGTATTACATTCTTCATTAATTAATCTCTCAGCTAACCAGCATATTCTGTTAGTTAATTTACCTGCTCTTTGTGCTGATAGCTATACGATTAAAATTTTAGTTCAGGAAATTAGTCAGTGTTATAAAGCTTGTTGCCAAGGGATAGAACTACCCGATGAAGAAATAGTACAATATTTACAATTTTCTGAATGGCAGAATGAATTATTAGAAGATGCAGACGCAGAATTAGGTCAAAAATATTGGGCAAAATATAATTTGTCTGCATTACTAGAATTAAGCTTGCCTTTTGAAAATAAATTGCTGGCAGATTCTCATAAGTTCCAGGTTGGTTCTTATGAGTTCAAGATTGATTCTAGCTTGATCAGACAAATAGAAGCGATCGCACAAAAATACGATTTATCAATTGCTAATTTTTTACTCACTTGCTGGCAAGTTTTATTGTGGAGATTCACTGATCAATCTAACCTGGTTATCGGTATGGCTGCGAATGGTCGCAAATATGAAGAATTAGCAACAGTAATTGGACTACTAACTAAATATTTACCCCTGTCTGCGAATTTAGAAGAAAGTTTATCATTCAGACAGGTATTGCAAGAAATTAGTAAATCAGTACAAGAAGTAGAGGAATGGCAAGAATATTTTTCATGGCAAATTTTGGCTGAGTCGCAGAATATTAATCCTGATTCAGTTTACTTACCTTTTAGCTTTGAGTTCCAAGCGGAAACAGCAAAGTATTCTGCTGATAACATTACATTCTCAATTTATAAGCAGTTTGCTTGCACTGACCGTTTTAAAGTTAGGCTTTCCTGTATCCAGCAAGAAGATAGTTTAGCTGCTGCTTTTGACTATGATGCTAACTTGTATAGTGTTGAAGATATCAAACGATTAGCCGAGCATTTTCAAACTTTATTAGAAAGTGCGATCGCTAATCCAGAAAGTGAGATTAGTAAGTTAGGGGTATTGAGCGATCGCCACTTTCACCAACTACTGCTCGAATTCAACAATGTAGAGACATTACATCCAACATCTTTACAGCAACGCACAGATAAATGCTTTCATCAGCTATTTGCGGAACAAGTACAGCGCAGACCTGACAGTATTGCAGTTGTATTTGAAGACCAAAAATTAACATACGCTGAACTAAACGCGCGTGCAAATCAACTCGCTCATTACCTACAAAAACTGGGAGTTAAACCAGAGGTATTAGTAGGAATTTGTGTAGAGCGTTCCTTAGAAGTTATTGTTGGTTTATTAGGTATTCTCAAAGCTGGCGGCGCATACCTACCGCTAGATCCCGCCTTACCAGCAGAGAATATAAATTTAAGATTAGAGGATGCCCAAACTTCAATCTTGTTAACTCAACAAGAATTATTTGTAGAGACATTCCATACAACGTCTGTACAAGAAAGCAGCATCCAAGTAATTTATTTAGATCAAGATTGGGACACCATTGCTACCGAAAGCACAGAAAATCCTCAAAACGATGTCAAGTGCGAAAATTTAGCTTACGTCATCTACACATCTGGCTCAACTGGAAAACCGAAGGGTGTTGCGATCGAACATCAACAATTACTCAATTACCTTAATGGCATCCTTGAACGCTTACATCTCCCACCAGGCGAAAGTTTTGCCAGTGTTTCCACCATTGCCGCCGATTTGGGCAACACCGCCATTTTCCCCGCACTTTGTACAGGTGGATGTCTACATATAGTTGCCAAAGAACGCGCTTCCGATCCTGAAGCCTTAGCAACTTATTTTAATCACCACCCCATCGACTGTTTAAAAATTGTTCCTTCTCACCTAGAAACCTTACTTACTTCTTCCCAATTCAAATCAATTCTGCCACGACAAAAATTAATTCTGGGAGGCGAAGCAGTACCCTGGAAATTAATTGAAAAAATCCAGCAGTTAGCGCCTGAATGCACCATTATTAACCACTATGGCCCCACTGAAGCAACTGTTGGCGTTCTGACTTATACAGTAGATAAAGACAGTGATAATCGCCAATCAGCAACAGTTCCATTAGGTCGCCCTATTGCCAATACGCAGATTTATTTACTAGACAAACATCTGCAACCCGTCCCCATCGGTGTTAAAGGCGAACTATATATTGGTGGTACAACTGTTGCGCGTGGTTATTTAAATCGCCCTGAACTGACTAGGGAAAAATTCATCCCTAATCTTTTCAATCACTCTGAAACTTCCCCCCTTAAAAAGGGGGGTTGGGGCGATCGCCTCTACAAAACTGGCGATTTAGCCCGCTACCTACCAGACAGCAACATTGAATTTCTTGGACGTGCTGACAATCAGGTAAAAGTTAGAGGCTACCGCATTGAATTAGAAGAAATTGCCGCCGTATTAAGCCAGTATCCAGATGTATCGCAGGCGATCGTTATTCAGCGCGAAGATATCCCTGGAGATCAACGTTTAGTTGCCTACATCGTTACTAATGTAGAGACGTTGTATACAACATCTCTACAAAATTCAACATCATCTCTGCGTGATTTCTTAAAAGCGAAGTTACCAGATTACATGATTCCTTCTGCCTTTGTAGTGCTAAAATCTTTACCCTTAACTGCCAACGGCAAAATAGATCGCCAAGCATTACCAGCACCAGCGCCAAGCGAGAAACAAGCTTTTGTATCTCCTCGTACTCCCATTGAGGAAGTGTTAGCAAGAATTTGGGCAGAACTTTTAGGTTTGCAGCGAGTAAGTGTTGAAGATAACTTCTTTGAGTTAGGCGGACATTCTTTACTGATGACGCAGTTAGTTGTCCGAGTGCGAGATACTTTTGAAATTGATTTACCCTTAAGTGTGGTGTTTGAAACTCCTACTATAGCTGGATTAGCAGCCAGCATTGACAGCACTATAGCAACAGGAAATGTTCGAGTTATTGCCTCCCAATTAGATCTCAATGCCGAAGCAGTTTTAGATTCTGCTATTCGTGCCGCAACGACCTTTACTTGGTCTACAACTGAGCCAACTGCTATCTTTTTAACTGGAGCAACAGGCTTTTTAGGTACTTTCTTGCTTCAAGAACTTTTAACACAAACTCAAGCAGATATTTATTGCTTAGTTCGTGCTAATAGTGATGATTCAGCTAAAAATAAGATTCAAAGTAGTTTGGAATCTTACGAACTTTGGCAGGAATCTTTTAGTTCTAGAATTATCCCAGTTTTGGGAGAATTATCTAAACCACTATTAGGGCTTTCCCCAGAGCAATTTCAATCACTAGCAAACCAGATAGATATCATCTATCACAATGGCGCATTAGTAAATTTTGTTTATCCCTACTCCGCACTCAAACCTGCCAACGTTTTAGGAACTCAGGAGATTTTACGTTTGGCAAGTCAAAGCAAACTTAAGCCAGTACATTTTGTTTCTACAACTAACGCGATTTCTCCGGCGAAAGGTTTTGGAGTAAAGATAATTAGGGAAAATGACAGTATCAATCCCGATGAGGTTATGGAAACAGGCTATGCCAAGAGTAAATGGGTAGCAGAAAAGTTAATTAATATTGCACGCGATCGCGGCATACCTGTCTGTATTTATCGCCCAGGAAGAATTGTTTGGCACAGCGAAACTGGAGTTGGTAACAAGAGCGATAATACCTTTAGAATGCTCAAAGGCTGCATTCAAATGGGTAGTGTTCCTCAGAGGGATGCAATGGTGAACTTGATTCCAGTCGATTTTGTTAGTAAAGCGATCGCGCATTTATCCAGACAAAAAGAATCACTAGGAAAAGCTTTTCATATCGTCAATCCCAACCCTGCTCCATTTAAAGATATTGTCAACTGGGTGCGTTCTTATGGCTATCCCTTGCGAGAAGTTTCAGACGAACAATGGCGCGAAGAATTACACAGTATTGTTGGCAAATCTCCAGATAATCCTCTCTATCCGCTCGTACCTTTCTGGTCTAAACCTCCAGAAGCAAATACCAGTTCGCCTCTCCTAAAATTTGACTGCCAAAATACCCTAAATGGGCTAGTTGAGACTAATATTAATTGTCCGCCAGTAAGTGTTCAACTATTGACTAAATTCCTGTCATACTTAATTAAAAAAGGTGTATTAAGTAGCCCAAGATCTAACCAAAATTAAACATTTGATTGTACATAGTATAGAAACACAACCTATTAGATCTCTATACTATGTACAAACTACCAAGAATGATAAATTAAATCTCTTGCATAAGGCGATAACTCTTGTACTTCATCTGCGTTTATCTGTATTTATCTGCGGCTAATCTGCGTTGTAAAACAGAATGAAGATTTACGCAGATGTTAACCACGGTTTTTTTTCACCGCTTTGGCTGTTGCTATAACAAAGGCTTTGAAAAAAGCTGACAGAGGTACCGCTATATCTATAACGGTTAAAACCAAGGCCATTCATTCATCCAATAACCATCTCGATCGCGCTGAATTAATATTTTTTGACTTTGCTTGATAATTTTATTGTGTTTAGCTTTCAGCTTTTGACGATGCCACCACATTCCTAAACCTGTAAAAAATAAACTTGTAGTTGATATCCCGACAAAAATATGAATAATCCTAGAAATCACACCACCATATCTACCAATATGTAGCGGGTAAAGTGCGCCTAAAGTTCTAGCTGCTAAAGGTGCATCTAAAACACTTTCAATTCTTAAAATTTTGCCACTAAATTGGTCAATATAAACATAATTTTCACCAGTAGGGTGAATTTCATCTAAAAACTTTTTACGGACTTTTACGGGCTTACTGGGGCTGGATGGCAGGGAAATAAAAGTAGTTTTTGCACTGGGTAAAATGTTGTTTGTTTTTTGTAATATTTTATCTACAGATAAAGGTTTGATGCCAGCCATAGGTTGTGAAGTTGGTGGAGACGGTAGTGATGTACGAGTCAACAAATATACTGTTGGCTCAACAAATGAATAAAATGCGATCGCAGACCCAGTTGAAGCAATTAAAAGCAGAAATACTACAGAAAAAATCCCTGCAACTTTATGTAGATCAAAATTAATTCGTCGCCAATTAGCTGACCATTTAATCGAAAAACCTTGACTAAATCTTCTCCAACCAGGCCAAACAATAATGCCACTAACACTAATTAACAGCAGTAGCAAACCAACAAAACCGACAATTGTCATGCCAGTATCGCCAGCTAACAAGTAAACGTGCAAATTAAATAGGAAATTAAAAAAACCTTCATCTTCTAAGCGAGAGCCTAGTATTACTCCTTTATAAGGGTCAGCATAAATATTGACTGCACTGCTATCACTATCACTAGATAGCATCCGCAACTCATATACATCTGTAGGTTGCTGCGGCAGAGTGATACTTTGTAATTTGAGTTCTGGATAATCTTGGCGAATATTATTTAGTACTAATTCTATAGGTACTCGTTCGCCTTGCGGTGAAATTTTAAATAAATTGGGGTTGAGCAAGTGATCAATTTCGTGACCAAAAACTAATAAGCTTCCTGTCACTCCTATGATCACTAAAAATATTCCCAAAAATAGCCCCAAGTATTGGTGCAGGCTAAATGCAATCTCCCTAAATTTCATAGTCATAATTTTAAAACATAGCTATGAGTAATTAGTAATTAGGTAGGCTAAGGAAAATTAGCATCTTAGATGTATTCTCTTCCTCCCTACTTCCCTGGCACAAAAATTGCTACCAAGTTAAAGCGTAGCCAATTCGGAGAGATCGACCTCTAGCTGCTGCATTTCCCGAATCAAAATCATAGCCACCATTGTCTTGTGATTGCACAGCAAAGTACTGTTTATTCAGCAAGTTTTCTACACCAACTTGTAGCATACCCCGACCTAATTTAATGCTGCTGATATAATCCACCGTCATATAACCCTTAATTGGTAAAGGTTGAGTTCCGTCTTCAAAAGCACGGTTACGATCACCTACATACAAAACTTGCAAGCGATTACTCCAACTAGAAGTAGTTTTATTTTCCAAATATGCAGTTAGCTTAGTTGGTTGTACGCGGAAAACATCAAAAGCTAAATACTCTTTTGTGTTTTCATCACCATCATTATCATCGACATCCTGAAATTCACCCTCTGACAAAGTAGCTGTTCCGCCTACTTGCCATCCTCCTCCTACTTCCACATCTACAGTTCCTTCCAAACCATAAAATCTTTCTGGGGTTCTAACTACCTGTAACGGACTTTGTGGATCAACTACTACTAACCTTGAACCTAAATCTGAGTTGTTATAAAAAGCAGCTAAGGAAGCTTTGACAGAACGCCAGTTACCACGTACACCTACTTCATAACTATTAACTTTTTGTGGTTCAGTTAAATTAACAGAAGTGCCAGCATCAACAAAACTGTCAGGTGGATTCCGTAATACACGACCTAAATCTGGAATTGAAAAACCTTGGGAAAAGTCAGCAAATACACTAATCGCATCAGTAGCATTATAGGCAGTCCCAACATTAAAAACAGTTGCACTGACATTACGCGAACCACCTTTAATATTCGCCCCAAATATGCTGGTATAGTCGTCAACGCTAAATCCAATATTTTCGTTACGGACACCACCATTCAAAGTTAATTTGTCATTGATTTTTGTTTGTAACTGAGCAAAAAAACCAATGTTATTAACGTTATACAGAGGTGTAAAAGTGCGAGTATCACCTGTGGCACGTAGAATTCTATTGCCACTATTAGTATATAAATCTTTATCGAGAATATTAAAATTTTGAGAATTATCCTCAGTAGAGTAGTCAACTCCCCATAGCAAGTTGATAGCTTGAGACAAAGGAGTTTCTATTTGCAAACGTGCACCCAATTTTTCTGATTCTAGTTCACCTTGAACCAGTCCTCGAAAGCGTTGCGTCCTTGAAAGGTTACGAAGACTTACGTCGCCATATTGATCAAAAGTTGTCTGTGTACGATAGTATGCTTGTGCTTGTACTCTACTACCAAATATATTTTGGTGCGAATAATCTAAATTGATGTTGTTAGTTAAATTACCTGGAAGATTAGTATTAACATACTGAAGACCGTCAATGCGAATAGCACGAGCTTTTTCTGGAAATATTCCATTATCATCAAGGCTGGTATCTGAAATATAATCACTAAAGGTAGAATCTTTAAAGTAATTAGCTGAGAGTTGCAGGCGTTGCTGTGAATCTAAGTTAACTCCCAATTTTCCTAATATATTGTAGTTTTCCGTATTATCTAAGTTAGAGCGCCAATTGGGAATGCGATCGCCATTTGCATCAAAAAAGCTACCCGTATCTGTACGCGCCAAACTTAGAGTGTAGTCAACATTCCCACTTTTACCAGATAAAGATTGTGTAATCGAGTTACCTAAACTATCGGCAAAATGGCTTAAAGAACTATTCACTGAAACATCAGTCTGAAAAGACAGCTTTTGCTCAGTTGCTCTGCGTGTAATGATGTTAATCACACCACCTGTTGCTCCATTCCCATAGGTAGCACTAGCACCACGCACTACCTCAATCCGTTCAATCGCACTGGGATCTATAGTTCTAAGTTCGTTAGCAAAAGCAGTCGAAGTATTAGCATTTTGAGGAATGCCATCAATCAAAATTAACGCGCTACGACCACGCATTGATTGATAATTAGTTTCAGTAGTTTGTGTTGGCGCACCTAAACCTGGTACAAATTTCCCAAGAACATCAGTTAAATTTCTAGATAAATTTGTTTGTTGTTCAATTTCTGCACGGGGAATTACAGTTACAGAACGCGAAACATTTCTTAAAACTTCTGGTCTACGACTAGCCGTTACAACTATTTCTTCAACATCTTCATCATCATTTGAAGTTGCTGTTCCATTATCAGCATCAGAAGTAGTCATACCTGGGTTTACACTCGGTGCAACTTGTGTTTCAGCCGTGTTTACTGCTGTTGCAGGTGTCAAACTGAAAATTAATCCCTGACCCTGAGAATTTACGCCTCCTGTTGGTATACCTCCATTGCCAGTTACCGTTAATCTAGTAGTGTTGGCATCAACGGCACTAACTGTAACAGAAGTAATTCCTGTTGAGGAACTATTTGCGCTATATACAGTTCCTTGGGGAATGCGAAGTTGGGCAATGATATCAGCAACAAACGCTCCTCTAGAACTGTACAGAATTACTTGAGGGCGTGAGCGATCTGCTGTTTCTAAAATTATTTCTAAACCCCCAGCAGTTGGGTTAACTCTTACATTAGTGATTTGAGCAATATCCGCTCTTACAGGTTGAGCAATTATTACCGATACTACTCCAGCCATCCAAGCACTATTAACTAATTGCTTTTGCATGATTCCAATCTCTCACACCAAAATTAACGACAGTTGAATTGCTACCTTGAAATTTGTTCAATTTATTATTAAGAAAAAAATCCTTATTTGTTAGCAATTTTTTTCATTAAGCTTAGAAAATTTTCCTAAATTTAACTTTCACACGACTTTTTTCACTTGTTACTACTTAGCTCATTACGGTTAACTTCACAGCAATCATTTCATTTAGCAATTCCAACTATTAAGAAACTTCCTATTAACTGAGCAACTTGTCTGTTTCAAAGCCTGTTTTATTTCGGCAGTAACTAGACAATATTTTGGGTATGTACAGAATTAGTGTGCAAATGTTCTTAAATGAACATTTTTATCTCTTCCCCTGCCTCCTCTACCCCCCCTGCCTCTAACTTCTTTAGCTAAGGAGATGCAGATGGATCTGGTGGTGGAGCTTGTTCCATCTCATTTGGCTCTGGTACAGGTGGAACGCTTATAGATGGTACTGGTGCTGGAGTTGGTAGCGGTGCTGCTGGAGTTGGTGGCGGCGCTGCTGGAGTTGATGGCACACTTGGTAGCGGCAATCTATTGTCTGGAATACCAGCCGGAACTGGCTGCATTAACTGATTAGCTTCTCGTTGCTGACGTTCAAGATCTAATTTTTCTTGAGATTCCAAAGCTTGGCGTTGACGCTCTTGCTGTTGCTGACGTTCCTTTTGTTTCTTGTCTGCTAAACGTTGACGTTCCAAAGCGGTACGGTTGTAGTTAGAACCCTCCAAAGTAAAGGTAATTTTTTTCTTAATCCCCGCTTCTCCGTTGTCAGATTTTGTAAACTTCCACTCGTTTCTGACAGTTTCCAGTGCTGTCTGATCGAGGATGTTATGACCACTACCGCTAGCAAGATTGATATTGCTGACATTGCCATCTTTATCAACATCCATCTTGACAACTACTGTGCCTTCTAATTCTTCAGCCCCAGAAGGATGTCTTGGTTTAGTACAAGGATTGCAGTTCGGACGGGTATTCCCCGATCTAGGTGCAGGGGGGGTTCTATTAATATTTCTTGATCCTGTAGCCACCTTTGTACCAGTACCAGAGCCGTCACCAGTACCCGTACCGCTACCAGTCCCAAAGCCGCTACCAGTACCACTACCACTACCAAAACCAGAGCCGTTACCATTACCTGTGCCTGTACCAGAGCCAGTACCACTACCAGTACCTCTATTTGCTCCAAAAGCATTGCTAGTACCCACAGCAACTTTTGAAGAATTGTTTGCCCCACCAGTATTGTTAGATGGTACTAAAGAATTCGCTGCTAGTGGTGGAAGCGTTGGCGTATTGTTTTTGGGATTAATAAAATTTGTAACTTTTTGTGCCAGTGACCCGAAATTTGGGAATCGAGGTGTTGCAGGTTGGGAGGGTTGAACAGGTGGAGAAGCATTAACAACAGGTGATGGAGTAGGAGTGGGAGTTGGGCTAGGTGATGGCGTAGGTGTAGGTTTGACTGGTTCCGCTATTGCATCTGATGGAAGGCTTGCAAGAGGTGTTGGGTCAGGGGCAGGAGTTTCTTCTGGTATGGGTTTGACTGGTTCCTGCGGCACACTAGCAACAGGTGTCGGAATGGGATCTAGTTGGGGAACTACTGGTGGTGCAGGTAGTAAGCTACTGACAATTTGCCTTGTTGATAGCGGTGGAGGAACATCCGGTATTTTAAATTGCGGGACTTCAGGCTGAGGAGCTATTGACGGTAATGGTGCTGAAGTTATTGAGGATAGGCGTGGATCAGCGCTCACACTTTTGGGAGCTACTTGTGCAGAGGCACTACTTGTTTCTATCTCACTTGCTCCTGCGCCACCACCGGAACCACCAGCGAAGCCACCACCAGAGCCACCAGAACCTCCACCTGCGGTGGCTTCAGCTGGAAGTTCGGTGTTTTCAGGCGGTTTTGTTTCTTCAATACTGGGCGCGTCAACAATTTCAATCTCTATCGGCTCTTCGGCAGCTACTTCAGCAGGTTTGACCCACAATGTACTGAGGATCAACAAGCTGATATGCGTTACCACTGAACCGATGAGGCTGTAGGTGAGGAAAGATCTCAACTGCTGCTCTTCTTTTTCTCGCTGCTCTACAGCAATCGTTGACACGCCCATGTTCTCTTGCAAATAATTTGCACTTAATTTAGTCAAATTAAGATGCCTTGAAACAAATGTCAAGTGTAAACCAACAATTATTTAGTGGCATTTCCTCTAGGGAAATAAATTGAAAAGCTTATACTGATTGGATTGTGAGGATAAAAATTTTTATAGAACAAATATTTTGGTGGTTTGCCAGTTTTGATTGCTTGACATTCATTGTCATTAAGCTTATTTTCGTAAAGAAGTCATGTTTGCCCTTGTAGCGAACTGGTAGATCAGGAGGTTATGTCCATAACTCCAGAAACTATAATGACTTTGCCTTATTAATTGCCCTAGAGACAGGATATGGGAATTTCTAATCTTTTTGTTGCTGGTGGTATAGTCATGTGGCCACTGCTAGCATTTTCGGTACTAGGGTTCGCACTAATTATTGAGCGAGTCGCTTTTTGGTGGCGTATTAATAACCGACAAGAGCGCATAGTCAGAGAAGCCCTGAATTTTTATCGTCGTAACAATGTTGTCAATACTTTAAATAAGCTCAAGCAAAATGCTGATTTGCCTCTTGCTCGGATTTTTTTGTCAGCATTAGAACTTGAAGAAGCAACTCCAGAAGAATTTCGCTTGGCTTTAGAAAGCGAAGCTCAAGCAGAAATTCCTTTGCTAAAACGTTTTAATAACATATTTGACACAATTATTAGCCTTGCGCCTTTACTAGGTCTTTTAGGAACAGTTTTAGGTTTGATTAGCTCATTTGCTTCGCTCCAGCTTGGTGATGTGGGTGGTACTAAAACTGCTGGCGTAAGTGCTGGGATTAGTGAGGCTCTTGTATCTACGGCTTCTGGCTTAGTAGTGGCTATCTTTATTTTGATGTTCTCTAATACATTTCGGGGTTTATACCAACGCCAAATAGCTCTAATTCAAGAGTATGGCGGACATTTGGAACTTCTCTATCGCCGTCGTTATGAAGGAGAACGTAGTTATGCGTCTACCCGATGAACCAGAACTACCATCTCAGATCAACATCGTACCGATGATCGATGTGGTATTTGCTATTCTGACGTTTTTTATCATGTCTAGCTTGTTTCTATCTCGTTCGGAAGGTCTTTCTGTGAATTTGCCCAAGGCAACGACGGCTAAATCTCAGCGTCCTAGTCAAATTACTGTAACAGTTGACCAGCAAGGGCAATTAGCACTGAATCGCAAGCCAGTTCAGCTAGATAGTTTGGAAACATCAGTGCGTCAGTTAATTAAGCCTAATGAAGAGGCATTAGTAATACTAAATGCCGATCAAGGTATTAATCACGGTCAAGTTGTGGAAGTGATGGATCGCTTGCGTAAAATCAAAGAAGCAAAGTTAGCGATCGCCGCACAAAAACGCTAGTGCGTAACGTTTGTGTTAATCGGCTTTTTGAAGTAATCATAGACAGAGAATGCGGGGCGGGCAGCCGATAACAATACTATTCAAGCTCATCCTGATTCTGCTGGATATTTAGTTTTTAATATTCTTTAACGCCGCTCCACCTGCACTAACGGGACTTAGAGCCTATCCGAAAAATAATTGAATGGCGATCGCACGACCACAATAGGAAAGTTATGAAGGAAATAAAGGCAGTTAGTTAGTAAGAATCTATTACCTCGATAGCTCTTTGAAGTGCTTCTATTTCATCTCGCCACTGCTCAATCAAGGAATTGTTAGCTCTTGTGTGTTTTTTCGATTCTTTGAGCATGGCAATTCGCTTCATAGAGAGTGCTGTAGAAAGAGCGGATGCTGCGATCGCTTTGGTCTGAGCATCAAGCAGGGATATTTGTTCCTTATTGTCTGTGACAGGGCTACTTAAGGAAATATTATGTCCTTCATCAAGTAGTTTAGCTATCTGTAAAATCTGCTCTGCTAGCGCGATCGGCACACGAATAGTCTTGGTTGCTCCATGCTTCCAAGTAGGTTTCCAACTGGTACTTCTGAGTCCACCTTTGGGCATTTTTCCTTTCCAATTGCCTGTAACACTGCCAAAAGTTTAGTTACATTGCCTGTAACATGGCTATAATAAGAAGTCAGCCCAAGAGTGGAAATAGTTTTCGAGCGATGATTAGGCTTGCAGCTAATTGTACAAACCCCAAATAGCAATCGGCGTTTTTATCCCAACGGATTAGCAAACGCCGAAAGCGATTGAACCAAGAATGTCCCGCTTCAACTACCCAGCGTCGAGGTGGGTGCCGATTTGGATCATTTGGTGGTGGTACAGGTTGAGTGGTATCGGGAATATGAGCAATGTACCCATTGCTTTGAGCTTGAGTACGGCACTGCTCATAGTCATAGCCCCGGTCAAGACATAAATGTTGCTCTACCTGTTGCGGCTCAGGCCGTTCAATCACTATCGCGTCTAACAACTCAGCTAACTTTTTCATATCATGGCGATTTGCGCCGCTCAAAACCACAGCTAAAGGTACTCCTTTCCCTTCTGTTAACAAGTGGCGCTTACAACCACACTTGCCTCTGTCAGTAGGATTGCGACCCGTTGCCTCGGTTTCACCCTCTGTCCCTACTTTACCCAAAGGAGCTTTGACAATACATCCATCTGCCGCTTGCCATTGCCAATCAATACCGATTACTTGATCGTACTGTTGTAATAAAGTCGCCCATACTTTTTAATCGCACTCGTATTCCAACCATTCTCTGTAACGGTCATAGGCTGTCGATTTTGGCCCATATTCTCCTGGTAATGCACACCATTGGCTACCAGTTCTGGCTAGATATATTAGACCATTAAAAATACGTCGATCATCAGCACTCGGAGAACCAGGTTTTTTGCGAGGTTTCGGAATTTTTAATAAGGGTGCAATTTGTTGCCACAGTGCATCGCTAACAAACCAAATAGTCGGCGGTTCCTTGGTTTTAAGTGTTTCTGACCTCGACATTTCCAAATCCGATCATGTTTTAACTTACCTCTCTACTATATAGCCTTGACACAGGCAAGTGAAGGGGAAAATTCCCGACTGTTGTTTTTTTACCCTTTTTATGCCCTTTATAGCCATGACACTGGCAATACCTTCTGGCTTTCAGCTTGAAATTGTTAGGAATGCGGTTGCACGATCGCACTGAAATTATTTTTCGGATAGGCTCTAAATGAGGTTCTCTGAGTCGTAACTGGTTTTTTAGTTGTAACTGGTTTTCTAGTTGTAACTGGTTTTTTGGCTATAATTCGCTTTTTGGCTTTACTAACTTTGGTCTTAGAAACAGTTTGGGCATAGCTGGGTGCAGTAAGAACGAAGGAATCCATCACCATACTTCCAGTTACACCGATTAATAATGCTGAAGCGACGACAACTTTGAGAGGTAATTTAGTAGTAATAAAATTAACAGAATTAACAATAGAAGATAAAGAATTTTGGGTAGAACAGGTAAGTTTCATTCTTTTTTTGGTAATTATTGAACTCGATTGATTTCAGTATTTTATGACTACCTTAGAAAGTGATGTAGGTAGTTACCACTTTCTCTATGCGGCTACCAGTCTGTTCTTTGAAACCTGAGTTGAGGGTTATTAGTAGTACTTTAATAGTGGTCAGTTAGCACCACTCTCTACTAGCCTTGCGAGTTAGTTAGGCGCTCTTCGCTCTTGCTGAATGCGCGGGTTCGCACTTTTGATGCAAGTTGTGGCACTCCGGGAAGCTTGCCACGCAAGTGCGCTCCCCTAGTGCCAATATGAGTTCACTGGCTACAGGTGCGACGAAAGTGTTCGGGTAATAGTTGACAGTTAGAAATTGGGTTGTCACTCAATCCCAGACCGCTCAGATTAGTTAAACCCGTTAGTGGTTTAACATCACTGATTTGGTTCTGACTCAATCTCAGCGAAGTTAGTTTAGCCAAACCCGCCAGTGGTTCCACATCACTGATTTGGTTGTCATTCAAGCTCAGCCTAGTCAATCTAGCCAAACTCGCCAGGGGTTTCACATCACTGATTTGGTTTTGATCCAACTCCAGCACAGTTAGATTAGTCAAAGCTGTTAGTGGTTTTACATCACTAATTTTGTTGTCATACAAGGTCAGCACAGTTAGATTAGCCAAACTGAAGAGTGGGGTCACATCACTGTTGTCATTCAAGTACAGCGTAGTTAGATTAACAAAACCGAAGAGTGGTTTTACATCACTAATTTGGTTTTGATCCAATCCCAGACCCCTCAGATTAATCAAACCCGCCAGTGGGGTCACATCACTGATTTGGTTTTGATCCAATCTCAGATCCCTCAGATTAATCAAACCCGCCAGTGGGGTCACATCACTGATTTGGTTTTTATTCAAGTACAGAACGCTCAGATTAGTCAAACCCGTTAGTGGTTTCACATCACTGATTTGGCTGTGATCCAATCTTAGATTCCTCAGATTAGTCAAACCCGCCAGTGGGGTCACATCACTGATTTTGTTGCCATCCAATCTCAGAATAGTTAGATTACGCAGTGCTTGAATTCCCTCTAATGACGTTATTTCTGCATTATTGGCATCTAAAACTTTTATCCCTTGCAGGACTTCTAGCGTTAGTCGCTTGCTATCGGGAATTTCTACTTGCCGCCTAATCGCAGCTTCTAACTTAGCATCCTTAAATTTAACTTCATCCTTAGCATTCGGTGTATCTGGTGTATCTGTATCTATAGCTGTAACTGGTTTTTTAGTTATAACTGGTTTCTTGGTTATAACTGGTTTTTTAGCTATAACTGGTTTCTTGGCTATAACTCGCTTTTTAGCTGTACGAACTTTCGTTTTAGAAATAGTTTTGGCATAGCTTGGTGCAGTAAGTACGAAGGTATCCATAGCCATACTTCCAGTTACACCGATTAATAATGCTGAAGCGACAATAACTTTAAGAGGTAATTTAGTAGTAATAAATTTAACAGAATTAACAATAGAAGGTAAAGAATTTTTGGTAGTGCAGGTAAGTTTCATTTTTGTTTGTGGATTCACTGAACTCGATTTATTTCAGTATTTACTAACTACCTTAAAAAGTGGTGTGAAGAGTAACCACTTTATATATGCGTCTACCAGTCTGTTCTTTTAAACCTGACTTTTTGGTTAAAAGTAGTAATTTAATAGTGGTCAGTTAGATAAATGGCTAATTTGAGATTGGGAGTATAAGTATAAATACAGCACTCTTTAATGAGAGTTATCGCTCTTTTATTATTAAAGTCTTTGACCTGCCTAACTTTTATCTTGTTCCGCCGCCTACCCATTTTTTATGAAGACCTTCTAGCTTGTGAGCGCCGTGATGTTAAATTTGCAGTTCGCTACGACTACATAAGTAAATCAAGATGCACTCTTTACGACATATCAGTTCATTAATGAACTAATAATTGGTATTGTGAATTGTGCGATAGCACAGTCTAGCTTCGCTCTTACCTAAGTAATTAATGGCTAGAATCATTCTTGATTACTTATTAGTCAAACCACTTAGCACGAACCTATTTTGCTCAATGCTGAGTCCGTCTTAAAATTAATATTTAATAACAATAACCTACTAAAATGGCTTGCATTACATACAACATATAGGGTTTGATGTTTGTAATGTAGTTTTTGCAGTTCTATAGGTAGTTCAATTACTATTAATTTAAACGGCTTGTCATAGGAGCATTTTTAGTACTACTTTTTGGGCTTTTATCTTCAATTAACCGTTAATAAGTAAAACACTTTTAATGTATTTTTTACTGAACGAATATATATGATCTGCCAGAACAGTAAGAGATTTTTGTATAACTTTGCTGGGAAAAACGTATAACAAGATTGTTGTGCTGCTATTGCCTGATGTACGTTTCTATTCGTAACCTCTCTAACGGGCTAAAATTTCCCGATTTGCCCTTTCCTTCTCGCCTTCTTTGACGGTTGGATCAAAGTCAACTTTGATCGTTTGCGCTATTTTCTTGCCATTGACAACCTCCTCGAAGGAGCCAGATGAAAAGTTGCAGTATCCTCGAAGTTCACTGGTCAGTTTTCCACGAATATAGTCTCTCGCAAAACAATTCGCGTTGCTACCAGAGATGATAACCGTCCGAAACTGATCCCCAGACCACAACAAGCTTTTATCAACTGTCAGTTCAACAACAATTCGATTATCAGTTTTCCCTGTACCCAAATCGTTGTTAAAGACTTGCGTACTGAGAGGTTCTGGACTGCTGTTGTTGAAGGTGATTTTCCCTTCGGTAGTAGTGCGGACAGCAGGAAAGCAACCAGATAGAAGAATTAGAATGGACAAGAATACCAATCTTAACTTGTTCATTATCGCTTAGTCCATTTATTTTACTTTTTATACCCCGATTGTTAGGGCGATAGCCCTAACTTTGTTTTAAAAAATGATGGGGAGAATCAGCTAATTTTATCTCAACTTTTAGACAGTTTTCAGTATTACCGCCCTTCTCTTAGCAACAGAATGATGGTTTTATACGGGTAAGTTGCGTTGCTACCCGGCGGTATACTTCATCCGAGTACAAAGTTAAATTAACGTATCTTCACGCTACTTGTCTTTAATACCAATTAAAAGCGCGTATAGTTTTCCTAATGAATGCACTGTGAACCCAGTTAGAGAGTCTAAATAAATATTGTCCGTTATTTGAAAAACCTAACTTAATGAATGATATTTATAGTCTGACCATTGCTCTCAATCGCCATCTGTTGACCATCAGGGCTAAAAACCACCCTCGTTGACCCACTTGTTGGGCTAAGAGCTTGAGGAAACGGAAACCGTTTGTAGGTGGTTGAAAAATTACTGATGTTGTATCCACCCACCTCTCCTCCATAGACAAAGGTTTGAGAGTCGGGACTCAGTGCCAAAATACTATCGGTACGATCAAGGGTAAACCGCGATTTTTGCCAATTTTGTTGTAACTTTCCCGTTTTTATCTGCCAACGATAAATATAGCTAAACTTTAGTCCATCGAACGAAAATGCCAATGCCATTACGTCTTGCTGATTGGGACTGAAAACAAAATCCTCAATTGACACCAAATTATCTACATCTACCGCTTGTAGTCGAGCTTGTAGTTGAGCTTGCAGTTTTCGGGCAGAAAGATTCCACAAATGCAGTTGAGAATAGCCCTTAACTAAAGTGACGAACCCTAACACAGAACTGTCTGGGCTAAATGCAAAGTGAGGTTTGTTGGGATTAATGTATGGTACGACTGCCATTGGAATAACTTGTTGCAACGTTCCTTCTAGTACATTCCAAATGCGGACTCCTGATTGCAACTTGTTAGAAGGGCTGGGAAGGCTCGTGGCGAGGAGGCGACTATTCGGACTGAACTCAACCTGACAAAATGGGGTGTCAGTGGTTTGAATCGCGTGATTTTGAATGGGTCTTACCCAACGTGATTGCCGGGTCTTGAGATTCCAAACTAAAACCCACATTCCGCACTTCATTTTGTAATACATAGGATTACATAATTAAAGCAAAAGATGCTTATACCGTTTTGAGTATAAATACTTAAAGAAATAGTAAAAAATACTTAAGAAAAGGAACACAAAGGTGATTAAATGCCAGAATAAAAACTAAATCCAAAAAAACTACTGAAAAAATGATGCTTCAAAAAGAAGAAATTGAAATTAAAAATATAGATCATTTGGGAATAGTAGCCGGAATAGTTGATGACTTAGGGCTAGTTGAAAAAATTAATAAAATAGTGGGAGTTGATAGTAGGGAAAAAATAAGTACAGGTCAGGTAGTTAAAGCAATTATTTTAAATGGTCTTGGTTTTGTGTCTAGACCTTTATATCTATTTTCACAGTTTTTTGAAGATAAAGCTATAGAACATTTACTAGGGAAGGAAATCAAAGCAGAAGATTTAAATGATGATAAATTGGGCAGAACAATGGATAAATTATATCGAGTGGGATTAAGTGAACTATTCTTATTGATTGCTTTAGATACCATTAAAAAATATCAAATAACGACTAAATATTCGCATTTAGATTCTACTTCACTACATTTACATGGAGAATATCAAGCCGATAATCCAAAAAAAGAAAAAGGAATAATTAAAGAGAACCCGATTTACATAACTCAAGGATACTCGCGTGACCATAGACCAGATTTAAAACAATGCGTAATGGATTTAATAGTAAGTAGTGATGGAGATGTACCTTTATTTTTTCGAGCAGGAGATGGCAATGAATCAGATAAAGCAGTGTTTGGCAAAATTTTATTGGAGTTTAAAAAACAAATAGATTTTGAAAGTATTATGGTATGTGATAGTGCCTTGTACAGTCAAAATAACTTAAAGTTAATTGCCAACTTGAAATGGATAAGCCGAGTACCTTTTTCTCTAAAGCTAGCTAAAAGTTTAGTTCAAAGTGTCACCAGTTCACAATTAGAAAAAAGCTCACAGGAAGGATATAGCTATTGTGAGCAAAAAGTTAGCTATGGAGGGATAGAGCAAAGATGGTTAATCGTAGAAAGTGCTGAAAGAAAAAAATCCGATTTAGACAAGCTGAACCGCCAGATTGAACAAGAAGCAAAAAGTGCAGCGACAGAAGTGGCTAAATTACTCAAGGTAGAATTTAGTCAAACTGGAGAAGCGAAATTAAAATACCAAGAATTTAATCAACAGTTTAAATATTATCAAATTGAAAAATTTAAAATTCTTAAAGCCTGTAACAAACTAGGTAAAACAATTTACAAAATTCAGGCTGAACTAACTCAAAATTTTGACTATATTGTCAGTTATAAGCAACAAGCAGGTAGATTTATTTTAGCTACAAACTGTCTGGATGACAAACAGTTAAGCACATCCGAAATTCTGAGTGTCTATAAACAACAACAATCCTGTGAGCGAGGTTTTAGATTTATCAAAGATCCTTTATTCTTCGCGGATAGTCTCTTTGTCAAAAATCCTGAAAGAGTCGAGACAATGATGATGCTGATGGGATTATGTCTCTTAGTTTATAGCATTGGGCAAAGACAATTACGTTTAAGTTTGCTCTCTTCAAAAACAAAAGTCAAAAATCAGTTAGGTAAATTAACAAATAATCCTACATTAAGATGGATATTTCAATGTTTTCAAGGTATTCATGTTCTAGTTCTTCAAGGCGTTAAACAAATTATTAATTTAACTAAAGAACGCCAGCTATTTTTGCAGTTTCTCCCTGCTCATTGTCAAAAATATTATTTTAGTTCATAAGTATTTAATTGGAACAACACTCAATCAATATTGAGAGACAATTAATCTTAAATATTTTAACTTTTACAGTTAGCTTTTTTAGGAAACGAAAAAGCTCTAACTTTCTTTTTGCCAAAATTTGTATTTTTCATTTTTATAATTGCTAACCTGATTGCTTCATCCTTCTAGCTTTGTGTAATTTCAAAAGTTACAAGTTGAAGTGCGGAATGTGGGCTAAAAGTTCGATATTACGCTTAGTTGACGTTGGAGCAGAGCCTGAATACATCAGACCAGCCGCAAATTGCCCATCAGGACTGAGCGCGACATCACAGAAGGTAAAACCTGGTTGGGCTGGGAAAGCTGAAATCCGTTTGCCACTCGTCAAGTCCCACAGTTCCGCAGATTGCTGATTAGCTCCATTAGTTAATAGCGTTTTGCCATCTTTACTAAATTTGAATTTGGTGGCAGTCGTCGGCAAAGAGATTCGTAGCTTTGGATTTGACCAGGTTTTTGTAGGGGCTGTCTTCAGGGGTAGGGTTTTAGAGGAGTTGGGCTTGGCGCTAATCGTGCTACTTCTCATCTGTTGTGCAAGTGTCTGTGGTGCGAGAGCCCAACTCGTCAATACTGACAACAATACGGCTTTGATTGTAGATTTCATCTCTATTAGTTTTATAGTTTGCTCTTATGAGCGGTTGCAGATAGGATATGTGCGAATAACGCACATCACTCTTTGCAGTAAAGAGTGCGTTAATTTTGAGTTTGTATTCAAGAAACTGAATAAGTCAAATCTTGGATGAGGTGAAGGCTATACTTGTTGACTTGACATCACTTATTGTTTTTAGAAACAACAAGTGTGAAAGTGTCGTTACCCTGAACCTCTACCAAGCTGATAGTATATTTACCACCAAAAGTTTTTGAATTCTCTCCCCTCTGGATACTTAACGAATAAAGTACTAAAGTAACATTTTCCAATTCTTGACCATCTTTCATAATCTTGACTAAAATTATTAATTCTCCTTCCCTGATACACTGGAATTTCGGGGGGCATAAAGAATTTTGTACGCTTATAACTTCTATTTGCAACTGCTCAGATTCTAAAATAGCGGACTGTTTTCTTTTTATTTGAAACGGTTCGTTTAAAGTAGCCAAAATAATTTTGTTAGACTGCCAAACTACCCTGCCTGTCTTATCTATATAGCCCGACTCAGAACCAACTTTTATTTGTGCTAGCCCGTCCTTAAAGTCTTCAACCGAATCGAAAGTCGGCTTGATCACAATTTGCCCTGTCTTATCTATAAAGCCCCACTTAGAGCCAACTATTATTCGTGCTAGTCCGTCCTTGAAGTTGAAAGCCCTACCCAGAGTCGGTGTGATAACTACTTGTCCTAACTTGTTAATAAAGCTGTACTTATCGCCTTCCTGTATTACTGCCAGCCCTTCGTGGAATTCCCTAACATCACGAAAAGTCGGTTTGATAACTACTTGCCCTAATTTGTTGATAAAGCCGTACACACCGTTAACCTTTATTCGTGCCAGTCCTTCATTGAAGAAATAAACGTCGCTAAAAGTCGGTTTAATGACAATTTGCCCTGAGTTGTTGATAAAGCCATACTTATAGCCAATTCGTATCGCTCTTAGCCCTTCATTAAAGTAACCAGCACCTTCAAACATCGGTTTGCCGACTACCTGCCCTGATTTGTTGATGTAGCCATACTTATTGCCAACCTTTATTGTTGCCAGCCCTGACTCAAATTCCCTAGCATCATCAAAAGTCGGTTTGATGACAATTTTCCCTAACTTATTGATATAGCCAAACTTACCGTTAACCTTTATTGCTGCCAACCCTTCTTTGAATTCTCTAGCACCACCAAAAGTCGGTTGAATAACTATTTGCCCCGTCTTGCCAATAAACCCGTACTTATAGCCAACTTTTATTGGTGCCAGCCCTTGGGAAAAGTTCTCCACGCCATCAAACATCGGTTTGCCGATTACCTGCCCTGATTTGTTGATGTAGCCATACTTATTGCCAACCTTTATTGTTGCCAGTCCTTCCTTGAAGTCACCAATATAATCAAACCTCGGTTCAACAACTACCTGCCCTGACTTGTCAATCAGACCCCACTTATCGTCCTGCACAATAGGAAACAGCGTTTTGGGAGCGATATTTTCACTAACTGTTGAACTGACAATTTGCGGCTCGTTAGTACTAGCTGATGCTGGCATTGATAGCTGACCACACGCGCCATTCAATCCTAAAATGAAGAGGAATATAAATATTTTTGGATATTTCAATCTACTTGAAAGCAATATGTTGATCATTATCCTTACTTAATAAATTTTGTTAAAATAACTTCAGTTACAGCAGCTTGGCACGGGTAAGTTGTTACTCTACGGTATACTTCATCAGACTAAAAGCAGTTTACGCAAACTTATAAATTTGGGGATGCAGTTCACTTCTCTCACTTCTGACAAACCAAGAGTTAGGGCGGTCGCCAAGAGCTTTGTATGGGACAGGCGGAAGGAAGGTTAATTTTACACTCTTCTTACAGTATTACCATCGCACAACAAAAAATTGGAAAATCCCACCCTTAAAAGATCGGGGTAGGATACTGAATTGACCATAATAAAAAATTCACTCTTTTACTATCAATTATCTACTTGCTACAGAATCAGTGGTGAGATAAATGTGTCCTAAAGCTTTACCGTTGTAAGTACGTTTTGCTAACCGCCAATTAGAATCTAAATTGATTTTAGTGAATCCTTGACCAATACCATTGCTTCTGCCAAGTTCAATCGGTTGAGCAGAAAAATCTCTTGATTTCGTGCCTAGCAACACCAGTTGATTACCACGTTGTACAACATCGAAATTATACTGCGCCCCTAAATCAACACCTGCTTGCCGCATTGAATAACCGTTACTATCAGTAAATCGTCCACAAATGCCTGTAAAGTCAAAGTCTAATAATAATGGCTTAACTGAACTGGCACTTTCAGCCCAACACGCTCTTTTATTAGATAATTGCTGCAAAATCACCAGTTGATAACGATTTCCACTTAAAGGTGCAGCCGTAAGGATAAATTGATTCTGAGTAACTTCTTGTTGACCAAACAAGGAAGAACCCGCAGGTCTGGGTGTGGTAACTGGTGAATCGTTATTGGTTTTAGGAACTGGTGGGAGATTGATGGGGTTGACAGCAATGGGTTTAACAGTTGGTTTCTTAGCTACAACGGGTTTTTTAGCTGTAACGCGCTTCTTGGCTGTAACTCGCTTTTTAGTTGCAACGCGCTTTTTAGAAGCAGTCTTGGCATAGCTTGGTGCAGTAAGTACGAAGCTATCCATCACCATACTGCCAGTTACGCCGAGTAATAATGCTGAAGCGACAACAACTTTAAGAGGTAGTTTAGTAACAATGGATTTAACAGAATTAACGATAGAAGAGAAGGTATTATTAGTAGCGTCTGTAAGTTTCATTTTTTTTGGGGAATAACTGAACTCGATTGATTTCAGTATTTCCTGACTACCTCAACTCGTGAGGTGAGTAGTTACCACTTTCTGTATGCGTCTACCACTCAGTTCTTTTAAATCTGAGTTTTTGGTTAAAAGTAGGTATTTAATAGTGGTCAGTTAGACAAGTGACTTTTTGAGATGGCGAGGGTTGACCCTGATTCAATTTCCATAACTTTTAAAGTCTTTGACCTACCTTACTTTTATCTTGTTCCACCCCCTACCCTTTTTTATGAAGACCTGATCGCTTGTGATCGCCATGATGGAGTACGCGTAGTCTCCACGATTTATCAAGCTTTTACCAGCAATTGATAATAGGACAAGTGCAGTACAGGGTGTAGCAGTGCAGTTAAAACAGTTATTAAGTTCGGTACAAGGTACAACAGTAAATACAATATGCAGCAAGGATAGTACTTTTCGATAAGCACCGCGCTAGTGGTGCTTTGTGCTAGATATTTACTAATATTTATTAATAGTGAAAATTGAAAAAGGAACTTACACCAGTTTTTTCGCTCTTAATTAAAATTATAGATTCTGGAGGTAGAGAATGTTTGACTTTAATTATCGTTGGGATTTTTGCAGATATCTATGAAACACGACCGCAGAACGCATTATTAATCAAAAAATAAATTTTTCCACAAACCATCCAGACCAAATTCCTGCAACTCCAATAAATGTAAGAACAACAGCAGCTTGGGATGGAGAAATAGCTTGTAGTAAAGTTTTGTGCGCTGGAAAAGTGATACAAACTAGACTGCTTAACCAGGCAGGAAATAAAGCAAAAGTAATATCAACAGGGGGTAAAAACAAAGCTAAATTTTGAAACAATCTCGGCGAATTAAAAATCCAATAGTACATTAGTATAATTGAAATTAACCAGGACTGTCGCAAAATAATTGCCGATATTCTTGGAACAATTCTAGAAAGAGCAAGTGGAAACAGGCAGAAAATAGTACAACTAATCAATGTAGCCGTTGGCACAAGAATCCAAATTCCAATAGGTAATAATCTAATTCCTACAATAAATATTATTATAGTTATCATTAAGAGTAACTCTATTAACAATTTTAAAAAACCACCGCAGACTCCGGTGGGTTGAAGGTTGAAAATTCTATTTTCGACTGGATTTAAGTCTGTAGTTGACCAGATCAGGAAAATAAAAATTACTATTACCCAGGAAGGTGCGGATAGAACTGCAAGCAACCATCCCCAAGGAAGATAGATGAGCCATACCCTTACTAAATACCAAAAAATTTCGCTTCGTTGAGTAGGTTGTCTTCTTTCTCGCATATAAAGGTAGATGGCAATAATTAGGTATTTTATAAATTTGCTAAAAGTTACATCACAGTTTTACTTAGTATCACTGTGACGCTTAAGGAGTGCTTGAATATCTTGATTAGATGTTGTTTCCCGTGGTGTTTTGCCCTCAGTATTCTTAGCTTTGGGATTTGCACCATGAGCTAGCAGCAATTTGAGCGTTTCCTTTTTGCCACTTCTTGCTGCTGCGTGCAAAAGAGTATTGCCCGTCCAATAATTAAAGATCTTGACAACAATAGCAACGGTGGTAATTCCCAATAAGGATAAGTTTTTCTTTTGCATAAAAATAGTTTTATAATGGTAAGTTGCGTTGCTACCCTGCGCTATACTTCATCAGACTAAAAGCCGTTTACGGAAAATTATAAAATTTGGTATTTAGTTCAGTTATTTCACTTCTTATAACTAGATAGTTAGGGCTATCGCCCTAGCTTTTTTGGGGATAGGCGGAAAGGAATCAATATGTAGTAGAAAAGTAGTAATATTGTTAACTAAAGATTATTAGAACATGGGCGATAGCCCATTATGTTGTTAAAAATAGGGGAAAACGGGGTCTATTTTTACCCCATTCATAAGTATTCCCAACTGTTTCCCATGTTCCTAACTATTTTTAGTATTATTATCTATAAATCAACATGACATTGCATCGTTAATCTTAGGACGGAGCCTGAGTCAGGTTAATTATTGGTCATTTTGGGACTGAGAACTTTGAGACAGTTCGGAGTAGGTATCGTATTTATGATGAACTCTTGCCAGTTTACTATTGATGACACTAAGCTTTCGTTTCAGTAGCTTAGGTGCTAGTTCGAGCCAGATATAAGAGCTAAACGGCTTGGTATCTGTTTTTTTAGTAGATTTATTAGAATTCATTATTTTAATAAAATTTAATATTCAATCATTCCCTCAATTTCTCAAACAGCCTCATACTAAAGCATCATTCTTTAGACAGGTAGTTGAAGATAGTTAATATTTAGTTAATATTTGCTGCCAGTTGTGGATACCAACAGTTTCCACTGGTACGAGTTCAACGAATCAAGCTATAAATAGTCACTACTTTGAGGAGCGTGTAAAAAACCTTGCTCTCTAGCAATACGAAACAATTTATCAGCTTCAAAAGTTGAAGCTGATGTGCGATCGCACCCTGCTAATAACATTCCAGCTAAATTGTTTGATGCGACTCCATAACCTTGTAAAGATGACTTCTTGTACCAGTTAATAGCTTCAAGGTGTACTAAAACAGAGAATAAAGATTCAACCACCACAGCCAGAAACACAGAAAGTGCCAATGTGCGGCTCCTGTGGCAGTAGTGAAATTGTCGCCTATGACTGTGAAGAAATGGTGATGGATAAAGGAAGACCTGTTGTAAGCTGGAACGTTGAGAATAAGATTGGTAGAGTCCTTAAAAATTATTCAAGAGATTTAAGCGATGCCGAATGGTTAATTATTCAGCCTCTTTTACCTAAACCAAAGGGATTTGGGCATCCCGTGAAAGTGGATTTACCAGAAATCTTCAAAGGTATAAATTATTAAATATTTTAATGTTTCTATAATGAACAAAAACTCATTTTGCAACGACATGCCCATAAATATAAGCTGGTAATTTTATAAATGCCAGTGAAAAATTATCATTCATTTTTCATTATACGCAGGAAAAACTAAAAAGATATATAGCAATATCCCCTTCTGTCACTCTCCGAAAAATTTTACAATTTCTAAATTCTGTAACTGTTACCTGGAAAGCGATTGCTCAGTTATTTTTTAATAGCAATCCCAACGAGATGACCAAAGCACAAAATTTGCACTACAAATACCTCAATCAATTGATATTGCGTCTCTTTAAAACTTTTTATTAATAGGAAAACTCGGAGAGCGATATACATAATTAATACTCTAAAAAAGTCATCCAGCAATCTAGCATCTGTTAATATCTCTGTATAGATGCAGTATTCTTTATAATCGCTTGACGTATACACTATATAGTCTTCATCTGAGAGAATAGTGCTACATTTTTGGAGCTAAATAAAAACTTATTTTTTCTTGTAAAAATATTTTTCAAGTTCAGCTTCTTCATAAGACCCTCCGCTAGAAGTATTATCACTCAATTCTCTTAATATTAAAACTCTCCCTCTACCTAGTCTTTTTTCAGAAAATACCTCAATTATTTCATAAAGTGTATCAGATTCTTTACGCATATAAATATCACCTATACGGGGTTTTTGATTTATTAATGAACAAGAAGTTAGTAAAATACAGCTTGAAATCAGAACTGAAAAGCTATGTTTTTTCCACATAAAAATTGTCATTCTAGATGAAAACTATAAAATTTGTTAAAAATATTTTAGTATAATTTGATATTTTTTTAGATTTTCTTAATTTAATTTTATACACACTTAGTAAACTATTGATATAGATAATGATACTAGACTAGACATGGAAGGAGCTTGCTGAATTAGAGATTTTACACATTTGAGCTTACACGGCTCCTCCTTTTCTTATCCCGAACTCAGGTTAATTAAATGCTAGTTAGACAGCGCTTATTCAAACTTTCATTACTTAGTGGAGTAGCATTGACCAGTGCGGTTTTATCGGTTACCTTGACTCATCGCTCGGCACTCGCGTGTGGAGGTTCAGCATTAGATCCAGGTTGGGGCGATTGCTACATCAGAGAACAGCAACAGCAATACCAACAAGAAATCATTAATGAAAATATCCGTCAGCAAAATAGACCTGAAGCAGTACGCGAGTCGAATGAGGCGATCGCTGAAGTTCAGAGCATTGCTGCAACTGTTTCCAAGCGAGAAACAGCGGATCAGTTGATCGCTGAAGCCCAAAATGAAAAACGCGCTCAAACAAATTTACCTTCTTTCTGCGCTCCCGATGAATACAAAGCTTTCTTTGAGAAGTTTGTTTGGGGTAAAGACGAACAAGGAAAAGATATTCGAGCAAGATATACTGCCGATCGCATTAGTGCAGACACTTTCCGAGTCGATTATATCAAGGCGCAGTACAAGTATACGGGAAATGAGACAGGCACAGAATCAGAAGAAGTGGTGCAAACTTTTGGAAGTCCTGCAGCTTACATTTTTCAGCACCGGAATGGCTGTTGGAGACTGACCCAGAAACTACGATCGGTAAACTAAGAGGATGTTTTAGAAGTGATGAGCAACTTAGCGACTCGGCAAGGTGGGTAACTTTAAAGAGGGTGGAATTGGCTTGATGCGGGGTCTCGTAAACCTGGGAGATTTGGGAAGTGTTCGTTTGATCGCTGAAGCTTTTTGAGATTGATTTAGCGATCAATATAGCTTGGCAATTTGCTCTAATTGACTATTTCGCACTTCCGCAGGGGGTATGATCGATGGCAATCCACTGATAGGATGGCTAAACTTGTTCCTTGTAAGCTGCATGAGTGTGATCGTATATCACAGACCGAAATCCACATATCGTGCCAATAATCATATAGCTAATAAATTTTGACTGACTATTTGATTAAAACATCAGAGATATTGCTGCAACTTAAACTAAAAGCTTTTTGATTATGAAATTTTTGTTGTTTTCAAGCTGGCTATTGATCACCTTGTTTTCCCATCCATCAGTAACCTTGGCAACAGATTTGTCAGCAATGAAGAGCTTTGAAGACTGGTGTAATCGACGAAATTCTCTGCCCTTAGAAACCCAACAAACCATTAACTATCTATTGGAAGCGGCTGGTACTCCCTATTGTCGATCAGCGGATACTGCTCTTAAGCAGCGCACCGAGATCCTTACTTCTAGCCCTAATTCCTCCAACATTAGCGACCTAAGACCATTTTCTAGCTTGACAAATCTGCGGAAACTTAGTTTATTTAGCCACAAAATTACCGATCTGACACCAATTGCAAATCTCCCAAATCTGGAAGTACTGGTCATTCACAGCAACGCCCTAACTGACCTCACTCCCATTGCTAGCCTCAATAATTTGACCGATCTCGGACTAATAGGGCGCAACATCACGGATATTCGTCCTTTCGCCAACCTGACTCAGTTACAAAAATTTACTCTGTGGTATAGTTCAATCCAAAATATCGATGCTTTAAAGGATCTCATCCAATTAACGGAAGTCAGTTTCATTAATACTCAAATTTCTGACCTTAGCTCCTTAGCTAATCTAAAAACTTTGGCTATTCTGGAAGTAAATTCTAGCAAGGTTAAGAATATTCAACCCTTATCAGGTTTAAGCAATTTAAGAAGACTCGAACTTCAGAATAATCAAATTACTAATATTAAAGCGATCGCTAGTTTGACCAATTTAAAAAGTTTAAAGCTGAACCGCAATCAGATTTGGGATCTCCGTTCTCTATCCAATCTCAAGAAACTGGTAAGTATTAGCCTCAGTCACAATCAAATTGTCGATGTCACGCCTCTAGCAGCTTTGACCGATTTAGAGACGATTAGTTTACAAAACAACCGTATTACCAGTATTCAATCTTTGGCGAGCCTAAAGAAACTAGAGAGGTTAGTGGTTTCCCAAAATCCGATCAAGAATCGGGTATGTCCAGTCAATCCCCTAAGTATCTGTTCTTTCGAGAACTCACCATCAGATGATTTGTTGGAACTATGATTAAGGGAATGGAAGTTATATTTCCATTCCCTTTTCAGTAGTGATCAAGATCGCAAAGGTTTTGTGTATTGGTTTAGAGTTCCAAATCCGAAGAATTGGGCAGCATTCACACTCATTGGTGAAGCTCAATAATCAGTAGTAAAGCTAACAATACGCAACAAACATCGAGTTCTTCAACTTAAGCCACTCTCGCACCGCAGCACTGTTTTTCGAGGTGATCGGTTTTGAAATCCTTCGAGAGTAACGACTGTAGAAAACTGCATCCGCAAGACGTTCCTTTAAAGCTTCATCATCGTTGTTAAATGACCAGTCTGGAATCTCACAAGGATTACGATTAGGAGCAATTTTTTGATACCGTAGCCCTCTTTGATCAATCACAACCCGAATCGCTTGCCACTCCCGAATATAGCCACGCTCATTGGTTTGCAGTTTACGCCGACTTAATTCAGGATGCAAATTACCAAACAACCAATCTGTCACACTGTTGACTGATTGTTCGCGCGTTTCCGCACTAGCAATCTGCGCCTGACCTCCAAATAACGTTAGTGCGATCGCACTCGTAATCAGTAGCTTTGACATAGACTGAAACAGAAGACCTTTACGCTGCATGAGAAAATCTCCAATCTAATTAACCTGAGTTCGGGATAAGAAAAGGAGGAGCCCTGTAAGCTCAAATGTGTAAAATCTCTATTCTCTTTTGAAGCGGTTGCTGGACGTAAACCCACACCGGAGTTAGTTGCTCAATTCCTCAGTATGGATAGGTTTGATGCGATCGCGCTGGTGTTGCGGTATAAACAGCACGTGATGGAGAAGGGGCTTGCCGAAAACACTGTCAACCGCAGATTAGCAGCAATTAGAAGCTTGGTCAACTACGCTAGGACTGTGGGCAAATGCGATTGGACGCTGGCAGATGTCAAATGGGTTCTATATTATTTGAGCGGTCGAGAATTACAGACTGAAGCCTCTCTTGTGCCTTCTTCAAGCGGCTCGTCTGTAGCAGGGTAGCACTGTCGGCTTAATTCGACCGCTCCTTTAAGTTCTTTGACACCCTGAATGTAAAGAATGTCATAGTTAGATTGTGCCACTTCGATACCGCGCCATCCGATCAGGCATTGACTTCCCACAATTCTGCCTGGATGTAGCCCTGCTTTGTAGGCGGCTCGGCAAGTGTTGAATTTTTGCGCCGAGTCTCCACCACTTGCGAATGCCAAACCATGTAAAGGATGAAAGCCCTCGCCTTTGATCGAATCCCATCTAACGATTTCACTAGGCACGTTCACGAGAACTTGAGAAATTTTTTGGTGACGCTCAACTCCGTTGACGCTGATCGAGCACGAGCCATTGACATATTTACCAGGATAAATCGTTCCTTCGTGAATTGCTCGACAAAGATATAAAGAAGTCGCGGGTGTTTTTGCAATCACATGACCGTCTTCTTCCGTAACAAAAGCATCATAACCAACTTTCAAGGCATTTTTAGGTAATTCTCCTCGTGTCACAACCCAAGCAGGGCGGGAAATAAGTTTGTTGATATTTGGGTTAATGCGAACCGAGTCTGAAATGTGCCAAATCTGGCTTACCTGAGTTACACCAGGGTTTGCTTGGGCGCAGGCAGCAAATGCGGCAACAAAAAGGGTACTTGCAACTGAAGCCGGAAGAAGTGAAGATAGTCGTTTCATGATGTCAAGATCTTGAACTGGATCGGTAGCTACAAATTCCGCCTTCAGATTTCGGAGGCTAGACCTCTCCACCCGGTAGTTAAGTGCTTATTTTTGTTACAAAACTGTAGGCATTAAAAACATTTCTTAATATCGTGTTTTATCCAAGCACATATCCTATTTTAGCGCAATAATATCGTCGTTAATATATGACCTATAGGTTGGTTCAATTTTAGTAATAACTGTATTTTGTAAATGCTAGAACTAAATCCCTCCGAACCAAGTAAATTAATAGTATTAATTTACTGCTATATCTAAAACTCCCGACTGTGATAGCGCACTTCGCGCTCGTCGAGCTTCGCTGTAGCTTCTAAGCTTATTTTTCAAATCTTGTAAAAATAAAATGCTATTTTAGCAATATATTGCTTTATATTCTATAAAAGTTATGTACGGATTAATCAGTGCTATTGCTGTTGGATTAGTAATCATTTTTTGTAGCATCACTACTGTTAACTCTGGTCAGTTAGGTATTAAATCTACATTCGGTGTAGTAGTTCCAACACCACTACAACCAGGTCTGCACTTAATTACACCCTTGGTCTCACGAGTGGATAGGTTATCTGTGCAAACTGTGGCGATTCCTGAAGAGTTCTCGTCTTTAACAAGAGATTCACAGAAGATGAAAGTAACAGCGACTACAACGTTGCGGCTCAACCCAAGAAATGCTTCGGAAGCTTATGCTAACGTAGGTCGCTCTAATCAGATAATTATCAATACCATTTTGCAGCCTGCTCTACACGCTGCTGTCAAACAGGTCATTAGTCAGTATGACATGACTTACATCATCGAGAACCAAGGTGAAATTAGTAAGGCAATTGTTGATCAACTCAATAACAATCTTGGTACAAGTTCTTATGTTGATCTCTTAAAAGTAGACGTTACCGGATTTGTGTTAGATGAAAATGTCCAACAAGCAATTGAGCAAAAGCAGATTGCTAAACAGGAACTAGAAAGGAAAGAGACAGAACTGCAAACAGCCAAGCTTGAGGCACAACGGTTACAAAGTTTACAGACATCCCTCACGCCACAAATACTAATGAATAAGGCTATAGAAAAGTGGGACGGACACTCGTTAACTGCCCCTACAAGTAACAGCAGCCTAAACACCTTTGTGCAAGCCCAAAAGGAAGCCAAGTCAGACACGACATCAAAATAAGATAAAAACTTCAAGAGTAAGTTTTACTTATTAAAGATTTACTTTTTGATTTAGTTGAGTACAATTTCCAAAATTCTTGCGTGTGTGATAGCGCTAGCGCGCTCGCAGAGCTTCGCACTTTTTGTGATGTTTTAGTTAAGTATGAATATTAGTTTCGTTTATAGCTAGCATCTGCTTAACAAACAATTAAACTGAGCGTGAGAATTAATAATTTATTTGAGGACACGTATGAAAATAAGAAAATACTTGCAAATAATTATTATTTCTAATGTTTTAGCATTATTAACGATAAATGTTAAATTTGCTCAAGCCAATCCCCTAAAGTGTTATCAACAAGCACTGCCTACTTTTGCTAATTCTTATACGGATGATTTAGTAACATGGATGTGCCAAGGTGCTACAAATACTATACCAGCGCAATGTTTTAGAGCAGCGCTTCCTACATTTTATGATGACCAAGTTGCTAAACGAGCAGCTATGGTATGCAAACAAGCTAAATCTATAGCACCAGGACAATGCTTTATTCAAGCTATTGGTACTTTTTACAATTTTGCGTCAGTCGAGCGGGGTTTTAAGTTATGTAGTCCCAATCAGACAGCATCAAATACTAATCCTTATTCTAAAAATATTTATGGTGCTTGGGCTGTAAAAAGCAGGAGGTGGAATGGTATCTTACGAATGCGAGGGAACTCTGGGAACATGGTACTGGTTTCTGGCGCAGGTGCTGCTGTGGAACAAAAGATGACTCTTAATGTCAATCCTGAAGGGGGATATATTCTGAATGGAGAAGTTTTAACAAAGTATACAAACGAAGAATACGAGGCTGATAATTTTTACATTGAACGATTTTCTCAAGATTCATTCTCTATAAGAAATTGCGATCACAGTGGAGAATGCTATTCCGCAAGTCTAGTTTATTTAGGCAAGTAAAATTAGCAATGTAATATGGAATTTTAATTTAGCTTTCTAGTTGATATTTCCGTTAACAAGTATGCTATGGGTGTATTAGTTGTTTATTTAGGTTTAGTAATTGGTTGTTTAGTTATAACTTTCAACACAATATTTTTTGAAATTGATTAAAAGTCATTGTTGAACTAATTTACCTAAGTAAGAATGTTTTTCGACTTCGCCAACAGCATCACTAATGAATATAAAGTCTCAGGTGAGTATTTGAATTTGGTAACTATAACCCTGTTCTGCTAGGAATAGCTGGCGATGACGAGCAAAATCTTCTTCACACGTCCTCTGAGAAACCAAGGTGTAGAATTGAGCACTATGACCATCGTTTTTGGGGCGAAGAATCCGTCCTAGTCTCTGCGCCTCTTCCTGCCTTGAGCCATATTTACCAGACACTTGAATCAGTACATCGGCATCTGGCAGATCTAAGGCAAAATTCCCAACGCGCGAGAGGATCAATCCACTAATACTACCATCGCGAAATTGTTCATACAGGCGATCGCGTTCAATTTGTGAAGTTTTTCCAGTGATAATAGGTAGTCCTGTGAGTGCCGCAATCTGTTTGAGTTGATCTAAATATTCACCAATAATCAAGATTCGGTGTCCAATTTGTTGATGCAACAAAGATTGAACAACCATCAACTTACGCGGATTTTCAGCGGCAATGCGAAACTGATGACGTTTCTCTGCTAGAGCATATTCCATCTGGCGCTCAGAATCTTGAGGTACGCGAATTTCAGTACATTCTGCTGCTGCAATGAATCCTTGCCCTTCCAGTTCGCGCCAAGGGACATCATAGCGTTTGGGGCCGATCAGCGCGAAGACATCTCCTTCTCTACCGTCTTCTCGAATTAAAGTTGCAGTTAATCCCAGGCGGCGGCGGGCTTGTAGTTCGGCAGTAATACGAAAAATAGGTGCAGGCAACAAGTGAACTTCATCGTAAATAATTAAGCCCCAGGAGCGAGCGTTAAACAATTGAAAATGCGGAAACTCCCCGGTTTTACTCTTGCGGTAGCTGATAATTTGGTAAGTTGCCAGTGTGACAGGTGCAGTTTGTTTGCTTTCGCCACTATATTCGGCGATCGCATCCTCCGGTAATGTGGTTTTATCCAGCAACTCCCGTCGCCATTGCCGTACCGAAGTTAAACTACTGGTGAGTACCAACGTATTTGACTGCACGGCGGCGATCGCCGCCAGTCCCACCATAGTTTTTCCAGATCCACAGGGCAGCACGATCGTACCACTGCCACCATGAACTCGTCCTGCCTGGTAGAATACCTCAACCGCTTCTTTCTGATAGTCTCGCAATTGAAAGGGTGTACCTGTGAGGCAATTGGAGCGTAACTGGATCGCCAAGGCATCGCCTTCTGTATAACCTGCTAAATCTTCGGCAGGATAACCCGCTGCTAATAATGCTTGTTTAAGTACACCTCGATGGGCAGCATTAACCTGAAAAACCAGTGGCAAGAGGCGTTCACCAAGAAATTTTGAAACGCCCTCATTGCGGCTGAGTAACTCTGCTAGGGCTAAATCTGCCATCTTTAGCAACAGATATCCGTCGCCTCGCTCAATCACAGTCAGCCCATAACGGCTACCCAATGAAGAAATTTCTTGTGCGATCGCATCAGGCATGGGATATTTGGCATATTCTCGCAATGCGTCGATCATCCCAGTTACTGCCATTCCCGCCGCTCGTGCGTTCCAGATGCTCAAAGGCGAAACTTGATAAGTGTGGATATGTTCTGGACTTTTAACTAATTCAGCAAAGGGTGCGATCGCAGAGCGGGCAGCGTCGGCACGAGGTGAATGCACTTCTAGCAGCACTGAGCGATCACTTTGGATAATTAGAGCATTTTCTGGAATATAGCTCATAAAAATTTCATCTAAACGGGAAGGCTGTAACCTAACTTCTTCAAGGCATTACGAAACTTGGTTTCAGTTTCAATTGGTACAACTAAATAACAAGCAAGTCCTGCATTCATCGCTTGAGGTTGGTCAGCTAAAAAACAATATGCTTTGGTGCGAGAGTCGTTAGCAATTAATGTAGCCAGTGCCGTGTCAGTGCAGCGAATTAAGCGAGCAGAACCTAAATCCTGCAAACTGGTCGTTCGTACTTCTAAATCTGCCAGAAACTGTGCCACGGGTTGCGGTAAGGCTTCGCTACTATTGGCTATTAAGAATTGTCGCAGTTCATCCACACTTCGTCCCTGAGAAATCGCATCCAGCAATTTACTTGGCTCTAATTGCCAGACTGAATCGGAAATCGGCTGCAAAAAATTATCCAGCAATAAGCGATCGGCGCGAGTCAGTTGTTGCACTGCGACTACTTCTAAATTCGCCAGCACTCGTAAAACTTGTTTCTGGGGTAAGGTTACAGGTATGTAGCGATCGCTCAAACCCAAGAAATATGACCCTAATGGAGTTAGTCGAAAATAAGTTAAACCATCATAGCGACTTAAACATGGTTGATAAAAGAAATCCAGATGCACATCTTTTTCAAAGTTGAAAATAGCATCATCAGGGTGTATATAAGCTACATCTACTAATCCCAGAGTAGAGACATACTCGAAGAAAAAACAAAGAATATATCGTGCTTCTAAAATTAGAAAATCAGAGTCATCCAGCGACCCATATCCTGAGATTGTTAAACTATCAGGATTTCTGCTAACTTCAAACTCATAGCCTGCTGCAATTATGTAGCGAAAAAAGTCAAATACTTCTATCCATTGCCCAGGCGGACAATCTTTGAGGGCTTCAACAATCTTACTACGTCGTCCAGCAACGGCGGTTAGGTTGCGTTTACCTTTACCTGTTTGCCCTTTAACACTATCAATCCGTCGCAATTCATCCAGCAACGTATTTTTTAACCAGTTTTTCCAAAGTGTTTGCAGCGTCTTTTCGGCTGGCTCATTCAATGCTTTCTGCCCTGCTTTGGTCAATGCTAAACGCTTGCCACTTAATTCTACTAATTTACCTACTTGCAATAGCATGATCCAGGCAAATGCTTTGATATTTCCAATTGGGTAATCATACTGCCAACCTCCAGGCGATTGAGTTTCCGTCCACTCGCTATAGTAGTCTCCTTCCTCCAGTACCTCTGCAATCGCTGTTAAGGAGGCACCAGTAGGATAAAAAGTCTTTTCACTAATGCTTACTTTGCCCAAATCTACCAATCGCAGGACAGTTTGCAGATCTCGTCGTGCAACTTGCTCTGTTGCTCGTGAATGCAGTGGTAGTTCAATCGGGTTTGTTTGCCGTTTACGAGTAGTAAAATCGTAGGTTCTTTGAGTGCGTAGGAGTGTGGCTGGTAAGCTTTCGACACTTTGAATCCGCGTCGGTTCTGGTGCAGGTACAAATGTTTTCAGTTGCGCTTTCAAATCAGCAGGCATTGTATAAGTGTAGAAAAACAATGCCAGAACTGAAGGCTTGTAACTGTAGGAATAGCTCTCACCTGTTCCCCAAGTCGGTTCTTTGCCATACTTACTCACAAAACGTGCGGGCTGATAGCGATCGTCTGGAGAATGCACTACTTCCGAAATCACCGCTTGTTGAGTAGAATCGCATTGTAACCACAGGCTTTGAAGATACTCACCCTGTAATTGCCGCTCAATATAGCTTACCAATTCGGCTTTGCGCGTCGGAATTTTCCCGCCAGACAAGAGATTTGCCAATGCCTTCAATTGATCTACTATGAGATTATTGAGTGCTTCTAGTAAGGTAGGAATGCGCTCAGGTTGAGAGTAGTATCCCATGAAAAACTATCCTTGAGATTTTAGACGGTAGCTTTTTGGGTTTGTGGTTTGAAAACGCAGAAAAGCTTGTTTTAAAACTGTGGGTGCAATGTTTTGGCATCGCAGACCACGATCGCATTAATCAGCGATCGCCCCGCAGGTACTAAAATCTTACCACTAGCTGAATTGGCTCTGCCCTTCCTTCTCAAAACAAAAAAGACCGTCACCACATTTTTGACTGTGCATTAATTACACAAAAATTGTTAGTTGTTTTTTTACCTGATTGCGATACTCATCTTTGCTAATTTTCACTCTGTATTTCCTGTTCAATTTTCTATAGATTATTTGAAAAGTTGCTAACCTAAAACCTGAATTTATGTTAAATTAAATATCTAAAAGAGCAGCAAATCACCCTAATAACTTACTGATGTTTGTTTAAATTTGGGGCGATTGCAGATGCTTATCTAAGAATTAATTACTATCCTACTCTTCTAAAAATGCTATCTTTATTAATGTAATTAACGGGAGTAAATAAAATATATATTTTTGATAATGCTATAATTTAAAATAGTTATTTTTAAAAAGTATTTATTTAGAAACTGCATGGCAAGACTACCAGAAGAAATAATTATCAGGATCTTTAATTTACAACAACAGCTATTAGAACGCATTGATGAAGCGACAGCTACAGAATTTACCCTAATGGAGATATTTGGTGAAACAGAAGCAACAATTGATTACCTCGATCAGTTGCAAAATGCCAGGGAAAGAGCAGATATGTACTATTCACGCTTATTCACCGCATTAAGACAAATTTATCCCGCACAACCAGTAGCTACTCGTGATAACCTAGAATTACTTGTACGCTTTCTTGCTGAGGCTGAAGCGACAGTAGATGCAATCGGCGCAACTGTTGCCGAAATTAGAAGAGACTTCAACTTATGATCGCAAATCAACCAAAAATTCCCGACCCGCAAACAAGAGCAAGTCATATTGCTAAGTTGCGCGAACTTAATAAACGTATGGATAAGCATATCCTCGATTTAGATGAGTTGAATTCTCAGCTAGAAATTGACTTGTTAGAACAACGTAAAAAGATTTATACGTTGCGTCAAACACCTCACGCTTAAAGCCTACATTCCGTACTTCAATTTGTATTATGGTAGAGTGAATTACTAACCTGGGTGCTATCACCAGAAAAATTGACTTTAACTGTCCTTCCCTATCAAAGATGAGGGATAGTAGAGTTGAGCTTTTTGAGGCTAACCTAGACTTGTTAGAGTCTATGGAATCAGCATTTACAGGCATTGAGGCAGTTTACTGTCATGCCGCGTCAATTGATTCCAGTAAACCAGGCTCTTTATATGTACAAGTAAGTCATTGGTAATCCAGAGTGGATTACAACTACTAGAGCTTCAGAATTATCAAAGAATTTCAGCGGACTATCCTTAAAATTTCAAACAGTAGGCATTATAAATATGGTCGGAAGATACTCGACCTGTAGTTTGAAAACGCAGAAAAGCTTGTTTTAAAGCTGTGGGTGCGGGGTGTTTGGCATCGTAGACAACGATTACATTAGTTAGCGATCGCCCCGCAGGTACTAAAATTTTACCACTATCTGCTAATGCTCTAGATGCTCCGCCATCTAAATTCATTGCTTCATAACACCCAATTGCTTTCATTAGTTTTGCTTCTGTTTGTAAGGATAAATCCTGGTTGAAATTTACCAAAAATAGCTTTTTCCCATCAGCGGAATAACCAATTGCTGTCCGCGCAGCTACTCCTAGAACGTGACTATCTTTGAATCCTTCCACTTGAGGATTTAGCCAAATTTTCCCTTGTTTAATTAATCTTGGGCCACAAGTAATCGAAAACCAGTGTTTGTCCCATTCCGGTTTGCCATCAACTCTAGCTGTAATCATTTCTGGTCGATTACCAGTACGTAAACCTAATGTTGTTCCAAAGTTCTCCCACTGACTGTATTTAAGGAATTTACCACCCGCCACCATATTCCCCATCACAGTTTTTTGGTTATTTTTGGCAAAAAACGTTCCGGTTGTGACTACCGCACCTCTAGAACGAGCAACCATATTGGAAAAAGGTTCATCACCCTTAGATAGTTGCATCGTATTAGCTTGATTAGCGTTATTAGCTAAACCGATAGTGATAAAAGTTTGAGGGTCAGTCAGGTCAATAGTAGTTTGATATAATGAGACACCCGCAATAGTACGTCTGGTTAGTTGTACAGGTTGAGCAACTGCTGGTAATGCTAAAGTTAAACTTTTAGCTATTGCCATTCCCCCTAAAAACAAAAAAGACCGTCGCCACATTTTTTGATTTTGCATCAATTACACCTAAATTAATTAGTTATTCTATTTTAAGTAGAACAATGATCAAGTGATTTATATCAGTTAGCTATAATGAAATTTGTTTAATAAAGGTTACAACTCGCTCTACTTCCTGAAACCCTACCTTCGTATGAAAGTCATAGCTGGCTGTATTTTCAATTAAGGCATCTGATGCCAACTCAGTACACCCATGTTCCAACGCCCAACGAGAAGCAAACTCAATTAAGTATTTACCTACACCTTGATTCCTATATTCATCTTTGACGTAAATTCCTTCTACATATGCAACAGGACTATTTGTAGCACCTGCAACATAATCATATCTCAGAGAAAGATTGATAAATCCCATTGTTTTTCCATTAGCATTTCTGACTAGAAAACCTGCCTCACGCTCTGATTTAAGAATATTCGCCAAACTCTCTTGCATCTCTTGAGACGACTGATCTGCCCACAGCTTTAACGCAAGATCAAGCCATTCATTAAAATTAGATCGGGTAATTTTGATAATTTTCACTGTTTAAGTAACCTCATCAATTATTAAGTTTAATTTGCCCTTTGAGAACTTATCTTTGAGCAAAAATTCTCCTGCACAGCAGATAAACCCTATGTAAATATACTTAATTATTCAGAAACCTGAGTAAAAAGTTCGGTAATTCTTACAAGTAACACCCTTTCAGGTGAACTGTATATTATAAATGTATCAAACCTCGGACTAGCCAAAAGTTATATAGTAGAAATAAATATATTTTAACTTTGAACCCCACTTGTCTATTATTGACGGGTGGGGTTCTGTTAGTCAATCTTTGTTAATTATCAAAAATTTATTTCTATAAAAACTACTTCCTGTATGAAGAGGGATGACACCTACTTTTATAGCCAATTAGTAGCGCGATTACTCTTAAAAATGAAGTCAATTTGTTGAAATGTCAGCCCTGTCTTATACAGCACTTACTTTTTAGTAACAGGTAGCCACAGTCCTGAAACAATCTTGAGTAAATATGGCTCAAATCGCCGCAAGCTTTCTACAGTCTCAAAAGTTTAAGGCTAGTGTAACTGAGTGCCAAGATGATTTATTGGCAGTAGTTACGAAGTTTTTCGGGTAATGATTGACAGTTATTAATTGGGTTTTCACTCAAGGTCAGATAGCTCAGATTAGTCAAACCCGACAGTGGGGTTACATCACTGATTTGGTTGCCATGCAACTCCAGCACATCTAGATTTGCCAAACCCAAGAGTGGTTTCACATCACTTATTTGGTTTTTCCTCAAGTGCAGCCCAGTTAGATTAATCAAACTCGCCAGTGGGGTCACATCACTGATTTGATTTTGGCGCTTGAATTCCCTCTAATGACGTTATTTCTGAGTCATCGGCATCTAAAACTTTTACCCCTTGCAGGACGTAGAGCGTTAGTTGCTTGCTATTGGGAATCCCTACCTGCCGCCTAATCGCAGCTTCCAACTTAGCATCTAAAAATTTAACTTCATTCTGAACCTTCGGTGTATCTATAGCTATAACTGGTTTCTTGGCTATAACTGGTTTCTTGGCTATAACTGGTTTCTTGGCTATAACTGGTTTCTTAGCTATAACTCGCTTTTTAGCTATAACTCGCTTTTTAGCTGTACGAACTTTGGTTTTAGAAACAGTTTTGGCGCTTGTTGGTGCAGTAAGTACTATTGTATCAATCGCCATACTTCCAGTTACGCCAATTAATAATGCTGAAGCGACAATAACTTTCAATTGTAATTTAGTAGTAATAAATTTAACAGAATTAGCAATAGAAGATAAAGAATTTTTAGTAGTGTAGGTAAGTTTCATTCTTTTTTGAGTAATTATTGAACTCGATTGATTTCAGTATTTCCTGACTACCTCAACACTGGGGGTGAGTAGTAACCACTTTATGTATGTGTCTACCACTCAGTTCTTTTAAAGCTAAATTTTGGGTTAAAAGTAGTAATTTAATACTGGTCAGTTAGACAAGTGGCTAATTTCAGATTTGGCATCTAAGTATAAATACAGCACAAGCAATAAGAGCGAACGTACTTTAACTAATTTCACATTGTCAAGGTTTACCTGATTCAATTTGACCAACCTAACTTTCATCTTGTTCCGCCCTCTCTACTACCCTTGCGAGTTCGTAAGTGCGAGAGCGTTGCGCTGACTTGTCAGTTCACTTTCCTCAAAACCTAAACGCCGTCAATCTGAGATCAACAGTGTCATTCAACTAAACTTGTGTGTAACCAAAGAGGTTGTGGAGTAAATGACAAGTGCTACCCAGATGAAGCCAAAGGTGACAGCGTGTGTGCGGGTAAACGGTTCATGGTAGAGAAATACCCCCAGCATCAGTTGCAGGCTCGGAGCTAGGTACTGGAAAAAACCTAGAGTGGAAAGCCGCAGCCGTTTGGCAGCGTTGTTAAACCACAGCAGTGGAAACGAGGTGATCACGCCAGAGCCAATAAATAGCAGCGAGGTAGACCAAGATACACCTAAATGCCCTACTCCCGTTATCGCCCAGTATCCGATAAGTACCAAAGCCACAGGCGCAAGTAGCAGTGTTTCTACTGCCAGTCCTATGAGCGGCGCAACCGCCACCAGCTTCCGCAGCAGCCCATAAAAGGCAAAGGAAAATGCTAACCCTAAAGCAAGCCAAGGTACTTCCCCAAAATCCCAGACAAAATTAAGAACTCCAATCACAGCTAAGAGGACAGCTAATTTTTGACCAAGATGCAATCGCTCTTTGAGGAACACAAATCCCAGCAGAACATTCACCAGTGGGTTGATGAAGTAACAATAGCTTGTCTCTACAACTCTATTTGCATTCACTCCATAAATGTAAAGTCCCCAGTTGAAGGTGAGCAGCAAAGCAGTGATGAGTAAAATTCCCAAGCGAGTTGGGGAGTGAAATAGCTGATGCAACTCTTGACTTCGCAGAGTAAGAAATACTAGCCCTGTTAAGAAGATCATCGACCAGATGATGCGATGGCTTAACACTTCGCTCTCTGATACTTGTCCAAAGAATTTCCAGTAAATTGGCAGTAGACCCCAAGCTGTGTAAGCTAAAACTGCATAGATTGCACCAGTCTTGCTAATTGCTTTTGAGGAGTCTGGATGAGGGTTGCTAGACAAAAGTCAGTTGCTTCCTAAAAGTGCAGTAACGTAGGGATTACTTTAGCATTTCTAAGAGCGTTGAGTAGCCCACGCTTTTTGCAAATGTAATAACTGAATAAACCCACCCTAAAATAAGTTAGGAAGTTAACTGATTTGAAACAAGTGCCACCAATAAATCTAAATCTGTAAAGCCTGGTACTACAGAAGCACTTTTTTTGGGAAAAAAAGTTTGCAGTTTTCGGTAATGACTTACTCTGGGTTTGTATTTAAACTGGGCATAATAAAACTAGACAACTTGTTACCTAAAAAATTCCCATGTTTAAGAAATTTGGCCTAATCATTTCTACCTTGATAGGGCTGCTAAGTGCTTTGAGTTTTGGAATGACAAGTAAAGCACAGTCAGTAGACCTGAGAGTGCAATAGACATCTCCAAAAAACAAAATGAGAAATCCGCAAAGATGATAAAATTGTATTTTTGCACTGCTGGTCATGAGTTCTTTGGCTACCAATCTAAGGCGGGACAGTTTGGGGCGGAGTCAGTAGAGGTAGTAAATGGTAAAAAGCTGCTATGCTCTGTTCGTGATGCTCATTCTTAGATGTAGTATAGGAATAAGAACAAAAAACTAATTTGGAGTAGATTCGCGTTACTCTAACGCGAACAAAATAAGATTTTTCTAATTAAAAGTTAATTATTTGGGTGTACTCTCTGGTGTGGATTCCGGCTGAGATTCAGAATATAAACTCAGCCAACTTTCATAAAGAGAAGATATCGCTCTAGCACAAGCATCAATTTTTCCGCGACGTGCGACAAGCATTACAGCATCAATATGTTCACTGGAACCAGCTTTACCTAAATGTTTGTACTTACTGCGTTTGCTACTATCTATCTTCTGTGGAAAAATCGCTTCTCTAGCTTGCAATTTGTAATACCAATAATAACCTGTACGGCTACGAGCCTTGTAGCGCATGACCCAAACATCAGGTGGAGCGATATTACCTTCTAATTCTAGGTGCTCGATCTCCTGCCTTAATTGAGCAATCGCTTCTTTGATACGAAGAGCACGAGTTGCTAAATCTTGTGATTGTGTGGCTCTAACTTTTGGGGCTAACTTAGAGGTTTTACTAGAGAGGTCGTCCATAAGCTGGGGTAGTAAATATCTCCTTAGTTCGCGTTTATAAAACGCGAATTAATATTAATATATAAACTTATTGTCCTGTGTAGCTGACAAATAACATGAATGTGCGACAGCGTTGCTTTGATATTTCCCAAGCTTGTTGGAATCACGGTCAAAAGTCTCTCCGTAAGATAGCACAGGTTACACAAATTTCTAAAAGTAGTGTACATCGGCATCAACAAGCCATGAAGCGACGTGACCTACATCCAGAATCATATCTATGGGAGATACCAGAAGCTTATCAATGGTTGCGGCTATTAGTGTTTGCTACCCTCTATATTTTTGGGATTCAACAAGGGGTTGGTTGCGAAGCAATTTCTCGTTTTTTTCATATTCTACGATTGCAGAATGTCATCGGAGTTTCTCCCAGTAGCTTGCGCCGTATTGAAGCTCAGATGAGAGAGCAAATTCTCAACTACCAGGTACAGATGCAACAACAGTTGGAAAACCATTCAGCGCCGATTGAAGTCCGTGCGGGGGCTGACGAAACGTTCTTTCCTGAAGTTGTACTGGTATTGATGGATTTGGTTTCCGGCTACATTATTTTAGAAGATTATAGTACCGACCGCCAGTACCTCACTTGGAGCCAAAAAGCTAAGAGTGCGCTCAACAATTTGGGTACGACGGTGATAGTTAAATCTCTGGTCAGTGACCGCGCGAGTGCTTTAATTCAGTTGGCTGTGCATATGGGTTGTCTTTCCATCCCTGACCTGTTTCATGCCATGCGGGGTATTTCCAGAGTAATCGGTTGCCGTTTTGGTAACCGATTAAATCAAATTAAGAAACAGTTACGTACCCTACATAATCAAGCTTTAAACTACTCAGGACATAGCCAATCTATCCCTAAAAAACTAGCACAAAAAATTGCTGTTCTACAAGAGCAATATAACTTTTTATTAACTGGCAAGCTGGCTTACCACAATATATTGCATCAAATTACTTGTGCCGTTCATCCTTTTGCTATTGATGGTAGTGGGTTTCAAACTACAGTCGATGTCGCCACCATTCTTTATCAACAATTACCCCAGTTAGCGACGTTAGGATATACTTACCAAATTCCCAAGTTAGAAACAGCTATATCAACATTTAGCGGTCAAGTTAGTGCGATTGCTGCTGGAATTAACCTGTGGTGGCAATCTGTAGAAGAAAGTTTGCAGTTAGAGCAAGTTTCTCCCGACCTATCTAATTGGTTACTTGGTTATTTTTTACCCCATTTTTATTGGCTCTCAGTCATTAAACAAACTAAAAACCCTGCTTTAAAGGAAATTTATACTCAGGTATCAAGGCATTATTCAAGCCACTTATTGGAACATCCCTTAACCAGTAAAGTCTCTAAGAATGAATGGATACACTGGCGTTCTTGGGCGGAGCAAATGTCGGCTCAATTTCAACGTAGCTCTTCTGCCATTGAGGGACGCAATGGTTATTTATCTCGTATACATCATTGTGGACGCGGAATTTCTTCAAAGCATTTACAGGTGTTGACTGTTATTCATAACTTTGATATCCAACGAGCCGATAAGACCACAGCAGCACAACGTTTATTCAATCAAGAATTTCCCGCTTTATTTGATTGGGTAATCTCACAGATGGGTGACTTACCTTTACCCCGTAAATCTTACCAAATCATCTAGTTTAATTAACTAAATACTGAAATTTCACTTAATCTAATTGGTTTTCTTATTTCAACATTTAGGAATTACTGTTTCTAGCTGTTTGTAGTATTGTACTACACAATCTGGGCGATTGATTTCTCTTTCTTGGCATTTTTCCTGCCCAATCGCATTGTCATCAAGATTCCACTAACTGTCCCGCCTTAGATTGGTAGCCAGTTCTTTACTGGAATACATCACATCTAATCCTCAAGAAACTAAACGTTTGCTCGGAATTGATTACCAACAATTGCAATGGTTAATCGTAGAAGCAGAAGCTCTTTTCAATCAATCCCAAGCTGTAGAAGAAGAATCCAAAGTTAGAATAATAAAAAAAGGTGGTGGTAGAAAGCCAAAATTAGCTGTAACAGAGCAAATATTATTAACTTTAGTTTATCTGCACCATATGCCGACATTTCAACTACTAGGTGTGCAGTTTGGGGTGAGTGAATCAACGGCACACAATATATTCCATGACTGGATAAAAATTTTGGGTGAATTGTTGCCACCCTCACTTTTAGAACAAGTAAAAAAAAAATCCAATAATTGGGAAAAATATAAAGAAGTCCTGGAGCAGTGGATATTAGTAGTAGATAGCTCAGAACAAGCCAGGGAAAGACCTACCGATTACAGCAACCAGAAAAAGTATTATTCAGGAAAGAAGAAAAGCCATACACTAAAAAATCAGTTTATTATTTTACCAGATGGTTCAGAGATAGTAGACGTGACAATAGGGAAGCCTGGCCCAAGTAGCGATATCAATTTGTTTAGAGAGCGACGAGAAAAATTTGCAACTAGCCAAAAGTTTAAAGCGGACAAAGGTTATATAGGAGAAAGTCAAATTGAAACTCCACATAAGAAACCTAAGCTTCAAGAGTTAAGCATTGACCAAAAGCGAGAAAACAAGGAAATATCAACACAACGAATTGTAGTTGAACATATCATTAGATTGGTAAAAATTTTTCGAGTGGCTACTGAGCGATTTCGGTTGAGACCAAAACATTATGACCAAGTAATCCAGATAGTTTGTGGTTTAGTTAGGTTGAGGATTGGAGCCTTAATGCTAGCAATGTAAAAAATTTGAGCTTTTTAGAAATTCTTGCTATGTAAGCCTGTTAATCTTTGGGTTCTAAATTAACTTGAATTAGCTCAAAGCCTAATTCAGTCGTATTTTTGCTCTTGGCGATCGCACAAGCTGAAAAACCATCAAAACCTTTCACAGAAAGGTTTTGATGGTTTCTGGATATGTCTAGCCAGCTTCGTAACTATCTATCAGCGCAACAATGGGGGGACGCCGATTCTGAAAGCAGCTCTATAATGCTTAAATTTGCTGGAAGAACAAGTAAGGGTTTGATAGATTATAGTTCGCTCCCATGCGAGGTGTTATCGACTATTGACCAAACATGGAAAAAATATACTAACAGTAAATATGCGTTTGGTTGTTGCATAAGTAGAACAGGTAAAGAATATACAAGAATTGCGATTCGACGTGATAAATGTGGTATACCACAGCCAGGATCTCAAAGTTAAGTACCATATGCTTTAGGTCAACAATAAAAAACTTAAGCTGTCAATTGTGTAAAAATATAAAGAAGCCACCGGATAGGAACTGGTGGCTTCTTTATATTATGGAATAAGGTAGACAATGGTTAGGTGTATTAAATATTGACAGCATAGTACGAACGCTTCATTATTAGTTCAATATGGCTGTTAAATATACAAAAGAATACAAGGAATATATATCTTCCGATAACTGGAGAGCTAAGAATAGAGCGTTTAAACGGTTTGTAGGTGGTAAGCCTGAGTGTTTCTGTGGTGCAATTAAGAAACTTCATGTGCATCATTTGCACTATAAAAATCTAGGTAATGAGAAGTTTGAAGACTTACTTTATGTGTGTACTAAACATCATCAACAGATACATACACTACAAAGGCGTACGAGAGTAAGTATTGTACAAGCTACTAAAAGAGTACAGTTTAGATACACGAGAAATGGTGTATTATTACACAAATTAATCGTTGCCTTTTTCCTGTTTGGTTTTGTTACGATTTTAATAGTGATGACTGAATTTATAACCTACCTAAAGGGAGGAAATCCATCCTTTAGTTGATCACCAACAATATATACTAGGCGTGCTTGAGAAGTAGGCATAGTATTAGTAATACCAGTTACATACCCCGAAGTTTTAGCGTTTTCTGCTGATAAGACCTTTCCATCAGTATACATAACATTTAATTCTGAATCCGAGAACTGAGAGCATTGTTTGATAGCTGAATTCGTTCGCTTCTTTTGTAAGTCGTAATAATCCAAATATCGTCCATAATTTTCAGTTCTATCTTCACCAGAAAAACTAACTTTTAATTCATGAAACAAGAAACTAGATCTCGGTGAAGCATATCTTTTATCACCTGCACAAAAAATAACAGTGGCAGCAGAAGCAATATGACCCAAATTATATGTATGCACCTCAATTGGCAAACTGGTTAAATAATTGTAAGCTACTAATGCAGCTTCTGGATTTCCTCCAAAGCTACTCATATAAATTTCAATTCTTTCAGGAGTGTTATAAGTTTCAATTACTGAAATTAAGTTAGATACTGTGTTGATATCAACGCCTCTAAAAAACATTATTCGTAACACATACGGGGTTTTTTCATTTTCTTGCGATGGTTTTTCTTGAGCATAGACAAATGATTTTTGACCAGATATAGCAGTAGTAAATACACCGCAAATCAAAAACATACTCAACGCACCCAAATATAAATTCTTTAACATGATGATTAGAGAGTAGTGTTTTTTAAAAATAAGGTGACATTTTTTAACCATTGACACATTAATTAATCTAACTATACTTCATCCTGTAAGCCGGACTAGCTCAACTGGGAGAGCAATTGTTTTGTAAACAGTAGGTTATAGGTTCGAGTCCTATGTTCGGCTCCTTTTAACTATAACAGGCATGAGGTATTTTAGTTTATTCTCTGGTATTGGAGGATTTGAAAAAGCAATACACGATACACATACAGATTGGGAATGTATTGGATATTCAGAAATAGATAAATACGCAATACAGATTTATACAAAACATTTTAAACATACAAATTATGGAGACATTACAAATATAAAAGGGGATGAACTCCCAAACTTTGATTTGCTGCTTGTTATAAATCCTAAATCAGATAGATTTAGGTAACACTTATTCTTGGTAGCAGCTAACAATAGGGCTATCGCCCTTTATGAATTAGAGACGATGGCGTAAAGGGAGTCTATTTTATCCCTGTAATCAGTAGTAAAACAGCTTCCACTATTTTAATAATTTTTCGTTACTGCAAACAGTTCTAACTGCTAACTGCTACAAACAGATTTCACTATAACAACAGTTTTTAGTATTATAAACAGTTGTAATTTCACTACTACAAACAGGATGTAAACAAAAGTAAGCTTTCTTCCCTATCTAAAAGAATGAAGGAAATCAAAGAGCTTCTTGATGCAAAGCAAAATACATTTTCAGGAAAATTACCAAGCATTTTATTAAGAAGAAAGATTCAAGACAAGATTCCTGAAAGAGCGGTGGTAGTTCAAGTTGTCTGTAGCGCTATAAGCAAAGTGGTTAAACTAGAAAATGATTAAAAACAAAGGTAATGCTGTTTATTAAATTTAGCTGCGTAGCAGCTTACTCATAGGATATATGGTTTGAATTGACCAGGGATTCATGTCCTCTTTTAAGGAGGACATGAAGGTTAAACAGTTGTTAAGGAACAACGCAAACCCAACTGTATGGACTACTAGGATTAGTCACTCGTGCGATCGCACGTCGCTTCCAAGGCTGGTCTTGTGGATACTCTAATTCGCAGACTTCCTGAACAGAGATACCGAAATCGGATGTGGAGATTTGCCCGCTAACACTACCTTCAGGACCTGTAAATGATCCCCCAGCACTAGCTCCTAGACTACTAGACTGAACCCTGCATACCCATGTGAATGCGTTATAGGGAGGATTTAAGACTACTGGAGCACCATACTTGCGAGTGCAGTATTCAGCTAAGTTAACCCCACCAATTACTCGCTCTGCATGAGCCTCGCTCAAGAATGTAAGTGGCGACAATAATGATACTAGCGCGATAGCACCAAACTGTATTTTTTTCTCGCTTTTCATATGCAATGATTTTTTCAAAAAATGTGGTTTAGGGGATTGAGTAGCAATAGAACTAAAACGTCCGCTTCACGCCCTAGTGCGGGAATTTGAAGCATTGACAAAAATTGGGTGGTCTATGCTAAGCCGATCAGAATTTTCATGGGAATTTCCTTGAAATAGAATTAATTGAATTGAGTTATGCCTAGTAGAGAGGAAAAGGATTTCTAGCTCTCTCCCATACGCTTCTCAGTTCAAGGCAAGAGTTTTATGCAATAGTTCAGTTTTTTGTTACATAACTTTACAATTAATCAGCGGACTGCAAGTTGCTGCCACTTTCTTCGTTAGACCTGCATATTTTGCAGATTCTAGTCCGAGAGATGAATGCAGGCTAAAACGAAATGGAGTTTTTCAACATGTACGTGACGAAAAAGTGGGCAGTCAGTGCTACAGCATTGGTGATAGTTTTACTTCCCGTCAAAGCCTTGGCTTATTCTGGAGGGGGCAGCGTTTCTTTCTCAAAAGAAAATAATAAGACAAAGGTGTGCGTTGAATTTACTCCCTCAGTTCGTGACGCAGCTAAGGTTGAGTTTCTCGCTTGGATACCAGGCGGCGGGACTATGGTTCCCTTGCAAAAAGAGGCAAGTGCTTCATGTCAAGGCTATTCAGGGCTTCTCCCGCGTGGCTCAAAAGGGGGTTCAATGACGGTTAATGGAGCTTGGGTTGCAGTAGGGAATTTTTCAGTTGAAGGCGGAAATGGTTGCGAAACGGTCGCTCGAATTCAAGCAGGAACGATAGCTTACTCAAATGACCCTAGTCTGGTAGGCAAGCAAGATCCCCAAAATAGTGAGAGTTACAAATGGGGTTTCGTGTGTACTAATTCTCAATCTTCTTCCACTCCAGATAGCAGCAATCAACCATCTCCTCCTGCTCCGCCGACAAGCAATCAGTCCCCATCTCCTGCCCCCTCGGAACGGGACAGCCAACCATCGGCTCCTGCTACCCCTCAGCAGAATTCCCTGTTGGGAATAATAATCAATGGAATTCTTCAATTAATCAAGTAAAAATCAAGTAGCAACCTAATACCCGACTGTATCTCTGGCATTAGGTTGATCAACTATTTCATCCAGTTAGAACCATCTGGAAATCTCACGATATTAAAGAGTGCAATATTAATTTAGGGAGGTGTTATATGAAGTATGTACTAAATCCTGGACGGCTTCCTTCATCTGATCAACCTGGTATCTGGACATCGAAGGCAATACCCTCGAAAGCTGAACCCTTTGATCTAGGTCAGCCTGATGCTCCTTACGCAGTCTTATGTGTACACGGCCTTGCGGGTGATCCGTCTGCGTATCGAACATTAGCTCAATTATTAGCTAATGCTGGGTTTCGGGTACGGGTTATTTTGTTGCCAGGACATGGCACACAAGTTGAAGATTTAGCTAAAACACCTTATGAAGCCTGGATTAAATGGTTTGAAAAGGAATTTATAGCTCTGGCAGAGAAACACTCGGCTGTGCATGTAGTAGGCCACAGCATGGGTGGGCTTTTAGGTCTTGATCTTGCTACCGATCAACCAGCCAAGCTCGAAAAACTTGTTGTTGCCGCAACGCCTTACAGCTTACCGCTCTGGTCAGGTTTGGCAGTTCAAGCATTCGCCAACAAAGCTGTGGCGAAGTTGGTGGGAACTGTACCGTTATTGTTGGGGCCAGGGATTCGACGGCGTGAAGCTAAGGCAGATGTCATGGGCTATAAATCAATGCCTGTGACCGCAATATTGCAGTTAGAAGGCCTGCGTCTAGATGTCCTAAAGCGGCTAGATCAAGTTTCAACTCGCGTCTTACTTCTGACTGCGGCACATGACAGAACTATTAGCAAGGATAGCGGTTCACTTCTGGCTGCTGCCTTGGGTAATAACGTAGAAGAATGGATTAATTATCCGCGAAGTGCACATGTTTTAACTGAAGATTTTGATCGCTTCAAGATTGCCGAACGCATCATTTCTTTTTTTCAAAGCTAACTTAGCTAACTTACGATGAAATAACTATTATACTTGTGACATGAAATCAACGGAAAGATTGATTAAGGGGCTTGGACAACTGTTGCATAAAAGATAGCATTTCCATGGCAATTGCACGTAGAACTATTACTACATGAATAAAAGTGACCAGAAATGGACTTAGAAACATGAACGTTATCCCAAAATATTTTGCTCTCAAAGGAGTTGTCATAATCCCATTAATTACTTCTGTTATAGGTAATGGACTCAAGCCATGCGGGATTAAATATGTAATATTTAGGCAATAAGTAGCAGATATTAGAGTAACGATAATACCACAAGAGAAAATCAAACTTAGAGGGACATCTAGCAGCGCTAGCATGAACAAACCGCTCCAGTGCCTTGGCTTGTCCATAAATCCCAGTAACTGCTCATCATCTTTACCTAGCCAGTTTAATAAATATTTGAGAAAAACTCTTGAGCTTCCCCATGATAGCCAGTTAAAAAAACCAACTATCAACGGAAACCCAACTACATAGAGTGTTAAATAAGCAGAGCTAGAAGTAAAAAATCCTGCTGCAATCCCAAACATATTGGCAAGAATAAATGTTCCAGCAAAAAGACCTGAGAACCCAAACTTGATCTTTTTTGCCATGAAAATAAGACCTAGAACAGCAATAAGAGCTAGCGGAGAGTAGATATTCCAAAAGAAATTTGCATAAACACCAATGGACTTAAATTTGCTACCAAACAGAGAGACAATACCAAAACTAAAAGTAGCTCCAGCAGCGTATGCAAATCCAAACAAAAAGGCTACTATCAAGACAGAAATAGTATTTAGCCAGTCTCCTGTTAAACAGTATTGTGCAAATCCAAATATAACTCCTCCTATTCCTCTCACTAACCAACGTGCGAAAGCTACTTTATTCCATTTCTTTTTGCTAAAGAAAGTTTGCTTATCAATAAAGCTAAGAATTAAGCTATCAAGTTTAGCATCGGTTTTATCAAGGTTATCTGTAACTATAAAATTTTGCTGAAATGTCTCTATAAAACTATAATGATTTTGGTAAAAACCAAACTTACCAGCAGTAGCATCAAAATAGGCTTTTCTGTTACTCACTTCCATTGAAGTAAGTATTAGCAAAGAGACTATACCTACCAGGATGCGAGCGGGAGTAGATATATTTTCTGCTTTGAATATAGGATTTTCTCCAGCAAGAACATAACTGAGTAACGTCAGAATTATGATGTATGCTAGGGAAATTCCAAAGCAAATTAGCAGATTTCTTAAGCTAAAGTAGCTACTCCACTTAGCTGAAATTACATTTCTATCAAAAAGTTCATCTAGTTTTTTAAGGAACCATTCAAGACCATGCTTATAGTTTTGCTCCCAGTTTGTATGACTATGCAAGTCTTTCCAATTTAAAGGCACTTCTGCTGGATTTTGGTAAATCACAGGAAACCAAGTTGCGCCAGGGAATTCTTCCTCTAGATCGTCTAGTTCTTGTAGCTTTTTTCGTGCTTGCCGCACCGAGGAATATAAAGAGCTACCACTGGAAAAAGCTTTGAGAAAATATTTTAAAAACTCTTGTGCAACCCGATCTGGCACTGACTCCCGCATAACGATAGTTTGAGGAATATGCAAACCTGCTAGCCCTCGTGCTAATCCCAATCCATCACAGGAGTTGAAAATCGCTAGCTGCAACCCGTTTCTAATTGCTTGACTCAGAGTATTTTCTAATTGCTCAATTGCTAATTCATCGTTGGGATTTATCTGAATCTGACCAGTTTGACCATCTATTTTGCTAGAACTGTGGCCCGCAAAAAATAAAATGTCCCAGCTTTCATCCCAAAGCTTGTCAAATTCTTTTCGTTTAGGCTCTACTAGAAAGAGAGTTTTTGCATTGGGTAAACTTTCTAGAAACTCTCGGTCTTTCTCGACATTGATTCCCTCGCTATTGCCTAGAATGGCTAAAATTTTGACTTGATCTTTGAGGGTTGCTGGCGCAGATCTTTTGACGCGTTTATACTCTAGCGAACCTAAAGCAGCTTCAGCGTTGGGAAACGCCTCAAAAAAGTCCCAGACATGCCAAGGTAATTTTTGTATCTTGTTGTCTGCGGTTTGGATGATCACCCGAACTTCCTCAAACGTGTTCAACTCCGTTCGTAATTTCTGCTCCATGGGTCGAAACGCGTTAGAGTTGAGCCAGCTATTGATGCTGCTTTCTACCTTCTGAGCTGATTTGCGGCACTCTGCTTTAAGCTTCTCAAACGTCTCGAAAAGCTTCTCTTCCTCCCTCTTTTGAATTTCAGAAGATGTACCTGGTGTTCCAGTCCCCCCTCCAGCTTTTACTCGAAAAGATAGCTCTGCTGTGCCATTGAGTTCAAAATAATTTGACTTCCAGTGGCTGTACTGTTCGGGAATATACGGTGCAGCAGGCAAGCAGCGAGTGCCTTCCATTACAGTAGAAGGGGGAGCGCCATCCTCTCCAATCTCAAGCGTGACGTTAAAACCCTTCTCAAAGTCACCATCCCTTACTCTTAAGACAACTAACTTGCCCACTGCTGTCTCCGTCTAGGTATTTTTCCAGGTCAGTCACACAATCTTCCGTAACATTGATATTATTCAAAGCTACTTTGACGCTTATACAGAAATATAACTCAGGAATTAGCCTGTTCCGGGTTAAAGGAAATTAGCTAAATATTGTCGAGCCACCTTTGAGTGGCGAATGAGTAAATTCTGTTGCCACTAGGACAACTAACTTACCCACTGACATCTTGTGGTAAAAATTAACTAATCAGATTACTAAATCCTCAGTAATACTTACATCTCCCAGAGCAATCTTGGCACTAAATTGGTCCCCTGGTGGTTGAGCCGTGAGGTGTAGCTGAATGTAGTTATCAGCCTTTCCAGATTGAACTTCCAGAGGTTCTTCTGATGGAAGCAGCACTGGTTCCCCTAATTCATCAAGCGCAATGAGTTTGAGACCTAACGGCAAATAACTTTGTTCACTAATCGCGCATACTCGCAGAAGAATGCCCACTTCTTGGTCTGCTTTTGGCAGCAGAGCAACAAGCAATTCTACAGAGTGGGGAGTCAATTGCATTTCTAAGTCAATCAACTTAGTCAGTCTAATACCACCTGCTGGATTGCTAGGGTCAATTTGCGCCAAGTGTTCAGCAGCTATCCAAAGAATTTCTTCATTCTGACTGCTACGCAGTAGAGCAACTAACGCATTAATAGCATCCTGATTGCCAGGGTCAATTTTTCCTAGTCCGTGAGCGGCTCTTAGGCGGATGCGCTCATCCTGATTAGTACGCAGTAGGTTAGTTAAAACTTTAACAGCCTCTGGATGACCAGGAGCAATTTGTGCCAAATGTTCAGCAGCTATCCAAAGAACTTCCTCATCATGGCTAGTACATAGTAGATTAGTCAAATCCGCGACTGAGCTGCTCGAGGGATAGTTTGCTCTAAGACCACTTCCAACACTAAAAGCTAAATTAGACTCTTGTGTACCCAAAAACTCTTCAACCATTTGCCAACCGGACTTGATGGCTTCAACAAAGTTCCCTTGTAAGCAGAGGCTTAAGTTTACTCGACGCTTACTGGGTACATCAGCCTGAACAGTTTCAGCTTCACTTTTCAAGTTCGCCAACCGTTGTTGGTATAGACGCTGCCTCCATTCATCATTAGCTAGTAGCGCTCCCCACTGCTCAAACGAAACATCTAGTCGGGGAGAATAGGGAGACGGCTGCCCTAGTTGCGCCAACAATTTTTCTACTTCTGTAGAGGACAAAGATGGCAGTGCCTTGACTGCTACTTTTGCTTCAACACAGAGTTCCCGCGTCACTAACATTACATTGAGGTCTTCAATTAAATCCTCATGCTCCAGAGAGTAGGTCTGAGCAATCAGGTCATAGTTTCCTTTTTGTTTGAGCTGGCGGTGAGTGGTATACCCCCAAAAACGTAGCCAGCGGTTCTCCAGGTTCACCTGCACAGCAATGTAATAGTCAGCGACCCAGTCTGGAATATCTACCCATTCCTGTGGTACATAAAATTCTTTGAGGTCATCTGTTTCACATGGAATTAGAACCAGTCGCGTCAGCCCAAAAGTAATAGCCGTGCCATTGACTACCTCCCAGAAACCAGCTAGGGCGCTGGGATGAGGCAACACTAAAGACGGCCCCTCCCAATCAGGCTCTTCTTCAAGCCAGGTAACAAAAGTCTTCATGCAGAGGTTGTTGAGATAGGCATTCCATCGAGCAGCATCATTAGAGTGGTCTTGGGCTTGCCGCCATGCCTGGTCTTGCTCTTCCCATGAGAACTCCGACCATAGCTGGTCGGGGTAAACAGTCATTAGTTGATTCAAACAAAACGTCATTATTATTCCTTCGGTCTATTCAATAATTTCAGGTGGAATAGTTTGGAGCCATTTTTCTACAAAGGCAGCAATTATTTCATCTGCTGGACTCGGTGAACTGAGAGCAATATGCAGAGTAGTTTCTATGCAGTGCTTCAAAATTTCCTGTAAGCGTTGCTTAAGGTTTACCTCAGGTAATCCTTGTTCACTCCATTTGTGACGATAGTAGAGTTGCAAAAGCCGCTTTTCCTCTGCTCCAATATTTTTATTGCAAGCTTCTGTTAGCAGCGAGTAGAAGCAAGTTTTGCAATGGTTCGCTAACCACTCATCCAAAGGTTCTTTCATCCGAGCGATCGCATCATCAGTCAGGCAAATGTTTAGATCGGCTTTAGCTTGGCTCAACTTCCACTGGGCGAAGGGTGCCAGCAGCGACCGGTAAGACCGTTTCGCTTGGCGAGCAACCTGATACTGCTTATTGGGATCATCCATCAGTAACGTTGCAATTTCAGCCTGAGTCAATTCCAAACCATGCCAGAGAGTGAGCATTGTCTTGGCAACGTCAGGTAGATCGTTGAATGCTTTTGACAGAATAGAGTTGACTTGAGTCCATTCTTCCTTTTGCGAAGCTGTATCTAATAAATTGGTAACTGAATCAGGAATATCCTTAGGGTTGTCGATAGGAACAACTTCAACCGTTAAATATTTTCGTGCAGCTTTAATACAGGTTTCTAGAACCGCTTCAATGTGATTCTTGTCAAAAACCTTATCTAATTGTGGGGTGGAACCAGACAGTCGATGCTTCAGTTGGTTGTAACGAGCAGCAATTTGTTCAAGTTGTTGGTTCGTGGGTTTCGGCAGGCTACGAATACCAATTTTTACACAGGGAACATAAATCTCACAGAAACAAGACAAAACTAATAGATAACATTGAAGCTCCGGCTCCAGTAGTCCAGCCTTTAATAGAGCTTCCTTTTGTTCATTCTTAGACAGCTTCCGCAAGAGTCCCCAGTCAGAATACTTTCTCCCGCGTACCTCAGCATCTTGATAAACTATATCGTTGATAATGCCTTGCAGTTTCTTCTGAGCATAGCCATTGATAGTGCCAAGTTTGGGATCAAATTTTTCAAAAAGTTTTGCTGGGTTACTAGCTGCTAAATTGGCTATCTGGAAGAAATCTTCCCAGGTGTATCTGTGTTGAAAAGATTGGAACCTACGTCGTGTCTTTTGGGATACCCAAAATGCCATTTCTTGCAAATAAGCAAACAGGTGTCTATCTGCGTTGTTATCATTTTCTTGGGATAACTCTTTCAAAGATTTTAAAAAGTATTGTGCCCAAAAGTTTTCTTTCGCTTCTCTATCTGACTCCACCAGACAATTCATGTTACCTAACAACTCATGATTGGACTTCCAACTGATAACAATGCGCCCGTCATAGTCTGTGAAATTGAGAAACGTTGAAAATTTTTCAATAATGGTTTCTCGTTTTATCATGTTGACTTCCTATTTAGTAGGTGTTGTAGACCGCAATCATAATCGCTCGGAACCACAATCAAGTTTTTTTTGAGGCCATCTTAAATGCAACTACCGTGATGCGTTGATTCTGTCTTCTGTACCATGTCTTTAATGGTTTGGAAATTAGTCATATCTGTAGGGACAACCAAACTATCTGGTAATTCACGGGCAATTTCTGTTAATTTTTCCACATTGCGAGCCGCTAGAACCACTTTGGCACCTTGCTGGGTTAACAGCCTTGCCGTAGATAGCCCAATTCCTGATGAAGCCCCAGTCACAATCACGACACTATCTTTTATTTGCATAACTGAACAGTTGAATTTTCTTTTTATAGTAGCCAGATATTTCAAGAGAGTACTATATTAATTTGATAAAAATTAATATCTTGGGCTGGTAGTTAAATACCTAACTAGAGACAAATCAATTTCAAGCAGCTTTGATAATTTAACCGAAGAATGATGCGATTTTACTAAAAAGTATATAAAGTTAACCAGCAGTTAATATACTATGGTCGAATAATATAGTATGCCTCAAGTATCTGGGAAACAAAAGAAATCAAGTTCATCAGTCGTCAACATTTTCTCTAAAGCCACCAATTCAAAATATATTCCATCAACAGAAGCAATCCCAAAAAAGCAATTTCAAGAATCTAAATGGCAATTACCTTGGCAAGTATGGATTGCGCTAACACTAATCGTATCTGGCGGATTAAGCTTTATCGGCGTGTCACTGTTACTCAAGCTGCCATCAGCACCTAACTGTCCCAAATTGTTTATGCCAACTGCCAGCGCATCGCTACGGTTATATTGTGCAGAATTAGCCGCTAACAAACAAACAGTTGATAATCTATTAGAAGCAATTGAACTAATTAACAACCTACCAGAAGACCACCCACTGCATTCAGAAATTGAACGCCGGATAGAAAAGTGGTCATTAGATATTCTTGAGTTAGCAAATAATTCTTTCCAAGAGGGGAAACTAGATGAGGCGATCGCCGCAGCTAAAAAAATCCCGGAACACCCAAAAATAACACCAATGGCGATCGCCAAAATTAAAGAATGGCAATTAATCTGGTCAACTGCTCAAAAAATCTATGATACGGCAATTAATTACATCAAAAGTTTAAAGTGGTCAGAGGTTTTTCCTGAAGCTGTCAAACTCACAAAGTTAGGAAATGAGTATTGGGGCAACATCAAATATAACCAGCTTATAGACATATTGCAATTAACCCAAAAAGAAAATGAACAGTTAGATATCGGTTTCGATCTAGTATCGCAAGGAGGAGTAGAAAATTTATACAAGGCAATTAAGATAGCCCAAAGCATTCCCCCTACAAGTTTAATTTTCAAAAAGAGTGCAGAGTTAATTACTAAAAGTGGGACAATTCTAGTAAGAATCGCTAAAAACAAACTTAACAGCGGCGAGTGGAAAGAAGCATTAGAAATAGCTAAAAACATCCCCCCAGAGCCAACACTGGAAGCTGAGGCAAAAGACATCATCGACTTAGCTTCCGCAGTTGGACGCGCAAATGAAGGGGAGGTTGGTGATTTGGAAGCTGCGATCGCAATGGCGAGACAACTCAAAAGTGAGCGACCGTTGTTCGAGCAAGCGCAAAAGCTAATTTTCAAATGGACACTGGAAATAACAGACGTACAACATTTGACCGAAGGGCGAGATTTAGCCGCACCTGGATCTATTAATGATCTGCTTGCAGGTATAGATGAGATCAACAAAATACCGCTCAATAACCCACGATATGGTGAAGCGCAGCGGCAAGCCTACAAGTGGCGACAGCAGATCCAATCCATCGAGGATCAACCAATTCTAGATGATGCCAACGCCCTCGCCGCTGGAAATAAAACAGAAGATTTACTCGCCGCAATTGATACAGCCAAACAGATTTCACCAGGACGTGCCTTATATCCAACCGCCTCAAAACAGGTTCGGGAATGGTCAAGCATCGTAGAAACTCTACAGGACAGACCAATACTTGAACAAGCTCAAAGCTATGCTCGCAGCAACAATGTTGATAATTTAAGGACAGCAATAAGCATAGCTAGGCAGATTACTAAGGGGCGTGCATTATACGGGGAGGCGAGTTCCCAAATTGCAACTTGGAAAAACATAATTAGGCAACTTCTAGTTGCGCCCACAGCCAGCAACTCAACAGAATCACAAGAAATTGCCCAAGATTCCAACAGCAATATTGAAATAACTGAAACCGAAACCCGACTACCCACCAAACAAAGATCCGCACCTAACCCAGTTCAAAATGAAAATGTAGATGCTACCGCATCATCTAATCTACAGAACGCCTACTCACTAGCCAATGGGGGGACTGCGGAGAGCCTTAGCCGAGCAATAAGGGCAGCTTCATCAATTCCAACTTCAAGTGGTGACAGAGCAGAGGCAACTGAAGCTATTAACAATTGGAGCGATCAACTATATGCGATCGCACAATCCCAAGCAGACAGTAACGTAAAACTGGCGATCGCCACAGCCAAGAAAATACCTAAAAGTGCGGAAATTTACCCCACTGTTAAATTGCAAATAGCAGAATGGGGTAAATAACAGCCACAATTGTAAAACTAAGTTATGACTATAGCAAAATTAGCAATTTGCATAGATCAAACAATTACATTACCCTTTTCGATGGCTATTTGCACAATACACACAACCCCATAGCTTGAGTTACCACGATCACTTGTTGAGAACTAATTTTTGTTTTGAGTTTGCCGAATCGGGAATCCTTACCCCATAAAACTTTGAAGCCTTGTGACGCGCCGCACCGCCGAATAGCAGACTCATAGATTTAAGGACGCTATAGCCAAACAAAAAACAACTTTATTTGATTCCAATAAGCACTTTTATAATTACAGAACTACCACTAGCAACTAAATTATTGATAGGTGAACTACCTACACTTCCCTGTCGAGTAAGTATAAGCTTCTGACTTCATAGACAACTGCCCGTCTACCTTACGGCTTTTTGGTCTTACATCGCCTCCATCAGCAAGAACGGGGTTCCCTCCGCCTATAGTTAATATCCGAATGCCTTCTGTTCTGATGTTGCTTGCTGCATTACTATCACGGTCATGATGAGTTTTACACGATAGACAATCCCATTCACGGATATCGAGCGTTAACTCATCAAAAACATGACCGCAAGATGAACAGGTTTTAGAACTGGGAAAAAATCTATCAATTTCTATTAACTTACCTTCTTGGCGTTCTAGTTTATATGCCAGAAAGTTGACAAACATTCCCCAACCAACATCGGATATTGCTTTTGATAGCTTCCGGTTTCGTACCAGTCCCTTAACATTGAGGTTTTCCACAATGATAACTTGGCTTTCATTTACCAATTTTTTGCTTAATTTATGCAGGAAATCTTGGCGGGAATTTGATACTTTTTCGTGAACCTTAGCTACGAGTTTTCTGTATTTGTGTTTTGAATTACTACCTTTAACTTTACGAGCAAACTTTTTTTGCTTACGGGCTAGATTTTTTTGATGACGTTTAAAATGTTTTGGATTGGGGTGCTTGGTAACTTGTTCACCATCATGAACAATAGCAAAGTCCTTCAATCCCAAATCAATCCCCAGTATTTTGTTACCAGATGATTGTTCTGAACTATCTTCTATTTCAAGTAAGATTGCTGCAAAGTATTTGTCTGTAGGTGTTTTGCTGATTGTTACTGTTTTAAGTTTTCCAGCAATAGATCTATGAAATACAGCTTTTACTTCACCAATTTTAGGCACTTTTAAGCAATCCCCCACAACTGTTATATGTTGTGGATATTGAATTGATTGTTTGTGGTGTTTTGACTTGAATCTGGGAAACCCAGCACGTCCCTCAAAGAAGTTGTTGTAAGCCTTATTTAGATTGATAGCTACACACTGCAATACGGAAGAGTAGCAATCAGTTTTTAGCCAGGAATGCTCAATTTTTAGCTGAGGTAACATCCCTTTATAAGTTTTTAGTAGTAAAGTTTTTCCAGTAGTTTCATAGTGCTGAATACAAGCATTTAAGGCATAGTTATAATACCATCTAGCACAACCAAATGATTTAGCCAATGCTTCTTTTTGTTCATCGGTTGGGTAAAGTCTGACCTTAACTGCTTTCAACACTTATACATCACCTCCCTTATGTTTGCTATTATAACTTATGTGGGTAATATGTGGGTACAGAATGAAAACAGAATGGTTTAAAATGCGGATGAGTATACGAAGATTAAATAAATTAAGGCTATATGCAGCAACAAAAGACAAAACTATGACACAGGTTATTGAAGAGTTAATTGATTCGTTACCAACAGTAGAAATTAATAAGAACTCGGACACCCATTAAAGGTGTACCTCATTTTTATCTGGTCATTCATCCCACGCCTCATTCTATGTAGGACATGGGGCTTCTGACTAATCCGGCTAAAATTTTGATAGAACACTTTCCAAAGTGTAAATTCAGATTAACTACGAATGTAGAAATTAAATACTCGTCTGTAAATATTAAACTTGAAGGTTATTTTACAGAGGACTTTGAGAATCGTCCTTATTGTGACCCGCTACACGATTATTACCGAAACAGCGATCATGATATTTCACTGTGCTGGAACACCGAGAAACTAATTTTATTAGGTGGTTTGAAAGCTAAAATGCTTGCGTTAGAGTATGCGTCATCTTCCTGCATCTGGATAGAAAAAGAGGGCGGTGTAATTGCTAGACCGCACCCTAATGGAGAGAAGTTTGAGGCGATCGCAGAGGCACTATACCCAATCATGTCAGAACATTTTTAGTGAATGGGAAGCAATCGCTTCCCCTACTTATGACAATCTAATTGAAGAATTAGACAAGGGATAAATAACAAAGGCTATGCTCGCCTATCAATTGGTCTATCTTATTTCGCCTTAACACTTGAAAGGATAGTGCCAAACATTGCCTACCTAAACAACTTATGGTTGTCAAGAACATAGGTTCCACAACCGTAAGCTGTCCGAAATGGTCAACTTATCTAAACCGTATATTTCTTTGCTAATATTATCGCGTCTAAAATCAGGATTATTTTTCTCAACATACTCCATAATTTCGCACGTTAGCTTATCCCAAACCAGCAATTGATTATTGGTTTTAGGGTAGTGTAGTTTTCCTAGTTCAATTAGCGAGGAAATATCTATTTGGGTATTATGTTGACCCTCAAATACTTGATCTAGTCTGGTTTCAATTCTGTAGCTAATTGTTCTCATGTTGCTCCTAAAAGCGTGGATAAACAAACCTAAGCAAATACAATTTAGTCGGCTATCCCAACTATAATTTTATAATTCCTCGGAGGACTCTTTCAATAAGCTCAGATCTAGAAAGTTGATACTGAATTGCTAAATTCTCTAATTTTCTAATGGCAGTCGGAGTTAGTTTAAGGTTCAAAGATTTCTTGAGTTCATCATACAAAACAGGTTCACCTCTAACTCTTTTTGACCCACCTTTAGATGGTCGAGAGTATTCAGGAATAGGGCCTTTAGTAAATCCTACCGGAATCTGTATATTTTTAAACTTTCGCTTCTGACCTCTGGCTAAAAATTCACTGTAGTAAATCTTGGTAGTAGGACTAATGCCTACCTGTTAGAGATATTTTGGCAAGGTCGTTAGTTACCAGAAAAAACCTTGTTCTATTTGGCATTTCTATTGTTTTACTTTGTAGTGTAGTTGTCAGTGGTTAGTCACTCCCCACTACTGGATTTTCAACAATACTTCTATCTATTTAATGCGCTATCCCACGCATTTTGGTCATAAATAAATGCCTACGGTAGTGCGAACGACTTACGCCCTTGCTTCGCTTCGCACATTAATTAATCAAAATTAATTGCGAAGTAAATTGATGGTTGACGAGGAAATGCTGATTTAGCATTGAGTGGCAACCAGGGAAGTATGGAGAGGTCAAGAGCTTGAGGATCAATCATTAAAGCTCACCTCTAGATTAATGCCTAATGCCTGTTCAATTTTGCGAATCATTTCTTCCGTAGCAGGCGATCGCAAATCTTCAGATTCCAGTTGATACCAATACGAACGACTAATTCCGCAGTCGCGACAGATCTGAGATAGAGGGCGATCGTCTCGCTCCCTAGCTGCTTTTATGCGTTTCCCTAACTCTGGAAAATCGTGTACGACTTCCACTACTCGCTTAACTTGCAGGGTTTTAGGTGGTGTAACAACTTCAGCCGAATGAATCGGTGGATAATACCTGTTAAGCGGTGGTCGAAAATGATGAATAAAAGCAGCTTCAATCGGTTCAAGATCTTCATCAGTTGCTAACCAATAAATACGTGATTGCTGCTTATCATCTTCGCTAAGTTTTCTTAATAGATGATGTTGATTCCACCGATTTTTAATGAGAGGACTTTGCCCAATATACAAGATGTCTTTTTCGCCCCGAATAACAAAATACACACCACCCCATCTATGAAGCTTTTTTCTATCCAATAGCGGTACCGATGGCAATTCCAAAGGATTGACAATAGAAAGATTAATCATCAAAACTCACTCCAAAATCAACGCCCAATACTTGCTCAATTTTTCGCAGTTTATTTTCTGGCAGCATTTGTTTTTCATCTTCAATGCGATACCAGTTCATTTGACTCATCCCAACTGTCTTGCAAATTTCTTTAAGCGATCGCGGATCAGCTTCTCTAGCTTCTTTGATTCTTTGACCTAATCTAGGTACTTCAACCTCTAGTGTTTTGACGACTTTCATTGAATTTGTCATGGTTTACAACTTTACATTCTCCTATAACGTTTCAAGTGATGCGTTTATCATAACGCTTAACGTGAAGAGTTGACAACTCATAACGTGAAGAGTTAATATTCAAGGATAGAAAAAGCGCCCTAACCGACCAAAGTAAAGTGCGCCTTTTCTATCCAAATCAATTGGAGATCTATATGATGTCACAACTTTTAGAGAAACCGATCACACCAGCGTGTACAGAAGAAGCACCAGCAGAAAGAGCGATTTGCCTCCGGCAACGCTTCGCGATCGCACTATCACACCGTCAGATCATCGCTCAAGTACTTTCCTGGGATTTGTCCAGAGAAGTTCACCCAGATGAAATTGAAGCTATTCAAATCAAAAATGACATTGTGTGGGTGAACCTAACCCGCGATCGCGCAGTTCCCATTGCTGTTGAAACTTTTCGTAATATTTACGAACAGCAAACTACAGAAGAAATAACTGAAGAACCGCAGCCGTTAAAATTAGTTAAAAGCAATAATGTTGTTCCTTGGATTAGTTTGGTTAAATCATTAAATACAACAAAAATGAACTCTGAAGATACGCCTGAAATGCACTTTAAACACCTGCCTGAAGAAGATACGCCTGAAATTGAAATGGAACTGCTGAGTCATTCGTATAGATGTCCAGCATTGAACATAGAACCCCCTCTGCGAGAAACTCTGCAAGAACAGTTAAAAGCAATATCTCAAATTTTGAGTGCGAACTATGTAGAAAGAGAAGCCGAGCGATACCCTCCGAATTTTATCTGTGTACTCCCTGACAACAGCAATACGATTGCTAATATCCCCGTACTTAATCTTGACAACAACAATATTGAATTATAGCAGTTATAGCAATTTGATTAGTTATAGCAACTTAATTGGATAATCTGTAGGAGTTGAAAATGAGACCTAAAGATGAAAGATTCACTAGACTTCTGGAACATTCATATAGAACGATTTGCCTACGGCAACGCTCCGCGAACGCACTGAGTTTTGCTGAACCTCAATCCAATGTGGAATTTGACAAAAGCTTTCAAAATTTGTGTGAGGGTAGGCAGACACAAGAGCCGCAACAACCCATCTATGTTGTTATAGACGAGCTTGATCCTCGTAACAATAAGATGATGGATGCTAACGCATCCTAGTTAACAAAGAATACTTCAAATCAAAGGAGCAAAATAATGGCAAAGATAACGGCAATGCCTTCAAATGTAGAAAATGCAATTAAAAAATTGATCAACCCTGGTGAAGGTGTTGAATCTGATAGCAGCGCACAAGCAGCAGGTACACCCCGCGAACAAGCTGAGAAAATTGCAGCGGCAATATTAGCCCCACACCTGCACGATGAAGAAAACATTGACGGACTTAGAATTCAATATGTGATAAAAGGGTTTGATCAACAACCAGATGGTGAAGAATACTAAATACGATCCATGTTCTAGTATCGGTAAAGTTTTGTCTTTCTAATCAATTAAGCGGGAAGTTACTAACCGCTTAAAACCAACCATTAATTAAGATTTTTACAAAAGATAATTATTTTATAACAAAGTTATGTTACACACTACAGGAATACAACAGGCATTAACTATGACAGAAGAAGAAATTTTAAATACTTTGTCTGAAAAGGCGAAATACTGCGCTCTGTACATAAAAGGAAACCCTTCCTTTGTTTCAAATTTTCTGGTGGAGTCTAATGCCCTGAAAAAATTCGGTCTTATGAAAGATGGCGAATGGGAAGAGTTGGAAAAGGAATTACAGAGAATTTCAAGACGTGCCGAAATAAATGTACCCAAGTCAAGAACTTTGTTCGAGTATGACCCTTTATGGGGCTGGAAATACGAACCAGTTCTTTAATATGTCGGCGTTAAGTTAAGCAGCTTTAAAACTGCTTAATTTTTTAACAAATAATCGCATAAACATTTCTACTGGAGCAATTATGATGATTACCGCGCTGCCCTTAGAAACTGAAACAGCTATTACCCAAATACTGAGCAAACATTATCCAAGTTCACATTACTGTTTCAAGATAATGTCAATTGTTGAAGATAGTATAGCTGACATTATTTTTGAAGGGTATTATACCAAAACATTTACCCCTACAAGCCGCCCATCACCCGATTGTTTTACCAAAAATAACCGTAACACAAACCTTGATTTCTCACTCTACTACGACCATTGCGATCGCCATCTAAAACTGTCTTCACGGTGGAAAGGGGAACTCTTATCGCTATCCTACAAACCACCATCATCTATCTGGACAGGGGAAAGTGCGAATGTAATTTATCGCCCCTACCCAGACGGAGATAAATTTGAGGCGATCGCCACATCACTCTACGAAATTATGTTGAAACATTTTTTATGAATTTACAGGTAGCTATCGCTTCCCGCCGCACAAATTTTAATCACCCTACACCTAAACGCGAAGTAAATATATGCAGGAGTTAAGAACGCACCGCCTTCCAAAAATAACAGAGAAAAATTTATTAGCCTGGAAGATGGCTAATACGGCGTAAATAGAAGGTTCGTGCAACCAGGGGCAACCTAATACATAGGTACTACTCACACCCCGATTTTCGAGCTTGATTGATAAGTAATACAAATCATAACTTTGCCTAGTTTGAGTCATTTTAGGCAAAGTCTGATCAAGATATATACCCAAGCATGAAGACTTAACTCATGTTATTTATCGCTCTCCAACTTCCATTTTCGGCAAAGATATTTTTGTCATGTTCTCCCCAGGGTGAATACATCTTCATAGGCTTTTGTCAAATCTACTTTAAATAAAACATTGGAATAAATTATCAAAATGTCGTAAAAACTGCTGGCACTTATCAGAAACAAATAAAGGCTGAAATCTATACAGGGCAACGATCTTAACTACTGGTTGCCCCTGGTTGCACGAACCTTCTATTTACGCCAATACATGGTTGAAGAGTAAATCATGCGTCGTAGTTGGATATCACGACAGTTGTAGACGAGTTAATCTGGATTATTTACTTCTACCCCACATTCCGCACTTCATTTTGTAATACATAGGATTACATAATTAAAGCAAAAGATGCTTATACCGTTTTGAGTATAAATACTTAAAGAAATAGTAAAAAATACTTAAGAAAAGGAACACAAAGGTGATTAAATGCCAGAATAAAAACTAAATCCAAAAAAACTACTGAAAAAATGATGCTTCAAAAAGAAGAAATTGAAATTAAAAATATAGATCATTTGGGAATAGTAGCCGGAATAGTTGATGACTTAGGGCTAGTTGAAAAAATTAATAAAATAGTGGGAGTTGATAGTAGGGAAAAAATAAGTACAGGTCAGGTAGTTAAAGCAATTATTTTAAATGGTCTTGGTTTTGTGTCTAGACCTTTATATCTATTTTCACAGTTTTTTGAAGATAAAGCTATAGAACATTTACTAGGGAAGGAAATCAAAGCAGAAGATTTAAATGATGATAAATTGGGCAGAACAATGGATAAATTATATCGAGTGGGATTAAGTGAACTATTCTTATTGATTGCTTTAGATACCATTAAAAAATATCAAATAACGACTAAATATTCGCATTTAGATTCTACTTCACTACATTTACATGGAGAATATCAAGCCGATAATCCAAAAAAAGAAAAAGGAATAATTAAAGAGAACCCGATTTACATAACTCAAGGATAAGCTGCTACGCAGCTAAATTTAATAAGCAGCATTACCTTTATTTTTAATTTTACGTTCCCATTTAATAATAAGACCTCCTTCATTTAACAACTTATTCAATAACTCTTCTAGCTGTTCTACTGACTCAAATAGTCGATGAGCTATATATTCTTTCGCTGAATGCCAAACTAATTCGATTAAATTATAATCTGGGCTATATGGGGGTAAGAACTCTAAAATAATGTTGGGCATTTCTGAGGCGATTTTTTCTAAAATATCTTTCCTTTTGTGGAAGCTGGCGTTATCTAAAATAATAACTATTTTTGCTGAACCTTTTGCAAAATCTTCACTTTGTTTACCTTGCTCAATCCATTCTTCTAGTAAAAAACCATTTAAGAGTTTTATCTGTTCATAAAAAACATCTGCATTTCCTTTTTTTATGACAAAATTCATCCTCTTTTTGTCGTGATAACGCAATCCTCCCATAATATTTACTCTTCCTCTTCTTCTTTGCCCCGTCACTTTCTTTCTATGACCTTTCTTGCCCCAGGTTTTTCTTCTTATCACTCTTAAACTAAAACCGCTTTCGTCCCAGAACCATACCTGTAAACGCTCTGGGGGTTGCGAGCGTTATTTTTAAATATTCCGCTAATTTTTCTTTAAATATTTTACGTTTTTCAGGGTTTTGTTTGTCCTCCAGGCTGTATTTTGCCCACAGGTAAACGTACTTTTTTTTCTCTAATCTTCTCCTCACTTGAGAACCACTTTAACTTAATTCCTGTTGCTTGCTCCAGGTAGGTTGCTAGTCTTGCTGCTGTCCATCTCCCAAATTCATATCCATATTCTGCTGGCTCTTTTTCAACAACTTCTAATAATAAGTTTTCATATTCTTGGGTAACTTTGCTAAAATTACCTTCTCTCCTTCCATCTAAAAAGCTATCTAAATTATCTGGGTCGCCATGAACCGCCCAATATGCTACTGTTGGGTATGCAAGATCTAGAAATTCACTAATCTCTTGGTAGGTTTTTCCATCGTTTATTAATAATAAAATCAGAACCTTCTCTCTTACATAGGGATTTTCATGCTCTTTTAAGATTGTCAGTAGCTGTTCTCTCTGTTCTTGAGAAAGATGGTTTTTGGCTGGCATACCTGGCTAGTAATAGCTTTTTTATTGATGTTTGTATTATACAATCAAGCTGCGTAGCAGCTTACTCGCGTGACCATAGACCAGATTTAAAACAATGCGTAATGGATTTAATAGTAAGTAGTGATGGAGATGTACCTTTATTTTTTCGAGCAGGAGATGGCAATGAATCAGATAAAGCAGTGTTTGGCAAAATTTTATTGGAGTTTAAAAAACAAATAGATTTTGAAAGTATTATGGTATGTGATAGTGCCTTGTACAGTCAAAATAACTTAAAGTTAATTGCCAACTTGAAATGGATAAGCCGAGTACCTTTTTCTCTAAAGCTAGCTAAAAGTTTAGTTCAAAGTGTCACCAGTTCACAATTAGAAAAAAGCTCACAGGAAGGATATAGCTATTGTGAGCAAAAAGTTAGCTATGGAGGGATAGAGCAAAGATGGTTAATCGTAGAAAGTGCTGAAAGAAAAAAATCCGATTTAGACAAGCTGAACCGCCAGATTGAACAAGAAGCAAAAAGTGCAGCGACAGAAGTGGCTAAATTACTCAAGGTAGAATTTAGTCAAACTGGAGAAGCGAAATTAAAATACCAAGAATTTAATCAACAGTTTAAATATTATCAAATTGAAAAATTTAAAATTCTTAAAGCCTGTAACAAACTAGGTAAAACAATTTACAAAATTCAGGCTGAACTAACTCAAAATTTTGACTATATTGTCAGTTATAAGCAACAAGCAGGTAGATTTATTTTAGCTACAAACTGTCTGGATGACAAACAGTTAAGCACATCCGAAATTCTGAGTGTCTATAAACAACAACAATCCTGTGAGCGAGGTTTTAGATTTATCAAAGATCCTTTATTCTTCGCGGATAGTCTCTTTGTCAAAAATCCTGAAAGAGTCGAGACAATGATGATGCTGATGGGATTATGTCTCTTAGTTTATAGCATTGGGCAAAGACAATTACGTTTAAGTTTGCTCTCTTCAAAAACAAAAGTCAAAAATCAGTTAGGTAAATTAACAAATAATCCTACATTAAGATGGATATTTCAATGTTTTCAAGGTATTCATGTTCTAGTTCTTCAAGGCGTTAAACAAATTATTAATTTAACTAAAGAACGCCAGCTATTTTTGCAGTTTCTCCCTGCTCATTGTCAAAAATATTATTTTAGTTCATAAGTATTTAATTGGAACAACACTCAATCAATATTGAGAGACAATTAATCTTAAATATTTTAACTTTTACAGTTAGCTTTTTTAGGAAACGAAAAAGCTCTAACTTTCTTTTTGCCAAAATTTGTATTTTTCATTTTTATAATTGCTAACCTGATTGCTTCATCCTTCTAGCTTTGTGTAATTTCAAAAGTTACAAGTTGAAGTGCGGAATGTGGGTTCTACTGTGGCAAGAGATAGGGGCTGAATTTCAGGAAAATTTCAGAGAAGTTTATCCATACGCCGCCGATCATTTTGATGTCTATGTTTTTGACGATGATGAATCTTGGCAGTCAGGCAAATATCAACTAAAAAACTTAGCTAGCTGCCCTCACACAACGGCATGGTCTTACGGGCAGCGGCTTGAAGCGATTGAAATAACGGAAAACCTCAAACTGGTTCTAACGCAATAAATATGCTTTCTTCGGAGCCGCGTCGTAAACATTACACATCTACTTGCTCACAACAAACTTAATTTCATTCACCAAACATATGATCACCCAACTACCACTAGAAACGCAACTAGCGATCTCACAAATTTTAGAAGAACATTACCAGCACCGACGATTCAACCTAACGACAGACGTAAAAATGACCTACTCGTTCGTTGAAATTGAATTTAAATGTTATTACGCGGAAAGCTTTGACCCAACAAATCGACCTTATCCTAACCCATTCCACGAATTTTATCGAGCTAGAAATATTGATTTTGATTTGCATTGGGGGAACCTTGAACTTTGCTTGTCTAGCTGGTGGAAATCGGAAATTTTTTCACTTTATTACAAACCGGATTCCTGTTGTAGATGGTTAGGAGAGGAAGGAGATGTAATTTCTCGCCCTCACCCTGATGGAGAGAAGTTTGAGGCGATCGCAGCATCACTATACCCGATTATGTTAAAGCATTTTCCACAGTAGGACAGGAAGCGATCGCTTCCCATAAATCTAAAACACCGCAAGAATTGAACTGAACTGAAATGAAAAAAGTAAAAAATAAACAGCACCAAGTCCAGAAAAGCCGAAAGGCTAAACATCAGCCTAACAAGCAGTCAGAGAATTCAAGAAAAGGCATTAGTTATGCAAAAAAGCCGACTTTAACATCTGCACTTAACCAGCCCCGTCGAGAACAGTTTTGGGACGTAATTGAAGCTATCAACAATGAGCAAGCAAAAGACTTAGCTTTGTTTCAAGGCATGAGAAAAGAATTGGCAGGAATTAAGAAATGGTATGGAGAAAAACCCGACCACCCCTACCGACTAGCCCGCGTCCTTTTGTATGAAGCTTTACTACCTTTTGAAGTAGAACTAACATCTAACCAACGCTTAGAAACCTACGACAAAGATAGCATCGTGGCGGCGGGGAAACTTCTGTTTGAAGCAGAAGGAATGAAGGGTATGCACGATTATCTGCTGTGGTCATTCGTTCCCAAAAGCTGCAAAAGAATCATTGATGAACTGTGGAATGGCATTGGCGACTGGCGAAATTAAGAAGCTGCTACAAAGAGTGCCAACTGCAACAAAGTAAACAATTGTGCGATCGCATCGTATGCCTGAGAAACACTGAGCGATCGCATGACCCCACCCGTATGCACAGAGGTGTCTAATGAATAGTATCACTCACGAACTTAATGGTGTCCTGGTAAAGCAAAGAGTGACCGATGGATACATCAATGCGACAGCGTTAGCAAAAGCGTATGAAGCTGCAACAGGGACTCGCAAAGATGTGCGGAACTGGTTATTGACGGAACGCGCAAAAGCTTACATAGAGTACCTTTCAGCCAAAACAGAGATTCATGTATTGGAGTTAGTTCAAGTTAAGAAGGGAGGTAATGTCTCTGGCACTTGGATTCATCCAAAACTTGCTATTCCATTTGCAACCTGGCTTTCAATTGAGTTCGAGTTCCAAGTTTCAGAGTGGGTTGAAGAGTGGTTAGCCACTGGCGCTATCAAAGCAGAACACCTGCAAGTTAGGTTATCCGGTAAGTCCACCCGCCGCCAACTGACTGATGCAATCAAAAGCTACATTGACCGCCATCCAGAATTGTCTGAAAATAGCCGCCATTGGTTATTTGTTAACATTTCTCAACGAGTCAGTTTAATGGTTTTCGGTCGCAAAACCAACAAACTAGCTGAAGATTTAAATATTAGTAAAGAGCGTTTGCGCGATGCTTTAACAGGTAATAACGGCGACACTGGCTGGTAAAAACTTCGCAACTATGCGATCACGGGTTAGGTACACAAATAGCGAAGCGCAGATCTTGGGCGGAAGTCGTTCGCACCATAACAGAAATATCAAAAAACTTGAGGGGTCATGCAGAAATGGAGTACATCATAAACTTCATCCATCTTAATTCCGGTAATAAGCTTGTCACTCTAATTAATCATCCAAAACCACACAGTCGCGAAGCGTTAAGACTGAGCTTAGAGGAGTATATAAGGAATGACGTTGACAGCCCAATTGAAATAATCTCAATTGAAGTTTTTGACATTTCAAAATTGCCTCAACCTAAACGTTTTAAATTTCAAATTCTTGTTGAGGGCAATGCCCAGTTGACTTCTGTAATAATGGACAGCCCAACCTTCAATATTTTTAGCAAGAGCGAAATTAGAAACGTAATTGAATCTTTCACAATCAAATCATCGGTAAAAAACAATGTGTAATCAACCACCTGAAAACCTACTCGGAGATGCGATCGCTTGTAACTACTTGCTTAGTACATTGCCAAACTGTTGCGGGTTCTTAAATGAGGATGGAATCCCAGAAGAAGAAAAATTTAGTTACAAGCAGTTCGACAAACCAGTCGGGAGTGGAATTTACGCAATTTCAATTGGGCGAGTCTGCATCCTGCCAGCATCTAAAAATGATGTGATCATTGACGATTAATCAACTACCAGATCTTTATCTGATACCAAATTTCATGCACTTCTTCAACCCACCACGCGCATTCCAGATCGCCACTAAACGGAATACCGCATTTTGAAGAGTGGAATTTTGCTGTTTTAGGTAAAACAAAATGTGCGATCGCAATTCTATAAAGAATGCGATCGCACAAAACATAAAATGAACGTAAAAATTAACTATTAAAGTTGATCCTCAACTAACCACAGATTCAGATTCAATTTCACCATTTTCTACTTTAACTAAACGAATATGTTTATAACCAAGCTTAATTTCAAACTCATCGCCTGGGGTTAACCCTAATTCAGATGTATAATTCGCGCCAATAACAATTTGACTATTTTGATGAACACTGACACGGTAACTTGCTTCTCGACCACGACCATCTTTGGGCGATTCAATAGCCACACCTTTAGCTGTTAATAAAGCATCATAAAAGTCTGCCAAATTAACACGAACTTTATTCTCTTTCGTCGTGGTGTAATAACCACAAGCTTTAGCTGTTTCTCTGCGAGGGACATTGGATAACTCTTTAACTTTTTGTAGTAAAGCTTTTCCGGTTAAAGGAGTTGTTGCTAGTTCAGCCATTTTTAATAATTAGGTTCTGGATGTAAATTTAATTATATTTTCGCAAATTCTTGTTCACTTTTACTAATTTAATTATATAGTATAATAAAATAGCAATATTTCAGATGAGCGCGATCTTTTTTACTTATAATTCTTAATTCAACTTAATTGAGGGAGTGTTTTATTTATTGAAAAATAAACTTTATTAAATAAATGCAATAATTAATAAACTACACTAAATTTAATTATTTAAAAAGTTTAACCACAGCTTTCAGTACTGTCTTCTTTCTTAAATTGATAATAATTACGTCTTATTAGTACATCAGACATTCGTGAGATTAAAGCAGGCAATTTTTCTAATAAAACGTAATCGTGATGCACGTTTGCCAAAAATTCGCTAAATATTTCTTCCCGATCTTCCACAGAAGCTTGACGCAAATATTTTTTTACTTGTTCTTTACTAACAAGACAACCTTGACAAGGTTCAAGGACTTGATTTTTTTCTAGCATATTAACAAAAGGACTACGGAATCGAAAATATCAATATATGTACGACAAAGGATAGCTTGCCAAGTTTAACTAACTTTACCATAGCTAGAACTATTAGATATTTTTCCTCGATTCAACTCTGAAGAAGCTGCATCAATAACTGGTTGAAATTCTCCTGTTCGGAGACGGTCGGCTAACGCAGCCAAAATACTAGGAAAATAAACACTAGGAATGCGTCGAATAATGCTAGCAGCAACAGTACTAGCATCCTCATCTGGCAAATCTTCAACTAAATAAAATATTGATTGTTGTTTGGGTTTAATGTTTGATGCAGAACCAAGCAAATGCTCAAAAAAATCCAGACGCGCATCAACAGGTAAAGCGTCTAGAAGTAAACCTAACTTATCTGTACCAATCAACTGGCTTTCCCGTCTAAATCTTGAAATAGTAATTTCGGATACGCCAGTTCTTTTTGAAAGATCTTTGGCGCTAATTCCATAGTTAGATACTATTTCATCAAAAACTCTACCCCATTTCATAAATTACTGTTAATTATTGTTAACGACTATTGATACTATATTAGCGTTGCCGATAAGGTAAGTACATTCAATTAGTAAACTACTGAATCAACAATAACACAGAAATAAAATCACTAAATTACTTTGGAGCGATAAAAAATCCCAGTCATTTCTTGACAAACAACCTATCGTTTACCTCAACCATGTATACAAAAATTAGATTTTAACAATGTTCTCCCATGAAGCTACCTTAATCATTGATCCAGAGTTTCAATCGCTTTTGCCTGCACTCACCAAAGAAGAGCGTCAGCAACTAGAACACAATTTGATTGCAACAGGCAGAGCTACAGATCCCATATATGTGTGGAAAGGACACAATATAGTTATTGATGGGCATAACCGTTATGAACTGTGCATTAGGCACAATTTACCCTTTGAGATTACCCTAATTGAATTAGAAAACACAGAAGCAGTCAAGTTATGGATGTTCAAACACCAACAGGGTAGACGCAATATAACTCCTGAGTTCGCATCATATATACGAGGTTACATTTATAACCAAGAGAAAAATACTAAAGGAGGTTATCGCAACACTCAAAAGTCAAAGGCTCAAAGTGAGCCTTTGATATCGACAGCAGAAAAGTTAGCTGATCAATACAAAGTTGGGAAGGAAACCATCAAACGAGATGCCGCTTTCGCCAATGCTGTTGATGCCATAGCAAATGAGTTAGGGCCACAAGTTAGACAAGAAATCCTTAATCGTAAAACTCCCATTAGCAGAAAAAATGTATTGGAGTTGAAGAAGAGGCTTTTAGATTCAGGACGTGAAGCGGCATCCCAATTACTTGATGAGTATAAAGTAAGCCCACATCGTCGTACCAAACCCTCAGTTAATAACCAGCTAAAATCTCAAGCTCAATCATTAGGTTTACCCACATCCCCCAACCAAGTATTACCTGATATCCAACAAGGGGAAGACCCTGCTACTTGTGGAGACGTAAAAATAATCCGTCCTTACAAAATTGGGGATACAGTACAAATTTGCTTGTTAGGGTCTGAATATCCTAAATCAGAACGTGAGCATCTTAGAGGACAGCGAGCAATTGTCAAAGAGATTGAGCATTTCTGGGTAACTTTAGAAGTACATGGCAAAATTCGTACCCTTCCACCCAAATGCGTGTATCCATTAGATTGTTCATTACCAGAAGACAATCAAGATATCAAATCAGAGATTGCTATTGGATTACGAAACCTATCTAAAGATGATTTGTACTGGGTGATTGAACAAATCCCAGCACTAAAAGAACGGCTTAACTCTGGGATACGCGCAGCCTAAATAATTACAGAGGTGGAAAAGGTTTCAAAAAACCTCTTGATATCGTAATCAAGTTCTTAATCGCCTTGCTCATCGCAATATACGAGATGCGGGGAATGGGCGCATATATGCAACCTTTGATGGTCTAAATTCACCTGTTCTGATTGGCCTATTTGCCCAAATCAGTGAATTATTCTGGCGTAAATTACAAAAAATTACCCTGGGGTGTTTCCCCACCACAAGGTACAACTGCCCTAAATACAAGGCAAAAAATGATTAATAATATTGTAGCCCAGATCACATCTGGGTATAAGAAAGTCTTTACGTATTTGTCAGGCTGGTTAGAAAATTGTTCATTACTCAAGAGTTTCCCCACCACTTTTGACAAGTTGAGGGTGCAGCGTGAGTAAGTTCATTCCTACCCGTCGTGGCAACAACTGTCCTATATGTGGCGATTATTCTGGAGATTGCCGGATAGTTGGTGAAGTAGTACTTTGTCATAGCAGTGTTGATACTGACGCACTCGTTGCAGGTTGGCGCTATCTCCACGCTGACAAATCAGGAGTTTGGGGAGTTTACGTTCCTGATACAGGTAGCGAGGGAAAAAGCTGGCAAGATATAGCAGAACAACGTAATCAACGTAGACAATTAGAACGAGAACAACTAACAGCAAAGTCGCTACCAGCACGTGAACGTAATCAACAGTATCGTGCGATCGCCAAACAGCTAAATCTCAGTAGAAAGCATCGACAACATTTATTAGAACATCGTGGCTTAACGCAATCTGAAATTGACTTGGCCGTATCTCAGGGATGGCTTAGAACATGGATTCCAGGGCAAGAAGTATTTGGCGCATCACCAAATTTAGCGGGTATTAATCCCAATGGCAAGCATACCTTACTAGGGGTATCAGGTATTAGTATCGCTGCATTAGATATCAATGGTTGCATAGTAGGTCATCAAATTGCATCAGATGAGCGCGAGAAATTTGCTAAATATATTTGGTTATCTAGTGCATCTAGAAGTGGTAGCAGTCCACACTTACCCAACGGTGAACTACCTTTATTTATTTGGAAGCATCCTTTATCTGCATCAATAAGTGAAGTTCATTATTGCGAGGGTAGCTTAAAATCACTGCTCGTTGCTCTGAAACTTTGGTCGCAAGGTCGTACAGATATAGTTGTAGTTGGTGCATCGGGAGGTAATTTTGCTAGTAGTCCCCAAATTTTAAAGACTATACAATCAATATCCACCAAAAAACAATGTTTACTTTATCCTGATGCTGGTGCGATCGCCAATCGTCAGATCATGTTGCAATATAGTTCACTTTATACTTTATTGCACAGTTCAGGTTACGAGCTACAGGTTGCTTGGTGGGGTCAATTTACCAAAGATGACTCAGATATTGATGAATTACCAGATACAGCAACATTTGAGCTAATTACCCATGCTCAGTTTGAAGCTTTAGCAATCGTCAAAACAGAAGTACATAACGACTTCTGTGTAAGTGATTCAAAGCAAAGTTACTACTGTTTTCATTGTCAAACTGGTGGTAACACCATTAAGTTTTTGATGGATTTTGACAAGAAATCATTTACTGATGTTGTGCTAGGGTTAGCCCAGAAGCATCAAATACCTGTTGAATGGGATGTAGAAAACCCCAAGAGATTATCACTCTTAACTGTTAAATTTGTCAAGGCTAAGACTGATATTTATAAAATAATATCAGAACGTATTCCGTTACATCAATACGGCAAGGATTATCGAGGCGCTTGCCCATTTCATAATCAAAAAGCTACGCCATTTGATTCAATTTCTACACTTTTTAAAAATTTAAAGACTAAGTTAGACAACACTTTCAGAGGTTTTGGCAAGAGCTTTGTTAAGCCAATAACTAAGCCAAAACCTCAAGAAGTTAAGATTAATATTCCCACACCATCAGCTTATCAGAAGCTAGGGCATCCACATATTATTTATGATGGTGATATTCTCAAGACTTGGCAAAAAGCGTCTGAATTAGGATATAAAGCAGTTTTAGATAAATCAGCTACAGGTGTAGGAAAATCTCATGCTGCTGGTGATGCTCTACCATCATGTTTTGGTGTAGATAAAATATTTTACTTAGCAGCAGATCACACAAATCCAACTACTTTGTCAGTAGAAGTTAATTTTGGGAATGTGCTACCTCGTAATAATGGTTTTAAAGAGGATGAATCACGGTTAACACCGTTAGGACATCCATTTAAAGTACACCCTAAAAAAGATGAACAACCGGACACGCCTGGTAACTGTTACCGCGCTCCCTTGTTTCATACCCTCGCAGGTAAAAATCTCAGTGGTATAGAACAATCAAATGAATCACCCATTTGTGCGACGTGCGACCTAGCAGGCGCTTGTAAAAATAGTAAAGGGAATGGCTACGGGTTCAGGGCTGAACGCAGTGTCGCATTTTCATATGATCGCTTACGCGCACATCCTGATTCAATGCCCAATACAAAAGAAAGTGAATATGAGAAATGGATGGGTATCTGGGATGAAGCTGGTAGGCTCATTAAGTCAACAAAACTGATTGACGTAAAACTAGCAGACTTCGATAAAACTTGGGCAGAACTGGAAGCAAAATTACCGCAACATCATACTACATTAACTTATCTCCGGCGATCGCTGCGATCATTCCTCACAGGAGAATTAAAGCAACCTTATCACGGTTGGAATGATGCAGAAATTAGGGAGAGATTACCACCAGCACCGGATAATATATTACTTCTAGCTGACGAAATTGAAAACGAACTGTCTCCTGAAATAGATAAAATTTTAAAACAATCAGATAGTGTAGATTTTAGAGGTAATGCAGGCAAGGGAGTATCAAAGGCTACACGCTCACTTATTCGCTCTACCTTGAGAAAAGAAGCTTACACAGAGTCAAGTAAAAATCTCGATTCAGTTCTGCTTAATTGGTTGCCTCAATTCCTACGTATATGGGGTGGTGAGAAGGGCGCATTTAGATGTCAATGGAGTGTCTTGACAATTGCTAACCGTGACAAGAAACACGCTGATATTGTTAAAGCATTTAATTTTAATGTGTTTCTAGATGCCACTGTAGATCCGGATACTCTAGCTTTGCGCCTTGGTATCCAGCGCCACGAATTACTGGTAATTGAGAAGTTAAAACCAACTTATCAAAACTTGCGGATAATTCAGGTTGGTGGATTCGGCAAGCTTGGTAAAGAACGCTCAGACTCTCTCGATCAACGGGTTCAGTTATTCCAAGCTTGGTTAAGGCAGAAACATTCAGATATTGATTTTATAGACTGGTTAGCTTTTAGTGACTTTGCCCACTTTAGGGAGGGTAGAGGGTCAAACCAATTTATCAATCATTCCACACTAGCCAGTTTGGGAATACCTTATCAGAATATCGGCGCTCTACAGATGGAATACCAGACGCTCACGGGTAAATCTCCAGAGGGTGAGGAGTTTCAGGCTTTTGTAGATGCTCATGTGCAGGAGGAGATTGTTCAGGAAGTTGGCAGACTGCGATCGCACCTTGCCCCTGACCAAGATAAAACTTTCTACTTTGTCGCTGATTATGACATCGACTTTTTAGCTTTGGAGTTACCAGGTGTAAAAATTGAATTGATCGATGTAATCAACCTCTGCCCTGAAGCTGCATCGGAGGGCAATCAAACTAAGTGGGGTATCCTTCAGGCATTAAAGCAGCTTCATGAACAAAGCGTCAAAGTTACCAGTGATGTCGTTGCTGCTGCTGCTGGTATCTCTCAACCTTATCTTAGTAAAATTGCCAAACCTTTTGGCGGTTGGAAGCGACTAGAAAAAATATTACTACTGCTATTAAACAAACTATATAGCGTTAGTAATATTTTTTCTTCGTCAGAGCAGGAGTTACTAGATAAGCCAGAATCCGAGCTAACAGACTCCGAGTACAAAGAGTTAAAGGATCTAGAAGCTATTAAATTCATGGCTACTCAGTATTTACCTTTGGCATTTAATGAGCCTGAGATTGACGTACCAGCCGAAGTAAATATGGTAGTAGAATCCTTTGGTTGGAAGGCTTTTGAGCAGATTGTAGGATTGATGCCTATTCAATCATTTGCCAAGCTACTAGGCATACTTATTAATATGTTGCCTTCATCTGTGGTGGAGGAGTTCAGGGGGGCGATCGCCTTCGATGATGAAAAAATGGAGGTGACGGGATGAGCCGCGTCACTAAATCAGAACAGCAAACACCTCCATCTGTAGAGCAGTTAAGTATATTTACTCTACTGGAACAGCTACAGTCTCAACCACAACCAGAACCTAAGCCCGAACAAAAAAAACTAAATCCTTTGAACTGCGAGATTACCAAAAACAGGTAATTCGAGAAACTTACCATTTCTTCCGCAATGGTATCAAATCAGTTCTGGCTTATGCTCCTACCGGAGCAGGTAAGACAGTTATCAGTTCCCAAATGATTGTCGATGCTGTCAATAAAGGACGGCGTGTAATGTTTTGCTGTCATCGGAAAAAGTTAATAGACCAAACTCAGCAAACTTTAGCCGCAATGGGTATTGAGTCAGGCATTATTTGGGCAGATCACCCAACTGATTACTCAAAACCCGTACAAATTTGCATGATTCAAACCATCCAGAATCGGGAACTACCACCTGATATTGGATTGGTAATCTTTGATGAATGTCACTCCAGCATTTACTACCAAATTGCTTGGGATATCATAACACACTACTCAGGAGGGATATTTGCGCTTTCAAAGTGTTATTTTATCGGACTAACTGCAACACCTTGGCGAACAAAATATAAAGAAGGATTTTGTCAATTTTTCCAAGCATTAGTGAGAGCGCCCGATCCCATTGAATTAGTTAATATGGGATATTTATCCCGTCCGAGACTGTTTGGTTATGGAGGATTGCTAGATTTTGAAAAATTAGAAACTAACAATTTAGGAGATTATACACAATCTTCCATGCAAGCAGTTTGTAATGAGGAGTACAACGCAGAAGTTATTAAATATTTTCTACAAATCTGCCCAGAACGTAAGACTATCGCTTTCTGTGCCAGTGTTTTTCAAGCTTACAATTTAGCAGAACAATTTAACGAACTTGGCATTAAATCTGAAGTTGTTGTAGGAACAACTAGCGACTCGGGACGTGAAGCCATTTATCAAAGGTTTGCTACTGGCGAAACTCAATTAATATCTAGCGTTGCTTGCTTATGTGAAGGATTCGATGAGCCAAGTGTCCAAGCTGCTATCATTGCCCGTCCTACCCGTAGTCAAGCACTTCTAATTCAAATGTGCGGACGTGCGTTAAGATTGCATCCCTCAAAACAGGATGCGATGTTATTGGATTTTGGAGAATGCTTTAAGCGAGTCTGTAAACCGACCTCAAAACTAAAAATCAGCCTTTGCCCACGTCCTAAACCGTTAATTGAAACTCAAGTTAAAGAGTGTTTTAACTGCCATGAAATGATTCCCGTGTTCTGTAAAATCTGCCCAGAATGTGGCTATGAGTTTTCAGGAGATGGTGATGATGACGATGAATCAGATTCAGGCGAACCACCGATTTTTGGTGAACTGCTTTCCGAGGAAGAACTCAGACAGCTACGTTATATCCGCTCTCAAATGAAAAGAGCATATAAAGCTGGTCGTAATCCTGCCAGAATTAAAATGCTATTTCGTGAGAAGTTTAAATATTTTCCCCCTGATGATTGGTTTGTTGGCGCTATCTTTGGCGGTAAAAATCCGACTGCTAACAAAACAATCTATTTAGATTTTCTCTATCAAATTCGACCAACTGCACCGAAACTTTGGATTAGGGACATGATGCAATTGGAATTTGGTAGACCAGGGAGGAGGTATCAAAATAGCAAAGGTAAAACCTACACAGCTACTCGTAACAACCTAGAACGTAAACATTGGTGGATGGTGCTGGAAGTAGAACCAGGTAGCAGTTTCAAGGAAATTAAGCAGTCATATAGAAAATTAGTAAAACGATGGCATCCCGATATTTGTGGAGATGCGAAAGCGAAAGATATGATGACATTGATTAACCACGCATTTGAAAAAGCTAAAAGGTTTTGCGAGAGTTAGTTATATGCGATCGCAAATCAAATTAAACCATTTATAGTTTAAAAGTTATAAAAATATATTGTCATTTAACACGCTCATTACACCAGTATATGTTTAAAAGGGCTCCCGTGCGATCGCACTGTGGGATACGATGGGTTAGGCGGTTTTGATCGTACCTAACGCCATGAAGTCCTGTGATCTTAAGAGCGAAATTGGAGTAAACAAATGGGTGAAGCCAAACGTAGAAAACAGCTTGGGATAGGTGCGAAACCGCGTCCTTTATATGAGGTGGAGATTATTACAGATAATTATTCACAATTCCCCGTTTCTGAATGGCTGATTGATGTTTGGAATAAAATTGAAGAAAAAACTGGTACTTCTAGCTTTGATATCGTTAAGTTAGTGCAGAAAGAAACAGTTTACGCTATCGCTCATTACTATCAAAGAAATTCCAAGATTTATGCTGAATTTATAATTCAGCCAGAGCAAAACTTTTCTCAAAATGATCTTGATAATTTCTCTAGAATCCTTTGTGAAAAGATTTTAACTGATTCAAATGCTTTAATATTATAGCAATAATACTCGCTCAGATTAATTGGTTAATTCTCTAGGAATGTTACTGGGTGCTGGCAAATAAAGCTATTGTAAATAGTATTTAGCTTCCGGTCTTTCTGTAGATTTATTTACTGCACCAGTTAAGCAAGATATGGCTGAGGTGAAGATGTTGGGATTTTTAAAAGTGTTGGGTTATTGAGAGTCAATAATTGGCTGGAAATTGGAGGAGTGGTGAGTCAGTTATCTGAGGAGGAGATTTTTCAGGAAATAGGTAAAATTATTCAAAGATTTGACCTGTATCAATGTGATGCTTGTGCCAGAGCTATTTTGCAATGGTTACAAGCCAATAATATCCAGGGGAAAATTCTCAAATTAAAAACAGCTACTCGGCGAGATGGATATATTTTAAGTTGGCGTTTGGAACGTCAAGATATTACTAACTCAATTACGCAAACCGGAGTTCATTATGGAGTAGAAGTTTTGGGAAGGGTTTTTGATAATTTGTCGGTAGAGGGAATGACGCGAGAAGATTGGCTCAATGATTTTGATTGTCCTAGTCATCAATTTATTCTGACTGAGTTAGATTCGTTATAGTAGAAGCAGCAGCACTACAGTTAGGAGGTGGCAATGGGAGGAATTTATGCAGTTTTGGAAAAAATAAAAGACAAACCAGGAATGTATATTGGTAAGTCTTCTATTACGATATTAAGTCATTTCTTAATAGGTTACGAATTTGCTCGCAGTGAGTTAGGTTTGGAACTGACTGAGGAGGAAGTTGATTTTTATGAGCATTTCCATGCTTGGATAGAAAGATATTTTAATGTGCGGACTTGTAATTCTTGGGCAAATATTATTTTATTGTTTACTGGTGATGAAAGTAGGGCGTTTGATTGTTTTTTTAAGTTGCTAGATGAGTTTAAAAAACGTGATAAAACTTTGAATAATCGAGGGGAAAATGTGATTAAAACTTATTTTGTGCAAGATGGGAAGATAGTTGGTGAGATTGGGAAGGAGGAAAGGTTACATTCTGCTCAAGAGGTATGATTAAAAGGTTTGGTTTTTTGCTGTTAGTTTATATCTAAGGTAAGGCTTTTAGCTAGTAGCTCAGTTAGTGCGAATACTAACATTAATCAAAAAAGTCTTGAAAAACTTATTATTCTCATTCCTACTCTTGATGAACAAAAGAAAATTGCTGAGATTTTGAGTAGTGTGGATTAGGCGATCGCATCCACTCAAGCAGTCATCGACCAAACCCGCACCCGTCAAGCAGGGACTACAGAGAGCAACTTCTCACTCATGGTATTGGTCATACTCAGTTTAAAGAGAGTGCGATCGGGAAGATTCCAGACAGTTGGCACGCCGTCCAAATTAAAGATGTTGCTGAATTTCAGCCTGGATATGCCTTCAAAAGTCAAGAATTTTCTAAAACTGGCGATCGTCTCTTTTCATCAGTGAAGACGAACAGAAAAAAATTCACCCTCATCAACACCTTGTTGGTAAGCAGCGTCTAGCTAAAGCTGCTGAAATCGCTTTAGAAAAATTTGATGTTGAACGTATTCGTACTTTTGAAGACAATGCCACCATATTATGTGAGTGGAACCAAAGTGATGCTAAATCTGCCAATTGTTTGATAACAGTTGGAGTTAGTTGAGTGTTCAAAGATTGCTTGATTTCATTATATAAAACAGATTCACCTCTAACTCTTTTTGACCCACCTTTAAAGGGTCTACAGTATTCCAGGGCAGAGACTTAGTTAGCAGTTATTAATTCTATGGTAAATATTAGCTTACCATTTTCACCAAATCTCCCTTGAATCATATCAAGCCGCAAGCCCCATTTTCATTGAGGCGAAAAGCAGCTAACTTGACTTTTCCATCGGGAGGATAATTAATATTGATTTGCTCCATTAATCCTGTAAAGGAAGGATGCAGCAAGTAGTTGCCTGTTTCTGGATCAATAGCAATAAACCAGTTGTAATGGTTGGCTATAAGTTGAGGGCGAATTTGCTCAAAGATTGGGCGACAACGTTCTCCCAGTTCTTGCCGACGCTGGATTCGTTGTGCTTTCTGTTCTTGGGTACTACTGCGTTCTGGAAAGATTCGACCTCTGTGAGGGTACTTTTCCTGGGAAGTAGACTGAGTTAATTTCATTTCTAGTAATTGCAGATATTTATAGTTAAAAATCTATTTATTCTATTTTAGCTTAATTCAAAACGTGCATCCGATCGCCTCATCGCTCATAGTGCTTAATTTAAAGTTCAACTTGATATTTGAACTTACCAAACAATTAAACAAAAAAATACGCTATCGCGTTTGGTTAATTAAGAAATTAACTAACCATTACCACAACTTATGAATAATACAAATACAGTTACCCCAATTAAAAAGCCCTATATTTTAGTAACAGAATCCAGTTCGCTCAATAGTGCGATCGCACCACTATTCAAAAGTGACATACAAGGAATAGATACGGAAACAACAGGGCTAGATCCACACACTCATAAACTGGTACTAATACAAATAGCAATTCCAAATTATCCAGTAGTTGTTATTAATGTCAGTTGTTTTACCAAACTAGAACTTAAACCACTCAACCAACTTTTTACAAACAAAGCTACCAAAGTATTTCATAATGCCAAGTTTGATTTGAAGTTTTTGAATCAAGCTGGAATTGATGTAAGTGGGCCATTCTTTGACACGATGTTAGCAAGCAAAGTCTTAAAGGCTGGATTAAAAAAAATCACAGCCTCGAAAATTTGGCATTGTCTCTGCTCAAAATACAGCTTGATAAAAGCCAACAGAGAAGTAACTTTAGTCAAACCACCCTTACCCCAAGGCAACTACAATATGCCGCTAATGATGCAGCTATATTGCTGGATTTAGTCCCAATTTTAACTCGTAGGCTTAAAGCTGCACGATTGATGAATATTGCTGAAATTGAGTTTGAAGCAGTATCCGCCGTCGCTGGGATGGAATTGAATGGGATGCTGTTAGATGCAACAAAAATGTCGATATTAAATCAAGAATTATGTACCAAAAAGCAAATTTATTTAAATGAACTAAAAACCCTGAATCCAGGTAGAAGAATTCAACTTTCATTATTTCCAGAAACTGCTGATACTGTTAACTTGGACTCACCATCTCAAGTCCTAAAAGCCTTTAAAGTTTTAGGTATCCCTGTCACCAGTACTGGTAAGAAAGTATTAATTCCACTGCAAAACCAGTACCCGATCATCAAAAGTTTGCTGGAATATCGTAAATATTCCAAGCTAATTTCTACCTATGTGCAAGGGCTACCAACCCACATCAATCCAACTACAGGGAGAATCCACCCTAGTTATTTACAGTGCGGTACTCGCTCTGGAAGATTTGCTTGTCGCAACCCTAACCTGCAAAATATTCCCCGCGATAAAGCAATTCGTTCCTGCTTTATTGCTCAACCAGGCTACACAATTATCCGTGCCGATTACTCCCAGATTGAACTAAGAATAGTTGCCAAGATCTCTGGTGAAAGCCGGATGATTGAAGCATACAAAAATGGCGAAGATTTACATACGCTCACAGCTTCCCTGATTACTGGTAAGCCAATCAGCGAGATTACAGCAGAAGACCGACGATTAGCGAAAGCGATTAACTTCGGGTTAATTTACGGCATGGGTCAAAGCAAACTCAAAATTTACGCTGAAACTGAGTACGGCGTGATCATGACATTACGAGAAGCCACAAAATTCAGAAAGCGATTCTTCCAAGCTTACCCAGGATTAAAGCGATGGCATGAAGGGATCAAACGCACAGTTTACGATGCTCAAGGGCGCACAATCCGCACAATAATGGGGCGTAGGCGACGTTGGGCAACCCAACCACCCCTGTCAGAGTTATTTAATCATCCAGTACAGGGGACTAATGCCGATTTCTTAAAAATAGCATTAGGGAAACTTTATGTACCGCTCGCTGAAATTGGCGCTCTACTAATTGGAATTGTGCATGACGAAGTTGTTCTGGAATGCCCTGACAATTTCATTGCCCAGGCAAGTGAAATTCTCAAGCGGTACATGATCGAACCTGCTGCGATCGCACTACATCCAATTCCAGTAGAAGTGGAAGTAAAAATTGGTGCTACGTGGGCAGGTTGATTTAACCAGGCAAAAAACAATAAATTGAATAAATTGCTTTACTACAAACAATAATTATTAATTAGGGCGCTCATTAAACCAGCCCTAATTAATGATTAAAAAAGTTTCAATTGGGTGCGACCTGCACCATGTACAGAAGTTTCACCTTGACTTTTGTTTTCAACAATAGCCTCAGTATTTGGATGAACACAATGGTCATCTATTAATGCTCTATTAAGCTGCTGTATTACCTCTGTGTTGTCAACAAAGTCAGTCGCATTTCTTGGATCTAACTTTTTCTCTAACTCAGCTACTCGTTGCTCAAGCTGGTGGAACCTTTCAGTAACTACGGACATATCTAGTAACGCTCCCACACTTCCCTTGCAGGTAAGTAGTAGGCTTCTCAGACATCCCGAAGAATGCGTAGAACTTCCTTAGAAGTAGAATTTGTAATAGAACCAACTATTACAATTCCACCTTTCCGGCGTTTTATACTGGGGAGTGCGTTCAGCCCCAGTCTCTTTAAGTTGATAGCGGCGTTAATATCCCTATCAACCCAGAGATTTTCGACTTCATCCCAATATGAACGAATACTACAATCGGTAAAGATGAACTCATCCCGAAGTTAACAAACCATCCATCATTCTTTTTGATGAACTGCAACTGCTTCAATATTGAACCATCAGGTAAGTGACGATGAGAACGAATTTTAAGTAGTCCAATTTTAGGCACTTTGATGTAGAGATACTTCCCACCAATTGAACAGGAATGTAGTTCTAATCCAGCACCCTCGATTACCAATGAACGAAACCGAGACTCAGACTTAAAGCGAGGTCTACCGCTTCGATTACCGGACTTATCGCCAGCAATAAACCGTTCAAATGCCTTATCAACTCGTTTACAAACCTCTTGTAGAGTATTTGCTGGTACTCTTGAAAAGTCTAGCTGCTGTCCAGACCATTGCACTATTACAGCATCTTTCTTAAGTTCTGGTAGATATTTTTCCTGGCTGTAGTAATTAGGCTTTTCCCGTAATTCTGGAAGGTGACAGAATCATATATTATGGAATGAGGCTCCTGCTATCAAAGCTGAAAAAAGGGATTAGACATAACAAAATATCTGTTATTACAAGCGGTGTTAAATACAAAAACAATTGCTCTTATTTAATTAATAGCTCTTCCCCAATCTCCCATTATTTTTGAAATCGCTGATTAGAGTTGTAACAAAGTTTGTTGATTAGCGACGGATGAATATTTATCAATAATTGCATTGCACCAAACCTCAAAAGTCGGTTCGTCCCAATTATTTAAATCGTCAGCAACCTGCCCGTCGTATATTTCCAGCCCTGCTGATTCAGGCAAGCCGAAAGCTACAGCTTCCGCGCCACAAGCCAAACGGCAACGACAAACTATTTCTGGTATTTCCATTTTTTTATCCTATTAATAACGGTTAACTGGTTCGTGAATACTAAAAAGAGGAGAACAACAAAACTCCTCTAATCCTTTAATTGTTAAATGCCATGTGCCATCTTTCAGTTGGTAAATTAATCCATCTCTTTCTGCATTTTTTAAACACCTTTTTATATTATAAAAACCGCAACTTGATAAATATTTGTCCAGAACTTCGGTAGTAGTTAAATCATTATCATCAAGAAATACTTGAATAGTTTGACAGATTTCCTCATGTGCATCAATATACAACTCTTCATCTGCATCAACGTCCGACATTTAAACCTGCCATTAGCATTAATAATAGTAATACTTAATCACCAAAATAATAACGTATGCACATCTATTTGATCTTGCCTTGATTGTTTATTGACTACAGCCAAATACCATCCTTTGGACGTTATATACCAAAATTAAACTCAAGCTGGATACCACCAGACAAATCTAAAACAAAATCTTGATATTGACTTGCTAAACGAGTAATGGGAGCATTAGAAAAAGCCTTTTTCAATTGGGAATCTAATTCACAAACCTGGGAATTAAAATATGCCACAAGTTTCCTGAATTTATTACCACTAAGTTTGCGAGAATGACTATAAAAATAGAGTATTTTCAGAAAACAATCTACTGTTTGTTTGTAAAGTTTTTGTGAAGCATACTTAAGTTTTCTACAGGTATCAGTTGTTAAAGAATCAAGTTGATGAAATCTGTAAGACAAGTTAATTTTAATCATAAAATAATTATTGTTAACCAATTAATTGATTTAATTATAACAGTTAAGAACAATTAATGTGACTAACGACTTGGCGATCGCCAAGTTGATTTGAAGTTTTATTCAATTAATTAGTAGGTCGCAAAAATGTCTAAGCGCCGACTTCCAACCAGCAAAACTAAAAAAGTTATTCATGTTAATCAGTACGAAATTCGAGCTAATGGTAAAGATGGTGGTAATCGTCCAGTTTTAACAGTCAAGCAAGGAAAATTAAATATTTACGGGCATGAAGCTTTCATTTGCGATAGCTACGGCAATCAAATTGCTAAAGTAATTTACCGCCCCGATAAGCCGCTATCCTGCGGTGCAAAGTGCTGGGTTGAAACTTATGCTGATGTTGAAGTAGTTACGCTTGATGGTGAAGATAAACCTCAAGAAATAGCTAAACCAACTAATCAACTCAAACTGTTTTAACCACAGCAGTTTATAATCAAATATACCCTAATTTATAAATTGGGAACGAAAGCACAAACGCACTTAAATTTGTTAAATCAGGGTAGAATAGACATTTTTTTGTGGTCTACCTCTTTTCCTTGCTCAGAGAGACTTTCAGCCCCTAAAGGGGCTAGAAAATGCCTAAGTCCCGCGATTAACCGCACTAAGAACTGCTAGAAAAGAGGCGGTCACGATATTGCAATGGATGCCAACCCCGTGTATTGACCCTGGGAAAGTATCGCTAGCTACCTCAACATAAGCGATCGCAGAAGCGTTGCTCCCCTGACTAAGTGAGTGTTCCTCGTAATGATGGATGCGAATGCCAGCATTCAGGGCTGTTAGAAACGCATCAATCGGGCCATTGCCCTGTCCGGTAAGCGCTACAGGTTGCCCATTCATTAAGAGCGTTAGTGCGATCGCCTGTTCCCCCTTCTCTGTTTCTGACAACTGGTGAGAGAGGTACTTCAACGGCGACACAGCTTGTAAATATTCAATCTCAAATAGTTTCCATAGATCGGTTGCAGACATTTCTTGACCACAAGCATCCATTGCTTGTTGCACTACTTGACCAAACTCGATCTGCAACCGTCGCGGCAACACCAAACCGTAGTCCCGTTCTAGCAAGAAGGCAATACCCCCCTTACCGGACTGGCTATTTACCCGAATCACGGACTCAAAAGTGCGTCCCACATCTGCTGGATCGAGTGGCAGATAAGGAACTTCCCAGGTGCTATCTAATTTCTGCACTGCCAAGCCTTTCTTGATTGCATCTTGGTGGGAACCAGAGAAGGCAGTGAATACCAACTCTCCCACATAGGGATGGCGGGGATGAATCGGCAGTTGCGTACAGTCCTCCACCGTACTCGCCACTAGATTAATGTCCGAAAAGTCCAAACCAGGATGAATGCCTTGGGTGTAGAGGTTCAGCGCCAGCGTCACCAAATCCACATTCCCGGTACGTTCGCCATTGCCAAATAAGCAACCCTCTACTCGATCTGCGCCTGCCATCTGCGCCAGTTCCGCTGCGGCAATGCCACAACCGCGATCGTTATGGGGATGAACGCTCAAAATTACACTATCCCGTCGTGCTATATTACGATGCATCCACTCTACTTGATCTGCGAATACATTAGGGGTTGCAACTTCTACTGTTGCGGGTAGGTTGATAATCGCTTTGTGCTGTGGTGTGGGTTGCCACACATCCAAAACTGCATCGCAAATATCTTTAGCAAAATCTAGTTCAGTCGCTGTGAAGGTTTCCGGGGAATATTGGAAATACCAATCAGTCTGTGGTTGTTCTGCGGCAAGTTCGTTCATCAGTTGTGCTGAGGACGCTGCCATCTCGATAGTGCCAAGGCGATCCTTACCAAAGACGGTGCGCCGAAAGACTGGAGAGGTAGCGTTATAAAGATGTACAATCGCCCGTTTTGCTCCTTGCAAGGCTTCAAAGGTGCGACGAATTAGGCGATCGCGGGCAGGCGTTAAAACCTGAATCGTGACGTGATCCGGTATTAAGTGATGCTCAATTAGGTGGCGAACGAAATCAAAGTCAGTTTGTGAAGCGGAGGGAAATGCCACTTCGATTTCAGTAAACCCAATATCAACTAAAAGCTTAAACAGACGTAACTTGCGTTGAACGTGCATCGGCTCAATCAGCGCCTGGTTGCCATCGCGTAGATCGGTACTGAGCCAGATGGGGGGATGGGTAATAGTAGAAGATGGCCAGGTGCGGTCGGGTAAGTTGATGGGTGCAAATGGATGATATTTGGTTGTAGGATTCTTCAACACGATCGATATTTCCTATGTTTTCGGTGTTTGTGAGATGTTGTGGCGATGCCGTGCAGCGGCTCCGCCAAGGGCGGAATCGCAATCAAAGGAGAGGAGGAGTTGCCAGGTTGCCACGCAGACCAATTCTGACAACCCACTAATAGTCGCAGTAACATCTCCAGCACTTTATGCAGTCGCATATGAATCTCCAAAAAATGGCTAATGAATCTGATCACGAGTCGTCACACAGAGCAAGCTAAAGTCTGGCTTTCTTCAGAGGAGGGTCAATCGAAAATTGATTGACCAAAAACCGAGGGATTCAAGCCCCCGAATTAATACGCGAGTCTCAATCGAAAATCCCAAATCGAATGACCTGCACTAACAGGCTTTAGCGTTTAAATCGAAAAATTTAGTTGAGGAAAAAATTATTTGCGTGCAAGGCGCAGCAGCAGCCCTAGCCCTAGTAGTTGGCTAGTGGATAGATGTAGAGATTGCTGCTGTGTAAGCATGAGATGAAGACAATGAACTAGCGATATCTTACCCCTATACTGTAGAGGTGTCAATCTCTACATCGCGATTAAGCAACTAGCTGGGTCATTGATTCGGCTTTTTTTGTAGAACTGCTATGATCATGTAAAGCAGGGGCAATTTAAGTAATGCGGTGTGAAATTCGTAGTCGTGCGGGGCAAGTCCTAGCAAAGGGTCGCCTGATTCTTCACAAGGGCGATAATGGCGAATTGCGATTGGATTTGGAAACCGAAGGCGGGAGGTTGCTCCAAGGTGGTCTCATTGGCCCAGAGGGGGATATGGCAGCGGCCAGTGAAGTGTTATTCCGTCAGTTCTTTCAAGTCTGGGGTATGAGCGATTTGACCTTGAATGTGACAGTCGGATAAGCGATCCGCCAATTGGGACTTATGCCGAAAAAAAAAAGCTGTGGTATGGATATTTGAAAAATTGTAAATTTTGAGTATTAATGGGACTTAAACATACAACACCAGATAAAACGTTAGTTGATAAATGCCTCAGTAGAGGCGAAAAACATCTAATTTAATAAGCTTTGCAAATTAACAACATCTAATGTGAGAAATTTACCACCCAAAAACTAAGAAAACAATTCCGCGCCTGATGCAGCAAATCGTGATTTATCATTGCCTGAAGCTGGTCTAGCATACGGAGCCTTGTTACGAATTGCATAAATTTGATCCTCGTCTCGCACCATTGCTGGAGTAAAGAGCGATCGCTGATATCTCAAATCGTTCAAAGTAACTCTTAGCTCTGTATCTGGATCACCTTCGCGCTGATTACGCACAAACACTTCTTGAGCAGCTTTTTTCACAGCATTAGCAATTTCTACTGGAGTACAAAGGTTATAATCCCTAATTAATATTCGCCACTGATCGTCTGTAAAAGGTGAATTTGAAGAACGGAATTGTGGGAAGTATTTTCTTAAGTGCAGATTAAAAATATCGTAGATACCCCCATTTTTAGGCATATCTACAAAGAAAATCTCGCTAAATCTTCTAATTAATTCTGGTGGTAAATTATTAAGACGGTTGACTGTCGCCAACATGAAAACAGGGGAAGTGTGTTCTTGCAGCCAGGTTAGAAACTTACCAGAGATACGTCGAATTACGCCCCCACCTGAATCAGAATCCCAACCCGCAAATCCTTTGTCAAAATCATCAAAGTAAAAAATTACTGGAGCTAAAGATTCAACAATCTCCAACAAATCCCGTAAAGCTCGATCTGGTTGAGGACTGCCTAAAAGCGCACCCCAATCGCTAGCAATCAATGGTAGCCCTAACGAGCTTGCAGTTAATTTGGCACTTAGTGATTTACCAGTACCAGGTGGCCCCCATAAACACCAGCCCTTGGGGAAACTCAACCCATGCTGTAATGCAGCCGGATCTAGCAGTGCTTTTAACTTATCAATTTCCAAATTCAGTAAATCTAATCCCGCAGCGCCCTGGACATCCGGCTCCGAAATGTAGTCCAACCCGCGCCCCCGTAACTTGCCCATCTTGTGTTGCAAAACCAACTGTACTAATTCATCAAGGCTCGGTGATAGTGCTACAAACCGATTTAAAATTAGCTTGATTTCACCAGTAGGTAATCCTAAACAAGCCCGCACCAAAGCAGATCTTTGTTCTGGATCTAAATTGGGGACTGAGCGATCGCAAATCTCAAAAACAATCGACTCCGCTTCTTTCCGGGTTGGTAATGGCTTAGAAAAAAGTGGAATTAAAGGTTGTAATTCTGTGGGAATCTCAATATAGCCGTCGAGCAACACCCAATACTGCCGTTCAACTGCACAATAGAAAGCATTAGTTAACTCATGCGATCGCACAGATGATAGTTGTCCTTTCTCCACATCAAAATCTAAAACGCCTTCCAATAGGTAAATACCTTCGTTACTACTCTCACTTAGAGTCAGCAAAATATCATGCGAACCCGCAGTAATATCAGTTGGTTGGAGCTTACATTTACCATTTGAACAGCTTACTTGTTGCAACGAGCGATAGCCAGGGTTCCAGTAATAAACTGGTAACTCCTCAAGTTCTCCCCAGACGCAAAACTGAGTTAGGATTTCAGTGCGATCGCATAATTGATATTCCAAAGCCGCGATCTGATCTTTCAAAGCAATCCACAATGCCCAATCTTTATTTAAACCTTTTTGCACAACAATACTTCCTTGTTTACTAAGTTTTTTCGTTGATATAAATTATGGTTAAATTTCTTTATTGATAATTTTACGCGCTCCTTGCCGTTCTCCGTACAGGGCTGGAGATTGATTATTACTTTCTCTAACTCTGCCACTGATGCTATCTGATTGAGTTGAGCGAAATTCTTCTTTAAAATAGCGCATTCTCGTACACCAGGAATTATAATCTTCCTTCTGGTTCCAACCAAAATATCCTTCGGTTTCCTCAAGATAATCAGAAAAACTCATAATTTCAACTTTAAATATTTAAGGATTAAAAATTATTTTAACGTTTAGGTAACACTCAAAAGGGGAAAAACCCAACCATTCTGAATGTTGGAAAATCTATAAAATCTCCAAGTTCTTTGCGTCAACAACCCAAAATAATAGCTTTACGCCAAGTTAGACAAGAGCTAGGTTATCAAGATTGAACAAAAAAAATGGTGGTAAATGATGAGGATTAAGTAATGTACCCACATGAAATTATTTTAACAAGGGCTGCCTCTCAGTTTTACAGTAAGACAACTGAATGAGTAAGATTTTACCCAGTATTAATGTGCGATAGCACGTTGTTTTAATTAAACTTCTACAGCAAAGCACAAAAATGCGTAGTGCAATCGTAAAAAGTACCGTACTTGTTGAATCTTTATTTACTGTTATATTGCAACTGATTACTGCATTTCACTTTCAGATAACCTATAATCCAACAGTGCATAACCAGAGAATTAATTGACGCGATCGCCACTCTTCACGCGATCAGCGGTGTACGTGAGAACAATATTTCGTCCTTTTTGCAAACCGTCAACAGTTGATAGCTGGATCACGAGTCGGGCAATTCTTCAGCACCGTTGCCCAAGCGCAAGAAGTCGGCGAATTTGAGTTGGAAGACTTTATTGCACAAGACGACAGAGTGTTTGTGCCTCCGAGATACACGCGTCGAAGATTGTAAGCTCAACCGCGCCTCGCCGCCTCGATCGCAGCGATGTCGATCTTTTTCATCTGCATCATCGCATCGAACGCACGCTTGGCGGCAGCAGGATCGGCATCGGTGACCGCTTTCGTTAGGGCGAGAGGCGTAATCTGCCAGGACACTCCCCATTTGTCTCTGCACCAGCCGCACGCACTTTCCTGTCCACCGTTGCCGACGATCGCGTTCCAGTAGCGATCCGTTTCTGCTTGATCAACGGTTGCGACCTGAAACGAGAACGCTTCATTGTGCTTGAATGCAGGCCCGCCGTTGAGTCCGAGGCAGGGAATTCCCATCACGGTAAACTCGACGGTCAACACGTCCCCTTGCTTCCCCGACGGAAAGTCTCCCGGTGCGTGGTGTACTGCATCCACGGACGAATCGGGAAAGGTCTCTGCGTAAAACCGCGCCGCGTCCTCGGCAGTGCCATCGTACCAAAGGCAGATCGTGTTCTTTGCTGGCTTTTCCATATCACTTCTCCATCAAGATGAGCCACCCGAAACCGGAATCAACGATGTGCTCAGTCGAAGAGTATTGGCTCGGAAGACATTTCCGCCCATTCTAGCGCGGCTTCACTGTGCTTCATATAGGTGGGATAACGACTCATATGAAATCCGGTTATAGACTTATTGTATAGAACCCATTTGACATCTTTTATTGAAATTCTGATTCAAGAACTATGTCTTACTCCAGTAGTCTGAGCAACGCCGAATGGGAAATTCTTGAACCCTTACTCGCTCTCGATATTACCTCAAAAGAAACGAACCAGACCGACAAAATGGAGTCAGCGAGAGCTTTTGGATGGCATTTTCTATCAACTGAAGAATGGCTGCAATTGGCAAGACTTACCGTCATATTTACCGCCCTACAAGGGCAGTGTATTGGCACTACAAGCAATGGCGGTAAGCAGGTACTTGAAATTTCTCAATATTTAACTCAAATAGCCTTGTACTGTACGGAAAATTAACCACACAAGCTAGTCAACGCTTTAACTTTCGACACGCTTATGCCTGAAAAAAGAATTTTCGGCAAGATTATACTTGGTACTAATGTGTAGTTATGCAAACGCTCACATCAAAATATAGGTAATCCAGCCTAAAACGGCGGCAAATTTTTACTTGAAAAATGGCAATCTTTTTCCTTAAGTCACAGCGAATCCGCCACTTTATGCTTCCAATTTCATAATTAAAACCAAATTTTTGAATTTTTTTTAGCAGCTAACGCTGCTGTTTTTAAGAGTTCAATTAGTTGTTTTTAGGAAAAGAAAAGATGGTAGCCTCAAAAAATGGAACTGCTAAAGCTGCTGCAACTGAAATTGATGAAGCAGAAGCAAGGGCAGCCAAAATTGCAGCAAGAAAGAAAAGAGAAGCTCTTGCTGCGGCGGCAGAAGCAGAAGAATCAGCACCAGCAAACACCAAAAAGGCTAAAGCTGACGAAACTGCTGCTAAACCTGCAAAAACTAGCACTGGCGAAGTGGATGTAAAGGCTGAAGCACAAGTTTTAGCCAAACAAATACGCTCCGTTGTCTACAAACACTTTAAAGTGTTATTGCCCACAAGGGAAGAACAACAGTTAAAGTCTCTGGCTTATGGAGCTAAAGATAAATTAGGGCGAGCGATCGCCCGAATGGTTGCCAAGAAAAATGGCAAGATGAATTGGGAATTGTGGAATAACCGCATCTTCCCCGCTCTATTTGGTGATCTGAGCAAAACAGAGGTCAAACTCAAGTATTCAGCAGAAACGATCGCACTAGCAATAGCACGATTATTCGACGGGATTAGCGAAGAAGCTGAGGAAGCAATTAAAGATCTGATTGCCTACAATCAGGAGTCATTTAATAGCCGCCAAAAGCCTGAAACCGACGATGAAGCGTTGGAAGAGATCGATTTGGATCTAGATGATGAGGATACCTTGGACTCAGACGACGATGATCTAGATGACGACGATGAATAAACTAACTATTAAATAATTGATTTAGCCTTGCCATTAAATGGGTAAGGTTATTTCTTTTTTTAGGAAATAGCAATCTACAATCTACAAACTCTTAACTCGCTATCGCACAAGTAAAACTTAATTAACAAGTTGTCATTATATCATATCGAAACATTTAGCAATTCTTTATAAATCTTCATGCGCCACATTATAGTAAAAATTATATTAACTAACAATTAATAATTAAATTAAGACAGCTATCGCAGTAGTGAAAATGAAAATTAGTTATTAAGTAAAAACATTATTTAATGATTGATTAAGAACTGCTATCGCAGTAATAAAAATGAAAATTAGTTATTAAGTAAAAAACATTACTTGATAATTAATTAGAAACTGCTATCGCAGTAGTAAAAGTGAAAATAGTTAATTAATTGGAGTAAAACATCATGGCTAAGAAAAGATCTGAAACAACTGCTACTCAAGTTGAAACTGTTGAAACTGTTGAAGTTCCTCAAGCTGAAGTTGTTAAAACTAAAGTTGTTGAACGTAAAAAGTGCTTGGAACTCTGTTTACCATATTCTGAAAAGGTAAGATTGATGGTGATGGAGGTTCTCAGACAGGAATCTGCCTACGAATTCTCAAGAAAAGCACGTCATGCTGGTGAGGAATTTGATTGGTCAAAATACAATGCCCAATTCCGCGCAGACTACGGCGATTGTGAGTTACGCGAATTACTCAAATTGGCGGCGAAATTCTTCGGTCTGAAATCATTGGATGAAGTTCGTGAACGTCGCGTTGAACATAAAAAGCGTCGGACTGAAATGTCAAAAAATAAGTTTGGGAACGCAACTGTCAGCAATGACGATAGCGATATCGAAGACGAATTGATTGATGATATTGACGATCTAATTTAGAGCTAAAAAGCAATAACCTCACTCCGAAGTGAGGTTATTGTTTTTATCGAAATAAGAATAATTTACCCAAAAAAATAAATTTTTAATGAAAATTTTGGTACTAATGCAGCTATCGCTGAAGCGATTTTGAGTTCTAATTTTAATTAAGTTTAAATATCAACTTGATAAGAGTTAGAACTGCTATCGCAGTAGTGAAAGTGAAAGTTGAAAATTGTTAGTAATTGAGGAAAATATCATGACACAGTACAAAAATGCTTTAAGCGAAACCATAAGTTACGAAGAAAAAGTTAGACTTATGGTATTGACCACATTGCGCGAAGAATGTGGCAGAGAATTGAGTAAGAAAGCCTATTATAACGATAAAGACTCGAAATTTGATTGGAAAGGATTTAACGAAAATTTCCAGGCAGATTATGGTGATTGTAGCGTAGTAGAATTGTTAGAATTAGCAAAGCAATACTACGGAATGAACAATCTTGAAGAAATTCGCAGCCGTAGAAAACTGCATAAAGAACAATACGAAACTAAAGCAAAGAAATTCCAAGTTGCGTAAAATAATGATACCCAAACACCGATGTTTGGGTATCATTATTTTACTATTTAAATAATAAAAAAACACGATAAAAAATAAAATAAAGTATCAAAAATTAAGAACTGCTACCGCAGTATTAAAAGTGACAATTATTAATAGTTAAGGGCAAGAAAATGACACAGTACACAAATGCTTTGACACTCTGCTTACCATATAACGAAAAACTACGCTTGTTGGCATTATCAGTCTTGCGCGAAGAGTGCGGAAGGGAATTGAGCCGCCAAGCTCATTACAATGGGGAAAAGTTTAGTTGGCGAGAATTCAATCAACAGTTTAATAGGGATTACGGCGATCTAATATTAGATGAACTGGTAAAAACTATTGAGCATTTATTCGGATTAGATACTATGGAAAAAATAGCCAAAAGAAAAAAACAACATATAGAACAAGCGCAAGCACGAACCATAAAATAGAGATTTGTTACCCAAGCAGTAATGTTTGGGTAATTGGTTTTTTTTACGATTTAAATAGTTAAAAACCTACAACAAAAAACTAATATAGAATTAAAAATTATAATTAACGTTCATAAAATTATGATACGAATGGCACTCATAGGGTTAAGAAAAACCAGCTTTGCTATCTTATGGTTTGTTATTTTTTGGATAATAGGATTAATTGGAATTAGTCTTTTTCTTAATATCAATAGTACATCCGATACTAGCTCAAAAAACTCTTATCAGCAAGGTTATCTAAAAGGACAGGAAGCTGGAAAAAAAGTTCGCGTACCGCTAACAGTAATAACAGGCTTGCTAGCCATTACAGGAAGTGTTACAGGTATACTACCAGGAACGAAAACTAGCAAAAAGATTAAGGAAATTGAACCAAAACCAGAAATTTTAGAATCAGGAGTTGAGGAGAAATAACTATAATTCAGCGTCAGATTTATCACTATTACGCTGTTGAGATTGTTCCCTCAGTTCAGTTTCTAACTGTTCATTTATTGCTTGCCAACGCTCAACATCTTGTTGAGTTAAGTTTTTGGCACTAATTATCTCACCATTACGATCGACTTCAATAAGTTCTCCACGACCATCTGGTTCTACTACCAAGTGCAATGAGACACCTTGTTGCTTTCTAGAAACTAATTCATATTCGTAGACACGCGAACGCACCTCATGACCAGAAAGAATGCCTTCAACATCCTCTGGGCTTAACTGAAATTTAGCTGCGATCGGCAAAATTTGTTCGGCAAAAACCTTTTGCTCTTCAGCGATGTCATCTACATCATCTACAATAATTTCCTCAAACTCTTCATATAGATCCCGATCGGTCGGAGTAACAATAATTTCCTCAGTTATCGTAGACTCATTCTTGACAGCCCCTACATTATCATCTTCAGAATCAGAACTGCTATCAACCTTGATATCAGAATTGATATCAGAATCATCCTCCTCTAAGAGAGCTTGCACGTCATAAGGATCGACCTCTTGCTCCTGCTCATCGTCTACCTGATTTAACTGTTCTAGTCGCTCTAACTGAGTATTTAACTCAAGTGCATCAGGATACGACAAAGTGCCAATAATTTCTCCCTCAAATGTCATGTTAAAAACATTATGATCGTCAGTACTGTCCAGTACCTTAATTTCATCATCCTCTAGAAAAATCATCCAATCGGGAACTACGTCGAATTTATACGGAAAATCTTCCGGTGACAACGAATAGCTAATATCTTGCAACAACGATTCAACTAGCAAGTTCTGCATCCTTTTAACAAGCTCGCTTTTCTCAAACTCTTGTTCGAGCAAAACCTCAGCATCAAGATCGTTCAGGGCTGCCCAGTCAATCTCTTCCTCACCTTCCTCCTCCTCTACCAAATCAATATCTTCTGCCTCAAACCCCTCATCGTCCAACCCTGCTAACTTACTCATCTCTGCACGTGAAATTTCATTCTCACTTTCCTCTTCTAATATCCGAGCTTCATTAGTCGCAATTTGTTGTCTACGAAGTATTTCAAATTCATCCCCTAAACCCGCAGCTTCCGTTTCAACAGATTCAAGTGTTGCATACAGCTTTTTCTTGCGACGATCTGATGTAAAAAATTGCACATCATCAACCTTGCCCCCCAGGTGCTGCACGCGATCCATAAAATCAGTTGCCGCGTCTGGTATTAAAAGATGCTCGATCAAATTTAACTCGGAAGTAGGATCAGCTTCACTATAGGAATAAACCGTAAACGGTAAGCTGTCGCCGCCATCTAGCACATCCCAATCAGAAAAACGAGCGATAACACCCGCACCTGCTGATGACTCATACCTAACAAACCCAGAGTCTACCGACTCTGTTGAGTATTTAGAAATATTTTTGAGATATTCCTCAGCTGTTAAATGTTCCAAGGGGGGCAAGGGGGTAAATTCTTTTTCTAGTTCAACATAACCAGCTAGATTGATCCCCATTAGTCCAATAGCTACAAAAGCTAGTTTTTCATGGCAGATATCCTTAGAAAAATTTACAGCGGTAAGACAGCCCTGGTAGAAATCTTGAGTTTCCCCGCTAACAACCAAATTTTCAATCAGATGATTAAAGCTAATATTATTACTATCCTGTTTCAACTGCTCAATCACATTTTTATCCAAACGTGATAAATCAGGCATAACAGAATCAATTCTAGGTTGAGAAGAAGAAGCTATTTGGTCATTCCCCGCGTCAACATTAATTAGTGTAGCTAGTTTGATTTCTAGGGAATTAAGTGCATCAAAAGTTTCTCTATCTGGTAGCACCTTCATTAATCGCATCGCACCATGAAAACCAGCTAACAAACCCTGGTAAAAATCTTGGGTTTCACCTACTAAAGATTTATCGGCTGCTATTTTAGGATAAAAATCAATTCCAATTTCTTTAGCCCTTGCTATGTAGCCAGAACCTAGCCTTTCCATCTAACTCTAACCAGGCACTATAAAAACGCAATAGCAATATAACAAGCAATCAAATTTTTTGCATATATATAAAGTGAGAAAACAGCAGCTATCGCCGCGATCCCTGTAAAGAGTTTACGAACAAATTATGAAAATTGTCGGTGTTACGGGTCATCGTCCTCAAAAACTAGCACCAGCTAATGTGTGCTATTCAGATGAAGTGCTAAAACAATTGACTCGATTGGCGCTCATTCACTTGAGAAAACTAGAACCCTGCCAAGTCATCACGGGGATGGCACTCGGATGGGATTGTGCGATAGCCATTGCTGCACTACATCTAGAAATTCCTGTTGTTGCAGCAGTACCGTTTGAGGGGCAAGAGTTACAATGGCCCGAACAATCTCAGATCCGATATAAGAAAATTCTCAGGAAGATTTCTGCTAATAATGGTGAAATTGTTATCGTTTCCCAAGGTGGTTATTCGGGGGAAAAAATGTTGCTCCGCGATGAATACATAGTTGATAATTCCAAAATTATTTTAGCTCTTTGGGATGGCGGCGCAAGTGGAGGAACAGCCCACACCGTAAAATACGCCAAAAAGAAAAAACTAGATATCGTTAATGTCTGGTCTGATTGGACAAACAGATAGACGTAAAGCGCAATCGCACCAACCCATCAACCTTAACTTATGGGTTGATTTTTTCAAATAGAGTAACATCAATAACCAAGCATATTAGCTATAAGATCTCAATCCTTCTCCTGCTTCCAGCTTAATTCTATTCAACCGCGATGAGTCTAAAGCTTCAAGTTAACCGAATCCCCACAGTTACCTCAACCCAAATGCGGTGCTGTAATACCAAGACAGCAAGGGCAACATGATTCACGCCCTAAATCTGCAAAGGTTGACAGACCAGGGGGGTACAGAATATTTCTATAAAATAATTAAATATTTAGAACTGTTCTAATGAACTCGTATTCGATATACAGTGCAAGTACAGAATTTTTTGTAAAAAGGTGAGTTTATGGCTCAAGCGAAAGTCATCGCATTATTTAATCAAGCGGGCGGCGTGGGTAAAACTACTATTACGCTCAACCTGGGATACCAGCTTTCTAGAAGAGGCAACAAAGTAATGCTGATAGATATAGACCCTCAAGCATCTCTAACGCTGTTTATGGGGGTTGACTCGCATACTTTGGAAAAAACCCTCTTTGATGCCATTGTCAATGAGGAGCCACTATCTATTCATACAAATATTCATGGTATGGATATTGCCCCAACAAACATTAACTTGAGTGCTGCTGAACTTCAATTAGTTAATATGGACTTTCGGGAAATTCGCCTAAAAGATGCGATCGCGCCCATAAAAGACAGCTATGACTTTATCCTGATTGATTGTCCGCCGAGCTTAGGTCTATTAAGCTATATCAGTCTCATAGCTGCCACTCATGTCTTAGTCCCTATCGAAACTCACTACAAAGCTTTTGAAGGAACCAATCTTCTACTTCAAACTGTTGCCAGGGTCAAAAAGAAGGGCAACCGTTCCTTGCAAATAGCCGGATTTGTTCCATCTCGATACGCGGCTACTAATTCTCAAGATCAGCGTACTCTTAAAGCAATTCAAGAACAATTTTCTGCGGTTAGTAGTGTTTTCGATCCTGTCCCACGCTTAACAGCTTTTGCCGATGCTTCAGAAAAACAAGTACCACTAGCTGTTTATGATCCCAAAAGTTCGGCGGTAAAAATATTAGATCAATTAGCGGCAAAAATGGAGGAACTAAATTAAATGGTAAACAAAAGCGAACAACCTTATAAAGCCAAAGCAAATTTAAGCGTTTTATTTGGGGATGACGAAGATACTCCCAAGAACTTTATTCCGCTTGAAGCCATATCCTTGCCCGCTAAACAGCCGCGAAGATATTTTGACGATCGCTCAATGCAGTCATTAGTTGACTCAATAAAGATTAACGGAGTTCTCCAACCAATTTTAGTCCGTCCTATAGGAGAAGATAGGTACGAATTAGTAGCTGGGGAAAGACGTTATCGAGGAGCAAAAACAGTTGGATTAAAAGAAATTCCAGTTGTTATTCGCGAATTAACAGAGGAGCAAGCTTTCAAAATAGCTTTAGTTGAAAATTTACAACGAGAAGATCTTAATCCCATCGAAGAAACTGAAGCAACTTTAGAACTATTAGCTATACAATTATCATCTTCTACTGATGCAGTAACCAAGCTGCTTTACAGCATGAAAAATGATGTTGCCAGAAAGAAGGATAACGTTATCCTTCAACCAGAGGCAGAAACAATCGTTAAGGCGTTCGATGAATTAAGCAGTATGGGATGGGAGTCATTTGCTACTAACAGACTACCACTGCTTAAACTACCTGAAGAAATACTAGAAGCTCTGCGACAAGGGAAAATTGAATACACAAAAGCCAGAGCGATCGCACAAATCAAAGATCCTGAAGCTCGCGTTGAATTACTAGAACTTGCGATCGCTGAAGGATTATCCCTCAAAGAAATTAAAAAAAGAGTCGCTGAAATTAAAAAAGCCACGGAATCTGAAACTGATCCAGATGCCGAAAATGAGGATGAAGAGACAGATGAGAATGGAGAAAAACCTGATAAAAAAGACAAACCTGAAAGTCTCAAAAGCGAGATGAACAAGGTCTATAATGCTCTTAAAAAATCTAAAGTCTGGAAGGATAAAAACAAACAAGATCAGCTTCAAAAAATTTTAGATGATATGGAATCTTTACTCAACGAAGAATAAACAGGAGAAACAGCCAGCTAACGCTGACTGCTATAAAAATCACTAACCAAATTTCAACAATAGATGAAATCAATTTCAATGGGGACGTTCAGAGAATACGACTGCAAAAACACCAAAGCTTTATTAAATTGGTTAAAAGAAAACTATCAGGAGATCGCCCCTAACAAATTCGTACTTATTAACGGCGACTCTGCGAAATTCTCTAGCAAAGAGCTAATCACTCGTGCAGCCATAGAAGGAATTGTAGCTAGGCAATGGGCAACATTAGAAATTTCCAGACTAAGTTTAACTGATAACCAAAGCTAAAGTGATTATGACTTTACCCATAAGGTGGCAACTTTTGTCGGCGTAATGTGGCGAATCCACCAACTTATGGTAAAAATCATAACTGTTCATAAAATTACTACTGCTAAATAATGCAGCTAACGCTGCGTCAATGGCGAACATCGACCAAGGATGCAGTAGTTATGAGCGCATTAGAAATTATCAAAGTTATCAAAGCTGGCTCTGAAACTGAAACTGACACCACCACCAAATCTAAAAGTTGGTGGCAAGAAGATTTCGTAACTGTCGAAGCAGAGGAAGACACAGACGAGGTGATCTTAACAGTCTCAAGGTCAAAAGCTCTAATCGGAAAAATCAATGAGAAAGCGATTAAACAACTAAACTTTGGAGGCTACTCTGTCTTAAGGGTCAGCGGTGAATTAAGAGAGTACCCAACTCTATATATTCCCCTCAGCCTTGATAACCAATGGCAAGGCGTAAAAACAATATTAGAAAACTGCAACTACAAAGTAACAGTAGTTGCAGGATAAAAAACAACCACTAGCAATTATTAGTTGCTAGTGGTTAATTTTTATTGGTTTATTATTTAGTCTTTGCTTGAACAAATTTACGATTTTTAGATGGCTGCGTCCAAAGTACACAGAAACCATTAGATGCCTTCCTGCCTTGAATCTCAAGGGTAACGCCCATACGTTTAGCTTCTTGCTCGCAATCACGATTTCCAGGGTTGCCTTCAAGAAGAGAGGCGTTCCACTTCATAAAATCTTTGGCATATTGTCCATCCTTACTCTCAGCCCACTTTAATGCCTCAAACTGTTTCTGAGTTAGTTTAACTGTTCCAGCGTACCCACCTTGAAGGTACGTGGGAACAGTTAAACCCAGTAGATAACCTATACCTACAGCGCACAAAAAGAATAAGCCACTGGGAACAGCTTTGAGTAAGCTACCTAAATCAAATCCACGACGGCTAGGCTTTTCAGCAACATCATAAAATTCCTCAAGTGGTTGTGAGGACTGAACCTCTCGCTGTACGACTGCTGATTTATGCACTAAAGAAGTCACAGCTTGTGATATAGCAGCCGTTTGTGACATAACAGCAGCCTTTTCGTAAGCAGCTAATTTATCTTGTAGTGCAATCAAACTATTATTAAATTTTAGTTCAATTGAATTAGGAGCGCGTTTCAACATCAATTCCAGTTGTCCGGTAGCCAATAAGACTAAGAACAACGGATCGTCTGGTTGAACTTTAGCTTTGTATGCGATCGCTAAAACTTTTGATTTAAACTCGTCTGACTGATTCTCTAAGGCATAGTCGATCAGTTGCTCAGAAAACTCATCCAATTCTTCAGATTTCCCTGTCATGGCAAGAAGTTCAACCGATCTAACTCTGCGTAGGTAGCATTCAAGAAATTTTTAATTCGCTGCTTACTTAAGATGCCAAAACCTGAACCATCAGCCAAAGCTTTAGAAAACGTTAGTTGACCAGCATCAACTCTATTTCTTTCCTCAAAACTAAACTGGGGGAAATCCATCTGAAAAACCTTTTCACGAGCCAGTATTTCAGCCAGATCTTTATCTTTCTCTATGATTGTCCAATCGTCAAAAATGACTTGATTACGAACAAAAATGTGCGTAATGTCTTTAAGCTTTTCATCGTTAGCAGATTCCTTAAACTTATCAATGCTAGAATGACCGCCATTACAAATAAACCATTTGTAAATCTTGATATTCTGATCTTTGGCTAAAGTAGCTATATGATTGCGATCGAACCAATCTGTAACTGAAGAATATATATTTGAAGGCAGATTGACAATTACGGTTTTTTCTGTAGCTAACTCAAAAATTTTGTCAGCACTAGAGCGTTTCTTCTCTTCATTGGTAAACTCAGCTTCAATATAATTTTTCCCTCCGTTTTCATCAGTAAAATAAATTCTACCAACGTCAGGATTGGACAAATCTGATTCTACAAATTGGATGCGATCTTTATAACCCCTAGTATTACAATATTCAAGCAGCACCCGACAAAACAGGCTTTTACCAACGCCACCTTTTTCACCATCTGTAAAATGAAGTCCAGTCTCCAATTCACCCTCTGAGAACTTAGCTTCATCCACCTGACCCAACTCAGAAGAATGCAACTCAGTCTGCTGTTGTTGAACCATTACTGCATTTTCCACGAGCTTAGTCTCCTCATTTTCACGAACTTTAACTTCAACATCACTACCGTCGTTCAAGATTTCTCCTTGCTCTATTACATCTTGCTCTATTACCTCAAGATCTGTTACCTCCATAGCTACTACTTCTTGCTCTGTCAAAGCTTCTGTCAAATCTTCTGTTTTATTAGTAGGCTCATCCTCTACTACACGAAGATCTACTACCCCTGAAGTTAAATTAGTAGACTCATCCTCTATTAAATTTTCAGTTTTATCCTCCGTTAAATCAGTAGACTCACCCTCTACTTCACCCCCTTTTAAGTCAGTAGGCTCATCTTGATTAAATGAATGAAAACCACTGCTATCATCCTCGGTTTTATTAGCAGTCGCGCTCTGGCTAACCTGCTGGTTCCTTTTTCTAATTCCAGTTCCAGTGCTTTTAGGTTTTGGCATAAAATTCCTCTCAAAAATCCATTGGGAAAAGAGAACTACCAACAGCAGTAAGAAAAAAATCTCTATTAGAGCATAGAAAAGATTTACTTGAATCAACACAAAAAAGCTTCTACCTAACGTAAGAACATTAACTAGCGTTACATATCCCCAAAGAGACTCTCAGCCTCCTCATAAGTACCTACCCCTTTAATTCTTGATTCCCTTTTTGGTGGCTGTTCAGGTTCCGGTTCCGGTTCAGGTTCCGGCGCAGATAATGGTTGTGCTTGTGCAGAGAGTTGACCATTGTTGATTACAACGTGCTGTGTTTGCTGAGTCGGTTTTTCTAAACCAAACAAGGTACGAATATACCTAGCACGATTCTCTAAAGCATCACAAGATTCTAAAGCTATTATCTTTAATTCCTCATCGGATAAATCACCTTTTTGTTTATGTGCTAATGGTAAAACACACATTCGCAAAAACTGTAAAATCAAATCTTTAGATGCTCGTGAACCTTGAGAACTTAAATACGATAACACTACACCTTCATGAGTGTTAGCTAATAGTCGTAGTCTCAATCTAAAATCAATATGCTCTTTATCATTGTTATCGCTCATTACACTGCTGCTTTACTTCTAAAATGTTCAAATAAGCCAAAAATATCAATTAACCGGAACGCTAACGCTTCTTCTTGGTGACGCTTTTTAGTCAAACTTTCAAACGCTGTTTCAACAACAGATGTCAGATCAGCCCCCCAACAAATAGGAACTTTTGGTCTATCAAATGGCTGTGCCACTCCAGGCAAGGTAGACCTTTCACGCACTCCAAAATACTTATTTAATTCAGGCTTTAAATAAATTCCTGCACCACCACAAATAATCACTTCATCCAGTCTATTAGGCAAACATCTATCCAACCATTGCTCTAACTCAGCCCAATATTCTGCGCGGGAGCTAGTAATCGCATTAGCAATCTTTAAAACCTCCCCTGCACGTAACTCAGGTTTTTTACTTCTAGCTAAACCTTGAATTACAGGATTATTTTCTAGTTTTATTGGAGGCGAACCCTTATCACGATTCGTATTAACATAATCTGCCTGAAAGATTGCCCCAGATAACTCAAATGGCTTTTGACCACTGGTACGTTCTAATGCTTTACTCTCCAATTTCATAAAGCCTAATTCTGGACTTTCACCTGACACCATTCGACCACCGCTAAACTGCAAAGCCGTCACATTCCTATGCCCAAACATTAATACAGCTAATGTGCGATCGCGAAACCAATCCATTCCTTTCTGCTTAACTCGTACCATTGCCAAACCACTTCCTTCTGGTCGGCACAGGAAATTAGTCAATTTCACCTTTAACGGCTGACCTCGAAAACTATAATCAGCCAAGATTTTAGTTAACTCATCTTTTAAAGTATCTCGATCTTCGTACTCAGTCCAAGGCAATAATACTATCAGTTCCAACGTTATATTATTGACATTCCGTTTAGTTGAATTAGCAGAACTAGAATTGACTTTATCAATAATCACGCCTACCACTGCGGAGGTCTTATAAATTGCTCTTTCATACTTCAATTCACCTAGTCCTGCATCACCAGAAAAATCACGAGCGAAAGAACCTACTAAGTAAATATTATTTTCCCACTCAACATAAGCTTCATCTTCTGGTCTTGGACTACCTAATTGTCCTTTACCCGATCTATAGTTTTCTAAAGTTGCTCTTGACACTTTTGATATTTGCGGTGTCATTGTTACTAAATAAGACTCTTTTACCCCTTCCACCTCTGCTATAACTTTCGTAAGTGATGCGCCTGGATCAATTCCAATTGTTATTTTCACTTAATACTTTCTCCGTCCTGACCCATTTTTACCAATTCTCGCTCCTTAAGCTTTAACCGCAATCTTCCCAAAGTGAGGCTTATTACGAGCATAAAATCTCTAGGTTTTAAGTGGACAACCATTGGACAATTACTGGACTAAAAATGGACTCAAAGTGGACAACCATTGGACAATTACTCACTTTGCTGTTTCTAAATACTACAAGAAATTACCATTCTATCTAGAATACTGAACTACCGAGTGGACAGTGAATGTCCAGTAATTGTCCAATAATTGTCCACTCGGCTAAACCCAACAGTTATCTACCCTCAACCAACCTTGACACGACGAGGATACCCTGAAAAAGCAAGGAATACCCTCTTGCTGACATTTTGTACACAGAGAATATTACCTCATTTTCCAGGTTTTAGCCGAGTTTTCAACCTGTGTCACACATTTATACTACACGGAAGGGCGCTACTAGCACTCTTACTAAATACTACTTTTTGTGTGACGAATATAATACATTGGATGCGATTCCTTCGGAAAGCTTCGCTAACGCACTCCGAAGTAAGGATATTTTTGCAGTAGAAGTTGTACAAGTGCCTCTGAAAATATATCTAATGGCTGTATCTACCAAGAAATAGTTAACTATATAAATAAGAAATGTAGCAACTAAAATAATTTTAGCAGAGTAGGTACAAAGTAATGAAAAGTATCAGCCCTGAAGAAATAATAATTTTAAAATATAAATCACAAACTTTACGTGCTATCTATAATCCCTTTATTATAAAAAAGAATTATTCCGACATTAAAGCCAAACTAAAAGCCAAAGTTTTACCACGCTATGAAGCTAGAGTCAAAGAGTTAAATGAAGCTCAAAAAGCCCTAAATATTATTACCAGACAGTATGATGAGTTAAAATATACCTCTAAAGAACGATTAGAATGTTTCACAAATATAGCCATTGAAAACCGACAACTAACTCAAGAAAATTTCAAACTCAAGTCAGAATTAGAAACTTGTACCCAAAAATTACACCAAGCCGAACTCCATATTGAGGAGCTACTTAGACCAAACAATCAAGCGGATTAACTAACAAAATTACTCAATAAACTGCATCAAATTAACTACTATCTACCACTTAATTAACTCTACAATTTGCTTGTAGTAACAGTTATATAGAATGCTACCGCATTCCGATTGAGGCGTATTGTTCGCAACAACAAACCCAATAACTGATAACCAATAAATGTCAACCCTAAAGGTTAAAAACTACCAAGGACTGGCGACGACAACAAACTCAATTGAAGGAGCCGATCTTAGATGAACGACGCTTATATTGCCCAACAAATCCATTTGCTCAAGAAACTGACTGCACAGCAGGGCGAACCCAACTTAATTGAGAATAAACTTTGGCGGATTGGTAATAATGCTGGTTTTCCAGATATAGGCATTAACACAAAGCTTAGTGAGGAGCAAAAAGCAGCAGTTTACACATTCATCGAGGAGTTTGAGGTAAGTCCATCTGGCAAAGTTGCGATAGACAAATTCAACAAATTTAATTCTTCCCCGCAAGAAGTCCCCAGGTGCAACGAAGTGAAGGAACGGGTTCAAGATCAGCCACTAGAACCATAGCTGATAGCTGATAGAAAACTGCTTTACCAACCTTTGGAACGTAGAGCAGTTTTCCACTTTTGAACCTGTTTGCGTCTGCGGGACGTGCGATAACTGCAATGCCTACGACTGGCAATGCCTACGCGATCACACTATATTGTGCGATGCCTATGGCTGGCTATGCCTAACGGCAGGCTCCGCCAACGCCTACGCGCATAGCGCACATCAAGCACACTAGGCGATGTCTACGACGGGCTACGCGAACTGACAAGTCAGCGCCAGCTATCGCACTGTAACGATCGCTAACAACCACAATAGTTATGAATCAACAGTAAGCAATACAAATATTCATCAATCTCTAGGTTGCTATAACAAATTGAAAAATCTGTAACAAGTAAATTTATTTACCGTATTAAGTAAAACTAACTCCAATTAAATCGTTTATAGAAGTGGTAAAATTAAAGCTAGAATGTTAAAACCTAAATAATTTAAGCAGTACAAGCAATATAACTGATAATTACAATTAAATATTAATTTTAAAATTGAATCAATTTTAAGCAAAATAGGCTCATGGCAAGCGGTTTAACTAATAAGTAAAAACCAAGACAAACTCAGTTTTTTAATGTTTTGACTGTCAAGACTGTTATAGCTGTTGGACGGTAAAAACTAAACTCAATTATTAACTGTAACAACTGCTTAAATCGCATGAATATTTACGCTTCTTGTATTAGCGCCCCTAGCGTGGCGCTGATCCCAAAAGTAGCGTGATTGTTGAAATTCTTTTTTACTGTTACACTACCGTTCCTGACACTTCACTTGCTCAGTAAAGTAACACTGTAGCTACTGTAATTACTGTACGCTTACAAGGTTAAAATTAAACTCACTAATTATTAATGTGGGAAATTATAGCTAGCAGTGCATAGTGCGCTTAAGTGCGAACCCTAAAGTCAGCGCCAGAAGAACGCACTCACCAGTTGCTTAAATCATCACTCTTTTAAGTAGGGAATGTCAGTAATAATCTCTGGACTTCTGCTCACTAGGGCAGGCGTGAGCCTGAAATACGGCTTGCCCTCAAGGATTTAGATCTTCCGCGCAATTTGCAATGCAGCTAAATTAAACAGTTGAATTTCGCCTTGGAATTGCTGTTCGAGCACAGTCCTCAATCCCGAAAATAGATTTGCTCTCACTTGCGACTCTAAGGCAACATATTGTGAGCCGCTACTCAAATAATCGAGATACCGATCAACACTATAGGTTTGTTCGCAAGGAATGATCTCTGTGGAGGGAGGCTCAAACAATCCTGAATAAGAGACAGGTTTTCCCAAGCCTGCGACGATTTCAGCTTGTTTCTCTAGACCTTCGTACTCCGGTGCGATCGCGGGCGCTTCTGCTTGATACACCTGATTCAAGACTTGATACATTTCATGGCTCGGTTCAAGCGTCAGATTCCAAAGTAAAACGAGAGAACCATCCGCCCGTAAAGTCTGTGATGCTTGAACATACTTGATATCGGATGATATCCAGTGCCAAGCATTTGCTGCTAAGCTGCTACGCAGCTTGATTGTATAATGTCAAAATAATTAAGTAAGCTATTACAGCTATATATGCCAGCCAAGAATCATCTTTCTCAATACCAGAGGGAGCAGCTAGTTAAAACGCTAAAAGAACATGAAAACCCTTATGTAAGAGAAAAAGTTTTGATCATATTGTTGATCAACGATGGAAAGACTTACCAAGAGATTAGTGAATTTTTAAATATTGCATACCCAACAGTAGCATATTGGGCAGTTCATGGCGACCCCGATAATTTAGATAGTTTTTTAGATGGAAGGAGAGAAGGTAATTTTAGTAAAGTTACCCAAGAATATGAAAATTTATTATTAGAAGTTGTTGAAAAAGAGCCAGCAGAATATGGATATGAGTTTGGGAGATGGACAGCAGCAAGACTAGCGATCTACTTAGAACAAGTAACAGGAATTAAGTTAAGTGGTTCTCAAGTGAGAAGAAGATTAGAGAGAAAAAAGTACGTTTACCTTTGGGCAAAATACAGCCTGGAAGACAAACAAAATCCTGAAAAACGTAAAATATTTAAAGAAAAATTAGCAGAATATTTAAAAATAACGCTCACAAGCCCAGAGCGTTTACAGGTATGGTTCTGGGATGAAAGCGGTTTTAGTTTGAGAGTGATAAAAAGAAAAACCTGGGGAAAGAAAGGTCAGAGAAAGAAGGTGACGGGACAAAGAAGAAGAGGAAGAGTCAATATTATGGGAGGATTGCGTTATCACGACAAAAAAAGAATTAATTTTGTTATAAAAAAAGGAAATGCGGATACCTTTTACGAACAGATAAAACTTTTGAATACTTGGTTATTGCAAGAATGGGTAGAACAAGGAAATAAACCTGAAAATTTTACAAAGTGTTCAGCAAAAATAATCATTATTTTAGACAATGCCAGCTTCCACAAAAGAAAAGATATTTTAGAAAAAATTGCCGCAGAAATGCCCAACATTATTTTAGAGTTTTTACCGCCATATAGTCCAGATTATAATTTAATCGAATTAGTTTGGCATTCAGCTAAAGAATATATAGCTCATCGACTATTTGAGTCAGTAGAACAGCTAGAAGAGTTATTGAATAAATTGTTAAATGAAGGAGGTCTTATTATTAAATGGGAACGTAAGATTAAAAATAAAGGTAATGCTGTTTATTAAATTTAGCTGCGTAGCAGCTTAGTACAATGGAATACGCTTGCAGTTTAACTTGCCACTCCTCGAAAGATTGCTGAAAGAGTTGAACCTTCGGAAATGCTGCAAGACGACGTTCTGCCATTTGGGAGAATGCTGGATTTGGTTCTACCACATCAATTGCACATCCTAAAATCGCAAACTCAATTGTCGCAATTCCTGAACCTCCGCCGACTTCGAGAATAGTTGAATCAGCGGTCATGTGAGCGGCTTCCATCGCTCGCTGAATTAATGCTTCAGGATAGCGGGGTCTGCCTCGATCGTAAGCTTCCACAACTGGCGTGTACCAAACTTTCCTTTGCTCTAAATCGAGATTTGAATACTCATTGAAGATTTTGGCACTCATCCGCCATGACCCTTACGCGTGCGTGTCATAAAAAAGCTTAACCCTCAAGTCGCGTCTCATACCAAATCGAGCACATGGTTGCGATCGCACAGTCAATTCCAATTAAATGTTTTATTAGCGCCACGATAGGGGCGCTCAATAAAAAGTAACGTACTTGTTAAATTGCAAAATAACGCCTCGAAAATCCCTCTCCCCAGCTTTGTACCTTGCAATCAATTCTTGAGCATCCATAGTTGAGTTTAAAGTTTATTTAATTGTAAGTGTTACAGTAAGACAACTGAATGAGTAAGAATTTGCCCAATATTAATGTGCGAACTGACAAGTCAGCGCCAGAAGAACGCAGATTGTAAAAACTGGAAAGTGAAAACAAGTGTATAAACTGTAGAGTGAAAAAGCTTTGACCTTGTTTATACTGCGATAGCAGTTTTTTACGCTATTACCAGAGAGCCGATAGGCGCACATTAAACTTTATACTGTGCATAGTGCGATCGCACTATGCTGACTTGTCATTTCGCACATTCGATACTAATCAAATGTTGGATTAGCACAAAACTCTTGTTCTGATTGGAAATTTATTTGGACTATACAACTCGATTTAATCCATCAGAAGATGCCCTGCTATATTGGCTGCGAGAGCGGGTAGATCGCTCTATGCTTGAAGAAATTGCTATGGCGGATTATAGTTACAACTACGAGTTGCATTTGAGTGCATTACTGAAAGTGCATCAAGGTGAAGCATTGCCAGTTCCTATACCTTGGGAACCAAGGGAAGTGCTGGAATTAACTCGCTGGTCGGAACCAGATGATCTTTATATCGAGAAGTATAAGGTTTCTAAGAGTTTCAATAAGGGTTCTAAGGGGATTCCTGGTCATTTGATACGGGCGTTTGCCTGTACCTTGCTGTTGCGTGCTGTCGTAGAACCAGAAAACCGAAACTCTTTTGACGGCGAGAATTCAACAATTGTTCAGCTTGTCAGTAGTGCTATCCACCTAGGGCAAGATGCAGCCACAGCAACTGTTAGGTTTCTAGCATGGTGTGTCGAGCAAGTGCCTCATCACTATGAGACGGAAAGACCTTTCTACGTCATGGGAATTCTGTTGCTAGAGGTATTTCTTGCTCAGGGTAAGAAAAAGAAGAATAGTAAGAAAAAGAAGAATGCTAAGGACACCAAAAGCGAATCTCTACTTCTTCTTTGCGATTGGGTGATGGATGAGGAAGCTAAAGTGCGAAACAATGATAACGTGCCTTCTTCTGATTGGCTATTAGGTTTGACATTTTTCGACATCAAACACGACACCTGGAAATTACTTACCCGACAGCTATTGATCGAACCCATAGTTCCTCATAGTAAGAAAACAGTAGAAATCTTAGAGCTAATTGGTTTGTCTTTGTTAGAGAGTTAATATAACGATATCAGCGATTCTCTTGACCTTGTAAGTTGTTTCTGCCGATGCTGAAGTTGCAGTTAACAGTAAAGTTAGTGATGCGATCACCAAAGTTTTATTCATTATGAGCGTAGTTGCAAGTGCCTAGTTAATAATGCCCAATGAGCATCAAACTGAATCATCAATCCAGTTACAGCAATTGCAATCCCAATGCACCAGGGGCGGATTACTCCTGTCAAAAGGCATCTCACATTGAGGGCATCTCCCCGTAAAAAATGGGTGCGCGTCTAGTAACTCCAATTTTTCTTCTGGGGTCAGATAATTGTCTAAAGTGTCTGAACAGTCGTAGTACAGTTGTTGGCGTTTTAAAATTAGTTCGCCATCAATATAATCAACGCCATCTGGTGTCCACAACTCCTCTGGTTCACTATTAGGGTTAAGTCTGAAATCCAGGCAGCTACTACTATCAATACCGTAAGGATGAACGGCACAAACAAATTCTGTTGAATGTGCGTAGAACTGGCAGCGAAGCGCAAGCGCGACGACAAGTCGTTCGCAGTCGGGAATTTTTGACATTCTAGTAGCCCCACTATCGTGGTGCGTTATGAAAAAGTAGCTGACTTGTTGAAACTATTTTTCCCTGCTTTACTTTATTACTACCCTGCTTCACCTTCTACCCTGCTTTACTTTATTACTACCTTGTTACACTTTCTAACTAAAATTGCATTATGAAAAAGGGTAGGCAGTGGAACCAGAGCAAAGTTAGGCAGGTCAAAGACTTTAACTGTTATAGTATGCTCGCTCTCGCTCTTAGAGTGCTGTATTTATACCTGTATCCCAATCTGAAATTAGCCAATTATCTAACTGACCGCTATTCAATTACTACTTTTAACCCAAAACGCAGGTTGAAAAGAACTCAATGGTAGACACATAGATAAAGTGGTTACTACTAACATCACTTTTTGATGTAGTGATGAAATACTAAAATCAGTCAAGTTAAATGATTCCCCAAAAAAGAATGAAACTTACCTGCACTACCAAAAGTTCTTTATCTTCTATCGTTAATTCTGCTAAATATATTGCTACTAAACTACCTCTTAAAGTTATTGTCGCTTCAGCATTATTAATTGGCGTAACTTCCGGTATGGCGATTGATTCCTTTGTACTTACTGCACCAAGCTATGCCAAAACTGCTTCTCAAACCAAAGTTAGTAAAACTAAAAAGCGAGTTATAGCTAAGAAACCAGTTATAGCGAAAAAGCGAGTTACAACCAAGAAACCCGTGCAGGCTCAGAGTGCAGTTAAATTTAAGGATGCTAACTTTGAAGCTAGGCTTAGAGAGCAACTAGGCATTGTGGACAAGCCACTAACGTTAAATGTTCTGCAAGGGGTTACAGGACATTTAAATTTTAATGGCTCAAAAGTAACCTCATTAGAGGGGATTCAAGCACTTCGTAATCTGACTACAATTGACTTGCGTAACAACCAAATCAGTGATTTGAAACCACTAGCAGGTTTGACTAAATTAACTTATCTGGTCTTGGATAGCAACCAAATCAGCGATGTGAAGCCACTGGCAGGTTTAACTAAATTAACTACGCTGGACTTGTATAACAACAAAATTAGCGATGTCAAACCACTAGCGGGTTTGACTAATCTTAAAACTAGGCTGTTATTGAATGAAAACCAAATCAGTGATGTGACTCCACTCTTCGGTTTGATTAATTTGAATTTTCTGGGCTTGCGTGCCAACAAAATCAGTGATGTCTCACCACTGGCGGGTTTGACTAAATTAACTTGGCTGGAGTTGAGTGATAACCCAATTAATAACTGTCAATCATTACCCGAAAAACTTCGTTTCGCCTGCCAATAAATCATCTTGGCACTCAGTCATACTAGCCTTAAACTTAGCTTGGAAACAAAAGGATTCCTTGTTATAAAAAATTGTTGTGACCTCATAACAGTTGGATTAATTTGTTTTACTTCAAGGAATACATTTATTTGATTTTAGGAGAAAATAGTACAGTGAAACGTTGTCATATTTTAAGCACAATTAGTGGGTTATCTTTCTGTTTATTGCTTTTGAACGGTATCTGTGCACCATCTGCACAAGCTGGACGACCTGTGTTCAATCAAACCCCTCAAACAATCAATCGTTATTTTGGCGGTTATAAAACTCGACTAACAACCCCATCTGAAGTTACCTATACCTATGCTCCAACTAAATTTAAGCGGTTGTTTCCTAGGTTTCCACAAAGCAATTTTACAATTACTTTTGTAAAAAATAAAGCTAGAAAGATAACTCTTAATTTCAATGGAGACCATAAGAGTTATAGTGGCGGTAATAATTATAATCAGGCTACCGCCGCCAAATTTTATAATTATATCTTTGGCTATCAACCTCCTGTTTGGAAAGAATTATCATGGCACGTTTTAACCGAGGGCCTACGCGACTATGAGTATTGTTTAGGGGATGGGGTTAGTACCTATTTTTGGGTAGGGGGAGCCGACCAAGCTACATTTGATGCTAGTTTGCATTATGACTCTCGTTGCGAACCTCCTTCCAAGCAATAAGGAATCATTACTGCTACAACTTGCGATTGTTACCCTAGATTTTTGATCGAGGTGGTTCTAATGTAAGATCTCTCGCAACAAAGCGCGATCGCATTACGTTCTTGTACGCTTGACTATTAATGTTAAAAGCAAACTTACTTTTTAAAAACGAACTCACTTGTTAAAAGTTTTAAGGTTAAAACTTGAAAGTGAAATGTTTTAACCCTTGTTGGCTCTGCGCTAACAGATTGATTATTAATTATAATCCTGTATAAAGCACCCCAATAGGGGTGCAATAGAAAGAAGTAAGTTCACTTTCTTAGAGACAATATATGGCTAAAGATCTCTTTCATCAAGCAGTAAAAACAGCTTTAATAAAAGATGGGTGGAATATCACCAATGACCCTCTTACTATTCGGATCGATCGCATTAGACTAGAAATAGATCTAGCTGCTGAAAAAGTGTTTGCAGCCGAAAAAGAAGGAATTAAAATTGCTGTGGAAGTCAAAGGCTTTCTCAATCCTTCCGTCATTAACGACTTTCATGCGGCGTTGGGACAGTTCTTGAACTATCGTCTTGCTCTGCAAATGACCGACCCAGATCGCATTATATATTTAGCTGTTCCGACTGATATTTTTAACGTTTTCTTTCAAGAACGTTTTATCCAAGCAGCAATCGATCAATATGAACTAAAAATCATAGTCTATGACCCTAAGTCAGAGGAGATTTTGCAATGGAAAAACTAGAAAAGTACCGCCAAATTATTCGAGACTTACTTGCTACTCATGCCAGAACAACTGAAGATGAAATTGAATGTCAAATCATTTACGATACAGAACACGATCATTATCAACTTGTAGATGTTGGTTGGCAAGGTATGAATCGGATCTATGCTTGCTATATCCATATAGATATTAAAGATGACAAAATTTGGATTCAGCATAATATGACTGAAATTGATTTAGGTCAAGAATTAGTCGCTCAAGGTGTTCCTGCTGCTGACATTATTCTAGGTTTACATCCTCCCTATAAACGCCCTTATACAAATTATGGTGTTGGTGACTCTCAAAAACAATTACTTAACAAAATAGAATAAAAACAGAAGATCGCAGCGTAAAAAGGGGAAAGTCAATTAGTTAAGTGTCGAGGTAAGTTATGACTGTTTCTCAACCTGAACAAGATTATTTCCAAACCTTCATTAATGCTGAAATTAGTGAATCGGATGCCGTTAAAGCTGCACAAATGCTGCTAGAAATAGACGAAGGTAAGAAACGAACAACAACTAGAGAAAAGCAAATTTTCCTACAAGGAATATTCTACCAAATTAATACGCTCCGCGATCGCGTGCATATGCCGGAGGCGCGATTCGTGCGAAGAGTGCAAATCGCTTTGCGTTGCCGTAGGGAAATCACAGTATTCGTAGTTCCAACAGTTGTTACAGTTAGACTGACTAAAACAGTTGGCAATACTGAAGCAAGTGTAACAAGGTAGAATTTGACCCCTTTGCACCCCCCTTCTCTACAAATTCTGGGCGATAGCCCACCATTCGACTAAGAAGTGGTTAGTACAGTTCTAATGCCATAATTAAGTTATTCCTTTCTACGTGATTGGAAACATGGGGTGTCATCTGAACTTGTTCACGGCAAGATGACACCCCATACTTTAAAAGATTGTTTATTACTTCTCCTCAGATAATGACAACCACAAAGTTTAATATTTTATTAATTATTGCCGCAATAAATGTTGTATAAAGATTCACAATATTAGGACTGATTTAATCAACATAATTGTAAGTATTTATATTCATTATTGAGTATATAATTTAGGCATAACAATTTTTACTACAATTAATAACATGGATGATGAGATAATACTCATTGGTGACAAGTTAAGCCTGTAACTGTTTTGTCAAGAGGCTTTCAGAGAATTGTTGAAAAAAAACTGGTCAGACCCTCGTTGAAGATTGGGAAAAGGAGCGACAATCAACTTAACATTGGGGTTTCGTTGCTGTTTGATAATACCTAAATCTCGATTTTCGGGATCAGCAAAATACTTAACGGGGTCTGTTGCCTTACCTTTCTGATGAGCCATAGTAAAATGATAAAGACCGCGATAAATCATTTCTAATGAAATCTCGTCGAAGGGGAGAGCAAGTTCATCTGCTACGGCATCACCTAAATCTACTAAAACCGCATAAAATAACCAGGTCGCCCAAATTTGTAACTTAATTCCATTGATTGAACCCGTCCATAAATAACTTAAACCTAAAAGCCTCTTGACTGTGTTAAAAGCATCTTCAATCCGCCACCGCCGCCGATATAAATCTGCTACCACATAAGGGGGTAAAATATTAGGGTCTAGGACGCTGGTTAAATAAGAATGCCAGGTTTTTCCTGACCTGACTTCAATCAAACGCAAGGTAATAAATGGAGTCTTCTTTGTGCCAGAACCAAAGCGTATCTTCCGATCTCTCAGTTCATAACTATCGGTAAATATTTGTTCTACTTTGATTGCTGCTCCTTTTTTTATTCTCGTTATAAAATCTACTTTTTTCTCAATTAATTGAAACCAAAAATTAAAGTGATAAAACCCTCTATCCAATAACAGCAAGGTGTTTTTTGTTACTAAATTTAGAATGTTTTCTTCAAGTTTAATATCAGAAGCTTTAGAATTTTCTTCAAACCAAATTTCTACAGGTAATCTAGTCATTAAATCAATTACTGTACTCATTTTTCCGGCTAATTGCCCTCTTTGAGTCTCTTCTAAGCTTTTTAACTTCCTAAACAATGCCTCCAATGTTGACCCATCTACTATCCAAATCTTCTCAAATTTTGACAAGGTAAATTGAATACTTTCTGGCAATGGACGTTGATTTCTACTATGCCAAGTTGCTCTTAAACTCGGCAATAAATCTTTAAATACTTTTTCAAATAATTCAGATGGAAATGTTAAAAATCTTTGTGATACCGCTTGTTGACTAACTTTTGTGGGACTACACCACAGAAAACCATCTCTGGCTAACATTCTTGTTAGTTCTCTGACTCCTGCCACATCTCGCCACAGCAAGGTCAACACCGCCGCCATCATCAACGGTAAATTCAGTATCCGTTCTCTGAGTCCTAATTTTCGGTAGTAATTTTCTTGATTTGTAATGGCTGGTGTCAGTAATTTTTCCAATTGCTTGGCTATTACTTCGTCTTCCACCAGTGGTCGTTGTTTCTTTTTCGCATGGTCTCGATTGGTTTTTCGGCTTTGTGTCATGGCTGGTCTAAATCGCTCAACTACTTGTCTAGACTGAGTTTCTCACGATTTTTGACCTAGCCAAATACCACCCTTGACAATTTTCTCTTTTCCTTAACTTGTCACCAATGGAAAATTACTGCGGTCTGTAGGTAAGGGTATGTTGTTGATGTGGGACAGGGGATTACACTCATTTAAGATGGTCAAAGCTACCTTAGACCAACAATGTCACATTTTAGGGCGTGTTCCGGCACAAGTTAAGTTTGAGGTTGTTAAGGTTTTAGCTGATGGTTCTTATACCAGTTGGATTGCTCCTGACCAAAAATCTAAGCGCAAAGGAGCTACCCCCATTCAAGTTCGTGTCGTTGAATATGTAATTGAAGAGAATTCAATTGAACGCAAGTATCGTTTGATTACGGATTTAATGGATATTGAGCAGTTTCCAGCTTTACTGTTGGCGCAGTCTTATCATTGTCGATGGGAAGCTGAGAATACTTTAGATGAATTGAAAGTCCATCTTAATGGTCGTAAAACTCCTATCCGTTCTAAAAAACCTCGCGAGGTAGTCCAAGAAATTTATGGATGGTTATTACCACATTACTGTATACGTCACTTAATATTTCATGCTGCCAAAAATGCTGGCGTTGCTCCGACATCTTTAAGTTTTACTGGAACTCTTAAGGTAATTCGCCGTGCTATTCCTCAGTTTCAACAAGTGACATCGGGGGAAAAGCCGTTATTTGTGAGTTGGTTATTTGCCGAAATTGTAGACCAAACCATTGCACCTAGACAATTAAGAAGTAATCCACGTGTTGTTAAGAAAACTCGCTCCAAGTTTGGGGCGGTTAAACCACATCATCGAGGTCGAGGGACTCACTTACAACAACTTAACTTATCAGTCGTACTGGTAGCTTAACCTTAATTTTTCTAGCTCTCATCGCACCGAAGTTTAACTTTTTTATCATAAATTACTTTTTATCCTAGTTCCTTAGATCTGGGAGACTTTAGTCTGCAAAGAAGTAAAATTCGGAAATTTTATGTTCTCGTACTTAAAACGCGAACAATTATTCCTCTTCCTCCTTAACCGAGCAGTATTGCCACTTGTCCCAGAGAGCGATAAGCCTCGCTTAAGCCTTAGAAGCGAGACGAAGAGCGAACGGAAGAAGATCCTCAACTTGAATCTATAAAATTGACGGTGGGATTTGTTTTAGCGAAACTAAACCATTGTCTTCAAAATCAATATCCAGATGATATCCTTCCATTAAAGCCGTTCCCAATAAAGGTTTAAAACCCGATGCTAAAATAGGGACGAATTTTTCTTGATCGTCCCAAACAATTGTTGCTAAATGTATAGATAACAACGCCTCCCTACCATCGGCTAATCTGGCAAGGGTAGTGGAATATAACGGCAGATTCATCGCACTGACGGCTTGTGGCGGTAAGGTAAGATGGTCGTTGAATCCAGTATCAATAATAAAATCAATAGAAAAATCTGGTTGTGTCGGTAAACGAAAAATTACTGGCACTACGGCTTTCCTATCAATCAATTTTCCGTTAATCATTTGACAGTCCGCTCGCTTGCTCCCCCAAAGCTGACAGCAACATCATAACCAATCCGCATCGTAAATAATCTGGCATTAGGTTTTTGATGCTTTAACTTTAATGCTGTTTCTACACCAGTTTGATCAATTCCGTATTCGCCCGTTTCCGCATCAATGACAATCATTTTTCCAATGTTATCATTACACTCCACTTGTTGACGAATGCCATTTTCGTAAAAGTGTTTGGCTCTTTGGGCAACTTCTTCTCCAGTCCAAAAAATAGCCTGCATGATCATTACACCTGCTTTGTTCTGTTTAATTATTTTAGCTCTAAACGCGCTTTTTCACTTGTTAGTCAATGCAACTTTTTTGGTGCAGTTCGCGCCAGGGCAGCAGTGCCGTCAAACAAGTGCTGTATAACAGTAGGCAAAGTACAGCTAAAAAAATAGTATCGCAAAACAACTTGTACTGCATGAAGATATTCATTTAAAACTCTAAAATAACTACAAATTCGATAACAAGATTATGTTGAACTTGGCGGCAATAGCCGCCTTTTTTTTTGAAATTACACTCATAAAACAAATGAATACCATCCAAAAAGCTCCTGCAACCGATAGCAAAACAGGTACTACCAAAAAGAAAACAACAACTACTACTGATGGTAGTAAAAACAAAGTAGGAGCGACTATTGCTTCCTCTTCAGCTATTACTGATGATATTGATATTGACGTTTACATTGATGATGACATTGACGCACTAGCGGCTGCTGATGCCAAAAGAGCCAAAGCCGAAAGGATGGCAGCTAAAAGGGCAAAAGCTGAAGCAGCAAAGTCATCCGTAGTAACAGAAGCACCTGAATCAGAAAGCCCTAAGTCGGAACCAGAACCAGAAACAACTGATCAACCAACCGAATTTGTTCCAATTGTTCCAGCTAAAACTAAAGCAAAAACTCAAGAAATTAAGATAATTTGCAACCAAGCTAAACTCAAAGAAGCTTTAGATATTCTGACAGGTATTGCACCTGCAAAACCAACACATCCTATATTAGCTAATGCCTTAATCATTGCCAATAAGGATACTCAATCGTGTAGCTTGACTGTTTATGATTTAAGCGTGGGTGTTCAAACTGTCGTTGACTGCAAGGTGGCAGGGGAGGGTGAAACTACACTTCCAATCGCACTACTAACAGATATTGTAGGCAAATTTCCCAGCGATTGCGAAATCGTAATGACGGGGAAAAACGATACAATCAACATCCATGCTGATGCTGGAAAGTACACAATCAAAGGGATCTCTACTGAAGAATTTCCCGAATTACCAGCAGTATTTACGATCGCAAGATCTATACCCGCAGAAACCTTAAAAGAAGGACTTAAAGCCACTATCTTTGCTGCAAGTAAAGACGAAACTAAGCAAATACTAACTGGAGTCTTCTTTAAATTAGAACAAGACAGAATCAACTTAGCAGCGACAGACGGAAGCCGTTTAGCTGCGATAGAAGGTTCCACAAAAGGTATCGGTAAAAAGGAGAACACAGAGGTGCTAGAAGAAATTAAATGTACCATACCTGCGCGAGCAATGGAAAAGCTGCTAGTCATCCAAAACAGCACAGGGACAACATCAGTTGAAATGCTATACAACCCAGAAACCGCCACTGTAGCATTTCAATCTGGTAAGGTAAAGTTAGTCAGTCGCTGCTTACAAGGCGATTATCCAAACTATCCCCAATTACTTGAGCAAAACTGCTTCCAGCAAGTAATAGTTGACAAAGCAGGAATAGTTAAATCTCTCTCTAGATTAGGGAGTTTAGCCGACAAAAATGAAAAAACTGTCAAGATTGACATCAATGTTAAAGAGCAAGAACTATCACTATCGATCATCAGAGATTTTGGTAGTGGTGAAGAAGTTTTAGCAGGTGCTATTACCTGCATAAGCGGCTACGCAGCTAAATTTAATAAACAGCATTACCTTTATTTTTAATCTTACGTTCCCATTTAATAACAAGACCTCCTTCATTTAACAACTTATTCAATAACTCTTCTAACTGTTCTACTGATTCAAATAGTCGATGAGCTATATATTCTTTCGCTGAATGCCAAACTAATTCGATTAAATTATAATCTGGACTATATGGCGGTAAGAACTCTAAAATAATATTGGGCATTTCTGAGGCAATTTTTTCTAAAATATCTTTTCTTTTGTGGAAGCTGGCGTTATCTAAAATAATAACTATTTTGGCTGAACATTTGGTAAAATCTTCACTTTGTTTACCTTGCTCAATCCATTCTTCTAGTAAAAAAGTATTTAAGAGTTTTATCTGTTCATAAAAAACATCTGCATTTCCTTTTTTGATGACAAAATTCATTCTTTTTTTATCGTGATAACGTAATCCTCCCATGATATTTACTCTTCCTCTTCTTCTTTGTCCCGCCACCTTCTTTCTATAGCCTTTTCTTCCCCATGTTTTTCTTCTTATTACTCTTAAACTAAACCCACTCTCATCCCAAAACCATACCTGTAGACGTTCTGGGGTGGCGAGCGTGATTTTTAAATATTCCGCTAATTTTTCTTTAAATATTTTACGCTTTTCAGGATTTTGTTTGTCTTCTAGGCTATACTTTGCCCAAAGGTAAACGTACTTTTTTCGCTCTAAAATTCTCCTAACTTGAGAGCCGCTTAACTTAATTCCTGTCGCTTTTTCCAAATAAGTTGCTAGCCTCGCTGCTGTCCCTCGACCAAACTCATATCCATACTCGGATGGCTCTTTTTCAATGATTTCTAATAAAACCTCCTCATATTTTTTTGTAACTTTACGGAAGTTACCTTCTCTTCTTCCATCTAGAAAGCTTTCTAGTTTATCTGGGTCGCCATGCACCGCCCAATATGCTACTGTTGGATATGCTATCTGTAAAAAATTACTTATTTCTTGGTAAGTTTTCCCCTCATTCATTAATAGTAAAATGAGAACTTTCTCTCTTACATAGGGATTTTCATCTTCTTTTAGAGTTTTTAGTAGCCGTTCTCTCTGTTCTTGAGTCAGATGGTTTTTCGCTGGCATACCTGGCTGGCAATCTCGTACTTATTTAATTCTCTATTATACAATCAAGCTGCGTAGCAGCTTAAACAACGAAGAAACCAAAAACGAAACGTTACTCTTTAATTTGAGATTCTTGGCAGAAGGACTAAAAAGTTTACCTAGTAGTGAAATCCAAATTAATATGACAGGAAGCAAAGAAAGTCCTGTCATATTAGTCCCATTTGGAAATATGGGGAACCCAAGTTTGGTAATGGATTTCAAGTATATGTTGATGCCACAGTCAGATGGCTAGTACAAACAAACACCATGTTATCTGCCCAAGAATAGCCCCCAAAAGGGGGCTTTTTTTTGAAAAAGATTGAATCACTTCTAATAACAAATGCACACGCCATTAACTCTAAAATACCGCCCTCAACTATTAGCTGATCTAGTAGGTCAAGACTGCTTGAGTCAAACCTTAACGAATGCCATCAAGTCGGGGAGAATTGCACCAGCTTATTTATTCACAGGCCCGAAAGGAACAGGCAAGACATCAACAGCAAGAATATTAGCTAAGTCCCTAAACTGTTCTAACAATTCACTACCCACTGTTACTCCTTGTGGGAAGTGCCAATCTTGTCGCTCAATTGAAAAGAGCAGTAGCCTTGATGTAAGCGAAATTGATGCAGCTAGTCACAATGGAGTTGACGATGCGCGGGCATTGATTGAACGCAGCCACTTAGCGCCAGTAGGACACGGCTATCGAATCTTTATCCTTGATGAAGTTCACTGCCTATCATCACAGGCATTTAACGCCCTGCTGAAATGTTTGGAGGAACCACCAGCTAAAGTAATTTTTATCCTCTGCACTACAGAAGCGCACAAAATTTTACCCACCATCGTCAGCCGCTGCCAGGTCTTAAATTTCAAGGCAGTCTCAATTGCTAATCTTATTAAACAATTAACCAATGTAGCTGAACTTGAGGAAATTGCAATTAATGAAGCTGCATTAACAGCTTTGGCGCGTACTGCTGATGGAGGAATGCGGGATGCGCTACAACTACTTGACCAACTAAGTTTGCTTGAAGTAGAAATCACACCCGAACATATTGCAGAGATCTCAGGGGATGTTAATCCATCCGATTTAATTGCAATTCTCAAAGCAATCCGATCTAAAAACACAGCTTCCCTATTGCAGCTATCTAGCAAGTTACTTGATAGTGGCATTTCGCCAAAAGCAATCTTGGTATCACTGCTAAAAGTTTACAGAGATCTGCTTGCGATCGCATCCGATCCAACATCCAAGAACAATGACTTACTAATTAGTACGGTAAGCGCGGTAACAATACGCAAGGTTGCAGAAAGCCTTGGATACAACCAAATCCAATCAAGCTTGCAACAACTGAGAGAAGCAGAATACCAGCTAAAACAAGCTTTACAACCTGCTCTGTGGGTTGAAGTGTGCTTGCTAGGGCTAATCCCAGAATCAACAATCAACACTAACAAAAAAGCAAGTGAAAATGCCCCCATTCCTGCTACCACTGCACCAAAACCAAAACCGAAAACCGACACTCCGGCTAAGATCTGGCAAAAAACTCTCGCAACGACAACCGCCAAAAATCAGGCAGTGCTATCTATTGCCAATTTGTGCAAGTTAGAAGAAAGTACTGCTGAACTCGCTGTACCCCAATCGCACCTAACAAAATTTGAGGGATATAAAGCCAAAATTACCAAAATGTTGGGCGAAGTTACAGGCAGAGAAATCACTTTAACCCTAGTAGCAGAGAAAAATCAATGATTATTGCATTAATTGGAGATGATGATTACAACATCAAGAAAAGAGTAGCTTCACTACTGGGGGAATTAGACCCAAAGTGGAAGGATTTTAACTACCACAGATTTTCTGGAGACACCCAATTAAAAAGCGCAATTAACTGTGCGCTCACACCAGCTTTTGGGGATCAAAAACATAAGCTTGTGGTGATAGAAGAATGTCACTTTGGCAATTGGGGAGAAACAGCCCTAAAACTATTTGAGCTACTACCTAAAATTCACATCTGCACTAAGTTGGTGTTTGTAGCAACGAATATAGACAAACGGCTCAAAGTTACCAAGGGATTACTAAAACACGCCAAATTGATAGAGTTCAATCTAGCTCCGCCCTGGCGAACTGATTTAATCAGTGGTGCGATCGCAGCCCAAGCCAAAGCACTCAAACTAACCCTCAATAGAGAATGCCTTGACTACCTAACAGAAGCCATAGGCAATAACTCTGCGCGGGCTGAATCCGAACTCACCAAACTAGCAACTTACAGCACCACCCAGAAGCTAACACTCCAAGATATTCAAGAGTTAGTACCAACGCTTACTCAAAATAGTTTACAGCTAGCAGAAGCCATGAGGAAAAACGACCCTCATAAAGCGATGGCATGGCTAAACGAACTACTAGCTCGCGGTGAAATGCCCATTGTTGTCGTGAGGACACTGCAAACTCAATTCAGAACTTGGCTGTGGGTAAAATCTGCGATCGCATCAGGAATGAAACAAGATTTAGAAATAGCTAAATTCTGCAATCTTGGTAATCCTAAGCGTGTTTATTTCCTTAAACAGGAAGTAGCAAAGTGTACAGTTGCATCTCTCAGTACAGCACAACGAACATTGCTGGAATTGGAGGTAGCACTAAAGCAAGGGGAGTCTCCAACCCAACTAATGCTTCCGTACATTCTAAATGTTACCATACTGTTCTAGTCTGTAATATTGTATACCCAATTATTAAATTGGGTACTTTTTTTCAATGAGTTAAGAACGATGTTTTCTCTGCATTTTAAAAATATATAAAATCAGAAAAATTATATATTACCGCTAACGCGGAAACCCATTGAATGTTATTAAATTTTTACCATGCTAACAACAATAAAAAGAAACCCTAGCGATCCACTCTTAAGACCAGACTATATCCGCTTTAGTTGGAGACAATACAAATCCTTTGAAACGGGATATCCAGAGTATCACGAACTTAGTTGCAGATACCCTAAGCCACCAAAACCAACAAGAAACTATCAAGAGCAAGACCTACTTGACTTAGAAGAAAAATTAAAAGTTAAATCCAGAAGAAAGTGAAGATTTGTAAATATACGATAGCTAGATCTTAGAAATAGTCTTATACACCCCGAAAAGGGTAGTTTTTTTTAATAAATCACCTTGCGGTGATTGTAGATAAAATTTAGTTACAGCTTAAGCAAATGGAACTTACACAAGTAGACATAGACCAATGCACCCGAACTCAAAAAACCTATGTGCATAGACTAGGGATAGCAGAAACCTACGCACATAGAGTGGGTATAACAGAAATTCATTACACCGAAGGAGTGCATTTAGTAGCAACCAAAGGCAAGGCGTTTTGGCTACTAGCGGCAATACTTTCATATCAAAATAGCCCCGTAATAAAACAAACTGAATTAAAGGATTTTCAACTATGGGAATTGAATGTTTCTGAAAACAAAACCGCAGTACTAACTTGCAGAATTGATGATGATTTACCCCCGCTAATTTCACAAAAAATTGCCATTACAGATTTCCCCTTACCGTACCTGCGATTAATCTACTTCAGTGATGTACTCAGATTATTTTCAGAATGTAAATAAGACGTAATCAACAAAATAAAGGAACACAAAAATAGCATTCACCACCCATAAAAGGGTGCTTTTTTGAGTAAATCACCTTCCGGTGATTTTATAAGAAACTTAATTACAAAAAAAATCAAATGACGCTGACACAAGCAGATATTGATCAGTCCAGAATAAGTGAAAACAATTATAGCCATTCTATAGGTAGTTTGAAAATCAATTATACGGATGGAGTATACCTAGTAGCAACTGAAAGCAAAGCTTTTTGGTTGCTAAATGTGATTTTATCTTACCAAATTTATCCAGTTTTAAACTCACATGAATTAAAAAGATTTCAACTTTGGGAATTAACTGTTAATGAAGATAAAAGTGCTTTAGTTACTTGCAGAAAGAGCGAAAATTCATCTATAATATTTTCACAAAAATTTGAAAAAACAGACTTCCCACTACCTTTGCTACAACTATATTTAATTGACGGAACCTTAATGCTACCCTCTGAAAACTAAACTAAAAATTCAAAAAGATGGACAAAACATTATTTAATCTCAATGATTACAAGGGGGCGGAAGCCCCTAAAATACTCAGCGTTGAGTCTATTCCCACAAGTGCAAAAGTTCCCATTCCTGCTGGTACTTACAATTCAATCAAAGGTATTAGGCAGCACTGTAACAACTGCCAACGCTGCCCACTTGGAGAGACTCGTACACACGCTGTTGTAGGACGCGGCAATCGTCACGCTCCAGTAATGGTGATTGGCGAAGCACCTGGAGCGCAAGAAGACGAAACTGGTAAACCATTCGTAGGCGCTGCGGGAAAAGTACTTGAAAGAATGTTGAAAAAAGCCAATCTTTCAACGGGAAAAGACGGTGACGTTTATATCGCCAACATCATCAAGTGCCGTCCGCCAGATAACCGCGTGCCAACAAATAAAGAAATTGCAGCTTGCAAACCTTATCTGTTAGAGCAAATTCGGCTTATAGACCCGAAAATTATTGTATTGATAGGCGCTACTGCTGTACGCGGGCTGCTTGGCAATAGAGGGGGGATAACTAGAATTCGTGGCACGTGGATGAAATGGAATAGACGTTTTTATATGCCCATTCTACATCCAGCGTACTTACTACGAAACCACGACTATAGCAAGGACGGCCCCTGGCGACTGACTGAGAGAGATCTAAAAGTTGTGCGGAAAGCCAGCCAACAATTAGCGAGAACAATTAAACCAGTTGATTAGAAATTGACTGTACATAATTAGCAATTATTGGTTCAGTTAACAATAACTGCTTAACTTCCGCAACTGAATCGGTTGCGTTTAGGACTTGTGAACCTAAACGCAGCCAATCCTTCTCTGTTGGCAAACTATTGGGTGCTGTGATTTGCTGATTGGCTAAAATCTCATATTGATGCGATCGCAGTCCCTCTACAACTCGGACATTGCGAAACAAGGTATTCAAACTATCGTGTGCATCAAGGATGTGTGTTAAAAGATTGGTATCAAATTTTTCATCTTTTAAAAGCGTGTTTACTTCTTGCTGCAAATGTGCGGGTAAAGGATGTGACATCAGAGCAAGTGACACCAGAAATGCTTGCAGACCGATTAATTCTAAAGCGCCCATAATTAATTTATTGAAACTATTTCAAACGTTACAACATACCAACGCGATAGCGTTGAAATCAAATTGCAGTTACTTTTGATAAATAGCGACTATTGTCGCTATTAGGCTAAGAATTTTTACTGAATCTCTAGCCTTATGTTAATAACCTTAAATGATCTAAATTCCAAAAGCGAAACTGAGTACACTACCAAAGATAACAACCAGTACGAACAACAATTCCAGTTTCAATTAGCAGTCAAACAATTGCTACTAAAACTACCAGTAGAGCCAATACTAGAAAGTTATCCGCAAGTCAAAAACTGGGTAGAAAAAATACAGCAACTACTTCCGTCATTGTTTACTATATCTGCTGAAAAGTTACATTTAGATACAGCTTTTAGCCAATCAATCAATGTTGGAGAAACAAATGCTTGCCTACAAATTAGTACTAATGCTATTTTTAAACGAAAAAGCACCATTTTGATAGAATGGGCAATCCGCAAACCTACAGTTAATTGGGCAGATAAAACTAAACTGTGGGTTGCTTGCGAATATCTATCAATCCCACCTGAAAGTTTAAAGCTAGTTGTTCTAGCTGTTAATTCAGAGCTACCTGCAAAAAGCCTGATAATCAGATGGAATGAAGGCGAGCATAAAACAACTGGAAATTGGTTAAAGAATAAAGTAGCGAGTTTAATGAATGAACCAACAAATGAAACAGCACCAATTCTAATTCCAGATATAGATCTAACAGATAATCGTAGATTAACGTTTTCTGAAATTCCAGAAGTGGCAATCTAAAAATCAAGTCCTGCAATCAAAAACTAATTATAAATTGCAGGACTTAATCTTTATGTACGAGTATTGAAATTAGTCTTAACTCGAAGCGAAACTTTTATTGGCGGCTCTTCCTCAAGAATATCAATTTCTTCGTTTTCAGAAGTTGCAGTAGAAGCAATAGGTTGAGATACAGGTCTAGCAGCAGGTGGAGGTGGAGTTTTCCCTGGCTTAAACGCAGAATTACCTTGTTGCAATTCAGGAGGGAGTGGCAACATTTCTTCCGCCGCCGCCAACCGTTTGTTTAATTCTTCGGTCAACTGCTCAGAATTGAAGAGTGACACACGCTTTTCTAATTTTGGACGAACGTGAGAATGCCATAAAGCCTCTGATTCCTGCCCTATCTTAATATCTGAGGGCGGGACAGGGATACTGAGGATATAGGGTATGAAGCCTTCTTGACCCGATTTGTAGCCAGGGCTAGTAATGACACATCTACCTTGTGGAAATCTCATAATTTCATCAACAGCTAAAATAGGAATTTTTTGAAGTGATTCACTTTCACTTTGTGTACGATTTCCTTGAGCTTGGCTAGTAGATTTATTTTTTAAAGTAATTTCTTTCTCACCATAACGATCTGAGTACTTCTTAGCAGTATCAGCATTACCAGGATTAAATAAAACATGAGTGCTACAAGCTGATGCGATCGCAGCACCTTGATTTTCTCCGTACTGATCGTATAATTGTTGTAAGCTCTGAATTCCTAATATAAAACAAGCACCATTAGAACGATATTCGTTTAGCCATTGAGTTATTCTGTCCAACCTTATGCTAGGAAATTCATCAAGACAAACAACTAATGGTGTATCTCGTTTTGTACTAAAATTATTAACAACAATTAGATGAATAGCGGCTGCTAATAATGGACCAACGATACTTCTTCTGGCATCATCTAATTTAAAAATAACAATTTCTTTCTCTTTTAACCGGGTAGGAATATTAGAATGCCCTATAAAAGCTTGCAACAAATCAGCCTGGATAAAGCTACTAAAAGTACCAGCAGCAGTAGTTAAAATACCTGAGATAGTTTTCTCAGCTTCTTTCGCACTTAAGAACTGTACGAAACTGGTAGCAACCCACGGATTCATTTGTCCGCTTTGTACAGCATGATCAATCCGTTTTACTAAATTTGGCAAGCGTAGCAAAGCGTACAACAGTGCCATATCGTGGTAATCAGGATTTTTATAAGTCTTAACTAGCTGCAACAATCCCTTAGCTAGCATATCACCAGCTTTCGAGAAAAATTCATCACCTTTAGAAGAACCAGAACTAGCATTCCTATTAATAACTTGCCCTAATTCTCCAGCCATTACCGAATCTTCTGGAGATTTAATAAAGTCAAGTGGATTAATAATTCCAGAGTAAGGTTCGCCTGGTGCAAAAACATGAACTTTGTAACCGTAACGCGCTGCTAGTGGAGCGTGTAAAGCTAACTGATCTCCCTTTTTATCATATAAAACAATGGGAAATCCTTGTATCATTGCACTCTTTACAGCAGGATCAATTGTTGAAAAAGTTTTACCACTCCCAGGACTACCAATTACTAATGTGCCACGTTCTGCATGAGGTAGCCAGATAGTAGGCATAGAACCCATTGCTGTTTGAACTTGGGAAATTATACCTTTTAATTTTTTACCTTTCCACCAATATCTCGGACTACCACACCACAAACAAACTTGATTATATTTACGTTTCTTAATTTGACTAAGAGCTAAAGCTGTTGCCGCCATTCTTTCTGAAGTGCCGCAAATTTTGCCTGTAGTAATTTTGCCTTTAGATGAACTTAAAAACATTAAAAATATAACGACAAAAATTAAACCACCAATAACAGTAAGACCTTCTGGATTATTATATTCTTTAAAAATACCGCTAATATCAATAGATGATTTAAACCCAGAAGATTTGCCAGTATGTTGTTTAGGTGGAGAAGAAGTTTGTGCTATGAAAGTTGGTAATTGAGGTTGAGCAAGCAAAAATTTAATTTCAAAAGTCATTGAAAAGTCCTGTTAATAATATATAGATAGGAATACATTACAGTAGTTCATTAAATCGTAATCAACTACCTAGCGGAATAGTTGTTATAAATATTTGTCTATCAAAAGACTCGTTTGACTGGTAGTTATTTAGTTAACAGGAAAGTGCAATAAAAGCAACAAAAGCTCCCATTAGGGAGCTTTAATTCAACCATTAATGGTACAGCAACTTAATACCCTTTTGATTCAAACCTTAAAGTTAATAGCTGTATCAAAGGGGCATAACTGCCCCTTTATGGAATGAACACTTTCACTATTTACGATTAATACAGAATGGTTAGCACAAACGGTAAAACAACAAGAAAGAAAGCAAAGGTAGTTGAAGTAGTTGAAGATTTCAATCTAGACATTGACCCTGAACTCATGGAACCAGGATATAACCAAATCCGACGACCACAACTTCCATACGGGATTGTCATTAACGATTCTCCAGCAGGGATCATCATTCCTATCGATCAACTAGAAAAAGCTGGTTGGTTAAGAATGCCCGATGAAGAAGAACTGACAACTGTGGAATTCACAGAAGATGTCACAGGACTTCTGATACAAAATGCTCGGATGTTAGTGCTAGGAGCAGTACCAGAGTATATCCGGTACAAAGCAGATGTTGAAGATCTGGCTGGTACGATGGTGGGACTGTACGAAGACCACAAATCTCAACTGGATAAGAAAACAATGGAAGTGTGCTGCGAACACGCTCTTGTGTTCTTAGACGAAAATAATCGTCCCCTGCACACTGTAGCTATTGTCGTCCGCTTCAAAAACGTGGCGCTCTGGAGTTTCAAAGCAGCACGTGAAGAATACTACCGCCAACTAGAAAAAGCATTTGCTGATTACTGCGAAGTACCTTACTCCGGTAAGAATGATAAGTGGCGCAGCTTGGGCGTACTGGAAGTTGAGTTCAAAGCGGTAAAGGAAGGTGAAGGAAAGAACAAGCACTTCTGCTGCAAAACAGTGAGTATCACCAAACCAACAGCAGAAAACTTCCCAACTTTGTTTCTAGGTTCACCAGAACTAAAAGGAAGAATTTGGGGTTTGCATGACGAAATTGCTGGATTCAACGAATCTACTGTACCAGCATTACCACCTGCAAAAGAACCATTAATTGAGGTTTTACCACCAGCATCTAAAGGTAGTCAAGAACCCAAAAGTGCAACTGCAAAACGCCAAAATCGCCAAGCTAAAGTTGTTGAACTTGTAGAAGATGATGATTTTGAAATTGAAGATGAAGAAACCGAACTAAATGTGGATGAGGAGGAAAATGAAGCAGAAGATGACGACGATCTAGATTTCGACGATGAGGATGAGTCAGACTAATAATTAAGTTAATACCCAGCAATTATTGCTGGGTATTATTATAGACTCGCTGCTATGCCAATGATGTAAAAAGCAGAAATAAGAAAGCGATCGCATCTAATTGTCAAGGTTTTAGTAATAACCTATAGAATCTGTTAGAATTTTAATAATCAACAGTTTGCCCGCTCTATATTAACAAATTTTATCTAGTCTTTAACAACTTTAAAAATATGGAGAAAGTTGTTACTAAAGTCAATAAAAATGAGCAAAAAAGCGATTTTGGTTATTGGCAAAAACAACCTTGTCAAAGCCGATTAGAAGCTTTAGAACAAATTCGTCAAGAATATCATCAATATCAATATAATGCTGAACCAAGACTTCAAAGAGTTTATACAATTATCAAACGATAAATTAAACATGATTGGGGGTTAATATGAGCGATTTTACTATACCTGAACCACAAAAAATTAAACAAACAAGTGTTAAAGTGCGTCGTGCTATTCAAGAAATGGAAATAGCTGGCTTAGAATTACAAGAGGCTATTGATAGGTTAGAGGAAGATAATAGACAGCAACGTTTGACAAGATTAAAGTCTGCCATTATTAATGCCTGATTGAGAACACAGCGATCGCTCTTATTTATACTGACGATGAAACAGAGCGATCGGCAAATAAAAAAATCGGTTTGTAATTAAAAAATGATTACTCAATCAAACTTTATTCTTACTGTTAATTTTTGTTTCTAAAAGCGTACTACGAGCTAATTGATAATAGCTACCGTTGTAACAGTAAGAAGACTGACGTAATAAAGTTTTTTCGGGTTGTGTAACCTCTAAGCAAGGTAAACCCAGATCATTATCAGAAGTTGTACCTGCAACAAATAAAGCCTTACCAGGGGGCAAGTTAGGACGCAAATAGCTTGAGAAAACTTGAGTAGGTGCTTGCTCTTTTTTGATTAAATAACCAGTATACAAACACCCAACTGCACCACAAAGACCAGAATTATTAAAGTCAAACAGAACTAATTTAGCCCCTCGCCCATTAGCAGTCCAAGCTAGCATAGATGGTACAATAGTTTGAGGTGCTGGAACTTGATTTAAGTCAGTATTTTGCTTGACAACTTCCTGTAAAACTTGTGCTGAAACAGCATTTTCAGCTTTCTGCCAAGAAACAGTACCAGCAGCCGAACAGGAAGAAAGTAGCACGCTCAATAGTAAAAAAAGACCTATTCCTAGACGAAACCAACGTCCGATCGCAAACCACTCAGCAGGAGGGCTTTTAGGATGTTCAAATTCAGCTTTAAAATCAGCCAATTTCGCTCTAAATTTACGTCGCAATTCACCCTTAGATACTTCCTTAGTATTTGATAGTGTAGGAGTAAATACGGGTGGTAATAGTTCACTATCTAATGCTGCTAAATCAGAATAAATTTGGTCATCCATCATTTTAAACTCCTTGAGCTTTATATCGTTTCAAAACTTCTTTTCCGTAAGACTTAATAGTGTATCGCCCAAAAGCATCAGAGCCGTCCCCATCTACCTTGCTATAATTTCCTCCAAAGTGTTTTTGAGCTACTCGTTCAATTAAGCGATCGCCTTCAAAAAGCTGTCCTGTAGTCGGATCTACTTCAGTCGATACTGTAGCCAAAGAATTAGCTAAATCGCGTTTAAAAATTGATTCTTGATCGGCTGGAGGAAAATATTGAAATATTTCTGCATCAGTTGGTTGATATCCTTTACTTTTAAGTTTAAGTAAAAAATCGTTGCCCCCTGGTTTAGATGCAATCAGATTTTTTACCGTGTCGTTATAGGACATATATTGATATTTACCCAAGGCGTAACCGCAGTTATTACCATTGTCCGCACAAACATAAGGGCCAGCTAAATTATAATTTCCACCGCTCTCTAAACTAGATGTGGTTTGAGCTAAAGTATCAACATTTATACCTTGCACCAATCCCACTGAAGGTACAACGTTTGCTGAAGTTGCAGCACTATTAGATTGAATGTTTTTATTCAAGCTATTCGTGGCAGTAGCAGTAGATGTAGGAGCAGGAAGCGAATTGTTAGGTACACTAACAGCAGCAGCCGCATTGCTATTTAATAACCCAACAAAGATAGGTGCATTAACTCGGTAACTGAAAAATGGAACTGGCCCAATAAAATAAGGTGTCGCTCCACAGAAAGCTTGTAAACGGAAATACAGAGCAGTATCTACTGTGTCAGTCTTTTCGTTAGGCTCCATCACCACTACCTTAAAAGCACTACCAAAGGGCAATCTCCCCGTTGGTTCCTTACCACCGTTAACGCTTTTAAGACAGCCCCAACCGCCTTCTACCTGCTGGTACTTACCACTAATCCATTGTTTACCTTCAAGCGAGCCACGCGCCTGACGACCTACGTTTTCGACATCATCTAACTCTAAATAGGGGCAGTTTTCACCGCAACCTTTATTAAATCCGACAACATCAGAACCAGAAATGGTATTTTGACGCTTACTTTCAGCACCTCCATAAATAGCATCAATCCGCATAACAACTCCACCCAATTCAGCAACAGGTGTAGGAAATTGCGACAAAGGTAAATTAGCCAGCCCTGGAATATCTTTAACTACAGCATTTTGCCACCCATTGAACTGTTGAAGTGGCGTTGCATCTAAGTTAGGGATTGAAGATAAAGGGAATTGCTGTAAATCAATATCTTTAAGTTTGGAATTACCTACTTGTGGAAACTGGTTGAGTATTGTAGCTATTGGTAAATTCAAAGAATTAGTTAAACCCTTAGCAGCTAATAGAGCAGCTACAGGTGGAATATTCGCAGCTTTAACTTGCCCAAGTGAAGAAACAGCTTCAACTAACTGATTCAAAGTCTGTTCCCCAACCAAGGGAAAAGCACTTAACGCTATGCTTTTTACATCCAAATTAGTCTTCTTTCCTACTTCACTAACTGGAAGCAACTCACTCCGTAAAGCCTGACTAATATCTCCCAAACTGAGAAATTGATCTGGAGTCTGACCCGATTTCCAACTACGACTCACACCAGCAGCATTAACGCTACCATCCGAATTAATTGGTGGTAGCGAACCAAGACTAATTTGACTCCACTCTGGCAAAAGCGCATTAGTTGAATCAGCGCCAGAAGTCTGCAAAATTCTAGTTGGTAAATTAGTCTCAACTGCTGGCTGCGAAGGCGCAGGCTTAATATCACCTAAAAAGAATAGAACCACAAACAGGGCAGATAATGCCCAAATTAAAAAACGTCGAGAGTGCAAATATAAAATTGCTAGCATTGCCAATACTTTTTAAAAATGAAGTTTTCAGCGATTCCAGTAGTTTGACCGATACAAAATCAAACCCACCCTGACTCTTAAGACCGACAAATATTAAAAATTAAGTTTATTCAACAGCGACAAGCTTTAAACCACATCTATCACTAGAGAGAAAATATGCCTATCGGCATAGTTTTAGAAGAAAACCTAAAACTAAGGCATTTTTATGTGCAAGCAGCTTTCCATCCAAACCGAGAGTGAAAACAAACGTTGGGAACGTCGCTGTTTAAGAAATCTTAGGCAGATGAGTCAAAGACAGCAATCATTAAGCTTTAAGAAAATCAAAATTTATTTTCAGTACCCAACACTTCCAAAGAACTGGAACGAGACTCAAGCATTTTGATCATTACAGTACAGCAAGTAGGAAATCTTCTACTTGCTTTAAACCTACAACTTATTAATAAGCAGCAAAAAAAAATGAAAAAAGTTCTAGAAAAGCTTTGGAAACAAATAGGCGAAGAAAAATTTATTGAGGAATTATCAGAATGGCTAGCAATTAAACAAAAAGATCAAGCCGTTGTTTGGACAGTCCTAAGAGTTCCGAGCTTATCTGTTAAATATCCTGATGCCTTAATTAGAAAGGCGTTCTCTAATAATAAGGGTAGCTACAAACGAAAACATAAAGATAAACGTCAAGTTAGAAAACGTCAACACATGAGCAAAATAATAAGAACCCGCAATAATTAAATTAACGGTTTCGCAGATGTTACTCTGGCTTATAGTTAATTATAAAAGTTAGTATAACTTGCATTTAATGTTCTTGTTCTACTAACTTTTATAATTAATTCTCAAGGTTCTAATTGTAGTTGATCGTCATCATAATCGCTATAGTAAGACTGATAAGAAGACTCAGGCTCTGGTTGTGGATGAGAGTAATCAGTGTGCGGATTAGGATTAGACCAGGACTCGCTCCAAGCGTTATCCATCGGATTAACCTCGAAAGGATTTTCTTGGTAAGGATCTGTTATAAAATCCGTTGTTAGTGGGCTATCGGCACCAAAATTACCTGAGTCCTGACCACCAAAAAGTTGACTATTATCGTATCCAGAACCTGAATTAGAATAACCAGATTCCTCGGTGTTGTATCCGCTACTGTTCCAACCTGATTCAGAGTTATCACTACTACCGCCCCAACCAGAGTTATCGTTATTCCCGTAACCGCTCATAACTTAAAACCTTTTAATCTAAATAAACTCTAACCATAACCAAAAATATAAATAAGTTAGATCTATCAACAGATAGATAAGAATTAGGGGCTACCAATCTAAGGCGGGACAGTTTGGGGCGGAGTCAGTAGAGGTAGTAAATGGTAAAAAGCTGCTATGCTCTGTTCGTGATGCTCATTCTTAGATGTAGTATAGGAATAAGAACAAAAAACTAATTTGGAGTAGATTCGCGTTACTCTAACGCGAACAAAATAAGATTTTTCTAATTAAAAGTTAATTATTTGGGTGTACTCTCTGGTGTGGATTCCGGCTGAGATTCAGAATATAAACTCAGCCAACTTTCATAAAGAGAAGATATCGCTCTAGCACAAGCATCAATTTTTCCGCGACGTGCGACAAGCATTACAGCATCAATATGTTCACTGGAACCAGCTTTACCTAAATGTTTGTACTTACTGCGTTTGCTACTATCTATCTTCTGTGGAAAAATCGCTTCTTTAGCTTGCAATTTGTAATACCAATAATAACCTGTACGGCTACGAGCCTTGTAGCGCATGACCCAAACATCAGGTGGAGCGATATTACCTTCTAATTCTAGGTGCTCGATCTCCTGCCTTAATTGAGCAATCGCTTCTTTGATACGAAGAGCACGAGTTGCTAAATCTTGTGATTGTGTGGCTCTAACTTTTGGGGCTAACTTAGAGGTTTTACTAGAGAGGTCGTCCATAAGCTGGGGTAGTAAATATCTCCTTAGTTCGCGTTTATAAAACGCGAATTAATATTAATATATAAACTTATTGTCCTGTGTAGCTGACAAATAACATGAATGTGCGACAGCGTTGCTTTGATATTTCCCAAGCTTGTTGGAATCACGGTCAAAAGTCTCTCCGTAAGATAGCACAGGTTACACAAATTTCTAAAAGTAGTGTACATCGGCATCAACAAGCCATGAAGCGACGTGACCTACATCCAGAATCATATCTATGGGAGATACCAGAAGCTTATCAATGGTTGCGGCTATTAGTGTTTGCTACCCTCTATATTTTTGGGATTCAACAAGGGGTTGGTTGCGAAGCAATTTCTCGTTTTTTTCATATTCTACGATTGCAGAATGTCATCGGAGTTTCTCCCAGTAGCTTGCGCCGTATTGAAGCTCAGATGAGAGAGCAAATTCTCAACTACCAGGTACAGATGCAACAACAGTTGGAAAACCATTCAGCGCCGATTGAAGTCCGTGCGGGGGCTGACGAAACGTTCTTTCCTGAAGTTGTACTGGTATTGATGGATTTGGTTTCCGGCTACATTATTTTAGAAGATTATAGTACCGACCGCCAGTACCTCACTTGGAGCCAAAAAGCTAAGAGTGCGCTCAACAATTTGGGTACGACGGTGATAGTTAAATCTCTGGTCAGTGACCGCGCGAGTGCTTTAATTCAGTTGGCTGTGCATATGGGTTGTCTTTCCATCCCTGACCTGTTTCATGCCATGCGGGGTATTTCCAGAGTAATCGGTTGCCGTTTTGGTAACCGATTAAATCAAATTAAGAAACAGTTACGTACCCTACATAATCAAGCTTTAAACTACTCAGGACATAGCCAATCTATCCCTAAAAAACTAGCACAAAAAATTGCTGTTCTACAAGAGCAATATAACTTTTTATTAACTGGCAAGCTGGCTTACCACAATATATTGCATCAAATTACTTGTGCCGTTCATCCTTTTGCTATTGATGGTAGTGGGTTTCAAACTACAGTCGATGTCGCCACCATTCTTTATCAACAATTACCCCAGTTAGCGACGTTAGGATATACTTACCAAATTCCCAAGTTAGAAACAGCTATATCAACATTTAGCGGTCAAGTTAGTGCGATTGCTGCTGGAATTAACCTGTGGTGGCAATCTGTAGAAGAAAGTTTGCAGTTAGAGCAAGTTTCTCCCGACCTATCTAATTGGTTACTTGGTTATTTTTTACCCCATTTTTATTGGCTCTCAGTCATTAAACAAACTAAAAACCCTGCTTTAAAGGAAATTTATACTCAGGTATCAAGGCATTATTCAAGCCACTTATTGGAACATCCCTTAACCAGTAAAGTCTCTAAGAATGAATGGATACACTGGCGTTCTTGGGCGGAGCAAATGTCGGCTCAATTTCAACGTAGCTCTTCTGCCATTGAGGGACGCAATGGTTATTTATCTCGTATACATCATTGTGGACGCGGAATTTCTTCAAAGCATTTACAGGTGTTGACTGTTATTCATAACTTTGATATCCAACGAGCCGATAAGACCACAGCAGCACAACGTTTATTCAATCAAGAATTTCCCGCTTTATTTGATTGGGTAATCTCACAGATGGGTGACTTACCTTTACCCCGTAAATCTTACCAAATCATCTAGTTTAATTAACTAAATACTGAAATTTCACTTAATCTAATTGGTTTTCTTATTTCAACATTTAGGAATTACTGTTTCTAGCTGTTTGTAGTATTGTACTACACAATCTGGGCGATTGATTTCTCTTTCTTGGCATTTTTCCTGCCCAATCGCATTGTCATCAAGATTCCACTAACTGTCCCGCCTTAGATTGGTAGCCGAATTAGGTTTGAATTAATAAGTTGAAAGCAATCAATAAAGCTAAAATTTAACCAATTAAATTATGAATAGCTACGATCCTAATTTAACAATCCCAGTTTTGTACCAAAAAGTACTGCGAGAGCTACCTTTTTCCTGGTTTCCTACTCCGCCAAAATTGATGAGCTATATGTTAAAACTAGCTGCAATTAAAGATGGGATTGATGCACTAGACCCAACTGCTGGTTGTGGATGTTTAGCAGAAGGAATGCAATCATGCGGTGCAAAAGTAGATGTAATCGAGATCAATCAATCGCTAAGACAACTGCTTTATCAAAAAGGTTTCAACCTTGTAGGGAGTGATTTCTTTAGGGCTGAACCAATAAAACAATATCAGCTGATCTTAGCTAATCCCCCGTTCAGCAGCCCAACAGAAAAAGGGATTGACACAGAAATTATCATGAGAGCTTACAAATTATTCCTGCAACCTGGAGGGCGGTTGATTAGCGTAGTTTCGGCATCAATGAATATTAAAAACTGCCCAAAAGCACAAAATTTTAGGTCATTTTTAAAAGCTACTAATGCTAGAGTAATTGAATTACCACTAGAGATTTTCTGGGGCAGTAGTAGACAAGTTACGGTCGAAACTAGCTTAGTAATAATTAACAAAAAGAAATTAAAAATTGCCAACTATTAAATAAATAGTAAAAAGGCGTTATCCGTTACAAAGCTCTGCGAGCGCGCTTGCACTATCGCTGGCTTATGAGCGTAACGTCCCCGTTGGCAAAACCACCCGTCCTTGAATTAAGGGATCGCACAAACGCAATAAATCTATAAAAAAGTTGGAAAATTTGCTCATGCTAGAACTCCCATTTTACGTGGAGATTGTGCTGTACAGCAAAAATAAAGTTGGTAAATACCCATCCTTTAAATTTAATTAGTAATTGGTATTTACCAACTTTATTATCTACTTACCAACTTTATTATTAAAGTTATTACTCTTACATAAACGCTATCGCGCCGTTCTATGGATAAAACTTCATGGGAACGAAAATGCTAGAACTAAAAAATCAAAATGAACATTCCCTAATATTACTAAGCTCACTCCAACCTTCACAGAGCCAAGCAAGATCAACGCACAAAGTAAAATTAGTATCAGTAGCACCAGAGTTAAACGACTATGGCAAATTCCAAAAAGGAACTCTGGTCACTACGAAGAAGCCAACATTCGGGATTGTTTCTAAAGTTATTGCTAATTCTTATACTCCCATACAAATTTCGTGGTGGCAATCAAATTCAGAAGAAGTTGATGAAAAATTTGACTATTCATTTGATGCTTTGCAAGCACTAAAAATTGAACCTCTCCCTTTATTTATCCCTCAAAAAACATTTTTAACTATCCCCTCTGGAACGCTAGTTCTTACCCAAGATAATGAATGGGTACAGTGGACTGAAACGTTATTCTGGTTGAAAGGCATTGATGAAGCTGGATATCATCTTGTTAATCAAAATGAATCTTGGCTATTTCCACACTTAAATTTTCCTGGCATTCCATTTGCTTGTGTTAACGAGTTAGTCAGTCAAGCAGCGTTGGAAGCATCTTGCTACCTTAGTGAAACTGACATCAAAATTAAAGCTGGATTGTGGTTATCTCAAAATAGTCCTCTAAATATATTAGAACGGCTGCTTGAGTACCCAAAAATTCAAAGTGATCTTTTCGAGCAGTTCAGCAAAAGTAAGTATTTGCAAGAAGAAAAATATAACGATAAAAATTTAAGTGCAGGCTGGGGAGATGCTTTTTTAGAACATCTTAATGAGAGAAAGCGCACAGTCGGATTATTCAATTTTAAAGAAAAGTATCGGGTTGCTCAATTTGCCACTGAGAATGAGAACATAAGCCACCTTTACAATTGGCAGTTTGGCACAGTCATAAATATAGAACCTAGTGCAGAAAGACCGATTGTAATTCAGTGGGAACAATCATTGGGATGGCAGGAAGAATGGGAACAGGAAGAATCTACTACAAGTTACTCAAAATACGAAATTCATGATAATTTAATCACTCTAATTTTGCCAGTAGTAAAGCTGTCCGAAACAGTCGGTTATGAAATTAGTGCTGACGGGAGATTTTATCGTGCCTTTGTAGGATTCTCCGCAAAAGCTATTGGCAAATCATGGTGGAAAGAAATCAAAAAAGAGCTAGGACGCATTAGCGATTTGCTACCAAATTACGATCCTCAAGTTCAACATTTAACAAATGAGATAGATGCTAAATATTTCTACTTAGCAGCCTATCCACGTGAAAAAGGCTTACCCGCACGATTGCGACACCTCCAAGAAGTTGCCAAGTTGGATTTAAGTAAGAAGAAAGAAAGTTGGAGTTAACTGACTGTCATAAAACAAAAACCCAGCTAATTAACACCAAACAATTCTAAGTAATTTGGTGTTCTTTTTTATTGAAAATTATCAGCGAACTAACTCAGAACTTAGAGAAGAAAGCTAACGCTTTTGTTGGTAAAAAAGTTTTGAGCGAGCAGACACCATGACTACAACAGTAAATATTCCTGCTGATAACAGTACTGATAATACTGAGAATGTCGAACGTATTACACGATATCGGCTGAGACAGATAATGAAACAGAAATATCAAGGAAATTTTAACAAAAAATTAGACCCTAACTTAAAACGAGATTTAAAGCACGGTTGGTTACTACCATATATTGGTCAAATTGACCGACAATTATGGGGACGCTGGGACTATTGGGCGCGATGTAATTGTATGCCAGAACACGCCTATACTCGGTTAAAAATGGAACCCGCGCTGGCATTATTAGAAAATAGACCTATTGAAGCACTGCCAAAATTCGTAATTGAAGAAACATTACCAAAAGAACCAATACCCCAAATTGAATGGGAATATTCCCCTCTCGTATCTAAAATGTTGGATCGGACACTAGATAGCATTCCAAATTCAGGTACTTGGAGAAGTTGGGGCGGTTCTTTTGATTATGTCCGCTACTTTTTGAAATGGGCGTTCTACGGTTTTGGGCATCCTAAACAACCAGAATTACCACCAGAACCACGACACTGTGAAGGTGCATCAATGCGGTTGTACCAAGTGTTTGATGCAGGCTTAATGTTGCTTTTCCCTGAAGATTATTGGGGCAGAATAATCCCAGAAATCACTAGCAAATCCAGCCAGCAAGCGAGTGGGTTTTATCCTACCCCTTTGCACTTAATGGAGTTGATGACCGATCTTATCAGTACTGACATGAGCGATCGCACCAGTACTTTCTATGAACCCTGCGTTGGTAATCTATTACAAAATAATTATAATAAACAACAACAACAAAGAGCGATTTTTCAATTTGTTGTTAAACTATAAATTAATACAGATTTTTTCCTTATATGTTGTATAGTGCCTATAACTCTTCAAAAAGGAATTGACCCCGCTACGCAGGACATCATCTGGTTAGTATTGGATGAAAACTATCAAGTAATAGAACCGATTCAGCGTTACTTGACGTTCCTGTGTGGAATTAAATCCCCCAATACAGTGGAATCCTATGGCTACAGCTTAAAAGCATGGTGGGAGTTCCTACAAAGCAAAAACCTTGACTGGAAAGAAGTAAAACTGACGAATTTAGAAGATTTTGTTTATTGGCTGAGAGTAGGAGACATCAGTAAAATCGTGTCCATGCAGCCTATTCAAGCCAAACGGAGCGAACGCAGTATCAATCTAGCGGTAACGGCAGTAACAACTTTTTATGAGTATCATATAGCCCATCATAGCGTTGACTCTAAGACATTTGACCGTCTGATTATTACAAGAGGAACAACCCGTAGAGGATTCCTCGACGGTATCAGTAAGTCTAAACCCACTCGACAGAAGCTAGTCAAACTTAAAGAGCCAAAGAAATTCCCTGGCTGTTTAACCGATGAGCAAATAGAAATTTTAGTCAATAGCTGTCATCGACTCAGAGATAAATTCTTAATTCTATTGCTAAATGGGACAGGAATAAGAATTGGGGAATTACTAGGATTACAACACGAAGATATAGGAGATGGAAATGATTACTTTATTTATGTAAGAAAACGTCGGCACTCTCATAACGTAAGAGCTAAAGGACAAGAGAGAACAATTCCTGTGATTCCTGAACTTCTACAAATGTATAACAATTACCTAATTTATGAGTACCCTGAAGTGGAATCAAACTATGTGTTTGTCAACATTTGGGAAGGAGAAATCGGGATGCCGATGAAACAGGCTGTTATTAATACTATGTTTGCTAGATTAAGTAAAAAAACAGGAATTAAAGTACATCCTCATTTATTTCGTCATAGCTATGCAACTCGTTTATTAAAAAATAATTGTTCACCAGATCGAGTAAAATATTTATTAGGACATAGTTCTATACAAACTACATTAGATGTTTATTCTCATGTCATCGCAGAAACTGATTTAAGAGTTATTATTGAAGAGGAAAATAACTATCGTGAGTAGCCAAAACAATGAAGAATTAGCAGTAGAAAATTGGTTGATAACACAGAATAATAATACTAAGCAATTGTTAAAACATCCTTTAGACATCTCCAAAAAATAAACTGGGTAGCCCAAAAGGATAGTAAAATTGTATTTTTAACTGCTGGGCATGAGTTCTTTACTGGAATACATTACATCTAACCCTCAAGAAACTAAACGGTTGTTGGGAATTGATTACCAACAGTTGCAATGGCTAATCGTAGAAGCAGAAGCTCTCTTCAACCAATTCCAAGGTGGAGAAGAAGAAACCAAGATTAGAATAATAAAAAAAGGTGGTGGTAGAAAGCCAAAATTATCTGTGACAGAGCAGATATTATTAACTTTAGTTTATCTGCACCATATGCCGACATTTCAACTACTAGGTGTGCAGTTCGGGGTAAGTGAATCAACGGCACACAATATATTCCATGACTGGATAAAAATTTTGGGTGAATTGTTGCCAGCATCTCTTTTAGAACAAGTAAAAAAAAAGGCAATGATTGGAAAAGGTATAAAGAAGTCCTGGAGCAGTGGGTATTAGTAGTGGATAGCTCAGAACAAGCTAGAGCAAGACCTACCGACTACAGCGAACAGAAAAAGTTTTATTCAGGGAAGAAGAAAAATCATACACTAAAAAACCAGTTTATTATTTTACCAGATGGTTCAGAAATAGTCGATGTAACAATAGGAAAACCTGGCCCAAGTAGCGATATTAATATGTTTAGAGAAAGATTGGCAAATTTTGAGGTTAGTCAGAAGTTTAAAGCGGATAAAGGTTATCTAGGAGAAAACCAAATTGAAACACCCCATAAAAAACGTAAAAATCAAGAATTAAGCCCTCAACAAAAGCAAGAAAACAAAGAAATATCAACGCAACGAATTGTAGTTGAACATATCATTAGATTGGTGAAAATATTTCGGATAGCCCAGGACAGATTTAGGTTAAGATCACAACATTATGACCAAGTAATCCAGATAGTTTGTGGTTTAGTTAGGTTGAGGATCGGAGCCTTAATACTAGCAGTGTAAAAATCTGAATTTTTAAGAGATTATTGCTGTGTAAGCCTGTTGATCTTTGGGTTCTAAATTAACTGGATTTAGCTCAAAGCCTGATTAAGTCGTATTTATGATCGAGCGATCGCACAAACTTAAAAACCATCAAAACCTTTCATAGAAAGGTTTTGATGGTTCCTGGAGATGTCTAAAGATAGAGACAGCACATACATTGCCAACTGAGTCAGGGGAAGGCGATGGAAATCAACTTCAATTTCTTTTCCCACACGCTTACCACTTTGTTGAAGGCGCAATTTTTCAGTGATAGTCATTTGCGACTCTATGCGTGACAAAAACACATGGCGGGGAATGTTATGCTTAATTGCCAAACCCTCTGCTACTGTGAAGGGCAGATCGTATATAGCATTGGCGCTGTAATACCCTTGGCGGAACTTCTCAAACAACTCGGTTTGGAAAGATTTTTTCCAATTTCCAAATAAGAAATTACCTAATTCTCCCTCTAGTTTGAGGTGAATATGAACTGCAATCGACCGAATTTTGGAGCGATACTTGACAGCATCAAAGGCTAATCTTTCAGTACGACTAGCTAAATATTCTTTGGCGATCGCACGTGCGCGACGATTATTTATTCTTTGTTGCCGAAGTTGTTGTAATAACTTAAAAGCGCGTTGTGGGGGTAAAGCTTTCAAGCTAGCAGCAATTAAAGCGCCTTCCTCTTGGCGGTGTTCCGGCAATGTTTCTTTCCCTGTTGCCAATAACTTAATAATAATTTGACTTTGGTTAAAATGATTAATTCCTGCTGCTAGGCTACGAGCATATAACAGACGATAGTTACCTAAAATATAATCGTGGAGAAAGTCGAGAGACACCTTTTGACCGTAGGCATCATCGTAGAACTCACGTTGTCCCGTACAAGCTAGACAAGCGTTGATAAACATTACCAAGTCTTCTTGTGCAACTTGTTCTACTCGACTTTTCCAATCGTGATCCATAACCGACTGATATAGATTAACAGTTCTAGAGTCGGGTGCAGACTAAAGACACCGTTTGGGGAATGGCGGCACGACTAGCTAGTGCTATGTTACAAATAGAGTTCGGAAATCGTACCAAAGTCCCGCAAACGGTGATTTCAAATTAACACAATTGATTCTTCCCCGACCGTCGATGTACGATAATTTCTTAAAACAAGCAAGGTTCAACTAATTAAAGGTGGTTAACGTTTCACAGGCTGCTGCTACAGACAGAGCTTGTGCGATCGCACAAGAGCAAATCGTCCGCTATTTGCCAAGTGTCGAAGCCCCAACGCACCCACCTCACTTCTGTGTCAGCTTCGGGACGCTCCATAGCCCCTGGGTCGGCTTAAGCTGGCCGACCAGCTTCCCATCCTCGATGATTGTCACCTGACGGTAAGCCGCCTTCGGCACTTGGATAGCCAAGAAGAACTTGTAGTGTGCAGCGTCAACGTTGGCCTGTGGTCGCTTCAGCCGATAACGCAGCGTCAACTCCCCATCTTTGATCGTTACCTGCTCGTCCTCGAATACCTCGTCCACATCCAACAAATTATTGGTGGCAAACACTCCCGCCACCACAAGGATCTGGCTGTTGTCGTACAGGCTCGCCTCCGGATGGAACGGGCGGGGATTCCACATTGTAGCTGCGGGATGGAATAGCTGGTCGTACTCCTTGGGTGTCCGGATCAGCGCATAGAGTCGCGGCTGGGCCTGCTCGTCCCAGTTAACCAGGAAGTTCTGGTACATATTCATAGGGATGCGCTGGTCTGTTTTCATAGGGATGCAATTGTAGATCTCGGCGCGTTCCCATGCCAGACGAAGTTTTTTGGGTAATGATTGACAGTTATTAATTTTGTTGCCACCCAAGTACAGCCAAGCTAATTTAGTCAAACCTGTTAGTGATGTCACATTACTAATTTTGTTGCCACCCAAGTGCAGGCTAGTTATATTAGTCAAACCCGTTAGTGATGTCACATCACTAATTTCGTTGGTATTCAAGACCAGTTCAGTTAGATTAGTCAAACCCAAGAGTGGTTTCAAATCACTGATTTTGTTGTCACCCAAGGCCAGTTCAGTTAATTTAGTCAAACCTGTTAATGGTTTCACATCACTGATTTTGTTGTCACTCAAGTCCAGCGTAGTTAATTTAGTTAAATTCGCTAATGGTTTCAAATCACTGATTTGGTTGGTATTCAGGAGCAGCATAGTTAATTTAGTCAAACCCCATAGTGGTTTCAAATCACTGAGTTTGTTGCGGCTCAAGTCCAGCACACCTAAATTAGTCAAACCAAAAAGTGGTTCCACATCACTGATTTTGTTGTCACTCAAGTCCAGTTCAGTTAATTTAGTCAAACCTGTTAATGGTTTCACATCACTGATTTTGTTGTCACTCAAGTCCAGCCTATTGAGATTAGTCAAACCAAAAAGTGGTTTTACATCACTGATTTTGTTGCTAACTAATTCCAACGTAGTTAATTTAGTTAAACTTCTTAGTGGTTTCACATCACTGATTTGGTTTGCAAACAAATTCAATGTAGTCAGATTCCGAAGTGCTTGAATTCCCTCTAATGAAGTTATTTCTGCGTTACTGATATTTAAATTTTTTACCCCTTGCAGAATATTTAACGTCAGTGGCTTATTGCGAATACCTAGTTGCTGCCTAATCGCAGCTTCCAACTTAGCATCCTTAAATTTAACTGCAATCTGAGCCTTCACGGGTTTCCTGGCTATAACTGGCTTTTTAGCCTTACGAACTTTAGTTTTAGCAACAGTTTTGGCATGGCTTGGTGCAGTAAGTACTATTGAATCAATCACCATACTTCCAGTTACACCGATTAATAATGCTGAAACGACAAGAACTTTAACTGGTAATTTAGTAGCAATAACTTTAGCAGAATTAACAATAGAAAATAAAAAATTTTAGTAGCGCAGGTAAGTTTCATTATTTTTTGAGTAATTATTACTTTAATGGATTTCAGTATTCCCTGACTACCTCAAAAAGTGGTGTAAGAAGCAACCACTTTCTGTATGCGTCCACCAATCCGTTATTTTTACCTGAGTTTTTGGTTAAAAATAGTAATTGAATAGTGGTCAGTTAGATAAGCGGCTAATTTTAGATTGGGGATATAGATATAAATACAGCACTCTTTAATGAGAGCGAACGCACTTTAACTATTAAAGTCTTTGACCCACCAAAATTTTATCTTGTTCCACTGCCTAGCTCATTTTATCTGCACTGCGATCGCAATTTCAAAGCCTACCCTAAGAAAAAATCCCGCGAGAATGCGCTAGAAGTGCCACTAAATTAATGAAGGATTGCAGTAAGCAGTGATATATGATTGCAAGCCATGCCAGGTAAAGGGAAACAATCTGTTACAGTGAAGTATTCTGATAACGTTAAAATCACTTCTGTTCTTAATCACGCTGCTTTTTGTAACGAGTTACGCCGACAAGAACGCCGCGCAGAGCAGCCCCGCGCCGGAAATTTCGACCAAAGTTAGCGTCGGTCAAGCCAACGTAGCCGCCACTAATAAGTCCATTACCGCTCCGCGGGTTGCGCCAAACGCTCTGGTTAGAAATTTATACAAGCAGCACGACGCGCAGAAAAGTCCCTTTTTCCAGTCAACGAATCGCGCGCTGGTTGACAAGTATTTCACTCTTAAGCTGGCAGACCTAATTTGGAAGGATGCGATGATCAACTCGCAGGGGCAAGTCGGTGTGCTCAATTTCGACCCGCTTTATGATTCTCAAGACCCACAGCCGAAGAACTTCGCCGTGACCACGACCAAAATTAGGCAGGACAGGGCGACAGTCCTTGCCTCCTTTTTCAGTTACGGCAGGAAGGAAACTATATCCTTCGCACTCGTGCAGCAGAAGGGCAACTGGAAAATCGCAGACATTAAATATAGCAACGGCTACACCCTGCTCAAGATACTCAGCCAAAATAGCCAATAGGCTTCGGCTGATGTCTAATCCAATTTTGCGTCTTGGTAGTAAACGTGAAAGTGTTAAAAATTTGCCAAACCTTCTCGCTATTACTAGCGATGGTAATTTTGGTTCCAAAACCGAAGCAGTAGTGAAACAATTCCAACATCAATCTGCACTGGTCGAAGATGGCATCGTTAGCGAGGAAACTTGGAACAAAGAGCGCACTTTAACTAATTTCACGTGGTGAGGGAAAATCCTAATTTAATTTCTATAACTATTAAAATCTTTGATTTACCTAACTTTTATCTGGTTCCTTTGCTACCCTTTTTCCTGAAGATTTGCTCGCTTGTTTAGCCCTCCGCGTTTTTGCATCAGTTGACACCTGAAAAGATCAGCGGCGTAAGCCCCGTGTCAGTTAGTCACTTTGTAAACGCATCTTCCTTCTTGACCACGAAGGCGAACGATTTCAACAGCCTTGGTAAAAGCCTCTGTTCCTAATCCAGCTACGGAGAAGGGTTGCGATTGAGAACAAGATACTTCTATAACGTTTGTTCCATTTATGTAATAACGACCATACCTACGAGCACGTATGGTTTGTCCCCAAGATTCAAACTTTTTATTTACAGTTCCACAAGCTTGTACTGCTGTTTGATGTCCCCAACTAATCCAATCGCCCTGCCCAGAACTAGCACTGCAATAACTCAATTGAGCCGACACTGTAAGGCTAGCCTGAGCCGTCTGTTGGAAACTCATAAGTGCAGAGCCTAGCAGTGCTGTAGATATGGTTAAACCCGAAATATAAAGCAAACTGCGTCTCAACATAATATCTCCAAAGTTTGATGAGTTTGATTTGATTGTGGAATCAGGAAGCATCTTAATTTTTGTAGATGGGTAGTACGAGCATTGTTTTCCCTACTAATACATAGGTTGTTCGCATCCCATTTATGCAAGGCTTGAGCCTAGAAAAAATAATCAGTCGTCGTGCAGAAAGATTGAGTTAAGATTTATCTGCCCAAGTGCCAGTATGGTTTATATACACCCTTGATAGCTGCTTTATGTTTCAGCACCTCATTTAACATTAACCAGTATGAGCAACTTAGTATAAATTAACCCAGGAATCTGATGGAAACTAAACCCCCCCTGCCTCCTTTTACCCTGGAAACCGCTAAAGCCAAAGTCCAAGCGGCTGAAGATGCCTGGAATACCCGTGATCCGGCGCGGGTTGCTCTGGCGTACACTGAAGATTCCGAGTGGCGAAATCGGTCTGATTTTTTCAGTGGACGAGCCGCCATTAAAGAGTTTCTCAAACGCAAATGGGAAAAAGAACTAGAATACCGCTTAAAAAAAGAACTCTGGTGCTTTATGGACAATCGTATTGCGGTGCGATTTGAATATGAGTGGCACAATGATTCTGGTTCTTGGTATCGTTCCTATGGCAATGAAAATTGGGAATTTGCAGAGAATGGTTTGATGATGCGTCGTTTTGCCAGCATTAATGATGTACCTATTCAAGAGAGCGAGCGCAAATTTCGTTGGGAACGAATTACAGAATAACTTTAATGTAGTTTGAGATTTTCGATCATTAAATCTAGAAACTGGCACCATAAAATTAAGCCGTCCTAACTAACTTAATGCCTTCTCCTCAACGTTACCCTGAAAATTGGTATGAAATAGCTTTGTCCATAAAAGAACAAGCCCGGTGGCGTTGCAGTAAATGCAAGATGCAATGTATTCATCCTGGTGAAGACACTTCTGGTTTAACCAAATCAGAACGCATGGTAAAAACTTTAACAGTACATCATGCTAATTACACCCCAGAAGACAACCGTATTGAGAACTTGATTCCTTTGTGTAGTGCTTGTCATCTAGGTTATCACACGCGGAAAAAATCCAATGTTACTCCTGGTCAACTATCATTGTTTGAAGAAATAAAGTAAAAACTAGGATTATCTTTCAGCAACATATTGTTTTAAATCATTTATGCGCTGTTGAGTAATACGTTGTAAACATTCACGTAAAAAGACTGAGTAACCTGTGCCGTTTCTTGAGGAATAAGTTTCAAAATCGCAATTTTTATCTCGGTATTTAATCCAAGCTAATTGAGCTTCAACTAAACGCTGTTTTTCAGTTCCTGCTAGCTTAGATGTTAATTGTCGATAAACTTGATTGAGGCGTTTATCTACTGCTTCATAAGCTAGACCAGCGCAGTATTTTTCTTCTACGCCACTGCTTGGAGCATTGCAGTTAATTTTTTGAGCAATTTTTTCTGGTGGTGCAGCTTCTATTGATACTGCTGGTACTGATAAATACCCAGTAGCTAATAATATAGTTACTACAATTGACTTCTTTAACATGAGGAGAAAAAATAATTGGAATAATTTTGTTGTTATTTGTATTTTAAATTTAAATAATTTAATTTTCCAAGTTTTAATAATTATTATTATTCTATAAAAAAATATCGTAGCTTTTGTTTATTTTTCCACTTTGTGGCTTCTGAGGAACCCTCAGTTTCTCCCGCTTGACAAGTATTTATACTTAAGTTTGTTGCACGCTCTTCCTCAGTTTGACGTAGCATAAAATACTACAGTTTGACGTGCGGAATGTGGGTTATATTACGAGTAAAGAGCGAGAATCAAATTTTAAATATGGCTTTTGAGCAAATCGAAGCATTTTTAAAGAAAATGCAGTCTGAACCTGAACTTAAAAACGAGGTACTCGCAGCATCAACCGCAGATGATATTGCACGAATAGCACTCAAGCTTGGTTTTGAATTTTCAGGTGATGAATTATTAAGAATGTCAGGTAAGAAAGTTGGCAGCATTACTGTTAGAAAAACTGATCTTCCTGGAGAGTACAATTAGGGGTCACGCTCCTAATTTGTAAAAAATCGTACGAAAAAAGGAATCTAATTCCCAATCAAAGCACCATGATTATTGGTATTACCCTATCAACATCAGGGAAATAGTATGCTGTGGTTGTAGTTTTAGTTCTTGAAAACGGTCGTTTACGAGAATTAACTCACCCTTCTAATAGTGAACAAAGCTGAGTTTGTCTACAAAGTAAACTGGAAATGAAAGCGCTGCTACCCAGAGTGCTTTTTAATACTTTATTGACTTAGAAAGCGAATTGACCGAATTAACTGAGTGTTTCGTTCAATTGTAGAATTAGTTAAAACTTCATTACCCTGCCGAGTTTTACTAGCAGGTACACCCTGAAGGCTACTACCATCACAAATAGTTTGGGAACCTCGTATTTGAGATACATCTTGAATCTGTTCTACTGCTGAAGGAGGTAATGGTGAACCTTGTGCTGTAGCTTTCTGGTCTGAGTATCCAAAGAAGCTCGATTTAAAATGTTCTGAGTAGCTCCACCTGGCAAGCCAGCATAAGCAGTTGGTGTTAAAGCTGCAACACTGGTTAAAGTAATAAGGCTGAAGGTAACTTTGAGTCGGGTGGCGTTGTAAATAGACATACAAGTAATTCCTTTTAAAGTTTACTTAGGGCTTTAATCTTTCAATAACTCAGTAGGTTAGCTGGAATATTTTTATGCAGGAAAGAGATAAAAAATAGTTAAAGCTGTGAAAATTTTTATGATTTTTAGAGATAAATGCCTCAATTTATACATATACACCGCGATCGCAGTGTGTGGTAGATGACATTAAGATTATTCTAAATGCTAATAATATCGTTGCGAAAAGGTGGAATATTAAGATTTTTAGGCTGATGTAGTGACGACCTCATCAGATGATAAACTTTAGCTTGCTCATCAACTCTGTTATTACACTGTTGACTTCCCTAATATGAAAACACCAGAACAATGCAATAATATAGATGAGATCAGATTCCAAATAGATACCTTAGACAAACAAGTTATTAACTTACTTGGTCAGCGTTTTGGTTATGTCAAAGCAGCATCCAAGTTCAAAACTAGCGAAACAAGTGTCCGTGCTCCAGAGCGCTTTGAGGCTATGTTGGAGCAAAGAAAAGCATGGGCAGAAGATGCTGGGCTAAGTCCAGAGGCTATCGAAAAAATGTATCGAGATTTGGTTAATTATTTTATTGAGGAAGAAATAAAAAATTGGCAAAACCAAGATGATTGTTAAAAATTACCAATAACTATTTAAGGTTAAATGTTAATTTCTTCTAACATTTATTTTTATTAATATTTGTAGCATTAGATTATGATTTATGAAGTTATTTACGGCTTGCTATTATCACACTGAATTTGTTGCCAAAAAGATTAGCAATGAATAGTCAAAAAGTTCCTTTTTTTATTGCTCAAATTCCCAGCATTCTTGTTGGTGTTCGTGTAGCGATCGCACCTCTACTGGTGCTGGATGCGCTGGATCATGATACTACAACTTGGTTCGTTGGTGGTTATATTATTGCAATTTTATCTGATATCTTTGATGGCATTATTGCCCGTCGATTAGGAGTCAGTACAGTTCAATTTCGGCAAGCCGATAGTTGGGCAGATATCTTTCTGTTTATTTGCCTTGCCATTAGTACGTGGTTAGTATATCCTCATGTGTTGATTGATTTTAAAAATCCCTTACTTTTGGCTCTAGCTGCTCAATTAATTTTATTTACTATTAGTTTAATTAAATTTAAAAAACTTCCTAGTTTTCATACTTACACTGCCAAACTTTGGGGACTGATGCTGTTGATTGCTACTGTAAGCTTATTTGGGTTTGACTATGATAAACCCCTGTGGCTGGCAATTGTTCTTTGTTGGATAAACAGCACCGAAGAGATAGCAATGACATTGCTTTTGCCAGAATGGAAATGCGATGTCTTGAGTATCTTCCACGCTTTAAATCTGCGCCGCGATTTTCTCCAGTGATAATTATTTTAAAATAAAACAGTGTTTTGGTTATATTGTTTCGATTATTATTGTCATGATAAATTCCCTAGAAAGATAACGAGGGCGCGATCGCGCTTATGGGAAACTATTTTTATGATTTTATGATGTTCGTTAGCCCTTGCTGTAAATGAAATCGACTCAACCTTATCAACCCCTCTTGCTTCGCATTCTGCATGGGTTCACTGGTCTGTTTCTAGTGGCTGCAATACTAACAGCTTTTTGGACTTACGATACCTACGATGGGCGTTGGGGAAGAATTCCATTACCTACCTATCGAGATATAGAAGGGGTACATGGCACTTTTGGTTTATATACCTTGCTGATATTTCCCTTTTTTGTACTCTACGCATTTCATCGGGGACAGAGGCGGCTGATTCAGCCCGACTCCTTAGCTAAATTATCTTCATTTGGTAAACCCATTTGGTGGTATACGTTAAACCGTTTTACTAATACGTTTGCCCTGATTGCATTAACATTTGCGGTGTTTAGCGGCAAAATGATGGATGAAACATGGCTACCCAAGGGAGAATTAAATCACGCCTGGTATTATGCTCACTTAATTGCATGGGTGATTATGGCGATAGCAATTGCTCTTCACCTGAATCTTGAATGTCAAAGTTGGTGGAGTTCCATTACTGCTATCTATGCTCAACTGGCGCTCTCCGAGACAAAGATAGCCCTACTCTGTGGTCTGCCCATCTCGCTCCTATGGTGGTCAAGTCTACTACAAGGTTCAAGGGAGAACTGGTTCCAATCCCCTCAGATTTTAGTATGGTTAGAAAGTGCTATCCTGTTCACCGTTATTGCTGCCTGGATTATTCCGCTATTTAAATAAATTAAGGGTAATGATTATAGGTGTTAAGAAATATTTCGCGCTCCAGTATCATAAACCAATCCAAAAGTTACTATGTCTTCTTCTAGTTCTACCTTTTTTAGTTAAACGACAAACATAAATCAAGGATTACTTTGTTTAATCCAGTTTTAGCAGATGCGCCGTTTTTTAAATGTTTTTCTGGGAGAGCAAAAGACAATAGCATGACTTGTAGAGAATCAGATATTAACTCCTCATATTACTGGCAAGCTAAAGGTTGTGAACTTTGCGCGATTGAGCAGTATAGTGAAGCCATCTCGGCATTCGATCTGGCATTGAGCTTTGAGTCAAATGATTGCCGTACTTGGAATTATCGCGGCAATGCTTTAAGTGCTTTACATCGGCAAGCCGAAGCGTTGAGTTGTTACGACAAAGCCACTGCGCTTTCTCCTTCCTATCATCAAGCTTGGTTTAATCGAGGATTGCTGCTTTTTGAAATGTCTGCTTATGGATCTGCGATCGCATCCTACGATAGGGCTATCAAACTATATCCTGATTCCCGCTACCTTCATGCGAGAGCGGGTATTGGGATAAAACAGAAGCTGGTTCTCTTTGCTTGAGAAACAATTTAAAAGGGGCGACCAAGCTCTAGTTAATCTAAAAGGAACAAGCGGAATTAAGGCGCACAGGGGGGTAGGGTTCTTTATTTACACCACTACCTCGGTGTCTAAACTCCAGTGGAATAAGTGCTCACTTCCGTTTCAAATTTTCTCAAGCTCAGGTGAGCTTTTGCCCGGTATTCGTGACTCTAACGGGGTTTGAGCAGCAAACTGACTAAAACGTTCACTTTAAGTAAAAAAACTTAATTGTTGTGATACCGATGCTTAGATTGCTTCTACTTTCTTCTGTAATTGTTGTGAGTACAACTGGATTAGGAGCATGCGCCATATCTGGTAAGGGAGTTAAAAGTCAACAAGACCAGATAGCAACTAGCTCAGAAAGTCACAAGTTGAACCTCAGTCGAAATGCCAACGAACTAAAAAAGTACATTACGCTGCCCTATCCACCCCAATCTGTGGTCTGGCTTACTGAAATTAAGGGTAGTAATACCACAAAAGTTCCTGGGCCAACAGATTGGAGCCTGACTGCTGTGTTAACTTTTCGCCCAGAAGATGCTAAAAAGATAGTCTCTGCATCCTCTGTTGCATCGCCAGCCGTATTCGGTACAGTAGAACTGATGGAATGGTTTCCCCCAGATGTCAAGGCGCAGGCTTTGAAAGACCCTAGCACTAAGAAATACACAATTAAAGGCAAAATATATAGCGCGAGTGCTTTCTACAAATTGTCATTAATCAATGGCTTCTTATTGCAGCTTGACAAAACCTCACAGTTTATCCTTGTTTTACACACGATGTAATAGAAAATAAACTAATGTCACAAGACGGTAAAACCTATATTGAAGCCGCCCTCTCAATGCAGCAGGCAGCAGAAGCCTTCTTCAAGGCTGTAGAGGAGCATGAAGAAGCGTTTTGGGCAGTGCAGCAATTTGAGGATGTGCCGCTAGTTCCAGGTGTTGAGAACAGAACTTGGCAATTATGGGATTTTGTTATGCAGATGTCAGCACCCAAAAAATAAAATCACCAACAGGACTTACGCAAATGGCGAGTGCGATCGCTAATGAGTATTTTATGAATTCGCCAACAGTATCAGTATCGTGACATTACCATAGTTGTGTCCGACCAGCCTCTTCTCTCCCAGCCTTTCATTGGAGATTGGCCTAATGGGCAATTTTAGAATAGATACTAATGGATGGCGTGGGTAGCGTTGATCCAACTTCATTGGGGTTGATGTTCAGGATCGCTAGGTAGTTGCCGCGATCGCTAAACGCAACCCGATAGCCATAGCCACTGGGCCAGTCCTGAACTTCTCCAGTTTTCACACTGCCCAAGCGCGCTCCAGCCACCTGCCCCCCGAAAAAATAGCTATCGCCATCTGGACTTAGGCCAATGGCCTCATCTGATCGATCAGCCAGTAGCTCAGTGCTGGTCACGCGTGCGCCCGTTTGTGGATTCCAAGTGACAAGCAGTCCATCGTAAGGCGATCTCGTTAGCACATTGAGCAACCCATCGTTTCTAAAGACCATATTCATCCCCCAGAAGAGGACATCTTCCGGCGGAAGCGTCCTAGCGTACTCAAAAATGCCGCTCTGATTGAGTCGCCATAGGTCTACGCGGCCAGATGAATCATTCGGGTAGATCTGAATGGCTAAAAACTGACCATTAGGGCTAATTGCAAACTGACTATTGGGGCTAATTGCAAATCGACCGCTGGTGTCTAAAGATTGCACCGCTTCACCGTTCGCCGTGTTCCACAGAGCTAGTTGTGGTACAGAAGTGCCGTCTCGATTTGTTTTCACAAACGTTATGATTCGCTGATTGTCATTACTAAAGGCAATCTGACTGCCATCGATGGTTGAGCTTGCAGGGCCGATTGTTTTTTTCCACAGCGGCTGACCTGTCTCGATGACCCATGCCGCTAGTTCCACGGTGTTTGTGGGAGAAGTTTGCGCGATCGCCGCCACCTTCGTCCCATCCTTGCTGATCGCCGCCCCATCAAAGCGAGTCTGAGCGCCAGCGGCAATCTCCTTAATTAGCGCACCTGTTTGCGTATTCCATACCTGAAGCTTGGCACCGCCTGTGGTCAAGGTCAGTAGCCGTTGTCCATCTGCGCTAAAGCTAAACACGTTCGCTGCTGTTGGCAGGGTTGTTATGGGCGCTTTATTCCAGCGAGCACCAGCTGCTGCCACAGGTTGCGCCCTACCATCTTTGACTAACGCCTGATAGACAAAAGCCGCCACCTCAGCGCGGGTCGCTGGGCGATTGGGCCGGATCTGATCGAGGGCAGGATAGTTAACAACAATGTTGGCGGCTCTGGCAGCGGTTATGCCAGGGCGAGCATATTTTGGAATGGCAGCAGCGTCTTTATAGGCAGATAGTTCCGCCATACTACCGCCCTGATATCCCAATCCATTGGCGATAGAAATCAGGGCCTGTACGCGGGATATCGGTTGATTAGGCTTAAACTGATTCCCCGGATATCCTGAGAGAAAACCCGCAGTGCGAGCTTTAGCAATATAGCCAGCAGCCCAATGATTGTTAGGCACATCCGCAAAGGTTGGAGTACTGGGCTGCGTTGCATTCAACCGCCCATTCGGTACTTGAAAAGGCTGCACTGACATAAACGCTTGATTCAAAATTGCCGCAAACTGCGCGCGGGTTACGGGTTCATTAGGTTTGAACGTGCCATCGGGGAAGCCGCTAATCACACTGAACCGGGCGAGTCCTGATATGTATTCATAAGCCCAGTAGTCGGCGGGGACATCTCTAAATGAGGTTCTTGGCACTTGGGTGGGTGTGGGTACTTGCGCGGGCACAGGCGCTTGCGCTGATACAGACGCACTCAAAGGTGCGAGCAAACTGAAGTTCAAGCTAATCGCTAGGCCGAGGCAAAATTGTGATCTAAAGCGCATACGTTTATTTGCGGGTGGTTTATAACAATAGGGCTATCGCCCTTTATGAATTAGAGGCAATGACGCAAAGGGAGTCTGTTTTATCCCTGTAATCAGTAGTAAAACAGCTTTCAGTATTAATTAGCTTTCACTACTTACAAACAGATTTTTCTGTTTAATAATCATTTAATCCGAAACATCACAGCAGCCTTTTTAGCAAAAGCCTTGCCAAAAGCGGAAGTAAGTTCAGACTCATTAATTGAACGCATCACAGTTTTCAATTCAGGAATATTCTCAACTTCCAGCGAAATATTCACATTTGTTGACCCAATAAACTGCACATTGAATAAACCCGTATATTCCATCAGAAATTCCTGCGTTGTCTCCTGACAACTATTAATAGCATTACGCCATTGTTGTTCGTACTGTTTTTGAAGTATTTGATTACCTACTTGGACTTTTCCTGTTACTGAAGTGCCAATTGTGTCACTGCTGACTTGATTCTTAACTTGGGCATTCCTTTTCTCTATAGCAATAAGTGCTGCTACTCTAGCGTGATATTTGAGCCTCCCTTCTTGGTAAAGTTCCCATGCTAACTTAGTCGTATTTTCCTCACTTTTATTAATAAGTTTTACAATTTCCCTCCAATCTCCTAAAGTAAACTTGTCTAGTGTAGTAATAAAGTGTTTAAACAAAGCCTTGTAAACATTATTAGCATCGGGTTTTTCTTGTCTTAACCACGCCCGCACAGCCATAACAATTGACTGGTTAGTTCTTAAATCAATCTCAGATATTTCTGGAATAATTCCTGGTTTAAGACGCACATAAATTCGTTCAGAAGAAGCATCATCTTCACGCCTTGTCAAGTAACAAATTACTCCACAAGCTGGACAAGGTATTTGATAATGTTTAATCAACCATCCATCTTGATCAACCTCAGCCATATATGGCTGAAGCGAATCTGGCTTGTAGAATACATGAGTGCAGTGTTCACAACAAACTGCTCCACGATTTTGGGAAGCACTTGTTGGTTTTAAACTCCAATGATGGAAATCATCAGGTAAGCCATGTCGCTTCCAATTATCAGTTAAATCAATAATTGTCAAAACTTTGTTATTATCGCTAATTCTTAGCCCCCGCCCAATCATTTGCAGCCATAAAGTCAAAGATAGCGTTGGACGTACACAATAAATACACTCAATCTCCCCACAGTCATAACCTTCAGTCAGAATTTCATAATTGGTAATAACTTGAGTTAATTTTGATTGAAATCGCTTTAAAATAGCTGCACGGGTAGGTGCTGGTGTCCGTCCATCCAAATGTTCTGCAACGATTCCTTTGCTACTAAAATATTGGGCGATAGCCCGACTATGCTCAACACTAGCAGCATAAATAATCGTTTGTTTCTTGATAGCAAACTTAATATAATTGTCATAAATATCTCCCACACTAACTTGGCTATTGACAGCTAAGGCTAAATCCCTAGAGCTAAAATCACCACCATATTTTTGACCATATCTATGTACAGCATAAGTATCAATATTATTTTGTGTGGCAAACAAGCGATATTGACATAAATAGCGATCGCGAATTAAATCCAGTGTTGATTCACCCACCACTAACACATTGAATAAATCTTCAAAACCCTGCCCGTCAATTCTTTGTGGAGTAGCTGTTACACCCAGGACTTGGGCATCTTGGTAATGGTTAATTAGTTTACGATATGTTGCTGCACTAGCATGATGAGCTTCATCAATTACCAATAAACCAATGTTTTTGGGCAGGATTTTTCTAGTAGCGAGAGTTTGAATAGATGCCACTTGAATCATGGCATAATTATTAGGCTCAATTCCGTGCTTAATAATTCCAATTGGGACTTGAGTTACTTGCGCCAGTTTTTCTGCGGCTTGGTAGATTAACTCGACCCGATGAGCAATAATTAAAATTTGTTTGCCCTGTTCTAAAAAATATCTACTAATTACAGCAAAACAAACAGTCTTACCAGCACCTGTAGCTAATTGTGCTAAAACACTTCTATTTCCTTGATTCCAAGCTGCCCAAATTTGGTTAATCCATTCAACTTGATACTCTCTCAGTTGCATTTAATCTACCTTTAGTATTAATTGACGTTAAAGATTTATTTATTCCGCAGGGAATATGGAGCAGGGGGACGAGGGGACGAGGGGACAAGAAGAAATGAGGAGAGTGCGATCGCTTTAATCGTTCATATTAAACTAATGAGAGAGAATCTCCTAGATGACTTCTGTATCTGGTATTTCGACTTCTTTATTCTCACTCACAAACTCTAGGCATTTACCATGAGGATCTACCTGCAATTCATACAAAGGGCTATCAGGAGAAGTACAGCACTTTTTCTGAAAGAATTTACAAGTAGCACAACAGTCAACACCAGATAAAGCTGCTGCTTCAACATTAAGATGATGCTGCATAATTGGAATAAGTTTCAAAGCAATCCCATCCCATTTAGCTTTGAGCATTCCTGTCTCGGAAAAGTGATGCCAACGTGGGTCAGTATCAATAATATCAGCAGGAATCTTGATCCAAGCTCCATCATATTCCGCAGCAATCTTAACTTCAAACTCAGTTTTATGGTGCAACTTAGCTAACTGGAGTGGTGAAACCTGTTCAGGTACAGTCCCATATTCAATCACTTCACCAACATTAGGAATATGGATTAAATGTTTGGCTTTCAGGTCGCTGGCTCTGGATAATTCATGTAAAGCATTCATGGAACCATGAATGAGAATTAGATGCTTAGGATTAACTCGATTAATCACTTGCGTCAACCCGACTTTATCAGCGTGTCCTGATAAGTTAAAACGTCGAATATCTGCTTTAACTACTAACTTTTTATTATTAAATTCAATTTCATCACCCTGCTGCAACCCTTGCAGAAAACGACCTGGACTCTCCTCATCGGTATAACCAGAAATAAAAACAGCCGCGTTATCTCTTTCTAATAACGTGGTGGCATAATAAACACTAGCTCCACCAGATAGCATTCCAGAACTAGCAATGATTACAGAAGGTTTGGCTATTGCCAGTGGTCGTTCTTTCGGATGAGCAATGGGAATGATGGGAGGATGACTATCAGGGTTAAAGAAGGGTTCTGATTGAAGTGCAAAATTTTGTATGCTGGCAGGTAATAAGTTGATATTTTCAATGAATACATCCGTAACCGCCCGCACTAAGCCATCTACATATACAGGGATATTAAGCTTATGAAATAAGGCACTGGTACGAATTGCTAAGATAATCTCTTGGGCGCGTCCTAATGCAAATGCTGGAATTAGTACATTACCGCCCTTAGACACTACTTCTGCAACTGCTTTAAGTAATTCCTGTTCTTGGGTTTTACGGTTGGGGTGATTATCAGCGCCATAAGTTGATTCAGTAATCAACATATCGGCTTCTGGCAAATCAGCTAGTCTTAGTCCATCTGTTGTTCTACTGTTAGAAGTGTTGTAATCACCTGTATATAACAGACTTCGCTCACCGTACCTGATATAAATACAAGCTGCCCCTAAGATATGCCCTGCATGAATAAACCGCACTTTTAATCCAGGTAACGGTTCAAAATCTACCCCAACAGGTTTGGTTTGTAATTGAAATATTGTTTGATTTAAGTCATTTTCATCAAATAACTCCTGAAAATCTTCGTTATGCTGTTGAATCTTCAGGCAGTCTGTTAACATTACATCGGCTATTTGTCTGGTTCCTACAGTACAAATCATCGGGCAAGCTGGAAACATTTTGTGGAATGTTGGTAATGCCCCGATATGGTCTTGATGAGCGTGGCTAATTAATATTAAGTTGGGGTTTCTTAAATATTCAAAGGCTGGTAAAGGTTTATCTCCTTTTGGTCGTGTACCAGCATCAAGGACTATTTCATAGGGGCCAATTAATACTCGGAAACAGGAAGCTCCGATGCCTCTAGCAGCGCCTAATGGCGTGACACTTAATTTATCTTGCTCTAAGTCTGGCTCTAGCTCTAATGGTATTTGATTATTTGTGCTAAATTCCCACACTTGGGCTATACCAGTATGTTCATTTACTCTGACTCTGGCATTTAACCCATGTTGGTCAACTTCCCACTCGAAAAACTTTCCGCGCTTAACAGGTGTAGCTAAATTCCATTGTGCTATCCCAGTATGATTTTCAAGGGCAGCTTTAGCTTGAGCAACAAATTCCAGTTTTTTATTCTTCAACTGATTAACTGCATTAACCAATTCTGGTAATGGAGTCGCTGCATTCACTTCTATATCAATTGGCTTGAGAGCGTTTTCTACATCATCAAGTTCAATTTCTGTATTCTCTACTTGAATTATTTGCAACTGTTGACAGTTGAGTACTGCTGAAACTTCTAATAATTGCCCTGGTTTTATTGATGGGCTACCACCAATGAGTGTTATTCTCAGAGTCTTTTCTCCAGGGCGAGTTATTTTAAATAAAATTCTTCCGGCTTTACTATACTCGACTACTCGACCCAGAAATTTACAGGAATCAGCGTCACCTGATTCATTAATACCAACAATTTGAAGACTAGAGATTAGCCCGTTGGAATCTGTTGCAGGTACTACCCCGCCATTGCTGAGTGCCTGTATAATTACATGAACCCTTAACTTTATATTTCTCTCCTTGAACAATTAATTTATCTTCATGTAATTCGCCCGTTACAATCATTTCAAAGTTGCTTAACATAATTTTACAAATATATAAATAGCTATGATGACGGGCTATCGCCCAAGCGTGGTATAGGAGTAGAGGGGGTGTGGTTTACCCCAACTTTCACTATTACAAGCGATAGCGGTTCAAATAAATGAGAACAATTAGCCCCTTGCTTAGTAGCAAGGGGTTAATGATTAGCTAATGATCCCAATTATGGCAAAATGGACTTTCATTTTGGATGCTTTATCTGTAGCAAACATTTAAGTAATCCATATAATAGGTATCAGTTTTATTAATTTAACTAAAATCCCTATTTGTCATCTGAACCGCGCTACTCGCAACAAAGTTTTTCAAGGTTTTGCAGTTTGGGGTAAAAGTTCGCGCTTGTTGGTATTTTAATTTCAAGCTCCATTTAATTATTAATGAATCAGGAGAATTATTTAGCTTTAAAGTAGCTCCCGCCAATGTCGATGACCGACATCCAGTTTTTAATTTAGTTAAAAATATTTATGGAAAGCTTTTGGCGGACATTGGTTATATTTCTGCCTAATTATTTCAACAGACAAAGCAGTACGCTATCAAACTTGCATTAATCATATCCCCCAAACATAAATAGAGAAACTTGTTCATCAGTAGCATTCATTAAAGCGTGGAGATTACCACCTTTGAGCATGGCAAAGTGTCCAGCTTGTAGGGTACGGATTTCAAAGCAGCGTTCTCGCTCTGGCATTTTGCACCAATCACCTACTACCATAAAGCCTTGACCATCCATCATCAGAAAAACTTCCTGGTTATCACGATGGCGATGTAAACCAATCCCACAGCCAGAATTGAGGACGTGCAAATCCATGTAATCTACGGCAAAGAATCTTTCAAAACCGTTGCCATGATTTTTATTACCAAAGGCGTTGAAGTTCCATGAGTTTAACTGGCGACCCAATTCGGGTTTACTTGAATAGCGTCCATAATTAGACATCAAATTGCGATATTCCAAAAAGCCAATACCACCGTGAGGGTTAGAACTGATACCTGTTCCTAAAAAGTGATCCCATCCACGGACAATCATGTTGAATTCATAATGGTAGTTTGCCCCATTTTGGGAGTCCCAAATTTTCTCGCTAAAGTCTGCCCAAGCAAGCTCTATATGCAGAGGTAATATAGGATGCATGGTGTTTGTAGGAGCGACATCTAGTATATAGCGCTCGCTTAAGGCTTCCCGGTTGAAGTCTGCTATGCTGCCATGTACTAAATCATTTCGTACTTGGAGTTCACCGCGATCTAGGGCATTACGTCCTTTATCGTCTAGTTGATTTCGCAAATCGTTGCCTGGATACCCCCAAAACTCAACTTCATAGCGATCGCTTAAGGGATTATACGGCACTAAAATCAACGCTGGAGTTGCCACACCTGCGACTTTAATCCAGAGTTTAATCTTTTCCCCCAATTTATGGTTAGCAGCAATGGATAGCTTAGTATCAGGACCGCCACGGTAAGAAACTCGCAAAAACGGCCCTGTCCAGTCTCCCACAGTCGCCAAACCTCGAATTAAAAAGGTATCGGTACTAACAAAATCCTTGACATTTTGCTTTTGGAAATCTGTTTTATTATCTTGCACAGTCGGGTCAAGAATATTAGCATCATTCCCCTGCGGTCTATATAAAACCAGAGAGTCATAAGGAAATAAATACTGGAACTCCCCTGTTAAATAAAATTCACGTTCAGCTGCTAGTTGGGCGCGTTCGAGAAAATTCAGCAACTTCAGCAACGGATTACCCCGGTTATAGTCAGGCGGGGTATTGGGATCGACTTTAAAAACACTGTCAGAATGAACAATAAACATGGCAACAGTTGGTGAGAGTTAAGTAGAGAAATTAAATTGTGTGATACAAGAAAGCAACGAATTTTAGGGGTTTTGTACCAGGGTTACGAATGCCATGCATCCCACCACTCTTGGTGAAAATAACGCTACCTGGTTTCACAGGGAGTTCTTTAAATTCACGGCTCCCCAGTCCCATGACTTGACGTTTTACAGTCGGGTATTTGTCTGTTGCGGGATCGTCGCCGGCACGCATATAGGCGAGGCCCTCTCCCTCGCTGATGTAATATAATTCTTCCGTACCAATATGTTGGTGAGTGCCTTCTACAGTGCCGGGAGGAATTGTTACTTCGTGGAAAAAGATGTTGGAACCGCCTAGTTCTCGTTGAACAATCCAGCGCATATCAATAATGTTGTTGTCTGCTAGATCTGGATTGTCGCCATCCATCATGGCATTCCGATAGCGCACAGGCTTAATGTCCGGTGCTTGTAAAAACCAACCGCGCTGGAAGTTGATTAGGTAGTTGAGATCGTCAACGGTATTTTGCTGTGAACTGGGTTCTTGCGTGCGTGGTTCTTGGTGCGATCGCGAATAGTCATTATCCCAACAGGCATCAGCATCACTAATTTGATAGCCAGTAGGTAAATTGCGATCATTTTCACGAAATGCCAATTCTATCTGCGTCAGTGCTTTGATATCTCGCAAAGCTGGGTTAAATGCTTTAACTCGCGTAATCGACCCATCGCGTCCCATCTGATCCAAAATTTGAAAATCATGGTAGCTGGTATTAGGAGCTTCTAAAGTTTCCCAAATCTCCACAGTGTAAGCATCAATCCAGGGGCAATGGTGTAGTTTTACCCTGCTTTCTGCTTTCTTGCTTTCATCTTCCGGTAACAACTTCACCCAAGCAATCACACCACTACTGAGCAACCGTTTTTTCTCGCGTACTTGCTCTATTAAACGGCTGGATCTGTATTCCAGTCGCAGAAAATTACTGATAAACTTTCCATCAAGATATACCTCTCCTTTGAGGGCATTGATCCCCAAGTAGCTGCGAACCTCTCGCACGTTGTAACGATAACGGGGACTGCGGGTAGCGTTGAGGTATTCGGCATGGTAAATGCGATCTGGAAAAAAGACGATTTTAAAAATCTCGTTCCATGGATTGGTCTGAATGTCGTTAAATGCTGGGTCCATAAAGTTAAAGCCTTTTAAGTAATTCGTCAGCTACCCGAAAAGAATTAGCCTGAATTGTCAACGTGGGGTTTGCGCCTCCCGATGTCGGCATAAATGAGCCATCGGTGACGTAGAGGTTATCAAAGTCCCAAACTTTGCAATTGCGGTCTAGCACCGAGTCTTTGCGGTCAGTACCAAACCTGGCTCCGCCAAGAATATGGTTAGCAATCCGTGCTAAGGCGTTTTCTGCCAGGTACACGCCACCTTGACCTTTAAATTCAAAGTTGAATTCACCTGGAATTGAATTACCACCCAACTTCAAAACCTGACCGCACATTTCTGCCAAGGTGTCCATGAGATATCTGTCGTGGCTGTGCCATTCTTTGATGATGTGAGCCACAGGACGACCCCACTTATCTTTAATTGTGGGATGGAGTTCAATCCGATTGGTCTTCAGGGGTACTTGATTTGCCATAAAGCTGACGGATAAACCCCTACCCAGATTGTTGTCCAAAAAGTCCGTCAACCCTTGAGCCGCTAAACTGGTATCTTCAATAAAACCTTTCCAAAGTGTGTCTAAATCCCGACTACCGTGGGTACGTCCGAGAGAGATGGGCAAGGCTTGATCGGAAGTATTGTTGTAAATTGCCCCACCTGCCCAAAGTCCTCTGCTTTTGAGAAAGTCGTCAGTGGCGCAAGCATCGGTTGCCCAATCAGCATCAAGAGCTAAGGTTTTATCGCTGCGGGTAGGCATCAGAGCACTAGCACCTCCAAAACAGTGGGTAAGAAAGTACTTACCTAATAAATCATTTTGGTTGATGCGTTTATTGAATTCGGAACTCAGCTGTCCTGACAGCTTCAGCAACCGAATCGATTCAATGGCAGAACAAGCGACGATTACCAACTTTCCTTGAACAAACCGGGTTTTGCCACTCGGATCGCGGTAGACGACTCGGCTAACTTTCGCTCCCTCACTTTCAAGATGAGTAACTACACAGTTTGTCCGAATTTCAAAATTTGGTTGATTAGCGATCGGACTAAGCAAAGAAACCCAAGTACTTGATTTCACACCCAGAGGACAGCCAAAACGGTTTACATAACTCGTTTTGATGCTTTCGGGATCTTTGGGAACTTTGCGTCCACTAGGTTGATGATCGCGGGTAATCACCGCTAGCGGTGCGCGGTAGGGCTTAATCGGCTGACTATTACCCAATTGTTCGCCTAGTTTGTCCATACCAAATTTCGCATAGTTGCTAATTGGGTTAGGTTCTAGGGGCGGTTGATAGCTATCTTTACTAAAAGGCTTCAGCTGGTTTTCGGCAGTGCCATTAAGACCTACAAGGTATTCAGCTTTCACATAGTAGGGTTCTAGCTCATCATAAGTTACAGGCCAATCACGGGCTTCTCTTTGCACATCCCCATTCGGGTCGTTTTTTAAGTCATTACGTCCAGCATTGAAACTTTGTAAGCGTAAATCGGTGGGGGTGAACCGCAGGGAAACACCACCATAAATTTGAGTACCGCCGCCCACTACTTGGGCCGTATAGCCTTCAATTGTGGCTCGATCTTGTCCGTTGGGATCGCGGTAGATATGTGGCTCGTCGTTAATATCTGGTTCAACGTGGCTAGAATAAAAGGCTTCATTCTGATTAGCAACTCCAGGAACGCGGATACGCTTTTCAGGGCCATCAGCAAACAATTCATCGCGCTTAAAGTCACTTAACCCTTGAGGATTTTGATACTGGGGTCGAAATAGTGGGCCTTTTTCAAGAATCAGTACTGATTTTCCAGCCTTCACTAAAGTGTGGGCAATGGGAGAACCTCCAGCGCCACTACCAACGATCACTACATCAAATTCTGTTTGCATATATATTCTCCTGGGTAAATCAATTAGCCTCGATAATCGCTGTTAAGTCCAAGGGGTGGTTCTATCGCTCTGCGCCAATCAAATAAGGTTTTGCCGCTCTTATCTTTAAACCTTTCTGATAGATAAGCCCAAGCTGTTCCTCCGACATTTCCACCATATTTAGGATGAGAAAATGCACCTGTAAATGTGTGGCGGCGCAGTAATTCCAGGAAGAAACGAGGTTCTTGGTATTCCTGGTAATTCCAACCATTGACTTTGTTAATAGCCATTTCGTCATAGAGGTCAATGTACAACTCTTTAGAGACATCTTTGGGTTCAACGTAGGGATTGCGTTGCCGCAATATCCGGCTAATTTGACCTAAGCAAATTTTGTAATCAACTAAATGATGATTCTCTTCCCTGGCTAAAATGTTGTCAATAAAGTTTGCTGCTCCTACTGATTCATCTAGACGATAAGCATAGGCGTATTGCACCTGTTTATCTTGTTTACCCAAAAAATTGTAATAACGGTTCAAAAAGTTTTCCCCTTCCTGAGTTCGGAAAGGCAAAATGTGATCTACTAATCGAGCTACAATGTCAAATTCCCAGTCTTCAAAGTTCAATGGTTCAGTACACAATTGGGTAAAAAATCGTGACCATAATTGACCGTTGTCAAGCTGGGCACGCTGGGGATTTATTGGGTCTATAATTGCCTGCCCATCGACGATAAATTTGTAGGTGTGAAATTGTCCTTTCGGTACAATAATCGATAGAGCATAATATCCTGTGGGTTCCCCAACGAAGTTGACTGGCTTGAGTGGAATTGGCTCATAAAGATTGGCGAAAGTCCCGATTACAGCAACATTTTTGGGCGCCATTGCTTTTGGTTGCTGATATACGAAAGTTACTACATTGGAAGAATAACTTTTAACAAAATCACTACCATCGCTGTAACTATCGATAATCGGAAATCGCCAAGGTTCAGCAATCCGAGAGCGAGGATCGTCGTCAGTCCATTGTCCAAAGTTATGGCGAGGATCTATATTATCTCTGGCAAGAAATTTAGTGCAGTGGTTAAGTACGTACTGGTCGTCTGTTTGTAAGATTTCAACAGCCATTAATTCTTCTCCTAGTAGATATTAATCGACCAAATTCAGTCACAAAAAATGGCTGCAATTAGCATCCTGAAATAGATCTAAGTTGCTTGGTTGGGTCACACGAAAAAAGTGGTATTTATAAAAACAATAATAGCCTTAATCTTTCCGGAAAAATGACTACGAATTCTTGAAAAATCATTAAATTTCATTTTTGATGTTATAGATCGGGCACGAGAATAATTTTACCAAATGCCTGTTTTGCCTCAATCCGCTCGTGGGCAGCACTCGCTTTTTGTAAGGGGAAAACAGAGTCAATCACAGGTTGAAATATCCCTTGGGCAAAGTGTTGCAAAATTTGCTCGAAATCTTGGGGTTGAATCAGAGCAAATGAACCGTGAATAGTAGCATTTTTCATCAGTAGATCCATAACATTAATTTCTGCTATATCACCACTGAGAGTCCCAGCACAAACAATCCGCCCATTTTTTGCCAGCATACTGATAGACGATCGCAATGTTGTTCGTCCTACTAAATCAAGGATCAGGGTAGCGCCTTCTCCTTTGGTTATCTCTATCACCTGCTCTACTAAATCAGGAGAGTGGCGATCAATGACAAAATTGGCTCCTAGCTGATGTAATCGCTCTGCTTTGTTTTTATCACTGATGGCGATCGCTTGGGCCTTCTGCCAACGCGCAATTTGAATTGCAGAGGTTCCGACTCCACTAGATGCTGCATGGATAACAATTCGTTCTGCTTGTTTTAGCAGGCCCTTATAAAATAGGGCAATCCAAGCAGTTGTGAAAGCTAAACCAATGCTGGCCGCATCAATATAACTTAGTCCATCGGGAATGCGGTGTAGTTGGTTGGTTGGGAGTGTGGTGTATTCGGCATAAGCACCATCTCTTTCTCTTCCCAAGGCTTCAAAAGTAGCAACTATGCGATCACCTATTTGCCAATCTGTTACTCCTGCACCCAATTCCACGATTTCCCCTGCTACATCCATACCCAAAATATGGGGGAGACTTTTTTGAATGAAAAACTGTCCTGAACGGTGAAATATATCTGTGTGATTTACCGTAGCAGCATGAACCTTGACTAAAACCTCATTGGCAGTTGGTTTCGGGGTAGGAAAGGTTTCGTAGTGCAGTACTTCTGTACCCCCGGTTTTATGCATGATGATCGCTTTCATGACTGTACTCCTCTACACCATGACCAAGCCATTATTTTATTGAGAAAGAATCAAGACGCTATAAGGCCCAATGCCAATATTGGCACTGAAGGGCATACCATCGGAATCATTGGGATTACTCTGATTTGCAAAGGTGTCATAACCAGAATGATTGCCAAAATCTGGGCTGTAACCATTCCAGTCACTATTAAACCTTACCCACCAAGTTCCGCCTCCAGGAAAGCCTAGGCTATAGCGATCGTAGAAACGATCGCCCATATTTATAATCACAACTACATCATCCCCTAGCCCGCCGTTATCCCAACGATGAAAGGCTATAACTTTGTCGTTATTGTTAACGTGATGTACGTTGACATGCTGTCCACGCAAACCTCTGGTGTTGTTATACCAGTTGCGCCGTAAACGAATTAGCGACTGATAAAGATCCCAAATACCACTAAATTTATCTTTCTTGCTCCAATCTAATGTGCCAGAATCACTCCAATTTCCCCATTCCAAAAATTCTTGACCTTGAAAAATCATCGGAATTCCAGGAGATGTGAAGACGAGAGCCGCTGCTAAGGTAGAGCGTTTGCGGGCAAACCAGCTATCTGCATTACCATGCCAAATTGCCTCCGGTAGCCGGACTTTGTGGTTAATTTCGGCTACTTCATCATGGTTTTCGCTGTAAATAACTCGCTTCCAAGCATCGGTTTCAAACCTTTGCAAAATTGCATCCCGAACGCTGTACATATTACGGGCGCTATCCGTGGAAGCTACCACTGCATTAAAAATAGAATAATAAAAAAAGCTACCCCATTGAGAATCAAATCCGGCTCCCCCAGATCCTGTATTACGGTTGATCCATTCGTTGTTTTGCAAGTCTTCTGCGATCGTAATCTTCCACGGCATCTTACTGTCTATTTCATTGTTGATCCATTGCATCAAGCTCCAGCCTTCAGGAATGTCATTTACAGGTTCGTTGTTCTTGCCGTAAATATTACGAATGTTGATGGTGGAATCAAAGCGTAAACCGTCTATCTGATATTCTTCCAGCCACATCAAAGCGTTGTCACGGATATATTGCCGCACTTCACCCCTGCCATAGTCTGGGCGAGGACCAAAATCGGTTTGAACGCGTTGATCGTTGTAAAAATATATTCCATCCCCGTTATTTTGATTCCAACCATCAAACCGCCGTAGAGAATAGTCTAGTTCTTTATCACCAAAATGGTTATAAACTACATCAAGAATCACAGCTATGCCAAATTCATGGGCTTTTTTGACGAAGTTTTTAAATTTACCAGGATCACCATAATTACTTTCTATATCAAAGGGGAAAGCAGGGTTATAGCCTAAAGAGTATTCTCCCGGAAAACCAAAAATCGGCATCAGTTCAATTGCATTGATGCCTAAGTCTTTTAAGATACCTAGTTTATCGATAATTGAATTTAAATCTCCGGGCTTGTTCTCGCTTCTATTAAAAGAAGCTATATGCAGCTCATAAATCACTAATTCATTCCAGACTGGCATATTGAAGGTATTGGTTCCCCAATCAAACTGATCTGTGACAATTACACCATCGCCGCCGTCATTGTCTAGGACATGTTTGCAATAGGGATCGGTACGCCACCATACAGAATCACTAGGAATGAAAGGACTTTGAATTACATAGCGGTAATTTTGACCTTCTTTAGCTCCAGGAACGTCCACAGACCAGTATCCATTATTTTCAGGGGCGAGTAGATTTTCAGTTATAGACCAGTTATTAAAATTTCCTGCTACATAAATTGCTGAAGCAAAGGGCGCCCAAACACGAAAAGCTGTGCCTCCTTCATAGGGAATAGCCCCCATTCCGGTCTGAGTAGAGACCTGAATAACAGACATACCTGATGTAACATTAGCTGTAGAAAATACCATAATTAAATTTAACTGTTGTTAAGTTGCTTCAAGGTATAGCTTAGTCATTCATTTGATTTTCAAGCAGTTAATAGGTCAAGCTCATAGAAGCTTTTTGAAGGTAAGCACCAAAGCGCGTGGCATTAGCGCAAGACCGTAAATTTCACATAATTACAAACTGACTTCGTATTAACCACAATGCTAAACCTTGATAATTTTAGCCATTTAGGAGGCTTTTTATGCCCAGATAACTCTTGCCAATTTCAAGCTATCATCTAAACGTTTTTGTTCGTGCATACGCAAATGTATAACTTCGCCAGAAATGTATAACTTACCAATCCAAAACGGAATTGTCAGATAAGGATTTAAACAAAACTCCGCAGGGTTGGCGTAAATGTCAATCATACTAAAGCTTCTTTTACCTTCCTCATAACGTTGCAACAGTTATTTAGCATCCATAAACACTTGATTTTTAAAATATACTTAACGGGGCTTGAACTTTGTTCAAGCCCAAATAAACCTTAAATAAGCCTGATCGGTTTAGCACTCGCTGTATTAAGGTTAACTGTATAAGTGATAGTTGCTGTAGTGCTATCTTCTTCAGTAATAATTTTGTCAGCAATGAAGAGCGTTGGTGGTAGATCGTTATCGATGATGGTAGCACTAGCCCTAGTATTAGCGATCGCAGCGTTGGTAACATCACGTAGCTTGATCAAGAAAGTTTCGTCATCTTCATCAATGCGATCGCCAATGATTGGGATGATGATAGTTTGACTGGTTTCCCCTGGCGCAAAAGTAATTGTACCGTTGCTAATTGTATAATCCTTTCCTGAAGTTGCTGTGCCGTCGGTTGTAGAGTAGTTGGCAGTTACAGTCCGCAAGCTGGGTTCGGATAAGCTGGCAGTAAATACTACAGAAGTATTACCATCATCACCTTCACTTAATGAGATGTTGCTAACGGACAGTGTAGGTAGTTTAAAGACCTTGACAGTCATTGCATCAGTAGCAACCGCACCGTCAGAGTCGGTGACTGTTAAGGTAACGTTGTATGTACCGTAAACAGCGTAGATATGTGTTGGGTTAAGGTCATTCTTCACAATGTTGCCATCACCGAAGTCCCACGCGATCGCGTGGGTACCTTTGATACCAGGATCGGTAAAGTGACCGTTAAAGGCGACTGTTTCGCCGACATGCATAATTTGATTGTCACCTGCTGCCACGGTAGGTGCAACGTTATTCACGTTGACAGAAAGTGTTGAGGATGTGGAACCACCATCATGATCGCTGACAGTCAGGGTGACGTTGTAAATGCCGTTATCTGCCTAGATGTGATTGACATTTTGTCCATTGGGCTAATTGTTAAAGCAAGCTGAATCAGAAATTACGATTTTACTCAGACTGCTCTGACAGTTTTATCATTTTGCGAAGTTCATCTTTCGACTCTCTAGCAAATTGAATACAACTAATGCTAGCGAGGGCACCGCCAGCAGTCGTAATAGATGCAGCAGGGATCTGGTTAAGATAGAGCAATCCTACGCCTGCCAAAGTCATTAGACCAGATGCAGCGGTAACTGCTAAGGCTAGATTGTAGCTATGATGCACTTGGCGCAGCAATTCTTTAAAAATAGCTTCTCTGAAACTGCTCGAATCATCAATAGCTTTTGAAGTATCGGATTGAGGTCGGTTAAACAACATTGCTTTTGTCCTCAAAAAGTTTATACCAAATATACTCATGCAAAAGAATAAGTTTTTGCCAGGGCAAGTAGGTTAAATAGATTGTGCTTTGACCCTACTTGATATAGGGCAAATAGGGCAGCATCTCCAACCTATTTGCCCTACTCATCAAATTAGGAGTTTCGTTATAGTGTGATTACTTGGCCCAGGAGAAAATTAAAATGAGTCAGTGTGATAAGGTTCAACTTCCTGAAGAAGGAAAGAAGAAATTAAAAGAACGCTATAAAGCCGAAAATTTCACTCAAGAATCGCTCGCTCAGAAAGCCAGAACGTCAGTTGATACTGTAAAGCGTCTGCTAGGAACAAAACAGCCAGAAGGTGTGGAACGACGGCAAGCCGATGCAATTGTAGCAGTTTTAAGTCTTACCTTAAGCGATCTCGGAGTGCCTGAAGATTGTATTGCACCACCGCCTGAACCCGTTGAAACTTTAGTAAAAATAGTGCGTAAACGAATACATGGGCAAATTAAGTATCTTTGCAACACGATGCGAGTGCTAGATATGTCCCATCCAATTTGCTTAGAACAAATTTATACCAGAGTCAATATTTTGGAAAAAATTAGATCTAAACAACGCAGAGAACTAAGCAATCTTCTAGAAAATTTACCATTACAAGATTCCGAACGGTTTAATTTAGGTAGCGCGTTAGAAACACGAGTGCCAGGATTAAACGCTGTTGAACGATTTACCAAATTAATCATTTTGGGCAGACCTGGTGCCGGAAAAACCACCTTCTTGAAATATTTAGCAATGCAGTGTATTGAGGAGCAATGTGTTGATAAGCATTGTATTGAAAAACAATTTATTGAACAACATTGTGCTGATGAGCACTGCATTGAAAAGAAACGATTAAAGCAATTGGTTCCCTTTTTTATCCCACTCAAAGAATTTGCCGAAGCTCCGGGACAGCCAGATTTATTAGCTTACATTGAATCACTATTTCAGCTTGATACATTTACTATCCAGTCAGTTTTAAATGAGGGACGAGGACTAATCCTGTTGGATGGGCTAGACGAAGTTAGAGAAGAATCAAAAATTAGTATTAAAAGACAGATTGAAAGTTTTATCAACCAAAATTATCAAAATAAATTTGTTATTACCTGTAGACTTGCTGCGACGGAATATAATTTTGAAAGTTTTACAGAAGTAGAAATAGCCGATTTTGAAGAAGAAGAAATAAATTATTTTGTCAAAAGTTGGTTTAACATTAACAACTCTCAAAAGCAAGCCGATAAATTTCTAAAAAAAATTGGCAATAAAGATCATAAACCTATTCGTGAATTAGCAACAAATCCATTGCTTTTAACCTTATTATGTTTAGTTTTTGAAGATTCTGGAAGTTTTCCAACTAATCGTTCAGAGCTATATAAAGATGGCTTAGATGTATTGTTAAAAAAGTGGGATGCCAAACGATACATTGAGCGAGAGCAGATTTATAAAAGTTTATCTCAAAAACATAAAGAAAATTTATTAAGTCAAATTGCTTATTCAACTTTCATAACTGGTAACTATGTATTCAAGCAGGAAAGAGCAGAGCGTGAAATTAGTAATTACATGGAAAAATTACCGCCCAATGACCAAAATGATTCAGAAGTAGACGGTGGTTTAGTTTTGAAGTTAATTGAAGCACAGCATGGTCTTTTAATGGAGCGGGCAAGAAGAATATATTCTTTTTCGCATCTAACTTTTCATGAATATTTTACAGCCAGACATATTGTTGCCAATTGCGATCCGAATTCAATAGATAGTCCTATGTTGCAAGAGTTAATGGAGCGGTTAACTAATCGCACTTGGCGAGAGGTATTCCTATTAACATCAGAAATGTTAGTTAGGTCGGATAGTCTATTAAGGTTAATGAAAGCAAAAATTGATGGGTTATTGGCTGAAGATAAGGAATTACAGAAGTTTTTGCAGTGGGTAGACGAACAATCTAGATTTCTTTCAGCTTTAGTTGGGGATGTCTATAGCCTTGCAGCGATCCGAGCTTGTTATCTTGACTTTGATATTGCTCTTGATGTAGAGCGGACACTTGGCTGGGTTCTTAATCCTGATTTTACTCGTGCTTTTACGTGCGCTAGCTTCTTAGCTCGTGCTGATCGTTGTGAGGTTAAAGATATCTTTACATACAGAAGTAATGAGCTTCCCAATCTCAGCCGCCTCTCTGCTCTCGACCCTGCCTTAGCTGTTACCTTTGCTAGAGCTGAAGTTATTAGAAAACTTTTAGTGAGAGTTGAGGATTCTCAACTTGGGCAAGAATTACAAAAACTAAATGAAGATTTACCCTCTGAGTTCAAAAACAATGAAAATATTAATGAAGATATATTAATCGATTGGTGGAAAAACATCGGAAAAAATTGGGGAGATCGATTACGAAAAGTCATAGTCCCTTACTATAGTTTGGGAGGAAATTGGCGATATGAAAAGTTATGCAATGAGCAGCAAAATCCGCAAATCGAGGTATTTAGTAACAAGCAAAAAGATTTGCTAAATCAGTACTATTACGCCAATTTATTGCTAGTAGTCTGTTTAAAAAGTGATTGCTGTGTCGCTCCAAGTGTACGGCAGGAAATAGAGGAAACATTATTACTACCAGTTTCATTAATTTGAGCAGAAAAAATATTTGTATGATTAACGGACTATTCGCCGAGCAAGGCGATCGCATTATTGATTTACAACCTTCTTTTCCTATACCTCAGCGTCCAGAGCAAGCATTTACGTTAGCGGAAAAAGTTGCATACCTTCTCTCAAATGACCACCAATTTTTAGAAACAACAGCTATTTTGCGTGACTTAGAGTATGACTTGCCTGTAATTCTGCACTTAGCATTTGAGCAAGAAGATACTATAGCACTTTTGGATGTTCATAAGACTCTTTACCAGATCTACGAAGTATACCTTAGCCATCCTCTGTCGCCAGTTTGTTTACATGAGCATAGCCCCTGGTTGTTGACCCTTCGCAACCAACTTGAAACAGCGTGGTTAAATTATGAAATCAGCATAATTAAAAAACAGCTTCCTAATCCGTCTGAAGCGAAGAATTCAAAATCACTTTGTGCATGGTTTCTTGAACAAGCACAACAAGAGTCAGCCATTGATAAAGGCGTATTAATTTTTTTTAAAAACCAAGCATCTATTGAACAATTCAATTTATTTCTTCTTTCAGATGCCACATTAAATTATCGCTTTTTTGATGCCCTAGCTTTAGGACAACTTTATTTTTCAGAAATTGTGAAAACTGAAATTACTAATAATATGTGGGATGAATGCGGGAATGGTGTAGAGAATAAGTCGCATACCAAACAGTTCACACTGATGCTAACAAAACTTGGTCTACAGCCACCACAATTCCCTGTTTGGGATGATTGGCATCCGTATGCAGGCTATAATTTATACTTTTGTTTTGGTTTAAATCGGAAGCACTACTTCAAAAGCCTTGGAAGTTTGGCAATGCCCGAACTTTTTGATCCAAACCGCAATCGCGCAATTATTACTGGTTTGGAGCGCTTATATTTTGATGCACGAATAAAATGTGAATATTTTTATAATCATATAGAGACAGAAGAAGAGCATGGTTCACGTTGGCTTAACAATATAATTGCTCCTCTTGTTGAAATGCAACCTGAAGCAGGTATAGAACTGGCTATAGGAGGTGCGCTTCGGATGGAAGCTATGAGGCGTTACAACGAGTATCTAGCGTTAAAGTTTGGATTATTTAAACACCTTCTATAAGTGCCAAATTAATAGATATTATAGAGAACTTTGTATAACAGGTAGCAATATTTTTGGTGTCGCATTAATACTAACCAAGTAAATAATGAAATATCCACTAAGATCAAGGCAATAATTTTTGGATTATGGCGCTACTTATTCCTGTCATTAAACAGCCTTTACCAACAGATGTAAATCTTTGTCAGGTTGTACTTCAAGAAATTAAACGAAAAAATTATGATTGTATTTTGATTCTTTTTATTATTTATTCACTCAATAATCTATATGCCAAATCTTGATTGTTGCGTCATCACTACCGCTAACTAAGGTTTTACCGTCAGGACTAAATATTACAGAATTAACTTTACCGTAATGTTCTAAAGTTTGAATTAACTCTCCTGTTTTAACATTCCAAATCTTAATTTTATTTTCATCATCACCACTAGCAAGTATTTTACTGTTGGGGCTAAAGGCAACAGAATAAACTGTACCTGATTGTTCAATTAAAGTAGGTATTGCTCTTCCAGTATTAACATCCCAAAGCTTTATGGGCGAATTGAAAACACCATTATCGCCAGCATTGTTGCCTCCACTGGCAATTATTTTTCCATCAGGACTAATAGCAACAGACTTAATTGAACCAACTGAGCGATCTAACCAAGATACCAATGAATGGACAACATCTGAAGTCCGGTTTAGAGTATTCCGGCGTTGAGCCGAGATACGTGTAAAAAAGTGCAATATAAAAGCGCAAAGCCTTAACCAGCAGTGGTTTTAGCTTTATAAGAACACCCACAAAAAGGACAGAAGCGAAATTTCATTGATGAGATGGGTTCAGAGCAGCTAGGACAACGATTGATCAGTTGAAAACCACAAAAGCAACAAAATTTAGCACGGGCATGAGTCCAAAGTGGATCGGGAGCAGTACCGGGAGTCCAGCAGTGTGGACAAAATTTTAATTCTGTAGTTGCAGCAAGTGGTAATCCCTTACTCACAGCATCAAGATACTCAACTGGGGTTTGCAAAGCCAATGCCAACCCATTGAGAGTTTTATAATTTAACCGCGAAGTTAGACCTCGTTCAATTTTTCCCAAACTTTGCAAATGAATTCCAGCCTTCAGCGCAACTTCGTGTTGGCTCAACCCTAAACTAGCACGCACTCGTTGCACAAAACTAGCTAAGGTTTCTTGTTCTTGGGGCAAATTAGTATGTTCTGAAATCGACATAAAAATGTGTTTTAATTAACTGTTGGTTCTACGTCAATCTTTTAAAGTTAATAAATCGTTTATTAAAATAATTTCCACCAAGTGTCTGTATCTTTAGCTACAGTAACTACTCAATTTTTAGAAAGACAGGGATTAGCCCCAAACACTATTCGCTCTTACGAAGGAACATTAATACCTTTATTGCAAGAATATGGGCGAATGCCTGTAGAAATTCTCAGCCGAAAGGCACTAACTGAATATTTAGATAGCTTAGATAATTTAGCCTATACTACCCATCATCGACATCAAGCAATTATTCAAGCTTTATTCAATTTCGCTGTTGAACAAGGTTACATTAAAGTTAATCCTATCGCTCGGCTGCGACGGCGAAAACCTGATCCGAAAAAAGGCGAACATTTAGCCGATGAAGTAATTCGTTATCTCACCGTTACTCAAATTCAATTACTGTATCAGGTAGTGGCATCCGATAGCCGAATGCGTGCATTGGTAAAACTCCTACACCGCAGTGGAGCTAGGATTGGAGAAGTTTTAGCCCTCAACCTTACTGACATAGATTTGAGCAATCACAAATTCTACGTGGTTGGTAAAGGTAATAAGTCACGTTGGTGTTTTTATAGTGAAGATGCTCAAGTAGCTTTAGAACATTATTTGCGTTATTATCGCCACAAAAGCTCTATATCGGCATTATTTACCGCTCAACATCCTTGTAGTTATAAAGTTACCCGTTTAAGCTATCGTACCGTTCATAAAAACTGGGCTGAATTAATTAAACCTGTACCAGAGCTAGCTGGTATACGTCTGCATGATTTACGACATACATTTGCTACAGAACGAGTAGGATTAATGGGAATTGAAGAACTAAGAGCTTTGATGGGACACGCCAATATCCAGACAACATTACGTTACCAAAAAGTGACATCAGCCCGGTCAGAATATGTAGCGAAACAAGCACTTAATTATTTAATCAACAATAATATTTAATTGTTAATTTGGACAAAAAGAGCGCGAGTTTTTCCGGTGATTTTCTGGGTAATTGAGTAGAAATGCTGAGTAGATATTATACTCTGTACTAGCTGAGTGAGAGTTGGAGACTATCCCCCATTACATCAATTGAGCGTACTGCTTATCCACAGTTCAAACCTTTACCTTCGGCTAAGGAACTGGCGGAACTGTATACCCCAACAACAGAAGAAATTAAGTTTGTGCGCTCTAATGTACGAACACCAACAGGATTGCTGGCACTGATGGTAATGCTGAAATCGTTTCAACGATTGGGTTATTTCACAGACATAGAATCAGTTCCGACGGCTATCATTGCTCATTTGCGGAAATGCCTCAATCTCAGCGTTAAGGTATCGGCTATTCCTTCAGTTCGCTCAAAACGTTATTATCAACAAGCGATTAGGACTTACTTGGGTGTCAAGCCTTATGATCGAACCGCGGGAACAGCATTTAACCCAGACACAATCTCTATTAGGAGTGTTGGCAGAAATTTTAACAGCCTCCGATGAAACTCCTGATGCGATGACTTTAGGAAGTCAAGTCCAGTCGGTTTTACAGGTTCATGGTGGTACAGCTTTACTATTGCAGCAGTGCGAAGAGATTACTGCTTACAACAGTCATAATTACTTACCTTTGTTATGGCGATTCTATAGCCGCTACCGTAAGCTGTTATTCGAGTTAGTTAGGTCGTTAGATATTCGCTCTACTTCTGCCGATGAATCTGTGATTGATGCAATGGCTTTTGTACTTGAACAGGAACACCGTCGTGCCAAGTGGTTGCCTGCGACTATTGATTTGAGTTTTATCAACGATGCTTGGCGACGATTGGTGGTAACGAAACAAGGAGATACAGAAGTCCTAGTCCGAACTCAGCTAGAAATTTGCTTGTTTGTGCATTTGGCTTCTGAGTTGAAGACTGGCGATGCTTGCGTAGTGGGGTCGGAAAATTATGCAGATTTCCGAGAACAACTTTTACCTTGGTCTGAATGTTCTTCTCTGGTGGAAGAATACTGTCAGTCGTTGGAAATTCCCGCCGATAGTGTTCAATTTGTGGAATATCTTCAACAAAAGTTGACGCTCCTGGCTCGTGAAGTAGACCAAATTTGTTCTAATAGTGACCAGATAACAATTAACAGGGAGGGAGAACCTGTACTCAAGCGGCTTGTAACTCAACCCCAATCTGAAGAGGCTTTCCAATTAGAATCAGCTATTTTACAACGATTGCCGGAACGCAGTTTATTGGATATTTTATGCAATGTCGAGCATTGGTTACATTGGACTCGCCATTTTGGCCCGATATCGGGGTCGGAAGCGAAATTAACTCAAGCAGGCACACGTTATATCCTGACGACTTTTGGCTATGGTTGCAATTTGGGGCCTAACCAAACGGCTCGTCACTGCCGAGGCGGAATTACCAGCCATATGCTGTCTTACATTCACCGTCGTCATATCACTGCTGATAAGTTGCAAGCAGCAATCAGGGATATGATCAATGCTTATAATCAACTGCAATTGCCTTCTTGTTGGGGAACAGGACAACGAGCGGCGGCGGACGGTAGTAAGTTTGAGATTTACGAGAACAATTTGTTAAGCGAGTACCACATTCGCTATGGCGGTTATGGTGGGATTGCTTATCATCATGTTTCGGATACTTACATCGCGCTGTTCACCCACTTTATTAATTGTGGCGTTTGGGAAGCAGTTTATATCTTAGATGGATTGCTCAAAAATACCTCAGATATTCAGCCCTCAACTCTGCACGCTGATACTCAGGGACAATCGGCTCCGGTGTTTGCTCTCTCCTATCTGTTAGGAATTAAGTTAATGCCGCGTATCCGTAACTGGCAGGACTATACTTTCTTACGCCCTAGTTCACAAGATGTTTATGAGTATATTGACCCATTGTTCAAAGGGGTAGTGGATTGGAAGCTAATTCACACCCACTGGCAAGATTTGATGCGTGTGGTGTTGTCGATTAAGGCGGGTAAACTGATGCCATCGACTATTTTACGCAAATTGGGCAGTTACAGTCGCAAAAATCGTCTTTATCAGGCTTTTCGCTGTTTGGGACAGGTGATTCGCACAATGTTTTTGTTGGAATATATTTCAGATTGCGGGCTACGTCAGGAGATTACTGCCTGTACCAATAAGGTAGAAAGTTATCACGGTTTTTTAGACTGGCTATTTTTTGGTAAGGATGGGGTGATTACGGAGAATGATCCTAGCGAGCAGGAAAAGCGGGTTAAGTATCTTGACTTAGTAGCGAGTGCGGTAATTCTCCAGAATGCTGTGGATATTTCGCAGATTGTGCAGCAGTTAAGTGCTGAAGGGTACAAGATTAACCGGGATTTGTTAGCAAGTTTGAGTCCTTATTTGACTAGGCAGATCAAACGTTATGGGGATTATGTGGTGGATTTGCAGAACGTTCCGCCGTCTTGGGAGCAAGCTATTGTTTTGCCAATTGAATAAAATTTCTGAAATTCATAACTGACAAGGCTTTGCGCTTCTATCTTGCACTTTTTTACACGTATCTCGGCTCAACGCCAAAAAGTGATGTGGGAGCTAGTACCTGACGAGCGTTATGTTGCTAATCCTGCCATTGGTTCTAAGCATAATCGTGGTGCAGCGGTAGATTTAACGCTTGTTGATAACGACGGCAAAGAATTAGAAATGCCGAGTGCTTTTGATGACTTTACAGAAAAAGCTCATAGAAATTACACAAGGAGCAATATTGAAGCTAAAAAGAATTCCTTGCTACTTGAAACCGTTATGAAGAAGCGCGGTTTTAAAAGTATCCCAACTGAGTGGTGGCATTTTGAATCACCTGATTGGAAGAAGTTTCCTGTCATGGATGTACCACTGTAAAGTTACAAATTTACCAACCAATATTAAGGAAAAAATGAAGATTCAGACTGTCTTATTACTATCAAGCTTACTACTAACAAGCTGTACTGTCACTGCTCAACAAACGGGTGATAAAGATTGGGCTGTTTCCGTCAAACCAGACGGTACTGGGGTTAACATCCAACCCACTAAACCACAGGAAAATACTACGAATCCTACAACTTTAACTACGCCTAGCCCTAGTCCTAGCCCTGTAATTAGTATTTCACCTAGCCCATTAGTACTAGCTCAACCAATCCCCAGCTTTACACCCAAAAGCACTCTCCAAAACGCTGTAGTTAAACCGTCGCCAGTACCAATTGCAACTAAACCAGTAATCCAACCTTGCCCATTGGTGACAAGTTAAGCCTGTAACTGTTTTGTCAAGAGGCTTTCAGAGAATTGTTGAAAAAAAACTGGTCAGACCCTCGTTGAAGATTGGGAAAAGGAGCGACAATCAACTTAACATTGGGGTTTCGTTGCTGTTTGATAATACCTAAATCTCGATTTTCGGGATCAGCAAAATACTTAACGGGGTCTGTTGCCTTACCTTTCTGATGAGCCATAGTAAAATGATAAAGACCGCGATAAATCATTTCTAATGAAATCTCGTCGAAGGGGAGAGCAAGTTCATCTGCTACGGCATCACCTAAATCTACTAAAACCGCATAAAATAACCAGGTCGCCCAAATTTGTAACTTAATTCCATTGATTGAACCCGTCCATAAATAACTTAAACCTAAAAGCCTCTTGACTGTGTTAAAAGCATCTTCAATCCGCCACCGCCGCCGATATAAATCTGCTACCACATAAGGGGGTAAAATATTAGGGTCTAGGACGCTGGTTAAATAAGAATGCCAGGTTTTTCCTGACCTGACTTCAATCAAACGCAAGGTAATAAATGGAGTCTTCTTTGTGCCAGAACCAAAGCGTATCTTCCGATCTCTCAGTTCATAACTATCGGTAAATATTTGTTCTACTTTGATTGCTGCTCCTTTTTTTATTCTCGTTATAAAATCTACTTTTTTCTCAATTAATTGAAACCAAAAATTAAAGTGATAAAACCCTCTATCCAATAACAGCAAGGTGTTTTTTGTTACTAAATTTAGAATGTTTTCTTCAAGTTTAATATCAGAAGCTTTAGAATTTTCTTCAAACCAAATTTCTACAGGTAATCTAGTCATTAAATCAATTACTGTACTCATTTTTCCGGCTAATTGCCCTCTTTGAGTCTCTTCTAAGCTTTTTAACTTCCTAAACAATGCCTCCAATGTTGACCCATCTACTATCCAAATCTTCTCAAATTTTGACAAGGTAAATTGAATACTTTCTGGCAATGGACGTTGATTTCTACTATGCCAAGTTGCTCTTAAACTCGGCAATAAATCTTTAAATACTTTTTCAAATAATTCAGATGGAAATGTTAAAAATCTTTGTGATACCGCTTGTTGACTAACTTTTGTGGGACTACACCACAGAAAACCATCTCTGGCTAACATTCTTGTTAGTTCTCTGACTCCTGCCACATCTCGCCACAGCAAGGTCAACACCGCCGCCATCATCAACGGTAAATTCAGTATCCGTTCTCTGAGTCCTAATTTTCGGTAGTAATTTTCTTGATTTGTAATGGCTGGTGTCAGTAATTTTTCCAATTGCTTGGCTATTACTTCGTCTTCCACCAGTGGTCGTTGTTTCTTTTTCGCATGGTCTCGATTGGTTTTTCGGCTTTGTGTCATGGCTGGTCTAAATCGCTCAACTACTTGTCTAGACTGAGTTTCTCACGATTTTTGACCTAGCCAAATACCACCCTTGACAATTTTCTCTTTTCCTTAACTTGTCACCAATGGGTTCTAAGTGAGGATTTGCTGCATATAGGGGTGTTGGTAGTAGTAACAAGCAGCTAATCAATGTGAGTGTGCGTTTCATAGTTGAGTTAAAGGTAATCAGGTTAGTTTGAGATATTGCACTTGTGGCAATTGGATGTCGGGGGAAAAATATGTACTTGAGCATTCAGTAAAATAGAATAAGTTGGGTTTCGCCACCTCAACCCAACCTACTTTTTAACTACTACTTAGAACCGCTTGCTTGAGATACAATTTTCGATTGACGGAACAACTCGTTTACAGATACATAAACTTGTTGACCTGTACTTTGATAGATGGGCTCACCACTGTTACCTTGCACAACCCCAATTAATGATGTCAGAACTCGGTCTGGATAGTCTTGGGGTTTAATAGTGAACAGCATATTTTCGCGTTTACACTTTTCTCCTTGATTAGCTACAGCACAGATAACTTGATAATTATCCACCTCACCGTATGTCAGGTAATTCAAACGTCCCTGCTGGGAAGCATTTTGAAATTTCTCCGAGACGGCTTGACACCGTTCTTGACGATTCCACTTATAAAAAAAGTCGGATTTCCAAGCAATCAGGCGGATGTGTCCCTGACGTTCTGGAATCCATGCTATTGTCGCTGGTATATTTTCATTAGGTGCATTGTCGAACATTTGACTGCAAAAGAACTTGACTTCGTTGGACTCGGTTTGACTTAAAGTTGCGCTTGCACCCAAAGTCAGCATCGTAACGCTGGCGAGTAGAACTGATGAAGCAAGTTTTAGCGATCGCAATTTGAACATAATTTCAACTTGACTAAAGTTTCTATTCTTATTACGTCTGGCAACAAGGTTTTTACGCAAGTAGCAATTTTTTCTGCAAATTGTAAAGAAATGTAACAAAACCGAAAATTTGCGTAAAAGCAGATCACCTGTGCAGAAACAGAACAGGGACAGCAGGCGATCGCATTCTTGAATGGAGGTTTTAGCTATTTTAAAGCAGTAGTAGGATGCACCTAGCCCCAACTCCTGTGGGCGATCGCCTGCTTTCTGCTTTGTCGCGTTGTCACAAATTCACCAAATCCATGCTTAAAACTTTCTATTTGCACCGCCCACTGGCATTAATTGCTTGTTTTTTGCTACTACCAACACCCGTCTTAGCAAAAAATTCTACCTTAGAACTAAACCTTAACTCTAATCACCAACAGCTAATTGCTCACGACGCACCCTTACTGGAAGAACTGAAAGAAATCGCTGTACAGATCACCGTGAAAATTGACAGCAACAATAATGGTGGTTCTGGAGTAATTATTGGCAAAAAACAACAAAGTTATTTAGTTATCACCAATGCTCATGTGACCTTTGGTGATAATAACTTTAGCATTCAGACACATGACGGAGTAGTACATCAAGCTCAATTAGTACCCAACACTAAGTTTTCTAACCGTGACATGGCACTATTACAATTTCGCAGTAGTAAACAATACGAACCTGCCGATATCAACCCCTCAAATCTTCGTCAAGGAATCCCAGTTTTAGCTGCGGGATACCCTGGAGAAACAAATAAAATAGTTTACCATCAAGGAAAAATTACTCAACTGCCCGAACAAAGTTTTAAAGGCGGTTATCAAATTGGGTATAGCAGCGATATTGTTCAAGGAATGAGTGGCGGAGCTATCCTTGATGCTGAAGGAGGACTAATAGGAATTAATGGGCGTAGTGCTTACCCAATTTTGAATAGTGGTTATGTTTATGAAGACGGTTCGCGCCCCCTACCAGAGGCAATTAAACAATTTAGACGATCAAGTTGGGGTATTCCGATCCAAACCTTTTTAGCTGAAGTTAATTCAGAAACTCTTACGGCTTATTCTCTCCCATTTCCAGTACAAAAATCAACTATTACTCAACCAAGCTTGAAAGGATGGTTAGGAGAGTTAGAGCAGAAAACTAAACAATTTATAGTCAGAATTGATAGTAGTAGCAATACTAAAGATTCGGGAGTAATTATTGCCAAAACAGGAGAAACATACACAGTTTTAACCACAGCCCATGTGCTATGTGAAAGAAACTCAGTCAAAGAATCCTGTGGGAATTATCGTTATGAAATAGTTACTCCTGATGGCAAAGCTTATGCCATTATTCCAGATAGTATCAAAATACAACCAGGTGTAGATTTAGCGATCGCTCAATTTAGTAGCAAAACTACCTATCAAGTAGCTACATTAGCAAATGCCAGTGTAACAGACGACCAATATGTGTTTGTTGGAGGATATTCCAGTTTAGCAAATAGGTCAAAGTGGCAATTTAACCCTGGAAAAACATATAGTTTAGAACAAGGATTGTTACAGTTAAAGGATAATTTTTTCCCTAGACAAGGTTATGAGTTAGTCTATACCAACATTACCTATGCTGGTATGGCTGGCGCTCCAGTTTTAGATACTCAGGGACGGGTAATAGGCATTCACGGTGCGGTTGAAGGGGAAATAGCAATTGATGAAAAAACAGGGGATAGCGGACACATTCAGATGGGATATAGTTTAGGTATTCCTATTAACACTTTTATTTCTCTAGCCAATCACTTCAATCTTAATTCTCAATCGTTACAAGTTCAATCTTCTTCATTTCCTCAACTTAATACAGCACAAAAAGATGCTATTGAAAAAGCATTACTAAGTATTAGTGTTCCTAAAAGCAATGCCAAACCTTCAGTATGGATAGAACGAGGAAATCAACTGTGGCGGTTAGGTCAATATGATCAAGATGATCAAGCCATAGCAGCTTTTGAGCAAGCTATTAAACAAAAACCTGCCTACGTGCATTTAGCTTGGTACGGAAAAGGTATGGCGTTAGCAAGCCAGGATAAATATACTGAAGCGGTTGCAGCTTTTGAGCAAGCTATTAAAAATAAACAAAACTTCTACCCTGCTTTAAAAGAACAAAGCATAGCACTACAGCAATTAAATCAACTAGAAAGGGCTTTAGTAGCAATAGATCAAGCCATTCTAATTCAGCCAGAAAATGCTAATCTCTACTTGAAAAAAAGCTTAGTGTTAAAGGGCTTAAAACGATATCCAGGAAGTCTTGCTGCTATTACAAAAGCTGTCCAAATCAGCCCTAACGCTGAGGTTTACAATCAGCGCGGTAATATTTATCCACTGCAAAAGCAGTGGGATTTGGCAATAGCTGATTTCAACAAGGCGATTGAAATTAATCCTATAAATGCTGATGCTTATATCAATCGGGGGTTTGTTTATTACAATCTGAAAAAATGGGATTTAGCTCTGGCTGATTTCAATCAAGCCATTCAACTTAATCCTCAGTATGTCGAAGCTTTTTTCAATATTGGTTTGGTTAATTATGAAATGGGTAAAACCCAAGAAGCAATACAACGGTGGCAGCAGGTTGTTAATTTGGATAAAAAGCAAGCGGAACCTCAAATGGCGCTAGCTGTGGCAATGTATAGCAAAGGTGAATCAGAAACAGCTTTTGAGATGGCTGAAGTTGCGTTGTGTTTAGATAAACGCTTGGCAGATATAGCTTATTTTCAAGAGCAACTGTGGGGCGATCGCATGATTGCAGATACCCAAAAATTCTTTGCCACCCCCAAAATGCAAGCTTATCTCTCACAGATGCAAGGCTTATCTAGTACGGGGAATAAATAACTACAGCCGTAGGGTGCGAAATAGCTGTGCTATAACGCAAAAATGCGATCGCACATCATTCATTAGTAGTATAAAATTTAGTGCGATCGCCACATTCAATCAAACACAAAAATCCTGTAGGGGCGGGTTGCACAGATAATTGTTGGGCTATACAGATAAATTGATTAAACCCGCCCCAATGCCGATATGTAGTATTTTCAGAGGATAGCGGTATAATTTCAGGGTTTGTTGCCTTTTACTATCGCTCAACCCAACCTACAATTATCCTTAAAGCCCAGCTAAAACCGCCTTCATTTTCGCATCAGCAAATAACTTCTGAGTATCAGCAATTATCCGCTTACCCCAAAGATTTTGCTTAAGATACGCCACATCAGCAAACTGCTTATCTAACTTCAAAGCTTGCGCTGCTAATTGCACACCTTTGTCTGATTCTCCTTTAGTATACATTGCCACAGCTAAAGCTAATTGAGGTTCCGCTTGTTGAGAATCAACCTTAACCACCTTCTGCCATTGTTGGATAGCTGCCTCAGTTTCTCCCATTTCATAGTTAATAAAACCGATATTACTAATAGCTGCTATTAAATTTTCATTAATACTTAAGGCTTGCTTGTAGTCAGAAAGTGCTGCACTATAATTTTCTTGAGTATGGTAAACAAAACCCCGATTGAAGTAAGCCTCAGCAAACTTAGGATTAATCTTAATAGCTTGATTCCAATCAGCAAGTGCTAATTCCCATTTTTTCTGGTTAGAGTAAACAATCCCCCGATTGTAGTAAGCCTCAGCATACTGAGGATTGATTTTAATCGCACTATTGTAATCATTAATAGCTAAATCCCACTGCTTCTGGTTGACGTAAACATTACCCCGATTGTAGTAAGCCAAAGCATCGTTAGGGTTAATTTTAATCGCACTCTTGAAATCATCAATAGCTTTATCCCACTGCTTCTGGTAGGAGTAAACTTCACCCCGACTCAAGTAAGCAGAAGCATCACCAGGATTGATTTTAATCGCACTCTTGAAATCATCAATAGCTTTATCCCACTGCTTCTGCTCTTGGTAAACTAAACCCCTAACACTGTAAGCACCAGCATCATGAGGATTGATTTTAATAGCAGTAGTGAAATCATCAATAGCTTTATCCCACTGCTTCTGGTTGACGTAAACTAAACCCCTTAAACTGTAATCATTAGCATTATTAGGATTGATTTTAATAGCAGTAGTGAAATCATCAATAGCTTTGTCCCACTGCTTCTGCTGGTCGTGAACTCTACCCCTTAAACTGTAAGCATCAGCATACTGAGGATTGATTTTAATGGCAGTAGTGTAATCATCAATAGCTTTATCCCACTGCTTCTGCTCTTTGTAAACTAAACCCCTAGCACTGTAAGCAAAAGCATCACCAGGATTGATTTTAATGGCAGTATTGTAATCATCAATAGCTTTATTCCACTGCTTCTGCTTGTAGTAAACTAAACCCCTAGCACTGTAAGCCCAAGCATTATTAGAATTGATTTTAATGGCAGTATTGTAATCATCAATAGCTTTATCCCACTGCTTCTGGTCGGAGTAAACATCACCCCGCATCAAGTAAGCATTAGCATACTGAGGATTAATTTTAATAGCAGTATTGTAATCATCAATAGCTTTATCCCACTGCTTCTGGTCGGAGTAAACACCACCCCGCATCAAGTAAGCATTAGCATACTGAGGATTGATTTTAATGGCAGTATTGTAATCATTAATAGCTTTATCCCACTGCTTCTGGTTGACGTAAACATTACCCCGAATCCAGTACAAAGCAGCACGAGGACTGATATCAATCCCTTTTTGAATCGTCGCGATTGCTTCTGGATATCTTTTTAAATCGGATAAAATGCTTGTTTTTATAAAATACAGATTTGGGTCTTGAGGCTGAATTACGATCGCTTTTTCTATCGCTACTAATGCTTCATCCAGTTGCTTTAATTGCGTCAGCACTTGACTTTGCAATTTTAACGCTGGATAGTAATCAGGTTTTTTGCTAATAGCTGTAGAAATTGCCACTGACGCTTCTGAATATTTCTTCTGTGCATATAACACCAACCCGCGTCCATACCAAGCTAGATGAACAAACGCAGGTTGCAGCTTAATTGCTGCATCAAAAGCCGCAATTGCTTCATCATATCGACGTAACCGCCACAATTGATTGCCTCGTTGTAGCCATACCGAAGCTTTAGCATTACCTTGAGGAACACCAACTGTTAGTATTGTTTTCTTAACCGCATCTTGTTGTACTGCATTTAAATCAGGTGGTGGCGAGTTTTCTACTTTTAACAATCCCGAATTAACTTGTAGTCGATTTGCTATACCCAGAAAAGTTTTAGCAGGAATACCTAAACTATATCCAAACTGAAGTTTATTTAAATCACTTGAAGAGTCATCAATTGCGATTTCTCCTTCCGCAGAACCATGAATCCCTATCACTCTCCCAAGACTATCTAAAACAGCGCCCCCACTCATCCCACCATAAGTAATATTGCGATAAACTAACTCATATCCTCCGGTTAAAGAAATAGCACTTTCGGCAGCAACAGCACTTTGATTTCTACCCTCAACTCGATAATTTTTTACTCGTAATAATCCGACTTCTTGTTCAGAAATATCTCCAGGGCTAAAGCGCCACTGTGATTGCTTGTTACCAAACTTGGAATACCCCGTAACAAACGTATACTGCTCATCTTTCGCAGCAACATTCCCGATAGTTGCTACTTGATAGCTGTCATTACTATTAAACTGTACAACCGCTAAATCTACCCCCTCTTCTTTTCTCACTCTGCTATAATCTACCGAATAAATCTTCCCATCTGGGGTAACAATTTCATAGTTAGTTGAATTCTTGATGACATGAGCGCAAGTCAGCACATAATAAGTATTATTCTGTTTAGCAATAATAACTCCTGACCCACTATCTCGGTCGTCATTTTTATTATTAATTCTCACAGTAAACTTTCGAGCTTGTTCATTTAATTGCCCTAACCATCCGGTTAACTCTGGTTCATTATTAACATCTGGAATTGAAATAGGTGGTTGCGGAAAAGAATAAGCCCTAGCAAAATCTTGTGGTAACTGTGCTAAAAACGTTTGTAAAGAAATGCCCCAACTAGAACCCCGCAGTTTTTGAACTTCTGCTGGCGTAGGTTTAGCATTATCTTCATAGACATAACCACTATTTAAAATCGGATAACTGCTGCGTCCATTAATGCCAATTAATTCCCCATATTCATTTAAAATCGCCCCGCCACTCATGCCTTGCACCACATTACTGTTATAGCCAAGTCCATAGCCTTGTTTTAAACTGCGTTCCGGTAGGTAAGTAATCTTTCCTGGTCGATAAACTAACTTTCCACTCTCACCAGAAAATCCCACCGCCAAAATATCTCCATTCATTCTCGGCAGATTTGAAGGGTCATATTGTGCAATAGAATATTCTTTATTACTGGTAAATTGTAATAAGGCTAAATCATAATTTCCTAATTTACTATTTGGCACTAATTGTGCAGTATAAATTTTTCCGTCAGGAGTACTTATTTGAAGATTTTTACTATTATCAACAACATGAGCATTAGTCAAAACCAGATAAGTTTGTTGTTTTTTCGCTATTAGTACCCCGGAACCGCCATTATTTCCTGAACTAATTTTAACCGTAATTTCTGCGGCAATTTTTTCTTTTTCTTGTAATGGTATAGGTGGCGGAACATCATCTGGAGCAGTTAAGTTAGGTTGTTGAGCGTAAATAGCACTTGCTGTTATTACAGGAGTTGAAAGTAATAGTAAGCAGCTAATTAATGTCAATGTGCGGTTATTCATAATAAAAGATGAAAGGTTATAGAATCTGTTTGTTGAGAGTAAAACAAGCTGAAATTAAGCAAAAGTCAACGCGCTCATTATGCCCGCACTACATAGTTACCAGGCGCTCTGCCTAGTAACAAGGGGAAACCTAATTATTTAGAACTGGTTGGGATTTCAATCAAGGGAGCCTTCTGGAAATAACTATTCACAGAAAGAGTTCTTTTTTGACCCGAACTTTGGTTAAATATTTTTGAAGCTCTTCCTTCAAAAATTCCTAATAAGTGTGCTAGAACTTCATCAGGATTATCATGCGGTTTAATAGTAAAAACTTGATTGTTACTATCACAAGATTCTCCCTGAGACGCGAAAGCACAAATTACTGGATAATTATTTACCGCGCCAGTTGCCAGAAAATTAAAACGCCCTTGATTAGACAAGTTCTGTATTTTCTGTGTAACAGCTTGGCATCTAGCTTGCGGATTCCAGCGATAAAAATACTCAGATTTCCAACCAATTAAACGAATATGCCCTTGACGTTCAGGTATCCACGCTACAGTGGTGGGAATATTTTCACCGCTAGTAATATCTAACATAGAACGGCAATAAAATGTGACTTTATCTGGCTGAGTTTGGCTAAAACTTGGAGCCGCATTTAAAGTTAAAGAAATTGCTGTTACCAAAACAGATAAGTTGCGAATCGTCGATAATCTCATATTTTTCTTCTAGTAAAAAATGTTTGGTAGCGGTTAGCGATTAGCTTTTAGCTGTAGAAATGAACTATAGTACGTCGCTACATTACCCCGTGTATCTCTCAATTAAAATTTGGGAGAAAGTGTACCTACCCATACTAGCTCTCCACTTTCTTCCTCCATTGTGCAATTCGGAACCATAGTTTCTACTAAACGAAAAGCTCCAAAAAACAACATATTTACCAACAAAAGCCAGAAAAGTTGGTGAACAGCTTCAATAATTCCTTTGAGCGTAACTTTGTTTTGTTTCATACCCCTCTTCTGTCACCTTCCTCTCTTGAGCAAGTAGTAAAATTAACGGCAAGCTGTACTAAGGGTTCCACCAAAAAATAAGTCAGAAGTCAGCAGCATTTTAGTAGTGTTTTAAACACTTTAATTTATTCATCAATCGCTTTCAACTTCATACGCTCATTCGGACTCCTGAATACTGACCCCTGCATTCTTATTCAAATTCACAAATTTACGAAATTACCGATTAGCTATTGCCCGAAAAGTATAGTTACCTGATTCTTGCGGAAGTGAAGTAGTTGCTAATACCATATACACCCCATCATCAGGTAAAGTCGTCACAATTTGAGCGTTAAAATTACCTGGTGCTTGGTCATCATTTTCCGCTAATTTGACAGAATTTTTATCACTATCAGATTCTTTGACTTGCAGCAAAACTAAAAAGGGATTTAACTCTTTGCTCTTCATTTGCAAGGTAACTTTTTCACCTGCCTTACCTTGAAATATATAAATATCGGCATACCTACCATCTTCCAAACGATTCTTTCCTTCTCCTAAATTTCCTGTAATTTCTTGACCATCTAGTGCTATTTCTTGTGGTGGTAACGGCGCTTGCTCTTTAGGTAAAGTTGATCTGGGAGAAAGATTATTTTGCCGTACAGCCTTTAGAAAAGCTTGTATTCTATTTAAAGAAATCGCAAAATTTATATTTGTACCTGGTGCGAAAAAACCACTTCTGTTTCCTTGTTCATCTTCGACATCACCCAATATCCCAGAAGTATTTACTCCAATTACTTGACCTTCAGAATTAAATAAGGGGCCGCCAGAATTTCCATGGTTAATACTAGCAGTGTGTTGAATCATGCCTTTTTTTGGGTCGAGGCGACTAATATTTCCTTGAGTAAAAGTATTGTGAAAATCTTCATCTAGTGGTGTACCAATTGCATAGACGCGAGCACCCACTTTGAATGAATTTGGTTGACCTAAAGCAACTGTAGTTAATTTCTGAGGTCGAGCAATTTTTAAAACCGCTAAATCTAAACCACCCTTAGCAAACCCAATTACATCGGCTGGAACTTGTTTGCCATCAAAAAATTCTACTGTGACTACACTGGGCGCACCAGCGACGACGTGGGCGTTAGTGATAATATATCCGTCCTTACTGACAATAAAACCGCTACCATGTCCGTTGCCTATCTTAATGGTGACAACCGCAGGATTAACTCGTTGATATATACGAGTCGCTTGTTGTTCGTCACTGCTTTGGGCTAGAACACGCGCATCGGGTGTGTTAATTAAGGATGGCATAGCAGTTACACTTAGCAAGCTGATGGTAGCGAAAAGTGCTGTGCTGGTTTGTTTGAGCCGTTGAGAAGTAATCATTTCTTAGTTAGAGTAGTGGTGCTATAAAGATTACGTTCTGGTTGCGATGTTTTTACGCAACTTACGTCTGCGGGTCAAGGAAAATTTTTAATTGCTAGGCAAGACTGCTAATTTTCTTGACTGCAAACTACTCTACTTGGTTAATGTATAATTTCTGCGTTTGGTGTCAAAAGTTTTCTTAAGGCTGCGCTTAGGCGATATTTCCTTAACTGAGTGCAGTTTGAGGAGTGCGATCGCATCCCTTGTATATTTGCTTGGCTAGTTTGGGTGTAAACAGTGAGAACTAATACGGAGTGCGAGTAAAGCGCGATCGCCTGCAACTTTTTGAGTTTTGAATTAAAAAACAATATTGAATTAAACATTCAAACATATATAAAACAAGGAAAATTCTTAATTAAAATTTAAGAATTAAACCTTTTATGTCTAAGACTTAGCCACAGCGTTTATATGCAATCAGTGGTAATGCTCAAAATTTTCCTAAAGGTAGTGTATTAATCTCAGATTTAAGTAACTCTTGTAAAGATATTTTAACTTTTGCATAAATTGCTAATTGTGCAGCGATAAACCTATATAAACAACTTTATTGAGGGAAAAGCACAAATTAACAATTTAGTAGCCTTTGATTATTATCAACAAAAATCCCTAATTTTCCTTCAATTGGCTTTTGAAGGTTACGCCAATACTCTTAGTAGAGGTTAATGAATGAATATCATCCTAGTACATTGCCCTAATTGCGGTAGCTATGCAGAACGATACAGTGAGCCTCAAATCATCAGAACCGAATGTTTAAGATGTGATTACTTAATAATCAATTCAATTACTGGCAATGTGATCGAGGCTTATGCTCCTGGCTTATCTATCGAGCGAGCCGTTAATCTAGCTAAATCCTGACATGATCTTCCTCAGATTATTTATGAAAAACATGAGTAATCTCTGCAAGTTTGATTATGGAATCGTAAATTGCTGTCAGAGTTACAACGAGTGGCTAATCTTACTGCTTTCAAATAAAACTGCCAAATCTAAACATTTTTCTCGATTCAACCAGGAACCTATATGAAGAGAGATAATTATAATTTGCGAATGAAATGGATTATTTATCTCAGCAAATATTTTGTGCTGACCTGTATTATTTGCATATTTATCGGCTTGTTGTTATTAAGTTTTGGTGGTTTAGATTTTGTCACTCGGGCGCTTTTAACTGTTGGGCAATGGTTATGGCGTTTAGCAGTGGTAATCTTTTGTTTGATTAGCATAGCAATATTTTTCGAGTCTTGGGATTAATTTTTCTAAGAATTATCGTGCTTTAATGCCCCCTGAAGATGTCACAATGGAGACAAATCATTATCATTCCTCAAAGTTATAAGTAAGCTGGATGCTGATATGTGCGATCGCGCACGTTACAGCAGAGGTAGCTATTTATAATTATACTTGAGATCCAATGCTGAATTGGAATGCTGACGATTTGCGGATCTGGTTTGAAAGTGCAGGTTTGGTGGTTGAAGTGAAAGAGGAGCGATTACAATCCCAATTGCACATTACTTCTAGTTTAATAGAACGCTAGTTTGGAACGAATAGCGATCGCCCTACTTATGCAACTTATCTTAGTCGCTTGCTTTCTCCACAGGAAGTGGATACTGTCAAAGGCTTATTTAATCGCTACTTGCTCAATCAAACTGTATCTTGGAAGAACGCGATCGCTTTTATCCAAGCTAAAAGTAATAAATAAATAAATTTATTGTTTTAATAAATTGATGTTTCTCCAAAAATACTATTTATTCTCATTAGGGATACAAACAGATGGAGAGCAAAGCATCGTAAATTGAAATGTAGTCACTTCTTGGGAATTAAGGTTTATACGACGGATGGCATGATTATTACTATCTGCAATATAAAGATAGTTACAGGCAAATGCTAAACCAGATGGTTCGGAAAAATAGACATCTGTGCCAAAACCATCTTGTAATCCCGCTTTACCGCTTCCACAGATAGTTTGGCACTCTCCAGTAGTGGGGTTAACTCGTTTAAGTTTGTGATTGTATGTATCAGTTACCCATAGATAACCCGCACCATAAGTTATTCCCAAACAGTGTTGCAATCTGACATTTTCACCAATACCATCAACATCACCAAAGCCAAAAAGTTGACCGCTACCGCAAATAGTACGCACTATTGGAAAGTCCCCCAGGGTAACTGCACGAATCGAACTACTTTCACTATCTGCAATAAATAATTCATCTCCATTGGTGGTGATACCACTTGGTTGAGCAAATGCTGCAACTTCATATGAACCATCCACACAAAATTCTGCACCTGTACCTATAAAGCAATGTATTGTTTCTTGGGCTAAATCCATCATCCAAATCTGATGTGAACCTGCCATAGTAATGTAAAGTTTATCTTTAATCTTTACCAAGTCCCAAGGAGAATTCAAAGCGGTTTCTAAGGCTTTGCCACCGTGTGGAAATAAGTATCGACTTTGAGTTCCATTTCCAGCTATCGTACTCACCTGTCTCGTTTTCAAATCAATTTTTCGCAACAAGTGATTGACTGTATCTGCCACATAAATTACCTGTTGTTCATAGTCAAATACCATGCCCATCGGTTCACAAAACTGAGCAATTTCTAGATCTCCATCTACCCATGCAGGTGATCCGGTTCCAATTACAGCTTGCGTTTCACCATTCAAGGATGCAATCACAAGGCGATGGTGTCCGGTATCTGCAATAAATAGGGAATTACTTTGTTGACAAGCTATTACTTTTGATGGAAACGCTAGGGGAGAGAGGCGTAAGGTTTGATCTGGTTCTAGGTTTAATTGTAGAGATTCCTGATCAACAGTTCTTTGACCACTGCTTTCTTCAATTAACTGTTGTACTAAGTTATCTAAAAATTCTCGCTTACCTTCACCCGAAACTGTTGCTACTATATAACCAGTGGCATTAATTACGACAAAAGTAGGCCATGCTTTGACTGCGTATTGTTGCCAAATATAGCGATCGCTATCTACGATAACCGGATGCGTAATTCCGTAGCGCCAAACTGCTTGTTGAACGCTATCTGGATGTTGTTCATGCTCAAATTTGGCGCTGTGAACACCAATAATAGTTAGATACTTGCTGTATTTCTGTTCTAAATATTTGAGGTCAGGAATAACGTGCAGGCAGTTAATACAACTTTTTGTCCAGAAATCTATTATGACAATTCGCCCGCGCAGAGATTTAATTGATAGAGGGCGATCGCCCTCCCTTGCAGCTTCGCGATCGCAATTTATCCAAGTAAAATTTTGAGGCAGTTCTGGCGCTCTGACATTAACCATTAGCCCAGTTCCTTTTCCGATTAACTTATCTTGAAAATGCTTAATTCCTAACTGATTGGCTACCATGTCGAGTAAGCTCAATAGCTTGTCGCCATGAGTCCCGCAGTGTCGCCCGATGCTCGGCACTAATATGTTGGTTCAAACCGCTTTTCCACCTGCCACTGTTGTACAATCTCAGAACTATCCCAATACCCAACAGCTAACCCTGCTAAATAAGCTGCACCTAAAGCTGTAGTTTCCGTTATTTTGGGACGCACTACAGGCACACCTAAAATATCTGCTTGAAACTGCATCAGTAGGTCATTGCGTGATGCTCCTCCATCTACTCGCAGTTCTGAAATACCATCCAGAAGTACCTCCTGACAACAATCAGGCTGAACGTTCGCTCGGCTTAGCTGTTACTCAGCGGAAAGTGAGTGACGGTTCCAGGTGTTTGGTACGCTTTCAACATACTGCTAATTTATTTACTGTTGTGCAAGCCTGTCGTTGCCGAACTAGGTCAGTTAGTGATTTTTTTTTTCACAAGCTTTGCAAACTCAGTCGGATAATTTTCTTTTTTATCCATCTTTAGTTCCCCCATCTTAGACCTAAATCTTTACGAACGAGCTAACCATTCGGTGTTTAAATGCTAAATATCAAGCGTGCAATCGTATTAGTCTGGCAAAGTGCTTCGGGCTGGACTGTAATTCATGTTATTTTAACTACAATTCAGAGTATATTGCCTCTAGCGTTACTTTATATTATTAAACTCATTGTTGATAACATCGCCATTAGTCTTAAAATTGCCGATAAAACGCAGATATTTGATCATATTCTCTTCCTGTTATTCAATGCAGGATTGGTAATGTTATTAATAAATTTCAACGCTGTCATTTCTGAGCTAGCATCAACAACGCTATCGGAACGGGTTACAGATCACCTGCAAGTGATACTTTTTAAAAAAGCGATTGAGATTGATTTAGAGTCTTACGAAAGTCCCCTGCATCAAGACATCTTAGAACGTGCTAAGTGGGAAGCTCCCCATCGACCATCTCGGATGCTTAATAACTTGACTTCTGCGATTGCAAGCAGCATTTCACTGCTTGCAATCGCAGGGTTGCTCATCTCCCTACACTGGGGATTGCTCGGCGTTTTATTGTTCGCCTCAATTCCAACAATGGCGATCCGCATTCGGCAATCCAAAGTTTTGTACAAATGGCATCGCCATCAGACCGAGGTAGAACGGAAAGCCAATTATTATGGGCATTTACTCCTGGGAAATCACCCGGCTAAGGAAATTCGATTATTCAATTTAGGCAATCTGTTTATTGAACGGTTTTATAACATCAGGCAGCAACTGTTTCAACAGAAACTCGCAATTACTAAGCGGCAAGCCAGTACCCGCCTGCTTGCACAGGGCTGCACTGGAATTGCGATACTAGCAACCTATGGCTTTATCATTCATCAAACGATTTACGGGAAATTTCAGCTTGGCGATTTAGTTCTCTACAGCCAAACTTTTCAGCGAGGGCAAGGAGCACTCAAAGATTTGATTTCCAATCTTGCGGGTCTGCATGAAAATAACCTATTTCTTGCCGATCTATTTGAGTTTCTAGCCCTAAAACCTAACTTGATTGAATCCGCTCATCCCAAGTTAGTGCCTCGTCCAATGCAACAGGGCATTGAGTTTAAGAATGTCAGTTTTCGATATCAAAATTCCCCTCGCCAAGCGATCAAGCAGGTTAACCTCACAATTGCACCGGGAGAAATTATCGCGCTAGTTGGAGAAAACGGATCTGGTAAAACCACATTAGTCAAACTACTTTGCTGTCTTTATGACGTGACTCAGGGCAGCATTACGATAGATGGCATCAATTTGCGGCAGTTTTCGACAACCGATTTGCGCCGCCAGATCGGCGTAATTTTTCAGGACTATACTCGCTATCAACTCACAGTGGCCGACAACATCTGGCTGGGAAATATTGATCTGCCTCTAACCTCTGAAAAATTTACTCAAGCTGCCCGACAGTCCGGTGCTGATGCCGTGATTCAGAGTTTGCCGCAAGGATACGAAACCTTGCTAGGAACATGGTTTAAGGGCGGGGAAGAACTGAGTGGGGGGCAATGGCAGAAAATTGCTCTCGCTCGTGCTTTCTTGCGGGATGCCCAGTTGGTGGTGCTAGATGAGCCAACTAGCGCGATGGATGCGAAGGCTGAGGCTGAGGTGTTTGAGAAGTTTCGAGATCTCATGCGCGATCGCTCTGCACTTTTAATTACCCATCGCCTTTCGACTGTCAAAATGGCGGATCGGATTTATGTCATACATCAAGGGGAGATTGTGGAAAATGGTACCCACGATCAATTGATGGCACTACAAGGCACCTATGCCCATTTGTTTGAAACCCAAGCGAGAAATTATCAATGACAACTTTATCTCCCGAAGTTAGGGTTCTGCTTGCCTGTGTACGGTTTTATTTGCGTACGACTACAAAGAGCGAAGTGACTTGTTTACTGGCGTTAGATCTGAACTGGACAACTCTGCTGCAAACTGCGATCGACAATGGTGTCATGCCGATATTGTATCAGAGCCTCAAAGCGATCGAGGAGGATCTGGTACCGCGAGCGGTGATGGTGCAATTGCAAACGTGCAACCGCATGAATGGACTGCACAATTTTTCTCAAACCAAGGAATTACTAAAGATTTTGGCGCAGCTTGAGAAAGCTGGTATTGATGCCATTCCTTTTAAAGGACCGACTCTCGCAGCATCTGTTTATGGCAATGTGACGCTACGCCAATTTAATGATCTAGACATCTTGGTGAGGCAAAAGGACTTTTGGCAGGCGAAAGCCGTTTTGGTCGCCCAAGGTTATCAATCTAGTATCTCAGAAGTAAACGAAATTGAGATGTTCAATCGCTCTCTTCAAATCTCTTTGTCACAGAGTACCCCTGAAGTGACGATGTTAAATCAGCGATTTCAACCCTCTTTACTACACAGCAACCCAGAAAGAAGTATTGATTTACACTGGGGAATTCCGCCCAGACGAATTTGGAAGAGTGATCGGTTTAAGCGGTTTTGGGATAATCTATATCTGATCGATTTGATGGGTCAGCCAATTAAAACCTTCTCTTTGGAAACAACCTTAGTAATTCAATGTATAAATGTTGCTAAAGAACCTGGGAGGCGATCGTTTAAGCAAATCTGCGATATCGGTCAAATCATTCGAGCTTATCCTGATTTGAATTGGCAATCAGCCCTGGAACTGTCTTCTGAGTTACGTAGTCAGCGATTATTCTTAATAGGACTCACTGTTACCCGTAAACTTCTACATATTCCCTTACCCCAGTTTATGCTAGAGATGCTGATGAGGAATCAGCCAAGCGACGAGAGTGTTTTTGAGAACGATACCTTAGGGGAAAGCTTGTGTCTACGTGCTCCTTCAGGTGGACTCCAAGTCTGGTGGTGGGAATACACACATCAACTCAAAACTCTGGATCAATCATGGGATGGGCTATTTATCACTGCACACTATCTACAATCGTTTTTCAGAATGGGGCTGTCACCGAGTGAACGAGATCGCGAATTATTGCCGCTCCCCAGTGAATTATTTTTTCTCTACTATATAATTCATCCCATCCGATTGCTAACCAAATATTTGCCATTAGGTAAATCATTCGTAAGGGGAAACAAACCTTAGAAAACCAGAAAAATAATCATGGATCAGTTATCAAACCTAGATATCAACTCAGTCCTGAATCAATTTAAGTTGGCTAATGCTTGGCAAATTCGGGGCAAGTTTGAAGAGGCATTTCTGCGCTATCAACAAATTTTAGAACTGCAACCTGGCTATATGCCTGCCTATCAGCAGTTAGGAAATTTGATGCTAAAACAACGCCGGATGGACGAGGCACTGGAGTACTATGAGCAAGCACTTGCACTTGATTTTGAAGCAACTAATCTTTCGTTTTATTATCAATGTTTGGGCTTGCCGAAACAGCATCCTGCTCCGTCAATCAAATGTGAAAATGTTTTTTTTGGAAAGAAAAAATCAAATGCGCTATCAACTGGCAAAATAAATCTCGGTAGCCAAAAAGTTTTTGGATACCATCGCAGTGGCTGGAGCTTTGCGATCCAGTCACTTAGTTCTTTGCACAATCCTCAAGGTGTTTTGTTTGATGGTTGCTTAGAGAATCAATTTCTGTTTCAACAGAACCGCATTGCCAAGCGATCGCCACGAATTTTAGCAAAAATGCGTGTAGATGGAGTCTTTGAAAGTTTGGCAACTTGTGAAGAAAAAAAAATAATTCCCTATGAAAAACCTTGGGTTGGATTTCTGCATAATCCCCATTCGATGCCAATATGGTTTAGTTACCAAACATCGCCTCAAAAACTGTTTGAAAAAGAAGTTTGGCAAGCTAGTTTACCCCATTGTATCGGCTTATATGCTCTTTCTGAATATTATGCCGAGTGGCTGAAAAAGCACACAGGCAAACCTGTTTCTGTACTAACCCATCCAACCGAGATTCCTGACAAACAGTTTGATTTTGACCAGTTCCTTACCAATCCTCAAAAAAAGGTAGTACAGATTGGTTGGTGGTTGCGAAAGTTACATTCAATTTATCAATTACCTCTAGCTCAGGATAATCCCTTGAACTATCAAAAAGTGAGACTAGGATTTCTATTTGAATCAGGAGAAGCAGTATTTGACCAACTTATGCAAAGAGAGGCACGGATTTATAAAATCCAAGTTGATGAATCGTATTTAGCTAATACAACCGTTATCCAACATATTCCTGATGATCAATATGATAATCTATTATCAAAAAATATTGGTTTTGTGGATTTGTATGACTCCAGCGCCAATAATGCCATTATCGAATGTATTGCCCGTGCGACTCCCCTGTTAGTTAATCCTTTACCTGCGGTGAAAGAGTATCTGGGAGAAGACTATCCTATGTACTTTAATACCTTAGAAGAAGCCGCAGAGAAAGCGTTGGATACGTCACTGATTTTAGAGACACATGAGTATCTTAAATCCTGTGAAACTCGACAGAAGCTATCAGCAGAATATTTTCTAGATAGCTTTTGTAATAGTGAAGTTTATCAACTTATCTAAACACTATGTTTTACTTGCAAAAATGGTTTGGTAAACACACTGCACGAGGATACTTACAACCAAAGTGTCAGAAATTTTCATGTCTATTTCCGAAATCTGTTTTGATTGAACAGGTAGCCACCGGATTTCAGTTTACGGAAGGTTTGGTTTGGATCGTTGAAGACCAGTGTCTACTGTTCAGCGACATTCCTGCTAACAAAATCTACAAACTTAATGCTGCTGGGCAAACCGCTGTTTTTCGAGAGCCGAGTCACCATGCCAACGGATTGACCCGCGATCGCCAAGGTTGCCTAATCGCCTGTGAACATGGGAGTCGCCGCGTTACCCGCACTAAGCCAGACGGAACCGTAACGGTATTGAGCGATCGCTTCGGCAACCAAAAACTCAACAGCCCGAACGATGTCATGGTCAAAAGCGATGGGGCAATCTACTTCACCGCCGTACGGCATTCAACCTGAGCAGCAAGAACAGCCATTCCAGGGCGTTTACCGACTCTCACCAAATGGTCAAGACCTCACAGTGGTTGCAGATGATTTTGTCAAACCCAATGGTCTGGCGTTGTCACCCGATGAACAAACGCTTTACATTGCCGATTCATCTGAGCGTTGTCACATTCGCGTTAATACATCAGGAATTGGTCTGTTATGACTTCTGATTTTCCATTAGTTAGTGTGATTATTCCCGTTTATAATCGCGATCGCTATCTTGCCGAAGCCATAGAAGAAGCTGCAAAAAAAGCGTTGGATACTTCATTGATTTTAGAGACACATGAGTATTTCAAATCTTGTGAAAGACGCAATATCTCTCCTGAGACTATTCGCTTTAAAGTGATAGAAAAAATTCAGGAGCACCGTCTCACTTTAATTAAATTGATTCAAAGCATTTACGACCAAGAAGAATTAACAAAGATTTTTCCCTGGAGTGGGATAATATCTTCTTTAATAAGCTTTATAAGCTTCAAACACCACAGCAAACAATTAAACAGATTAAACTGGCAAAGATAGGAGTTTGAAATAAAAAACGCTTTTAAGTGCCATCAATAAATGCTATCAACCCACTGCTGACCAATGACTTCTAATCTTCCACTAATTAGCGTTATTATTCCTGTTTATAACCGCGATCGCTATCTTGCCGAAGCCATCGAAAGTATTCTGGCTCAAACCTATCCGGCAATTGAACTGATTGTGGTCGATGATGGCTCTAGCGATCGCACTGCCGAAGTTGCTCAAAGTTATCCAGTGATCTATCATTACCAAACTAATGGGGGTATAAGTGCCGCCAGAAATGCAGGAATTGGTTTAGCAACTGGTGAATTTCTTGCCTTTCTTGATTCTGACGACATTTGGGTTACGGACAAGCTCTCCAAACAAATGGCGGCTTTTGAGTCTGATCCAAACCTGGAGGCTGTGTTTGGCTATGCTCAACAGTTTTATAGCCCAGAATTGGATGAAACGTTTCGCCAGCGAATTCGGTGTCCTGAGCAACCAATCGCTGCTCATATTTCCAGTGCCATGCTGATCAAGCGAGCCGCGTTCCTGCGGATTGGAGTGTTTGATCCTCAGTTAAAAACAGGTATTGATATTAGTTGGTATATTTCTGCGATCGAACATCAGATCCAACAGGTTACGCTTCCTGATGTTGTTTATCGCAGACGTCTGCATGAAAAGAACAGTGGTATTACTGAGCGGCATCATGCAAACGAACGTCTACATCTGCTCAAAGCCAAGCTTGCTCGGCAAAGAGCTAACCAATCCTCTTCGATTCAGCGGTTCTAAAATGCGTCATTTCTTTCAGTTTCGTCCCAATCCCAATCAGAAAATTGTTTTGTTAACGGGTGCAGCCGGAGAGATTGGGACTTCTTTGCGTCAACATCTAGGTGACAACTATCACTTTCGCTGTCTCGATCGCGTCCGAGTTCGTGATGCCAAAGATGTCCGAGTTGCCGATATCACGAATTTTAAGGCAGTTCTTAAGGCAATGCGTGGCGTAGATGCCGTAATACATCTGGCTGCAAATCGAGAGTGCGATCAACCTTGGCAAGACGTTTATAGTAGCGGTATCGGGGGCACTTACAACGTGTTTGAGGCGGCTCGCCAAGCGGGAGTAAAGCGGATTATTTATGCCAGCACAATTCATGTGTCAGGTTGGCGCGAAATTATGCCAGAATCTCAGATTACGCCTGAACATGTGCGTCCAGACTCTCTTTATGCCGCTGGTAAAGCATTTGGCGAAGCCTTGGGGCATTTCTTTGTTGATCGCTATGGTATGTCGATTGTGTGTCTTCGCATTGGCGCATTTACAGCCAACACTAAGCTCTATGGACTAAACGATCGCAAGCTTTGGATGTGGTGCAGTCCCAGAGATTTGGCTCAATTGGTAAAGCGATCGCTAGAGCATGAAAATTTAGGCTTTCAAATTTTCTATGCAATCTCAGGAAATACCCGTCGCTACTGGGATATTAGCAATGCTCAAACAATACTTAATTATGAGCCTGAAGACAATGCCGAAAATCTTCTCGGATAAATACATAACTGATAACTGTTGAAAGCTTCACATAAACTGAGGCACGGTCGTGCCTCTAAAAAAAGTATTAACCATGAGGATATTGTATTGAATCAGCCCCTTGTCAGTGTTATTATTGCCGTTCAAAACGGCGAACAGTATTTCAACCAAGCAATTAACAGTATTGTTGCTCAAACCTACCCAAACGTTGAAATCCTGGTGGTCGATGGCAAATCGACCGATCAAACGGAAGCGATCGCAAGGTCTTATCCCCAAGTTCGCTACTTACACCCATTGGTGACAAGTTAAGGAAAAGAGAAAATTGTCAAGGGTGGTATTTGGCTAGGTCAAAAATCGTGAGAAACTCAGTCTAGACAAGTAGTTGAGCGATTTAGACCAGCCATGACACAAAGCCGAAAAACCAATCGAGACCATGCGAAAAAGAAACAACGACCACTGGTGGAAGACGAAGTAATAGCCAAGCAATTGGAAAAATTACTGACACCAGCCATTACAAATCAAGAAAATTACTACCGAAAATTAGGACTCAGAGAACGGATACTGAATTTACCGTTGATGATGGCGGCGGTGTTGACCTTGCTGTGGCGAGATGTGGCAGGAGTCAGAGAACTAACAAGAATGTTAGCCAGAGATGGTTTTCTGTGGTGTAGTCCCACAAAAGTTAGTCAACAAGCGGTATCACAAAGATTTTTAACATTTCCATCTGAATTATTTGAAAAAGTATTTAAAGATTTATTGCCGAGTTTAAGAGCAACTTGGCATAGTAGAAATCAACGTCCATTGCCAGAAAGTATTCAATTTACCTTGTCAAAATTTGAGAAGATTTGGATAGTAGATGGGTCAACATTGGAGGCATTGTTTAGGAAGTTAAAAAGCTTAGAAGAGACTCAAAGAGGGCAATTAGCCGGAAAAATGAGTACAGTAATTGATTTAATGACTAGATTACCTGTAGAAATTTGGTTTGAAGAAAATTCTAAAGCTTCTGATATTAAACTTGAAGAAAACATTCTAAATTTAGTAACAAAAAACACCTTGCTGTTATTGGATAGAGGGTTTTATCACTTTAATTTTTGGTTTCAATTAATTGAGAAAAAAGTAGATTTTATAACGAGAATAAAAAAAGGAGCAGCAATCAAAGTAGAACAAATATTTACCGATAGTTATGAACTGAGAGATCGGAAGATACGCTTTGGTTCTGGCACAAAGAAGACTCCATTTATTACCTTGCGTTTGATTGAAGTCAGGTCAGGAAAAACCTGGCATTCTTATTTAACCAGCGTCCTAGACCCTAATATTTTACCCCCTTATGTGGTAGCAGATTTATATCGGCGGCGGTGGCGGATTGAAGATGCTTTTAACACAGTCAAGAGGCTTTTAGGTTTAAGTTATTTATGGACGGGTTCAATCAATGGAATTAAGTTACAAATTTGGGCGACCTGGTTATTTTATGCGGTTTTAGTAGATTTAGGTGATGCCGTAGCAGATGAACTTGCTCTCCCCTTCGACGAGATTTCATTAGAAATGATTTATCGCGGTCTTTATCATTTTACTATGGCTCATCAGAAAGGTAAGGCAACAGACCCCGTTAAGTATTTTGCTGATCCCGAAAATCGAGATTTAGGTATTATCAAACAGCAACGAAACCCCAATGTTAAGTTGATTGTCGCTCCTTTTCCCAATCTTCAACGAGGGTCTGACCAGTTTTTTTTCAACAATTCTCTGAAAGCCTCTTGACAAAACAGTTACAGGCTTAACTTGTCACCAATGAGCGACGGTAGTCGCCTACAACATCTTGGCGCAGTTCAAAAATATCGAGATGGGTCGGGGATGTTTCGGTTGTAGGTTCGGGAGTGGGATTTAATTCGACTTCGCGCCCCAGGCGTTGATCGATCCACTGGCTGAGTTGATTAGCTACGGTTTCAGTCAGGGTAGAAGCGTCGAAGATTTCTGTTAATTCTGGAAAGTCCCAATTAGCTGGAATACCTGCAAATAATAATGTTAATTGTTCTGAAGTTATTGACTCAACTCCTGTACCATTAATTATTGCTAATCCTTGACCAAGTAGGGTGCTTGTGGCTGCGATCGCTGTCTCATTTTGCTTTAATAAATCTTGAAGCTTAATAGTTAATTTCATCTATCTTTAGGATTAATTTGCTATTTAGTCAGTAAGTTTTCAAAAGGATAAGTTTGTTTCCAGCGATAAGTATTAAAATCACGTTGATCTACTGAAAAAATGCGCCCGTGTCCTAGATGTTCTGCTAAAATTACTAGGGAAGCATCGGCTAAATCCATTGGTAGATCTGCATATTTTTCCATCAGTTGAGCAATCTTTACTCCATGCTCAGGTTCTAAATTAAAAACTGTAAATAATCCTTGATTGAGGCTATTAATAAAAGCAATTTGAGCCTTAACCCCCTTACGAGTTAGTAAGAGATAACAGGTTTCTGTAATTACACACCAGGTAGTAATCAACGGTTCGTTGTATTGTTTTAGCGCCTTTTTAGCTGCTTCGTGGTAAGTGTCTTTTTGATCCACAAGGGCTAACCAAAATCCTGTATCAACGATGATCATACTTAGTGTTTAATCCTTCAGCTAGAACCTGTTTATAAGTCGTGGATAAGTTTTCTTCGGCTGAAACACAGCCAATCAAGCCATTTTTATCAAATTTTTCATATAGGCTTGTTTCTTGAGATGGATTTTTTTTTGTTGTTTGCGGATAACGTTTTTTGAGGATTTCAATAAAGTCCATTAGTAAGTTTTGGGCTTCTTCTGGTAAATCTTTAATATCTTGATGTATTTGTTCTGGTGTAAGCATAATAATCTCTGTTGTTTTTATAAGTGTGCAAATTTAATATTCCAGCATATCCTAAGCTACAAGATCGATTAAAATATCTGTATCAATGAGAATCTGTGTCATTTTGATTACGCCACTGCTGTTGTCTAATTTGTCGTACCCATCCCGTGCTATCCTGAGTTTCAGAACGATTTTCCCACATACCAACAAAGGGTTAATCCTCTAAGTTTAAGGATTTGTTCGGTTCAGATAGAGGTAATGTTTGATATCGTTCTTTTAAGACTCGAACGAGATCTGCAATAATTTCTTGTGCCTCGGTTGGTAGTGTGGAAATGTCTTGTGCCATACTTTCAATATCCATTGTTTTACTCCTTTTGTGTAAGTCTAATATCCCAACATATCCCAAGCTGCTAATACTAACCTTTGGGTGCGATATTCGCCAAATTGTTTGATTTCATGGTTTTTTAAGACGCGGAAAGTTTCGCTGGGGAAGTCTGCGCCGTAAACGTCGGCGGGGTCTAATATATAACGCAATTCGTCGCGGGTGAGTCCGTAAAGTTTGGCGTAATATGCGTCTAATTCGGCGCGAAGTAGGGCGCGTCTTTCTGGGTTCCAGATGAAGGGTTCGCCGTCGTATCCCATATCTTGCGCGAAGGGTTGCATATCATAAGCTGTGTATACTAATTCGAGGACGCGGCTGCTGATAAATTCTATGTCTTCTTGTGTGTATGCTTCTGGGGGAATAACGGGGAGTTGTTTGAGAATGAAAAATGCAAGGTTATTTCCCCCCTGTTTCTGGCGAGTTACAAAATCGAAAACTAAACTATTTGAGTTAGCAACTAAACATGAAATTAATTTAGTATTTTTTACTGAGGGTATTAAAATAATAATACTATCGCCGCATCCATATTTAGGAATTATGCTAAAAATAGCAGTTCTTTCATTTGTTGTTTTTCCGATTTTTCGCGCGACAATTAACCATTGTTTATTCCACCAATCAAATAAGCGCTTCTTAACTTCATTAGGACTAATCCAATAACGTGGTTGAGTAAAACAACTAAAATTTTGTTTGAATTCTTTGTTTAAACGTGGCAGTATACCAGCATTAAGATTAGCTTGTGTTGCTCCTTCATAAGTCGAATAACGATGATCAAATTGGTGAAACATCTTGGCTTCATAAACAGGAACAAACCCCGTATTATATACATCAACAAACAATCTGCTATCATTTGCCATGTGCAACATAGCAGATAACGAAATTTGCCAAGGATTAATGCCTGTAGATTCATTATCTAAAACAGGAATAGTACGATAAATATTTTTGGTTATTTTTACATCTGGCTGTGTTCTAAAGACAGGGCAATTAAAAGTATTTGGGTTAATAAGTGCAATATCTTTAGATGTTAAATTAAAATGACGTTTATGATTATGAACATCTGTGAAATAGCGACAAAAAAAAGTATATTCAGCTTGTTGTGATTTAATGCTAATACCTGTTACAGTTAAAGTGCAAAATTTGACAGTATGATCCACTGCTGGAAAAATAAAAGCTTCATTTTCAAACCCTGTTAAGCTAGCCAAACGTTGATTCTTAATTAGTTCACTAAAAAAAATCTTAGTTGTATCATCTGTAGCGATACCAATTGGTATGATAATACCTGAGCGTCCATAAGGAGAAATTAAGTTTATTACTATTTCAGAGAATACGGCATAAGTATTAATATCTCCCACAGCAGTTAAAGGAAATCTTGCCGACTCGCGGATAAACTTACCTTGTGCATCTGCATCATGTTTGGCATCTTCCCAAGCTTGCGCTAACTCAGGATTATTCTGTTGCAACTGCTTAATTAACTTCTCCCGCGCTGCTTTATTCGCAGCATTAGCAATCTCAAAACTTCGAGAAGCAAAAAACTCTTTTTCCTGTAACTTAATTCTTTCCCAAGGTGGATTACCTAAGACAGTATCAAACCCACCCGCCTCAAAAACTTCAGGAAACTCTAAACACCAGTGAAAAAAGTTCTTTTCCTCTGCTAACTTATTCGCTGCTTCTACTACCTTCCGCGTTGTGGCATTTCCCTGTAACAACTGACTTAAAGCTGCTGTTGTCGGTAACAACTGCAAATTCTGTTCTGTTAAAGGCATGAAAAATGCTGCCGTCCACAAATTGCAAGCAGAATAATCTCGCCACCAGCCTGAATTTTCTGGAGAGCGATCGCGCATATATCGCGACTGTTTGCGTTTAACATCATTAGTATTAGTTTCGGGAATACTACCCAATTCTTGCCACTCGGCTGCATATTGAGATCGCTCATTTCCTAAACCGCCATACAAATTCAGCGATAGCTGCCCTGCTTCTATATCTTGTCGTTCCTGCTTGTTGCGCTTCTTAAACTGCGCGGATAACTTCCTATCATCCCCAGTAACAGGTTTAAATGCTTCGTCTGGTATCCCTTCGTCTAAACACGATATATCTAAAACTCCTACCAGAGAATTACCGCACTTAATGCGGTGATCTAAAAAGTTTAGAGGTAAACCGCGACAAAAACCTTCAATCCACAACGCCACTTTGCATAAATCCACCGCTAATGGGTTTAAATCCACACCATATATACAATGCTGAATTACATCCCGAATTGCTTGTTTTAACGGTTCAATTCCTGGTTGCGCTTCCCCTGTACGAATACGCGCTAACTCCTTACCAATACGCCGCGCTGCTGCTAGGAGAAAGTGACCAGAACCGCAAGCAGGATCTACTACTTTCAAGCTTAATAATGCTGTTTCTTGGGCAGATTTAGCCTCTGTGGGGGGCTTTTGAGGGACGAGGGCAGATTGTAACTTAGCTTCAATAACGGGTTCTAAAGCACTTTTAATCAACAGCCCTACCAATTCTGGGGGAGTATAGAAAGATCCAGTCGTTTTGCGATCGCTTCCTGCTACCAACTGAAACTCATAAATGCCATTTCGCTGACTAACTAAGGGATTAAAATCAAGCAAACTTTCATAAACACTGCCTAATTCTTCAACATCTAACGCCCCATAATTAACTCGGCGTTGTTGTCCTTTTTGTTCGTATAAAGATAAATAGCGAATCGCTAATGATAAATCGTGGTTATCTATAGCGCAGCTATTTAAATCTAGTAAAGTAGAGGAACCAAACAAGCTACCATTCAACGGCGAAAGTCCTAACACTTCTCCCCGCCAGTTTTCGTCAAACAAACAAAAGGTTACGCGCAAACCTTGCCACAAATCTTGAAATCCTTCCCTACGCCAAGAAGGACGTTCAGTTAAATTTCTCAATCGTTCAATACTATAATATTCTAAATAAATCCGGGCTTTTTCTGGCTCATCATCGGTTAAAAGCAAATTCCGCGATTCCGCCACCATTAAAAATAACAAGCGGTAAATTAGTAATAATAGCTGGCGATAGTAAACCTTATGTGTTAATTCCCCTGATTCAAAACGTTGTCGTAAATCTTCATTATCAGGATGTTGTAAAAAACCAGTTCCTAACTGAATTAAAGCTTTTTCTACACCATCCCGCAACCGATCGCGTACTCTTCCCCCTTGAGCGATCGCTTCAGTATGATAATGTTCTAATAAGCACTGATCTGCATCATCCATTCCCTGTGGTAAACGGGAACGATGGAATAAGCGATAAAATAAACCAAACTCGGCAAAATTTTCATTGTTGAGAATTTGTTCTAAATCAAATTCAATATAAGTTAAGCGCGTCATTAAGGATGAATCGCGCAATAACCGCCACTGCAAACCATTAGTAACAATACCCCAAAGATGTTCAGTGCGGTTAAGATATTCCTGCATTAAAGCATGGGCAGAAAGTCTCGGCGTACCGCTAGGCGGGCGTTGTTCTAATTTAACTCGACAACCTATAATATGAACTGGCGGTTTATTTTCTCCTGACTCTACGCGGTGAGAAATAGCATAAGTTTGTCCGTCTACTATTTCCGCTTTAGCTGTATAAACTAATTGATAACCTAAACTTTCTAATAACGGTACTGCCCATTGTTCACGGGTAATGCTAGTAGCAAGATCATTTTCATCTAATCTTAATAAGCGTCTTTGAAAAGCTGCCCAATATGCCTTAGCATCGCCCCATGCAATAGCTATTTCATCAGCTAGTTTATCAGTTTTAGCTTTGCCAAAATCTTCTGGTGCTTGCCCTTTAACACTTCCAGTAATAAATTCTGTGGTTAAATCAGGAGCGATTAAATTACCTTCAATTTGGATGCCAGTCAAATTCTTGATAACGGCGCTCATGTATTTGTCCTCCGTTGCCCTGGCTGTAAAATATAAACCCCTAAAATATCCATTGGTAATTGTGGTTTAACCTTAATTTGTCCTTCTTTAGTAATAGCACGTACCCGTCGATGGGATTGAGAAAGAGCAAGCGATCGCTCTTTAGCAAATAACTCTAAATCAGGTTGCAGTTCACCGATTCTACCTAGTAATTCTGACACTTCTATTTGTTTGATAGCCAGAGGGCGATCGCCTACAGGTTGAGATGTTCTTAAAAGTGAGATTGCTTCATTTGGTGCTAACCAAATTGGATTAGAGGGAGGATTAGTAAATCCGACAACTAAACACTCTTCTGCTAATAAATCTTGATGTTTAGAACTTTCTAATAAGTGGCGTAACCGTAGTAGTAATAATGTAGTTCGTTTTTCGACAGCATCAGTGACAGTAAGACCAGATCTAGCTGCAATAGGGTCAGTGATATTTTCTAACGCTGATTCTAATAAATAACGGGCTAATTTTTCTACTATAGGATGATTTCGCCCCACATATTCCACTTTTTCTGCTGCCGGAGTTGTAAAAGTTAGCAGACGTGATTGAGAGCCAATAACTGACTGTAAACATTGAGGTGGATTTGTTAATAGCCAGCCTTGTTTTTGTTTAATTAATGAACTATTTAATCTTTCACAAGCAGCGCGGACGAATTCCTCTACATCTTGTTCAGTACCTAATATTTGGTCAGATTCAATGAGTTCTTGTTGCACTTCTTCCGGTTTAATGGAACGTTGAGCAAAGCGTGTACGACTATTTTTTTCTCGTTCTACTGCCCTATCCCAACTTGTATGGACTTCAGCAACAGGTGATGCTTCATCAGCTAATAAATCAAATAAAGATAATTGTTCTACGTCATATTCTCGTTGTGAACCAACAAGCCCCTCCAAACTAAAAACTGTGACTCGATAGCCTATTTCTTCCATCGTTGAACGACGTAGATCATTCTTCAGTTTAGGATGACCAGCTAACACTACTGAAAGTATTCCCCCACCATCTTCAACTACTTCAATTAAACGTTTGAGTCCTGTGAGAGTATTGTGGTGAAGATCATGTGCCTCATCAACAAACAGCGCCACTGGCTTTTTTCCCTTCTTAATTAAGTCCCGCAGTTCCCGTTCCCGCTTTTCCCCCATTAATGGGATTTTTATTTCTTTGTCTGTTGACAAATCGTAAAATAAAGCAGCAATTAGAGTTTGTAATGTGGCGCGACCTTTATCTACAGATAGTGACTTCGAGACCAGAATCTTGCCTTCTTTCTCTAAAACATCAAATAATCGCCGTAAAGTGGTTGTTTTTCCACACCCAATAATCCCCGCCAAGGCTACCAGATGCCCTGAATAGATGGTGGCTTTAATATCTTTAAACATTTGTTTTTGATGTTCGGTTTCGTAGTAACCCGATTTCCGAAATTCACGATTTAACCCAAAATGTTCCATCACCTCACTGAGCATTTTTTCCTCCTTTTTTTGGCAGTTCAAAATACTGCTTTACCCGTTCTAAAACAGTTTTTTTATTTAAAGTTTCGGTTAATAAAGTGTCAATGAAATTCCGTTGGTCATCCGATAATTTCGCCAAAGCTTGCCCTAAATAATCGGCAATGGCTCGTTTGGCAAACAAGCGATCGGGGTAGGTAAATTCTTGAAATGGATCTGGATCACTAAAAGAGGTAATAATTGGCTCTACTACTTGGTATTTATCTGCTAAGAATTGCCAATCTGTGGTGTGATCTAATGCCGTGCGTGGTAATCCCAATTCAGACGCTAAAATGGCAATCCTATCAGCACGTTCTTCAGTTTTAGTTTTCTTGAATTTGCGATACTTATGTAAAGGTATAGGGCCATCAACAGGATAGAATGGGCCGTATCGCAAGTGATCTTTTTCCACATACAGTTCATTATCAAATAGACCCCACCACAGCATCACAGTTTCCCCTGCCAAATCCGGATCTACTTGATACGCTATAGCTTCAACAGAAACTCTGGCAGAGGAATCTACCTTTCGCCGCTGCGGTTCGCGGGCAAAAGTACAGAATCGCTCCCAGCTACACATTTGTCGTAAGCCACTTTTAGGAAGAAATACTCGCCAATCTTCCATTCGTGAGTGTTCTTCGGTACGATGCGGTTTGTCGTTGTAATGCAGCAAATACTGACGCAACCACTGGTTAGCCTCAACCTCGGTTTCTGGCTCATGAAAATGGTATAAAGTTTCATGTGCTTCCTTGACCGTGCGGAAAGGTCTTTCTACTTTGCCTTTGGAACGAGCAGTAACCCGACGACCATCTTTATGAGCAGGCAGATGCGTAGCTAATTTGATTCCCAGACATTCCATGACATTTTGAAAAATCCGGCTTTTAGCAATGGGACCATTATCTGCATAGATCATTTCGGGAATTCCTTGGAAAGGAAATCCATCCATTCCTTTTGCAGTCATGGCATTGAACAAAAAGCGTAATGCCGCTTCAACATCTTCCCCATAAACACAGTGATATTCCTGATAACACACACCACTGCGGTCATCAACAATGCTATAGAGCATGAGCAAAGGGTTTCCTCTGCCTGGTTCCACCCACGAAGGGTGCTTGATATGTTTCAAATCTGACGGGCTGAGGTCAAAATGCCAACATTGATTGCTATAGTCAGCTTGAAACCTCACCACTGGCGGCTGCCGAGTCATTTTCAGATGGTCATAGCCCCATTTTTTCAGGTAACGGTTAACTGTTGTTTTATTCAGCAAACCCTGGGCAGGTTGGATGAAACCATTGGGCGTATTCATTCCATACTCAGACAGCAGTTCAATTGCCCGTGCAGTGGAGATATGTCGTCCTTTCTTGTTACAAGTCCGAATTTTCATCGCCGCAATAATTTCACAGTAGAGTTCCATCTCTACTGGAGAGAGCTTTCTGGGAGACCCACTATCTGAACGGTTGATTGCCTTGGGTCGTGAATGCTGACGCAGAAGACGGTAAAGTGTGGCACTTGATACACCGTACAATGTGGCTGTGTCTCCAACGAGCGAGCTACGTTCCGGACAACGACTGGGTAACATATCAAGTCGCTGACGTAGGTTGATTAACGCTTCGGCTGGGATTTGTTTGCGTGCCACCTCAAGTACGCGCCTCTATTTTTGAGGAATCGGTTTTGGGTGCAAAGTAATTATTTTTACCTAAATAACGGTATAAAGTTGAGCGAGAAACTTGCAGAGTCCGACAGATTTCCGTGACTGAGGTATTCCCTTCGCTGATGAGAAGTTTCGCCATGTTGAGGGAGGAGGCATCTAGTTTGCGAGGTCGTCCACCTTGATGACCTCTAGCTTTAGCTGCTTTTAAACCAGCACGAGTGCGTTCGCGGATTACTTCTGTCTCAAATTCAGCTAGTGCCGCAAATAGGTGGAAGATGAGCTTGCCGCCACTGGTGGTCGTGTCCAGGGTTTCTTGAAGACTACAAAAGCTAATCGACTTGGTGCCTAATGTATTGACTGTTTCGATTAAATGCTTAAGGGAGCGACCGAGACGGTCAAGTTTCCAGACAACAAGGGTATCTCCAGCCCGTAGGTAGTTGAGTGCTTCTGTCAGTCCCGAACGGGAATCCTGAATCCCACTAGCTATATCCGTGAAAACTTTTTCACAGCCTGCCTGTTGTAGCGCCTCTCGTTGCAGGTCAAGATTTTGATCTATTGTTGAAACTCGTGCATAACCAACGAGCATATACTCGTGCCGACCCATCAGGTCGAATGAAGATAGTGTTGCATAACTAATTCTCATTCTACCTTTTTGAGGCATAGATTTTGGGATAAGTTTTGCAACAGTTTTGGTAATCGTTAAGCCAATAGACGAAGCGTTTAATCTACTGTTTCAAAAACGGTCGTTTTTGTGACAGTCAATTAATGGGACGATTCTATGTTCTGGGGGAATCACTTTTTGCCTGAAGCTAAAAGTTGAAGAAATGGTTTGACGCACTCCAATCATCCAGTTGCATTTAATGTGGTCTCAATTGGATGATTGCGGTCTGGTTGCATTTAATGTGGTCTCAATTTTGATTAATGTGGTCTGACGCATCACGATAGTTGCATTTAATGTGGTCTCAAAAAAAACTTGATTGTGGTTCCGAGCGATTATGATTGCGGTCTACAACAACTACCCCTGTCTGCGAACCTTTTCGCACCGTTTGATTGATTTCAATCCGATTAAATAATCTTTTCAATTCCGTAGAATCAAGAATTTTGGCAATATGAGTCCGTGCCACTTTGAACCTCCAATGCGTGTAAAGTGCGAATGCTGAAATATTGAATTTTTGACCAACTTCAAAATTTAGGTTTTAGTTAATTCATCTTTTTTCAAAGTCTCTACAACTTTCCACCAGGGCTGCATAGAAGCACCAGTATCAACAAATAAAGCTCGATATCTGCTGTTGTTCCAAGGGCAAAGATAAAAGTCCTTAATGGTGCGCTTGTCCTTGAGTTCTTTGAGCCAATTTAAGGTATCCTCGTCCGGCTCCGGCGGCGCGGAAAATTGATCCTCACAGAAAGATTTCTGTTCCGGTTTTTGCTGTTCTCTACACGCTTTCACATACACTGCTCCTGGCTTGTATGCCCACTTCTGTTCTGCCGTGTATGCGATCGCATCCTCTATTACGTTCTTGGGGAATTGAGAGAATGTCCACTTGACGTTATCTGGAGCAATCCGAATTTCCCTTAAGCGAGCCTTTATCCCTGTCAACCAGTCTTTGTCTTTTTCTTCACAAAAAGAATTCTTACCAACCACTACTACTTTCTCTTTTTCATTTGAAGAAGTAGTTGTGGGGGATTTAAAATTTATTTGATCAAGAGCTGAAAAAGATTTGGTAGATTCTTCAATTCCTTGTACATCAAGGGTTTCTGGCTGAGATTCCGCCATGATTGGCAGTTGTACTGTGATAAGTGGCAAGTTTATTGGCGTAATTGTCAGTGGCAATGTTAATTGTGGCAGGGCCATTGCCATGATTGGCAGTGGTAGTGTCACTTGTGGCATTGAAGCTGCAACTGTTGGCGGAGCCTTACTACTGTCTGGGTTCTGGGCTTTCGTTGAATCGCTCGACTGTTGACTCCGCCAACCAATAATGTTTCTACTGCGCTTCTTTAGAAAAATGAGTTTTTTCCGTTCCAGAATGGACTTAGCACGGTAGAAAGTTCGTTCTGTAAACCCCCATTGTTCGCAAAAAACTTTGACATCTATCGCCCATTCCCAACCCGCAGCGCCGTGAGCTTTGACGATTGCCAATAAGTACGCGGTAGCATCGAGGATTCCATCTAAATGGAGTTCTCGCGCTTCTTCAAGTGTTACTGCCCAAAAAGATTGTCTCTCTACTGTCTCAGATGTCATAATGGGTACAAAGTTGGTTTTTAATACCGCCCCGTTCCTGTCTCACCAGTTGCGGGGCAACTCTTTATTTACTTCTGGAAATTACTGTTTATATTGGTAGCGGTTGAGCCAAAGCATTTCTTCGGTGCGCTCCTTCTGAATCCTTATCGCTCGTTCTGCGCTCGATTCAGCAAAGTGCTGTCGGCTGATTGGATCAAGGCTTTTAAATACTTGCTCCGACATCGCGGGGAATAATTCTAGGGGTTTCCAGGGCAGCTTAAGAGGTTCTGGTTGGGGTTCTGGTTGGGGTTGTTGGGAGTGAGGTTGTGAAGAACCTGACATCCAACTAACAACCCAACGGTTAGCTAAAATGCGGAATTGCGGCGATAGCCATCTTTAATGTTACAAGGGGACTCCCGTTATACTCGGATGAAGATTAGCGGGAGGTGAATTGTTGTCAACTAATAAATTTTCAAGGGTAGCGAATCATCATTTTTAGGATTGATATTCATAGCCATCGCTATGGTGAATAGTTTTCAAGTACTTGGGATGTACATCAAACTTCTGGGTTGGTAACTGCAAGACAAACTTAGGTCTAAATCGGATAGCAATTCGCCCAACATATTTACCTGCAAACTTACCTGTTGGAATATTGGCTTTAACCATATCGCCAGTTGTAAATCCCATGAAGAACTTAGCGGAAGGTGCGTGAGCTTTAGGAAACCCATACTTATCAGGGCGGCAACGTTGCCTAATCCCGTGTCCTTTAGCCTTAATAGTTAAAGGTTTAATTCCGTTAATCAGAAGTTTTTCCGGTGTAGATGCCCCAACACAAGCAGCATCAGTCCAGTGAGTTTTTTCAATGCCGCACTTCGTGCGATTGAACTTTGTCCGACCTCCAGAACTTACTTCTACAGGCAAACCTGTTAACTGAAGTTTTCTGTATAATTTCCAACGAGTAGCATTGACCGCAGCCGCATCCTTAAGTGGTGTTTTAGCTTGGGACAAAATTCGCAATTGCAAATCCGGTTTCCCTTTTAGGAAATCTCTGATATCTTGATTGCCTTTAGCTTGATTACAGGAATGGCAGCTAAGGCAAAGGTTACTAACTCGGTTAGAACCACCTTTGCTTTTGGCAATGATATGTTCAATCTCAAACGGGACATCTTCAATGCCACAATAAGCACATTTTCTTTTCCATTTTTGTAGAAGATATTCCTTAACTTCAAACCCGTAAAGTTCACCTCTTTGATACTCTACTCCGCTAATTTCAGGGTTTTCCATCTGTTGAAAATCGAACCGGACTAGCTCAGTCGAAATTGCGGTAATTGGGCAAAGTTTTCTAATTCGCCTTACCCAAGTTTCAATGTTGGCAATGCGACTAAAGAGTGATGGTGCTAACCATCCTGGTTTACGAGTTCTGTGCGAAAAGCGAGGTTGGCGGTAACGAGTTTTACGATTACGGCGACCTCTTCTTAATGCTCTACGAGATTCAAGAGCATTTTTAATTTGTTGTCCTCTATGTGAGATTAAGAGCGCACTTGTTACTCGTCCCGTTTCTTCAGTCACAACAGCAATGCCTGTAACTTTGCTGCCTGGATCTATTTTGATTCTGTGAGGATGAGTAACTGATTCCTCAACACTTCTATCCTGTAAGACGATAGTGAACGGATACCGTTTAAATAATGCTGCCCTTCCTTTGTTCATTAATTCTCTCGCCCGCGCTGGGTGGCAGGGGTCAAGAGGTTGTAGGTTTTTATCTAGTACGAAAACGCGCATTACTGCTGCCTCTCATTACGGGTAAAGTGAGCCTCGACAATGTTATTCAACCTTGCATTTGTACAATTCACTGGTTTAACTCGTTAAGCCTGTTTAAAATTGTACGAAAGAGCTAGAACTGGCACGCATTCATAGGTTTCATGAGTTGAATAACGTAGGTTTCAAGAACCTTAGTCTGGTCAAGTTAGAGCTTGTAAAAAGCTCCCGTTATAGTTAATAGCAAACTTAACGACGAGTTCTTGACTTACCTAAATCAACGGCGATTTCATAATGCACCCAAGTCCCCTGAGTCGCGTTACCGCCCTGAAACACTTGAACTAGCGCCGTTGCTGGAATTGTCGTAACCGGATTTTTGACGATTACATCCAATCCAAGGTCAACTGCTAAGGCTTCTAAATATTCTTTGGTCGAATCGTTTTGATAGTAGTTGTTCCATTTTTTCCCCGCAGCTTTGCACATAGCTGTAGCATTGATGTAACCGTCAGATTTCCGCTGTGCGATCGCACTTATCATTCGCGTTGTGAAAAAGTAACTCCATAAAAACCCGTCCTTGTAGTTTTAATCCTTGTGTTATCTATTGCGGTGGTATATATATCCCTTCTTTGAGCATTTTGGAAGAATGGCTCTGCAATGCTTCTCCAACAGAATTCTGCAAAGTTCGCAATAGTTCTTCAATCCGCTTATCCGCTGTAGGGCTGGCGCAACTCTGATTAATTAAGTAAGCATTAAGGGTCATCAGTTCAATTCCTATTTGTTCTGCCTGATTCCAAAGTTTTATGTATTCCCAGTTTGGGTTTGGTTGAGGTTCGTCCACAGATTTAAATCCACTAATTATTTTTTGTTTGTAATTATTAATTGATTGCAGCTATGTTGCTCAACACGCGCATTAATAATCAATGCGAGTAAAAAGCTTACATTTCTAAGACTCTCAGTTCGATCAAATAGCCGTTGGCTCCCGCTGCTGTCTGAGATGCAATTTTGCCTTTGACGGGCGAAGCTTGCGCGCCGCTAGGCGGTCGCCCGTAACGTACTGGATCAATCGCTACCACGTCGCCATCATCCAGTGGCACTTTTTGATTTTCTGCACGAAATTGGGCTGAAACCTTTTCCCTCTGTAGCTTCTGGGGCTGGTCGATCAGGTTAATTAGGATAACTTGACTTCTAAATATTGGTTGCTCGTTGTATCCTGGTATACATAGAGCAGTACTTTCAGTACCTGTATATCGGCATACAGCGACACTGTTGGCTTCGGGATAGAATTGATCTTTCAGTTCTGTCAGAAATAGCCAAAACTCAATCGGTTCAGTTGCTTCAAAGGTTCGCCATGATTTCCCATCATCAAGAATCTCTGCCTGAATCCCGAACCACTTGACGTTTCTACCTGTAGGTTCGCCGTTGTACAATTCAGGACTTAGATCAAGCGATCGCACACAATCTAAAAGTCTTGTTGTGTCTTGAATCCCGTTTATTTTTTGGAGTGTTAGTATTGAATTAGATACACTTGAAGTGGTCATATTATTGTTTGTATATGTTAAGGTTTTTTTGAGTGGTTAACTCAATTGTTCGAGTCAAATTACAACATAACGCAAGACTGATTATAATTTACGCCAATTAACAAAACTAAACATTTACCATTATTTGGAGCTTATTACTATGGATTTTTCTTTAGCGTTCAACCTGACCGTCAGCCAGTTCGGTATCAGTGCCAAAGATTTGGCGCAAAGATCTGGAATACTCGAATCAACAATCAGTCGCTTTAGGAATGGACATCAAATCAAAACCGAAACTTTAAGCAGACTATTGGAATGCCTCTCAGTGGAGCAGCGCGAGTATTTTCTTTCGGCTTTGGCATCGGGTGAAAATACCAAAAATCAAAGGAGAAGCAATATAGAGCGTTGGATTGAGACTGCTAGTATTGACGAGTTACACCATTCGTTGTTGTTGATCGGTCATAAATGCGTGAAGCAAAATTCTCAAAATTCTCAAAATTTTGAAGTATCTCAAAGCGTTGCATAGCTCGTTTTGGTTCTCATTGAGAGTAAATAGCTGTATTTTTAGTTTTTCTGGTAAATTATTACTGGAAACCTGCGAAGATGTGATTAAATTTACACTTCAAATTTAATTGTTAGAAATGGCTGAACTAGCAACAACTCCTTTAACCGGAAAAGCTCTACTACAGAAAGTTAAAGAGCTTTCAAATGTGCCACGTCGAGAAACAGCCCGTGCTTGTGGCTATTATACTACAACGAAAGAAAACAAAATTAGGGTAAATTTAGCTGAATTTTATGATGCTCTATTAGCAGCTAAAGGTATTGCTATTGAGTCGCCTAAAGATGGTCGTGGTCGAGAAGCAAGTTACCGCGTCAGCGTTCATCAAAATAGTCAAATTGTTATTGGCGCGAATTATACTCAACAATTGGGTTTAACCCCAGGCGATGAATTTGAAATTAAGCTGGGCTACAAGCATATTCACTTAATCAAATTAGAAAACGGCCAGGATATTTCAGAAGCTTAGTTGGCTCTTATATTTTTACGGAACTTACAAACTGTGCGATCGCAATTATGACTGATGCGATCGCACACTTGTTTTTACCAATCTAAATTGCGATCATCCTTACTGATAGATGCGGGAAGTATACAAACTGGCCCTATCCCTTGACTAATTACGCCGTCGCATCTGTGGATCTAACGGCTCATCCGTCGCCCATATCAAGTTGGTTTCCTTGTCTATAAACCCCCAGTTGGGTTTGACTTGGCAAATTATATTAATTAATAGCTAAAGCATCGCCTACGCTGTAAGGAAATTGGTCATTCATTATTTTTAATGTTTGTGAAATTTTGTATGAAGTCTTGGTCAACTCGTATCAAAACCCCTACCAAGCTAGATCGGCATCAGGATTGTGAGTCATACAGCCGTTCCGGCTGTTATGAGGTACAGTAACAGCATTTAGAAAACCAATTCCTTAAATGTTTAGAATTCATTAAATCGAGTGCAACTGCAATTACTTTATCAACCATTTTTGTTGTAGTTGGAGCAAACTTACGTAAAAAAGATTTAAGTTGTGACCACCATAATTCAATCGGGTTAAAATCCGGAGAATATGGTGATAAGCACAGAATTTGCGCCCCTATAGCCTCAATCATCGGGACAATTGAAGCTCGTTTATGAGCAGGTAAATTATCCATAACCACTACTGCTCCTGACCACAATTGTGGTACTAAACACTTCTCAATAAATACTTCAAATGCTTTGCCATCCATCGAGTCATCAATTGTCATTAATGCCAAGACTTTGCTAATACTAAGCTGCTACGCAGCTAAATTTAATAAGCAGCATTACCTTTATTTTTAATTTTACGTTCCCATTTAATAATAAGACCTCCTTCATTTAACAACTTATTCAATAACTCTTCTAGCTGTTCTACTGACTCAAATAGTCGATGAGCTATATATTCTTTCGCTGAATGCCAAACTAATTCGATTAAATTATAATCTGGGCTATATGGGGGTAAGAACTCTAAAATAATGTTGGGCATTTCTGAGGCGATTTTTTCTAAAATATCTTTCCTTTTGTGGAAGCTGGCGTTATCTAAAATAATAACTATTTTTGCTGAACCTTTTGCAAAATCTTCACTTTGTTTACCTTGCTCAATCCATTCTTCTAGTAAAAAACCATTTAAGAGTTTTATCTGTTCATAAAAAACATCTGCATTTCCTTTTTTTATGACAAAATTCATCCTCTTTTTGTCGTGATAACGCAATCCTCCCATAATATTTACTCTTCCTCTTCTTCTTTGCCCCGTCACTTTCTTTCTATGACCTTTCTTGCCCCAGGTTTTTCTTCTTATCACTCTTAAACTAAAACCGCTTTCGTCCCAGAACCATACCTGTAAACGCTCTGGGGTTGCGAGCGTTATTTTTAAATATTCCGCTAATTTTTCTTTAAATATTTTACGTTTTTCAGGGTTTTGTTTGTCCTCCAGGCTGTATTTTGCCCACAGGTAAACGTACTTTTTTTCTCTAATCTTCTCCTCACTTGAGAACCACTTAACTTAATTCCTGTTGCTTGCTCCAGGTAGGTTGCTAGTCTTGCTGCTGTCCATCTCCCAAATTCATATCCATATTCTGCTGGCTCTTTTTCAACAACTTCTAATAATAAGTTTTCATATTCTTGGGTAACTTTGCTAAAATTACCTTCTCTCCTTCCATCTAAAAAGCTATCTAAATTATCTGGGTCGCCATGAACCGCCCAATATGCTACTGTTGGGTATGCAAGATCTAGAAATTCACTAATCTCTTGGTAGGTTTTTCCATCGTTTATTAATAATAAAATCAGAACCTTCTCTCTTACATAGGGATTTTCATGCTCTTTTAAGATTGTCAGTAGCTGTTCTCTCTGTTCTTGAGAAAGATGGTTTTTGGCTGGCATACCTGGCTAGTAATAGCTTTTTTATTGATGTTTGTATTATACAATCAAGCTGCGTAGCAGCTTAATTGCTCCAATAGCTGTAACTTTTGATCCTCGATAAAACGGTTTTAAATCGTATACTCTTGTTCCACGTTGTGAACGGGCATGAGTTCTTGCTAAACCTAGCATCACTCCCGTTTCATCTAGGAATACTAAGTTCTCTGGATCTATATCTTTCACTTTTTCCCAGTATTCTATCCTTAATTTTTGAACTCTTTCTGTAGCTGCCTGGCTACTCCGCATTGTTTTTTTTTGCGATTTAATCCGATTTTTTGTAACGAGGAGGACATCGCACTTCGACCTACCCAATTTCCCGTCTTTGCAGCAAATAATTCGCAAAATTCCACTAAGGTTGCATCAGGATTCTCTGCAACCATTGTCTTTAAATCTGCTTCAGCATTTTTGAGATAACTAAACTGAGGTTTACCTCGCTGTTTAGGTTGTAAATTTCCATCAACTCGTTGCTGTTTCACCAGTTTTTGGACTAAACTTTTACTCACCGAGAATCTAGCGGCTACGTTTCTAATGGATATGTTTTCCATTAGATGTGCTGTTACTATTTTTTCTCGTAGATCAATTGAAAATGCTTTCATTAATAAATAATATTTTTGCTATTACATTACTGTACCTCATAACAGCCGGAACGGCTGTATAAGGTAGTAGGCAAACTGGCCCAACTCCGCAGCCAGTCGCCCGCATTTCTCCAGTGGGCGGATTAAAGTTATTGTGACGCGGTAAACGATCTTTATCTTTCTTGTCGATAAATCCCCAGTTGCTATCGCATAAAGATACATAGTTGGAAGCCATGCCATCTCCGAGGAGGTTTTCAGTTATAAGTAGTTGATTATTCGTCATTAATGATTACATCCTCGTCAGATGCAGGAAGTATGCAAACTCGCCCAATTGCAATTGCATAAACCCCTGTACCTGCTGGTTTGTCAAACTGCTTGTAGCTAGATTTTTCTTCTTCTGTGATTCCATCCTCGTTTATGAACCCGCAACAGTTGGGTAATGTACTAAGCAAGTAGTTACAAGCCAGCGCGTCTCCGAGGAGGTTTTCAGTTACAGGTAGTTGTTGATTGCTCATGGTTTTTTTAGATCTGATAATTGGATTTTTTAACTATCCGCGAGATATCGCGGTTTAATGCAATAAGCTTTCAAAATTTCTCAGTTAAAAATTCCAGCACTTTCACCGCGAGCTTAGATCCTGCACTCTGTTTAGGTATCGTGCCAAATTCTTTAATGCTCAGTATTCTTGCAGTTCTGCCTAAATCATTTCTAAAAGTTTCAATTACGTTTCCAATTTCGCTCTTGCTAAAAATATTGAATGTCGGGCTGTCAACAGTAATAGAAGTCAACTGGGCGCTGTCCTCAACAAGAATTTGAAATTTGAAACGTTTGGGTTGAGGTAATTTTGAAATGTCAAAAACTTCAATTGAAATAATTTCAATTGGACTGTCAACGTCACTACTTATATACTGTTCTAAGCTCAGTATTAACGCTTCGCGGCTGTGGGGTTTGGGATGATTAATTACAGTGACGAGCTTACCACTAGATTTAAGATGTATGAAATTTATCAAATATTCCATCTTTCCCTCAAGCTTTTTGATACTTTTGTTAAGGTGCGTTCGTTAATTCTGTACCTGATTGCGAACGACTTGTCGTCGCTATAAGCTTCGCACATGAGTATGTTGTTTTTACCAGCCTGTGCTACCTTCTTTAATTGATAAAGCTCTGCAACAAACTAGCCCTACTCCGCGTCCCATTATTCTTCCTATTGGGTATTCGTATTGTTTGTGGTGACAGTGATGCTTTTCTTCTTCTTCGAGTTCTTCATCTAGAAATCCCCAGTTGGGTTCGTCCTGGCAGATGAAATTAACTGCGATCGCATCTCCGGTGTTATTTTCTGGCAGTTGAGAATCACACATGGCAGTTGATGACGGTTGTAATTGATGGGAGTTTTTCAATTTGCTTGTTGGTATTAATTGAAAAACTCCTAATTAACAGTGCGCGAGTTATCGCGCTGTTTGGTTACAAAACTGAATTTTTTATTTGTTGAGGTCTGACAATTTGAACGCTAAATCTCTGAAGCGATATTTTTCGCCTTGTGCAATTTGATCAAGTAGCATCAAGGCATCTTGACCAAGAAGTAACTCATCTGGTATTTCGGGGTGGTAGGAAATTAGATCTTCTCGCTTACAAGAGGATAAAATATCTTGAATCCAGTAAGGGCAGTTATTTACTTTGTCTTCTTTTTGTGCAATTACTTTCAGCCTTTCTAGATAATCTTCTCCAAAAGTTGAAGTGATACCCCTCAAAATTAAGTTTTTCCTTGTTAAAATTGTAAATTGGATGCTTAATTAATACTATCAATTAGTGACAATTTTAGCTTCATTTGTTGCGAAAAGCCAATGTTATTTCGACTTGTTATGCCAGCCACACTTCCTAAACCCAACTCGGATGTTTAATGACTGACGATCTTTGCAAAGAACTGGTGAAGTATTCTTTGGTATCTTGACCGAGATAACGTAGTTAATTAAAACTTAGGCGGGTCAACTATGGACTTGTTTTTCAAGCCCCCACTATAATCTAAGATTTAGTGGTGGGTTGTTCAGGGGGCGACCAAGCCGCTAGAGCGGCTGGTCTATAAGGTTTATGGCTCTTAAGCCCCTTTGATAAAATGACTTTTTATTGGCAATAAGATTGAGCATTTCCTCTACCCATAACTGGCACTCATGAAAACCAACCAGCCAACTTTCACCATATAAACCTATCCAAAAGTTACTATGCCTTCTTCTAGTTCTACCTTTTTCAGTTAGACGACAAATATATTTTCCTTGTCCTAAAGCTTGTGTTCTTTGCCCATGAAGCCATGCCGAAGTCATGGCTAAAGCGATTAAAAGAATTAGCTTAATCAATCTATCAGGTGGAGCTTGAGAATCTTCGAGATTATATCCTCCAGTTTTACAATCTTTAAACATAGCTTCTATGCCATAGCGTTGTTTGTATATGCGAACAGCACTGTTTAAATCAGGGAGGTTTGTTAATAAATACCAAGGTTCATCTTCTTGCTTACCTTTATACTTTCTCTTCCAATAAGCAGCTAAATTGAAGCGATTAAAACCTTTTTTTTGAGTTAAACTAATATGAGAATAAAATAGCCTGATACCTGGTTGAATCGGAATACTACTTAACGGTTGAAACTTTTGTCTTCTTTCTCGGAAAGTTGTATTGCACTTTTGGCGGAGTACAAAGCTGACGTGCTGACGGTGTAACTATTGTGCTAACTCTATGCTATGAAACTCTCTATCGCCAACGACCACTAATTGATATTTATTTAATAGCCGAATTACTGGACGTAATACTTGTTTTTGTTCTGCTAGATTGCAGGCACCCTTTTTATCCAACAATGTCCAGAATATGGGAAAAGCTCTTTTTTGATAAATGGCGCTAACCATCAAGACATTATTTTCTCGCCATTGAGTTCTATCAATAGCAATAATTAGCTGAGATCCAGTTTTAATTTGAGGATCAAGAATCTCTCTAATTAAGGGAAACCATATAGCCAGCACGCTTAGTGAACCCAGAGATAAAAAACGTTGAATATGGCGGCGGCGACTGTTTTCTAAAATGGGTAAGGGTAGAGTCGCTGCTAATCTTTCTATGCGTACTTGTTTCTGGGATTGTAATAACCACACTAGCATTTTTAGGGTGATTAATTGTGCTGGTTTGAGGTATCTTTCCAGGTATTTTTGATAAAATGATGGCAACATTATTGTTTTGGTCTTGTGTTGATAGCGAGACCGTTCCTTTTTAACATAACTTAATACTTTTTTCTCTATTTAGAGTCTGTTGTCAATAAGCCGACGTTTTTCTGCTTGGCGCTTTAGCGCCAAAACCTTTGCACATAAAGCTTTGGGGGCGCTTGTCGCCCCCTGAAGGTGGGTTGTTAACATCCTGAAACAGACCATAATCTCTAAGTTGCAAGCTCGTTCTACTTTTCTCAAGAAAATTTCCTGTGCATATTAGGTTGATTAAAATTTGTGTGATAGGAAGCGATCGCTTCCTGTCTTACTTTGGAAAATGCTTTAACAGAATCGGGTAGAGTGCCTGTGCGATCGCCTCAATGTGGTCTAGCAATTTCTTCGCCTTCCTCTCCTATCCACACCCGCGAATTTGGTGTGTAATTTAGCGAGAAAATTTCTGATCTCCACCAGGCTGACAGACTGAGTTCAAGGTTTCCCCAATGCAAGTCAAAATCGTGACACTTAGATCTATAAAATTCGTGAAATGGGTCAGGATAAGGACGGTTTGTTGGGTCAAAGCTCTCCGCAAAATAACCTTTGAATTCAATTTCAACAAATGAATACGTCACTTTCACGTCTGTCGTTAGGTTGAAGCGTCGGTGCTGGTAGTGTTCCTCTAGGATTTTTGCGATCGCTAGTTGCGTTTCTAGTGGTAGTTGGGTAATCATATGCGCGTACTTAAATTAAGTTTGTAATGTTTGATGTTTGCGGTAGTGCGATTGAAGTACGCATATTTACTGCGTTAAAACCAGTTTGAGGTTTTCCGTTATTTCAATGGCTTCGAGCCGATGTCCATAAGACCACGCCATTGTATGAGGGCAGTTAATTAAGTTTTTGAGTTTGTGTTTGCCCGACTGCCATGATTCATCGTCGTCAAAAAGGTAAATGCTATCAGATTCACACCCTTCACCAGGGTTGATCAATTTTTCAATTGCATTTTCTATTTCTGAAGGCATTGCCGTTATCTTTGCCATTATCTTTGCTCCTATGATTTGTATGATTTGAAGTATTAAATAAAGTTGTTTCTTGTTTTTTAGTAATACGGATAGTAGTATAACCATAAATTATTGTAGTGTTAAATTTACCTCAAAAAGTTATCACTACAACAGTAGGTATTCTATTTGTTCTGTAGTGACAACTTTTCAAATAAAGTTGCCACTACAATAATTTATGCAATTGTAAGCTATTTCTTTTTATGCTTCAAAACCACTAAAAACTATTATTAATTAGTAATTTTAGTTTACATTTAGATAAAAATTTAGTATCAACAAGTGTTATTTTTCCCACTCGGTTAGTTGCAATTGAACTGTAGGATAAATAGCAGCATTTTTAGGTATTTTTTTGGCTGTGGCGATCGCCAGTTTGACATTACTCTCTGCCTGACTTTGTGCGATCGCAAATAATTGTTCACTCCAGTTATTGATAGCTTCGGTTGCTTCGGCTTTGTCACTACTTTTTGAAGGAATGGATGAAGCTGTCCTGATAGCTCTACTAAGGCTTTCTACAGTCCCACCATTGGCAGCTTCATAGGCGCTTCGTAGATTAGTTGATGCGATCGCATCCGAGTCTTCGCTTTTTACCGTACTTGTTATAGATTTTTGTGATTTGGGTAATCTGGTTTCAGTTATTTCAATATTAGTATTAGAATCTTTGACAATTTCTTCTTCTGTTGAATTGTTGGGTGTGGGTGCTTCTAGTTGTCTAATTAGGGTTCTCCAAGCTGCAATTTGAGAACTTGCCTCCTCATACAATGCGCGTCCCTTAGTAATTTGCCTAGCTATGCTTATGGCTGTCCTTAAGTTGTCAGCATTGTTACTGCGGGCATATCCTTGAGCTTGTTCAAGTATTGGTCTATCTTGTAGAGTTTCCACAATATTCGACCACTCCCGAATCTGTTTTGAGGCGGCTGGATACAGCGCACGCCCTGACGATATCTGCTTGGCTGTATCAATTGCGGCGAGTAAATCTTCTGTTCTATTTCCAGCAGCTAGAGCATTGGCATCGTCAAGTATCGGCTGGTCTTCAATAGTCTGAATCTGCTGTCTCCATTTGTAGGCTTGGCGTTGAGCCTCACCATATCGGGGGTTGTTAATGGGGATTTTATTAATTTCACTAATCCCTGCAAGCAGATCGTTCATTCCCCCAGGCGCAGCTAGATTTCGCCCTTCGTTTAAATGCTCTACGTCGGTTATTTCCAATGTCCATTTGAAAATTAGGCGTTGAGCTTGCTCGAACAGCGGGCGCTCACTTTTGAGTTGCTTTGCCATTGCGATCGCAACTTCCAAATCGCTAACCTCCCCCTCATTGGCGCGTCCAACTGCGGAAGCTAAATCAATGATGTCTTTAGCTTCCGCTTCCAGCGTTGGCTCTGGTGGGATATTTTTGGCTATTGATAGTGCTTCTTTCCAATTGCCGCTGTTGAGTTTATTTTTGGCAATTTTTACTAAAATTGTCCCGCTTTTAGTAATTAAATCCGTACTTTTTTTGAAAATTAAACTTGTAGGTGGAATGCTTTGGGCTATTTTAATAGCTTTGTATAAATTTTCTACTCCCCCTTGGAATACCAAGTCATATCCGATGTCTAGTTGCTCATTCTCTTTTTGAGTAAGTTGCAGTATATCTATTAGCTGGTTGTATTTAATGTTGCCCCAATACTCATTCCCCAACTTTGTGAGTTTTACAGCTTCCGGGAAAACTTCCGACCACTTTAAACTTTTGATGTAACTAATTGCTGTGTCGTATATTTTTTGGGCGGTTGACCAAATTAGTTGCCATTCTTCAATCTTGGCGATCGCCACTGGCGTTACTTTCGGATGTTCGGGAATTTTTTTAGCGGCGGCTATCGCCTCATCTAGTTTCCCCTCTTGAAAGGAATTATCAGCTAATCTAAGGATGTCCCGCGACCATTTCTCTATTCGGCGCTCAATTTCTGAGTGCATTGCGTGGTTGGCTGGTAAAGTACTGATTAATCCAATAGCCTCTATTAAGTTATCGACGGTTTGTTTGCTGGCAGCTAGCTCCGCGCAGTACAAGCGCATGGATGCAGAAGCCGTCAGCATGAATATTTTGGGGCAGTTGGGCGCTGATGGCAGCTTCAGCAAAACTGATACGCCGATAAAGCTTAAACTCCCAGATAGGATTAGTGTTGCGCTTACCCACAGTTGCCAGGGTATTCTTGATCGGCGGGAGCTTTGGAGTCTGGTTTTGCTTACTTCGTCTGTTGGTGCAATATATTCCGAATCTTTAACTTCATTAGTTATGTGTAAGGAAGTTTTTTTCTGGCACGAATTTGAAAGCTTAAACATGGTTTATTTTTTGACCATGATTGATTTTAATAACTTTACGGGAGTTCTATTAATTAGCACAAGCAATTTACAATGGATAATTTCTACTCATTCAAATTTACCCACTCACAAGCCTTAGCTGCACTTCATACAGGGCAAGCTGACCCCATCAAATATTACCAAGCTCGCAGAGATTTATTTCAATTATCCTTAATGGCAGATTACGACCAGCTTGTATGTCTGCCTACCCTGACTAAAATAGACAAACATTGGTATCAAATCGAAACTGCTAGAAAAGTTCTCAGACAACTAGGAGGACGTGCCTTACTCGCCGACGAAGTTGGACTCGGAAAAACCATTGAAGCCGGACTTATTTGTGCTGAATACATCGCCAGAGGTCAAATTCAATCCCTACTGGTTTTAACCCCAGCATCCCTTGTCTCTCAATGGCAACTAGAATTAGCTGATAAATTTAACATCGATACCGTTACTACCGACTCCAAGCAACTGCAAGAAAATACTGATGATTTCTGGACATCCAACCCCAGAATAATCGCCTCTCTTAACACTGCCAAATCATCTAAACATTTTCCCTACGTCACCAAGAGAAACTGGGATTTAGTCATAGTCGATGAAGCCCACCACCTTAAAAACCGCTCTACCCTGAATTGGAAACTCGTCAACGCCCTCAACAAGCGATTTATTTTAATGCTCACCGCCACACCAGTACAAAACTCTCTGGTGGAATTATTTAATCTCTTAACCCTCCTCAAGCCAGGATTATTGCAAACTGAAGCAGCTTTCAAAAAAGAATATGTCTCCTCCAAAAATGGACGAGTCCCCAAAAACCCAGAGAAGCTGCGTCAGTTGATGCGTGAAGTGATGATACGCAATACCCGCTCTCTTGTGGATGTCAAATTACCCAAACGCTTCGCTACTACCATCACTGTCACTCCTTCTCAACAAGAAGAGAAACTTTATCAGGACTTAACTCAATACTTACGCTCACAACAAAGCCTAGATAAATTTTCCCGCACTAATTTGTTAATGCGAGCGGGTTCTTCTAGTCGCGCCTTAGCAGAATCTCTCAAGAACCTTGCTAAAAGATTACCCAGCGATGAAATAAAAACATTGACTAAACGCGCTGCTCAAATTAAACAAGTAGAAAAAGCTAAGGCTTTGGTGGACTTGTTAAAACAATCCAAACAGAAAACCATAGTATTTACCACTCATAGAGCCACCAGTTCCTATTTAGCCTCAACTTTAGAGTCAGCAGGTATCCCATTTGCAGAATTTTTGGGAGATATGTCTTTAAACCAGAAAGATGCTGCCATTGCAGCATTTAAAGATAGCGTACCCGTGTTGCTGGCATCTGAGACAGGTGGGGAAGGACGTAACATCCAGTTTGCTAATGCAATTGTCAACTATGACTTGCCTTGGAATCCCATGAAGATTGAACAACGCATTGGGAGAATTCATCGAATTGGACAAACACAAGATGTTTTTATTTTTAATTTTTGTCTTCAAGGCAGCATTGAAGAATATATTTTAGGTATATTACACGATAAAATCAATATGTTTGAATTAGTCGTTGGTGAAATAGAAACAATATTGGGTCAGGTAGATGATGAATTTGATTTTAGCGAGGTAGTCATGGATATTTGGCTAAAAAATCAATCACAAGCTGAACTGAATACAGCCTTTGGTCAATTAGCAGATGAATTATTAAAAGCCAAAGAGCAATATCGAGAAACCAGTGAACTAGATGAGCAAATTTTTGGTGAAGAATTTGAAGCTTAATGTGAAGAGTCACAACCAAAAAATCAGGGATCGAAAATTAGGTTTTTAACTTAATTTTATAGATTAGTTATTTTTTTTGAATTTTTCACGTTTGTTTCCTGATTATATGATTGACGATCCTATTCTTTCTACACTAGCTCAACTTGTCTCACTACACGATGGCATAGTAGAACCAGCCGGAAACCACTCCCTCAGCGTACTATTAACTGAAAATATTGCTAAAATTCTGGACGTAGGCGAAGAAGTTACCTTCAGTACTAGAGCCGATATTCCTAATAGTTCTTTTGTTACTTATCATTCAGAACTCCTGAAAAAATTTGACGCACTCCTCCAAATTAGAGGGGCTGTTACTGCCTTAGAAGTTAAATACAATGGTTACTTAAAAACAACAGGGTTCGATAAATTATTACTTCAAAAAATTGCCCCTCAAAATGGTTTACTTCGTTATTTAGATGCTAAACCTGCTACCACACGTTATCTTTGGTGTCATGTTGCTTATACAGCAGAGGCAGATGAAAAAAGAATTGGCATGGTTTCTTTTATTATCAACGAGTTAACCAAAGTTACGCCAGTAGACATCGGAGATGCTTTGTTGTGGGAGTCTGATATCGTACCTGTGGACAACACCAATCATCCACCCATGATGGCAGAGGAGGAATTGTCAAATTTAATCGAACAAACTTCAACTCAATTAATTAAAACTGACTTAGAAAATTGGTCTGCAAAGTTAAATAGAGCTAGAGCTAGGGATGAAGAAAGGCTGAAAACATATTACGGCACTATAGCTCAAGAAATTCGCTCCAAACTTGAATTTAAGCAATTAGAAGGAGAAGATAAACAAAAGGAATTAGCACGAATTGAAGCAACACATAGAGAGTTAGATAGAAAGCTAGCAGATGTACAAGAGCGTTATGCCATGCGGGTAGAAGCTTATTTGCACAGTGCCATGATTATCTATTTACCTACGGTACATATTCAATGCGAACTTATTCGCAAAAAAGCTCAACGTGAAGTCATAGCCGTTTGGAACCCTTTCACTAAAATAATTGAACCCTTGCGGTGCGAAGTTTCGGGAGAACCTGTATACAATTTTTATTTGGACGATGATGATGCCAAAATTATCTCACCAACAATTTGGAAGGAACGATAATTTTGCTACTTCTACATTCGTAACGCAAGGGTTCATACTGTTGTCTGTAAGTCTTTAACCACTCCTTATTAAAATTCATTAAACTTAAAACGAGCAGCAATGTCAAAAGCTAGATTTATTGTTCTATTTGCCCTAGCAGCAACACTACCAATCGTACCGCCTCTGATTGTGAACGGTACTCAAGCTAGGTCTAGTACCTCCGATAGACAATTAGTTCAGTCGAGCCGACGACACCCTGTCCAAGACTCTGTGTTCTACTTCGTCCTGCCCGACAGGTTCGCCAACGGTAACGATGTCAACGATACTGATAGCCTTGGTGGAGATACAGATAAAGACGTGCTGCGACACGGCTACAATCCCAGGCATAAGGGCTACTACCACGGTGGCGATATTGCGGGACTAAGAAGCAAGCTTAACTACCTTAAGGGTATGGGTGTAACAGCGATCTGGATGACCCCAGTATTCAAGAATAAGCCTGTACAAGGTGACGGCACAATTGCTGGATCTTCCTCTGGCTACCACGGCTACTGGATTACTGACTTCACCCAAATTGACCCGCATTTGGGTACCAACGAGGAACTCCAGACCCTCATCAAAGAAGCCCACACACGCGGCATGAAGGTTTTCTTTGATATCATCACCAACCACACCGCTGACGTGATCTCCTACAAAGAAGGCAAAAACAGTTACCGCAACAAGACTCAGTTCCCGTACAAGACAGCGCAGGGCGAAACCTTCGACGACCGCAACTACGTGGGAATGAAATTTCCTAAACTTGATGCCAATGTTAGCTTCCCGTACACGCCAGAGTTTCTGAATGAGAGTGACAAGACGACCAAGAAACCAAACTGGCTTAATGACCCCATCTACTACCACAACCGAGGTAATACTGACTTTCAAGAAGAAGATGAAGACCATTGGTGACAAGTTAAGCCTGTAACTGTTTTGTCAAGAGGCTTTCAGAGAATTGTTGAAAAAAAACTGGTCAGACCCTCGTTGAAGATTGGGAAAAGGAGCGACAATCAACTTAACATTGGGGTTTCGTTGCTGTTTGATAATACCTAAATCTCGATTTTCGGGATCAGCAAAATACTTAACGGGGTCTGTTGCCTTACCTTTCTGATGAGCCATAGTAAAATGATAAAGACCGCGATAAATCATTTCTAATGAAATCTCGTCGAAGGGGAGAGCAAGTTCATCTGCTACGGCATCACCTAAATCTACTAAAACCGCATAAAATAACCAGGTCGCCCAAATTTGTAACTTAATTCCATTGATTGAACCCGTCCATAAATAACTTAAACCTAAAAGCCTCTTGACTGTGTTAAAAGCATCTTCAATCCGCCACCGCCGCCGATATAAATCTGCTACCACATAAGGGGGTAAAATATTAGGGTCTAGGACGCTGGTTAAATAAGAATGCCAGGTTTTTCCTGACCTGACTTCAATCAAACGCAAGGTAATAAATGGAGTCTTCTTTGTGCCAGAACCAAAGCGTATCTTCCGATCTCTCAGTTCATAACTATCGGTAAATATTTGTTCTACTTTGATTGCTGCTCCTTTTTTATTCTCGTTATAAAATCTACTTTTTTCTCAATTAATTGAAACCAAAAATTAAAGTGATAAAACCCTCTATCCAATAACAGCAAGGTGTTTTTTGTTACTAAATTTAGAATGTTTTCTTCAAGTTTAATATCAGAAGCTTTAGAATTTTCTTCAAACCAAATTTCTACAGGTAATCTAGTCATTAAATCAATTACTGTACTCATTTTTCCGGCTAATTGCCCTCTTTGAGTCTCTTCTAAGCTTTTTAACTTCCTAAACAATGCCTCCAATGTTGACCCATCTACTATCCAAATCTTCTCAAATTTTGACAAGGTAAATTGAATACTTTCTGGCAATGGACGTTGATTTCTACTATGCCAAGTTGCTCTTAAACTCGGCAATAAATCTTTAAATACTTTTTCAAATAATTCAGATGGAAATGTTAAAAATCTTTGTGATACCGCTTGTTGACTAACTTTTGTGGGACTACACCACAGAAAACCATCTCTGGCTAACATTCTTGTTAGTTCTCTGACTCCTGCCACATCTCGCCACAGCAAGGTCAACACCGCCGCCATCATCAACGGTAAATTCAGTATCCGTTCTCTGAGTCCTAATTTTCGGTAGTAATTTTCTTGATTTGTAATGGCTGGTGTCAGTAATTTTTCCAATTGCTTGGCTATTACTTCGTCTTCCACCAGTGGTCGTTGTTTCTTTTTCGCATGGTCTCGATTGGTTTTTCGGCTTTGTGTCATGGCTGGTCTAAATCGCTCAACTACTTGTCTAGACTGAGTTTCTCACGATTTTTGACCTAGCCAAATACCACCCTTGACAATTTTCTCTTTTCCTTAACTTGTCACCAATGACCGTCGCTACATTCAAAGCTTCTTAAAAATTAGAGACGAAAAGGTAGAAAAGTTTGTTGAAGAAGAATTAAATCGTGGGCAGTTATGGCCAGATCCGTTACTACAAATTAATCCTAGTTATAAATTTGGTGCTACCGTTACCGAACTGGTAAAACAAGGCATCTTGCATCCTGAATGTAGCCGTTACTTTTCCCAAAACGGCAACCCATTCCGTTTTCATTATCACCAAGAACAAGCATTTAGAACTGCACACCGTCAACAACCTTACGTTCTCACCACAGGAACAGGTTCTGGTAAAAGCATGACTTATGTTGTTCCTATCTTTGACGACTTATTAAAAAATCCCGATATTCAAGGCGTAAGGGCAATACTTGTTTACCCAATGAACGCCTTAATTAACTCTCAAAAAGAAGAATTTGATAAATTTTTAAGCCAAGTTCCTAATACTCACATCCGCGTTGAACAATATACGGGACAAGAAAGCTTAACCAAAAAAACTGAAATTCAGAGCAACCCGCCTCAAATTCTACTAACCAACTACGTGATGTTAGAGCTAATGCTCACGCGCACTCACGAAGATAAATTGGTAGCTTCCCCAGATTTGAAATTTCTGGTACTGGATGAATTGCACACTTATCGCGGACGACAAGGTGCAGACGTAGCAATTTTAATTCGCAAATTACGCCAGAGGTGCGGTAAAGACTTGCTGTGTATCGGCACATCTGCCACCATGTCCACAGAAGGCAACCGTAGCTCACGCCGTCAAACTGTTGCTGGAGTTGCCAGTAAATTATTTGGGGTAGAAGTTAAAGCCGAAAACGTCATAGATGAAACCTTAGAGCGTTCTATAACCCGCGCCGAACCCAGTAACGACGAACTCCGAGATAGCTTTACCTTACCAGTTGAATCAGAACAAACTTTAGCAGCCTTCAAAACTCATCCCCTGAGTAGCTGGATAGAGATGAACTTCGGTTTAGCCGAAGAAGACGGGCATTTAGTACGACGCACTCCCATTTCCCTAGAAACTGGAGCAACCAAACTTGCGGAAATTACCCAAGTTGCCGCCGCTACCTGCTTAGATACTCTTAAACAAATGTTTCTCTGGGGTAGTAAAACCAAAGGACTTGCTTTTCGTCTGCATCAATTTATCTCCCAAGGAGGTAGTGTTTACGCCACAGTCGAGAAACAACACCAACGCTTTCTCAGCTTAGAAGGACAGTATGCCACAACAGGCGATCGCCTGCTTTACCCCTTAGTATTCTGCCGTGATTGCGGACAAGAATACTATGTAGTACGCTACGACACCGACGACGGAACCGTTACTCCTACACTACCCCAAGCCCTAGATACCAACGACGAAGATACCTACGAAGGCTACCTCACCTTAGATGAGCCAGGGCTTTGGGATGCCAGCGACGAAGACCGCTTACCCGATAATTGGTTCACAGAAACCAAAAAGCGAGGGCGGGTAGCCAAAAAAGAATACGCCAACTTTATACCCCAAAAACTCCAAGTTTTACCCAACGGTCAAGTCACAGCTTCCTTATTAGAAGGAACAGCTTGCTGGTTTTTGCGTAAACCCTTCCTTACCTGCCTCAACTGCGGTGTTACTCACGACAAACGCAAGAACGAATTCGCTAAACTTTCCCGCCTCAGCACCGAAGGACGCAGCACCGCCACCACGCTACTGTGCCTCTCTACCGTCAGTCGCCTCAAATCTAGCCCCGCCGTCAGCAAGGAAGCATCTAAAATTCTCAGCTTCACGGATAACCGTCAAGATGCTTCCCTGCAAGCAGGTCATTTTAATGATTTCGTGCAAACCAGTTTCTTAAGGGCTGCCCTCAACAGCGCGTTGCAAACGAATCAAGAATTAACCCACAGCGAACTCGCCAGCGCAGTTATCGAACACATGGGTTTGTCCCAAGATGACTACGCCAAGCAACCTGCTGACTATGGGATTGGTAAACGCAGAAATGAAGAAGCATTTCTCAAACTCATTGAATATCGCCTTTATGAAGACTTGCGTCGGGGTTGGCGCATTGTTCAACCGAACTTAGAACAGTGTGGGTTACTAACAATTGAATATCCAGAATTAAAAGAAGCTTGTAACGACATTCGTCTCTGGAATAAATACCCCCATCCCGTACTATTAAAAGCTACTCCAGAACAGCGATATATAGTAGCCAAAGCACTTTTAGATCAGTTACGAAAAGAATTAGTAATTGATGCGGCCCTGTTGCAACTAAACAAGGTAGAACAATTAAAGCGAGATGTAGAACAAGCAATCAAAGAGCCTTGGAAATTTGATGAATATGAACTTCTCCACGAAGCTACCTGGGCAACTACAGTTAGTGGCGATTCCAAAAAAGGTAGAGCCAAGCTTAAACTAACTGCTAAAGGAAAGATTGGTCGCTTTCTACGTTCTGATAGAGCTTGGAGTTGGCTCCAGCAACCTTTATTAGAAACAGAAGCAGCAGAGTTAATCAATACCTTAATTGATGCTCTGTGTGATGCTGGTTATTTACTGAAAGAAGGTGCAGAAGTACAACTGCGGATAGATGCTTTATTGTGGAAAGCCTCAAAACTACGCGAAATTCCTTCAGATCCGCTCACCTCTCGTCACTTGCAAGGAAGCCAAGCAAGTCAAATTTCCGTCAACCAATTTTTTCAAGATTTCTACGCCACTAATGCTCGTAAAATTCAAGCAATGGAGGGACGAGAACATACAGGTCAAGTCAAAAATCAAGACCGACAAGAGCGGGAAGAAAGGTTTCGCGCTGGGCTTCTAGCAACGCTATTTTGTTCTCCTACAATGGAGCTAGGAATTGATATTTCTGACCTCAGCGTTGTGCATCTGCGGAATGTTCCTCCAACTCCAGCTAATTATGCTCAACGCAGTGGTAGAGCAGGCAGAAGTGGTCAAGAAGCTTTGGTAATTACCTATGCTTCTGTGGGGAGTGGACACGACCAATATTTCTTTAAACGCCCTCAACAAATGGTAGCTGGTGTAGTCGCTCCACCTAAATTAGAACTGGGTAATGAAGACTTAATTAAGTCTCACATTTATTCAATTTGGTTAGCATATACTGGGTTATCGTTCGGTGATTCTCTCAATCAAATTTTAGATTTGGATCTGGATGGGTATCCCTTAAAAGATGATGTGCGATCGCAACTTACTTTAACATCCGAAGGTTTGAGTAAATGTCTGCAAGCCACTCAATCCATCCTGGCAGATAGTTTCTGTCAAGCAGACTTTAGCCGCACCTCCTGGTACTCTGTTGATTGGCTACGCCACACCTTAGAAAACGCCCTCAACGCTTTTGATCGAGCGTGCGATCGCTGGCGCAGACTCTACAGTGATGCTACTCTCCAGTTAGAAGAAGCTCGTCGGACTATAGATCGTTCTGCTAGAGGCACTGCTACCGCAGAAGAACGCCAAAATGCCGAAGCACAGCAAAGAGAAGCACAACGACAAACAGACCTGCTAGTGGGACACACCAATAAAAATCGCAGTCAAACGCAATTTGAATTTTACCCCTACCGCTACTTTGCTGCCGAAGGATTTCTACCTGGGTATAACTTCCCCCGTCTACCAGTCCGCGCCTACGTTCCCTCTGGAGACTCTGGGGAATTTATCTCCCGCGTCCGCGTTGTTGCCCTACGCGAATTTGCTCCCAGCAACGTTATTTACTACGAAGGCAGTAAATTTCAAGTAGCTAAAACGAAAGTTCCCTTGGGAGGAATTGAAAATGAATATCAGCGCATTAGTGTTTGTCCTAATTGCGGCTATTTTCACGACGGTGACAACTTTCTACGGGAAATTTGTGAAAACTGTGGTGCCAGAATCGTGCCAGATAGCTACGGCAATCCTGCAAAATTAAACCGCGTCTTGAAAATGGAAACTATGATGACGCGGCGGCGGGAGCGTATTACCTGCGACGAAGAAGAGCGGCTTAAATACGGCTACAACATTACCACCCATTTCCGCTATGCAGGAGACATATCCAGAAACCATCAAAACCTTTCTGTGAAAGGTTTTGATGGTTTTTCAGCTTGTGCGATCGCCAAGAGCAAAAATACGACTGAATTAGGCTTTGAGCTAATTCAAGTTAATTTAGAACCCAAAGATTAACAGGCTTACATAGCAAGAATTTCTAAAAAGCTCAAATTTTTTACATTGCTAGCATTAAGGCTCCAATCCTCAACCTAACTAAACCACAAACTATCTGGATTACTTGGTCATAATGTTTTGGTCTCAACCGAAATCGCTCAGTAGCCACTCGAAAAATTTTTACCAATCTAATGATATGTTCAACTACAATTCGTTGTGTTGATATTTCCTTGTTTTCTCGCTTTTGGTCAATGCTTAACTCTTGAAGCTTAGGTTTCTTATGTGGAGTTTCAATTTGACTTTCTCCTATATAACCTTTGTCCGCTTTAAACTTTTGGCTAGTTGCAAATTTTTCTCGTCGCTCTCTAAACAAATTGATATCGCTACTTGGGCCAGGCTTCCCTATTGTCACGTCTACTATCTCTGAACCATCTGGTAAAATAATAAACTGATTTTTTAGTGTATGGCTTTTCTTCTTTCCTGAATAATACTTTTTCTGGTTGCTGTAATCGGTAGGTCTTTCCCTGGCTTGTTCTGAGCTATCTACTACTAATATCCACTGCTCCAGGACTTCTTTATATTTTTCCCAATTATTGGATTTTTTTTTTACTTGTTCTAAAAGTGAGGGTGGCAACAATTCACCCAAAATTTTTATCCAGTCATGGAATATATTGTGTGCCGTTGATTCACTCACCCCAAACTGCACACCTAGTAGTTGAAATGTCGGCATATGGTGCAGATAAACTAAAGTTAATAATATTTGCTCTGTTACAGCTAATTTTGGCTTTCTACCACCACCTTTTTTTATTATTCTAACTTTGGATTCTTCTTCTACAGCTTGGGATTGATTGAAAAGAGCTTCTGCTTCTACGATTAACCATTGCAATTGTTGGTAATCAATTCCGAGCAAACGTTTAGTTTCTTGAGGATTAGATGTGATGTATTCCAGTAAAGAACTCATGACCAGCAGTGCAAAAATACAATTTTATCATCTTTGCGGATTTCTCATTTTGTTTTTTGGAGATGTCTAGGCTACAAGCAAGAATTAGCAAGTGTGAAAACAGATAACGGAACTGAGTTACTGCGACTAAGTTATGGGGAAACGGCTAATATACTACGCATCAATCGCGGCTTAAAACGTTCTCAAGAGAGGGGATTTAAACTCGACCAAAAAACAGGTGCTTGGGGCGAACAGAAAAGCGATTCTGTAGCAGAAAATTTGCAAACAGAAATCAATTTAATGGTTAACGATACCTGCAACATCTTAGTTATTGACCCTGTAAATATTGGTACAGGAGACAAAGAAGCTTTTTTAGCAACTCTTCAATATGCCTTAGAACGTGCTATTCAAGCAGTGTACAAACTAGAAGAAGATGAGCTTGGCTCAGAACGTCTAGGGAAAGGGGGATACTTACTATTTTGGGAAGCAGCAGAAGGAGGCGCAGGAGTTCTTTCTCAAATTCTTGAAGACCCTCAAGCTTTTAAAAAAATTGCTAAGACTGCTTTAGATATCTGCCACTTTCAAGAAATTAAACAAAGCTGCACCAAAGCTTGTTACGAATGTTTACTGTCCTACGGCAACCAATTTGACCACCCTTTTCTAGACCGTTACTCAATTCACTCTTGGTTAGAACAATTAGCCTCAAGCACTATTCATCGTCATAATTCTGGTGGCGATCGCGAACAGCAGTATAAACAGTTGAAAAGTCAGACTGACCCTAATTCCCAATTTGAACGGGAAGTTCTTTCTGAGATTTATCTTCGAGGATTGAAATTACCAGATGCCACCCAAGAACTGATTGCAGAAGCCAACTGCAAGCCGGACTTTCTTTATAAAGAAGCTCGGTTAGCTATCTTCTGCGATGGCTCTGTTCACGACTCTCCCCAACAGCAACAGCAAGACCGCATCGACCGCGACAACCTTAGATATAATGCTGGCTATGGTGTATTAGTATTTTGTTACAGCCAAGACTGGCGATCGCAGTTAGAGATGTTAGCTTCGCTGATTTAATAAGAACTTTTTTGCAGCATCATTTTAAATTGGTGTTGGCAGAAAACTGGTACATGAAAAGCTACAGGCGAATGGATAGTTAAAATTTGCTGCCATAGAAACTGGGTGGAAATATTATACTGTGAAGCGATCATGATGGCTAGGTTTAAGAAAATATCAAGCACAAAGTTCAATTGCTTTGATCGACATCTGATAGTAGTTTTTTGCTTACAGTTTCATTGTTTGGCAGCAATTAACTTGAGTCTAAGACGGGGCTGGGCTGACAAACCGTTAAATACATTTAGGAATACTTTATCCGATGAAGAACAGCTATCTCTTATCGTTTTGTTGCTTGATTACAGGGGGAACTCTGACGTATTTCCTTTACACCTAATACCAAATCCTGCTTGAATACCCCCTTTATCTTCTTTCTCTTTCTTCGCGTCCTTTGCGTCTTCGCGGTTCATTTAAAAAGGGGGTAACTAACCCGGATTTGGTATAAACAGTTTAGGGTTCGTTTGGGCTTGAACTTTGTTCAAGTCCCTCAGCACAAGTTGCTGAGGGACAAAACAGCACTCCCCTGTCAAAGCCATTATTAATATTAATCAATCCCGGTAATGGGACTAGGGCGATCTCTCCTCAATCAGAGGCTGGGTCAGATAAGCACTCTGCTTCAAAAAGGCGATCGCCTTCTCCAGTTTTTACTTCAGTCCAGACTGTTCCTTACTCTTGAGCCTGTCATTCACAAACATAGCTGTGATTTTAGAACCGTCAAGATTTTCCCAAACAAAGGTTGCTGTTGTTGCAGAGCGGCTAACCTCAATACCTCGGTACAAGATTGACCGCACCTCCGTTAAAGACATTCCTGGTTTTAGCTGTTCGTACTCTGCACGACCGAAGCGACCGAGTTCTGGTTGGACAGATTGTTCATGCTGCTTGGAATCAAAAGCAGTTTTAACGAAACCATACATAAAACCTGAACCAAGCATAACCCCCAGTGAAAGGGCAACATTCATTAGTGAGCGAACACGACGATTTACTATTTGTCGGGAAGTCATCAGTAACTCCTAAATTCAATTTGTTTCATGACTTTGAGTTTAGGAATTGCCAAATCGAAATTAAATTAGGGGAAAATAGACTTAAATAGAAATAAATCGGCTATAGGTTTAATGAAGTGGATTACTCAGCCAATCCCTCAGAACAGCAATTTCGGTTCTTAGATGCAATGGCAACACAGTTCAATTTTGGAAGCGATACATTAACTGTGTTTTTAAATCGTTTTGATAAAGCAAATCGCAATCAAGATAATTTTTCATTAGCAATCAAGGTTGTCTGGAACCGAATTCCTGAAGATAAAACTCAAAAATTTCAAGATGAGTTAACAAAAATTTGTCAGGTATTGGAGGAGAACGGCTGCTCCATTGAAAAATCAAAGCGAGGTAGACAACCTAAAGGTAAAAGTCCTTGGGAACAGGCTTATAAATGGTTATGGAATACTAAATTTATTGAATGGCAGCAAAGTCAAAAGGAACTTGCCCAGCCTATAAACTGGCAGGCTGTCAGTCAAGCGATGCTGGAGGAGCAACTGCGGCTCACTACCAACCCGCTAACGAGCTGCGAGGGAATTAGTTATCGAACCGAACAGGTGTATGTGCCGCTGGGATTGGTGGAGCGCAAGCGGCAGACTCGGCGACGAGAGGATGTGCCTCCAGAGCAGGGTTCATTGCTGTACGAAGAAACTGAAATTACCCAACGCTTTGAACACGAGCAGTTTCTCGAACAGGTATTACAGCAGGGACAAAGTCCCAAGAGTCGGGGGAAGCGCATTGCCATCATTGGCGAACCGGGAGTGGGAAAAACGACGCTGTTGCAGCAGATTGCCAAATGGGTGGGTAAGCAGGGAGAGGGAGCAATCGCGATTTGGGTGTCGCTGGCAGATTTACGAGGGCAAGAACTAGAACCGTATTTGTTGGGACGATGGCTGCAAGCTGTTGCCTGGAATCTGGGACAAGCGGAAGCCTCTTCCCAAGTTAAGGATGCCTTTGTTGCTCAGTTTCAGCAGGGGCGAGTGTGGCTGTTGCTGGATGGGGTAGATGAAATGCAGGTTTCATCGGGCAATCCATTGAGCGAGATTTCGCGGCAGGTACGGATGGGAGGATTGCTTTCGCAGGCGCGAATTGTGTTGACTTGTCGGTTGAATCTGTGGGATGGCAACCGTAATGGGCTGGATACGTTTGACACCTATCGCACGCTGGAGTTTTACTATCCGCACCAAGTGGAGCAGTTTGTTAGACAGTTGTTTGGGGCGTTGTCAGGGGGGCAGGTGGAGCAGGCAGAACGATTGTGTGCGGTTCTGAAGGCACCTGGGAAGGAACGAATTCGGGATTTGGTGAAGAATCCGCTGCGGCTGACGCTGTTGTGTTTCAACTGGTATTTGGGGGAGGGAACACTGCCGGAGACGAAGGCAGGGCTGTATGAGCAGTTCGTAGCAGATTTTTATGAGTGGAAGCCGGAGCCGTTTTCGACAACAGCAAAGCAGCGGAGGCAGTTAAATGCAGCGTTGGGCGAGTTGGCGCGGGAGGCGATTGATAAGGAAGAAACTCGGTTTCGGCTGCGGCATGACTTTGTGTGTGAGTTTTTGGGTGAGCCAGATGAGGAAGGTTCGCTGTTTTGGTTGACGTTGCAGTTGGGGTGGTTGAATAAGGTGGGGATGGATGCGGAGAATCGAAAAAAGGCAGTTTATGCGTTTTTTCATCCCACGTTTCAGGAGTATTTTGCAGCGTTGGTGATTGATGATTGGCACTATTTCCTGAATCATATTCCTGAGAATCCAGGTCATCCGGATGCAAGATATCGGATTTTTGAGCCACAGTGGAAGGAAGTAATTTTACTCTGGTTTGGTCTTTCTGACGTCGGAAATCAAAAAAAAGAAGATTTTAGAAGAAAAATAATTGAATTTAAGGATGAATATGGCGAGTGGGAAAGTTTTGCTAAAGTAGATAAAGGGTTTTATGAATATCAAGCTTATTTTTTAGCTGCTGCTAGTATTGCCGAACTTTACAACGAATCTTGTGCAAATGAAGTCATTAAATCACTCATCAAATGGAGCTTTGGTTATTGTAACCAACAAGAGGGGGAATGGATAACATTTTTCGAGCCTATTGCGGAGGACGCAAGAAAAACACTGATAGAAATCTCATCTTCAAAAGTTGTCGGAGATTTAGTCAACTTATTGGAAGACTATGATATTAAATGGGAAGTTAAAATCGAAGTAATACAAACTTTAGAAAAAATCGGAATATACAACGATGAAGTCATCAAGGCTATCGTTAACTTAATTGAGGATGCTCGAAGTAAATTAACTTGCAATCCCAGCAATAGTACATGGGAAGATAGATATGGTATACAACAAGTAATAGATTTAACCAATGAATCAATATTGATGCTATCAGCTAAATCTTTAGCAAAAATTGATATTAATCCGAGCCGAGGGATTAATTATTTACAGGAATTAATCACTTATTCTAAAACTGAACGAACTCAAATCCTTGCTGCTGGTGACTTAGCAGAAATTCAACCGAATAATAAGTTTGCTTTAGATACCCTAAAAAAGTTAATAACCTATTCTGGTATCCTAACAAAAAAACAAGCATTTATAGGCATATTAAAAATTGATAAAGATTTTATAGTTACCAACAAAAATTTGTTTGGCAAAATTTCAAGTGTGAAAGAAGTTCTAGGTTTTGAAATAGCTATTGATGTACTAGAGCTATTATCTGAAAATCAAAGTGCAATTGATGTTCTAATTGATATTATTCAAAATTCTTTAGATGAGTATCTTCGTTGGGAAGCAGCTATCTATTTAGGTAAGTTGGTTAGGAAACAACCAAATATAGTTAACAAACTCATAAAATTAAATCAACAATACCACTCAAAAAAATTAGGCAATATTCAATCTAATTATCTTTGTATTGTATACATCAATAATAATAAAGAGGAAATTTCTACTTATATTACTTTATTAAAGCCGTTACTTTATGATGCTGAAAATAAAGGGGATAAAACCACTACTTTTCAAATAACTTATATATTAAGTGAAATAGAAGAAGGAAAAGAAATAGCAATTTATGCCTTATTAAGGTCGATTAAAAAATTTCCTTCTTATTGGAAGGCGGAAGAAGCAGTTACTAGACTGAAAGACATTTGTATAGGCATTGATATTAATAAAATTTTAATATTCTTAAATGAAGAAATATTGAAGAAATTTCAAAATAGTAATGAAGAAAAGTTTCAGTATTGCTATGAACTTCTTTGGCATTGTAGCAGAAATATGGATTATCTAGATTTTTATCATGCTTGTAATCCCGAAAAAGCTGAAAAAATTACTATTGGTAATTCATCACTTACTCAAAAATTAAACTTTAGTCAATTTTTCTCAAAAATTAATTTGGCTTTTGCTAATGAGCCAATCCTCAATGCTAAAGTACAGCTTGTGTGCATTGACATAAATATTAATTTCAACGATTTAGATATGCTTGCTGCTGATATCTACGCTCAAATGGTAAAGCAAGGTTGTCCAGAGTGTCCACAAGATAGACCTACTACATTTCCGAAATTAAGTATATATTGGAAGCTAAATTTGGAAAATCTAGAAAAACCAGTGGCACTATTATTTTATAATTCAGAAAATGTTAATCAATTTAGGAAAGATTGCCTAGCGCCACTAAGTACCTTTGGGGGTGCGATCGCAATCATAACCGATCAACCCTGTGAGAACGTAGAAACCATATCACCAAATCATCCAGATATCATTGATGCTGTTTTAAAGTGGCTGAGACGAAGGATACTAGAAGCTTAAACAGTAATTTGAGGTGGAAGTGCGATTGCCCAGTTTTTGGGTTTAGGGTAATTACCCAGAAAGAACAATGTTCATTGCTAGAGATTGCTAAATAGAGCTTTAAGTTAGCAATCAGTTATCAGCCATCAGCATTAATTGGTGACTGAATTATTATATAACCCACATTCCGCACTTCATTTAGTATTATTTTTTGTAGTATATGACACTTGGGCAACTTGGCGATCGCATAGGTCTAAAAACTTGAATTTTTCTTTTCTCTGTAATCGCCAAATTGCCCAAAATATAGGTTTTTAACATACTACAAGTTGAAGTGCGGAATGTGGGATATAAAAGTTTAGTGAAATTTCATCGGAATTATGAGGCAGTAAATGGGCGGGCCTAAATTTGTGCGTTTTTTCTCACCAGTCATCAATGCCTTGAAAGAGTTGGGCGGTTCAGGTCGTCCTTCTGAGGTGCGGGATGTTATTGCTCTTCGGTTAAATATTTTTGAACAGGATAGAACAGATTTACTTGATGGCGGTGCGCCACGTTTTAATAATGAAATTGCTTGGGCTAGATTTTACCTTGTCAAAGCAGGGTTTGTTGATTCTTCAAGACGCGGTGTCTGGAGCCTGAGCGATAAGGGTAGAGCAATTGAGTCTTTTTCTGATGATGAAGCTCTCTCTCTTTTCAAGCTAGTCCATTCGGAGTTTCAGAGCGGCAGAGATGCTGATACAGCAGTATCACAACCAGAAGAAACAATTGGAGAAGCGATCGCTCCTAATGACACAACAGTTAGTGATGACTCTTCATATCGTAGAAAGCTGCTAGAAATTCTCTTTTCTCTTCCACCATCGGGTTTTGAACGTTTATGTCAACGACTATTGAGAGAATCCGGCTTTGAACAAGTCGCTGTCCTGGGGCGGACAGGAGATGGTGGAATTGATGGACAAGGTATTTTACAAATTAATCCCTTTGTCAGCTTCAAGGTACTATTTCAATGCAAAAGATATACAGGTACGGTATCGGTTTCACAAGTGAGAGATTTTCGTGGAGCGATGATGGGTCGCGCAGATAAGGGAATTATCCTCACAACTGGTACGTTTACATCAGATGCTCAAAAAGAAGCGGTACGTGATGGTGTACCACCTATTGAATTGGTTCACGGCGAAAAGCTACTTGATATGTTTGAGAGTTTAGAGCTTGGGTTAACACCTCGTACAACCTATGATATTGACCTTCACTTTTTTCAAGAGTTTCAATCATAGGTTGAGGTTTGCATCTAACACTGCAATGCAGCTATGGCACTTTGCATTTTTCAAACAAATATTGCGATCGCACGAGCATTCCAAGATGAGTAAGTGTAGTGACCTGCAATCAATCTTCAATCAAAAGTAGCTGATTGTAGCGGCGATCGCCGCTCCCAGAGCAATCATCAGAAATTTTTATCAAAAATGGCTCAAATGCTGATTCTCTCGTGAAGGCATTTATAAGTTGGAACACAGCAGCAAGTTTATCGTGCTAGAACCCTTGATGTGACTGAAAATTATTCTTGCTAAAATGCCTAATACTTCGTGGAAAATTCCTTATTTACAAATCTTGACAATTCTATGTAAGCCTTATCTGTTAAAGGTTACAAGTATCAATACGAGAGAGGAGACTACTCTCTGCACCCACAAATTCGCCAAACTCCGAACACCCAATAGAAGCAACCATAAGGACATCCACATAAGGAAGATGCCCCTCGGGCGCGTTTAAGCTGAAGGTTAGCTCATTGTAGCTTTTCCATTCGTCTTTCATACGCAGTCCGATGCGATCGCCAAACTTTAAGTAAACCTCATAATCTAAATTCCCCTCATAATCTAAATTCCTAGGTTGCCCACCGCACTCTAGCCAGATAGACTTTTGCACGCTAAAGCCAAAACGTCCATTGGAGTATTTTACCCAAAGTTGGTCAATGGTGCGGAGGTCTTCACATGGGAAATTGTCGAGATCTTGATCAGATAACCAGCCGCTTTCCTCACTCCCTACTACTTTCAGCATGACTCTGCCTGTTTCCTCATCAGCTTCTCTCCATTTCCCTGCTGCTAGTAAATCTCTGAGCGTAGTATAATCCATACCCACTGCTGAGATTAACGGCACATCATCCATTGGTGGCTCATCTGGTGGCTTGATACCTTTCAACTTTCTTAAGAAATTTTCTCTTTGCATTTGGCTCTTTAAAGTATTTTCGCTTGGGTCGTTAATAATCTCAGCGTGAAGAACCTTGCAATTGAACTCGTCGCCATCCACTTCTTCAACATCTACCAAAGCAACAAAATAAGGTGCTTCAGCATCTCCAGTATCTTCTTCTGGCTCACCAATAGACACAGAAAAAAGATTGTCATATTCTACTGCATCATCTAAAGAGCAAACCTTAATTTTAAGACTATTTTGTTCATCCTCTTCTCCAGAAAACAGAGAAGTCATTGCTAGCAGTGCTATTTTTTTTAAAGTTTCCTTTTCGCTCATGTTTCTCCTGATTAAATTCCCAAAATTTACACAATACTTAGTGGGACTTAGACAATTTGTGGGCTGAAACGAGGCTGTATTCCTCTTGAAAAAGTATAAAACAAATCTTCCCCCAAATAACCGCTAACATTTTGTTTTATAAAACTTAGATACCATCTCAGAAAAACTTGTATTAATTCCACATTACCAAGCTATCGCAGAACCAACAGGGGCGTAAATCTTTTACTTTACAGTTAAAACCTTGAACAGTTGAGCTTGATTTAACTTTTAACAAGTGAGTCTAGTTGGCCCTTTTAACAAGTGAGTTTGCTTTCAACACTCTTTGCGTACAATGTAGTAATAAGCGGAATGTGGATGCAGATCTTGGAAGGGATTTATATTGCAAAAAAGTTGACTTAACTGTTGGAATAGTTGCCAAGCCTTTTTTCAAGTTCATTACATTCTGTACCCACATTTCTAAGCAAACACAACGTTTTTTCTACGGTTTTTAGCCCGATTCCCTCCGTTGCTAGTAACGCTGCGAGACTGTATGTACGATCTTTTTCTATCACCTCTCGCACTCGTTTAATATAAGTCTTACCTAACCCTGTCACCTCTATTAGTTGACTCTCTGATAGCCCCAAAAATTGTGATTTCAGATCCGCAAACAGATCATCAGGTGCGTCAGGATCGAAGTAGTAAATCTCAACAGGAATGTCGCAATGGCTTAAATATTTTTGCATGATCGCTAAAGATTCATCTGTAGGAATGCCTCCATTCTGAGTACCGAGAAGAGGAAAAGCGATCGAGGTAATTCCTCTTTCTTTGTAAGTATCGACTAACTTCTGTAAGCCTAGCTCAAGAAACTTTGGATCTGAAGGTTTTTTCCAATGCTTTTTAGTGGGAAAGTTCAGCACCCAACAACGATCACTCTTGTAAAGCCATAACTTACCAATCTCCATCTGCTTTTGTTTACAAAGTTCAACATAACGTGTGTACATCTCTGGATAGCGCAGACGAAACTCTAGCGCAATTCCAGCACCCATTACACCAACACAGTTTACTGTGTTAACCAGTGTTTGGCACTGGGAGGCAAACAAATTGCCCTTAAGAATTTCGATGTTCATTAGTGTAAACTAACCATTCTTTTTCATGCTCTTGGAAGTATACGCTCATTTTGGTATTGGGTTTGAATTGTAGTTGGATATTGCGAGTTGCGTTGACTCTGATTGCTTGACCAAGAGAGATTTTTGAGATGTCATTATACTTAGAACAAATTTCTGTATCTAATGGGTTTGTTTGAGCAAAACTAAGGATTAATTGACCATTGAGTCCGAAAGCATCATATTTTTCTATTTTTGCTTCGATAATCTTTCCATTGTCTTTAATCTCAACAAAGGGATTTTCGTGGTCGAACATTTCGCGGCAGTTAGCCGCTTCCTCTTTTTCTGTAAAAACCCTGTTAGCGTATTTTGAGGTTGTCCCAATTAAGCACAAGAGAGTTGCTTTGTCCTGCTCGTTTCGGCAAATGATGGTAATGTCATCTAAGCTCAACTTAGCAATATCTAGATAGTCATGCACAACAAACTCCTGTTGTGATGCCCTTAGAAATGTTTCTTTTCCTGCTTGGATTGTGCAGTACACATTATTAACGTCAAAGTGTTCTAAAAACTCCCTACTATTGCCATAATAAGAACCAGAAGCAGCAAGATTTCCACTACTAACGCCACATTTACTGCCGTGAGTGTCCAGCACATGGCTGAGATTCAGTCTAAAAAAGATCGGAACGGGACAGAGCGCGTGAATTTGACCTTGGCGCTTACCTAATCCCTCATTGTGCCATTGGGTCGGTGTCTTCGGACGTAAATAGAAACGAGCAAAATTTTTGACATCATTACTTGTGTGAGCAATTAGGCCTGCACCTGCCGAGTCAGAAAATTTATTACAACCGTTACGCGAATGCAGTTTCTCACTCTGAAGAATTGAAGCTGCATTCTCAACGTGAGTAAAGTGGTAAATGTAGCCTTTCCAATATGAGCGCTGACGCTCAATTCCGTCCAGAAGCATCTCTGTAAATGCCCGAAAATCGGCTAACGAGCGTGATAAAGAAAAGTCGTTGCTAGTACAACGAGTGCGGACTTCAATGTTTGGATCATAATCTTGAACATCTCCTTCTTGTTCAGGTTCATCGGGATTTGAATTTCCTTGTTGACCTCCAGGATCTTCTTCTCGCTTAATCCCGATGAGTACCATTAATTCAAGTGTATCTACAATACTGCGATCGCCTACCATCCAAGAGCCTACAAGATTTTCGTGAAGCCTTCTTGCTAGTTCATCCCGATGATCCCCATGTAATAAGTAGTGGTGTACTGCATTACGTTTTGTAGTCGTTTCTGCCTGTAACGCCCATTGCACAAGAACTTCTATCGCAACGCTATCTCTTCGGAATCGACACGCATAGAAGAAATCTATGGCAGAAGCGATATAGTTGGAATGCAACAAGCGATCGTCAGGAGCAAAACCAACTAAACGTTTCTCTTCAGCTTGGTCAGATGTGCCTGAAAGCAATTGTTCAGAGGGTAAACCCTTACCACCCTGTGAGTTAAACCGAATCTTAGGCAAAAAACTTTGTAGATCAAAATGCTCTGAAGGTGTGCTGAAGCTATCTAAAAAAGTTTTTGAAATGAGATTTCCTACTTGTCTTGCTTGTTCGGGCGTTACTTTTGGCTCAATAGCTCCAATTTCCTTCTGCAACACATCAATTAGGCGCAGGTTAACATAAGTATATTTTCGCTCAAATGTTACACCAATTAGCTTTCTTACCTCTTCCCATCGAGTATGGGAAATCAGGTTGTCTTGATAGCTTTGCTGGAAGTGCGACCATTGAGCAACTTCACAGAAACAAGAAGGTTCCGCGAGTTTGCCTGTCACCTTGAAATAATTAATGTCACTATGAAGAGAAATTAATTGGCGATAGTGACCATATAATCCGTTTGGTATGGCCTTACTGTGGGTGATGAGATATCCCATACCACGAGTGCCACCTAGAATACGGCTAATAAGGTCACACCGCTCATCATTAATATCGAGTTTTTGCCAATTAACGGCTAGCTCTTTCCAAAGAAATTCCCAAAAACTGTAACTATCTACGCTAGAAAAACCAAAAGCAACTTTTAGCTCTTCCCAGTTGGATTCACACAATTTCTTTAATAGCTGACCAAGCGCTATACCAATCGTAGCGGCAAGTTCTTGGTTATCTCCTGTTGGATCTAACTTTGTCCGACCTGTCGTTACCTTAAAAGCTGCATTCAATATAAAACCAACTGAAACTTTTTCTTGTGTTGGTGCTGTTACCCAAAAAGTTGGTACATCAGGAGTAGTGCAACTAAGCCTACCGTCTCTCTCGGTCATATCTAATAGCAGAGCAGATCCTGATGCTGTTCGCAGGCAAAGTCGTAGTGAGTCTTCACCGTTGATGGTAATCCTATTTACTTCGATATCTTGAATACCCAGAAAAGGTTGTCTTTCCCATGTAAACACTTCTTGGTAATTGTTTGTATCATCTTTTATGAAACGACATTTTGTAATAGCACGTGAAAATATAGTTAAAATGTTAGCTAGTTCTTTAAACTCCCTAATAATTTCTTGCGGGTGGATATTTTCATCTAATTCTAACTCGACAACCGTTGCATCTGAAGGCATTGTGTAGAAGTCTAACTTTTTTTGCAATCCTCTAGTTTCTTCAGGAGAGAGGCGTGAAGGAAGTAGTCCACCCTCCACGGCAAAGCCTAAACGTTTGCTTAAAATGCGCGGTCGTTTACATAACAGATAAACACTTTTGAATCCTAAGCCAAACATTCCTGTTACGCCATCTCCCTTGTCAGAGATGTTAAATGTCAGCATTTTTTCAAGGTCGCGATCATACCCTTTATTGCGATACTTTTTTTTATCCTCCGGATGATCGGGAAGTTGGAAGCAACCAATTGGTCTACCTAGATGAATAAATGAAAGCTTGCGAGTGCTTATTATCACCACAAATTCTTTTCTTTCATTTTCAAGTTCTCTGGGTAATAACATTTCTTGCAACTCAATCACAGCATCATCAGCATTTTGAAAGAGCTCAAAAGGTATACTTTGTTGACGATAACCATGCTGACCAATCTTTGTCCGTACAGAGTTTAATAAAACATTTTTTACATCTTCATTTTCTTTCAGCAAATTTGATAATTTTGAGAGTTTTTCTTGAACAATTTTTTCCGTATCTTGTTGTTCTTTTTCAAGACCTTGCTGCTTATACTCGGCTTTTTCATGACGTAAGTCGTCCAATTCTTTTAAACGTGTCAGGATTAAACGTGTTGAAAGACTAAGATCATCTTTTATTCCAAGCATTCTCAGAACATGTGGCGCACTCTCTATTAAATAATTCTCAGCTACTTGGATGTCAAGCTGATCGGAATTTAGCAAATCTTCCCAAATTACTTCTATTGAATTTAATTCAACCCCATAAACTTTCGTAAGAAGAACTTTAGTCGAATCTTTCAGAATTCTTATTAACTCACCACGAGCAAGTTGTTCTGGTTGTATATGTAACAGTTCTAGCCGTCTTGTATTGCTAGCTAGTCCACCTTCATTTACGAAAAAATGAGGTGGATTAGGTAGATTAGCAAGTTCGGCTTCAAAAGTAGTTCCCAGTAGTGAAATTGCCCAGCACATACGGTTTCCAGCTTGACCAACATGCACTTGAAAAACTCGAATTGGTTTTGCTGTATTTGCCAGCAACCGTTTTCGCAAACCTTCTATATTACGCTTACCAAGATAAAATTCTGCCTGTTCTTTAATTCTATCACCAGAACTTTTGAAAAGGGTTAAAAACGCCCCAATAGGTTCTAATGGGCAGTAAGATTCCCATTCTCTAAAGTAACTTATTAAGATATCAAAGCTATTTTCGCTATTTCCATCTTCTACCCCTTCATTTAATTCTGGCAGATTATTATTAACTTGAGTCGCTAAGTTCAAAAAGGAAGATATTATATTAAACTGCTCTTCATCTAGCAAATAAGCATAATCAATATTGGCGTTTTCCCCGGTTAACTGGTTAGGATATTTCCACTGCCCTCTACGATTAAGGAGGCGAATTTCGGGTAAAATCTCTGTGCTGAATGTCTCGTAATTGATAGCTAACCGCAGATAAGTATTAAAAACTTCCACATTTGCGGCATTAGCAGCATCAACTTGAGGATTGGGACTAGAGAGCAATATTAGAAGATCGCGGAGCTTTACCACGTCCATCTTATCTAAGAGGTTTGGCAACAGATACCTTCTGAATTTCTCTTTTGATAGATTCTTGGCAAAGTTCCATGCTGGTAAGAAGTTAACATTAAAGTATTTGAAAGCTTCTAAGCATTGATCTAGGGGAAACTCTTCAACAGAAGCAAACTCGCCAAGCTGATATTCTGGGGAACCGTTAAAAAGTTCGCCGATCACCCTAAGTACTCGATCTTCTACGACCACTAGGTCGTTTTTAATTAGCCAATCCAGGCAATCTGAGCGATCGCGGATTTGTCTTGCTAATTGGGAAAATGCTACATAAGAACTTGAAGTGGATAATAATAATTGCTCAATATCTTCTTTTAAATTTGGTGTATAGTATAAAACATTTTTTGCATATACAGCTTTCCCATCTTCATCTACTAACCACGCAAGATTTTTAAGTTTATCCTTATTTGATGTGTTGGGGTTACGGTGTGGTAAAAAAACAGTAAGGGCATCAAGAATAATTTCAGAGTAATGGTGTGGTTTATCTTGATTTAAAACAATATCGAGAACTTCATCTTCTTTCCACTTAGAAAAAAATTCACATAAAATTTGGTAAGTATTGTGGTCAACAATTCTCCTGTTAAGTTGATTAACATCTATATAATTATCTCCAATCAAAGCAACTAGAGTTAATAAATGTTTTTTGAGTCCCTTTGGAATGATTTCAACAACTTTATCAGGAGCAATGATGGTATTACTATCACGTAAAAATAACCAATTTTCTGTAGCAATAGCTAATTTTAAGTCATTAGATAAATTTACAGAAAAAGCATTAAGTATAACTAAACAGTATTCAAGATTTTTTTGAGGATAAGCTAGTATCTTCTTGATTACGGTTTCGGCATTCCAAAGTGTAAATAAACTTTTAACCCAATGATATACTCTACTTGTTCTGACTGATTCAGGTAGAACCTGTTGGGGATGTTTGCTGTTATCTAGATCAGCAATCAGTTGAGCATTTTGCTCCAAATTATCTGGCAGTTTGAGAATATCTTGCGGAGAGTAACCGTTTGGAGGTAGCCACTTCGCTTGTTGCAAATCAGCTTTTAGTGACTGCTTCTGCTCAACTCCCATCTGTTGCAGTGCATCAAGGATAAGATCGTAGTAATTATGAGGTGTAGGTAGACTTAAAATTTTTGCTATCGCTGCATCAGGAGTCCATAAAGGAATCCAGTTCTGCTGAATTTCTGTATTCCGTCGAATTAAAACGATGTCGTTTTTTAACCGCTCATCTAAAGGAAAGTCAGAGTTCTCTAAATAGACGCGACCAACTTCGATGCATTCTAAGCGATTAGAATCATTAGCATTTTCATGCAATCGTAATGACTTCCATAGCTCTTCATTACTAGGTTTCTGGCTGATGTAAGCGAGAAGTTCATATCTCTCAGATTTGTTCAGCAAACTTCCATCAACATACTCTGGGGTTGGACGAATTAAATCATCAACAACTTGTTCAGCTAGAAGTTTTTGAATTCCCAATCTTTGAAAATTAGCTGGAGGAATGGAATCAATAAATACTGAATCAATTAATCGCCAAGCTTCTCCTCGGCGATCTAGAACTTGTAACCCAATATTCTGCCATAGTGTACTGTCCTGAGAAGTGATATATAGAGGTATCTGTATATCATCATAGTGTGCCTTGTTTCCATGCAGCAAGTACCGTAGTTGTTGAGACATTATTTAATCAACTCCTTCAAAAGATTTATACGTTTATTAGAATCAGCCAATTTTTGCTTTGTAGCGAGTAATCGTAGACAACTATTACGATCACATTTAGAAATGGCAGGGAAAGATGAGATTTTATTCAGGATTATTGCAAAGTCAGGATCAATAAAGATGAGATCACAATCAGGGAGTGCTTCTTTCAGGGCAATAGCTATCGGTATATTGTATGGATTGCTAAAAAGATTATTTGGCAATGCCTGTAACTGAGAGTATGTGTATATGCGTAACTTTTGATCACGGCAATTATAGCCAAAAAATAGGGGGGTTTTTTGCAAACCGGAATTGAGAACAACTTCAGGTTTATCAAGGCTATTAAGAACTCGCTGGATGAGTTCTTGACTAACTTTATAAGCCGAGCGTTCTTCCTGAAATGTATTGCTAAGACAACTAAGTATTTTAACTATTTGTTGTAGGTTAAGTTTTGCTTTGCTAAATAGTGGATTAGGTTCAAAAGTTGCATATACCAGCAACAGATCAAGGTTGAGTGCGTAAAGCTTGTTTAGGATGCTATGCACGGATTGTTCATCTGCAACAATTTTTGCGATCGCATAGCGACTTCCTGGTAACACAAGTGCCAGCAATTTCTGTACAAGGGGAAGAATATTATCTTTTTGTAGTTGTGTTATACCAATTTCTGCAAAAGCTTTATGAAGAATTTTTTTCAATCTAACCTGCACTCGTGCCTCATTGATCACGTTAACTTCCTGCTGGCTTAAAAAAGCTTCAAGGAAGCTAAGATTATCAAGACTTGAAAATATTTCGCTAGGCTCAAGTGAATTTAAAATCTCCGATATTTCGTATGATCTCCATTTAATGGTCTTTCTTCCTGCAAGTAAGTTTGGTATTCCTTTGACGGTTAAGTAGTAGTGGTCGCCCTCGGCAAATTGAGAAAGTAACGGAAAAGCATTCCATATAGACTGAGAAGGAATGCTAGGAAGCATTCGCACCCTTTCATTTGCATCTATAAGCTGCCACTGATTGGCTGAAGGACGAGTATGAAATACCCATTGATACTCGAAATAAATACTTTGCTGAAATACTTTGCTTTGAAATAAATGGGATTTAAGAAGTCCTTGACATAGGTGTGATATAGCAGTATCGGAAAGCCCATGAGTCTCTCTAAAATCAGCCAAAGATGGTAGTAAAAGTCTTAGGGTTCCTTTTGTGGCAAGCAAGTAGTTCCACTGCAAGACCATATCATCCTCTTTTTGGGGAGGATGTTGAGCGATCGATTCACGATCAATATTCTTTAGCCCTTCAATATATTTTCTTCCAGAGTCAAGAAAAAAGTAACCGTGCATAAAAATTGTGTAGTCTTGTTCGCCATCACAATCAATCTGTTGATATGCAGCACGATCTTCTTCGTTTGAGCTATTTTCATCACTCGCCAGAGGCAGAAAAACTGCCCACTGAAGAGTCAATTTAGCACTAGGAGACGTGTTACTTAATTTTTGCGTAAAAACAACGCCACAGTGAGGAATCGACTTGTCAGGAATAAATTCTTCATCCCCATCTTCATTAATAGATAATCGCTTGCTCCAGCAGCGAGATTGCTGCAAATCCGTCCAGAAGTTGTTAGAAACTGTAGCCGCATCTTGCCCTAGTAAAAATGCAAAATCTGCTGCTGGCAATATCCGCTCAATACCAGCGAACGCGATCGCCCCATCTTGGTTACTAACGGTTACTTTTCCTTTGAGATGATGCTCATTAGATAAAAGTGCATCATTATCATCATTAGGATAAATAAAGCGAGCTAAAGGAATTGACGAATCTAAACAAATATTGAAACGTTGTTGTAATTTTCTTGTGCCATCCTCAACCCAATATTGAATATTTATCAGATGTCGCAATAAAGGAAGTAGTTGCCCAATTTTGACATCCATATCATTAGGCAAACTATCTTGAATTGATTCTTCGTTATTGTAATAGTTTGCCAGAATACAGCGATCATCATCTGGTATTTGCCGAAATGGAACCCAAAGAAGGAAATATTGGTTATCTGTACACTTAATTAATTCGTGATCAATTAGATACTTTTTCAAATGCTCATGATCTGCTTCATTTAACTCAATCCATTCTGGTCGTTTCTTATCTTGACCATCGGGTGTCGCCCAAGGATCATTGGTGACAAGTTAAGGAAAAGAGAAAATTGTCAAGGGTGGTATTTGGCTAGGTCAAAAATCGTGAGAAACTCAGTCTAGACAAGTAGTTGAGCGATTTAGACCAGCCATGACACAAAGCCGAAAAACCAATCGAGACCATGCGAAAAAGAAACAACGACCACTGGTGGAAGACGAAGTAATAGCCAAGCAATTGGAAAAATTACTGACACCAGCCATTACAAATCAAGAAAATTACTACCGAAAATTAGGACTCAGAGAACGGATACTGAATTTACCGTTGATGATGGCGGCGGTGTTGACCTTGCTGTGGCGAGATGTGGCAGGAGTCAGAGAACTAACAAGAATGTTAGCCAGAGATGGTTTTCTGTGGTGTAGTCCCACAAAAGTTAGTCAACAAGCGGTATCACAAAGATTTTTAACATTTCCATCTGAATTATTTGAAAAAGTATTTAAAGATTTATTGCCGAGTTTAAGAGCAACTTGGCATAGTAGAAATCAACGTCCATTGCCAGAAAGTATTCAATTTACCTTGTCAAAATTTGAGAAGATTTGGATAGTAGATGGGTCAACATTGGAGGCATTGTTTAGGAAGTTAAAAAGCTTAGAAGAGACTCAAAGAGGGCAATTAGCCGGAAAAATGAGTACAGTAATTGATTTAATGACTAGATTACCTGTAGAAATTTGGTTTGAAGAAAATTCTAAAGCTTCTGATATTAAACTTGAAGAAAACATTCTAAATTTAGTAACAAAAAACACCTTGCTGTTATTGGATAGAGGGTTTTATCACTTTAATTTTTGGTTTCAATTAATTGAGAAAAAAGTAGATTTTATAACGAGAATAAAAAAAGGAGCAGCAATCAAAGTAGAACAAATATTTACCGATAGTTATGAACTGAGAGATCGGAAGATACGCTTTGGTTCTGGCACAAAGAAGACTCCATTTATTACCTTGCGTTTGATTGAAGTCAGGTCAGGAAAAACCTGGCATTCTTATTTAACCAGCGTCCTAGACCCTAATATTTTACCCCCTTATGTGGTAGCAGATTTATATCGGCGGCGGTGGCGGATTGAAGATGCTTTTAACACAGTCAAGAGGCTTTTAGGTTTAAGTTATTTATGGACGGGTTCAATCAATGGAATTAAGTTACAAATTTGGGCGACCTGGTTATTTTATGCGGTTTTAGTAGATTTAGGTGATGCCGTAGCAGATGAACTTGCTCTCCCCTTCGACGAGATTTCATTAGAAATGATTTATCGCGGTCTTTATCATTTTACTATGGCTCATCAGAAAGGTAAGGCAACAGACCCCGTTAAGTATTTTGCTGATCCCGAAAATCGAGATTTAGGTATTATCAAACAGCAACGAAACCCCAATGTTAAGTTGATTGTCGCTCCTTTTCCCAATCTTCAACGAGGGTCTGACCAGTTTTTTTTCAACAATTCTCTGAAAGCCTCTTGACAAAACAGTTACAGGCTTAACTTGTCACCAATGCCCAAGGATTGATAAACTCACCGTACCCATTGGGAATATCCTCAGAACGCGCCACATAGAAAAAAGCTTCACAAAAGTGAAAAATGCTTTTTTGTCCTAAGCCAAATTTGCCTATTTTTCCCTTATCCCCTGCATTCGCATCAATACCAAAACAAGAAATTGCCTCGCGGTCAGATGTACTAAACGCGCCATCATTAAGAAAAAATAGGGCTGGCGTTGTCAGAAGCGGATGAGACACAGGATTCTCAGCAGTCCTGACTAAGCCTTGAGATATCCCGAATTTAAGAGTTTTGGCTTTACCATCGTTGGCATTTTGAATAATTTCTTTTATAATGGGAAAGCCTTGTTTGTAGCGTTCCTTCAGCAGACTCTTGATATCGTGGATAATTGTACCTTGCTTGTGCTGATAACCTGGCATCTTAGTTTCCTTTTCCTAATTTTCTCAAGTTCTCAGTTATTGTAATCGCATCGTTCTTATTATTAACACCTGGAAATTTTAAAATCCATTAATGTCTAATTAATCTAGTTAAAATTACTATTGCTTTCTGCTAACATAGCCATCTTTTCAATAAAGCCATTAGCGATCATTTATCATGGCTTAATCACTGCAAAAATGAAGAAAAAAGCCAGCACGCAGAAAAGTTCGATTAACCAAATTACCTCTAAATTTCTAACTAATAAAATGACTTTAGGGGAGGAATAAACCCGCGTATCTTCCGCTTCAATAGCATATTCGAGGCAAATTTAATACCCTAATTCCAATAGAGCCGTAGTTTACAAGCTACTGATGCTGTAGTTTATATGCCTGGAATACGCTATAAATTTAATGTCTATATTTGTGATTACCATATCTTACATTACTAGCATTTATACCTGCAATTTATGTCTTTGCTGCTCTTCGCACAATAAAACAGATATCATAAAACTTACAATATCTAATGATAATTCTTAACGTTATATACAACTTAAAAGGTATTTTGGGGAAATTTAGATGTATGGATGTAGCGCAGTATACACAAATATTTTTTTTATTGAGTGCCAATAGTACAGTTGTAAATTGGTTATGACCATCAATGGAACCATAAACTTAGTAAAAAATTTTGTCTAAGTATTAATGCTTAGATTAGCTATATTTATCTGAGGATTTTGTCTTGAGTTTCCTATTGTGTTTATTCCTGGTCTTGGCTATCTGCCAAACATGAGTGAAAATGCTGCTGATGAAGCACGTCTATTATATGTAGCAATGACGCGGGCAATTGAGCAATTGGTGATAACGTACCATCAACAATCAAAGTTTACAGAAAAGTTACAAGCGGCTTTAAATAAATTTAAACTTAATTATCAATAAGTATGCCTAAAGATATACCAGTAATATTATTGATGACATTTTTTTAGACGTTAAAACTGCTGCGGGTAGCGAACGAGGTTTGTTAAACAAATTAAAACTCTATATCATTCTGAGTTGATTTAAATATATTTGCAGCCATGCCATTAATATGTATTTCTTGATAATCTTCAAATTTTTCTAGTGGAACACCTGGAGGTAAATATCCTAAAAAATCCTCTTTACTCCAATAGTTTTCCGCAGGGATTAAAGAGTTATCTATAAAAATTAACCCTGTCGATTTAATTGGTAGACTTATAACTTCATTCCCATGAAAAATATCTGGCTCTGCATCTTCTAATAAAAAACCCCAAACAGGAATAGCTAGTAATCTTTCTGTAGAAGAACCAGGACGATCTGGACTAGGATAACCAGCATAAAATACAGCTTTCCATCCCATCCCCGGCATAATTTGATGCTTCATAATTAGTTTTGAAAATAAACAACACTCTACCCAATGGTAAACAAGTCATAGATGAAGATGTAATTACTAAACTTATTGATGAAGACAGAAGAAGTTCATTTACTATTCTCACCCAAACAAGCGATCGCCCACCAGAAACTTTACCCTTCAGTTCTTGCGCGGTTAAGGGATCGCTGTACCCTGAAAGAGCGTTGTTGGCGCAGATTATCGTCCAACTTAGCAATCACCTCTTCTAATTGCAAACCCACTTCTTCCATTTCTAAACGAGCGTGACGCAAATTACCTAAAAGTCGTTTATCTACTTCTGGATTGGGCATATATGGTTGGCTATTCATATAAAATTGTAGTATTGCTCATATTAAACTTTCACAGCAATTAAATATTGAGTAATTAATAATTATAGCTGTGCATTAAATTTTACTTTACAGTGAATGCTAGCTCAAACAATTTTTATACTTTCCGTAACTTAATTTACTCATCAACAGCACTGATTATCTTTGAGTTCTCGTTGGGCAGCTTCGGTTATTACTCGCCGTAGCCAAGTTGAAGTATCTGGAAGCGATCGCACCAGTTCATCTATATCCGCCTCAAGTTTTACCGAGATTGGTCGCTTTGCCAAAGGCTTCTCTGTCTTTTGAGGAAATGGTGTCAGGTTTTGTGGGTTTGCCATGGAGTTGTTGTTTTTTATTCACGATAGCTCGTGAATTATTTGGAAATAGAAAATTATTTGAGTCGAAGTCGCCTCCCCAGTTTCCAAAGGAGAGGCGATTTCACTCCTACACCGCCATCACAGGTTGATAGTCAAGCAGGTCAAACAGCCATTCAGGAGCAAAGCAAAGGCTTTGAGTATTATTTGGACATTCTAAATCCAAGCATAGTACTTCAAAACGAATTCCCTTATTAGTATATTCGGGTTCGCAGATAACCTTCCAGGCTTCTCCAGTCAAGTGCCGTATAATATCGCCTTCAGTTAACTGGTCAGCACGAATAGTCGTCGCATCAACAAGAGGTTGTGCAATCATGTTTGTAAGACCTTGAATTTAATAGGTTTAGGCAGAGTAGGCGATCGCATTGCTGTCCAGGCATGACTGCCTATCTCTGCTGTCTATAGGATAGCATACGACGCTATTTATATAGCATCGTATGCCATGTAAATAGGAGTGAAGTCTCAGCGCCACTTCACCTACATACCTGTTACCTACGTTCGGCGTAGTAGCGTGAATCGCTACGATAGGGTATATATAAGCGTTAAAGGATATTTATGAGTCCAGTATCAAGTCCACCACGAGTAAGTAAAGTTCTCTGGAAGCTTAGGGAAGTGATGGCACGACGACGCATCACCAATAAAGCCTTGGCTTCAGAATTAAATGTTCACCCAACGAGCATTTCTCGATTAAAAACCCAGGATGTTTTACCCGAAATTGGAGGAGAAACGTTAGGTCAATTAATTAATGCCATCAATAAACTAAATTCTTCAAATTACGCAGCTTGTACGCTTTTGGAATTGATTGAAATAGTTTCTGAGGATGATATCAAATAATAGATAAACTATACTGTCAAAAGCTTTGGGATTAAAACTTAATTTAAATAAATATACAGTCAAATAAGAGAGGTAATTTATGAATAAAGAAGGCAGAATTGCACTAATTACTGGGGGCAGCAGGGGGATAGGGCAAGCTATAGCATTACAACTAGCATCTGAAGGATGCCATATTGCATTTTGCGCTAGGGGTAATGAATCTGTTGAGGAAACCCTAAGCAAAATCCAGTCGTATGGGGTGAAAGCTTATGGTGCCGTAGCAGACGTAACTAAACAAGATCAACTAGAAAAGTTTATTCAGCAGAGTACTGAAAAACTAGGCAAAATTGACTTTTTGGTTTGCAACGCTGGAGGAGTGTTTGGAAAAGGATTATTGGAATCGACCTCATCTGATTGGGAACAAACATTCCAGCTTAATCTCTTCCACTGCGTCAATGCGATTCGCCTGTGTGTCCCTTTGATGAACCAGCAAGGTGGAGGAAGTATTCTATTAATTGCATCTATTTCTGGAACTAAACCGCAACCAAAAGCTCAGTATGGCTGCGCTAAAGCAGCCCAAATCTACTTAGCTAAATCATTGGCATATGAACTAGCAGCACATAATATTCGCATTAATGCTCTCAGTCCAGGTTCAACTATCTTTCCCAACGGTGGTTGGGAGAAATTTCAAGCAAATAACCCAGAACTGTTTGCCCAATTCGCAGAACAAGAATTTCCACAAGGACGGTTGGCAACACTTTCTGAAATTGCCAATGTCGCCACTTTTATTTTAAGCGATCGCGCTAACTGGATTAACGGTACCAACATTCCTGTTGATGGAGCGCAATTAAGCCCGTCAGCTTTGGGGTACTAACGTTGGTTGCCAGTCTAAAACTACCATTTTGCGAGCATTACCACCATTAGGAAGACTCTTGTAACTAATATCGTCAATCCATTCCACCCATTGGGCTGTATTTTCTAAAGCATTATCCTTCCAGTTTTGATATCGGTAAGACAGAAGAGTACTTTGTTGCCGTAACAAGCTATTGAAATCAACTAACCTTTGAGGAGGATTGGCATCATATTCTACAGGTTTAATTTCCTTTGGTGGTACCCAAAGTTTAGGAAGGGATTTAGTTAATAACTTTTCAGGTGTAGAATTTAAAAGTTTTACAGCAGCTTGATTAAACAGAATATTTCGATGAAAATCCATGCTAACAAGGAAGCATGGGCGTTCTTCTGCATAAATTTCATCAATAACTTGCTTCCAATCATCATTAATTAAACCATTAAAACCTAAAACTAAATGAGATGACATTTCATTAAAATCAACAACGTTATTAAAATCAGAATTTGTAGTGTTCATCCAACAGCTTCCTTCAATTTGGTTAAACTCAAGTACATATGACATAGGATTAACAATAGGAGTGACTTGCTTACCACAACAATAAAGAACAAAATTAGGCAGTGGTACCGAGCCAAACCAAGGACGCAATTTATATAGTACTAGAGCAACTTCCTCTACTAAGTTCCATAACTTCTCAACAACGTTGAGAGAAACACAGTGTAATTCCAACCTACTATAAAAACAATCACCCCAAGATTGATGAATTTTTACAGATGCTAAAATTGGACGCAGCGAGGGCGTTGCCAATCTCAGCATAGCTTGATGTATCGAGTTTGCCGAAACAACTAAAAAATTTTTAGTTAGACTTAATTCATCTTCATTCATATTTAAATTACTCCATTGGGGTGCTGACAATCTTGAGAATCTTCCGAACCTTGCCAAAAGTTTTCTTTGAAAAAGTGATTGTTTAATAAACTAAATAAATATTCTAAAGAATAATAATTTCCCGATTGATCTTTAAGATAAAGAGACAAAAATTTCAGTTCTTGACGAGTAGGTAAACGATCACCTCTAAGAATAGTAGCTAAAGCTGAAGCATTTAGTCCTTCATGCTTTTTCTGAGACACGGTACTAATAAATTGTGCTCTAGTTAAATTACTTCGAGAGATACTATCTTGAATCAAGAAAATCAGGGGATGTTTTTCAAAACTCTGCCTACAAAGTCCTAATTTTGATGCTTGTAGGTCAATTTTAATATTGACTTCATCTCTTAATCTAATCAACCATTCAAGGGGTAAATATTCTAATAATCGCTCAATAGCATCAAAAACATCAGACACTTCGTTCGACTTCGTAGTAATCTCTATGCGTTCCGAACGCTTGTAATCTTTAGGAATAAGGGGAATTTGAGCAGCAAAAGTTTCCCAATCTGGCACTCCATGCATTAAAAAGCTTTCTACTAACGATTCGTCTAAGTCTATTGCTCTAGCAATATGACGACGGGCAGTAGCATTGGCAAACTGCTCTTTATGCAGCCATCTCCTCAGAGACATCTCTGAAGTCCAAAGTTTTCCCTGCTTGCGAGCCAGGAAACGCAGCAAAAGGTGATCATCTTCCGCATCTAATTGTTCTTTGAGATACTGCATCAGACGCGAGAGCCTCTCAAACCTTTCTGGGTGTCTGTCTTTAGGCGGTCTTGGCACGTTAATTCAAAAAAAGCATATCTCGATTCTCGCTTAAATCGAAAAATTTTCCATATACCTATTGATATTTAACTCCTATTTTTAATATTATGATTAAAACGATATAGAATATTTACGAAATATACGTTATATTGTAGTTAGCCCCTAAAAAGGCAAACCCCCTTCCCAGTGCAATCTTGGCGGATACCTGGGAAAGGGGCATATCTCCAAAAAACAAGGAGACTTTCTGCATCTATGGTAACAAGTACAATTCCTTTCTACCGACGACAGTTAAAGTACGCAAGCTGCGTAACAGATTATCCTGTAGCAGTTTTCCATTATTTATCCAAGGTGCATCATATGATCGATGCACTCAAAAAACGACAATTGGAACCTAGTGATTTTTGCCGAAAGTGGATTAAGTCAATTGCTCCCGACGAACGAGGCTACTACAAAGCTTGCGTAAAAGCCATAGCCGAAGCAACAGGACTATCCGAACGAACCATCGAAGGTTGGGGACCTGATTTTAAAGGTCGCCCAGACTCAGTTTTAGTCACGCTTAGCAAGGAGGACACCATTAATCAAATTCGAGTTTTGGTGAAAGTAGATAATTTACCAGATTATCTAAAATCTTAATTTTTATACGCGAATTGCGTATAATTAAAACTAAAGAAAAACCTCGGCTACCAACCGAGGAAACAACAAAAAGCGATCCTTTATAATGACACATCTAGCCTCTACCATCATTGCCAAACAACCTTTAGCAGAAAAACCGTCTGCTAAAGCCAAGGCTTTGAGTCCTGTAGCTGGATGTGTCTCTACAATTCAACCTCCATCCTGGGCAACTGTAAAAAGACCAATACTGCCACCAAATGCCCCTACCGTTGGGTATCTGTGTGGCGGTGCTGGCATTATGTCAACTGGTTTTGAAGCTGCTGGCATTCGTAGTTTATGGAATATCGATCATGACCCAAGTGACCCAAAACTAAGCAATGCGATCGCCAACATTTACGAACGCAACTTTAGTTCACCAGTTATCCGCCGCACCTTACAGGAGGTTGCCCAAACAGGTTTCGCAGGGTTAGAACGCCCAGACATCCTAGTACTAACTCAATCGTGCAAAAACCTTTCAAAAAGCAATCCTAAGCAGAAAGAAACAGAAGTTGACTCTTCTGTAGCTACTGCTGCAACTAAAGCTATCAAACACTTCCTGCCACAAGTATTTGTTGCTGAAAATGTACCAGAATACATTACCTCACAATCTTGGGAGATTGTTGGAAATACTTTAGAGCAGTTGGGTTACAACACAACAACAGGAATAATCAATGCTGCTGATTACGGAATTGCTCAAGATAGAAAACGATTTATCGCTATCGCGATCCTAAATGCACCTGCTATCGCACTACCTACACCAACAGGTACGAAAACTGGATGGCTCTCTGCTGTAAGCGATTTACTCAAAGATGCCGAAACTGTTCACCCAACAGAAAAGCAACTAACAAAAATTCAAAGATTGTGCGCTAGTTTTCTGGACGAACCACTACTGATCGAGAGGGTAGCGCCTTGGGGACTACCTAATGTCAAATCACCCCTTGCACCATGTTGGACTATTCGCAAGAGTATCTGGCTAGACCAACGGCATTGCAGCCGCAACAACGCTATTAATATTAGGTTCCCTGACGGTAGCTGGAAGAACTTGGGTGTACGCGGTGCTGCTAGGTTGTGTTCGGTTCCAGATTGGTTCCAATTACCTAATGAGGCTTGGAGTGCAGGAAGTGCGATCGGCAATGGTGTTCCTTGTTTACTAGGGCAAGCGATAGCGCAATCAATCAAGCCATTCATCAATCAGATTTTAATATCAGGCGATAACGCCCCTTGCACATCAAATCTTAATGATGCTGCTACAAATTTTTATTTACAAAAAAACACTTACAACACTACAGAGGATAAAACCATGACTGCTACTACTGAAACCTTAGTTGCCAACATTGAAATTGAAACCGTTGTTACCAATGAAGTTACCTCAACCAACCGCAAAGTTAAAACTCCTAAAATCCGTAACCAACATTTATTAGAAAATCCTGAAATAGAAGCCAGCGCAGCATCAGTTATTACTTCTTCATTCGCGACTATCAAAAATAGTTTGTTGGGCATGGTAGAGGAAGGGCGCAAATTGATAGATATCAAAATCTCTATGTATTCAATACATGGTGAAAAATCTGGTGAAAGGAAGTTCAGAAAGTGGTTAAACAGTAGTGATTGGGGTGGATTTGGTAGAAGTTGGGCAGCATCGGCATTAGCACTTGCTGAATGGTGGATGACTTTGCCAAAGCAGGTTCAAGATTGGCTACCCAACAATGTCCAAGGTTGGAGTCAAAAAGCTATTACTAAATTACCTGTAGCCAATGCTATTGGTAAAAACTTCATGATGGCGCTTGTAGCTCGCGGTAAAAAATCAAGTAAAGATTGCGAACGCGCTCTCAACTCCAACAAGCTAGAAATTGGTTCCTACGCTGTTGTAATTGAGAAAGGCGATTGGAAAGGAGAAATCGGTAAAATTGTTGATAAAGCAGAAGATGGAGTAATCACTTTAGAATTTCCTACAGGTGAAACACAACTATTCGCGCCTGAGAAAATTGAAGCGTGGCAAGATAAAGTTCCCAACATAGCTGTTGGTGACAGAATCGTTGTAACAGGCGATCGCGACTGGAATAACTATATAGGTACAGTCGTAGAAAAACGGAATCCAACTGGCTGGTGGGTAGAACTTGATTACGTCAAAAGCAAAAACTTAACAACTAAACACTTCTTCAAAACCAATCAATTAAAAGAATTAGTATCAATCTTTGACGATCCATCGTTACTAGCCCAAGAAAGTCACTGGGAAGAAGTCAATAAATCATACAACTTGTCAGAATCTGACAAAGACAGTGTTAGAGAACAAGCTTTACTACTAGCATCAACAGAAGCAGGTGAGGGTAGTGAGCCATCTGTTACCGTTGGGCATATCAAATCAGTTCTAGACAATTTTGGGTTCCAACCTCAACAACAATTCACGTCTAATGCCAACCCTACCCCTGTATCTGACAACAGTGAAGAAAAAGTTTACACAATCGCTGAACTAGAAGCATTGAAAGCTGAATGGGAGCAACAAATTCGCACTGAACTGTTAATCGGATTAAAAAGTGAATTACGTTCCCAAGTTGAGAGCGAGGTAAAATCTGAATTGACCGCCGCTAAAACTCACGCTGAACAATTAACCAACAAGTATCAAGAAGCACTGAAAACCTTAGAAACAAGCAAAGTAAAGATTCAGCAAGTCGAACAGTTAGAAAGCGAGTTGCAAACAATCAAGGCAGAGAATGAACGCCTAAAACAGTTCATGGCTGACGAAGCTGCTAATCCAAGTCGTTGGGAAAAAACTTTCACCCAAGAAGCAGAGAAAGTTATCACTACTGATTTGGAATCTAAGTACTCACCATTAGTTGAGAAGCTGGAAAAAATGACCCAAACAGTTGAACAGCAAAATATTGAACTACAGCAGTATCGCCAAAGTGTTGATGAAAACAAGCAACTCAAACAAAGTGTAGAAGTGCTGCAAGAGCAACTTAACAGGCAGCAACAGCTTACTGAAAGGTTCAAGAAAGCATCAGTTAATGCACCTGCCCCCCAAGAAGTTGAAGCATTAACTTTAGAACTGGGTGAAGTTGGAGAGCAAGCTGGTTGGACAGGTTGGACTGCACGGGGATACCGCAGCAGAAACGGCGAACGCTTTACAGGACTAGATGCAATCAAAGCTTTCATCAACGATATGCGTAGCGCGATCGCGCCATTAGAGGATGAGCTAGTTCTGGAATTCTAGGGCTAGTTGTACATCAAACCTATTCATTAAGGTTCGTGCCATGACAACTGAAACAAAGCCAACAGAAAAAATGTTGGCTACTCTTCGAGCAGGCGATCGCATCCAGTTCCCACTGACTGAATTAGGACTATCGAGTCCAGTGTTGACAGACAGCACTGTAGATCACGTTTGCAAAGTTATAGAAGGTTGGCATCAAGTACACACGAGGGACTTTGGAGCATTAAAAATGCACGACCCGACCTACAAATACTTGATTGTCCAATAGACAGCCGATCAATCATCCACATAAAAAGTTGATGCCCTTGGATCAAGATCTAACTTACCAGGGGAGATTCGATCCAAGGGTGTCCTACCCCAAAAAAAGGAGGCATTCTTCATGGTAACGAAGTTTGGTATTGTCCTGTCGTTAATAGGACTAACTTTGTCATTTAACTGGGTAGCTGCACTACCAGCTAATGCTGCTAATAGCTTTAATGAACAACCACAAGTTAGTAGTAGCCCACAAAGAGATAAATCGCCTAATCGCGGTAATGGACGGCGCGAACTTTACATAAACATCGCCCGATTCACGATCCAGTAATCGCGTAAACACGAGCTTGTTCCCGATCCCTAATTGGGAGCTTGCTTGAAATCAAAAATTCAATTACCAAAAATACCATGTTTCGTAAATTCAAATACGCCTTGATAGCAGTTCTACTCGGACTGAATATGGCTCCAGCTAAAGCTAAAACTGTTCAAATACCCATTTGCAGGTTAGATCAGTCAACAATTAATCAAGGCTGGTTTGTTCATGTAGGAGATATCGGGACAATCCTGGGAGTACAAACTATTCTTCCACCTGGAGCAACTCTAACAATCTGTAAAACTTCCTACTTCAGAGGCAGCAAAAATCAAGAAGATGTGGTCATTGAAGTTGGCAAATTTAGTAATGCGAAAAATGCGAAAAAATTTGGGCAACGGATTTGGCTAGAAGTTAGCTCAAATGTTGTAGTCAACACAGGGCCACCATCAGGGCTATAGCATTTTTGATCTAATTATTTACCATTACAGTCGTCATTTCCGAATTAAGGGGATGCGACTTTTATTAATTTTAATATTTAACTGAATAAAACCGGAGTATCAACGCCTGTGCAACTACAAACGAGGAGTACAAATCAGAACAAAATTAGAATACCAAGGGTAATGCTTGGGTTCCTACAGAGGGAGATCCAATTCCAGCCCGATAATAAGAAGCTCTCCTTAGTAATGTTTGAGCCGATGGAGCTTGAGGATTGGTGTCAATTCTGGATTCCAATTATTCACCCTGATATACCAGCACCAACACAATCAGATACTAGAAGACCACGCGGGTATATGGCAGCTTGTAAAACTACTATAGCTGCACTTACACAAAGCAGCGAAAGTAGCGTAGAAAACTGGATATACGGAGATAGGGAATGTCCCCATGTTGTCAAAATGTACTTGAGAGCTATTCACCTGCTTTGGTTAATGCGCCGTCAGTTTAGATTTCCTATCAATTTCCCCGATTGCTAATAGAACAGAACAGGACGCGATCGCACTTAGCTGACTTATCAGTTCGCTTTTTTAGCAAGAAAATATTGTAATCATTAAATAGATGAAATTTGCAAAGCATCAATGCGAAAAAATCACCGCACCCCATCACGACAAGACGGTTGAAGGCAGCAGAGAGAACACAATCGCGCAGATCGCGACAAATTCCCGTTAGTAGCCAACTGGGTAGCAGAATCACGAAGCTACTGCTATAGAACGGCACTTAAACTTCCAATTTCAAGAACTTGTCATAGTACAACAAATGCGCGATTTTGCGGCAAAAATAGGACAAGAATCTCGCGCACTACTGCGGACTTTACCTGCTTATTAACGCCGAGAAATACTGAATGACTGGAATAAGTCGTATCGACCGAAGACTGCTGAATACAAGGCTTTCTTTTATCACCAGTAAAATACTTTGTGAACGAGAACGAAGATACCAAAAATTTCTTGAGTCAGCCCAATTAGCCAACCAGCAAAAGCGCCGAATTATTAGGATTTAAACCAAAACAATAAATCAAATTCAAATAACCAATAACACCAAAATTATAGCCATGCGCGGGCTTTTTTTATGGGAGCGCATAGTCAAAAAAGAGAATTCCCCCCAATTGGGGGGATATCGCCCCATATTTAAAAGCCCTGTCCTATATTTAAGAAGTAGCAAGTAGATCGCCACTGGCAATCAATCAGCAGTCAATCGGCAATCAATCGGCAATACTGCCCCGCTTCTAATAGAGAGTAACTAGCACTACCACTTGCTATCTAGTTGATCCCCAATTGATAGCTAATTGATGCCTATTAGAGTTCAATCAGTCACCCATTTGACCGCTATTAGTAGCCCAATGATTGACTGATTGATATCAACTGAACCTCCACCAGTTATCTGTTTGTAGTCCAACTGACTGCAAATCACAAGCAAGTAACAATCAATAAGTTAGCCAATAACAGTCCAATGACATACTGCACGTAAAATGTCCAATGTTGTAAGCATTTTGGAACCAAGAAACGTTACCCATGTTGTTGTAGAACAGCTACCTAACCGCAGTAACCTCAGAGCTAGATATGGTTTACATCCCAGAACTTTTTATGAATGGCATACTTTTCTAGAAATAGCCACACCACCAAAAAATGGATACTTTAAACTTCAAGATGTCATCCTCTTAGATGAATTCTGGATTGCTCAAAAAGTTTTCATGTTTAGCCAAGATGACTTTAAAAATGCCGTAATTCTCACCAAGGATGGCTCATTTGAAAACTTAGTTGCTCAGTACACCAGGATTCCTCTAATTGATTACCTCAAAAAATCTAGTCAATTTAGTCAGCATCCAGTTGTACTTGACACCATCGACCGAATTAACGAAGCAACAACAGAAGCTCTTTGAGCTTAACCACCACCCGCCCAATTCATTTATAGAACCAGGAAAAATTCATGGAATTGTTAGTTAAAACCTTAGCCGAATCAATCAAATCCACAGAGCAAGAACTACGTTCAGCCCTCAGCACGTTAGGATTTCAAATTGCTAGTAAAAAACGGCAAAATGTAGTGTCCGGTACGGTCAAACACGCACTACTTCTTGATAACACCGAGATAACTGCTGATAAAGCCACCAAGGAACTAGCTGCGATCGCACTTGAGTTCAGCAAAACCATTGATGAAGTAGCTACATTTATTGCTGAGTACAAAGCACCAGAAAATGGCGATGCAACTGATATGTCAGAAATATCAGAAAGTGCATCAACCATAGAGGACGAAATTGAACTAGAAGAACTAAAGGAAGAAACGCTTTCCGCGATTGATACTGCCGAACAAGCTATTCTGCAACGTGAAGCTAACGAAAACACTACCTTTGGTGATTTAGGTGGTTTAATTCTCGAAGCCGACTTGGTTATGAAATTACAACAAGGACGAGCTAGAGCTTGGGAAAATCCCAATACTCGTAAAGCTTTGGAAGGCTTAATCAAGCAAGGAAGCCAACACAAACTAGCAACACTGCTGGGAAAGCCTATGACGAATGGAGTGATGAAGCTCAAATCTCTAACGAATATCCTGAAACCAACATTAACAGTCAATATCACCTCAACGGAAGTCGAAAACAAATTACCAGCAGTCCGCACAGCAGCGCCATCGAAACTACTGGCACAGGCAAGTACTTCCACTCCCAACTCGACAACAACAGCAACATTGCCAACTGGGTAGAACAAGAAAAAGCAATCGCAATAACTTTAACGACGGAAAAAGTTGCCCTTTATATGACGAATGCGGGAATTTTAGCTATCGGTACGTCTGTGTCAATTCCCGCCGTTACTACCACGATGGCTCTAGCTACTACTCAAACTGCACCTAATTTTTTACAGGTATCAAGTGCAGCAATAGGCGGAACGGTAATCGGGGTGACTCTAGGCATCTGCATCCTGCGATCGCACTACCGTCAAATCACAAATCAATCTTAGTTTTGGGACTGCACTACCACTAACCAAAAAATCATGAATCAAAATAATAACTGGCGCGATCGCTACGCTGATGCGCTGGATTTAGGAGAAAGACCCCAACAAGAATACATAGAATACGATCTTTTCGATCAAGAACCTACGGGCAATCAACAAATAGTATGGATGCCTGGAGAAGGGCCAGTACCAGTTTATAATCCCAACAGCATTACAAGTTTTCCTTGGGAATCTTATCTAACAAATTCTTGGTTAATGGCAGGAGTTGTAGGGATATTAACAACATTGCTAGTAACAGTATTAGCCACTACTACTAATCAGAAAAACCAAGCTGTTGCTCCTGTTGATAATACTCTAGCTAACATCAATCAAGCTAACTATGTTCTAACCCAATCTAGGAGTGCCGAAGTAGTAGCAGTTACTAAATACGATTACAATCCAGGCGAAGTCACCAACCCAGGATTACTGCAACGAGCTATTTTTACATCAGCAGATGGATTCAAAACTAGAATTCAACAATTGCAAGCAAGTTCTAATCCAGCAACCAAAGATCAGCCCAAAGAAATTTTAGTGCAGCGTGCCAGAGTTGATGTCATGAAAACCATTGACATGGGCGCTTCAGGACGAGGCGCTGTCATGGTTCGTGAAGATCCAGCAACGGGAAAAACAACGTATTCACAACTCGATCCGGCTGAGACTGTAGCAGTTGGTCTAGTAAGATTACTAATCATCGAAGCGAGCCAACGTAATAATTTTCAAACTTTCAATCTGCCTGAAATTGCGGTGGCAATTAGAGGTCATCAAGGCATTTTAAGAGATGCTCAAGCAAATTTATTAGGCGCTCAAGGTTGGGTAGACGTAGCAAATCAACTAAGAAATTACGATTTGTACGGACAAAAAATTATCCCTAATATTAACTCCGATTCCAGTACACCGACACCCCCAATATCAAGCCCCAAAAAAGAAGAGGGGAAGAAGGGGACAAGGGGAGGGGGAGACAAGGAGACAAAGTGAGAATACATCTTCAGTTGTTCAAGCATTCACAAATAGTGCGACATCTTAAAATCTTCCCCTCCCCCCATCTCCTTGTCCCCTTGTCCCCCTTGCCTCTACAAGGGGAGTAATTAAAAATGCAACTAACAACCATAGCGAAATTGGCGATCGCACCCGTATCTTTAATTAGTGGTTTAGGACTATTAGGGGCAAGTTTTACTACTACTCAAATCACACAAACAGTCACGCCTTATAGTTCTGAGCAAGTTATTGTTAACCAGCCACTAGCAGAACCAGTTAAATCATTACTGATGTTTGGAGGGAGTGCGATCGCAGTAATCGGCAGTGTGGGCGGAATATTTGCAGGTATTGAAGACCACAGGCGGCGCATTGGCATTCAACAAACCAACTTCACCCAAGCCAATTCATACCCACAGCTTCCTTTTGCACCTACACCCGCACTTCCACTCAACCCGCAACCAGGGCAAAGTTTAAGGCGCTCCCCTGTACAACAACCACAACAACCAGTCCAACCTGGACAAGGTTTTCAAAGGCAGCCTGCACAAGTTCCACCCCGCAATCCTGCAAATCAACAACTTCAAAGGCAAGTTCCACCCAATCAACAGCGACAAGCACCATCACCAGCAGAACGTTTACCAATACGCTATCCAAAACCATCTTCTTCAAACTCAACTGCTTCTAACAACTCTGGTAATCCTCCCGTACCTCAACCTACTGAATTCCTAGATGTATTTGATGAGATACGGAAGATCTTACTAAATATACCCACCTTGTTAATTTATGGCGGTATGGGAAGTGGCAAAACCAGCAAAGGAGGTTGGCTAGCAGCAGAACATCTCAAGTTGGGACACTTGGTACTGCTAGTAAATCCTCTGGCTCAGTGGAAATTCTTTGAAGGTATAAAAACCTACGGGAAAGGTGAAAACTTCAAAGATGCCGCTGAAGGCATCATGCGCTTCGTCAAAGAAGCTAACCGTAGGTTACAACTGCGCGGCATTTCTGACTACAACCCATTCAGCGAACAGCACTGGGTATTGTTGTGCGATGAGATGACTAACTGGGAAGCAAATATGCCAACAGTTGTCATGGCAGCTTTGATCGAAGTTTGTACTCAGAAATTGCGTCAAGCAAATATGTCTGTGATTTTTACCTCACATGGTAAAACTTTGACCTGCTTTGGTGGAAGATCCGCAGGCAACGGCAAATTTGATGTTTTGAAACGCCAGTTCACAATGATGCGGTGCATTGCCAAATCAGATCCCAACGTTGAAGGCGGAAAAACTTGTGCTGGGTACGCACACCTAGAATGGCTGGACGACGAGGATAAAGAAGCAACTCGCAAACTCACAATTCCTACAGGGATGGTTCCACCAAATAAGCAAGTTACTCCTAACGGTCAAACTTGGTATGATTTCCGCCCGCTACTACCAGCACAACCAGAAAGTGCGGAAAGTGACGACGACATTATCAACAAGGAACTTGATGATGATGAGACACAAGAAAAACTTAGCACGTTTAGTGAATTCATCAAAGAAAACGATTTACGCCTAGAAAACTTCCAACCGCCTGATGAATGGGGCGATATATAACAGCGCAATCTGGATACAAGCTGATGCAATTCTGGCACAGTTTGTGTAGGTTCGATGCCTACGTGCGCTTTTGCAACTTGACCACAGTTGCATCAATTAAACTTTAAAACTTTGTGGTCAAACAGCAATTTCAACTAATAGTTATTAAGGAAAAAGAAAAATATGGATTCAAGTTTAGTTCCACAACAACGGGTACGCAATCCAGGTACAGAATTTGGTGGACAGGACAGCTACATTGATATCGAATACCATTACGTTCGTGAAAATGCTCATGAACAAGCTGTACGTCGAGCGCAGCAAGAGTTACATCAAGCAAAGCAACGGCTAAAAAAGATGGAGCGTAATATCGGGCCTGCAATGCAATCTGGTTCATGTGCCGCTATAGATGTTGCAGGACAGTTTGTTCATAATTCTAAGCCCTGGCGCTTAGGTCAGGTAGTCGGCTTCTGGTCAATGCTGATCGGTCTATGCACAATTGGCGGTTGGGCGTGGAATGCAGCAGTTGGAGGTACTGCGGCTGCGGGTAATTCTGCTGCTTTACCAGCAAACGCACCTACTGCAATGAAATTCGGCCACGGGGTAGTAAACGTAGGTAAACCTGTTGCTGGTGCAGTATTTGCTGGTGCTAGCCAAAGTGTTGATCGCGGAGTACGGGTGCAGTTAACTGGCAGTGCAGAACAAGTGCGAAATGTAGCCGTACCAACTAATGTAACTCCTTCCAGCAGCACTTTCGTACCAGTTGTGCCGATCGCAAATTATGCGGGACAGTAATTGAGGCAGGGGGCAGGGAGCGGGGAGCAGGGGGAAAATTAGAGTTGAGTTGATATCTCTGTTCACAAATTTACGTGCATAAGGAGTAAAGAAATGGAGAAACAACCGATTAAAAGTCATGAGGATTTGGAAGTTTATCAAATGGCATTTGATTCAGCTATGACAATATTTGAATTGTCAAAAAAATTCCCTGTTGAAGAGAGATATTCATTGACTGATCAAATTCGTAGATCGTCGCGTTCTGTATGTGCCAATTTAGCAGAGGCTTGGAGGAAAAGACGTTACGAAGCTGCTTTTATAGCTAAACTTAATGACTCCGAATCCGAAGCAGCAGAAACTCAAACTTGGATTAAATTTGCTGTCAAATGCAACTACTTAGATGTTGAAATTGGGAGAGAAATATATGCAACTTACAATCGTATTCTAGGAATTCTAGTCACGATAATTAACAATCCCTCCCCTTGGTTAATTAAACGTTAATTCCCCTTGCCCCCGAAGCCTCTTTCCCCCTGCACCCTGCACCCCGCCCCCTGCCTCTTTATGCGCTGGATAATATTTCCAAAAAGGTCAATTTTAATTACAACCGCCATCGGAACTTTACTAATTTTAGATTTGATCAAACCTGGCTATCGCCAGTTCGCTTTAATCCCTGAACTGAAACCCCAAGTACTTGATGTTGCTACAGATTTTTCTCAAACTGCATCAAAGTTTGGTCAAGATGCAACTAATTCCTTAATCACCACACAAAACTCTAATTCAGTCGCTTCATCGCCAGTTAAATCTAAATCTCAAATCAAAGAACTCAAACCTTGTGCCACTCTCCTCGAAGGCTACAAGAAGAATTCCAAAGGTGAACCAGTATGCAGGGGTATCGCTCAATCGACTTATTAGCTGAATTGCCAATAGATGTTCAGTACCAGGAACTCAAAGAACGGGAACAGTACGAACAACAGAAACAGCTTCTTCAAGAACTTAACCAACAAAAATATAGTAATGCAGTCGCACGGGGTCGTTTTTTACTATTTCTAATAAATCTAGGAATGATTGCTGTAATCGCACTTCCGACTGCTAATCAATGGGCTACCAAAGTTACAGGTTTAGCTGACGTTATCCCAGAGGTACTGCAATCAATTCCCACAATCCCAGAATTATTTGAGCGTACTGAAAGGAATAGTCCAAAAAGTCAAAAAATAGCAAGTGCAATTATTAATTATGCTCAACAGAAAAACTGGGTAATTCGTACTGGAGCCAGGAAGTACAACATTTTCTACGTGCGCGGGATGAATCCCGATGGCACGCTGAATGACAACAAAGTTAATGAATTTAACGATTTAAGAGTTGTTATTGAAATAGTTAATAATACTCCTCGTATTGTTGGCTTGTGGGAAGGTACTGATGCCCCTGGTACTCACTACATTCGGAATCCAATGAATCCAGCAGGGGCAGCAACAATTGTAGCCGGACGACAGTACCGCGCCTGGAAAATGGGATTCCACAAAGGTAATCCTAACCATCCAGCATTAGTCCAAACAGGTGGAACTGTAACTGTTACCCGCAATGGTGGTAGTCCTTACGCTGGATACTTTGGAATTAACCAACATGGCGGTTATGACTATCCCAGAAATGACATTAAAGATGCTAGTGCAGCTTGCCTTTTAGGTAGAACCCGCGCGGGACACGCCAAATTTATGAACCTACTTGAATTGGATGCTGATTACGTCAACGACCACAACTATACCTTTTACTCCGGCTTCATTTTAGGCAAGGATTTGTTTGTATTTTAGGAACGGAATTAAAGCTGTGAGATTAAAAAATCTATTATTGATTTCTACTTTAAGTGCAATTGTTACAGCAGCGGCAGGTAGCAAGTTTTCTTGGGATGTTTCGTCCTGGCAATGCAATTTAGCTTCGCCAGGTGCGGAGCAAGTTTGTAAGTTGCAAAGTGTTCCTTCCATTTGGAGAGGCGCTAAAAGCGGTTTTATTCTCGGCGGTATTTTAGGTGTAGCTGGGTGCGTATTTATTAGTCGCAAACAGCAATCATTGCAGTTTCAGGTAGCACAACCAATTAACGAGAAAGTTACTGCCACCAGCAATGATGTTCACTGGGATTATCTCAGTGCAGGTATTTTAATTGGTGCGATCGCATTCGCTGTTAGTGAGCCTGTCAAAAACCAAGTAGTTAGACGAGTAGCTATAGCCACTGCCAAAGCTCCTGTAAGTCTTGAGAAACTTTTTGAAAATAGTAGATCTATCGGTAATGTTGCAATATGTGCTGCTGAAGGAAATTGCTCATCTGACGGCTCAGGAACTCACACTAATTTGTACCTGCAAGGCGGTCACTTTGATCCAGCAAACGATGTATACAATCGCGGCTTTTGTTCTGACCAGGGACGCGGTAGAGATAATGCCGATGCTGATAACAAATGCGTGGAACGAAATAAAAGCAGACTCAACAAAATTACTCAGCTAATGACGGCAGCGGGAACACCACCGCAACAGCACATCAAAGCTTTTATTAGTGGCATAGACCAGTGGAACCAGGCTAGTCCCAGAGTTAGCGATAAATTTCCATCCAAGTATAGTCAGGCGTTACAGCAGGGAATGACGGAGGAAGCCGCGATCAAGTGGGCGAGAGTAGAAGCTTTTCGTAATTGGCGCGGTCAACTTGATGCCAGTGGTTTAAGAACAGTTTGTAGTAGCAAATGGTCACTTTCTACCCAACAAAAGGCAGGTCTAATTGGCTTAAGCGTTGGATCTGAGCAATACATGAAACGCTGCATTGGGGCTGACCAAAAAAGACGGACTGACGCGATCGCAATCACTCTACAAAACTATGGCAAGTCTGCTGGTATTAGCCCAGTTGAAAATTACCGACAGTCAAACATTATCCAGCCTACTACTACCAAACCTAAAAATTCCAATACTCAATTAAGCGATATCCAATCTGTCAATAAAGATATCGTCGTAGAAATGCGCTACGCCACCGCCGATAACTTTATGGGCAAGAAAGTTTATCCCGTAGCTAAGTGCTTATTGAAACCAACAGTTGCTAAAAAACTATCGGCAGTTCAGCAAGATTTAGCACCGCTTGGACTGGGTTTAAAAGTCTATGACTGCTATCGACCATTATCAATTCAAAAACTGATGTGGGAAATAAAGCCCGATGAAGATTATGTTGCAAATCCTGCCACTGGCTCCCGACATAATCGTGGTGCAGCAGTTGATTTGACACTGGTTGATAGCACTGGAAAAGAATTAGAAATGCCCAGTGCTTTCGATGATTTTACCAAAAAAGCCCATAGGAATTACACAGGCAGTAGTGTTACAGCTCGTCAAAATTCTTTACTACTTGAAGCTGCAATGAAAAGACGAAATTTTACCAGTATCGCTAAAGAGTGGTGGCACTTTGATTCGCCTGATTGGAAGAAATTTCCTGTCATGGATCTGCCACTGTAAAGTCACAAATTTACTAACAAATATTGAGGGCAATAATGAAACTTAAAACTCTAATCTTACTATCAAGCTTGCTGCTTACCAGTTGTACTGTCACTGCTCAACAAACGGGCGATAAAGATTGGGCTGTTTCCGTCAAGCCAGATGGTACAGGGGTTAACATCCAACCCACTAAACCAGAGACAACGCCTAATACTACAACTTCACTTACGCCTAGTCCTAGCCCTGTAATTAGTATTTCACCTAGCCCTAGCCCTGTAATTATTGCTACGCCAATACCCAGTTTTACACCAAAACCCAAGATTATTAAACCGTCGCCAGTACTAATTGCAACTAAACCAGTAATCCAACCTTGTCCAAAGTTTACTTATCAATCTCCTCGCACATCATTAACCCTAAAAAACGGGGCTCTTCCGTACTTACTGTGCTAAAACATTAGGAAAATGCCAGAAAAGCAAAGCTCGGACTTGAAAATTCTGGAAGTTTCTAAAACCAAATCCACAGCGTTTTAAGAGCTTGAGTTTATTGTTAATTCCTTCGACTATACCGTTGGTTGTTCTTTGTTCAAAGTAACCGACTACCTCCGCTAACCACCGCTTGATTGTTCTGACACTTTTTTGGTAGTAAGGTTCGGCTTTCTTTAACCAATCAATTAGTGCTAAGGTTCCTGACCCCACATCGTGATTGCTTTCAAATAAATAGTTAAACTCTTCTTTTAAAGAGTGCATCATTCCAACTAACGATGAGGCTTCTTTGACCTGTTGTAATTTTTGTTTTTGCTGGCTAGATAGCCGTGCTTCAGCTTTTAATAATATATATTTACTACCTTTTAATCCATCAAATAATTTAGTTTTTTCTTTAATATTCAATGATTGTGCCGTTTGTTTTTGGGAAATTCTCGCCTGATTTAACTCAGGCATGAATCATTTTTGTGACATGAAATCTATCTACTGTTACTTCAGCATTAGGACAAACTTTTTTAACTAATGATTTATAGTTGCCTGTCATATCCATACTTACTTCTTCTATCTGAGATAAGACTTTTTCTCCCCAATCTAGCATCACTTTCTCTATCTCAGACTGCTTCCGTGCTGACACTAACCCAATTAATTTATGGCTTTCTAAGTCTACTAGAACTACTATAAACTTACCTTGACCTTTGACTAAACTAATTTCATCTATCCCTAATTTTACTAAATTACTTACATCAATAGGTAGAAAAATATTGGCGAAAAACATTACCATTGACTCAACTTCTTCTGGCGTTAATCCGTTATTAGCAGCGACGTTCTTAATATCACTATGCACAACCTGTTGAGTAACTGTTTGTCCATATCTGTAAGTAAAATTTTTCTTTCTAGGTACAAAATCTAAATCTTCGCTAAAAGGTTTAGCACAATCTTCACACTTAAATCGTCGCCGATTTACAGATAAAATCACCTCTCTATTGCTGAGAGGTAAATCTTTAACTAAATATCTTTGATTTTGATGGAGACGACGGCTTGTTTGACCACAGCGGGGACAAACTGCTATTTTTTTATCTGATTTAACAAAGAAAATTAATGTGGAGTCTGTTTGGTAAATATCTTCTACTAAAACTCCTGGTAAATTTAGCAATTCTTTCATTGCTTTATTCATGTTCTATTAATAAAAGCTTGAAATTATCCTGATTATTTTAATATTTTAGCACAGTAGCTACGGAAGAGCCGTTTTTGCGGGGCATTGATAGGATTGTGCCTCGGAATAATGTACCCATATCAAACGAAATTAGGAACTACATTCGGATTTGTTGGTGGTGCTGCTCTAGCTCTACTGAACAAAATTAATCCTGTTGAAGAAAATACAAGTAAGTGAAAAAAGTATGGGGGGTATTCAATACCTATTTAATAATCCCCAACTTTTTTGACAGATAAATCAGTACTACATAATATATAAAAGTGCATTAATGACTAGCCAACTAACGTTTTGGCTGCCAGGGAAATGCTCCCCTAAAGTACGTCCCCGCGCCACTGTAATTAACCAATCCCACAGCGTAAGTATTAAAAAATCCAAAGCTCATGTATACAACTGCCCCAGGTACACAGCCTGGAAAAATTGGGCAATAAGTAGTTTGTATCGACAGTTTCTCAACCAAAATAAATCTTACAAACAAGAGCCGTTGGAACACATTGAAATCTTGATAGTGTTCATTGGCAAGCATCGCGGCGATGGTGAAAACATGGTAGGTGCAGTTCTAGATTCAGCAGTGCAAGCTAATATAATTACTGATGATTGCTTAAAGAATATTCCCAAAGGTTGTTGGGAACACAAAGAGGCAACTGACCCCAAAATTACAGGAACTTTGATCTTGATTAAACCCATCGAGCCTGTAATCCAAAAATTAAATCCAATTTGGGAAAAGTGGATTCTTACCAGAACTGAAACTCCCCCAACTTTACCAAGAACTAGACGCTGAACACAAATTTAACATCATCCAAATAATAACCATTAAACCTAACGATCATGCGGAATGACTCCGAGTGCGCTGGCGAAAAACGCATTTTTCTTCATAAAAACTAACTATAAATTATCTTGGCACAAGTTTACCCAAAAATTAACAATAAATGCAGTAAGTTCAATTCCATTTGCTAAATATTTTTCTGCCCCCTATGCTGGCAGAAATGATTGGGATAAGATCAGGATCTAGATACTTCTCGATCTGTTATTACGGCTTGAAGCCAACTTGGCCAGACGGAAGAAGCTTTGCCACGTTCAATTATTTCTCAGTTTATGCAATTAGCAACTAAAAGATTGCATCTCATTTCTGGTCATTACTCAGATCTCATCAATTGATTACAAATTGTTGCGCTCGCGCTGCGAGTTGTTGACTTTTGCACGCTCAGGACTGTAAAGTGACAAGCTTATAGGCTAAATTTTATTCCTATAGTACCTTGACAAAAAAATAATAATGTCTTTTCAATCGTAGCTGAGTTTCCTAGCTCTACGAGTAAGTTGATACTAATGCTATCTTGCCACTAGAGGAGCAGCATTGGTGGCGGTGTGTCGATGGCTGTAATGAAGGATGCACCATTAGAATAAACTTGCTGAAAACCTGAGAATGTATAGCTTTTAAGGCATTCTTTGGGCTGTCAGTAGATGTATCGACGCACCTCGACAGATCTCTAAACTGACGTTTTTTTCGTCGAGATGTGTCGATACCTGACTAGATAAGAGTTTTGGGTAATTACAATTTACTTATTGCAAAAATTTCCCTGCTTATTGACTCTTTAAAAAGAGGTGCGTCGATTTACAGCCTGAAACTCACTCCCAGGAAGGCTCCCTCAGCGAACTCTTCCACTAACCATTTCCCCGTAAGGGGACGGAAACATTTTTTATCCAGATTTTTCCCCAAATTTGCAATAATTGCTACTTCCACTAACCATTTCCCCGTAAGGGGACGGAAACTTCTGTAGAGTTATTGTATAAGAACCCCACGTAGAAACGAGCTTCCACTAACCATTTCCCCGTAAGGGGACGGAAACAGTCTCTTCTCCGGGAGGTTGAGTTCCTGGAGCTGTCTGCTTCCACTAACCATTTCCCCGTAAGGGGACGGAAACCATTAATAGTATATTACCTTTGCACGTTTTGCATTTCCAGAATCTTCCACTAACCATTTCCCCGTAAGGGGACGGAAACCTTGTAATCGCAAACTTTAATCCTTTCATTTTTTTTCTCCTTCCACTAACCATTTCCCCGTAAGGGGACGGAAACTTCATTGGTTTTGCCAGGATGATTTTTAGCAGCGCCAAAATCGAAACTTCCACTAACCATTTCCCCGTAAGGGGACGGAAACCTGGAGCTGGTTGTTGAACATTCTCACTATCTTCTTCCACTAACCATTTCCCCGTAAGGGGACGGAAACGCCATTACATGGACCTGATCCAACTTGTAATTGTGAGTCTTCCACTAACCATTTCCCCGTAAGGGGACGGAAACAAAAAATTCGAGTCGATGGGAGCATACAGTTTACCTTCCACTAACCATTTCCCCGTAAGGGGACGGAAACATTCATGGCTTTCTGTAACTGAATCACTAATACAGCGACACTTCCACTAACCATTTCCCCGTAAGGGGACGGAAACTTAAATCTCCGATCTTTTGACGTGTGCCAATTACAAAATTGCTTCCACTAACCATTTCCCCGTAAGGGGACGGAAACGAAAAGTTGTACCATGCACTATGGTACAACGAAATTGGACTAGAGACTTCCACTAACCATTTCCCCGTAAGGGGACGGAAACTTTCCCAATAGTCCGACAACTTTAATGAGTCAGCAGGATATTCTTCCACTAACCATTTCCCCGTAAGGGGACGGAAACAAATTATCTATGCAACAGACCTCTTTACGAAGTTTTTTTTTCTTCCACTAACCATTTCCCCGTAAGGGGACGGAAACTTCTTAATATATAGATTCTTTCACCGCCAGTTATTACCTTCCACTAACCATTTCCCCGTAAGGGGACGGAAACTATCTTTCTCCCAACTTCCGTGATCATGATTAGCAACTTCCACTAACCATTTCCCCGTAAGGGGACGGAAACCAAAGCATCCCACATAACTTCTTTCAACTGTTCCTTCCACTAACCATTTCCCCGTAAGGGGACGGAAACCTTGTTCAGCATTTCTTGATACGTATTTACCAGTCCCCTTCCACTAACCATTTCCCCGTAAGGGGACGGAAACAATACTCGAACAAATTTACAAGGAATAGTGAACGGTACTACTTCCACTAACCATTTCCCCGTAAGGGGACGGAAACCTCAACTTTCTTACAGGTTACCGTTAAATCAGCTGACCTTCCACTAACCATTTCCCCGTAAGGGGACGGAAACGCTACTCCCTCTTCATAGGACTTAACATCCTTTTCTTCCACTAACCATTTCCCCGTAAGGGGACGGAAACAAATCCTTGCGCTGACTTTGACATTTGAACTTCTCCCCCACCTTCCACTAACCATTTCCCCGTAAGGGGACGGAAACAGATTTTGTTGTACCACCTTTATCAACCCAGTTTACCCACTTCCACTAACCATTTCCCCGTAAGGGGACGGAAACGCTTTGGAAGGATGTTCACTCATTAGTACTACTTCCACTAACCATTTCCCCGTAAGGGGACGGAAACATTCTTCTGATTCCTTATTTAAATCTTCAGCTTTATTTTCTCTTCCACTAACCATTTCCCCGTAAGGGGACGGAAACCTTAGGAAAGGATCTTCTTGTTCATAGATATTTAACAACTTCCACTAACCATTTCCCCGTAAGGGGACGGAAACTGCTGTAGTGACAGTCCATTGGTTTAAACTCAGATGATTCTTCCACTAACCATTTCCCCGTAAGGGGACGGAAACGTAGGATCTGCAACAGCATTAGCGGGAGGATGTCAATCTTCCACTAACCATTTCCCCGTAAGGGGACGGAAACTTTTTTCCTTATTTGCTTCTAAAAATAAGTAACCTTCCACTAACCATTTCCCCGTAAGGGGACGGAAACGTGCTATGAGTGCTAGGTACAGTGACAAAATGTTTGTCTTCCACTAACCATTTCCCCGTAAGGGGACGGAAACCAGCAACTCCCTCTTCGTAGGACTTAACGTCCTTTTGAACTTCCACTAACCATTTCCCCGTAAGGGGACGGAAACAAAATTAACTACCCCAGCGCCAGCGAGAATTCCTATTAGACATCTCCAAAAAACAAAATAAAAAATCCGTAAAGATGATAAAATTGTATTTTTGCACTGCTGGCCATGAGTTCTGTACTGGAATACATCACATCTAATCCTCAAGAAACTAAACGTTTGCTCGGAATTGATTACCAACAGTTGCAATGGTTAATTGTAGAAGCAGAAGCTCTATTCAACCAATCCCAAGCTGTAGAGGAAGAAGCCAAAATTAGAATAATAAAAAAAGGTGGTGGTAGAAAGCCAAAATTATCTGTGTCAGAGCAAATATTATTAACCTTAGTTTATCTGCACCATATGCCGACATTTCAACTATTAGGTGTGCAGTTCGGGGTAAGTGAATCAACGGCACACAATATATTCCATGACTGGATAGAAATTTTGGGTGAATTGTTACCGCCCTCACTTTTAGAACAAGTAAAAAAAAATCCCATGATTGGGAAAGGTATAAAGAAGTCCTGGAGCAGTGGGTATTAGTAGTAGATAGCTCAGAGCAAGCCAGGGAAAGACCTACTGACTACAGCAACCAGAAAAAGTATTATTCAGGAAAGAAGAAAAACCATACACTAAAAAATCAGTTTATTATCTTACCAGATGGGTCAGAGATAGTAGACGTGACAATAGGGAAACCTGGGCCGAGTAGTGATATCAATTTGTTTAGAGAGCGACGAGAAAAATTTGCAACTAGCCAAAAGTTTAAAGCGGACAAAGGTTATATAGGAGAAAGTCAAATTGAAACTCCACATAAAAAACCTAAGCTTCAAGAATTAAGCATTGACCAAAAGCGAGAAAATAAGGAAATATCAACGCAACGAATTGTAGTTGAGCATATCATTAGATTGGTAAAAATTTTTCGAGTGGCTACTGAGCGATTCCGGTTGAGACCAAAACATTATGACCAAGTAATCCAGATAGTTTGTGGTTTAGTTAGGTTGAGGATTGGAGCCTTAATGCTAGCAATGTAAAAAATTTGAGCTTTTTAGAAATTCTTGCTATGTAAGCCTGTTAATCTTTGGGTTCTAAATTAACTTGAATTAGCTCAAAGCCTAATTCAGTCGTATTTTTGCTCTTGGCGATCGCCTAAGCTTAAAAACCATCAAAACCTTTCACAGAAAGGTTTTGATGGTTTCTGGAGATGTCTATTACTCTTCCACTAACCATTTCCCCGTAAGGGGACGGAAACCTTTAGCTTTTTCCAAATGATTTTCACCTGAAAAAACCTTCCACTAACCATTTCCCCGTAAGGGGACGGAAACGTGAATCTTTTTTTTTGGCCAGCTTCCAGTTTACCTTCCACTAACCATTTCCCCGTAAGGGGACGGAAACCACATCCTACTACCGAGAAAGCTAAATTTTAGCTACTCTAGGCGCACCATATCCTTATGTAATTACAGCTTGTCCTGATGGCAGGGCAAACGCATCAAAATTTGGCTCAATATCGTTGTTTTTTCGTGGACTACGCTCTCAGTTGTCAATTGATCGATCGTTGTGGCAAGATAAAGTAAAATGGGAAGTTATTACTAAAAATTGCAAGTTGTCGTTATAGCAATAATGTGGTAATCATTTTTCTTGGGTAAGTCAGAGCTTTTTCACGGGTTTGTTATAGCTGGAATTGTACTTACAGCAATAAGTACGCGATCGGGAATTTATGTGAGAGTTACGCTCACACTAAGATTATAAATTTCTCTCTGAGGAGCAAATTTACAACGCTTATTGTTAATTAGATAAAACTTTGAGCAGGTAATCGTCATCCATTGAAGCTAAGTAACGTTTATTATTTAGACTTAATTTTCGACTTTTTTCCTGATTTACTCTTATTGACGGCAATGTGGCGTATCACAGCAAAATTTTGAGGAGCATTATCGGAACGAATACGACAATTATCTTCATTAAATGTCACATCTAAAACCCAATGCAAACGGTTTTCTACTTCCCAATGGCTACGAACTGCCTGTCCAAATAACTTGGCATTCTGATGCTGTATACTGCTAATATAATAACGAGTTTCCTGTTCAATTTTTTCTTTTATTCGCCGTTCTGATTCAACAACGCCCACACTAAAAAAGTTTGACCAATTACTATCAGTATCTATTAAGTCAGCAACATTAGAGAGGAGCCAACAACGACGAATTTCCAGGCGACCATGATTTTTATTTATGGTTTCATAATAGCTGTGGTCAATGCCCTGAAACTGGTTCTTTTGAGCTTGCTTAAATAATTGTTCTATATCCTTATATAAGTAGCCTTGGTTTTGTTTAACTGTTAGTATATAATCAGCTTGACGCTCAATAATTAACTTGGCAATATCCTTCTGACATCCCATTGCATCAATAGTAACAATACAGCCAGCTACCTCTAAAACCCTTAGCAGTTCTGGGATAGCGGTAATTTCATTTGACTTATCATTAACTTTTACTTGCCCTAAAACGAGTCGATTAGCTGTTGCCCAAGCACTCACCATGTGAATAGCACTTTGCGAACTTGCAGTATCATAAGAATGGCATAATGTTTTACCATCAATCGCAATTACTTCCCCATTGGTTAGCTTACTAATAGCTTTAATCCAATCAATAAAACACTGTTGAAATTCTTCGGGGTCAATACGTGCAAAAACCCGTGCAAAAGTATCGTGAGAAGGAATACCGTTGGGTAATGCGAGAAATTGCTGAAACCACTTATGTTTAGCTTTACCATAAAGTTCTATTTGTTCCCAGCCGTCTGCACCACAAATCACAGCACATATAGCAATAGTAATAATATCAATTAACTGGTGTAGCTTAGAGCGTTCTATTCTCGGATCTTTTAAAGTAGAAAAATGGTCAGTGATCGTTATTTTAGGTGGAAGTTTCACGGCTCAGTTATTTATGAACGTGCCTTGCTTAATATTACTTTTTTAGAAATTATTCGCGCTGCGGAAGTGCCTCAAATAAATCCTGTCCAGTCACCATGCTCCCTTACACTCGTTTGATGTGCATTTTTAGCACTTATTTATTCTAAAACTTTCTTACCAAAAAACTGCTATAACGACAACCAGCCGTTTTTAGTAATAACTTACCCTTTTACTTTATATTGCCACAACGCGAGCCTGATCGACAACTGAGAGCGAAGATCCAGATCCCAGTGGCGATCGCACCAAATTTTGATGCGTTTGCCCTGGTCCTGATGGTGAAGGCACACATTATCAAGAAACTTACGAAAAAAATTAACCCCTAGCTGTTGCGAACTGCAAACAAGATCGGTCAAAACTGCAAACAAGCGATTTTTGAAACCAAATTAACTGCAAATAGGCTCAAAGTCTTATTGTGTATGCTTTTACAGCTTTTGAATAACTGAATTGGAAATATAGCAGGCAAAGAGCACTAACCTAATATTTAGCTCGATGTCCTAACTATTCCAAAAACTGAGGAGCGACTAATTCCTAGCTCTACTGATATCTGTGTATAGCTTTTACCCTCTGCCTTAGCCGCTAAAACTTTTTGAAGCGTTTATGTTTGCAGTTCGCTACACCTAGCAGATGAAATTAAACCAGTTAATAAAGCTGAATTAACTTCCGAATTTGCCAAAGAAGCAGCAGGATGGGTAAGAAGTGCTAACCAACTGATTAATATCATTGATGTCGGTGGGAAAGCTTCAGAGGAAAATAAAATAATCATGGCGGAAGCTACCCATGCTGTGATTTTGTCTGGTGATGAAAGTAAATTTGCTGATTGGGAAGAGTTTTGTCAGAAGCTAAATCTGCGAATAATTGCGAAAATTAAAAGCAATTTGGAAGCAGAAATGGACGAAGTTAATATGTCTAGTAACTGGAAAGAAAAAGCTAAAAAAATTGCGTCTAAAGAACAATCGCAAATTTTACAACTTGAAGACTGGCTTTTACTTACGGGTAAAGTTCATCGTTTAACAAGAGGTGAAGATGTTTCTAGCAGTCCAATGGTGAAAGCACTGCCGGAATTGATGATTCATTTAACTAAATACTGATAATATAACTTGATTTAGCAGAGTATTGGTATCAAAAAGCAACAATACTCTGCTTTTTCTTATTTTTCGTCACCTTACAGAGAAAGTGGTTTTGAAACAGACTGTTCTTCCATCCATATACTATGCTTCCTGAGAAGAAAGGGTCGTGGATAGAGGGTTTTAATATCGTTAGTGAGAAAAACTGTCTCATCCTAAATTTAAGCATCCTAATCTATATAGAGTCTTTCCAGGTATGTTTTACAAACCTTAATATCATTGACATTTGAAATACATTTATGTATATTTAGTGAGAGTGTAGGCGAGCTAACAATAAATGTTTGCCGATTCAAGTGAGAGGAGAGAGGAGAATGAGCTATTAAGGATACAGGCAAAGCGATCGCGTGGCGCAGGGAGCAGGGAAGAAAGACTGGAAGCGAGCTTATACTGCGCCCCAGATGAGGGTCATAGAAGACCCATGTTTACTCATGTTTCGATCAATCTCCACGCTTCAGAAAAGGGCTTGCTCCCCCGGCTCCCTGCCCCTGTGCCTCTTCGGTCACTTATAACCAAAGATAAAAATCTTAACTATTTCTGCCTTTTACTCAGAACCCTTCTGCCTTATTTTCAAGAGAGTATCGAGTCGGAGAATAGAAAGTATTCAGCATTGTTAGTTGAAATTGAGTCATGCTAAAAACCCGTAGTATAGGAGCATAGTTAATGTATTTGGTATTAATTGAAACTTCGGGAAATCAAAATTTTATCTTTTCCACCAACAAACTTAGAGAAAATATTGGTGCTTCTGAATTAACTTATCGCGCTTGTACTAGATGGGTATTAGAAGCGGTAGCACAGGTAAATAATTCTCGCGGTATTTCTCTGTGGACAACAGACGGCAGGCAACTAGGAAGAAATTTGTTTAATAAACAACTCAATCAACAAATTGAATCTGCTAATAATCGCGTAGAAGTAATTATCGCTACGTCTGGTAAAGCACTGCTAATCGCTAAAGATGAAGAAACAGCTAAAACTCTTATACGTTACGTTACTAAAAAAGCTGTTATCGAAGCACCTGGATTAGAAATTTGTGGAGTATTTCAAGAATTTAACTGGGAAGAAGATTTAATTGGAAAAGTCAACAGTGAAGTACACCAAAAATACGAACTGGTACGTTCCCAAAAACCGAGTAATAACTTACGATTTACCCGCTTACCTGTAATTACAGATTGTGCCACCAGTGGTTTACCTGCAGGAGAATTATTTCCCAATCCCGAACCTAACGAAAAACCAATTTCTACATCTGCTGTTAGTGCTGCCAAACAAAGATGTAGTGAAGGCGCATCTAATCGGATGATAGCACTATTAGAAGGTGGAGATAGATTTTCTGAAGATATTGACGACATTAAATCAGATTGGATCGCGATAATTCATGCTGACGGCAATGGTTTAGGCGAAATATTTCTCAAATTTCACGAACATATCAGTGCCGATAGACCCAACAAAAATCGCGATTATATAGATAAATTAAGAAAATTTTCTTTATGTCTAGATATTTGTACAGAAAGAGCATTTAACACAGCTTTGGATCAAATTAAACCTTTTATAGAAATTAATAATAATTTAATTCCTTTAGTACCGTTAGTTTTAGGAGGAGATGATTTAACAGTAGTTTGCGATGGGAAATTTGCACTCAAATTTACCCAGGAATTTCTCAAAGCATTTGAGCAAGAAACTGCTTCAATAACGCATTACGAAGGAATTATCCCCGAAATTGCTAAAACAGCATTAAAGGTAGGTCGCTTATCAGCTTGTGCGGGTATTGCTATTATTAAACCTCATTTTCCTTTTTCAGTTGGCTACGATTTATCAGAAGCTTTAATGAAATCTGCTAAGAAAATTAAAAAAATCGTTGTTAATGATGCTGAAAAACCTTATCCTTGTTCTAGTTTAGATTTTCATGTATTATATGATTCTAGCAATGTCAATTTTGAAAAAATTCGGGGTAAACTCCATCTTGATGGTGGAAAAACTCAACTTTACGTTCGTCCTTATGTAGTTACTGAAATAAACAATTTAAGTAATGCTAAACAAGGACTAGAATGGGCAAATTTTCACCATTGGCAAAAGCTAGAAAATAGCGTAAAAGTGCTAGTAGATAAAGATTTAGAAGGTCGCCGTAAGTTACCTAATAGCCAAATGCACGATTTAAGAGAGAGTTTATTTTTAGGTAAAAATGCGGCTGATGGAAAGTTTCAATTAATCTGCGATCGCTACCACGATAATGGGATTTCACAATTAGCCGGAGATGAAAATTCTCTGTTTAGCTTGGAACCAGATTTAGGAATTTACAAAACAATCCTCTTAGATGCGATTGAAGCAGCAGATTTTTTAATAGTGTGAGGAGTGAAAGTGAGCAATAAGCAATCATTAAAAGCTCAAAGTTCCTTTAGTGCCACTTTATCTATAATTAGCGATTGGCACGTTGGATCGGGAACGGGTATTAGTGGAGATATTGATAAATTAGTACAGCGCGATACCGATGGACTTCCTTACATTCCCGCCAAAACATTAACAGGTATCTGGCGAGATGCGTGTGAAATAGTAGCTAGGGGATTAGATAATGGCACAAACGGAAATTGGAGTAAATGGGTAGAATATTTATTTGGCGAACAACCCGCCGTAGCAAAAGGTGCGATCGAAACTCCCCCACGTCCAGCAGCTTTATCAATTCGTTCTGCCTATTTACCAGACAATTTAAGGCAAGCATTAAAGCAAAAGTTGGAATTAAAAAACGCCGTTACTTTTGTTAAGCCAGGTATTAGTATCGATCCTGAATCAGGTTGTGCAAAACAAGACTTTCTCCGCTTTGAAGAAATGGTCAGAGGTGGCACATCTTTAAATGCTAAGTGCGAATTAACCTTACCACAAAATCCAGAGCAACAGTTGGCAGCTTACGCTTTATTAATTGCTGGCGGTCAATTTATAGAACGCTTAGGAGGTAAACGCCGCCGAGGTGCAGGTAAGTGTAAATTAGCAGTCGAAAAAGATATTAATCCCTGGATTAATTGGTTACAACAACATCCCCAAGCACCTCCTATTCCCGATTTAGATGTAGAGAGGCGAGATACCGCGCCTGGAAAAGTTGAAAATCAAACAGATAATAGTTGGGTGTCGGTAAAATTGCGGGTAAAAACTGAATCGCCAGTAATTATCAGCAAACGAACAGTTGGTAACGTAGTAGAAAGCTTAGATTATATTCCTGGCACACATTTACTAAGATTAGTCAGGCGTAGATTAAGCAAATTAAACTTAAATATAGATCCCGCGATCGCTTGCGGTCAAATCATCGTTACTAATGCCACTGTAGAAATAGATAACCAGCAAGGGAAACCAGTACCTTTATGTTTATTCTCAGAAAAAGCAACCGGAGGGTTGAGTAAAGGCGGCAAAATATACAATCGCTTTGTTGAAAATGAACCAGAAGGACAACTCAAAGGGGAACGTGCAGGTTACATTAACTTTCAATCCCAAACAATTAAGCACAAAACTGTCAATCTCTGTATCGACACGCACAACACTGTTGAAGACCAATATCAACGCCCTACCAGTGATGTTGGCGGCGTTTACAGTTACCAAGCAATTCAATCTAATACTATCCTGCAAGCAGAGATTAGATTGTGCTCTTCATTAGCAAAAGAGTTAAGTAAACAGCGATCGGATTGGTGGAACTTACTTAAGGGTAGCGATCGCATCGGTCAATCTAAAAAAGATAATTACGGCGCTGTCCGACTGGAAGTTTTAGGCAATCCGGCGCAACTATCAGCAAATACTGATGTCAACAATTCTCACGAATTAACAGTATTGTTGCTATCTGATGTTCTGCTGCGAGATGAAAGATTGCGCCCTACTACTTCTATTGATTGTTTGGCAGCAGAATTGGCAAAACTTTTGGAAGTAGACAAGCTAACTATCAGAAAAGATAAAGATAATAAATTATCTTTAATGGCACGTCAAAATCGGATAGACTCTTGGCAAGTCAGATGGGGATTACCCCGCCCTTCTTTAGTGGGTTTGAGTGCCGGAAGCTGTATGGTATTTACAGTAGAAGGTAATCTCGATCCGAATAAATTAGCAGAAATTACAGCTAGAGGTATAGGCGATCGCAGATCTGAAGGTTACGGTCAAATCTGTTTCAATCATCCATTAATAACCCTAGCAACCTCTAATTTACAAGTAGCTGGAGAAGTTCAATTAAATTCATCATCAATAAGACCAGAATTGATTAAACCAAGCGATCTCACCTTTAACTACGCCCGTATTATTGAACGGGAAGCATGGCGCGAAGCAATTCGTAAAACTTGCCTTTTTCTAGTAAGTAGCGAACAATCTCGTGCTCATATTCTGGGAATCAAAATTACTAGAAGCGATGATGAATTAAAAAGCGAACCGCCGATGAGTCAACTAGGTGGGTTGCGATCAATTTTATCAAGATTGCAAACTGTAACAGATGCGAATAGGGCGATCGCATGGTTAGTCAGTTTAGAAGCAACGCCAAACCGTAAAGATAAATGGAGTAAAACTGATGATGCTTTAGGGAAAATCCGCAACTTAATTTCCAATCAAAATCGAGTTTGGCAAATTTTAAACATCGATTCTGCAAAAATCACTTTAACCGCAACAGGACAACAAGATTTAAAAAATGAACTTTGGGCGGAAGCAGTGCGAACTTTAGTCGATGCTTGCATTCGCGCCCATAAACGAGATTGTGAGGGGTAATCAAAAAATGGCACGAAAAATTGATTCACGCATCAAAGTAACTGGCACATTAATTGCTCAAAGTCCTATCCATGTAGGCGGTATTAATGATAATCCAGAAGTTGATTTAACAATAGCAGTTAACGGTCAAGGTCATTACTATATCCCTGGAACCAGTTTAGCAGGTGCCTTCCGAAATTGGATGCAAATGTACACCGGATCGGAACATTTTATTAATGGTTTGTGGGGGTTTCAAGAAAAGAAAGGTGGTAATAACGGTCATGCCAGTTTTATTTTAATAGAAGATGCGATCGTTCAAGGTGCTGTTTTAGAAATTCGGGATGGAGTTGGTATAAATCGGTTTTCTGGGACAGCCGCAGAACAAGCAAAATACGATCGCGCTATCCTGACCAGAGGTTCTAAAATTAATTTAGATATAACTTTTGAAGTTACTTCTAAAGCATCGGCTGATTGGTCAAAGTATCAAAAGTTATTTTTCCAGCTAATTGATGCTTTGCAACACGGAGAAATTCGTCTTGGTGCTGCTAAAACTAGAGGTTTGGGTAAAGTAAAATTACTTAATGCTAAAGTTATCGAACAAGATTTACTCACCCATTCTGGAATTATACAAGCTTTACAAAATCAAGGTAACGTCCTTAACTTAAGTCAACTGACTAACCAAATTACCATCTCTAGTGCAAATCCAATCTTAGATATAGTAATTAACTGGACACCTCAAAGTCCGCTTATGGTCAAAGCTGAAGGAGATGGCATTGCTGTTGATATTTTACCTTTAGTTAGTGCTGTTGATAGTAGCGTTACTTTTGTTTTACCAGGTAGTTCTGTTAAAGGTACGTTGCGAAGTCAAGCAGAACGCATTATCCGTACTGTTCGTAATTTAACAATTCCTAACGATAGTAATAATGGTCAAACATTTATCCAACAAGTAGAAGTTGCTTTAGTAAAAGACATTTTTGGCACTGCTGCTAAAAATGAAGGAGAAAACCAGTTTGGGAAAATTGGTTCCTTATCTGTAGATGATTGCTATGCTAATATTCCTATTAGTGTTAATGATTGGGAAAATATCAAGTCTGCTACTAATGAAACCAATCTCATACAGGTATTAAATCGAGCAAATTTGACCAATACTCAACAAGTTTTTCATGTAGCAGTAGATCGCTGGACGGGAGGAGCAGCAGAGGGCTTTTTATATACTACTCTAGAACCAATGGGAATATCTTGGCAACCTTTACGCCTGAGTTTAAATTTAGGGCGTTTGGAGTCAAATTCTTTGCCCGCTTTAGCTTTGCTTTTATTAGTATTGCGAGATTTATCCCAAAGAAAAATACCTTTAGGATATGCAACTAATCGAGGTATGGGTGCGATTAAGGTTGATAGTATTTCTATTCAAGGACGCAATTTAGATGAAGCTCTCTCTGCATTCTTACCAGCAACTTTAAATAATGGCAATATTGCTACTCTACATCGAAAATTTTTAGACCAATTAAATAAAGCATGGCAACAATGGATTGAATTACCAACAACTAACAATGGTTAACTTACACGGACGTACCACCAATAATATTACTTTGCTAGAAGCATTAAAAAATTGTGCGAATGCTTTAGCTAAAAATTCTCACGCAGTAGCATTACTTTATTCTCCTGATTGGTGTAAATTTGGATATTTACAATTTGATGGAAATTTAGTTGACTCAAAAGGAACAAGTTTTGATTTGAGTAGCGTATTTGAAGCCAAAGTTTTTAACGATAAAGCTGAGTTACGTTGGTTAAATGAATTAAATGGTGTGGGTAAGGCAGTTCTAATTTCAGAAGCAGATATTTCTAGTTGTTTAACCGACAATATCAATATTTTAACTGCCATTGATACTAACGAACAATGTTATTTGCTTTGGGGAGAAAAAGTTAGAAGTTTATCTACTCCTGGTTGGACAAGACTAGCCGCAGCAAGAATTGGGGCAATTGATGTCCCTGTTAGCAGTCAAACTGATGAAGCACGTATTTACTTGCAAACCCTAGAATATCTAGGCGAGGACGAATACGGCAATGTTGCTGTGGTTGAAGAACGGTTAATTAGATTAATTGAAAAACGGGTAATTAAATCAGAGGTAAAATAATGACTATTGGTACTCTTGTGCTTGTGGGTAAGAATAAAAACTTACAAGTTAAATTTACTAATGCTAATGGTAAAGAAGTTTATATGCCTATCCCTGAAGCAGAATTATCTGCACCTGTAGTAGCGAAAAAAAGGAATGCGATCGCGCAATTAGAAGGTTTAGAAGTAGAACTAGAAGTATTGAACGGACAACCTAAACAAGTGCGAGAAAAAGGTAAAATTTTTGAAAGACCTCAAGCTAATAATGCTGGAAGTAGACAGCAGCAAGCAATACAAAGAAATCCTAATCCTTTACCAAATAGAATGAATAACGCTACATCTGCAAATATACGAGGTGATTTTCACAACCCTTATAACTTTATTCCCGCGCCACCCAGAAAAACAGATCATCCTACTTTAGGAGACTCTCGCCCTGTCGGACATGGATGCTATCACAATAATTATTGGAGTGGCAAAATTACTGTCACCCTTACTACTGTTACCCCCCTATTAATTCCCGATGCAGCGAATTTAGAAAAAGATGATAAAGGTCACAAAACTTATCCAGTGCGAGTTGGTGTAGATGGTAAACCTTATTTACCGCCAACTTCAATTAAAGGAATGCTAAGAAGTGCTTACGAAGCAGTAACAAATTCTCGATTTGGGATTTTTGAAAAACATAACGATCGCCTCGCTTATCGCATGGAAGCTAAAGTTACTAATGTTCCTGCTAGGGTAGAACGTCAAGGCGAAAGCTTAGTTTTAAGGATAATGGAAGAGTCTTCTTTGCTAGGTAATGCGGCTAAACTACCCCGCTATCAAAAACCAGGATCGCCTCCTGATAAAGGGGAAAGAACGGCAGCATTAAAATACGATCAATCTAATCAATTACCGCAACATGGCGATGCTGTTTGGGTACAGATAAATATCACTGGAGAAGTCACCCGAATTATCAGAAGAAATGGCAATTCTTCACCTGGTAACAATTGGAAAAAAGGTTGGGTATGTGTTACAGGCGCAAATATTAACGGTAAAAAATACGAACGAGTTTTTATTGAAGACAACAATAACCTCAAGATTAATGTTACTGAACCAATCAAAGCCTTATGGCGAGAACTAATTACCAATTATCAAGAAACTCACATTAAAGATGTAGAAAAGCGGCGCGATCGCAACCCTCCGCAATCCCCGCAAGATTACCTCGGTCACAAACCAGGGGATACTGCTTGGTCACGACATATTTATACAGAAAGCGAAAAAGAATTACGGGAAGGAACGCTTTGCTATGTTGAATTGCAAGGAAACCAAGTAACAGGTTTAATGCCTGTAACTATTTCTCGTCGCTTGTATAATATTGCCCCAGAGAAACTTTTAGATTTATCTTTGCATCCAGCTACAGATATGAGTCAGCTTTCGCCAGCTGATCGCGTATTTGGTTGGGTAAATCAAAAGGGTAAAGGTGCATACAAAGGGAATTTACGCATTAGTACAGTGCAATGTAATACTGATGATGCGATCGAGCCATTTTCTGAACCTGGTGTACCTCTAGCTATTTTAGGACAACCAAAACCACAACAAGCTCGATTTTATGTTGCTCAAGATCCCAAAGGTACGCCTTTAGCTGCAAATACAGGTAAGCAATCTGGCTATCTGTCTAATTATGGCTTGCGAGGGCGGAAAGTTTATCCGCATCATCAAGACTTACCTAGTAATTATTGGGATAATCCTACACAAGATAGAACCCAGATTGAAAATAATCACCATTTTCAAGAATATCGCCGTCCTAAATTAAGAAATGTAGAGCAAAGAGACGACCAAAATCGCTCGATTTTAGGATGGGTCAAACCTAGCGTTCAATTTAGTTTTGAAATTGATGTCACCAATCTTTCCGATGTCGAATTAGGTGCATTAGTGTGGTTGTTAAGTCTCTCTGAAAATTACCATCATCATTTAGGTGGTGGTAAACCTTTAGGTTTTGGTAGCGTACATCTGGTTATTAATTGGCAGCAAAGTGATTTGCGTCAAGGTCAAGACTGGCAGCAATTTTACTCTGATTTGCTATCAAATGATAATGCTAAGAATGAACAGGCTAGATTTACAGTTGAAACTTTTAAACAACAATTAACTGCTGCTTACAGTAGTGGTAATCAGTTTGATCAAATCCCTTTTATTAAAGCTTTTTGCGTCGCAGCACAAGGCTTTACAGATGGTAACCCAATTCATTATCCCAGACTTACTCCAGAACTAAATCCCAATGGTGAAGCTTTCAAATGGTTTGTAGAAAATGAACGTACTAACGGGCTTAAGATGTCATTACCTGAGTTAGCTAGCGATCGCGGTTTGCCTTTCAAACCTTCTATTTAACCAGATCGGGCGATCGCTCTGTGCTTTTATACTTCTACTAAGCGATAGCTCTTAACTTCGCTGTTGATTGCAGTACGATCGCTTGTTTTTTTCCAAAAATCAAATTTTTCCACTTTGGTGAGAAGTGATTAGCTTAAATTATTCTTATTCTCACCTTTATTTTGCCTTTTTTCTTTTCGTCCCCTTGCGGGGAAAGTGGATTCGAGACGTAGTTACCAAAGTAACCAACCTTTACCGTACTTTACGTTTCCGTCCCCTTGCGGGGAAAGTGGATTCGAGACAAATCTCTGGAAAAACTATATAAAGTACGTGAAATTTGTTTCGAGAAAGGAGCGGTTGGGGGTTGTTTCCGTCCCCTTGCGGGGAAAGTGGATTCGAGACTTTACTGGCAGCAATTGGTTGTATATTGCTGGGATTATCGTTTCCGTCCCCTTGCGGGGAAAGTGGATTCGAGACTTACAACATCACAAACAACAAATTTCTAATATAATTAGTTTCCGTCCCCTTGCGGGGAAAGTGGATTCGAGACTCTTCAAATTTAGAAATGGAAGTACTTTCCGTTGAATGTTTCCGTCCCCTTGCGGGGAAAGTGGATTCGAGACGCGGTAACGTCTATTCCGGTAGCGGAGCAAATAACATGAAGTTTCCGTCCCCTTGCGGGGAAAGTGGATTCGAGACTGCTAAAGCGGATGATCCAAACAGCGAATTGAATAGTCTGTTTCCGTCCCCTTGCGGGGAAAGTGGATTCGAGACCTTTCAAGTTGGAATCTGGGAGAGTTTCAAACAGCAATGTTTCCGTCCCCTTGCGGGGAAAGTGGATTCGAGACTAGTAACCCAAAAGATTTGTTAGGGTCAAAGAGTGACGTTTCCGTCCCCTTGCGGGGAAAGTGGATTCGAGACAATTTTTTGGACTCGCCTTCCCTTTACCCGACGATTTACCGTTTCCGTCCCCTTGCGGGGAAAGTGGATTCGAGACGAATATGATCTCTGCATATATTTTCCCAAAGAATTTAAGGTTTCCGTCCCCTTGCGGGGAAAGTGGATTCGAGACAATTTATTTTGAATCTTTTGACAACGTTTTAGGCGAACCAACAAGTTTCCGTCCCCTTGCGGGGAAAGTGGATTCGAGACTACTAATTTTGTTGATGCTCGCCAGCGTCCGCGTTCGTTTCCGTCCCCTTGCGGGGAAAGTGGATTCGAGACCGAGAAAGTCAAATTCTTGATGCGGTTGAAAAAAACCGTTTCCGTCCCCTTGCGGGGAAAGTGGATTCGAGACGTAACTGCCGCTGGGGAACGTTATTATGTTCCTTCAGAAGACGGTTTCCGTCCCCTTGCGGGGAAAGTGGATTCGAGACTCTGGTGATCAAAAGCAACCATCTCAACGGGATATTAAGAGTTTCCGTCCCCTTGCGGGGAAAGTGGATTCGAGACCTCTGGAAGTGGCTGGTGCAATCAGCAACCAACTCCGGGTGGTAATCGTTTCCGTCCCCTTGCGGGGAAAGTGGATTCGAGACTCTAAAGGTTGAACTAAATCGAAAAGGGAGTCAAACGTTTCCGTCCCCTTGCGGGGAAAGTGGATTCGAGACTCTTAAACGCGGATTAACATGGTTCCTGGAATATATAGAAAATGTTTCCGTCCCCTTGCGGGGAAAGTGGATTCGAGACGCAAGTTCAAAGTACGTATTTTCCTTAGGAGAAAAAGTTTCCGTCCCCTTGCGGGGAAAGTGGATTCGAGACTTGGCTTCACTCCTAATGTGAAAGCAGACGAAAGTATGGTTTCCGTCCCCTTGCGGGGAAAGTGGATTCGAGACGTGCAGGTTGCACAGGGTTTGGATCTTCAACTTCGTTTCCGTCCCCTTGCGGGGAAAGTGGATTCGAGACTCTTGCAAGCTACACAGCTCAGCAAGTTAGGAAGCTAGAGAGTTTCCGTCCCCTTGCGGGGAAAGTGGATTCGAGACCTCTTTTATAGAGATTTGTAAAACCAGCGTTTTTATGTTTCCGTCCCCTTGCGGGGAAAGTGGATTCGAGACATTACAGGACTTTTTGAACCTGCATACCAATGAAACGTTTCCGTCCCCTTGCGGGGAAAGTGGATTCGAGACTTTTAAGAATGGGGGTAACAATCCGGGAACTCCGCGTAGAGTTTCCGTCCCCTTGCGGGGAAAGTGGATTCGAGACTCAAAAACATTGTTTACTTTGCAGCATGGAAAATGTTTCCGTCCCCTTGCGGGGAAAGTGGATTCGAGACAGTTCCACCCTGGCTGGACATTATTTTTCCTAAAGCGTTTCCGTCCCCTTGCGGGGAAAGTGGATTCGAGACTCTTCGCTCAGGGAGCTTTACCCTGATCAGGTTTCAGGCAGCCAATCGACGCACCTCTTTTTGAATAGTCAATAAGCTCAAAATTTTTGTCAATAAGCTGAAAGCTAAAACCCAAAACTCTTATCTAATCAAGCATCGACGCAGATACACGACAGAATCAGCTTTTGGGAATTTGCTGGAGGTGCGTCGATAGACATTTTACAATTCTTTCTAGAGCTAGGAAACGAGGTTCTAGAAACTGAAAGTATTTAATTATCAAGGTTCGCAGCGTTTTTTTAAGAATAGCAACAATGTTGATATAAGTCAAATTATCCCACCGACGCACCTCACTACCGACTGGGGGTTCTCTAAGATGTCGATAATCTGGTTGTGCAGAGATAAATTAGGGATTGTTATTCACAACAGGTTCTGCACCATAACGCCTAAGTTCTAACATACCTGAAATAGCTACACAACTTATTCGCAAACCCTGAGTAACGCGAAAATGCTCAATATTTCCTTTATTTGTGTATTTGTCATATTGCAATCCGCCATCCTTTTTGAGAACGCTAGTATCGCCGTTTGATTGGTTAAGTAAATAAGAAACTTTAGCTAGAGTTTCTTGCAATTTTACTTTTTCATCTTGACTGCGAATATTTTTATAGTCAGCAACGAAAGAGGGGCGATACTGCAATCTTTCAAAAGGTAAAAGTTCTTGGGAAAGCATTTCCTTTTTGCACTGATTCCAAACTAATTGTCCCCAAGTCGATAAAGTTAACTCACTTTTGCCTGGAGGATAGATCATAGATTCATGAATACCGCGTACTATTTCAGCATTCATTACAGCGCCAGCATCCATCAACGCTAGTTGCAGTTTATAAGGGGCGATCGCTGTATAATCAATGCTAATTGGCAAACGAGGGATAGTTATTAGTTCAGAATTTTTACCTTCAAAAATGTAAATAATTTCATCAGCATAAAACATCCCAATTGTATTGAGATATCCTTGCAAACTTTTAAAACTGCCTACCAAATTAAAGCAAATTTGATAATGACTTTGCTTGTAAGGATAAATATTATTATCTAGCCAGCTAATTAAGTCATCAATGCCATTAGAAAAGCTTTCGCTACTAGCAGTAGAAAGTTGCCTGGGAGCGTAAATATCTACAATGATTCCTCGCTTTTGAAGGAAATTCTTGACAATTTGGGCAGTAGTAATACCCTGGTAAGTATCAGTAGTGATTAACCAATGAATATCTCGCTGTTCTTTGCCAGTTTCTAATCTACCTTTATACAAGCCATAAATACCATTTAATTCGGCACTAGCAGACCTAATTAAGTTAATATCATCGGTATCGATTTTAGCTTTTCCCCTAGTTTGTAATACCTGAATTATTTCTGTTACATCGGGATGTTGATCGGCTATTTCTTTAAAAGTAATATTAGCCGTATCCCTTAACCGACTATACCAATTATTTTCAGTATTGCGGTTAATCTGATTGGTAAGCAAGCTAGTTCCAATGGTGGAAATTACAACTCTAGACATAATAAATAATTGAATTAACTACTCTGATTTCAAAGCGCGTCTGCTTAATTTAGCGTAAGTTTTTACGGTTTCGTAAGGCATTTCTAAATCCGTAGCGATCGCTTGTAAAGATTCGCCCATTTCTCGTCGCGCTAAGATTGTCGCCCAAATTTCGGCAATTTGATGAGCGCGATCGCCTCCCGTGCGCCGACGCTGGGCGATAAAAATCTCAGTTAGTTCGGCAATGCGTTGTGCTAAAACCGTTTGGATAGACGGTGGCGACGCGATATCTTCAGAAATTTGCCATCCCCAGCGCGTTTGTCCCAGTCCAAAGGTAGTTTTGTGACCTGTACCGCAATAAGGCGCGAGTCGCCCTAAAGCATAAAATAACTGTTGGTACTCGGTGTGTTTTTGGGCGCTACTGCTTAAACCATATTCAATCGCCCCTGTAAATCCGGTGACAGAACCTTTTTTCCCAGCCGTTACTTTCACCGATTCTAAACGGTGATGGTGAATAATTGCTCCTTCATCGATCCAAGCTAAAAAATCTTCTTGGTCAAATTTATTACCTGCAAAATCATTCCAGCGTCGCAAATAGCTGTGAAACACATTTACGGGTGTAGGTAAGGGAAAGTGGTGCTTTTTGCGTCGAAAGCTGGTAGGAGTCAAAAAACTTAGAGTAATAGTTGGGGGATTGGGGCGATCAGCTGTGAATAATTCAGTATAAGTAGTGGGAGGATGGGAAATGGCGATCGCCTCAATTGGTAAAGTAGCTGTCTCAAGGACAATTTCTGGCGGTGGTGCTTGCAACCAATTCGCTAACCATTCCACCACAGGTCTAGATAATACCGTCACGTACCAACGATAAGTTTCTCCCGCGGTAATTTCCCACTCTTTCCCGCGAGAAACTAAAGCCCCATGCAATCCTGATATTGTAAAAGGTTTTTCTGATTCGCCATCGTGGAGATAGGCGGATAAATCGGGATTGTAGCGGCGCACTTGGTCTAAAAACCAAGCGTGTAAGCGAGTGGTGTATTGAGGATTTAATTTTGCTGTTGTTTGCGGTGCAAGTTCCAAGACAATTCCCACTATTTCTGTATCAACTGGAAAAGTGAGGGGATCTAGCGTAGCAAGTTGAGGTTTTGCAGAGGCTTTTTGCGATCGCACTGCTAGCGCTGCATTAGTTTTGGTGGTGGAAGGTTGGCGAGTGCGTTTAGTTAGCGACATGGCAAAAAAGCTGTGGGGAGTTCTTCTTGGGATTCGATCCAGTAGGCATCTATTGACGTGGATCGCTGCTCCTTATCTGCTTTATTTTACTTGAATTGCCTCTCCAAAGGAAAAGCTTGAAAAATAAGGACTTTTCCTTCGTATGTATGCTAAATTTGCACGGAAGATGCCAAGAAAATCAATTTCGCATTTTCGAGTTTTTTTAAGTTGATCTATCCTCCTACTAACTACTGATACTTGATTTACCTAAATTCAACTTTGAGTTTGAAACAATACAAAAACGATTGACAGATTGATATTCAGCTTGAGGACAATAAAAGTGTTGTTGACACTTATGCTGATACTGAGCAATAAAACTAGGTTTTGGGAAACAATCTTTAGTTCACAAGCTTTTTGGGCTTAACTGAACCGTATTGCTGCACGTATTAAATTAATTGAAAATACACCTAAATTTTATTGAAAATTACAACTTAATACATGATATTTATCCAAATTAAATAACTGTAACTATTAATAAAAAAATGAATAAGCACGAAAGCTTGTAACGTTAATTATAATGCGTCCTAATTAACGCGATCGCGTTGACACTATTGAAAGATCAAAATTGCAATTGAAGCGTTAATTAAATTAATGCTTTAATTATATTTTTTTTATTTAAAAACTGCCTTGAGCAAGGCAGTTTTCTAGACACAGGTTGAGTCCTGCTCTGAATCAAAACCAGTGGAAGCAGCCTTTTCCAACCCCATGTTACAAAGCAATTAGTTAAAAAGAACAAGAAGATGGCTAAATTCACCAAGTTACCGCATCTATCGAACAAGTTTGCTCAAACTCTATCTTGGGCAGCAGACAAACACCGATTTCAGGTCATGAAAGACCAGGGCGAAACACCATTCGCCATTCCTCCGAGGAACAGCAGCACGCTCGGGCGATTGCCTACCGCATATTTGTTACTCAATGCAGTCTAAAACAATGAAAGATTTGAAAAATTTCCTCCCCCTGCACTTATACGGCAAGGGACAAGCCAAAGACTACAGTTCTTTACTTCAAGAAATTGAGAAAAAAGAGTCCCAAATTATTTGGGACAATAACCGCCCTATTCGCCTAATAAAAGTCTGTAGAGTTCGCGTAATATGCGGCGATCAAGAACTATATGAGGATAGACAGGTGTTCAGCGATGGTCGCGTTCGGAAGCGCGGCATTCGTGGGCTTGCTGAAAAATTATTTAAGGATGAAAAGGAGGAAATAGCAGCAAAAAGGGCATTGAAGGAAGAATTGGGATTGAGCGATGAGGCAAGTACGTTAGTTTCAATCCATTTTAATGGGATTGATAACGAGGAGAAAGAATCTCCTAGTTATCCTGGGTTAAAAACCCGATATCTATTCTGGGATTTTATTGCATATTTGCCTGTCCAATATTGGCAGGAGGAATTTGTAGAAGGATGCGAAGATGATGTTAAGCAAACTTATTTTGTATGGAGAAAGATTGCAGATAATAATTAATCTAAACATCGCAGCCCAATATTGAACAATTAAAAATGCGATCGCATTACTTGTTATTCTCATACCGCGATCGCACTACACAATTCTAAATTAGTTAGGCTTGCGACTATTGCTTTCAATGGGGAACAATAGTCACAAGCATACAATATTAGCTATCAATTGGATGGTTAAACAGCAACTCAAACCCATCCATATTGCGGATTGGGAAATATAGTGCCAAGGATGTTGCTATTTTTCAAGCTAAGGCTAAAAATCAAAAATTGATTAAATTAAAAATTAGTCCTTCTTTATCTGTAATTTAATTTTTCATTTGAAGCAATACAAAAACGATTGACAGATTGATATTCAGCTTGAGGACAACAAAAGTGTTGTTGACACTTATGCTGATACTGAGCAAGAAAACTAGGTTGCCGATAAATTAAACGTACTGGTGGTGACTCCAAAGAACCACGAAAACCGTGAGATTGTAAGATTTTTAGTAAGGTTGAAATTTGGGTAGAATCTTTAAGAGTAGCAGTTAATCTAAAAAATGAAGGATTAATACCTTGATTAGCAAAATCAATATCCTCGGTTAAACCAAGAGAATTCAATAACTCGATGACTTGAAAACATTCTTGCTGATGAACTTGTAAATTTTGCAAAGATTCTTCAAAAGTAGCATTAGCCAACACTGCGGCTAAGGGATGAATTCGCCCATTTATAGCAAACTCATTATCCAAATACAATCCTAACTCAAGGTGTTGGCGAATCGGATGCTGAGTATACCAAATTAGCTTTTCATACAAATCAGCATGATTAGTTAATATCGCCCCGCCTTCTCCAGCAAAAACTGTTTTGCCAGTAGTAAACGAAACCACTAACGCATCTGCTAATAAACTAGCAGGAAGTCCACCCCTTGTAGCACCTAAACTTTGAGCAGCATCAGCAACATACCATAGTCCATATTCTGATGCCAATTGCCGTAATGCTACCGTATCCGAGGGAATACCAAACAAATCAACTGCTAATAGCGCTTTAGTTTTCGGGGTAATTACTTGACGTACAGCTTCACAACTTAAACTGAGAGTATCAGGTTCAATATCTGCAAAAATCGGTTGATTACCCAAAAATAGCCAACTAGCTAGAGTTGCACCATAAGTGTAGGGAGTTGTAACAAACTGCTGGTTTTGAAGTCCAAGAGCTAGAGCGATCGCCCATAAACCTGTGGTAGCATTAGTAACACAAAGAGCATATTGCATTCCATAATATTGCTTGAGTTTTGACTCTAAAGCAGCTACCTCACCAGTACCGCTTAAATGTATCTGCTGCCAAGAAATTAATTCATCAATTTTCACCATAATTTACCCTCCTTCAGTATTTACCTACTTTCTAAAGATTGGCGTGTGGACGTAGCTCATCAATTCGTCTATCTAATTCAACTTGATTAATTTTTAAGGTGATGGGATCGACAATATCTTCTAAATGGGGAGGGAAAGGATAATGAGGCGGAGTCCAAGGGAAAAAAGATTGCGAAGAACAAGCTTTAATTGCCCATAAATCAGCATAAATAGCTGAGACTAAATCACTAGAAACATTTAAATCCATAGCAGCAAATAACACCGTATCAGATGTCAGAGAACCATGTAGCATGAGAGCGTTACTCAAAGCTGACCGAATTTGCCGAGGATTGGCTCCTTTCTGATAAAATATTTCAGCAGCTTTAATTATTTGTGGATCATTTTCGCTGAGTTCTCTAGGTGTTGTAATTCTACTAGCTGTAGCTAAAATAATCCCTGGAAAATCAGCTTTTAAAGGATGTAAAACTGGAATAATAGTAAAACGCGATCGCATTGCTGCCCCCATGCGCCAAGGGCAATTTGTTGTAGCAATCAACAAAGACTGACCTCGCCGACTTTCATCAGATAAAGCTGTTAAAAGTGCTGCGGTCACAGCACGAGAAGCACCCGAATCACCGTCAAATTCACTTCTTTCTAAAGGTAAAGCTTCCGTAACTTCATCAATAAAGGCAATATTAGGAATCGATTCCTGCAAGACCATTTGTTGCAAACGTACTTTACGTTCAGTTTCTCCTACCAATGAACCTTTAGGACTGTGCATTTGATAAGCAGCTACAGCAGCTTGGCGTGCAGTTAAAATAGCTAAATCAGTTTTACCAGTACCAGGAGGGCCAGTTAACAAGACATTAGCAGGCATAGAGCGATCTCCAGCAACTAAAGCGGCGGCATAACGCTCTAAAATCAAACGTGGTTTAGCAATATTGAAGCCACGCAATTGTAAATCATTAACTCGCTCAGTATCTAATACTGTTAAAGTATGTTCCGATAAAGTTTCTACATCACGACTTTTTTGAGCTACAAGCTCTTTAACAGTTAATTCTCTACCACTACGATGAGCCGCCCGTAATAATGATTCTAACCCACGATTAGGTGTGTTTGTTGTCAGATAAGCTACTGATTCGACACTCATACCTGTAGCAAATTTAGCCGCAGTATATAAAGATGTAGTAGCCGCTAAAAAATCTTTCTTATCTTTCAAATCAGGTTGAGGCAAGCGAATATGGTATAACGCACTGCTAACTAACTCATCAACTTGTCCTTCTCGACCATGAAAAATCATTAAGTTACCGCTAGAACGCAAAGCCAAACTTTGAGCAGTAATATGTGATAACTCAATAGCCACTAATTGAGTATCAGTTTGTGTCCCATTAGTTAAACAGCCAGGAGTGAGATGTTCAGTAAATTCAAATAAAAAGGCAAATCGTAAATCACGCCCATCCGCCCATTTTAATCCATTAGTTGGAGTACGGGATAAAGAATAAATTCCTCGAATCACCCTGACAACTTCATTTTGGTCTTGGGGAATATTTAGTAGTTGATGGGATTGTAGGGTAGTTTCTATTGTAGTGCGATCGCGCTGATCGTTAATCCGGCTAGCATCGTAATCTAATCCAGTAGCCAGAGAATAAGTTACCAATAACATACCATAACGAGCGCGAAGTACTTGACGCAAAATCTCAATTAAAGGTCGTACCTTACCATCAGTATGTAGGTCAAAATCGTATAAAGAACGTCCGGTCACCAGGATTGCTGGAAAGCCTTCTTCATAAGGAGTCACAATTGCTTCTATCGCTTTGGTTGCCATAAGTAATGAAGTAGAGAATAAGGAACATTTGGTAAGAATGTCGGTAGAGAAGGCAGAGGTGCGGGGTAAGTATTTGAATTTCCACGCTCTTGTTTTCACCGCACCTTTTATAACAGGAGTCAGAAGGAAAAGCTAATAAAACCAAGGGTTGGGGCAATTTCCGAATGCCTTAACCACAGAAGCTGCTGCTATAATTGATAGCCAAAAGCTTATTGCTGTTGAGTAGTATTACCTTGGTTCAAACGTTGAATACGTCGTTTATCATTTGGAGAATTTGTATTTGTAACTCGTGACGTAGATTGAGGTTTTACCTTTTTTCGCACAAACTCACGCGCCGCAGCTAGTTCACAAACGCCCCCAGTAAACTTACGAGTAGGTACAGCAGCGCGTACACCAGCAGCTTCCAATGCGCGATCAAACTCATCTAAAATGGCATTACAAGAGCCATCACTCACGCCAACAACCTCAGTAGCAATACTAGGCTGGCTATTGATATCGCCGTTAATTTCAGTAACTAAAGAACGTCCTTGAGCATCAGTAGCAACGAGGCGGACTGTACCAACCAAACTAGCCATTGTTTGCACAGAAGTAAAGCCAATTTGAACTGCTGCATTAGTACAAGCTACTTTGAGCGTTTCCAAAAATACTTGATGATGACTTGCTTCTACAGCTTGTAACAATAAATTTTGAGCTTGTCGTGCAGCAGAGGGTTCAGTCGAGAGTTGCAAAGCTTGTAGTGGCTGTTGAATTTTTAAATTGCTTTCAACAACATAAGGTGCAGCAGTTAATAATGCTGTTAATTGAATACTTTCAGTCGCCGAAAGGTTGTATGGACTAAGGGCTGTAGTTATTTGTTGTTGCTGTAGTTGATACTCTGCCCGTAAAGAAGCGACTGGTTCAATGGTGTTTACAGTGGATAATTGCAATGATTGAGCAACTTGTTTATAAGCTTTAACAGCCTGAGAACTTAAAAAATTTACAGCAGAAGTGATTACCTGTGAAGTGAAAACAGCGTTCTTAGCAACTGTGTTTAAAGAAACACTTTGTACGCGAGGTCTAGAACTAATTGAAGACATGATTAGAAATTCCTTAATTGCAAAAGCAGTAATGGATGGGAAAAAGAGAATAGAAGATGTCTATTGAGGGGCTATCAATTTGGCATCGGGACACTTTGGGCTGCTTATATTTCCCCCTGCCATTACGTGGTAGCCTCTTGAGAGAAGGGGAAATAGAAGCAAGATAAATAGCTAGAGAATTGAGTTAACAGCTATGTAATGCCTTGACCTCCTATTTATGGGCGAACTTCACTTTCTTCTGAACGTATACGGCTACTGAGAATAGTGCGTAAGTATTCGTTTTTTCCATCTTCTTCGGTTGCATCTTCATCATTATTTGTAGGTGGAGTATTAGGAGGTGAAGGTGCAGGATTGTGAGGTGGGTTGTTATTTGGCTTACCTGGTCTTTGTAGAATTTCATAGCCAGCCCATTGATTCATAATCCGGTAAGTAATGTCATCAAAAGGCCCAGCCGTGATTGCGTGTTCTGGATATAAGCGATTAAAGGTATTGAGGTTGTTGATATAACTTGTGAGAATTGCATATCCAGCCGCCGCTTCACTTCTGTACTTAGCATCTTGTTGGCGTTCTATGCGTCGATAGCGTTTATTTGTCCACAGAAACCAAAAATAAGACCTAGCTTCATACGCAGTTTCGCCACCAAAAATTACCAAAGCGTGTGTAATTCCAGCTAAAATTGTCAAAGCTATCAGTAACAACGCATATATCCACCAAGATGATGTCTGGAAAACTTTGAAATGTTGCGGTACAAAAGTCACAATTACCATTACTGGCATGACTATCACCATACAATGGGCAATATTTTTCCACAATCGCTGGGGTGCTTCACCTACTAAAGCAAAGTAAAGTTGAGTGGCAATATAAAGTTCCAATCCTAAAATTGCTAAAGGCATCAGTATTTTTGCCACTAACATCATTTTTGACTCTTCTGGAAATACCAATCCAACTAAATATTCCACTGGACGGTTCAGAATTACAAAGTCCATAAAGTAGGCTGCTGGTATAGCTAATATTAGGAAAAAATATCCGTTAATGCGCCGTAAACCAGCTTGATTAAATTCTGAATAATCACTTTCTTGATTGTGTCGTGCCTGTCGTGCTTCTTGGTTGTTTTTTTGGGCGCGTGCGGCAATGTGTGAGTGTTTATGAATCCCTTTTAATCCTTGGTCAAGTACATTAGTCCTACGTTCTCTATCTAGGCGTTGTTTGCCAACTTGAAAGTTATCAGGCATATTTATTTGCCTCCATTAGTAGCTATGATGTAGCGAAAAGCAGCAGGAGTCGATTCAAATAGTTCAGGATTAAGGCTGGTTAGAGAACCGATATTGGCTGAACCATTGACGAGGATTACTTTCGCTTTGCTTTTCATGGGTAAAAACTTGGCTTTAACATCATCAATGCCATCGGAAATAAGCACAGCTATACGATTCGTAGACTGTCCCCAAGAGGCATCATTTTCTGCTAAAAATAAATCAGCGCGATTAACGGCATTCCAAATATCAGTACGAGTGCAAGCTACAGATTTATTCAGTAAAAGCTGTAATTTAGTTTGAAATTGTTTAATTTTTGTGGTATTATTTTGCTCCCATTGTTGTTGCTGCTGCTGATCAGCTTGTAATTGTTGTTGGTAAGCTGTTAGTTTTTTTTCATATTCAGCTTGGAGTTCAGGTAGTTTGAGGGGATTAATATTGTTGCTAGGTTCAATCGGTTTTTGAGGTAGAGTTAATGGCTTTTCCAGGCGTAAACGGATAAATGATTGATTGCTGTTATTGCAAATAGTACCAATAGCTAGTTCACCACCAATTTGACGCAATTTTTGAAGAAGGGGTTGAAAATCCTGCCACTTGGGTTGTTGAACTTTTGTTTGGTTTGTACTGAGACTTTTATCAATTTCAACAACAATTTTTAAAGGTCTAGTATTTACCTGCAATTTGTTAGTATCAGGTTGAAGTTCAGATGGCACACCTGCTATGATTGGCTTAGGGTTTGATGTTGGTGATTTGATAACAGATGTTGAGTCTGGAGATACTTGGCAAGCAGGCAATAGTAACAGTAATAGTAAAGCTATTTGGTTATGCTTCATAGTTAGTTACTCTGGAGGAAAAAGCTTTTGATTAACTGTATTAAGAATAAAACGTATATGGAAACAGCGTTTTCCTGAACCGAAAGTAAGGAGTAGGGGCAATAAGTTGTTCTACATTTTAAGTGCCATATCATCTCCATTGGGCAAGGAGAAAGGAAAAGACTTTTAAATTAACCTCTTCCTTAATATTTAGATAATTTTATGGCTAGCACAACAGCAATTTTGGCAGTTACGTGGACTTCTCACGCAGCCTCTCTCCATATACCGTAGAGCGTGCTTACGTACAGTTGGAAACGCTAATAATTGCAAAGGAAGTCCTGTAACTTTATATAGAAGTTTGCCGACTGAGTGAATAATATCCCAAGTTTCATCAATACTAGGTTTTTCCCAGAACTCGGCAACTTCACTCTTTAAAGCTACCCACAATGCTTAAAGATTAGGTTGATGACAATTTTCGTAAACTGTCATACCCAGCCAATAGTTTTTGATTATTTGCATTTTTTTGTTTAAATCATAATAAAGCTGTTAGTAAACCGCCAATTTTCTATTGGTTATTAGCTTTGGTAAAGTTGCCAAGTTTCTTCAATATCTTTAGCCATGCGTTGACGTAAATCGCCTGGAAGCAAAACTTCCACTTTTTGACCCCATGCCCTTAGCCGCATAATGACGTTGTTATCATTTATTCGATAATCAGCCGTATAATAGGCATAAGGAAAATTTTCGTCCGTTTGTTGTACTGGTAAGCTTTGTAGGATATCGTTGAGCAGTTTTTCTTCTTCCTGGTTAGGAGCGTAATCTCGGATAAACTTTTTAAAATTAGCCTTGCTGTTGATATATGTAAAAGTTTCATGACGAAAGCTATCAATAATATGGCGATCGTGAAAATCACGGTCAAATCGTAATAATAGCTTATGGCTTGGCTGGTAAAAATCAAATCCCCAAGATTCAGCCATTTTAGTTTGAATTTCTTCAGGTGAAAGCTGCTGTTGATAGTATTTTTCTTTAAGTAAAACTGGAAGATTTTCATCATTCCAGGTTAATTCGGTAATCTCGTGAATACGGTCTAAGCGATAGTTATGCCACTCAATTTCATTCTTGATTTTGGGTTTTTGCCCAAAGGCACAAAGATAGGGCGCGCGCTGGAAGTAATAAATACAAACTGGATAAATAATCCGTTTTCCTTGCCGTGCTAAACTAGCACTTTCATAAATTATACTAATGGGCGGAATCGGCGTTTTCTCCCATATTTCTTTAAGTTGATCTTGCAATTCCCGAATTCTATCTATAGCTTCTTTTGACACAACGTAATCAACGTGCATCAAAAATCTTTGGATACCGTTAATAGGCTGGAAGTAGTTTTCAACAATTTCTGTAAAATCAGTTTGAGTAATAAAGCCGCTTATATTGCTGTTCCAATTATAGCTTTCTAGAATGGGGAATTTTTTAACTTTACGGTAGTTTTTATTAATTACTTCATTTTTTTTATTTTTGACAGCTTCTAACCAACCAATTTTAATCAAGTTTTCAAAGTCATATTCTAAATTTTTGCCTGTAACGGCAAATAAACGTCCTTCAGGAAATGGTGGTACGTAATTTCTCTGTTTGCCCGTAAGTTGATTTTTACTGGCTTTTAGGGAATTACTTTGTTGTCTACGCTTTTCGATAGCTTCTTCACTTTTAGGAAATTTCCCTGTCAGCAAAAATTCTTCTAATTGTGCTATATCAATAGGATAAATTTGTAAGAATGATTGTTTCCATTTCTCTGGGGAAATACTCAAACTAGAATTGGGATCAAATAACCACTGTCTAAGAGTTTTGGCACAGCGACAAGAAGGATCGTGCAAGAGAGGGACTTGATCGCGTTTGTGATATATTACTTCATCTAAGGATCGCTTATTCAGGGGATCGGAAGAAGTAAAAAATTGATTACGCCATTCATCATAAGTGAATTGTTCGCGAAGATTTAACTTAACTTCATCATTATCACTGCCATAAAGCGATCGCAGTATTACCCACAAGCGCACCGCCTTTGGTAAGTTTTGTTTTGAAGAACCTGGTGCAAGCATCTGTAAGAAGCTGACGCTAGGAGAATAGGCAAATTGAGTCCGCATATATGATATATGTTTGAAGTAGTTATAGCTCTAAAGTAACCGATGTTAGGAAAAGGGGTGTTCCATCTGTGTGTCAAAGTAAAGCTGTTAACCACAGACATCAAAACCAATGACTTCTTACCGGATTGATTTAATCGGCGATACTTTAAAAGTAGATTTTGCTAAAACTCCTGATGGTACTCCTGTAGTTGCTAACGGAGATGAAATTGTCCGCGATGCCGCCACACGACTGCGGGAGATGATAGATCGTGGAGAAATTAAGGGGGGAAATCTCCTCAAGATTAATGGACGAATATCTGTAGCCCTCAGTTACACTATTGCTCATGAAATTGCTCATTTGTATCGGGCGATCGCTGTTTCTGATACACGCTTAGGTGCTTATGTGGTGGTCATCACTACCACTGATGATTATCCCATAGGCAGCCAGATTGATTTTGAGACGGGGAAAGTTACACAAGTTTGTTCTTTACCTAATACACCGCCTTCTTTTTTAATTTATTGGGAAGATGATGTTTTAATTGCCAGAATTAATAATACTGTTAAAGCCGATGGCGACCAAATTGCCGTAGATGCTTATTCACAATTACAAAACTTAATTAATTCGGGACAATTGTCTGGAGGTAAACCATTTTTAAAGATCAATGGACGTGCGACTGTCTTAGCTAGTTTTTTGATTGCTTATGAAGTTGGTCATAAATACGGCGCTGTCGCTGTCTTCGACCCAAAAATCGGCGATCGAGGACTAGATCGATATATAGTAACAATTAATCACAGTAAAAATTATCAAGTTGGGGAAACCTTTGATATCAACTATCAACCGCAACCTAATGTTAAAGTTGTTTTGTGTGGTCCAGCGAATACAGGAAAAACTGTTTTTAAGGATGGGCTAAAAGCAGCAATTTTAAAGCTTAATCATGCTCCGGATGATTTTTATGTGATCTCTGGTTGTCCTGATGGCGATGGTTCTTGGCATGGGGAAACTGCACAAAAGTATCCTAAGTTAGCTGAAGAATTAAAGGCGGAATACAAAGCCAAATTTACTCCAGAATTTGCTCAAGGGAAAGCACGAGATATTAAAGCGATCAAAAATTCGTTGCTGGTGTTTGATGTGGGTGGGAAAATTAGCGATGAAAATATAACTATTATGTCAGAAGCGACTCATGCAGTGATTTTAGCTAAAACACCAGAAGACGTAGCCCAGTGGCAAAATTTTTGTGAAATTAAATTAGAGCGACCTTTACCTATTATTGCTATTATTTATAGTGATTACGCAGGTAAAGAAGACAAGATTATTACAGAAGAACCTGTGCTTACGGGTAGCGTTCATTATTTAGAACGCGGACAAAATGTTTCTAATCGTCCAATGATTAAAGCGTTAGCTGAATTGTTAGTGAGTTTGGCGATAAACTGTCGTTAAAACTATTTTCGTTTGAGCTACTGTTAAATTTCCTTAATTGAGGTTGGATATTGAGAGAATCAATATCCAACTTTTCGCTGCTTTCTTTTAACTCCCCCCTGTTCCGAGCAACCGATGGGCGGGTGAACACACGCTTTCTGAGGTGCATCGACCGCGCGAACTCAGAAAATCAATTGCTATAAAAAGCCTCAAAGCCTTATATTAGCTAGGTTTTAAATGTTTAGTTGAGGTTGATTATACTAATATACGCACCTTTGAGGCGATCGACGCGCTCTTTTTGGCGAGGTGCGTCGGAGGTCTAAAATAATCAAAACAGGCGTTGCTATAAAATTCACCAAAACATTACTGTATAAGGGTTTTAGGGTTATTATTAGCATTTACATATACTCATCGACGCACCAACGCATACTCAAAAAAACCCGATTTTTTCATTAAGGTGCGTCGATGCTTTGCCTGGACTGGGTTTGAGGGTCGTAATTTGGTCAAAAATTTTCCTAATGTATGCTAAATTTATGCCCACCGATTGGGTTAATTCGGATTAGTTGGAAACTGTTAGCAAACAAGATCGCACATGATGGCGAAGTTATGCGATCTTGTTATACTTAGCTATATTGAATTTTTTTGGGCTGGCAACGGATTCTTCCTATACTCCCAAACTCGACAATCTACACTCTGCTTAAAACTATCGGAAAAGGGTTTTTCCAGTATGCCGTTATCTTAAAAGCTGTCAGGGTTGAACTGAGTTGTTTATTCCAACCCTTTACAGGAGATTTGATATGGCAACAACACTGGAAGTTTTGGCTAAATATTTAAATGTACGTGGTTGGAAGTATAGAGTTGATGCTGCTAAATCTCGCATTATTACTGGGGTCAAAGCCGAAAATGTTGAAGATTTTGTGATTTCTATACAATTAAGTGAAAATGGCGAATTTCTTCAATTAATTGCTCCGCAACTACTATCTGTCAAAAACCATGTATATAAAGGTATTGTCTTTCAAACCTTATTATCTATAACATGGGAACACAAAATGTTGCGGTTTGAATACGATCGCACAGATGGAGAAGTCCGCGCATCTATTGAGTTGCCGCTTGAAGATGCTATCCTGACTGAACGTCAATTTAACCGCGCTTTGGAAGGTTTAATTGATTTAGTAGATAGAATCACAATGCCGCGAGTGCAAGCGGTACTAGCTACAGGAGTTGATCCAGGCAATAAAAACTTGGAAGAAAACTTACTAGATGCACTCCCAGATGAATTGCTATCTATGTTAGAGCAAGCAATCATCAAACGTCAGCAGCGCGATCGCTAATATCTAGATAGGTGGGGGTAAATAAACGTGAAATTATTTTGGTTTTCTCTGTTAGAAGTTACCAGTTCTAGCATTAATAAGTAACGTTTATTTATACCCCCTTGCTTAATCAATTTTTATTGGCGGTACCAGAAGCTTTTAAAGCCAAAAAGCCAACTCTTGGAGGAGGAATTGTAAATAAATGCTTAACAAATTTTCACAAGCCGCTAGAATATTTTTTACTACTTAGTAAGAACATTAATCCCATCAGTTATATATGTAGCGTTGGGTGCAGTCTCCATTTTTAGTTTATCAGTATCTTTATTGTGAATGGGTTTGAACAAGCTGTGATCGCTTCCTCCCAAAAAAAAATTATACTTTCCCCGGAACGTTTTGGAATTAAACTATTTTTAGAGCCTGCGGAAGTTGTACATACACCACAGCCTCCACCAAGTTGTAGATTTACCTGAAAATCGGGGAGTATGAGGGGGAAATTGAGCGTAGCAAATCCTTATAGCTGTAATTTTTAATCTACTTACTTAAAATATCGTTTTTTTGGAAACAGCCTCTTCCGGCAAGGGAATATGTTGAACTTACAAACGTTGGGGGAAGACAAGTTTGTAAGAAGAATTTGGGAAATTACGTGGATTTCGCCAGGCATATTCAGGCTATTGCAGGAAATATAAATGAAAGCACTTTTTATTTCATCACTGGTTGTCTTGTTAACAATTTTACAACAAAACGTAGTCACATCTAAAACCGTACTTGACCCCGATGTGGCAAATACAGCCGAAAACCAAGGAAAAAAATGTGTAATCAAAACCCCAGACGGTGATATCCCTTGCTATCCAATGAATACTCAGGGATAACTACTCGACATGCTTACCACTGGCACGTAGTCGCTGACGTGCCATGCTTGCCCAAACCTGCTCTTCTAGAATAGAACTACTAGCATCTTGATAGCAGATGTCCCACTCTTGGGACGCATCTGCTTTCTGAGCTTCCTTGACTTGTGCCAACAAACAATAAGGGGAAGCATAATTATATTCATTAGTCTGGGAGATAGCGATCGCACGCTTCAAATAACCCTCAGCTTCCTGAATCCGATTTTGCTCCCAGCGTAACCAACCTAAATTCTTGTATAAAGAAGCTTGTATCCCTGGTTGAGAAGTAAGTTTGAACCCCTTGAATATTAAATCCACATTAACCGTCTTTGCATCTTCAGACAAAATCTGCAAACGAGCTAAACTACTAATCGCTGCTGCTCCTGCATCAGAATTGCTACCGTTAATCACATCCTGATATCTAGATATAGCACAATCAAAATCTTTTTTCTCCTCACAAATTTTACCTAAACTATACTCAGCAGCTTGATTATTGGGATTAAACTTCAATGCCAATTCATAGTAAGACTCAGCGCTGGAAAATTGACTGTTATTGTAGTGATCTGTACCAAGATTAGTAAAAAACTTATCAAGCCCTGGGATAATAAATTGATTAACCACACGAAAAATATAAGGAGCTAGAAAAATTACTACTAAAGCCCCTACTAATCCCCATTTAGCGGAATTAAGTATCCACTTTCTATCAAATAATTTACTTGAATCTGCTGGCGACTTAATTAATTGCAGGCGTTGTAAAATCACTCGTGTATTTTTAGGTCGCTTTTCTGGAAAAGCCGCCATCAAATCATCAATTAAATCAGCCAACTCCTGAGAAATACCCTTAACACTACTACGCCAAATCAACCTACCAGTCTTCGGATCTTCAGGAAAATCCATAGGGGATCTCCCCGTCAATAAATGTACAAAAGTACGCCCCAGAGCAAAGAAATCTGATGGGATAACAGCTTCACCAACAATTTGCTCCGGCGCAGCATATCCTGTTGTTCCTACTTTCGTTAGTCCCCACTCTCCCACCCCAACTATGCCAAAATCAATTAAAGCTAATTGACCGTTGGGTCTTACCAACAGATTAGATGGTTTAATATCTCTATGCAAAAGATTTTGACTATGTAAACCATCAAGAATATTCGTTAACTCTGACAACCAGACTAAAACGAATTCAGGAGAAATACCACCGTGTTTATCTATCCAATCAGCTAAATTTTCCCCTTCGATAAATTCCATTACCAAACAATACAACTGCTTCCCACTCTTCGGAAGCTGCACTGTAAAATAGCCATCAGGTTCAACCTTGGGAATACCCGAATGCTGCAAAAACATCAACACCCGTGCTTCTTGTTGAAATAACCTTACTAGAGCGGGATTATTACTGTACTTTAATACCTTTAAAACTTTTCTAGCGCCCCAATCATCCTCACCCAAACCTAAATCTATTACCTCAAAAATATCAGTAGGGAAAGCAGGATTTAATTCCCGTAGTGGTTTAACTATCCGATAACGTTGATTAATTAATAACTCACTACCACAACTCTGACAATGACTGAGATTGTCAGAATTTTCACGCTGTTGACATTTAGGGTTTATACAGTAGCTCACCTTACTCGCATTATATTAATTGCTAGGAATTTTTGAGATAATATCATTTAGGTTTGCGCCAGCATATCCGACTTTTAACCTAGGTTGTTTTTTTAGATTTTCACCAAGCTGTTTAAGTGAATCATAAATATTTCCTTCAGATCGGCGTAATTTATTTTGCAAATTATTAGCTAGTTGTTGGAGTAATTGGGATGATTGCCTAGCTGTATTAATTTGTTGCTTTTCACAAGATTTACCCAAACAATAATTTTTCAAAACTGAAAAATTTGAGAAATTGGGTTGACGCAGCAGTTGTTGAACTTCCTGAGTAACTTGCTGAACTAATTGCTGAGTTACATACTTTTTAATTAAAGGCTGGAGTTGTAACATTATTTCCGAGTCAGTTGTCGTTTTTTCAATTAAAGACCGTCGCTCTAAAGAATCCAAGTTATTTAAATACTCTGATAAGGATAAACTCTCAAAAAATTGTTGCTTTAATTGAAATATTCCAATTTGCTGTTCAATAATTGCTAACCAATACATCACATCTTCTTCAGATGAGGTTAAACGTTCAAATTGTTGCTCTAGTAAATAAGTCAGCGTATCATCCACAAATAAGGCTGTTGCTTCTAAAAATTGTGAGACATGACCATTAAAAAAATCTTTAATAGTGATGGCTACTATTTTAAAGGCTAGAAGATTATCCCGATAACGATTAAGTAGTTTTTGCCATTCTTCAGGGGTAGCAGATAATCCTTTTTCTTTAAATATCTCTTTAGCAATAATGTCTGCGCCAGTAGGTTTTAACTGTTTAACAGAATTTACAGAAAGTAAGGCTAACTCCGCAGGTGCTTCTGAACTAATTAGTATTAAGCAACTTTGATGGTTAATTTCTGCTACTCGTTGAAATAGTTCTCGATATTCTTCATATCCAGTGCGATAGTATCCAGCTAACTCTTCTGTCTGTAATAATGTCTCAAAGTCATCTAAAACAATTAAACAACGATGTGCTTGTAAGCATTCCAACAATAGGGAAATTTGCGAGTTAGAGTCGTCTGGTAAATTTTTTGCTGGTTGTTGGGAGATAAATTCAATTAGGGTTGTGACAAGATCTGTAACTGAAGGGGAGTTACGAAGCGATCGCCAAATGACAAAATCAAACTGGGTTTGATTTTGTTGAGCAAACTGCACAGATAAACTGGTTTTACCGCATCCAGTCATTCCCAAGATTGCAACTAAACGCGCTGAGTCTGCATTCACCCATTGTTTAAGCAAGTTTAAGTCTGCTATTCGTCCGTAGAAAGCGCCCAGATCTGGTGCTTCTCCCCAATCAGTACGACTATTGGTAGTAGAACGATTGCGAGCTTGGTATTGTGAGATCAGAAATTGCTTTAACTCGGCAATCTTCCCAGGTCTGATTCCAGTGATATTAAATTTCCTGTAGACTTCACCCAGGCGTTTACGCACTGCAACTTCGCTGATACCTATTGTTGATGCGATCGCTACTGTCGGTTCAGATCGCAACGCTAAAGCTAACGCCTCAAACTCGGCATCTGAGACACCGTACTCAGCAGTAAGCTGTCGGATAAAGTCTTGGGGAAGATCTGAAATCAAGATTTAATCTCTAACTCGCAAATCACTTAAGTTTATTATAGTCCGTGAGAGTAGCTGATGATACAAGCAATTAATTAGAATAGCTTGACCAAACATCAGCAGGGTTGCACCTACGTTCCATTTCCCCTACCTGATAGCGAGAGCCTGATGCCATACCTAAAAGTAAACGGGACAAAATACTTGAAAAATTTCCTGTTGACATAAAAATAATTACTTATATATAGTTGGTGAGATAAGTGAGATAACCTATAGGGTAACAACTTTTTCTTGTGTTGTCAGTAGCTCAACTGTTGCCTCAAAGCTTAATTATCTTGGATGTAGACTATTTTCGTTGTGTCAATAATAATTATGGACATTTGGTAGGCGATCGCGTTTTACAAATCTTGGCGATGCGTTTGCAAAACCACTTGCGCTCTGAAGATACCATTTTTCGGTATGGTGGTGAGGAATTTGTGATTATTCTCAGCAATACTGATGCTGTTATAGTACGGAAAATCGCCGACCGTCTGCGCGTGTTGATTGGCTCTCAACTAATAAGCATTGAATCAAGCTTGAGTATCAATATTACTATCAGCTTGGGAACTGCTACGCTCAAACCTACTGATGATGCTCAAAGTCAGTTTACTATAACGAGCAGATCGATACTTGCTGCAAGCTAAGGCTGCTGGTCGCAACCAGGTGTTGAGCGATTAATTGTAGGGCTATCACGACTTATGGAATCAGTTATACTTCCTTCTCAAGTAAACAGCTACTAACTATATGTAATGTGAGAGCTACTAACTATCTGAAAACTAATCAGTAAAACCCTTGCTATGACAACGTTATAAGGCTAAAAATTATAATATATGTTGGGTTTTAAACAGATTATAGAAAATTTTCAGCAATTTAACTTGACAAACATTTTTGAAGTAGTTACAGTAAGTGAGAAATAAGTAATTGCAAGGTAAACAATAAACTTAGCTAAGGATATAACAGCTTTGTACAAGTGAGGACAATGTTCTCAGTTAACAATAACCATTACACCAACCACAAGGACTAGATATGTTATCTCCCGATCGCGTCTCCATCTCAATTGATGAAGTATTTACTCGGATCAAAAATACTCTGCTCCATACTTGGTCAGAAACAGGCTTTGGACAAATATCTATTGAAAGCGAACGCATCAAAGCTAATAAAATTCGGGTAATAGTTCGGGGTTCTACTCACTATTGTTATGTGATTAGTGATGAGGACGTTAATAGTTGCAAAGAGGGTGGGTAATTTCGTTAACTATTAGAACTGCACAGATCGGCTCCTACTGGCAGAAAATTACAAGCTAATACAAGAAAATACGTATTACTAATCAGTACCAGCCTTTGATGGGTGTGATTCTCACGCGGCTGGGGAAGTAATGAAGCGCTCTGTTTCACTACTTCTCCAGCTTTTTGTTTTCTCTATCAAGCCAATTAATTTAATTCTGAGTGAGTTGGGAACATGAAAAAATTTTTACTTTTCTGTTTAAGGAGTCCGTGTTCGATAATTCTGTGGGAATTTTGTAGTTTATTTTTTTGGCTTTCCACAGCTAATGCTGGCGGTTTTGGAGAACAAAAACCACCTTCTCCACAGCCGATTTCAGTACCATCTCCAGAAGTTATAACACCTTCACCGGCACCAGTTATTCCGCCTTCACCTACACCTACAACAACAGATAAAACTTCTGGTTTGAATGTTGTTACACCAATTTTGAATTGGGACAAATGGGGGCAAACCTACTGGTCAAATCAGAACATCTGCCGAGAAATGAACGCCAACGTTATTTGTTTATCTGCTCAAACTGCTCGTCAAATGCGGTGGCAGATTCCCCCCAAAAATCAGGCAATTAATTCTGTAGTTCGAGCCAGAAAGCTTTAGTAATTTTCCGTTTTCACACAAATTAACAGTACAGGAGTTATTTTAAGATGTTGAATAAACTTTGGAAGATATTGACAGTAAGCTCTGCGGCTGTTTCAACTTTAGTTATGGGTGCAGTAGTAGTTCAAGCAGCAGAAACATTCTCTGTAGACAACGTAGCTTTAAATACCAATTGGAATTTCCGTCGTATTGATAGTCAACCCAGAATGTCTATCTGGCCGCGTAATGATGGCGATCCTGATCAACAATTTGATCGATTAACAGGAAATCTTGGCGGTACTCTGTTGAAACATCGCTCTACTGGTAATTGTTTGAATGCACATTCCTTGTGGAATGGAGCAGAAATCAATGTCTGGCCGTGTAATGGTAGCGACCCCGATCAAAACTGGAATTTAATTAATGTTAGTGATGGTCGAATGTTGATCCAAAGAAGGGGAACTAATCTCTGTGTTGATACTCCCACACGCGATAATGGTGGCAAAGTTCATCTGTGGGATTGTGATAGTAATAATGGCAATCAACGCTGGAGAAGCAGCGCATATACAGCACCACCACCTCCCACTGGAAGTAATATCATTGTCAAGGCAAGCACAAGCAACTTAAATTTTAACCGAGGTCAACAATGGGTTACTTCTACTAACTACAAGTTTATATTTCAAGGTGATGGAAATTTAGTTCTTTATAACCCACAGGGTAAAGCAATTTGGGCGACTGGAACGGATAACACAGGTGCTGATATCTTTTCTGTACAAGCTGATGGGAATGTTGTGCTTTACGATCGCGGAAAACCAGTTTGGGCAACTGACACATCGGGTCGCCCTGGTGCTTTCCTAGCTATTCAAACAGATGGGAATGTTGTTGTATATGCCTCTAATAATACACCGTTATTCGCTACTGGTACAGATGGAGGAAGGGTAACAACGTTTATAGCATCAGCAGATTGGCTGAAAAAAAATGGTGGAAGTCCAACACCTCCTCCTTCACCCATAGTTGATATGGTAGGTCTTAAAAAGCTACTGTTTAGAAATGTTTCTAGTACTCTTACATCACCTTATGGAATGCGAAACTGCCAGATTTGGGGAAATACTTATTGGAATTGTCAGCATCCCGCACTTGATATTGCAGCTACAGTCAACTCTCCAATTTACTCCCCAATTGAAGGAGTTGTAATTGCACGAAATGATAACTATGGAATTGTTGGAATATATAATCAGAAGTCTAACAAAACATTCTTTTTTGGTCATATGAACAGAACAGATGTTGTTAAGAGCCAACGAGTAACCAAGGGTCAACAGGTAGGTATAGAAGGTACAAAAGGTCACGTAACTGGACCTCACCTCCACTTTGAAGCTCGTCCTGGGAATCAGCCTTATATGGCGACTGACATCAGACAAGCTATTAACCCTCTAGATGCAGTTAATCAAGCAAATCAGTAACCAGAGTTTCAGGTAAAATTAGCTAGTTTTGTTGTAGTTTAAGCGATCGCACTTCTGGTACGATACCGTTTCTCTTTAACTCTACTACCGATGGTTGACGTAGAGATTAATCTGTAGCATAAATTTAGGAAATTGGTATGCAGTGTGCGATCTCTTTTAATTTAAACCGCTTTCAGTTAATCAAGATTTTCACAATATGCCAACTATCTCGCCTACTATTAACTCAGCTTGGCAGAAATTAACACAACAGGAAATTACCTGTCAAGAAGCACTTAAACTTTTGATAAATGACCAAAAAATTGTTAACCTTAATTTCTTAGATCCAGAAGTTTATGCCCGTTTCTTTCGAGAATTTTCTAATCGCAGTGCTTTACCGCCTCTAATTCCTTTACTACTTTGGCGCAATTGTTACTATTTAGGCTGTCCAATTCCCCTAAAACCAGATGCCATACAACAACTGCGAGATCGCACTTTAACAGACATCAAAATTATCCCCATCGCCGAAAAAAGTTATCGCCTTTGGTCACTCAGCCAAAACTTTAAGCCTAACGAGATTAGCACTTCTACTATTGCTAATCCTAATACCAACGATGCTGAACTTTCTGATATTAGCGAAATCACATCACTTTATCTCACCAAAGCTGATAGCCAAATTGAACGAATTAAAACAATTATCAGTGGTGCTTTACACCATCGCGCTAGTGATATTCATCTGGAACCCACAACTGATGGCTTAAGAGTGCGCTATCGCATTGATGGCATTTTGCGGGATATTACTACTCTACCTGTTGATGTTAGTCGTAAAGCGATTGTGGCATTGAAAGTAATGTCTCAAATGGACATTGCTGAAAGTCGTCGCCCGCAAGATGGCAGGATTGGAGAAAGTTATTCTTCAACAGAAGAAGTAGATTTGCGTGTAGATATGCGGGTAAGTACCCTACCTTGTGTGGGTGGGGAGAAAGCAGTTATTCGGTTACTACCACGAGAAAACCCGTTTTCTGGATTAGAAGATTTAGGGTTTTCCCCGAAAAAATTAGAGATTTATAAAACATGGTTGCAACAACCCCAAGGGATGGTTATTATCACAGGCCCAACGGGTTCAGGTAAAACCAGTACACTTTATAACAGTCTCCAAGCTGTAGCTACATCTGATGTCAATGTAGTTACAGTAGAAGACCCTGTAGAGTATGTGTTACCTAGAATTACCCAAACTCAGGTACATGATGCTGCTGGTATGACCTTTGCTGCTGGACTCAGAGCAATTTTACGCCAAGACCCAGATATCATTATGCTGGGAGAAATTCGGGATGGAGAAACGGCAGAAACGGCAGTAAGAGCCGCATTAACAGGACATTTGGTGTTGACTACTCTGCATACTAATGATGCTGTGAGTGCGATTCCTCGTTTAAAGGATATTGGCCCAGATTCTAGTTTAGTTGGTGATGCTTTGTTGGGGATTGTCGCACAGCGATTAGTCCGTAAGGTTTGCCCTCATTGTGCGGAAGTTTACACGCCAACTGAAGCAGATTTGAGAATGCTGGGTTTGGAAAAAGCCGAAGTGGATTTAAGTGGGTGGCGTAGGGGGAAAGGTTGTGCTAATTGTTTCCATTCTGGCTATTTTGGACGGGAAGCAATTTTAGAGTTGTTGAATGTCGATAGTCACGTGCGAGAGTTGATTTATGAGGGAACGATGACACAGTTGCATCGCTATTTGTCATCAATTGGGTTTGATTCATTTCGGGTAGCTGCAATTGAGAAGGTGACTCAAGGGGTGACTACTATTAGTGAGGTGTTGCGGGTGTTACCCCATAGTGCTTTGTCAATAGGACTTAAGCCAATCTAATCTAATGTGGGTTCATGCCCATAGCACGCTGAGTGCGTAATTCCCAATCGCGAAAGTTGTAACTGCTGGTTAATCGAGAAAATTTTTCTGTAATTAAATCTTATCAGTTTTAAATAATTGAGTAAGGCGATCGCTTATGATGTGCAGATCGCCCGCCATTAAACCTCAACTACTTTTATTGAAAAATCCTGTAGTAATTAAGCAATACCTTTCAGGGCTGGACGAGATCTTGATGGAGAAACAGGAACTTTGCATATTTGATTATACAGTGTGTCTAAATCGACATAGCGATCGCACGCTTTAATCAATACTTTGCTAGTAAATTTCCGAAAACTCACTACCTCTACCTGTACAAGATGTTGTTGAACTTGCTTAACAACACAAGTAAAATCGCTATCACCACTAACTAAGACAGCCGTATCATAACTGCCAAGTTTATCGATCATATCCAAAGCTAATTCAACATCCAAATTAGCTTTTTTAGAACCATCTTTAAATTGCACCACATCTTTCTGAATAATTTGATAACCTAGATGGCGCAGATAAGATAAGAAGCGTTCCTGGTTAGGCTGATTACGCTCAACACCAGTATAAAAATATGCACCTACTAGCTCACCATTATTAGTTAAAAAATTTAGAAGCTTGGCAAAATCAATTTCCCATCCTTTTTCGACTACAGCATGATACAAATTAGCACCATCAATAAAAATCATTACCCGCCCCCGTTGTCCCTGAGCTAAAGTTTTAGTAGCAGGTTGAGCCGCTAAGGTATTAGAGGTTGTTGTTTTTATTTTTGTTAATTGCTCAACTAGCACTGCCATTTGGTTTTCTAAGCCAATAATAGTTTGTTGGCATTCAGCTATTTGCGGGGTTAATACTTGAGCAATGATTACTTCTTGCTTATTAAGTCTTTCAATCTTTGACTTAATAGCTGCTAAAGCTTGACGAGGTAGCAGATCTTGTCTGGCTTGTGTAATAGCTGATTCAACAGCTTGAATTTGAGATCCTAATATGGCATTATTCGCTTCACTATCTTCTCTTGCTAAATTAATTGTTGCTCCAAGCGCTTGAGAGTGTTGTTGTAATTGAGTTAAACGCTGACGATTATATAAGTGGCTTAAACAAAAAGATACAGATAAAGGTATTACTCCTAAAAGTAATTGTTGATAAACTGTTGCTGCTACACTACCAGCAATTGCACTAGCTACTGATGCCGCTTCTATTACTGTTGCTAATTTGTTATTATTGACGGCAAGCTTACTAACCTTTTGAGAACGAGTCCGGCTATTGCCTGTTGCTGTGGTTTGAGTGAATAAAGAGATGTCTGTAACCATCTAACTACCACCTCAGTTAATCAATATAATTACAGTATCCTCTTTAAAGGAAAGAGGGTTTTCCTAGCTGGGTTTGCCAAGGACAACTACTCTCATAACTTATTAGTTACCAAGTTATATTCCGGCTCCTTTTTGTGGGAATCAACCTTAAATAAATTATTAAATGAACTTAGATCAATTTCGGGAAAATCGGAATTATATTTAGGCTCTTGTCTTAGATTGCAGAAAAAATTGAAATGAGGGTGAGGCCTTAAAATTTTTAGGAAATACCTGCTTCCATAGTCATGTGATAGTAATGTTAACTACTTTAACAGTCAATAACTTTTGCCCCTTATAAACTCATAGCTAGTTATAGCAGGTAAATTAAAATGAGCCAACTAGAAATCAACATTCTTCATTCTCAGACACAGAGAGACTTAACCTCTAGCGATATTGTTGAGGAATTCCTGAGTAGAGAAAATTTTCAACGTGCTTGGAGAAAAGTCGCTGAAAATCAAGGTAGTGCCGGAGTGGATGAAGAAACAACTGATGATTTTAATCATAATTTGAATAGTAACCTCTCTCAATTAAGAGACGCAGTTGCTAACAGCACATATCAACCACTACCATTTAAACAAGTTTTTATACCTAAACAGAAGGGAAGTTGGCGAGAATTAAAAATTCCCACGGTGCGAGATAGAATTGTTCAACAAGCATTATTAAATGTTCTAGCTCCCATTATGGAGAATAAGTTTTCTCCAGCTAGTTTTGCCTATCGTCCTCATATGTCTTACATCAATGCTGTCGAACAAGTTGCTCATTGGCGGGACTTAGGTTATCACTGGGTAATGGATGCAGACGTCTCTAAATATTTTGATAGTATTGACCATCAACGATTGTTAATAGTGGTAAGAAAATATTTAGATAATCCAGGTATATTATGTTTAATTAAAGCTTGGATTTCGGCTGGCGTGTTAACTAAAGAGGGAATAGTCAGAAATGACAAAGGAATTCCTCAAGGGGCAGTTATTTCGCCAATGCTGGCTAATATTTATCTCGATGAATTTGACAAGATTATCTCGGCATCGGATTTAAAACTTGTGCGTTATGCAGATGATTTTTTAGTATTAGCTACTACTCAAGAGCGCATTGTTAAAGCTTACTCAGAAGTAGAACAAATTCTTAATTCTTTCAAGTTAACACTACATCCTGAAAAAACTCAAATTACCAATTTTGAGCGCGGATTTCGGTTTTTAGGTCATGGCTTTCTAGAAAATGCCATTTTTCCTGTTGAGTCATCTAAAACTGTGTCTGCATCTGGAGTAGAAGGTAAGGGAAGTAAAAAAAAGCTTTCAACGAGAAACGACGCAAGCAAGGCAAACAGAAACTCTGCCAGCATTGCGATCGCCACTTCCGTTAACTTCAGAAACTGATAAAGAAAAGCAACTCGGAAAGTCTGCTATTAAAACTGTTTGGAATAGAGAAATGGCTACTATTTATTTGCTTGAACCTGGGTCAACACTTTATAAAGAACATCTCCGCTTTGTAATTTGGGTTCCTGATGAGCAGAAAATTGAAGTGCCAATCCGAGAAGTTGAACGGATTCTTGTTTTTGGCAATATTCAAGTAACTACTCAGGCAATTAACGCTTGTTTAGAACAACAAATATTAGTATTATTTTTAAGTACCACTGGTCAATATAAAGGTCATATTTGGAATTGGGAATCTAATCATCTAGGCAACGAATTAATCCAAATTGAAAAGCGTCAAGATCCGCAGTTTCAATTTTTAGTATCTCAAGCGATCGTGCGTGGTAAATTGGCAAACTCTAGACAATTGTTGATGAGATTAAACCGCAAGCGCAAAGTAGCAGAAGTGTCTCAAGCTATTGCGGGTATTGGTACGGATATTTCGGCTCTTGATACAGTTAATAATCTAGATAGTTTGCGGGGTTATGAAGGAGTTGGCGCTGCCCGATATTTTCCGGCGTTTGGTCAGTTAATCACTAATCCAGAATTTAGTTTTTCTTTGCGATACCGCCAGCCTCCTACCGATCCAGTTAATTCCTTATTGAGTTTTGGTTACACTCTGTTATTTAACAACGTTTTAAGTTTGATTGTTGCCGAAGGGCTATCTCCTTATTTTGCTAATTTACACTACGGGGAAGATAAAAAGCCATATTTAGCTTTCGATTTAATGGAGGAATTTCGTTCGCCAATTGTAGATAGTTTAGTCTTAAAACTCATCAATAGCGCAGTCTTCAAGTCCAGAGATTTTGAAACTGTTGTTAGTACTGGAGGAGTTTATTTAAGGAAGGAATCCAGACGAATTTTTCTGCAACATTTTGAAAAACGCATGAATGAAGAACTTTCTCATCCTGACTTGCTATCTCAAGTTTCTTATCGACACGCTATTCAATTGCAGATTCGACGCTATAAGCGCAGTTTATTGCATAGTATAGCTTATGAGCCATTTTTAAGAACAGCATAACAAAAGTTGGTAAGTGAATGAGACAATAAGGGAATGAGAAATGATTACCTAATTTTCTCACTTTTCCACTTTCCCCATCCCCAAGATAATGGTTGTTGTAGTTTATGACATTCCTGATGATAAAAGACGCGTAAAGTTATCAAATTTTTTAGAGGGCTACGGAAATAGAATCCAATGGTCCGTTTTCGAGTGTTTTATCAGTTTGAACGAAATGCGAGAACTGTATCAAAAGGTAAAGAAACAAGTTAAGCCAGCAGAGGATAATGTTCGTTTTTACTGGATGTCCGATGAAGCTGTGTCGATGACTTTAACTATTGGTAGTGAAAATCCTGAACCACCTCCTAAGTATTATGTTATCTAAGCTTGAGTAATTTTAATAAAGCAGGGCTGAGTGTCGTATACCAAGAGTTTAATAAACTTTCATGGCGTGTGATCGCACCAATTGAGATTTAAGGAAACCCCTATTTCCAGTAGTGAGCTTTAATCACAAATAAGCGAAAACAAATAGTGATGTCAGCAAAACTATGGGAATTAATCGTCGGGTACTAATCCTAGCAGATAGCGACAATACTTTCTTAGCAGCACAAAGCTTTAATCGAAAGCTAGACTGGCAAAAAATCCGTGACTACCTAGCTAATTCGCAAGAAGGTAGGGAATTAATTGAAATGGTGATCTATGTAGGGTTACCACCCGCTAGAGAAAGATTTGAAGAACAACGAAAAACTAAAGAAAGATTCATTTACTGGGCAAAAAGTAATGGCTTTTTAGTTGTTGTTAAAGAAGGTAAAGCCAAAGGCGATGACTATGAAACAAACATTGATATTGTCATGGCAATGGATGCCATTGAATTAGCCTTAGAAGTTAAACCAGACATTGTAGTTTTAGTAACTGGAGATTCAGATTTTGCCTATTTAGCAGAAAAATTAAGAAGACGGGGTATGCGAGTAGAAGTTGCCTCAGTTGAACAATCTCTAGGTAACGATCTCAAAGTCGCTGCTAGTAGTGTCGTAGATTTGATTGAAGTTTTTGATAAATTTGATAGACAAGATAACGGGCAAAACTATTATCGAATTGGTAATACTAATCTTTTTGATTAATTCTTATTGGTTTTTCATAAGAATTATCAAGATAACTTACACTAAACGCGAACACCTAATGATTTGCTCTTTTCCTAACCTGAAGGTAGCCGCCCATTTTGACCTTGTTTGAGCAAAAAAATGTGTAAGGTTTACTCAAGGTTGTAGCTGTAAATGAGGACAAAATGATGACAACTGTAAATGGAAAATTAATCTTAGAAGAACACAATAAATTAGACAAAATTACTCAAAAAGTAGATAATTTGAATCAAAGTTGGCAAAAATTAGAGGTACAGCTAACCCTGCTAAGTCAAGAACAAAAAACCGAATATTTAAAGCAAATCAATTTTGTCAAGATAGACTTGAAAAGACTTGAAAATCTTTACCAAAAATTGTTAATAGTAATGGTCGTCAGTACAGTGGGTTTAGTAAGCGTGTATGTTTGGTTGGGTTTTAATTATCCATCTGCCCATCAGCAAACTCAAGAACAAGTATTACCTCAACAATAACTAACACAACTTTCCTGGTGGCACTAATTAAGAGCTAAAATTATCCGATTAATTGAGAGATGAGAGGACATTAACATGAGAGCAGTTGTTAATGGTAAATTAGTCGATTTACCTGAAGGCGCAACCATTGAAGATTTGAGATCGCGACTTCCTGAAATTGGCAATGATGACGTAATGGAAGAAGGATTTGGAGGGACTAAACCCTTAAAAGAAACAGACGCACTCAAAGAAGGTTCCAAAGTTTGGACAGTTCCTAAAATCGTAAAAGGTTAAGACTATGACAATTACAATTAATCGCGGTCAATCAGGATTTAAACCGAGCGAGAGAATTATTTTTGAACTGAAAGTTTTGGAAAAAGTTGCTAAAAACGTCATTGTTGGTGGCAAAACGATTGGTGGCATTCAATACACAGCAATGTTAGTTAAAGGAATGCCTTTATCTTCTAAGAAATTTACAGTTTCTAACTCAGATGTGTTATTTTTACTGCCACCAGACTACCCACGTCTTCCGCCGATTGGCTGCTATCTCAACTATCCTTGGAACACTGTAGGAGAGGGAGATCATCACTTTACCAGACAAAGTTATTATGGCGCACCATTTTTAAGCGAGGAAGGTTGGTACTGGTACTGTGTTGGCTTAGGGGGAGGATTTAATCGAGATAAATGGCTGAACTCCTGGCGACCTAGTAGCTATCCCGAAAAAGGACATAATCTCGCTACCTTATTTGTCACAGCCCGCCACGCAATTAATAGTGATGATTAGGTGCAAATGCAATCTGCATCACAATACTCTCAAGACTTACGCCAATTACGAAAATAAACACCATCTGTAGGGGCAATCCCCCTGTGGTTGCCCTTGCATTTAATGTCTCTGCGTAAGTCCTGACTGTCTTACTTCATTAAAGTTAAAAAGATATGCGCTACCCAAAAATTTCTTTACACATCCCACCACAAATGTGGTATCAGTTTCGTCAAGTCATGCAAAAGGCTCGAAAGACAAATGAAGAAGTTATTGGTTTCTTCTTTTGTAAACGCCATCAATTATCAAAACATCAGGTAAGATATTTGCCCAAATCCTGGGTTGTTCCTGAACCTGATTGTTATGAACGTCAATCTATCAGTGGGTTAGTATTAAAACAACAATTTCACCTGTACTTGCTTCATAATCATCTAATACCAGGATTAGATGTTGTCCACATTCATACTCATGCAGGTCAAGGTCAACTATCATTCTCCTGTGTTGACGACCGTTACGAATCAGAATATGCCAAATTTCTTTCATCTACTTTCAAGAAAAAACCTCGCTTGATTTCGGGAATTTTTGATGAATCGCTGCAAAACAGCCAATTCCGGCTCTGGGATAGAAAAGGACAATCTTTTCAAAAAATAAATTTTGATAAATCCTGGTTTGCATTGGAAGAGAAAACAGCCTATTTACCAGAAACAGAATTAATGTTTGCTCGTCAACAAGTTTTTGGAAAAACTTTCCAAAAACAACTGGGCGAACTTTCAGTTACATTAATTGGCTGTGGTGGAATTGGAGCGATTTTTGCCGAACAGCTAGGACGTTTAGGTGTAAAAAAGTGGCTATTAATCGATCCAGATCGTTTGGAAACAGTTAATTTAAATCGGATGCCTGCTGCTACACCAGAAATGGTTAAAGAACGGTGGTATAAAGTTCACTATGTCAAACAATTGATTAAAAGAATTTATGCTACTGGTTCTAGTGTCAAAGCTATGCCTGTCTCTATTACAGATGAATCAGTTCAACGGGAAGTTGCTGCAACAGATTTAATTGTTGTTGCTACTGACAATCATTATTCTCGCCAAGTTGCCCAAGAATTAGCTTTGAAGTATATGCGTCCCTTAGTTTGTCTTGGTACTCATATAGATATTCAAGGTAATGGAACACCCCGAATGTATGGTCGAGTTACTGTTCCACCACTTGGGGGTGGCTGGTGTTTGATGTGTGGCAATATGATTAATTTACGCATAGCAGCTTTAGAGTTGGCTCCTTTTGAGATTAATCATTTAGCAATGCAAGCAGGTTATTTAGAAGGGATTAATAATCCAGCAGTTTTTTGGTTAAATAGCTTGTGTGCAAGTTCGGGAGTTGGGGTAATTCATGGAATGCTCAGTGGTTTCCTAAATGTTGATTCTGGTCTTGACTGGATTTATGATTTTTCTGAGTCTAATTGGCTGAAAACTAACACTAATTATTTAACTGGTTCTGATTGTTATTTTTGTGGCTGAGTTTGAATAAGTTTAACGGTGAGTTTCTATTTTCAACAACAAATTTGACATTTTACCTGGAGTGGTTCTGCATTGATACAAAGCGAGTCCATCCATGCAAGTCGGCTAGGTATAACGCTTTGGCAAACTGCCACGCATACATACTGGATGCACCAATGTATCTAACGCTCTTCTGTCACTCTGATAAAGATATAATAGAGACAGAATAATTCACCATTTACTAAGCTGTAGTGATGGAGAAGAGCCAAAAATTTTGATGGCAAATCCTGACTTAATTGATGATGGATTAATAGAGGCAATCAAGCAGGTATCTAGCATGATGGCACAGCAAGGAAACTAGAACTTTGCTGATTATTTAATTGATATTGCCAAGGATCTGCCTAACGGGACTTAAACAAACAATCCCAAATAAAATGCTTATAATCTAGAGAGGGTAAAGATTCCACATAGAGGAACCCCTATGAAACAAACCACTCCCTCTGCTATGCCACCATGCTTTGAAAAATGGTGTGGTAGGTTCGATGATGTTTTCACCCATCAATCTCAGAAAAAAGGGTTTAGACACTATCTAGGGGGATTATTGGGTGAAAGTGAGCGAAAAAACTTAACTCAGATGTCATGATTACTAATGTTGCTGATGAGAAAGCAACTTGTGAATGGATAGTTAAAACGTTTACTCAAGTCAGCCCCAGGTGAAGATAGTAGATTTGGGGCAGTATTTTTATTAGTTGCGATCGCTGCTTTGTTGTCATTTTTAGTTAGTTTTGGTTTACAAAGCATCGTAGTTGTAGCTAATGACCAATCGTCGGTGAGATAATTTTGGCATCGTCATCGCCTAAATAAAAATTATATACTGGTTCTCCCGAAACTTCGCACCGCAAGGGTTCAATTATTTTCGTGAAAGGGTTCCAAACGGCTATGACTTCACGTTTAGCTTTTTTGCGAATAAGTTCGCATTGAATATGTATCGTAGGTAAATAGATAATCATGGCACTATGCAAATAAGCTTCTACCCGCATGGCATAACGCTCTTGTACATCTGCTAGCTTTCTATCTAACTCTCTATGTGTTGCTTCAATTCGTGCTAATTCCTTTTGTTTATCTTCTCCTTCTAATTGCTTAAATTCAAGTTTAGAACGAATTTCTTGGGCGATAGTGCCGTAATATGTTTTCAGCCTTTCTTCATCCCTAACTCTAGCTCTAGTTAACTTACCAGACCAATTTTCTAAATCAGTTTTAATTAATTGAACTGAAGTTTTTTCGATTAAATTGGACAATTCATCCTTTGCCATCGTCGTTTTATGATTGATACTGTCCACAGGAATGATATCCGACTCCCACAACAAAGCATCTCCAATTTCTACTGGCGTAACTTTGGTTAACTCGTTGATAATAAAAAAAACCATGCCAATTCTTTTTTCATCTGCCTCTGCTGTATAAGCAACATGACACCAAAGATAACGTGTGGTAGCAGGTTTAAGCTGCTACGCAGCTAAATTTAATAAGCAGCATTACCTTTATTTTTAATTTTACGTTCCCATTTAATAATAAGACCTCCTTCATTTAACAACTTATTCAATAACTCTTCTAGCTGTTCTACTGACTCAAATAGTCGATGAGCTATATATTCTTTCGCTGAATGCCAAACTAATTCGATTAAATTATAATCTGGGCTATATGGGGGTAAGAACTCTAAAATAATGTTGGGCATTTCTGAGGCGATTTTTTCTAAAATATCTTTCCTTTTGTGGAAGCTGGCGTTATCTAAAATAATAACTATTTTTGCTGAACCTTTTGCAAAATCTTCACTTTGTTTACCTTGCTCAATCCATTCTTCTAGTAAAAAACCATTTAAGAGTTTTATCTGTTCATAAAAAACATCTGCATTTCCTTTTTTTATGACAAAATTCATCCTCTTTTTGTCGTGATAACGCAATCCTCCCATAATATTTACTCTTCCTCTTCTTCTTTGCCCCGTCACTTTCTTTCTATGACCTTTCTTGCCCCAGGTTTTTCTTCTTATCACTCTTAAACTAAAACCGCTTTCGTCCCAGAACCATACCTGTAAACGCTCTGGGGTTGCGAGCGTTATTTTTAAATATTCCGCTAATTTTTCTTTAAATATTTTACGTTTTTCAGGGTTTTGTTTGTCCTCCAGGCTGTATTTTGCCCACAGGTAAACGTACTTTTTTTTCTCTAATCTTCTCCTCACTTGAGAACCACTTAACTTAATTCCTGTTGCTTGCTCCAGGTAGGTTGCTAGTCTTGCTGCTGTCCATCTCCCAAATTCATATCCATATTCTGCTGGCTCTTTTTCAACAACTTCTAATAATAAGTTTTCATATTCTTGGGTAACTTTGCTAAAATTACCTTCTCTCCTTCCATCTAAAAAGCTATCTAAATTATCTGGGTCGCCATGAACCGCCCAATATGCTACTGTTGGGTATGCAAGATCTAGAAATTCACTAATCTCTTGGTAGGTTTTTCCATCGTTTATTAATAATAAAATCAGAACCTTCTCTCTTACATAGGGATTTTCATGCTCTTTTAAGATTGTCAGTAGCTGTTCTCTCTGTTCTTGAGAAAGATGGTTTTTGGCTGGCATACCTGGCTAGTAATAGCTTTTTTATTGATGTTTGTATTATACAATCAAGCTGCGTAGCAGCTTAAATAGCACCCTTGGCATCATTCTTGATAAAGAATTTGTCAATGGCAAACAGACTGTGCAATGTCCACTAAACTCCCTGTGGGGTTGTTCTAACGAACTGCCACAAGATGAAAGTTTAGCAGCATTGTGGGACAGATTAGCCATCAGATATTGGGTTCATGATGTGGCTCGCCCATCTAAGAAAATATTGATGATGCGGAGATCTGGCAATGCTCCAAACCCTCAAGTTAACGTGAAATTTACGTTGACTGAGCTTCATGACATCCAAATTGAGGCGATCGCCACACCTATTGATGAAATGATGATCGACTGCATCTTAGACATATCGGGAAATCTAGAAAAGGAAGGTATTACAGCTTCGACTCGCAAACATCAACAAATCATTGATTTAATTCGCTGTTATGCCTATGTCTCTGGCGATGAGCAGGCTGACGAAGAACACCTAGAAGTCCTTGAGCATATCTTCTGGAACAAACCACCTGAACGAGCATTGATCAAGAAAGCTATCAAACAGTTTGGCAATCCCCTCTCTACTCAGGCTCAGTCAATCCTAGAAGCTGCACTCCAAGTACAAGCTCAGATCATGCCTCCTAGCCCTGGAATGAATAAAGGCAAATGGATGCAGGATGTAGGGGCTTATGATATCCAATTGACAGAGATGGAGGACAAGCTCAACCAACTGATGGGATCTGGTTCTGCAAGAAAATATAGAAAAGTTCGCCAGGTTAAACAGCAAGTAACTGATATGCGAAAGCAGCTTCAAGCAATGATTGGGAAAGCCTACAGCTAACCAACCAATTAAAGAAACAAACGCACATTTGATGGCAGGGTAGACAATCACTTCAATGAAATTGTCTACTCAAAATCCCCTTGTCTAAAATCACAATTTACCAACATAAAACTACAATGCCTAAATTTAATTCAAACCCTGAACAATTAGCATTCGACGTATCTAAATGGGATGCTGTGCAATGGGAAGACTACGCAGACGCACACCCAGAAACCAAAAGACCAATTGAAATTGGAACAGAGAAAGTAGAAACATTTGGCATATTTACAACTGAGATCTTCCATAGGCTTTATGCACCAGAACCAAAACCTTTAGAGAATCCTCGCCCTGAAGACGTTTGGGCGTTGCGATCGCACTCCATTCTCACTGAACTACCCGACTTTGATTCTTTGCAAACAACTATTGAAGTGGAAGCTATAGGCGATAGTTTCAAAAAGTGGTTACTGTCAGGAGTTGGTACAACCAAATTCTCAGAGTATGTAGCAGAGCGTCTACCTAAACCTCGCACTCCCCTGACTAATCCTCAGCCATTAAGACAACAAACCTTAGCACTGAAAAAACAAATTAACTCACTAAGGAAGGAGACAGCAGAGGCAGAAGTTGACGAACAAAACCCCCAAAAAGCTAAACAAATTAAACAGCATCTTTCTGAATTAGAAGAGGCGTTGAAAAACGTTATTAACGAGGGTAAAAAGAGCGTTCTAACTGCTGAAAAGTATGCAGAACGGCTTGAGAAAACAGGTAAAGGACTAAAAACTATTTTAGAGGAAGCAACTTTGTCCGCGCAAGAAGCGGTCGAAGGTGCTGCAATTGCTCTTAGTGCATTTGGTTGGGGTGACAGCAACGGCTTCAGTTCCAAAAGCATCAGTTCAGAACAAAAGATTAAATTGGCTAAAAGAGTTGCACAAAATCAAAAGTTACAGGCAATAGCCAAGCTCGCTGGACGGATGAAACTGTTAGCTGCCAAAAAGCAACGCACCAAAACAACCCAAGCGGCGACAGAAATTTATTCAGTTACTACTGGAAATGACTTGGCTCACCTAGTCCCCTCGGAGCTTGTGAAGCTGGTTGTACCAGAACTAAAGCCCTTGTTCCTTAAAGGCTACTCGGAAAAATCGCTACTGCAATATGAACTCAATTCAAAAGAGAAGCAGGGACGCGGCCCAATTGTTGTATGCCTTGATTCATCAGGATCAATGCAAGGTGCAAAAGAAGAGTGGTCTAAAGCGGTTGCGATCGCATTACTTACCATTGCTAACCAGCAAAAACGTACCTGTCGAATTCTGCATTTTTGTAAGACTGTTTGTCGCGTTGACGATTTCCCTGCTGGACAACTAGATCCCGTCAAACTGGTCGATTGTATGGAATGTTTCTACAACGGTGGCACTAGCTGGTCAGCACCGTTAGATAGCGCACTTGCAATAATCAAGACAGAATCGCGCTACAAAAACGGGGACATCATCATGATTACTGATGACCAATGCAGTGTCTCATCACCTTGGCTAACAGAGTTTAAACAATCTCAGAAATTATTAGAATTCAGCACCTTTGGCATTATGCTCGGCAGTTCTGATACAAGAGCATTGTCTCAGATTTTGGATACTGTCATGGCTATTCCAAACCTTCAAAAAGATGAAGAAATTGAAACCGTGTTCGCAATTTAATTACCCAACATTTGCAAAAATTAACTACCAATCCAATGGCGAATATTATCTCGCGAATCTGCCTTGAGTGCAGAAATGATGCTACCAACACTAACAAATTCTGGAAGGCTGAAATCAATGCCGATAACTGCCAGTTAACTACTACTTGGGGAAGAATTGGCACAAAAGGACAAAGTAAAAGCCACCAATTTTACAACGTTATAGATGCCGAATTTAAGCTGAAACAACTGAAAATGGAAAAACTTAATAAAGGTTACACAGAACTAAAACAACCAAGCTCTCCAAAAAAAAGTACGGCTAATGTAAAAACAGTTAATCAAGTAAAAACTGATACAAATTTGGCTCAAGTAAATGCAGCATTACTACTTTTGAATGTGATACAGCCTTATGTAAGGGGCGCGGATTTCAACAATTTAAGTTATGCAGGAATGTTAAAAGATCTGGCAGAGCTTGTACCATTTCTACAAATAAATCCAAATCCACAAAAGGCATTTGCTGATGTTGTAAGTTTGGAAGATGCAAGAAGAAGACTACAGTTAAAACTCGCAGCATTGCAGTAATTATACAATTATTAGCTTGAGCAGGGGAATTACCCAATCAAGCTAATAATTTTAAAAATATATTTTTTAATATTTGTTAAATTCAGCTAAAACTAAACATGAATTAAAGCATGAAAGCAACAATAATACCACCGAAAAAGAACTGCCAAAAATTTGATATCTTCACCAATGGGCAAAATAGTATTGCGACTACAATTGTCCGAATACCTAACAATGGCTCACCAAAAAATAGTGCGATCAAGCCTAAAACCGCAAAAGAGAAACTTAGAATATAACGACAGGCTTTAATAATAAATTCCAAAATATCTCCAAACTGCTTAGAACCGAGAAAGTCAAGGATCTTGCTAAACAGTTTAGAAGGTAAAGATCTCAACATAACGCAAAACCTTGAAAATATACCTAATTAAGTATGCCCACATTAGCAGCAAAATATAACTTTATTCCTAAAGATAGTGGTAAAAATAATTAAAAACCCTAAAAGTCCCACTAAACCAAAGGATTTAGCCCTCCAACCTAAGATTACCGACCTCGTTACCTTGTAGGTTCCGTAGAAATAGTACAGGAATACGGTAGCCATTAATCGCGATCTTCGCAGCTAAGAGTGCAATGTGGAACCGCTGGTCAAACACTGATTGAAATAACATAGACGGGCGATCGCCCGTTTAAGTTGCAATGTTTTTAAGAGCAACAATGCAACTTAACCTATTTGAGTATAAAAGCCGGACGGCTAGTTCAACGACCAATAATCTATTAACCTTACCTACAAGGAACTTAAACTATCTAGCAGCAAACACCCTCATAGCTAAAAAACTGCGGGAAACTGCTGATGGAATGCAATCCGAAATTAATAGCAAACTCAACTCACCGATCATGGAGCAACGACAAACTCAACGTCGTGCATTTATGGCGGAAGCAATAGTAGCCACAGGGAAAAGATTACAGACTATACAAGGCTATTTGTACAAATTAGCTGATGCTTGGGACGATGGCACTGTACCACCAATTCTAGGAAAAATTAGGACAAAAAAAGCATTAGAATCTTTGCTAGGAATAACCGGACTTAGCCGATTAGAAAAAGAGTACTGCCCTAAAGAAATTTATGCCAGTTGGAAGGAGCATAAGGAGCTACTGACAGATCTAACTAAGATTGGCATAACCAGTGCTGAACTAACAATTGAGGCTATTGACGCGCTACTGGAATTTAATCTTGAACCACCAGAACCCCCGACAATTCTCAAAATTCAAGGATTACAGAGAAAACTGATTGGCAAAGTAATATTTGATTATTTTCCTAGTCCACCACCAGTAGCTAGACGAGTAGTTGAAAAAGCTCAAATTCAGCCTGGTGAGACAGTACTAGAACCTCATGGTGGAAGTGGTGAACTTTGTGATGCTGTATTAGAATTTTGTCCAGATGCCCTCTTAGAAGTAGTAGAAATTGATTTTGATTTGCAAAATCTACTTATTCTCAAAGGTTATAATCTGGTTGGAAGCGACTGCCTCAAATTAACTGGAAGCTATAACAAAATTGTAGCTAATCCACCCTTTACAAAAGGAGCAGATTGTCTTCATGTGCGCCACTTGTATGAACAGTGTCTAGCTCCTAAAGGCAGACTGGTATCAATCATGTCCCCTGCTTGGTTAAAGAATAATCGAAACCCTTACAAGGACTTTAGGAACTGGTTTGAGTTAATGAATGGCAAGTACGAACACCTACCAGAAGGAAGCTTCAAAACTAGCAAAAGATACACAGGAGTTTCAACTATTTTGATAACCCTTGACAAGTATTAATTAGTCATATTGGGCGCAAACTGACTCGCTAGCACTGGCGCGAACCTTATTGTCGGCGCTGCGCTATCGCGCCCAATATTAAAATACGCTCTTTTGCACCAAATAAATCATGCAAACCACGCATCTTTTACCTCCAGCTAGTACACCAATTACTAAGTTTCTACCGCCCTACCCGACATCAAGAAGAGCAAAAATGCTTGATGCGGTTGCTAGATTAGAATCGACAATTTTGATGTTAGTTGGTCACGATTGCGATCCAGAAGCTATCTTATTATTAGCCGAACTCGGATTTAGTTTTCTTTACAGTGACGAGTGCCAAGAAAGATTCATTGATGTTGGTATGCAAGCCGCCTTAGAAATTTACGAATGTTCAACAATTAATGCCGAATACGAGGATACCATAACAGATATTAATAACCCTAGAAATTGGGGATTTTATCAAAAAGCTACAGAAATCTGGAAAAGACAAGAAAAAGAACTAGGTATTCAACAAAGATACTGATAGACTTAATAATTATAAACAACGAAAAACGACCTTGTTAATAACAAGGTCGATTATTTTGCGCTCTGATTAGATAACTACCAACTAGATATGTCGAAGCAATAAGACTTATCCAAATAATCATTGTCGAAATCATCGTACTCATCAAAATCATCTTCGTCAGTGTAACAATCACGCGCAGAATATCTTGAAGAAAAATCTCCAACTCTAATTTCTAAACGACGAGGAAAATCTGAAGTAGATAAGCCAAAGTAAGGCAAAAGCTCAGACAGTGGGTAGATTATTTTCTCTTGCTCAGAAATTTCACGACCCATTTGAGACTCATCTTCAACTTTAGGCAATGAATCAATATCAATGACCTCATCCCATGTCGCCACCCGATCATAAGGAACGTGGAAAACAATTTCAGGAATTTCTTGAGACTGGAATTCTATCAACCAATAACCTGTTACAGAAAGATTAATATTATGCCAAGTATTATAATCGGCATGACGGTTTTCATAATTCCGATAATCTGTAAAGCAGCGCATTCCAAGAGTTTCATCATAATCTAAATCGAGAGCAGTTAAAAGATCCCAAATTTCCTTGGGATCTTTTAGTTCACCACTTAATACCTGCTGAAAAATAGAAAGCGCACACTCAACTTGATTTTCTAAATAGCGATCGCGGATAGCTGGTTCCAAATCAAAACAAACAAAATCATCGTTGATGTCAGCATAGTCATTTGGAACCTCACACAACTCCCTTGCCCAAGCAATAGCTTCTTCAACCTGTTGAATAGAACCAGGAACATAAGTTTCAAAGTCTACCGAATACTGCTTTGAAGGAAGTTTAGGAGCGGTCGGAAAAGTTACAGTGAGAGGTTTGACAGGTCTAGGAACATCAAATTTAAATCCTTGTTTTTCTAGCAATTGCAATGATTTTTTGGTAATTGGCTTGTTAATATTAACGAACTTAATTTTCCCTTTATATTCTCGCGCCCATGCGCTCGCAGCTTCAATTTTAGCCTTATGCCAAGCAGTACAATCTCTGTTATATTGTTTCATAACAGGTTTTTGTTTCTCTGCTTCAGCATCGGCTTCTTGTTTGGCTTTTTCATAAGCCTCAATTTCTGCTTTAAATGGTGCAATCATCAACTGATAAACTTCTTCCGGGTAATCCAAATTAAAACCCATATCGGGATCAGCCATAGCTTGAAGCAGATCAAAATGTTGCAATTCCTCACCATCAAGAATATCAGCCACAGAACAGTCAGAATTTAAAAGGGTTAAATCTACACCTTTGTTAGCAATTGCTGTCCTCATACCTTGAATTACTGTTGGCTCAGGACGAGCAACAACTTTGGTTGCTACCATCGCACCTGATTTAATCATTTCAATGATTTTGGCATCTTTAGTAGCAAACAACAAATCCGCATCTTCTCTATAGAAATCTTTTACTTTAGCCCACCGATTTAACCACACCAAACGCTCAACTGGTAACATTTCTTTAAGAGATTTTAAACCATTAGGCATATTCTTTTTACGTGACATAAATTCTCCACTGTTTTTATATATTTTATTAAAAAAAACCTCAGACAACCAGGACAATTTATCTAATTTTGTATACTATTGTAAAAGTAGTAAAAGTAATGAAGTGTGAACTTTCTATTGAGCTATTGAACAGTAATAACAATAATAAAGATGCTATCGCATCAAGATCCGAGTTAGCACGAATAGGCTGCGATAAAAGTACAATCTGCGATCTTCAATAAGCTGTAAACCAACAAAAATCAAAAGCAGCAATAGTAGCATTAATGCCAAGTACAAACTAATCTAATTAAAACAAATGGCAAAAACAAATATAGAATGGGTGATGGATGATGATGGGACTCAAGGAAAAACTTGGAATCCAACAAGTGGATGTACAAAAGTTAGTGCCGGATGCAAAAAATGCTATGCCGAAGCGATAGCTAAAAGATTCTGGGGAGAGCGAAAGTTCTCTGATGTACAGTTCCACGAAGACAGATTAGATGCACCGCTTAAATGGAAAAAATCGACCAAAGTTTTTGTTGATTCAATGTCGGATCTTTTTCATAAGGATATAACCGATGAACAGATTGACCAAGTGTTTGCGGTAATGGCTATGGCACACTGGCATAAATTTCAGGTGTTGACAAAAAGACCTGAACGGATGATGCAATATTCACGTACTGCCAAGCAGAGAATCAGGATGGCAACAGTTGACTTGGGCAGAAAGTTTAACCGAGATATTGGACTATTTGAAAGTTGTGAATGGGATTATCCATTACCTAATGTCTGGTTAGGTATCAGTGTTGAAAATCAACAAGTTGCGAATGAGAGAATCCCATTATTACGCCATACTTTAGCCACTATAAAGTTTCTTAGCTGCGAACCATTGTTAGAAAAGGTATCAATATTCGATCTTGACGAGGAAATTTCTGAATTAACACAAAAATATCGTTCTAAATCTCAAAAAATGGTGGCTCCAGCAGACTTTATAAACTGGGTGATCGTTGGCGGTGAGTCTGGAACAGATGCTCGATCGTGCGAGGTTAATTGGATTGAAGACATAGTTGAGCAATGCAAACAATATCAAGTGCCAGTATTTGTTAAGCAACTAGGAAGCAACTCTCAAGTTCCCAACTTAATAGGAACATCAAAACAAAAACTTAAAAGCAAAAAAGGCGGTGATATCAACGAATTCCCAGAAAACCTGAGAATTAGAGAATCTCCTAAAAACTAATTTGTATTTTACTGGTGGGTATTTAATCCCAGTTTCTAACTCACCAGTAAAAACTACCAAATATCCTCAGTTATTACTAACTCGATTCATAATAATAATTCAAAATTTATACGCGATCGCGTATTTAGTAGTGATGAATTAGCAGAAGATAATGAACCAAAAAGTATTGCAGTGCCATAGTAGGGGAGATAAACGATATTCCCCATTTTGCTGTAATGTAAAAGCTTTTGGTGAGAACAGGAGCATTGAAAACCATTACCAAAGTACAAAATTATTCCAAACTCCTAAAGGCTTAATACAGGCACGAGATTGGCGTGAAGCTAAACTGTACCAAAAACCCATTAATAAAGGGGGAGAAGGGTATGAACGGGTAGCTTTTGTACTACCCAACGGGTTAGAACTTGGGAACAGTAATAACAAGGTAAATGATTTGATAATCCAGTATTATATTGCGATCTGGTGGAAATATTTACGATCGCACCCAGAACTAATCCAACACGCACAAAAATTTGACGAATTTACCGACCCTTTTAAGGGGAAATTCCCATTTTGCCAAGCAGACGTAATTCGCCTTGTTGCTCATGATGGAGTAAATGCTCTAAAACCAATGTGCAAGGAAATATTAGAGCTAATTAAAGAACATAAACTGAAAAATAGATAAGTAAAAAAAATTAAACCCTAAACCAAAATCGGGTTTAATTTTTTATAAAAAATAAATATTTTAAAAAAAAATATCAAACTAATGAAATAAGAACGCCTAGCGGCGCATCAAAAGTGAAATTAATTTGGACAATAATATGCTAATAAAAACTTATGACTATAAAGGTTACACTATTCAAATAGAGCAACCTTGCGAAAATATGTGGGCTATTGGAATTGTAGATCCCAATGACCCAAGCTCGTTGTTAATTTACGATCAAGGGCATTCCAGTATCGAAGATGCCGAAGGGTTTGCCGAAAGATCGGTAGATTTTGAAATTGAAACAAATAAAAACTAAAATATTAGTCCTTACTTAGCAATAAGTAAGGACTAATATTTAATTTTTTTAATCAATTAAAAATATTACGAATAAGAAATAACAAAAAAACAAGAACGCCTAGCGGCGTAGCAAAAGTGAAATTAATTTGAACAATAATATGCAAGTATTTAATGGTACAACCGATAATGCAGTCGCTCAAGCATTAAGCCAAATAACATGGCAAATCCGTTACAACCTACTAAGCGGTATAAGCCCAAACAATAAATTATTTGATGAAGAAATTGGAAAGGGTGAAGTTGAGGGTGAATTTGACATCACCGCAGCGCCGATGTCAGGGAGTCAAGTTACGACGATCCAGTGGTATCGCGATGAACAGATAGTGCGCTACTCCATAAAATCTATAAGTGAAGCAATATAATTCATTAATTCGCATCCAACTATTGGATGCGAATTAATGGATTATTTTTTTTATATTTAATCAAGTATTTAAACTCGTTAATATTAACAATACAGTGACAAAATATTCTAAAGTACTTGTATATAAAACATACAAAAAGTAGGCGATCGCCTACTACTGTAAAAACATTAATAATTAGTTGAGATCATAAATGGTAAGCAGTACGAACCAGAGGCATCATGGTTTAGCAGTGTTAGAAATTAATGGCGTTAGATATGCGATCGCACAATCATCAGTCATGGCTGTGATCGCTGCCAAATATGCGACTAACGATCTAGAATTACTCGAAAGTCAAGGGGCAGCATATTTCTTAGCTTCGGATAAACACGAATTAAAATTAGGAGCATTTCACCCAGATACACAAACAGAAATTTTAAAAGTAGTCAACAATCTTCACATAGGAGAACTGCTTTTCTATAGAATTTCACAATAATAACTTTTGTACAAAATAGTTACTTAAATTGATTGACAAACAGTAAGTAAATAACTATTATTAATCTAGCTACATAAATTTTAAAAATCGCAACTGAAAAACTGAAGGGCGCAGTTTTAAAAATGAAATCGGACAAAGCCTAATAAGGAGATTGTTTATCATGTCGATAACAATTCTTTGTGAATTACCAGAATCAGTTAGCTTAGAGTTAGAAGCTTTAAGAAAAAGAAACAGAATCTAAAACAACATTAATAATACTGATTAAAACACCTAATTAACCATTTTGACTGGGGGTTAATTATTTTTTCTACTATTAACAACACTTAACCGCGCTAACGCGCCATATTATAAAAATTCACCTCCGAAACTTAATTAAAAAGGTACACAATGAACACATGGCTGACTGATAGAATCTGGGGTCTACTAGGAGCGAGAGTTTCTATTCAAATAGAAACTATTGCTCCACTATCAAGTTTCAAAAATGAGATCGAATACAGGGACATAACTGATATCAGTAAAAAAACATCAACTACGCTACTGGAGCTTTATGGAATTAATGTTCCCCACAAACCACCAGTAAATATTACAATATTACCAATAAAAAAAGGAGACATCATATACGCATTAATTCCAGAAGGAGACTCAGAATATCTTTCATTGAAACGGATTGAAGTATTATCAGTTGCCACCTAACGGTAAGCAAAAATAAACCCTGTTAAATTATTAACAAGGTTTATTTAATTTATTTTTTTAATACAGGCATACTTTAGTACCCTAAATGCGATCGCAACTTATACCCTTACTGCTTAAAGAATAATAATTAGCAACAATCAGTTAGCCAAAGAAATCATCGCTCTTCGTGGCTACGTGGCGATCGCCACGTATAAGAACGTACTAATCACACAAGGTCATATTGATATGTCAGACCATTATGCAGGGTCTTACATCCGTCGCTATAAGCGCCAGTTTGCTTGGATAATGTTCGACTGTTTCAAACGCCTCGGAGTAATCAGCAAAAAATTTGATGATTTAGATAAAAACTCTTTACTCAATGCTGGATCTATTTCTCAGCTTCAAGATGAGATAGAGAAATTACGTTCTGAACTTCAAAATTCTATAAATGTTCTAGATTCGATAAGCCAAGAATTAGCCAGTAAAGAATAACTTACCTCACACTCATAGTACAAAAATAACAAGGGTAAAACCAATGGCAACTTACAAAGAATTAGTTCAGCAATACGGCGGGCTGTATATAGAACCTGCCCCTTATGGCGAAAACCATTACAGAATTATTAAAGCCTACGAAGCTTGTAATTTTGATGGTGAGCCTGCTGGATACACACGAGGAACACCCGAAGGCGAAAAAGAACTTTTAGAACGTAGATTCATTCCCAGTAAAAAAGCTGAGAAGGATGAAGGTTTAACGGTTAGATATACCAACTTTTGGTAACGTCTTAAAACTGTGGGATAAAGCACAGCCCACAGTTAAACAAGAAAAATGCGTAATATGTTTTTAAGTAATTAATTGAGGATAAAAATGAAACAACCTATAAGATCATTACATGAGTTACAAGAAAAGATGAGGGATTTAAACCCCAATGAACATGAGTATATTGGAATTGCCAGTCCTATAATTATAGGGTGTGCCATCGAATACTTTATTTTCTGGGGTGTCCCTTACAGACTCAACTGGACACCAGAAGGAATCCAAATTTGGACAGATAAAGATGGCTCTGAAACAGGCGACTTTGCCTTCGATCTAGGAATGCAATTCTTTGGTAGAGGGTATTATGCAATTTGCCCTAAATTAGACAGAGAAACACAATTAGAAAAGTTTAAAATGGAAGCAAATGAAAACCATTATTAAAATAAATTACCATGACAAGTGTTAACATTAAAACGCTAGAAAGTTAACCATCAGCGTTGCGCCACCTGCCCATTTAATGCTGACAGGGACGATGGACATAAGACTTCTAACTAATCCGATTGACGGGCAAAAAGTTAACCCTAATTCAAGCGCCTAAATCTCCGCCCGTCGATTCGCGGGGAGTAGCTCAATAAAAAACATCATAAATACTGAAACAATGTTGATGGAAAAGCAAGTGTCTAAAGTATTTACAACGCAATACTCAAGTATTGTTCAAAGTGTCATTTGTTGGTCAAAAAGACCTAAAAATTACCTTATTATCAGCACTCCCAGAAATGAAATCTGGTGAGTTGTGGCGAGTAAGTGCCGTTGTACGGGAAAACTCTCTATATATTACACAGGCAGAACCTTTAGAAGTAACTAGCTCTACAAAATCCCCTTCTACTGATTCTGTACAAGCATCCAGCCCAGCCCCAGTAATTGAAACAGTTAAACGCATTGTCCAAGGGAATACTAACTTAGAACAACCATACTCTTCTAGGGTAGTTACAGAAACATTTGAGGAAACAACAGCACGACTTTTAGCAATTGCTAAACTTACTGTAATCGCTCAAACACATCAAACTCAATGGGTTTTTTCCTCCCCTATACAGCGAGGCAAACTGTGGGAATGGGAAGCAGTTTTATCTGATTCAAATGCCGTAAAATCGCGCCACAACTCCCCAGAAGCATTGAGAGCCAGAATTCAAGTAAATCCTTACACGGAAGTTGCTAAGGTACTATGGTTTGATAATCACCTTAATCGTGTAAAAAATGCTGATTTAGAAACTACAACTGATCCAGACTCCCCACACAAAAATCGCCTAATTGTCACACCATTAGGTGCTGCTAGAAGTATCGGCGCTTCCTGCTTTCGAGTACTAATTGGCCCTTATGAAATAGTCCTTGATGCTGGTACTAGACCCAAAGGCAGTAACCCCTTACCAGCATTTGAACATTTAAAAAATCCTAACCTCATCTTAATTACCCACGCTCATCAAGATCACATTGGGGCATTGCCTGTATTCCATCAACGTTTCCCTGCTACCCCCATGATTTGTACTGCGGGAACTAGGGAAATTGCTCATGTGATGCTCACTGATTGTTTAAAAGTACAACAATCCAATGAGGATTTTGAGCAATTATTTGATGAAATTGACCTAGACCAAACATTATTCCAACTGCAAACTCAACCAGTCGGTCAAGATTTTGAACCGCTACCTGGATTAAAAGTGCGGTTTATCCATGCAGGGCATATAGTTGGTGCAGCTTGTGTTTATATCAGATATGGGGATCGCAGTTTATTGTATACAGGCGACTACAACACTACTAACAGCAGAACTACAGACGGATTAAGACTTGCTGATTTGCCCCAAGCCGATATATTAATTACTGAATCTACTTATGGTGCAGATACTCACCCATCTAGAAAAGCTCAAGAAACCGAATTATTACAAGCTGTTGCAGAGGTTGTATCTCATGGTGGTAACGTTCTAATCCCAGCTTTCGCTTTGGGACGCGCCCAGGAAATCATTTTAGCAATTCGCACCAGTGCTTTATTCCATAAGCTGAAAATTCCTGTCTATATAGATGGTTTGGTTAGGGCGGTTACGGATGTATTTCGAGACCATATAGATTTCCTACCTGGAAGTGTACAAAACTTTGCTCTTCAACAAGAACCGTTTTTTGACCCAGATGGGAAACCGCCGATTATACCAATCGGTCATCCTAGAGAGCGTCCATTAGCGATAGCTAAACCTTCTGTAATTATTGCTAGTTCGGGAATGCTTAGTGGTGGAGCTAGTGTTTACTATGGTCAGGCATTGTTAGAAAGAGATAATGCGGCGATATTTATCTCTGGTTATACCGATGAGGAGAGTCCAGGTCGTTTTCTGCAAGCATTACAGAAAGGAGATGAGGTTGAAATAGAAGGTAAAAAGTTGACAGTCCACGCTACTGTCAGGCGGTTTAATCTTTCAGCCCATGCTGATAAGGTGGGTTTGACGCAAGTTATTCATCGAGTTAATCCCAAACATCTAATTTTAATACATGGCTCAATGGATGCGTTGCATGAACTTTCCCACACGGGAGATTTGAGGGATAAATATTTCATTCACATTCCCGCAGTTGGTGAAGAAATTGAGTATGGTGCTGTACCAGAGCAAGTAAGTAATCGTCAGTTAAGTAAGATCGAAAATACTCAGGAGTTTGAGGTGACGGTTGAAGCGGAAGTTGAAGGTGCATGGCTACGCATTCCTGAGTCGGTATTAACTGATCCTCGCTGGGAAAATTTGAGTGCGACGGGTTTGTTAAAAGCTAAGTGGAATGGTGGACGATTGACTTTGAGTGCAGTTTCAGCCCTAGAAACAGCTATAGCATCCGCAAGGGCTAGTGGTGAAGATTGCTGTGCTGTCTGCCAATTTTTTAATGATAAAATCTGTCAGTCGTCTCTTAGTCCGTTATTTTCTCTTCAAGTAGATCCTCGTGGTAAGTGTATGGAATTTCAACGCCAGCCTGAATTTGAACAAGGTTTGCTTTCATTTGATCGGGATTTAGAGGGGCATTGCGATGACTTAGATGAAATTTAAGTTTTAAAATGTTTGGAGCGATCGCCCTAGAGAACAAGTAACAACCACTAAAATTATGGCACTTGAGAAAAATCTTGAAAGTAAAAAAACGCTCATCAAAAAACCGTTTACAGATACAGATTCCCCCACGACATTTCAAGCAATAGGCATTATTAGGGGACAATATTTCCCAAGTCAAGATAACCCAAGGGAGGGGATAGTAGTAACGGAATCAGGTACAACATTAAGCGCCCATTTACGCCAATCGGCACAAAAACAATGTGCCGGACATCCCGAAAAAATTACTGAATCGCAAGTTTGGTCGTGCTACCCACGGCAAATAGAAGAAGCACCTTGGCTCAAGCTAACACTTAAAAATATTAGATCTCCCCAAACTATTAGAGAACACATCAACTTTTTCTTGATTCGGGGTGTGATAGTTAATCAAGATTTAACAGCCAATACATTTGAGATCGAAATTAGGAGAAATTTACAACCGTCCAAAAATGGCAAGCAGTGGAATAAATTTAAACCTTTTACCTTAAATATTGTAGGTAGCTTACCATCAGACTCAATCAATCAGTTCTGGGAATTGGCTTGTAGTTTAGATGGCTATAACCTTGTACTAGAAGATTCACATTTAGTCAGCGCAAACTTTGTAGAATCAGACGATGTAGCTTTGCCTGAACCAACTTCAACTCCAACACCCAAAGCGCCATTAGTAAAGCAAGCTAACTCATCAGTCAAAAAAGATCGTCTAACAATTCAAGCTCATACACCAAAAAATATTGATTTAGGAGATTCGGAAATGACCACCGCAGGCAAACTAGAATTAACCATCAAAATTAACAGCTTTCCAGAAGATGTCAGGACAGTAGAAAATGGTTGGAAGCATTTTGAACTTGATTGCGATGGTGTAATAGCCAGCATTACAGTTAAGCCAAAAATCTTTAAAAAATTAGAAGATGCTGTAGCAAATTATCCTATGTGGGTGGCTGCTATCGCAGGTAAAATGGGCAGCCGCACTAAAGATGGATTCGTGTTAGAGAATGCCAGTATCACTACATTTGAACGTAAACCTAAAGAATCTAGTCAAGAATCCGTAACCACAAAAGTTTAAAGCAGGGCAGCGAAGCTGCAAGGGCGAAAGTCGTTCGCTGCCATTAAAAACGCTCACATCAACTACCCCACCCACTCAGAGGATGGGGTTTTATCGTCAACGTAAATATAAGGGTTACAGACGCTCAAATTTTACAACTTTTTATATTTCTTACTAAAATCAATCCACAATTTTGACCTTTTATCACACAATTTAATTCCCTAGGAAAATAGTACAAATGAAAACAACAGTCTCTTAAAAAAATTCTATAAAGTAAACAACAACATATTGACTTATAGATCTTTACTTCATAGAATAATTACAGCAAACTTTTCTACACTGTAAACAAAGTCTACAAAGTGCTGTGAAAGTTCAACGGGTTCGCATCCCTAACAGCGACAGAATAACCTGGACAGTGCTGGACGATAATTACTTCCCTATCCGTCCGATTGAACAGTTTATTAGCTACTTAGAAAGCATTGAGCGAAGTCCTAATACAGTTAGGTCTTACGTCCACCATCTCAAGCTGTATTGGGAATACCTTGCAGATACAAGCAGAGATTGGACGCAGGTAGGGCTATCAGAACTGGCTGATTTTGTCGCATGGCTAAGAAATCCTCAACCTGGAACTACTTCCATGCAAGAGCAAGAATCAAAACGTACTGAGGCGACTGTAAATGCTGTAATTACCTCAGTCTGTATGCTCTACGATTTTCAAGAACGTCTGGGCGTTGTAGAAAATATTCCACTCTACAGAACGACTATGCAGCCAGGAAGACGTTACAAAAGCTTTTTGCACCATATCAACAAAAGCAAGCCAGTTAGAACAAAGCTAATTAAGCTCAAAGAACCGAAACGGATTCCGAAAACTTTAGCGACTGAGCAAGTCAAGCAATTAATTGATGTCTGCGAAAGGATCAGGGATAAATTTTTAATTGCGCTGCTCTACGAAAGTGGAATACGCATCGGGCAAGCTCTGGGATTAAGACATGAAGATATTCGCTCTTGGGATAATCTAATTTGCATAGTTCCTAGAGAAAATAATGCTAATGGAGCTAGGGCAAAAACTAGAAATACCAATAACATCCATGTTTCTCAGGAATTAATGGGTTTATATACTGAGTATTTACTCAAAGAATTTGATGACATTGACAGTGATTATGTCTTTGTAAACTTATGGGATGGAGTTATAGGAAGACCCATGAAATATGGGGCAGTAGCAGATTTATTTGAAAGGTTAAGCAAGAAAACTGGTATTCACGCACGTCCTCATATGCTGCGACATACCCATGCAACAGAACTAATTCGTAGTGGATGGGATGCGGCTCATGTACAAAAAAGGTTGGGACACGCACAAGTGCAAACAGTCCTTAATACCTACACTCATCTTACTAATGAAGACATGAAAACAGCTTATCAAGATTACTTAAACAAGAGAGATAAATAGTTCTATGAAAGTAAATGCTGCCTCATTAAAATTATCTAAGTCTAAACAAAAAGAGCTAGAAAGTTTATTGGTTGGTTATTGGGCGCAAGATACCTGGAAATTTGGTGAATGTTCTGTCCAAGACGGATACAAAGATTACTCTTATGATAGAGCAATTAAATTCACCTGCTCCTCCTCCACTTTGAACAGTGAATTAAAATATGGTTGCTGGCAAAAATTAGAACGAGGTGATTGGAAAACTAAGACACTATGGGGGAAAGTAGGAAATATTAGAGATATTTGCAACTGGATAAACCAATCATCAATGAACATTGGATCTTTTTTAGAAAGAGATTTAGCTACTCTAGAAATTTCTTTTCGTTCATATTTAGTTGAAATTGGCAACTTTAGATTTTACAAAGGTATTAATTTAGATAAGGAGCAAAAAATTCGTGAATATGTAAACGATGGTGATCAAATACACACTTTACGCCAAGTGTACAAAGTAATTCAAGAATTTTCTGATGACAGAGATGAGTATGATAGGGATATTTGGGATATAAGAAAATTAGGTTATTCATCTAATCCTTCTCAACCAATTCACAAATTAAATTTTTCTAAAATCGTTCAACCTTGGATAAAATCAGCGGCGAAAAAATTTATTAAGTATAGCTTATCAACCCACTCAGTTGGCGAAGCTCAAACTAGATTATCGAAAGTGGGCAATTTTTCGATTTTTTTAGCATATTATTATCCAGATTTAGAACCATCAGAAATCAATCGAGAATTAATTCTTAAATATCTAAGTCAACTATCGAAAACGGGTTTATCAAGTGTGAATATACGTAGGCATATAGGTTGCTTGAACACATTTTTAGAACTATGCGCTAGAGAAGGTTGGGCAGATGTGCCAGATCAAAGGCTTATCTACAATGAAGATTATCCACGTTTAAGCCAAAACAAACCTCGCTTTATACCAGAAAATGTATTAAGTCAACTTAATGAACATTTGGATAAATTACCGCCTCATATTATGCGGATGGTAATGATTATTCAGGAATGTGGAATGCGAATTAGTGAGCTTTGTTGCTTACAATTTAACTGTCTTAGCCAAGATGTTCACGGTGATTGGTTTTTACTCTATTATCAATTCAAAATGAAAAAGGAACATATTATTCCAATTTCAAAAGAAATAGTAGCTGTTATTCAAGAGCAACAGGAATACGTCAGGCAAGAGAGAGGTCAGGATTGTAAATATTTATTTTTTTCTCCCAGAGCGAATCGTGGAGATAAACCTATTAAACAAGCTCAGTTCACTAATGCACTTAATCAAGTAGCTTACGAACAACAAATTAGGGATAGTTCTGGAAACTTGTGGCGTTTTCAAGCACATCAATTTCGTCACACAGTCGGTACACGCATGATTAATATGGGCGTTCCACAGCACATCATTCAGCGTTATTTAGGTCATGAATCTCCAGAAATGACTAATCATTACGCTCACATTCACGACCAAACCCTTAAAGAGGAGTTCGCCAAATTCAAAAACAAGATTGTTGATATTGCAGGAAAAGTAGTTGAACAAGAAAACTCCATAAGCCAAAATCCTGAAGTGCAATGGATTAAGAAAAATATTTTGGCTCAATCACTACCTAATGGTTCATGCGCCTTACCTGTCGTAGCTGGTCAATGTCCACACGCCAATGCTTGCCTTAGCTGTACTCATTTCCGCACTACCTCCGAGTTTCTAGATGAACATAAGAAACAGTTAAAGCAGACTAACAAAATTATTGAGACAGCTAAAGCTAATAGCTGGCAGCGTCAAGTCGAGATGAACGAGAAGGTTAAACAAAGTTTAGAAAATATTATTAACTCATTAGAAGGGGACTCTAATGAAACACCAACGTAATATTGAAGGGTTGCGCCAAAATGCTCAGAAGAAAAAACAAGATGCAATTGAGCGTACAGAAAAAGGAATTCAACAGTTAATTAAAGAAGGTCGTTCTATTAATTTCAAAACTGTTGCTGAAGTTGCAGATGTTTCTACTGCTTGGCTTTACAAAGAGCCTGAAATTAAAGCACGTATTGAGCATCTTAGAGATCAGGGAACTAGAAAAAAGAAATCAGTTCCTACTCATCAAAAAGTTTCTGATGCCTCTAACAACTCCAAATACCAGGCTTTAAAGCAACGGATACAGAAGGTAGAAGCGGAGAATCGGGGATTACGAGATCACCTAGAAGCAATTCATGGAAGACAACGTTCTTTAGTAGATGAAAATGAAGGGTTACGCCGAGAAATTGAGCGTTTAACAAAACTACTGGCTGAGTCTAGGGCAGAAACTGAGAGTCTGAGGCAAGGTTCCAGTTTGCCATCTCAATCCAATGAGCAAGCATCTGAGTTAGATGAGGACAAGCCTAAACATCTTGCGAATAAAGTTACGCCGCTTAAATCATGTCCAACTCATGAGGTAGCCCCAGAAAAAGCTCAGAATAAATTAGATCTGATTAATCTGGTTAAGCAACAGTTTGATGCTCTGGGAGTTCAACTGAATTCAACATTAATTAAAACTATTAAATCAGCTTCAGAGGAAACAATCATTAATGCCGTAAAAGCATTTGAAGAAGCTCTATTAACTGAAAATATCAAGAAGCCTGGGGCATGGCTTAAACGAGCAATCGAGGAAGGTTGGAAGCCTAATGAATCGCTTTTAGCCTCATGTGTCCAGGGTGAAGTGCAAACAAAAGATGAATTTTCTCAATGGTTTGAATTGGCTAAAGCACAGGGAAGGGTTAAAGCTAAACAGCAAACAGAAACAGAATTCTCTGTTCAAGACAATGCAGGGGAGTGGGCATCCTGGGAGTCTTATTTGGAGAGTGGTTGGACGCTGGAGTATTTGAAGAGAAGAGCAAAGCAGAGATAGTTTTTGGTTTTTAAATTTTACCCGCAATAAACTTATTAACTCATGATTTCTGACTTAGAAATATCTATCGAAGACATTGATTGGTTTGCTATTGATAGTATCGGTGAAATAGCTTGGCTTACTTCGGGTGCTTATGGAAGCCTTCCTTCAAGCGTCCGTAAGTCTCGAAACGATTTAAACACGCTTCTAAATTTTTTTGAAGAGTATTTAGATATAACTACTGAAGGTCAAATAGATTCAAAAGCCTTCGATAATGTTATATTGATTTCAGATACTCCAGAAATAAGAGCATCAGTATTCTTTTGGAATTTACAAATTGCTTCAAAAGGATTATATTCATACGATTCACATGATGCCGTACCCGTGTCTGAAGAATACTTTAGGGTGAGCTTCCCAGTCCAACCAATTACAATAAAAATACTTCCAAAAAAAATTAAGAACATTTTGAACAATACTATATTGTCAAACATAATTTTTCGAGAAAGTAGAACAATACAAAAAGCTGATTTCGTCAATCGTTAATAATGTTTAAGCATATATAATCTATGGATATCAAAAAGCTGTCAGAATTTATAGAGATTTTTCATGCAAACAGAGAAGCTGATAATATTATCATAGCTGAAATTTTATGATTTTTACCATAATGTGGCGAATCCGCCACTTTATGCTTCCAAATTCAACTTGCCACATTATGCTTCCAAATTTTCATCATGACGTTGCTTTCAGTCTTGTATAGGGCATCATTAAAAGAGTGCAAGTTAGTGAGAAGCAACAGACTGTCACAGCACAAGCAATTGCAAGTAAAGTATTAGAGCAGTTTATTAATGAGCTAACTGACGGTACTATTTCTTGATCGTAAGGAAGCAATCTGAACTTAGGTAGTCTCAAGGTATTACCTTGACAATATCTGGAAGTAGGATGTGAGTAGCAGACGGCTCAATCCCGCTTGAAACGCCAATAGTGTCTCCGCGCTTATCTAGCCCAATTATGTAAAGGCTGAAATCCATACAGGACAACTGCTTTTACTACTGGTTGTCCCTGGTTGCACGAACCTTCTATTTACGCCGATTTAAAAATACTAATACTCTATTTCGATCGGTCTATTAAATTTATTTGTGATCTCGGAAATATTCAATAAATTATTTCCCTTAATGCCTAAAAAAGTTAAGTTGGTAAGGTTAAAAAAACTGTCTGGAAATCCAGTTAAATTATTCGACCCTAAATCTAGACGCTTTAATTGGGTTAAATTACCAATATTATCTGGTAAACTTATTAATTGATTACTATACAAATCTAACTCTACCAGCGAAGTTAATTTTGTTATATCATCTGGTAAATTAGTTAACTTGTTCAACGCCAAATCCAGACGTTTTAAGTTGAAGGCGTTGCCAATACTCTCTGGCAAATCGGTTATTTCATTTGCGACTAAACTTAATTCCTCTAAATTAGTAAGATTTCCTATACTACTTGGTAATAATTTTATATTATTTTCGTCTAGATATAGTTTTCGTAAATTGATCAGCTTCCCAATACTTTCTGGCAAGAACTCTAACCGATTTATTTCCACATATAGTTCATTTAAATTAATCAGATCTCCGATACTATCTGGCAAGCAAATTAATTCATTTCGATTGATATTAAGGGAACTCAAACTAGCTAACCTGTTAATATTGCAGGGCAAGTAGTCGAGTTCAATTCTGTACATATCTAGTTCAGTTAGAAAACAATCTATATCATCACAAGATTCAATTAAGATTTCTACTTCTTTACCTGTCATTGTATAGTCAGATAATACTAGAAAAAAATCTTTATCTCTATTCGTTATTTGTACTAAGCTTTGCAACTCCTCTTGACTCATCATAGTAGATTTTTAAAAATTTTTCTTTTTTAAATTAATAAACCGTTAAAAGATACAGGATGGATATGGTCAATATTATATATTATACAAATCCTTCGGGATCTATATAATCCCAGCCTTGATCACCTTTAATTCCCCATATAATAACCTACCTCTGCTTAATAGTAAATATCATCCATGTATTCGTCTGATTCTTTAGCCCATAATAAATCTGGATTCAACCTGGATTCTGCATAGAAAAACTCAACAGCTTGAATCATTTTTTCTTCACTGACAAAGTTATGATAGTAACATTTGATTTCCGCTCCACCTAATGATACTTCTACAATAAAATCATCTTTTTTTTCTTCAGTCAGTACATAATAATCATAATCTTCTTTTCCCATACCATACACATGATAACCATATTCTTTTTCGTAGTAAACATCTAACAAACAAGTTTTTGTTCCTTGATTGTTCTTTAATTCCAAACATGGATCGAAGAGAGATTTGAACTTCTCTCCTTTCAGTAAATCTACAATGCCGTTCAGATCGAAATCTAGTTTTTCGTTTTTCAAGAATACTGTGAAAGAACTCATTGTTTTTCTTGTTGCTACTGTTTCAATAAAGTAGAAATATATTTAGTAGAAGCTAATGCACCATTAATTACTTGTGGTGCTACAATTATTCGAGTGTGACGAGCGAATTATCGAATATTAAAGAGCGATCTTAAGTATAACAAGATCGAAAGAGCAAGTCGAAGTTATTGCTCCGTAAAGACTTGTCTGTGGATTTACCCACCCTACAGATGGCTTCACATTTAATCCTACAACTGAATAATTAGATCGTTTTGCTCTTGTAAGAAATCTTTCTCATAATAGATCAGGTTTGAAGGATGAGTAACAATATATGCAGCGACATCCTGCTCGAATTCGACTAATTCAGGTGGTTTCTCATAGTCAACATAATCAGATCTAACACTTTGTAAATAACGATAACTAGGATGAGATCCATCTTCAGGCAAAATCCAATCTTTAATCAGTTTACCAGATTCATCCCACTCTTTTGTCCATATTCTTACTCCAAATTCTGAAAAAAATTCTTTTTGCAATACTCCATTTGGATACCATATTTTCCCTAATCCTTCATCTCCGCCATTTCGCATAGGTCGATCGTATTCTAGCTGACCATTAGGATACCATCCTCTGAATAATACCCACTTTAATCCGTAAAAATAGGCAGCTTCATCAACAATTTTTCCATCAAGAGCAACTTTATAGGTAATCCCCTGAAATGGTTTTCCTTCATATATGTATTGACACATAGCATTAGCATCAACTTTATCGTCATGAATTCTAATTAACATTTATTTTTCGACTCCAATTATTCTTGAAGAAGATGGGTAGTAGGGTGAACAGTGGCTAGATTCCAGTTTTGAGTAACAATTCCACTTTGATAATAAAAGTTTAAATTAATTACTTTCGGGCTACATTTTTCGACATCTAGCAATCAATACTTATTAATTGTTAGCCATTATGTTTAATTAGCACTACTATGGCACTGTTTTACGCTCACATTCAACTGTTTAAAGGTTTAAAGTGATAAATTTACAGCCTTGTAACGACTGCCATTTTAAAGCCATCCGCCAAGACGGGACAAAACGTTAACCAAGCCATTAGCCTGATCGTTGTAGAATCACTCTACTTTGTAGACATACAAATAAAGTGAAACGTTTTTGGTGTATGCGTTGTTGTTGTTGGGGCTAAAGATAATATCTGTACTATTTTGAATTCGTCAATTTAATTCCCTAGAAAAATAGTACATACCTACTATCAGTCAATTAACAGATTTAATTTCCTAGGAAAATAGTAAACTCTACTGCTTTCCTAGGGAATTAAATTGAGGAAGTAGTTAGCGGTACAGTTGTACTATTAATTGATTCATTTAACAACTGGATAACGTTTAACCAAACATTTATAAACCAACCACCGTGTAACACAATAACGGGGGTTTTTTAGGCATATCAAATTAAAAATAATTGTACAATAATTCTATAGCTTAAATACTACCGCTATCGCTATTTGTTGTGGATATTCGGGTAACAAAGGAATTCATTAATTGACCAAAAATGGAAATACTAAAATTAAAAGTTCCACAGATGAACCAGCAGCAAATCTGCTCATTCATTAATGCAAGGTTTGCCGAAGAAAGTTGGTTTACCCCGATCAGTGCTTACGAAGAAGCAGAAGTAATCATAGATAAGTTCCAAAAACCTAGAACTTTTGATAAGGTTTTCCCTGACACATACACCTTTGTCGGCAACCAATACTACGATTGCGATTATTTAGCAGAGGAATCAGGATTTACCCCAGTCAAAAATTATCTAGTGCTACTGGGTTCTGCGTCAGTATACAAAGAGCTAGACCGGATAGTGTATATAGATCCCTGCGTATATGCAGAAGATCGCGATATGCCACCAGTACCACATCCGAAAACTATGAGGATATCATTTAAACAGTACAGAAAAATGCTTGATAATCTCAAGAAGGAGATTGAGAAAGCAGAAAGCCTAGTCAATTAATATGCTCAATTTAAAACAATAAATTAACACCTAACGGTGTTTTTTTTTGACCTTTCATTCCTTGAAAACCATGCTAAAAATGATCGGCAGACTCAACAGCGAGAGCCAAAAAATTTTAGTAAAAAGATCAACATTGCTGATCGAGAAGATGGAGCAAGATGTTTCTCGCTATGCACCAGGGCGGCACCGGATATGGCTTTTTCATCAAGCCAATCTACAAATGCCGCCAGAAACAACGGAGGCATATTTTGATCAATTCTTTTGGAAAATAAGCCAGAAAATCTATCCTGGCTGCCAAATTGCGCTACTAACATTTGGCGGCAAATCCAATGAAATAAACAGCGATGCTCGGATAGATTGGCATCGAGATCATACCTACGCAGAAGAATTAGCTTTTGGAATCAATTTCGGCGGAAAAGCAGAATTTGGCTATGATTTTAATCGGCAGGCGGGCGACAGAAGAACAATAGAACTCGCACCAGGCGATGTATACAAATTCAACTGCAAGCACACGCACGCGCTACTATCACACGAGGCTCAACGCTTTAGCTTAATCTTATGGAAGATTCGGAAAGATAAGCGATACCCTGGATTAAAGATTTGCGATCGCATATCTAAACTACTAACTAAATAACACGCATAACATAAACTATATAACTGCCGCAGCGCAGTTATTATTTTTACAAAAGTGAACTACCTACAGTATTACTACCCTTATTGTTAATAATTAATAAATAACTAACCCCCATTAATGTCGGGGGAGGCACAAAACATCAAAATACACTATAGATTTCACAGGTACAAAGGGTAAAAAACATTATACAAAGGCGAAGTTTTACCACTTTCGGTTTCCAAGTCAATCAAATCAATCAGAGAAGCTGCTAATGCTAAGAGTACAAACTCATAATCATCAGTCATAGCTCGTAGCCAAGAACAAACGGTGTACAGATGATCCTGAAATAGCAAACCAGCCTCATCAATCAGAACTATTATTGATGAATAAGGAAGCTTTTTAATAGCCCTACCAAGATAATATCCCTGCAAAGAATCATCCAATTCTAACAAGTCTGCAATCGCAGCATAGAACTCTTGAGGAGACTTGATTAGCTGCATATCCAAATAGATAGTTTTAGTTAGCTTACCCTTGACTTATATATTCAGATCTAGAATTTTACGCAGTAAAGTAGTCTTACCAGCCCCAGACTTCCCAACTAAATTAACTTTCCTCCCCTCAGTCAAATATTCTTCTATTTCTCTATGTATCTTTTGATTATTTTGTAATTGATTAACCATTTTTATTACCACTAATAACTGTCAATAGTTTAACATAGTAAAAAGCAAACTTAAGAGGTATAGAAATGGCTAAATTCAAACTACTGCACTAAACATTAAATACTGCCGACACAATGGATTTAAGTTTTAAAAATTTTGAACCATCAGCACTAGCATTGCTCAAGCCAATAGCAATAGAAGCAATTAAAAAAGGTTCAGTGCGAATCATTGGTTGCCCCGAAACTGATGCAGAGTGCAAAATCTATTTACTGAATAACTCTGATGCAGAGGGGTATGTAAACTTGCCTGAAGGCGGTAGGCAATGGGGCTACCTTAAACACTTCTTGAGCCGCCAAAGTGGTATCAGTCAAAACACTAATAGGACACGCTACAACGTAAAACACCAACTTGCTCACTGGGTTTAATTGTTGCACCTATCTTAAACACAGCAAGTAACCAAACTTAGTAGATGCGATCGCACCCGTACAATCATGCGATCGCGTAATTCAACAAAATAGGGAGCTATCACTCTTCTAAATGCCTAATGCACAATTAACTTTTCAACATAAAAATGGGGAGCAATTGAAACATTTGAAACCTAGAAATCTGAAATAAACCTTGATAAAATCACAGCAAAAAAATGAAATATTTTCACCACGTACTCAACGGAACAAAGGAAAGGGCGGGAGTCCCCCAGTTTCAGATTTACCAAAAACTAAATCCTAGCCAGTCCCAACTGGACGCAGCAATTGTACTAGCAAGTCAACAGGGATTTATCAAAATCAACGCACTTTCTATAGTTCGTAAAGGCATTGAAGTTGATTTAGACGGTGCAATGCTAACCACCGCTTACCTTGAAATAAGTCAAAAAGGAAATTAAAGAGATTGAGTAAGAAAATGCCAGATAAAATTAAATACCCAACAAGTGACTTGGAATGTATACGCTACATAGTGGAAAATTGCCACGACTATTGCCTTGATAATAACCAGCATTCAAAAAGTCAACACCTAGAGCTTAATTATCAAACCAACAGCACTCAATTTTACGATTTACGACACTTCCTTAGCCTGCAAAACGTCAGAGCTATATCCGAGTCCACAAGCTACAAACACACCACTGTTATATACGATATTTCCAGTCAAATAGCAGGCTGGATCAACACTTTAAATAATGCGGAAAATAGTAAGGGCGTACCCAACTAGCATTTCCGCGCATTAATCAGTTGTACGGTAATTAGAACAAATTGATCCTGATAATTAGTAGCTTGTTTACTACAAATGATCGGGATCAGTTATATTCAAAAAATCATCTAGAACTTCATAAGTCAAATGATGTTTGATAAAAGCAGCAATAAAAGTTTTAGGTCGCCTCATATTGTTATAACAAGGGGCTTTTATAATAGCCGCAAGTTTCTTTAATTTAAATTCTGTCAACACCCCAGAATTAACCAGTTCATAAAGTTCTTCCTCAGTAACGTAGTTGCTAATACCAGGATCGGAAGCAACATCATCATCATTACCAACATCAATAAGAGTTTCAGTGTCCTCAACAGGAATTACTAATTGCACATCACTATTAATAGATTGTTCAACTGTTTCAATTTCAATTTCTTCATCATCAGCTTGTAGTTGATCGTTATCATTAGAGCGATCGGCAACAGATTCCCATTTTGAGATATAACAATCAGCATTATTAACATGGGGATAAGGATCTCTGTCCCACTTCCCCTCAGAAACACCCTGTTCTAAGGCATTTGAAACTATTTTAGATATAACTTCATATTGTGGTGATTGCAGCTTCCCGTAAAGACTTCTGACAATAAAATCCAATTTGAGAATCCTGCCACTATGCTCTTTCAGTAAAAGAGCGATAGCCGACGATAAGTCTAAATGCTGATAGGGTGGCAGCAATTGTAGTTCCTGTTCCCGATCAGGAATCGTTGCTGTTGAAGCGAAAGTTTGTGACTGTTTTGCCCCATTTAACTCGACAGCTAATTGGCTTGAGCTAAAACCATTATTACTACTCCCGTTTTTACCTTCTTCGTGACTTACAGCATGAATTAAACTCGGCTCATTGGCTACAGGTTCCGATTGCAACGGCTGCAACTGCTCTAATCCTGCCAACAACCCTTCAGCATGAACTAACTGGCTTTTGGCTTGTTCTAGCAGTTGTGAGTATTCTGTAACCTTAGAGGAATAAAAATCTCGCAGTTCTCTGGTAGTAGCTAAAGCCGCAGTGAAATTGGGCGGTACAAGTGGAGATTGCATTTCTTAAGCGTCTGCTTTAATGGAATCATGTAGATTTATTTAATTCTAGACAATGAAAACAAGAACAATAAGCAGACCGCGATTTATAGGACTGGGTGGCACTAAAACGGTGAAAGTCAAGCCCCATGAACGCACCATACATGAACGCATTTATCAATTTATCTGCCCCGAATGCGATCGCGCCGCAACACGCCCAACATTCGGCCCCTGCCCGAAATATTGCTTGGAATGCAGCCCTCCTAAAGTTGTTAAAAAGAAACCATTAGATATAGATAGCAACTTACCGCAGACAATTGATGTGAAATCATCAGTTGTAGTTGAGCAACTTTTGTTAGAAGGCGGTCAACTGGTTAGTCGGTAGCATATTTTTAAAAATAAACGCGCTTTTAACATCACGCTCATTATTAGGGAAATTACAGAGTAATGTGGAGTACCCGTGGTGGAAGTACTGCCAACCAATTAATAGGGATGATGTTTATAACTATGCTTCATTACCTACTAATGTTCAGCTTCACAGGGATTAAAGGTACTGCGAAGCTCTGCGAGCGCGAGGAATGCGATAGCGCCTTCCCTAATATACTACATGGTATTACATTACTACAAAATTTAATCCCATAGAACTTTTTTCACTGTTTAGTTCTACGGGATTAAATTTTCCCCTCTAGTTTTTTGGTTTTCTGTATTAAAACTTTTTGGATAACCAGTTGGCACGCGGTAACAAGCGATCGCACTTCTCTTTTGAAGATTATAGAGAAATGTTTAAAGTTATTAGGAAAGAACTTAAAAGGGAAGAAAGCTTATTAGATTAACATTAATAGTTAACACTAACCCAACTATTAATGGTTGTGAGATAGCTACTTAGACTTTCAGTGTAGGGAGTTCCTACCGCAACAGGTTGAATTGTTTTCCTTAAAAACTTTCTCCCTTGCATTTTTAACATTTATACTATTTTAAATTAAAATTTATATATAGTTTGTAAAATATTAAGTAGTTTGAAAATCATAATTTATTCATACTACTTAAAATACTAATAAAGCAATTTCAATTGTTGTAGGTAAGCAGTATGGCTAAATTAACTGTAGAAATTATAGACAAAAACGAAGTACGACTCATTCGCCCAGACAACTACGAAAAAGTGAGAGAGGAATTAGCTCATATAGTCGATCCAGAATTTTACATTTCTACCAGATATACACAACCAGAACCTAAAACCAGAGCTTTCAGTCAAGCGATCGCAAAAATCAAGAAAATGTTGATTAAATACCCAGATAACTTGTCTGTTTATTATTATCTGGGTTTACTTTATCAAGCAGTTGAAGAAATTGACATAGCGATCGGTTTAACCACTTTACCAGCAAGCCTACAAAACGCTATCAACCAAGGCAAAATTAAGTTCATTCAAAATTCAATTCTAAAGGACACTACACATTCTGCTTTGTAGCTCTTAATGCCGAAACATACGAGACATTAACCAAAGAAGCAGAAGCTATAACAAAATCAATTTATGCTAGTTTGAAGATATTTTGCTTAAGGTTCTACACTGAGAGCGATCCACTACCTCAAGAGAAAAACCTCAGCACAATTGGAGGATATTTCCTATTAGGTGACACCTGGTTCTACGAGATGAACAATCAAGAGCATCCTCACTACTTAGAAATTATCCCAGGAAAGTTACTGGTAGCAGCCAATAAATAAGCGACTGTGGCTCAATACGCCTATATTTCAAAGCTCCTAAGCCTGAATACAATCGGTTGATTCATAAGTATCGTTACCAACAACAATGGTAAAAACAAACACTGATTCAATACCCAAACACCCTGCTAATTAGCGGGGTTTAATTTTGCATTTATAATTTTTTATTTAACCCAAATAAAATTATAATTTTAAATACTAAGGCTCATATACTGGCACTTGGTACAACAAGGTTTTAAACACCAAAGCGATCGCTACTACAAGAAGCACCGCCACCACATCAACGGTCGTGCGATCGCATTTCTACACTCCAATGCTTAAATCTCAAGTTACAAACAACTCCACTAACCTTAATAAATGGAATACCAAAACCGCTTCTTTCAAACCAAAATCTACTACCAAAGCCTCCCATTGTTGTTCGCTTTAAGTAGTCGGACATAAATAATGTTAACTGTATTAAGTTTTATGAGGCTGTCTAATTGCTTTGCTGTCAACGATCGCACCACTCTTACAAAAGTTAACACAGCGTAGATTACTTTTGTCCGACTACTTTAAGAATGTTGCTCTCTAAAGTCAATATGTGAGTATTGGCGGTAGAGGTCGATTAGCTCTAGCCATTATTCTTTCAAAAGCCTGGTGCTGATGTTGGTCATCTAACCAAGCATGATAAGTCTGAATATGCACTGCCACCGAATGACCCATTTGCTTGGCAGCTAACGATACCTCCAACCCATATGCCATACTCCTAACTGCCCAAGCATGGCGTAAATCATAAGGACAAAAAGGTACTTCTTGCCGCCGAAAATATTGCGATACCCTCTGTCCCAATTCCTTATTATTTCTACCCGTACACGCTGGTACTTTTATATCAAATAAACACCATTGTTCTACCCATTCTGGATGTAACGGCCATATTTTTCTCGCTCCAGTTTTCCCATCTAATACATGAAGCACCCCAGATCCTCGCTGAAAATCCGCAACATCTAAATGAAATACCTCATGAGGTCGCAGTCCATAAGTCGCCAGCATCCCAAAACACCAGCGCCATGCTGGATTAGAAATAGTTGCATACACCGAAGCTATAGTTTGATCTGATGGCAGTACCCGTTTGCTTACTTTCGTCGGAGAATAATTACCACTAAACCGTTTAGCGTCAAACTCCACACCTGCAAATTTAGCTAAGATATCCAATGCCAAACAAGTTTTCTGACGCATCCGTGTATCTGGTTGTGTGCCTTTAATCACTTGCATCATCACATCAGGTGTCAGAAATTTTTCTAATGGCAGCCTCTGATAAACTTCTAAATAATTCGTTTGCCAAGTAGAAAGTGATTTAGGATTTTTAGCTCGCCTCATGAAGTAATCAGTTTCCAAAGCCGCAACCCAATCCGCAGTTGTTTGCACCTGTGGTTGTTGAATCTTCTGTCGTATATACGGCAGCCAAGAAAACTCACCACTAGCTAACAAACCTCCTACTTTACGTGCCTCTTTTTCAGCACTACGTACTCCTTCACTTGTGGCAGATATGCCCAAAGCAATTTCTTGTTGGTGTGGTTGACTTTTGTTAGCTCCAGGTCGTGGTGGCAAAGTGCCTCTTAAATACAACCGATTTCCTTTGGACAGGATGGTTACACCCATCTGACCTACCTTCAGCCTAGAGTTCACTTGCTGTAATTGCGTCCCAAATTTATTAGCTTCCATTCTTATTACTTCCCCCTCTTCCCCGCACCCTGCCTACCTCCCTCTAAAAAGGGTATATTATTTAACACGGACACCAATACCAGTAAGACTTTCTGCCTCCGCCAGTTCAGTATTAGTTATCTCAAAGTAGGTGGGATATCAAATTATGTCTATCTGTTGAACCAGACAGGAGGACATAAGTAATTCCTTATGTTTTCTAGGTTAACCCAACTCTTATCTAGCATAAGTTTAAGCGAAAACGACTATTGATGTATAAGTAGCTGCAATAGTTGGCTTCACTAACTTTTTCCCTAAAGTTTTGAGCCAGCACAATTACTGATATTAGAAAAATCTAAGTGTCAAAATATACATTTTCAGCTTTTGGGGCGATCGCCCCTTTTAGTTCGCCGATGCGCTCCAGCGTTGCGGAATAAGTGCGATCGCACAGGTATGATTTAACCTTAACCTTCCGCAAAATCATGCCAGTGCGGTGGTGATAACCAAAAATTCTTGGGTAGTAATTCCGAGTTAGGATAAGCCTCAAATGCCCAAAACATATATTTGGCTGCATGAAGATAAGAATTTACCCCAATAAAGGAGCGTATCCGCTCAATGATTTGCCAGATGATATCTACAGTGGGCTGGTCAAGCAATTCAACTTGTTGCAATTCCTGAACTGATAGTTGATTAACTGTGCCAAACTTCTGCCACACTAAGTTGCATTGACTTAAAGTAATTTCGGGGTATTGCAAGAGTAAAAGTGCAGCCCGATAAATTGCTCCTGAATGCCTCAACATATACGGATGGATTGGAAATTCTAAACCTGCTGTAGTTCCTGCGACTTTGACAATATGATGGAGCGATCGCGTAGATAATACAGAACGACGTTCTGAGGGAAATAGTAACATAGCACCCTTGTATTCTCGTGCCAACTGGCGTAAAGCTTTAACTTCGGCAGGGCAGAGAAATTGGATGTCGGGAATTAGCTCTCTACTGTATGGCCCCCTGTATACAGACAATAAAGTTGTATCCTAAAAAAGCTCAGAACCCTTGATTTTAGGTAGAGAATGAAATTGATCAAGACAATAAAGTCGTATACTGGAAAGCCATAGCGTCAAAATTTACGCCGAATTTTTGACAATAAAGTTGTATACTGAACGTTTGATTACTACGCAGCCTGAAGGAAAGCTTTGAGGCTGGCATCTCAAAAAATTGTGGCTACTTTAAGTCAGGAAAAAGTCTTGGGCAGAACATCGTAGTAGATGAATCAATAGTAGATGGCGCAAGGGATGCTGATGCTGTCGCCAATTTTGGAGAGTTATGGTTATCCAACTTGGTTCTGCGGACAGGTCAAATCCGCATTGAAGCTGTTTTATGCAATCAACTGGATAAGCTTGTTCAAAACTATTGATCAGTTGAGGCATAGCAAAGAAGCCCCGAGAATTAGCAAATCCAGCAGAAATCATCAGCTGGACGTAGCGATTACGGATAAACTGTTGATCAACAGTTTGATGCGGTTGGCTCAATAGCCAAGTGGCATCATGAGCAATTTGCAAAAACAGTGGATGTATTGAATGTGTATTCAAAGATGGTTCTACTTCAATTTTTGATAATGCCTGTTCTGCTGCAATACATTGATGTTGTTGAATGCTAATCTGGCTGCTTTGTAGAAACTTTCGATGCACTGGACAAATTTTGACACCAGGCGCTTGATGAAGACGGTGCCAGTAGCACTCACCAAACTGTTTTCTATCTTGAAGAACACAAGTTGGACAAAACTGGAGATATTTGGGGATACCTGAGCGAATGAAAAGAGTTTTTTTCTCAGATAAAGCCATCCTTGAATAAATTTCATTGGCCGACGTTAGAGACAAAAAACGACTGTAAAAGGGGAAAAGAGTGTGTTCATCTATGAAGCGGTCAACAGTATAACGGTGACCAGGAGGTAAAGCAGCAACGAGCGCCTTGAGGCGACAGGGCATGGCAACTGTCACTTTGACAACTTTACCAAATAGCTCACAGACTGTAGTTTGCCAACGTGCATAACCAACAAGATGATGAAATCGAGCACAAATGCTGTAAAACAGTTCATCAGGGTAAGGGTCAGGAAAAAAACCTAACATAATTGCAAAAACAATTAATATTCAGTAGTGGGTTGAATTAAACCAGCAAGTTTTAGAGCTTCATAACCAGAAATTTGATGTGCAGTACCGATAGTTACAATCTCTATTAAAGTAGTAGCATTATTAGCTGTTTCTCTTGTGATTAGCTGTGGTTTATTTGTGATTTTTCTTCTAGGCGAAGAAGTTTTGAGTGGAAGAGTTTCTGGAATAGCTGCTGCCAACGAGGTTGATTCAGTTATCTCTCCTTGTTGTTCAAGCGAGGTCGCAACAAGTAGATTATGATCTACAGACTTCGTTGTAGATGCCTTTAAACAGTTAAGATAATCCACCTTTTGAACAGTAGATATTGCCTCTTGAAAGAAAGTACCCAGTTCAATGGGATGAACATCTTCAAAACCTTGAAGCTGCTGTGTCATACCAGTTTTTAAAGCATTGAGTACTGGATTAACCAGGCGTAAACTATCACGAGCTACCGATTGAATAATTGCCTTGGTAATAACTTCCTTCCCGGTAGTAATCGCTCGCAGTTGTGCCAGGACATAAACTTTTACTGCCAAGTCTGTAATACCTTGTGTAACTTCATAAAGAACTTGGCTAAACGTAGGTGTGAGCGGGCAAAGCTTTTGAACATATTGATAACGCCACAGCGATTCAATAAATAACTGCCAAATTTCATCATTTGCCATCCTGTCCCAAATTAGATCCCCTTGACCAGTGCCACGACGGGAGGAGCGAAACTCACCACTCAAAACCGACCAAGCTTTGTAAGTTCCAACTAAAATAACTGGTACGCCAATAGTGTTAACCAACTGGACAAAAAAGTTGAGCATGAGACTTGCTCCTCCACTTTTGGCAGAACTTAAGTGTTGGATTTCGTCAATTACCAGCGCCCCCAAACAATGTAAGGAAGCGACACGTGCCATTAATGGAATGAGTGCATCTACGTTGGGTCGCCCTTTCTGATAGTTTTTGTAATATTGTGTTCCTAATAAGTCATCTACAGCTTGAAAAAAGTTCAGGCATAAACCACGAATCGAACCATCAAAAGGACAATCCAATTTGAGCCACACTAATTGCTGGTGGGTAAAATCTCGATTCCGGTAATGATTGTGAATAATGACTTGGGGATAGAGTGAAAGAATTGACTCGACCGAGACGGTTTTACCCACTCCACTCATACCGATAATGGTAAAACCATTTGCAGTTGAGCGTCCTAGATGGGAAACACTTCCTTCTTGGCTTAATGACATCACTCCCTGGTTTAAGTTACCCCAAAAGCTAGGGCGCTGGGGATTGCGAGCCTGGTATCCGGTGCGAATCAAACGTGAAAACCTCTGTTCTAAATCGAGGTGAACCGGGAGCGGTGCAAAAAATTGTAGAGCACTTTGAATCAAATGGACGCGTAGGTGAGATGGCCAAGTCCGTTGAACTGGGTCATAACTGGGATAGTGTGCCAGCTTAGTCAGTGCTTCTTCGCTTGTGAGAATTTTTGGTAAAGCTTCAATGAGCGGATTATCCTGATAGTTAGGGATCTGCGGGTCTTTGTAAGTTGCTATCTCCAAACGCCCTTTACCTACTAATAAGGATGGTTGTGCTGATAGTTCAGGGTTCATCGTTCCAAGATTCCTCTCTAAGACGACGTAGCAGGTCTAAAGGTTGTGGGGGTGGCACATACTCTTCATTGGTTTTCTCTGATAGGGAACTGTTGTTTTGAGGCTCTGTGACTCCTAGCTGCCAAGCCAAATCGGAACGTTCCTGCTCCCGCTCAGTGCGCCGAGTTTCCCGAATACCTTGAATTCGGCTCTGTTTGCTGGTTGAACTTTGGTGTAATTCAGAATGTTGTACAGCTTCACTAACAAGCTGTTCTACTTGAGCGTGAAAAGTGGCAGTTGTTTGAAGAGAACGACTGTTTTCGGCTGCCATTGCCAGTTTTTTTTCTGCCCAATAGTCAATCGCCTCATGCCAATCACGACCGCTAAAGGTTTTTGAACATGGTAGTAGGTGACAAGTTACTATTTGGTTATTATTATTTAGCCGTAAATAAATTTGCTCAAGTTGACGAGGGTCATAAGCAACTTTGACTTTCCAACTCCCTTGCACTCTAGCTTTGACAAACCACTGTTGCTGTAGCGCCAAATCGCAGGTGTAGAGTAATTTGTGACAGCGGATACCCTTTGGAGTAACGGTCGCCTCGGCGGAGGGTAATAAATGCAAGCGCATCATGTCGGTGCTACTTGTGCGTAAATGACCAACGCGATTGCGGACACCCCAATGCCAAAGGTCAACTGGGTATGGTTCAACTGCATCATTAATCATAAATTCGTCCATCTGATATCCCTGAAGACGATGATGCTGATTATGGTCAAGGATGCAGAGAATCATTAGCTTTCGGAATTGATGCAGGTCTAAAACTGCATCAAGCCGATAGTCTCTATCTCCTCGCGAACGTTTGTGGTGGACAGCCCCTGGCAGAAAGCGAATCAATTTATCATTACAAGTGCGGAAATGCCTTTCGACAATGGCTTTCCAATCTGGTCGGTAGGGAGGCGTATTAGCTACTCGGATGTTAAGTGCGTTGACTAGGTTATCGGCGTTATAACCTTCAAATTCACCTCGATCTGCTAAGATGGCTTCTGGACAATGACGGCTTGGCCAATCTGCCGAATTAATTTCAATACCAAACTCGTGACAAAATGCTACTTTGTCTGCCGTAGCATTTTCTAGTGCTAGCATTGCTCCCAACCAACTTGGCCCTTCAAGGCTAACGCTAAACCCGCTAATCAGTCGGCTGAATACATCAATCACCAAATAGATCACAGGTCGCCCAATGATACGATGGCGATTCAAGGAACTCACTAAATAAACATCCCCAATAGTGGCATCAATTTGGTATAACGAACCAGGGCCAAATGCCATTTGTGTTGAATCACCCAGCAATGCCCGATGCTGTAAATTGAACTCTCGTTGCCCCAAGCGAGATTGAAGTGTCTTGCTCAGGTCTTGATTCTTGAAATACCAATAACGAAACTGCCTATAAGTTGGTAATTCTTCAGCAGGTGGCAGTATCGGTACCCACACCTGATTGTGCAGTTCATATCCTTGATGAAAAAACTTGAAGAGCGTCAGTTGATAAGCGTCTTTTAGGGTTCTCCCAGTAGCATTTTCGTAAAATAAGCTAATTCCTCGGCGAAACCGTTCTCGCATCTCAACATCAATATTTACTCCCTGATGTTGATTTGTGATCTGAGCTAATTTGCCGGGGCGTCCCCGTTTTTGCTCCCCACATTGCCTTTCCTTGGCTTTACCACCGCACTGGTCAAAGCGAGGAAGAAGAGCATTTTTGTTCTGTCCCCCTTGCCAGTACTGGCGCAAATATTTGTAAATTGTCCTTTTCGTGCATCCTTTTTGTGCCATCATCGCCAAGATTAGAGCACCGCGTTCTTTTGGTATAAAGACTCGCTCATCAGATACACAGTTGCCAATAATCGTCCAAGCTTTATCTCGATGCTGTCTATAATGTACTGGAATTTCCAACTCTGAAAGTGCTGAAAAAGCGTAGGAATCTATTTCTAAAATACGCAGTTTACTTGTAACTAAAGCTTCTAAAATATCAACCATTCTCTGCCATATGGGTAAAGCTTTTGTACTACACATTTCAATAGTTACAACCCAGTTACCTGCTGGCTCTATCCATAACAATCGTTCAATTTTAGGTGGTGTCAAGCCGACCCATTCTAATAGCTGATTTACATACAAATTCATCCCATTTTTCCTACTTTATTCGTTGTTTAATTATCAAGGCTTGAGCAATACTAATGGTTCTTGAGGTTGAATGGGCTGGTTAATGTCAAAATCCCATGTTCTGTTAGCAAGTAAATAACGAGCAACGCTTAAGCTAGTTCCTGGAATAAATCCCAGCAAATCATCACTCTGAGCCGTAATCTCTGCTAAAGATTGACGGCTGTATCTAATTTTTTCAGTTAGGATCTTATTAATACGGTTGATCTCCCACTTACTCATATCTTTGAGATCTGTTCTTGAGCCAAAGGGATGTAACCAAGCAACATTTTTTACCAGTGATTTGGGAATTTCTCGTTCAGTGACGATTCCCCAATTAATTCCTCTTCTTTGCCAGTAGCGACGCTCAATTTCTAGTTTTTCTAATTTGCGTTTTGATTGGAGATCCCAAGCGTATTTAAGCGTGCGAGCTTGCTCGACAATTTCTAGACTAGAATTAGTACTAATAACAAAATCAGTTGTCATAATAATTGGATTATCTGTACCGGGAATTGTGGGATACCGAAAACCACACTCCTCAGCTATACTTTGTGTTTCTGTTAATGGTAATAGTGGATACTGCTCTCGGATATCATTAACTATTAATGACCATTCAAGTACGTAAAAATAACTTAACTCTAGTTCACTGAGTAAGTGATGTATGCGCTGGGTTTTCCATCCTTTAATCCGACTACAAGTACCAGTTGATGCTACATCTTGGATAGTCAACCACGGCTTGTAATTAACGCCTCTGCCCTGACCACGACCTTCTTTAATGCGTTCTTCTATGATTTCTGGCGTTACAGATCTTTTACGTTTAGCCATTTTTTTGCTGAAAGATAATTTCAACGAACGGCTGCTAGCCCTAAAACTGAACGAGACTTAATCTTTTAGGCACTAGCCATTATTCTCAAACTTGATAAGTTTGTCAAACTGACAAACTGACTGTAACATAAATTTGTCAAGCTGACACAAAAACCGCATACTATGGCTGGAAAGCTCTTCAAGCTCTTACTGAAGACTTTATCTGTAGGAATAGTGTGAGCTGTTGTGGAACTAAAGGATTTTTTAGCCAAGTACCCTGAGACCACCCGTAATGACTTGGCAACCATCTGCAACTGTTCACTACCTACCGTAACCCATTGGTTTGTTGAGGGAAATAGTCGCCGACAACTCAAGGAAGAACACAAACTGTGTTTGGCTATCGCTGACTATGTTTGGTCTCGCGATTTGGCAGAACCAGAACATTTTCATGTTCTCAGGCAAATCAGACGCAAACAAGTCGCACGTTTGCACCGCTAATTTTTTGTCATTTTGACTATTGATTATTGTTGACCACTGAAGTTCTGCTTTTCAGATGACTATGTGCATAGTCGAACACATACCCTGGGTATTGCTTTCTTGCAAAGGGGCAACTACCACAGCCATAATTTGATGTCGAAAATAAATTATCTTTGGGAAGCTCTTGTGTTCGACAAGCCTGATGTTAAAACTCTACAAAGCGCCAGCTTTTACTTATACTCACGCGCGAGTATACAACTTTATTGTCCAGTATACGACTTTATTGTTTAGTATACGACTTTATTGTTTCTATACACCCCCGTCTTCTGTTTCTGTAGATTGTTAGGGTGGGTAGGAAAGGTTCAAACTTTTCGGCAAAGTTTATATGTTGCCAAGTCAGTGCAACTACTTCAATAGGTTGCAGTGCATGACAGAAAGTCAGCATCAGCAAGGTGGAATCGCGCTGCGGATTACGAGATTGTTCAGCGGCTTGAATCAGTGCCGTAATTTCGTGTGGATAAAGGAACTCTCTAGGTCTACGCTCAATGCTGTGAATTTTTAGTGGCGGGGATGGCATTATTCCATCATAACTTTGCCGAAAAGAATGAAGTGGTTTTTGGGACTTTACCCGTAAAGCAACTTGCTCACTTTCTTGTATAGAAACAATACAGTTGTATAAGATTATTCGTCAGTCGGCGGCTGCGAAATGCTCCATCTGATCGGCATGAGCTTTCTTGAAAATGCTTGTAAACGCCTCCGACAGGGATCTCATCTGGATGTTGAGCCGGAGAACCCCAACTACAAGAAATAATATGTGGTCGTAGCTCAATGGCTCGTTTAAAGGCAACTCCCTTCTTTTAGGTAAAGGCGTTTATTTATTTCTCCTCAATCGGTTTATTTTTAGCAGATTCATCGGACACAGGTAGTTCCGCTGTTTCACGGTTGGCTGTCTCTTTATTAGAAGTATCTCCAGGCAAAATTCTTTCGGTTTGACTGACAATATCTTTAGCAAATCTTTCACTAAAACCAATTACAAAAGCAATAGCTAAAAAAGCAAACCATTTAGTAGCAGGTCTAGCGTCATCTCTAGTAATAGAAATAGGTAATAGTGTAGAATTAACTAAGGCAAATACCAAAATCCCAAAAAATGCTCCAATTACATGTTTAAAACCACCAATAAAAATAGGTAGTAAAGTATCACCATATTCTTCATTTCTATACTGCTCAATCCTGGTCAGAATACTCACAACGCTGCCTGTAGCACCTGCAATAGCAGAAAGAATTAATAAAGCTGATCCTTCATTAAACTCATATTGAGTTAAGCGATTTTTAGAATCTTCCTTAGTTGTTGGTACTACTCCTACTTTCTGTACTGTTGGTTGAAATGATAAGGGGTCTGACAAAATTGGTTTAAGGTAGGCATTGGCTCCAGTTAAAAGATGTGTTTTCCATATAAAAATTGTTTTGAGTAGATCCGCTTTATAGCTAAAAATTGGTTATACCTGTCTGCAAAATATTATAATAGCAATTTCCTGAGTTGAATTAGAAAAATGCTTTTCAAGCGAATTGAGTGCCAAAATAATGGAATTAGTACCTTTGCTTTAATATCAACTACAGAGACAACACCCGCACAAGCACTAATTTAGTATTTATACTTAAAGCCAATTCTCGTATTCTCCCTAGCTTTGTACTTATTTATTCTATAGATTGAAGTGCGGAATGTGAGTTTTAAGATAATAAAGGGTGCTAGATAAAATCTTGCGAAACTCAGCTTGATAAATTGGTAAGTCTCGTAAGCACTTGTAAACTTTTAACGCATACTTATAGAAATATCAAGTTTTTCCTGATTGACACGCACCGGATTGCCGAATGCAACAAATTTTCGACTTCGTTAGGCACAAGAACGTCAAAGCCTTGGTAAAAGAAGGGATTAAATCAGAGTTTAATCATTGCTGTGCCTACTGTGGTTCCAAATCTAAACGCCTAACCTTAGACCATGTAATAGCTTCTTCACAAGGGGGTATTAATTCATGGCTCAACCTAGTGCCAGCCTGTGCTAAATGTAACAGTAGCAAAGGTTCTAAAAATCTAACTGACTGGTACACAGTCTCGCTGCCTTGTTACTCTAAAGATCGGTTGCAGCGGATTTTAAACAGATATAGCGCCAAGTCGGAAACGTTTCCGCCCAATCGCTCGAAGGGATTTGCTTAAATTGGGTGAGCGATTGGGAGCAGCAACTCTCTTTAATTCCTATCTTCATCCTGCAACAACGCTTACAGGGTAAGAAGTTGACATTTTTTGTATACTAATAGCTCTGTCAAGGTGAGACCGATTATGAATGCCCACAACGAAGGATTAAGAGTAACCCTGATTCCCGTGGATAACCAGGCAGGCACTCAGCTTAGAAATACAAGTACCAATGAAATTGTTGAAGAATTCATCAATAATGAGAACCAGCAAGAGAACCTTAAAGCCGCACAAGTATGGCTGGCAGAACATGGGTTTGTTCATGCGGGTGGCAGTGATTACAGGAAGTATGATCCGCTAATGACTGGCGACACTTCTTTTAGTAATTACGAGTAGCAGGGGTAAAGAAAGAGTTAGAAGACCTGAAGGAGTGAGGATCAATGAAAGGGAGGTCGGTGCAGGGCATTTGTGTTTTGGGTTCATAAGTTTTGAGTTTAGCAACACATTAATAAATCCCCTAGAAAAACTCTGGGGAATTTGGATTTAAACCACTGGGTTAAATATTTCTCTTTTCTTATCAAAGCGCCAATTGTTGCTGACTCAAAGGTTTGGGTTTTTGTACTGCCGCCGGAATCTCGCTGCCTGGTTCTTCTTTTCCTGGTTCTGATGCCTCTACTTCAACAACTAATGCTTCCAGCTTTTCTGCTGCTGCTTCCTCTATTCTTTCTAGTTCTAATGGTGGTGTGGGTTCCGATATACCAGGAAATGTTTCTGAGTCGGGTTCGAGTGCAGAATTTATTTTTAGGGAATTTAATTTTGGGTCTTCTACAGGCGCGTTAGTGTGCTTCTCTACTGCAACTGTTACATTGCTTTTTGCAAAGACAGGATTCAAGCTCACAATAATTGTTCCGACACAGAATGATGTGAGCATAATCGAAGGAATTCGAGTGGAAACGGAAGCATCCAAACTTTATAATCTCGGTCTTGTGGAAACGCAGGGTACTCATGCTATTTCATTGAAATAGGGGTGCTAACGCACCCTTCCACACCGCCGCCTCTTCATTTCCCTACGCACTCAAGAGAAAACTCCCGCGAGATTGCCCTACAACCGCTACAGTTGCCAATTAACGAATAATTTAACCAGAGGCGTTATAAAACTGAATTACAGTATGTGACCTAGCAAATAGACAGAAACATTAATAGGTGGTAAGTATTTCAGTAGTTAATTAAATTACAACTTAACAATCATAGCTATGAAATTTTTATTTTTTAAGCAGAAATGCCCCAATTGCGGTTCTTTGAAGATTAAACGTTCTAAACGTCAAGGAATATTTGAAAAAATTATTTCCATAATTAAGGTATTGCCTTATAACTGCGACAATCATCTTTGTAGAATCCGCTTTTTTATAGCTTTTCCAAGAAATTAACCTGAAACTAACTAGCATTGCTGTTAGCTGTCGCACCCTTTGAAAAAACTGCCTTGAGATTGACCTACAACCGTCACAAAAGCAAATTAACAGTCAAATCACACCACCACATAAGCCAACAGCCGTTAAAGGCGAAATACTTCAAAGCTTGCTAAATTTCTTATTTACTTACATTAGAGTTTTGTCTATATAGACTCTGAGTATTTCTCTATTCTTTCGAGGATTGCCGCAATCTTGTCAGATTGTCCCGCCACCTCGAAGGTGGAGCCGCTTACGCCCAGGTCTGGGAAGTCTAGACCCATCTCAAAGAACACCTCCATTAACAGAAGAGAAACGTGATCGTATTCCTTTGTGGCTGCTAGTAGCTCATGAGTAGCCTTGAGCCATGCCTGTGCTTTATTCTCTAAATTCTGAGATGCCGCTTCATAAGTAATGCTGCTTGGCTCTATGTCCTTCATTGCCCCTATCTCAATTTTCTCAACTGTAGCAACCCGTGACGAAAACTAATTTTTCTGTTCATCAAATATTTTTTTGCGTTTATTCTTTAGGGGTTCTATACGTCAGTAAATATCTTGGCAGGTTTTTGGGAATTACTCCACACACTAAATAGCCCGCCTGTGACAAACATGATCAGACTGTAAATGGCTGCTGGAATCGCCATAGTGGGGTTATTCAGAAGTGTAGGGGCAGAAGCTATCGCAATAGCTAAAGTTCCATTTTGAATCCCAACTTCCAAAGTAATAGCAACTTTTTGAGGTTGTGAAAGCTTCATGACGAAGCCCATGCCATATCCTAGCAGCATCGTGCTCAGATTCAAGGAGAGCATCACTAAACCAACTGCCACAAAGAACCCTACTATATTTTGCCGTTCCCGCAGAATAACACCGACAATAATAACCGTGAGGAAAAAGATTGAGAGATATTTTAGGGGTTTATTTACTTTAGTTGCGATCGCGGGGACTTTGTATTTCAACAACATTCCTAAAACCACAGGAAGAATCGTGATCACGGGCAACTGGTAAAAACACAGCCGTTAGAAAGTTGGACTCCATTTGATTGCGGTGGACAATATAAATTGTCTGTAGTGAACCATATCACAAATTTCGGAATCTCCTATCCGTTTACTTTGTTGTAGAAACCAAGATGAACAGCGTTTATCTTGGTCGTAGCTGAGTGGTGATCGATAAAAGTGGATTGGGGTAAGGATAGATTAGTTGAGCTTCCTGCTAATAGTAAATAAGCTGTAATTGATTGGTTGAATTTGCGTAGTGATTTAGGTATCCCAGAAGGTGTGATCGCTGTTTAGTGGTAATAAAATTACTGATCAAGGTTTTAGTAAAATTATCCGTAAGCGTGGCAAACAAGCTGGACTCGCAAGTTTTAGTCCTCACGATTTCGACCGTACTTTCATTGGGGATTTGATAGACGCGGGGGTTGATATTTCTACGGTTCAAAAGTTAGCTGGACATTCTAAAAGAAGCGACTACTTCCAGGTATGACCGCAGAGGTGAAGATAGGAAGGAAGCAGCTATGCAGCTTCTGGATTTGCCTTATCAAAGATGATGTGCGATTACAAATTTATTTGCAGGAGTAACGAAGTTTTTCGGGTAATAATTGACAGTTATTAATTGGGTTGCCACTCAAGCCCAGCCCATTTACATTTAGATTAGTTAAACCCGCTAGTGGGGTTACATCACTGATTTTGTTTAGATTCAAGTCCAGCCAATTTAATTTAGTCAAACCTCTTAGTGGTGTCACATCACTGATTTTGTTTAGACTCAAGCCCAGCCCCATCAGAGAAGTCAAATTCGCTAGTGGTTGAACATCATTAATTTTGTTGTTATCCAAGCTCAGGAAAGTCAAATTAATCAAACCCGCTAGTGGTTGAACATCACTAATTTGGTTGTTATCCAACCACAACTTAGTTAATTTAGTTAAACCTGCTACTGGTTTCAAATCACTGATTTTGTTGCCACTCAAGTATAACTTAGTCAGATTAGCCAAACCTGCTAGTGGTTTGAGATCACTAATTTTGTTGCCGCTCAATTCCAACGTAGTTAAATTAGCCAAACCTGCTAGTGGTTTAAGATCAGTAATTTTGTTGCCCCCCAATCCCAGCGTAGTCAATTTAGTCAATCCCGCTAGTGGTTTCAAATCACTGATTGGGTTGCTACTCAACTCCAGCGAAGTTAGATTTCTCAAACTCAAGAGTGGTTTTACATCACTGATTTGGTTGCGATACAAGTGCAGCGTAGTCAGATTAGTCAAACCCCTTAGTGGTGCCAAATCACTGATTTTGTTTTCACCAAACCTCAGCTCAGTTAGATTACGAAGTGCTTGAATTCCCTCTAATGAGGTTATTTCTTTGTTAATGAGATTTAAATGTTTTACCCTTTGCAGAGCATTTAACGTTAGTGGCTTGTCCCCAGTGCCTAGCTGTTGCCTAATCGCCTTTTCCAACCTAGCATCCTTAAATTTAACTGCGCTCTGAACCTTCACTGGTTTTTTGGCTATAACCCGCTTTTTTGCTTTACTAACTTTCGTAGAGGAAGCAATTTGGGCATAGCTTGGTGCAGTAAGAACTATTGAATCCATCGCCATACTTCCAGTTACACCGATTAATAATGCTGAAGCTACGACAACTTTAAGAGGTAGTTTAGTAGTAATAAATTTAACAGAATTAGCAATAGAAGATAAAGGGTTTTTGGTAGTGTAGGTAAGTTTCATTCTTTTTTTTGTAATTATTGAATTCGATTGATTTCAGTATTCCCTGACTACCTCAAAAAGTGGTGTGAGAAATAACCACTTTATGTATGCGTCTACCACTCAGTTCTTCTAAGCCTGAGTTTTTGGTTAAAAGTAGTATTTTAATTCCGCCACCTACCCTTTTTCATGAAGACCTTCTAGCTCATTTTGCGCTGTGGTGTTAAATTTGTAGCGCCACTCTCTACTACCGACGCGAGTTTGTAAGTGCATTCTTCACTTGTGGTGCAAAACATTCTTAGTTAACGCTCACAGCAATGTTTATGAGCGTATCCACCAACATTTTGAGTGAATTAAGCTTTAGCAAGACTCTTTAAGGTAATTGCACATAGCGTTTGGATCTTCCCCTATGTCATCCCAACTTATGTGGTCGTTAAGTGCTGGAATAAAACAGTTATTACGAGTAGAGAACCATGTTTGACCGTTATTATCTATTCCTACTCCAGTCGCTTCAATTCTGGCTCTCGTGTAGTAGGCAACTTTAGTTGCAGGCGTATTGTATCCCACTGCGCTACGGCATTTTAGTGGCTGGTTGCCTAAGTAACGATAGTTGCCTGCATAGATTTTTCCAACAACATAAGATGGAAGGTTATAAGTGAATTTTCTGCTGACCCAACAATTAGAACTATTCCTGCGTTCTCCAGCAACTGTAACAACAGAAGTAAAGGAACCTTTTTGACTTCTAGTTTTAACTAATGCCCCATGCCGAAATGTGCGAACAACAGAGGCTTTGGAATTTGGCTGCGTGCGACAAGTGAGGCAACCATTAACTTGATCTCCAAGACGCACAAACTTCCAAGAATCACGGCTTTGTCCGAAAGCAGGTAAGGATGTTAACAATAAAAGTATGGCAGATGAGGCAAACAAAATGAAGGGAAAACGCATATCTTTCTAATCTCCAAGTTCAACAGTAAAAAGCAAAACTATTCTATGTAATCACCCAATGCGCTCCAGTCTTGGCAACCAATCTTGAAGTAGGGCGGCTGTAAAATCTGTAAATATCAAAGCTGTACTTACAACGGTTGTATATTGGAAAGTTGCGTTGCTAGCTTACGGTATACTTCATCAGGTTAAAAGCCGTTTACGGAAAGGAATTAATTTTGGTATTTAGTTCAGTTATTTTACTTTTTATAACGAGATTGTTAGGGCGATAGCCCTAGCTTTGTAGGGGACAGGCGAAAAGGAATTAATTTTTCCCTTTATTGGCGTAAATAGAAGGAAAGTGCGACCGGGGGCAACCTAGTCCAGAGTCATCTATTATTAACGTGAATCCTCTCCTAACCCTGGTTTGACTACATTGTTGCATTACTCGCGATCTACGCTCGTTGAATTTCTGTGCGTCCTAGGTAGCTTTTTATTAATAGGAGAACTCGGAGAGTGACAGAAGAGGGGTATACATAATTAATACTCCAAAAAAGTCATCCAGCAAGCTAGCATCTGTTAATATCTCCGTATAGATGCAGTATTCTTTATAATCGCTTGACGTATACACTATATAATCTTCATCTGAGAGGATAGTACTACATTTTTGGAGCTAAATAAAAACTTATTTTTCTTGTAAAAATATTTTTCAAGTTCAGCTTCTTCATAAGATCCTCCGCTAGAAGTATTATCACTCAATTCTCTTAATATAAAAACTCTCCCTCTACCTAGTCTTTTTTCAGAAAATACCTCAATTATTTCATAAGGTGTATCAGATTCTTTAAGCATATAAATATCACCTATACGGGGTTTTTGATTTATTAATGAACAAGAAGTTAGTAAAATACAGCTTGAAATCAGAACTGAAAAGCTATGTTTTTTCCACATAAAAATTTTCGTCCTAGAGGAAAGTTATAAAATCTTTTAAAAAAATTTTAGTATAATTTGATATTTTTTTAAATTTTCTTAATTTAATTTTATACACACTTAGTAAACTATTGATATAGATAATGATACTAGACTAGACATGGAAGGAGCTTGCTGAATTAGAGATTTTACACATTTGAGCTTACAGGGCTCCTCCTTTTCTTATCCCGAACTCAGGTTAATTAGATTGGAGATTTTCTCATGCAGCGTAAAGGTCTTCTGTTTCAGTCTATGTCAAAGCTACTGATTACGAGTGCGATCGCACTAACGTTATTTGGAGGTCAGGCGCAGATTGCTAGTGCGGAAACGCGCGAACAATCAGTCAACAGTGTGACAGATTGGTTGTTTGGTAATTTGCATCCTGAATTAAGTCGGCGTAAACTGCAAACCAATGAGCGTGGCTATATTCGGGAGTGGCAAGCGATTCGGGTTGTGATTGATCAAAGAGGGCTACGGTATCAAAAAATTGCTCCTAATCGTAATCCTTGTGAGATTCCAGACTGGTCATTTAACAACGATGATGAAGCTTTAAAGGAACGTCTTGCGGATGCAGTTTTCTACAGTCGTTACTCTCGAAGGATTTCAAAACCGATCACCTCGAAAAACAGTGCTGCGGTGCGAGAGTGGCTTAAGTTGAAGAACTCGATGTTTGTTGCGTATTGTTAGCTTTACTACTGATTATTGAGCTTCACCAATGAGTGTGAATGCTGCCCAATTCTTCGGATTTGGAACTCTAAACCAATACACAAAACCTTTGCGATCTTGATCACTACTGAAAAGGGAATGGAAATATAACTTCCATTCCCTTAATCATAGTTCCAACAAATCATCTGATGGTGAGTTCTCGAAAGAACAGATACTTAGGGGATTGACTGGACATACCCGATTCTTGATCGGATTTTGGGAAACCACTAACCTCTCTAGTTTCTTTAGGCTCGCCAAAGATTGAATACTGGTAATACGGTTGTTTTGTAAACTAATCGTCTCTAAATCGGTCAAAGCTGCTAGAGGCGTGACATCGACAATTTGATTGTGACTGAGGCTAATACTTACCAGTTTCTTGAGATTGGATAGAGAACGGAGATCCCAAATCTGATTGCGGTTCAGCTTTAAACTTTTTAAATTGGTCAAACTAGAGATCGCTTTAATATTAGTAATTTGATTGTTCTGAAGTTCGAGTTTTCTTAAATTGCTTAAACCTGATAAGGGTTGAATATTCTTAACCTTGCTAGAATTTACTTCCAGAATAGCCAAAGTTTTTAGATTAGCTAAGGAGCTAAGGTCAGAAATTTGAGTATTAATGAAACTGACTTCCGTTAATTGGATGAGATCCTTTAAAGCATCGATATTTTGGATTGAACTATACCACAGAGTAAATTTTTGTAACTGAGTCAGGTTGGCGAAAGGACGAATATCCGTGATGTTGCGCCCTATTAGTCCGAGATCGGTCAAATTATTGAGGCTAGCAATGGGAGTGAGGTCAGTTAGGGCGTTGCTGTGAATGACCAGTACTTCCAGATTTGGGAGATTTGCAATTGGTGTCAGATCGGTAATTTTGTGGCTAAATAAACTAAGTTTCCGCAGATTTGTCAAGCTAGAAAATGGTCTTAGGTCGCTAATGTTGGAGGAATTAGGGCTAGAAGTAAGGATCTCGGTGCGCTGCTTAAGAGCAGTATCCGCTGATCGACAATAGGGAGTACCAGCCGCTTCCAATAGATAGTTAATGGTTTGTTGGGTTTCTAAGGGCAGAGAATTTCGTCGATTACACCAGTCTTCAAAGCTCTTCATTGCTGACAAATCTGTTGCCAAGGTTACTGATGGATGGGAAAACAAGGTGATCAATAGCCAGCTTGAAAACAACAAAAATTTCATAATCAAAAAGCTTTTAGTTTAAGTTGCAGCAATATCTCTGATGTTTTAATCAAATAGTCAGTCAAAATTTATTAGCTATATGATTATTGGCACGATATGTGGATTTCGGTCTGTGATATACGATCACACTCATGCAGCTTACAAGGAACAAGTTTAGCCATCCTATCAGTGGATTGCCATCGATCATACCCCCTGCGGAAGTGCGAAATAGTCAATTAGAGCAAATTGCCAAGCTATATTGATCGCTAAATCAATCTCAAAAAGCTTCAGCGATCAAACGAACACTTCCCAAATCTCCCAGGTTTACGAGACCCCGCATCAAGCCAATTCCACCCTCTTTAAAGTTACCCACCTTGCCGAGTCGCTAAGTTGCTCATCACTTCTAAAACATCCTCTTAGTTTACCGATCGTAGTTTCTGGGTCAGTCTCCAACAGCCATTCCGGTGCTGAAAAATGTAAGCTGCAGGACTTCCAAAAGTTTGCACCACTTCTTCTGATTCTGTGCCTGTCTCATTTCCCGTATACTTGTACTGCGCCTTGATATAATCGACTCGGAAAGTGTCTGCACTAATGCGATCGGCAGTATATCTTGCTCGAATATCTTTTCCTTGTTCGTCTTTACCCCAAACAAACTTCTCAAAGAAAGCTTTGTATTCATCGGGAGCGCAGAAAAAAGGTAAATTTGTTTGAGCGCGTTTTTCATTTTGGGCTTCAGCGATCAACTGATCCGCTGTTTCTCGCTTGGAAACAGTTGCAGCAATGCTCTGAACTTCAGCGATCGCCTCATTCGACTCGCGTACTGCTTCAGGTCTATTTTGCTGACGGATATTTTCATTAATGATTTCTTGTTGGTATTGCTGTTGCTGTTCTCTGATGTAGCAATCGCCCCAACCTGGATCTAATGCTGAACCTCCACACGCGAGTGCCGAGCGATGAGTCAAGGTAACCGATAAAACCGCACTGGTCAATGCTACTCCACTAAGTAATGAAAGTTTGAATAAGCGCTGTCTAACTAGCATTTAATTAACCTGAGTTCGGGATAAGAAAAGGAGGACTCGTCGCGCCTATGCTAGGGACTTGAAATATTTTTTTGAAGCGGTTGCTGGACGTAAACCCACACCGGAGTTAGTTGCTCAGTTCCTGAGTATGGATAGGTTGGACGCGATCGCGCTGGTGTTGCGGTATAAACAGCACGTGATGGAGAAGGGGCTTGCCGAAAACACTGTCAACCGCAGATTAGCAGCAATTAGAAGCTTGGTCAACTACGCTAGGACTGTGGGCAAATGCGATTGGACGCTGGCAGATGTCAAATGGGTTCTATATTATTTGAGCGGTCGAGAATTACAGACTGAAGCCTCTCTTGTGCCTTCTTCAAGCGGCTCGTCTGTAGCAGGGTAGCACTGTCGGCTTAATTCGACCGCTCCTTTAAGTTCTTTGACACCCTGAATGTAAAGAATGTCATAGTTAGATTGTGCCACTTCGATACCGCGCCATCCGATCAGGCATTGACTTCCCACAATTCTGCCTGGATGTAGCCCTGCTTTGTAGGCGGCTCGGCAAGTGTTGAATTTTTGCGCCGAGTCTCCACCACTTGCGAATGCCAAACCATGTAAAGGATGAAAGCCCTCGCCTTTGATCGAATCCCATCTAACGATTTCACTAGGCACGTTCACGAGAACTTGAGAAATTTTTTGGTGACGCTCAACTCCGTTGACGCTGATCGAGCACGAGCCATTGACATATTTACCAGGATAAATCGTTCCTTCGTGAATTGCTCGACAAAGATATAAAGAAGTCGCGGGTGTTTTTGCAATCACATGACCGTCTTCTTCCGTAACAAAAGCATCATAACCAACTTTCAAGGCATTTTTAGGTAATTCTCCTCGTGTCACAACCCAAGCAGGGCGGGAAATAAGTTTGTTGATATTTGGGTTAATGCGAACCGAGTCTGAAATGTGCCAAATCTGGCTTACCTGAGTTACACCAGGGTTTGCTTGGGCGCAGGCAGCAAATGCGGCAACAAAAAGGGTACTTGCAACTGAAGCCGGAAGAAGTGAAGATAGTCGTTTCATGATGTCAAGATCTTGAACTGGATCGGTAACTACAAATTCCGCCTTCAGATTTCGGAGGCTAGACCTCTCCACCCGGTAGTTAAGTGCTTATTTTTGTTACAAAACTGTAGGCATTAAAAACATTTCTTAATATCGTGTTTTATCCAAGCACATATCCTATTTTAGCGCAATAATATCGTCGTTAATATATGACCTATAGGTTGGTTCAATTTTAGTAATAACTGTATTTTGTAAATGCTAGAACTAAATCCCTCCGAACCAAGTAAATTAATAGTATTAATTTACTGCTATATCTAAAACTCCCGACTGTGATAGCGCACTTCGCGCTCGTCGAGCTTCGCTGTAGCTTCTAAGCTTATTTTTCAAATCTTGTAAAAATAAAATGCTATTTTAGCAATATATTGCTTTATATTCTATAAAAGTTATGTACGGATTAATCAGTGCTATTGCTGTTGGATTAGTAATCATTTTTTGTAGCATCACTACTGTTAACTCTGGTCAGTTAGGTATTAAATCTACATTCGGTGTAGTAGTTCCAACACCACTACAACCAGGTCTGCACTTAATTACACCCTTGGTCTCACGAGTGGATAGGTTATCTGTGCAAACTGTGGCGATTCCTGAAGAGTTCTCGTCTTTAACAAGAGATTCACAGAAGATGAAAGTAACAGCGACTACAACGTTGCGGCTCAACCCAAGAAATGCTTCGGAAGCTTATGCTAACGTAGGTCGCTCTAATCAGATAATTATCAATACCATTTTGCAGCCTGCTCTACACGCTGCTGTCAAACAGGTCATTAGTCAGTATGACATGACTTACATCATCGAGAACCAAGGTGAAATTAGTAAGGCAATTGTTGATCAACTCAATAACAATCTTGGTACAAGTTCTTATGTTGATCTCTTAAAAGTAGACGTTACCGGATTTGTGTTAGATGAAAATGTCCAACAAGCAATTGAGCAAAAGCAGATTGCTAAACAGGAACTAGAAAGGAAAGAGACAGAACTGCAAACAGCCAAGCTTGAGGCACAACGGTTACAAAGTTTACAGACATCCCTCACGCCACAAATACTAATGAATAAGGCTATAGAAAAGTGGGACGGACACTCGTTAACTGCCCCTACAAGTAACAGCAGCCTAAACACCTTTGTGCAAGCCCAAAAGGAAGCCAAGTCAGACACGACATCAAAATAAGATAAAAACTTCAAGAGTAAGTTTTACTTATTAAAGATTTACTTTTTGATTTAGTTGAGTACAATTTCCAAAATTCTTGCGTGTGTGATAGCGCTAGCGCGCTCGCAGAGCTTCGCACTTTTTGTGATGTTTTAGTTAAGTATGAATATTAGTTTCGTTTATAGCTAGCATCTGCTTAACAAACAATTAAACTGAGCGTGAGAATTAATAATTTATTTGAGGACACGTATGAAAATAAGAAAATACTTGCAAATAATTATTATTTCTAATGTTTTAGCATTATTAACGATAAATGTTAAATTTGCTCAAGCCAATCCCCTAAAGTGTTATCAACAAGCACTGCCTACTTTTGCTAATTCTTATACGGATGATTTAGTAACATGGATGTGCCAAGGTGCTACAAATACTATACCAGCGCAATGTTTTAGAGCAGCGCTTCCTACATTTTATGATGACCAAGTTGCTAAACGAGCAGCTATGGTATGCAAACAAGCTAAATCTATAGCACCAGGACAATGCTTTATTCAAGCTATTGGTACTTTTTACAATTTTGCGTCAGTCGAGCGGGGTTTTAAGTTATGTAGTCCCAATCAGACAGCATCAAATACTAATCCTTATTCTAAAAATATTTATGGTGCTTGGGCTGTAAAAAGCAGGAGGTGGAATGGTATCTTACGAATGCGAGGGAACTCTGGGAACATGGTACTGGTTTCTGGCGCAGGTGCTGCTGTGGAACAAAAGATGACTCTTAATGTCAATCCTGAAGGGGGATATATTCTGAATGGAGAAGTTTTAACAAAGTATACAAACGAAGAATACGAGGCTGATAATTTTTACATTGAACGATTTTCTCAAGATTCATTCTCTATAAGAAATTGCGATCACAGTGGAGAATGCTATTCCGCAAGTCTAGTTTATTTAGGCAAGTAAAATTAGCAATGTAATATGGAATTTTAATTTAGCTTTCTAGTTGATATTTCCGTTAACAAGTATGCTATGGGTGTATTAGTTGTTTATTTAGGTTTAGTAATTGGTTGTTTAGTTATAACTTTCAACACAATATTTTTTGAAATTGATTAAAAGTCATTGTTGAACTAATTTACCTAAGTAAGAATGTTTTTCGACTTCGCCAACAGCATCACTAATGAATATAAAGTCTCAGGTGAGTATTTGAATTTGGTAACTATAACCCTGTTCTGCTAGGAATAGCTGGCGATGACGAGCAAAATCTTCTTCACACGTCCTCTGAGAAACCAAGGTGTAGAATTGAGCACTATGACCATCGTTTTTGGGGCGAAGAATCCGTCCTAGTCTCTGCGCCTCTTCCTGCCTTGAGCCATATTTACCAGACACTTGAATCAGTACATCGGCATCTGGCAGATCTAAGGCAAAATTCCCAACGCGCGAGAGGATCAATCCACTAATACTACCATCGCGAAATTGTTCATACAGGCGATCGCGTTCAATTTGTGAAGTTTTTCCAGTGATAATAGGTAGTCCTGTGAGTGCCGCAATCTGTTTGAGTTGATCTAAATATTCACCAATAATCAAGATTCGGTGTCCAATTTGTTGATGCAACAAAGATTGAACAACCATCAACTTACGCGGATTTTCAGCGGCAATGCGAAACTGATGACGTTTCTCTGCTAGAGCATATTCCATCTGGCGCTCAGAATCTTGAGGTACGCGAATTTCAGTACATTCTGCTGCTGCAATGAATCCTTGCCCTTCCAGTTCGCGCCAAGGGACATCATAGCGTTTGGGGCCGATCAGCGCGAAGACATCTCCTTCTCTACCGTCTTCTCGAATTAAAGTTGCAGTTAATCCCAGGCGGCGGCGGGCTTGTAGTTCGGCAGTAATACGAAAAATAGGTGCAGGCAACAAGTGAACTTCATCGTAAATAATTAAGCCCCAGGAGCGAGCGTTAAACAATTGAAAATGCGGAAACTCCCCGGTTTTACTCTTGCGGTAGCTGATAATTTGGTAAGTTGCCAGTGTGACAGGTGCAGTTTGTTTGCTTTCGCCACTATATTCGGCGATCGCATCCTCCGGTAATGTGGTTTTATCCAGCAACTCCCGTCGCCATTGCCGTACCGAAGTTAAACTACTGGTGAGTACCAACGTATTTGACTGCACGGCGGCGATCGCCGCCAGTCCCACCATAGTTTTTCCAGATCCACAGGGCAGCACGATCGTACCACTGCCACCATGAACTCGTCCTGCCTGGTAGAATACCTCAACCGCTTCTTTCTGATAGTCTCGCAATTGAAAGGGTGTACCTGTGAGGCAATTGGAGCGTAACTGGATCGCCAAGGCATCGCCTTCTGTATAACCTGCTAAATCTTCGGCAGGATAACCCGCTGCTAATAATGCTTGTTTAAGTACACCTCGATGGGCAGCATTAACCTGAAAAACCAGTGGCAAGAGGCGTTCACCAAGAAATTTTGAAACGCCCTCATTGCGGCTGAGTAACTCTGCTAGGGCTAAATCTGCCATCTTTAGCAACAGATATCCGTCGCCTCGCTCAATCACAGTCAGCCCATAACGGCTACCCAATGAAGAAATTTCTTGTGCGATCGCATCAGGCATGGGATATTTGGCATATTCTCGCAATGCGTCGATCATCCCAGTTACTGCCATTCCCGCCGCTCGTGCGTTCCAGATGCTCAAAGGCGAAACTTGATAAGTGTGGATATGTTCTGGACTTTTAACTAATTCAGCAAAGGGTGCGATCGCAGAGCGGGCAGCGTCGGCACGAGGTGAATGCACTTCTAGCAGCACTGAGCGATCACTTTGGATAATTAGAGCATTTTCTGGAATATAGCTCATAAAAATTTCATCTAAACGGGAAGGCTGTAACCTAACTTCTTCAAGGCATTACGAAACTTGGTTTCAGTTTCAATTGGTACAACTAAATAACAAGCAAGTCCTGCATTCATCGCTTGAGGTTGGTCAGCTAAAAAACAATATGCTTTGGTGCGAGAGTCGTTAGCAATTAATGTAGCCAGTGCCGTGTCAGTGCAGCGAATTAAGCGAGCAGAACCTAAATCCTGCAAACTGGTCGTTCGTACTTCTAAATCTGCCAGAAACTGTGCCACGGGTTGCGGTAAGGCTTCGCTACTATTGGCTATTAAGAATTGTCGCAGTTCATCCACACTTCGTCCCTGAGAAATCGCATCCAGCAATTTACTTGGCTCTAATTGCCAGACTGAATCGGAAATCGGCTGCAAAAAATTATCCAGCAATAAGCGATCGGCGCGAGTCAGTTGTTGCACTGCGACTACTTCTAAATTCGCCAGCACTCGTAAAACTTGTTTCTGGGGTAAGGTTACAGGTATGTAGCGATCGCTCAAACCCAAGAAATATGACCCTAATGGAGTTAGTCGAAAATAAGTTAAACCATCATAGCGACTTAAACATGGTTGATAAAAGAAATCCAGATGCACATCTTTTTCAAAGTTGAAAATAGCATCATCAGGGTGTATATAAGCTACATCTACTAATCCCAGAGTAGAGACATACTCGAAGAAAAAACAAAGAATATATCGTGCTTCTAAAATTAGAAAATCAGAGTCATCCAGCGACCCATATCCTGAGATTGTTAAACTATCAGGATTTCTGCTAACTTCAAACTCATAGCCTGCTGCAATTATGTAGCGAAAAAAGTCAAATACTTCTATCCATTGCCCAGGCGGACAATCTTTGAGGGCTTCAACAATCTTACTACGTCGTCCAGCAACGGCGGTTAGGTTGCGTTTACCTTTACCTGTTTGCCCTTTAACACTATCAATCCGTCGCAATTCATCCAGCAACGTATTTTTTAACCAGTTTTTCCAAAGTGTTTGCAGCGTCTTTTCGGCTGGCTCATTCAATGCTTTCTGCCCTGCTTTGGTCAATGCTAAACGCTTGCCACTTAATTCTACTAATTTACCTACTTGCAATAGCATGATCCAGGCAAATGCTTTGATATTTCCAATTGGGTAATCATACTGCCAACCTCCAGGCGATTGAGTTTCCGTCCACTCGCTATAGTAGTCTCCTTCCTCCAGTACCTCTGCAATCGCTGTTAAGGAGGCACCAGTAGGATAAAAAGTCTTTTCACTAATGCTTACTTTGCCCAAATCTACCAATCGCAGGACAGTTTGCAGATCTCGTCGTGCAACTTGCTCTGTTGCTCGTGAATGCAGTGGTAGTTCAATCGGGTTTGTTTGCCGTTTACGAGTAGTAAAATCGTAGGTTCTTTGAGTGCGTAGGAGTGTGGCTGGTAAGCTTTCGACACTTTGAATCCGCGTCGGTTCTGGTGCAGGTACAAATGTTTTCAGTTGCGCTTTCAAATCAGCAGGCATTGTATAAGTGTAGAAAAACAATGCCAGAACTGAAGGCTTGTAACTGTAGGAATAGCTCTCACCTGTTCCCCAAGTCGGTTCTTTGCCATACTTACTCACAAAACGTGCGGGCTGATAGCGATCGTCTGGAGAATGCACTACTTCCGAAATCACCGCTTGTTGAGTAGAATCGCATTGTAACCACAGGCTTTGAAGATACTCACCCTGTAATTGCCGCTCAATATAGCTTACCAATTCGGCTTTGCGCGTCGGAATTTTCCCGCCAGACAAGAGATTTGCCAATGCCTTCAATTGATCTACTATGAGATTATTGAGTGCTTCTAGTAAGGTAGGAATGCGCTCAGGTTGAGAGTAGTATCCCATGAAAAACTATCCTTGAGATTTTAGACGGTAGCTTTTTGGGTTTGTGGTTTGAAAACGCAGAAAAGCTTGTTTTAAAACTGTGGGTGCAATGTTTTGGCATCGCAGACCACGATCGCATTAATCAGCGATCGCCCCGCAGGTACTAAAATCTTACCACTAGCTGAATTGGCTCTGCCCTTCCTTCTCAAAACAAAAAAGACCGTCACCACATTTTTGACTGTGCATTAATTACACAAAAATTGTTAGTTGTTTTTTTACCTGATTGCGATACTCATCTTTGCTAATTTTCACTCTGTATTTCCTGTTCAATTTTCTATAGATTATTTGAAAAGTTGCTAACCTAAAACCTGAATTTATGTTAAATTAAATATCTAAAAGAGCAGCAAATCACCCTAATAACTTACTGATGTTTGTTTAAATTTGGGGCGATTGCAGATGCTTATCTAAGAATTAATTACTATCCTACTCTTCTAAAAATGCTATCTTTATTAATGTAATTAACGGGAGTAAATAAAATATATATTTTTGATAATGCTATAATTTAAAATAGTTATTTTTAAAAAGTATTTATTTAGAAACTGCATGGCAAGACTACCAGAAGAAATAATTATCAGGATCTTTAATTTACAACAACAGCTATTAGAACGCATTGATGAAGCGACAGCTACAGAATTTACCCTAATGGAGATATTTGGTGAAACAGAAGCAACAATTGATTACCTCGATCAGTTGCAAAATGCCAGGGAAAGAGCAGATATGTACTATTCACGCTTATTCACCGCATTAAGACAAATTTATCCCGCACAACCAGTAGCTACTCGTGATAACCTAGAATTACTTGTACGCTTTCTTGCTGAGGCTGAAGCGACAGTAGATGCAATCGGCGCAACTGTTGCCGAAATTAGAAGAGACTTCAACTTATGATCGCAAATCAACCAAAAATTCCCGACCCGCAAACAAGAGCAAGTCATATTGCTAAGTTGCGCGAACTTAATAAACGTATGGATAAGCATATCCTCGATTTAGATGAGTTGAATTCTCAGCTAGAAATTGACTTGTTAGAACAACGTAAAAAGATTTATACGTTGCGTCAAACACCTCACGCTTAAAGCCTACATTCCGTACTTCAATTTGTATTATGGTAGAGTGAATTACTAACCTGGGTGCTATCACCAGAAAAATTGACTTTAACTGTCCTTCCCTATCAAAGATGAGGGATAGTAGAGTTGAGCTTTTTGAGGCTAACCTAGACTTGTTAGAGTCTATGGAATCAGCATTTACAGGCATTGAGGCAGTTTACTGTCATGCCGCGTCAATTGATTCCAGTAAACCAGGCTCTTTATATGTACAAGTAAGTCATTGGTAATCCAGAGTGGATTACAACTACTAGAGCTTCAGAATTATCAAAGAATTTCAGCGGACTATCCTTAAAATTTCAAACAGTAGGCATTATAAATATGGTCGGAAGATACTCGACCTGTAGTTTGAAAACGCAGAAAAGCTTGTTTTAAAGCTGTGGGTGCGGGGTGTTTGGCATCGTAGACAACGATTACATTAGTTAGCGATCGCCCCGCAGGTACTAAAATTTTACCACTATCTGCTAATGCTCTAGATGCTCCGCCATCTAAATTCATTGCTTCATAACACCCAATTGCTTTCATTAGTTTTGCTTCTGTTTGTAAGGATAAATCCTGGTTGAAATTTACCAAAAATAGCTTTTTCCCATCAGCGGAATAACCAATTGCTGTCCGCGCAGCTACTCCTAGAACGTGACTATCTTTGAATCCTTCCACTTGAGGATTTAGCCAAATTTTCCCTTGTTTAATTAATCTTGGGCCACAAGTAATCGAAAACCAGTGTTTGTCCCATTCCGGTTTGCCATCAACTCTAGCTGTAATCATTTCTGGTCGATTACCAGTACGTAAACCTAATGTTGTTCCAAAGTTCTCCCACTGACTGTATTTAAGGAATTTACCACCCGCCACCATATTCCCCATCACAGTTTTTTGGTTATTTTTGGCAAAAAACGTTCCGGTTGTGACTACCGCACCTCTAGAACGAGCAACCATATTGGAAAAAGGTTCATCACCCTTAGATAGTTGCATCGTATTAGCTTGATTAGCGTTATTAGCTAAACCGATAGTGATAAAAGTTTGAGGGTCAGTCAGGTCAATAGTAGTTTGATATAATGAGACACCCGCAATAGTACGTCTGGTTAGTTGTACAGGTTGAGCAACTGCTGGTAATGCTAAAGTTAACGTTTTAGCTATTGCCATTCCTCCTAAAAACAAAAAAGACCGCCGCCACATTTTTTGATTGTGCATCAATTACACCTAAATTAATTATTTTCTTTCACGTAAAACAATAATCAAGCAATTTCTATCAGCTAGCTCTTATTAATGTATTTGTAGTTGTCAGCTATAATTAAATTTGTTTAATAAAAGTTACAACTTGCTCTACTTCCTGAAACCCTACCTTCATATGGAAGTCATAGCTGGCTATATTTTCAATTAAGGCATCTGATGCCAACTCAGTACACCCATTTTCCAACGCCCAGCGAGAAGCAAACTCAATTAAGTATTTACCTACACCCTGATCAAAAATTCCCCTGTAGCTCGACTCTGCGTAAATATACTTAAGAATCCAGAAAACTTAGTAAAAAGTTCGGTAATTTTTCCAGGTAACACTCTTTCAGGTGAACTGTATATTATAAATGTATCAAGCATATGACTAGCCAAAAGCTATATAGTAGAAATAAATATATTTTAACCTTGAACCCCACTTGTCTATTAATGACGGGTGGGGTTCTCTTATTCAAGGTTTGTTAATTATCAAAAATTTATCTCTTTAAAAACTACTTACTAACACTTCCCCTATGAAGAGGGATGGCACCTAAAAGTAGGTGCCAATTAGTAGCGCGATCACTCTTCATACAGAAAGTCAATTTGTTGAAATGTCAGCCCTGTTTTATACAGCATTTACTTTTTAGCAACAGGTAGCCGCAGTCCTGAGACAATCTTGAGCAAATACGGTTCAAATCGTCGCAAGCTTTCTACACTCTCGAACTTAGTAGTCTCGGCAGTTGGGTCAAAGGCGGTCGCAATCACATAGAGTTTGGTGCCATCAAATGCAACATGACCGAGTTGCTGCTCTTTTGCAACTCCACCTTTGTCAATACCAGAGAACCCATAGCGAAGCCCTGGCAGTTTGCCAGCAGTTATTTCTTCTGGGGTTCGTGCAGAAAAAGTCACGAAATTACCATACTCAGGTTTACGATTTTCCTCAAAGAAGGCATAATAGTCAGCTACCCAAGCTCTCAACGATCGAGATACCTGGGCTTTGTATTTAGGGCTGTGGTAGTTAACTGAACCAGGCGGGACACCAGCTTCAGTAAGCATTCTCTGGAAATCAGGTAGGCTTTCTAAAGGGTAGGTGAGCAACTCTACACTGCCTACTTGCTGCTTATTCTCAGAAACACAGAGAAAAATAGGAGGATCGCAAGGAACGGCTTTCCAACGGGCAGGTGCAGGAGTTTGTCCGAGAACTGTCTGCTAATTGATTTCTGTAGTTGGGCTGTTTTGTTTTAACTTAGGGCTTTGTGTCTGTGTTTTCGCGCCTTGGAATTGAACTATAGTTAATAATTGTCAATCTTCATCCATCCCACAAATATTTGCTAAACCTCCTATAGCTTTTTTCATTTCGTCCCAATAAGTAGGAAAATAAATATCAAATTCTTCAGATGTTCTTTCTAGCATCCATCCTGAAAAAAACCAGATTAAATTACCTATTTTTTTGCCTTTAGCTTTGACGTAAAAAACTGAAATTTGATGATCGTTAGATTCTGAAAGTGTCAATCCCAGTTGCTTATATTTTTCAGCATTAACTTTTAACCCTTGTATCCTTGAAGGTTTATTTTTATCAACCTTGCCTACATTCTTATAAGGTATTTCAACAATGTCTACCAAATCACTTGTTAATAAATCTATTATAATAATTGAATCAATTTCAAGTAACTTGTTTTGATAATGGGGATCGTCAAAATCTTTTAGCCACTGATTAGCATATTGAACAGCATCTTCTAAATTATCAAAATCCTTAAATACATCATCATGTCCAAAAGGTGATAAACGTACTTGAAAGGATTGATTTTCAGGTTGTTGATTTATACCGAAAGAGTTAAACATTGGCTTTATTAAACGTTATTTAATAAATTAAGGCGATACAAAAACAGCAGTCCGCTCCGACTGGATTGTTATGCCAGTGTTGATTGACTCAATAAAGAAACAGGAAGGTCTCACCCTGCAAATACGGGTGCAAGTGGTTCTTGACGACATAAGGCACAGCATGAGAAAGCCAGTCGTGTTCATCGGGGTTGGCACTGAGAAAAGCAAAGTTTTCCACTGTTGATCCTACAAAAAATGCTTCAACAACGCTTTGATAATTTTCTGGTAATGTCCTAACACTTGTGTAGCCCTCGAAGAAATGCCAACGCAACGATGCTTCAATATCTCCAAGTGATTGACCAATATCGTAAAGGTAAAAACCAAAACCACATCGTGAAAAGTCAATTGGGCGTACTTCTTCACCATAGAGAACGTAGTTACCTGAGTGAAGGTCAGCATGAATTACGCCCCACGTGTCGCGTGTCTGCTCAAGGCTAGGCAGCAATTCTTGGACTTGCAGGGCAGCCTTTTGGAACACTTGATAATCGTCTGATGAAATTGCTTTGTTTTGCACCAGCACACCCAGTTGTGAGTGTTGCAGATTTTAGCTGCTCTACGTCGTGTGTAGGACGAGAAAAGCCCCCTGGCAACGACCAAGCATTTGAATGTTGATGCAGTTGCGCCATTAGTACACCCAACTGTCGAACTTGCTGTGCTGTGGGTTCGTCCTCAAGATGCGAACCTTCTATCCATCGCAGCAACGAACAGGATATGGAAGATTCGGATTCCGTCCTAGCAAAGCTTGTTACCCATTCACCCAACCGATTTTGCACAGGTTGAGGCACAGTTAGTTCAGTGTCGTAGGCTAACGCGTTGAGCCATAGCAACTCGGATTCAATGGTTGATGGCTCTCTCCAAACATTATGCTCACCGTCGATAGTATTCTCAATACCAATATGCAGACGTAGCAAAAACTTATTTCCTGATGGTATCTCAACCTGAAATGTAGTGTTTTGGCTTTGCCCTAAAAATGTTAGTTGAGCATTAGGCAAGTCGTAGTATTTTAGGGCGGAAGTAGCAGTTTCTACATTCATAATTTTTTATTTTTCCAGAGTGATTAAAGAGGGTTAAATTTAAAAAATGAGCGTACAGTAGTTGCAATACAACAAGGTAGTAATAAAGTGCAGTAGGGAATAAATATTTTAACAAGTACGCTACTTTTTGGTTAAGCGCCACGTGCTTTGGTGCTAATAAAACACTTAATTAATATTGAATGTGCGAACTGACTCAGAGAGCGCAACGCGATCGCACTGTTGATTGTAGTGTTATAACAGTGTAACTATTTGACAGTTTTAACTTTTAATCTGATTGCAGATCGCTACATTTATCCTGCCAATTATACCCACCTTTTCTCGGTAATTCTTCTTCAAAATCACAGGCAGCAACGGCTTTGTAACTGAGTAACCAGAAATCTTCTAGCAGTCGAGATATGCTCTCTATGTATAAACCTCGCTCCGTACCCTCGGTTCTCTCTATATCAAGATAAAAACGATAGTAGAGAAAACCATCAGGAAGCTTACTGCGCTTGTTGTTGTCAAAGTCATCATTGTTGATCACGTCAATTTCACCTTTTGGGGTACTAACGCTCCCCCGCTCAATCTTGCCGGATGTTGATTTAGCAATGAGTCCTACGAGTTCATTTCTGTTGACATCACAATCAACGTAAAGTTTGCAGTACAGGCTGTCGTAATCATTCATACTTGGTAGTGTGTATCAACTTAAATCTATTAAGTAAAAGTCAGCCTAGCGGCTGGTTTTTAAAAAGTGTTATTTAGTAATATAAATTTCAAAAAGCTACATTAATATATCTGAAGAAGCAGAGTTAACAAAAACGTCTTTTTTCGTTTTAAATTTTAAATAATTTTTCATAACCCAATCTAACGCCGAAAACTTAAAGCTAATTGTAAATAAGTTGGATCAACTATCAACTGATGGCACAATGGCAAGTTTTGGATAGCGTCCGACTCGAAAAAAAGGCATACCTATAATTCAGCAACGCCGTCAATCTGAGATCAACAGTGTCATTCAACTAAACTTCTGTTTAACCAAAGAGGTTGTGGAGTAAATGACGAGTGCTACCCAGATGAAGCCAAAGGTGACAGCGTGTGTGCGGGTAAACGGTTCATGGTAGAGAAATACCCCCAGCATCAGTTGCAGGCTCGGAGCTAGGTACTGGAAAAAACCTAGAGTGGAAAGCCGCAACCGCTTGGCAGCGTTGTTAAACCATAGCAGTGGAAACGAGGTGATCACGCCAGAACCAATAAATAGCAGCGAGGTAGACCAATCTACACCTAAATGCCCTACTCCCGTTATCGCCCAGTATCCAACAAGTACCCAAGCCACAGGCGCAAGTAGCAGTGTTTCTACTGCAAGTCCTATGAGCGGCGCAACCGCCACCAGCTTCCGCAGCAGCCCGTAAAAGGCAAAGGAAAATGCTAACCCTAAAGCAAGCCAAGGTACTTCTCCAAAATCCCAGACAAAATTAGCAACTCCAATCACAGCTAAGAGGACAGCTAATTTTTGACCAAGATGCAATCGCTCTTTGAGGAACACAAATCCCAGCAGCACATTCACCAGTGGGTTGATGAAGTAACCTAAGCTTGTCTCTACAACTCGATTTGCATTCACTCCATAGATGTAAAGTCCCCAGTTGAAGGTGAGCAGCAAAGCAGTGATGAGCAAAATTCCCAAGCGAGTTGGGGACTGAAACAGCTGATGCAATTCTTGACTTCGCTGCTGAAGAAATACTAGCCCTGTTAAGAAGACCATCGACCAGATGATGCGATGGCTTAACACTTCGCTCTCTGATACTTGTCCAAAGAATTTCCAGTAAATTGGCAGTAGACCCCAAGCTGTGTAAGCTAAAACCGCATAGATTGCACCAGTCTTGCTAATTGCTTTTGAGGAGTCTGGATGAGGGTTGCTAAACAAAAGTCAGTTGCTTTCTAAAAGTGCAGTAACGTAGGAATTACTTTAGCATTTCTTCTAACGTTGAGTAGCCTATGCTTTTTGCAAATGTAATAATTGAATAAACTTATACTCAAATAAGTTAGGAAGTTAACTGATTTGAAACAAGTGCCACTTTTAACCTGTAAGGAGCTAATTATTGTCACTTTAATCAGATTGCTATATCAACACACCCGATGTAGGCGATCAACTAACTCTTCATAATATTCTTCTTTTTCATCTGGTAAATAATTTGTTCTTTGCAGCGTTTGCTTGCACAAGCAATATGAATCGGTAATCTGAATACGGCCCAGAAAATCTAGATCGTGGGAAATTACCCAAACAGCACCAAGATATTCATTAACTGCTTCCACCATCTGATCCACTGTGGGAATATCTAGATTGTTCGTAGGTTCATCCAAAATTAACAAGTCAATTTCGGAAATACCCAGCATTGCTAGTGCCAATCTCGCTAACTCCCCTCCACTCAGCACCGATGCTAATTTATAAACGTCATCATTGAAGAAAAGAAAATGTCCGAGCTGCTGTCGGATAAGTTGGTACTCTAATCCCGGATTTGCTGATTGTATATTTTCCAAAATTGTGGCAGAACGATTCACCAATTCATAGGTTTGATCCAGATATACAACATTCATTGTTGGAGAAACCAATACCTCACCAGATTCCAGAAAGGCGTGTGTTCCTTCCGTGTTGACAATTGCTTTGGCCAAGCTAGATTTACCGGAACCATTTGCCCCAGCTAGAGCAACTCGCTGCCCAGAAACCAAAGGAAACTGAATGTTTTCGATCAACAGGCGATTGGCAACCCAAAGATTTGCTCCCTGAATTTCAATGAGATTTTTGTGCTTTTGACTTTTTTGGTCTAGCTGGATACTTGTTGCTTTATTCGTCTTAACTTTGGTCTGAACTACTTTTTGAGTGGCATCTGTAATGGCTAGTTCATGTTTTTGTTTCAATTTTCCAGCCGTTACTTCGGCTTTTCGTTTTAACGTCCCTGCCAAAATTTTGGGCATACTATCGGCATGGAGGCGACCATTTCTCTGAGATTGGGCGGCTCGTTGCTGCTCCTGCATGGCAGAATTCTTGGCACGTTTGAGTTCTTTTTTAGCAACTTCGTGAGATCGCCATCTTGCTTCTAATTCTGCCTGTTTCTGTTCTCGATACAATGAGAAATTCCCACCATATACACTCACTCCATTAGGTGTGAGTTCCCAAGTCGTATTAACAACGCGATCTATAAAGAAAGGTTTGTGAGAAACAATTACAAACGCACCAGTGAAGTACTTAAGAAATTGTGACAGTTCCTCAAGTGCCAGATAATCTAGATGATTTGTTGGTTCATCTAGCAACAGGACATTGGGTTGTTGAGACAAACCAATCGCTAAAAACAGCTTTGTCAGTTCGCCACCGCTCAAAGAAGCAAGCAACAGCGATAAATCTAGCGTTGTATTAAATTGTGTTTCTAGAATGTCACTAATCTGCCACCACTCATCCGAGATGGAAAACAGGAAATTTTGCACGGTATCCGCTGTGATTTGTTGCCGAATAGTGCTGATTTGGGGCAAGTAGTAGATCGATGCACCGCGCCAAACAGAACCACTACTAGGTTCGATCTGTCCTGCTAAAATTTGCAGCAGTGTCGATTTACCCATTCCATTCGCGCCGACAAGCGCCACGCGATCGCGTGGCTCAAGGCTTAATTGCACGTTTTTGAATAGCGTGCAATCGGGCGGAAGTTCATATGTCAAGCCATCAGCCAACAAATAGGGCTGTTGTGGCATATTGACCACCTCTAAGTTATGAAAGGTTGAAAAGGCTCAGACAGGAATTGCTCGATGCAAAACGTTATGTTGAGTGGTGCATCACCGCTGCAATCCTTTGTAAAATTTAGATTAGCTTTCGTTGTAGTGTCGTTACTTCATTTCTGGATGGGAAATCAGGAGCCATTACATTACAGAATATACTACATTGGAGGATTCGACAACGTTCGTGGATCATAGTTCATAAACATTTAATCCGATATCTATATCTTTTAAAATTTTTGGAGCAACCAAACAGTCTCAATTGAGGCAACTTCTCCCTTTAATCCACCAGCGACATCCTTGCTTTTAACAGCCTTCAATTGATAAGCAGCCGCATAATGGTCTTTTACTTCTTCTTCGCTGATTGAGAACGGCGGGCCATCCATGAGTTGTTGATTGTATTCGTAGCAGATCAGCAACTGCGGTGCCGCGTTGGTAATTTTCATCAGGTGTGACGTATATTGATTCCGCATCGAAGCTGGCAATGCCACCAACGCAGCTCGATCATATACTGCGTCAACAAGCCCAAGAACTTCAGCAGAAACATCAAAAATATCACCGACAAATATGTCGATATCTTTTGCATGGTAAAGAGTTAATTTACCAACTCTTGTGATTTTTGGCTCAACTCCAAGATTGTTAAATAACTCGTTAATTGCCAGTTCGCTTAATTCTGCACCGACAACTCGATAACCGCTCTTCAGCAACCATGCCAAATCGCGTGTCTTGCCACACAACGGTAGAAATACACGGCTGCCCATAGCCAAATTTAATTTTTCAAAATGTTCTCTTAGTAATGGGTTGCCCTCACTTTGGTGAAAAGCAATATCACCTTTTTCCCATTTTTGATGCCAAAAACTTGCTTCCATATCAATTTTTTCACTACTATTGATTCAATCACAGACCACAAGTAGAACTGGTTTCTCCTTAGATGGGATTAGCTCTGTTATTATTAGTCCTGTTCAAGTAAAACAGAAATTATTCTAGGAGATCAACAATGGGCAAAAAATATGATGTTTATGGTATAGGTAATGCCTTAGTAGATATAGAATACGAAGTATCTCCAGAGTTGCTACAAGAGTTGAAAATTGATAAAGGTGTAATGACACTTTTAGATGAAGATAGTCAAAATCATATTTTGGAAAATCTCAAAAATCTTCATTGCCATAAGAGTTGTGGAGGTTCAGCAGCAAACACAATAGTGGCAATTAGTCAATTAGGGGGAAAAGCTTTTTATTCCTGTAAAGTGGCTAACGATGAATTTGGAGATTTTTACAGAGAAGATTTACTCAACTCTCAGGTAGATACCAACTTAAAAAATGGCGATCGCCAATCAGGAATTACAGGTAAATGTTTGGTGTTAGTAACTCCTGATGCAGATCGCACCATGAATACATTTTTGGGAATTACTGAAAAATTTTCTACACAAGAATTAGTATTATCAGCACTCACTGATTCAGAATATGTATATATCGAAGGGTATTTAGTGACTTCTCAAAGAGGAAAAGAAGCAGCTATAAAGGCTAGAGAAATAGCCCAAAAAGCGGGAGTAAAAACTACCATGTCCCTATCTGATTACAACATGGTGAAATTTTTCAAAGATGGTTTATTAGACATTATTGGGACTGGTTTAGACTTGATTTTTGCTAACGAAAGTGAAGCATTAGAACTAGCAGATACACAAGATTTTCAAGTAGCTGTAGATCACCTAAAAACTCTCAGCAAAAAATTTGCCATTACTCGCGGTTCCAATGGTTCAGTAGTATTTGACGGTCAGAAATTAATCTCTATCGCTGCACCTCAAGTAAAAGCTGTAGATACAGTGGGAGCAGGAGATATGTATGCAGGAGCTTTTCTCTATGGAATTACCCAAGGTATGAGCTATGAAGAAGCTGGAAAATTAGCATCGTCCGCAGCTTCTTTGATTGTTACATCCTATGGGCCAAGATTAAAAACTGAGGAATTAAAGGCATTAGTTACTACTTAGCGGGACTTAGACAAAGTTCAAGCCCAAACAAGCCCCAAAGTAGCAAGGTGTAAAGCAAATACGTCACTATTTTCTTGAAGACCACTTACCCTTTTTCATAAAGACCTTCTAGCTTGTGAGCGCTGTGATGTTAAATTTGTAGCGCCCTAGAACTACATAAGTAAATCAAGATGCACTCTTTACGACATATAGCGTTTCCTAATCTAGTGATGTACACCTCAATGGTCAAAGCATTTGCACTTTAAGCTATCGGTAATATCAACGTTTTTATGTGCAAATGCTTCGCCTCTACCCATAATATTGATTGCCATACCTCATCTGACTGGGAAATGCTATGTCAGTTCATTAATGAACTAATAATTGGTAATGTGGATTGTGCGATAGCACAGTCCAGCTTCGCTCTTACCTAAGTAATTAATGGCTAGAATCATTTCTGATTACTTATTAGTTAAACCGCTTGAATCAAACCTATTTTGCTCAAAAACGAGCCCGTTTTAAATTTATTTTCTAATTAAAATAATTTGCAAAAATACTTAAGCCCTATACAGAGCAACGAATATATAATTTAAAGCTAGTTTTTACCGTTGCTACAAAAGGTTGGATTGTTATTATTCTGAGTGATGTGAGATAAACTTATTATAGATAAGCATATCCTTGATTTAGATGGGTTGAATTCTCGGCTAGAAATTTATTTGTTGGAACAACGTAAACAGATTTATACGTTGCGTCTCAAACACCTCACGCTTAAAATCTATATTCCGTACTTCAAGCCGTAGTAATAAAGATTTCTCCATTTTTAGCAGTTTAGCGTTCTATTTGCAAATCACAACCTGAATTTTTGTTTTGTTCGCGATCACAATAAAACAAACTAATAATATTAACCAGGTAATATCTATAAGATGGAACGAGAAATTAAAATCTTTAAACTAAAGTAATAATATTGCTAAAATTTAGCGAGAAAATTATGAATATTGACGTACAGCAAAAAGCTGTGCAACCATCTCGGCACGCGACGAAACCTCAAGCTTACGGAACATCCGCTTTAATGCCTGCTTGACAGAATTTTCCGTAATCCAAAGTTCATTGCCAATTTCTGCATTTGTTCGTCCCAAAGCAACTAATTGTGCAATTTGCATTTCACGGGGCGTTAAGCGTGAGCCACCAATAGGTTGATGCTGGGATAATTCTTTTGAGTTGCTACACGATCGCACCGTTGTCACCCAAACAGATAAATGTAAGCAGATAGCACTCAAATCGGCGAGATTTTGTGTATCAAAGGCAGGCATAGACTTTTCACGAGTGCAGCCCACTACACCTACTAATTGACCGCGATTGATGATCGGCCCCGCCATCACGTGCCAATGATCCGGACGGGGACAGATGATTGTCCAAGCTTTTGGCGACATTACTAATGCTTCGTGGACAGGAGCATGGCGCTCTACTAAATAACGCACCACAGGATTATGTTCAACTGATAGACCTATTTTCAATATTTTTTGCAGATTTTTATTTAAATTGGGAAGTTGATCGAAGAAAAAAATGGCACATCGTTTAGCTACAAAATACTCACCAATTTGGGGGACGATTTGCGATCGCATTTCATCTTCACTATGGGCTTGATCGATGGTTTCAAACAAAAACTTCAAAGGACTTGTCATAGGTAAAGTTGACCAAAGTGTACCCGTTCGAGGTCTATCCGCATCTTTATTGCTCTGTTTATATTATCTTTAATCTCAAAAACACCTGATATGACAGTAAATTCGGAAATTGATAGCGCGAGCATACGCCCTCTTTTTCTTGGCTTTTATACAACTTCGGTAATCTTTAACATCTGCTTGATTTTTCAGTTATTAACGGTTGGGGTTGCTTACTTTAATAACCCTGAATGGTGGAATATTCATGTTTGGCTAGTACGAGGCTACAGTGGACTGTCATTAATATTACTCTTATGGTCATTCATCACCCCATTCCCACGTCGAATACAACGTCTCACTGCAACTCTACCAGTGCTGCTGGGACTACAATTTACCAGCATTCATATCAAGACTCCTTTTCATCTAGAAATACTACATCCTTTGATGGGATTTAGTTTATTTTATGTTTCTTCAAGCCTTGTACATGGCGTATCGCGCATTTTGCCGTCTGTCAATCATCACAACGAGCAAATTTGAGAGGTATAAATGGCGCAAGATACAATTTTCAGCCCCTTCTTTGCAACAGTGTTTCTAACACTCTTGGTCTGGGTGTATATGTACATCCGCCGTATCAGTTTCTTTACCAGTTTAAAGAGCCACTCTCTTGATATGGCTGTACCTACTACACCTGAGCAACTGGCGCAGATATCGCCACCAAGCGTATCCAATCCATCAGATAACCTCAAGAATCTGTTCGAGATTCCGGTAATTTTCTACGCGCTAGTGTTATACCTCTTCATGACAAAGCAGGTGGATGCAGTATATGTCAATGCCGCGTGGGTTTTCGTTATATTTCGCGCATTGCATAGCATCGTCCATTGTACATTCAATTTCATCATGGTTCGGTTCTACCTCTACCTATTCGCCACCCTCGCGGTATGGTTCATCACCATCCGCGCAGCCATTATTCACTTTGGCACATAGCTAAGTTAACCTACTGATGCCGTATAACAACGCCCTTCATTCCCAAAAAGAGCGATCGCTTTTTCAAAAATGGGTAACATATCATAAATGCTCAATTAATGAGACTGAAAAATTAAATTACTGCTCCGAATGTATCAATTAGAAGTTAGGAAAGAGGTTTATTAAGGACACTCCCTGATATGAAGAGTGGAAAACAGCGTCGAATTGAACTCAAGGCAAAAAAACAATCTCGTAAAGAAAAGCTGTCTGCCAAACAGCTAACATTGAGAGAAAGCCAGAAGCTTCCCCCGTCTAAGTTGGCAGTATTACAAGACGGTGTAATTGTTGATACAACGACCCTTGCTCCTCTTAACAGCTACAGTGTTCCAGACTTCGTTCAGCGTCAATATTATATTGATCGACCCTTTACTTGTGCAGATTGTAACAGTCAAGAAATCTGGACAGCAGCGCAGCAGAAGTGGTGGTATGAGGAAGCTAAAGGTAGTTTATTATTGCTCTGATTTTTAGCCAGAGCCAGAATCAGATGGGAAGAAATTTGGAGATTTTTTAGGTATAGCAGAAGGACAAAACTTTACTGTTGAAAACCCGTGTTCGTCTTGTTGAGAGCCAAAAAGGTTAGTAATGAATACTCAAAAAGTTCCTTTTTTTGTTGAGCGAATTCCCAGCATTCTTGTTGGTATTCGTGTAGCGATCGCACCTCTACTGGTGCTGGATGCGCTGGATCATGATACTACAATTTGGTTCGTTGTTGGCTATATTATTGCAATTTTATCTGATATCTTTGATGGCATCATTGCCCGTCGATTAGGAGTCAGCACAGTTGAACTTCGACAAGCAGATAGCTGGGCAGATATCTTTCTGTTTATTTGCCTTGCTATTAGCACATGGTTAGTCTATCCTCATGTGTTGAGGGATTTTAAAACTCCTTTATTTTTGGCTCTAGCCGCTCAACTAATTTTATTTACTATTAGTTTAATTAAATTTAAAAAACTTCCTAGTTTTCATACTTACACTGCGAAAATTTGGGGACTGATGCTGTTGATTGCTACTGTAAGCTTATTTGGGTTTGACTATGATAAACCCCTGTGGCTGGCAATTGTTCTTTGTTGGATAAACAGCACCGAAGAGATAGCAATGACATTACTATTGCCCGAATGGAAATGTGATGTTTTGAGTATCTTTCACGCTTTAAATCTGCGCCGCGATTTGCCCCAGTGATTTACAAACATCAAAACAACGATTTAATAAATTTAAAATGAAACAGTTTTTTGACTATATTATTTCAATTATTGTCACAATAAATCCCCTAGAAAGATAACACTTGCGATCGTGCTTATGGGAAACTGATTATGATGATCTGAGGAACCCGCCATGGAACTGAATCAACTTAGTTTATTTGAAGATAACAACATACTAGCTCCTAGAGCCGATAAGCTCGTGATGAGCCAGGATGCTTTGCAGCAGTGGAAACAGAAAATTTTTCACTATCAGCAACAGATCAGATACAAGCAGCCACCTCAACAAGCCAGTCTTTTTGACCTTGCGCCAGTACATTGTGACTCAGATAGTATTGACCCCTTCAGCCTGAAGCTGCAACCATCACAGTTTTACCGAATGGCTGAACAGGGTGATTCAATCTGCATTTACTTTGTGGTTGATAACGCGCTGCCTTTATTGCTTTATGTGGGAGAAACCAAGCGCACACCTAAGCAACGCTGGATCACCCATGATTGCCAAAAGTACATCATGCAGTACATTGAGTTGCATCGTCGCTACCAGCTAGATGTGGCAGTATGTACCGCGTTCTGGTGGAATACTCCAGTAGAGCTTTCTTCAGCGACAGAAATTGGAGAGGGAGTTGATACTAAAATGGCGATCGCCATTTAATAAGGAGAATTGGGAAATATGGGGGCAACCTTTTAAAAAATAAATTTATTTTTTAATTTGAATTAATTAACTACTTTTATGATGTTCGTTAGCCATTGCTGTAAATGAAATCGACTCAACCTTATCAACCCCTCTTGCTTCGCATTCTGCATGGGTTCACTGGTCTGTTTCTAGTGGCTGCAATACTAACAGCTTTTTGGACTTACGATACCTACGATGGGCGTTGGGGAAGAATTCCATTACCTACCTATCGAGATATAGAAGGGGTACATGGCACTTTTGGTTTATATACCTTATTAAGAGGTACATCAACAAATACCCCATTACATTCACTAAGTTTGTACTTAATTAGTGAAGTTATATTGCTAATCCCAACATCTAATAAAGACCGATTTAGTCCGGCTTTTTGATGTTTTCTCGAACTTCCCTTTTTGGCTTTACGAGTCATCCCTTTGACGTTCAACTTCTCCGTCGCTACCAGGCTATTACGGCTCACTATCTGTGCAGCGATTTGATGTTGCCAATCTTGTCTCTGATTGGCAATTGTATTTTGAAGTTTACTTATCTTTTTCCGGTTCTTTCTCCAGCGTTTAGAGGCTTTAATTTTCTTCTTGAAATTAGGCGCACGTTTACGGCGTAATTTCTTAGAAGCTTTCTTGATTTTTTGTTGAGTATTACCTAAGAATCTCGGATTATCAATTATCGTTTCATCACTACAAGCAATTGCGTGATACGTGCCAAAATCTAACCCAACAGCACCATTACCAGTTTGTCGAACTGGTTCACAATTAACTGTGATTGAAGCATACCATTTCCCCTGTTTCCAGATAATAGTTAAGGTTGTTGGTGTACCCCAAGTTCTGGCTTTACCACGCATCTGAATTTGTCCCAAGTTGGACAACTCCAAATAACCGTTATCGCCTATGGTGTGTGCTTTCCATCCACTTGTTGCGGGATAAGTCCAACCACGATAATCACGCGCAGACTTAAATTTAGGGTATCCGCCTACGCCTTTAAGGAATCTTGTATACGCAAAATCAACACGCTTAACTGTTGCTTGTAATGCTTGCGAACCTAATTCTTTATACTCAGTCCAGCACTCCTTAAATTCTGGTAAAAGATTCTGTTGCTGATAGTAACTAACGGAACGTCCAAAACGATTATATTCTGTCTTTCTTTGATAAAGACAGGCATTATATAAATCTTTATGAAGTCGTCGCCAATAATGCAGTTTGACTTCTTGGGACTTACTTGGATATAGGCGAAAGGTTGCCCTGCGTGTTACTATCATAAATATTATTCCGCTATTTAAATAAATTAAGAGTAAAGTTGTATTAAATAATGCTCGTTGCGAACCTGTGCGATCGCATCCCACCAACGGCATTAAAAAAAATATTGCCACAAATCTTCTATGCATATATAATTCCTTATGCTGTTACCGACAATAAAGTAACAAGTGAAAGTTAGTAGACCGAAAACTTTGGCGATCACTGATTAATCAATAGTTAATTTTATTAATTTACGCTTTTTACACATTGAACTTTTGAACTTGAAATACTTTGAAGGCAACAACTTAAGGCGATAATATACTAATTGTAAGTTTAAATATCAACCAATTTTAGCTTTTCCAGCCGCAGAAAATTTTTATCCTAAATGCGAGCGCATCCTTGTTGGCAAATTATTCATCAGATCTGATAAAATTTTTAGTTATGCGATGATAAATTTTACGCCCATTTTTAAATATAGATATTGAAACAGATCCATTTTTTCCAAGTGGATTAAAGTTAGCCACTTGATAAGTGAATCCTCCCTTAGAGGCTTTAAGTAACCAGGGGTTTACCCCGCTATAAGGATCATTTTTTTTGATAACTGGTAAAAATATTTGTGTCTTATTTTTTCTGTTTTGATGAATATAATGAAAGCCACCTAGAGATTCTTTGCAGATCGCAATATTATACTCGCTTGTACTGAAAGCAAGCATAGTTAAAAGTTTCTTGTTTTTACACAAAATTGATTCTTCTTGAACTGGATTTGCTGAGGCACTATTAGACAGCAAGATTGCAGAAATGTAACTCAAAAAAGCATAAGTTAATAGTTTCATAATTAATTTAATGTTTTTTATTCAGATAATAAATGCTTATCTTGTTTTAAAACTTTGGTTGTAAAATATTTAGCATTACTGGCATCTGCACCTGCCATCTATTTAGACAGAGTTTACAATAAAGCAAACGTTGTAAAGCTTGCAATATTTAATAATGATTTTTAACGTTACGCATTGCTAACAATTATTTTTTTTTTGAAATTTTTATGTATTGATGTAGCGCAGTATACATCAATAAGAAATTTTTTAACTTTGTCTGGTATATTTCTAGCATTACGCTACGAGCTTGACGGGGGAGTGTCAATTTTAAATTCCAGCACAATAGAAAGTGAGTGAGAGCAAAAGACAATAGTATGACTTGTAGAGAATCAGATATTAACTCCTCATATTACTGGCAAACTAAAGGTTGTGAACTTTGCGCGATTGAGCAGTATAGTGAAGCCATCTCAGCATTCGATCTGGCATTGAGCTTTGAGTCAAATGATTGCCGTACTTGGAATTATCGCGGCAATGCTTTAAGTGCTTTACATCGGCAAGCCGAAGCGTTGAGTTGTTACGACAAAGCCACTGCGCTTTCTCCTTCCTATCATCAAGCTTGGTTTAATCGAGGATTGCTGCTTTCTGAAATGTCTGCTTATGGATCTGCGATCGCATCCTACGATCGCGCTATCAAACTATATCCTGATTCCCGCTACCTTCATGCCAGAGCAAGTATTGGGATAAAACAGAAGCTGGTTCTCTTTGCTTTTTAAACAATTTATTCGGGGGCGACCAAGCTCTAGTTAATCTAAAAGGAGCAAGCGGAATTAAGGCGCACAGGGGGGTGGGGTTATTTATTTACTCCACTACCTCGGTGTCTAAAATCCAATTGGAGCCTGACGGCTGTGTTAACTTTCCGCCCAGAAGATGCTAAAAAGATAGTCGTAGAAGAGCATGAAGAGGCATTTTGGGCAGTGCAGCAATTTGAGGATGTGCCGCTAGTTCCAGGTGTTGAGAACAGAACTTGGCAATTATGGGATTTTGTTATGCAGATGTCAGCACCCAAGAAATAAAATCACCAACAGTATTTACGCAACTGGCGAGTGCGATCACTAATGAGTATTTTATGAATTCGCCAACAGTATCGAGATACGTGCAATTTTTTATCATATCGGACTCAAACTCATTGCAAACCTGGCTTTCAACAGTTGCTCAAGAACAAAGCTGCTCGTATTGAATAGCTGCGTGACAATCAGCTATTCAAGATGAACAGCTATAGTGTGACACGCCACCCGTGTTAAAAAACGCATTAGGTCTTAGACGATAGTATTTATCTTCTACGTCTTGTGATTGCTCATCATATGGATAGAAGAGGACTTCTTGCAACTCTTTAACTAAAGTATAGTCACCCTGCATGGCTTGTTGGTACGCAGGGGCAATCAACCACTCTCGCCATGTGTATTTTGGGTTCGTCTGTTTCATCTTTGTCGATATCTCAGCCAAATTGCCGTCGTTAATGACGAGGTCGCGCCAGCTTAAGAGCCAAGATTGCCATTGTTCATCGAGTTGTGGTGAAGTTTTAACGTAGAAGCTTTTTTTCAATGCTGAGATATCATCTGGTATATGGGATAACTCGCGGAAGAAAATGGTGTAATCTACCTCTGAGTCAGTCATTAACTGCATCAATTTTTCAAATAGCTTTGGGTGATATTCAGTCAAGCCAAGTTTGTCCGCCCACATTTTTTGGATTTGTTTTTGCATGGCTTCTGAAAAGCCGCGGCCTACTTGGTCGAACTGTTCTAACGCTTCAGCATCTTCTTTCAGTAGCAGTCTCACAGATTTCCAAAACATGTAATAATTTGCTTCTGCTGCAATGGGCTGATTGAAGAATGAAAAGTGCTCGCCGCCACCAGTCCAAGGTTGAAACCAAGGGTCAAATTTTTCACAAAATCCAAAGGGTCCATAGTCTAGGGTAAAGCCTCCAGCAGCGCAGTTGTCACTGTTAAAATTACCCTGGCAATAACCAACACGTAGCCAATTAGCCACCAGTGAAGTGAGACGCTGGCGAAATAGCTTAGCCAACTCAACTAATTGATCGGCAAAACCAAGGCTTTGATTAATGTCGCTTTTGTACTCTCGCTCAATTAAGTGCGACACTATCATGCTCAACTCTTCTAATGCTTTTGGATGAGCATTGCTGCGAGTGCGGCGGGCAAATAACTCTAGCTGACCAACGCGCAAAAAGGAGGGTGCAACGCGAGTTGAAATGGCCACAGGATTGTCCACCAAAACATCAGGGTCAATAGAGTAGGAGTCTTGAGAATACCAAGGCCGGGTAACAGTCTCAGATTTAGAAACATACAGTGTCAAAGAGCGCGATGTTGGCACACCTAACGCTTGCATATAGTCTTGCGCTAGAAACTCACGCACACTTGACCGGAGGACAGCACGCCCGTCGGCACCCCGGCAATAAGGCGTTGGGCCGCCCCCTTTCAATTGCATTTCCCAGCGCTGTCCATTGATGATTCCTTCAAATACAGATATTGCTCGACCATCGCCATAACCATTACCCGTACCAAATGGACATTGTTGGGTATATTCGGTGCCATAAATCGACAGGGCATAACCCGTCGCCCAGCCCACCTGACGCATCGGCTCATGGGCAGCAGAGAGATCACCAGAAAATACACGGCGAAATTTTTCATTAAGCGCCAGTCCATCGCTCAACCCAAGTTCCTTAAAAAAAGTGCGGCTATGAGCTACATATTCTGGGTCTGCAAGCGGCGTGGGTGTCACAGGCACGAAATGACCAGAAAAAACCTGGCGGGCCCGGTGATCATCACCATCTGCAGTGGCATCAGGATCGGCATTTAAGGTATCCATCAGAGAATAATCCGCCAATTGCACAAACTCATCGAAGGTCGTTACACAAGGTTCAGCAGAGGGTTGAGATGGATATGACATTTTTGCTAGCGCCGATATTGTCGGCAAGGATTCGTGTTTAAAACAATTTTTAACGATCGCTACTTTATGACATCTAGTGAGTTGAATCTTCTCAATACTATTCTGCTTGAAGATGAACAAGCCTAAGCTGATGTACTAAATCCTCAGCCAGATTATAATCAAGAAAGTAAGGAGGTGTATAGATCAATTCTACTTTTAAGTTTGAGTTAATATCAAGTTTGAGCAATCCACTATGTAACAAATTTTTCATCGGTCATATATTCCAACAGAGAGCCGCTATTAGGGGAACTATTTTTCTATAGTTTCCCTTTTAAACGCTAATTTTAATTCTGGTAAACCAGAATCTTTAAATCGTTTACGAATTTCTTCTGTAGCAGAAGAAAATGTTGGAAAGCCTGCACTTAACCCAAAAGGAATCCAAGCACTATACTTCATAGTTTCAAGTTGAATATTGACCTTAGCAGGTACTATATACTTACGAGGTGACACATATAACTTCTTAACATATCCTTCTCCATTACCTAGCTGATTAGTAGCAGGCATAGCAAAGTCTTTTAACTTTTTTAAGGAACGTAGATACCAAGCCATAACTGGTGAGCGCGTCATGATTAGTAAAAGAACTCGTGGCACTGATGGATACATTTGGTACGAGTTGACAACAAATCAGTGGGTTGCTTGGGTTCGTTCTGATTTCGTTTGCCCGTACCACGAATAGTCCTATCTTCATATCAAGTTTGGGAGAATCATTAGTAGTTGATGTAGATGCAGAGGTAAACGCGATCGCGTAGCGTCTCGGAACGAGAATCGCACAATCGCCCAATACTAGCGATGAACCTGACCCTGAATTAAATTCTCACTTACTAAATTCTGCACTCCTACCAGTTGCAGTAGAGAAAGACGCTAACGCGCCTGAAGTAGACCAAAATGTAAATCATCTAGAACTAGAATCTGCACGAGAACCTGAAACTGCACTGCCATCTGAACCAGTAAGTGTTCCAGGAATTGCGTTCTGGCGTTACTGTTTGCAAGCTTTAAGCATTTTGGCTCTAAATCTTTCCTTCAAAGCGTTGGTACCAGATGATGTTAGCCAACGCCGTAACAACCAGGACAATGCCGCCACCTACAAGAGCCAGCATAGGATAATAACCACTTCTACTCAGGGTCTTCATCCATTGATGAGTTAGCTCAGAAGATACTAACTGGTCAGCAATTAAGGGAAAGAGATACATCAGCGTCGCACCTACAATGAGCCAACCCACCATCGAGGTGAGAATAAAAATGGTTTTGGCGGTTGATTGGCTACCCATGCGCGATTGTGATAAAGAACTAGAACTGAGGGTAGCATCTAAAAGCGAAATCATCTACTCCAAGTATTTGTGGTGTTACTACCTCAGAAGTAGGTTAGGAAAGAAAAGTAAATATCGAAATTTATTCTAAAAAACCTCGCTCACATTTTAGCAAGGTCATAAAAAACTCTGCGTAATTTTTCAGCACTGCCCTGTTAATCAATTGAACACCTTCAAACCTTGAAACTCAGGCAGTGAAATTATGGCTAGTATGTCTCCAGCATCCAAGCGCCGCAAGAGACACCATTTATTGCAAATGTATGGAAACCACTGTTGCTGGTGCGGCAAGCAAATGAGAAGGTCGGAAAGAACTATTGAACACTTAGTCCCCAAAAGCTTGGGTGGTTCTAATAGTCTCTCGAATTTGCGTTTGGCTTGTTTCAGTTGCAATAATTCCCGTGGGAACAGCCTGTTACCTCCACAGATTAGAAAAACTTTTGAACTTCCAAATAGAAGTTACTAAGAGCATTTAGTTGAACTTCGTCAAAATCTACTCCCAACAACTTCTGGATATGCCTATAAATATTAGCATCTGCTTACATAGGATAATGGCGAAATCAATAACCACACCCTTGAAAAAAGCGGCATGGATGACCTAGACCAACGGTTGACTGCTTTAATTACGCAAATACGTCAACACCCACCTAAAAGCCGACAATGGCGATTTGCTATGAATGGGTTAATACGAGAAATTCAACAATTACCAAAATTAGCCAGATCCTCTCATCCAGACTATTCACAAGCCCTAAGCCTTACATTTGAGTGGATTAGCAAGAATATTTTTCAATTTCAGCCTTATTCTGACTCAGTTGCAGAAAGCTTGGTGAAGTGGGTTAACGGCTACCTTCGCTGGCGAATTCAAGATTTATACTCTCCTGATAAAAATGCTCCACTCAGCTTAGATGCTCCAATTGCCTCAGATTTTGGGGAAATAACTTTGCTCGATAAGTTACCCAATTTTACTTTGAGTGGTTTGGATGGTTTAATTGAAAACTCTCAGCGAAAAACTACTCAACGGATTGGTCGAAAATTAGAGCGTTACATTGAGCAAGATCCTGAAGGGAATCTTAAAAATAGTTATCCTAGTTCTTCTCCTGAGTGTAATTGTCAATTCCTCAGCCAGCGATTTGTACTTAAAGAACCACCTGACAAATTTGCAGATATACAGCGAGAGTTGAGCATTCCTTACACAACCGTCAATTCGCATTGGAAAAGAAAATGCGAACCAATACTGCAAAAAGTTGCCAAAGATTTGGGATATAAACAGGAGCAATCGTTATGAATAGCACAACTTCCCCCTTGTTAATGGTTCCGCTAGATTTAGCAATTCATTCTAGAGCCAAAGATTTAGCTGCTCAACAAAGCACTGTAGAAAAAGGAAAACGAGTTTACTTAAATGCCTTAGCAGTTTACGCCGTCCACTGTTATTTAAATTGGTTGCAAATCCCAACAGATTTAACAGAATCAGATTGTTTTAATCCAGTAAAAGCCGCTTTATCAAATGTAGCTGATTTGGTAATTCCAAATATCGGAACATTAGAATGCTGTCCAGTTTTACCCCGACAAACTGTTATTTTATTACAGAGTGCTAGCGAACAGAGGATTGGCTATGTAGCAATACAGTTTCAAGAAAGCCTAGACTCAGTACAACTATTAGGATTTGCACCTGCCTTTGATGAGGCGAATCCACCTGCACAGTTAGGAGTGTCAGAACTTCAGCCTATTGAGGCTCTTTTAGAGCAAATTACTCGTTTAGAAGAAGGGATCGCATTTCTACAAACTGATGATCCGGTAGCAGTACAAGTCCGTTCGGTATTAGAAAACAAACCTTTATCAGAAATTGTGGCACGGTTGGAGATTCTTTACCGAACTGTCGATGAATTTGAGTGGCGGTACGCTGGAGGAGAAATATTAGCGGTCGAGTCTACAGCTGTTGGTGCTACCCGTGAAACAATTCAAGCTGATGATAGCGAATTAGAAGATTTAGCTGAAATGTTAATGGAGAAGTTAGCAGAAATTTGGGGAGATTCTGCGTAATTTTTGTGAAGATAGCTGACTTACATATAGCAGTTCCTAAAATCTACAGGATTTAAACAACAATGGCACAACGTAGCGAAGATTATTACAGACTAATTCACCATCTGCTCACCTGTCGTGATGGAGAAGAGTCAAAGATTTTGATGGCAAATCCTGACTTAATTGATGATGGGTTAATAGAGGCGCTAAAGCAAGTATCTAGTATGATGGCGCAGCAAGGAAACCAGAACTTGGCTGATTATTTAATTGATATTGCCAAAGAGGTTCCCAATACACCATTTTTTAGAAGTGTTACCAGTGCGACAGGTGCGAAAAGTAGTGCTTCACCAAGAGTAAAAGATTTACAACTGCCCCCTCTCCTAGATGAAATATTCAAGACAATGGGAGAAAGCCAAGGCAACCCGCAAGTTGTGTACAGGTTGCTGCAAGCTAATAAGGACAAACTCAATGACAATTTTGTTGAGCAGTATCATCAATGGGCTGTTTCTAGTTTGCACAATGCTGATCCTGATACAGCCGAGATGCTGGCAACACTAATTATTGGTTTTAGCAGTCTAATGTATCAATCTCCGTTGGGTAACAGAGATATTAACTTAGAAATTGCGATTACAGGGTACGAAGTTGTTGCTAACATTTTTACCCGTGAAGCTTTTCCGCAAAAATGGGCAGAAAGTCAATTAAATTTAGCCCCAGCTTACCGCCATCGAATACGAGGAAATCGTGCCGATAACCAAGAAAAGGCAATTGCTGCTTGTAATAATGGCTTGCTTATCTACACTCGTGAGACTTGTCTAGACAAGTGGGCTACACTGCAAAATAATCTCGGTCTTGTCTATACTGACAGAATTACAGAAGACAAAGCCGAAAACCTCGAAAAGTCTATTTCTTGCTATGAAACTGCTTTAAAAATTGTTAATCGTACTCAACTTCCTGAACTTTGGGGTACTCTTCAAAATAATTTGGGTAATGCCTACCTTTTTAGGATTCAGGGTGATGAAGCACAGAATTTAGATCATGCGATCGCTTGTTACCAAGTTGCGCTGCAAGTGCGTACCCGTTCAGCATCGCCCTATTATTGGGCTAGTAGCCAACACAACCTTGCTACTGCTTACGAGCAAAGAATTTTAGGCAATAAACAACAGAATTTAGAAAAGGCAATTTCGGCATATATTAACGCCTTAGAAGTTTACACCATTTCTGATTATCCTGAACGTTGGGCAGGAACAAAAAGTAGTCTGGGAAATGCCTATTATGCAACAGATAAATTTACTGAAGCAATTGACTGTCTCCGCGCTGCTTTGCAATTCTTTACTTCCACCAATTTTCCCAGAGAGTGCATTAGAACTGGATTGATTTTAGGTAAAACAGCCTTGGCTGCTGGTATGAAAGCAGAAGCTTTTGAAGGTTATTCTGTTGCCATTGAAGCTGCAGAACAAATTCGCCATTGGGGTGGTATTTCTAATGCACAAGAAATACCTGAAGAAATTCAAGCCTACACAAATATGGTTGTTTTCTGCATTACCAATGGCGAACAAGATAAAGCCAGAGAATATGCAGAACGTTCTGGATTTCAACAGGTTTTAAGCTTACTGGATGATGAATTCAAGAAAGTATTTTCAAATTTACAATTTCTTGGACAAGTATTACAAGTAACGGCTGAAAATCCAGGGGAATCACAAATTGTATATCAACTACTAGAAAATAACATTCATCAATTAAATGAAGAATTTGTTGAGCAATTGCAAGCGATTGAGTATGGTTGGCGAGACCTTACATCAGGACAAAGTATTCAAATTGCCGCAACTTTGTTAAGTTTTAGCGACCTGATTCAGCAATTTTCAATAGGCGAGCAAGCGACTAACTTAAGAATTGCAGCTACAGGTTATGAGGTAGCCACGGCAGTTTTCACCAAAAAAGATTTTCCTGAACAATGGGGAAATATTCAAGATCGCATCCGTAGAATATTTCTGTTTCAGCTATTTGAAGTACTATCAAAAAATCAACAAAATTCTGAATGTATATACCAGTTACTAGAAGCAAACAAGCACAAACTAGATGAACGTTTCGCAACTATTTTGCGATTGAATACAGAAGCTATACTGTCTGAAGTACCACCAGAGGGTGCAAAAAGTATTGCTACGATCCTTTTCTATTTGAGTAGTCTGATTCAGGAATTTCAACAAGGTAATCAGGCAAATAATTTAGAGATTTCCATTACAGGTCATGAAGTTGCTGCTAAAGTTTTGCAAAACGAAGATTCACCAGAAGCATGGTGTCTGTGTCAAAGTATGCTTGGTAATGCTTACCACCGTCGAATCAAGGGTGAGCGAGCAGAAAATCTCGAAAAATCCCTTTTTTACTTGCATAAAGCTTTGCAAGTTCCTACCCACGAACAGTTTCCCCAACTTTGGGCAGAAATTCAAAGTAATTTGGTTATTGCTTATAGCTATCGAATTCGTGGAGATCAAGCTGAGAATTTAGAACTAGCAATAAAAGCTGGCGAAGCTGCGATGCAGGTTTATACCCGTGATAAATATCCTGAAGGATGGGGAAAAATCCAAAACAATTTGGGTATTGTTTACCGCGATCGCATTCTAGGTAACAAAGCTGAAAATTTAGAAAAAGCGATCGCGCATTATCAAAATTCTCTTTTAGTTCGTACTCGTGAAGACTTCCCAGAACTTTGGGCACAGACTCAAATGAATTTGGCATCTGCCTATCGTAATAGACGATTAGGTGATGCAGCAGAAAATGTGGAAATGGCGATCGCTGCTAATACCTCTGCTTTACAAGTTTACAGAAAAGAAGCCTTTCCTGAAAATTGGGCGGGAGTACAAATGAATCTGGCTAATGCCTATCTTCACCGCATTCATGGAGATGAAAATGAGAACTTACAAAAAGCGATCGCTGCTCATCAATCTGCTTTAAAAGTCTTAACGAAAGATGAATTTCCTTACTCTTGGGCTATGACTCATCTGAATTTAGGAAATGTCTTCTTAGCGCAAGATCAAACAGAAGCAGCAATTACTTGTTATCGTTCAGCTTTAAAAATCTTCACTCCCATCGCTTTTCCAGCAGAATGCCTAAAAGCAGGACAAATGCTGGGGAACACTACTTTTATGCTTAGTGATTGGGCTGAAGTTATTAAGGGTTATAGTGTGGCGATTGAAGCTGTAGAAAACAGTCGCAGTTGGGCAAGTTCAGAAACACGTCGTCAAGAAATATTAGCTGATTCTATCCATATTTACCAATATATGGTGCAAGCTTGTATTAATAATAAACACCCGAGTAAAGCTGTTGAATATGTCGAACGTTCTCGCTCAAAACGACTCGTAGATTTAATGGCAAGTAATGATCTTTACTCAGATGGTGAAATACCCCCTGAAATTCAACAGTATTTACAAGATTTTGAAGCTATACAACGGCAGATTGATAATGAAATACATTATAATAGCGGCAATCTTGATGGTAATGAACTCGGTAAAAGCGGACATAATCGGGCTGCGATCGCACCTGATAGCGAAACAATTGCCAATTTGGAAGCTAATAAACAGCAAATTTGGGAGCAAATACGTCGCTTAGATCCTGTACTGGCTGGTCAAATTCAAGTAATTCCTATGAATTTGTCATCAATACAGCAGCTAATTAAACTGCCGACAACAGCTATTCTTAGTTTTTATATTACTTTGTTTGACACCCATATTTTTGTCATCCGACAAAATCAAATTAATTTGCACACTTGTACTGGATTAGGATTTGAAATTTTACAAGCATCTATTTTAACTCCCTGGTTAGAGCAATATCTTAATAAACAAGATACTTGGAAAGAGCAATTACCCTTATTAGCAGCAAAACTAGCTGAATTTTTAAAATTAAATAATTTAATTGCACAACATTTAAAAAGCATTGAGGAATTGATTATTATTCCTCATATAGGATTACATCAAATCCCTTTTTCGGCTTTACCAATTGCTGAAAATCAATATCTCGGAGATAAATTTCTCATTCGTTACGTTCCTAGTTGTCAAATTTTAGAATTTTGTCATAACCGCTCCACCAGTGGTAGTTATTTGGACTACGGCATAGTAGAAGATGCTACTGAAGATTTACCCTATGCTAGTTGGGAAGGAGAACAACTAGCAACTTTGTATGATATTCCCAATCATTTGCATTTAAAAGGTAATCAACAAGCTAGTGTGAGCAACTATCGGAATCTGCTGCAAAAAGTACAAGTAATTCACTCTAGTCATCATGCCCAATCGCGGCTTGATAATCCTTTAGAATCGGCATTAATTTTAGCAGATGGGTGTATTACTTTAAGTCAGTTATTAACTCCAAGTTGGCGTATTCCTCAGCTAGAAGAGGTATTTCTCTCCTGCTGTGAAACTGGTTTAGGTGTGGCTGAGATCACGGACGATATTTTAACTCTTTCAACAGGTTTTCTTTGTGTTGGTGCTAGAAGTGTTATTAGTACACTTTGGGCTGTGGATGACTTGGCAACAGCACTGTTTTCTTTATTTTATTATCAATACCGACATCAGGGAAATCACCGATTAGAGTCAATTAAAAAAGCTCAATTTGAACTGCGAACTATTACAGGTGAAACTCTTGCTATTGTTTACAAACCGAAGTTAAGTGATTTCCTGACGCAGAAACTCAAGGAAACCGACACGCTGCGTAAAGAAGCTAAAAAAGAACGGGATATTCATCCGCATGATTCTTCGATGTACCAGCAAGTCGAGCAAGAATATAAAAAACATGACCAAGTTGGAAAACAAATCTATCAAGCAAAACGAAATTTGGACTCTTTTTGTCAAGAGTCCAAACCTTTTTCCCACCCTTTCTATTGGGCTGCTTTTACCTGTTCAGGGTTAAATTCGATTTAGATTTAGCCCCAGAAATCTTATGTCAATCAACAAACAGGAACTGATACGCCGCGTTTCTCAACGGGTGAGCAAAGAAACTGGCGCAGTGGAAGAAATTGTAGATGCCACCGCTTGTAAAAACCTACGCATATCCGATGCACTAATGCTCAAATCTGTGTAAGGGGAACTTAACGGTATATGTTCCAAGAAATCATCTTTAGTGCCGTAGCTTACAATAATTCAGATTGCTCCGACCATTGTTTGACCAAAGATTCCCAGTTAGAAATAGCATAGAAACTGTGACGTTTGATGCTAGATTTCTTAATTAAGTTATTCAGTTGATTCCATTGGCTCCATACGTGCTTTCCGTCCTTCACGGACAAATAGGCGGTTATGGAGTTTGGTAGTTTTTCACTTAATCTCATACCACGACGAGCAATAGAAGTCGCTGCTGCTTCATCACTAGCTAATCCGTACTGACGCGCATACTTGACTAGACCAATGACGCTTGTATAGGCTGGATTAACTTTCATTAGGTAGATACCTCGGTTACTCAAAATACTTTCAAGTAACTCGTAGAATCGGCTATATGCCCAACCAGAAAGCATTCGGGCATATTTTCTACCACGCTCACCAAGTTGTTCTTTTTTGGTAGAAAAGTCTAATTCTTCACAAACAATTGGACAAGCATAAGTATTAGCTAATGTGGCTAATTGCAAACAAGCATCGACAATTTGAGCATCTTGTTTACCAGAGGGTAAACCCATAAGCAAAGGGATTTTTCCATGAGCTTTGAGATTTCCATCACTGTCAACATAAGCCCAACCAATTGAACCAGGATTCATATCAATCCCAATGCAACCATAAGCTGAGTGTCTGGAAATACGTTGCACTGGCGCAGGAGTAAACTGTACTGCTGCATTCCATTTACCACATGAGCGGAAGAAGTGCCCTGTTTTAGCACCAGTGTTAGGTAGTCGATTAATATTCCGGTCAAAATTTCCTAAATTCGTTTGTACATACTTGCCAAACTTGGGTTCTAAACAAGCAGGAACACGGAATTTAAGAACATCACCATCCCATTGGCAAACTTGATTACCAAAACTTTCATCTTTGGAACCAACAATATAAACTTGATTTTTGGGGATAGCTACTTGAATTGATACAGTTTTTAAATGCTCTATTTGTTGGGCTAACTGATAAGCACGACGCTTTTTATTGTGAAGCTGAAAACGTAAGTTCTGCCAATTAGTATCACGATATTCAAGGGAACAGGATAGAGGAAATCTACATCCGTTCTTAGATTTATGCCAATTTTTCTTGGCGTAGAATTTTTGGGCATCTTTCAGTTTTTTCTCAGATTTAGTAATCCAAGCAGAAATAGATTTAAGTTTACCTTGTAAAGTTTTAATGTGCAGTTTTCTATGTTCTCTACTTGCATCGACAGCACCTTGTGAGTATGAAATTACACCATTAGCATAACGTTTTGAAATACTATAACTTTTTTGCAAATGAGTATTCCAGCTAGATTTGTTGAATGACTCACTCCTATGAAGATAATTAGCTGTCTCACACGCAGCTTTATGAAATACCGAACTTAAAGCAGCGAGAAACATCTCAAATTCGGTAAAACCTAAACCGTTAAGTTCTTCTGCTGGAGTTGGTAATCCTTTAACATACGTGAGAGTGGGCATCTATTTTACCTCGTCAATAACATTAAATATCCCCTCAATTAACTTCTTATTTTTACGGCTTCTAGCACCGTACAGACGTGCTGAAAACATTGTTACAAGTTCAATCATATCTTGAACTAATTCTTGTTCAAAGCTGAATTTTTCAGTTGATTTATTAATAATTATAACCTCGGTTTTCATTTATTTGCAAATAGAAAATACCAATTCTGCACCAAACCAAAATGTAACAATCTATCCTTATGAGTTATAACTAATCTACCAATTTATAAATCTCTCAAACAAGGAGACAGCGTTTCTTTACGCAACTTCGGCACCTTTTACGTCAGAGTGGAGAGACGAAACTGGGTTTTCAAGTTCAATCCCTCCCAATGGTTGCGAAAGTTGTTTGGCTGGTCGTCTACTCAGAAAGAAGATCCGTAGTGAACTTTACCAGCCTATTGATATCGCAGCCTTTTATCAAAGCCTGTAAAACAACGCATTTCACTTTCAAGAATGTTGGTATCCAGGCAAAAGGACGCACAACTATTTTCAAACTTAATTACCGCAACACTGCCGAAGTTTGTTGCCTAAGTAGCAACTTGAACCAGAAGCAGTTTCTGTAGAGGAAGACGCTAACGCGCCTGGAGTAGACCGAGAGTTAAAGAGAGCAACTTGATCGCTTGGCAGGAAAACTGCTGTTACTGTACCTCATAGTTCTGCAAGGTGCTGTATTTTAGAGGTAGATTTATTTTGCAATATTGTAAAATTACCCCAACGCAAGCGTGGAAGATCCCAATAGGAGAGTACAGAGTGCAATTCGAGTAAAAGTCCCCCATTAGTCGGAATTAGCCTAGATTTAGCTAAAGGCTAGTATTTACAACAAATTTTAATCAATATTAGTTAGTAGAAGATGGTAAATATGGATACTCAATCAATACTATTAAATCAACCTCAAGGGGAAATAGTTGAAGTCAAGAGCGTAAAATTTGAACCAAGTTACGATAGTCCTAAATTAGGAGGAGTAGCCGAGACCGAAATCACTGATTATAAAATACAGACAGCTAGATGCGGAAAGATTAGAGTTTTAGTTAGTTTAAAACAGGTAGAGTTAGATGGTCAAATGATTGCAGGAGCAATAGTTGATATTGGAGCTATACATCATAATATTTGCGTAGGCGAACAGATACATTTATGTAAATATACTTATGAGCGTTTTGGTGATCATTGCGAGCAGCCTAAATTTTACTTGTATTTACTAAGATCGGATAATTATGGCAAGCATTCACAATTTTCAATCCCTGAAGAATGTCCAGCTTGTAAACAATCAATATTGAAATTAGAACACGATCAACCTCGTTGTATCAATACAGATTGCTCCAGTATATTACCATCTATGATACGCTACTGGCAACCTTGGATATATTATCAACTAGATTATGAATTGATCAATAACCTTATTAATCAATGCGAAATCAAATCGTTAGCAGATTTATACAGACTAAAATTAGAAGATTTTACTAATAAAGCAAATTTTGAACCAGAAATAGCACAAAAATTATTAACTGAACTGAACAATTCAAGAAATTATCCTTGGTGGAAAGTATTATACAGCTTAAGGATTCGTTATGTATCAGTTACAGAAGCAAAGCATTTAACTAAACAATTTTCGTCTAGCGAGGAATTATTGCAAGCGGATCTCGATCAATTAAAATTAATTAATAATATTAGTGAGGAAATTGCTGAATCTGTATATTCTTGGATTATTTTACCTTCTAATCGAAAATTAATACAAAGGCTAAAGACAATTGGTTTAAAAACGTCCGATAAAAAAAATATATTTAGAGAAACTTTAAAATCAGTTGCCTCTGAGATACTCCAAACAATCTGGAATTATATCCATGAGATTAGGTCAAAACATTGCCATCAAATGAGCGAACAAGATTTGTATAAAATTGAAAATTTTGAATCAATCGCTTACGAAATTGATGCTCAGTTAAAAATAGATAATTTAAATATTCAACAAATAAATTTACTTATTATTAATCTTGAAAAGGTCAATAGTAGTCTTTCAGGATTGAATAGAATCGAGTATTTTCCATCCAATACAAGATTCCATGAACAGATTCAATCACTGATTTTACAAGGAAGAAATTTATTATCAGTTAACGAATCGCCAGTAAGGTCAAAAACTGTTTCTTTAACACCGGATACCATTAATGTGTTTGCTAACCATTCAAAGAATCAAACAGATTACTTGAGCAATATCTACTTTCCTTTAGCAGAAAAAATCGAGCAAAGCCAAATCAGTATTTTACAAAACCAAGAACAATTAATTAAAAACTGTATAAATGACTATTTAACAGAAGAAAAATTAAAGATTCAAAAAAAAGAGAGTAATTTGTTTGCAGTTCAATTAGAACTTGAATCGACTCGAAACGAGCTAAAAATACTTAGAGATGAAAATGAAAAATTAGCTTTGCAAAACACTCAATTTTCTCAAGAGAGAAATGATTTGTTGGAGCAAATCAAGCAACTAGAATCTCAATTATCCTTAGCAAATAAGGAAAAACACAATCTAAAATCTTTATTACTTCAAATTCAAAAAGAAAATTCTAAGTCATTTAAAGAGATACAAGTACAGTTAAAACAGATACCTGAATACAACAATCAATCTTCAATCCTACTTAAACTTCAGGAAGCTCAGGATGGAAATGCTACTTTGCTTCAAGATTTTGGCAGTCAATTAGATCGGATACATCAATCTACATCTCAATTTAAGAGTCAGGTAGAAGAACTTCAAAATCAAAATTCAAGTCTCCATTCTGAACTCGATCAAACTAAACAAAAATTAACCGAAGCGCAGCATAGAATTAATGAACTTGAGGATAATAATCAATTACTAAAATTTGAAGATCAAGAAAAGCAGATTAAACTTGAAGAAATTAATGAACAGCTATCCCAAAGTCAACACCAAAATTCTCAACTTCTATCTGAATTACAGCAATCCCGTGAAGAATATAACCACCTGTATAAAAAAAGACAAGATTTACAAACCCAACTTCAGTGCATCAATCAAAGCTTACAAAGGCAACTATTTGATGAATCATCACAGCTATCTCCTTATATCCAATTACTGACTGAACAACTAGCAGTAATTTATAACCAAGTAATTGATGATACTCAATCTTTAACCTCCGAATTAAAAGCAGAAATATCTGTAATTCGGCAACAGTTAGAACAGCCCCAAACCGCACCCCCAGAATTACTGAAAAGTTTAAAAGAAATCCAAACAAATCTTCTGTTACAGCTATCTGATAGCCAAAATCAACTACGACAAACTCAACAAGAGCGTGACATTTTCCCAACAGAACTTAATCGAGTTACAACCGAGCTAAAACAGGTTTGCGATCAATTAGAACTTTCTGAACAAAACCGATTACAGCTTCAAAACCAGCTATCGGAAACTTCAGGAAAACTTGAGAAAGCTCAACTAGAAACTGTACAACTGCAAACTCAGTTAGCAGAGGTGCAACTCCAACTCAAACAATATCAGGAACAAACAGCCCACTATCAAACTGAATGCAAACAACTACAACAGGACTTAGCCAATACTGAAGAAAAATTGCAGCAAACTCAACTGGAATTGCAAAATATAAGCGAAGGATTACAAGGTTTTATCAATAGAATGTTTCAAATTGATCGCAAAGTCAAACAAAACCTAAAAAATTTCATTTATAAGGAGCAATAGCGCAAGAAACTAGAATCAGGAAAGTCTCTCCACATCTGTCTCATTGCCAAACCTAGCCAAAGTAATTATTTGATTGATAATACTCATCATCTAGTAACCTACTCAATAACAGACTTTAGGAATAGTCCGAAGCTGTAGCAATATCCCAAGGTCGCAGACGCTACCGCGTCTTCATTTGAACTAGAAGCAGTTGCACTAGACAAAGACGCTACCGTGCCTGTAGCAGACCCAAAATTAAATTCTTTAGAACTAAATTCTGCACTCTTACCCGACTTAGAAACAGACCCTCGATTTTCAGATTTTAAATGTAGAGCCTCCCAGTCAGTTTTCCCTAAGCAACTGCCGTTCAGCACGCGCTGCTGCTTTTATTGGTTTTGTCTTCTATATTTGTAAAAAAGCCTGACGCAGTAGGATAACTATGGCTAAGAACATCTACGCGCTGTTAGTTGGAATTGACAACTACGCTCCTGCCTCTGTTCCCCCAATCCCTCCATTAAAAGGTTGCGTTAACGACATCAAAGCCATAGAAGCGTATCTGAAGGAGCGAATAGCTCAAGACGGCGAATGGAAACTGGTGGAACCCACAGATCAACCGTGGATACTGAAGAACGAGCAGGCGACTCGGATGGCAATTATCAACGGCTTTGGGCAGCACCTATGTAAGGCTAACAGTGATGATGTAGTGTTGTTCTACTATGCTGGTCATGGTGCTCAAGAGAAAGCACCTGAAGAATTTTGGGAGTTGGAGGCAGACCGCTTAGATGAAACGTTAGTCTGCTACGACAGTCGTACAGAAGGTAGCCGAGACCTAGCAGATAAGGAATTAGCTTACCTAATTTCCCAAGTTGCACAGAAAAACCCTCATGTTGTTATCATTCTAGACTGCTGTCACTCCGGTTCGGGAACGAGAGATTTATCCCCTGAAATTACAGTGCGTCGTTCGCCTGTAGACTCACGGGAGCGACCTTTGAGCAGCTTTATTTTTGCGGATGACAAAACAGTCTTAGAGCAATTGCTAAGGTCTTATCAAAATCAGGACAAGAAGAAGACAGGTGTAGTCTTGCCTAATGGTAAACACGTTATGTTCTCGGCCTGTCGAGACTACGAGCTGGCGAAAGAGTATAAAGCAGAAGACGGTCAACCAAGAGGTGCTTTTTCTTACTTCCTGCTGAAAACACTGGAGCGGACAAATGGTAGCCTAACCTATCTAGATTTGGCGAGAAATATTAATGCATTGGTGAGCGGCAAAGTCAAGGAACAGTCGCCTCAAGTTTATGCAACTGACCCAATGGATTTACGCGAACTTTTCCTGGGTGGTGCAATTAAAAAACGTCCTTTCTACTTTACCTTGACCCACAGCCAGAACAATAGTACTTGGGTAATTGACGGAGGCGCTCTCCACGGTATTCCAACAGCTTCTAGCGGTGGAGACACTTTATTAGCAATCTTTCCGGCGGGAAGTACTCCAGAACAGTTGCACCAACTTGATGCAGCGTTAGGTGAAGCGCGAGTTACTCAAGTGCTGCCGCAACGCAGCAAGGTGGAAATTCTTAGTAGTGGAGAAAGCTTCTCTGAAATCGAAAGCTATTGGGCTGTAGTAACAAGCCTACCCCTGCCGCCTTTGCCAGTTTACATCACAGGGGAGCCGGGTGAAGCCACAGGTATAGAACTAGCACAGCAAGCACTACAAACAGCCGCACCTGGTAACAAAAAATCATTGTATGTGCGTCAAGTAGATCAAGCTACAGATGCAGACTACTATTTAGTAGCCCGTAAGGGTCAGTATTGGATTACGAATCCCGACGATGGTCGTCCTTTAGTCGCCCCCATTCCAGAACACCCAAATCAGGCAGGTTACACCCCTGAAAATGCTTCCGAGATTATTCTCCGTTTAGAACATATCGCCCGTTGGACTAACATTCTCGAACTCTCTACTCCTGCCACAAGTCGCATTAAATCCGATGATGTAGAAATGGAGATCATCCTCCTTTCTGGGCAGCAAGAATCTTCGCGAAATTCGGATGAATCTCAAATAGCCTCGTCGGAGATGCGGGTGGAGTACACTTATGAAAATGGTGAGTGGACACCGCCAATAATACAAATTCGACTAACCAATCACAGCAATAAAACGTTCTACTGCAATGTACTAGATCTCTCAGAAAGCTACGCTGTAGGTGTTCCCTTCTTTGAGCAGACAAGTAGCATCCGGCTTTTACCTAAAGGAACAGAAGGAAGCACAAGAGTTGAAAGCTTTGATGATATTGCCTTCATTGTACCAGATGCTTTTTTTTCACAAGGCATTACTGAGTATAAAGATCTATTAAAACTGATTGTCAGTACTACAGAATTTGATGCAAGTTTGCTAGAGCAAGATGGGTTAAGCCCAGTGCCACCAAACCGTTCTGTAGAGGAACACCAAGGTACGCTTAACCGTTTAATGGCGGGAGTCAACACTCGTGAAGCTGTCCGAGTTAGAGGCAACTATGATGATTGGATGACCAAGGAAGTAACAATTACAATTGTGCGACCTCAGGAGGCTCAACCAATTCATTCCAATCGCAACACCCTATTACAAAATGGTGTAGTTGAGGTACAACCCCATCCAAGTTTGCGAGCAAATGTTAATCTGACTACGATACCGCAAGCGAGCCGAGATTTAGGAAATCTAATTTTGCCTCCTATCCTGCGGCAACAACCTCGTATGACTGAATCATTCCAATTTACTACTAGCCGAGGTAGCGATCCAGGCTTAAGTGCTTTGGAGTTAACTGATGTAGAAGACTATACGGTTGTGACAGCAGAAGCGCCTCTAAAATTGCTGGTTAATACAGAATTAGCAGAGCATGAAAACCTCTTAGCATTGGGTTATGATGGTGAATTTTTCTTGCCTTTAGGACGAAGGGTAAAGACTGAAAATGGAAAAACAGAGATTACGCTAGAACGTTTGCCCCAGCCAACTATAAGTAGCCGCAGCTTGCAAGGCTCAATCCGGATTTTCTTTGAAAAAGTTGCCCATCAAAAACTGGGAAGACCGTTTGAATATCCGATTCTAGCTGTAGCAGAGGTTGGCGAAAACGAGGTAATCTACGAAAAAAATCAGGAGAAAGTTAAAGCTCAGGTCGCTCAAGTTCAGCGAATTGTCCTCTATATACATGGTATTATTGGCGATACTAAAAGTATGGTTCCCAGTATCTATAAAGCCAGAGTAGAGGGAGATGGACAAAAGCGTCCGCTCAGAGAACTCTATGATCTAGTTTTGACATTCGACTACGAGAATCTCCAAACCACCATTGAGGAAAATGGCAAGCTTCTAGGACAACGATTGCAAGAAGTTGGTTTGGGGCCAAACCACGGCAAAGAGTTGCATATTGTGGCTCACTCGATGGGAGGTTTAGTTTCCCGGTGGTTTATCGAGCGAGAGGGTGGGAATAAAATTGTGCAACACTTGGTAATGTTAGGCACGCCAAACGCTGGTTCTCCTTGGTCTGCGGTACAAGACTGGGTTTTCACAGCTCTTGGTTTAGGGTTGAATCAACTTTCGGCAATTGTATGGCCTACGAATGTCGTGGCTGGCTTACTGGAGTTTCTGGAGGCGAACGACTACTCGCTAGACCAAATGCAGCCTGATTCTCCTTTCATAAAGGCGATCGCACAAAATTCAGACCCCCACGTTCCCTATACAATTGTTGCAGGCGATCGCTCGATTGTTCCAGCAGCTACAGCACTTCAACAAAACTTGCCATCGAACTCACTACAGCGACTAATGCAGAAACTCTTTGGTAAAGCTGTGGACAGAGTTGTAGACTTAGCGTTTTTTAGCCAACCTAACGATATTGCCGTTACTTTAGCCAGCATCAAAAGTGTCAGTTCCAATCGTTCGCCTCAGCCCAGGATATTACTACCTGATGCTGCCTGCGATCACTTGACTTACTTTACTCATCAAGCTGGGTTAGATGCACTCTCCAAGGCACTTTACCCAAGCCCAAATCGTGACATCCAGCCGCCAGCAGAACTGATTCCTTCACCAATAGCTGATGATGACAGGCAGAGTATTGCTTCTCAACCCGTGCTGGACTCTGCGACAATTTCACCTGTTCAAGAGGAAGCGAAATCAAACATCATATCAACTCCTTCTGCTTCCTCCGATGAAATTAATCGCGTCAATTCGACGCAATTAGACAGCACGGCTGAAGAGAGGGAAAATCGTCCTAGAATAAGTGGCGTGGTTATTGGGGTAGTTGCATTGTTGGTTGCAGTTATTGTTGGCTTAATTTTTGTGTTGCAGCGTCCCCCAAAAGAAAAGCCAGCCAATCAGAATCAAAGTAGTCAGGCTTTACCCATTGGTGACAAGTTAAGGAAAAGAGAAAATTGTCAAGGGTGGTATTTGGCTAGGTCAAAAATCGTGAGAAACTCAGTCTAGACAAGTAGTTGAGCGATTTAGACCAGCCATGACACAAAGCCGAAAAACCAATCGAGACCATGCGAAAAAGAAACAACGACCACTGGTGGAAGACGAAGTAATAGCCAAGCAATTGGAAAAATTACTGACACCAGCCATTACAAATCAAGAAAATTACTACCGAAAATTAGGACTCAGAGAACGGATACTGAATTTACCGTTGATGATGGCGGCGGTGTTGACCTTGCTGTGGCGAGATGTGGCAGGAGTCAGAGAACTAACAAGAATGTTAGCCAGAGATGGTTTTCTGTGGTGTAGTCCCACAAAAGTTAGTCAACAAGCGGTATCACAAAGATTTTTAACATTTCCATCTGAATTATTTGAAAAAGTATTTAAAGATTTATTGCCGAGTTTAAGAGCAACTTGGCATAGTAGAAATCAACGTCCATTGCCAGAAAGTATTCAATTTACCTTGTCAAAATTTGAGAAGATTTGGATAGTAGATGGGTCAACATTGGAGGCATTGTTTAGGAAGTTAAAAAGCTTAGAAGAGACTCAAAGAGGGCAATTAGCCGGAAAAATGAGTACAGTAATTGATTTAATGACTAGATTACCTGTAGAAATTTGGTTTGAAGAAAATTCTAAAGCTTCTGATATTAAACTTGAAGAAAACATTCTAAATTTAGTAACAAAAAACACCTTGCTGTTATTGGATAGAGGGTTTTATCACTTTAATTTTTGGTTTCAATTAATTGAGAAAAAAGTAGATTTTATAACGAGAATAAAAAAGGAGCAGCAATCAAAGTAGAACAAATATTTACCGATAGTTATGAACTGAGAGATCGGAAGATACGCTTTGGTTCTGGCACAAAGAAGACTCCATTTATTACCTTGCGTTTGATTGAAGTCAGGTCAGGAAAAACCTGGCATTCTTATTTAACCAGCGTCCTAGACCCTAATATTTTACCCCCTTATGTGGTAGCAGATTTATATCGGCGGCGGTGGCGGATTGAAGATGCTTTTAACACAGTCAAGAGGCTTTTAGGTTTAAGTTATTTATGGACGGGTTCAATCAATGGAATTAAGTTACAAATTTGGGCGACCTGGTTATTTTATGCGGTTTTAGTAGATTTAGGTGATGCCGTAGCAGATGAACTTGCTCTCCCCTTCGACGAGATTTCATTAGAAATGATTTATCGCGGTCTTTATCATTTTACTATGGCTCATCAGAAAGGTAAGGCAACAGACCCCGTTAAGTATTTTGCTGATCCCGAAAATCGAGATTTAGGTATTATCAAACAGCAACGAAACCCCAATGTTAAGTTGATTGTCGCTCCTTTTCCCAATCTTCAACGAGGGTCTGACCAGTTTTTTTTCAACAATTCTCTGAAAGCCTCTTGACAAAACAGTTACAGGCTTAACTTGTCACCAATGGGCTTTACCTACTAACCAACCTTAGTTTGACTCGGTACACATCAGGTGTGAGTAATTGGTAATTGGTGCTAGTTAAGAACTATTACCAATCAGGGATTACTCATTTCCCTTTATGTAACCTACAGATCTATACGTGCTATCAGCGAGGAATTCTAGCTGTGTCTGAGTTGAAACGCAGTCTAGCAGTGGTTATCGGGATCAATCAATATGATGTCAATAATGGCGTTCCAGCGCTTGAGACGGCTGTCCATGACGCGAAGGAACTTGCCTTCATTTTGGAGGATAAATACAAATACCAAGTTCTGCCACTGCTTGATACGGATGCAACTCAGTCTCGGCTCGATAGTTTGTTGGCAGCTTTTACACAGAAGATGCTGCTTTTACCAGATGGGAGTAAGGTGCAAATTGAACCGGATGATCGCGTTTTGTTCTATTTTGCAGGACATGGCATCGCTCTCGATGGACTTGACAATACAGAAGGCCCAGCAGGCTACCTTGTACCCCAAGATGCGAAACTTGATGATAGCAGTACCTTGTTGCCGATGCAGCAATTGCACGATGCTCTCGTTCAACTTCCTTGCCGTCATCTGTTGATTATCCTCGATTGTTGCTTTGCAGGAACCTTTCGCTGGGCAGGACTTCATAGAGATGCGGTGCGCTCGCAGAGAATGTATCGAGAACGCTATGAGCGCTTTACCTCTGGTTACGCCCAGCAGGTTATCACCTCTGCTGCTTATGACGAGAAAGCATTAGATTCCGTTTACCGTTTTGGACAACGAGGTAAAATAGAGGGTCATTCCCCTTTTGCTGACCTTCTGCTCAAGGCACTAAATGGAGTAGCAGATTTAACGAAAGACGGTGTACTCACTGCCACTGAACTTTATGTCTATCTCCACAGCGAGTTAGGAAAGCTAACCTCCAAACAAACCCCAGGATTGTGCCAACTTAAGCGGCACGATAAGGGAGAGTACATTTTCGTCAGTCCCGATTTTGCAGAAGAGAAATTACAAAAAGCACCTCTACTGGATGAAAAAAGTAACCCTTACCGAGGTTTAGAGTCGTTTGATGAAGCACACCAAGAGCTATTCTTTGGTAGACAACGAGTAATTAACGAGCTATACGCCCACTTGTCTAAACGGGAAAAGCCACCACTGACAGTTGTTTTGGGGGCTTCAGGTACAGGCAAGTCGAGTTTAGTTAAAGCTGGTTTGCTTCCCCGCTTGCGCGAAAAGCAGTGGCAAATTATCGAACCCTCGCGCCCTGGAAAGTCTCCCTTTGCAGCCCTTGCCAAAGCAGTCTTGCACGCTACCAACGCAAGCGCTAGAGATGATTTGAACTGCATCAATATGCTGAGTGAGAAGCTACAACAAGCACCGCAAACCTTCACTGAGATGGTGAGCTTGGGAAACAACTCCGAGCAAAAGTTGATTTTGGTAATTGACCAGTTTGAAGAACTAATTACTATGTGTCAGCCTGAGGAGCAGCAGCAGTTCCTGAGCTGGCTCAAAGCATTATTGGCTAATCATTCAAGAAGGTTAAACGTTGTCATTACTCTACGTTCTGATTTTGAGCCTCAGTTTTCGAGTGTGCTTTTGGAGCGCAGTGATTGGATGGCAGCGCGGTTTGTCGTGCCACTGATGACGCAGGATGATTTGCGGGAGGTCATTGAGAAGCCAGCCGCAGAAAAAGCGATGTATTTTGAGCCTCCCAAGCTAGTAGAGCGGCTGATTAATGATGTGGTGCAAATGCCGGGAGCGCTGCCACTACTTTCTTTTACCCTACGCGAGCTTTACCTTAAGTATTTGCAGCGTCGGGGTAATAATCGAGCAATGACCCAGGAGGACTACGAGGATTTGGGTGGGGTTATGGGTTCTCTTACTAAGAGAGCCACTGAAGAGTATGAGAAGTTGGCCAAGTTTGACCCAGCTAATGAACAAAGCGTGCGTCGGGTGATGCTGCGGATGGTTTCAGTAGAGGGAGGAGAGTCAGCACGGCGACGGGTACCTAAATCTGAATTGGTGTACCGACACGCAAAAGAGAATCAGCGGGTGCAACAGGTAATACAAGCTTTTTCTGAAGCCCGTTTAATCGTGGAAGGAACAAACTCTCAGGGCGAACCTTATATAGAGCCAGCGCATGATGCATTAGTTCGGGGGTGGGATAAGCTACAGCAGTGGAGAACTCAGGAACAAGCAAATCTACTTCTACAGCGCGAGCTGACGTCTGACGCTAACAAGTGGGCAACGAATAAAAAGCAAGCTGTTGGTATTCTCTGGGATGATGATCCCCGCCTGCCTCTAGTAGAGCAAGTATCTGATTTAGATAACGGCTGGCTGAATTTTCTAGAGTTGGAGTTTGTTGAGCACAGCCGCCTGAAAAGACGAAAAAACCGCGTCGGGTTAAGTATTGCTGCTACAGGAGTAATAGTGTTTCTAATGGGATTTGCCTTTATTCAGTACATTCAGAATTTAGATGCCCAAATTAGAGCATCGAGTGCCTCTGCACAAGCGTTTTCTTCGTCCGGGCAGGAGTTCGAGGCACTATTAGAAAGTTTGAAGGCAGCAAAAACCCTAAAACAACTAAAGTGGTTGAGAGGGGCTAGTACTGATACCCAAATTCAAACTATCATATCGCTTCAGAAGGCAGTTAACGGGGTTAGGGAGCGCAACCGTTTAGAGGGACACACTTATAGTGTTAACGGGGCGAGTTTCAGCCAAGATGGTAAGACCATCGCCTCAGCTAGTGATGACTCCACAGTGAAACTCTGGAACCTTGATGGCACTTTACGCAAGAATCTTCAACAACCTGGTAGTCGGTTCAATAGTGTAAGTTTCTCACCCCAAGGTAAGGTAGTTGCCTCAGCCGATTGGGATAAGACGGTCAAACTTTGGAGCATTGATGGCACTCTCCTCAAAACATTGAAAGGTCACCGTTATGGAGTCAACAGTGTGAGTTTCAGTCCCGATGGCAAAGCCATTGCCTCGGCTAGCTGGGATAAAACAATCAAATTTTGGAGCTTGGATGGAAAAGAACTTAAAACTCTCAAAGGTCACAGCGATGAAGTCATAAGCGTGAGCTTTAGTTCCGACGGCAAAACCATTGCCTCGGCTAGTCAGGATAAGACGGTCAAACTCTGGAACCTTGATGGAAAAGAACTTAAAACCCTCAAAGGTCACAGCGATGGAGTCAACAGTGTGAGCTTTAGTTCCGATGGCAAAACCCTTACCTCGGCTAGTACTGATAACACAGTAAAAATCTGGAGCCTTAATGGTAGGAAACCTACAATGTTTCAGGACTCTAGTGTTCAGATTACTACTGTAAGTTTCAGCCCAGACGGTCAAACCATTGCCTTGGTTAGAGATGATGGCTTAGTAAAGCTCAGGCATCTTCAAGGTAGATTGCTCAGACCTCTTGAGGAGTACGACGACATTATTATCAGTGTAGGTTTTAGCCCAGATGGTAAGACAATTGCCAGTGCTGAAAACTCCATTGAACTGAGTTCGGATGGCAGGACTATTCCGAGTACCAAGGTTAAACTTCGGAGCATCAATGGCACATTACTTAAAACCTTCAAAGGTCATACCAATTTAGTCGCTAGTGTAACTTTCAGTCCGGACGGTAAGTTGCTAGCTTCTGCCAGTAATGACAAAACTGTTAAACTCTGGAACCTTGATGGCAAAGAACTCGCAACTTTTCGAGGACATACCAATAACGTCAATAGTGCCAGTTTTAGCTCGGACAGTAAGTTAATCGCTTCTGCAAGCAAAGACAACACAATTAAAGTTTGGCTCCTCAACGGAAAGGAACTCAAAACTTTCAAAGGTCATACAGATCGGATCAACAGTGTGAGTTTCAGCCCGGATGGTAAATTACTAGCTTCTGCTAGTAATGACTCTACAGTAAGACTTTGGCGCTTCAGTAGCAGAGAGCCTATAATTTTGAGGGGTCATAGCGGCTGGGTTAAGGACGTAACTTTCAGCCCAGATGGCAAAGTCATTGCCTCAGCTGGTGCAGATAACACAGTTAAGCTTTGGAGCCTTAACGGTAGAGAACTCAAAACCCTCCAAGGACATAGTAGCACTGTCTTAGGCGTGAAATTCACCTTTGATGGCAAGACCCTAATCTCTGTTAGTGGGGATGGTACAGTAATTATGTGGAATTTAGATTTAGGCGATCTACAAGTCCAGGGCTGTAATTGGGTACATGATTACTTAAAAAATAATTCTAACGTTAGTAAGAGCGATCGCCATCTTTGTAATGGCATATATACAATTAATTAGATTATTTTAAATAAACTATGAACTCAAGTCGCAATTTCAGCCTGTATAAGCTCTTTGTTTACATGATTATAGGAGTCAGCACTGTCTTCGGAGGAATGACTTTATCAGTACATTTGACTCAGGTGATTGATAAAAACATACCATCTGCTGATCCTTATTACCTGCGGGGACGTACCAGTTCGGATTTAGGTGAGCAGAAGGGTAAAAGGGAAGATTACGACAAGGCTACTCAGCTTTATATAAGTGAAAAACAGATAGAAGATATACAGCCTACTCCAATGCTTAGTAGTGAGCGAGATGCCCTGCATAAGCTTGGCACCACCTACTTCAGTGCAATGGAAGATTATTACAACAAGGCTACTCGGCTTTATATAAGCGAAACAGAGCCAACAAATAATTCTTCCTTTTATGATGATGAGCAAGATGCCCTGCATAAGCTTGGCACCACTTACTTCAATCGAGGTATTGCAAAGGGACGGAGAAACAGGAAGGAGGCGATTAGCGATTTGCAAAAAGCTGCAAAGCTTTTTTCCGATATCGAGGCTAGATCTGACTACCAAAGAGTACAGGTTGCCCTCAGAAAACTTCAGCCTTAGCTAAAGTAATTTACAAATAATCGATGATTTCTTAAGTTCCAGTCCTTATGATGGCTACCTAGTTTATTGGAGTTCAAGATTGGGTAAACCTCCTGAAGTCCCTAAGTTAGTGACAACATTACTGAAGCAGCCGAAAGAAAAATGCTCCCACTGCGAATAACATTTCACAGAAGAATCGGTAATAGATACTAACCATATCATTCTTAAGTCAAAAGGCGGAAAAAATGATTATAAGAATATGCAATTACTTCCCCGTCATTACCACGATAAAAAGACTGCCAAAGTGCTAAACCTAATTCTATTAATATTGGGTAACAGAGGTATCAATGACAATGATCTTATTACTGAGGAGCCGTGTGAGGTGAAAGCCTCAAGCACGGTTTTGGAGACGAATTACCTTGGTGATGGAGTGGCTTAGTTTAACTTTGATGGCAAGACCCTAATCTCTGTTAGTGGGGATGGTACAGTAATTATGTGAAATTTAGATTTAGACGATCTACAAGTCCAGGGTTGTAATTGGGTGCATGATTACTTAAAAAATAAGCCCGGTGTTAGTAAGAGCGATCACAATCTCTGTAACAAAATAAACCACAGCTAGAGGATTTCAATTAGAGCTATGGATTCTAGACGAAATATAGAGCTTTGTAAATTCCTTGTTTACATAGCTATCGGAATCACTCCCGTAATTTTAGAACTAACTCAGTCAGCGTATTCTTCTATACCACTACCCTCGCCTGAGCCTTCAATAATGCAATCGGAACAATCTGAGCGATCAGCAAAAGAACTATACAATGAGGGACAAAGGCTTCATCTGAATGGAAGAGACTACCTTAGAGCAATTGAGTACTACAATCAGGCGATTCGGCTTAATCCAAATTTTGGTAACGCTTACTTAGATCGCGGTTTTGCAAGAATTCAGCTAAAAGAATACCGAGAGGCGATTAAAGATTTTACTAGGGCAATGGAGCTTGAATTAGAGTATCCAGATACTAATTTCCCTGAGGCGTACTACGGGCGTGGTGTTGCCTATGCTGGAATTGGAGATTACCAAAAAGCAATTGATAATTTTAACCAAGCAATTAACCTTGACTCTGCTGCCGAGTTTGAGGGCACTCGTAGTGTTGATTTCACTGGTGGTGAGCAGGATCTTAAGTTTAGGCTCGCTACTGCTTACTACAGCCGAGGTATTGCAAAGGCGCAAAAGGACAGACCAGGAGCAATTAGAGATTTGCAGAGATCTGCAAAACTTTTTTCTGATCTTGGAGCTAGATCTGACTACCAAAAAGTACAAAATTTCCTCAAAAAACTCTCCTAGATAGGTTTTAAATATTCGGGTAGAAGGATGGAAGTTGACCATATAATTCCTAAATCGAAAGGCGGAAAGAATGAGTTCAAAAACTATTAATTATTACACTGTTATTGCCACACTAAAAAGACTGCTAGGGATAGAAGTCTCGGTACAAAATCTAGCTGCAATAGTGTCAAGTTTACGTCGGTCAAATTGGGTAATAGAGGTATCAATGACAATAACCTTATCACTGAAGAGCCGTGTGAGGTGAAAGTCTCATGCACGGTTCTGAAGACGAGCAGTTTTCGTGAGGGAATCGCTTAGTTCAACTCAAAACTTATAACGAGGTACTTGCTACCTGTAAAAATTCCTAAAGGATTAAATTAAAACTAAATTTTTAATTATCTAGAACTGGGTTGTGCCATTGAATATATTTCTTATATTAAGAAATATTACAACATACATTATGTGCAACATAGCATAGGTTAGCTTGAAGTGAATTTACAGAGCTAGAACAACATTGCTCTAGAATTTTAAATCAAATAGGATTGAATCATAAAATTTGCTAAAAAATACCAAATCAACTACAAATACAAAAAAAGTGTCCTATTGTTCTTAATAGCTCTTCAATTATGTCTAACCAATAATTCTGTTTTTGCCCAAAAAACAAATCGAGTACTTTTTGAAAAACAAAATAGTAAACAACAAGAAAATAATACGTTAATCATTGAACCTGCTAATAATCAAAAAAACATTATTGTAAAAGAGATAGCCGAACCAATTTTTTATGCAGCAGTTGAGGGAATGAACAAAAAAAAAGGATTAAAAAATTTAAATCTTAAAGTAATTGCTAGAGAATGTCATAAAGAGAATGCTTTTTACGATCCCCAAAAAAAGCAGATTATTATTTGTTATGAGCTTTTATACAAGTATATGAAATTGGGCAAAAAGTTAGCTGCACTAAGCCTAACTAATCTAAATACTCAAGAGCAGAGGAATGCAATAGAGGTTATAACAGTAAATGCTGGGCTGGCGTTTGTTTTTCAACATGAGTTAGGACATGCTTTAATAGATGTATACAAAATTCCCGTTTTTGCAGCTGAAGAACAAGTGGCTGATAGTTTTGCAATTATAAACACAATAAACGAGTTATATAAGGAGTATCCATCATTTGATAAAAATTTTCGTTCTATAATTTCTAGCAAAGAAGAGTTTGTATATATAGCTTTACTTCCTATTGCTGCACAATATGCAGTTGAATCTGCAAGAAAAGAAATAACTTCCTCGCACTATGCCAATGAGCATCCTTTAGACATACAAAGGTTTTATAACCTTGCCTGCTTAGTATACGGTAGTTCTCCTACATCATCTATTTACCAAGATTATAAGCAAAGACTAGGTAGTAGAGCTAGCCGTTGTCCTAATGAATATAAACAAGCTTTGGAAAATTGGAAAAACGTAGAAAAAAATGCTATCCAGATGGACAAAGAAGAGGTTGCAACACCTTCTATTTCAGCGCCCACATTTTAACCAAGTTGAAATTCAGATTGTTGTTGTGAATCCCTTAGTGACCCAGATTGTACACAAATTACTACAAAAAGTACTACAAGTACTGAATTTTACTCAAGTCAATCAAATTGTATTGCTATCTTTGGCTTTTGTTCTAACCTATCTGGCGGAAACATAGGGTTCGTGCAACCAAGTGTAACCAAGTAATCTGTCACATTTGTCAACCCGTTGTTAAGGGTTTTTCACTAAATAATACAAATCATAACTTTGCCTACTTTGAGGCAAAGTATCATCGAAATATATACCCAAGCATGAGGTATTAACCCATGCTATCGAATTAATCAATAAGCCTATAGCCAAAACTGGCGATCGCCCTCCAATATACTCGGATAGATCCCATTTAAGCGTAGATAAGCCATTTTATCTGAGCCAAATAGTGGCATTGGCAATCGTGGAATTTTTAGTGCTCCATGATGTAACAGAGTAAGTTTAAGAGTTGTTTCTACCACACTCTCAATTGATGCCAGATGTCCTTGTTCATGAACTATCAAGCGCAAGGGACGAGCCAAACCCACATTTTCAGAAACCTGAGTTGTTACCAGAACCGCTTCACGAGATGAAATGCGAAGTGCTAACCCTGGTGTTGGTGCCGTCACAACTTTTTCGTTCAAGTTATACAGTCGAGGGATATGAGATTTTTTGCATTCTACTAGGATAAATTTAGCGTTGATTGCTTTAGCCCTTGCCAAAAAATTATCGACTTCTTGACCGCAAAAGCGCCCATCCCGATAAATCAAGACAGTTTTACCTCCTAATGTTGTAGATGGGAGTAATTTTTCGAGAAGTCGCTGAGGGATTTCTTCTCCTTCAATTAAATCGCCTTCCAATCGGTAGCGCAGAAACTCTCCTCGTTGACCGTAAAGACGTATACTCGCACAAGCATTCAAAGTTCCAGGTAACTTCTCTTTAGTAGACCTGGAAATATCTAATCCAATAAAATAGTCAGCAATTGTTAAAGGTTCTGCTAAAACAAAAGGTAAATTTCCCAACTTGGCCAGAATCCCTGGAATTACTTGATTGAGGATGTATTTGTATTCAACATCCTTTAAAGTGTCTTCATAGATAACTTGACTAGCAATCTGACGATTGAGTAAAAGCGAGTAAATTTGATGATAAAAACTTCCATCATCACGATGATCTGTGTGGCGATCGCTCTCTGGGAGAAACGTCAAAACAATATCCGGCGTAATAGTCACTAAATCATTAACAACTCTCTCCACTTCTACTGTGACTTCAGCACCGCTTAAATTATTGCTCGACAGAACTTTCTTATCAATTATCTGGCTCTCAAATCCATAATCTTTCAGACGTTTTTGAACTTCATTAAGAAAGGGAGCGACCGTTGCATCGCACACTTTCAAAGCAGCAATTTTAATAAACTTTGAGGAATCACGATAATCATCATGACGACGGTAAACACCCCCTTTTTTCAGACCCGTAAGGATTTTGCTTTGAACTTCAGTAAGTTTCTTGCCAAAAAGAAGTGGGGTTTCTAAAAGGGAAACTGGCGGTAGCCAAAACAAATCGGGATATTCTCTGCTGTTAAGACACCTAGCTGCTAGTTTAATCCCATAAGGAGCTAAAGCATTTGATGCTACTTGTTTGTAATTCAATAAAAGTTTTTGTCGCTCGCTATTACGAATTTTAGTCGCCTTGAGGAGTTGTCCATATTCCACCCCAAACTGGCTAGCTGTTTCAGAGGTAATAGCGGGACGGAGAGCAGCCATTGCATAGTGGAACTGTTTTTTATTCTTACCAAATTGCACAGCGACAAGAGGCTGGTCATCTGGCGCATTTTTCAATGCTTCTTTACTAACTGAACCTGTGGCATTATCCATTAACCTTTGTCGGTGTTCTCCTACTGTTCCGACAAGCTGGGTGATAGTAGCCAAACTCCCCGATTCATTATCTTGTACTTTTAAACCAATCAAAAGCTTTTCAGGTTCGTGTCGATAAGAATGATTTTGATAAAATTCAGCTAAATCTCCTTTGAAAACAATGCGACTTTGAACTGTTAAAGCTAGTGCTGATTCTAATGTTCCTTTTAATTCAACAGTTTCTGCCCAAAATTCTACTTCACGCCTAACCTCAACTCCATTGTTTGATAAAACAGAAACTGTGGAAAAAGGTCGGTCTGTTCTTAAGACTTGAAAAGCTAGTTGAGCAAAAATATCGGGGGTGGCGGAGGGCTGACGTACCAATTGGAATGACCAGTAACAATTACTAAAATCTTCCACTTGCTTTTGGATATTTTTCAAAGCCTCTTTCCAAGCATCTGGGCTAGGCATTGGCTGATTTGGTTTCCCTAATACCCAAAATGATTGAGCGTGCCAACTAACAACTAAGTCTGGAAACTGACGACAAAAATGGAAACTTAAGCGGTTGCCTACCTCCTTGTCAACTTCTGGACTCAATCGAAAGCCCATTAAATTTGGTTGTGAGATAGTAAGGGGGAAAACTTCGCCCAAAAATGTGTCAGTTTGGGAAACGGGGATAGCAGCCATCATGTGGGAACCTCAAAGGCAGAAAATTGACAAATTGAATTAAATTGGCAGTATTGGCAAGGAAGCCCAGAATTAGGTGGAAAGATTGTCGCAAAATCATCTAGGTTTTGTCGATAACGCCATAAATCCTTTTGATGCTGTTGGGAAATTCGCGCCAGTTCCATCTCAATAACGTCAAGTTGGATAGAGGTTGCAGTAATAGGGGCAGACCAGTTACCAGTTTCTAAGTTATAAAATGAAGCAATAGCAGGTTGCTGTGGGTAAAGGTAGCGGGCAGCTAATAGGTAAATAAATCCTTGTCTGCGATCGAATTCGGATTTACCTGTCTTCAAATCTAAAATATGCAGAGTGCCATCTGGCTCTCTAAAAATGCAGTCTATCGCTGCATAAAAATTAAATAGATAATTTCCACGTTGAATGAGAATTGGTTCTGGAAATCCTTCATCACCTCGACTCAGTTTGATGATGCTTTTCCCAACTAAAATCGGGTTTTTACGGTAGTTCTCTAAAGTTGACTTTACTCGTTTCTGGACTTCAACCGATTCTTGGTTCAATTGCAGAATCTCTGCTACTCGCTCTACGCCGTCTGAGGAGTACAATAGCTGGCTATGAAGATGAAATTCATAGACTCCTTTCTGTGCTAGCAATCCAATTCGCTGCCATCTGGTATCTTCCTCCAAAAGAGCCTTAACTTGTGGTTCATTCTTTCTAGCTTTAGTAATACCTCGTTTCATATCGCAGTGCCAGCGTTCTTGACCCACGGCTGGTGAGAACAAAGATAATAAATTGTAGCTGGCAAACTGCCAAATTTTTGTCATTAAAAACCTCCAGTAAACTACTCCTGAGACTTCAGGATATTCCGTGAAAAAAATATTGTGTAAACTCAATTAAAATTGGTAGGTGTTGCCCCTTTTGAAACACAGTTGTTTAGCATTGAAGTGCTGTTGTTTTATATTCAAACTCCTAATACAGATAGTTGTAATTGGGTTTTTGATTGTGGAACAATCCAACCGTGTTGTAGAGCGACTCGTTTTAAGACAGGCATAATCGCTCGTGAAGAAGCCGAAGATATCAAGATGCTGGGATAGACGGCACTGCCCCAACTGGGATGCTCTAACACAGAGCAGCTATTGTGAATGACTGAAAAGCCTAACAAAGCTTTGACTGCGGCGGTATCGTCGTGGGCGATTTCTCCGGGACGTGACAGGAGGGGATAACCAGTACGCGGGTCTATCAAGTCTGTTAGGAAACCACGCTCCCGCAGATGGCGTGCTGCATCTGAGCCAAAGCTGATAAACCTTTCCCGCAAACGGTCTTTCCCCCTCTCTATGTGGGGTGCAGTTTCCGCCAGGGGGTAGCGGGATTGCTGAAGAACTACAATCACTCGGCAAGTTGTTATAGGTAAAACCCAGTCAGGAAAGACCCGCTCTAGGTTTTGGGCGACAAACAAACTACACCGATGAACTGACACCTCAACTGCCTGTCCCGTTTCTGTAACCCACTCGATTGGTGAGTACTGCTGGAAAGCCTTCAATCTAGACTGTTCCACAGGAAGTACTTCATATCCAGCTACCCGTTTCCCATACACCATATATAGTGTCCTTGTTTGGTTGTTGTAATTCGTCAACCCTACTCATATGCTAACGAAGGTTGACGACCAACGTCAACCCCTAGTAAGATTGGTAGGTAAGTAGGAAAAAAAGCTGTGAGTAAGACTTTTGGTAAGCGTATTCGTGAAGCTCGTCAATATAAAGGATTTAGCCAGCGTGATTTAGCGGCATTGGTAAAGGTGGATTATACCTACCTATCCAAACTAGAGAATGATCGCGCAGAGTATCCCCCTAAAGAGGAGATTATTCAGTCATTAGCACATCACCTAGATTTAGATGCTTATGAATTACGCGACCTAGCAGGTCGAATCGCGCCAGAAGATGCCAAAGTTGTTCAGGAGCTTGTTAAAACCTACCCAAAACAGATGCCTGTTTTATTCCGTCAAATGCGGGACAATCCTGAACTGGCTCAAAAATTTATTCGGGAAGCTACACAAGCAGAAAGTGAGGAGGAATAAAGTTGAGTGTAATTAAGCCTTATCAGTTCTTGCCCAAAGAAAAAATTGAGCATTTGGCTAACGATCTTCTTAGGCGTATGGAGGGAACACCAACTTTCCCAAATTGGCCTGGGGTAGCTGAACGTGCAGTTGATTTTCTAGACCTGGGTATGGTTTGGGAGAAGATTCCTCACCAAGATGGCAGACCTGTAGCGGCTAGAATTTATCCGACACAACGTTTGATAGAAATTAATGAAGATATCCCAAAGCTCCAGCAAGACTTTGGTTTTGCAGAGTCCACAATTGCTCATGAAGTTGGGCATTGGATACTGCATATTAACCAAGATGAAGCTGATGGTATTGTAGAACAACTAGAGTTATCCCTAGATTGTGTGACGACTGAACAACCGTTCTTGTGTCGTGATGTTGGCGAACGAATTGCTCTGAATAGTCCCCAAACTCAAGCTGATTGGATTGAGTGGCAAGCTCAGTATTTTGCTAGTTGTTTATTGATGCCACAGTATAAATTAGAAGAAGAGCGAAGGGGACGTGATTTAACGAAGTGGTCTCACCTCTATGCCATACAAAAGGATCTGGGTGTAACAATATCTAATTTGACAAACCGCTTACAAGACCTTGGCTGGATTTACATCCCCAAAGGTTCTAAGCAAATTTATCCTGGGAACACTGTTCGTCATGGCCAGACAAAAATTTTTTAATGGGAAATACTTGTTTATTAAATTAGTCGCATAATTTACTCAATTACAATAATTTTGCTGTAATGGTTAATTTTTAATTATAACTAATTTTGGGGGCAAAGTTGCCACATTCAGCAGTCAGTATAGTTTCACAAGTTGGTCAGCATTTCGTGCTACGCTAACAAAGTATTGCTTGACGAATCTGCTTAATTACAGATCATCTTTTTAAACATTTGGCTCATATAACCTAATAGAAAAATTTAAGCCTTTAGGTGCTTATATAAAAAAAAATATGCGATTTTTTAGCTAACGCTTCATCACCTACAGTTTGTAATTTGCTTAAAAACTTTTTACTAGCCGAGCCACAGTACTTAAACATTTTCTATATTATTTTTACTACAATCATTGGTTGAGTCGAGGGGGGGATATTATTCCCCGCCCCTCTCATTTAGAACCGGACGTGCGACTTTCGTTGCATCCGGCTCCCGATGTTCTTGGCTTGCGCCTTTGCTCATGTGGACGTAATTGTGACAGCTTTCGTGAATTGCTAAAAGGTTATTTTTCTTCCAATTATTATGGTTGCAATCTACGTGATGCAAGTGTACCTTTTCGTCACTAAGCATTTTTAAACCACAATATCCACACGAATGGTTTTGCTTTTTAAGGGCTTTAGAGGTTTCGCCGTTGTAGAGCTTGCTATTGCGTTCGCTCCAGTAGGCAATATCTCCGTCATAAGGTGATTTCTCACCTTTGACGCTGATATGTTTGTTTTCGGAGTATGGAACCTCTGGGAATGCTTTACCCAGTAATTTCTTGCTGGATTGTTTATCCTGTTTTAATTCCTTGTTGAATACCCTGAAAGCCCTTGCTTCGATGTGATATAACGAGTTTCTTGACCCGTCCATCTTGCAGAAGCGGTGGTAATTCCTCCAACCTCTAACTACAGGGGCTAATTTCTCAGCCTTTGTGGTAGCACCATAATTCGAGTTGTTGACGATGTGTTTTACTTTCTGACGAAAAGCTTTGTAATTGTCCTCTGATGGAACGCATCTAAACTTTCCGTTGTTCTGCACCTTGAAGTGCCAACCGAGGAAATCAAACCCATCTGTCGTAGCGGTTAGCTTGGTTTTCTTCTCACTAATCTTCATCCCCCTTTCCGCTAGGAACTGGCTTATTTGCTCAAGTATTGCCACTGCATCGTCTTTAGGCTTTAGAATGACTACCATCTCATCTGCGTATCGCACGGAGTGGTGAATCTCCTCTATGCCATTGAGTGCAATGTTGGCTAATAAGGGACTCACTACCCCCCCTTGCGGCAGGGCTGTTTCATTTTCCAGAATTATATTTCCAACATTGACTCTAAATCTTTTTATTTATCAAATTAAAATTTAGCACTAATGTTTAATATAACTTTAATTAATTATTCCTTGATAGATTAACTCTATACACAGCATAAATTTTCCGATGCTTTATCCCATCAGGCTTGAAGCTCCTCTTAAGTTATTTTTTTAACGAAAACTACTGCTGATAATTTTCAAATTTTAAGTCAATTCTTCCGTCATAATGAGCAGTTTGTTCCAGTGATTACCTAACCACCTTTTTCCCTCGGTTATAGAGATGAAACCCAAGCCGCGAAAAAGATTCAAAACTATTGTTTTTAAAATGGAAAAATTAGTAGCTGCTTGAATTTGATGAATTTTCATTTTATCTTCATTTAAAATTACGTCTTTGACCCAGTGAACTTGATTTTCTATTCGCCAATGCCCTCTAATTCTTTGGTTAAACGTTTCCGCATCTGCGCTCATGCTACTGATGTAATAAACTGTTTCTTGATATGGTGAGCTTCCTCTCCATCCCCAGCGTTCTACTTTAATCAAGCTTTGAATATGTGACCAGTTTTTCAATTTAATAATATTATTAAAAACTGTTACTTCTCGAGTTACTTGTCGTCCATGACTTTGTTCTTTAGTGATACATCGGCTGGATGGCTCAATCATATTTGTTAAAGTTTTTACTTGCTCATACAATTTATTTTGGTTTTTCTTTAAAGCAATTAAATAATTATTTTGACTTTTGATAATTGCTCTAGTTGTAGTTTGATTACAATGCAGCGCATCGGCGCTTATTACTTTTCCTTTAAAACCGCAATTCCTTACTATATCTTGAACTTCGGCAATTTCTGACTTACTTTTATTCTCGATTTTACTCAGGGCTATCACTAATCCTGTTAGTTGACTAAATACAGAAACTATTACCCCAAAATTTTGCGATTTATCTGCATAGTTTGTTACTGTGCTTCTCAAACTTTTTCCATCAATTGCCAACCAGTCTGTTTCATCTATTTGCGGATAGTTTTCTTTAGCCCACTGATTAAAAACTTCGCTGAGATTTTGCCAGTCCATGCCCATCATTACCCTTCTTATAGTTGCACAAGATGGTAATCTTTCCGTAAATATTTCCAAGTTATTAATCAGATTCCTTTGCTCATATTTTACAAAATGCCCAATTTCTCTATAGCCCTGATACCCTGACATCATCCCTAAAACTACTACTAATAATACTATCCATAAGGGATGTCTTTTTCCTTGACTTTTACGAAAATCCTTGACTTTCTTCAAGTGTTCTATTAGACTAACAAGCATGATTTTATTAAAAAAAAGAGCGATCACTGTGATTTTATCAGGTAGCGATCGCTCTTTCTTTAAGAATTTGCCTTGGAAAATGAAACAGCCCTGCCCCTTGCGGGGTTCCTTGTTCTGGAAATTCTGGGTTGACTCCTATTGAACTATTAAAAGAATATCGCACCGCCCTCATCACCAACGCAATCAAAGGTAAAATAGATGTATGAAACAAATTACCCTTACAGAACTTCCCGAAACCGTTCAAAACCTAATTAATCAAGCTCAACAAACAGGTGAACAACTCACTATCATGCAAAATGGTGTTCCCTTCGCCATCATATCCCCCATTCAGAAAAAATCTCTCCTGCAAACACTTTCTACTCTTGAACCATTGGATGAAGAGTTTCCAGACGTAGACGAAGGATTATTACCGTTAGATGATATTGAGCTTTAAAAATGACTTATTTATACTTATTAGATACCAACATCATTTCCGAACTAATAAAAAACCCCAGAGGCGTAATATTTTCCAAAATTCAAAACGTTGGAGAAGATACAGTTTGTACAAGTATTATCGTAGCTTGCGAATCAAGATTTGGCGCAGAAAAAAAGAACTCTCAAAAGCTCACGGAAAAAGTTGAAATTATCTTGGATAGTATTGAAATATTACCCCTTACTCATCCCGTAGAGCAATACTACGCAGAAATCCGCACAGATTTAGAACAGCAAGGTACACCGATTGGCGGTAATGACTTATTGATTGCTGCCCACTGCTTAAGCCTTGGTCTAACTCTCGTTACAAACAATGTTCGTGAATTTTCCCGCGTACCCAATTTAAAAGTAGAAAACTGGCTGAACCCAAATTAAAAAGCCAAGTCACAATAAGCCATAATAATTTTTAATTACCAACTTTGCTTTTTTGGCACTTCCCTAAAAATTTAGCATACATACGAAGGAAGAGGCGGTTTTTTACGTTTTTTAGACAGTTTTTTAATAGTACCTCTCCATAAAATTGAAAAAATCAAAACGCTACAAAAAAGTGTAAATAGCATAACCACAGACCCCAAAAAAGTCTGGAGTGTTAACCCGTTCTTGAGGACACTATTTACGAGCGAACTTAACTTCCTTTAAGCGAGTTTGATGATCAGGTTATGTAGCTACAGATTAAATCCCGATGATTCCAGAATTTCATGCAGGCATTCACAAAAATTAGTTTTTCACCTGACTCTGAACGTCAGTATTGGTTTATGGAGGAGCGAATTATAGCCCACATTCCGCATTTCAACTTGAAGCATAAAAAACTACATAACCAGGGTACAGACAAGAATTAATTTTGAGTATAAATGCTCAAAAAAATTGGGGGAAATATTAAAGAAAAGGAATAAAAAAGTGATTTAATGCCAGAATTGAAAATAAACTCAGAAAATCTGCTGAATAAATGACTGTTAAAAAAGAAAATATTGATATTAAAAACTTAGACCACTTAGGAATAGTAGCTGGAATAATTGATGATTTAAGAATAGTTAAAAAAATTAACGTGCATAGTAGGAATTGACAGTAGGGAAAAAATCAACTCTGGTCAAATAGTTAAAGCAATTATTCTGAACGGTCTGGGTTATATAATTAATTTGAAAGCAGTCTGTAAATGGAAGGAGACTCTTGGCAATGACAACGATTAGTGAAATTGCACCGGATCTTTACCGGATTTCAATCTATGTTCCCCAGCTAAATCTCCAATTCAACCAATTTCTGATCAAAGATACTGAACCCCTGCTGTTTCACACGGGACTTAAGGCAATGTTCCCGCTTGTGCGTGATGCTATAGCAACTCTTATCGACCCAAGCACGCTACGATGGATTGGGTTTAGCCACTTCGAGGCTGATGAATGTGGGTCACTTAATGAGTGGCTTGAAGTCGCACCGTTAGCTCAACCCGTCTGTAGTCTAGTGGGGGCAATGGTGAGCGTTAATGACTTTGCTATCCGTCCAGCACGGGCGATGCAGCACAACGATATATTGAACACTGGTAAATACTGCTTCCAGTTTCAGCAGACACCACACGTTCCTCACTGCTGGGAAGCAGGGTTATTGTTTGAAACTACACATAAAACACTGCTGTCGTCAGATCTATTTACACATAGCGGTAATGTAGAAGCATTAATAGATTCAGATATAACTGGGCGAGCACGACAATCGTTGATAGAGTTTGAAGCCAGCCCCTTAGCAAACTATATGCCTTACACACAGTACACCGAGCGAATTTTACAACAGTTAGCTGCTCTCAAACCTCAAACACTAGCGATAATGCATGGCTCAAGCTTTGTTGGCAATGGTGAGCAGGCACTCCAAGCACTTGCCATACAGATGCGAGAAATTCTTAGCCAAGCATAAAGTTAATAGTCCGAAAATTTTTGTTCTCCCTAAGAGGATATTTGGAAAGTGTAAAAAAGTACTAATGGAGAAAAGCCCCCTGCGGCGCGGTTGAACCGCAACGCAGACTTGTGAGGCTGAATAAAATTTTACGTCTAATACCAATTCTCGAAAGTCAGATTACACATCCGAGCGCTAACTGTAGCGACCAGTCCTACATTAAGATGGATATTTCAATGTTTTCAAGGTGTCCACGTTCTCATTATTCAAGGAATTAAACAAGTTATTAACTTGATTGAAGAACGCCAACGAATCTTAGAGTTCATTTCTGATAGTTGCAAAAATTATTATTTCATTCCCTAATTATTTAACTAAAAATCATATTTTCGCCTACCTAATATATCAAAACAATATTAAATATTTTGACTTTCAAGACTAGCTTTTTAGGAAAAAGAAATAGTATCTGTTTGTCAAACTTTTCTTTGATAGCTTACATAATCGCTAACTTAGTCATTTCACTTTTCTTTTTTTTGTGTAATATAAAAGGCTACAATTTGAAGTGCGGGATGTGGGTTTTATAGTAAAAAGACCTATAGTTGAATCCTATTGACAACTTTGAAAGAACTGATCGCGTTGTCCAGAAAGAATAAATTACAAAACAAGAGGTTTATGGGAAAAACTATTTTAATCGCTGGCGCGACGGGCAATCTGGGCGGTAAAATTGTTGATGCCTTGCTAACACACGACGCAAATGTGCGAGCGATTGTGCGCGCTGAGACCGAACCGGAAAAAGTAAGCGCGCTTAGAGACAAAGGAGTGCAGGTTTTTCAGCTAGATATGTTCGACAAGAACAAAGTCGCCGAGGTTTGCGCGGGCGCATATTGCGTCGTATCAGCGCTATCGGGTTTACGCGAAACGGTCATTGACGCGCAAAAAGCACTTTTGGACGGTGCAATCGAAGCCCATGTGCCACGCTTTATTCCAAGCGTTTTTTCGCTCGATTTTACTCATCTCGTCTCCGGCACAAATCGAAATCTCGACTGGCGGCGCGAGTTTGAAATCTATGTCGATCAAGCCCCTATCGCCGCCACGAGCATTTTTAATGGTGCGTTTATGGATTTGCTGACGACTGATATGCCGTTGATTTTATTCAGATTTAGGCGAATTTTGTATTGGGAAAACTTGAATGTCAAAATGGATTTAACCACGAGCGACGACGTTGCCCAATATGCAGCGCGCGTAGCTATAGACGCAGATACGCCTCGCCATTTAAGGATTGCGGGTGATACAGTCAGTGCATTTGATCTGAAAAAAATCGTCAGTAAGGCAACAGGTAAGCAATTTGGTTTGTTCTGCGCTGGAAGCATTCCACTGCTCGAAGTCATCATTCAAATCACCAGATTTTTCTCGCCTGCGGAAAATACGCTTTATCCTGCTTGGCAGGGAATGCAGTATATGCGCGATATGATGCAGGGTCGCGCAGTAGTGAAAGCGCACGACAATCATCGTTATTCAGATATTGGCTGGACATCGGTCGAAAGATTTTTGGCGAGGCAAAATGCCAAAAGTTAAGCTATAAAATACTTACAAAGAAACTTACAGATTTAATTCTACATTCCGCAATTCAATTTGTACCACCAATAGTTCTAGAATCAAAGGGAAATATGAGCATACTTCCTGGGTATAAATACTTAAAAATAGCGAAAAATACTCAAGAAAAGGAACACAAATGTGATGAACTACCCGGATAAAACTAAATCTCAAAAATCTGCCAAAAAATGATACTTCAAAAAGAAGAAATTGAACCTAAAAATGTGCGATCATTTGGGCCCAATTCTTTGATGAAAGTAATACGCGCACGAAGTGCGGAATGTGGGTTCAATATCTTGCTCTATCTGTTTATCCCAGCGTTCGTAGTCTAGATCAAGGAACCACAGCCTGAACTGCTCAAACTCGCTAGGCGGCATAACGTTCCTGTCAGCGGTTGCAGAGATGTTTGAAATCTCACAAGCGGCTTGGGTAAATCCGCAGCACTAGGGTTGTTATGCCGCGACTACTCCAGCAGATATCAATCCTCAGTAGATTGCTTGCTGCTCCAAAAAAGTTGAAGCGCTGACTCATCAAATATGTAAGCTGACTCACTATCCATAATCACTCGTTTACCAAGCCGAGGAAAAACGCCAACATCTAAGCGTCCTGCTTCTCCACCTATCAGGTATACAAGGTCTTCATTGAATGGATTACGAAGATGATGGGGTTGTTGAGGTAGCCCAAATCCCATGAAATCTCCTGGTTCAACAACGTATTCCCTATCTCCAATTTCTGCAATACCTCGACCCGACAAAATGTAAATCCACTCTTCTTCATTCTGGTGAGCGTGGAAGATGAAAGATTCCTTGCCTGATGGTACACGAGCAATCGTTACACCAATGCGTTTAAGACCAACAGCACGCCCAAGGAAGCGTAAATAAATTTCAGCAATTGGGGTTCAGCGGATGATGAAACTCAAACGCATCCATTGAATTAATGTCTGACGCTTTCAGCAGAGAATGTTGTTCATCAGTCACGTTGATGTCCTCCTATCAAGTTGGTAAAGGGTCTGAGCCCCCAAAGCAGCATAACTATATATTAAGCGTCAGATCCGCTTGATAAACTTGCGCGTTAAAGATGTTGATTTTGCTCAAAAACAAATTATAAAAGCAGGCTTACACTCTCTCACACAACATTTAGGAATGGAACTGCACAGTATCAAATTCGAGTTAATGCTGTTACCCCCGCAGTGGTGGAAACGCCTATATATGGAGCTTTTATTGAAGCAGAGGAAATTCATACAACGCTACAAGGCTTCAATAGCTTTCATTCAATTGGGCGGGTTGGAAAACCGATTGATGTTGCGGGGGCTGTGACCTTTTTACTTTCTGATCAAGCTTCTTGGGTAACTGGAGCCATGTGGAACGTAGATGGCGGAGTCATGGCTAGACGTAACGCCTGATATTGATTACCAGCAGGCGATCTCCAGATATCTGTCCCTGCTGAGAACTTGCAGCATAACAATGTGTTGCAGTGGCTATAAATAGCCCTAAATCGAATCTAAAAACTTTATTCTGCTGCAATACACTTGTTAGCTTGCTGTTTAGCGGTTCTGATTTCTTCTTTTGATGAATGCAGTTGAGAAATACAAGCCAATACCCCACAAAATGCTATTGGGAATAAATTGCAAAAACTTTAGTAGTAGGCTAGAATCCCAATTTGAGAAAATGGGATCTGTCAAATTAACAAGGGGAAAGTGCAGAATTGCTGTTGCTAAATTAATAATTCTCTCAAGGTTGCTGGGTGAGTTGCCATATCGAGGCGTCCAACCTATGCCAAATGAAATGAAAAAGACAACTACGGTAACTATAAAGTGGAGAGAAGCTATGAAAAGAATTATTCGTGTGTTTCTCATCTCGAAAGGAAGGTACAGGATTACACTGAATACGACAGTCTAACTTGTTATTAGAGGGGATGGGGCTGAAACTTTCTGCATAATATATCTCTGCTATAGCAATCGCAAAGATCTTCAACTGTTCTTCAGTGCGATCGCCGGAGGGCTTCTGCGATCGCACGCTTTAGCGCATCACATCCTGCTCGATCACCACGCCCTGCCATGTATTTTATGATGAAAAGATGCAAAAGCTTACGATCACCCGACCCGACGACTGGCATCTGCATCTCCGCGACGGTGCAGCATTAAAAGCGGTTCTGCCCCATACGGTGCGGCAGTTTGCCCGCGCTATCATCATGCCGAACTTGAAGCCCCCCGTACGCACGGTAGCTGATGCTGCTGCATATCGCGATCGCATTCTTGCAGCGATTCCAGATGGGCAACGGTTTGAGCCACTGATGACGCTCTACCTCACCGACAACACCAGCCCCGAAGAAATTATCCAGGCTAAAGAATCTCAGTTTGTCAAAGCGGTAAAGTACTACCCAGCTGGTGCAACGACCAATTCAGACCTTGGTGTGACGGATATTCGTCAGTGCGATCGCGTTTTTGAAGCGATGCAGCAGGTAGATCTGCCTTTACTACTGCACGGGGAAGTGACCGATCAAGATGTTGATATGTTCGACCGCGAGAAAGCGTTTATTGAGCGACATTTGATCCCTCTTAAGCAGCGGTTTCCCAACCTGCGCGTGGTGCTGGAACACGTTACCACCTCAGATGCTGTGCAGTATGTCCTTTCTGCCAACAATATTGCTGCAACAATTACGCCACAACATTTATTGTTTAACCGCAATATTTTATTTCAAGGCGGCATTCGCCCCCATTTTTATTGCCTGCCCATTTTGAAACGAGAAGAGCATCGTCTGGCACTTTTGCAAGCGGCCACCTCTGGCAATCCTAAGTTTTTTCTTGGCACCGATAGTGCTCCTCATCCTCGAAATGGTAAAGAAAGTTCCTGTGGCTGCGCGGGTTGTTATTCGGCTCTGCACGCAATGGAGTTATACGCAGAAGCTTTTGAGAGCGTTGATGCACTCGATCAACTTGAAGCTTTCGCCAGTTTCTTTGGGCCAGATTTTTATCAACTCCCGCGCAATACCGAACAGATTACTTTGACTCGAACGACCTGGCGCGTTCCCGATGAAGTGCCATTTACTGAATCCGGACTTGTCCCCTTACGAGCAGGTCAGGAGATGATGTGGCAAATGGCTTGACACAAGTTTACACAAGGAGCGACTAATCCCTAGCACTTACTAATATCTGTGTATAGCTTTTACCTATTGCCTTAGCTGCTAGCGGGACTTAAACCTCGTTCAAGCCCAAACGAACCCTAAACGAGCGATTGTGTCGTCAAACCCATGACCGATGCCACGATCTCGAACGACCGAAGCCGGGCCGCACGTTCGTAGACATCGGATACGAGGATAAGCTCGTCCGCAGAGGTCTCTTGTATCAGTGCTTCCAGTCCCTCCTTGACGATGGTCGGCCCACCAACCACCGAGCGGGCGAGCATACGTCCTGCGTGCGCCTTTGCTCGGGGTGACCAGTAGTCGTCAATATCGTTGATTGGCGGCTCCAGGGGACCGGACGTGCCGTGTTGGAAGAGGTCGGCGAACGACTTCTGCTGCGAGGTGGCGAGGCGGCGCGCCTCATAGTCTGTGTCAGCGGCCACGACGTTCACGCCGACCATCGCGTAAGGGCGATCCATCTGCTTGGAAGGCTTGAACCGCTCGCGGTAGAGCCTCAGCGCGTCCAGGAGAAGGTCGGGAGCGAAGTGCGAGGCGAAGGCGTAGGGCAGACCAACCTCTCCTGCCAGCGCCGCACCGAACAGGCTCGAACCCAGGATGATCAAAGGGACTTCCGTCCCATCGGCGGGAGCCGCCACTAGCCGTTGTCCGGGAGACGAAGGCTCGAAGTACGTCTGAAGCTCGATCACGTCCTGGGGAAACGAGTCGGAGGCTTGGGGGGGTCGTCTCAACGCACGGACTGCCATTTGGTCGGTGCCGGGCGCACGACCGAGCCCTAGATCGACGCGGCCTGGAAAGAGTTGGGCGAGCGTCCCGAACTGCTCCGCGATCACGTAGGGAGCGTGGTTGGGAAGCATGATGCCGCCCGCAGCGAGGCGGATCGTACTCGTCGCCGCGCCGATGTGTGCAAGCACGAGCGCGGTCGCGGCGCTCGCGATCCCGGAGGAGTTGTGGTGTTCCGAGATCCAGATGCGCCTGTAATTCCACCGCTCTAAGTGGGTCGCAATGTCCCGCGCGTCGTCGAGGGCGGATCGGGCATCTCCGCCCTGCTTGATCCGCACAAGGTCTAATACCGAAAGCTTCGTCATAACGTTTCCTTTTTTATTCTGCCGCCACCGCAATTTGTGGCTTTTACATATACAAGGCACGGCTTAGGCGAATACCATATTCCGCATCGGGATTAGTTGTGCCGTCCCCAACCCGTTCCTGGATTGCTGCCACTGCCAGATCACGCCGCTTAGGTAATCGCGCCCTTTCAGTTGCCGCCAGCGCGGTTGGTATCTCCTTACGGGTGATGTCTGTGCCATAGCAGGGTGCGCCAGGTTGTTGCCGCCACGAATCGGCGAGCGTGCCTGCGTCAAATGCGTCGAACCCGGTGTCCTCAACGAGCGCCATTCCCACCTGGCGATCCGGATCGCGATCCGCCGCAACGGGCAGAGCAATGCGGTCTGGACTCCCCGCTGGCTTTCCCCTCTTTGCCAAAGAGTCAGAACCAATCGAATTCCAAGCCTTGACTATCGGACGACCCAACTGCTCGACCACCCATAGGCTTTCGACTTGACCAGCTTCGATAGCGTCAATTCCTACATCACGGTGCGGATAATAATTCGAAGTGTCGATGACGGCTGTCTCGGCTGGCAAATTGGCGATCAGCGGCGCGATCGCAGGAATACGGTTGAGAGGGATGGAGAGGATCACCACCTCAACGTCCGCCACAGCTTCAGTAGTCTTGACTGCGCGTGCACCGGAAGCTAACACCGAAGCCTCAATGGTCTCTGGGCCGCGAGAGTTGGCAACCTTCACGTCATGTCCAGCAGCACTGAGTTTGCGTGCCAAAGTCTTCCCGATGTGGCCAACGCCAAGAATGCCTATCTTCATAAAAACGATTTCCTTGTACTAAGTAAGAGTCTCATTGCACTGCTGAGTGTGCGATCGAGGGATTTAATGATGTCAGTTGGAGGGGGGGTCTTTTTCTTGAGCCTTGGTTTTTAGGGGTATTCCCAACCCATCCAAGGTATCGCGTAGTTCTACAACGTCTTTGTGGGTGAGACGGCAGGCAGTCTCGATTTTTTCTGGGATCGAACACGCCACCTCGCGAAGTGCCTCGCCAGCTTCTGTAATAGCGATCAACACGCGGCGTTCGTCCTGCTGGTCACGGGTGCGCGTCACCAACCCCGCGCTCTCAAGGCGCTTCAACAGGGGTGTCAAGGTTCCGTTATCCATACCGAGTTCAAGCCCTAAATCCCCCACAGTGCGCGGGGTGTCCTCGTAGAGAGCAAGCATAACCAGAAACTGCGGATAGGTCAGACCCAAAGGCTCCAGAAAGGGCTTGTGCAACCGAATGATTCGGTTGGACGCACTGTAGAGGGCAAAGGAAAGCTGCCTCGCCACTTGTCTGCGTTCGTTGATATTTGATCTGTTCTCCATTATCAGATTCTATAATAACTTATTATATAGTGTACTATATAATAAATCAATACCTAACTTTGACTTTTTTGGGCTTCGGTCATAATCGGCAAAAGGAGAATTCACAATCTCGCCCCGTCTTAACCACAACGAGCGATCGCAAGCCGGAGCATAACTTTTGCTTTTCAGAAACTGACAGTTGAGATTGCAGCTTTAACCTGTTTTGCCAGCCGTACAGAATTCATCCTGAATTTTGATTCCTGATTCCTGAATTGTTTTTTATGAAAAACAGTTTTGGCAACAAAAATCCAGAACAATTTTTGTAGTCATCAAACTCCGAGTAACGAGATAAAGAAAGGTCTTTTTTAAGCATATTTGGAATAAATATCATGCTGATAAAACCTCCTAGAATCACGAAGGGTAACCAGTGTTGAGTCAGTATAGCAAAGGCACTATAAATAAATATTTCTCCTAGATAATTGGTGTTGCGGCAACGAGCAAAGAATCCTTCTGTTATTAGTCCCTTTTCATATTTAAGGGTATAGTACTTCTGGGCATCGCTAACAAAGTGTAAAAACAAACCAAAAATGTTCAGAGAAATAGCTATTGCCACTAGGGGTAGTGGTGGTACTGTGCCACTACTAATCAGAATAAAGGGTGTTATCCAATAAAAGTTCACCAAAATAAAGATGAAAATGCCCTGTGGATTGACACTCTCACCGTCAAGCTTGCGCTGTGACGGGAGATTCTTGCTTCACAGAAGAACGCTTTTTGGTACAAGTACCAACGAGTCTTACTTCTTCTCCACAAGCTTGAATTTCTGTGTGTCCCACAGTATTTGTTGACAGTATTTTTATGCCTTCTTCCCTAAGATTTTGTGTTGCATTTTCATCCCGATCGTGGTGGATTTTACACTCTGGACAAACCCATTCACGGACGCTGAGATTCAATGAATTATTCTTAAACTTGCAACCATTACAAAGTTTTGTACTAGGAAAGAATCTGTCAACTTGTAAAAATATTCCTCCTTCTCGCTCCAGCTTATAGCCTATGAAATTAAGCAACATTCCAAATCCAGCATCATGTATTGATTTTGCTAGTTTGGTTCGCGCTAATCCTTTGATACAAAGGTTTTCTGCTATAATGGCTTGGTTTTCGTCAACTAGCTTTCGTGAGATTTTATGAAGGGAATCTTGTCTTGTGTTTGCTATTTTTTCGTGAACTCTAGCAACTCTCTTAACCTGTTTTTGACGGTTTAAAGAGCCTTTTTTCTTTCTAGATAATGCCTGTTGTCTGCGTCTTAATCGTTTGGCGTATCTTCTAGTAGGTTTGATTGGGTCAACCTTAGAAAATTTCTCACCATCAAATACAGTAACTAGACTATTTAAGCCTAAGTCAATGCTTGATATTTTCCCTTGCTTTGCAGTAGCTAAATCATCAGTTTCAAACAATATTGCTGCAAAATATTTATCTGTGCTTGTTTGAGAAACAGTTACAGATTTAATTTTGCCGTTAATACTTCTTGAAATACTTGCTTTAACGATGCCAAGTTTAGGTAGTTTTAGACCACCATTTTTAATTGAACAGCTTTCTGGATAACGGATTGACTGATGCCTATGTTTACTTTTGAACTTAGGGAATCTTGCCCTTTTAGAAAAGAAATTCTTAAAGGCTGATTCTAAATTTTTAAGTGTTTGCTGTAATGTAGCAGCAGTTACTTCTGTTAACCATTCATAATCCGATAGCTTTTTAATTTGGGTTAGGTCTTTCGCCATGTCGCAATAGCTCATTCCCTTACCCGTTTCTTCGTACTGAGTGTTAGTTTTGTTTAGGTAATAATTAAACACAAACCTAGAACAGCCAAAGCTTTTAGCTAGGGCTTCTTGCTGTCCTTTGTTTGGGTAAATTCTGACCTTAAGTGTGTCTAACATCAGTTACTTTGAGCTAAACTAATTCTATATTAATACTTAACGCTACACAATGTCAAGCTCATATCATCAGGGTTTTAGGTCTGTTTACAAGCTTAACGCTCACGTCCTCTTAGTGGTCAAGTATCGTAGGAAAGCGATTAACGCCGAAATTCTAACACGGCTGGAACAAATCTTAAAAAAACCTTAAATAAATGGGAATCAGAATTACTAGAATTTAATGGTGAATCAGATCATGTACATTTACTAATTGACTATAAACCAGATATACCGCTATCTACATTAATCGGTAATTTAAAAACAGTCAGCAGCAGATTAATTCGCAAAGAATATCCTTGGTTAGCAGAAAAATATTTTTACAACCAACCCTATTTCTGGACTGGTTCTTACTTTGTTGCTAGTTGTGGTGGTGCTACAGTTGAACAATTAAAAAAATACGTTGAACAACAAGCGACACCGGAATAATGATTCGCTATCGCTCAGTTTATTTTAGTGGTCGCCATTCATCTCCCGTTAAGTCTTCGACTGTAACGGGAGTCCTCTGGCTCCATGTATGATAGAAAATAATAGGGTCGAAGTCCTACAGTGGCTAATTATAGAGGGATGTGATGTTGAAGCTACTGATGATTTTGACAACACTGCTTTAATGATGGCTACAGAGCGTGGTGCAACTGATTGCGTCAGAATTTTATTAAAGGCTGGTGCAAATGCTGGCAGGGCTAATAATTACGAGGACAGAGCCATTCAGATGGCAACTAATCTAGAAATTGTGAGAATGCTAGTTGCATTTGGTGAAGATCTGAGTGATATTAACGATGATATGCGGCGATTACTCACCGGAATTAACCGCAGCACATTCTCACTCTCAAAATTATCACCACAGCAGTATTTTGCTGACAAGAATCCCCGCTTTGGCCGCACTAATCCAGAGTTGATGGAAATCCCTTTTTGGCAAGCAATGATTAGAGAAGATATTTCTGCTTATACAGCCAAACAGTTTTTTTACGATTACGATACAGAAAATTGGCAAGACTTAACAGAGTTGATGGAAATCCCTTTTTGGCAAGCGATGATTAGAGAAGATATTTCCAAGAAAAAAGCCAAACAGCTTTTTTACGATACAGAAAATTGCCAAGAATTAACATGGTGCTATCAGCGATTTGGCAGAACCATTACACAATTACCAGACGGTAGAATTATCGAGATTGCAGGGGAACATGAAGACTCCTATGATCCTGATTTTTGTATCTATAACGATGTTGTAGTTTATCAAGGTGATGGTAATTTCCAGATTTTTGGCTATCCAGAAGATGTATTCCCGCCAACTGATTTCCATTCGGCGACATTAGTTGGAAAATACATCTATATTATTGGTAATTTAGGATATGTAGATGCAAGAAAATATTATGAAACTCCGGTTTATCGGTTACATTGCCATACATTGAAAATAGACAAGATAGAGACTACTGGAGATAAGCCAGGATGGATCAGCCGTCATCAAGCATACTACAAAGAACCGAACCAAATTTATATTACTGGTGGTAAATTGTTGATGAATGATAAAAAATCAAAATATATAGATAACTCTGTGGATTACGTCTTAGATTTAATCAAATTAACTTGGAGTCGTGTCTCTTTAACAGAATCATACTAGATGGATGCCGAAGGGTTTTACCGCCGAGCTTTACCACCCCAATGTATTGCTTTTTCCTCAGCACAAGGCAGGAAAATTTTTGCTGAGGCACTAACTTTAGGAGGTATGGAGGGATACTTCGCCTTAGCTGAACAGTTTCATACCCAAGTAGAACCAGCTTTTTGTGGATTAGGAACGCTGGTAGTTGTATTAAACGCCTTATCTATTGACCCTGGTCGCATCTGGAAAGGTGTATGGCGATGGTACGGCGAAGAATTCCTTGATTGTTGTAAACCGCTTCCCGTTGTGAAAGAAGAAGGGATAACTTTTGATGAACTGGCGTGTTTGGCGCGTTGCAATGGTGCAAAAGTTGCATCTTATCGTTCTCACCAAAGCAGTTTAGAACAATTCCGCCAAACTATTAAGGAAGCAACTTCATCACCTCAAGATCTGCATATAATAGTTTCCTACTCTCGTCAAATTTTGGGACAAACTGGGGATGGACACTTTTCTCCCGTAGGTGGCTATCACGCTGAGCGCGATTTAGTACTGATTTTGGATGTAGCACGATTTAAATACCCACCTCACTGGGTACCTTTACCTTTACTTTGGGATGCCTTGCAACCGATTGATTTAGTTACTGGCAAAGGTAGGGGGTATATGTTGCTATCTAAAGCTGATACTGGCAACCACACCTTTTATCATGTAGCCCTAGATCAGTATCAATGGGCAACAGTAGCGCCTTATTTCACTAAAACATTACCCCAAATATTAGCAAAAAATCAACCTGATTCGGTAATAGAATTAGTGCAAACTATTTTACAGAATTTACCGCCAGAGTTTCTTACAATTGTTACCAATAAAATTAACAATAAACTATTAAAGTTATCTAGTGATGTTCAGGGTTTATGGCAACAGTTATTAACTGAAATTCATGCTCATCCTTTATTCGCAGTAATTAAAACTGCTAAAGCCGCTAGTAGTAATCAAGAAAATGATCCCAGATTTCAGTGGGTATCTCACCAAGAAAACTTACCAGATTTGCTAACTATGTTATTACTATCTTGTCCTGAATGCTTGTATTTCAACCTTCAAGAGCATTTACTTAACCAAGTTAGGGAATTGCGAGAAGTAGAGCAAATGTCCACATTAATGCGGCAAGAAGTAATCCGACTGCGAGAACAAATATCAGCACTACATGAATTAAGCCTAAAACTGCAAATTTTATAGCTTTTCCTGCTGTGCATCCTCAGCCGAATGTAGTAACAGTTAACTTGATAGGAGCAGTCCCAGTATATCCTAGCTGAGCAGTGCTGTAAATCCGTAGATCTTTAATATTAATTGCCTGAGTAGTATTTTCTTTTCGACGTTACTTGTTGGCGGAGCCTGGTTCTGTCAGATGACGATGTAGTTCGGCGTTGAGAGTCTCTGGCAATACCTTACTAACATTGCCCTGAATTTGAGTCATTACCGAACCAGCAATTACTGCATCTTTGCCTGCCATCAATGCTTCAAATCCCTGCTTAGCAACAACAGCTGGATCATCGTTTTTCTTGGCACCCACTTTGGTATCATCCATGCCAGCGCGGTGGAAAAAGTTAGTATCTGTTGGCCCAGGCATCAGTGATGTCACACTCACCCCTGTATCCTTCAACTCGTTGCGAATCGCTTCGGCAAAGGAGTGGATGAAGGCTTTGGATGCCGCGTAGACTGCCTCAAACGGGCCCGGCATGATGGCTGCAATTGATGAGGTAAACAGAATACGACCCTGACCGAGTTCAACCATATCTTTCACCACCCGTTTTGCTAGGTGAACTGATGAAACAACATTCAGGTTAATCAGATTGAGTTCGTCCTTAAGATCAGTTTCGTGAGCAAATTCGCCGCCTACACCCACACCAGCATTGATGGCGATCGCTTCCACAGGTCGTCCAGTCGCTTTGATTTTGCTGTAAAGTGCTTCTACTCCATCGTAAGTAGCCAGATCTGCTTGAATGGTTTCAACTTTAGCACCTAGTGCCTCAAAGTCTTGAGCTGCTTGATTAATAGTGGCTCCAGTTGCTGTCACCAGAAGATCAAAACCATTTTGGGCAAACTGTTTGGCTAGCTCATAACCGATGCCATTAGAAGCACCTGTGACAACAGCTAAGGGTCGTGTTATTAAACGATTCATCACTATCCAAATTTATCTAGCTGCTTCATGCTTGTATTCAAAAAGAACCAGGGTATCAGCATGAATTGTGTACTTCAGTTTGATACTAAAAAGGAAATGGAGTGATTGCGTCTTCCTGATGAGGTATCACTCTTTTACGGTTAAATATAAAGTGCGATCGCTTTTGTTTACATCTACCAAGGTAGTACTTCTCCATTGGCGTGCCAAAAAGTACCTGTATTCTCCAATGTCAACTCATTAATTCGAGCTAATAATCCTTTTACAGATTCTTCCGCCGTGATGCCATTAGCAGTAAAATTGGTCATACGAGTTTGAACTAACCCAGGATGGAGAATTGCTACCGCAATCCCACGGGGTTTAAGATCAATAGATAAGGATTTACCTGCCATCGACAACGCCACTTTAGACATCCGATAGCCATAGGAATTGCCAGAGGTATTATCTGCAATTGAACCCATCCGACTCGTCATTAACACTATTTTGGAGCCAGATTTCAAGAGTGGCAGTAGTGCATGAGTTACTCGTAAAGTCCCTAGAGCATTAACTTCAAATTGCTGGCGAATGTTATCAAAATCTAAATCTTCCAGTGTGACACGCTTAATGATTCCGGCATTATTAATCAGAGCATCTATTACAGTATCACCCAGGCGATCGCGCAGGTGCAGAACCGAAGCGTCCGATGTAATATCAACACCTTCCTCAAGCTGCACCCCTAGCTGCTTCAATTCATCAGAAGCTTGGCGACAGACAGCAATAACAACATTACCCCGTGCTTGCAGTTGGCGACAGTATTCGTAACCAATCCCACGATTAGCGCCCGTAACCAGATATGTTGCCATGTCTACTCCAACGCCTTGAATTCTGGATGTCTTTCTTTATAAAGCCAAGTTTTGTTTTGTAGCAATTGAGCGATATGCCTACGGCACGCACTCGCGACGCCAATTATATTATCTTGTGAAGTGGCTTACTGATGTCCTAACACTGGATGCGGTTGGTAAAATTCCTCCAACGATTGACACTCCTGATTACTTAATTCAATCTCCAATGCTGCAAGTGCATCTTCCAAGTGACTCATCTTACTCGCGCCAATAATCGGAGCCGTAATTCCTGGTTGATGCAACAGCCAAGCCAGAGCAATTTGAGCCGGAGCAACGCCACGATCTTTAGCTAACTCAACCACACAATCAACCACATGAAAATCCGAATCTTGATAGTAAAGCTGGTGAGCAAAGTCATCAGTTTTTGCACGGGTTGTTTCTCCTTTCGTTTCCTTTTGCCGATTTCCTGCTAGAAATCCCCGCGCCAGTGGACTCCAAGGAATTACGCCAATTCCTTCTGCCCGACATAAAGGTAGCATCTCTCGCTCTTCTTCTCGATATACCAGGTTGTAGTGGTTCTGCATTGATACAAAGCGAGTCCATCCATGCAAATCTGCTAGATACAACGCTTTGGCAAATTGCCACGCATACATACTGGATGCGCCAATGTATCTAACTTTGCCTACTTTAACTAAGTCATGTAAAGCTTCTAGGGTTTCACAGATCGGTGTTTCGTTGTCCCAGCGATGAATCTGGTACAAATCTACATAGTCGGTTTGTAACCGTCGCAACGAAGCATCAATGCTATCAAAGATATGCTTGCGAGACAAACCGCGATCGTTTGGATCGTCGCTCATAGGGTTAAATACTTTGGTTGCAATGACTACTTGTTCGCGCTTGGCAAACTCCTTCAATGCTCGACCTAAAACGGCTTCACTCTCTCCTAGGGAATACATATCGGCGGTGTCAAAAAAGTTGATACCAGCTTCAAGCGAAGTCTTTATAAAAGGACGGCTTTCTTCTTCTGGCAATACCCATTCCCGCCACTTAGGACTGCCATAAGTCATAGTACCCAAGCATATTCGCGAAACTTTCAATCCCGTGTTGCCAAGCCTGATGTATTTCATAAAAACTTTGTTTTTTAAGGAAAATCAACTATTTCAATTTGTCATCGTACAAGGTTTCATTTTTTTGTGCCTCTATTAATGGTTAATGAGTTAATTATTTTCGCCAAAATAGCGAGATTAGCCATATCTTCTTTCTATCAGCTTCGCTATCAATTGAGTTACGATTGTGAATGTATGAATTACTGAAACTTTATTAATTAAGAAGTTTTTAATCTGCTCAATAGCTGAAATCAGCACATATTATATATGTACAACTATAATCAGACTCCTAACCCTGGTTCGCCTGAAATTAGACGCGGACAATACTTCAACTATTTAGTGCCAAGTGGTTGGCACGTGGCTGAGGAGGGACAATTTGCTGTTGTTTTGTTTGCTCCAGATCATGCAGCTTTCACACTCATGGTCGGCAATTCTGGACTGCCAGCCAACTACAACCCTTGGCAGTTTGTCTACGATAAGCTAATGGGGATGCAGCCAGTTCAACTACAGATAAACCCGCCCCGCCAAACTCAACCGATTAGTGGCTATACAGTTGCTTATGAGTTTGACTACACATACACATTCAACGGCATTCCCTGCCAAGGATTGGCTAAGTGCAGTGTGGCATATAGCTACAATATTTGCACAATGGTAGTTACCTGTGCAGCATCCCATCAATCCCAGTGGGCTGGTTATGCTTCATGGTTGCCGCAGGTGGCAGAGCAATTCACGGTAACAAATGGCGGGGCTTTCGGAATCAGTGGGGTTATACAGCAGAATAGAGAAATTGCGATCGCACAGGGACAACAGGCAAGAGAATACCGTGAATGGCAACAGCGCACCTGGGGTGAAGTCAACCACCAGCGCCATGAATCAATAGAGCGTCAAAATTTCCACTTTCGTGAAAACTTAGGAAATGTAGGAACTTGGACGAATCCATATGGATATCCCTTAGCCGAGTTACCGACAAGCCACCAATATTACTGGATTAATCGTCAGGGACAAGTCTATGGTACGAATGACAAGAGCGAAAATCCCAATGTTGGCTCAACTCAAGATTGGGTAAGGATGAATCGCTATCAACCCTAGTCACTTCAATTCAGGTAGTTTAGATTTTGTCATTCTGGCGTTTTTAACAATTGGGGAATGGTTATGGCGTTTAGCAGTGGTAATCTTCTGTTTAATTGGCATAGCAATATTTTTATAATCTTGGGATTAATTTTTCTAAAAATCCTCGTGCTTTCATGCCCTCTGAATATGTCACCAGATTCAGTGCGTATTTCATATTAGTTTCAATTTATCTTATTTAACTTTTTGTTTATATAGACGCACTTTCTGTAAACGTTGGAGCAAAGCTGTACGTTTACTGTATTGCTCATAAATTTTATTTAAACGAATCTGGAAAGCATTTTGCTGATTATGATAAGTAGCTAAATCTTGAAGTTTTAATAGTAGCTGTACTACTTGATCATATGCTCTTGCTTGTGATGTTTGAATTAACCGTTCAACATCTTCCCAAGCGTCCATTTCTCGTTGAGCTAGAGTTTCTAATTCTTTAAGGCGTTGGGCTTCTATTGCTTGTTTTTGTTGAATAGCATCTTCTGCCTGTTCTTGCTTTGATAATTTAAATAACTGCTTAATACTACGCCTTGACTGGGTTTGGGCTATTGGCGCAGTTACAATTGTAGATAGCTTACGGATGAGAGCAACAGAAAGATTAGCTTCTTTCTGAGCTAATCTTATTAAAAATTCATTACATTCTTCACGAGTTAATTTTTTGATAGCTGCAATTAAAGCTCTCTCAGGAATTAGAGTTGGCTCGTGACTCACTTTTGCAGCCGCTTTGAGCAAGTATTCATCGACTTCAAATAGTTGCTTAAATGCTGTCAAAGAGCCAGACAGTTTATTTAATCCTGCGGGTACTGGTGGCTCTAATTCATTTTCTTCTATCTCTACTTCAGGTAAAGTTATAACTTTTAACCAGGCTAGATAAAGAGAACAATAATCCTCATTTAATAGATCGTTTCGCAGTCCCACGATGGCAGAAAGAAAACTTTTTTCCTCTATCCAGCCACATCCTTCTTCTTCTTCAATGCGAATATCTAAAATTGCATATTTATTGATAAAAGAAATAGTGATATAATCTTCAACACAATATTTATGAAAATGTTCAATATTAAGAACAGATTGAGGAAATCGCAACATTAATTGTTTAGTCCCCCAATTAGCTATGTAAAACATAGCATCAAAATATTTGACTAAGACTTCTTGATGGTTGCCTCGAAAATCTCCGTAGCTATAGGTAAAAACTGCTCTGGTAGCACTAACTTGACCCCGACTAGATATTTGGCTGACTAATTCTTGTTCTTGATTATTTAAAGGTCGGTCAATAGTTTGGAATTCGTAGTATTGATATTCACTCATTGCTCAATTGACAGTTATTATTTGAGGCTTAAATTATCAGAAAATTTGCACTGAATTTCTTAATACTCTTAGTCCAAATCCTTAGCTTTGAGCATAGCCATCAATTTGTATTTACGGGCATGAATTTTCATCAATTTTCTTCTGTATTCTGACCACTGGGATTGTCGCTCCGATTCTTTGTAACCAGCCCGCACGAGTTTCAGCCAACCTACCGCAGAATCGTATGCCTCTGCCTTACCGCGATCCATTATTGATTCTGCACGACTGGTGGCATTTTCTATCACCCAATCGGGACGAGTGCTGATAGCTTTTTCCATCACCCGTCGAACCAGCGTCTCTTGATAGTAACTGAGGTCGCTAACAGTGGCGATCGCATCATCAATTAACTCTTCCTCAAGGAAAATATCTACCTTTGTTTCTTGGATTCCCCAACCTGTATGCTGGCGAAGACTGGCAAGTAAATCCTTTTTGATTTCTCCCCAATCATTACCTGCTAGATGTTGAGCTAAACGGTAATCACCAAACTTAGGTTGAGCAATAAATGCTTGTACTCTTGCAGCTAATGCCACTGTGTTATCGTCCAAACCTTCAGCCAAATTGCTCGTCCAAATTGCCAATTCGTATTCGCAATTCCCCTGTAAACTTAGTCCAGTTTGAGCAATCTCTAAAGCTTGTGTATTTGCCCCTTGTTGTTGCAGCGTTTGAGCTAGAGCAAAAGCGGTATCCATTGACTGCATCTGGGTTTTAGCTGCAAGCATTGCTTCTTCTATCCGACCTAAATTAGCTAACATAGTCAGATAGCGTTCTGTTTGTCCTTCTGCTTGTGCTAGATATAGGTATTCTTGATAACGTTCTTGACGCTCTAGAATTTGTAAGCGTATTAAAGCTAAATCCTCAGCATAATCCGGTACTTGTTCATCCCACGTTCCATGTTTGGTAATTTCCCCTTGAAGAACTCGCTGTAGAGGTGGGTAGTCCCACCTTTGCTGCAAGGCTTCTACACTCATCTCAAAACTGGCATCCTACTCATCTTGCCATGCTTCTAAATTCACCCTCAAATCTACTTGTTCTTCGTCCGTAAGTTCAGCCGTGAGAATTGCTTGTGTCCAAGCTTCATTTAATGCTGATGCTACCTCATCGTTGTCAAGACCGTACTCATAAACGTTGTCCCAATCTTCAACACAAGCCGCAGTAATTGCTTCTAGAATAACGAGTGCATTATTGCCGTCTCCTTGATGGCTAAATTCCTGGGCTGATTGGATTAAATCTAATAAATTTTCTGTAATTTGCTCATCTTCTTCCCCGTATTCTAAGCCACGAATACCATCTCGTAAAATCTGCTTTACCTGTTGTCGGAAAGGTTTTGGATCTATGGGGGTAAGGCGTTGGGGTTTTAACTGTTGCTGCTGGGGTGCGGGGTTAAAGAGCAAATTGACAAAGCGATCAATAATGGATATTAGTTCTGGTTGTTGTGCTACTAAATCTTGTACTAACCGTTGAGTTTGCACTAAATCAAGACGATCTAACAACTGTTCTAATGAAGGGAGTTGTTCAATTCTTTGCGGTTCTCGTATACAGACTAACAACACTGCGACAATATGTTTGCACCAGCCATCCCAATCATAGGGACAGGTACAATTAGCTTCCCTAATCCCGCCATCATCAAAGTTGCAACTAACTCGATAGCCATAGGCTTGATTACCTTCTACTTCTGCTTGTAGGATATAACCCCGCTCGTTCAGAGTCGTAACAGCACCTGAGTGGTAGTATACTTCACCCCGCTCAAAAGATTGGGCAGTGGCATAACGCCGGATAGTAGCTTCGTCAAGTTTAGGGATAGGCATGGTTGCCTCAATATTTATGTTAATAGCTTAATCTCAGCCTATCTCTATAAGGGCTACAATAGCTAATCAAAATAAAAAAATTAAACTTTAACGGCATTCTGTGTAAAATTAGACATATTTTTCATCTCTATTGCAGGGAATGCTTGATAAAACTATTATTGAAAAAATTAATAAGCTTTTAGCACTAGCAACTTCTTCCAATGAAAATGAAGCGGCAGTAGCTGCTCAAAAAGCATCATTGCTACTAGCCCAGTACAATTTGAGTTTAGCTGATTTAGGTAGTCAGGACTTAACTGATATTACTGAATTAGTTGTTGAAACTACTACAAGATTTATTAGCTGGAAAATGTTGCTATTATGTGGAATTGCTGAAGCTAATGGCTGTCAAGCATTTCGTAATAATTATAACGGCAATATGAGATTGATTGGTAGTCATGCCAGCTTAATAGTTTGCCAAAATATGTATGAATATTTAATTAAAACAATTGAGCGACGTGCCAATTATCGCCAAGGAAGAGGACGCGCTTACCTCAACGCTTTTCGAGTTGGATGTGCTACTAGATTAAGTCAAAGATGGCTATCAAGTAGGAGATCAAATTAGTTTGAATAAACAAGTTCCAAGTGCTAGTGACACAAAAAGATTGCCTAATGCTTTGATTTAACTCTCAATTAATTTTAAATAAAATTGGTATAAGCCGCGATTTTTTACAGCAATATTGCTAACAACTATATCATGGTAGTTAATGGAGCTATCGCTCCAATGAGCATGGCTATTAAATAAATGGATTTATTTGAACAACACCACCTGCAACAAGCTGAAAATGAAGCACCTCTAGCAGCAAGGATGCGCCCGCGTAACCTCAATAAATTTATTGGTCAAGATCACATCATTGCACCAGGACGGTTATTGCAGCGTGCCATTACTTTAGATCAACTCTCCTCTGTAATCTTTTATGGCCCTCCTGGTACTGGCAAAACAACTTTAGCTAGAGTTATTGCTAACAGCACTCGCGCTCATTTTATTGCGATTAATGCGGTACTTTCTGGAGTTAAAGAAATTCGGGCATCTATTGATACTGCAACCGAAAAACGTAAAAAGCACAATCAACGCACAATCTTATTTGTTGATGAAGTCCACAGATTTAATAAATCTCAACAAGATGCACTATTACCTTGGGTAGAAAATGGCACAGTAGTTCTGATTGGTGCAACTACAGAAAATCCCTATTTTGAAGTTAATAAAGCACTGGTTAGTCGTTCGAGGATTTTTCAACTTAAGCAACTCAATAATGATGATTTGTATCGTATTGTTGAACAAACTTTAAATGATCGGGAGCGTGGTTATGGCAATCTCAATGTTAAGATTGAGCCTAATGCTTTAGACCATCTGGTTAATGTAGCCAATGGTGATGCTAGATCATTACTCAACGCCTTAGAACTAGCAGTAGAAACTACGCCACCAGATGAAGCGGGTATTATTTACGTCACTTTAGCAGTTGCAGAAGAATCAATTCAACAACGTGCAGTTCTTTATGACAAAGAAGGCGATGCTCATTTTGATACTATCAGCGCCTTTATTAAAAGCTTGCGCGGTTCTGATCCAGATGCAGCTTTGTACTGGCTAGCAAAGATGGTTTACGCAGGTGAAGACCCCCGCTTTATCTTCCGTAGAATGCTAATTTTAACTTGTGAAGATGTGGGACTTGCTGACCCCAATGCAGTTGTAGTGGTTAACTCTTGTGCAGAAGCATTTGACCGTGTAGGGATGCCAGAAGGTCGCTATCATTTAGCACAAGCAACGCTTTATTTAGCAAATGCACCAAAATCAAATAGTGTGATGGGATTTTTTGATGCAATAGCAGCGGTAGAACGAGAAAAAGAGTCAGAAGTTCCAACGCATCTTAAAGATGGAAACCGCGACAAAAAAGGTTTTGGACATGGTGCGGGTTATCTTTATCCTCATGCTTACAGAGATCATTGGGTAGCACAACAATATTTACCTGCAAGTTTGCAAGGACAAGTTTTTTATCAACCTTCACAACAGGGTTTTGAAGCTAAAATTAACACCCAAGTTGCACAGCGACGGGAAGCACAATTAGCCGCTGTGGTGGCAGGTGATTGTGTTGCACCAGTTGAAGTGTTAACTTATGGAGTAACTGATAAAGCAACAGATAGATGGTTGCAACGTACACTTTCCCAAGTTGGTCAACAATTAGGGGAGATACGCGATCGCATTTTCACTCTAACAGCACCGCAACGCCATCACCTAATCTTAGACTTAAATGCTGGTAGCGGTTTACTTACCTGGGAAGCATTGCGCCAAGTACCTGAAGGAGGTGTTTATGCTTGTATTCGCACAACAGCAGATGAAGAAGCGATAGTTGAACAAGCAACTTCTCTGCCAGAATTAATGCGTCCTATTGTATTGCAATCTGCATTAACTCAGTTACCAGAAATATTAGCTGCCCAAGCAGCAGATGTAAAATTTGACCGCATTATCGGACGCAATGCTTTACTGCATGAATCTGATAAATTAACTGTTATCAAGCTGTTAGCTTCTTTGCTGCAAGATTCGGGAGAAATTGTTTTAGCAGAAACAGTTGCTAAACATACGCAACGATTGTATTGTTTGCTGGATATAAGTAAGTTGGATGCTGATTTGTGCGACCGCTTAATTACTGCGGAAGAAGCTATTTATAATAATACTTCAGACCCAATGGTGAATTGGGATGCTGACGATTTGCGGATCTGGTTTGAAAGTGCAGGTTTGGTGGTTGAAGTGAAAGAAGAACGCTTAAATTCTCAATTACACATTTCTTCTGGGTTAATAGAACGCTGGTTTGGAACGAATAGCGATCGCCCAACTTATGCAACATATCTGGGTCGCTTGCTTTCTCCACAGGAAGTGGATACTGTTAAAGGCTTATTTAATCGCTACTTACTCAATCAAACTGTATCTTGGTCGAGTGCGATCGCTTTTATCCAAGCTAAAAGTAATCAATAGATAAATTCTCTCTTTTAATAACTTGATGTTTCTCCAAAAACACTGGGTATACAAACAAATGGAGAGCAAAGCATCGGTAATTGCAGTGTAGTCACTTCGCTCTTAATTAAGGTTGATACGACGAATGGCATGATTATTACTATCTGCAATATAAAGATAGTTACAGGCATAGCTTAAACCAGATGGTTCTGAAAAATAGACATCTTTACCAATACCATCTTGTAATCCTGCTTTACCACTGCCACTCATCGTTTGGCACTCTCCAGTAGTTGGGTTAACTCGTTTGAGTTTGTGATTGTATGTATCTGTTACCCAAAGATAACCAGAAGCATAAGCTACTCCCAAACAGTGTTGTAACCTGACATTTTCACCAATACCATCAACATCACCAAAGCCAAAAAGTTGACCGCTACCGCAAATAGTACGCACTACCGGAAAGTTCCCCAGGGTAACTGCACGAATTGAACTGGTTTCACTATCTGCAATAAACAATTCATCTCCATTAGTTGTGATGCCACTTGGTTGAGCAAATGCTGCAATGTCACATGAACCATTCACACAAAATTCTGCACCTGTCCCGATCAAGGTTTGTATTGTTTTTTCAGTCAAATCCATCATCCAAATCTGATGTGAACCTGCCATAGTAATGTAAAGTTGATCTTTAATCTTTACCAAGTCCCAAGGAGAATTAAGGGCAGTCTCTAAGGCTTTGCCACCGTGTGGAAATAAGTATCGACTTTGAGTTCCAGTTCCAGCTAAGGTACTCACCTGTCTCGTCTTCAAATCAATTTTTCGCAACAAGTGATTGACTGTATCTGCTACATAAATTACCTGTTGCTCATGGTTAAATACCATTCCCATCGGTTCACAAAACTGAGCAATTTCTAGATCTCCATCTACCCAGCCAGCTGATCCGGTTCCAATTACAGCTTTTGTTTCACCATCCAAAGATGCAATCACAAGGCGATGGTGTCCGGTATCAGCAATAAATAGGGAATTACTTTGTTGACAAGCTATGACTTTTGATGGAAAGGCTAAAGGAGACAGGCGTAAGGTTTGATTTGGTTCTAGAGTAAACTTTCCAGATTGCCCATCAACAGTTTTTTTCCCACTGCTTTCTTCAATTAACTGTTGTACTAAGTTATCTAGGAATTCTCGCTTACCTTCGCCCCTAACCGTTGCTACTATATAACCTTGAGAATTAATTACGACAAAAGTAGGCCATGCTCTGACTGCGTATTGTTCCCAAATATAGCGATCGCTATCTACTATAACCGGATGCGTAATTTCGTAGCGCCAAACTGCTTGTCGAACGCTATCTGGATGTTGTTCATGCTCAAATTTGGCGCTGTGAACACCAATAATAGTTAGATACTCGCTGTATTTCTGTTCTAAATATTTGAGGTCAGGAATAACGTGCAGGCAGTTAATACAACCTTTTGTCCAGAAATCTATTATGACAATTCGCCCGCGCAGAGATTTAATTGATAGAGGGCGATCGCCCTCGCTTGCAGCTTCGCGATCGCAATTAATCCAAGTAAAATTTTGAGGTAGTTCTGGCGCTCTAACATTAACCATTAGCCAGTTTGTTTTCCTATTAACTTATCGTTAAAATGCCTAATTGCTACCATGCCTGTGTAAGTTCAATAGCTTGTCGCCATGAGTCCCGCAGTGTCGCCCGATGCTCGGCACTGATAGTTGGTTCAAACCGCTTTTCCACCTGCCACTGTTGTACAATCTCAGAACTATCCCAATACCCAACAGCTAACCCTGCTAAATAAGCTGCACCTAAAGCTGTAGTTTCCGTTATTTTGGGACGCACTACAGGCACACCTAAAATATCTGCTTGAAACTGCATCAGTAGGTCATTGCGTGATGCTCCTCCATCTACTCGTAGTTCTGAAATATCTAGGTGAGAGTCAGTACGCATTGCATCCAGTACATCTGCTGTTTGATAAGCAATACTTTCCAAAGCTGCACGGGCGATATGGGCGCTAGTTGAACCACGAGTTAATCCTGTGATTGTGCCACGAGCGTAACTATCCCAATAAGGCGCACCCAAACCAACGAATGCAGGCACAAAGTACACGCCTCCGTTATCAGGCACACTGCCAGCTAGTGACTCCACATCTGCACTGTGTTTGATAATACCAAGCCCATCGCGCAACCACTGCACTACTGCCCCAGCAATAAATACACTACCTTCGAGAGCATAATCAGTATGTCCATTAATCTGCCAAGCAATTGTAGTTAGCAACTTGTGATGAGAAGGAATTGGCTCATCCCCTGTATTGAGCAACATAAAGCAGCCTGTACCATAAGTGTTTTTTGCCATGCCACGTTCTAATGCCGCCTGCCCAAATGTTGCTGCCTGCTGGTCTCCGGCAATTCCCGCAATGGGAATACGGCTACCTAAAATATTGGACGATGTATACCCATATACTTCTGAACAACTCCGTACTTCTGGAAGTAGGGAATGGGGAATATTAAATATAGACAGCAATTCATCATCCCACTGCTGAGTATGAATATTAAATAGTAGAGTCCGGCTAGCATTGGTCACATCTGTAATGTGAAGTTCTCCCTCAGTTAATTTCCAAATTAACCAGCTATCAATAGTTCCAAATGCTAGTTCTCCTCGTTCTGCTTGTTCACGGGCATTAGGCACGTTATCCAACAACCACTGGAGTTTTGTAGCACTAAAGTACGCATCAATTACTAATCCAGTTTTGCTCTGGAATGTTGCTTCGTATCCTTGCGCTTTAAGTTGCTCACACTTCTTGGCAGTGCGTCGGTCTTGCCAAACGATCGCATTATATATTGGCTTGCCTGTTTGACGATTCCATACGAGTGTGGTTTCCCGTTGATTGGTGATGCCTATAGCAGCAATGTCACTTTTGTGGATACCAATACGCGCCAGTACTTCATGAGCAACACCAATTTGAGATGACCAAATCTCGTCTGGATCATGCTCTACCCAACTAGGTTGAGGAAAAATTTGTGGGAACTCTTTCTGGGCAATACTCAACAAATTACCTTGAGGATCAAATACAATCGCACGAGAACTTGTTGTTCCTTGATCGAATGCCAGTATGTATTTACTCATCTGCTATTACTGTTTTTTGTAATAATTTTTTAACTAATTAAATATATAAAACTGACTTACACTACGATAGTGCGATTCACAAAATAAACAAATAAATATTTGTCAACTAACTATAGCTAATTTCTCCATTGTTTTTATTCATAAGCTACTTAATTACTATCTGTTGATGATTGCTCTTGGCTTTGGATGCCAAGGCAATGATATTTTTGCAGATTTGCGTTCATTTTTACTCATTAAAATTTACATAAAAAAAATACAATAGTTTTAATTATGCGTTTGCCCTGTGCAAGCACATATTTCGTCTTGACCCGGACTTAGCAGCTTAAATCAGTGCCATTCACTTCAAGATAGATTTGTTATGGTTTTCGGATAAATTAACTAACCTATGCTACAGACTAGCTACCTGGTTGTAGGGAAAGGACACATTGGCTTGGCCAGTGCGCTATATCTGAGCGCTCAGGGATATACTGTTTACCTTTTCTCTCGCCGTCATTCTATTGTTGCTAAGACAAAAACCATTCACTCAATTGGAGCGGTTTCTCCAGGAAGTTATCCAGTTGCAGCTTGTTCCAATAACCTTGATGAGTTGGCGGCACTCAATGGTGGTCAACTACCATTGAATGTGCTAATCTGTTGTCGCGGTCAAGACATCGAACCCTACGCCAGGATTCTAGCTAAGTATATTAATCCTCAAATGAATGTTCTGGTTCTATGTGCTAGTCGCTTTGCAGGTTGGGTCTTTTGTAAGGTACTCACTAGACTGGGAATAGCTGAGGCACAGTTGCCTGCTGTGGCTGATGTCAATAATACTCCGTTTGTCAGTCGCGGTAATACAGAAGACCAAGTCAGGATTAGCACGTTGACCAACAAGTTCTTTGTGGCAGCTCAGAACCGAACCATGACAAATCGGATTGTGGTCGCTTACGAAGCTGTGTTCAGTAACTTATGCCCCGCTGCTTCGGTTCTAGAAATTAATCTCAATAAAGTTAATGACATTATCCATCTTCCTCTGCTTCTGGTTTCATTAGCTAGATGGGAATCTGGTGAGGATTACAACATCTATCATAAGGTTGGGGCCCGTACTGTTGGGCTCATTGACCACCTGGATGGCGATCGCATGGCGGTGGGTGAAGCATTGGGAGTACTCAACTTGATTGATATCAAAAGCCACTATCAAATCGCCTACGGAACCAAGGGGCCATCTCTTTACGAACATATGCAGCAGCTTGGAGCCTACTCCAGTACGACGCTGTGTAACCCTCATCACCGCTATTTGGTTGAGGATTTGCCTTATGGTTGTTTTCCCCTACAGGTTTTAGCTCGCCTAGCTGGTGTAGAAACACCATTCCTGGATAGCTGTATCACAATCGGGAGTAAGTTCCTTGACATCCCTCTGCCGTGGACTGCTGAGTTTCTGGAATTGGAGCGGCAGCTGCTCAGTCAAGAACTTTAACTAATGGTGGGGGTCTGCCCAAGGTAAGCAGGTAGGTGCAATTCAGATTAATGTCGTAAAGTTCTGTAATATTAAATTCATAAATGCCCTTGCTTTCTGAGGGGAGTCTACATTTCTTTACATAACTAGCTGTTGCTTTTGAAACTGAGCTTGGTAACGAACTCCTGAAAGCTATCTGAACCCCTTACCTCAATCCGGGGTAATGCCAGCAGTTCATCCTGAAACTGACTCAAACCTGAGCGGCAAGATAAACCAAAGGTATAACCGCAGGCTCCGATGAGGTGTTGAACCACAGGGTCAAAATCCCCGTAGGGGTAGGCGAAAGTCTGAACCGACACACCTAGCTGACGTTCAAGGATGCTCCTCGAACGAGCAGCTTCTTGCACAATCTCTGCGACAGACAAAGCAGTCAGAGGGCTATGACTCACTGAATGAGAACCAAACTCAACCCCTTCATTCTGGAGTTGGCGGATTTCGGACCATCCCAGCAGGGGGATCTCCTCCCCATAAGCTGCATCCCAAGTGTTTGAGCTTCCCACATGCTCGGTTACCAGAAATACCGTCGCTGTAAACCCATACTGTTTCAACAGAGGCAAAGCGTAGTGGAAAAAGTCAAGATAGCCATCATCAAAGGTAATCGCTACTGCCCGCCCTGGCAAGGGACGCCGCACCGCCATTGCAGATTGCCAATCTTCCCATGCCACACTGTAAAAACCAGCATCCTGTAGATACCGCAACTGCTCCTCAAACGCTTCCGGCGTCACCCGGTAACGATTCATTGTCGCAGAACCTGTTGGTGCAACGCGATGATACATGAGGATTGGCAGCCTTTGGGTGACAACAGTTTGTGGCTTTCCCCTTCTGGGAGGCTGACCGCCATGCCAACGGACGCCAGACTGCTGCTTTGGTGATAAGGGTGCAGGCTGCTCGGTTAGTTTAACGATATCCGGGGTGTGGTGCTGCCAGGGATGACGCTGGAACAACTGCACCCGATATAAGGGTGCCCAGATTTCCTTCACCAAACGCAATGTAGGGATGCTGGCAAATGTCTCGCCAATAACTTTGCCTCCAAACGGGTTCCCCCAGTCAAAGCCAGTTTTGTCTGGTTCATCTACGAGCAGATGCGCGTTAGCCATGAGGAGATAGCCACCCGGTTCTAGGGCGTTAGCAATTTTGCTGGCGATTACTTTAAGTTCCTCCAGATCTTTGAGATAGTAAAGTACCTCGCTACAGACAATCAGATCGAAGTGTCCCGGTAGTGGGTCTTTAGTCATGTCCAAGTGCTGGAAGCTGATATTCTGTAGGTCGCGGCAACGTTCATCTGCCCGGTCAAGGGCGATTTGGGAGATATCAGCGGCAATTAAGCTCTCCACACGAGGAGCCAATTGAACGGTAAAATGTCCTTCGGCACAAGCCAATTCGAGTGCTTTGCCAATTTGGGTTGAGGGGAGTAGGGAGAGAGTCTGCTCGTACTTGGTCTGCTCGTAGGGGCTAGTGTATTTCCAGGGGTCGGGTTGAGTGGAAAACCAAGTCTCGAAAAACGCTCGACCGTGGAATCTTGTCCTAACGCTTGCGGATTGCCTCGAACTGGAAGTAGGACGCTCAGACGGACGTTCAATTAGCTCTGGGGCGTAAATGACTCGCTCTGGCAGCGTGCCGTGAGGGGGAATTTGCATCACGGGTTCTCCGAGGACTTGGGCCATTTCTACTAATTCACGCGATACTGCTCCAGGCAGTATCGCTCGTCGAGAAGCACTCGTTCCCATCGCCCCACGGCGACGACCTAGCACTACTGTATTAGGAGACAATAGCTCAGTACTGATTACAGCAGGTCGGGTGGAGGCAAACCATTCGGGTGACTGAGCTTGTGCCATAGCCGCCTCAGAGAGACGCGATCGCAGTGATATTGACTCGCCCAGTGGCCTACCTAGGAGACCTTCCCGGACACAAGCGCGGCACAGTTCAAGCTCACTTGCCCTCGTCAGCGCCACCCGCAGCGCTTGAGCAGAAACAAAATTTTGCTCGACGGGGATACTCACGCTGCCAATGGCAACGCCCCCCACCGTCAGCACCACATCAAGCTGTGGAACCGCCACCTCTACGTCAGGTAGTTCCTCACTAATTTCCACTATAAGCCACCCAGACTCAATGCGCTTGAGTGCGATCGCTTCCTCCACCGCCTCTGGGTTGTAGAAGCGCTCACTCGGCCAATCCGGGCGTTCCCAGATTTGCTGCAAAAACACCGTCCAGTCGATTTGCTCATTGGATTGTGCATTCGACTTGCTCCCCTGCTCAAGAGCTCCTCTGCTCCTGTGCTCTTCTCTGTAGACTGTATGCTCGAAAAACCGACCGAGAATTTGCCCAGCAAATTGGGCTGCGATCGCATCTTTGATAACCCAGCTAGCAACCAGTCCATCACATATCGGTAATTCCAGCCTACCCAGCTCAGTTCCCTCCATTTCCACAATGCAGTGGAGACGCTCAGCCCCTACTGTTGGACAAATATCAGAAATTGGCTCTGTCACCTCTAGGCGAAGTGCATAAGTAGTCCCGATAGTCAGTGGCTCCCTCACCTGGGAGTGTTGCAAGACCATGCGCTCTAGAATGGTGCTAGCACGACGAGCCAACCCGACAGCCAGGGACTGCGCCTCCAGCGCTACCAGAAAGTCCTTGATCGGGCTTTCAACACTAGGCCAGAGCTTTTCCCAAGCGGCTGGCAGTTGACAAGTAAAGACAAGTACAGACCTAAAGATGCGGTGTGCGATAATAGATGGCCATAGGTTCGGAGCGCGGTCATTGACAAGCAGTTTGAGCAGATGCCGAGCGTCCTTACCACTACCGATCAGTAATCCCGCATGCCAGCTTGACTTCTCAAGCCTTAGCCTCGCAAGTGCTTCTTTCGGTTCTCCTTCTGCATGGCTAGGATGGGGGTTTGGCACGCGCGGATCGGGCGAGTAACCCTGGGCAAGTACGCGCGTGGCGTTAGCAAACGTACTATTTCCATCTCTCGAAAGGGAATTGGGTCGCATCCGGTAAAATGCTAATATCTCCTTAACGGCTCCAAAGCGAGCGCCAGTGCGAGTAATGCGCTGCCAGAAATCCCAGTCTTCAGAAGTACTCAAGGAAATATCGAATCCGCCAACAGAGTCGGCGAGGGCTTTGCGGAAGACGCAGGCATGCATGAGCAAGGGGCATCGGCGGGCGAACACAGGAAATAAGTTGGTCAATTCGGGAACGTATTTATCTAAGAAGGTGTTGCCGTCAAGATCTACTTGCCTCATTCCACAGTGAACAGCGTCTAGACTGGAATCAGCGGCAAGCACTGTGGTCATTCGTTTCAAGTGTTGTGGTGAGAGCCAATCATCCGCATCGAGAAACGACAGCCAGTCGAAATTGGCTAGGCTGATCCCCGTATTTCGGGCAGCACTCACCCCTTGATTTGGCTGGCTGATTATGCGAATCCGGCTGTCTTTGGCAGCGAATTGGTTGGCGATCGCTTCTGTTTCATCACTAGAGCCATCATTGACTACGATTGCTTCCCAGTTTGGCATCGTTTGAGCCTGAACAGACGCAAGAGTTTCAGTAATTGTTTCTGCTGCGTTGTAAGCGGGTATGACAATAGATACGTTCATAAAGTTGCTTTACCAATTTTCATCTGTTTCATAACCAGTTTTGATCAAGATTGGATTAAACAACTTTTTAAACCGCTCAATGTGCTGCTCAGAAAAATGATTCTTCCAATCTCCTGCCATACCTTTTCGGTAATGAGAGTAAACGTTTTCTTCTCCTTGGGTTCTGCCATCTGATAATCGTTTAAAAGAATATTTATCGATGAGGGCGCGTAAATCTTCCTTGCAAAGCAAGTTTGGTACAATTTGCAAATGGGAGAATATCTCTGTAAACTCCTCCATCGGGTTTGCGATCAAATCCTCAAATTTCTTCTCTAAAATGTTGGGATTATTGTAATTCCAGGAAAATATATGATACAAGTACACTGAAGAAAACTCCATCTCTGCTAAGAGTCCCTCTTCCTTGTCCAAGTCTTTCAAATAATTTCTATAAACCCTCATCTTTGGCCATTTCTCTCCATGTTTGTATAAATGGGAGAAATAGCCCGATGTAATAATGTCTCTTGGATCGCGTATGACATGAAAACCCAAACACTCTAACGAGCGAACGAGTAAATAGTCTGAATTCCAGCAAATTAAAAAAGATTCTTTAAATTGATTATCTTCTAGATAGAAACGCTTGGGTAACTCAACGGCATGGTCTTCTAACTCCCAGGACAAATTGAGAGTGGCACAAATTTCTTTAATAATATTGGTAATGTATTGAGAGCAACATTTGTGATGACCATAATACGCTGCTTGAAGCATCTTTGCATTCCTGGCTAAAGCCTTATAATTCTTTAAGGAAATTTTGTCAGAACAGTTCTTGAATTGCCGACTCCACCTTCTGTCCAATTGCTGACCAAGAATATTCAGCTTTTACCAGTTCATAAGCAGAGTTAGCAAGTTTTTGTCCTAATGAAGGATCTGACCAAAGCTGACACACTCCTTCTATAATCGCTTCAATCTCCTCCCTAATCAGCAGGTGTTCCCCATCTTTGACTTTCAATCCCTCAGCGCCCTTGGCGGTACTAACCACAGGACAGCCAGATGCAAAGGCTTCCAGGATTTTCAGGCGAGTACCACTACCGTGACGTAACGGTACAACCATCACACTGGCAGCAGCCAGATAAGGACGAACATCTGGAACTTCTCCAGTGACGATAATTCCAGAATCTCGTTTGGCAGCGTCTTTCATCCGTTGAGTCGGGGAATGCCCCACGACTAATAGACGGCAATCTGGGTAAATTTGCCGTAGTCGCGGATAAATTTGGTCGATCAGGATCTCAACAGCCTGGACATTCGGAGGATATGTAAATTGACCAGAATAAAGTAAATACCACTGTTTTTTCGACAATCCCTCGGGCAGACTGCATTTACCCAAGCGGACGGCGTCGTAGTGTGTGACATTAATCCCATTGGGAATCACCCGTGCGTGCGAGACTTGCCCGTATAAATCCTGTAGCAGTTTGTCATCCACATCGCTGAATGTCCAGACTTGAGTAGCTTGGTCAAGCAAGTCACTTTCAGCTTGCTTGGTTCGGGAAAGGTCAAGAGAACGCTCAATCTTCTCCTTAATCGTTAACTTTCGGTTCTCAAGTGCATAATATGCCGAGTAATGTCCCTCTCTCACAATCACTTCTACGTTGTGCTCTTCTAAGATAAAGCGACATCCATAACGCTTGATTATAGGCGCATATTCATACGCTCGGATGTCTGCTAGCACCAAATCAGGCTGAAATTCTGCGAGGACTCTCTCTAACTCTTGGGCAGCCGCCTTCGTATACCGCCCAATTGTACGGGAAAATTTACGGGGGCGCAGCCACCAAAACCGAAGTTCCAACTTTTCCCAGAGTGAAAGCTGTGGCTCAACCCAGTTGTAATGATGTTGTGGGTCAACACCAGGAATCGTTTGGTCGTTAGGTTTCCTCGTAAGAATATAAAAAACACCAAGGGAGCCAAACTTCATCATGATGTTTATGTCTTGCCAGATACGTAAAGCTCCCCCTCCCTTCGGTGGGTACGGTTCCCTAATGGCGACGATAATCAGTGTACGAATTGAGGTTATGGTCACTACTGTGTTTGTTTATACGGCTTGCAATAAAACATCCTCTGACAGAGGCTCTATTGGTCGATAATCTCGACTTGCCACGTATTCTGGACGCGGGTTTTCAACAGCAACGGGAATATTTTCCACGCTGTTGTAAGCAATTACTGCAATTGTCCGATTGAACGGAGACATAATATTAGCTGCTGAACCATGAACGCAACTGGGATGAAACAGGAGAACTGAACCAGCAGGACCTTTAGGAGCGACAATTCCATATTTTTCGACCAACTTGGTAACAGTTGGTCTACTCAGCATATACTGCGTTCGGCGAGATTTAAGATATTGCTTCTCTTCAATGGCTAAAGACTCTTCTTCTTCAGTGATGGGGTTAATCAAGCCTTCCTTATGGGAACCCGGCATCACCAAAGTCGGACCATTAAATTCGTTAACTTCATCTAAAAAGACGATGGCGATCGCTGCTTGGTCTGTAGGCATACCATCGTTTTTACAAAAATAGGAAGAATCTTGATGCCACGACCACATTGTGTCTTCAAATGCTGGCTTAAAATTAAGGCTACACCGATGAATGTAGACAGCCGAGTCGCCTAATAACTGCATTATCGGTTTGACAAGTTTTGGGTGACGGACTAATCGATGAAAAACTTTGTTTTCCAGATGCGCCCCATGAATCATTCTGACAGTTTTTCCGTCTCTTTTAAGAATTTTCCCTGCAAAATCTTGGAGACACAGAGCACTGGCTTCAGCCCGCATCACCTCTACTTCTCCAGGGGCAAAACAATTGGGCAAAAGCAGATAGCCCTGCAAATCATAAGTTTTGAGTTCCTCGCTTGTTAGTTGCATCAGTGGTCATGTCCTTATTAATTCAGAGGTAAAGGGAAGTTCCTTTTTCGCGGAAACTTCCCTATTGTTAGAGACATAAATCTCTACTTACCAACAAATAGTCTTAGGCGACAAGTTGAAGGTTATGAATTAGAACCCAAGCCAGAAGTAGATTTATACTCCTTGGGATCTATCACTTTCAGGTTCTGCATCATGCCCTTATCTTCGTGATCGAGGATATGGCAGTGATAGACAAACACGCCAGTAATGAAGGGGTTTAAGAAGGGAATACGGATTGTAGTTGTGCTGTTTGGGGGTAAGTTCATCGTATCTCTATACCCCTGTGGTTTTAGAGGACAAGTATAGGTACTATCGTTATTCCTCTGACATTGCCCATTTATGGTGTAGTTATCGTAGGTACTGCCTGGATCATCTTTGAGGGTGACCTGAGTAACTAAAAAATCAAGCTGGTGCATATGGAAAGCGTGCGGAGCACCAGTGGTATTGATCACCTGCCATTCTTCAATATCCCCCAAGTGGGAAACTTTATCGATCCGGTTTTCATTATATAGTTCACCCGTCGGTGATTCATGAGGGGAACTATATCCTTTTATAGTAAATACATTCTTAACTGGTTTTGTTGAGTTACTAAAATAGAAATAACGTTTCTGAGTAAGTGGATCGGAATACTCTTTCCCTGGAGTTATGCACTTAGTACGATCTTTTTCACCCTGTGGGCATTCTTGATAAGAAGCTAGATCTGAAGGTTTTGGGAGAAGCTTGTCTATTTTGGCTGGTGTCTGGGAAGTGATGTAGTCATTTAAAGTTTCGCCCCCAGATTTACAAGCTGAACCATCTGGAGTAAGTTCCGAACCATCTGGACTTTGGTAGCATACGTAGTTACCCTGTTCTACACTAACAGTTGCTAAATAGTAGCTCTTTTTGTTGAATTGGTTAACCCACTGTTGCTGGTCTTTGGTCAAATTAGAGGAAAGAGCGGAAACAAGTGTGTATTCCTCACCTGGTTCACCTCCCACTACAAGCAGTTCCACTCGACTAGCAGGTGGCAATAGAACTGACTGAGTTTTAATTGGTTTATTTACAACATCGCTGTCACGAGCCAATATGTAAAAACCCCCATTCTCAGCAAATTTAGGATTTGTTTCGACATTAGTCTCTAGAGCCAGATTCAGGTAGTTATCTGCGCCAATATTAGCGATGCGCCAGAACTGAACCTCTCCAGGCTGAATTGTTATTTTCGGGTTGAGTGTACCATTGAAGGTAAAACAATCCGGACGGGGAGACTGAGAATTATAGTTAGGGTTTAGAACATCATTAAAATCCTTGAACATCATCACCTGCTGAGTGATGGCAAGCTTGGTGGGTTGTATTGTTGTGGGCGTGATAGTGCTGGTAGGCTTAATTCCTTTACCAGGCGCAGGGTCAAGAAATGTGTAAGACTGTTCAATCTCCTTAACGATAATTCCGCCTGACATACCAGCCCGAACCTGATTATTGCTAACTGTGTGTACGTGGGGGTGATACCAGAACAGCCCAGACTGATGTTCTTCTGGAAGATTGACTTGCATCTGGTACTCAGTTGTCGCACCATACTTATTTCCGGGATAAGAATCACCCGGATAAATACCACCAGGAAGATTGTCACTTGTGCCAGACTTTGAGTCAGGGGTAGTAGGACCAGGTGGTGATACAGGTATCTTGCCTGATTCAAGCTTTGGTGTCACATTAGAGTGAACGTGCATCACAACATCATCAGAACCCAGTAGAGGTGATACGTTGAAGCCATGATAATGAAGGTTAGTGTCTTGAGATACGCTCTCTAAGTTTTGCTCTGTTTGCGGTAGTTGGCCGTCCAATTCAACCTTGACTGGTAAGTCGTTTGTAAGCGTCAGGTCAATGGATTTACCAGGAGATACCACTATAGTTGGTGGGTTATAGGTTGGCTCCAAGGTTTTTGGTTCACTACTATCCTGCTCATAGTAGGTAGCCCCGTAGAGGTAGCCCTTGTAAGATTCATCAAGGTTGATAGTGCCCTCAGTGGCATCTAAAGTAATTGGCCCTTCATCCGCGTATGCAAATGGCGGATTGGCAAAAGGCTGACCACTTATTGTAAGTTTACATGAATTGACAAGAGGAGACGTGTCGTTAGCAGCAGCCTTCCCCGTAAACATCCCGAAAGAAATAAACACTCCTACCAAAGCCACAGTAAGCAGCCTGCTTAGGGAATGGAATAAACGTTTCATAAATACATTACTAAACTCATCCGAAAATCATATGACGGACTGTCATATTAAAATAAACTTAGTTTAAAATTTTAATAGAAATTTAAAATTAATCGCAAAGAGTGGCAAACTAGATCAAAGCGTTTTACAAGGACAAAGAATTAATTTTTGACCTTACAACCTAGAGGTTTCAAAGTAACTACAGTTTAATGTTGCTAGTAGTAACGAATTTTGTTAAAATACTAACTTTAGTATTTTTGAGTCTTAATTTGAGAGTTGCTTTTGATTAACTAATGCTTCAGTATACCAAACCAGTTCATTAATGAAAGATTCGAGCCTTGTTGTAAATTTTGAATCGCACAGATTACCCTTCTCATCAAATAAGTCGTTCACATTAGCAATAGGTAATTTATCGGGAATTGGTAAACCTCCTAGAGCAAGGCAAACTAATCGTAACTGCGCCAAACAATCAAGTCCGCCAAAACTCCCTGAAGATACCGTACAAATACCAATAGATTTATACTTTAAAGCTTGCGGTTCCAGGTAATCAAGAGCATTTTTCAACACTCCAGGGTATCCATTCTTATATTCAGGAGTAACAATTAAAATCCCATCTGCCTGACCTAGCTTTGAGCAAAACTGTAGTAAATTAAAGGGGAGATTTGAATTGTCCTGTAATCGCTGCTCTAACATAGGCAAATTATACTTGCCCAAGTCAATTAGTTCAGTTGCAATCTGATTGTTTGCAGCCAGGTTTTCTAAAATAAATTCAGCTACCTTTAAACTCTCACTCCCAATTCTACAGCTTCCTAAAAGGAGAGGAATTGAAAGTTTTTTTTGACTTGATTTCTCCATAACAACCCTTCTTGATTTACTTCTCTGTTCTCTAATCAAAACAAACTTTTAACAAATCTCCCATCAATTTAATTTGTACACCAATTCCCGTAATATATTGCTTTTTCGGAAGCTGGAAACCCTCGCTACCCTCGACTACCGCTGATATATGCTCCTGTAATGGGTTGTTGAGGATTTTCAAAGATTTGTTTGACCGAACCCGCTTCAATCAGTCTGCCACTGCCATCTTTGACCCAAAATAGAGCGACATAATCAGCAATTCGTCGAGCCTGTGCCAGGTTATGGGTGACAATTAAAATTGTGTATTTTCCTCGCAAACTTACAATTAAGTCTTCCACAATGCCCGTAGTGATAGGGTCTAGAGCACTGCAAGGTTCATCCATTAACAGAACCTCTGGCTGCAATGCCAGAGTTCTAGCAATACAGAGGCGCTGCTTTTGACCCCCAGAAAGGCGAAGTGCCGGAGACTTCAGCCGCTCTTTGACTTCATCCCACAAACCTACATCTACCAGAACCTGTTCAACAATTTCATCAATCCTCTGCCGATCTTTGATTCCATGCTCCCTTAGCGGAAAAGCGATATTTTTCCAAATTGAGAAAGGGAAAGGATTGGGTTTTTGGAAGATCGTGCCCACTCGACGGCGAAGAGCAACTGTATCTGTTTTAGGATGGAGAATATCTAAGTCTTCCAGCCACACTTGACCGCATATTTTGCAGTTGGGAATCAAGTCAGTCAAGCGATTGAGGCACGACAGAAAGCTAGTCTTCCCACATCCCGAAGGACCAATAAGTGCCGTAATACAACCTTTGGGAATGGAGATTGTCAGGTCTTGCAGAGCAAGCTTAGAGTTGTAATATAGGCTCAATCGCTCAGTATATAGACAAGGTAGAGGCAAATCCTCCTCACAAGGAGAAGAAATCAATTCTGTTTCTGATGAGGGCGTGTTCATAAGCAAGTCGCGATCAAAATACCAAAACTGAGTGCGAGCAGATATCAATCTTGAATCCTACTATGGAGCCAGTACTCTCCCATCCAAATAGCTGCGCCATTAGTCACTAATAGCATCATCATCAATACCACAACCGAGGCATAAGCACTGCTATCTCCACCCGAAACATTCATGGATAAGCTGTATATGTGTAGGGATAAGGCACGTCCGGAGTCCAGCAGGGACTCTGGCATACGCTCAACATAACCACTCGTATACATCAAAGCAGCCGTCTCAGCGATCGCTCGTCCGATTCCCAAAATCAACCCTGCGACTAAACTAGGCACTGCCGCAGGCAACAACAAATTCACCAACGTTGCAGTGCGTGAGAGTCCTAAAGAAGCAGCACCCAAGCGGTATTCATGGGGAACCGATCGCAGCCCCTCTTCTACAGAACGAATCAGAATCGGCAAGACCATGCAAGCCAGAGTTAAGCCTCCCGAAAGAATCGAAAATCCCAGTCCCAGGGTGACACAGAAAAAGGCATTACCGAATAAACCGAAAACAATCGATGGAACACTCGCCAGCATATCCAAACTGCGTCGCACCAACCGTCCAAACCAGTTATTCAATACAGTAAATTCAGCTAACAATATCGCTGTTCCCAACCCTAGCGGTACGGCAACTCCCAGGCAAACGCTCAAAAGCAGCCCTGTGGAAACTAAAACTGAGGCAATGCCACCGTTGCGACCGGCATCTTCTGGCTCTGTAGTCAGGAATTTCCAGTCAATTTGTCCGGCACCATGCCAAACAATATCAACTAGAATCCAGGCGAAAACTGCCGTGACACAAATTGCAACTGCCCAAACGAGCAAACTCAGTAGGATGTCTGCGTAGGAAATCTTTTGGCTTCGTGCTATGATGTAAGATTTGGTTGCCGCCAGAGTGCGGGCGTCGCCTGAAGGATTCTTCTGACTGGGAGGGATAGCTTGTCTTGACATGCGGCTAAAAGTCCATCTTTGACTCTGAATTCAGATGCAATATCCAGCAGAACCTAGTTATGATAAATTTCCTTTTCTGCGATCGCCTCTGCCAATAGCACTAAAACAAGGTTTACCCCCATCAATAGTAGCCCGCTCACAAACAAAGCCGAGCGGTGATCTCCCAAAGCAAAATCCATTTCCAGAGCAATGTTTGCAGGTAGAGTCCGAATCGGATTGAATAGGCTGCTAGGAATCTGAACAATATTGCCACACACCATCAAAACGATAATGGTTTCTCCGATAGCCCGACCCGTTCCCAGGATGATACTCGTGAACAAACCCGATCGCGCAGCAGGTAGAACAATCTCTCTGATGGTTCCCCAGCGTGATAATGAAAGAGCCACTGCACCTTGCAAATACTCTTGAGGTACTCCTGCTAAACTGGCATCAGCAATTAAGGCAATTGTCGGTATAATGAGGAGCGCTAGCAACAAAATACCACTTAGCAAGCTGGTTCCTGGCGGGTGTAAGCGATTAATCAGCGGCACCAGTACCACTAATCCCCAAAAACCGTAAACAACACCAGGAATTCCTGACATGATCTCCAACAATCGCCGATAGAGATTGGCAACAGGTTTGGGGGCGTAGTAGTGGCAAAACAAAGCTGACAAAATTCCTATAGGAGCAGCTAGTAGAACCGCGCCCGCTACAACTAGCAGCGTACTGATCAGCATCGGTGTGAGACTATAAAGCCCTTGAGTGGGATTCCAAGAAGTATCCCTCAAGAAGGGGAGTACGCCAACTTTGCGGAACAGTGGTAGGGACTCCAAAATTAAAAATCCGATAATAAATAGGACAATTGTTCCTACAATCGCGGCAATACCCCGCAGGCTCCAGACAAGTAATCGATCAACGTTTCGCGGGAACGAAGTTTTCTTTGCGGAAGATGTCATAGTTTTCCTGAGCCTGGGTAAAATCGATGAATTGTTTGGTCAATTCTGTGGGTTGTCCTTTTGTAACTAAGTTAAGCTGCCGCAGTAGGGGGAAACTTTTATCTGCAACAGTAGAACTTGTTGCTTTAACACCATCGAGAGTAAGAAGTTTAATCTTTCCACCCTGCTTAATGTCTTGTTCTGCGGAACCAATAGAAACATAGCCTATCGCATTCGGATTCCCAGCCACTGTTTTTATCCCCTGCTGGTCATCTCCAACCACAACATCAGCTTTAACCGCTTTATTGTCAATGCCAAAATAGTGCAAAAATAGCGTCAGTGTTGAACGTCCCTCTGCCTTGTGTACAAGAGTTATAGGAACATCTTTACCACCTAAGTCTTTCCAATTCTTAATTTTCCCCGTATAGACAGCAACAACTTGTTTGCTGACAATCTGATTTAAGGCATTGTCTGCATGAACAATGATGCTGACCCCATCACGACCAATGAGAAAGACCTGCATCCCTTTTTGCTCTTCTTCAGTCAGAGATTCCGAAACCATACCGATGTCAGACAATCCTTGATGTGCATCTGCCAACCCTCGTGCAGAACCGCCTGTATGGACATCAATGCGAGTTCCAGGATGCTGTTTTTCAAAACGTTTACTCAGTTCTGAAACCAAAGGGGCAATAGTACTCGCGCCCGTAATAATTAACTTTTGCTGCTTCACTCCCGCTTTGGGGCGTTCAGTACAGCTTTGCAACCCACAGCATAAACTGAGAGCGATCGCTAAATACAGCGTTCCTTGGAGCCTCATAGGGCATCTATACATTTATATAACGAGTTATCTAAAAGAGATGAAGAAAAATTTTTATTACATTATCATATACCTGGCATATTTTTGCAAAATTGGGATGAATCCGATAATTATTCGGCAATTTCATCCTCATAAGTTGTATCCTAATAATCTGCTCATATTTACTAATTGCCACATCAGTAGAGAGCTAGATCGTGAAACCAACAACCCTATACGCATATCACATGAAGGCCGACCAGCGACCCCGTGCGGAGGTGCCGCTCGATTTTTCGCCTCTAGTCGGTAACTGGATCAATACTAAGCCGGACACCAGTTACTTGGTGCGAGTCGTCCTCACTCAACAGGACGGTCACCTTATAGTCAGGGGTTATGGAGTTAATGAGTCTGAGCCAATTGACTGGGGTGAGGTTGATGCTGTGCCTTACGCCGCAGGAACCTCACTCATGGCAGGGGGATTTCACGCTTTTTATAACCTGGATAGGATTGAGACGCATCTGGTGGCAAACCAAAAACTGGGAATTTTGGTCATTCAATCCTATACCCGTTACTTAGATGGTAGTGGTCGAACCAGTCACTTTGCCCGCGAGTTTTTTCACCGCTTGTGAAAGAGGAAAATTTCAAGATGGAGCGAAACGAAATTTACGGTGACCAGCCCAAAAGAGACACTATTATTGATTTTACGCCTGTTTTGGGTACCTGGTTGAACTCCAACACAAAGACCAGATGGATCGAGAAATTTACCCTGACCAAGCATGACGAGAAAATCATTATGCACGCTTATAGTACACAGTCACCCGAAGATTGGGGTGAGACTGAAGTGACGCCGTTCGTGGATAACATCAATGAGAAGGGTTTCTGTGCACGATACGAACTCGATTCAGTAGAATCCTTATTGGCAGCTAACATGAACAAAGGCTTGTGGGTCATTGCCGCCTTTCTCAAGTTCAAGGATGGCAACCAACCCAATTTTTTGTGCCGTGAGTTTTACTATCGGCTGGACTAATGAAACCAGCTTATAGGTCAAGCTTTGCTTTATTAGCAAGTAAAAACAGGTGTATAAAACTCTATTAAATGATTTCCAATTTAACTGTCAATAAGCAAACCCTGATTGAGCGAATTAGCCAATTGGCACGCGATAAATTTGCCACTCGCGCTTCTAGCTATGACCGCACTGCCAGCTTCCCAACAGAAGATTTTGAAGACCTTTTTAATGCAGGTCTTAATGCGCCTACTGTGCCAACTGAATATGGTGGTCTAGGGTTAGGACATGATAGCGATATCTTTACCCTCTGGATGATGACCAAGGAACTGGCCAAAGTGGATTTATCCTTAGCCCGTTGCTGGGAAGGACACGCCAATGCTCAGATTTTACTGACGGCTATGGCTAATGAGTCTCAGAAAAAGTGCTGGTTTGAGGGCATCGTCCAGCGCGGTGAGAAATGGGCGGCGTGGAGTGGAGAACCCCAATCTCAAATCCCAGATCAAAAAGTCTGCCTTGGCACAACTGTTCAAGTGGTAAATGACGGCTACATCCTTGATGGCACAAAGGTCTTCGCAACCAGTGCCCCAGCAGTACAATGGGCTGTTCTCCTCGTCAACCCAGCAGGGGCTGGAGGTTCGCGACATAGCAATGGTTCGCCGACCTCAGTGCTGATGCTAGCTTGCAATTTATCCGACCCCAGTATCAGCTTTGATGATAGTTGGTGGCAGCCCATTGGGATGAAAGGTACAGTAAGTTATCTGGTTCGCTTTAAGCAGACTTTCATCCCCAAAGAAAATCTGATTGGCTATCCAGGACAGTACATCCTTGAAGAGTGGCAGACCAGGTTTACGCCTCAGTATGGCGCTGCTTTTTTAGGATCTGCTGAGGGAGCTTATGAGTATACTTTGGCATACATCAAGAAACAGGAAAAAGGACACGACCCTTACGTCCAACACCGGATTGCTAAGGCAGCAATTAATATAGATACTATGCATTTCTGGCTGCGGCAAGTAGCCACTCTCTGGGAAACAGGCCAGGAGTTAGGAGCAAAACTTGCAGGCAATCGCGCCCGTTACATAACTGAGCAACTGGCTACCGAAACCGTGAACGACTGCATACACGCTTGTGGAGCCCGCTCCTTGATTCAACCGAGTCCTATAGAGCGAATATTGCGAGACTTGTCCTTTTACGTCCTGCACGATAATAGCGATCGCGTTTTGTCCTCGATCGGTGGGGAGATTCTGGGGCAATCCTCTGATCGCGCCTATTTTAACACCCACCCAATTCACTGTGAAAAGCCCCAGTCTGATTAGACAGATTCAAAGAGCGATCGCTCTTATTTGCAGGTAGTCAATACCTTATCTTAGGAGCCCAAAAGAGCAAAAGGCAACAGATCCAGCCTTTAGACCTTGATACCACTTCCATTTCATATCTTGCACCTGGTGACCTAAATGTTGAGACCATTGCAAAAATCTGGGAATATCAGTTTGGGACAGTTCCAGCCTTAATCTCTACATTTGGGGTTGCAGTACTAGGTAAAAGTTGTAGCCAAGGGATACAACTTGCAAAGTGAATGCCAAAGGCTTGGTAGTGATAAGGTAACTTGTAGGTCATATAATATCTTTCAAGGCAACGTCGCTTTGCCTAAGCTCAAATGTGCTTCGAGGGTAACACCTTTTGCTCTATATATTTAATAATTTTGTCCAGACTTTGGGGGATGGTTTCTTTTGAGGTATAGCAAGTAATATCGGGATTTAATGGTTCTTCATAACAATCATCAATCCCTGTAAAAGAATTAATTTCTCCCAACCGTGCCTTAGCGTAAAGTCCTTTAATGTCCCGCAATTCACAAACAGATAGCGGTGCATTAATGTATACTTCTACAAAGTTTGTAGTCTTCTCCCGAAGTTCATTTCTGACATCCCGGTAGGGGCTAATGGCAGCAACTATTACAACTACCCCATTCCGGCTCAAGAGATTCGCTACAAAACCAATGCGGCGGATGTTTGTGTTTCGGTCTTCTCTGCTAAAACCTAAACCTTGTGAAAGGTTTGTTCTAACTAGATCACCATCCAAAACTTCTACCAAAAAACCGCGTTCTTTAAGTAAGAGTTCTAATCCTTGAGCGAGCGTAGTTTTTCCAGCACCACTAAGACCAGTTAGCCATAATATCAAACCTTGATTTTTTACTTCGATCATTTCCCTGCCATTCCTGTAATCACCACACTCTCGCACTGGGATTTTAACCTTTCACAATGACCACTAATTTATCAAACCTGAGTTCGACGTAAGCGCTTTGTAAAACTTTTTTTATTTCCTACAAAATCTAAAATTTTGCTCTTATGCTTTTGGCACTGTTCGCACTTAAACTGCCGTCGATTAACGCAGCAATTTCACTTCTCTATTACTAATTGATAAATCTTTCACCAAATGTTTTTTATTTTGATGAAGACTACGGCTAAGTTGACCGCATCTTGGGCAAATTGCTATTTTACAACAAAAATTACAACAGGTCAAAGAAGCCTCATCGTTATTCGGAACGATGCACTCTTTAAAAGAAGAGTTTCACTGTTTATTTGAAAGCCATCAGGATGTGGGTTCAGGAACCTTAGCACTAATTGATTGGTTTTCGTGTATGGCGATGATTACCTTGATCAATTAAAAACAGAGTTGAAAAAATACGGACTTAATGACCTTTGCATCGGGTAGATTCTGATTTTAATATTAAAACAACATCATGTTTTTGATGAAATTGATCTTGAGACAGAACTCAATACCTTAAAAAAACATCTGCTAAAAATTCAACGACATAACGGTCTGGACGAATGTTATGATCTACAAATGTACGAGCTATATGAAGAATTTATTTGCTTTTGAAAGTAAAAAACTAAACCATAGTTTCTTATTTTGTTATGAGCATTATATTAAGGGATTTCCAAAAAACAGATAAAGTCCGAAAAACTCGACTGCAACGATCTGTGTCAAAAGTACCTTGGCAAGTATGGATTGCGCTAACACTGATCGTATCTGGCGGATTAAGCTTTATCGGCGTGTCACTGTTACTCAAGCTGCCATCAGCACCTAACTGTCCCAAATTGTTTATGCCAACTGCTAGCGCATCGCTACGATTATATTGTGCGGAATTAGCAGCTAATAAACAGACATTTGATAATCTATTAGAAGCCATTGAACTAATTAACGACCTACCAGCTAACCACCCACTACGCCCAGAAATTGACCGACGAATAGAAAGATGGTCGCTGGATATTCTCAAATTAGCAGAAGCAGCTTTTCAAAAGGGTAAGTTAAATGAAGCCATAGCTATTGCCCAAAAAATTCCAGAAAACGTCATCGTTACGCCAATTGCGATCGCTAAAATTGAAGAATGGCAATTAATCTGGTCAACTGCTGTAAAATCGGCTTAAATTCTTTAATTTCTTCCTGCCTAATATAAGGAGGATTCCCAATTACAACATCAAACCCGACAAAATCACCCTCATCATTCAATACTTCAGGAAACTCAAACCGCCATTCCAGCGCATTTTCATAAATCTTACCGCTTTCTATATCTTCAATTTCAGCTTTGAATTTATCAATCTCATTATTTAACTTAGCAATTTTCTTGTCTCTAGCTTTTTTCTCCGCTTTCGTTTCCTCCAATAATGAAAGTTGGTTTTCTAAATTATAAATTTCTCCCTCTAACTTTCTTAACTTAGTTTTATTTGCATCAACTCCTTGCAGCGTTACCTGAAAATTACCTTTAATATCATTAATCAATCTTTCCATTTCCCGCTTCTGCTCTTTACTTTCAGCGTTGCGGTAAGTTTGCACAGCTTTTTTATAATTATCTATACTAAATTTGTTTTTGTTTAAAGCTTGTCGCAAATCAGCATTTAAGGCAAAGCGACTAATCAAGGAATTTCCACATTTAATATTAATATCAATATTTGGCAGAGTCTCCAATTCTTCAAAAGCACTCTTTTCTAAGGGAGATTGAGAGGAACGATAATAAGCATTTTTTAAAAGCTCAATCCATAACCGCAGGCGACATATCTTGACGGAATTGGGGTTAATATCTACACCAAATAGACAATTTTCTATAATTGTTTGTTTTTCATGGAAAAGCGTTTCTTGTATGCGTTGGCTTTCTTGACTTTTGGGATTGTATTCAAATAACTGTCCGTCATCATCAGTGACAATTAACTCATCATTGACAACTTCAAGATGGTAATCTCTTAATGTTTTTCCTTTCCTATCCAATAAAATTTTTAGTTCACTTTTGATGGTAATTATTTCATTGAGAGCCGAAACTAAAAAATGTCCTGAACCCACCGCCGGATCACAAATTCTCAAACTATTAATAATTGTGTTAGCTTCTTGCTTATCTGCAATCTTTTCATACAACTGATCAATATCTTGGCAATTCCAGCCTTTGATTTGGTTAAATTTCTGGACTACCGCCCTGCGAATTGTTTCACGACACATATACATGGTGATAAAACCAGGGGTAAAGAAAGAACCATCTTTATAGCCGTTAATTTTCTCAAAAATCAGCCCTAAAACGGAAGCATTAATTAGGGTTTTATTATCTTCTTGAATTTCTTCGGAGCCTTCACTACTAAAATCGTAGGCGTTGAGAAATTCAAAGAGATATTCTAAGGAATTGAGATTACCTGTCCGCTTTTTACCGTTACTATCTTTTAAAACACTAGCTGAAAAAATAGGCAGACTTTCATCTCGGAGATTACTAATAAAAATAGTTAACTGCTCGATATTTGTTGGCTCAAATAGCGAACTATTCAGATAAGGAACATTGGCAAAAATATCTTTGACGCTGGCATTTCTTTCACTTTGCTTACGCGCCAATACACTAAAGAAAAGTCCGTTTAAATCACCATAATTATGTATTTTTGTCAAGTCTAGGAAAGAAAAAGATTGATTGTTTTTATGATATTTAATTAATTGAGCTTCTAATAATTTAAGGAAAAGAACCCGATTTATCCAAGTGATTGCTAACTCTAAACCAATGTTAAATAATCTTTCTTGTTCACTATCTCCAAACTGTTCCGGTTTTGGGAGTCGGGAAATCTTATCTAAACTATCAAGCTGATTGATAGCATTTTCAATTATAGAACCTGTATGGCGATCGCTCTCTTTTTTCCGCCCAATAAGTTTTTTATTCCCTTCTTTGGTTTCTGTTAAACCAATGATATACAGCAACTCACTATAAAAAGTTTTATCCAGTGTGTTGCTATCATTAGCAAAGGGCAGTTTTAATAAATGTTCTGGTGAAAGCAGCTTAAATAGTGCAATCAATTCACGATCATCTTCGCCTTGATTATTTCTTAAGATTCCTTCATAATCTCGGATATCAAAATGGGTAAAAGTGATATCATTTTCGATAGATGCGATCGCAGGTTCAGCAATTTGCTTATAAAAAAAATCAGTATTCTTTCCTGTCAATCTTCCGGCTTCAAAATCGGTAAATTGCTGTACAAATTCCTTGTTTTGAGCAAACATCTGTTCAAAAATGTTGGCATCAAAAATGAACCACTCATAAATATTGGTGGCGATGAGATATCTAATTTCAAGATTTTTTTCTGTAATGCGATCGCGCAAAAAATATAAGATTAATTCCTGAAAAGCTTTAGTGTTGAGATTATCTACCTTAAGCATTTCGCTTTTATTGGTTGGCTTTTTAGCTTCTACAATTACACCAACACTACTTTTAGCATCTTTGCTATTATGAATAACTAAATCCTTACGCCCTTTAGTATTAATAAAATGATTGGGACTGTAATATGTATTTTTTAAAAAATCAGCAATCAGATTTTTGTGAAACTCTTCTGACTCACTTTCATTAATTTGATCGAATAGTTTAATTAGATTAGTTTTAAACGCTTCAATATTTGCTCTATTGGGTTTAACCTTGAGAAACGCTTTATTTAATGCTTGTCTTGGCTGGAGTTTATTATCTCTCATAAAAATTTATCTATTTATATTTTGACAATTGCTTTTTTCTCATTTATGGTATATTAGACCTCTTGCATAAATATATTTAACCCCCACCCCAACCCTCCCCTTATCAAGGGGAGGGAGCCAATGCCCTTAATTTTAATTAAAATAAAAACCTTACAAAATAATATCAAATATTACTAATAAAATCAAATATAAAAATCTGCCCTTTGTTTTGTTCAAAGGCAAACTTAGTTAGTATAGCAGCAGAGTTTAGCTTAACAGCACTTCCCCTTGATTTTATACTTATAAGCTATATGAATGAGTTGCTGGCTGCGCTAATTAATAGCGAACACGAACAATGTATTGCATCGCCAACGACGGCGTTGCTACACGCACGTAATGCTGGAGAATGGTTAATCGAAACAATGGAGCAATTATCAGCAGAAGAATGGCATTCTTGGCTGGTGAATAATTGTACGCTTACAGAGCGAACAGCACAAACCTATATACAAATTGCCCGTAATTTGCCTAGTGTAACAAAACCCGCTAAGGTAACTAATGTTGCAACGGAAGTAAAGGAGCAGACTAAAGAAGAAATTCCAGAGAATCTGAGTAGTATTGCTAATGTAGCTGTAATTATTTCTGAACAAAAAATTACTTCTATCCCAGATTTAATTACTGAAACAGAAGCTACTGAAAACAATCTTGAACTTGAGCAAAGTCCTAATTTTACAGAATCAGTGCCGACAATTACAACTAATTATTTAATTGCAACTACCCCAGCAACTCTAACTTTTTTTGTGCCTGGTACTGTAGTTCCAAAAGCTAGACCGCGTGTAACATCGAAGGGTACGTATTTACCTCCACGATATCGGCAATGGCGAAATCATGCAGAAGTAGAAATTAGCCGTCAATTGTGGGAGCAAGAATATTCACAAAAGTTACCTTTAACTAAAGCAGCCGTAAAAGTTGAGGTTCGCGGAAGCCATCGAGGTGATTTAGATAATATACTCGGAAGTTGTTTAGATGCTTTGGTGTCCGCAGGTGTGCTAATTGATGACCGTATAAGTGTTGTGCCACGCTTAGAAGTTTGGCATAACAGCGAGGGTAATACGGGTGCTTTGATTGAGGTTAGAGTTATGTAGATATTTCAGGATTTACTAATAAAACATAGTGATAAAAATGTAAATTTTTGAAGTTTAAAAATTGTTATGTAAGCGGTTGTTAACAATTTTATGAATAAAACAGTACCAAGCCGTCTGGGGGAAATAGCCAAAGTTTTTTTAAAACTAGGCATTATCGGCTTTGGAGGACCTGCGGCTCATGTTTCTATGATGGAAGATGAGGTAGTTAAACGGCGTAACTGGCTAACAAGCGAGCATTTTCTCGATTTGGTTGGCGCAACTAACTTAATTCCTGGTCCTAACTCTACAGAAATGGCTATTCATGTAGGATATATTTATGCTGGATGGCTGGGGCTAATTGTTGCTGGAATTTGTTTTATTTTACCTGCGGTGTTAATAACTGCTGGCTTTGCCTGGGTTTATGTTCTTTATGGTAGTGTGCCACAAGTAATGCCTTTACTTTATGGGATTAAACCTGCTGTTTTAGCTATTATTTTTAATGCTCTCTGGCGTTTAGGAAAAAAAGCAGTAAAGACTCGCAAACTGCTAATTATTGCTTTGGGTGTGGCGGCGTTGGTATTGCTATTAAAATTCAATGAAACGATCGCACTTTTAATTGGCGGTTTCTTAGGAATGCTATGGTTGCTTATTCCTGATAAATACAACATACCAGAAGATAAAGCAAATCTTTTAGTTGGTAGTATGACCATAGGTGCAATGCTAAAAGCAACAGCATCAGTAACTACTGTATCAGCAACGAATATTTCTTTGTGGCAATTGGGTTGGTTTTTCCTTAAGGTTGGAAGTGTATTATTTGGTGGCGGTTATGTGTTGATAGCGTTTCTTCAAGGGGAATTAGTCGATCAACTCCACTGGTTAACGCAACAACAATTACTAGATGCGATCGCTATTGGTCAGTTTACCCCAGGACCGCTTCTTTCTACATCTACCTTTATCGGCTACATCATTGCAGGGGTTCCAGGTGCAATTGTGGCTACAGTCGGAATTTTCTTACCTTCGTTTTTCTTCGTTGCAGCACTTAACCCCCTCATTCCTCACCTACGCGCCTCTAAATGGACAAGTGCATTTTTAGATGCTGTGAATGTCAGTGCGATCGCATTAATGGCTGTTGTGACATTGCAACTAGGATTTGCAACTTTAATCATATCAAAACCGCCATTTGTTGATTTTTTAGCTGTAGCGATCGCACTTATTTCAGCCGGAGTAGCAATTCGCTACAATATTAATGCTGCATGGTTAGTATTAGGTGCTGCTATAATTGGATGGATAGCGATTACTTTTGGATTACATTAAAATCTTAAAATCTACCAATTCAAACGCTTTTCTCCCTCTCCCTGTAATGCGCTACGCGCACACTGCGTGAACACGGCGAAGGGGCTGGGGAGTGGGGTTTTAATTTAATTAGCTAACAGTTAAATGTTAATTCGAGAGTATCAGCCATCAGATGTAGAAAATATAATAGCTATTTTTAGAAACGCTATAATTAATATTGGCTCAACTGCGTATAATGCCAAGCAAATAGAAGTATGGTCTTCATATCCCGAAGACATTGAAGAGTTTATGCAGTTACTCAGCCAAGGTATAACATTTGTGGCAGTGCATAATAATCAATTAGTCGCATTTGGACAATTAAATCCATCTAATCATATTGCTTTTTTATATACCGCAAGTAATTTTAACAGACTTGGTTACGCTACTAAAATTTATCAGCAATTAGAAGCACAAGCTTTTAATCAAGGCGTACAACGCTTACAAACTGATGCCAGCCGTATATCAAAATATTTTTTCTTAAAAATGGGTTTCTATATTGTTGAAACAGAAATAGTCGAGCGCAAACAAGTATGGCTTGAACGGTTTAAAATGGAAAAAATATTAACTTAAGAATTTTCTATATATTGCTAATTCCATCGTTAAAAATTACAAATCTTGTGTAAGCTACCTCGTAGATAAAATTGGGTAGATTTGCCAAACTAAAAGTAGCAATAAAACTCTCTGAGGAGCAATAGTCTAAGGTTGTTCGTAAATATAAGCGAGTTGCAAATGATCACTCAGACAATCAATTATATTTTCTAATTGAAAAGGTTTAGAAATAAAGTCATCGCAGCCTGCTGACATAATCGCGATTCTCTCTTCCTCGAAAATACTAGCAGTTAACGCCACAATTACTGTTTTGTGTGGAGACACTTGGCGATTGTTTATTTGCTCTAATTGCCAGGTTTCTTGCTCTTTAATTCTAATTTTTTGGGTTGCTTCAACGCCATCCATCACTGGCATTTGGATATCCATAAAAATTAAGTGCGGTTGCCATTGCGACCAAATTTCTAATACTTCCATACCATCACCAGCTTCTTTAATATCTAAACCAAGCTGAGAAATTACCATAGATAGCAGTAGCCGATTAACTGTAGTGTCATCAGCAATTAAAATGCGATATTGGGGTTGATTAGGCGCAACGCCAATCACTTTTTGAGTTGATTTGTGAGTAGGCTTGGTTGGAGCCTGCTCCGGGATACTAACTTGAATGTCAAATTTAAAAATAGAACCGCGCCCAACTTCGCTACTCACGGTAATTTTACCGCCCATCATGTTAATAAACTTCTGGCTAATCGTTAAGCCTAAGCCTGTCCCTTCTTTGGCTGTTTTGCCTGTGATAGTTTGTTGAAAAGGTTGAAAGATTTTCTCTAATTCATCGCCTGGAATACCAGCACCAGTATCAGTTATAGCAAAGTTAAACCGCGATTTATTTGAGTTGCGATCGCGATCGTCAGCCAAACCTACTTGAATCGAAATACTTCCTTGTTGGGTAAACTTGAGCGCGTTATTGACGAGGTTAATTAATACTTGACGCAATTTAATATCATCAGTACACACACATTCAGGCACATTAGCAGAGCGATCAACAATTAGCTCTAACCCTTTATCGTTAGTCTTGAGACGAAACATTGTTTCTAACTCATCCAACAACTGATAGAGGTTAAAGTTTCTTTCATTAAGAGTGACACTGCCAGACTCAATTTTAGCCATATCAAGGACATCATTAATCAGATTCAGCAGGTGTTCGCCACTACGGTTAATAATGTTAATATTTTCCAGATGTTCGGGGCTGAGATTATCGCTTTTCACCATCAACTGAGTAAAACCAAGAATGATGTTGAGGGGAGTTCTTAATTCATGACTCATGTTAGACAGGAAAGTGCTTTTAGCATGGTTAGCTGCAACTGCTGCTTCTTTAGCTCTTTGAATTTCCAGTTCTGCTTGTTTGCGCTCAGTGATATCTATAGCTGTTCCTAAAAGTTGTTTAGGTTGACCATCGGCAGTTCTGCTAAAAACGCAATCGCGACTGTATAAGCAACGCCAGTTTCCCTGCTTATCCCGCATTCTATACTCTATTTCTGTCCATTCATCGTCTAATAAAGAAAAGCAGCGTAGGTGGTTTTCTCGCACCCTGGGAAGATCTTCTGGGTGAACGAGTGTAGGGAGCATATTCATACCCATTGCCTGAATTTCTTGAACAGAATAGCCGAATAATCGTTCCATCTGACTGTTAACATAAACATTCCGTAGTTCAATCAGATCGACAATATATAAAATTGCTGATGACGATTCGGTAACTTGCTCAATTAATCGCTTACTCTCTCTTAATTCTACTTCTGCTTGTTTACGTTCTGTGATATCGTGCGCTAGAGATAAAATTGAAATTATCTCGCCTGATTTATCTACTAAAACCGAGTTGTACCATTCACAATCAATTATTCTCCCATCTTTGGTGTAATTCCGATTGCACAATATATTTTGCCTTTCAATTTTACTAAATAAGCGTTCTTTTACTTGGTCAACCTCTTTTCTATCTAATTGATAGACAAACTCCCATTCATTTAAGTGCTTTCCTAAAACTTCCCTCTCATTCCAACCAAAGATTTTTTCTGCTCGTTTTGACCATCGCCTTACCCGAAACTCTCGATCCCATTCAATGATAGCTAAAGGAGAATTATCAGCGTGATTTCTTAATTCTTGCAATGCTTGCTGTAGTTGATTTTCTACCCGTTTAAGCTCTCCAATTTCTTTACTAATAGTCAGAACAAAATGCTGACCATCTAATTCAATTAGTTCAGAAGATACTAATGAAGTTTTTACCTCACCCGATTTGACCCGCCAGTTAAATTCATAGCTATTAATCCTGTTCGTTGCTTGCAGTTGTTGAACTATTTCAGCCGCCTCTTCAGGATTAACAATCAAATTTAACTCGACTGCGGTGCGACCAATTACTTCTGCACGACTATATCCAGTTAAATTTAAAAAAGCTTCATTAACTTCAATTAACCGCCCGTTTACTAAATCAGTAATAGTAATGGGATCGGGACTGTTACGAAAAATAGTAGTATAGCGTTCCTTGGATTCTTCTAAAGCATTGCGTACCTGATTAAAAGATGCCTGCAATTCTTGTGCCATCTGATTGAAGGATACAGAGATCACATCCAATTCTTTAATAGGAATATTGGATGGAATTTGGCTATCAAGTTCACCTGCTGCTAAAGCTTGGGATGCTTGACTTAATTGCTGAAGCGGACGAGTAATTTTTGTGGCGGTGAATGTACCAAAGGCGATCGCGAATCCTACTGCACCCAAACATAATAAAATAGTATTGCGGGTATTGGCGTGAATTTGTGCAATAAAATCCGACTCTGGAAGAACTACCACAATTAGGCAATCCACTCCATACTTATCTTGATAAGGAACTACTTGGACAAATTGCGTTTGCTTGTTGCTCACCAAACGAAGCTGTTGATTTGTTTTTAGATCGCCGAAGTTGCCAAACTTCTGGGTTAATTGTTGAACAATTTCCCTTGTGCGATTATCCCGACTATTGCTTGCGGCTAGCCGAGTGATCTGACCCTGGGCATCTTTGATATGAGGTATTTCTCTTGTTGAGGTAGCTACTAGATTTCCCGATCTCTCAATAATAAAAGTTTGTCCTGATGGTGAAAATTGTAACTTGTGCAAAAAATTACTAATCTCTGATAGCAAATAGGTAGAGGTAAAAACTCCTTTAAATTCGGATTTAGCATTGTAAACAGGCGCGAAGGATTGTATAACTAGGACATCCGCAGCCCGACTAATAAAAATCTGCGACCAGCTTTGTTTTTTAGTAGGTTTAACTTGGCGATACCAAGGTAGCTGGCGGAAATTATCTGTAAATTGATAGAGTAGCTTTTTTGGTTTCCCCTGAGAGTCAACGTAATAAAATCCCTGTTGACCTAAATTAGCTTTGCTAACTTCCAATAAATAGGTCGTACCAATGGTAAGGTTTTTGCCTATAAGCTGAGGTACAGCCTCGCGGTCTTCTTGGGATACTACACGCCTGTACCCAATCATTTGTCCGTCCTCACTCCAAAAAGCGCTTGATCCAAGTGAGGGGTTGAGAGAAATTTGCTGCCAAAACTGCTGTCGCAATTGCTCAAAGTCTGTGATCTTCACAGTTCCCTGTTTGACAGCGAAGTGGTTAGCAGCAACAATATTCTGGGGAGTCTGTAGGTAGGTATCGAGGCGATCGCTAATTCTTTCTGACACTTCCTCCATTACTTGATTTGCCAGATCTTCAACTGCTTCCTGCCCATTTTTGTAAGAAAGATAGCCCGCTATCCCCACAACAGCTAAAATTTGCAGCACGAAAGGAACAACTAAAATTGTGCGAAGGGAAGGTTTACTAAATGCTTTAACCCACAGGCGATAATCAGATTGATTCGACATTTGATTTGAGGTGATAAAATCAAAAAAATTAAATACTGATATAAAACTTTACTTGTCTACATAACGTAAACTTAACACTCATAAAATATTTCACATAACAAAAAAATATATCCACAATTTAATAAAAAGTTGTGAGTTTTGAAATGAAGTAGCCCTGGCTTATTAAAGCAGGGCTGTTTCATTTTCCTTAAGGCTGACACGCCTGTTGCGGTGCAGCTAGACTAACAAAGTCCGCCTGTGCGGGCTAGATTTTTAATTAATATCAAACATTAATTGAAAAAGCCTGCGTTCGCGTAGCGTGCTGTAGGCAAAGGCAGGCTTAGTCTGTATAGCCCCAGGATGTGCGCCTGTGGGAATTTGAGAGAATGAAACAGCCCTGCCTTATTAAAGGGAGGGGGAGATATTTTTTATGTGGAGCTACTTAATACAGTTCGTACTTAAGTAAAGTACAAGCTAAAGATCCGTTATAAACAGGAATACGACGGGATGCCTTGAGTCCAACTTTTTTAGCCAACTCCTTGTTCCCTGTCAAAATAAAGGCAGTCCAACCTTTGAAACGTTGCTTGAAGACATCGCCAAGCATTTTGTACAAGTCGCCCAGTTCTCTAGCATCTCCTAAACGTTCTCCATAGGGGGGATTACAAATTAGAATTCCGCAGTCTGTAGGAGCTTCAAGTTGGGATAAATCAGTTTGAGTAAAGGTGATTTTATGTCCAATACCACAGCGTTCCGCATTAGCACGCGCTTGGGTGAGGACATCATAATCGCGATCGCTACCTGAAATTATCTCCTTCAAATCTAATTTTCGGCTATTTTTGGCTTCCTCCAGTAACTCCTGCCATAAAGGTTCGTCAAAATCCGACCAACTGAAAAAGCCAAATTTTTGGCGAAACAACCCAGGCGCAATATTTAAAGCTTTTAAACCCGCTTCTATAGGCAGAGTTCCAGAACCACATAAAGGGTCTAAAAAGGGCAGAGAAGCATCCCATTCTGCCATGTCAAGGATTGCAGCCGCGAGAGTCTCCTTAAGCGGTGCAAGCCCCATTGCTGGTCGATATCCCCGTCGATGGAGGCTTGTACCGGAACTATCCAAACTTAAAATGCAACGGTCTTGATGAATATGGACGTTAATTAACAGATCTGGATTTTCAATATCAATGCTGGATCTTTTACCTGATTGACTGCGCTGTTGGTCTACGATCGCATTTTTAACCTGCAAAGCCGTGAAATGGGTATGGTTAAGTTTTTGATTGCTCCCCGTACAGTCAACTGCTAACGTATTGTAGGGCTGTAGGTATTGCTCCCAAGAGATTTTTTGCACCTCTTTGTAGAGCATCTCAGGGCTAGGGCAGTAAAATTCTTTAATCGGTACTAGCACTCTAAAAATCGTCCGCGCCCAGAGATTCACGCGGTAAAGCAAAGCTTGATCGCCAGCAAAGTGTACCCCAGTGAATTCAGGACGGACATCCATTGCACCGAGGCGTTCTAGTTCTTGGGCAGCAATAGGTTCTAAACCACGAGCCACCGTAGCAAAGTAGTTGTTCATAATTTAGCGATCGTCTAACCGCCCTCTCAAGTATTTAATCATTTTTCTCAACCAAAATTACTGGGCGATCGCTTAAATATATTTAATACTTTATTTTCTACTTATTCACGTAAAAATATGTCTCCCATATCTACTTAATAAAAAAACTATCAAGTATATTTTCATTAAAAGCATTAATATTAGCTTTTATTGTAAGCCTCATCCGCACATGGCTGCCCTTCTGTCGAATCACCTGAAAGTCTATCCTTTCAAGCAGCCTAATAATTTCCTTTCCTGTTAAAGCTGGAATTTTTGGCATTAAATTACAACCTTTTGAATGCCTACAAACTCTGAAATGTTCTGATCACCTTCTTCTTCTAAACAAAGTTCAATCACTTCCTTAATATTGGCTAGTAACTCATCAATAGTTTCCCCTTGGCTATAGCAGGCTTTTAGCTGAGGAACTTCCCCAACATAAGACCCATCTTCATCGCGTTCAATAATGACGTAAAATTCGCGTTTAGTAACTTCCATGATGCTTGATCGCAATAGGCAATATCTGCAATTTTAGCGTTGAGCTTATTTTAGGTAATCTTCGCCGTTCTAAGGGGGAGAGAAGGTCAAGATAAAAACACTCAACGCCCCCATGCTGGCGCTGATCGTTGGAATATGTAGCAATTAGGGGTCAAATCAGCTAAAACTTTTTTAAGATCTGTTACCCATAAGCATTACTTGTTAGAAAATTCGCCTTAGCTAAACTTATATACTTATAGTTGCCCCTCATTCTAGATGAACCCCTGATTGCGAGTCTTGCCCTCAAAGCATTTAGCGCAGTTGTATGGCATCTGGTTAGACACGAGACTTCTTTTAGACCATCAACATGAACAATAAAGCATTGCCACCAAAACAAGGTTTATACGATCCACAGTTTGAACACGACGCTTGCGGTGTCGGTTTCATCGTACACATGAAAGGGAAGAAGTCACACGACATTGTAGAGCAAGCGTTGACGATCCTTGTAAACCTCGATCATCGTGGTGCGTGCGGTGCTGAAACCAATACAGGTGACGGGGCAGGTATTTTAATGCAGGTTCCGCACAAGTTTTTAAAGAAGGTAGCTGCGGAACAAGGTATTACTCTGCCAGAAGCGGGACAGTATGGTGTCGGGATGATTTACGGTTCTCCTGATCCTCAAGCCCGCGCCCAAAGTAGAAAAATTTTTGAACAAGTTGTAGCTGAGGAAGGGCAGCAGGTAATTGGTTGGCGGGATGTACCAACTGAAAATTCGTCGATAGGAAATACGGCGAAATCTAGCGAACCTTTCATGCAGCAGGTGTTTATCCAGCGTGGGGCAGATTTGGCTGATGACCTGGCATTTGAGCGTAAACTTTATGTGATCCGTAAGCGATCGCACAGCGCTATCCGCACTTCTAAAATAGACCCATACTGGTATCCTTCCAGCATTTCGGCTCGCACAATTGTTTACAAAGGAATGTTGATGCCTGTGCAGGTAGGGGACTATTATCCCGACCTCCACGATCCTGATATGGAGAGTGCCTTAGCACTGGTTCACTCCCGCTTTAGCACGAATACTTTCCCAAGTTGGGAACGGAGCCATCCTTATCGCTACATCGCCCATAACGGCGAAATTAACACCCTACGGGGCAACATTAACTGGATGCACGCACGGCAATCACTGTTTGAGTCAGAGTTGTTCGGCGACGACATGAAGAAAGTGCAGCCAGTAATTAATGTTGATGGCAGCGACTCTTTAATATTTGATAATGCCTTGGAATTGCTGTATTTGGCAGGGCGATCGCTTCCTCATTCAGTAATGATGATGATTCCCGAACCTTGGACAGCCCATGAGTCGATGAGTGATGAGAAAAAGGCGTTCTATGAATATCACTCTTGCTTAATGGAACCTTGGGACGGTCCAGCCTCGATCGCCTTCACCGATGGCACGATGATGGGTGCAGTATTAGACCGCAACGGTTTACGTCCTGCGCGTTACTACGTGACGAAAGATGACCTAGTAATTATGGCATCAGAAGCAGGTGTATTACCCATAGAGCCTGAGCGCATAGCGTTGAAAGGTCGCTTGCAGCCTGGGCGGATGTTCCTTGTAAACATGGAAGAAGGTCGCATTGTTGCGGATGAGGAAATTAAAACCCAAATTGCTACCGAACATCCTTACCGCCAATGGATCAACGAACACATGGTTGAACTGGCGAAGTTGCCAGATGCCCCTGCTTTGCCAGAATCAGATCCTCAGCCATTAACACAGCGACAAACAGCTTTTGGTTATACGTTTGAAGATTTGCGTATACTGCTGACACCAATGGCGCGAGATGGTGTTGAAGCTGTTGGCTCAATGGGTGCGGATACACCGTTAGCTGTGCTTTCTGATCGTCCTAAACTGCTTTACGATTATTTCCAGCAACTATTCGCACAGGTAACAAACCCACCAATTGATTCTATCCGTGAGGAAATTGTTACTTCAGCAGAAACAACAATTGGATCAGAACGTAACTTGCTTAAACCTGAGCCAGAAAGTTGCCATTTAATTGAGTTGAAATCGCCAATTCTCAGTAATGAAGATTTAGCCAAGTTAAAACATATTTCCGAGGATGGTTTTAAGTCAATTACTATCCCGATTCTGTTCAACCCGAAAGAAGGGGCGAAAGGACTCGAAACAGTGATGGCGGAAATTTGTGCAACTGCGAATAGTGCGATCGCATCAGGTGTGAATATTATTATTTTGAGCGATCGCGGCGTTAGCCCAGAGCAAGCCCCAATCCCTGCGTTACTAGCAGTTGCGGGTTTACATCACCACTTAATCAGCGAAGGTACACGCACACGGGTTGGTTTAGTCCTTGAATCAGGCGAACCCCGCGAGGTACATCATTACGCAACTTTGATCGGCTACGGATGCGGGGCAATTAATCCCTATCTGGCATTTGAGACAATTGCCGATATGATCCACGAAGGTTTGATCGCCAAAATTGTAGGTGCAAACTCTCCCCAAGAGATGTACAAAATAGCCTGTAAAAATTACATCAAGGCTGCAACTAAAGGTGTAACTAAAGTTGCTTCAAAAATTGGGATCTCCACCATTCAAAGTTATCGTGGCGCACAAATCTTTGAAGCAGTGGGACTTAACCACTCGGTAATTAACAAATACTTCAAATGGACTGCTTCGCGAATTGAAGGTGCAGATATAGAAGTAATTGCTCAAGAAGCAATCTTGCGCCACACTAACGCCTTCCCAGATCGTCCTACTAACGGTCATACCCTTGATGTTGGTGGCGAATACCAATGGCGCAAAGAAGGTGAGGCGCATTTATTCAGTCCGCAGACAATCCATACTTTGCAAAAAGCAGCCCGTGAAAACAGCTACGATCTTTACAAACAATACGCTGCTTTAGTAAACGAGCAAGGTCAAAAGCACTTCACTTTACGGGGTTTGCTGGAATTTAAACAGAGCCAATCAATACCACTAGAAGAAGTAGAACCAATTGAAGCGATTTTAAAACGCTTTAAAACAGGCGCGATGAGCTACGGTTCTATTTCCAAAGAGGTACACGAAGCACTAGCGATCGCCATGAACCGCATCGGTGGTAAATCCAACACCGGAGAAGGCGGAGAAGACCCCGATCGCTACACTTGGACTAACGAACGTGGCGACTCGAAAAACAGCGCCATCAAACAAGTTGCATCCGGTCGCTTTGGCGTTACCAGCCTGTATTTATCTCAGGCGAAAGAAATTCAGATCAAAATGGCGCAGGGTGCAAAACCAGGGGAAGGCGGTCAACTCCCAGGTGGTAAAGTGTATCCCTGGATTGCTAAAGTACGTCACTCAACCCCAGGTGTGGGTTTAATTTCACCACCACCGCACCACGATATCTATTCAATTGAAGACCTTGCGGAATTAATCCACGACCTGAAAAACGCTAACCGTGAGGCACGAATCAGCGTCAAGCTGGTGTCCGAAGTTGGTGTTGGAACGATCGCCGCAGGTGTTGCCAAAGCCCATGCTGATGTTGTCCTGATTTCTGGCTTTGATGGTGGTACAGGTGCATCACCGCAAACATCGATCAAGCACGCAGGTTTACCTTGGGAACTTGGTTTAGCTGAGACACATCAAACCCTAGTTCTTAACAATCTCCGCAGCCGAATTGTTGTAGAAACAGACGGGCAGATGAAAACAGGGCGCGACGTAGTAATGGCAGCATTACTAGGCGCTGAGGAATTCGGTTTTTCTACCGCGCCACTGGTAACACTCGGCTGTATTATGATGCGCGTCTGCCATCTGAATACTTGTCCCGTAGGTGTTGCGACTCAAAACCCAGAATTGCGTAAAAACTTCACTGGCGATCCTGAACATACCGTTAACTATATGAGGTTTATTGCTCAGGAAGTCCGCGAAGTCATGGCGGAACTTGGTTTCCGCACAATTGATGAAATGGTTGGGCGTACCGATGCTTTAGAACCGAAAAAAGCGATCGCGCATTGGAAAGCTAAAGGTATCGACCTTTCTAATATTCTCTACCAACCGGAAGTAGGAGAAGAAGTTGGTCGCTACTGCCAGATTTCGCAAGATCACGGACTTGACAAATCCCTTGATATCACAGTGCTGCTAGATTTGTGTAAGCCTGCGATCGAGCGTGGCGAAAAAGTCAAAGCCACCCTACCGATTAAGAATATCAACCGTGTAACTGGCACAATTCTCGGCAACGAAATCACCAAGCGTCATTGGGACGGATTACCAGAAGACACAGTACACTTGCATTTCCAAGGTAGTGCAGGTCAAAGCTTTGGCGCATTTGTTCCCAAGGGTGTCACCCTGGAACTCGAAGGCGATGCCAACGACTACGTGGGTAAAGGTTTGAGCGGTGGCAAGATTATTATCTATCCACCAGTTAATTCTACCTTTGTTGCAGAGGAAAACATCATCGCTGGCAACGTAGCCCTTTATGGTGCGACTTCTGGTGAGGTTTATATCCGAGGCATGGCAGGTGAACGTTTTGGCGTTCGTAACTCTGGTGTGAATACAGTTGTAGAAGCCATTGGTGATCACGGTTGCGAATACATGACAGGCGGTAAAGTTGTCGTATTAGGAGAAACTGGGCGCAACTTTGCAGCAGGTATGAGTGGCGGTGTTGCCTACATCCTTGATGAGAAGGGTGATTTTGCGACACGCTGCAACCAGCAAATGGTGGGACTAGAAACAGTGGAAGACACCGAGGAGATCAACGATCTTCGCGAGATGATCCAGAAACACGCCGACTATACCGGAAGCCAGAAGGCAACAAAAGTCCTTGCAAACTGGGATGAGATGGTATCAAAGTTTGTTAAGGTAATGCCCAAAGATTATAAGCGGGTGTTACAGGCAATTGAGAAAGCGATCGCGGATGGTTTAAGCGGCGATGACGCACTTAATGCCGCATTTGAACAAAATGCCCGCGACGTTGCCCGCATTGGTGGCAGCTAACAAAGATCGCAGTAGGTTGGGTTTTCTTAATGTTAATCCAACCTACTAAAAATCGCTTCAAATTGAAAATATTGTATCTTAATAATTTATTAAGGAGATAAATTATGCTAACAGCACTCTACTACCCCCATGTAAAGATGAGTACAGATTTATTAAAAAACGCATTATTCCTCTGGGATAAGATCGAGTACATAGCACCAAATCTGCACTTTGAACCAGATTATCACGAACCTGAATTAGCCCAAGCAGTTAGCTTATTTGCTGGTAAATATATACCAACAGATAAAGAAAAGCAAATGGTAAACGATTCCATTGTTGACCTTCTTAGTCAACCACTTCCGGAATGGTTCTTCGTGAAAGTTGAGGATCTCCATAAGGATTTACGTTATACATTGTATCCAGAAAAACTCGCTCCTGATACCTGGAGAAGATTAGAAAAAGAAGGGTTAGCAAACTCTATAAACAGTAAAGGGTTTGAGACTTCTCAACAACTTGGATTGACAATTATGTCAATTTTAGCAAATTGCTGTGCAGGCACTCAGAAGAGGCTCGTAACAGATCAAGTCTCTTCCTATTCTGCTCTAGATCGCTATTTAGTAACTATTGGTGGCGGCGAACTGGGCGATTTTGGCAAAAAGAGCGAAAATAGCGAAACGCTAGTTACAATTTCTCTACATCTAATGAACTTTAAAAATGTGAGTCTATCACGCCTTATTGAATTAAGACAAAAAGAAAATACTACAAATGGAGCGCATATTAGAGTGTTACGCCTTAACTACCTTAGAAAAATTGAAGAATATGTTAACAAGCTCAGTCAAATAAAAACTCCACAGGATGCTGAAGAGATCAGACGAATTTTTGAAAGAGAAATGAAAGATGATTTTAATCTTCTAAAAGATGAACTAAAAGATGAAGCACAGAAAGTTGTCTTTTCATCTGAAATGGCAACAGCCGCAATTTCTTTAGTAGGAAGCTTTTTACTGCCTATTATTAGCCCTACTGTTTTACTCGCGGGTGGAGCTTTATACAAGAGAAAAGTTGACTATAATACTAATAGAAATAAAATTTTGCGCGAACACCCAATGTCATGGCTATACTCAATGAATAAAATTCAAGCCATATAACGTGTAGAAAAACTAAAATGGAATTTTTGGGCAATTTAAAAGTATCGCTTATATTGCTATATTTTACTTCTTAGGTTAGATACACATTAAATTGAAAATTATATTGGCTTGGTTATAAAATGAAAAATTTTAATACCAATCCCACTGTTATTGAACCAACAAAATTTATAGAAAGTTATGACCCTTAACTTATATCAGGAAGTTGCTCTGACTTGCGACTTACCAGAGCATCAACTTAAAGCAGGTGATATTGCCACATTAATTGATTTTGTTGCTCATCCTAGTGGTGGGGAAGATGGTTGTTTTCTGGAGGTTTTTAATGCAGTGGGTGAATCTATTGCAGTAGTTGCTGTTCCTATCTCTGCTATTACTGCATTGCCTGAGTAGCGAAATCTTTGCTGTGCGTTCTCTAAGTTTTGACAAATAGTTAAAAAATGATAATAACAATTAAGTTTAATGTTCCGTTTGAATCATTAATTGAAGCAATTAAATTTCTAGATTTAGAAAAAAACATCAATTTTTGGAAATTTTAGAAAATAAACTTTTTGAAGCAGAAGAGGACTTGATCGAACAAGAACCACAGGTTCTAGACGAGATTAAAGAAGCTAAAAAGGCTTATCACAAAGGAGATTATCAAACTCTTGAGGAATATATCGTTGATCAGTCAAAGGCAAGCTGATGAGTTATGAAGTCATCATACCCAAGCCTGTCCAAAAGCAACTAGACGACTTACTATAAGAAGTGCGTGGGTATCGCCAACCAACCCCAAAAGAAAAGATTAACAAAATAAATATGGAAACTAAAACAATTACAATTCAAGTTAATGCTGAAACTGCCCGTATTTTTGAAACATTTTCAGAAGAACAACGGCGTAAGGTAGAGGCATTACTAAGCTTGAAAATTAGTGAAGTAACTCGCCAAAAGAGAACTATTGAAGAAGTAATGAGTGATATTAGCCACAAAGCACAAGAGCGTGGATTAACACCAGAAATCTTGGACTCAATTTTGAATGAGGAATAAACTACGCTATGTCGTTGACACAAATGTAATTATTAGCGCGTTACTTTTCGAGACTAGCAAGCCTGCAAAAGTATTCAAATATGCCTTGAAAAATGGTGAAATACTGTTATCGGTGGAATTATTAGAGGAATTGAATAATGTACTTAGACGTGAAAAATTTAATCGTTATGTAACCAGCGAAGAGCGGGAGGAGTTTTTAGAAACGCTAGTAGATAGAGCAATCTTAGTTGAGATAACGGAAGAAGTTAAAGTGTGTCGAGATCCAAAAGATGACAGAATTCTGGAACTAGCAATCAGTGGAAGGGCAGATTACATAATTAGTGGCGATCGCGATCTGCTTGTCCTGAATCCTTTTCGTGGTGTAAAGGTGGTCACAGCAGAAGAGTTTTTGCAGACAGTTCAAACAGAACAACTCAACGAATAGAAAATGGCGTAGAACTTTCAATAACTATTAAATTGATCATAATGCCTCAGTTCCCCGTATCGGTGCGTTACGGCTAATGCCATAACAAACCCTGCAAAATCCAAAATTGACGAGACACAACAATGGGAAAACCAACAGGATTTATCGAATTTCTCCGCGAATTACCTTCTGACGTTGCACCGAGCGATCGCATCCGCAACTGGGACGAATTCCACCTCCATCTGCCAGAGGAAAACCTCCGCACCCAAGGCGCACGGTGTATGGACTGCGGCATTCCCTTTTGCCATACGGGTACTGTCATCAGTGGCATGGCTAGTGGTTGCCCAATCAACAACCTCATCCCCGAATGGAACGATTTAATTTATCGCGGACTTTGGAAAGAAGCACTCGATCGCTTACATAAAACCAACAATTTCCCCGAATTTACAGGTCGCGTATGTCCCGCACCCTGCGAAGGTTCTTGCGTACTCGGTATTAATAACCCGCCAGTTACGATCAAGAATATTGAGAATGCGATCGCAGATAAAGGTTGGGAAGAAGGCTGGATCAAGGCTGAACCCCCAACCAAACGCACTGGAAAAACAGTCGCCGTCATCGGTTCTGGCCCTGCTGGTCTTTGCGCCGCCGCACAACTCAATAAAACAGGTCATTGGGTAACAGTATTTGAACGCGCCGACCGTCCAGGCGGTCTACTCATGTATGGAATCCCTAACATGAAGCTAGACAAAGAAAAGGTGGTCAAGCGTCGCCTCGACATTCTTGAAGAAGAAGGCGTAAAGTTTGTCTGCAACACCGAAGTTGGCAAAGATTTACCTGTTGAAAACCTCCTCAAGGAATTTGACGCGGTAGTACTCTGTACAGGGGCTACAAAACCCCGCGACCTCCCCATCGAAGGCAGAGAGTTACAGGGTATCCACTTTGCAATGGATTTCCTCACAGCCAACACAAAGGCAATTCTGGACAATAACAACAGTTTCATCACTGCTGAAGGTAAAGATGTCGTGATCATCGGCGGTGGCGACACTGGCACAGACTGCGTTGGTACTTCAATTCGTCACGGCTGCAACAGCCTTGTCCAGCTAGAAATTATGCCGCAACCGCCATCAGAACGTGCTGCTGACAACCCCTGGCCCGAATGGCCCAAAGTTTACAAGATGGACTACGGGCAGGAAGAAGCCGCCGCCAAGTTTGGTGACGATCCCCGTGCTTATACAACCACCGCCACCAAGTTTGAGGGCGACGAAAACGGCAAAATCAAAGCCGTCCACACCGTACAAGTGCAGTGGGAGAAAAACGAAAAAGGTCAATTTATTCCTAAGCACGTCCCTGGAACTGAAAAAGTTTTACCAGCGCAACTTGTTCTCCTGGCAATGGGTTTCCTTGGCCCCGAACAACCCTTACTTGATGCTCTCGGCATCGAACGCGACCAACGCAGCAACGTAAAAGCTGAATACGGCAAATACTCTACCAGTATCCCTGGTGTCTTCGCTGCTGGCGATTGTCGTCGGGGTCAAAGCCTAATTGTTTGGGCTTTCAATGAGGGTCGTGGTGCTGCCCGCGAGTGTGATCTTTACCTAATGGGTGCTACCGATCTACCTTAAGGCAATTGTCTAATTTTTAACTGAGCTATTCACTGTAATTGTGGCGATCGCAATTCTGTGAATAGCTACCCACCCCCGGAAACCAATAGTTGATAATTATGCCTTCCAAATTTCAGCCACGCCGTAAAGAAATTCTTCGAGGGGTTTTGGCAGTATTTCTGATCATTATTGGCATCACCCATTTTATTCGACCAGAGCAATTCGCCCGCATTGTGCCGCCACCATTTCCCCCCTTCGCTTCCGTCTACATTAGCGGTTTTTTTGAAATTCTCGGCGGCATTGGTTTACTAATTCCATTCGTCAGCGTAGCAGCAGCATGGGGACTGATTGCTCTATTTATTGCTGTATTTCCTGCCAACATCTATATGACCTTACACAACATCAAGATTGATGGTATTCCCCAAAATCAAACTCTTTATTGGGCAAGATTGCCTTTCCAAGCAGTGTTGATTGCTTGGGCGTACTGGTATACACGCTCCCCCGAAAAGCAACCAGGAGCCAAGAAAGCGGCAGCAAAAGCTGAGTCATTGCTTAATCAATAGCAACACATCAATGATGATTCAGCTTGCCCTCTGCACTTATTTGTTTAAAGTTTGACTACATACAAAGGTTTGTACCTTATGGTACTGAAAAGAAGTATTAACGCTATATCGCTAGGTAGTCCTCAGTTTTTGCTACTTAACTTACATTAAACAAGTGGTTTATCAAATATTCGCTAATTTATGAATCATGTTTTACGGGTTGGAATTGTTGACGATCATGAACTAACTAGAGCCGCTCTCAAGTTAGCATTGCTTCAAGACAGTTCCTTGGAAGTCATTTTTAGTGCTACTAACGGTAATGAAGCTATTGAAATGGTCAAGGAGCATGATCCAGATGTAATAATTATTGACCTCCAAATGCCATCTTTAGATGGGCTAAGTGCGTCTACTCAAATCAAAACCCTGAATTCTAAAACTAAAATTATTATTTACTCGTCAGTTGAAGATCCGCAAGTGGAAGTGATGGTTCAAACAGCACCTGTTGATGCTTTTTGCCCAAAAAACGCCCCCACAGAAACATTAGTTTCTCTAATTAAAGAGTTAGGAAAAACCCAAGATTAAATAGCTAACCCAAGCTGGCATTTAATTAGCATACAAGTGAAATTCTCACAGGGAATAACTTATCAGGCACAAGTCAACTCAGGAACTTTTACCTGAGTTACTTCCATAACAGCACAACCTAGTGTGATTTTGTCCTGACTTGGTTAGGGCATCACTCGATGTTATACAATATGTTATACATACCCAAAATATGTATAACGAGATGCCAAGTAAACTTTTAACCGTCCGAGTTTCTGATGATTTGTCAAATGCGATCGCACAGTTAATGGCAGAAACCGGACTCGATAAAACCGCAGTAGTTCACAAATTGCTCAAAATTGGATTAGAAGTCGGTATTGAACCTGAACCTGTTATACAACCTGGTAAAACAAGCCGTCTAGCAGCAAATACTCTTAACCCTGGTATTGAACAGATCATCGACCAGCGTATAACAGAACGTCTTACAGAATTAGAGAATTGTATAACGGATCGTGTAACAGAACGCTCAAAACGTATAACAGAAGAAATGGGGGAGTAGCCAGCCTGAGAGCAGAGTTAGAGTCTTTCAGGCAGAAGTTAAAAAAAACACAAGAACGAATCAAAGCATTGAATGATGCTATAGATCACAAAGACAAATTAGTTAGCCATCACTACCAAGGCAAAATTACTGCTGAGTTAAAAGTAAATGAAGCTCTCAGTGAAAACGAAGCTCTCAAACTTGTAACACAACAGCTTCAAGAACAGCTACAAGATGCTTTAATGACTGAACAGAGGCAAAATTCAACTTCCACATTAACACCTTTCACCTTAAAAGAACCAGCGTTTTTACTAAACGTACTTAAGGAAAAACTTCCAAAAAGCAAAACCAGCCTAAGAGATGTTGAGGTAATTTTAGATTATCTAGAATCATTACAAAATTGATCAAAGTAGCTCAAATTTTAAACTACGCAAGATAACGGTGAAATTACTCTTGTAGGGGCGGGTTGCACGTAGAGACGCGAAATTTCGCGTCTCTACTATGCCTCCAAACCATTGATATATATAAACCAGCCCTAACAGAGAAGGACAATTTATGCGTAAATCCTCTATAAGCAATTAGAGTATTTTCAAGCCAAAAGAAAGATAGTATTGATAATTTAATCAGAGTTGCGTGTCTCTGGTAGTTGCGAGTGGCGTTGGTGAAAACGAGTATAACCAAACCAAGCAGCACCAGTTAAAAGTAGCAAGTATGGGCTATAAGCAATTAACCAAATACCTAACTTGAGTAAATTAGTAGTTAAAGCACCCACAGAGTAAGTCGCCTGATTCCAAGATTCTTGAACTTGCAATCCTAAAGCGCGTTCTGGTAATGTAGTAGCGATCGCTTCTTCTAAACTTAGTGTAATTGTAGAATATGCTACCTGATTGCGTAGACTTTTTAACTGCGCGTCCAACTGTTCAATAGATTGACGTACCTGACTAAGTTCATTAGAAACTTGCAACACATTCGGAATTGACCCCGCACGTTCCATAATTTTAAGTAAAGTGCTTTCTTGTTTGCGGAAATTCCTTAACCGTGCAGCATTATCTACTAATTGATTACTCACATCCTCCGCCGTGAGAGTGCGACGTTCTACTGTTCCCAGTTGCGCTATGCTGTCTAAAGAACTTTCCAACTTTGCTTGAGGAACCCGCATTTGCATCGTAGCGGTTTGACCAGAATTTTGTTGATAAGGCTTATTACTTTCTAAACTTAGTAAATCTCCCTGCTGTTTTTGAATTAGTTGAGAGACAGTACGAATGCTTTTATCAATTGAATTGACGCGCAATGCTAGTTCAGCTTTTTTGACAAGTTGGGAACGTGAAACAGGTGCTTGCGCCTTTGCTGCACGCCCCTGTATTGGTGCGGTTTTTGCAGTATCCAGCGCCATATTACTACCGCCACCTACATCAGCAGATGATTCAGCAGCCTCTTGTGGCAGAGGTGCTGACATGGGTGCTTGTCCTGTTTTATCTGCGGCGGAGGCGCAACTGGTTAAAACTATTGTTCCTAGTATTGCACAGGAAGCTAAAGAGGGTTTGAATTTGGCAGAAATTAAACGGTTCACAATTACCCCTACTATTTTTAATATTTACAGTTATCGCCAGTATGACTTAACTGCAAACTTGTTATATGTCATGTTGCAGTTTACGCAACAACGTTAAATGTGATGAAAACACAAATCTCTCGTATGCAAGCGGTACAGTCGCCTATTATTCCTGTAATTGGGGAACTGATTCGCAACAACCCTGGAACTATATCCTTGGGACAAGGGATAGTTTATTATGCACCACCACCACAAGCGATCGCACAAATATCTCAATTTCTTGCTGATCCAACCAACAATCAATACAAAGCTGTTGAGGGAATTCCTCCATTACTAGCAGCAATTAAAACTAAATTGCAAGCATTTAACGGTATTGAAATTAATCATCAAAACTGCATTGTAGTCACAGCAGGCAGCAATATGGCATTTATGAATGCTATTTTGGCGATTACTTCTTTAGGAGATGAGATTATTCTGCAAACACCTTACTATTTCAATCACGAAATGGCTATAACAATGGCGGGTTGTCGTGCAGTACTTGTATCTACAGATGAAAATTACCAACCGCGTTTAGATGCGATCGCACAAGCTATTACCAGTAAAACAAAAGCAGTAGTGACAATTTCACCAAATAATCCTACTGGTGTTGTCTATCCAAAAGAAACATTACAACAAGTTAACGATCTTTGTCGCCAGCATGGAATCTACCACATCAGCGATGAAGCTTACGAATACTTTACTTATGACGATACTAAGCATATTTCCCCTGGATCTTTTTCTGGTAGTAACTCCCACACTATTTCTTTATATAGTCTTTCAAAAGCTTATGGTTTTGCTAGTTGGCGAATTGGTTATATGGTAATTCCAGAACACTTGCTGGTGTCAGTGAGGAAAGTTCAAGATACAATTCTAATTTGTCCACCAGTAATTTCTCAGTACGCAGCATTGGGAGCATTGCAAGTAGGAATGGATTATTGTTTAACTCATATAAGTGCGATCGCAAATATCAGACAGCTTGTACTAAAATCCATTTCCCGTTTAGAAAATTTATGCACAACTGCAAGAGCTAATGGTGCTTTTTATTTCCTGCTCAAAGTTAATACTAAAATGGATGCCTTAGAATTAGCAACGCGACTAATTAGCGAACATCGAGTAGCAGTAATTCCAGGTACAACCTTTGGCATGGATAATGGTTGTTATTTGCGCGTTGCTTATGGAGCGTTACAAAAAGAAACAGCAGCAGAAGGCATTGAGCGGTTAGTGCGTGGTTTGCAAACAATTTTATAACTGGTCATGGGTGATTTCTGACTGGTAGTCTGGGTACGTGGTGACTGTTATTAAGGTATTTGAGCCATCATCCTAGAATACCGGAATAGACGCATACTACCTTGTAGCTTTTATTTAAACCAATAGCACGATGTCACGTTCACCCAAAGTTAGAGATATTAAAGCAAACAAACGCCCGTTACCTAAAAATAGTTCTAAGCATATAGCTAATATTAATTCTAATCCGCCAAATCGCCCTCTGATGTTACAAAGAAGCCCTCAACCACGTAGAGAACCTGTAAACAACTCACCAAGCCATCCTCGTGTGATTCATCGAAAACCGCAAGTGATTAGACAGCGACGCAGTACAAACAAATTGCTGGTGGGTGCAGCTATATTGATTTCAGCAATATCTGGTGCTTTTTTAGCCGCCGCTTATCCTACGAAGCCTTATCAACAGGGCGAACTTTCTCCCAGAGCAGCCGCCGTCTTTAATGATGAAAGCTTCATCAATAGTACTTTGCTACTACCATCACTCACCCGACCTGTCAATATCTTAGTTTTAGGGATGAGTGTATTACCAGCAGACGTGAATCAGCCTAACTCTCAAACACGCGAAAAAGGTTACTTAGCGCAACAACACTCAGTAGATGGTCTTTCAGATACCATGCTGCTAGTACGGTTTAACCCAGAAACAAAAGGTATCACAATTGTCTCAATTCCTAGAGATACCCGTGTCACGATAGGCAATATTACTCAAAAAATTAATGCCGCTAATAAAATTGGTGGAAGAGCTTTAGCAGCAGAAGAAGTGACTGAGTTACTTGATAACCAAGTAAAGATAGATCGTTTTGCCCGAATTAACGTCTTAGCCGTTGGTAAGATAGTTGATGCTTTGGGAGGTTTAATAATTAATGTTCCCAAAGACATGAAGTATACAGATGAATCTCAACATTTATACATCAATCTTAAAAAGGGAGAACAACGCCTTAATGGTGATCAAGTAATGCAGTTTCTACGTTTTCGTAGTGATGCTAATGCTGATATCGGTCGTGTAGAACGGCAACAAACTGTAATTCGTGCCTTAATTAAACAATCTGTTAATCCTCTAAAATTAGCTGCTATTCCTTATGCGCTTTCCGCAGTTAAACCAGATATAGATACTAATTTAACTGTTGAAGAATTAGCAGGATTAGTTACGTTTGCTGCTCAAGTAGACCGTTCAAATGTCAAAGGGATAGTTTTACCAGGCGCTCCTAATGGTACTGGTAGACGTGCTGTTAGTTACTGGTTGCCAAACCGCAGCCAAATTAGCGAAATGGTTAAGCAATACTTTAATTAGCTCAAAGATTCAATGTAACTTCTGACTTAAAAATTAAATGGCGCTAACGATTAATCTTTCGCTGCGCCCTATTACTAATATTTATGAACAATTTGCTTATTTGCCAGGTTTGCCCATTTCTATAGCTTTGTCTATTAAATCATCACTACTAGCGTTTCCCTCTCCCGCTCTAGGATTTACACCTTTTGCCATATCCAGAAACTCGTTAGGATTACCTGTAGGTTGTGCTTGAGATGTAGTTTCTTCTGGTTGGCTTATTTCAAATTTTGATGCCGTTGCAGATTCAGCAGCTACTTCACCAGCAGAGCTACGGTCAACGTCGCTAACACTATATGCTTTGGATGCTTCGTAGTCTCCCTCAATATCAACATTGGGGACTTCTTCTACACCAGTAGCCATATTTTCAGCAGCTAACTGACCCTCATGAGTAACTGCTTCGCTTGGATTGGCTTTGATTTCTTCATTCATATTGAGATCCTTTTTGTATTTTTCAAATTATTATTTAATCCTAAAGGAGCGATCGCCACTTGTTTGACCCTCCTGGGATAGATTTTATTGGTTGAATCCCAAAAGTGAAAATATTAATTTTCAAACTAATTAAATCACTCTATGTCTTTTGGGATTATGTAAATCGCATCGTTTTTAATAAAAATTTTCTAGATTTTTATTTTTTATTACTGAACTATATAAATAATTACATATTTATATAGCTAACTATCATTCAAGTATTTTTAGAGATAAAATTAGTATATGTTTACAACTACTTTATAAATGCTAATTAGAATTCAAAAAGCTACATATTTAGCAAAAAGCACCCTTAATTAATCATCTCTGTCTATAGTAAGAAATATTTAATTCAATCAAGTTTTCTTACAAAACTCTCTCTCTTGGAGGGGGAGACAAAGCTCAAAAATTTGGTATCTCTAAGTTTGTAATACTTAAAATTTAACGGAAGGAAATTTATGCCAGCAAACGAAAATTCTGGAAAATCACAAGCTTTGTCAGATGATACCAAACAAGTAGTTGCAGCTTTTGAGGGCTTAGGAACTGATGAAAAACTAGCTTTACTTTATTTTATTTATAAAGAAATGGGTAAATCAATTACCCAAGCTGCCCCAGCCGCAACAGACCCCCAACTTGCGCCCAAGTTGTTAGGAGATTATTTGCAGCTATCAAATGAACAGCAACTTGCGATCATGCGAGAAATTGTTAATCGCGAGCATACAGAGTATTCTCATGCTTATGGTGTACTCAAAGAAAATAATCAATTGATGGTTTGGTTCGCTTGGGCGCAAGCAATGGGACATACAGTAGTAGATATGCCTAGCGGTTACGAAAATAGCGCACCTAGCAACGATGTTTTAAACCGCATTAAAGCTCTTGATTTTGAAGGGCAAATTTCATTATTGCGTACCATTGCTAGTAACATGGGCTACACGGACATCCAAGCAATTCCTACTCAAGCAGAAACTGGCAAAACTTCAAGCTTGTAACAGTTGACAGTTGACAGTTGGCAGTTGAGTGTTAACTGTTCTGGAGAAGCTCCCGTTACGCCCGTAGGGTTAACGGGGGAGAACCTCACAGATGCACCAAACAGGGAAATATTTATATAAATAAGATGCCAATTTTATTGAATATTTATTATAAAAAATTAAATTAAGTACCGAGAGCTACAGAGTTTAGCTCTTCTGGGGTGAGGTGGGAATGGATTACTTGACCATCACGAAACCAAACAATCCGGCGAGTCATACGCGCTACTTCTGGTTCATGTGTCACCATAATAATGGTAATACCACTATTGTTTAATTCGGTAAAAATTTCCATTACTTCTTGAGTTGTGCGTGAATCTAATGCGCCAGTGGGTTCATCTGCTAACAGTAATACAGGTTTGTTGACAATTGCACGCGCGATCGCAACTCGTTGTTGTTGTCCGCCAGAAAGTTGATTTGGCTTATTATGCAAGCGATTTTCCAAGCCAACGCGGGTTAAAGCAGCCACCGCGCGATCGCGTCTTTCTCCGCTCTTAATCCCAGCATATATCATCGGTAATATCACATTTTCTAGTGCTGTTAGTTGCGGTAATAAGTGGAATTGTTGAAAGACAAATCCTAATTTAAAGTTGCGAATTTTAGCTAACTCATCATCAGCTAATTGAGAAACATCTACACGATCTAAATAATAATGACCAGCAGTAGGTTTATCTAAACAACCGATAATATTCATCGCTGTAGACTTACCCGAACCAGACGCACCCATAATTGAACAATATTCGCCTTGTTCTATTGTTAAACTAACGCTATTAAGGGCGCGAACTTCAAGCTCACCAACACCGTAAACTTTAGCAATATTTTCTAAATTTACAATTACTGGTTTAGTTGGTGCAAAGTAATTTTTGTCAACAACATTGTCGAAATATTTATTATTCATTAGACCTCTTACTATAAGTCAATTAAATTTTCTGCTACATCTGCGTAATCTGCGTTTATCTGCTCACATCTGCGCTCAAAAAATAGTTATTTTAAACTCATAATTGATAATTGTTAATTGTTAATTGTTAATTGTTAAGCGCTTCTCAATGCCACAATTGGATCTAATTTAGCTGCACGTCTAGCAGGAACAACCCCAAAAAATAACCCAATACCACCAGAAACGCTGACAGCAACAATAATTACTACTGGTGAAACTGCCGCTTTTAAAGGAGTTAATAAACTAATCAGAGAGATACTACCAACACCTAATAAAGTACCCGCTATACCACCTACGGCTGAGAGAATAATTGCTTCAATCAAAAACTGAAACAAAATATCTCCTTGCGTTGCACCAATAGCTTTACGCAGTCCAATTTCTTGAGTGCGTTCGGTGACAGAAACTAGCATAATATTCATAACACCAATACCACCGACTAACAAAGATATACCTGCGATCGCAGCTAACATCATTGTTAATGCCCCAGTAACAGTATTAGCTATCTGTAAAGTATCTTTTTGGTTTCTAACCGTGAAATCATCCTCATTAATAATTTTATGACGTAACCTAAGCAAGTTAGTAACCTGAAATTCAGCCGCGCCCAAACTTTCGGCATTTTTAGCAGACACAGAGATAAATGAAATCTCCACCCCATAAGGAGATGTTCTACCAACAATTCGATTAGCCACTGTAGTTAGGGGAATAAAAGCAGTATCATCTTGGTTATTGCCAAAAGAAGAACCTTTCGGCAGCGTTACCCCAATTACTGAAAAGCTAATATTTTTAATTCTAATTCTTTCACCAATAGGATTGCGATCGCCAAAAAGTTTACTAGCAAGATCTGCACCCAAAACAACTACTTGATTACTTTGCTGCAAATCTAACTCTGAAATAAATCTTCCTGTCGCCATATCAAAGCTGCGTACTGTCAGAAATTCTGGAGTAGCACCAATAATTTGAGTATTAGTATTTTTGTTGCTGTAAGTAACTGGTTGTCGGGTTTGAATTTGGGGAGCAACTTCAGAAATAGAAGGAACTAAATTAGCGATCGCTTGTGCATCTGCCAACACCAATGTTTTTGGAATTTCACCCCGATTTCTTTGAGCATCCTGATTACCTGGAATAATAAATAAAACATTAGTCCCAAGTGACTCAAACTGCTCAGTTGCTAACTTCTGAGTTCCTTGTCCTATTCCTACCATTGCAATCACAGAAGCATTGCCAATGATAATACCCAGCATAGTCAGGCTACTGCGTAACTTATTAGCAACTAATGTTGTAGTTGCCATTTTGACACTTTCTAAAATATCCACTTTTTCAATTAAAAATTAACAATTAGCCTCTGCCCCTATCTTATGGTTTTTTCCTCTGAGACTTATAACCTTTAGGTGGATCAATAAAGACGCGATCGCCTTCTTTAATTCCCTCTAAAATTTGTGTTTCGTTTTGAATTGATGCACCTATTGTCACAGGTCGAAACTGTGGTTGATTCTTAGCATCTGGAACCAACACACCCGTCTGCCCTTTTTCCGTGACAATTGCCACTGTTGGCACAAGCATTGCTTGGGGTAGCTGTTTACCCAAAAAAGTGACATTCACATTCATGCCTGATTTAAGCTGCTGAGTGCCTGTTTGCAGGGCGATCCGCACCTCAAAAGAAGTAACGTTTTGTTCCAGTACAGCTTCAGGTGAAACTAAGCGTACAAGTCCTTTAAAAATCTGATCTGGATAAGCATCAGCAATAATTTCTACCCTTTGTTGAGGTTGAATTTGTCCAATATCAACTTCTGGGACTTTCGCCCTAATTTCTAGGTCTTTCGCGATCGCCACAATTGAAGTAGAAGTAGCAGAAGCAGTACTAGAAGCCGACGTTGTAGGTGTCACAAACGCCCCTTCCGTTGCATACTTCTGCGTCACAGTACCAGCAAAAGGAGCGCGAATAATGGTATCTTGCAACCTTGATTGAGCCTCTAAAAATTGCGCTCTCGCACCATCAACGGCTGCCCTGAGTTGTGCTACGTCCTCTTTTCTCTGACCGTTTTGTGCTTGCTGTAAAGCTGCGCGTGCTTGTGCTACATCAGCAGCACGTTGGGCAATTTCCTCATAACGAGTACCTTTTTGGAGTTGCCTTAACGCCTGCTGTGCTTCTGTAACTGCTGCTTCCTTCTGGCGAATTTCTTGCAGCGTCGAGTTCTTTACTTGATCCAAGCGTCTTTGTGCTTCTGCGGTATTAGCTTGAGCAGTGGTGTATTCTGCTTCTACCTCATCAAGTTTATCTTGAGCGATCGCACCTTGTTGTCTTAAATTTTGATATCGTTTCAGCCGTTGTTTCGCCAAATTAGTTCGCGATGAAGCCGCCACAACTTGAGCTTCCCCCTGTTCAATTTGTCTGGGACGATTAGATCTTGATTGTGCCAAACTTGCACTAGCTTGTGACAGACGCGCACTAGCTTGAGCAACTTCTTCAGGACGGCTACCATTTTGAGCCTGTGCCAAAATAGCTTGCGCTTGTGCTAAACGCGCACTAGCTTGGGCAACTTCTTCAGGGCGACTTGTTTGCGCTCCTGCAAAACGTGCTTCAGCTTGCTGTAAATTAGCCCTAGATTGCAACAATTGAGCTTGAAGCTCTGAATTTTCCATCCGGGCGATTTCTTGCCCTTGTTGCACTCTGTCACCTTGCTCAACAAACAACTTTGCCAAACGACCAGACGTTTTTGGGCTAAGGTTGACACTCTGAAACGGTATCACCGTACCACTAGCTGTAATCCGAACCGTAATCGTTGCTGATTTGACCGCAACTGTTAGTTGATTTATGTCAATTTTTGGCGACGACCGATTAATTAGTATATAAGTGCCTATAGAAGCAACTATCACGATAGCTGCTATGACACCAAATGCCCAGGCTAACGGTCTTTTTACTTTACCAACTAGGGGAACTTCCATGCACTGCTTTTAAAAGGTGTTTTTGTCCTTCTTCCCCGCTAACATTCATATAATGGGGTGTTCCTGATGGTTCAGATAAAAGCTAAAAAATTAGGATAAATTTTGATCACACCTCATCAAGGCATCATTTCCTACGTTAACTCAACTTGCCCACTTACTTAGTAGCTTTTGCCTGCAATGCTGCTTAATTAATTAGTTTAAAATTCCTAGCTGTTACCCGAATAAGCTGAATTAATGCAAATTATCTTAGTGTTCCTAACGTGGTTATGAATGTTGGTTTAGAAAATATAGTTAATAATTTGCGGGCGACACTAGGAAAAATGGAGGTCGCGCTTGGCGCTATTGATGAAGCGATCGCCTGGACTGATGAAGATGGCAAGATTCAATGGTCTAACAAAACCTTTGATAGCTTAGTAAATCGAAACCGCTTCCAAATTTTAGGAGCAAAACTCTATGAGTTATTGCCCTTAAGCAAAGAGGGTGAAAATATCCCTATAGCAGTACATCCAGTAAATATTGCCCTCCAAGGCAAGCTTAAGGGTACAAGTACTTACGAATTTCGCCAAGAATCTCAATTATTAATTTTGGAGATATCTTGGGCAAGCCTTAAATTGCTAGAACAAGGAACAAGCGCCGTCCTAGTGATTCGAGACATCACTGCTCGTCAGCAGTTTGAAGAGGAGTTACGCCTACATCGCGAACACTTGGAACAACTCGTAGAAGAAAGAACAACCTTTTTGAGCGAGGTGAATAAGCAACTACAAGAAGAAGTCATTCAGCGTCGGCAAGTAGAAAATGATTTACAACAATCTGAGCAACGGTTTCGGCAACTAGCCGAACATATCCACGAAGTTTTTTGGTTATCAGATCCGCACAAATCTGAAATTATTTATATTAGCCCTGCTTACGAAGAAATCTGGGGGCGTAGCTGTCAGAGTTTATATGAACAACCCAAATCTTTTGTTGATGCTATTCATGTAGACGATCAACAGCAGGTGATTAATAGCTTTGCCAAACAAAAACTGGGCGATCGCACTGAAGTAATATATCGAATTATCAAGCCCGATAATTCCATTCGCTGGATCAGAGACCGGAGTTTTCCTATTTTAAATGAACTGGGGCAAGTTTACCGTGTAGCTGGCATTGCCGAAGATATTACCGAAGCCAAGCGGGTAGAAGAAGAAATCAATAAAACCTTGCAACGAGAAAAAGAATTAAATGAGCTTAAATCAAACTTCATTTCCATGACTTCCCATGAGTTCCGCACTCCTCTTTCCACAGTGCTATTATCTGCTGAAATGTTGGAACATTACGCAGATAAATTATCTCCAGACAAAAAACAAAAGCTGTATCAGCAAATTGGTATTGGAATTGGCAGAATGGTTCAGTTACTTGATGATGTTCTTTCGATCAACAAAGCTGATGCTGGTAAGGTAGTGTTTAATCCAGTGTCCCTCAATTTAGAAGATTTCTGCCAAGAATTACTAGCAGAGATGCAGCTTACGGCTGGCAATAAACACACGATTGTTTTTGCGATGTCTGGAGATTGCAGTAAGGCTATGATGGATGAAGCACTGCTGCGACACATCCTCTGCAATCTATTCTCGAATGCGATTAAATATTCTCCACAAGGAGGGCAAATTAATTTTCAACTCAGTTGCCATAATTTTGAGGCAACCTTCATTATCCAAGATTCCGGTATTGGTATTCCTGTAGAAGATCAAAAACGCTTGTTTGAGTCATTCCATCGGGCTAAAAACGTTGGTAATATCCAGGGTACAGGCTTGGGCTTATCAATTGTCAAACGCATGGTAGATTTACACCAAGGTACAATTACAGTTGAGAGTGAAGAAGGTGTTGGAACAAAATTTATAGTTACTGTTCCCTTAAATGCCAATTTCTAAATTTATTGCGGGTTTGCAGTTGCCACAGACTTGGGGTAATCTTAACTTTGCATTCAATATCTGAAAAATCTCTTTACTTGGGATAACCCTCGGTTTCTAAAAAAATACTAAGATATGATTAAATATGGTCAATTTTACTCAAAAAAGACTATCGTAAGTTTTACTACCATTAAAAATTGCCAAGTCAAACAACTAAGCTTAAATTGAACAGTAATGCTCTAAGATCTGAAACCTGCTTAGTTTTTGGGCAAGTTTTTTGCCACGATCAAATGAATATTGCGTTAACTTATTAACTGAAGATTCCTTTCTTATGATGATTTTGAGGGTACACCGTGCCTAAACGTATTTATTTATTGTCTCTGTTTATTCTTCTTGGTTTAGGGAGCATTCCACAGCCAGTGCTGGCGCAGGCTTTGCTGCCTTATAGTTTGCAACTCGACGCTAAAGAGCTAGAGCAGCAAGGCTTGAACTTGGCACAGGACGCAGTTCAGTTAACTCGCTTCCAGCAATATGAACTAGCTATCCAGAGAGTAAACTTAGCAACTCAACTGGCTCCAAAAAGCTATCAACCCTGGTTCCTACTAGGTAGTTTGTACATCCAATCTCAGAAATTCGACCAAGCAATTGAAGCTCTTCAAAAAGCTCGTAGCTTGGCACCTAAAGAAGCTGGAATTTTGTTTAGTTTAGGTTCAGCTAAGTTTCAAAAAGGAGATTATACATCATCTATTGCAGATTTGCAAGCAGGTTTAAAAATTAAGCCAGATGCAACAGAGGCGCTATTTGACTTAGGTAACGCTTACTACAAACTGAATCGTTTTCCAGAGGCGATCGCACAATATCAAAAAGCAATTAAAAAAGAAGCAAAATTTTGGCCTGGAATTAACAACATTGGTTTAGTTAAGTATGAAACAGGCGATACTACTGGTGCAATCCAACAATGGCGGCAGGCAGTAGCCATTGATAGTAAAGCGGCAGAACCCTTACTAGCAATGGCAGTAGCTTTGTATGCCAAAGGCGACAAAGAACAAGCTCTGACATTGGGAGAAACCGCGATTAAGCTAGATAGTCGTTATGCTGATTTGAAATTTCTCAAAGAAAATCTGTGGGGCGATCGCTTAATCAACGAAACTCAAAAATTCCTGCAAGTTCCTAGAATACAAGCGACTATTGCCCAAAGCCAAGAGCAACAACCACAATCACAAGAATCGGAACAGTGATAGGGCAGAGGGACAGAGGAGCAGAGGAGGTAAGAAGGAAGAAATTTTTTTGCCCCATTGTCAATATCTCGTTTTTCCCTTTTCCAAACTTTACCCAAGAAATTTATTTGAAAATATTGCCAAGTTAACAAGTATTTAAGTTGCATATTTTCAGGTTGGTGGACAAGTCCTCTCTCCCTCTGCTCCTCTGCTCCTCTGCTCCCCTGCCCCTCTGCCTCCTCTGCAAACACTGTTAGCCAAGGAAACATCCATCAAAAGTAGATCAGCTTTCTCAGACTGGGCAAGCTGTATCAGTTCTGCAACATCTTCAGTATGCTTTACTTCCAAACCGCCCCGCTTGAGCAAAATTTTGGCAAAAATGCGGGCATTAATTGGATCATTTTCTACAAGTAGAACCGTTTTAACTTGTGATAGAGATTTTATATATCAGTGGAATATAATAAGCGTCCGGTTCCATCTTATTGTGGACAGTAGTACAAACGAACCTTGGTCAGACGAGGCTTAATTTCCGATCAATACAGGTAAATAGGAAACAGAACTCATGGCAAAACAACTGAACCTGCTAGCAGGCGGTCAGATTATCCCCACACCACTGCATACAGAGATGCAACGGTCTTATCTTGAATATGCCATGAGTGTGATTGTTGGGAGAGCTTTACCTGATGTCCGCGATGGCTTAAAACCAGTGCATCGGCGCATTATATATGCAATGCACGAACTCGGTTTAACTCCAGATCGACCTTACCGGAAATGCGCCCGTGTAGTCGGGGATGTATTAGGTAAATATCATCCTCACGGCGATCAGGCAGTTTATGATGCCTTAGTGCGGATGGTGCAAGACTTCTCTAGCCGTTATCCACTGCTTGCTGGTCATGGCAACTTTGGTTCAGTAGATAACGACCCAGCCGCAGCTATGCGTTACACTGAAACGCGCCTTTCCCCAATTAGCCATGAAGGGTTACTGAGTGAAATTGGTGAAGCAACGGTTGATTTTATTGGAAACTTCGATAACTCCCAACAAGAACCAACTGTATTACCAGCACAATTGCCAATATTATTACTCAACGGTTCTTCGGGTATCGCTGTTGGTATGGCAACCAATATTCCCCCACATAATTTGGGTGAAGTGGTAGATGGTTTAGTTGCTTTAATTGATAAACCCGATCTCCCCGATCAGAAGTTATGGGAAATAATTCCAGGTCCAGATTTTCCCACAGGTGGAGAAATTCTGGGACTTGAAGGAATTAGAGAAGCTTACACAACTGGACGTGGTAGTATCCCGTTGCGGGGAGTTGCTAACATTGAGGATGGTGAATCAGAATCTAGCTCTGCTACTGCTACTAAATCGAAAAGATCGCGTCAGCGACGGATACCCATCGTGGTGACAGAGTTACCTTTCCAGGTAAATAAGGCAGCTTGGATTGAAAAGGTAGCAGAACTGGTAAATCATGGCAAAATCGAGGGAATTGCCGATCTCAGGGACGAAAGCGATCGCGAAGGAATGCGCGTAGTAATAGAAATTAAACGCGATACTAATCCCCATAAAGTTCTAGACCAACTTTATAAGCAAACAGCACTACAAAGTAACTTTGGAGCGATTTTACTAGCATTAGTAGATGGGCAACCTCGCCAGTTAACTCTGCGCCAAATGTTGGAGGAGTTTCTCAATTTCCGCGAACAAACCCTGACGAAGCAATATAACTATGAATTAGAACAAGCTCAAAGGCGTGTACATTTAGTAGAAGGATTGCTAACGGCATTAAGTCAGTTAGATGACATAATTGATTTACTCAGAAAGGCTCCTGATGGTAGTACTGCAAAAGTTACCTTACAAAGCCAGTTTAATTTTAGTGATGCTCAAACAGACGCAATTTTATCAATGCCGATGCGCCGTTTGACGGGTTTAGAAAGGAAAAACTTACAAAGCGAGTTTGACGAGTTAAGTAAAAGAATCGAATTGTTAAATCGGTTATTGAGCGATCGCCAAGAGTTATTAAAAAATCTTAAAAAAGATTTAAGAGCAATAAAACGTAAATATACCGATCCTCGCCGCACTAAAATAATTGTTAATAATCAAAAAACTCCAGTTAGCACAGCAAAAACTCAGCAGGCAGAAGTTAGCAGCGATTTAGCCCCCAAACGCCGCAAGTCATCTGCTACTACTAAAACCTCAAAAATTGATGAATCGTCTGCACAACTAGAAATTATTAATACTGAACCTCCAGAAACAGAAGTTGTTTTGGAATTTACCCAAAAGGGGTATGTGCGACGACTACCTAAAAATGGTGGTAAATCTGCTGGTTCAAAAGCTAGTAATGATTTTGTAATTAATACTAATATAATTGGGTCACAAGCAGAGCTAGTAGTATTAACGAGTAGTGGTAAAGCTTACCCCGTAAAAGTGCGCGACATTCCCCCAACATCGAGTAATTCACGGGGAACACCACTAATTACCTTGCTACCCGCAGCATCAGAAAATATAGTAAAACACTTTTTCCTTTCAGATGCACCAAAAGACGCTAACTTAGTTTTAGTGACTCAGAAAGGGCAAATTAAGCGTCTACAAGCTTCTGAACTAACTAATTTAACTAATCGTGGTTTAACACTAATCAAACTAAAGGAAGATGATAAATTATCTTTTGTTAACTTCACCAAAGAGCGTCAACAGGTAGTATTAGCAACTTCTGGTGGTAGACTACTGCGATTTTTAGTGAACGATCAACAATTGCCTGTAATGGGACGCACAGCGCAAGGCTTACAAGCATTACGTCTTGGTCGGGCAGAACATTTAGTTAGTGCTATGAGTGTCAGTATAAATGATAACTTGTTGCTAGTTTCCCAACTCGGATATGGTAAACGTTTACCGATAAACGCTTTAAGATTAGCAAATCGTGCAGATATTGGGACTCAATCGTTTCAGTTTACCAGCAAGCAGGATGCTATAGCTGGAGTAATAATAGTGCAGCCAGCATCGGAAGTGGTATTAGTAACCAGTACACAGCGTTATTTGCGATTGAATGCCGATCAAGTACCGTTATTGGGTAAAGATGGCACAGGCGATCGCATTATTCAACTAAATTCAGATGAAAAAATAATTTCTTTAGCAATTAGCAATGACCAGTAAACAGTTAACAATATATTGGAAACTATGACCATTGATAATTGATAATTGATAATTGTTAATTGTCAACGTGGACTTTCCAAATGCCAAAAGCTACTAATCTAGCTGGTAAGTCACGCAGAATCGGTATCCGTAGAAAAGCTGGTAGCTGAAAAGACGGATCTGAATTGAGAACACGAGCAAATATGCGCTGTTGGGCTACAGACTGAAACGCCTGAATAACGCGCGTCGGTATTTCTCTATGTCGCTGTACAGCAGCTAAGTGAGTAACTTTAACTGTGCCAGTTTTTAAATCATTGCTCAAAATATTTGCAGCTACAACTGCATCCTGAATAGCATAGTTAATCCCTACGCCACCAACTGGCGACATCACATGGGCAGCATCACCAATTAATAATAGTCCAGGGCGATACCAACGAGTAAGACGATTAGACTCTACTGAGAGAAAAGCAACTTGTGACCAATCTTGCAGTTGTTCTACCCTGTCGCTCAACTCTGGCACAACTTCCACAAGTGATTGGCGTAGCGTCTCTAAACCAGCAGTCCGTAACTGTTGATAACGACCTTTGGGGATAACATAGGCAATCTGCCATTGTTCAGAACGGTCAAGTAAAACTACGATATGACCTTTACCAAACCGACCACTCAAACCTTCAGCTTCCTCTGCTTTGCGAGGCAAGCGAAACCATAGCACATCCATTGGTGGTGATGTTTCAATTGGTACAAAGCCAGCTAGTTGACGTAAGCGAGAGTGACGACCATCTGCACCAACGGTAAGAACTGCCCTGACTTCATGCCAACCACCATGTCCACGATATCGCACACCCTTAATGATTCCATCTTCCTCAATTATTTCCTGTACATTTGCCCCTGTGATTAATTCAAAGTTGGGATAACGTTTTGCTTCGTCGGTGATGAAGTTGAGAAATTTAACTTGGGGTGTCACCATGATGTATGGATACCGAGTTTTTAGGCGGCTGAAATCAGCTACTGTAACTGAGTCATTTTCTGTAGTGATAGTCAGTTGATGCAGCTTGGAATGGGGCAACTCTAAGAGTCTATCGGCTAATCCTAGTTCCTCCATAATCTCCATGACTGAGGGATGAATTGTGTCACCCCGAAAGTCGCGCTCAAAGTCTTTGTGGGCTTCCAGTAGCATGACTGGGATGCCTTGACGTGCCAAAATAAGCGCGAGAACAGCACCAGCAGGACCTCCACCTACAATGCAGCAATTTGTTTGCTGTACATCCAAAATTTCATGGGCGGTTGCTGGTGTGTCAGCTTGTTTTACGGTTGTAGTACTATCCATGATCGGGAAATATTTAAAGCTTAGTTACTACCAAAATGGCACAAGCGATCGCCTTATTTGAGATGGGCAGGCTCGATTTTTAAGAGCGCTGTAGATTGTTGCCAATTCAAGTGAATTGTTACGATATATAAAGAAAAACTTTTATAATCAAGGCAACTTTTAATAATGCTGGCTGAAAAGCGGATCGAAACAACACAAACTGATCAGTTTCTAGCTGGTGGAAATGACCCTGCTCGTTTTGACTGCAAGGAAGCTTGGTATCCTGTCTTCTACATTGAGGATCTCGACAAATCAAAACCGAGTAAGTTCACACTACTAGGTCAGGATTTAGTAATTTGGTGGGACAAACAAGGAAATAGTTGGCGGGCGTTGGCAGATCAATGTCCTCATCGACTAGCACCGCTTTCAGAAGGCAGAATTGCTGAGGATGGGTTGCTGGAATGCCCTTATCACGGTTGGGCGTTTACTGGAGAGGGTAAGTGCGATCGCATCCCTCAACAGCAAGCAGAAAACAAAGCCCACGCATCCCAACGAGCTTGTGTAGCCTCATTCCCTACAGTCACACGCCAAGGATTGTTGTTTATTTATCCAGGTGAACCGGAAAACGCTTTTAATGTCAAAGTTCCGATTATTGAACCGATAGAGGAGTCCCCTGATGGGTGGATTTGCCTTAACACTTTTCGGGATTTACCCTACGATGCCCTGACTTTATTAGAAAATGTTCTTGATGCTAGTCACGTTCCCTTTACTCATCACCGTTCCGTTGGTAATCGAACTAATGCTGCTCCGGTAGAATTGGAAGTTGTGGCATCCGACAAACAAGGTTTTAAAGGTATTTGGGAAGAAGGTCCCCGTAAAGGTACGCTGGGAAAACAATTTACCACTTTTATTGCCCCAGCTTTAATGTGGCATGACTTGACCTCGAAACAATTTGGCAGAACTTTAACTGTTGTTTACGCAACTCCTATTCGCAAGGGAGAATGTCGCATATTTGCGCGATTTCCATTTAAGTTTTCCTCAAAATTGCCTGGTTTATTCCTGAAACTTACGCCGCGCTGGTACTCCCATCTTGGACAGAATAACGTTTTGGAAGATGATCAGATCTTCCTGCACTACCAAGAGCGTTATCTAGCAGCTAAGGGTGGCGGTGCTAACTTCGCTAAAGCATTTTATTTGCCGACTCGTGCGGATACTTTTGTAACCGCGTTGCGTAAGTGGGTAAACGAGTACCAAGCCGATCCATTTCCAGAGGAAACCTTCTCGCCACCTCTATCTACAGAGGTTTTACTTGACCGCTACCACTCCCACACAATTAAATGCGCTAGTTGCAGTCAGGCACTTAGGAATATTAAACGAATCAGGTGGGGGATAGGGGTTAGCGGTGCGATCGCACTAACTATGCTACCTTTGTTTAACTCGGCTTTTGGGCAACCGACGATGCTCGTTACAATTGCCTCGGTGATTATTCCCTTAATAGCTGGCTCTGCATGGCTATGGCTGGGACATTTAGAGGGGCGATTTGAGCGGGGGCGGGAAGTCCCACCTCGAAATCTGCCAGATAATCAGAAGTAGTTAATGTAGAGACGTACCATAGTACGTCTCTACTCTTAGGTGATAGCAGAACTGTCTGCACCACCCAAGCTAAAATAATCTCCTATAAGCCAACCAAATACTAAACCTGTTGCATAAGTCAAATTTTAGATAATTAACCACAGATGGAACACAGATAAACACGAGATTTACACAGATGGTATATCTGAATTTTTGCAAGAAGCCTACGATATTTGTTTTTTAAATAAGGTACAAGAATCTACAGTGGCACAGGTTGTAATCGAAAACGTATATAAAAGCTTTTCATCTCGCAAAGATGAGCAGGTTGTTACTCCAGTAGCAGAACCTTTAACACCTACAGATGAAGCGCCACTAATTGCAGTAGATACTTCACCTCCGGCATCGGGTACAAAGGTTTTGCGGAGAATTAACCTGGCGATCGCAGATGGTGAATTTATGGTCTTGGTTGGTCCTTCTGGTTGCGGTAAAAGCACGTTGCTGCGAGTAATTGCAGGACTGGAGGATTTAACGGGAGGCAATATTTGGGTGGGCGATCGCTTAATTAATGATTTACCACCCAAGGAAAGAGACATCGCTATGGTGTTTCAAAATTACGCCTTATATCCCCACATGACAGTGTATGACAACATTGCCTTTGGTCTGCGACGTATGGGTAGGGGAGAAGAGGAGCAAGCAAGCCGGACAGAAGAAGGTAAGAAATCTTTACCTTTGTGGGCAGAGAATTTGTTAGTAGAAACAACGCGATCGCTTCCTAAAGGGCTGCGTTACACGACTCCAAGGGAAAAATCTATTCAGCAGCAAGTGCGTCATGTTGCCCAACTATTGCAAATTGAAACATTTTTAAACCGACTGCCAAAACAATTATCTGGGGGACAACGACAGCGAGTGGCGCTGGGACGCGCGATCGCACGTAACCCGCAAGTATTTTTAATGGATGAACCTTTATCTAACTTAGATGCCAAACTTCGCGCCGAAACTCGCGCTCAAATTGTCAAACTGCAACGGCAACTAGGTACAACGACTATTTATGTTACCCACGACCAAACCGAAGCAATGACAATGGGCGATCGCATCGCTGTGATGAATGCTGGACAAATTCAGCAAATTGCTACACCTCTAGAACTCTACAACCGCCCTGCTAACCGCTTCGTTGCGGAATTTATTGGCTCACCACCAATGAATTTTATTCCCGTTCAATTTAAAGCACCTTTAGTAATTACTCATTCCCAATTCCGCTTCACCCTGCCAGAAATTTGGGAGCCAATATTGCAAAAATATGATGGAAAATCCTTGCTATTAGGCATTCGACCAGAACACCTCAGCATTGGTGTTCCTGCTACTAAAAATCTCTTTGTGCAAGTTGAATTAGTAGAAGCTTTGGGCAACGAAACATATTTAGCTGTTCGCTTAACTGATGTTAAAACTGCATCTAACCTACAGGTAAGAATTCCACCAGATCGCCCTGTCAGGCTGGGTGAAGAACTTTGGTTATCATTAACACCAGATAAAATTCATTTGTTTGATATAGATACTGGTCTAGCAATACGACCTTAAACAATTACTCCCTTCCCATTAAAAGATTACCGATTATATTCTTCTTCTTTCTTGGCGTTCTTTGCGTCTTGGCGGTTTTTAAAATAGGTATTCGCCATAGCGGGAAGGGAGTAACAATTATCAATTATTAATATAACAATGACTAATTAACAATAACCCATGACAAATCAATCAAAATTCATGTTTGCTAATTTTCTGCCTGCGTTAGTTGAGCAGCTTACAGAACCTACTTCCATTGCTCTGGCACAAGGTATTCAACGTGAAGCGATCGCCACTTCCTTAAGCCTCACACCAATTCCCACTACCTATGTACGTCAGGGTAGTGGCGGAACGCCTATCGTCTTACTACACGGCTTTGATAGCTCTCTGTTTGAGTTCCGTCGCCTCTTACCTTTGCTGGCTAACCACAATGAAACTTGGGCATTAGATTTACTCGGTTTTGGATTTACCGAAAGACTCGCAGGTATTCCATTTAGCCCTACAGCTATCAAGACCCATCTCTATTATTTCTGGAAAACCTTAATTCAGCAGCCTGTAATTTTAGTAGGTGCTTCGATGGGAGGTGCAGCAGCAATTGATTTTACCCTAGCTTATCCAGAGGCAGTTCAAAAGCTAGTATTGATTGATAGCGCAGGTTTTAAAGGAGGTTCAGCTTTAAGTAAATTTTTATTTCCACCTCTAGGACACTTAGCTACTTCATTTTTACGCAGCCCTAAAGTTAGAAAAAAAGTCAGTGAAACTGCTTATCACGATCAAAGCTTTGTTTCCTTAGACGCACAGATTTGTGCAGCACTCCACTTAGAGATGTCTAATTGGAACCAAGCTTTAATTGCTTTTACTAAAAGTGGTGGTTATAGCTCTTTTGCTAACAAGTTAGCACACATTTCACAAGATACAATGATTTTGTGGGGAGAACGCGATCGCATCTTAGGTATTGCCGATGCCTATAAGTTTCAGCAAGCTATATCCAATTCTCAATTAATTTGGATTAAAGATTGTGGTCATGTTCCTCATTTAGAAAAACCACAGATTACTGCCGAACATCTTAAGCAATTTGCTAAGTAGGTGGGCGTTATGAACATTAATTACAAGAAGTCTATTAATTTTTTACAGGCTCTATGTGCTGATTCAAACGTTCCTCTAATTGATCTAATAATGTATAAACATCAGTTGCAGCTTGCTCATAACAAGTAGGTGGTGCAATTTCTGGCTCAAAGTTAATTAGCTTAATTTGATCCTCGCCAATTCCAATCATTAGAACTTCTTTTTCAGGATTATGTGCATCTACTAATCCTAAAATTTCTTGAAGTTTGTTTTCAACGTTATTATTAAGTGCCTCTATTGCTGATTTTGGGCAATATACAAAGTGTGGTGTGGGTTTTAAGTTAATACCAATAGTTCCTTGAGTATCTTGATTTTCTAACCACAATCCCCAAGACAGTGCAGCCAATTCTTGTTTGTTTTCTTTAACAAATAAATCTAACTGGCGTTTCCAGCGATTATCTCCAGTTTCCGGTGGTGTGCTACCAAACATCTTTTTCAATTATCAATTATCAATTATCAGTGGGCGGGTATTCTGGCATAACTCATTGTCAAGGTTGATTTTGACCTAGAAGTAGGGCGGGTTTAATTTATATTTTTGTGGGATGCTTAGATCTAGGTGAACCCGCCCCTACAATAATATTTATCTGTTTATTTTATACCTGACTGGACACGCCACAGACTAGCATAAAGCTTATTTTGCTCTAATAGTTCTTCGTGTCGTCCAGATTCTACCAGTTTTCCTTGCTCCATGACATAGATACAATCAGCATTGCGGATGGTAGATAAACGGTGCGCGATCGCAATTGTTGTTCGATTAATTGTAATATGTTCGAGCGATCGCTGTATTGCTGCTTCTGTCTCATTATCCACTGCGGATGTCGCTTCATCTAAAATCAAAATCGGTGGATTTTTCAAAACCGCCCGCGCAATGGCAATTCTTTGTCGTTGTCCTCCTGATAATTTCTGCCCTCGTTCGCCTACAATCGTGTCATAGCCGTTAGGTAAATTGATAATAAATTCGTGGGCTTCAGCTACTTTTGCGGCTGCGATCGCTTCAGGTAATGTAGCATCCGGAGTACCATAGATAATATTTTCGATTACTGTGCCATGAAATAAAAACACATCCTGACTAACTAAACCAATCGCACGGCGTAAATCTTGTAATCGCAAATCCTGAATATTCACACCATCAACTGTAATAGTTCCCTGCTCTATTTCGTACAATCTTAGTAATAGTTTTACAAGCGTACTCTTACCAGAACCAGTAGAACCAACAATTGCAATAGTTTTACCCGCAGGAATATACAGTGAGAGATTTTTGATAACTGTATCTCTACCTTTGTAGGCAAAGGTAACATTATTTAATTCCACCTCGCCACGTACTGAAGGTAGTGATAAATGTCCTGAGTGGATAGTAATTGGAGTATCTAATAAATTAAATACCCGATTTGTAGATGCCATTGCACGTTGATACTGATCCAAAGTATCACCCAATCGCGTCAAGGGCCAAAGTAACCGTTGGGTGAGAAAGACTAATACGCTGTAAGTACCTACAGACATTCTCCCTGCAACTGCATCCATTCCACCTAGTAGCAAAGTTGCTGTGAACCCGAATAAAATGATGATGCGAATTAAGGGGACAAATGCAGCACTAAGTGCGATCGCTCTTCTGTTACTGTGTCTATAAGCTTCACTATCTAATCTAATCCGGTCTTGCTCATAAAATTCAGTAGTAAAACTTTTAATCGTCGTAATGCCACTTAAATTATTGTTAAAACGACTATTAAGTAAACTTACTTTTTCCCGTACTTCGGCATAATAAGGCGCAAGGCGTTTTTGGAATGCAATCGAACCCCATAAAATAAAAGGCATCGGTAGCATCGCCCACCAAGCGACACCAGGAGCCAAAATAAAGAATGCACCACCAATTACTATTACTGTGGTAGATACTTGAATTACTTCATTTGCGCCAATATCTAAAAAGCGTTCTAATTGGTTGATATCGTCGCTCAGAATCGACATCAAACCGCCTGTACTGCGTTCCTCAAAGTAAGCTAATTCTAACTCTTGCAGGTGGGAGTAAGCATCTAAGCGTAAATTATGCTGAATATTTTGTGCTAAATTGCGCCAAAGTCTAGCATAAGCATATTCAAATACTGATTCTAGACCCCATATTATCAAGCTGAGGAAAGAAAGAATGAGGAATTGCTGAAAAACATCCTTAACACCTAATTGAGCAATTAGGGAGTCTTGTTTTTTGACAACTACATCCACCGCCGCACCAATTAAAGCTGGTGGTGCAAGGTCAAAAATTTTGTTTAGGGTTGAGCAAGCGATCGCTTGATATATTTGTACACGATAACCGCGTCCATAGTCAATTAAACGCTGCAACGGATACACTGATTCATTTTGTTGCGGTTTCGAGAACCTACCAGGCATAGATTGCTAAATTGTGACAACATTTTCTTAGGGTAACGCCAATTTGTTCAAATAAGGAGTGATATTAAGTAAGTAGGCACTTTAGTTAAATTACGGGTTCTGGATACAGTGTCTTCTGAAACTCATAACTCTAGTCGAAATCTAATTATAAATTATGATCGCAAATTTTATTGTTAGCGGATTTAGTTTAATTTTAGGGGTATTTGTATTAGTTTCTTATCTACTCAGTAAACAAATAAAACAAAGTAAAAATGCCGAAGATAAATTTAAAGATTTACAGGCAATTTTAGATAGTGCTAATTACATAATTATTTCTACTGCTGTAGACGGAACTATTCTGACTTTTAATGCAGGTGCAGAAAAAATGTTGGGATATTCTGCTGTAGAAGTAGTGGGTAAAACGACTCCAGCAATTATTCATGATATTAATGAAGTAATTCTGAGGGCGCAAGAACTTTCTCAAGAATTAGCAATTGGTATTGAGCCTAGTATTGAAGTATTGGTGGCTAAAGCTAGGCGAGGTGAAATCGAAGAACGAGAATGGTCTTACATTCGTAAAGATGGGTCACGCTTTCCCGTGTTGTTATCAGTAACAGCATTGCGGAATGATCAAGGAAAGGTCACAGGTTTTGTATTGATTGGTAATGATATTAGCCAACGCAAACAAACTGAAGAAGCTTTATATAAAGAACGAAACTTTTTAAAGGTTTTACTCGACAATTTACAAGTTGGAATTGTGGCTTGCAACGCTGAAGGAAATTTAACTTTATTTAATAGAACTACAATTGAGTTGTACGGTTTACCACAAGAACCGCTTGCTCCTGAGAAGTGGTCAGAATACTACGATTTATATTTGTCTGATGGCAAAACATTAATGACGGTAGAAGAGCTTCCCCTATTTCGGGCTTTACAAGGAGAACAAATTAAAAATAATGAAATAATTACTCTTCCTAAAAATGGTATACCACGTACTTTATTAGTAAGTGGACAAGCAATTTTTGATCGTAAAGGTGAAAAACTTGGTGCGGTTGTTACTTTGTTAGATATTAGTGAGCGTAAACAAGCTGAGGATAAATTAAGAGAGAGCGAGGAACGCTTTCGTCAATCATTTAACAATGCAGCAATTGGAAAAGCTTTAGCATCTTTGGAGGGACGCTGGCTGCAAGTTAATCAGGCTTTCTGTAAAATTGTTGGCTATTCGGAAGCAGAGTTATTACAAATAAATTTACAGGATATTACTCATCCCTATGATTTACAAAGAGATTTAAATTATGCCCGAAAAGTGATAAAGGGCGAAATCCCAACTTATCAGATGGAAAAGCGTTATTTGCATAAAGAAGGTCAGAGTGTTTGGGTTTTATTAAATGTTTCATTAGTGCGCGATCGCCATAATCATCCTTTATATTTTATCGGAGAAATACAAGATATTACTGAGCGCAAGCAAGCAGAATTTGTCTTAGAACAAGCGAAAATCGCCGCCGAATCAGCCACTCGTGCTAAAAGTGAATTTTTGGCTAATATGAGCCATGAAATTCGCACTCCCCTGAATGCAGTAATTGGTATGACTACGTTGTTATTAGATACACACCTTGATCCACAACAGCAAAATTTTACGGAAACAATTCGGAGTAGTGGTGAGGCGTTACTAACATTAGTCAATGATATTTTAGATTTTTCTAAAATAGAATCAGGAAAACTAGATTTAGATCAATATCCGTTTAATTTGCGTGCTTGTATTGAAGAATCTTTAGACTTAATAGCTAGTAAAGCTGGAGAAAAAAAATTAGAATTAGCTTATTTAATTTATCCTCCCACACCAAAAACAATTGTGGGTGATCATAATCGCTTGCGTCAAATCCTTGTAAATATATTGAGTAATGCTGTTAAATTTACGCCAGCAGGTGAAGTTGTTGTCACAGTCACAACTAAAATTTTAAGCAAACTATCAGAAGTTGATAACTTCCCACAAAAATACGAAATTCAATTTGCTATTAAGGATACAGGAATCGGTATTCCTAACGATCGCATAGAAAAATTATTTCAATCATTTAGTCAAGTAGATTCTTCAACAACTCGCCATTATGGAGGTACAGGATTAGGATTAGCAATTAGCAAACAGTTAGTAGAATTAATGGACGGTCAAATTTGGGTAGAAAGTGAGGTTGATCGTGGTTCAACTTTTAATTTCACTTTAATCGTGGAATCTACTCAAGACCAAGCCGATATTCATAATACCAAAGAGATTCATCCCTTAAGTGGTAAACGAATTTTAATTGTTGATAATAATATTACTAATCAACAAGTTTTGATTTTACAAATGCAATGTTGGAAAATTATTACCCGCGCGGCTACTTCGGTTCAGGAAGCTTTAAGTTTGTTGCAAGCAGAACAATTCGATTTAGCTATTTTAGATAGACAGATGCCAGAAATGGATGGGGTAATGTTGACATCAGCGATTCGCCAGTTACCTAGCTGTCAAAACTTGCCTTTAGTAATGCTAAATTCTCTGGGCAATGATCAAATAACAGAGCAAAATTCAGAAGCTGATTTTGCAGGTTTTTTGAATAAACCAGTTAAACAATCTCAACTCTATAATCTTTTAGTTGCTATTTTTACGGGGCAATCAATTAAACTTACTTCATACCATCCTAATCAAGCTAAATTCGATCCGCATTTAGCTACACGAATACCTTTACGAATTTTGGTAGCAGAAGATTTTGTAGTTAATCAAAAAATGATTCTGTTAATGTTAGAGCGAATGGGATATCGTGCTGATATTGCGAATAATGGTTTTGAAGTGTTAGAAGCTTTGCACCGTCAGCCCTATGATTTGGTATTGATGGATGTGCAGATGCCGGAAATGGACGGACTAGAAGCTACTCGTAGCATCCGTCAAAATACCACATCTTGCCCGCAACCGCGAATTATTGCTATCACTGCTAATGCTATGCAGGGAGATAAAGAAGCTTGTCTGGAAGCGGGAATGGATGATTATTTAAGTAAACCAGTGCGGGTAGAAGAATTGGTTGCTGCCTTAAATAAATGTCTGGCAATTGAGGTAAAAAGCGTTATACCTAGAGAAGAGACAACTATTGCCAAGAGCACGTCATCAGTAATTGATCCCAAAATTTTACAATCAGTCCTAAATTTGGCTGCTGGTGATACAGCGTTTATGACGCAGGTAGTAGATACTTATTTAGATGAGTCGGATAAACTGTTATCTTCAATGAGTGAAGCAATTGTTAATCAAGATTTAGAAACATTAAAAGCCGCCGCGCACAAGCTAAAATCTGGGAGTGCTTGTTTAGGTGCGATCGCTTTATCTAATTTGTGTAAACAGTTAGAAATTATTAGTGCTGAAAGAAATATTACACAAGCTCAAGAAAAATTGCCACAAATTCAAGCTGAATATCAAAAGGTTAAGATAGCTTTGCCACTAGAATACCAACGAGGTTAATTAATGACTTCTACTCAACTTGTCGGCTTTTTTGCGACGTGATTGTAAACTAAAATTACTAAATTTCAGAGGCTAAATGTGCATTTATTAATTCCAGCCGCAGGAATGGGGCGTAGGATGGGGAGCGATCGCAATAAACTCCTGCTAACATTACTCGGTAAACCTTTGCTTGCTTGGACGCTGATTGCTGCTGAAGCATCCCCCGACATAAACTGGATTGGAATTATATGTCAACCTTCAGATTGGGAAGATATCAAAGATATCCTGGCACAAGTATCACTGACTAAACCTGTGGAACTGATTAACGGAGGCGAAACCCGCCAAGAGTCGGTTTACAATGGATTGCAAGCACTACCAGATGATGCTGAACGAGTATTAATCCATGATGGTGCTAGGTGTTTGGCGACACCAGATTTATTTAATCGCTGTGGGGAAGCTTTGCTGAGTTGTGATGGTTTGATTGCAGCTATCTCCGTCAAAGATACTATTAAAGTAGTTGAGCGTGGCATAATTCAAAGTACACCTGATCGTAGTCAACTTTGGGCAGCACAAACGCCTCAAGGATTTCATGTTCCGTTGCTGAAACAATGCCACGATCAAGGTCGTCAGTTAGGGTGGGAAGTGACAGATGATGCTGCATTATTTGAAAAATGCGGTTTTCCGGTGCGGATTGTGGAGGGTGAGGAGACGAATCTGAAGGTGACAACTCCAGTAGATTTAGCGATCGCAGAGTTTATTCTCCGTCAGCGTTTACAATAGAATGATAATTCATTCGGTTTCATTAACTTGTGGGGTTTAAGTCCGCATACGCGGACTTTTTTATTTTTACGCCTGTTTCAATAACTAAAAATACGCTCTTAGCTACTGCACACCAACAAAACCAAAAAGTTTGGCGAACCCGCCCAAAATAGCGACAATCAACCCAATTAAAACGCCACGACTGATAAATTCTTGATTGTCTATCCGCTTGCTAAGTCCGTCTACCTTTTCCTCTAATTTGGCTACACCTACCTTTATGTCTGTGATATCCTTGCTGAGAAAATCTATCTTAGTATCGAGTTTATCTAGGCGTTGGTCAATTTTATTTAAAATTTCCTTGATGTCTGATTCAATAGTTACTGACATTTCGCGCCTCCAATAATCTCAACTACATTAATTATCAATGACCACGAATGAATAGCTTTTATTTTTACCCAACTACTTACCCATGCTATCCCAAGTTTCAGTAGTTATCCCCATCTACAATGGAGAGGCAGATTTACTAGAGTTAATAAACTGCCTCAATAAACAAACTTATATATGATCTTAAAATTCCTTTAAAATAACTAATGCTTGCTCCCTCGGATTTATCTTCCTCTCAAACTATTGATCGTCATCCCCTGACAGTTCCCCCTGAAACTTTAGTCTCTGAAGTTGTGACGCTGATGAGCAAAGCACGCGCAAGCTGCGTGCTAGTTACTCAACAGCAAAAGTTAGTGGGTATTTTCACAGAACGCGATGTAGTCAAAATCACCGCCGCAGGTAAAGCATTAGCAGATGTTGAGATTGCTGCTGTGATGACTAAGCAATTAATCACGCTTCCAGAATCCGCTGCCAACAATGCTTTGAGCGTGGTTTCTATGCTACGCCAGCATCGCATACGTCATCTACCAGTAGTTAACGAACTTCAAGAACTAATTGGTATTGCTACACCTCAAAGTATTCGTGACATTCTGCAACCTGCGGATTTATTAAAATTAAGATTAGTAGCCGATGTAATGACAAATGAGGTAGTTAAAGCTTCCATTACTGCCTCAGTATTTGATTTAGCCCAATTAATGGCTACACATCAAGTTAGCTGTGTTGTGATTGTCAATGATGACACTCAGCAGAATTTCATACCGCTTGGAATTGTTACAGAACGCGATATTGTGCAACTGCAAGCAATAGGTGTGGACTTCACTTCTGTTACAGCAGAAACAGTAATGAGTACTCCCTTATTACCAACAAAAAAGAGTGAAACTCTTTGGTTTGCAAATCAACAAATGACACGATACCGCATCCGGCGATTAGTTGTTGTTGGAGATGATGGGCAACTGGCAGGAATTGTGACACAAAGTAGCTTGCTGCAAATCTTTGACCCCTTAGAAATGTTGGAATCGCTAAATGCGTTACAGCAATTGGTGGAAGAAAGGACAAGCGAGTTGCAAATTGTTAATGAGAAACTACATAGTGAAGTTATCCAACGCCAACAGGCACAAATTGCACTCCAACATCAGATGTCTTCTGAACGACTGATGGGAGCGATCGCCACTCGTATCCGTCAATCTTTAAACTTAGAGGAGATTCTTAATACAACTGTCCACGAAGTACGGCAATTTTTAGGATGTGACAGAGTTTTACTGTATCAGATTTTGCCTAATGGTACTGGCATGGTTGTTACTGAGGCAGTAAATTCAGGTTGGAAGCCAATTTTAGGACAAGTTTTTTCGCCAGAAGTATTTCCCGAAGAGTATCATCAACAATACGTTCAAGGGAGGATTAGTGCGACCGCAGATGTAGAAAATGATGAAGTCCTACCTTGCTTAATTGAATTTCTCCAAAACTTGCAAGTAAAGGCAAAGCTAGTAGTTCCGATTATAAAAGAAGAACAACTTTGGGGATTGCTGATTGCTCATCACTGTAGCGAAACTAGAGAATGGCAGCAATTAGAAATTGATTTATTAGAACAACTAGGTACACATATTGCGATCGCATTAAAACAATCTCAACTTTATCAGCAAGTTCAAACCGAATTAATTGAGCGTCAACGCGCAGAAGAAAAACTTAAACAATTAGCAATACTACTACAACAGGCTAATGACGAACTAGAGCTTAGGGTAGATCAACGTACAACCGAATTACAGCATACTTTAGCACAATTGCAAACAGAGATTTCCGAGCGTAAACGAGCAGAAGCAGAACTTGCCAAAGCTTTAGAAAAAGAGAAAGAACTAAGTACACTCAAATCTCGCTTTGTCACCATTGCCTCCCATGAATTCCGTACACCCCTAGCAATAATTCTTGTTGCTAGCGAATTACTAAAAAATTATGGTCATAAATTTGACGAAAATAAAAAAAATAAACAATTTAATAAAATAAAAACTGCGGTTCAACAAACTACTAACTTACTAGATGAACTACTCTTAATTAGTAAAACAGCATCAGGGCGAATTGAATTTAACCCTCAACCTCTTAATATCGAGGAGTTTTGTCGTGATATTTTGGAAGAAACAGAACTGATTCAAGGACTAAAGCATACCTTTAGATTTGATTGCCAGGGAGAATGCGTCAACGTAGAAATAGATGAAAAACTTCTCCGGCAAATGCTGACAAATTTACTATCTAATGCCGTTAAATACTCTCCTAATGGTGGCAATATTCATTTTCATCTAGCTTGTGAAGATCAACAGGTAACTTTTCAAATTCAAGATCAAGGAATTGGTATCCCAGTTACAGACAGAGAAAGATTATTTGAAATATTCCATCGTGGTAGTAATATCGGTGATATCCCTGGAACGGGACTAGGTAATACAATTATTAAGAATGCTGTAGAAGCACATGGCGGAATGATTACAATTGAAAGTGAAGTAGATGTGGGGACAACCTTCACTGTTTCTCTTCCTACCAGTCAAGTTCGCGGTGAAATTAGTTGTAACAGTCCAGTCGAGCCGCACAATGATTAATATAGCAAAACTGAAGTTTTTAACAGTCTTTCTCAGTAATGAATGCTTAATAACTTCATTTCAGGAATTAACCAATTATTCTCTGAAGTATTTAGTAATAAGTTAAGGGGTAATCATGGCTGAACTAACTTTAACATGGACAGAACAACATCAGCACAAAAGTCAAACCATTGTTGCTCAACAGCCAAGTAAAAATCCTGGCACTGTGCGTATTGGTCGTGATCCAGCCCGTTGCGACATAATCTTAACTGATCCGACTGTATCTGGGTTACATATAGAAATATTTTTTAATTCTCAGCAACAAAACTTTTACTTGCGTAACCTACGCTCAACTAATCCAGCAGTGGTAGATGGTAAAGTTATTGTTACTGGCGAGGTGTCTTTAAGGCAAGGTAGTACTATTTATTTAGGACAAATAGCACTCTTCATTACAGCAATTAATTCTGCTGACCTTGGAGTTCCAGCAACAATTGTAATTCCGCAACAGCCACAACCTGCAAAGAGTATTAATCAGCCCAAGATTCCAATTACTCAAGATTATGGTTTACGCTGTCCAAACTCTAAATGTAGTAAAACTTCACCTTATATACGGTTGGAATTAGGATGCCCTTGGTGCGGTACATCTTTAGCTGCGGCGGCAAGTGTTTTAATTAGCAAGTAGCAATTAACAATTATTAATAAAAAAAGACTTTTTACAATAATCAGTTATACCATCTGTATAGCCATAGGATAGCTGCTTTTTACATCTGTGGTTAATTATCTAAAACTTGACTTATGCGACAGGTCTAAGAATTAATTATCAATGACCCATGATCAATAACGTTTTATGCAAATAACTTTGAGTTGGGAAGAACCAACGACAGGAGAAAGGCGATCGCCAAATCTAAATATCCCTGTTGCGTTGGGACGAGAATTTGCTCATATGCCCTCAGAATTCGGTGATCGTCGCGCCGCGCGGGTGGTTCTCAATAGTCTTGAAGTTTCTCGCTTCCATACCTTGATTGACCTAGAACAAGGTGCGGTGGTGGTATTTGACCAAAACAGCAGCAACGGTACGTTTGTTAATGGTCAACGCCAAATGCGGAGTAATTTAAGCAATGGTGACACACTCCAAATTGGCCCTTACCAAATCACAGTAACTTTTGCCGCACTTCCGACGCAACAATTACCTGTATCTGGTAATTCGCAAATTTTCTTTAACCCAGACACAAATATACCAGACCCCAGACTTAATCAACCTGCACCTCAACCAGTACCAACAGGAAGTAGTTTTCCACCATCAGCTTTTCAAGCATTACAAGTCTCTGTGCAAGACTTACACGCTACAGGTTTACCAGTAGATGAAATTGACTATGCCACAGTTGGCGCTGGGTTAGGTAGTTTTGTATGGGTAGATTTGTTGCGAATTTATGGAGTAAAGTCTCAACAAATAGCAGCTTTAGGAATGGAAGAACAGCCTTATGCGCGTTACAAAAGACTTTGCTTAAATTCTCAAATACCTTTGCAGGAAAGGTTGCGGTCAAACTCTGATTCTTGCCCTGATAATATTTGGGGATGGCCTAGTTATGCTTTGCGGGAAGTTTGGCACGATTTCTCTAAGGGACAAGTCAACAGTAAAACATTTAAATATTTGTGGCAGGTATTTTCTGAACCTACGTTTGCTGATACTTACACACCGCGTGCGGGAAATGTATTTGACTCAATTGATCGAGAGACAGCAAGGATCGGTTGGCAGCAAATGTTTCGTTATGCTAGGGTGCGGGCAATTCGTCAAACCGCAGATGGACGGTATGCGATCGCATATTCCCGTGAAGGCCCTCACAACTATGCTTTTTTGATTGCCCGTAACGTACACTTAGCAACAGGATATCCCGCAATTCAATTCCTCCCAGATTTGCAAGCTTATCGGGAACAAACTCAAGATTTTCTATCAGTAGTTAATGCTTATGAAGACCATCATCACGTATATGAACATTTAGAACGTCATGGCGGGACTGTATTAATTCGTGGTCGGGGAATTGTTGCTTCAAGAATTGTGCAGCGTATTTATGAAGCACGACAACACAACCAGAATATTGCATTGTTGCATTTAATGCGATCGCCTAAACCCCAAGGAAACAAATTTGGCAAATCTCAACGGCTAGTTGAAAATCACTATGAATTTCAACCGTTTAACTGGCCAAAAGCTACCTGGGGTGGTGAACTTAAGGCAGTTTTAGAAAAAGCCGATCCACAAAAAAGACCAAACTTATTAACAGACTGGGGTGGAACTACTACCGCAGATAGAGGAGATTGGAAAAAAATTGTTCAAGCAGGAATTAATCAAGGTTGGTATCAAATTAATTTTGGTGAAGTAGAAAAAGTAGAGCGCGATCCTAATAATAGTTCTACAGTTACTTATATTCAAGAAAAAGGCATGAAAGGACAAATGCGCCTAGAAGCTGACTTTATTATTGATGCTACAGGTCTTGATGCCAAAGTTAAAACTAACCCTTTACTTGATGATTTAGTAACGCACTACAACTTACCCTTAAATCACTTAGGACGTTTAGTAGTTTCTGATGAATTTGAATTAGTAGAAATGCGTAATCAAAAAGGCAGAATGTATGCTGCTGGTGCAACTACATTAGGAAATTATTACGCGCCAGTTGATAGCTTTTTGGGGTTACAGTATGCAGCCTTGCGTTCAGTTGATAGTTTAGCCTCAGCAAAGTCACCAGGACTACATCGGTTAAATGCCGTGAGTTCCTTTGGGCAATGGCTGAAATGGGTAGCTAATCAATCTCCCTCCTAAAAATCCCTAAGTTTTGTATTTATATTTATAGGAACAATTGTTAAGAAGAGAGCATCTATAAAACTAGGGCGCTTATGCTCAAAAATATCCTATAGCAGCAGAGGCGATCGCACGATGAAAGGACAAAAATATTGGATACTTATTCCAAGTATCATAGCTCTAATTTTCAGTAGCACTGGTGCTGCTTTGAGTGGTTCAGTGATCGCACTCAATCCAGGATTCAAAGAAGATCCCATGACTTTTAGTGGCAAATCTGGTGGAACAAAGCAAACACCGGACTGCGGGAAAGTTGCAGCTACGCCCAACCATCAAATCAAAATGACTCAGGATTTTCAATATCTGCGCTTTAGCCTACAAAGTTCTGGTAATCCGACTTTGTTAATTCAGGAACCAGGAGGCAAGCGAACCTGTTTATCAGCAGACAGTTTCTCTGAAGGTAATATTGAGTCACCTGGTTATTGGAAGCAAGGGCTGTACTCGATTTATGTAGGCGATCGCGCTGGGAAAGCTAATCAGTACACCCTATCTCTTACTCAGAAAAATAACTAATTAGGTTTTAATTGAACCAAATCAACTTTAAAATTTGATTGATTTTCATCGTTGATTGCGTACCATCACCAAATAGCTATATTTGGCGACACTGACTTGAGTCGGCTCAATTATCTGCGTTAATTTGCCTTTAAGTAGAACAACCTTAATTTTCTAATTGAGATACTTGCACTTCTACGGCTTCCACATCAATCGTGCCAGGAAGTGTCAGGCGTTCAAAATGATCTTTCTCGGCTTTGAGAGTTTCTCCACAGCTAGGACAGTCAAATTGCGTGCGATTAAAGCCAGTGAATTCATAGCTACACACAGGGCATTGGCTAATAACAACGTTACGCTGTAACCACCAGCGAAAAGCCAAAAACCCGATTACTGGCGCGATCACAATTAGCGCCAACAAAATTACGAAAGACTTAACCAGCCAGCCTAGTCCGATCATTCCGAGTAGCCAAATTCCTGCCACGATGAAGAGCCAAGATTTAATGCCCGAAAGGTTAAGCTGAAATATTGGGGAGCTATTCTGGTTCATAACGATTTCCTATAAATTAGTATTTAATCAACAATTTAAGTTTAGTCCAGATTCCAATATTTTAAGAGCGATCGCTAATTAATAAAATTAACGCCTGCGGTTAATATTAGCAGCACCGTAGTACTACTGAAAAACTCGCAGGCGTAATCACAACAAAAGAATTTAGATTTTAAAACAAACCTAAAGTCAGAGAAGTATCAATTGGGAAGGTAGCACCAATACCGAGCCAGATGGTGATGAAAGTACCCAATAAGAATACAGTCGTAGCAACTGGACGACGGAAGGGATTTTGGAACTTATTGACGTTCTCAATAAAAGGAATGAGCATTAGTGCAAGGGGAACTGATGCCATAGCAGCAATACCCATTAATTTATTGGGTAGAATCCGCAGGATTTGGAAAACAGGCCACAAATACCATTCAGGTAGAATTTCTAAGGGAGTAGCAAAGGGATTTGCTGGTTCGCCAATCATTGCTGGGTCAAGCACAGCTAGGGCAACACAGCCACCAATTGTACCTAAAATTACTACTGGGAAGATGTAGAGCAAATCATTAGGCCAAGCGGGTTCGCCATAGTAGTTATGACCCATTCCCTTAGCTAGCTTGGCACGTAATACAGGATCGCTCAGATCCGGCTTTTTAAGAGTTGACATGGTTGAGGTTGTCTCCTTAATCAAATAAGATCAGCAGCGTGCATTTCTAGTTGCGATCGCCAACAATTACAATGGACCAGAAATCCCTTGCTTACGAATCATCAAGAAGTGTAGCAGCATGAACACAGCAATCAGCCAAGGCAATACAAAGGTATGCAGGCTGTAGAAGCGGGTAAGAGTTGATTGACCAACGCTTTCACTACCACGAATAAGTTCAACGATCAAAGAACCAACAACAGGAATAGCTTCTGGTACACCAGAAACAATCTTGACAGCCCAGTAACCGACTTGATCCCAAGGTAGTGAGTAGCCAGTCACACCGAAAGAAACGGTAATAACTGCCAATACCACACCAGTTACCCAAGTCAACTCACGAGGCTTCTTGAAGCCGCCAGTGAGGTAAACTCGGAAAATATGCAAAATCATCATCAGCACCATCATGCTGGCAGACCAGCGATGAATGGAGCGAATCAGCCAACCGAAGTTTACTTCATTCATTAAGTACTGAATGGAATTAAAAGCATCCGTGACTGTTGGCTTGTAGTAAAACGTCATGGCGAATCCAGTAGCAAACTGGATTAAAAAACATACCAGGGTAATCCCGCCCAGGCAGTAGAAGATATTAACGTGAGGAGGTACATACTTACTGGTTACGTCGTCTGCCATCGCTTGAATTTCCAAGCGTTCCTCAAACCAGTCGTAAACGTTCGCCATAAAGCCAGAGTTCCTAAAATATTAACTAGACATTCTCACCTTGACTCAGTGAGATTCTTGCTTTACAGGGAGTCCAAAGACTTTGCCCTCTACAAGCATCGACCGTGTGACCCACGCCGTTGAGCAGCTACATTAAGTTTGCTCTCCGCCTTGTTACTTAATTTTATACTTTTCTCAGCTTAACTACAGAGGTTCCCTACACTAATAAACGACTTTATGTTTACTCAGGGGCGATTGCTCATAGGTCATTGCTAATAGGTCATTATTAATTGGTAATTGCTAATTGTTAATTGTTAATTGATTTTGTGATGCACAAACGAGGTTTTTGGGTTGGTTTGTTCTTGACCTTACAGATTATCTTAGCGTTTTGCTGGTGGACACCCCCAGCCGAGGCTTTGACGGAAAATCAGCAACTTGTGATGCAGTCGTGGCGAATTGTCAATAATGCTTATGTCGATGGCAGTTTTAACCATCAAAACTGGTGGTCAATCCGCGAAAAAGCTATGAAACAAAGGCTGGAAAGCAAGGAAGCCACATACACGGCTATTGCAAAAATGCTGGAAACTCTTGATGATCCGTTTACACGGTTTTTAAGACCTGACCAGTATCGTAGTTTACAAGTGACTACATCGGGTGAGTTAAGCGGTGTTGGCTTACAAATTGCTATGGATGCTGAAACTGGAGAGTTAGAGGTTGTCACACCGATTACAGGTTCTCCAGCAGCAACGGCGGGTATTCAACCGCGCGATCGCATTTTGATGATTGACGGAATGCCTACAAAACAAATTACCTTGGATGATGCAGCAGCCAGGATGCGGGGAGTTGCGGGAACTTCAGTTACATTGACAATCCAACACCAGGGAGAAACACCTCAAGAAATAGACTTAGTGCGATCGCGCATTACCCTAAATCCGGTTTACGCTGAATTACGCAATCAACCAGATACTATTCCCGTTGGTTACATTCGCCTCAGCCAATTTAGTGCAAACGCGCCAACAGAAGTAGCCCAAGCTATCAAACGTCTGGAACAACAAGGCGCACAAGGCTATATTCTCGATTTAAGAAATAATCCTGGTGGTTTATTACAAGCAGGAATTGAGATTGCTCAGTATTGGTTAGACGAAGGCACAATAGTCTACACAGTTAATCGACAAGGTATTATAGGCAGTTTTGAAGCGGACGGCGTTGCCTTAACAAATGACCCATTAATTCTCTTAGTTAACCAAGGAACTGCCAGCGCCAGCGAGATTTTAGCAGGTGCATTGCAAGATAATGGCAGAGCGAAATTGGTAGGCGAAAAAACTTTTGGTAAAGGCTTAATTCAGTCATTATTTGACCTACCCGATGGTTCAGGTATAGCTGTAACTGTCGCTAAGTACGAGACACCAAACCATCACGATATTAATAAATTGGGTATTACACCAGATCAGTTAGTGTCCATCAACCCAATCACACTTGATCAGGTCGGTACGAGTTTAGATCAGCAATATCAGCAGGCGTTAGAGTTGTTGACTCAGCCAATTCTCGCCGCCGATGCCTCCTGAGTAGGGGAGGCAGAGGAGCAGGGGGGCAGAGGAGCAGAGGGGCAGAGGGGCAGAGGGGCAGAGCTTCCACGAGTGTAGTGCGGGCATCTTGCCCGCGTAATGTTTTGCGTAATGGCAAGTGTTGGGTTTCGTTCCTCAACCCAACCTACTTAATTCTCGACATAATTTTTTTACAGCAAGGCGGGAGAGTGCCGCAAAGCATCCAAATCTAACTCAGATAAACCTTGGTAAGCTTGATCAATAGTTGCTTTACCACGTAAAAAGCCAGTACTTGCACCAGGACAGATATAATTCAGAGTTGCGGGTGTAAAACGAGCAAGCAGTGATTCAATACTCTTGATTTGTCTCAACCAGTGAAAAGTTTTTGACGTGCGTAGAGGCGCAGGTTCTCCTTGCTTATTCGGTAAGATATGCCGCCCAGAAAACAATACACCGCCATGTCTGCTGTAATACAGGCAAGAGGAACCAGGAGAGTGACCAGGTGTCCAGATAATGCTAGTATCAGGGCTAAGGGTTAACTCTTGGTGAAAAGGTTTTACAGCAAGTTCTGGCAACAAATATGCTTCTTGTTCTTGAATAAGAATCTCGCAGTTAAAGGCTTGCATAATTTCTCGCGCTTTCCCAATTCCTCCCCGATTGGTAATAAACAACCACCGAATGCCCCCTTGCGCTTTGATAAATTGCTCGTTAGTTTCCTGCCATGCAGGGCAATCGATCAAGATATTGCCTTCTTTTTCTACAATGAAATAAGCTGTTCCTCCTAATATGTCACGATTAGGTGGAAAGGCAAAAATACCTTCTAGTACAGACCGAGGTGGCTTACTCGCTGCCTGTTGAGGTTCAGTGGCAGGACTTTCAAGTGTGTTAAAGGTGTTGTTTTCTAAGTTATGATGTTGCACTTGGCACTGTACTTAAACAATTAAGCTGACAAAACTAACAATGAAGCATGGCTAATTTCCCACTGTCAATTTTACTGAATTTGCTTTAAAAATCCTTTAGATAGATTCAACTGTTATTCATGCCTATTTGGTTGTTTTTATTATTAATCGGCGCGATCACATACTTGATAGTGCAACGCAATGTTGCCAATATCACGCGCACACCCGTATGGATTTTATGGTTGGTGTTAATGACACCACCAGGAATCTTGACTGCTTGGGCAATGATTTATGGTAATCAGACACCAATGCCACCAGGACTTGTGATTGTCCCGTTTGTGGTTTGTTCGTTATTATACTGGGTGTTGCTACATCGGGGACGTAAGGTATCTAAATCAGAAGCAATTAATCCTGCTAATCCTCAAAACTCAGAGGTAGAGGTACAACCCAAAATAGAAGTTTCTACTGATTTGTCAAGTGTACGACCAATCAATAAAACTGAAGAAGATAATCTGAGAAATTGTTTTCCTTGGTCGATCTACTATTTAGAAAATATTGAGTATCGACCGCAAGCAGTTCTTTGTAAAGGTAAGTTACGTGCTAAACCAGATGTAGCATATCAGACAATTCGGGAAAATGTTGAACAGTTGTTTGGCGATCGCTTCTTATTAATTTTCCAAGAAAGTCTGAGTGGAACACCTTTCTTTGCTTTAGTTCCCAACGCGATCGCTGATCCTAAGTCTAGAGTAAATACTGAACCTTTAAAACGACCTGGTTTAGCTTTAACGCTGCTGTTAGTTACTTTGCTTACTACAACCCTCATCGGCACAGTAGTCGCAGGTTTTTCTTTTAATTTTAAACAAGTGTTCAGCAACCCAGCGATATTATTGCAAGGATTACCTTATGCTTTAGCTTTAATGACAATTCTGGGTATCCATGAATTAGGGCATTACATGGCGGCTGTATACTACAAAATTAAAGCAACGCTGCCTTATTTTATCCCCATACCGTTCTTTTTAGGGACATTTGGGGCATTTATTCAGATGCGATCGCCAATACCCAATCGTAAAGTTTTATTTGATGTAGCGATCGCCGGACCCTTAGCTGGATTTATCATTACATTACCCTTATTATTTTGGGGTTTAACTCATTCCGAAGTTGTACCAATTTCTGCTCAATCGGGAATATTAAATTTTGAATCCTTAGATCCCAGATTTTCCTTATTGCTAACACTGTTAGGTAAATTAGCAATGGGCAGTGAATTAGCTGCCGAAACTGCAATACATTTGCATCCTGTAGCCGTAGCGGGTTACATTGGTTTGATAGTGACCGCCTTAAATTTAATGCCTGTAGGACAACTAGATGGCGGTCATATTGTTCATGCTATGTATGGGCAAAGAACAGGTGCGATCGTGGGACAGATTACTCGGCTATTAGTATTAGGATTAGCTTTTGTTCAACCTGATTTACTAATCTGGGCTATAGTTTTATTGTTTATGCCCGCAACTGATGAACCTGCCCTTAATGATGTTAGTGAATTAGACAACAAACGGGATATTTGGGGATTAGTAGCTTTAAGTATTTTAGTAATTATCTTGTTGCCAGTTCCTAAACTACTTACCGCACTATTACACATCTAAACCATCAGCTTCGAGCAATAGTTATTGGAGCAGTAATCAATGTTTAAATTAAAAATTACATTAGCCTTTTTGCTAATGACATCTGCTATCATTCAGCCAGTAAATATTGTTAATGCTACACCAAAGCCTTGTTTTCAAGGTGCGAGTGGCGGTTACGTTAGACCACGCCTTAAAGTGGGAATGAGAGGTCGCTCTATATCTAGTGTGAGACTTAATATCCGTAGCCAGCCTGGAAGCAACAAAATTCTTGGTAAACTTTCTAACAGAAATACTTTTAAAGTATTAGATGGCCCAGAGTGCCTCAATAGCCATGTGTGGTGGAAAATCCAAAAGGGTAATATCAAAGGTTGGGTAGGAGAGGCTAATCCTGCAACTTTTGATTTTTGGTTAGAACCCATTAAAAAGAAGTCCAAAGGTAAAGAATAAATTAATGTTTTAACATAGATTCCCCCTAGACTACATTTTTAAGGGCGGGGGCATTCAAAGTCCCCCTTTTTAAGGGGGATTTAGGGGGATCTCTGCCTAAGTCCTCAAAGAAAAATCCTAATCGTTAAATAGATTTTTATAGGAGTTAATATGATAGAAAAACAGGCGATTCAAGTAATAGGTGGAGGACTTGCAGGTACAGAAGCAGCTTGGCAAATTGCCCAAGCAGGAATACCAGTTGTACTGCACGAAATGCGACCTGTAAGACAAAGCCCTGCCCATCATACGGGTGAATTAGCGGAATTAGTATGCAGTAATTCATTTGGGGCGCAGTCAAGCGATCGCGCGGCGGGTTTATTACATGAAGAATTGCGTCGCCTTGGTTCAATTATTATCAGTAAAGCCGATGAACATTTTGTTCCTGCGGGGGGTGCATTAGCAGTAGATCGCGGACAATTTAGCCATGATTTAACTGAAACTTTAGCTAATCATCCTTTAATTGAATTGCGCCGAAATGTATTTCCAAAAATTCCTACTGATGGAATTGTAGTTTTAGCTTCTGGCCCTTTGACTGCCCCAGAATTAGCTGAAGACTTGCGACAATTTACTGGTATGGAATACATGAGCTTTTTTGATGCAGCCAGTCCAATTATTACCGGAGAATCTATTAATCGCGATATTGCTTTTATGGCTTCTCGTTACGACAAAGGAGAAGCAGCCTATCTGAATTGCCCCATGAATAAGGAGCAATATCTCCATTTTTTACAAGAATTGTGTAAAGCAGAACAAGCAGAATTGAAAGATTTTGAGATAGAAACAGCTAAGTTTTTTGAAGGTTGTCTGCCAATTGAAGAAATGGCGCGGCGGGGGGAAGATACCATGCGTTATGGTCCCCTCAAGCCAGTAGGATTATCAGATACCCGTACAGGTGAACGTCCTTATGCAGTGATACAGCTACGTCAAGAAGATAAAGCAGGTCAGTTATGGAATATGGTAGGATTCCAAACAAATTTGCGTTGGGGCGAACAAAAGCGGGTATTTAAGTTAATTCCAGGGTTGGAAGAAGCTGAATTTGTGCGCTTTGGAGTAATGCACCGCAATACTTTTATTAATGCACCTGAATTATTGCAACCTTCTTTACAATTTAAAAAGCGTCCGACATTATTAGCAGCAGGGCAATTAATTGGTACTGAGGGATATACAGCAGCATCGGCTGGAGGTTGGTTAGCAGGAACTAATGCTGCACGAATAGCTTTAGGTAAAGAACCTTTAGTATTACCGCCAACAACAATGATGGGGGCGTTGTTTGAGTTTATTAGTTCAGCGTCACCGAAACATTTTCAACCAATGCCGCCTAATTTTGGGATTTTACCAGAACTAGGGAAGAAAATCAAGAGTAAACCAGAACGTTATGGAGCATATCGCGATCGCTCTTTAGCTGCTCTACAATCTTGGCACACCCAACTGCGTACACCAGTAATGCTGTAGGATTTTGGTGATTAGTGATTACTAATTACTAATTGCTAATTGTTAATTGTTAATTGTTAATTGTTAATTGTCTTCAGAGGGGCATTTAGGAGTTAAAGCTTTTTTGGCAATGCGTGTAGTATAAACGCCAGCACCAATTGCGAGTAATGCTCCCACTGATTGCAAAGCTACTTTTCCTGGTGTTAACCCTTCATTGAGGAGTCGAACACCGAAAGAACCCAAATATGTATACAACGAAATTATAGGCAGCATCCCTAACCAAGAGCAAAAGCAGTACTGCCAAAAATTTACTTTTGTACAGCTAAATCCATAGTTGAGTACATTAGAGGGAACTAATGGAGAAAGTCGAGTAAGCAGCAAGATTTTCCAGCCCTGATTGCCCACTGCTTGATCGAGTTGAGCAAAACTGGGATTTTTACTAATCCACTTCTTAATCCGTTGTCGCAATACTGTTCGACCCAGAATAAAACAAGCAACTGCGCCTAAAGTATCTGCAATTGATGCCAAGACAATTCCTTTAAACAGACCAAATAAGCTGCCTGATACCAGGATAAGAAGAATATTTGGGAGACAAAAAATTGTAACAAGTAGGTACAGAATTGTGAAAGCAGGCATTGCCCACCAACCAAGCAGGGCTAGTTGATGCTTAATTTGAGTAAACCAATCTTGAAGTGGTAGCTTGCTGCCAACTACAACAATTAAAATTCCACCCAGTACCAATAGCCAAAATTTTCGACTGCGTAACCAATTTATTTTCATTATTTGATCATAAACACCAGAAAAATTGTTACTTTTTCCAATTTAAAACTTACACAAAAATGCTTGATTTAGCTGTAGTTTGTTTACCTCAATGCTGTGGGATTATCGCCAGTTGAAACCCAGTAACCTCCAGAACTATTGGAAGTAAATCTGGCTGTTTGGGTACGAGAACTGGGTAAACCGCGACCGGAATCTCCCTCAGCAACCGCCCGCCACCAAGGAGAATTCATCTCTTTTGTCGGACGAATTATCGGCTGACGATTGGTTGTCATGTATAACAATGATTGCAGAACAATGCTGTTGGTGCTGCTGGTGAAAGCCATTACTGGTTTGCCAGTTTTTTCAAAAAAGCCTTCATAATAGCCGAGTAAGGGACTATATAAGTCGAGTGTAGCCTGCCACAATTCATCCGCGTAAGCATCGTTAGGAAACAAACTACGATAGGCAAAAACGGTTGCTGTGCTAACTAGACGCATATCTGGTATGGCTTTACCATCATCTCCTAGTGCCACCCAAGGCTGATTTCCTGAAATGATAGTGTTCTGGACAACATACGGCTGGCGGTCAAGTACAGTAGTACCAGAGGCGGTAAGTGTTCCCGTGCGACGGTAACGATCTGCTTGTACTCGGCGGATAGGATCGACTAGAGCGAGCATTTTAGGATCGAAACCAAATTCCAAGCCGTAAAGGAAGAATGGATCGCTAACTGTATACTGATTATCTCGATTATTTTGAGATTTAACATCAGGTCGCGATCGCGATGTTGGTACTTCCACCCCATCAACAGATGCGGTTTGATACTGTCCACCTACGGCTGAACGTTCTACATCAAATCCCCACAACTGAAACGCACGGGCTGCATATTCTTCATAACCAAAGCGAGTTTCTGGCTTAATTAATATTTTAGTTGCTGTTGATCCGGTGGGAGATATACGCTCATTTTCATCTTTGGTGATAACAGCACTGGAAAGCTTTTTGTCCCGTACTACTCGCAAATATGACCAATCCAGCACAATGCGATCGACGGCATCAGTATATTCAGGATGACAGCTTTTTAAATTGTAAAGCGTAGCCAGCAAGCGTCCGATATCGAGAGATGACCAGCCTGTACCTTGAGCAATCGGGTTGCCGCCATAATCAACAGGATGCAATGAGCGAGTATCGTAACCTCTAGCAGGTAATTCACCAGCAAAGAGGGGGAGTTTGGCTAGAGTTGCTAATAGTAGTCGGGTACGCTGGTCAAATTCTTGCTCGGAGATGATGGCAAGCGATCGCGCCGCGTGCAATGCTGCTAAATAATCTCCTATTCCCCAAGGAGTTACTGCTTTAAAGCCGTTGCGATCGGCTACCAGTCCTGTATTAGATTGATAGTTCGCCTCAAAGTAGTTCCAAGCCGCCTCAGCATAGCGTCGTTCTTGTACCTTTAGGGGTACAGCTAATTTTGGACATGATGACCCTTGGGAACTATCAACTGGCGGAATAGGTTTAACTATCACAGCCGCAGTTTGTGAGTTTGTCGCTGTTTGCGTTGGAGGTGCTATAGGTGGCGGGGTCGCCGTCGCTGTTTGCGTGGGAGGTGCTACAGGCGGTGGGGTCGCCGTCGCTGTTTGCGTGGGAGGTGCTACAGGCGGTGGGGTCGCTGTCGCTGTATTAGTGTTGGAATTTGAGCCAGTAGGAGGTGATGTTCCTGCAACTAAAGAATTTCCTGTAGGTGGTGCTGGTGCAAAACTCACAACATCCGACTGAATTAGCGGGCGATTTCCTCTCGCCTTAAAGTACAGAATTTCTAAAATCAACCCATTGGTATTCCCAGTTAAAGATTTATTTGGTTTTTTAGTTTCCTGATAAAGTCCGGCATAAAAACCGTTCCCATCTGGACTACGTAAATCTTTTACAGCATCAAAAAGTTGTTTGGCGTATGCGTTGTCTGGATAAAGATAGTACCAGCCAAATGCTGCTTTGGTGCTAAGAGTGCGTAGTTGCGGAGTAAGCTTATTTTCATCTGTAATTACAGCCCAGTTTACTCCATTGGAGTAAACAGTGTTGTAGAGAAAATAAGGAGCTTGATCAATATTATCTTCTGATACTGCTGTTAACTCACCTGTTTCTTTAAAGTGACGGCTTTGCACTTCAAAGACACTTTTGGCATAATCCTGCAAATACCCTTTCAAACCAAATTCGATGCCATCTAGAATATATGACTCGCTGACAACATAGTTGTTAGCGTTAGTTTTCTGGTAGTCACGGGTATCAACTGGAATATTGAGATTGTGAATCTTGACAAATTCAAAAGGTTCGATGGCTAAAGCTTTAGTGGGTTTGAAGCCCCAAAGTTCATAGCCACGCGCCGCATATTCCTCGTAACCCAATCGCCCTTCTTGTACCAGCAATGTCTTATCGTCGGGTAAAACTAGGGCTCCGTAAAGTTGTGCGTCTTTTACAGAGCGATCTAATTTCCACTTAGAGATAATTCCTTTCATCCAATCTGAGTATTGAGGATGACAGGTACGGATGATATGAAACGCCGCTAACATCCTCCCAATGTCCAAAGCTGACCAACCAATACCGCGTGGCTTAGGTTGGTTACCATAATCAGTCATTTCTGCTGTAGCGGCGTTGTAGACTTTATTCGGCAACGTATCCTCAAACAGCTTTAGGCTATTCAGAGTTGTTAAAAACTTGTTGACGCGGTTATCAAATTCTTTCTGGTCGATGATATTCATCCAACGGACAGCATTAAGCGCCATTAGGTAATTTGCCATATCCCACAAAGTTCCAGAAGGATAGCCCCCAGTTGAGTTGACAAATCCTGTAGCGGGTTGGTAATTTGCCACAAAATACTGCCAAGCGGTACGTGCATAAGTCTGCTCTTCTGCGGTCAAGGGCGTAACTATTTCTGCACAACTTGATGGCGTTGCAGTTGGAGTTTGGGCTAATGAGCGTTCTGCTACAAAACTAGATGGCAAAAACTGCAAAATAGTCCCTGTAAGGAACAAAGCGATCAACCTTGATGATTTGTGGCTCATGGAGCTATGCTACGTTGAAGGAACTTCTATTTCTAAGATAAAAGATAGAGAAATCTTAGGGCGTAGTCATACAATTACAGCCATAATTTTGAATAAGATGCACAGACGCGGAAAATGTTCCTGTGTCTGCTGATCAAACGTAAAATTCATAGGAAAGCTTTATGGGTCGCCGCAGTAATTCCAAAAAACACGCAAATACTCCTAGCAACGATATATCGGAAGCGGAAGCCCCCAAAACAGAACTTGCCGTAGCTAAGGCGACAGAAGAAATTGCTGATGTGATGTCGCCAGAAAACATCGTAGTAGACGAACCACCACCCCAGCCTGATTATCCCCACTATCGGGTTCAACCTGGAAAGCCGATAGTTTTAGCTGACTTTGATCCAAACGATTGCGAAGACTACAAAAAAAAGAAGCACGTTGAAGAGGAACTTCAAAAGCAACGCGATCGCGTGGGTAAATTACAAGAACGTTTGTATGCAGAAAACAAACGCAGCTTGCTGATTGTGCTGCAAGCGATGGACACTGGCGGTAAGGATGGCACAATTAAGCACGTTTTTAGCGGCGTTAACCCCCAAGGTTGCCGAGTTTGGTCATTTAAAAAGCCCAGTGATGAAGAATCCAGTCACGACTTTCTGTGGCGCTACCACCAACGTACGCCCCAACGCGGAATGATTAATATTTTCAACCGTTCGCACTACGAAGATGTATTAATCGTGCGTGTGAAGCAGTTGGTTCCAGAATCCGTTTGGCGAGAACGCTATCACGTAATTAATAATTTCGAGCAAACGCTCACGTTAAGTAACATTACAGTAATTAAGTTTTTCTTGCATATTTCCAAAGATGAACAAAAGCGACGGTTGCAGAGTAGGTTAGATGACCCGGATAAGCGTTGGAAGTTTTCTAGTAACGATATCAAAGAACGGGAATATTGGGATGACTACCAAACAGCTTTTGAGGACGCGATTAATAACTGTTCGACTTCCTACGCGCCTTGGTATGTTGTGCCAGCAAATAATAAATGGTATCGCAATTTGGTGATTGCCCGCACGATCGCCGACACTCTCGAAGCAATGAATCCGCAATACCCAACGGCGGAAGCAGGTTTAGAAAAGATTGTGATTCCAGATTAATTTGTTTTGTCTGGCAGTTAGCTATTAGCTTTTTATGAGGTCTGTAAGAACTTATCGTAGCAATTAAAATGTAGAGACATTGTATATAACGTCTCTACATTTTTGGCAATCAAACAAATTTAATATGACAATTTAAGCAGCATTGTAACGGCTGGTTAATTTATCTAATTGTTGCACTAACAAACTCAGGAATAAACCAACGTCGGTAACTACTCCTACTGATTCTACAGAACCGCGATCGCTTAATTTAGTAACTACTGCTGGATTAATATCCACACATACCATTTTTACCCCAGATGGTGTCATATTCCCCACACCAATAGAATGCAGCATGGAAGATAACATCAAAATCATGTCTGCACCTGTAATTAAACGGGAGTAATCTTCTTGTGCTTTAATTAAATCCATCTGGGTATCTGGTAAGGGTCCATCATCCCGGATGGAACCTGCAAGGGAAAATGGTATACCAGCGTGGACGCATTCATATAATACGCCGTGAGTAATTATTCCTTGCTCTACTGCCGCCGCAATACTACCACAACGACGCACTGTGTTAATTACTTTCAAATGATGGCGGTGTCCACCTTGGACTGCAACACCTCGTTTCATATCCACACCCAAGGATGTCCCCATCATAGATTGTTCTATGTCGTGAACTGCGATCGCATTCCCACCTAATAATGCTTGCACATATCCTTCACGGATTAAATGTGATAAGTGTTCGCTACCGCCTGTATGGATCACAACGGGACCTGCTGTGACTACAACTTTACCACCGCGATCGCGTATTTGCCTTAATTCCCACGCAACTTGTTCTACTACTAACTCAACGCGGCGTTCACTGGAAACCCCCGCAGACATAAAACTAAATTCTTGGGTGTTGCGTTGTTCCCGTGACTCTGTTTTACGGACTGTGCGAATACCTAAGATATCAACTACTACATCTTCGCCAACTTCTAAATCTCGTAGCAGCTTGCATTTAGCGACTATACCATTATCGGTTTTAGTGATAGCGATCGCACCATCCATGCGCTGATTTTGCAACCGTATCCAATTACCATTAATCCTTACTTCTGTAGGATAAATAGTAGTGACATAAAAATCATCTGGTGCAACCCCATTTTGGATAACAGGTTCTAACTTCGCATCTCTTTCATCTTGGGGTAAATCAACCGCACCTAAATCAATTAACTGCGATAAAATTGCTTCCATCACCTCATGGGAAGGTGCAGAAACTTTTACATCTGCTTTAGATGTACTTTGGCGCTGTTCTCCTAAATCAAAACTTAGTACTTGGAAACTACCGCCAGCTTCCATAATTTTATCTAACGCACGGTTAATTAATCCAGAATCTAGTAGATGTCCTTCTAAGCGAATTGTACGACTTTCTACTGATACATTGGCAGTAACTTCTGTGCGTACAGGTTCAGTTACTCTCAAGGTTAAACACTTAGCTGCACCACCTGCTTTAAGAAATTCTGTTAGCTGTGTTTCTATTACTTGAAAGCCAGTATTATTTAAACGTTGCTTTAAACTATCACTAGCTTTATTCATTACCACAATATTGTCTACATTGACAGTATTGCAAGCAAAATTTACGGCATCTGTTTCATCAATTGCAATGCGTTTTGATTCTGGAACCCGCATTTCTATCAAACGATTGGAAAAAGAATCAAATGCGGGAGGATAATAGAGTAGATAACCGCCAGCAAGAGGACAAAAACAGGTATCTAAATGATAAAACCGCTCATCCATTAAGCGTAAAGATAACACCTCAATATCTAACCATTTAGCTAAATATGGGTGAGAATCTAACTCTGAACGGAAACCATAACCCGCCCATAACCAGCGCCCTTCTCTATCTAAGAGTGCATCACCAGCGCCTTCAAAGGGTAAATCTTTCGGTAATTCGTAAACTTTATATCCTTGAGATTCAAACCATTCTTTAAAAAATGGTTCTTCTCCTTGACGTTCTTTGTGAAAAAAGCGGCTCAGAACTACGTTATCACCCAATACTAAACCAGCATTAGCCGTGAATACCATATCCGGCACGCCTAGTTGGGGTTTAACTAAATCTACAATAGCGTGGTCTTTTAAAACATAGTGTAACTTTTCCCACTGTTCAACTGCGCGATCGCGCGATGATTTATGAATATTCCCTTCCATCCAGGGGTTAATTACATAATCTACGTCATAGTGGTCAGGAGCGCACATCAAGAAGCGAATCTGGGAAGCCATAAATGTTTAGGTAAAATACAACCAGCGTCTTGTTATTGAATACAGAGTTTCTAGGATCAAATTCTGTAGAAATTGTTACGGAATCTTGACGAGAAAAACATAAAGGCTGAAATTTCTCTATTTCAGCTTTTTGTAATTTAAGATACTTATTTCTATTTTATTACTTTAAAGAGCTTTTTTAACGCATTAGCCGTTAGCGCTAGGCTTCCCGTAAGGGAGGACGCAGAAGAAGAAGTTTATTTTTGGGTGGGAATTTATAGGTAAAAACTCATAAGAATTTAGGCTTCGTGTTTTTTGTGCCTTTCAGGTTATTTTATTTAAAATATTTCTCCTTGTAAATTTTGATTAATCTTTACAGCAGCAGCAAATCCCGAATTAATCGCACTTTCTATCCGATTACCTCCACACCAATCACCACAACATACTAGAGGTAAAAGCATATTAGTATCTAAGTAATCTATCTGCAAAGATTGCTTAGGGAAAGCATAGCGCCAGCGATGTATTTGTAACCATTCCGGTTTATCCAACCAAGGTATTAAATTTTTAGAGGCGTGTGATAAAAGTTGATGAGCGGCAGGTTCTAAATTATCAATATCTAAATAACTTTGGGCAAATTCTGGTGTACTTTGAATTACCAATACTGGCTGTTTTACTTCTTGGCGCTTGCTACTATCTAAACCTATCCAAGCTATTTGAGTATCGTGGGGACAAATAACCGCTTTCCAAGCTGGTGATAGTTGATCTAAATCTTGTTGTTTTGATGTGGGATAACCAACCATGACACTCAAACAAGGATCAAATTCTACTGAGCGCAAATTATTAATAAATTCTGGTGATAAACCACTTTCGGCTAATGGTTCTAATAAGCTCACAGCCTGTGGTGCAGGGATAGCGGCAACTATGGCTCTAGCATTTAATTTATCTGGTGTTTGGGTTGCTGGGCTGCTTAAGAGTAGTTGATAAGTGCTATCGCACTCATTATTCTCTACACTCAATAAATCTCTTTCCGCCTTAATTTGAATTGCTTCTACTCGCTGATTTAACCTAATATCTAAACCTGTAGCTAAAAATTTTGCTACCGCCGTCATTCCTTCAGATGCGATATAACGAGGATAATCATTTTTGGGTTGCAAAATACCATCTGCGCTTAATTCATAAACAGTATCAGTCCAAACTTGCAAAATATTACGATTAGTTAATTCATCAATTAACTGCTGCAACCGCTTACCGTAAGGTTCTAAGTAGCGCACACCATGATCGGCACGAGTATCATGTAACCTGCGTGTAGCAAAACGTCCCCCGACTCCGCGAGATTTTTCTACAACAACGACGATTAAACCTGCTTGCTGTAACTGTTGGGCGCAAATTAGTCCTGCAATACCAGCACCAATTACGACAACATCACATATCTTATTGCTTTTAGTCATTAGCTTTTTGCTGACTGTTGACGGTTGAGAGGAAGTGGATTAAAGTCCGCATAGTCACAACTTACCTACCAGTGCAAATACTAGAATAAAGAACAGCGAGAATCTATAGGACATTGGAGGCATGAAAGTTGGACGAACTAAGAACGGCGCTAGAGTTAGCCACTGAGGAAGAGTTGCAGCAACTGACGGATATCTTGTTTCAGCGCAAGTTTAACCCTCTAGATTATGTTCATACACCTGAGCCTATAGACATTCAATGCCAAGATCGTGAAACTTGGTTAAATGCGATCGAGGAGAGATTTCGCTTTCTAGCAGCAGATGGGATGACTGTGTTGCGGGGGCGTACTCGTGAAGTTACATATCGACAAGCATTGATTCAAGTTTGCCGTTATCTAAAAATTCCTTATTCTAATAAGTTTTCTACTACTGATTTAGAAGCAGAAATATTTCTGAGTTTAATGCGCCGCGCTTGGAAACAACTGCCATCATCAGAAAAGCAAGCCTTAACAGTTAGAGTACAGCGATCGCTTGCTAAAACCAATTTCTCTGAACCTTTACCCGTACACCTACAGCACGATCCAATTACTTTAATCCTCAAGGGTGGTAGCGCCTTGGCTGTAAGTTCTTTCATCAAGCCATTACTACTACAACAACTTACCCGTCAGTTTGCCCTTCACTTTGCTACCTATCAAGTAGCTAGAGAAACTATTGTTAAAGGTGGCGCGGCTGCGGCTGCCCAGCTTCAAGGCTACTTAGCAATGCAAACCGCCGGACGTGGCATGGCGGTGAGTGCTGCCCGCTATGGGGCTGCTAGGGGTGTTTTAGCTTTTATTGGTCCTGCTATGTGGGGTTGGTTTTTGGCTGATTTAGGATGGAGAGCGATCGCTACTAATTATGGTCGCATTATTCCAACCATCTATGCCTTAGCACAAATTCGGCTTACCCGTTCCGAATGCTGGGAAATCGCATGAACTGCTATTTCCAAGTTTAGCCTCCACAATTTAACATTAGGTAATCGCAAATGTTACGTTTAGCCTAATGAAATTTGATTTTTTTAACTTGATATTAAAAAAAATTCAACACCCCGAGCCAGGCTTACAGGCGTTATGGAATTTCACCCTGTTAAGCCTGTTTTTATTTCCTTTATTACCTGCTTTTGGTGCTGTTGGATTGGTAATTGTAGCATTGGTTATTTGCAAGCAACATTTAAAACATATCATTCAACGTCGGATCAATTGGGGACTAGCAATATTAGCAGGTTGGTTAGTCATTAAGGTTTGCTTTGCTTATAAACCCTTAGAAGCTTTATTAGGATTAGCTAATTTATTACCGTTTTTTTTGATATTTGCAGCTTATAGTATCCTAATTCAAACATTTGTACAGTTAAAACAAATGGCTTGGGTAATAGTTTTGCCTTCTCTACCTGTAGTAATTCTTGGTTTTGGACAACTATTCTGGGGTTGGAGTACGTTAACTCAATTACAACCTATTTTAGGGTGGGTACTTGAACCTAATGGTTCTCCTAGCGGTAGAATGGCTTCGGTATTTATGAATACTAATACCTTAGCTGCTTATTTGCAGATTGTGTTTATTTTAGGGCTAGGATTATGGCTAGAAACTTATAAAACTTTTGCCCCGCTTCGTAGCAATTGGTTACGGTTAGGGTTTTTAAGTATAAGTGTAATTGGAAGTGTGATCGCCCTAATTTTAACTAGCTGCCGCAATGGTTGGGGAATTATAATTATCAGTTGTCTAGTTTTTGCGCTTTACCAAGCATGGTATTGGTTGGTACCTATATTTACAACTATAACTGCTAGTGTGCTTGGTGCTGCTTTTGCACCTCCACCACTGCAACCAACTTTAAGAGCAATTGTACCAGCTTTTTTCTGGGAAAGGCTTACCAATCAAGACGCGATAGCTGCAAGGCGGGTAACGCTGTGGAAATTTGCTTTGTGGATGACTCAACAACGCCCGTTAACAGGTTGGGGATTACGCAGTTTTACCCCACTTTATGAAGCACAAAACCAGATTTGGCTAGGACATCCTCATAATTTATTGCTAATGTTTACTGCTGAAACTGGTATACCTGCAACATTATTATTTTTTGGCTTAGTTGCTTGGATATTAGTTCAAGGCGGGCTAATTTTAGCTAAACTTTCAGCTAATTTTATTGAAGACAAGTTAATTTTATTTACTTATCTAGTTGCTTTCGGTGGATGTACAGTATTTAATACTGTAGATGTAACTTTGTTTGATTTACGAGTAAATACTCTAGGGTGGTTACTGTTATCGGCTATTTGTGGAATAGTTTATAATTATCGTGCGATACTCCCACTAGAGCAAAAATTAAACTGATTTTAGTTTTACTTAACTAGGTTGTTATCTTCTGTTGTATTAGCTAATAGATTTGTGGTATAAGTCAAATGTTTGGATAATTAACCACAGATGCACACAGATAAACACAGATGGGATAACTGATTTTTGCCGATAGTCTAATCAATATTTGCATTAATTTGGTGCTTGGAGTACAAACACTTAAATTAATAAGTTAAATTTATTGAAGACTCTGAGGATTTAATTTAATCAAAACCCAAGTTAGATAAGTACCAATAGGACCCCAAAGCATATAAGGTATTAGTAGTAATGAAGCCTTCGGTAATATCGGTCTTACTAAAATTGCTAATATATAAACTAGCAAAGTTGCCATAGCACCTACAACTAGCCCACCCATTAAACTTTTTAGCGCCACAACTACAGGGCTATAAATAGCAGTTAAAATTCCTAATACAGCATATAAAATCATCAGTAACCAAGGTTTATTCTCCCGTGATGATTTTTCCCATACTAAAATCGCTGAAATGGTAACGCATACCCAAATAAATATCCAAATAAATGGAATTAAAAATTCAAACGTTAGCCAGTTAGGACGCGCTAAATTTTGAAACCAAGGATCTCCTAAAGAAGTCCTGAAACTACCTCCAAAAAAGATGGCGGCTGAAGTTGCTGTAATTTTCCATTTAGATTTCATAACAAATTATATTAAGTTTATTACTATCTTATCTTTACCATTAAAAATGTACCATTGCCTTTTATCTGTGTTTATCTGTGTCCATCTGTGGTTAATTTATTAAATATTAATACTCATTTTAGCCTAAAAATACTTCCATAATCTTTTTGTAATTTTTCTGATAAAAAATACTCCTTATTATTGTTCATACATTTTTTTATGCTGTTCTAAAAGCTGTAGATACTTTGGATTAGTCTTTGCTTCCACCCACTTCAGTTTGAAAATGGCAGCAGATTCAGCTTTAATAGGATCTTCTTCATTTGGTAGAATATCCTTTCTTGCTTCAATTTGAGCTTCTTTTGTGCTAGCTTTTTGGGGATTACTTTTATATTTTTTGCCAGTTTTATGATTAGCATATCGGCGGGAGCGTGTATAGCCCATTTGGATAAACTTTCGAGCCATATCTGCACCAATAAAATCATCTTGCTCAAGGTAGCTAAGAAATAATTCATAGATTTTTTCACTAGACTGCCTAGCAATATCAGGAGTTTTGAAACGCCAGTAAGGTAATATTTCTGATTTATAGGGTTCTACTAAAAGCACTCCCTGTTCTCCTTTACCAATGCGATAAAGTTCAGGATGTTCACGAAAATTAATTATTTTAAAATCTAACGAGTAATCGAATGCCATGTTAATATTTATTTATCAGCAGTTAACCTTTATCTCTAATCAGTAATCAAAAATTAGTAACTTGGGGAAAATTAGCTTTTCATAGCCTTGTTATTATTAAGGGGATGAGCTGGTGTGGTTAAGTATTTGTTGACAACTCCAAGATGTAGCTCAAATAGTCATCAATATTTTTATACAAAATAATAAACTCAAATAAAAGCTTGTATTTATATCGAAAGAGCGAAATAAAGTAAATTATGTTTTCTAATACTCAACCACCCCAAACAGCTATTGTACCAGGAACACTGCGGCGTGTGCATCATATAGCATTTAATGTTCAAGATCTGCAAGCTTCTCGCCACTTCTACGGTAATATTCTGGGATTACACGAACTTACGGGTGAAGAAGTACCCACGACACTGCGATCGCTTGTAGCTAGTGGTAAGGTAAGTAATTTTATCACACCAGATAGTACCGTGATTGATTTATTCTGGGAACCGGAATTATTACCACCAGATGCAGATCCTCAACGTGCTTTTACACGCGCTAATCATCTAGCTTTTGATATTGCGCCAGAATTATTTGATCACGCGGTTGAAGTACTGAAACAGCATCAAGTAAATATTGATCATGGGCCTGTAACTCGTCCTACAGGTAGAGGACTTTATTTTTATGACCCTGATGGATTTTTAATTGAAATTCGCTGCGATCCTGAAGAATAAATTATCAGCTATAGCAATAGTTTTCTGACGTGCCGAATGGTAGACGTAAACTATGGTAAATATTGGCTATGCTGCTAGCTATTTAGTGGCAAAGCGAGGCTTTGATGGGATTGCGCGGAGTTATTTTTGATGTTGATGGGACGTTGGTTTTAAGTAATGATGCTCATGCTCAAGCTTGGGTAGAAGCATTTGCAGCATTTGGCTATGAAGTATCTTTTGATCAAGTACGTCCACTTATTGGTATGGGTGGGGATCAAGTTATACCAAAATTAGTGCCTGGATTGAATAACAAAGAAGGGGATGGGAAAGCTATTTCTACTAAGCGTAAAGAATTGATACTGAAACAGTTTTCGCCAACTATACCTTCCGCACCTGGTTCGAGAGAATTAGTATTGCGGATACAGGGTGATGGGTTAAAGTTGATGGTTGCTAGTTCAGCTACCAGTGAAGAAGTAGAAATTTTGCTGAAAAATGCCCAAGTTGATGAGTTGCTGAGTGAAAGAACAAAATCAGGAGATGCAGAAAGTTCTAAACCAGCACCGGATATTGTGGAAGTTGCACTAAGTCGGTTAGGGATGAAACCGCATGAAGTTGTGATGATTGCTGATACACCTTACGATATTCAAGCAGCTAAGGGTTGTGGTGTTGGTGTAATTGCGGTGCGTTGTGGTGGTTTTACAGATGAGGAATTGGCAGGTGCGATCGCCATCTATAATGATCCTGCTGATTTATTAGCGCATTATGATAATTCTGCACTCAGTTTAACGCCAGTACCTTAATTGCTAATCTGAGATAACTGATTTTAATGAGGAGAAAGTATGACAGAAGCAAGCAACGTCCTTGGCGGAAAGCTGGAAACTTGTTGTACATCGCCCACGACGGGGTTTTACCGCGACGGTAAATGTAATACTGGTGCTGGAGACTTCGGGGCGCACGTTGTCTGCGCCAAAATGACAGCAGAATTCTTAGAATTTACTAAGGCTAGAGGAAATGATTTGAGTACACCTGTCCTAGCATTTAATTTCCCAGGTTTGAAACCTGGGGATTGCTGGTGTTTGTGTGCTTCTCGGTGGAAAGAAGCGTTAGATGCAGGGGTAGCACCACCTGTAGTATTGGCGGCTACTCACCCATCAATTTTGGAGTATGTTTCTTTTGATGAACTAAAGCAACACGCTGTTTAATTGAGACTGAGGTTTCTATTTTTGTAGAGAAGATTGGCAAATTATAAAACCAAATTTGTGATTTTTGCAAAAGGTCTACTATATCAATCCTAAAAATATCAAAATGAACTACGCCACCCCCAACCCCTCCCCTTATTAAAGGGAGGGGAGAAGATGCTACCTGCTGTAGAGACAAAGGTAGATTGCTTTTAGTATTATTTATCAGAATGAACATAATCAACAAAGTAAAATTTTGGCTCTAGCCAAAATTTTAGCCAAGCATATCCTCCTAATCCTATTAAGGCTAAGGCAATTAAAGGTAAACCTAGACTAACTCGCAAGTTATCTGGCATTGCAGCAACAGTGGCAACACTTACGGCAAAATATCCAATTAGGGCTACTTGCGATCGCTGCACATTTTTTAATGCTCCACTACAACTTTCACAAATCATTGTATGTTGCTTATATCGATCTAATAAAACTTCTCGATTGACTAATGGTTGTTCTGGTGATTTTACAACTGTTTGCTCCCAAGGCAATTTTCCCTGGCAATACTTATCAAACCAACGTCTAAATTCAATTACTAACAAATCTGCACTGGTAGGCATTTTATATGCGGTTTTCCAGCTTTGTGTTGATTCATACTCTTGCAAGCGATGTTCTTGGTAGTGCAGCAAAACCATATCTCCATCCAAAACTAAGTTGCGGTTTTGAATGTGATCCCACCATCTGGGAATGACATGATGCAAAGTTTTGGCAAAGTTACGCGGAAACTGACCTACAATCCTAGATTTTCCAGGGGAAACCGGAACGCAATAAACAACTAAACCAAATTTTTTGCCACCAGGAAATTCCATTGCATACTCAAGTCGGCAAGGTGGTTCAAATGTGATGCGTGTGGCGAAGCCTCTGCTAAGAGTAGCTTCGATTAAATCTGGCGTTGATTGAGCAATCTCCATTGCAATAGGTTTTGCTTGCTTGCGATTCCCCTGCACGCCGTGATGGGAAAAAGGTACATGGCTGGGATCTGCTACATTTTCAACTAAAGTCTGCCAGTCATACTCTAAATCGCGCACCATAGACGACCAAACAAATCCCTTGCTGGCATCAATGCTAGGTGATAGAGGCAATGGTGTAGAGGCTGCTAAATCAGCAGATTTTTCATCTAGCCATACCCACAGTAAGCCATTAATTTGCTGGATAGGCAGTGTGACAACGCAGAAATTATCTTTATTTTTAGCGATCAAATCTGGATTTTCTGCTTGAGGAATGTGAGTACATTCGCCTTCTGGATTAAACTGCCACCCATGATAGCTACACATCAAGTTACCAGTTTCTAGATCGACGCGACCTTCACTTAAGGGTGCTAGACGATGGGGACATTGATCCAAGAAAACACGATATTGCTCGGATACAGTAGGTTTCCAGACGACGAGGCGACGACCTAAAATTGTGACGGGAGTAGGACGCTTTGGATCTAAATCTTCTAAGGGTGCAATGGGATACCAGTGTTGAAAAAAGTTAAAGGTTGATTCTGCCACAATCTTAGTAGTAATAATAAGTTCAAAATGTACATATCATAAGGCTAACAAAACAAGTAGCCCATTGATAACTGAGTGTATTTAGGGCAAGCACTGACTTGTTAGTTCGCATTTATGACCCTTGTATTCAGTTCTGCTGGAAATGTAACCTAAGATTGTGGTGAGAAATTTTAACCTTAGTGAAATACGTTGCTGCTTTACTGTTGTTACTGGTGTTATCGTTTACAGTTGCACTGCCTGCTGATGCTGCCTTCTGCCGTAACTATAATGATCACTCGATTTGCATTCTGAGTATCCAGCGTAGTGCAAAGTATTATTGGGAGTATCGGATAGCGGTTAGTATTGATGGAGTTGAACGACCAATTGAGATTTATAATTGTCGCGATCGCACTATATTAAGTAAAGATGGAAGCCTTGCGCCCTTTGAACCTAATAGTGCAGGAGCATTAATCTGTAATTTTATCAATAAATGAAATATCAATACTTACTATGGAAAATCAATTTTTAGTTATCCCCAATAACTGGCAAGATTGGGTAACAGTATTTGGCTATGTTGGTTTTACTACTTTTATCATCTGGCGTGTGTTTACCACTAATAGCGAGTAGAATCCAATCTATTTGTAATCATAATAAAACTAATAAACCAACATCAATCAAATTTCAAGCAGCGTGCTGTACAGAAATAAACCTAATCGCGCTAATCTTACCCCCTCCCCTTAATAAGGGGAGGGTTTGGGAGGGGTTATTTTTAATGTTGTTCTACTTATCCGCTCATATTAAGGAAATAATTCATGCCTACTAAAGAAGAAATCCTGCTAAATTTTGATCCTAATGCTATCGGTGTTGATAACGGTAATCTTTTAGGACTTCCCTTTGATTACGAATCTGCCAATATTATCGTCTTCGGTGTTCCTTGGGAAGTCACCGTTTCCTATGGTGTAGGAACAGCCGCCGCACCAAGAGTAGTTTTAGACGCATCTCGCCAACTGGATATTTATGATTTTGATAATCCTGAAGGCTGGAAGCAAGGTATTTTTATGTACGAAATACCTGAAGATATTGAACAAAAAGGTGAGGTATTAAGACAGCAAGCTACCAAAGTTATTGCACATTTAGAACAAGGCAATAATATAGCAGATGATTTAGATATTGCTCGACTCCAACAAAATATTGATCGAGAAGGTCAAGCTGTTAACCAATGGCTATTTAATCAAGCTACTGCTGCTATAAACAAAGGTAAGAAAGTAGCTGTAATTGGTGGGGATCATAGTGCGCCGTTGGGATATATGCAAGCATTAGCAGCACATTATCCTGAGTTTGGAATTTTACATATTGATGCTCATGCTGATTTGCGGGATGCTTACGAGGGATTCGAGTTTTCTCATGCTTCCATTATGTTTAATGCGCTGAAATTGCCCCAAATTTCTAAGTTAGTTCAAGTAGGAATTCGTGATATCTGTCAGGATGAAGTTAATTTGATTCAGAACTCTGGGGGGCGAGTTTCTACTTACTACGATTTTATATTGAAGCAAAAACTCTATGCTGGAATTTCTTGGTTAGAACTTTGTAAACAAATGGTGGCTGAATTACCCCAGCAAGTTTATATTAGTTTTGATGTTGATGGATTAGATCCGAAACTTTGCCCTAATACTGGAACGCCTGTCCCTGGAGGTTTGGAATTAGAGCAAGCTTTTTGTTTGTTCCGTGAAGTTATTAATAGTGGTAGAGAGATTATTGGTTTTGATGTTTGTGAAGTGGGAAATAGTGAGTGGGATGGTAATGTTGGGGCTAGGGCTGTTTATAAGCTTTGCAATTTAATGGGATTATCACAATCAGAAAATTAAAACGATAAAAACCAAGAGACGCGCCACGGCGCGTCTCTACATTTTTTGAAAAGAAATGTCTATTTTGTAGCGTATGCAATTATTATGCAGCTTGATCGGAAGGATTCAAAGTAGAACGCCCATTAAATGACAGCATTACCCGTGAAATTCCGGTGAAGAGAACGCTAGAACCAACTAATGTTCCAATCAGCCAAGGTGCATTGAAAGGCCACTGGAACCAAATCATGGCACCGAGAGATAGAGTAATGATGCCGTCAACTAATACCCATGCCCAGTTTTGTTGCGGACGTAACCGGAATGCCAGAATTAAATTGAATACGCCTTCTGTTGCTAAAAAGCTACCTAGCAATAAAGTTAGGGTGAGGACACCTGTTAATGGATTAACAAACAGCATCACACCTGTTGCAATGTAGAGGATGCTTAGTAATAGCTTCCAAACAAAGCCTCCTTCTGCACGGCTTTGAAATGCGTAGACAGCTTTAGCAGAACCCGCAGAAGCTAGGATTAAAGCGAACCAAGTTTCAACAAAGATTGTTGAGGCGGTAGGCAGTGCAATACCTGCAATTCCTAATACAATTAGGAGAACGCCTAGCCAGAGTGAGCCTTGCATTTTGCCCTTGGTATCTGTAGGCTTGTTGATCTCGGTATTAATGTCTGTTGTCATAATAAATTTTTTTGTTTTATGTTTGAGTGAATGCTATGCTCAGGTTATAAAATTTATTAAGAATTAGGTAGACTCTTAAGGTAGACCCTAAAAGATAAATTTCTACCTAAGAAAGTAGATTTATCAATAGTGATAGACGCTACGCACTTTAACTGCAATACATTTGTGCGATCGCTTATTTGCCTAACAGTAGTAAACTTTGAGAAAAATACTTGCTTTATCTAACTAATGATGGAGAGTTACAGGGTTGTCTCACAACTGAATGAGCAACAAATTTCTGAGTTGGTGGAATTGTACAAAAATGAATTCTGGAGTTACAAGCGCACCCGTCCAGAGGTAGATAAAATGGTGGCTGCTTCGGATATTATTATTGGGTTAGTCGATGAGTGCGATCGCTTAGTTGCATTCACGCGCGTATTAACAGATTTTGTTTATAGAGCAATTATTTTTGATGTGATTGTTAAGCCTGATTATAGAGATAAAGGCTTAGGTAAACAGTTATTAGATTCAGTTGTTAATCACCCGCAATTGCAAGCAGTGGAATATTTGGGTTTGTATTGTCTACCGGAGATGACGCAATTTTACGAGCGTTGGGGATTTACAACTGAAATTGGTGGGTTTCAGTTGATGCTGCGTTCCTCTAGGCATGAGTAGATATTAATTTTAATTTTATCAGCACTTACACAGAGATCCCCCTAAATCCCCCTTAAAAAGGGGGACTTTGAATTTCCCCCCCTTTTTAAGGGGGGTAGGGGGGATCAATGTTTCAGGCTTTCGGTGCGTAAGTCCTATTGATCTATTCTGCTTATACAGTTTTATTTAATTTATTGATTTAAGTATGTCAATTGCTCTAACAATCGCCTAACCTCAGCTAATCCTTCTTCCCCTGGAATTGGCTCAATTGTACCACTCCTAATTTGTTCTCGACGCTGTTTAGCTTCGGTTGTCCAAAGTGTTTGAATCGTTTCGTCTATGTCAAACTCAAGACTTTCAACCAACTTCTCGGCTAAAAATGCTCTTGATGCGCTCGGCAAAGATAAGGCTTCTTGAATCAGTTGCTCAACTGATAGCATAATTGCTTAACAAACTGAGGTTTCTTTAGTGTAACAATGTATAAGGGATTGCTCCGATTTACCAAGTAAAATAGCACACCGTTTTTTATTTAGACAGATACGATCGCACTTTTAGCTTAATTGATTTGTGCGATGCGTAGCGACTCCGCAGGAGTATCGCGCAAGCACTGACTTGTCAGTTCGCACTCTGCAAATAACCAATTAATTCCTCCTTACTTATCTGATGATTAACTACCTGTATCACTAAATTGTAAGCTTGCTCATCAGTCAAATTAAGGGCATAACCATTTAACCGCAAAAAAGTATCCATCACCGCAAACGCTGTGCGTTTATTGCCATCAATAAAAGGATGGTTCATTGCGAGATGATAAAGATAAGCTGCTGCTTGCTCATAAATTGTTGGATGCAGTAATTCACCAGCAAATGTCACCTGCGGTTGAGCGAGGGCAGATTCTAACAATCCTTCATCTCTAATACCTACACTTCCGCCAAAGCTGAAAATTTGATCTGTGTGAATATCTAATACTTCATCCCAGGTAATAAACTTAGGAGTTAGCAAGACGGCGGTATACCTCCTCTCGTTCTTTTTTAGAAGCTAAATAAGCTTTCCAAGTATCAGTCTCTTGACTCTGAGGTTGATGTTTTGCTTTTAATGAGCGTACAAACTCAAGTACCTCTGCCAAGTCAGACTCTGGCACTTGGTCAATTTCCTGAATGAGTTGGTCTTTAATTGCCATATTTGATAATTTTTTAGAAATCTAAATTACTGGGTTATTATTTTGTATTAACTCTTTAGCCATCTAACAACCATCGAGCATCAGGACACCGCTTCATTCTTTCTGGTGATTTTCTTAAAAATGCTCTCATAGCTTTAGTATAGGGTGGCTCAACAATAAAATCAGGGTGATATTCCTCAAATACTTGCCATGCTTGATTCATTAGGTTTGAATTCCTATATCCCTTTATATGATCAAACATTCCATGATTACGGTATGACGGAAAAATCCAAACCCACTGTAAAGCCCAATGTGCATTTTTATCTTCTTCGTTACGGAGACGAAAGCACGCAGCACCTACAATGTAAGCGTGCATCTCCTGATCATCGCCTTGCTTAGTATCATAGATTAGGTAGCCAACACAATTAGCTTTTTCATCTAGTGTTACAGAATATGGCGGAGTGAAAAACGCTTTTGTTTCTAGTTCCATATTCCTAGCCATCTGTAGCATTGCCTCCCGTAAGTTTTTGGGGGCTTTATTTGTCACTTGAATGCAAGGCTTAATCCATCTGACCTTATTGATATTGAAAACAACCTCTATTGTTTTTAATGTTTCGCATTCAAAATATTTAGCCATTTACATACCTTTTATAAATTGCTTAATTATAGTTTTAGATAAGGTGGGCAATGCCCACCCTCAAGCTTAAGCCTTAAACTTCTCAGTAATCCGCTTCATTGCTTCTTCGACATTCTCCCGACTATTAAATGCCGAAATACGGAAATAACCTTCACCTGCTGCACCAAAACCAGAACCAGGAGTTCCTACAACATTGCAATTTTGCAGCAATTTATCAAAGAAATCCCAACTAGATAAATTATTAGGCGCTTTCACCCAAACATAAGGCGCATTCACACCACCGTATACTGCAAAACCAGCAGCAGTTAGTTGTTCGCGGATAATTTTGGCGTTTTCTAAATAGAAGCTTACTAATGCTTTGGTTTGTGCTTGTCCTTCTTCAGAATAAACAGCTTCCGCGCCACGTTGTACTATATAAGATACGCCATTAAATTTGGTAGATTGGCGACGATTCCACAACTTCCACAGTTCAACATCGGAACCATCAGCAGCTTTTGCTGTTAAAGTTTTGGGTACTACTGTCAACGCGCAACGAGTTCCGGTAAAACCTGCATTCTTAGAGAATGAACGAAATTCGATCGCACAATCTCTAGCACCTTCTATTTCATAGATAGAATGGGGTAGATCTGGATCAGTAATAAATGCTTCGTAAGCTGCATCAAAGAAAATAATCGAATTATTTGCTTTCGCATAATCTACCCATGCTTTGAGGTGTTCTTTTGTTGCAACTGCACCTGTAGGGTTATTGGGGAAGCAGAGATAAATTAAATCAACTTTCTGAGAGGGAATTTCTGCGGTAAAGTTATTCTCTGCGGTGACAGGTAAATAAACTAATCCGCCATACTCACCTTGCTCGTTAGCATCTCCGGTATGTCCCGCCATCACGTTAGTATCAACATAGACGGGATAAACAGGGTCGGTAACAGCAATGGTATTGTTATCACCAAAGATATCGAGAATGTTGCCAGTGTCGCACTTGGAACCATCAGAGATAAAGATTTCTGAAGCGTCAACATCGCATCCCCGCGCTTGGAAATCATGGGTGGCAATTTTCTCCCGTAACCAAGCATAACCTTGTTCGGGTCCGTAGCCTTTGAATGAGTTGCGATCGCCCATATCTTCCACAGCTTTAATCATCGCTGCGCGACAAGCTTCTGGTAAAGGTTCAGTAACATCGCCAATACCCAAGCGGATAATTTTCGCATCTGGGTTTGCTTCTGCAAACACATTCACCCGTCGTGCAATTTCGGGGAATAGGTAGCCAGCTTTCAGCTTAAGATAGTTGTCGTTGATAGTTGCCATTTTGGATAGTCATAAGCGCCGTAAAACAGCTTACAGCTTATAGGTTTCTTGTTTGAGTATTAGGTTTGATTTTTAACGCCAAGGGCGCAAAGGTAAGCGCAAAGGACGCAAAGGGGTGTTTAAATGGGATGTTAAGTTGTAGGTTGGGTTGACGCAGGAAACCCAACATCTAACTAGAAGAGGGCGCGTTTGTGTTTGCGCCCTGATCATCTACTGTTTTAACAACAAATAATACAATTGCCCTTTCCCAACTGTCACCGCCGAGCGATCGCCTGCAACTTTTCCTGTACCCATAAAATAATCGACTCGTCCTGCACCTTTGATCGCGCTACCTGTATCTTGATCTAATACATAACGACTGACTACACGCTGTTCCATTTCACCATTAGCATTAGGATAAGGTATTTGCGCGTGGATTAATGCTAATGCACCTGGCGGCATTAATGATTTATCTGTAGCAATTGAACGATCTGCTGTTACTGGTACATTAATACTCCCCATCGCTGGCGCACCCTTAGTATTTTGGAAAAAAACTAAGCGTTTGTTACGAGGAATATAGGTATTTAATTCTTCAGGATTATCTTGAAAATATTTAAGAATTATCGGTAAAGTTAAACCTTCTTGAGGTACTTTGCCATCTTTGATCAGTTCTTTACCTAAGCTGCTGTAAGCGTGATCGGTTGCACCTGCAAAACCTACAGTCATCATACTACCATCGGTTAGTTGCAGTTCAGCAGATCCTTGTACTTGTACTAAAAATGCTTCTAAGCGATCGCGCATCCAAACTAATTCTAATCCTTTTAATTTACTGCGATCGCCTTGTAAACCATCTTCACCTTCTAATTCTGCCCGCGTTGGATGTGGTTTAGACCAGTTAGCAATATTCGGTGGTAATTTATAAAGTGGATAGCGATATTCTACGGTTCGTTTTCTACTTGCCTGATGAATTGGTTGATAATAGCCTGTAAATAACACGCTACCTTGATTATCATTACCAACAGACTGATAAAAGCTAAACTCTCGCTTAACAGCAGCTTGGAGTTGTGCAGGTGTTTTTGCATTCCGCAATAGCTGACGGAAACGAATTAGGGAACGACGCACACGCCCTAATGTCACACCAGGGACTTGATAATTTTGATAAGCTGCTACTGCTTGTGGTGTGTTTAAATAACGCAAACTATGATTAATTGATCTTATTAAAGCAGTGCGATCGCCTTTTTGATTCAACCTAGCCCAAAGCTGCTCATCTAATCCTAATTTATCTGCATCACTTAAACTAGATTGATCATTTACCTGCTGTAGTGGGATAGTTTTTTCTTGAGCTATAGTTGGAGTGATAAAACTGCCTAGAGTGACAGCAAAACTCAGTGAAAGCAATACCAATTTTTTTGTGAGCATAATTTAAATACCTAACTACAAATCTATACCGTTATACCGGAAAGCATTATCCCAAACATAATCTAGTACTTCCATAGCATCGTCTAAAGAAAGCACGTGACAAAATCCTTCACTATCACATTGTAATAGAGATATTTCTCCCCTATTACTCATGACCTTGCCATGAATCTCTTTCAAATTGCTCAAGGGGCCGTTAATATCAAAGTTAATCGTAGTGCCAAACTTATTCTCCATCCAGGTTTCAATACAAGAGTCTAACTGTTCTGAGTTTAGCGGTTTTTTGCTGGTTAAAAGATGGTAGTAAACTAATATAATTTCCTTGCATTCCTCTTCCTCAGCCATATCTATCAGTCGCCCAAAAGCACTGTCATTATTAGCTAAGTTTTTAAAGAACAGCGTATCAGTTACATCTTTTTGGAACTTAATTTTTTTATTTTTGTATGTAGTATATTGCTTGAAAGCAAATCCACCCAAAGTCATTGCAAACGATAACGTTGCAACTAAAATGGGCATAACATTTCGTAGTTGCTCTGGTTTAATATTTAACGCTGCTATTAATTCCGTGGCGTTGAGTACCAATAGAATAGCAGCAATTAGCAGTAACAGATTTGGTAATGCTTTTAAAACCAGGGGAATAGCCGCCCCAATAGCTGGAACTCCAAAAAGTAGCCGATCTTTCCAGGTCATGTGGGTTGTAACATTAGGAAAGAGCAAATCAATATCTAATTGAGGAACATCTTTATAAAAATAAACATACATTTTACCTGGAATAAATTTTAGCTTGTCTATCTCGACTTTTTGAGACAAAAAGTAAGCAGGTTCTTTAAATTTAATTAGTATAACAATTCGTTCAAAAACCTCAATAGTTCTTTGTTCCTTCCAAAATACTAATTTTTTTACTGTAATTGTTTTTGAAAAATCGCCTTGATAATAGCAGAGAAATTGATCGAAGTCATTAAAATCAACTTCAGTTTTTAAATCAATTAAAGATTTATTTGCCAAAGCTTCTTGCACAGATGCCTCCGACAAAGGAATATAATTAGCTCTTTCTAAAATATGATTAAACGCTTCAACTACCCTTGCTTCCATTTCGTTATATTGGTCAAGAGTCGGTGGAACTAATGGTTGAATATGTGTACTGGGATTAAAAGGAACGTAGTTTTCTTTAATTACTTCTAAGGTCTGATGAAAGCGAAAATGGTAATAAGCAGATAGAATTTGGCAAAAGTTATTAAATTTTTCAGCATCCTTAGCAGATAGTTGACCATCTTGCAAGCAAAGTTGAATAATATCGTTACGGCTAAAGGGAATGAACGCTTCTCGATTTTTATATGATGGCATGATTTGAGTTTAAGCTTTATCCAAACAAATCTAAATTACCAGTATCTACTATACCTGCTACAAAAATCCGTTCTTACATCTGTGTTTATCTGTGTGCATCTGTGGATATCTGTGGTTAATTATCTTAAATTATACTTATGCAATAACTCCACTTATTGAATTAAAATTATTGCCTCTTGAACCTTACTAGAAAGAGCGGATTTCAAACCTTGACCAACTTTTTCAATTAATTGATCAAAAGCTGCTTGATTACCTGTTAGTTGTTCTTTCAGCACCTTTTCTAATTCAGGGCGTATTTCCTGACAGATAGAATCAATCTTGCTGTCACCTAAAAGGATAGAACGACTCCAACTAGGAACATCTACATTAGTTTTGATTGCTTGTTGGGTTTTACTACGAGTTATCTCAACTCCAGCAGCAAGCACCGAAGCACCATAAACTAATACAATTGGCCAGGTTAAATGCCCAGTTAAAATCAAAGCAATCACACTACCAACAGTACCACTACCAATCACTACATTAACAATAAAACCTACTGTCTCAGCAAGGATCGCGTCTCCAATAGATAAATCTGGGTTTACCACTGCTGGGTCGATACCTTCCTCAAATCTTAAGCTACTTCTAGGTATCTGATACATTTGACAAATCGGATCAGTTTCTTGAGCTAATTCTGGTTGAATTTTGCTATTAAACCAAGCGACTGATTGACTTTTAACTATCTGTTGAGCGCCAGAGGTAGTTATCCATGTCTCTGCGCGTTGTTTCATTGTGCTTTCTAAGTCTGCTAATGTCCGTATTTTGTTTTTTTGCCAATCTTTCAAAGCAAGTTGAACTGCATTTGCAATTAAACCGTCTACAAGTGGCTTAGTTAACAATTCGATTAACTCTGGTATATGTTTCTCAATTAAGTTTTTGAGCTTATTTGAGTCTAAAAGCTGGTTTACTTCTTGTTTAAATGCAGACGCGCGTAAATCCCATCTTCCTACTCGCGCTAAACCTAATGCAATACACCTTTCTGGTTCTGGATCTGGTCTAACTTGTGTTTCTGGTTCGGGAAAAATTTCTGAGCAAATAAAGCGGGTGAATTTCATTCGAGATGCACCGCCAGTCATTAGCAGAACTCTAGGCACAATTCCTTGTTGTTTGAGTTTTTCTTTCGCTTCATTTACTGCATAGCGAAAAGCCTCCATCCAACTTTTATTTGCCAGTTCAGGTAATGGTTGATTTAAGATACCTTCCATCACAGATTTATTCACTTGTGGGATAAAGTAAATCTGTTCATTGATCGACTCAAAACCACGAGCAAAGGATTGGGAATTGCTGTATAGTTCTTCGTTAGAAAAATAATCTTCTTTGGCTTTGCGACAGGCAAGTTCGCAACGTGCTTGGTGATGAGGATATTTAGTAAATACTCTTTCTAGTAATTCTTTGTCTGAGTGGTTGGCTATAGTTTGAGCAAAGATAGCTTTGTCAATTAAGGAAGCTCCCAAAACATTACTGCCAAAATCTACGGGGATTTCTGATAAGCTTTTAACCAGGGTAAAATCTGTTGTTGAAGAACCAATATCAATTATTAGTGCCGATGATTGCAGTTTTTCATACTCTAGTTTTCCTGCTTCTTTAGCTTGCATGAAAGCAGCCCTAGATTCAGGGACAACGTTAATTGAGGGTATGCCAGCTTCTTGCAGTAATTTTTGGTATGCTTGGCGATCGCTCACCGACCATCCTGAAGGACAACCAACATAAAAGTAACTGCCCTCGCCAACATCAATTTGTTTACTTTCTTTTAACAAGTGATAGTAAGTTGTTAAAAAATTCTGAATCGTTTTGCGATAATTAGGATCGTTGTTTGGCTTTTGTTTAAAAGAGATATCTAGCTGCGTAACCCCAGCTTGAATTAATGCTTGTTCCCCCACAAGATAACCAAGTTCAGGATGCCAACCAAGAGCGGTAATTTGAACTTTTTTATTATTAATTTCTAACATTTCGGGAGGTTCAATACTCTCTACCACTGCCCTAGCTACAGCAGTTTCCCCGTGACCCAAATCAAAACCGATGATTTCTTGAATTTCCATATATCCTTATATCTTTATCCCCCTTGTGCCATCAGCCGGAGGAAGTAAATAAAATTAATTTTCAAATATCAGCAGAAGCTGGTTCAATTACCCTACCGCGTCTAAGTAGTCTATCTCCTTTAAATAAAGCAGGTGTTACGGTTACATAATCTTTAGCATCAGGGTCAATATTAGGCTCAAACTCAAAAAATTGGCGATCGCTACCCGCTATATTTTCTTGGTATACTTGGGCGCGAATGCCTTGGGTAATCAGAATTTGTGGTAGCAGTTTACTCAAATCCAGCGCCATTTGAGGTTTTTCGAGCAAGGATGCCCCCCAAAGCCTCTGAATCAGATTCAATAGTTCTGGTAACTGTTCAATACCATTGTTGCTTACTGGTTTATTTCCTTCTTCCAGCCTAGCAACTGCATTATCAATTATGGCAAGAGCATCAGCCAAATTGTCTAAAAGCACTTTGCTATCAATTCGCAGTACCGGAGTAGGTTGATTTGCTGCAATTGCTAAGTCAGAAATATTTTTCTGGTTGTTTTTGTCGAGTTGCAGTGCTACTTCTAGTCCTAAAAGGACAAACATGAGCAAAATGCCCATCCATACCCCAGGGTCAGTTTTAGTTAAAGAAAATAACGAACCTAAGATTCCCAGGGCAATAAGTGCCTGTAATACTTTAAGAATTAACTTATTAGGGACAGATTTTATAGCTTGATTAATGATTGGCTGAGGTTCTGAGATTAATTGAATCTCATTAGCTGCACTGAGAGTAGTAATAGACTGTCGCAGCGTATCCATAAATAATGAAGCCAGACGTACTTGAGCTACATTCAGTTGACCCATGTAACTTTTCTCAAGATGATCGAGTCTGTTTTGAACTAGCTTGACCACTTGCTCAGTACTGGTTGCTTTGTTAAGTTCTGTCTCAAGTTCAGTTTGTTCTTTGCTAAAAAGTGTTAATAAGCTTGCCATCGGCGATCGCAATATTGATTTGGTATCTTTCTTTAGTTTGGCGTATAAGTATCAATAAAGCGATCGCCCAAAGTTTAATTTCAGGACTTACGCATAAAACCTAGTGACCATCTTGTTTTGCGTCAGCCTTGAAACCACGTAGCTTTGCCCTAACCACCTTCACTACAGCTATAAATAAATTTATTTCAAGACAATTTGTTGAAAATCATTGTGATTATTTAATATTTATTAATTATACAGGCAGGTGATTAACTATAAGTATCACAATAAGTTAATGAATGAGGCGATCATGCGATCGCGTGCTATTAAGAAGCTTTCTTCCCAGAAAAAGGACGATCCTAAACGGCAAAATTCATTGCTCAACCTGTAAAATTCTTTAGGTCAATTATGAGATACCAAGTCAAAATTTTAGAACCAACAGATTTATGGTATTTACAACATAATATTAACAAAGAAACTAATAAATGGCATCATCCCACCAAAAACATTCCGTTTGTGCAACAAGTTGAAATTCAAATAGAAAATTCAGGAACCATAATTCAAAAGGGTTCATTGCATAGATGCGTTGGTCAATTAACTTATGGAATTTATAAAACCGATAATCGCTTAAGAGACCTTTGGGTATCTTTGAGAACAGAAATGGATTATAACGCACCTGTTTATCATGGCACAGGTGTTGTTTACCTAGAACCCAGACAAAAAGGTTCTTTTCTATATTATTCAAATATTAAAGTATCAGAAGAAGAACAGTGGGAATTTGATGATGGGATATTCCAGTGTTGTTCTGACAATGTAATTATAGGCGCAAAAAAATTAAAATTCAAACAAATGGTTGGTTCTACTGATGGGAGATGGAGAATTTCTATTAGTGCAATACCTGAGCAAGAAGCTCAGATTGTCACAGGTACAAGTGTACCAGCAAAAGTTATCGATCTGAGAAGAGGAGAAGTGTTAATTGCTGATTATGACATGGTTAAAGGATATACCAAGGGTATTAATGAAGATTATCGGAAATTAGGTCATTTTGGCAGAAGTGGCGGTGAGGATTTTGTGTGGGTATATGAAGGAGAAGGTAAGTTATTAGTTACTGAGAATGATGGTATGGGTTTAAGTTGAAATTAAAAAAGACAAAACGAAAAATTCCCCCTCCCTGCGGACGGGGAGGGGGCGCTTGGGTGTGGTTTTACGTTTAATTAGATTCACATACTCATCTCGATTTTGCCTGAGTAATTGAAGACATTTCTTGCAATCCTTGACCCCAACTAACACTTTGGATTCTAGTCATTACGCCATTTTTAAGCGGCTTTTTATTACTTGCAGTAGTTAATTGTTTTGATTTATTAACTTTGGCAATTAGTTGCTGTTTTTTATTATATTCAGCAATTTTTGTTTGAACGCTAGGATAAACACGGGTTCCTTTGGGAATTTGTTTGAGATATGTTAAAGCGCCAGAAAAATCATTGTTCGCAGCTAATTTATAAGCTTGTTGTAATAAATGCGTTGCTCTAAACTGTTGTTTTTGCTGGTACTCGGCAATTTTGGCTTGAACTTCTGGGTAAATTTTTGCTTGTGGAGGAATTTGTTTGATATAACGAATAGCACCTGTAAAATCTTTAACAGATGCTTGTTTGTAAGCTTTTTGTAATAAAGGATTAACGGCAGTATCAACTTTTAGCTGCGCTTGCTGCACCATTGGCTGAATTTTTGGTTGCAAAGAGGCAGTAGGAGGAATTTTTTTAGCTTCAGTCAGTACATCTATCCAACGGTTTTCTTTAAAAGCTGTTTCAATTACTTGAAATTGATGATTAGCAGTTTTCCGATTGTTTTGCCATTCTACCGTTGATGCTTGTGTTTCAGGAGAACTGATTGATTGAGCAAGTGCGATCGCATTTTCTAAGTCCCCAGCATAATGATCTGCTATAGCGTCGATTAAATTATCTGTTGCGGTATCAGTTTGAGAAATATGAAGTAAGGCATAGGAACCAAAGGCGCTCATTACACTATTAAGTGCAAGCATACTAACTCCTACTCTTCTGAAGAAATCAGGATTGCTACCTGTTAACTGAAGAGGAGTAGTTTGCTCGGATTCATTAGGACTAACTATTGTCATTGTCTTTACTAAACTATGTTCACGTAATGCTTGTAATACTTCCTTGGCTGACTGGTAACGGTCTTGAAAGTTATACCGTACCATTTGATTTAAGACAGTTTTTAGCTGATCGCTAATTGATTCTTGGTACTGCCAAATCAATTCACCACTATTAAGATCTACAGGTAACTTTCGTAGTTCTAATTTTGTAAGTGCTTGAATAGCAATCATCCCTAGTGCATAAATATCACTACAGGGATAAGTTTGACCCATCAGTTGTTCTGGTGAGATATAACCTAATAGGCGCGTATTAACTGGTATATTCGTCTCTCTGTACGGAGTAGGGGGATGAAGTGGTTGTACTGCACCAAAGTCAATCAAGCATAACCGTTGATCACAACTGCGTCTAATAATATTGTTTGGTTTAATATCACAATGAATAATTCCCTGACTGTGAACAAATTCTAATATTTGTAAAAGTTCTTGCAACAATTGGATTACTTGAGTTTCATCCCAAGATTTGTATTGTTGATTGTCCCCTAGTTCCTCACTCAGGGTATTTCCTACAATTAACTCTTGGGCTAAATAAAACTCTTGGTTATCTTCAAAGCAACCTAATAATTGAGGAATCTGATCGTGCTTACCCAATTTTTTTAAAGCTATAGCTTCATAAGCAAAGCGCCGCCTCACAATCTGTAAACTATTGGGTTCTTTACTGACAAGCTTAAGTTGCTTAACCACACATTGAGGATGAAGTGGTTTTGAGATATCTTGAGCCAGATAAATTGTTCCAAATGCGCCACGACTGAGGAAGTCATTGATTTGGTAACGCTCGTGGAGTAATTTCCCCAATATGGGATCGCACGTCTCAGTGTTCAAAGCTATCTCCCTATTAGATAGTAGGTGAACAGTAGCGCGGCGATCGCACAAGCGAAGTTTCGACATCAATTGCCATATAGCTACTGTCAGGAGGCTAAATTCTCCCCATAATTAACTTCCGTCGCTCATTACCACGTCAGGAAGATTTAGGCATTTTCACTGAGTTATTTAATTGATAAATTATGTTACAGTTTTTCGACTACTACCGTCTGCTCTAATTCATCTATATTGATCTGGGCTATCCCAAATTGCTGAATTACCCAAGCATTGGTACTTAAGTGCATAGTAATATCAGCTACTCGGTACTGACTTCCCTCAAATGCTAAAGCTGCTGGTAATAGCAACTGATCTGCTAAATGCCCATCAACTGCCGCCCCTGTATCATTAAAATCTATTAATTCTTGACAAGGCATCTCCGCAACTTTATCCGCAGGTAAGCCGACACGCCCTAAAGCACCAAAACCAGCCAAACTATTTTCATACTCAGCCGTCAGGAAAATTCCTGCCCCTGGTGCAGCACCTCGTTCTCGCAGAGGTTGTATATTTACTTTCAGATTTGCCTGATGTAACAAATTTTCGGCGCGACTAGCCATCCTTTGTGGGATATGCGAGGGTAATTCTGTCACTACCGCCAAACCCCGCACCTGCTTTAACTCCCCAGGTTCCATCAAATTAATACCACTGAGAGTATTGCCTCCAGTGACACTCAATTTCACCTCTCCCCCGCCTTGAGGATACCAACCCCAAGCACCCAGCTTAACTTCTGCCTGTACCCCCATCCGCTTCAGTATTGGTAAATAAACTTGCTCAATGTAGGTAAATGAAGGGCTAAAAGCCACATGAGTACCACCCCGTAAAATCACCTCTGACTTACCATCGGCTAGTGCTAAAGGCAAAAGAATTGTTTGCAATACTAAAGTTACTGCACCTGCGGAACGTCCTCCTAAAGCATCTGAAACATCAAAAGTGTATCGCCCAGAAGCAGTAGCACTACCAGGAATAAACTCTAAACTTGTTGAACCCAAGCGATCGCCTGTTACCTTAGCATTACATATAGTTGCCGCCGCTCTTACCGCAGTTAGGTGTTGCGCCGCTAGTCCTGGTTTTTGCCGTCCGGCTCTAATTTTATTAATGCGTATAGCTTCACCTGTAATAGCGGCAAGACTCAAAGAGGTGCGTAGTACCTGCCCTCCACCTTCACCATAAGAGCCATCAATGTGAATCATATTGTTATTAGTAAATTTTACTAATTTTATACATACCAATAATCATATTTTTAGTATTTACCAAGTTTTGTAATTAATTATTAATGTTTTATTAATTCAAAAATAAATAATTAAAACTAATTTAAATATTTCGCAATTTTTAATATTAACAATAATTAACTATCTTCTTACTATCTGTCCTCTAGATGAGACTTATTGCATAAGTCAAATTCTAAGAAATTAACCACAGATAAACACAGATGCACACAGATGGGATAACTTATTTTTTCAATCTTACAACCAGGAGTTTTTACTCACGAACAAAAGAAGTAAAAATTTTTCCTCTCTCATCTCTCTTCCCTCCTCCCTCCTCAAATGTTACTGCACCCTCGTATTATGGATGAGGTGATCAAGATTTTAATAGCTTAATATGGGGACAATCTGGGAATTAGATTTTTACTCTCGACCAATTATAGACGAGAACCAGAAAAAAATTTGGGAAGTTTTGGTGTGTGAAAGTCCTGTAGACACGCGCCAGTCAGTTGAATCCTTATTTCGCTATGCACAGTACTGTCCAAGTACGCAGGTAAATTCAGTTTCGTTGCAGAATGCCTTAACAGAAGCAATAGAGAAATCAGGGCAGTCTCCCCAAAAAATCCGCTTCTTCCGGCGACAGATGAACAATATGATCGTCAAAGCGTGTACGGATTTAGGAATTTTAGCGGAACCTAGTCGCCGGACGTATGCCGTGCATCAGTGGCTACGGGAACGGATGCAGGATGTATATCCTAGTCATCCTAATTATCAACCAAGTAATAGCCCCTCGGTGCAATTTGAGGTTCAGCCACCGCAACCACTACCTGATGCTTTAATTGGTCAAAAGTGGATGTTTGTATCATTGGACGCATCGGCATTTGCAGAAATGCACGAGTGGAATATTGGTTTTAGTGAAGCTTTTCCGTTGGAAATGTTGCACTTATCACCACAAACGCGCATTCCAGGGATAATTATTTTATCGCCTAGAGCAATACCTATGGCTGCTTGGATGTCTGGAATTGAACCAGCTTTGATTAAATTCTACCCGGCTCCACAGGCAAGATTGTTATTAGAAACTGGTGGTAGTGATAGTTGGTTTTTAGTTAAGCAATTAAACGGCTCTTCTCAAACTGAGGCAGCAGGGTTTGAGGCCGCTAAACAACAAGCTAAGGGAGTGCATTTTTTAGCGATTCAGTCAAGTCCTCAATCAGAAGATTTTGCGGGATTTTGGTTATTGCAGGAGTTGTCTTTAACGTGATATAGCAACTACTACTGCCGTTATTAGATTTATTGCTGTGGATCGCAGTGCGGGGTTTTTTATCGCAGATGTGAGCAGATAGACGCAGATTACGCAGATGAAATACCAATTGATCGCTGTCAATTGCCTCCTGTTTGTTGCTATAGCAGTTAGCAAGTTTGCTAATTTTTAAGTTTAATCGGGCTTGATATTGATCATGGTGTTGCCACTGTTGAATAGTTGAAAACAAACGCTAACTGCATTTTTTGTATTTTTCATTTCATCCAACTCAAATCCAAAATCCATGCTCGAATCATCAAGCAAAGAAGATCAAAAGGATAGAACGGAACAGTTACTAGAATTAGCTGTGAAGTCAGGGGCGCAAGCAGCAGAGGTGTATCAGTCGCGATCGCACTCTCAACCTGTGTTTTTTGAAGCCAACCGACTCAAGCAACTCGAAAGTGTGCAAAGTGAAGGAATGGCGTTGCGGCTATGGCGAGATGGAAAACCAGGTTTGGCGGTAGCTTATGGTCCAGTAGATCCGCAAGCATTAGTAGATCGAGCGATCGCACTATCATCCCTGAATGAACCTGAAACTATAGAATTAGCCGAAAATGGCAAAACCCTTTACCCTGATTTAGGTGAAGCGGTTCCTGTCGAGCAACTGGTAAAAATGGGGAAAGAAGCGATCGCACAAGTACGCGATGCTTACCCAGAAGTGCTTTGCACTAGCCAGTGGGAATGCGAAGTAGAAACAACCCGCCTGATTAACAGTTTAGGGCTAGACTGTGGCTACAAAGATACCACCCTTAGTGGCTACATGGGAGCCGAATGGGTGCGGGGAGAAGATTTTCTCAGTGTTGCAGATGGTCAAACTCAACGCGGTTATCTAGAACCAGAACGCATAGTTCAGCAAATTTTGCAACGCTTAGAGTGGGCATCCGATAATGTCCCATCGCCAAGTGGTCGCGTTCCCATATTATTTACAGCTAAAGCAGCAGATATGTTGTGGGAAACAATACAAGCTGCTTTAAATGGTAAAAGAGTAATTGAAAAAGCATCACCTTGGAGCGATCGCTTAGGTAAATTAGTTATTTCAGAAGCCCTCACTTTGTCTCAACAACCAAATATAGGGCCTTTTAGTTGCCCTTTTGATGATGAAGGCACGGAAACACGCCCTCTCACCCTGATTCAAAACGGCGTTTTGCAATTATTTTATACCGACCGCACCACTGGTCGCCTCCTGGGTAGTGACACAACCGGAAATGGTTTTCGTCCTGGTTTAGGTAGCTATCCCACCCCTGGTTTAGTCAACTTAATCATTCAACCTGGATCTGATAGTTTATTAGACTTAATACAACAGATGGATCAAGGGTTGATAGTAGACCAAATGCTAGGTGACAGTGCTGGTATTTCTGGAGACTTTTCCATCAACGTTGAGTTAGGTTTTAGAGTCCAAAAAGGTGAAATTATCGGTCGTGTAAAAGACACAATGGTTAGTGGTAATGTTTACACTGCACTCAAGCAGTTAGTAGCAATTGGCAGCGATGCTGAATGGAACGGCCCTTGCTCCACACCATCTCTAATTGTTGAAGGTTTATCCACCACAGGATCAATTAACAATTAACAATGAGTCGTATTAACTGATAATTAGTAAATTAGTAATTAATAATTGATAATTGATCAACGCCTTCGGCAATGGTTACTACCAAAAGGACGGCTGGCGATCGCAGAAGCTTGTCTGATTGGCTTAGTATCAGGATTAGCAGCAGTTTTACTCAAGCAAAGTGTTGGATGGTTAGGTTCATGGCGAGTTTATGCTTCCATGCAGCAACCCCCTATATTAGTCTTACCCAGTGTCGGACTTGGTTTAGGGCTGCTTTGTGGGTGGCTGCTGGAACGCCTTGGCTCAGAATCTGCTGGTAGTGGAATTCCCCAAGTAAAAGCCGTTTTAGCTCAATTTCCCATTGCTTTAAATCTCAGAGTTGCGTTAGTCAAATTAGTTGCAAGCATTCTTGCCCTGAGTTCTGGGCTAACCTTGGGCAGACAAGGGCCAACTGTCCATATCGGCGCGGCTGTAGCAGCACAACTTAGCCAATGGATTCCCACCTCTCCAGACCACCGCCGTCAAATGATTGCTGCTGGTGCTGGCGCTGGTTTAGCAGCAGGTTTTAATGCTCCAATTGCTGGAACTTTATTTGTAGTAGAAGAACTCCTGCAAGATTTATCTGGCTTAACATTAGGAACTGCTATCCTCGCGTCCTTTATTGGTGCAGTCATCTCTCGGCTATTAGGGGGACGTAATTTAGATCTCAACCTAGAATTAACCAATATTTCTAGCACTTTTTTTGCTCCAGAAATTCCTTTTTATATCGTTTTAGGACTTATCTGCGGGTTTTTAGGTGCGCTATTTAATAATTCCATCCTCTCTAGTCTTGCCTTTTATAAACGCCTCAGTCTTAGCTTACCCCTCCGTATCGGATTAGCCGGATTTGTATCTGGGTGCATCATCGCTTTATTACCCATCTCTTTTCGCAACAATAGCGGACTGAGAGAATTTCTGATTACTGGTGAAGCAAGTTGGGAATTTGCAATTATTGCTTTTATGGCACACTTCGCCTTAACCATAATTGCTTACGGTTCTGGCGCACCAGGCGGTTTATTTAATCCAGCTTTAATTCTTGGTTCTGCAATTGGCTATCTGGTGGGTTTGTCTGAGTACCACTTAATCGAAATGAGTTTGCCAACAAGTTATGCGTTGGCAGGAATGGGTGCTTTTTTTAGTGCTGTTTCTAAAGCACCTTTTACAGCAATTGTAATCGTTTTCGAGATTACCACCGACTTCAATTTAGTATTACCACTAATGATTGCTTGTGTGGTTTCTTATGTAGTTGCAGATAAACTGGCTAAAGGTTCTTTATACCAAAGACTGTTAGAGTCTAATGGTTATAAATTGCCCAAAGAACAGTTAAAAAATGGGGCATTGGCTGGGTTAACAGCAGCAGATTTAATGCAGCCGCAAGTAGAAACTTTATCTATCAAAATAACTTTAGATGAAGCTATCCAAGCTTTTTCTCGTTCTCCTCATCGCGGTTTTCCGGTAGTAGAGGATCAACAACTACTAGGAATTGTTACACAAACTGATCTTTCTAAAGCAACTACACGCCAACTGCCAGGTGATACGCAGCTAGAGGAAATAATGACACCAAAACCAATAAGTGTGGGGTCTAATGCTTCTTTAGCTGATGTGCTTTATTTGCTAAATCGCTATCAACTCAGTCGGCTGCCCGTGACGGAAGGGCGAAAGTTGTTAGGAATTATTACTCGTACAGATTTAATTAGGGCAGAAGCAAATCAACTGACAGGAAAAACTGTAGAAATTGGTCCTCAGCCTGAACCTTCTTATGTAGTTTATCAAACTCGCTCACCAGCAGTAGGTAAAGGAAGATTGTTAGTACCACTAGCTAATCCTCAAACAGCAGAGGCGATTTTACAATTGGCAGCAGCTATTGCTCGCGATCGCAACTTTGAAATAGAGTGCATTCAAGTAGTTTTAGTACCTCGTCACAACTCCCCAGCAGAAACACCTGTAAAAACTACTAAAAGTCGTCGTTTGTTACGTCAAGCTGAAAGATGGGGACGACAGTGGGATATACCGATTCATACCCAAATCAAAGTTGCACAAGATGTAGCTCAAGCAATATTAGAAACAATTAAAGAGCGGCATATTGATTTAATTGTGATGGGGTGGAATGGTAGCGCCTCTAAATCTGGTCAAATTTTAGGTAGTGTTGTTGATACTATTATTGAGCGGGCATCCTGTGACGCGGTATTGGTGAAATTAGGAGAAAAAACTCAGCATCTCAATAATGATTCTGGATTAGAAGACCCAAGGAATCAACCAATTTTTTCTACAAACAACAACAAAAATAATCAAAAAAAATCTTCTAACCTTCTCCAAAATTCTCAATGGAATCGTTGGCTAATACCCACAGCAGGTGGCCCTAATACTCAACAAGCTTTAGAACTATTACCTGCTTTAGCTTTAATGAGTAATTCTCCTCAAATTAAGGTTTGCCAAGTATTCAATCCTAGAATTTTAAGACCAGATACAACAACTCTTTTCCAAGCAGCATTTACCCTGGGTAAGCGCATTAATTGTCCTGTTACAGCTATACCGATTAAAGCAAGTTCTATTGCAGATTCCGTAATTGAGTTAACAGAAGCAGATAACAGTGATGTAGTTGTTTTAGGCGCTAGTCGTGAAGGTTTGCTTACTCAAGTCATTCAAGGAAATATACCACAAGCGATCGCGCGTGGCTGTCAGTGTCATGTAATCTTAGTACGTTGCGCCTTAAATGATTAAATATATAGTTAATCTGCCATTAGAAATATGTAGTTTAATGAAAATGGCATGGTTTGAAACAGAACAAATAATACTTTAATGCCATACTTAACAGAAGCTACCGAAATTAAAGCATTAATCGACAAATTTACTCGCTCTAGCATCCTTTGGCTAGATACCGAAGTAGCTGACTATTACACTAAGAAGCCTAGACTATCACTGATTCAAGTTTTAGACGATCCTGAAGATTTAACGGGGGATAAAACTTACATCTTTGATGTATTGAATCAGCCTGAATTAGGGGCATATTTTATTACCCAAATCATGCAAAATACTGATATCGAGAAGGTGTTTCACAATGCCAGCTATGATCTGAGATTTTTGGGAAAAGAGCAAGCTAAAAATGTCACCTGCACCTTACAGATGGCTAAAAAAATTCCCTACTACATCTTGCCATTACCTAACTATCAACTCAAAACATTAGTCACAGAACTATGTGATATCAATCTAGATAAATCAGAACAAGGTAGCAATTGGGGCAGAAGACCGCTAACGGCAAAGCAGTTACAATATGTCAAGATGGATACTGTTTATGTAGCTCAAATCCATAGCCGTTTGCAAGATTTAATGACTCGTTGTTATCCTCCTATAGAAACAGAAGATTTAGAAGCCCTAGCTGTGAGATATCAGCAAATTGAACATCAATGGAAGCAGATTACTTCACAAATGGAGCATATACAAGAACGGGTTAAAAAAGCCATGCAGGTGCAGAATATACCTGAAACTTCATTCTTTAAATTATCTGTTAGCGATCGCACCACAATCAAAACTAATTTTACTGAACTTGCCCAAGTTGCCAGAAATTTAGGACTCAAATTAGAATTTCCGATCACTCTTACCCAAAAAATTCAAAAGGAATTAGGTTCAGCCATCGAAGAATTAAATGTAGAAATTGAAACAACTCCGGTTGCGAGGTTAACGACTAAAAAAACATTGGATGACGAAGATGATCTTCATTTTTAATCTGTTTATAGTTGAAATTTAGCACAATTATTAACATTAGCTAAGGCGTGATATCATTGTCTTACATAAAATGCCAGCACTTACTCAAAGCGATCGCGCGTGGCTGTGAGTGTCATATAACAAACCGTACTTAAGCTGATCAAGAGTTGATTAATTGGGATAAATTATTGTTATTTTAATTAATCCGACCGCAAGAATGACAGATGAAAGTAACCGAAGTTCTGGAGCGATACCAAGCAGGGGAAAGAGATTTTCGCAGGTTAAATCTGCGTGGTCAATCTTTTCAAGGTCAAAATCTCTCAGGGGGAGACTTTAGCGAATGTGATATCAGAAGTACAGATTTCTCTAAGGCTAATTTACGTGAAGCGAAATTTTGTGATGCTAAGGCAGGATTACAACGTCGTTGGGCAATGGGATTGATTATAGCTTCGTGGCTAGTGTCAGGGGTAGGAGGGTCTTTTTCAGCTTTTGTTGGTTCTTTTGTAATACTCACACTTGATAGCAGTGATGCTAGAAACTTCAGCATTGGTATAGCCTGCTTAGTTACGCTGATGGCTTTCTTTTCTATGACTATTCAAAGCGGTTTAGTAGCTGGAGCCTTAGCCGGAGCCGTTGCCGTAGCTGTAGTGGGAACCGTAGCCGTAGTGGGAGCATTAGCCGTAACCGGAGCCGTTGCCGGAGCATTAGCCACAGAAGTAGCTGGAGCATTAGCCGTAACCTTAGCGGGAGCCGTAGCCGTAACCGTAGCCTTAGCTGTAGCCAGAGCAGTAGCCTTAGCCGTTGCCGGAGCATTAACCAGAGCAGTAGCCTTAGCTGTAGCTGTAGCCGTAGCTGTAGCCGTTGCCGGAACATTAGCCACAGAAGTAGCCGTAGCCTTAAACTTCGCTGTAGCTGTGGCTGTAGCCCTAGCTGTAGCCGGAGCTATCATGCTACTTAGCGCATACATAGGATGGCGTGCTTTTACTGGAAATGAAAAAGATGCTTGGGTTCGCTCCTTCGCTTTTGCTTTTGCTGCTACAGGTGGTACAAGTTTTCGTGGGGCTAATTTAAGTGACGCTAATTTCAACAATGCTACGCTCAAAAGTACAGATTTCCGCAATGCTATTCTGACTCGTACTTGTTTTCATCAAACCAAATTATTAGAGCGTGTGCGTTCTGGCACAACTTATCTGCGAATTCTACAACTATCCAAGTTGCTGATCACAGGACAGGGACAAGGCAAAAACTTTGAGCGTCTGAATTTACAAGGTATCAATTTAAAAGGGGCTAACTTAGCAGATGCCAGTTTTATTGGTTCAGACTTAAGTGAAGCGAATCTGCAAGATGCAGATTTATCCAGAGCTTATCTCAAACAAACACAATTAGACGGAACAGATTTTACAGGTGCAACGCTCACGGGCGCATATATTGAAGATTGGGGCATTACTAGAGAAACTAAATTTGATGGGGTCAGATGTAAACACGTTTATATGCGAGTCCCTACAAAAGAAAATCCTGACCCCTATCGCAAACCAGATAATAATAAGGAAGTTTTTCAGGATGGGGAATTTGGCGATTTTATCAAACCCATTCTAGATACACTCGACCTTTACCACAATCAAGGTGTTGACCCACGTGCTATTGCCATTTCATTTAAGCATTTAGTTGAGAATCATCCAGAAGCTGAACTAGAAATTGTGGCAATGGAAAAACGAGGTAAAGATAAGTTTTTAATCAGAACAAAAACCGGAAATGATTTTGACCGCTCGGCATTAAGTCAGGAATATTTTGCCTCTTACAATCGTTTAAAAGGTTTGCCATCAAATGATAGCCGATTGCTTATAGCCGAAAAAGATATCAGGATTGCTAGTTTAGAAAATATGGTAATGACTGTACTTAATAAACCTACTATTAATACTAATACTTATCAACATCAAGGAGATATTATGCCAGAGAATCAAGGTAGTATCAACATTAGCGGCGTTCAAGGTGGTAGTATTAGCGGTCTAGCTGCCGCAGGTGGAAACCAGGAAATAAGTGGTTCTGCGTTAGGCGATATTAGTGGAACTGTAACTAATACTATTGGTCAGTTAGAACAAGCTGATGAATCAGAAGCGCCGAAATTAGCAGATTTATTAAAACAATTACAAACTGCAATTGAAACCGATTCCAATCTCACCCCAGAAACCAAGATTGAAGCTTTAGAACAGATAAACGCTTTAGCTGAAGCTGGGAAAAATCCCAAAGAAGGAACGACGCAAAAAGCTGCCAAAACCGCGCTCACAATGTTAAAAGGCATAATTGCTGATTTACCTGCAATCGCCACCGTAGTAGAAGCGGGTAAAAACTTGTTACCTGTAATATCTCAGTTTTTTGGTTTAGTTTAGTTACCCAGAAAGAATATTGCTGGGGTCGCCGTGCCAATCGCACTCGCCAGTTGCGTAAGTCCTGTGTCTGTTGAGACTTATCACTGCGATCGCACAGCACCAGCATTACAATCTTTTAACCACACCCGAACCGCTTGACCCATAATCCCATTACTACTTTCTTGTGGTGGTGTAGCAGGTTTAACTGATGGAGAATAACTAAACCGAGAATACATCAAAGCTAACCGCCAACCGCTATCTGTATTAACTAAAAATAACCAGTGGAAATTTTGCAATTCAGACATCTTTCCACCTGTATATTGTCGCTCTAAAGTAGTAAAAAATACTTGCTGAGGTTGTTCTAATACAGCATCCGATGTAGAACTATATTCCCCAGGCTTAAGACTCAGGGGTATAAACTCTGGTCTACCTGCCACAATTACATAAAGCGCAGATGTCTCTGCTTTTCTAGCTATACGTCGAGAACGCTGAATTACCCTATTAGCATAACCTGGTAAATCCCGCAATAACAAAGTAGTTAAATCTTGGACATCAGCAGGGCAAGTGCGAAGGCGAGGCTGAGACTTATAAATTGGCTTTTCACCTTTTGAATCCACATTAGAATCTTGCGCCATCGCAGATTTTTCACGCAATGAAATCTCATCACCCACCGCCCAACCCAACATCAGGCAGGTAGCTATAGCCCACATTGCCTGTGTTGAATATTTCATTACACGACTGCTAACTCATCACAAATCTTCTCCCAAGCTGCCACAGGATCAGCAGCAGCAGTAATGGGACGACCAATTACTAAATAATCAGCACCTGCTTTAAACGCCTCAGCAGGAGTAAGCGATCGCTTTTGATCCCCCGCTTCAGCCCAACTCGGTCTTACTCCAGGGCAAACTAACAAAAACTCATCCCCACAAATATCTCGCAGTTGTCCTACCTCCTGCGGGGAACAAACCGCCCCATCTAAACCTGATTCCTTAGCTAATAGCGCCATTTGTAAAGCATACTCTGGCAATTCCAACGGAATTTTTAAATCCATTGCTAAATCCCGCGATGTAAGACTGGTTAACAGGGTAATAGCAATCACTTTCGGCGGTGAAACTCCCGCTTGTGATGCCCCCTCATTTACCGCAGTCATAGCGGCATTCAAGGCGATCCTACCGCCCGTTGCATGGATAGTTAATAAATCAACCCCATAACGACCCGCAGCCCGACAAGCACCCGCGACAGTATTAGGGATATCGTGAAACTTTAAATCTAGGAAAATGCGCTTTTCTCGCTGTTTGAGGATATGCAGAATCTCTGCACCACTGCTAACAAATAGTTCTAAGCCAACTTTCCAAAAAGTTACTTGGGGAAGTTGATCTAGTTTTGCGATCGCTTCTTCCTGAGTTGGGACATCTAACGGGACAATAATCCGATCTGTTTTACTGGTCATTTTAGGGGGAGGGGAGAGGAGGGAGGAGAGAGGGGGAAAGGTCATTGTTAATTGATAATTGTTAATTGTTAATTGTTAATTGATTAGCCGTACAAACTTATTCTTGCCAACCTGTAAAACCTTGCCATTAAGTTCATCGGGTGCATCAAATGCCAGATTAACGTCAGAAATGCGATCGCCATCAAGTCGCACACCTCCCCCCTGAATCTGTCGTCGTGCCTCTGAAGTACTTGGGCAAAGACTACTAGCACCCAGAATATAAAATAATTTTGAGGGAAATTGTACCGACTTCAAAGAAAATTCTGGGACAGCAGCATCCGTTAAGTTAACTTTCCCACCACTTTTTGCTAGAGACTCTGCTGCTGCTTGAGCTTCTTTAGACGCTTCTTGACCATGATACTGAGTAGCAACTTCTAACGCTAGAAGCTTCTGGCGTTGCACCGGATCTGCTGGTAACTGATCCAACTGTAAATCAGTCAACAGTTCAAAATATTGCTCTAACAAATTATCTGGAGTCTTCCGCAACTTAGAATACATCGTTGCCGCAGGTTCCGATAAACCCACATAATTATTCAAAGACTTAGACATCTTTTGGACACCATCAGTGCCAATCAAAATAGGCATTAATAAACCAAACTGTGGTGTTTGACCAAAATGCCTTTGTAAATCTCTACCTACAGCTAGATTAAACTTTTGATCTGTACCTCCTAACTCCACATCAGCCTCTACAGCTACCGAATCATAACCCTGCATTAACGGGTAAAGAAATTCATGGAGATAAATCGGATTTTCCTGTTCATAGCGTAGGGCAAATCCTTCCTTCGCCAGCATTTGCCCCACAGTCATTGTAGATAACAACTCTAAAATCTTGCCCAAATCTAACTTAGAAAGCCACTCTGAGTTGTAACGAACTTCTAAGCGTCCTGGGGTATCAAAATCTAAAATTGGACGCACCTGTTCCAAATAAGTTTTAGCATTTTGAGCTACGTCCTCTGGTGTCAACTGACGGCGTACCTCCGATTTTCCCGTAGGATCACCAATTCGAGCAGTAAAATCACCAATAATTAACACAGCAGTATGCCCAGCATCTTGAAACGCGCGTAGCTTGCGAACTGGGATACTATGACCAAGGTGAATATCTGCCCCAGTTGGGTCAATTCCTAATTTAATTCTCAAAGGTCGATTCGTTTGTGCTAACCTTTGAGCCAGATTCTCACTCACATCGTTAGAATCAGGCTGGTTTGGAAAAATTTCACTAATTCCCCTGAATAGCCAAGAGAGGCTTTGTAGTATGTTTACGGATTCACTATCAGTCATATTGAAGTCAAAATTCAATTAGTTTACTTACAACTTACAGGCACAAATTTGAGCAATTATGCCAATTAAAGAGCTAAAGGCTAATATATTAGCAAAAAAGCCGAAAAACTCCATTTTATCTGCACAAACCATATCCCCAGAAGCATGAACAATATAGCAAGATATATTTATACTGCATAAGCGTAGCAATGCCTCTGCCATTAGCTACCTTTAAGTAAATCTAGAGTGTAAAGTAACGTTATACACTTAATCAAAAAATCAAAATAAAATTGGTGTACGATCGCTGCTTATACCACAAATATCTGTAATCCTTATAAACAGTTTTAACCCGTGTCACCTAATCTCCTGATCAGCATTTTAGTGAGGAAGTGAAATCGCCGTGTCATCGTCTAGCGTATATCAAGACAAACAACCAAGAAAGCCAGCACCGAGACCTAAATTTCTCCAAGGAGTCGGTAAGGTAACGGGTGGAACCGTCCTTGGGCTTACCATGCTCGCCAGTTCCGTAATTGCTGGAGGATTAGTTGGTTTAGCGATTAGCTTCCGTAACCTCCCGGATGTCCGTGTTCTCCGCACCTACGCACCGAGCGAAACTTCTTACATCTACGATATTAAAGGCAAAATACTCGCTAATATTCACGGTGAAGCCAATCGTGAAGTTGTACCCCTAGAAAAAATTTCCCCAAATCTCAAGCGGGCAGTTTTGGCAATTGAAGATAGTCATTTTTATTACCATCATGGGATTAACCCTAGCAGCGTTGGTCGCGCCCTCAGAGCCAACTTAGATAAAGGTAATGTCGTAGAAGGTGGTTCTACGATTACCATGCAGCTAATCAAAAACTTGTTTCTCTCCCAAAGACGAGAAATTAGCCGCAAAGTAGCAGAGGCTGTATTGGCGATTAGATTAGAACAAATCTTTCCCAAAAATCAAATTCTCGAAATGTACCTCAATCAAGTTTATTGGGGTCACAACAATTATGGTGTACAAACTGCTGCTCAAAGCTACTTTGGTAAACCTGCATCTCAGCTAAACTTAGCAGAAAGCGCAATGATGGCAGGTTTAATTCAAGCTCCTGAAGAGTACAGTCCTTTTGGCAACTTCACCAAGGCAAAACAGCGCCAAGCTTTAGTTTTATCTCGGATGCAAGAATTGGGATGGATTACACCCGCAGAAGAAAGCGCCGCCAAAGAGCAAAAACTTAAGTTGGGCAAAATTAAATCTTGGCAGTCAAGTAAGGTTCCCTACATTACAGAAGCTGTCCTGCAAGAATTAAATGAACGTTTTGGGCGAGATACAGTAATGAAAGGTGGAATGCGAGTGCAAACCACTATTGATTACAAATTCCAAAGCATGGCTGAAAAAACAGTCAGCCGCGCCCATCGTCGGTTGCTTTCTCAAGGTCTTTATAACAACCAAATTGCCTTAGTAGCTGTTGACCCTCGCACGCATTTTGTGAAAGCGATGGTTGGTGGTGTTGATTACGAAAAAAGTAAGTTTAACCGCGCTACTCAATCTCAACGTCAACCTGGATCATCTTTTAAACCGTTTGTTTACTACGCTGCTTTTGCGAGTGGCAGATTTACACCGTACTCTACTGTCGTCGATGCGCCTGTCAGCTATCGGGATGGTAGTAATACTTTATACACTCCCAAAAACTACGGTGGTGGCTACTCTGGCCCAATGAGTATTCGCCAAGCGTTGATGGTATCAGCTAACATTCCTGCTGTAAAACTAGGGCGTTCTGTTGGGTTAGATAAAGTAATTCAAATTTGCCGCACTTTGGGGATTAAAAGTCCAATTGAACCAGTAGTTTCTTTACCATTGGGCGCAATTGGGGTGACACCTTTAGAGATGGCGGGTGCTTATGCTACTTTTGCAAGTAATGGTTGGCAGTCGGAAACAACCAGTATTGTCCGTGTTACTGATAGTTCTGGCAATGTTTTACTAGACAATACTCCCCATCCTAAGCTAGTGCTTGATCCTTGGGCAACAGCTTCTTTAAATTCTGTACTAACAGGTGTTGTTAGTGGTGGAACTGGTAAAGCAGCGCAAATCGGACGACCAGCAGCAGGGAAAACTGGAACTACATCCTCAGAGCGTGATGTTTGGTTTGTGGGCTATGTACCACAACTAGCAACGGCTGTATGGATAGGTAAAGATAACTACAGACCTTTAGGACGTGGTGTAACAGGTGGTGGATTTGCAGCACCAATTTGGCGTAACTTTATGAGCCAAGCTTTGAGCGATACCCCTGTGGAATATTTCCCCTCTCCCCGCAAATTCCAGCGCCCTTAAATAGAAAACTTGGCATTAGTAGAGACGTGAAAGATCAGCGCGTCTCTACTAATGCCTGGTTGCTATAACTCTTCACTAATTTAGGTTTGCCGTTCTAATTCTGACTTCATTCGTTCTAAGGTAAGATTCATTTGGTCAAACATTTGCTGGGGAGTGATGCCAAATTGACCAAGTTGGGTATTCATCTGCTGTACTGTCATTTGAGCCATAAAATCTTCTGAAAGCTCAAAGCGTTTCATAAAGATGCGATAACGTTCCATCATCGCTTCCATTTGCTCAATGAACATCTTTTTGCCGTCACGGTCAAATTTACCGTATTTGCTGCCCAGATTAATTAAAGCTTGATAATCTTCAAACAGTTGTTTGGCTTCTTGCTGGACAATCTCAGAATCAAAGAATCCCATTGTTTTTATTATTTAATTAACTAAAATTTCGTGTATTCCTGTAGCATCTAGTAACATTTTAGTGCAGCCTTAACTTGCTGTCTAATTCGGTTTTCCGTATTTTTCCCCAGTATAGGTGGGGAGGGGTCAAGAACATTACAGGGAAGTTTAAAAAATCGCTTAAATTGTAAGAAAGAGATATTGTTGGCGATCGCTCGCATCTTTGATCTGGACAAACCAGCATAAGTATGTTAAATAAACCCAAAAACCGCACAATTGCCACTCTGTTGGCATTTTCTGGATTAGTAATTCCCATTGGCGGAGTACATCTTGTGGGATTACATAAGTTTTATTTGGGACAGCGAGGCTGGGGTTTAGTATATCTGCTACTATCGTGGACACCAATACCTTATGTGGCAAGTGCTATTGAAGGTGTTTGGTATTTAGCGCAAAATACTGATAAATTTGATGACAATTTTAATATCGGTATAATGCCTGTGGAATCAAGTCCTAGTAATCTATCTAAGGGAACCGATCCAACTCAGGTAAGTGCGATCGCAGATGCTTTACGTCAGTTAGATCAACTGCGCCAAGATGGGCTGATATCTGAGTATGAGTTTGAGCAAAAACGCCGACAGTGGCTTGATCGGATGGCTTAATGTCTATGACAATTTTTAATTTACAGTTAATTAAGAAGAAACTTTTAAACGATCCTTATTACCGGATGCAATCAGCCCAAGAAATTGCGATCGCGGCTCAACTAGGCATTAAAATTGATGTCAATCAGGCAAGTGTGGATGACTGGTTAAGGCTTCCTGGGATCTCAATTCATCAGGCGCGATCGCTTGTAGAACTTTCTGCTGCTGGTGTGCCATTTTATAGCATTGAAGACATCGCCGCCGCATTAGGTATGCCCGCCCAACGACTCAAACCTTTAGAACCTGTATTAAGATTTTGTTACTACGACGAATCAGAGATTATTCAGCAGATTAACCCTAATACTGCCACGATAGAACAACTCACACAACTTCCTCACGTTGATGTATCTATTGCTCAAGCAATTGTGCAAAATCGTCTATTATCTGGTTCTTATCGCAACCTAGCTGATTTTCAATTCCGTCTATCTATCCCTGGACAAATAACCGCTAAGTTAATGCACTATCTGCGGTTTTAATTAGCGGTTAGTTTACTATTTAAACACTTCCCATTCTATCAGTCGGCCAAAATCGGAAAAAGGCGCGACCAATAATATTTTCTTTAGGTAAAAATCCCCAAATATGGGAGTCATTACTATTATTGCGGTTATCTCCCATTACAAACACTTGTCCTTCAGGTACTTGAATTTTTCCTAACTCGTATTCTGGAGATTCTGCGATGTAATCTTCCTTTAGGGGGTGATCATTTCGGTAAACTGTACCATTTTTAACTTGTACAGTTTGACCTTGTGTAGCAATTATGCGTTTGATAAAAGCTTGATTTTTGGCATATCCCAGAACTTGTAATTGTGAGGGTGGATCAAACACAACAATATCCCCGGTAGAGGGACTGTGAAAATGATAAGAGACTTTTTCTACCACCAAGCGATCGCCCACCTGTAAAGTAGGTAGCATTGAATCCGAAGGAATGAAGCGCGGTTCTGCTACAAACGTGCGGATGAATAGTGCTAAAACTAAAGCTATCAGCAGAATCTGTAAATTCTCTCCCCAACTTTGCCATAGCCGTGACAATAAAGGAGTTTTAGCTATAATTTCACCCTGCACAGGTGGCTTACCCGATAAATCACTCTTGGGTTCAACAATAGGCTTACTGGAATCGAGTATTTGATTAGTTTGATACTTTTGTTGCTCTGGTGTAGAAGCTACAAGTTCTCTAGCCTCAGTCGTCGCTGCTAAATCTTTTTCCTCAGATGCCATAGAAGGTATTGAGACGTTTCAAATCTATAGTTTGTCACACCTTGGACAACATTCTTCGCATTTATACTACTTAATCAAGCAGTCTCAGTACTAACTGCGTTAGCGTAAAAAGGTAAGAATCGTTTTCTAGTTAGCTGTGGTGCTTGATAATCCTGTTAGACTTACCAGTTTGATCGCCCTACTACTGTCATTGACAGCTTGTGCCAATAGCTATAACAGTAAGGCACTGGAACAGTCTTTGGCAGCAGACTCTAGGTTAAAAGATAACCCTATTACTTTTGACGAATTATCACAAAACACTCAGAACCAAACAACGGCAAAACTACCAAGTGACTTTCCCTCTGAGATTCCCCTGTATCCAACAGCCGAATTGCAAGATGTGAAACCCATAACTTCCGATGATTCAGGGCAGCAAACTGTTTGGACGACTAAAGATCCTAGTAATTTAGTACAAAGCTTTTATCAAAAACAATTCCAGTCTGATAGCTGGCAAATTGTCAATCAGCCAGATTCTACTAGCGAGGCTGACACCTTAGTAGCGCGTCGTAATAACTTACAAGTCAAGCTGTCGTTTAATTCTCCTAGCAATACTGATTCACAAACCCCCTCTTCTAATCAACTATCTACCAGTAATACATCTGCGAGTTTGACAGAATTTGTGATTGAGTACACTCGCAATCTTGACACAGCAGCAGTTGCACAACCAAGCGATCCAAACTTTATAGGTCCAGTTTTATCATCAGATGTATCTACACCTGCAACGGATACTTCTAACGAAAAACAGCCAACGCCTGAGCAAACAATAGTCTTTACTGACCTTAACAAAGCACCAGCACAATTACGTCAATATGTGCAAGATTTAGCTGCATTAGGTGTAGTTGCAGGTAAAACTCAGAGTAAATCAGCTAAGAGTGCTTTATTTGAACCAAACAAAATTATTAGCCGTCGTGAATATGTTCGCTGGTTGGTTAATGCTAATAATCAAATTTATACGAATAGTCCTGGTAAACAAATTCGTCTAGCATCTAGAGATACGCAACCTGCTTTTCAAGACGTTGCTAAAACTGATCCTGATTTTCCAGCAATTCAAGGGTTAGCAGAAGCGGGGTTAATTCCTAGCCGTTTAAGTGGTGATTCTACAGCAGTATTATTTCGTCCTAATGCTCCTCTGACTAGAGAAAATTTGATTTTGTGGAAAGTACCTTTGGATACTCGTGAGGCTTTACCATCTGCATCAATTGATGCAGTAAAACAAACTTGGGGCTTCCAAGATGCAACTAAAATTGAACCAAAAGCTTTAAAAGCAGTGTTGGCAGATTTTCAAAATAGCGATCAATCAAATATCCGTCGTGTGTTTGGTTATACAGCACTATTTCAGCCTAAAAAACCTGTTGCTCGTGCCGAAGCCGCCGCCGCAATTTGGTACTTTGGTTCTCAGGGTGAAGGGATTTCTGCCAAAGAAGCACTGCAACTCAGAAATCAACCAATTGAGCCATCGGCTACGCCTGAACCTGAATCATCAAGTTCTACTAATTAGTAATAAGAATTAATTTAAATTATGCCTACATCAGACTACGATCGCCTGTTCACTACAATTGAAGAATTAGTGCTGCACCACTCTCCTAGTGGCGTTGAAGGGGAAGTTGATCAATTAATTATTAGTAAGTTTACTCAACTGGGAGTAGAAGTGTGGATAGATGCAGCCGGAAATGCGATCGCCAAAATTCCTGGTAAAGATTCTACTAGAGCGATCGCCATTACCGCACACAAAGATGAAATTGGTGCAATTGTTAAAACTGTAGGCGATGAAGGAAGAATTGAAGTCCGCAGACTTGGTGGTTCCTTTCCTTGGGTTTATGGCGAAGGCGTAGTAGATTTGTTGGGAGACAATCAAACAATTTCTGGTATTTTATCATTTGGTTCACGCCATGTTTCTCACGAATCTGCCCATAAATCTCAACAGGAAGATAAACCTGTGCGTTGGGAAGATGCTTGGATAGAAACTAAATGTACAACTGAAGAATTAGCCGAAGCGGGAATTAGACCAGGTACTCGGATGGTTGTAGGTAAACATCGTAAAAAACCTATCCGACTTAAAGACTTTATTGCTAGTTACACTCTCGATAATAAGGCATCTGTAGCAATTTTATTAGCTTTAGCTGAACAACTTAAAACACCACCAATTGATGTTTATTTAGTTGCTTCAGCAAAAGAAGAAGTCGGCGCAATTGGTGCTTTATATTTTACTCAAAATCAACGTTTAGAAGCGTTAATTGCGCTGGAAATATGCCCCTTATCTTCTGAATATCCGATTGAAGATGGTGTAGCGCCAGTGCTACTTGTTCAAGATGCTTATGGTATCTATGACGAAAACCTCAACAGTGAGATCCGACAAGCAGCAAAAGATGCGAATCTACCTTTACAAATAGCAATACTGAGCCAATTTGGTAGTGATGCTTCAATTGCGATGAAATTTGGTCATGTTTCCCGTGCTGCTTGCTTGGCATTTCCCACACAAAATACGCATGGTTTTGAGATTGCTCATTTAGGTGCGATCGCTAACTGCATCAACATCTTGAAAGCTTATTGTCAAACAATTAATTGACATCTACCTTGAGTATTAATCCTACACTACAAGCATTGATGAATTATGTTTAATTTACAACTCAAAACTTAACAATAATAACTTTTTGCATTGAAAATAACTTTTTGCAGCGACAATTTTTTACAATGAAGAAAGTAAAATTGAGAAAAAAATGTCTAAAACCGTTGCTGATGTGATGAGCCGTGATGTCATTACGGTTCAACCCCAGACACCTTTAAATCAGGCGATTCAAATTTTGGCAGAACGTCGCATTACAGGTTTGCCAGTAGTGGATGATGCAGACAAGTTAGTGGGTGTGATTTCAGAAACAGATTTAATGTGGCAGGAAACAGGAGTAACTCCGCCAGCCTATATTATGTTTCTCGATAGTGTGATTTATTTGCAAAACCCAACTACTTATGAGCGAGACTTGCACAAAGCTTTAGGGCAAACAGTTGGAGAAGTAATGACAACTGAGGCGATCGTTATTAAGCCAGAAAAACCATTGCAGGAAGCAGCCAAGCTGATGCACGAAAAACATATCAGGCGTTTACCTGTAGTTGACGATACAGGCAAAGTTTTGGGTATTCTGACTCGTGGAGATATTATTCGCACGATGGCTACAGAGTAAAATTAAGTGTTTTGAGATTAATTTGATTTAAATGAGCAATACACCTGAATCTGTTAAAGAATTGTTAAGTTCTGGAGATCTTGGCGATCGCTTGCGTGGCGTTAACCAATTACTCGAAATAGAACCAGCAGCAGCATTTGAGTTAGTCCAAGTAGCTATTAATGATAGCAATGCTCGTGTACGTTATACAGCAGTTAGTAAATTGGACACGCTGGGAGATCAAGATTTACAAGCTGCGTTAACAATGTTGCGCGATCGCCTGTTGAACGACTCCGAACCCGATGTGCAAGCGGCGGCGGCGGATTCTTTAGGCGCACTCAAGCTAACAGAAGCATTTGAGGACTTACAAAACCTTTACCACAGTACCTCTGAGTGGCTGATCCAGTTCAGCATTATTGCTGCCTTGGGAGAATTAGGAGATCCCCGCGCTTTTGATTTATTAACAGAAGCGTTAAATTCTGACATTGAGCTAGTAAAAACAGCCGCGATCGGTTCTTTTGGTGAACTAGGAGATGCCCGTGCAGTTCCGTTGTTAGTTCCCTACGCGACAAATCCCGATTGGCAAATCCGCTACCGTGTAGTGCAGGCACTCGGCAGACTGGGTGGTACAGATGCTCGCTTAACGCTAGAAACTCTAGCAAATGACAGTGTAGAGCAAGTTGCCCAGGAAGCTAAAGCTAGTTTAAATGCTCAGTAGTTAGTTTTCATTAGCCTGAAAGCCTTGTCTCAAGACTTTCAGCTAATTCAAAATTTTGAAGCTTCTAAACCTCCAGATCGTACAACTGGCAGAGAGTGCGTAGTTCCTGTTTGATGCGATCGCGTACACTATCTGGAGCAACAATTTCACACTCTGCCCGATACTTAAATACTTCCCAAATTAGCCAAAAGGGATTTACTACGCGCCGCACTACTTGGCGGATATCTCCTAAAACAACATTTTCGATATCTGCCTCTTTAGGTTCATAAGCATTTGCCAGCCATCCTTTTAAGTGTAAATACACTTTGATAGAGTCAAATTCACCGCGCCATATACCTGAAGTCGGCTGAATGTCTCGAATGCGGTCAAAACGCAAGCAACGATTGTGAGCAACTTCTGGTAGATCTGGGTCTGTGGCTAATGCGTCGGCTGTTTCTTCGCACCAAGTTTGTAAGTAGAAGCGTTTTTCATAGAACATAACTTCGGCATAGCGGACGGTATACTCTAAATCTTGACGCTGAGAGTTGTGATATAACAGGCGGAATGGTTGACGGTTGGCAATCAGTTCGTCAATGCGATCGCGCCAAGCTTGGATCGACCGAGTTTGCTGTTGTAGCAATACTTGACGTAAGGGCGCTTCTAGATCGCCTTGGTTAAGTAAAAGTGTATTTATAATTTCTGCTTCCTGAATTTGACCTGCATCAATTAGCAATTTAGTTGCTTGGCGTAAAGCTTTAATCTGTTGTTCGTTCAGGTTAAAAGCTTCGCTGCCAACTCGGAGTTCTTGTTGCGCGATCGCTACTACTAACCCAGATGGGCTGGGACTTTTGCCCCAAAAGATGTTGAGGCGACGTGCGATCGCTTCTAGTTTTTCTTTTGTACCTGGTGGAACCGATAGTGTAAGTGCTTCTTTTTTGCGGGACATTTATAAAATGTACTTGCGTTATTAAAATGCTGTGCTATTCTATATTTATTGTAAATGTAAAAGCTTAATTCTGATTGGCAACAAAGTATCGCCCAAGCGCACTCGCGCCAACATTGACTTGTGGAAGTCTCCTCTTCCATAGCGATGGGATACTTTTAATAACAAAGTATTGAAGGTCAACGATATGAGTATCGGTTAGTCATCGACTCAAAAGCGATCGCTTAAACGTAAAACAATTTATCCAAATGTGGGGGGTATTGTTTACCCTTCCCACACAGATCGATATGGAAAAAATCAATAATTTTTATTTGTATAGGAGTTGTAGAGAATGATTAAATTACTTTCTACCTGGTCAGAACTCTTAGGAGAAGTCGATCCAGTTGCCAAGATTCAATTAGTAACTCATCAAAAAGCTGTATGGGATGCGCTGCGAGATCCTAAAGTTCAAATTATCTTTGATACCGCTTTAACTGGAGATGGTAAAACTTTAGCTGGACTTTTACCTGCCTTTTATGAATCCCGAAGTTTAGGTAAAGGATTGTTTGCTTACCCTACTAACGAATTAATTAGAGATCAAGCCAAACAAGTTAATGAATGGAATCAGAGATTAAATATAGCAATTAAACCTCATCAGCTTAATAGTCAAAGCCTAGCAGAGCTAGTGAGTGAGGAAGGCTTTGATAAACTTGAAACTTTACGCAATCTCGCATCTGATAGGGATATAAATGTTATTTTAACTAATCCCGATATTTTTACCCTAATTCATCGGTTTTTCTATAATCGTTACAAAGGTAATATAGCCAAATTATCAGAAATATGGTTTAACTATTTCCGTTATATAGTATTTGATGAGTTTCATATTTTTGGCGCACCGCAAGTTACCAATGTATTAGATGCAATTGCATTTAGTCGCGCTCATTTGGGGGATCAGTATCCAGCCAAGTTTTTATTTCTCTCAGCTACTCCTGATAAATTAATTCAGCAAGCACTAGATAAAGCAGGGATTATAGCTAAAATTATTCATGGAAAGTATCAGCATGGATTAAAAGAGAGCGAAAATCATCGGTGTATTTTGCGAGAAGTTGAATTAGAATTAGTAGCTTCTCAACAGAGTAGCGGGGGAGTTGAAAGCTGGATTAAGGAAAATTTAGAGAAAATAAACCACTTTTTTATTAATTATCCTAATTCTAAAGGTTTAATTATTGTTAATAGTGTATTTGCCGCTAAAAGAATCATTAGGCAATTAAAAGATAATCCAGCTTGCAATTTTACTGTGGGAGAAAATACAGGATTAACTAGCTTAGATATCCGTAAAGACTCAGAGAATAAGCAATTAATCATTGCTACGTCTACTGTTGATGTCGGAGTAGATTTTAAAATTAATTTTCTCATCTATGAATCTTTAGATGCAGGTACGTTTATTCAACGATTAGGAAGATTAGGAAGACATGAGGGTTTTCCGATATACAAGGCTATCGCTTTAGTTCCTGATTGGGTAAAAGAAAAGTTTTCGGAACTTTATCCTGATGGGGTAGAAATAGATAGAGAAAGCTTTTTTGAGACAGTTAGAGATGAAATTTACCAAAAACCTCAAATGTTTGAAAAATACTTAATTCGTTGGGGAAAAGTCCTCTCTACCCTTCGCTATGCCAGATTAAGTAGCCCGAAAGATCAATATCAGACTTTACTTGAGCGTTATGCTGTCGAAGCATCAAACATTCTTGGCGAAACTCCCAAATGGTGTAGACTAAATGAACTAAAAGAACACCAAATAATTATTAAAGATTTAGAAACCTTTAGGGGAACAGGAGAGTTAGATATATGGGTTTATGAACTGGAAACTAATGCAATTAGCAGTATAAGTTTAATTCGTTTACTATCGGGAACTGATTTCAAACTTCTTTCTGAATCTGAAGCAGAAAAACTTAGTCAAAAATTTGTTCATCCATTTCATAAAAATAGTTTACGTTTATATGCAATAATTAATAACTACCTAGATAGTTATCAAAATGTAGAATTAGAATTTACCTACTATTTAGATCGACTAAATATTAATCAAGCGCAACAAAGAATAGGGTTTCGGATTCAAGCACGTCATTCAGAAATTAGAAAAATCAATGAACAGCTTGAAGGTTTAGAACTTACGACTTGTGTTGCTGACCCTATTAATTATGATATTCCTAAGTTAAAACGTATCTATAGGCTTCCTGCTTTTTTTGAATTATATCTAGTTAAAGATTTTAGCGGTGGGACTTATCCCGTTGCATTTGGTCAAGATGCTCTACTGTTAGATAGCCTTCTATTTTGGCAAAAAACTAATACTGCAATGATTTGTTAAGGAGGTAATTATGGAAGATATATCTTGGTTAATGCCTGGTAACTATAATGTCCCAAATCCTAAGAAGTCAAAAGAACCACCTTTAGTTAGATTAGCACTTGATACTTTGAATGATGAGCAAGATTCGGTATTAAGAAATTGGATTGAAATAGTTTTCCCCTATATCTTGGATTACTTTAGCTTGAGAGATGCTAAAGGGACAAGCTATCAATCTGCTAAAGAATTGACAGAAGATTTAGATATCCCAGTTGAAAAGCGCGAAAAAATTATTAATAAACTGGTTAATTTGAAAGATCAAAGTCTAGCAGTTCATTTACTAAATGCGGCTTTGGGCGGATGGACATTAGTAAAATTAGGAGGCTTAGATGAGTTACAACAACGTTACTATTTAGCTGCTATGACTATGCACGATCTTAATAAGATTGTGTTACCTCGTTTGGGTAGTACGAGGATGGATGGTAAAGAGTGGGAGAAATATAAAACAGCTTTTTTAGAATGGGGAGAAGCTTTACATTTATGGGATTTTATTGCTCGTCAATATTGGCAAGACGTAGCATTTTTAGCGCAAAATGCTGAAGATGCAAGAGGAGCAAACTTAACTCTAGCTAATTTTCCCGATCTTCAACTTCCTCCAAATCAATTAATGGATTTAGTAGATTTTGTACGTTTTGGCGATCTAGTTGCGTCAATTGCTCATCATCCTGATGATTTAGAGCAAGAAAGTATGAGAGGACTTTTAAGACGTACTGTTGGGGGAAAATATATAATTCGTAGCCATCGCACTAATGAAAATCGGGGTTTATTAACTCAAGCTATCCATAATGCAGTATTAGAACAAGCTGAAAAAGTTAATTGGAAAGCTTTTTTATTTTTCCCGGATGGAGTAACTTACTTTGCTCCTAAAGATTCAAATGACCCTGATTTATCTAAAATTCCAAAAGCAGTTAGAAACAATACTCTAGAAATTGTTAAAAAGGGAGTAGGTAGCTTAGTCACCCGCGAGGGAAAAGGAATCAAATATTATCCCGATTTAGTCGAAGTGGCTAATGTCAGTTTAGCTACTGAAACAATTATTCGCAGAACTTTTGGTATAATCTCTGAGAAAAAAACACCCGTAACAGGCGCAAGACGTGACAAAATCAGACAAAAGTTTGCTCATCTCTCTGATTTAGATTGGGAGTATCCTGCTAACTTACAAACAGATCGTTTAGCTGAGGGATTAAACGGAATAACAGGTTTAATTGAGGATTATTATGGATTAGATAAAGAAGCGATCGCACAACATATATTAAACTCACTTAAGCTGACTAACTATTTTGAGGATTGGAAACGTATTCCTTCAGATGGTGGCGTTCCTCATAGTTGGTACTATCTTGCTGGACACTATATGCGTCAGCACCCAACTTTAAATGAGTCAGAACTTGAACAAGTAATGTTAACTACTGTTCCAGAAATTCTACAACAATTAGGAAAACCAGATCGTCCTCCTCCATTTGCCTTTTTAGATCAATATATTGCACAAGTTTTAACCGTAACAGGTTCAACCGAGAAGCATAACTTTAAAGCGGAATTAGATCGTTATCATCTCAATAAAGCTAAACGCAAACGAGAAGCAATTTGTTCTATCTGTAATAGTGCTTTCGATATACGTGAGGAATTTTCTAATTACAGCAATAAACGGGTAACTAGCGGTTCAAAAGAATCTAAACGGGGTATATGTACAATTTGTCAAGTAGAAAAATTACTAAGACGCTATGGAATGGATGCAGATTTAGTTCCAGAGAATGAAACTATTTATTTACATCTTTATCCTGCTTATTATTTCACTCCAGAAACAGCCTTGATGATGAAGCTAGCTTATGATAACTTTGCTCAAAGTTCTTTTGTGGAACTAGATAAAGATTTTTTTGCACAAGAATATAACCCTAATTATGTTCCTCGTCTGGATATTTTTCGTATAGGACTCGATCCAAATGAAAACTTAAAAAGGCGGACTAAAAAAGGATATGCAACAGGAAAAATGCACGGTTACTATTTGCTAGGTATTCCCTATTTAGGAGAAAAACCAACAGATACAGAAGCATGGTATATGGCAGCAATAAAAGCCTTACTTGCCCCTATTACTTTTGGTGTCAAGTTGGTTGCTAGTCGTAATCCTGTTCCTGTTTATAATTCTGGTGCAGATTTTAAAGAAACCATCATTATTGATGGGGTTCATACTTACTGGCTGCATGGAATGAAAGAAACTATCTTTCGTCTAGATGAACTAGAAAAAGCTATTCCTGCTGTTTTTAGTATTTACTCATTAACTGCTCAAGCCTATAAAGATAGCCGTAACTTTCCTGTATGGAATCAGTTAAATACTGTTTGCCAATCTCTTGATACCAGTCCTCTCTATGTCTTTCACTATGCTGACCGGATTCAAGCTAATTCTAAAGCTGAAGATTTACCAATGTGGTTGGCTGAAAAGCTGATTCACTACTACGAAATCTTAATAAGCTATTACAAAGGAGATGACCCGATGCAAATGATTAGAGATATTGTTGATAAATACGCCTGTTTTTATCGAGCAAGCGGTTTCGCTGCCTATGCACGACTACGACCTTTAAATGTCGCTATGAAGGTAGTTTTAGATAGCTTACCCCATACTTCTAAAGATGACTTGAAATTAATGATTGAAGGTCATTTAATCGCTTTAGTTGATGGGGTACTTGACAAACAAACTGATGGCTACATTCCTGAAGAAGTGAAGAAAGATATAGCCCAACGTCAAGAAGCTATAGAAACCTTTTCTGGATCTTTCTTAGAACAGGTTTTCTATGATTACTGTAAAGGTGAGCGATCACTATTACGACAACATATCAATCTGATCCGTAAAGGTTCAGAAGCTTACTACGTCAAAACTTACAGTAAGAAAAAAAATCAACAAGAAACCAAATAGGAGGGAAAACAAATGTTTGACAAGTATCAATCTCATTTTCAAGTATCTATCCCTAAAATACCTGGTGCGAAATATGCACACTTTATCGTCTTAAGAGAAACAGATTCTTATGCAGTATTTAAAACTGATGGAGAGTTAAATGTCGCACGGGTAAGAGCAGGTTTAAATAAAACTGATGTTATTACTCGCCTTGTCTTATTTAAGCGTAAACAAACTACCCCAGAACGTTTAACTGGGCGTGAATTATTACGTCGTTACGATATTTACGAACAAATTAAAACCCAATATGAACGGGTTACAACCAAAAAAGAAAAACAAATTGAGGGCTGTACTTACAATGGCGAACCTTGTGGCGGATGTCCAGACTGTGTAATTTATGGTTATGCAGTTGGTGAATCAGGATCGGAAAAATCAAAAGTATTTATCGACTCTGCGTATGCTATTCCCCCTTATGAAGACTCTCACGGGACATTTACTTTAAATGCTCCCTATGAAGATGGAACAATGACAAGCGGAACAAGTACAACTAACCGCTTTAGTGAACAAGATCACGTTCTTCCTGAAATTCCTTTTCCTAGTGTTGTCACATTACGCGATCCAAGCCCTAATACTTTTCTTTATGTCCTGAACAACATCTATCGTACTAAACGATATGGCGCACAAACAACCCGTACAGGACAACTGCGAAATCATTTAGTCGGCATTATTTTCGCTGATGGTGAAATCTTCAGTAATTTGCGCTTGACTCAAAAAATCTACGATCTATTAGATGGTAAAAATCCCCCTTATAGCGTCGAAGATATGAAAGAAAAAACAGAACAAAGTATTGAGGAACTCATTAAGCAAGATGGGGTTCTATACGAGTTAATCAAGGGAGACTCATTGCTATCTGTAGAAAATGAAGCTCAATCTATCCTCTCTGATGAAACTCAATTCAAAAATTGGTTAGGTTCTATCACCCAAGAAACCTTAGCTTATGCAGAAAGGGCAAAGGTACTTAAAAAGAAATAAGGAATTATGCACATCTACCAATTGTGTTTAACATTACAAGACCCTCTTTATTTTGCTACTCGTGAGTTAGGTCGTTTATACGCAACTGAAAATTACTTACATAATTATGCGTTGACCTATGCTTTAGGGTTAGCTAAGAGTTGTTACCACGATGCAGAACATATTCCCCACTATCAAGAAGATTTAGAACCTTTAAATAAAAGGGGAATATATGTAACTCCTGCTCGTCCTGTTAACTTTGCGTATGTCACCCATACTTATAAATGGGCTGACTTACGCTATCAAGTCAAAATGGAGCAAAGCAGCGTTAATTTGCCAACATTCGGGCGGATTAGAGAACTAGCACCAGAAAGTACTTTTGAGGCATACTTACTAGCTTCTGAACCAGTTAAATTACCTCAATGGATTCGTTTAGGTAAATGGATGAGTAAGGTTCAAGTAAAGATGAAAGAATTGCCAAAACATAAACAATCTGAGGGAATTTTCACTGTTGAGTTTCCTTTGAATCCTTTGGACACAATGTTTACCAATCAGTTGCTCAGTTACGATGTTGTGAATATGCCACCAGTAAGTTTAATTCGTAATGTGCAAATGAGAGGTAGATACTATCAATTTGATGAACTTAAAGGGCTAAAAATTCCAGTTAGTATGGAATATCGTTTTCAAGCATAAATATCAACTCTATGCCTCATAGTCTTGTCCTCAAACTTTTACCCACTTCACCCATCCAGCCTGGATATCTTACAGGTAAACACCTTCATGCCCTCTTTTTAACCTTAGTGAGTTCCGTAGATCGAGAATTAGGATCTCGCCTCCACGAGCAAAAAGCTGACAAAGCTTTCTCCCTCAGCCCCCTGCAAATAAGCACGCGCCCTAGTCGTAACCATAATCTGCAATGGGAACACAACAAACCTATCCCTGCTGGTACTCCCTGTTGGTGGCGCATCTCTCTATTGGATGATTCTTTGTTTGGGCATCTGACTCAACTCTGGTTAAATCTCAATCCCAGTCATCCCTGGCATTTAGGTTCTGCTGACTTGCAGATTACCAGTATTTTAGGTACTCCCCAATCAACTCAACCTTGGGTAAACTTTGCTAGTTATCCTCAATTATATGAGCAAGCTTCAGAAGAACAACGCCTAATAGATTTTGCTTTTTGTACCCCTACAGCTTTTCGGCAAACTCAGTTTGATACCGCTCTCCCGACTAAAGATTTAGTATTTAATAGTTTGTTAAGACGCTGGAATCAATACAGCAATATCGAGTTTGCACCAACATTAACCGAATCTATTTTTCCGAGCTTTTTTGATATTCACACAGAAATTATTACCGACTCCCGCAGTAAATTTATCGGTTGTGTTGGGATGCTCAGTTTTCGGATTTTGGGAGAAGTAGATTCTCAGATTATCAAGCGAATTAATACTCTGGCTGATTTTGCTCTTTATAGCGGTGTAGGTAGAAAAACACCGATGGGAATGGGAATGCTTAGGAGGTTAAATAAATGAATAGTGTTGATTACATTCAGATTTCTGCTCTTAATCAGTATAGTTATTGCCCTCACCGTTGCTGGCGGATGTTTTGTGCGGGAGAGTTTGTTGACAATAATTATACGATTGAGGGAACGAGTTTACACGATCGCGTCCACACTTTAGGAGAAGGACACCGCGATGAAACTTGGCAGGTACGCGCTATCTATCTGAAATCAGAACAATATCACTTAATTGGTAAATCTGATTTGATTGAAGAAATGGATGGTTGTTGTTATCCCGTTGAATACAAGCGCGGACATAAAGGCGAATTTGATAACGATGAAATGCAAGTTGTCGCTCAAGCTTTGTGTTTAGAGGAGATGACAAAACAGCCTGTTACTAAAGGTTATATCTATTATGCTCAATCGCATCAACGGCAACTTGTAGAAATTACAGATGAATTGAGGAAACAAGCGATCGCAACTATCCAAGCTGTTTCTACTTTATTAGAAACCGGAAAAATGCCGTCACCTAATTATAGCAAACGTTGTCAAGGATGTAGCCTTTACACCCAATGTTTGCCACAAGCTGCTACCAAAGTTAATCGTTATCAAGAAAATTAAAATGGAGCTAGAGATGGGAACTGTTTATATTAGCCAAGAAGATAGTTTCATTGGTAAAACTGATGAACGGCTGCAAGTTAAAGCAGAGAAGAAAACTTTGTTAGATGTACCGATGATTAAGATAGATGGCGTGGTAGTCATGGGTAGATCTACCATCTCTCCAGCAGCACTCATGGAGTTACTCAACCGCAAAATTCCCCTGACTTTTTTAACCAGAACAGGCAGTTATTTAGGACGCTTGGAACCACCACTAACCAAAAATATCTTTATTCGTTCCGCACAATGGAAAACTAGGGAAAATGCTGCGAAAGTAACTCACGTTGTCCGAGGTTTTGTGCGGGGTAAGTTAAAGAATTATCGCAATAGTTTACTACGCGCACAAAGAGAGTATGAAAGTCTTAATTTTCAAAATGCCATTACGCGATTAGATCAACTATTGCGCCGATCAATAAAACTGAAAGTGTTGATTCATTGCGAGGATTAGAAGGTGCGGGAAGTGCGGCATATTTTGGTAGTTTTGAAAAATTAATTCGTGCTGAAGGTTTTACTTTTGAAGCGCGTCGCCGCCGTCCTCCTACTGATGCGATTAATTCTTTATTAAGTTTTGGTTATTCTTTGCTGGCGCACGATATCGAAAGTGCAGTTAATATTGTGGGATTTGATCCTTATTTAGGTTATCTGCATACAGAAAGATATGGGCGACCTTCTTTAGCTTTAGATTTAATGGAAGAATTTCGACCTTTAGTAGTTGATGCTGTAGTATTGTCGGTAGTAAATAAGCGATCGCTTGTTCCCTCGGATTTTACCGCAGAACCTATTAGTGGTGCAGTTTATCTTTCAGAGGAAGGACGGCGGACATTTTTACGGATGTACGAGCAAAAGAAACAAACTAAATTTAAACATCCAGTGCTACAAAAACAATGCACTTATCAAGAAGCATTTGAAATTCAAGCACGATTATTAGGAAAATATTTAATGGATGAAACTGAACTTTATCCGCCATTAGTTTTAAAATAGAATAGATAATTTAACTATGCACGTTGTAGTAGCTTACGATATTTCGGAAGACAAACGGCGTACTAAAATCCATAGTATTTTGAAGTCTTACGGACAATGGATGCAGTTTAGCTTGTTTGAATGTAATTTGACTGATACTCAATATGCCAAACTGCGATCGCGTTTGAGTAAAATGATTAAGGCTGACGATAGCATTTTGTTCTACTTCCTGTGTGCTTGCTGTCAAACTAAAGTAGAGCGAATTGGCGGTGAGCAAGTACGCGATGAAACTATTTTCTTTGCTTAATGCGCGAAATGGTAGGTGTTGGGGTTGGGTATTGCTAAAAAAGTAGCTCAAAGCTTTATATAGTAAGGGTTGAACCTGAATGAGACTGTTGATCCGATTCGCGCAATCTCCCAACCTCTGACTCAGACTGATGTTTCTGCTATATATATAGATGTGGTTATGCGATCGCTAAAGCCTAAGATGTTATAATGACTGAAGGTTAGCGAATTTGTACCTTGAAAACTTCATACAATCATCGTTTTGGGCGACCGCAGCGAAAATAGCTAATAATCCCTTTTAGGGATTGAAACAATTTTTTCGTCAGTGGTGGGAATGGTCTATTTATTTGCGAAAATAGCTAATAATCCCTTTTAGGGATTGAAACAAAGACCTAATTCCTTATTAACCGCCTTGCGAAGGCGAAAATAGCTAATAATCCCTTTTAGGGATTGAAACTTTTCAATAGCTGACCCATCAGGATTAATAGTTTTGCGAAAATAGCTAATAATCCCTTTTAGGGATTGAAACTTAAAGAACCATCAGGATTAGTAGTTTTTACAGGCGAAAATAGCTAATAATCCCTTTTAGGGATTGAAACCAGACTATAACCATAGGAAGCTTGAAAATCAACAATTTGATTACAGCCGCGAAAATAGCTAATAATCCCTTTTAGGGATTGAAACGGATATTTTGACTATTAGTAGGTGCCCAAAGATTGCGAAAATAGCTAATAATCCCTTTTAGGGATTGAAACACGGGAATGGCAGCAGAAGCGGCGGCGAGCGAAGCGCGAAAATAGCTAATAATCCCTTTTAGGGATTGAAACAGAAATCCACTAGGATTATATTTTTTAATAGTATAAGCGAAAATAGCTAATAATCCCTTTTAGGGATTGAAACAATTCGTAGCGGTCTAAGTTCTGAATCAACCTAGGCGAAAATAGCTAATAATCCCTTTTAGGGATTGAAACAACAAATCAACTGGTGTGGGTTAGGCTACTATTTGCGAAAATAGCTAATAATCCCTTTTAGGGATTGAAACCCTTAATAGTCAAGGTGTAGAGTCTCTGGGGTTACGCGAAAATAGCTAATAATCCCTTTTAGGGATTGAAACAGGATTCGTAACACCGATGATATTAAGTACGTTGGCGAAAATAGCTAATAATCCCTTTTAGGGATTGAAACCTTGGCTACTATGGCGTGGGAACTTCAGTTGGCGAGCGAAAATAGCTAATAATCCCTTTTAGGGATTGAAACGTTAGGGGTTTTTTCTCATGAATTATTCCTTTTTTGCGAAAATTACTAATAATCCCTTTTAGGGATTGAAACGATTATGTTGATGGAGAACTGGTAATCAGGTGTGGTTAAAATTGCTGAGTTTTTATTGATAAACTACACCATAAAATATAAACTAAAGGTGCTAATACTCAAAAAGTACTAGCTCCCAACAAGAATAAAATCTAACAGCATTGCTATTAAATTTTAGCCAATTACTATAACTAAGTAAACTTTTATATAATATCTTTCATTTACCTCACATTTTAACTAATTTCTTCTATTTCTAACGCTTCAATTGCCTGTAAACCACGAGCATCACCTAATTTTAATAGTGCTGCTTTGGCATCTTCACGAACACCGAGATCTTGATCCTCTTCCAAAACTTGAATCAGGGCATCAACAGCAGTTGCGTAAACAACATTGGAAGGTAATTCTCGGCATAATTGTCCAATCGACCAAGCACAATTACTACGAACACCAGCAACAGGATCTTGCACTAACGCCTCAATTAAAGGGGGAATTGAGGCAACAACGGCTTCATATCCTAAATCAGCCATTTGAGCTAGAGAACTAGCAGCCCAAAGGCGTACCGCAGAGATATCCGTTTTGAGGGCGTGAGTTAGAGGAGTTAAAGAACGGCGATCGCGACAATTACCCAAAGCCCAGACAACACCTTTGCGGACATAGCCATTCCAGTCACGGTTTAGTTGAGCAATTAACTGCTCCACTGCTGTTGTACTGGGGTTGCGTCCTAAAGCATAGGCTGCGCTCACTCGCACTAATGGGCAAGCGTCTGTCAACAGGCTAATTAGACGAGGGATAGCGCGGTTATCCTGTAACTCACAAAAAGCTCTAGCTGCCAGCATCCTTTGCGGCGTTGCGGCTGAATCTAACAGTGCCAGCATTGCTTCAGGATCAATCTGTGGAGCTTCCGTTTCCGCATCAATAGGTTCTAGCTGATCGAGGGGACTTTCGAGTTCAGCATCAGGATCGAGTAGGGTTAGGTCTTCATCATTGTACATATCTGATAAATTACCTTATTCAACCCGATTCCAGCATTTTAATCATGAGCATATCTACAAAAAATCCTATTTTTAGTTAAGAAAACTAACATTCAGGGCGTGTTTGTCTGATTATAAAAGGGAATTTGGTATATTACCGACACTGAGAGCTTGATTGTATAAGTCTCATGGAGCGCAGATGTGACAGAATATTTAGAATCTTATCGACGGATGGCTCGTGCTATCCGATTTGTACCCCCACTGGCGCGAAACCAGGAGTATCACAGACAAATACATGATTTGGTGCCGCCAGCAGTGGTGGTCAATTCAGTATCAAAAAATATTTTACCTGATACTACAGAAACACCTGCTCTAGGACCAGCCCCCGACCCTTCAGAACACATTGCGGCTCTGGTACGAGATGCTGTATCAAAGCCAACCGTTATGCCTGTCATTTATGCGATTCCTGAAAATATTGGCGATCGCATCAGTCGCATGGCTCCCCCTAAGCCATTAAATCAGGTAGTTTTTGCCCCGAAACTTCCCGAACCTGACCCCAACTGGATCGCGGCTCAGAAAGTTGCACAGTCGCCTCCTGCCTTAGAGGAAAATACTCAGGTAGAGGATAGCCCTGCTTCAGCAATTACTTCAAGCTCGGTAGTTGCCCCTCCGCCTGAAGTACAACAGGAAATGCCAGCGATAGAAACACCGGAATCTACTGTACTGGAGACAGATAATCAAGTAGAGGAGACACCACCAACCCCTAAACCAGCCTTAGAAGCGCCTCCAGCAGAGGAAACACCCGTTCAGGCTGAATTGCCTAGTAGCTCCGAAACAGAGGCGATCGCACCTGGTGTAGCCACAGAAACGCCGTCTTTAGAGGAGATACCCTCTCAGGAACCAGCATTAGAAAATTCCACATCAAACGAAAATGTAGAGCAAACACCATATCTAGCAGCAGAAACCTTCACAACAGAAGCGCCTCCAGCAGAGGAAACAGAGATTCATCCTACTGAGCCAGAGGCATCTGTACCAGAGACAGCACCTCTAGAGCAAAATGCTACTGAGGAAAATTCTACCGAAGTAACACCAGCTATTAGCTTAGAATCAACAGCTTCGGCTCCTGTAGCGCCAGAAACGTCTGTATTGGAAGAAATACCCTCTCAGGCTTTAGAAGTTGAACACTCTACTGAAGCAGAGGTATTGCCTCAAATAGAGACACCTGCGCCCGTAGAATCACTACAGGTTTCATCGCCAAGTGACGGAACCGAGACAAACTTAGAAAGCCTTAGTTCTAGTTCCCTAGAGGTAACATCTCCAGAGTCCTCACTACAGCCGACTATCCCAGATAGTAAAGAGGAAACACAGGTTAAATGTCCTGCGTGTGATTCTACTGAACTGAGAAAAAATGGTCATCGTAAAGATAAGCAAAGGTATATTTGCAAAGATTGCGGTAAGCAGTTTGTAGAGCCTGATACTTTAGCTGCAAAAAATCACCCAAGTAGTAATAAATCTGCTACCAAAACGGCTGAAGCTAAGGAAAATAAATCTGTTACGGGTGTTAGCGATCGCGCATCCAAATCTAGTTCAAATCAAGGTAAAACCAATAAGAAATCTAAAGGGTTTGGTACTAGAAAAAACAAAAAATAGCAGTAATGCTGGTGATTAGTTATTTGTCACCTTCAAGCTTACCTTAACCGCACTCATTACTTAATAGCTAATAGCTATTTGCTAACTGCCATTCTGCTATTTGCTTAAAGGTTTTACCATCCAAAGTGACTGAGTTTGATAACCAAGTTTGTGATAAAGATTGACAGCAGGTGTATTGATTTCAAACACCTGCAACCCAATTTGGCGATCGCCTTTTGACTTAGCCCAGTTTTCTGCATGGCGCATCAAAGCCGAACCGATCCCTCTCCGGCGGTGATTGGGATTAACATAAAGTAAAAAAATGTGGGAAAAGCGATCGCCCTGCACCTGATCTACGGCATTACCCAACCACAAACAAGCGATCGCAGGAACAGCAGAAACCTTTCTAATTAACCCCCCCTGCTCATTGGAGATTGAGGGGGTTTCCTGTTCTTCACTACCCAAAAATTCTACCAACCACAACGGCGTTTCTTGAGAAAAGTATCTTTCAACTGTTACAGCTAAATGGGAAAAATCTTGCTGCTCCAGAAAAAGTTCCTGGTAAGTTAATTGCATGAACTTTACCAGTAGTGCTTTGTCTTTTCCTGATCCTCTCCGTTGTTGGTAATTATTTAGTAATAAATCTGTCACTTTTGTTATTAGTTAAAAGTTAACAGTAATCAACAAAAGTAATTAATTTATCACCGATTACTGATACCTGGTCACTGTTCACCGATTCAATTGGTGCTGGTGCTGCCATATCTTGCGGTATAAAACTACGAATGCTTACAGCTACTAGAGCTACCAGAAAAACCAATAAAATCAAAAAGGGGGCAATATACTGACGTAAAAAAGCCATAATTCTTTGTTAAAAAACTCTAAGTGATTCTAGAATTGAGCTTGAAATTCCTAGTTTTGATCGTTTATTCCTGAGTTTGGTATCGCCATAGGTTGACCGTTCCAAGGGGCAACAACAGGCAAAAGCAACAATCCAGGTATAGCTAATACTACAGTAATCAAAAAGAATGAAGGCCAGCCTGTTGCTTTAGCTAACTGACCTGCTGGAGCAGAAAGGATATCTCTACTGATAGCTACTAAGCTAGAGAATAATGCAAATTGAGTAGTTGTAAAACGGTGGTTACAAAGACTCATTAAAAATGCAACTGTAACAACTGTAACTAATCCAGCACAGAAATTTTCAATATTAATTGCTACAACAAGAAGAGAATCATTTTTACCAGTAACGGCTAAGGCATAGTAACCAAAGTTACTGACTAATTGCAGAATACCAAATATCCAAAGACAGCGATTTATACCTAGTTTAGTTAGAATTGCGCCACCAGCTAATACTCCCACAGTAGTCGCCAGAAAACCCATGCCTCCTTGAATTGCTCCTATTTGAGTTTTAGTAAAATTTATGGCGATCAAAAATGGATTAGCCATGTTTCCTACCAAAGCGTCGCCAAGTTTGTAGAGTAATATAAAAACAAGAATCAAGCTGCCTTTAGGCAAACCAAATCTTTGAAAAAACTCTTGAAATGGCATAACTACGGCATCTTGCAAAGATTGGGGTGGTCTATCTGATAAAACATTTTCTAAGTTACGTTTCGGTAACAAAAAAGATGTGATTAGCCAGACTACAATCAAGCTTGCTACTACCCAATAAAACACATTCAAGGGAATGAAGCTTGTAAAAACGCCCGCTAGTAAGCCTACTACTAATGCAACTATAATTATCAGGAAAATTATATCTTTTAGAGATAGTGGTGAGCGATTTTGCAAATCTTCACCTGCTGCTGGTGGAGCCCAAAAAGATGTAATTAATCCTACTGCCATGAAAGCTGCCATTAACAAATAAACAACATTCCAAGGCATATAATCGGCTAAAATTAAAGCCAGGAAACTTGTTGCTAACAAGGCAACACGATAGCCTAGTACCCAAATTGATGCGCCTGCTTCTAGTTCATTTGGTTTTAATACATCGGTACGATAGGCATCACCTGCAATGTCCTGAGTTGCACTCAAAAAAGTAATAATTAAGGCATTAATTGCTAACAGTTGTAGTACTTGTACATCTTGGGCTGGTTTTTGCAATGCCATAGCTGCGATCGCTAATAACAACCCAACCTGAGTAACGACTAGCCAACCCCGCCTGCGTCCTAGAAAAGGCGGCGCAAACCGATCCAATAAAGGCGACCAGGCAAATTTGAGTGAATAGGGCAAAGATACGATCGCAAATAACCCAATTACTCCCAAATCTACTTTTTCTTCTGTCATCCAAACTTGCAGGGTTCTACTCGTTAAAAATAACGGTAAACCCGAAGAAAAACCTAGTAATGATAAAGCAGCCATTTTACGGCTTTGAAAAGCTTGCAGCAATGATTGAGTTGCTTTCATTCGGCAAAATGGCTCCTTTTCATATTTAATTATTCATTTGAACTTATTCTTTCACACTGAAAACACTTGACAAAGTGCTTCTCAATGTTACTGTCGCTTGGGTGTTGATTTTAGCACTGAATCGTAACCACGCCAAACACCTACTAAAATCCCTTGTACTTCCACTTGGTTAGCCATTACTTTAATCGGATCGTACTTGGGATTAGACGGTTTGAGAGTAATTGTCTCTCCATGACGGTGATAGCGTTTTAAAGTTGTGCCGTGTGCTTCAACTCGCGCCGCTACGATAGTGCCATTTTTAACTCTTTCTGGTTCTGGTACGGGTCGCATGATCACCATATCGCCTTCGGCAATTTGGTCATCGATCATGCTGTCGCCAACTACCCGTAGAGCAAAATAATCTGGCTGACGGAATACTTGAGAAAAATCTATATGATCTACTACGTCGGTGAATGGTTCAACTAAACCACCAGCAGCAATTGTTCCTAAGACTGGTACTCCATTAGCGCCACGAATAATCCGAAGCGTGCGTGCTTTACCTTCTGTCCAGTTAATATATCCTTTAATGCGTAAATGTTCTAGGCGGCTTTGAATTGGTGCTGGTGATTTTAAGTTCATTGCCAGCATCATCTGCCTGATTGAAGGTGCGTGTTGATGCTGGCTAATGTAATCTACTAGCCAATCATAAAGTTTTTGTTGAGCGTCTGTCAGGGGTTCCATAGAGCTATAAATCCTTAGTTATTCTTAGCTATCAGTTTTCCTTGTGTTAGGAGAAAATTTGAGGATGAGTTTTTATGCTTTGTGGGTTAAAGGTTGGCAAATTTTTCTCTCCCCTATCAATTTGATCTCCTAACTAAATACTGATTACTACTATCTATAGAACATTCGTACTATTAATGACAGCTATTTGTCTAGTGGTAATTATCTCAACAGAATGCGTGAGCTTTAGCTAAAAGTGTCTGTATTGCAAGCGTTTTGCTTCTTTAAACTTCTTGCCAAATTCCTGGTTTTACCCCTCCCCAACCCTCCCCTTATTAAGGGGAGGGAGAAAGAATTGAGTTTTTGACCTCTCCCCCCTCCCCCCCCCCTCCTCTCTCCTCCCTCTAATTAATCTGCCCCTAAAAGGCTAACCAGCAATGCTTTTTGGGCGTGCATTCTATTTTCGGCTTGATCCCAAATTCGTGACTGTTTCCCTTCCATTACGCCGTCGGTGATTTCTTCTCCTCGATGAGCGGGTAAACAGTGAAGTACAATTGCGTCTGAATTGGCACTGCTTAATAGTTGTTCATTAACTTGGTAAGGTTGAAAAATAGGAATGCGATCGCCAGCCTGATCTTCTTGCCCCATACTTGCCCAAACATCGGTATAAATTACAGAAGCTCCTTTAACTGCGGCTTGAGCATCTTGAGTAATAATTACTTCTGTACCCTTAATAGCAGCAATTTCTTCTGCTTGCTGCACAATTTGCTGATTTGGCTGAAATTTATCTGGGGTGGCGATTCTAACATTCATTCCCACTAAAGCACACCCTAACAGCAGCGAGTGGGCAACATTATTGCCATCGCCTAAATAAGTTAATGTCAGATTTTCCAGTGAACCAAAGGATTCCTGAACAGTTAATAAATCTGCCAAAATTTGACAAGGATGCTCTAAATCTGTTAAAGCGTTAATAATGGGAATCTGAGCATAATTGGCAAAAGTCTGTAAATCCTCCGGCTCAAATGTCCGAATTGCTAGAATATCAAGATAGCGATCTAATACTCGTGCTGTATCTGCCAAAGGTTCCCCTCGGCTTACCTGGGTAACGTTTGGATTGAGATCGATTACTTGACCGCCTAATTGGTACATCGCTACAGTAAAACTGACACGAGTTCGGGTAGAAGCTTTATAAAACAATAGTCCCAGCACCTTATTACACCGCAGGTTAACTGCACCAGATTTCAGCTTTGCTGCTAGATCTAATAGTTCGTGGATTTCATCAGTGGTTAAGTCTGCCAAACTTAATAAATCTCGTCCTTTTAATACTTCCATGCTTTTACCCAAGAACTAAATTTCAATGCAAATAAGAGAGATTGTCACTTAAGTAACTAGAAAAGGTAAAGACAGAATAAAACATTTATGCCTTTTGAGCTTTTACTTTTTCACGATTCCTCAGTTAAAGTAACAAATTACTATTCCTAATTTTCCAAGTAAAGACGCGCTGTTTTCAGGTCAAGACGTGCTACAGCACGTCTCTACATTTATAGTGTGACCATCTTAGTCACTGGAATATATGACCTATGACCTAAGACGCTTAAAACCTCTTAGGTGATTAAATCCCCTATTAGCTTTAACTACTGACATGATCGCTACTGAAACTAGATCTCCTCGGTGGGCGCGGCTGATTCCTAAGCTTAATCCGCCTACTATGCCACTAAAAGCTAAATTAGGAATTGTACTGCTAAATTTAGGCTGTTTAATACTTCCAGGCGTAGCATCCAAGCCTGTTTTAAGTGCTGAAAAGCTCTATGTCACTTATGGACCGCTTGATTTTTCTTTGCCTGTTTCTGCATTGGAAGCGTATGCCAGGGAAGGTAAAATTGAACCCGAATTTGCTTTCTACACTCGGTTTTTTGATCAAAAACAGCTTGAGCAATTACGCCGTGTACTCGTGAGGCGAGCGAAAATAAGTCCGGTAAGAATTTCCCAGATTCTATATTCGCCTACTGGAGAAATTTTGCTGGGACGAATTGGGGAGGTAGTTCAAACTAAAGCTAATCAACCAGGTTTTTATGCGATTCGGGCAGCGATGATTCAGGCTGCTGCTTCTCCCGAAGGTTTGACACCGTTAAATGTCCTGAAAAAGTTTCCCACTTATGGGATTAGGATTAATACGGAGCGAGGGTTTCAGGTTATTGATGAGTTAAATAACCTGATTGGTGAATCTCAAAACGCGATCGCAGCAATTGAACAAGTTGCTACAACTGAAGCATCCGCCCAATCCCTAGTAGATTTCTCTGGGTTACCAGATATTAGGAAACCAGGATCATTTACCTGGAAAAAGCAAACAATTAATTTGAATGACATTCGTCGTCGGCGCATTTTTCCAGTAGATATTTATTTACCCCAAGGTCCCAATCAGCGCCCTCTACCTGTGGTAGTAATTTCTCATGGATTGGGAGATGATCGTGAGACATTTGGGTATTTAGCACAACATTTAGCTTCCTACGGATTTGCTGTTGCTGTACCAGAACATTCTGGTAGCAATACCAAGAGAATAGAATCTGTACTTAGTGGTTTTTCTAGATCTTTGGTTGTTCCTAGCGAGTTGGTTGATAGACCAATAGATATTAAGTATTTATTGGATCAATTGGATAGATTGTTTCCAAAACAGTTAAATTTGCAACAAGTTGGTGTTGCTGGTCAGTCTTTTGGAGGCTACACCAGTTTAGCTTTAGCTGGCGCGAAGCTGAATTTTGAGCAACTGCAAAAAGATTGCGCCAACTCGCAAGATTCTTTAAATGTATCTTTAATACTGCAATGTAGCGGGCTGGTGTTACCACCAAATAATTATCAGTTGCAGGATGAACGAGTTAAAGCTGTGAGCGCAATTAACCCTGTTTCTAGCAGTTTGTTTGGAGAAAGTCAAATCAGCCAAATTAAAATTCCGACGATGATTGTTTCTGGTAGTGCTGATACAGTCACTCCAGCTTTTTCAGAACAGATTAAACCTTTTACTTGGCTAACTACTCCTGAGAAATTTTTAGTATTACTGAAAGGAGGCACTCATTTTTCGGTTTTGAAGGAATCAGAAGGCGTTGTACCCTTACCTGCTCAAGCACTTGGCCCTGACCCAAAGATTGCTTATGAATATATGAAGGCGTTAAATTTAGCTTTTTTCAAAACTTATATAGCTGGAGAGTTACCATATAAAGCTTACTTGAATGCTGGTTATGCTCAATTGATTAGTCAATATCAAATTCCTTTAAATCTTGTGCAAAATATCACTCCACAACAGCTAACCGAAGGGGATGCTCAACCTACACCAGCATCATCCCCAGAAGCATCTCCTTCCCCCTCTCCCTCTCCCTCACTTTCACCTACGCCTTAATGAACCGCAGGGGCAAATAAGCGCTTTTGAGGTTTTTTAACACACTAAATACATAAGTTAAATATATGCGATCGCAGACTAAATTTCTTAGCTTCCTTATCTTTAGCCTAGTAGTTACTGCCAGCTATACCTTACCCGCAGCAGCAAATTCTTCTGGCGATACAAATTTTATTGGAGGTAGCAATAACGCCATCCAAAATCAACCGCTTCAAGCAACTCAGTTATTTAAGCAAGGAGTTGAGCAATATCGCAGCCATCAATATCAAGATGCCTTAAATACTTATCAACAAGTGCTAAAAATTTATCGAGAAGTTGGCGATGAAGCTGGAGAGTCAAGAACACTCCACAACCTGGGGATAATTTCTTTCTATCTCAAAGAACCCGCACAAGCAATAGAGTTGTTGCAGCAATCATTAAACATTCGTGAAAAAATTAATGACAAAGTAGGAACAGCGCGTTCCCTTGATAACATTCGTAAAATTAAAATGTTACAGACTCAGACTATGGTATCACCATCAAGTGAAATCAGTTTGATTTTTGATGAAGATGACAAACCTGCTTTGCGTTCATTAGACTCATCTACTGGTGATAAAAATATCATCCCTGAGTCTAACGATCCTGTTACACCGCCAAGCGATGAAAAGGAGGTATTATTTATCTGGTAAGTAGCTGGGCAGAAATCAACGTAACTTTCCGCCTAGTCATCGGTCATTGATAATTGTTAATTAATAATTAATAATTGTTAATTGTTAATTGTTAATTGTTAATTGTTAATTATGATGGCTAATTCTGAGTGGTTAGAAATTGGGACAATTGTTGCGCCTCAAGGTTTAAACGGCGAGATGCGGGTTTATCCTACTTCTGACTTTCCTGAAAGGTTTGAGGAACCAGGAACACGCTGGCTGTTAAAACCAGGGGAAACTGAACCTCAACCAATTGAATTGTTGGGGGGTTATTATCTTGCTGGAAAAAATTTATATGTAGTGGAATTAGCTGGAATAGAGGATCGTAGCCAAGTCGAGGAGTTACGAGGTTATCAATTAATGGTACCAGAGAGCGATCGCCCTACGCTGGCAGAAGACGAATATCACATTATAGATTTGGTTGGTGCAGAAGTATTTAACCAGCTTACAGGGGAAAATTTAGGGGTAGTAGTCTCTGTTATCTCAGCAGGGAACGATTTGTTGGAAGTGAAGCGACATCAAACATCAGCATCTACTTCACAATCTGATAGCAAACAAAAATCAGCTAAGACAGTGTTAATTCCATTTGTAAAAGAAATTGTCCCTGTAGTAGATATCATACAAAAACGAATTGAAATTAATCCTCCCCCTGGCTTATTAGATTTGGCATAGGAATCAATTATCAATTGACCAATGAGCATAAGTCGATAAATTTTGTACTTCATCTGCGTAGCCTACGGCGATCGCACAGCTATCTTGAATGGAGCCAGAGGACTCCCACTACACCCGTAGGGTTAGTGGCGAGATGAATGGCGACCAAACTATATAAATTGAGCGAAGCGAATCCTTATTCCGGTGTCGCTTGTTGCTCGACATATTTTTTTAATTGTTCAATTGTAGCACCTCCACAACTAGCTACAAAATAAGAACCAGTCCAGAAATAGGGTTTGTTATAGAAATATTTTGAGGCTAACCAGGGATATTCTTTACGGATTAATCTGCTGCTAACTGTTTTTAAGTTCCCGATTAATGTGGATAATGGTATATCTGGCTTATAGTCAATCAACAAATGAACATGATCTGACTCTCCCTTAAATTCTAGTAGTTCTGATTCCCACTTATTTAAGGTTTGTTTTAAGATTTCTAGAGAGCCGTGTTAAGATTTCGGCATTAATTGCACATCTACGATATTTTACCACGAGAACAACGTGAGCGTTAAGTTTGTAAACAGACCTAAAACCGTGATGATATGAGGTTGACATCTTTAAGCGTCAAGTGTTAATATATAGATAAGTTTAGCTCAAAAGAACTGATGTTAGACGTACTCAAGGTGAGAATTTATCCAAATAAGGGGCAGCAACAAGCATTAGCCAAAAGCTTTGGTTGTTCTAGATTTGTATTTAATTATTACCTGAACAAAACTAACACTCAGTATGAAGAAACGGGTAAGGGTATGAGCTATTACGACATGGCTAAAGACCTTACTCAACTCAAAAAGCTATCTGATTATGAATGGTTAACAGAAGTAACTGCTGCTACATTACAACAAACACTTAAAAACTTAGAATCAGCTTTTAAGAACTTTTTTAGTAAAAGAGCAAGATTCCCTAAGTTTAAAAGTAAACATAGAAAGCAATCAATTCGTTATCCTGAAAGCTGTTCAATTAAAAATGGTGGTTTAAAACTTCCAAAACTTGGCATTGTTAAAGCAAACATTTCAAAAAGTATTAACGGTAAAATTAAGTCTGTAACTGTTTCTCAAACCAGTACAGATAAATATTTTGCTGCAATTTTATTTGAAACTGATGATTTAACAACTAACAAGAAAGGGAAAATCACAAGCATTGACTTAGGTTTAAGTAATTTAGTTACTACTTTTGATGGAAAAGATTTTGATAAAGTTGATCCGATTAAACCTACCAGGAAATATGCTAAACGTTTAAGACGTAGACAACAAGCATTATCCAGAAAGAAAAAAGGGTCTTTAAATCGTCAGAAACAGGTTAAGAGAGTTGCTAGAGTTCACGAAAAAATAGCGAAAACAAGACAAGATTTTCTCCATAAGCTCTCAAGAAAATTAGTAGACGAAAACCAAGTCATTATAGCTGAGAACCTTTGTATTAAAGGATTAGCACGTACCAAACTAGCGAAATCAATATTAGATGCTGGTTGGGGAATGTTGCTTAATTTTATCAGCCATAAACTAGATAGAGAGGGAGCAATATTTGTTCAAGTTGACAGATTCTTTCCTAGTAGCAAGCTTTGTAATAGTTGTAAAGTTAAGAACAATTCATTAAATCTCAGTATTCGTGAATGGGTTTGTCCTGAATGTAAAACTCACCACGATAGGGATGAAAATGCAACACAAAATCTTAGGGAAGAGGGCATAAGAATTCTGTTAACAAATACCGTAGGACATACGGAAATTCAAGCTTGTGGAGAAACTGTAAGACTTAATGGTGCTTGCATCAAAGAGCAAGTTTCAGTGAAGCAAGAATCTCCCGTCACAGCGCAAGCTTGACGGGGGAGTGTCAAAGCCTTCACCAACGCTATTGACAGTATGACGACGTTCCTTACAGACTCCGCTGACATTGCCAGAATTCATTTCTCTTCAAGGCTGAATTTGAAGCAGCGTAGCGAATTGTGTCAGTTTTTGACTCCAGCCCCAGTTGCCCGTTTTATGGCAAAACAATTTAGCAATTTATCGGGTCATGTCAGTCTTCTAGATCCTGGGGCAGGAGTTGGGGTGTTAACTGCTGCCTTTGTAGAGCAATTATTGGCAAATCCTAATCAGGTTGAGAGTTGCTTCATAACAGCGTATGAAGTTGAATCAACCTTTCTCTCATCTCTAAAACAATGCCTGACAGAGTGTTGTACAGTTTTAGAATACAGAGGAATTAAAGCAAATTATTGTTTATACAACAAAAGCTTTATAGAAGCTGCTACCGAAAAAAAATCGCCGTTTTTTACTGCTTCTTATACCAGTTTTACTCACGCGGTTCTTAATCCGCCCTATAAGAAAATTAATAGTAAATCAATTGAAAAGGAAATTCTTTTAAGCCTTGGAATTGAAACTGTTAATTTATATAGCGCATTTGTTTGGATTACTATGTTGCAGCTTATTGATGATGGAGAGATAGTTGCCATCACACCCAGAAGTTTTTGTAATGGTACTTATTTTCGTCCTTTCCGTAAAGCTTTTTTAGGAAATATGAAACTGTCAAAACTTCATATTTTTAAGAGCCGTACAGCCACCTTTTCAGAAGATAAAATATTACAAGAAAATATTATTTTTCATGCTGTTAAAACAAAAAATAAGCCCGACAATATAGAAATTACCAATATTTCCGAGAATGAGTTAGAGGGATTTTCCGAATTTAGATGTGTTCCTTACAGGGAAGTTATTGAAAGCAATGATTCAGAGATGTTTATTCATATCGTTACCAACTCTCTTGAAGATTCTTTGAGATTGCAAATGGATAAATTCTCATCCACATTAGAAGAACTTGGTTTAGAAGTATCGACAGGTCCAGTTGTAGATTTTCGCCTTAAATCAGCTTTGAGAAATTGCTTAAATGAGCAAAGTGTTCCACTGCTTTACCCTGAATCTATCAAAGCAGGTGAAATTTTGTTCCCACCTAGCAATCCTCGTAAGCCGATCGCGATTGAACAAAATCAGGAAACAGCAAAGTGGTTAGTTCAACCAGGTTGGTATGTTTTAATAAAACGCTTTTCTGCCAAAGAAGAGAAGCGTCGCATTTCTGCTGCTGTATGTTCCCCTATAGATGCACCAGCACTAGGTATAGAGAATCACCTTAATTACTACCATGCTAAAGGTAAAGGGATCAATCCCGACCTTGCACGAGGTTTAGCGGCATTCCTCAATTCAACCTTGTTTGATAGTTATTTCCGTCAGTTTAATGGGCATACACAGGTCAATGCCACAGATTTGCGTAGAGTTAAGTACCCTTGTAAAAATGAATTAATCGAGTTAGGAAGCCAAATTGGTGACTCTTTTTTTGACCAATTACAAATTGATACAGTGGTACATAAAACTTTGTCGATTATGAGCGAAGCAACCAGAGCAGTTCAGGCTAGTAAACGGATTGAGGAGGCACTTGCTATTCTTAAAGATATTTCTGCTCCAAGGGAGCAGCAGAACGAACGCTCGGCACTTTGCTTGCTCGCATTGGCAGACATTCAACCTGAAACCCCTTGGAGACAAGCGACAGCACCAAGAGGTAGAATTACTGAAATGATGGATTGGTTTCGCGATCGCTACGGTAAACAATATGCACCAAATACACGCGAAACAGTCCGACGAAAAACGATGCACCAGTTTGTGCAGATGGGTATAGTTGTTGAGAATCCAGATCAACCAGAGCGACCAATTAATAGTCCCAAGTGGTGTTATCAGCTTCATCAACAAGCATTGTCACTTTTGAAATCCTATGGTTCTGCACAGTGGGAAGAGGCTCGCCGAAATTATGCTGTTTCAGTCACAAATTTATTGCAGGACAGAAATCGAAACATACCGTTGATTCCCATAAGTTTGCCTGATGGTCAAGCAATTCAACTTTCATCAGGTGGACAAAATATATTGATCAAAGACATTCTGGAAAGCTTCTGTCCTAGATTCACACCTGGAGGTGTAGTTTTGTATGTAGGTGATGCTGGAGATAAATTTATTATTAATGAAAGTCAGAAGTTCCGAGAAATGGGGGTTGAGTTAGATCCTCACGGTAAAATGCCAGACGTTGTAGTTCACTATACACCCCAAGACTGGCTTGTATTGATAGAAGCTGTCACCAGTCATGGTCCAGTTAATTTAAAACGCCACAATGAATTAAAGCAACTTTTTGAGTCGAGCCGTAAGGGGCTAGTTTTTGTTACTGCTTTCCCAAGCCGTAAGGAAATGACTCGGTATCTTGCTGAGATTTCTTGGGAAACAGAAGTTTGGGTGGCGGATCAGCCCGATCATATGATTCATTTCAATGGCGAGAGATTTCTGGGACCCTATGAAAGTGAATACTTGTAGCTGTCGCTGATCTCGTCGATGTTGCGATTTTTAAGTACTGTTTACTATCACTGAGCAGATATATTTATTTTTGAGATTGCAGACTTTTGCTCATTGATCTATTAATTTTTACCCACGATTATTTATCTAGCAAAAGCAACTGCTGGTTGGGGTCTAGTGTGGCGTGGTAGTTGCTGTGACAAGATAATTGGCACTTCTTGACGACAAGATGTGCATACCCAATACAAACCGTTTTGGCGGACATGACGCAGTAATAAGCCACTACACATAATACAAGTTTGTGGCTCTGCGTTTAGTGCTGCTTTAAATTGCTGGCGTTTATTTATAGTTTTGGCAGCATCACAGTTGGAAATCTCGCACTCATTATCTGGGTGGGTAGATTTTTGTTCAGCGTCTTTAAGAGTTTTCCAAATGCTGGCTATCATAGGTTTACCTATTAAATGTGGTCGATGCATTAACTGGGCAACGTTTTTAGCGTTAAAGAATTTTGAAGAAAATTTTTCTTTTAAAATTCTTGAATTAGAGAAATCTTGATGTAAAGTTTTGTTGCTCACTGATTGATTCAAATCAAAATTTTATTAAGGAATGTTGCTAATTAATTGGTAGGTTTTGTTGTAACAAAACTTTATCTAATTGATTTCCTAAACTCTTTGTTTATTCATACTATCTCAAGTTTTCGTTTTGATCCCCAAAATTACTGTACCTCTAAAGATGTATCTTTATTTTTAGTCAATATCTAGTAGTAATTAACCATATAAATTCACGATATAGGAAGCTTTAAAGCCCCTATGTGATGCAAATCACACAATAGTTATTTGCTTTAGGAAAAATAGATGGAAACAGCGCCCGCATTGCTTTTAATGGATTTATTACAATTGTTAACGACGCTGTATCAATGAACACATTCCTATTATTGAACTGTTAAGTTATTTGTTACATGATTGAGCGTTGATACTGCTGTAATAGTTGCGGAATGTAATCATATCCATCAACACCAATTACAGAAATAATTTGAGGACGTTGTTGCTGTAACAATTTATGAAAAGCTTCAACTCCCATCTGCCCTTGTAAGACGGTAATTAATCCGGCTGGTTGCCGCCATTCTTTAGCTGCAATTTGTTCTAAAAGATACATTCCTAAACAACCAGCTAATACAGCTTTATCTATGTTTTTGAAGTTATATAAAGCTTCAGCTAGATAAGCTAAACTCAGCCCTTGTAGGTATAAATCACCTGAAAATTGAGCAGCTTGCAGACTAGCTTCTAAATAAGCGATCGCATCTTGTGGTTGTTCTAAAATTACGTTGGCAATACCTAAGCTACTCAGACACAAAGCTTTACTTTGGCTATCACCTAATTTTTCTGATAATTTCAGACCTTGTTCTAAGTAGTTAATCGCACTCTCGTAAACTTCAGGTTCGATTTGTTCGAGTTGTTGCGCTTGGAACACTTCGCTATATCCCAAGTTAGCTAAGGCATTCGCTTCTCCTAATTTATCCCCAGTTTGACGAGCGAGAATTAATGCCCGTTGGCTATAATTAATTGCTTCAGCATAATTTTTTTGACCGACACAGATGCGGCTAAGATGGTTGAAGCTGGCAATTTCACAAATGCGATCGCCTGCTGTACGGGCAATCTCTAAAGCTTCTTGATGAAAAGCTATTGCTTGGTCGTATCTACCTTGAGTGCGGAATGAATAACCGACTAAAGTTAAAATTCGCGCCTTTTCCGTCGTACCCGCAACTCGTCGTAGTGGTTCATCTAAATAATTAAGTGCGTCTTTTAAATAGTTCCCCGCAAAGGAAGCAAAAATACCACCATATAAAGGAAAATATGATCGCTGCGAAAAAGCGCGGAGAATTTGCATGGTTAACTGAAAGCAAGCATCCGCGTATAAGGTAAATCTACCGCCGTAGTTAAAACCGCTAGCTAATTGCGACCATACGACGGAAAACGTCAGAAAGATAGAAATGGATAACTTAGATCCAACTTGGGAATCATAAACAAGTTTGTCAAACCACTCTACTAACCCACGCTGCAAGCATTGTAAAACTACAGTTAATTCAACCCAGGCGCTAAGTTCTACACTATTTTGATTAGCTGCAAATTCTACCAGCGATTGATTGCTCGCGAGGGTGTGAAATACACTCTGGGGTAATGAACTATTTACCTGTTTCGCCCACAACGCCCAAGGACCACTTTGTTCAGGAGTACCACCAAATCCTAATGAACCGCGATTTCCTTCGTATATCCAGCTAACTAAATCGCCTTGCAAGCGTTGCCAGGAATTTATTCCGCGAGTAAGTCCAGTAGCAATTTCCGCGACTTGTTGCAAATCGCTATCTGGGTTGGTTGCTACTTGTTGCTGCAATGCTGTTGCTAACTGCTGTAACTGTTCTAAAGTTAAAACTTGTTGCTGGTTAGGATCTATGATCCGCAGTACTGTAGTGAGGCGATGGGGTGGTTCAGCAGTGATTATTTGTTGTACTGCTTGGGCGATCGCACTCCCAATTCTGTTATCCTTTTGCCAGCGTTGCCATTCTCCCTCAATCGTCTTCAGCGCCCGTAAACGTCTGGTAGCTGTTGCGGGCTGTAAGTTATTATCTACCTCATGTTGGGTAGAAGTCAGGCGTTCATCTAGACAACGTTCAAAAATTTCCCCAGTACCAACGCTGATATCTTTTACCAGCATTTGATAAACCTGTTCTTTAGAACGAATTTGCCCTTTGAGGGTAATTTGAACAATTTCGTCTATTAATTGTAGATAGCGATCGCGCAATGAAGTCGAGTCTGACATAGGTGTTAAAATCAGTTCAATTTCTAGTATCGCTTTCCTTCGATCAAGCGGTATAACGGTTAACCGTAAGCTTTTTGGCTAGGAATCTTAGCTTAAAGCTTCATTGAAAATCTGCTTATTTCCCGAAAATTTTTGCAACAATCAAATATTATTATGTAATCACATCTCCCAAAAGTAACTGGACGACATGATCGCAGCGTTTAAACTAGCTTTATACAAAGCAAGCCTGATAAGTAGATCCACCTTAAAAAATCTAAAACTTCAAGTTGCCCCTACCCGTACTTCAGGGAGAGGGCAGAAGATGGGGTTTTACAATTAATTATTGACAATCAATTTTAAGATTATGCCCGATAATAACTCCCCTATTGATGATGCTGCATTAATCCAAAAGTTTGCTGAAGGAACAAATGAACTTTTAGCCAGCCAAAACTTTCGAGTTGAAAATATGGGTGGACAATTACAATTAACCACCAAAAAAGCAGAAATATTGGCATTAATCACGTTAGCTGCTAAAAAGCGTTCAGCATTGCTTAAACAGAAAACTCAATATTTTGAGCAAATTAACGAAATCCTCTTAGAAAATAATTTTGTTAATCATGGACAAGCAAAACAAAAAGATTATATTGAATATCAACAGTACCAAGCACCCGAAGGTTATCAAGTATTTTATACCGAGGCTGTAGCTTTATGGAAAAAATGGTGGCCCACAAAAAAGCACGACAACCAGCTACAATTAAATATTTTATTTTATACCAAAAGTCAATGGTATCCTATTCAAAACATTGCTGTTCAAGAAGCAATTCTTGAAGTTAAAACCCTGGTAGGTCAAATTAATTTAAACCGTTTCGATAAAGTTGTTTGGGCAAATAAATTACCTGAAGCTCAAATAGTTAGTGAAAATGTAGAAAATAGAGCAAGTGCTACCCTAGTCGAAAATCAAATAGAAAATTCACATCAGCCTGAATTAGCTCAAGATGGAATAAATTTATATAAAAATCAAATAGAGATTCAATCAATAGATCTAGTAACGCCATCCGAAAAAGGCTCTGTAGTAGGAGTTAATCCTGATTATAAACCTATAGCAAAACATAAAACAAATCCTCATTCACCGGATTTATTAATGTCTGTAAAGCAAAAAGCAGTTCAAAGCTTTGATAATTACTTAGAGGACTTAGTAAAACTTGCTAATGAGCGTATAACCAAGGCAGAAGAAAGAGCTATAAAGGCAGAACATCGCGCTGCACTTTTAGCTGATGTTTTACACAAAATGGGTATAGATCTTAATAAAATTCAGTGATAATTGTTAATGGATTAAACTAAGGGTAGTAAAATTTCAAATTCTGTACCTACGCCCAATTGCGATCGCATCATAAATTCTCCCCCATGTTTTGCTTTGATGATTTGATAGCTGACAGACAAGCTGGTTTCTTTATCAGCGCGTTTAGCTATAGAAAAAGATTCTAAAATTTGTTGCTGTAATTCAGGAGACATTCCAGAGCCATTATCGGCAATTTTAATAGAAACTATTCGCTGATCGGGAACACCCCGATAGGGTGATTTTTGGGCAATTACTTCAGTGGTAATAGTAATTTGAGGCTTGTAACCATAATTAATATCTGATATTCGATGCAATTCTTGAGCAAATTTTTGACTAAGCGCATGATTAATTAAGGCATCAATAGCATTAGTCAGGATATTCATAAATACTTGATGTATCTGCCCAATAAAACATGGAACTGGTGGCAAATGCCCATAATTTTTAACAACTTCAATATCACTAGATAAGCGGCTTTTTAATAGTAAAATAATATGATTAAGAGAACCGTGTAAATCAGCAGGTTTGGGATAAACTTCATCAATATGACAAAAGTTTTGTAAAGCAACAGCTAATTTTTTCAGGCGTTCCGCGCCTGACTGAATACTAGCGATCGCTCTCGGTAAATCCTCTTGTAAATAATCAATTTCCAAATCAGTTTCCAATTCAGTAACTACTGCTGGAACTTCCGGGATATTAGTTTGATAAGCAGACACTAACTCAAGTAACTGCTGACTATAACTAGAAACATGAGTTAAATTGCCCCAAATAAACCCAACTGGATCTAAAATTTCGTGAGCTACCCCATCTACCAAACGTCCTAAACTTGCCATCTTCTCAGTTTGAATCATCTGAGTTTGGGCGCGTTCATAACGTACCTGAGTTTCAATTCCCCGAATTTGCCAGGAAGTAATATTTAATTCTTGGAAATCTAACAACCGATAGCTATTAGGTTCAACTTTTACTACCAGAGGTTCAGACAACAGTTCAGGCGATCGCCTAAGTGCTTGCTGTACCGCTACTAAAATAGGTGTAGTATCATTAACCAGCAACATCTCTGTACGCGCATAGCTATACAAAACATGAAGTGGTTGATTTAAAAATAATTCTAAACCTTGAGGACGTAGCAAATATTCCAGCAACCGCCGTCGTGAAATCATGCCGACAAACTTCCCCTGATCAATTAAAATTGCGCCTGGAAGCAAGGGGTACTGCTCAAAAATTTCCGCAACTTCCACCCCTAAACAGCTAGTTTGCACTTCAAACTGATAAAGTGGCAGTTCCCGCAAGGTTGACTCTAAACGTAAATCTTGATTACTTGCTTCAGATAAAGAGGGTATAGATAAAAATTTATTTGGCACAATAGCTAACAAGTAGTTATTTACAGTAAAACTATGATTAGTTACCACCGTAGACTATCCTAATTAAGGTTCAGCTTTGGTGTCATCAGTCATCAGCTAGACAATGAGGGGGGATTTTTCACATTCAACAGCAGGAACTACCCAGGCTTCACTGCGTAGCGTATAAAAAGGAAAGCGACGTGAAGTATTGATAATTTATCTGGAGTATTAAGATGTACTAATAATTGTTAATTGTTAATTGTTAATTGATAATTGTTAATTGATAACGCATGAATCAGCTAAATAATGCCTTTACCATCTTTTTAAGTTTATTAGTCGAGGCAATGCCTTTCTTGCTGCTAGGGGTATTGCTCTCCGGCTTGCTACTGTTATTTATTGAGGAAAGCAAACTGATTGCAATTATGCCCCGTAACCCAATTTTAGGGGCATTTTTTGGCAGTGCGATGGGCTTTTTGTTCCCAGTTTGTGAGTGTGGGAATGTTCCAGTAGCGCGACGTTTGCTGATGCAGGGTGTACCAGTACCAGTAGCAATAGGTTTTTTACTAGCCGCGCCAACTATTAATCCCATTGTAATTTGGTCAACATGGATAGCTTTTCGTGATCAGCCAGAAATTGTAGTAATGCGGGTAGGATTTTCCTTACTAATTGCTACAATTGTTGGCTGTGTTTTTAGCTTACAGCCTGACCCACGCCCAATGCTACAACCAGCAGTTGCTCGCTCTTTAATCATCTTCCCAGATAAAACTGAGCAAGCATCTGTGGTTGAAGATAAACCATTTTTGTTACAATCTGGTACTTTTTTATTAGGTCAAAGTGGTCAAACCCTACGCATGGATTCTACTGTCTTACAAGCATCTCTAGTGGCATCAAGCAATAAAAAACCCCTAGCTGACAGACTGAATTTATTACTGGAAAACACCGTTCAGGAATTACGAGAATTAGGTGGGGTTTTAGTACTGGGAAGTGCGATCGCTGCTGCTATTCAAGTACTTATACCACGAGAAGTTGTCCTCCAGCTTGGTCAAGGGCCAATTACATCTATTGCAGCGATGATGCTGTTGGCAGGATTACTTTCTATCTGTTCAACAGTAGATGCCTTTTTTGCCCTTTCCTTTGCTGCTACTTTTACCAGTGGCTCATTACTGGCATTTTTAGTGTTTGGCCCGATGATTGACCTCAAGGGCGTTGGCTTAATGTTATCTGTTTTCCGTCCCAAAGCGGTATTTTATTTATTTGGTCTTGCCGCGCTATTAACTTTTCTGTTGACACTAATTATTAACTTCCATGTCAGCTAAATCATCTGGTGCTAAATCTCAGGGTAACTCCTGGGTATTGTCTTTATTAGACATCCTTGCCATTCTTGCTTGGGGCGGGATGCTGTTGAAATATTGGCTAACTGATACTTTAAACTTGTTGATTCACCCAGATTACTTCTGGCTAGTAATCGTTACAGGTGTAATGTTATTGCTCATCGGCTTTATCAAGTTAGTGCAACTGCTGACTAAATTGATGCAAAGTTTTTCTAGTGGCAAAAAGAGTAAACGTAGAAGAGTAGAACCGACTGGGCAATTACCTCAACACATTACTTTATTTCCTCCAGGTTGGAGTAGTGGGTTGCTATTGGTAACAGCTATTTTAGGTTTATTAATTACTCCAAAAGTGTTTGCTAGTCAAACAGCAAATCAACGAGGAGTAGCTGAATCTGCCACGATTACCCGTTCACAACCGCAAGCTTTTCGTAATTCCCAAAAACCCGAAGAGCGATCTTTGGTTGATTGGGCGCGGACGCTCAGTGTTTATCCCGAACCAGACGCATATACAGGGCAAAAAGTCAAGGTAGATGGTTTTGTTGTTGATCCTAAAGACGCACCATTGCCACAGCAATATTTGTTACTTTCTCGGTTTGTGATTACCTGTTGTGCTGCTGATGCTTATCCTGTAGGTTTACCTGTGAAGCTAACGGAATCTACTCAAACTTACCCCGCCGATACTTGGTTACAAATAGAAGGTCAGATGACTACGGAAAACCTCAACGGCAAGCGTCAACTCACGATTGCAGCTAATTCTATTAAGCAGATTCCCCAACCAAAAAATCCTTATAATTATTAGCTGGAAATTTGATGGATTGTAATACAGGCACAGAGTCGAGGTAATTAATAGCGTGTAATTAGCTGTGCGGAAATCAATTTAACATGAAGGCTGATAATTGGTAATTGATAATTGAAAAAATCCTAAATAAATAATGGAAAGAAGATCAAATAAAGCTGATAAATTTAAATATCTGCAACCAGTAGACCGTGCAGCGATCGCGCTGATGTTAGTCTTGATAGTGCTAATTGGTTTGCTGATTTGGAATGGCGATCGCACAGCCCCTCGTGTACGCAATTTTAGCTGGCAGAATCAGCAAGTTGGAGCAGAAGATACTTCATTTACGCTCAACTTTAACCGCCCAATGGATCATGCGAGTGTCGAAGCTAACTTGCAAATAGATCCACTCCTACCAGGGAAATTTAGCTGGGCAGGGCGACGGATGGCATACACATTGACTGCCCCCGTTTTTTATGGCACTAACTATAAAGTGCAACTACAAGGAGCAAAAGATAAATCTAAAACTGAGAGCGGAAAAGAAAATGAAAAATTAATTGATCCTTTTTATGGTCAATTTAGTACCCGCGATCGCGCCTTCGTTTATATCGGTGTTGAACCACAAGAAAAAGGACGATTAATCCTCTATAACGTCACCCAGCAGAAAAAAACCGTACTGACTCCTGCTGATATGGCGGTTAACGACTTTAAAATCTACCCAGAAGGAAGAAAGATTTTATTTTCTGCTGCCGACTGGTTAAGTCAAAAACCAGGCGTATTTGAACAACAGCTTTACACAGTAACTACTGGGATTAATCCCCTGTCTCCTGGTAAACCAGAAACAAAACCAGAGGCTGCTGGCAAAATTAACCTAGTATTAGACAGTAAAAATTTCCAAAATATGAAATTTGATCTGTCCCCCGACGGGCAGGCAATTATTGTTCAGCGAGTGAACAGAAACAAACCAGGAGAATTTGGTTTATGGGTAATCAAACCAGGCGCACCCCCTCAACCATTGGAAAACCAACCAGGAGGAGACTTTTTAATTACTGCTGACAGTGGTGCTGTGGCTGTAGCCCAAGGACAAGGAATTGCCATTTTGCCAATGACACCCAAAGCCAAGCCGCTAGATTTTCTGGCTCAGTATGCTAAAGTTTTCAGCTTTTCTAAAGATGGCGCATCAGCAGCAATGCTGAAATTTAATACAAACTATACGCGATCGCTATTTTTAGTTACCAACCAAGGAGTACAAAAAGAACTTTTCAAAACTACAGGTTCAATATTAGACGCTCAGTTTGATCCCCGATCCGATACACTCTACTGTCTAATTACCCGGCTACAGAAAGGAGAGCAAGACCAAGACCAAGAACAACCATTATTAGCCACAGTTGATCTCAAAAAAGCTAAAATGACCCCGATATTAGCATTGCCAAATCAGCGTGACATTCAAATGAGCTTATCTCAAGATGGTTTAGCCTTGCTATTCGATCAGTTAGTCACTGAGAAAAAACTACCGAAAACAGGCGCTTTGACTACTAATGATGGACAAGCGATCGTTAATAGTCTGCTTTGGCTACTCCCTATAACACCTCCAACAGAAGGCTCAAAAACGCAGCAGCAGCAACCACAACAACTACCTTTACCAGGGTTTCGTCCTAGCTGGTTGCCTTAGAGGGAGGCAGAGGGGCAGAGGGGGTTCAACTGCTACGTCCACTAACTTTCGCCACCATTGCCACTAACTTACCTGGTTCAATAGGCTTAGAAACGTGCATCTGAAATCCTGCTAACAAAGCTTGCTGGCGATCTTCATCTCTCGCGTATGCTGTAAGAGCGATCGCCGGAATTTCTGCTTGTGTCTGCAAAACCCTCACCTTACGAATCAGCGAGTAACCGTCCTCAACTGGCATACCAATATCGCTGACTAATACATCAAATTGGCGACTTTCTAGCACCCCAAGTGCTTCGCTTACCGATGCTACGGCTGTAACTTCTGCGCCATCCTGTTGCAGTACCGTAATTAAAAACTCTCTTGAATCAACGTCATCTTCAACCACCAGTACCCGCAAACCAGATAATATTAAATCCTCAGTGTTGCCTTCTGAAACAGTATCCGACTCAGCACTCAGCGACTCAAACTTAGGACTATTCAAAAGTGGCAATTTTACAGTAAACGTTGCGCCCTTACCCTCCCCTGCACTGTCCGCTTCCACAGTTCCACCGTGTACTTCTACCAACTGGCGTACAATTGCTAATCCTAGTCCCAATCCCCCATAAGATCTAGTGCTAGAACTATCAGCTTGGCGGAATCGTTCAAAAACATAAGGCAAAAATTCCCCACTAATACCTTTACCTGTATCAATTACTTGTAGTTGAGCATAAGCACCGCTAATTGATTGATCCTCAACATATTCCAACCTCACTTCTACGCGCCCGCCTTCAGGTGTAAACTTAATCGCGTTAGAAAGTAAATTCCAAATAACCTGCTGCAAGCGATCTGAATCACCTGAAACCTGAAAAGATTTTGCAGGTAAAACTTCTACAAGTTGAATAGCCTTAGTTTCTGCCGTCGGACGCACCGCGTCAATAGCCGCCTCAACTGTCGCCACAAGACTAATAGGACGCATATTCAAACGAATTTTCCCTCTGACAATGCGGGAAACTTCCAAAATATCATCAATTATTTGTGCCTGAGACTTCGCATTACGTTCAATCGTTTCTAATGCCCGTGCAGTTGTCGCTTCATCAAACTTGCGCGATCGCAACAACTTAGCCCACCCCAGCATAGAATTAAGCGGTGTCCGTAATTCGTGAGACACGATCGCTAAAAACTCATCCTTCATCTGATTTGCTTGCGTTAACGCTTCCGTCTGCTGCTGTAGTAACTCCTGCGCCCGCTTTTGATCCTCAATATCTGTATTTGTTCCAAACCAACTGAGAATCTCCCCATCTTGATTTTGTAAAGGGAACGCCCGCCCAATGTGCCAGCGATAAGTTTCACCAGCAGCCTGATACAGTCGAAATTCAACTTCGTATAATTCCCCTGTTGCTAGAGACTTACTCCAACGCTCAAGACACCGTTCTAAATCTTCTGGATGTATGAAATTTGTCCATCCCCAATTCAACATCTGCTCGTTTGTGCGACCAAAGTAGTCAAGAGTGCGTTGGTTGACGTAATCAAGGCTACCATCCGCCGTTGCCGTCCATACCTGCTGCGGCATCACCTCTGTCAACAAGCGAAAACGTTGCTCACTTGCCTCAGAAGAAGCGCGTGCTTGCTGTTCCCGCACCAGTAATTCATCTTTAAGCTGATTAGCTGCTTCTAATTGAGCAGTTCTCTCCATCACTCTTTCTTCTAGTTCTGCATTCAAAGCCCGAACTTCTGCCTCAGCTTTTTTCAAGGAAGTAATGTCCTGTGTCACCACCATCCCAGCAAAAATTTCTCCCTCGTTGTTCCTTACAGGCAACGTATGCACTAAATAAATATGATTGTTATAGGGAACTTCATTAATTCTTACTTCTCCACTCAGAGCGGCTCGGTAATCTGGCTCAATCTGTTCGCAAGTTTCTGGCGGAAATGATTCCCAAATCGTTTTTCCTTCTAATAACTCTCTAGAAAGACCAACTTCTGATAAACCTGCTCCATCAGCAATTGTGTAGCGTAAATCTTGATCGAATAAAATTACTGCACCACTGGGATAATTTTGGGCAAGTGTGCGGTATAACTCCTCACTTTTTCTCAGTGCTGCTTCTGTTTGCTTACGTTCAGTAATATCGTTGAGAGTTCCAGAAGTACCAATAATATTATCCTCAGCATCTACTACCAAACGAGCAAACACTTCTATACAACGATCACCACCATCTTTAGTGAGATAGCGAATTTCATGGCGGCAGTATTCTTTTTGGCGTTGAATTAAAGGTTGAAATAATTCAAAATTGCGCTGTTGATCATCAGGATGAACGTAATCTAAGAAGTTAGTGCCAATACTTTCATTAACTGAAAATCCAGTAATTTCTGTCCATGCTGGATTGAGAAATGTCCATAAACCAGCAGCATCGGTCTGGAAAATTACTTCTTTAACAGTATCAACTACAGAGCGATACTTTCGCTCACTTTCTTGTAAAGCTACTTCAGCTTTTTTCCGTTCAGTAATATCAGTATGGGAACCAACCATCCGAATAGGTTTACCATTTTCATCCCACAAAGCTTGACCACGATCTAAAACCCATTTGTAACTCCCATCCTTGCATAAAACTCGATGCTCAGTTAAATAAAATGGTGTTTTTTTATCAAAGTGATCTTGAATAGCTTTAGTTACCCAGCCGAGATCATCTGGATATATCCGTCTACCCCATTCATCTAAATTATGCTTAATGTCGTCATCTGCGTAACCAAGCATTTCTTTCCAACGAGTAGAAAAAAATATTTCATTAGTTTTGACATTCCAATCCCATATTCCATCATTATTACCACGCAACGCCAACTGCCAGCGTTCTTCGCTATCTCGCAGCGCCTCTTCTGTGCTACGACGTTGATTAATTTCTTGTCTTAATTTTTTGTTTGCTTGGATTAATTTAGCTGTGCGCTGCTTAACTTTTTGCTCTAAAGTTTCATTATTCTGTTTAATTTCTTGAAACTTTTGATTAAGCGCGATCGCCATAATTTGAAAATTGCTGACTAGAGAATCTATCTCTGACACTAAGCTATGAGGCCAAGCGATCGCTTCTCTATCTAGTATTTTATCAGGTAAGTTAGTTGTCACATCTGCCAAGCTTTCTATAGGACTAACTAATTTACGACTAACTAACTCTGCCAAGATCATAGCAGCGATCGCCACCAAGAGCATAATAGCAAGATCTTTAATATATATAGCTTGCAAATAGTTAACATAGGGAGTAGCTGGTGCTTCCACTATTAATTTCCAAGGTAGTTTTTCCCCAATCAATGTTTCTTGCACATAGAGAGAATTTTTCCAGCGTACTACCGGAGGAACTTTTCCTCGGTCTGGCAACCATTGATAGATACTATTATTAATTGATTTTATTTCCCCATTTTGAGGTCGCTGGAATTTTTCTATAACAGTTTGCTCTCCCTGGTTAGTAGCAATAATAGAACCTGCTTGATCAACAATTGTGATTTGCAACTGTTTATTTTCAAGTTTTGAGGATATACGTTGGCTGATATAGCTCAACTCCCAAGATAGATATACTAATCCCCTAAACTGATTTCTGGAAATTATTGGTACACTTAAACCAACATGAGGATTTAGTGAAAATTGGTCTATATAAGTGTTTGTTACTAAGGGTTCTAGTTGTGCTTTCGTTTGTTTAAAATTACTTTCATCAGCGACGCTTAAACCAATATTATCTCTACCATCCTGATTAAATCTTGGATAAGATGCAATGATATTTCCGGCTGTATTGGTAACATACAGATTATGAAAATCTGTAAAAGCTTTTTCTAAAAATTCTGTACTTTGCTGTAGTCGATTTGGTATTGCATTTTCAGCAGGGAGTTTACTTTCAGAATTTACAGCTATTTTTGCGAGTTCTTGTAGAGCATATACCCGATGTTTATGCCAAGCTTGTAAGTCACTAATAATATCTGTAGAAGTAGACTGCAATTCAGTTGTAACCAAATCTGTAATATTACTCATAACCCGTTGACCATCTAAAACTGTCAGCAGGAGTACAGGAAAGAAAACAAAGGCTACTAACAGGTTTAATGATGTTTGCTTAATAGATAACGTTTTTTTGAGTTGGGGGCGAGATATCCATTTATGGATAGGTAAATAAGTAAATATTAAGTTAGCAAGTAAAGCGTTGAAAATGCCATTAACAGACTGTTTAAAAAGTACTAAAAATGTTTGGGTAGGATCTACGTGCAAAATTAGGTGATAAAATACCCACACCAAAGGTATGCCAATAAATACCCAATAAATTCCATCAAGCAAAAGGATATTTTGGCTGTAGCGGCGCGATAGCAAACCTACAAATAACGCCTCGCAGATTAAAATAACCGCGCCATAAGGATGGTTCCATAAAATTACTGTATAGACAGCAGCAATTATGGCTGTCAGCGTACCCCAAAAAGATCCGAATAGGCGTAATACGATTAGGACAAAAATACTACCAAATAGGAAATCTAATCCGAAAAATAGTGGCAGTTTAAAATAGTTACCTGCATACGCTGCTACCGTTAGAATCAGCAGTGCCAGATTAGATTTTTTGTTTAGTGGGGGAATCATAATATAAATAGTATGGCGAGGCGATCGCAAGCCTTGTAGAGACGTTCTATGGCGCGTCTCTACATTCTGCTACATCTAATTTACTCGTGTAAACTTACAATCCCTGACCACTGAACTTTTTTAAGTTGCGATCGCCTATAGGAGAAAAATTTATCTGGTTCTTGATAGGTACAGTGAGGCGCGATCGCAATTTGCTCCTCTTTTATACCTAGTTGTGCCAATTGAATTGCATTAACTTTCCGCACATCTAAACGAACCTTATCAACTTCTGGATCTGGTAATATTGGCGAATCAGGTAACTCCTGCAAAATATCTAAAATTGCCTGATGAGAATGTGCAACATTTGCTGGTATAATGCTGGCTCCAACTTCAACACCAACATCAACAGATACTTGATAAACTTCACCTGAAATGGCAGGTCCCATAGCTACAAGCAAATTTTCTAACTTACTACCAGCAGCAACTAATTGCGCGATCGCTTCTGGCACAATTTTAGAGGCAGTCCCGCGCCAACCAGCATGAATTGCTGCCACTTGTCCCGTATGGCGATCGGCAATCAATACCGGAGTACAATCAGCACTACACACCCAAATAGCCTGGTTAGCTTGCTCTGTTACTAATCCATCAGCAGGTAGTAACCCCCCCTCTTGTTCTTCCTTACCTTCAGCCATAGCCGCCCCTATCATTGACGGCGTTAGCACCGTATTGCCATGTACCTGCTTAACTCGATAAACTTCAGCTTCTGGTTGCAGCACCTCCACTAACTCTAACGGAGTTCTAGGCGAAAACAAAGAAGTAAAAAATCCGTGCGACCAAGGTTCCAGCAAGCTACAAGTTAAATAAGGTAATCCTTCCCAACGGTGCCAGTGCCAAATATTACTATCCATCTGTAAATAAATTAACTATAAAGTGAGCCGACAGCAAAAAAATTATCTATGCTATCTTAAGTGACTACTTCTCAAACTAGCAGCAGTGCCATTTGATCCTCAACAGCTTGAATCCCTAGTAGGGGCAAATCAAAATCAACCTCTACAGCTTTCATTTCATATATTTGAGACATTATCATCTACCAATCACAAGCTTTGGGAATTAATTGATCAAGGCGCTGAACCAGGAACAGTTGTAATTGCCAACCAACAAACCGCAGGTCGAGGTCAATGGGGACGGCATTGGCAATCTCCTGAAGGTGGTCTGTACCTATCTATAGCTGTTGCTCCTAATATACCCACCGCCAACAGTGCCGTGCTTACTTTCGCTAGTGCTTGGGGAATAGCCACCGCCTTACGGGATCATGGTATTCCAGTATTACTCAAGTGGCCTAATGATTTGGTACTTACTGGACATAAACTTGGCGGTATTCTCACCCAAACCCGTGTCCACCAAGGGATAATTACCAAAGCAGTCATTGGTGTTGGGATTAACTGGGCTAACCCAGTACCTGAAACTGGCATTAATCTTATATCTTTCTTTAAGAATCAGGCAATCCAGCCGATTAAATCATTAGAAATGTTAATGCTTATTACTATTAGAGGAATTTTATCCGGATATCAAAATTGTTTAGCAGAAAAATTAGACGTTTTGCTGTCTTCTTACCTCAAGCTTCTAATTAACCAGGAACAATCTATCCTTATAGATGGACATCTAGGAAGAGTTGTAGGTGTAACCCCTACTGGAGATTTGCGAGTTTGCTTGCCATCTGAGAAATCCCCCTCAGAAATTTGTCTAAAGCCCGGTACAATCAGTTTGGGCTACAACAAATAGTTGCTCACAGCCATAAGTTTGAAAGATTTTGGCGTTAATAAAACTAGATTGACGACATAATTATCAAGTCAACTTTAAAGAATCAAGGATGAAAAAAGGATAAATGCTAGAGGATAAATGATCAGATAAGTTTAGTTCATAGTTCAGTTGACTACAACTCCCTAAAATTCACCAAGCATTATATAGAGAGACTAATGAGTATAGAAGCGGAAAACCCAAAGCAATCCTCCAGTTATTCCACACCTTTAAGCATTTTTTATCGGCGTTCCCTACTAATTCAAGGATTAGGCTGGGTTGGCGGTTTAGGTGTCCTCAGTAACGGGTTAATGTTTGCCAATGCCGAACCAGCGCAGGATACAGCCACCATTACCACAGCAGAAAGTCCCCGCAACGTCATTGTAGATGCAGAACCTGTTCTAGATGTTGCCCCTAAAAGCTCTGCTCCAGAAGCCCAACCATCTGTATCCCAACGACATCAAGATCCCGTTGTACTACAGAAACCTTCAGCCCCAGAACGCCTATCTGAACCCGCTTTTGCACGTCAACCTTCCCCAAAACGCCTATCTGAACCAGTAGCTGTCCGCAAATCTTCTACACCAGAAAGAGCTAATAATTCAGATGTTGCTGTCGCTCAACCAAAACGGACTTATCCAAATTTCGTTGTACCAGCTACGCCTGAACCAATAGCACTTCCAAATGTCATACCCAATACTACAGCAGCCAGCCCCAAACTTCCGGTTAGCGTAAAAAACAATGTTTACGTTGATGCTACTGTTGAACCTAGTGATAACTACACTATTAACGTAGGTAGAAACGACTCACGCCTGCGACAATCTAGTAAAAAGCCTGTTATTGCCCTAAAACAAGCCTCAACCTGCAAAACTGTGTTACGGGGGCCAGGACTATATCGGGGACTGTGTGGTGCAGTAAAACTGAGTCCACAAACTACAACGGCTTATCGTACTATTGCTGTTCCTGCTCCTCAAACTGTTGCTGTGCGACTGCCTAATTTAAGCAAGCCAAAACTGAGAAATAAACAATTTACTAATGTTGCCTCAGTTAATATTAATCCTATTCGAGTTAGTTCCCCAAAAACTCGTCTTAGCAGCTACCGTCGTTATACACCAGTGGCTGCGGTGCAGCGAAGCTTACCGAGCTTATCGGGCTTACCGACAAAATTAAATTCCTATATTTCCAATATTTATCCACAGTTATTGCCAACTAATGGTAACAGTAGCTTCATTTTCCCCCTAACAGTTCCCGCATCCATCACATCAGCTTTTGGCTGGCGGGTACACCCAATATTAGGATCTCGCACCTTTCACGCTGGTACTGATATCGGCGCACCGATGGGGACACCAGTACTAGCAACTTCCCCTGCTACTGTAGCTAGCGCAGGCTGGATGGGTGGCTATGGCAAAGCCATTATTCTTCAAAGTAGCCAAACTCAACAAGTTCTCTATGGTCACCTATCAGAAATTTTTGTTCAACCTGGTCAAATGATAGAACAGGGAACTATAATTGGGCGCGTAGGTAGCACTGGCAGATCCACTGGCCCCCATTTACATTTTGAAACCCGTGAACTGACATCTCAAGGCTGGGTAGCCACAAATTCAGGGGTGCAATTAGAGTATGCTATGGCTCAATTAGTTAATTCTTTACGTGCCTCACAAGTAATCACCCAACCAGGCGGTTAATCAATTATCAGTTATTCAAAGCTTGGCTAACAAATGTAGCAGTTGAAGTAGAGATTAGGACGTTAACAATCTTTTTGTGTTCTAAGCTTTGCTTCCTGCTATGTTTATAAGCTTTACTAATTCTACTGTTACAATGATTTCGCTTTTGTTGAGTGCTAAACCCAAAACAAGAGCGTCAAATTAATTGATAATTGTTAATTGTTTAAAAGTACCCGTTTTCTGCTAAGAAGGTGGACGTAATTTCATGTTGGCGATCGCCATTTTTGATATCTCTAGTAGCAGAAGAAAACCCCATAAATTTTTCGACATACTTACCGAGAATATCACCTTCCAAATTTACCCAGCTTCCAGGCTGTAAATAACGCAGGTTAGTTTCGGCAAAACTGTGGGGTATTACAGCTACACAGAACCAAGTACTGTCTGAATCACAATCTGCTACCGTCAAGCTGACACCGTTAACTGCGATACTTCCCTTGGGGACTATGTAACGCGCAATTTGTCTTTGCCACTGGTCAGCAAATAATGGCGGTGTTGTAAACCGCATTTCCCAAGCTTGGGCTGTTTGTACTACTGATTCTAGACAACCGATCCCATCTACGTGACCAGTGACGAAATGCCCCCCTAGCTTGCTACCAACCCGTAAAGAGCCTTCTAGGTTGACGTAAGCGGCTGCTTGCTGCTGCTGCCCTAGAGTAGTACGAGTTAAAGTTTCTGGTGAAGCTGCGGCTACAAAGCCTTGGGGTAAAATTTTTTCTACAGTGAGGCAAACCCCATCGACTGCGACACTATCACCGATCGCTAAATCTAGTAAAAGTGTTTTTGAGGCATCCCCAAGGCAGGAAATTCCAAAACGATCCTCCCCCTGTGGTCTAATTGTTCCCAGTGCTTGAATTAATCCTGTAAACACTGCTTTTAATTCCAGCTAAAGTTAAGTAGTAGTAAATGCTCAAATTGCCAGCCAATATCATTTTTCCTTTCAATTCACAGCCCAATATTTTTCAGACTGGTGCATACTGGGAAATACAGCTTTGTTGCTCCCAAGTTATACAATTTCACAAAATGCCTGATACAAACAATTAATTTCTTATTCTTTCCCCCTGATCCCTGACCCTTACTGCTTAGTTGTATCAACTTTAAAAGTGAAACGGTGTTAACCTGTGTCTTCACGGCTGCTTGTACAGTTGCAAAGTATAAAAAATTAACAAAAGCTTACGCTTTGATTGTGTTTCTAATTTATCAAGTATAAGTTGATCGCTTTGCTTTAACCACACTGGATACCGACCGTATTTTTGAGGTCAAGCTGATGATTGAGATGAAAGTTGCTGGCATTGCCTTAGATGCTGTCACTCGTAGCCCCATTGTGCTGCTAAAAGATGGTTCAGACCGACGCGCTTTGCCGATTTTTATTGGACAAGATCAGGCAAAAGCAATTATCAGTGCTTTAGAAAACCAAGCACCTCCTAGACCTCTTACCCATGACTTGATGGCTAATATGTTTGAGGCTTGGAATATGAAACTGGAGCGTATAATTATTAACTCGCTTCAGGATAATACTTTCTATGCACTGATGATTGTCAGTCAGGGTGAGGTAAAAAAGGAAATTGATGCCCGACCTAGTGATGCGATCGCGATCGCTATCCGCACTAATGCCCCAATTTGGGTCATGGAAGAAGTAATTGCTGATGCTTCTATCCCTGTTGACCGCGATGCTGACGAGGCAGAACGTCGAGCCTTTAGGGATTTTATATCTAGACTGCGACCAGAGGATTTGATTCAGCGAGGTGGCTTTAATGGGGAATAGCTTTTAGCACTAACCAATGACCAATGACCAATGACCGTATGCGTTATCGCCGATTTGGGAAAACTAATCTCCAGTTTTCAGTATTCTCTTTGGGAACAATGCGCTGTTTGGCATCTCCAGCAGAGGCTTACCGAACAGTAAATCATGCTATTGCCCAAGGAATAAATCACTTAGAAACAGCTAGAGGGTATGGCAAAAGTGAGCAGTATCTTGGTGAAATTTTCCGAACTGGATTAGCCGTTTCACGGGAGCAGGTATATATTACTACCAAGCTACCACCTGCCCCTAATGCTGATACCATGCGTAATTGGCTTGACGAATCTTTACAACGTTTAAACCTAGACTATATAGATTGTCTAGCAATTCATGGCATAAATACTTGGGAGCATTTGGAATGGGTATTAGCTCCTAATGGCTGTATGCAGCCTGTGCAGCAAGCGATCGCATCCGGTAAAATCCGACACCTTGGCTTTTCTACACATGGCTCATTAGATGTAATCCTCGCAGCCATCAGTACAGATTTATTTGAATTTGTCAATCTGCATTACTACTATTTTTTTCAACGTCATGCAGCAGCAATAGCATTAGCCCATCAAAAGGATATGGGCATATTTATTATCTCACCAGCAGATAAGGGTGGGCGGTTATACACACCAACAGCTACCTTGAAGGAATTATGCGCTCCTTTTTCTCCCCTAGAGCTAAATTATCGCTTTTTATTGAGCGATCGTCGCATTACTACCCTTAGTGTAGGTGCAGCTAACCCAGATGAATTAACCGAACCTCTGACTGTTGCGGATAAAGATTACCCCTTAACACCAATAGAAGTGGAAATTATAGAGCGTCTACACACCCGAATGGTAGACGCTCTCTCCACAGATTTGTGCAGCCAATGCTACAAATGTTTACCTTGTCCAGAGAATATCAATATTCCAGAAGTACTACGCCTGCGGAATCTAGCAGTTGCCTATGATATGACTGATTATGGTCAATATCGCTATGGGATGTTTGGAAACGCGGGTCATTGGTTTCCTGGCGTAAAAGGCGCAAACTGTACCGAATGTGGCGACTGTTTACCTCGTTGTCCCCAGCAACTCGATATTCCCAAACTCTTAACAGACACTCACCAACGTCTTAATGGTACACCTAGACGAAGATTATGGGATTGACAGTTAAGAATATTTCGTCTAGGTAGTATTTCTAAGTCGTTTTTGCGTCATTGATAATTGTTCAATAGCAGATTTTTAAGGAACTATTAGATAATAACTTAAGTCAATAATTTTTAAATCTTTGTATTGCTATAAAATCTATCATTAAGCTCGTTATTAATCAACTTTAGTTCTAGTAAACAAAATGGTAATAATTAGCTCTACCTTAAAAAATATTAAGCCTAAAATTTCTCTATCCTCGCTAACGAGTTGGAAAATGGAGGGTGGGCTTCTAAGTTTAATTAAGTTAACCGAATTACCCAAAATTATACAATCAAAAAAATATCGTTATTACTGCTTATTTATTGTTTTTATCCTGTATTAGCACAGGCACAAACTTCATATATCCCAGTGCCTTCTAAAGCCCCTTTAGAATTAAACCTCATCCAGCAAGAAAAAACGCCTACGCGACCTGATGTTATAACAGCTAATACAATTTCGCAAGATGGATTGACAACTCCTAGCCTTTGGTGGGCTAAAGAACAGTTTGCGGGTAAGATGCTCAACAACTGGATTGCTTACCCAACAGAAAAACGGGTGGATTTGGTCGTAAATCGGCAACTTTGGACTCTGCTGGACTATATGGATCGCTACCGCTTTGTCAATGAGTTTGGTAATGTTGCTAGAGATTTTGGCTACAACATTAGGGTATTCAATCAGCAGAGAACGCTTTTAGCAGCTTACACCTGTAACTTGAGTAGTAATTTGCCTAATTGCCAAATTTGGTTAGAATCTTCTAGTCAAGATAGTTTGCGATTGAGACTTAAACCACAAGCATCTCCTTTTTAAGAGCCTTTAAAGGATGCGTTGTTAAATTACCTAGCAAAATTAGGGGAGCCTAAATATTACGAATTTCTTGCCATAATGAGAGATACTGCTGTTCAGTCGCTTTAGATAGGGGATGCAAAAATTCACTTTTTTGAATAATTTGCTTGTTTGGTAGTAGTAGCTGATTTTTAACTAAATCTTTGGGAATATCATTTCCATCCATATTAATTAATACTGGTGAGACTGCTTCAGTAAATATAGAAATAGCACTAGCCGACTTTGGTTGCCAACAAAAATCAATCCACTGGTCGGCTAAAGTTTGTAAATTTGGTGTGTCTGAAGTCGAGTTAGCACTAGCTAACTTTGGTCGTACCCATACATCTGCCCAAAGTGCTGTTCCCGACTGAGGAACTACAGCAGCAATTTTCGGTTCGCTTTTAATTGCCTTTAATACATCTGTTGACCAACCGACTGCTAACCAGGTATCCCCTAAAATTAAAGGTTGTAGGTAAGTATCAGAACTGTATAGCTTGACGTTTTGGTGCAGCTTTTTAAGGGCATCCTTGAGATTTTTAATTTCATCTAAATTGGTAGTGTTGTAGGAATAACCCAGGTGTTTCAAAGTTAGACCAATTATTTCACGGGGTTGATCTAATAAAGAAATGCGACCCTTGCATTCCTCTCGCCACAAATCACTCCAATTGGTGGGTGTCCAACCTAAAGACTTAAACTTATCTTTACGATAAGCAATTACCGTACTACCCCAGCGATAAGGCGCACCCCAGATTTTTCCAGCAGCGTCTAATTGACCTTGCTCGTTACGCTGAACCAATTCTTGCCATTGCTTCGGCATCTGCTGCCAATTTTTCAGCTTATCAAGTGCTATTGGTTGAATTAGCTGCTGTTGAATGGCAGATTCTAGCCAATAATCCCCCAATGTCACTAAGTCTGGGATTTCTGGCTGTTTAGGTGACAAAAATGGGATTTTTAGCTTGTTGTTTTGTATCTCTGCGGGTTTTTTCCAGGTTTCGAGGCTTTTAAGTATTTCTTTTAACTGTGGTATGGGAGCAAAGTTAAGCTTTGGGCTGGGCTTGATGGTATTACGGAACTCATTTAATAGCTGAGGAGGAATAGAGTTTCTTAGCAGTCTGATATTGAGGATTTCAGTTTTAGAACCCTGACAACCTGCAACTAGCTGGCTCAATGCTAGAGTTCCAGCACCTGTTAAGAAAGCGCGTCGCTTCATTTTTGATATTTATTTGAGAAACTAGGTAAGTAAATTATCACAATTTTTGTTAAGAGTGATACAGCAATGGTTATCTAATGTCACTGTTTATGGTTGGCATACCAGCATCAAGTACTCAATATTGGAAAATTACTTAGGTGTAAAAACTTATAAAAGTTAGCGTTATCTGATCATAACGCTCAAAAGTTAAATGATTCAGAAAAATTATAATATTTCTGAATTTGATGCCTACTATAAATAAAAGCAACTAATATTAATTTGCAACGATATGGATTCAGTTGAAACTCAAGTCATCGCTTTAAGTAATAAAGTTGATGCGATGTACCAAATGATAAATGAGTTGAACTATAAAGTCTCAACAGCTTTATCACAAAAGGTAGCAACGTCTGTAAATGGCGTTGCTCACTCATCGGTAGCAATGAGCAGACAGTATAATTACCAGCATCAGAGCAGCCTTGAGCGAAGCTTAGAACATAAAGATATCCTGAGTGATGGTAGCAGTTTTGATCAAAATGGTTATCAAAGCAGTGAAAAGGATTTGTCTCCTGAGATTCAAATTAGACGATTAACGGCACAACTCACTGCGGCATATAATCGCATTGCTGCTCTAGAAGAGCAACTTTTAGCTACTAGATTCCGCTAAGGAGTTAACGTCATGCTTAAGTCAGATGGCTTCACCCATGTTAGGTATAGCTTGATTGGTACAAAGCTTTTAGTGATATTAAAAGTCCTCCGTAGTTTAAAAACGGGAGAGTTTTAATCAATTAACAATTATCAATGCCCAATGACCAAAAAGGGTATTGGCATTAATGGTTTAGGCTTTCTAATAACGATTCAATAGCTTGCAGAAGCTGGGTTTGGTTCCAGTTTCGATAGAGATGAGCGGCGATCGCACCAGCACCAGCACCCACCCCTTCTTTAACATATCCCTGCTCATAAACTCGTAATTGATGATAACGAGAAGCAGCAAAGCTTAACTGGGTGGCGATCAGGGGAACTTCTCCGACGGCGGAAGCTAGTCCAACTGTGTCACCAGTAGGATCTTCTGCTACCCAGCGAGTCGTTCCTACAACAATTTGTTCAGGTTGCCATTCTAGACAGTAGCACTCAGCAATTTTCTTAATCAAGACGTAAACAGCTAACATTTGTGTACCGCCAGCAAGTAATACACCACTGGTGCGACTAGCAGCAATTGCCATCCCAGCTACTACTACTTGCATCGGATCGCCTACTGCGGCTACTAATTTTAAAGGATCTATAGATTGAAGTTGATTAGTTTCAAATTTAATAAAATCATCAACATTAACAAGTCCAGAGCGTTGTAACCCAGCTTGCACCAAAGCCCACTTTTGCTGATGATTACAGTTAGGGTGGCTACTATTAACTTTACCAACTGCCGCGATCGCACTTCCTGTAAGGATACTTAGTGCTGTGGTAGTTCCCCCGACAACACACTCACCGAGAATTACATACCCATCAGGCGTTTTTGCGGCTAACTTTTCTCCCCAATTTAACCCTTGCATCAGTAGATGTTTGACAATTTCTAGTGGTAAAGCATTACCAGATGTTAAACAAGCTGCTGGAATACCACCTAAATCAATGTTTGGCACTGATGGTGGTTGAGGCAAACCAGCATTAAATATATATAGAGGGATGTCTAATGCTTCCACTACAGCACGGGAAATTAATACTGGGGAAGCTCCAGCATCTAGGGGTGGTAGGGGATATTGAGGTTTTACCTGGGAACCGTTAAACAAAAATTCCGCATCTGCGATCGCAGTATAACGTCGAGCATCAGGCGTGCTACCTGCTGCTGAAATACCAGGAATCAAACCTGTTTCAGTAAAACCTAAGATACAAGCAAATACAGGTAATTTTCCCCGATACTGCTCTAACCATTGTTTCCCTTGTGCTATTTGCGTATAAATCTTAATGAATTCTTGGTCATCGGTCATTGTTAATTGATAATTGTTAATTGTTAATAGTCGTAATCCACCAGTACTTGTACCCAATGTGGAGGTCTAGGGATAGGATTACCTAATCTATCTAGTAATAACAAAGCCACCAGATGAACAACAAATAGATAAATCATATTGTTGAGTATTACCATAGCTAATGCGATCGCTTGCACTAACAGTAAATTTGGTTGAGCCAAAAACCCCAACTTCACAAACACCCACTCTGCTACTTCAGTAATCTGAGTCATTAAATAAATCCAGAGATCTTCCCCCAGCAGGATAGAGAGTAACCAAAACCGAAAAAAGAACCCAAATGTTCCAATTAATCCACCGATACCAATTGACAATAACCAATTAGAACCGCGTCTCCATAAAGCACCAAGCTGTACCCCCATTAATCCATAAGGGATAAAAAACAAAATACTGCGCGTTGGTCCCATCAACACAGATAAAAGCAACCCAGAAACTAATGCTGACATCCATGATGCCCGATGCCCCCATCTTAAATAGACTAAAGCAATTGGGATCGGGAAAAAAATTCGCAGTACTGGTCCAAGGGGAAAGTAGTAATTAATCAACCAAATCAAGCTAGCAGTACTGGCAAGAAACGCTGTTTCTACCATACTCAAGGGCATTTTACCTTCTTGAGCAACCCGATCAGAGATTCTTTGCAATTGTTGATCTGGCAAATCGTTTTGTTGAGATGTATCCTCAGTTATTTGCTCATTTGGGTTAACCTCCTGGGATGAGTCTGTATTGTTGTTCAAAGGTTGGATTTCCGATTCGTCGTGACTATTTTCCATTTACACTTAGAGCCGATCTTTCAAAGTGATTTTAAGAGATTTTAACCGTAGATAAACACAGATATTTTTTGTAGTTAATTATTTTGAAATAGGACTTACGCACCGAAAGCCTGAAACCTAGATCCCCCCTAGCCACCATTAAAAAGGGGGGGGGAATTCAAAGTCCCCCTTTTTAAGGGGGATTTAGGGGGATCTCTGCGTAACTCCTATGAAAGATAGGCTCTAACACTCCAATCGGTGTAGAGGTAGGAAAGTTTTGTTTGATTTTTAATTATATTCAAAAGCTTGGTTTGATTTTTTAATTACATTCACTTGTTTTTTTATTGAATAACCAACACAGAACAATGAGCATTATGCAATACATAATTACTCACGCTACCCAAAAAAACCTCAGTTAATCCTTTATGTCCTCGTCTTCCTAAAACAATCAAATCTGCACCCCAGTTACGAGCAACTTGACACAAATACTGCCCAGGATCGCCAATTTTATAATCAAATTCTGTTGTGATGCCTCGGCTACTGGCTGTTTCGCAATAGCGTCTTAGCATTGCTTTTGACTCCTCAAGCCGTTGCTGCATAATATTATTTTGATTTTCGTAAGCAGTATTAACCATTGGAGGATACAAGCCCATATCCAGAGGCATGGTTATAGTTGATTCACCAAGTATTTCACTGTTAATACAATGTAGCAGCATTAATTTAGCTTGATTCAACTCTGCTAGATTTAGTGCTTGACTAAATACAGCTTCACATAAGTTAGATTGATCAATAGCGACGAGAATTTGGTGAAAACTCATATTTTTTTCCTATACAATAGTATCTTCCAAAGCTGCCAGATCTGGAATAATTAGCAGATCATGTTCGCGCAAAATTAGTCCTTTTTTCTCCAGCTTTGTTAGTACTCGTGTTACTGTTTCCCGCGCCAGTCCGCTAAGACTACTTAATTCGCGATGCGGCAAATTCGGAATTTCAGTGCCTTGGGCTTGAGACTTACCCTGCCCTTCTGCCAAGAATATTAAAGTGTCTGCTACACGGGAAACACTATCAGATTCCCGCAACCGCAGCCGACGGTTTAATTGACGCAGACGTTTAGCCATTAATTGAGCCAAACGCACTCCTGCCATTGGTTCAGTTTTAACTAATTGCACAAAATCTTGAGATGGCATACTACCAATCATGGTAGGAGTCAGCGTAATGACATCAGTGGAACGAGGAACTTGATCCAGTGCTGCCATTTCGCCAAATAATTCTCCAATTCCAAGAATGTTGAGGGTGACTTCTTTGCCATCCATATTGTAGGTGCGAATTTTCACCCAACCATTCAAGATGAAATAAACCGATCCACCCCAGTCATTTTCTAGCAAAATCACTTGATTAGCTGGATGGCTGCGGGTAACTACATTCTTGATGGCTTTGTCCACAGCAGGTTGTGGTAAGCCCGCAAATAAAGGAGCGGCGCTCATCAGCGCGTTCATATTAGAGTTGAGTTCGCGGGCGCTGTATTTTTCTTCCATTAGACCATTGAAAGAGTAAAAACACAAAAAAAGTTGAGCTTGTCCCAAGTAAAAAGCCAGCTAATTGTGGGTGCTTGCCTGATTGTGCGATCGCACATCCTAGCCACCACACATATTATCCTCTATTCAACAGGACAAATAGCACTCATATGCGATCGCTTCTTTATCTTCCCTACCTGTTGGCGTTTCTGCCACAGGCATAGCTAGGGTTTTTCACTGTTAGTTTTAATAGATAACTAAATTAAATGAATAACCCGTAAAAATTTACAAATAGCCAAGATTTTTTGATCGATCAATTGCGGATCAAGGTTGGCAGGTGCAGAACTATAGGTAAGAAGTAAAAATCCATAAGTATTTATTGTCTTTCTACACCTATTATTCTTAAAGGTTATACTGTGAATTCTCACAATCTTCACTCGCTAATTGCGGCGATTGACCACATTCTTCCCAAGGTTAGTACTAGCGTTAGCCAATTAACCCCAAATGATTTGCTTGAACAGAGTTTAGTTCTAGAGCAAGTCCGCAGCTATCTTGTTACCTTAGAGTCACAAAATTCGAGTGCCAAGATAGGTACATCTGGACAGCAATCTGTAACTCGAAAAGTCGTAGATGCAGTTGGTCAAAAAATTGCTTCATTGGGTTCCAACTTGATCAAACCTTTACAGGATGAGGTAGAAGTTTTACAGCAGCAAAAAGCTGATCTAACATCCGAAGTTGGGGAGATAGAAGAACTTAGACAGAAATACTACTTTGTAGAGCAACAACTGGCAATACTTCAGCAAACTATATCAGAGTTTTCGCTCGTTTTGAGCGAGGTTTACGAGGAGTTACGCCTACGCACTCAGGAAAGTTTAACTCCAGATGTAGCTCAAAATATAGCAAATCTAGATTCTCAGTTTTTAAGTTTTCAATCAAGTGTCTCAGAACAGTACTCCGTCGCAAAAACAACAGATTTGGAAAAAGCGCGGCAGTTAAAACTGCAATCAGAACAACTTTTAATCACCTTGGATTCTACGTTTAAATTTGTCTTTGAAGCTCTACAACACAATATTAAAAGCTATCAAAAATCCTTAATTCAAGGTGTGGGAAACCTTTACCAGCAAAGACAAAAAAATGAGGTGACGTTTAAAACTTTGCTAAATCAAATCACCCAGCAAGTACGTGATTTAACAAATCTCCAAATATCTGAGTTCGGGGCTACTACAAACGCAGCTAGTAATCAGACAACACTAGAAGCTAATCAGCAGATTTCTAAAACACCTCCAATCACGAAATTATTACCAAATTTGGCTAGTAGCTTCCGCGTGATTCAGCCACATAGGGTCAAACAAACTCCTAAATCGAGAAAACTTCATTATTCCAGCACAAGTTTCATCTCTAAGCCGATCAAAAAACCATTAGAATTAGGACTTATTAATCCCAAATTTGCTATTAAAAATCAACAAACTACTCCAAATCTTCAGTTTAAACAAACTGAAATTAGCCAGTTGGAACATACTCCTGAGATAGAAGAAATAGATCTAGATTTAGCGGCTTTAGGTGTACAACCAATTGATGTATCTGATGTAGATAGATTCTTACACGAGGAGATCGCTGCATTAACCTCATCGGCGTTGGCGGAAGATGCTTTAGGGGATGAAACGCAAGATGTTAATGAAACTACTCAAAATATTGAGCTTGTCCATAACATTGATACTATCACACAGCTAACTGATTTATTGCCAGCAGATGCCTCTTCAATTACTATCAAACCCGATCCGAATTCTGTAGTTATACTCGCCCAGTTGCTAACAGTTGCTCCTGATGCTGTAGTGGAAGATAACTATGTTTTAGCCTCTCCCAATGAAGATTTAAACCCAAGTAATCAACAAAGCATTCAATCAGATATAAAGAATTTTTTGCCTCAAGATCTGCTACAACAACTGAGTGAAGATCTATCTATGTTTGAATGGTGCGATCGTCAAACTTTTTCAGAACACCTTTCAACGCCGATAGTTGATTTAATTGCAAAAGCGCCAACAGAATTAACAATATTAAAGTACCAACCCAGGGTATTGCCACCCGAAAAAGATTTTGATATGGATTTATTTTCCGCAGAACCGCAGCGTTTAGATGAGGATTTATTTTTAGATGAAGAAACTTTAATTAATAATCCATTTTCACTTGATTTTCCAGAAGATTTTAATAATAGTGACTATCTTAGATAAAATAAGTTGTGACAAATTGAGTTTGCATTACTTAATACTGATGGAAAGATATATAGCTGGCTTCCCAGTTATTCTAAAGATAATAATTTACTTAATACTTTCGCATTCTGGATGAGTGAGCGAGACGTTGGTGCTATGCACCCGTTACCAAAACACGCTACTAATATCGTAATGATCTAGCTATTTCGCTTGTGGCAACTTTTATGAACTTACCTAACTCGATTACCTTATCTCGTCTCTTGGGTTTACCAGTACTGTTATATGGTTTGCAAAACCCAACTCCTACCTGGCGTTGGGTTTGTTTAGCAATTTTTTTAGTTGCTGCTGCGACAGATTGGTTAGATGGCTATTTGGCTCGTAAACTTAACCAAATCACGGAGTTAGGTAAGTTTCTCGATCCGTTAGTAGATAAGTTGCTGGTACTTGCTCCTCTGCTGGCGTTGATTCAATTGGGTCAAGTACCAGCTTGGGGTGTATTTTTGCTTTTAGGGCGAGAATTGGCGATCGCAGGTTGGCGCGTTAACCAAGTTACTATTTCTGGTGCTAATATCTGGGGTAAGCTGAAAACAGTTAGTCAAATAGTCGCGATCGCTCTTTTAATTGCTCCTCTATCTGATACTTGGAAAATCCCAACTCTCGTTGCTTTCTGGATTTCTGTTGCTCTTACTTTGATTTCTGGAGTAATTTACTTGTTGCCGCCAAATCAATCAGTTAAGCCCTCAGCAACAATTAAATAAAAATAGTAATAGGGTTGATTTTTTCGCCCATTTTTGATATATTATTATCATAATGGGAATATTGCTTTTAATAAAATTTTTGAATATATTTCCATTGTAAGATTATTATACAAAAAAATAGCCAACAAATCAAGTAAAAATTAGGAATTGGCAATAAACATTGCTTATTGCCAACCAAATGATTACGCGTTGTGAGCTATCTGAATCTGATCGTCAGTAGAGAAATCTATCTCAGATTGGTCACGATTAGAAGCGATGAAATCATTTTGAAAAGAGTCTTTGAGACCAGAGATTAAGTCAAACTCTGGTTGCCAATTTAGTTGAGTTTTGGCTTTATTTACAGAAGCAAAGAAATGTTGCACCCGCATAGGGAAAGCTTTACGCTTACCGAAATCAAACTTTTTCGGGTCGTAATGAATTATTTGTAAATTATCCGGTGATTTACCAGCAGCAACAGCACAAGCGCGGGCTAAACCATCAAAAGTAACAAAGCGATCGCCTGAAACGTTATAAATTTGCCCTACTGCTTGGGAGTTTCCTAAAACAAGTGCCATTGCCGACGCTAAATCTTTCACATGACCAAATTGGGTGATGTGCATTCCATTTCCGGGGATGGGGATAGGGCGATCGCGCACAATTCGATCAAAAAACCATGCTTCTAAATCATTGTAGTTTTGAGCGCCATATATATATGTAGGACGAATTGAGGTAAAAGGTAATCCTGATTCTGTTAGGTAAGTTTCAGTTTCATGCTTACCTTTGTGGCGACTTTTAGGATCAACAGCATCGCCTTCTATATGTGGCATTTGGTCTGATTTGAGATAAACTCCGGCAGAACTCATATAGACAAAATGCTGAACTTTGTCTTGAAAAATTTCTGCTAATGGTTGAGTATCACTAAGTTCACGCCCATTATTATCAAAAATTGCGTCAAACTTTTCGGAGGATAATTTATCTTTAAGTTGGGATGCGTCAGTGCGATCGCCATGTATTTGTTGCACACCTTCCACAGGTGCAGGTTTATTACCACGATTAAACAAGACAACTTCATGTCCTTGTTCGACCAAAATTTTTGTGAGAGAGACACCGATAAATCGGGTTCCACCCATAATTAGAATTCGCATAAGTTCACGCTGTTATTTTGAGACAATCTTTATCTTAAAGGGGAGGGGGGAGGGGAGAGGAGAGAAAATTTACAGTAGATTAAGAGCAAAAATTGTTTCTTTGTTTTTTTAGAACGCAGATAAAAGCAGATAAACGCAGATGAACGCAGATGATTTATGAAATTTATCGACTTTTGCAATACCAGTTATTAAAGCCGAATTTTAGTGACGGCAATATGACCTGAAAAGCACACAGCAACATCGGTTCCAGGGGTGCGATCGCGTTTTTGATATTCTCCGACGTAATAATATTCATCCCCTTCAACCCGATAATTAACAGGTAATGGTTTTGTACAAGGTTCACAAAACACTACATCTGGTTTAGGATCTCCTGGTTCTAAATGCGGTAAATTTACATTCCAAAAGCATCCAGGTTCTAGGGTATGGGTGAGTAACTGATCTAATACTGGTGTTGTTAAACCTGCAATCACATCCCAGTCAACATTACGTTTACCTCTGCGATACTGGGAAACAGCAATACCTGGGATACCGTGCATTGTTGCTTCGCGCACAGCAGCTATAGTTCCAGAAATATAAGCATCAACGCCTAAATTACCACCAGCATTAATGCCAGAAATTACATATTTAACATCTTGACAAAGATGTGTAATTGCAAGACGGGTACAATCAGCAGGAGTACCGCCTACAGCATACTCATTATTTGAACGACATTCTACTTTAATCGGTTGAGTGGTAGTGACGCGATGACCACAACCAGACCATTCTGTTGCAGGTGCAACAATTATACCTTTGCCATTAATCGCTTTTTGCAGGGCGCGGATGCCAGGTGCATCTATGCCATCATCGTTGGTTAAAATAAAAGTCATAGTAAGTTTCATTATATAGTTGTAGCTATATTTTCCCGTACAAGAATTAATTATTATGACTCTAAATCTTATCCCACAAACAGAAAGTTACCAAATCGGAGAACAACGCTTAATTCTAAATAGTGTCACTTGGGAACAATACGAAACATTACGAGCAACCCTAGATGATTTTCCGGGTTTGCGGATGACTTATCTTGAAGGTACTTTAGAAATTATGACTCCATCGCCAGAACATGAATTTGATAAAAAAACCATTGCTCGTTTAATTGAAATTTATGCCCTAGAAATGGACATTGATCTTAGTGGTTATGGTTCTACAACTTTCCGCAAACAAGCTAAAGAAAGGGGACTAGAACCAGATGAATGTTATTGTTTTGGTGAACTTAAAGAATTTCCCGATATTGCCTTAGAAGTGGTTATTTCTAGCGGCGGTATCGAGAAACTTGATGTTTATCAAGGTTTACAAGTACCGGAAGTTTGGTTTTGGAAAAATAATAAATTTTCTCTATATCGCCTGCGTGAACAAGGTTATGAATTAATTTCACATAGTGAATTTCTGCCAGAATTAGATTTTTCTGTTTTAGCTCAATACGTGCGTTATCCTAGCCAAACTCAAGCGGTAAAAGCTTATCGAGAGACACTGCGACAACTCCCAAAATAAAATATTACTAAAAGCCTATCCCTAAAAATAGTTAATCCATAATAAACATCTGCGTTTATCTGCGTTTATCTGCGGTTAAAACCTCTTACTCAGGCTCCGCTTGTAATTTTTTCTTTAAATTTGTAGACAATAATTATCTATAGCAGTAAATTTTGCGGTATGTTTTGAAAAAATCTATTTTATGGTCAATTGAATGAGAATCGTCGATCAATATTTTACTAGGCATAAATACTTACAGCGTTTACTCCTAGCATTGGGATTAATGTTGCTGACAACTCAGCTAGTAATTTTGCCAGCGAATGCTACTGGAGTATATCAGATACCCAATCTAACACCAAGCGATGCTCACAGTTGGGTACTTGATAAAGCTGATGTCCTTAGCCGTGTGGTGAAAGGAAAAATTAACGGTGCTTTAGATAAGTTAGCAAGCGACACTGGTAATCAAGTACGGATGGTAACTGTCTATCGGATAGATTATGGCGAAACAGCCGACGGCTTTGCTGATAAGCTGTTTGATAAATGGTTTCCTACGCCAGAAGCAAAAGCGCATCAAACATTACTGCTACTCGATAGCCTCACCAACAATACGGCTATTCGTACTGGCGAAGCTGTGAAATCAATTATGTCTGATGAGATTGCTAATAGTGTCGCTTCTGAGACTGTATTAGTACCACTGCGCGAGGGAGATAAATACAATCAAGCGTTGACAGATGCAAGCGATCGCTTAGTTGCTGTATTATCTGGTAATCCCGATCCAGGCGCACCAGTAGTACAAGATAATGTCCAAGTTGGACGCACCTATAAAACCGCAGAAGAAACAGACACAGGCAATTCTACAATACTTGTTGTCGTCTTGTTAATTGCAGCAACCGTCATCCCGATGGCTACCTGGTGGTTTTATCAAAGTCAAAGTTAATCTTGAATATAATCTGTCCCACTAATTAACGCCATCTCAGCCCGTAAAAATTCCCGTCCTAGATATGCAGCATGATCTAGTAAAGTTACGGGACAGGGCTGAGTTTCTTCAAAAATCTTCACGCACAACTCCTTGGCAGTTTTAGCAGTAAACAGTGTGCTGTGTGTGCGTTCTACTTTACCCTTTGCTGGAATAACTTTGCCAGTTTCAGGATCAACGGCTAAACCACGATCGTCAATAATGTTAGTAAAATGCTTGGCACAAATTAGTCCAGCTTCTCGATCTAGATAAATAAGAAAATATCCACTCGGATCGAGGTCAATATGACGTTGAGAAAGCTTGTCATCAATAGCAGCAAGGGATTCAGCCGTTTGATTCATAATATATTAATAGAATTATTTGATAATCGAGAGTTCATAATAACAGTTTAATCGCACAGATTATATTATTTCCATAATTAATTTTCAGCTTATTCAATTAGATTTTGTAGCCTTAGTCAAATTTTAGATAATGAACCACAGAGAAACACAGGTAGAATAACTTATTTTTACAAGCATCCTATTAAATATGGCTCATTAAACAAACATGATATTAGTTACGATTCAATATTTAATGGAATTTCGCGTTTACTAAATGGGATATCTTCGTTAATTGCATCAATTTCTTGCTGTTCTAATTCGTTAACTTCCCGAATATAGGATTTGAGAATTTTTCCTAAACGCGGGTTGTAAAACCTATGCAAGCTATGGTTTGGGGTTGCAGGAAAACCACGACGTTTTTTATGCCGTCCACCAGCGCCAGGGTCAAAAGTTTGGATACCGTGTGCGATCGCCCACTCAATCGGGGTATAGTAACAAGCATCAAAGTGTAAGCTATCAATTTCCTGAAAACTTCCCCAATAACGACCATACAAGCGATCGCCTTTATTAATACAAAAAGACATTCCTATCGGTTTATGATTATCTCCCTGATGATACGCCGCAGCAAATAACACCCGATGACAATATTTAGGATATAACAGTTCAAAAAATCGTTTTGTTAAATACTTACTACCCCACCAACCAAATTTATCGCAAGTATCAGCGTAGAAGTTATACATTAAAGGAAACAAATGCTTAGGAATTTCCTCTCCTGTAAAAGTTTTCATTTGTAAATCAGCATTTTCTACCGCTTTGCGTTCTCTTTTAATATTGCGACGTTGGTTAGAATTAAATACACCCAAATAGTCGTCAAAAGTTTTAAACCCAGAATTTTCCCAAATATAGTTGTGGTGTAGCCAACTACTAAAGCCATGACGTTCTAAAACAGGTCGCCATTCGGGGTCAACATATAAGAAATGACAGCCAGAGATGCGGTGGCGATCGCAAAAATGATCAATCGCCCCTATCATTAACTCTGTTAACTCATCCTCATTTTCTCCAGAAGCAATTAAAAACCGATAACCCTCAGCAGGTGTAAATGGAGCCATTCCCAGCAGTTTTGGATAATACTGCACCCCTAAACGATGGGATAAATCTGCCCATTGATGGTCAAAAACAAATTCCCCGTAACTATGACCCTTAATATAAAGCGGCGCAGCCGCAACTAACTGTCTATCTCGCCACACTATTAAATGATTGGGTAGCCAACCACTTTGGGCAGTCGTACTCCCAGACTTTTCTATACAGTGCAACCATTCCCATTCTAAGAACGGCGTTTTTAGCGGTAAAGCGAGAGCATCCCACTCTACCTGGGGTACTTCCGCAATATTGTTAATCCAAGCAACCGAGTAGCGCGGCTTAATTTGTTCTACCATTGTGATCAATTAACAATTAACAATTAGCACTTAGCACCTAGCAGTCAGGAGTTAGCAATAAACTCAGATCAAACTGTATTTAGGGTAATCTAATTTCATTGGCGTTGTAAGCGATAGTGCAGAAACACTTCCTGGTCAATAGTCTTAACGCTAAGTAATTCTAAGCGTGGAGCCATTTCCGTAGAAAATCCTGCACCTGCAACTGGGGTTGGTGCAGTAGTTCCACCAAAGATTAATGGGCAAACAGTTAGCCAAAATTCATCAATCAAATTTGCCTCTAGTAAAGATGCTATTAATTGACCACCACCTAAGACCCCTAAGTGTTGCAAACCTAGCTTTTTCAATTCTTCCAAAGCTGTAACCCAGTCAATCTCACCCTCTGGTGTATCAAATACTAAAATCTTTTCAAACTTTGAGCCTTCTTGCCAGTATGACGCGCCAGTACTCGTAGTTAATAACCAACGTGGTATGGGTTGCTCAAAGAATTTCAACTCTGGATCAATATTGCCACCGCGAGAACAAACAATTTGGATTGGTTGCGGTGGTTTCCCTAAAGATTCCCTTTGTTTAAGCAACTCAGGATTAACAACTCGCATTGCTGTACCACCAGAACGCAGAGTGTTAGCACCAAAGATAATAGCATCAGCTTCAGCTACTTGTTGTTCTAGATGTGCCTTATCGTTAGGCGAACCAAACCCAGCCGGAGAGCTTTGTACATCAGAAATTTTACCATCAGCACTCATTGCCAAAACAACTGTCGTCTGCGGTCTATTAAAATCAGAATTTGTAGTCATTATTGCGTTATTCCAAATTTAAACATCACCTTTAATTTCTGGCTGTCGCACAGAAAAAAAAGCATCCTTAGCGGCTGCTTGCTCGGCGGCTTTTTTTGATTGTCCTTTACCTTCACCGTATTTTTTACCGTTTAGCCAGACTTCAGCACTAAACCGTTCAGAATCACCGTGAGTTTGTGAGATATCTTGCACGCGGTATTCTGGTAAAATTTTGTGATGCGCTTGGGTGAATTCTTGCAGTGCATCTTTATAATTAAGACGCGCTGGGTCAAGGAGAATTTCAGTAGATAATTCCTGTAAGTGGTGATCTAGCCAAGGACGAATAAGTTGTAAATTATGAGTACTGAGATAAAGCGCACCTAAGACAGCTTCAAAAGTGTTTGCCATTCTCGATACTTGTCCCGCTTTATCACCAGCAGCACTACTAGAAACCAATAGATAGCGGTCTAATCCATAACTACTAGCTATTTGAGCGAGAATGCGATCGCTTACCAATACTTTACGGATTGCAGAAAAATCACCTACTGTAGAATCAGGATAAACTTCCCATAAAAATTCTGATGCAGCTAGTCTTACCACAGAATCGCCAATAAATTCTAGTTGCTCATAATTAGCCGTCGGTGAGATAGTCGGGTGAGTTAACGCTAAATCTAAAAGAGACCAATTCACCAGAGATGTCTCAGGTAATCCCAGTTTGAGAATTAATTTCTCTAATTGTTTTTGACGGCGAGGGTCTTTGAAAGTCATGTGTGAAATATTGTAAAAATGCTCAAGCACCAGCTACAGCGCAGCAGCAGGGAGTAATCCCCATTCACAGAAGTTATGTTTTCCCAGTATAGGGTAAGGTGGTTGACAAAATGCGATCGCTATCATCCCCTTACCATATTGAACCTGGGAACAAGAAACACAAGGCTCTGCCTCCCAATACTCTTATCTACCCAACTTTCAATCTTTGGGTTTAATTAAAATAAATAATAGACAAATCATTAGGTAATACAAATGATTGCCAGCCTAAATTCTGATTACATCTCGCCAGAAGAATATCTAAAAGCAGAAGAACTTAGCCCTATAAAACATGAGTATAGAAATGGAGAAGTATATGCAATGGCAGGCGCAAGCAATACTCATGTGTTGATGGCTGGAAATCTATTTGCACTATTGAGAAATCATATCCGGGGAAGCGGTTGCCGAGCATACATATCAGATACAAAAATTGATATTAAAACAATTAATACCTATTACTATCCTGATTTAGCCGTAAGTTGTGATCAACGCGATCGACAATTCAATAACTTTTTGCGTCACCCTTGCTTAATAATAGAAGTGCTATCCCCCACAACAGAAGCCTTTGACAGAGGCGATAAATTTGCAGATTATCGCCAGTTAGAATCATTACGAGAATATGTATTAATTAGCCAAAATCAGATGCGTATAGATTGCTTTCGTCGCAATGCTGAAGGAAACTGGGTACTTTATTCCTATAGCAATGGGGATAAAATTTATCTAGAAAGTATTGATTTTCGCTGTCTGGTTGCAGCAGTATATGAAGATGTATCTTTTACACCTAATCAAGAGTAATATTAAAGCTGAAAAACTGCAAATACGCCAATGAAGAGAAGCTTAAAAAAGCAAAAGTACTATTTTAACTCCTCTCTCCTCCCCCCTCTCTAACAATAACTAAACATTCTTAGGGATAAATCGGCGACGCTCTTTGTTAGCAGGAGTACTTGCTACTGCTCTTTGTGGTTCTCCTAACATTACCACCGAGCAAGTCAACTGTTGCGCCAATCTAGCAGTAACATCACTAATTGCTAATCCAGCCGCAGTTCGCTGACGTTGCGATCGCAAAATTACTAAATCAGATGGTTGTACTGTATTCATAATCGCTCTAGTTATATCATCATGGGGAATAATTTCCACCTCAAAATTCCCTTCAGGAACCCATTTTGATGCCAGCAAACTTAACTGCGAACGGTTCCAAGCAACCTTAGCTGGAGTAGTTCTGCGATCGCATACGTGCAACAGTGTAATATTTGGTTGATTACCATCAACCAACATTTGGGCAAACTGCACCGGACGTACCGCCTGACTCGTTAAACTATCAATCGGCACTAAAATTCGTTTAATATTGCTCGGTGAATCAAGTAATCGTGTTACCGCTACAGGACAATGAGCAGACCATAATACACTATCAATCACATTACCAAACATCCGAGCGCGTAGCCCAGTGCGTTGACCCCATCCCATCACAATTAAATTGGCATTGTTTTCCCGACTCGCACGGCTAATGCCTTGAGCAATATCATCATCAATTCGCAACAAAGGTTCCGCTTCTACCCCTAATTCTCGACTTAATTGCGTAGCATTAGTCAGCAATTTATCCCCTTTTTGGAAAGACATTTCCAAATCAGGTGCATCCATATTTACATGAGCTTTTACAAGCGATAAAGGAACAATCGTCCCGGCTGTATGGCGTGCCACCAAAGCAGCCATTTCAATCAAATTGCGCTCAGTTTCAGGGTTAGAAACTGGCACGATTACTGTATATTGTTTATTTTCTTTGACAGTTTCCCCTTCTACAACAGTCACGCTAGTTGCTGGCGTAGTTTCCGCGACAGGTAAACCCACCGCTACCTTCGCTGTGATTACAGGTCCCAAAGTTGCCGTCACCAGCATTAATACCAGCACACTATTCAAAACCGCTTCACTTAATATCCCAGCGCGATAACCGACTAATGTTGCAGCCAGAGTTGCAGCTACCTGTGGTAAAGATAAAGACCACATTGTGAGCATTTCTTGCCAGTTATAGCGGTACACAAATTTGGCAAGTAAAGCCGCTAGAAATTTACTGCCAATTAAACCCACCACAACTGCTAGTGTTAACCAAGTAGCACTAGAAAAAGATGAAACACTTTTAATAAAATTTGGCACATTAATCAGTAGACCCATATCCACAAAGAAAATTGGGATAAATAAGACACTACCGACAAACACCACCTTTTCCTTAACTTGCCCTTCTCCCAACACATCATTTACAGCTAAACCAGCTAAGAAAGCGCCTACAATTTTTTCTACACCAATTAATTGCGCTCCCACTGATGCCAGAAATAACGCCAACAATACAAATAAAAATTGATTACCTTCTTGGTCTCCAGAACGTTTGAAAAATTCTTTACCTGCCCAATCAAACCCAAACAAGACAAGTGCAGAATAGATAACCAACGACCCCAAAAGCGTAAACAGCTTGAAAGCGGTAAAATCACCAGCATGAATACCAATACAAATTGCCAATACCAGTAGAGCGCCAACATCGGTAAAAATGGTTGCTCCAATCGTAACTGTCACCGCTTCATTATTAACTACACCTAAACGGCTGACAATTGGATAAGCCAATAAGGTATGAGAAGCAAATAAGGAACCAATTAAAATTGAGGCATTCCAATCAAAACCAAAGATGCGCCCCACAATTGTCCCAAAAATTAGCGGGACAATAAACGTAAAAGTACCAAATCCTGCCGAGCGATGTTTGGTTTTGCGAAACTGTTGAATATCTACTTCTAGCCCTGCCACAAACATCAGATACACTAATCCAATATCTGAGAGCAGTTTCATTGTCTCTGCTTCTTTATTTAGCAAACCTAGCCCATTGGGACCAAGGACTACACCAGCTACCAGTAAACCAACAAGCCCTGGTAATTTTAACCGTTCAAACAAAATTGGAACCGTTAAAATTACTACCAGCAAAATCGCAAAAGGAACAATTGGCTCCTTAGTTAAAACTTCTGTAATAGATTCCATATATTATCTAGGAGAGAATACCAAGCAAAACAATTAAAGATTAGCTGTTTATCTGTGGTCTTTGTTTAAGCTTTTCGCGTGGTGAGTTATATTGTCTTCCCCTAAACCAAAATCAGCAAGCATTTATATCTATTAACAGAGATTTTTGTCTATAAACAGCTAACCGCATTACTCACTCTTCGATGCTGGTATAAGTTAAGCCTTCCTACAATCCCTCTAAAAAAGCCTGAATAATAACTATCTAAGGATGGATTTGGCTTAAAATATAACGCAAGCGATCGTAATCATCCTTGAGAATCACGCTGAGAGTCCGCCCCGCCTTTACCAACCACTCACGGTCAGCTTTGCGTAATTGATAAATTTCTCGAATAGCTGCTGCCATCAAAGATTCTACTGGCGCACCTACTACCTGTAACAGTGTGCGTAAAAAATCTAATTCTTCACTAAATTGAATAATTTCTGCTGATTCGCAATGATAAACTGCTTGATGAATTTGAGGCGGACGTGGAGGTAAATACTGGTAAATTCTGCCATCCTTGGGCTTAGAACCATTAACTCCTTGTTGCTGCACCTGGAAACCAACAATTGCGGCTCTAAACTCAGTTTTTAACATCGCAAAAATCTGAGGTTGTTGTTCTCGCAGTTCTTGCATTGACAAACCTAACGCCCTTGCTCTATGCACAGAATCAATCGGGCTAGTAGTTGCATGATATACGATCGCCAAAACTTTATTCCCCGATTCCTCATCAACAGATTTAACCCAGCTACCAAAAGGCGGCATAACTGGGAAGCTTAAATCTTCAGGGTCGAGACATTGTGCTAAAAATTCAGTTGTTGCCGTTTCAATTACTTCGGCAATATGGTTAGGGTGTCGTTCACCCGCAGCAAACTGCGGTAAAGGAAGTCGCATATATTAAGCAGTTAGCAATTAGCGATTAGCAGTTAGCTATTAAGTTTGACGAGCTTTTAACTAACAACCATACCATAAAACCTCGGAGTTAGCTGTTAAATTACTCCCTTCCCGCCCAAAGAATACCTATTTGAAAAACCGCCAAAACGCCAAGAACGCCAAGGAAGAAGAAGAATATGATCGGTAATCTTTTAGTGGGAAGGGAGTAAGCTAAAAGCTAATTGCTAAAAGCTAATATCTATTTGGCTTTTTTCTTAGATGCTGTTGTTTCCATCAATTCTAACTCGGAAAGGCGGAATGTAATCATTTTGTCCCAGTTTCCACCTTCAAAAATTACAGCCGCTTTACCATCTGTAATCCTTTGTACTAAACCTTCAAAGCCGTAGTAAATATCGCTCTTGTTTTTGACTTTAACTGCTGATCCGGGCAAAATCATATTCTTTTCTCAATTTTGTCTCTAAAGTACTTGAACTAATTCTAAGCTACTCATCGGCAATTTTTTATTTTAAGTTGTTACCATTCATCTGTCATCTATTATTAATCAGCTATCAGTTAAGTTTGTAGGTTAAATTAAACGTTACCTACGATGACTGGGACTGGGGACTGGTGACTGGTGAAGTGGAAAATCCTTATACGTTGATTTATGCCCACCTCCTTAGCAAATTTCATTAGGGAAGAATATTGAAAAGTTACCAAATTAGCAACTGATAAAAATTTATCATCAGCAAGCTGAAGGCTGATAGCTTACGATTGAAGCTAAAATTTTAGTCGATGTCGGTAATTAGCAACAGACTCAACAATGCCAATAGCAATAAAATTTGTCAATAATGCGGAACGACCATAACTAACCCAAGGTAAAGGAATACCTGTAACTGGTGCTAAACCGATGGTCATGCCAATATTAACAATTACCTGAAACACAATCATTGACAATACACCAATAGCCAACAGAGAGCCAAAGTTCTCTTTGGAAGTTTGAGCAATTATGATTAACCGCCAGCATAGCAACCAGAAAACTAATAGTACTGCTAGGCAGCCAATGAAACCAAGTTCTTCACCAATTGCTGAGAATATAAAATCGGTATGCTGTTCTGGGATAAAGTTAAGTTGTGTTTGAGAGCCTTGGTTGAGTCCCTTACCCCAAAATCCCCCTGCCCCAATAGCTATACGGGATTGAATTAAGTGATATCCTCCGCCTAGAGGATCTTTTTGTGGGTCTAAAAACAAAATTAAGCGGTCTTTTTGATAGTCTTTCAACAATCCCCAGAATATATGCCCTAATTCCCCTGATGCAAAGTTGGCAATAACCGCTCCCACAGCGCCATACCAAGACCAGGGTAAGCTAAACCAGGCAACAGCACCTACTATTACTGCCCAAATGAACCAACTAGGTAAAAAAACGTTAAATAAAATTGCTGAGACAATGGGAGAAACAAGCAGTAATAGCCAGCCAGGATTAGCATTAGCCCAGTAGAGCATTCCTAAAGTAATTGCTCCAAATACCAAGGATGTGCCTAAGTCTGGCTGGATAAATACTAATAGCCAAGGCACAGCAGTAATAGCAAGGGCTTTGCCAAAAGCTGGCAGTGTAGAAGCAGTATGGGTGTGTAAAATTGCCGCCAGAGTAATCATTACACCGACTTTGGCAAACTCAGATGGTTGGAGATTAAATCCACCGATACTAATCCACCTTTGCGCCCCTTTAGCACTGCTACCAATGACAATTACTGCGATGAGGGAGAGATTTGTCAGACCATAGATAATCCAGTGCCACTCTAGTAGATTTTCGTAACGCGATCGCGAAATAAACAGTGCTATTGCTAACCCAATCGCGCCAATTAGCCAGTGTTGCCACCAATCTGTTAACCCTTGGTTGAGTTCCGCGCTGCGAATCATCACCCCACCAAACACGGTTAAGCCGACTGTTACGGCAAGCAGCAGCCAGTCTACTTGCTGCCAAACTGCTATTCGGGACTTCCACCGAAAACCTATTACAGACTTTTGAAACATATCAAGCGTTTAGCGGTTAGCGATTAGCTTTATAAAGGAATAACTTCGTAAACTTGAGGGTAAATCTCTACTGAGCAATATATTTTGCTAATAGCTAAGAGAGTGCAGCTACAGAGATTTTAGCAGCAACAGTTTTAGCGATCGCAACTAGCGCCTTAGCTGACTCTGAATCTGGTTCACCAACTACTATCGGTAAACCTTTGTCCCCTCCTTGGCGCAAGGGAATTTCTAAGGGAATGCAACCCAGCAACGGCACACCTAATTCGTGAGAAGTTTTTTCACCCCCACCAGATCCAAAAATGTCATATTGGCGGTCAGGCATATCAGGGGGAATAAAATAACTCATATTTTCTACTATCCCCAAAACTGGCACACCCAACTGTTGAAACATCTTTAAACCCTTGCGGGAATCCAACAATGCGACTGTTTGAGGTGTCGTCACAATTACCGCACCAGCCATTGGTACTGCTTGCGCTAATGTCAGTTGAGCATCACCTGTACCAGGTGGCATATCTACAATTAGATAATCTAATTCTCCCCACTCTACCTGATAGAGAAACTGGCGAATTACCCCATTTAACATCGGACCGCGCCAAATCACTGGTTGATCTGGGTCAATCAAAAAACCCATCGAAACCAGCTTAACACCGTGATTAAAAGCGGGTTCTAAAATTTCTCCGTTTGCACCTTGCCGTACTGCGATTTGTGCATTTGCCAATCCCAGCATTGTTGGTGCATTTGGGCCATAGATATCAGCATCAATCAAACCAACTTTTGCACCCAACTGCGCTAAAGCTACTGCTATATTTACTGCTACTGTACTTTTCCCAACGCCACCTTTGCCACTAGAAACAGCAAGGATATTTTTCACTCCAGCTATCCCTGTGCGGTCTGGGAGTGGTTTTTGCTGGGGTGTCTCCGCGCTGACATCCACTAAAATATCTTTAACCCCTGGTAACTGCTGTATTGCGCGACGGCAATCATCCACAATAAATTCCCGTAACGGACAAGCAGGTGTGGTTAAGACTAAATTGAAGCTAACAACACCATTGTTGATGTTGATATTACGAATCATGTTTAATTCCACCAAACTCTTGCGGAGTTCAGGGTCTTGCACCGGACGCAGTACTTCTAGAACGGAATCGAGATCGAGCATAATAAATTTATTCCTGACCCCATAATCTGCATTCGGGGCAAATTGAGCGCTAACGTATTAAAAATTTTAACGGTTTGTAGGATATGCGATCGCGTTTTATTAGTGATTGGTCATTGTTAATTGTTCATTGTTAATTGTTCTGCTGCGTGCGCTAACTCAGCCGCCACACGCGCCTCATAAGGTCGGATCATCCACCAAACAAACGGCGACAACCAACCACGCAACGTTACGGAATAAGACACATAAGTACCACAAACGGTAGATTCCACCTGATAGGTCACTCTTTTTTCAATTCCTGGGATAGCAATTAACCTGACGCTAAATAATTCTCCAGGTCGTACCCGTTCAACAAACACGCGCACAGGAATCGGTATTAAGCGAGTTACCTCTTGGTAAATCAATCCAGGTTTAGCAATTAATCCCTTGGGAACATTGGTGCTAGTAAGCAGGGGGTGCCAAGACACATCGGCTAAGTTAATTATTTTTTGCCAGAGTACATCTACCGAAGCAGAACTCACAGCACGATAAGTCTTTGCCAGAGAAAATCGGCACCCTCGACTAGCAATCAATTTGAAGGAAAAATTAAAGATCAAGATACGTCTCCTCCAGCTAGTCTCAGGCAGGTTATTAATACTAGGCGAATCTAGTTGCCAATAGGATCTTCCTACAGGATACTTTGCAGTTCTTAGTAGTTAGAACCTAATCGCAACTCAAGTTTTGAGGCTCTAGATTAGCCAAATTCAAGCTAGTCTATAAAGACGCTCATTAAGATTGATGAGCTTGTTTGAAAGATCTTCTATATGAGATTATGACAGCTATTCAGACTGAAACGAACACGGTTAACCCTGAGCCGCCAGTTGATTCCAAAACTCGTGTGAGCGAGTTTATGCAAGGACTACAAGACAACATTTGTCAAGGCTTGGAACAGCTAGATGGAAATACAACATTTAGAGAAGACTCTTGGGAACGACCAGAAGGTGGTGGTGGTCGTTCTCGCGTGATGCGCGAGGGTGCAGTATTTGAACAAGGCGGTGTGAATTTTTCTGAGGTATGGGGAGACCATTTACCTCCTTCAATTCTGGCACAACGTCCAGAAGCTGCTGGTCATCGTTTTTATGCAACTGGTACATCAATGGTATTGCATCCGCGCAATCCTTACATCCCAACTGTCCATCTCAACTACCGCTACTTTGAAGCAGGGCCTGTTTGGTGGTTTGGTGGTGGTCTAGATTTAACACCTTACTATCCATTTGCTGAAGATGTTACTCATTTACACCGCACTCTCAAGCAAGCTTGCGACACACATAACCCTCACTACTACCCAACATTTAAGCTTTGGTGCGATGAGTATTTTTACTTGAAGCATCGCCAAGAAACGCGGGGTGTGGGTGGCATATTTTTTGATTATCAAGATGGTCAAGGTGAGTTGTATCGTGGCCCAGATGCCAATGGCCCCGCAGGTAAGTATAGTGCTGAACTAGGTGCAGTAGAACCGCGCAGTTGGGAACAATTATTTGCGTTTGCACAAAGCTGTGGTAATGCTTTTTTACCAGCTTATATGCCTATTGTAGAGAAACGGCGGTCAATGGAATATGGCGATCGCGAACGTAATTTCCAACTATATCGTCGTGGGCGTTATGTAGAATTTAACCTGGTTTACGATCGTGGTACAATTTTTGGCTTGCAAACTAACGGACGTACTGAATCAATTTTGATGTCTCTACCGCCACTGGTACGTTGGGAATATGGCTATCAACCAGAACCCAATACTCCCGAAGCCGAACTATATGAAGTTTTCTTAAAGCCTCAAGATTGGGCAAATTGGAGTGCTTAGTGATGAAGACTGAGTGCTGAGAACTGATTATTAACTCAGCACTAGCGGCATTTTATTTAATTTAAGGCAAAGCTTCAGGACTTACTTAGTAAGGTAAGTTAAACTACTGTCAGGTGAGTAGTCAGCTATCAAAACCTGGAAATTTTGATGCTCAGGTATTTAATGATGCCCAAAACTGCTTTCTCTCTAGGGGTAAACATGGCAACTTCCAGGGAAGGAGGAGAAGAGTGATTCATATTGATCAGAGAACGCATACAACACAAGATGGCACAACAGTAATAGTCTTAACGCCAACTGGACGTTTAGATATCACAACTGCTTGGCAATTTCGCCTCAAGTTACAAGAGTGTATTTCTAAACTTAGCCATCATGTCGTAGTTAATCTTGGTCAGGTTAATTTTATAGATAGCTCTGGTCTCACTTCCCTGGTAGCAGGGATGCGAGATGCTGATAAAGTTAAAGGTAGCTTTCGCATTTGTAACGTTCATCCCGAAGCAAAATTGGTGTTTGAAGTCACCATGATGGATTCGGTGTTTGAGATTTTTGAAACTGAGGAAGAGGCGCTTGAAGGTGTTCCTCGCAGTATTGCCAGTTAATTGATTGTCGCGCGACAACGTGAAAACGATGTTTCAACAAGTTAGACTGGCAACTCGGCAGCAAAATCTTGACGTTTGATGTAGCGATATGAACCCATCAGCGCACCCCAAATCGCTTTTCCGGTTTGGGGCTCTATACCTTTGTCGTAACTGTGGGATTCATTTTTTCTGGCTGTAAATCCTAGAAAAACCTGGTATGTTTGACCTTGATAATTGAAGCAACAAGGAACGTCACTGGTTGGTGAGGTAGCAAATTCCCAGGTATCAGTTGTTATTTGCTGCGGGTTAATTGTCAGGGTGCAGCTTGGTAGTAGTTCAATATCAGAAGTTGTTAATGTTTTGAGTAATTCAGGCTTGCGACCTGCACCTTTGATCGCCTCTAAGTTTTTGAACATATAGTATTGCACATGGATCGAGCCAGACGGTGTATTACTGTCTCGCAGTCGCAATATTCGAGGGCGGTAAGGATGATCCAAGTTAACTATATTAGCTTGTTCTGCAAATAAGGTAATGCTGTCTTCTGTAAATAGGGGAACTGGTCGCTGCCAGAGGTGCAAATGTACATACCATGCTGGTTCTGCTAGAGCTTGTGCGCGATTATCAAATTCTCCCGCAAGGTAGTGTCCTAAAGTAATTAATTGTGTAGATAAGGTCATATACTTAATACCTATTAATAATTTAAGTGATTTTTAATATAACAACGGAACTATTATCGTAGGACGAAGCTAAAAGCTAGTAGCTGATCGCTAATTACTACTTGGCAAATGACTCTATAAACGAGAAAATAAGGTTAAGTTCCCCTTTGTGTTTGCCGGTGAATAACCTTCGCACTGTCTCGGATACCAAGCGAGATTTTTATAATAATCACACCCGTCCTATCAATTCCATCTACCGACGGGTGGTGGAAGAATTGATGGTAGAAATGCACTTGCTCTCAGTTAATGTTGATTTTGCCTATCATCCAATCTATGCGCTGGGTGTAGTCACGTCTTATGAGAAATTTATGCAAGGCTATCGCCCTGAAAGGGATAGGGATTCGATTTTTGATGCCCTAGTTGGGGCGGTAGGGGAAGATTCCCAAAGATACAAACAAGATGCTGAACAATTAAAGGCATTAGCAGGGCGGTTATCTGGAAAGGAATTAATTGATTGGATTGTTTCACCAACTGCTGTTGATGGTGCGGGTTCGTTACCCGATCAGATGAGAGCGATCGCCAATAATCCTCAATTCAAATACAGCCGCTTGTTTGCTATTGGTCTGTACACTCTGCTAGAGGTATCAGATCCCAGTCTGGTTAAGGATGAAAAAGAGCGACTGGATGCTTTAAATCAAGTCGGTCAATCCTTACACTTACCTACAGAAAAATTGCATAAAGATCTAGATTTGTATCGCAGCAATCTAGAAAAAATGGCACAGGTGCAAATAGCAATGAAGGATGCGCTAGAAGCCGATCGCAAAAAACGTGAGAAACGCGATCAAGAAAAAAGCATGGCAGTTGCTCAACAAACACCTGATATTAGTAAAGACGAGGCAAAATCAAGTTGATAATTATGTAACATTAAATTAATTACTCACAAAATTAAGAGCGTGTTGTTGCTCCTCACGCTCATATAGCTTTTAGCTTTTAGCTTAAATCTCAAAACCAAATATAACTGCTAACTGCTAAAAATGATTAAATTAAGGGTTTTAAACGCTGGATTAAATCGGCGGCGGGGACAACTCCCTCAATTCGATCTACTGGCTGACCGTTTTTGAACAGTACCAATGTTGGCAGAGCATGAATATGGTGCTGATTGGCGATTTGAGGATATTTATCTGTATCAATCTTCACTACCTGTAACTGATCTTTCAGGTGAGAATTTACCTGCTCTACGATGGGTGACATCATCTGACATGGACCACACCAAGTTGCATAAAAATCAACTAATACAGGTACTTCTGAACTAGAGAGCAAATCTTGAAAACTATTAAACTGTTTTTTGACTGCCATATTACAACACAGATTTGATAGTATTGCCCCTCAATCGTAGTAATTTGGATCGCTGATTCCGTCCGTCTCAGGTACTAATCAATTTATGATAATTAGCGCAGTTGAACGAATTTGCTCTTTTTTGGCAAATTGATTAATAGGAATTTGTGATGGAAGTATTACCAGAAAATCAAGCTAGGTTAAATGGGCAAGTAGCAATTGTTACTGGTGCGTCACGGGGAATTGGTCGAGCGATCGCACTTGCTTTAGCAACGGAAGGCGCTAGTGTAGTGATTAACTATGCTAACTCTGCTACTGCTGCTGAAGAAGTGGTTGCTGAAATAGGTAATGCAGGTGGTAGTGCGATCGCATTCCAAGCAGATGTCTCTAAACCCGATCAAGTAGATGCCCTACTCAAAGCTGTGATGGACAAGTGGGGACGGGTTGACGTGCTAGTTAATAATGCTGGTATTACCCGCGATACCCTGCTACTACGCATGAAACTGGAAGAGTGGCAACAAGTAATTGACCTGAATCTCACTGGTGTATTTCTAGCTACCAAAGCAGTAAGTAAGGTTATGCTCAAGCAAAAATCTGGGCGAATAATTAATATTACTTCTGTAGCTGGTTTGATGGGTAATCCTGGTCAAGCAAACTATAGTGCTGCTAAAGCTGGCGTAATCGGTTTTACTAAAACTATTGCTAAAGAACTCGCCACTCGCGGTATTACGGTTAATGCTGTTGCGCCTGGTTTTATTACCACTGATATGACGGCTAACATCAAATCAGATGACATCCTCAAATTCATTCCTTTGGGGCGCTATGGTCAACCTGAAGAAGTTGCTGGAATGGTGCGTTTTCTAGCTGCTGATTCCGCCGCAGCTTATATTACTGGGCAAGTCTTTAATGTCGATGGTGGCATGGTGATGGCGTAAGTCCTGAAACAGTTATCAGTAAATCGCTGTAACTGTTTCAGGACTTACGCATAAAACTCTGTTACCAAGATGGTCACACTACATATAGCGATTGCTATATGTAGTTAAGACAGCGTGAGATTTTGCCTAAGTGCAGAGAATAAAGGCTTTAGTAGTAACCGAACAATTTATGGGTTGATTGCTCACATATTATTGTATTAGCACTCATGGCAAGAGAGTGCTAAATTGACTAATGGAAGCGCGAGTAAATCGAAAATGGCAAAAATTATTGCATTTAATGAAGAATCTCGGCGATCGCTAGAGCGTGGTGTAAACGCCTTAGCAGATGCCGTCCGTATTACATTAGGCCCTAAAGGTCGGAATGTTTTACTAGAAAAGAGTTATGGTGCGCCTCAGATTGTTAACGATGGCATCACCGTTGCCAAAGAGATTGAACTTGAAGACCCTTTAGAAAACACTGGCGCTCGACTAATTCAAGAAGTCGCCTCAAAAACTAAAGATATCGCTGGTGATGGTACAACTACAGCGACTGTGCTGGCACAAGAATTGATCCACCAGGGTTTAAAATTAGTTGCTGCTGGTGCTAATCCAGTTGCGGTAAAACGCGGAATTGATAAAACTATTGCTTTATTAGTAAAAGAAATTGAAGCAGTAGCTAAACCAGTTGAAGGTAATGAAATTGCTCAAGTTGCTACCGTATCTGCTGGTAACGATGAAGAAGTCGGCAAAATGATTGCTGAAGCAATGGATAAAGTCACCAAGGATGGTGTAATTACCGTTGAAGAATCCAAATCTTTGACAACAGAATTGGATGTTGTTGAAGGGATGCAAATTGACAGGGGTTATCTTTCTCCTTATTTTGTTACTGACAACGAGCGGATGGTGGTTGAGTTTGAAAACGCCGCTATCCTGATTACTGATAAAAAAATTAGCTCTATCCAAGAATTAATTCCAGTATTGGAAAAAATCGCTCGTGCTGGTAGACCTTTGCTAATTATTGCTGAAGATTTAGAAGGTGAAGCTTTAGCAACTTTGGTAGTTAACAAAGCGCGGGGTGTACTGAGTACAGCAGCAGTTAAGTCTCCTGGTTTTGGCGATCGCCGTAAAGCTATGTTACAAGATATAGCAGTGCTTACTGGCGGTCAAATGATTTCTGAAGAAGTAGGATTGAGTCTTGATACTGCTACTTTAGAGATGCTGGGAACTGCTAGCAAAGTCACCATTGACAAAGAAAGCACAACAATTGTTGCTGGTGAAAAAACCGAGGATGTGCAAAAGCGCATTGCTCAAATTCGCCAACAGCTAGCAGAAACCGACTCGGATTATGATAGAGAAAAGCTGCAAGAGCGGATTGCTAAACTTGCTGGTGGTATAGCTGTAATTAAGGTAGGCGCGGCTACTGAAACCGAACTTAAAGACCGCAAACTGCGGATTGAAGATGCTCTCAATGCTACCAAAGCTGCTGTAGAAGAAGGGATTGTTCCAGGCGGTGGTGCTACCCTAATTCATCTAGCTAAGAAAATTGCCGATTTTAAACACAATTTTAGCGACGAAGAACAGATTGGTGCTGATATTGTGGCAAAGGCGCTAGAAGCTCCTTTACGTCAAATGGCAGATAATGCTGGTGTTGAAGGTGCTGTGATTGTTGAAAAGGTGCGTGAAAGTGGTTTCAGCATCGGTTACAACGCGGCTACCGACACATTTGAAGATTTGATTGCTGCTGGTATTATTGACCCCGCTAAGGTTGTTCGTTCAGCACTGCAAAATGCTGGCTCTATTGCTGGTATGGTTTTGACAACTGAAGCGTTGATTGTTGAAAAGCCTGAGAAGAAACCTGCTGGTGGTGCGCCTGACATGGGCGGCATGGGCGGCATGGGTGGCATGGGCGGCATGGGCGGCATGGGCGGCATGGGCGGTATGGGCATGATGTAATATCATTGTCTGCTGATTTTCCTTTGCGAAATAATTTAGTTAGGGATTGGGAAGTATTTTTTCCAGTCCCTAATAATTTTTTACTAAAAAAACTAACCATTGTTAGAATGTATACTATTTAGGATTTACCCATAAATCATCCCTATATTTTGGGGGCGGGTTTATATATATCAATGGTTTAAATCATAAATTATTGTGCAACCCGCCCCTACAAAGCGTGATTGTGCCGTTGAATGCGCGTAAGTCCTGCTATTTAATAAGATAGGAATGTTTAAGTAATTTAGGTATTTAACGATTAAGAATATGAAAGCAGTTGAAGTCACCGGAAATATTGATGAAAAAGGGCAACTATTTTTAGACGAACCTATAGAGGTAGAAACCCCTAGTAAAGTGCGAGTTATAGTTCTATTTACTGAACCTAATGATCAATTAGAATCTGACCCCGATGATACTCCTATTGAAGAGATAAAAGCTAGTCTGAGAAGAGCTTTACAAGAAGCTAAAGCTGGACAAACTCGACCACTATCTGAACTGTGGGATAGAATTGATGCTGAATAACAATAATCAAATCTCTATCCGTTTCGCTGATGAATTTGAAAACAACCTATATACTTTATCTAAAAAGTATCGTCGTATTCGTGCAGACGTTGAACCAGTAATTGAGCAAATTCAGACAGGGAACTTTATTGGAGACCGTATTGCTAATCTAGGTGAAAATTATTTTGTACTTAAGGTAAGAGTTAAAAACAGTAACCTTCACAAAGGAAAACGTGCAGGTTATCGGCTAATTTATCAACTTGAATCGCCTACTAGCATACTTTTATTAACTATTTATTCTAAGTTAGATAGAGAAGATATTAGTACTAACGAAATTTATGGCATTATAGCTGAATTTAATGGAAATGAATTATGAGCTACTAATTATGCTTATAGTTTGATTATAAGGCTGCTGAAAAAGGTGCATTGCTCAATTTTAGGTAGTTGCTTGTTAAAAACAATTAGAGTTGCTTATACTAAGATGCTATATAATACCAAGCTATAAATTAAATCTTAAGTTATATGACAGAAACACGCATACAGCCTATGCAATTGGTTAATCAATCTATTCAAGAAAAAGCAGATTTATTTGAATACTTCTATGACCAACCAGGGAGCCTACCAGGAACTCTCAGAGTTAAGACCGATGCACAGCCGCCGGAAATTGTATTAATTGATTACAACGAAGAAACAGCAACCCGCATAGTACTAGAAACACCCGAAGAATGCGCTTTATACTTAGATACAGAGTCAGTATCTTGGGTAGATGTACTAGGCTTAGGCAGTGAAGAAATCTTGCTCCGCTTGGGGAAAGTGTTTAATTTGCATCTCTTGGTGCTGGAAGATATAGTTAATGTCCCTCAACGCCCTAAAGTAGAGGACTATGATGACCATTTGGTAATTATTACGCAGATGGTAATGCCAAAAGAAAAAGCCGATGGCTTTTATAGTGAACAAGTTAGTTTCATTCTAGGGAAACATTATTTGCTGACGGTTCAAGAAGAACCACAGCGCGACTGCTTTAAACCTGTACGCGATCGCATTCGTACTGCTAAAGGTATGATTCGCAAAAATAACGCTGATTATTTAGCTTATGCCCTCTTAGATGCAATTATTGATGGTTTTTTTCCTGTATTGGAAACTTATGGTGAGCGCATTGAGGAATTAGAAGAAGAAGTTGTATCTAATCCCACACATCAAACTTTAAATAAAATATATCAACTTCGGCGAGAATTATTAGCCCTGCGTCGTGCTATTTGGCCTCAGCGAGATGCTATTAATACATTAATTCGAGATGGTAGTCATCTGATCAGTGAGGAAGTAAGAATTTATCTGCGCGATTGTTACGATCATGCTGTTCAAGTAATGGATATGGTGGAAACTTACCGCGAATTATCTTCTGGATTAATGGATGTTTATATGTCTTCTATTAGTAATAAAATGAATGAAATAATGAAACTACTTACCGTTATTTCTAGTATTTTTATCCCTTTAACTTTTGTTGCAGGAATATACGGAATGAACTTTAATACCGAAAAATCTCCCTGGAATATGCCAGAACTTAACTGGTATTTGGGTTATCCATTATGTTTAGCATTTATGGGTGCGATCGCCTTGGGTCTAGTAATATTTTTCTGGAAACGTGGATGGTTTGAAAATTTTTCCACTATCAAAAAAAATAATAGATTTGGCTAGAGATCAAAATAGTAATTCATGGTTTAGGATTTTTTTTAGATAATTCCCAGTGAAAATATTTAATATTTATATACCAGATAATCAATGGAATTCACTGATTTTCACTTCTTACTTTATTTCAGTCAGTTATGTATTTTACCGAGCGATTAAGTCTATAGATAACCAACTGAGAATTAAATTTAATCAAGAATTTCTAGATTCACAATTAGAAGCACAACAACTAAAATCATTAATTAGTATTCAATTTAAGTTGAAAGAGCGATACCAAACAGATCACCTGCGCGATTTGCAAGTTGCTATTAAAAATAAATCTGAAACAGCTTCAATTAGTGTAGATTGGGATCAAAGCTCTTTAACAGATTTCGATGGGCGATCGCGACGGGTAATCCGGTTAATACCTGGTATGACACTCGATTTATTCCAACCCCAAGCATCTAGCATCATTGCCGCCACCCAAACACTCAAAGAGCGGCTTACAGCAGAAGATATTCTCAAGCGCGACTCCAATGGAGTGTTAGAAATTGCCTCTTCATTATTTAAGCCTAAAAGGTTTGAACAAGCCTCTGAAAAAGGTGAACAATTTTACCTGCGATTATTTATAAAAATATTTGATCCAGTCCAGGTAAACCCTGCTATCGGTTTTTATACATTATCCTGCCAGTTTACAGTTGAAAAATTGCCTTGGACAGACGCACTTCAGCCAAAACCATCTGCTATAAATCGTTAAGCAAGTTTGATTAAATTTAGTAAACTGGAATAGGGAGAGAGTAGGCGCAGGCAGTTGCGGATTTACTGTTGAGGTAAATCTGAGGAAAGTCCGGGCTCCTCAAAGACCAGACTTGCTGGATAACGCCCAGTGCGGGTGACCGTGAGGATAGTGCCACAGAAACATACCGCCGATGAAGCAATTAGCTAACAGGTAAGGGTGCAAAGGTGCGGTAAGAGCGCACCAGCAGCATCGAGAGGTGCTGGCTCGGTAAACCCCGGTTGGGAGCAAGGAAGGAACCAAGGTTGGTCTTTTTCCGGTTCCGATGTTAAAACCGCTTGAGGCGTTTGGTAACAAGCGTCCCAGATAGATAACTGCCCTCAAAGGTGGTGAAAGCCACGTTTGATGAACAGAACCCGGCTTATGTCCGACTCTCTCTTTTATAGCTATCAGCAGTCAGCTATCATCTGATAGCTAATCTATGGTGCATTTCTACTCCTGATCCTTGTCTTTAACCGCATCGCTAGAAATATCTTCATCGGGTGGATGGCGTGTTGCCAAGCCACCGACAAAAGCACCCAAAATCGTCCCCATCCATAAGCCAGTAGTGCTACCCTGCCAAACGGCGTTGGGTGTTACCAAGACTTGGCAGACTTGATTAATTTTTGGTAATAATAAGTACTGTTTTGTGTTTTGATTGCACTGATTTTGATGGGCAAGGAGATTAATTTTTCCGCCTAAGTATGCACCAGATAATCCAGATGTTAGCGCCACAAAAGTACAAATTAAGACCCGCTTTTTAAACAATTATCAATTAACAATGAACAATTATTAGTGATCCTACAACTAAAATTTTATTGTTGAAATAATGCCGGATTTGCTTAACTCAAAACGCTAGGCTTGCTTCCGAGCAATTGTTAATTGATAATTGTTAATTGATCAGCCTGTATTTCGCATACCAGCAGCAATCCCGTTGATAGTTAATAAGGCTCCACGTAGCAATTCACCCTTACTATATCGGGAGTGTACAACACCAGTTGTCGTAAGCTTGCCGTGTTCTCGCAGACGTTTCAACAAAGAAACTTGTAAGAAACCCAGAGGTACAATGCTACCATTTCGTAACTGTACAGAACGCTGCAATTCTGGGTCTCCGTCTAAAAGCCGCTTATGACCAGTAATAGTCAGCACAAGTTCGCAAACCAAATTGTATTCTTTGGCAATCTGATCAAACAAAGCTTCAAAACGTTCAATATCTTCAGGTTTAGATAGTTCACGCACGTAATGGTGAGCCATCTGTAGATCAACTTTTGCTAAAGTCATCTCTACTCTAGAGATTGCCATTTTAAAGAACGGCCATTTGAAGTAAAAGTAGCGCAGCAGGTTGAGGTTTTCGTCTGGTTCTTCGTTTAAAAACTCCTGCAAGGCTGTACCAACACCATACCAAGAAGGTAGTAGGAAACGGCTTTGCGTCCAGCTAAATACCCAAGGGATAGCCCGCAAACTGGCTAAATCTTTCTTACCACCACGACGGGCGGGACGAGAACTAATTTGCAGTTGGCTAATTTCTTCAATTGGTGTGACTTGGTGGAAGAAGTCTACTAAATCTGTTTGTTCATAAATTAGGGAGCGATAATGAGCCCGCGATCGCACTGACAATTCTTCCATAATTTCGTTCCAAGGCTGAATATCATCAAAGCTGGTTCCGAGCAAACTCGCTTTAATCACAGCCGTTGTAACTGTTTCGAGATTATACAAAGCTAATTCTGGTAGAGAGTATTTAGAAGCTAATACTTCTCCCTGTTCTGTAATCTTAATCCTGCCTTTAATTGTATGACCTGGTTGAGCCAAAATCGCTTCATAAGCAGGTCCACCACCACGACCTACGGAACCACCGCGCCCGTGAAAAATGCGTAAATTAAGATTATACTTTTCTGCAATTTTCTGCAAAGCTTTTTGAGCTTTGTGAATTTCCCAATTACTGCTTAAGAAACCAGAATCTTTATTGCTATCAGAATAACCAAGCATCACTTCTTGTAAGTGAGGTGTGATAGCTGATGAAGATTTTATTGGTGTTTGGGATTGAGAATTAATAATTTGGGGTTGTGTTTGTTCGCTATTAGCTTGAGCAACTTCATAACCTCCAGCAAGTAATGCCCGATAGAAAGGCAATTCAAACAGCGCTTCCATCACTGCTGGGGCGCGTTTCAAATCTTCAACCGTTTCAAATAACGGTACTACCTGCAAGCTAGTGATACCTGTCCTGGGGTCATATAAACCAGCTTCCTTAGCTAGTAGCAACACCTCTAAAAGGTCGCTAACATCATGGCTCATGCTGATCACGTAAGTTTGGCAGATTGGAGAGCCAAACTCTTGATGTAACTGCCGCAGCATTCGGAAGCTTTCAACTGTTTCAGAAGTCTTTTGGGAAAATGGCAGTTCAGATGGAATTAATGGGCGTTTAGTTTGCAGTTCTGTTGCCAACCAAAGCGATCGCTCCGTTTCTGTAAGCTCGTTATAAGGCTTATGTAAAACTTGGAGATATTCAACAATTTCGTTGATAGTATCCGAATGGCGAGAACTTTCTTGACGAATATCCAGATATGCCAGATTAAATCCGTAAATTTCCACCTGACAAATCAAGTTTTCTAAATCACGGCAACTTAAGCCTGTTTCTTTCAGGTTGTGCTGAATTAATTGCAACTCTGCTAAAAACTCTTCACCAGTGCGGTAAAAACTTTTAGCGTAGGTGTCTGAGTTTTGCCATTTTTGATGATCGCCATAGGCAAGTTGCGAATTGCGATCGCGACTATTTTCTAACCGTGCCAAGATATAAGCCAACTTCAGCCTGTAAGGTTCTTGCCTGTAGCGAATTGCTAGGCGATCGTATACTTCTGGCATCCGTCCGCGATCCTGTTCCAAAGATTCTAGTAACTCTGGTAAAACATCGCTCCAGTGCAACGATAAGCTTAAAAGATCCGTAAGTTGCCGTAAAGATTGGATATATTTTTCCAGCACCACACCCCGTTGGTAACAAGCAGTTTGCCAAGTAACTTCTGGTGTTACCGATGGATTACCATCACGGTCTGAACCTACCCAAGAACCGAACTGGCAGAATTTATGATTTGGAGGAGTCAACCAGGGAAAAGAATCCTTTAAAGCTTGTTTTAAGCGGCGAGAGAGTTGAGGAATTGCCTCAAATAAAACTTGCTCAAAATAGTGAAGAGTGTAATCTACCTCATCGATCACCGTTGGCTTAAATTGATGCAACTCATCAGTGCGCCACCACAATCTAATTTCTTCAGTTAGTTGTTCTTCAAAGGTTTCAGCTTCCAAGGAATAATTTAAACCTAAGCTGTTCATGCCTTCTTCTGCTTGATCTAGTTGTTGCAGAAGATGAGCAATTCGTCGCTGTTTGCCCCTGATGGTATGGCGAACAATTTCTGTCGGGTGAGCGGTAAATACTAATCTAATCTCTAGATTGTTCAGTAGGCGCTGGATGTGTTGCGGTGGCACATTCATAGAGCGCAAGTAGGGGAATAGCCAATGGAAAGTACCTTGATCTCTAGGTGGTACACCATTGTCTTGCAAAGTTTTTTCCAGCAAGTCTGCTCCCAAATTATTGTTGGGAGAATTAGGCTGCAACTCCTCTAAGTCGCCAATATTAGGCGCAGGGGAAATTGTGGCTGATGTTGGTGGTAATACAGCCTTATTTGTCGCCGGAAGATGGTGATTAGCCCGCAGTGAAAGCTGTTGTTCCCGTTGCTCGTAGTGCTGTTCAACAATATTAATCAGTTGGAAATATAGGGCAAAAGCGCGGGAAGCCCTAATTGCTGAATTGAGGTCAAGTTTTTCAATCAGCTTTGGTACTGAGGTTTCTGGCAATTCAGGAGTCTGCCCCTCTGGTGAACAAAGAGAGCGCAATTGCTTGAGCAAATCGACCAGTTCCTGACCGCACTCCTGTCGCAGAACAGACTCCCATAAGTCCTCTACAACCTTGAGACGATGGCGCAGAAATAGATCAGAGGCAGATGTTACCGTCAATTCCTGATCGTGCGTATGGAGTAGCGAACTCATAGAACAGGTTCTCGCTCAACAAAGATAATTTAATGTATTGTATGAGGAATCTTCTCAAGGATCGGTCTTACCCTACACAAACTGGTAGATCCATGAAAATTAACTGATGATTCACTAGGGCTGTTCTGACTTAAGAATTGCTGGGATTGGGAAAATGTAGTATAGGTAATAATTCACCTCGAAATACTTCTTCACTAGCCATTCCCGCAGATTGTAGGCACTTGCTGATGGTTTGCAATCCCAGTATTCCGATTAGAAAGGAACCAGTCGCGAAAGTCAAGCAAATTTCTGTGGGAATAGATAACCCAGGAGTGTTAACTTGATTTGTTATAGGTAAGTTTTGATTAGAAGATGGCATTTTGGCGATCGTCCCGTATAATCTCAGTTTATTACTTAATTTCTCGCTTTAACTGCTGTAAATTTATGCTGCTGGCTTGACCTGAACAATTAACAATGACCCATAACCAATTACCAATGACTTAGAACTACCATAAAGACGAGATCACCCATTTTTCTTGGTGTGCTTCTACTTCTATAGCATTATTAAGATCAAAAAACTACAATTTATACCAGCAACTTTGCTAAAAATGTCCCTGTAACTACATAAATACAGATAAATACAGATGTTGAATAGCCAACAATTCGTGTGGGTCGAAAAAAATCCCTTTAAATCAGATCAAGGAATGAGCGGAGAATAATACGCCAAATATGATGATTAATTCTCCACGCCCCACCGTTAGTTTAGCTAATTCTGCCCAACCAGATGCGATCGCCCGCTATCTCAATGAACATCTGAGTTATTTGGGTATTCGGGTCAAAGTTCTGATCCAAATTCTCCAAAAAAAGGATGAAGTCGAAACTGTTGAGTTTGCTACCAATGATGGATTGCAAGCTTCAGACTTTACTATTATTAGTTCACCAAGGCGGCTGTGGGTAATTTGTGATGCTCGTAACAGCCCTGATCCATCTTTGTTGGCTGAACCTGTAGCGCAACACTTACGGGCTTTAAGGTTAGAGGGCTTCCGCGATGCGGTTGTTCGCGCTCAAATCAACGCTGAAACTAACCCAGATTGGTTTTGGCGGATAGATTTGACTCCCCCAGAAGAGATGGTGAAAGATTGGGCGCGTTGGGGGGATGTGAGTGCGATCGCACTTCTGTTAAATCAAGCCCTAACACCGCAGGGGATAGAAGTTCGAGTAGTAATCAAAGATTTAACTCTGCATTTATTTTGTAGTTTATTAACAAAAGAAGCGGGTATTCCAGATCGCCAAGTTGCGCTGAGTGCGATCGCGCCTTTGTTAGAGTCTTTAGCTCCCCAAGGTATCCAGGCAGCGAATATTTATGCAGTTGAAGCTAATAGCGGTTCAACTGCTCAAGATCCAGCTTGGGTTGAATGGCTGAATTTACCTGCATCAATACATCCAGCTTTAGCTCCTACTGCTTTAACCTTAGCCCAACAGGGAGATCACGATGCTCTAATATTTTTGATCCAACGCTTAGTTAATCCTGATTTAGATCGGCGTTTAGCTACTGGTGGGATTCGGATTAGTTTGAAACGCAAACAAGATTTGCTGCATATTATGAGCGAAGCTTTGATTTGTCCTCTCCAAAAACAAGTCGCGCCGCCAATTGCTAAGTTTTTGAGCCAAATAGGAATTTCTAATGTTGCTGGTGTGCGGATCTATGGTCGTCGTGCTGGTCAATCATCGCCTTTGTGGAATTACGGAATTGATTTTGTCAACCGCAATCTCTTAACATCAAACACAGAATTAGCTGCACAAAATGCTGAAAGTGTTGGTGTTACGCAAAGTCCACAAGATCGCAATTCTGCACTTGCAGAACTACATCCAAATAACTTCAAATCCGCAGTTAAAAAAAGGATTAATGATACAGCAATAATCTTGCAACAGGGGCTTTGTTTTACTCAGCTATTTATTCCTAGCACAGACCTAAAAGACGCGGGCGCTATTCCTCATACCGAAGGTATGAAAATTTCCGCTAATTCTCAAGCAGTAAAAATAGCTTGTGTTTGGGCTACGTTGGGATTATTACTAACACTTCAAGCTGATTGGTTTATTGGTTATTTTTTGCGTTCATCTCAACAGCCAGCAAAAGTTAGCCAGCTTTCATCAACACCGCCACAGGTGCAAACACAGGCGGTAGCAACAGCCAAAAAATCTGATGCTGAAGCAATAGATTTGAACCCGCTACCTGAGTTGTCATTGCAGAAATCAAAAATAGATAATAGCAGTGTTTTCAACAGAAAAGGGTTTACTGAAGGATCTAAAAATAGTTTTACTAGCGACCGCAAACCCGATCCTAAGCAATCCTTGAATGCGTCTCAACAAACAAAAACATCTACCCCTGGGGTGACATCATCTGGAATTATGAGTGCTAGCTCATTAGTCCCACAGGATATAGCTAAAAATAATCCTACTAAGTTAGCGCAAATCCCAGAAACAGATAACCCCTCATTTAACAACACTTTATTAGATCAAAAGTTAGCTCTTTACCAACAAATCTGTGCTAAGAGCGGTACTCCTGATATTTTAATCGTTGGCAGTTCTCGCGCTCTGCGTGGTGTTGATCCCACAGCACTTAAAGCAGCATTAGCAGCTAAAGGTTACGAGGATATCAGCGTATTTAATTTTGGAATTAACGGTGCTACAAACCAAGTTGTAGATTTTATAATTCGCCGTTTGTTGACGAAAAACCAGTTACCCAAATTGATTATCTGGGCAGATGGGGCGCGGTCGTTTAACAGTGGACGAGTAGATTTAACTTATAGTGCGATCGCAGCTTCCGATGGTTTTCAGCAACTACTAGCTGGTAATTGGTCGCCAACTAATATTACGGACAACTCTAAAATTACCAACACAGCAAAAAAATCCGGTTCGGGCTTTAGTTTTCAATCTATCAACAACTGGCTCATTGAAATTTTAGGGAAAATTTCTACAACTTATCCATTGCGCGATCGCTTAAAAACTGTCTTAAGTCAACAGTATGCCAGTATCATACCAAAAACACCGCAACCACCCGTTGCCGAATCTAATATTAGTTCACCTGAAACTTCACTAAATGTTAGTAACTTTGACGTTGATGGCTTCCTCCCCTTGTCAATTCGTTTCCAGCCAGCTACCTATTACAAGCGTTATGCCAAAGTTAGCGGGGATTATGACAGCGATTATGACTCATTTGAGCTAAATGGTCAACAAGACATTGCATTAGCAGCTTTAACGCAATTTCTTCAGGAACACAAAATCCCTCTAGTGTTTGTTAATGTGCCACTCACTAAGCAATATTTAGACCCAGTACGTCAAAAATATGAGGTACAATTCATTAAATATATTCAACAGCAGCAACAACAAAATAAACTAATCTTACAAGACCTTAGCCTGTTATGGTCTGACCAAAATCAATTGTTTTCTGATCCCAGTCATCTTAACCGTTATGGCGCTTTTGAAGTATCTAAAGCACTAGCGGAAAATTCCGTGATTCCTTGGTCTAAAAAGTAGCTATTTAAAACTATAATATTTCCACTTGACCTGAATTCAGTATGAGTTTTGTTTCACCCATCTATGGACTATTTATCCTAATTCTTTTAGGAATTTATTGGTTGGTGCGAAGTGCATATTTTAATGTTTTACAAACACAATCCTTTCAACTATGCACAATTATAATTTTTAGCTTATTTTTTTATGCCACATTACAAATCCAATATATTCCCCTGCTAATAGTTATTGCTGTAATTAATTTTGCTTTAGGAAGAATTATTGGTGATAAAACAACACTAGGGAAACAAGCTAAAAATCCCAAGATTTCTAATCAAGGTTGGCAGCAAGTACTTGATCGTTGGCAAGAGCAAAGGCGTTTAATCTTATTACTTGGTATTGCTTTAAACGTATTGTTATTGTTGGGGTTTAAATATATACCATTTTTATTAACAACCATTGCCTCAGTTTTTAATTTACCTGTGGTTGAAAGATACGCAAATTGGGTTAGCGATCGCCTAATTGCTCCTTTAGGGATATCATTTTTTACATTTGAATGTATCGCTTATTTAATTGATGTCTATCGTGGCGCACAGAAGAGTGAGAAGCTCCTCAATTTTCTAGCATATAAATTATTTTTCCCAAAAGCTATTTCAGGTCCAATTACCCGCTATCATTACTTTGCCGAGCAGCTTAAAACCTTGCAGTTCCCTAGCTTAGATTGGATAGCAGAAGGTCTGTGGCTCATCACTTGTGGAGCTATCAAAAAAGCACTTGTTGCCGATAATTTAGGTAGAGTTGTCGATGTAATTTGGGGTGCTGGCAACTTAGAAAGAGCAGGTAGCGGAGATTTATGGTTAGCTACTTTCGCTTATGGTTTCCAACTTTATTTAGATTTTAGTGGGTATGTAGATATAGCGCGTGGCAGTGCTATTTTATTAGGATTTAATCTTCCTGAAAATTTCAACTTTCCCTATTTCACTACCAGTATTGCCCAATTTTGGCGGAGATGGCATATAACATTAGGAGATTGGTTAAGAAATTATCTCTATTTTCCTTTGGGTGGTTCGCGTCAGGGGTTGCAAAGAACTTGCCTAAATTTACTAATTATCATGTTAGTTGCTGGTATTTGGCATGGTGCAGCCTGGGGCTATGTTGTTTGGGGTGCATTACATGGTATTGGGTTAGTAGTTCATCGCCTAACTGAAGCTATATCTATGCGTTATGACCAAGCAAGACATTGGTGGAATAGTTGGAGTGGTGCGATAGTTGCATGGTTAATTACCCAATTAATGGTTTTCATTACTTGGATATTTTTTAGACTACCGGATCTTAAACAATCTGGATTGGTATTTTCACATTTATGGGGATACCAAGCTGATAGTCAGTTTGTGCAAAAAGTATATAGAGAAGGAATTGGTTTGGAAGCTGTGCAACTAGCTTGGCTATTAATTTTACTAGGCATATTTATGGCTATTGTTTATGGTCTTCATAAAGGTTTAAAATTACAGTTAAATTGGCACGTAAAGCTGCTGTTAGTACCTGTGTGTCTGTTTGCTGTGTGGCTATTGGCTCCCGAAGGTGGTTTACCTTATATTTACTTTGATTTTTAATTGTGAGAAATTAATTAACTCAAAACTCAACAGCCAAAATTACTGATGAGGAAGTAGATTCTGGAATAAGCGATCGCACTATTGATTCTATAGTTTAGTAGATTAGAAGATATAGAAAATGGTTTTGCGATCGCTACCTTTCATTCTCTGTTTTGCAGTTGGACTTCCCCTAGCTACTTTACTTGCTTCCGGTAACAGCAAAAGTCACTCTCTTTCCCTAACTAATATAGAAACTTACCCAACGCAGAAAGTTAACACAGTTGAGCAACAACCAGCAATTGCTAAAAATAGCTTTTTGGTAAGTCAAGCTCAAGTAAAATCTAATTCTAATTGGCGAACCTACACCAGTTCTACATATAAAGCTAGCTTTAAATATCCTAAAAACTGGCAACCTGTAAAAGGAGAACCAGAACGCTTTCGTGGTAGCAACGGCTTCTTTTTAGTATCAGCAAATAATGCAGCAACCCCACAAGCAATGTGCGAATCTCAGGCGAAACATAAATTACGCCCTTATGGTTCTCGCCCCCAAATACTCAGTTTAAAAGTTCAAAATCAACCAGCTTGTTTAATTTTACCTTCTGCCGACCAGTCACGCTCAGAAAAAGGCGTTGCTGAATTAATTGTCCGTTATCCTCAACCTGTGGAAGTTAATTCAAGTAAGTATACTAATTTTACTTTATATGCAAACAAGCAACACATTCGGGATATTGCTAAAACAGTAAAATTTATTAAAACTCATAAATATGTATAATTAACAAAAGCGCATTCAGATTTTATCTTTTATCATCCCTAATGCCCGTAATTTCCCCAGGTGAGTAATCCACAAACTAGATCTACAAAAACTCCTTTAATATGGCAGAAACATTTAAATACTTTCCTGAATGGCAATCCCATGTTTTTGACACTAACAAGAAGGGATACAATCCACAAATAGCCTGGTGGCTAGCTTATTGCTCCCAAATTGCTTATGAAAATAAAATTACAGTTGCTAAATATCTCAAAATAGCTAATTTTGAAAATGTTATCTTTTTTGACGCTCAAGGCAGTCAGGCTTTTTTAGCTAAACATCCTGGTGTAGAACCGGGACAGCCATTTGCAGTTTTGGCATTTAGAGGCACAGAGAATGATTCCATAGATATCTTGACAGATATCAACTTTGTTAGAAGATTATTTCCTAACGAAAATATTGTAGAAGAAGTTCAAGCAACAGCTGCTGAAAGCAAAAAAAATATTTCTCAACCACCAGATAAAAAACTTTATGCTCATGGAGGATTTTTACAAGGAGTTGAAAATATTTGGGGATGTGCTTTGCGAGATGGAATTAAACAAAAGTTTTTTCCTGATGAAACATCCCAATGGTTAGGTAGTCCCGGCATAAGTAACGCTATTTGTCAGCTAAAGGATACCCCTCTTTACATTACAGGTCATAGTTTAGGTGGTGCATTAGCAACAATGGCCGCCTATAAAGCCGTAATTTACGAATTAGATGGAACTATAAAAATAGGGGGAATTTATACCTTTGGATCGCCGAGGGTTGCTCAATTCGATCTTGCTAATGAAATTAATAATTATTTTGGCGATCGCAGCTATCGTGTAGTCAATTTTATTGATGTTATCCCACGAATTCCCCTGCGAGTCCCACCTTTATGGCATTTTAAGCATATTCACCACCTGGTTTATTTCAACAGCAATCGTCAGGTAGTCTTAGGAAAACAAAATAGCTTTGCTTTATTATTAGAGGACATTAGCGTTATCCTATTAGTTCTTCTTGAAGTCGGTCTGTCATTTTTAACATTTGGCAGATATACCCCTGTGACCATTAAGAAACACATGATTAATGAATATATAAAAGATATAGAAGCTAGCTTAAAATGTTAAAGCATTGGCTATTAATTTCAGTATTGCCAAGGTTTACGATCTGGCTGAATTTAGCATTATTAAAGCTGTTTGTTTCAGAAAATTAACATAAAAATTAGTTTAACATGAAGTACCCTTAAATCATCAACTAAGGTAGCACTTGGTAACCTTAGATCAGCTTCAAATTTATTGTAAGTAGCTCCACATTAACCCCCTCCCCGAAATTCGGGGAGGGGGCTAGGGGGTGGGGTTTTAGGTTTAATTACGGTGAGTTACTTAAAAAAATATTTGACATTTTTCAATTTTGCCATATTAAAGATTTGTGACTTTTAGAAGTAATATAATTTGTTTAAACTAGAAAAAAAGTTATAATTTTTATACTATCTCATACTTCTAAAAAAATATGCTAATTCAAAAATTTCTCAAATTATCATTGCCGTTAGTATTATTGGCGGGAGGCTTTGTTTCAACAGCCAGTTCCACCGTTGCTCAAACTACAAAAGCCTTGCCACGCATCGTAACTGTAAAAAGTATGGAACAGGGCGATCTGATGTGTTATTTAACTGTAGTCGAGGCAAAAGTTGAGCGCAGTGTCGGTGCTACTTTTGAGATTTGTGAGCAGAAAAAACAATTTTTAAATAAAAAAGTTCGGTTGTCTTATCAGTTGCGTAATGTTGATGACTGCCAAAGTATTGGACCTTGTGGCAAGACTCGTAAGGAATGGCTAGTTGTGCGAATGGCTCGCATCAAATAAATTTTGGTAATTAAACCTAGATTCCTTTAACTTATTTTTTAATGGGTAACAGTCAAAGTTACCTTTTTTTAATGTGAATTTAGGGGTATTTTTGAGTCAGATCATATCCCAGCAATTAGTTATGATTTGTAGGTAGAGTTAAGCTGTGCGTAACCCTATAGAAACTCTGATAAATATTGTCAAGATGACACAAGCAAACTTTACCCAAGCCATTGCCGTCAATATCCCACCGACGTTAACACTATCGCTTACCCATGAGCAGTTTGTTGAATTAGCGATCGCAAACAGAGATTTACAATTAGAACGAACTGAAAAAGGAGAATTGATTGTTATGCCACCAACCGGAGGCGAGACATCAAACAGAAACTCTGATTTTTCTGGGCAACTTTGGCTATGGAACCGTCAAACCAAACTGGGAAAAACATTTGATTCTTCCACAGGCTTTTATCTTCCCAATGGTGCAGATCGTTCTCCTGATGCAGCATGGGTAAGTAATGAAAGATGGAACGCACTCACAAAGGAACAGCAACAAGGCTTTGTACCTTTGTGTCCTGATTTCGTCATGGAATTGCGTTCTAAAAACGATAATCTGGAACCTCTACGCACCAAAATGAGGGAATATATCGCTAATGGTGCAAGGCTTGGTTGGTTAATTGATCCCAAGAATAAACGAGTGGAAATTTATCGACCAAATCGAGATGTGGAAGTATTAGATAATCCTGTAACTTTATCAGGGGAAGATGTTTTACCTGGATTTGTTTTGGATTTAAACGAAGTTTGGGGCAATAGTTAAAGAGCGATCGCACCCTGTTGTCAGTAAAAAAAAAATTTAATAATTAAATAGATTTTATACAAACACAAACACTCAAAAAAACATATTATCCTGAAGAATATTTAGCACTAGAGCAAAAAGCTGACTAAGCTGTTGTGTTTCTAAATTTTATATTTGAGAGAGGGAGGAGAGAGGGGTATAGAGTTTGATAACTTTTCTCTCAATTATAAAATGTACAATTTAAATGCGCGTTAGCTTATAAAAGTGAATATCGAGAGGGGGTAAATTTTGGCAAAACTGAGGAAGAAGAAAATAGATAGCTTGCATCCATTCAAAAAATGCAGGTTAAAAAAAGGAAGGGGAAACTATTTACCCTTTAAGCTTTGCCCTTTTCCCAACTTCTGCAATAAATGCTATATCTTTTTTCCCGATCAATTACTACCTGGAACCTGCTCAATTTGGGCGTAACCACTAAAAACTAACTTATTCCCCTGAGTTTCCAAGCGGTTGATTCGCAAGATCACCCCATCAAGATCAAAACGATCCAAATCAACCATATTATCTAAAATTTCAGCCAAAGCAACCGATAACTTCTGAGAAATATCGCGTACGGACTCAGGCACAGCATCAGTTTCAAAATGTGGTTTTTTAAACGAAATCCGCCGCCGTCTTTCTACATCTAAAGTAGCAGTCATGCTAATTGGCACAACTCCATGCTCTGCTAGTTCAGTTTGAGCAGCAATGCGTAACTGATTATTTGGTAACAACTGCACCTGAACATCTGTAAAAGAAACAGGTTCACCGCCAGATAAATCTGTTAAAGCGGGTGTATCAATATTTTGCAGGCGCTTTGTTACCAATTCTGCTTTGAAAGATTTGTTTAAATCTGCTTCAGATAAAATCACCTGTGCAACAGCTTGAGTAGGTTGCTTGAGGGAAAGCTGACCCTTTAGCACTGAGCTAAAGTCGAGAGAAACGGCATCTGTCTCAAATGACATCTCCTCAACCCCAAAATCGCGCTTAATTACTAAGCGCTTCCCGCTCATTTGAAAGCTATCAATGCTGCCCTGTAGCAATTTGCTAGAAGGGAAGCAACGAACATTCACCTCTACCGACTCACTCTGGGTAAACAGGTGGCGAATGGTCTTGCTGGCGACGGTGTTGAGCATACGCTCTCCCCAATCGCCGCCAGAATTATCTTTTAAACCAGTGATGCCACCAAACATACCGTTTTGCGTCCACGAGAGTTCTTCATACTTTGTAACAAAAATACAAAGAACTTTGCAATATCTCGCTAGGTTATATTTTTGTTGCAAAAGTCTTTGCAGATTAAGCTTAGAGGCAATCAACTGCCTTTGATATAGAATTATCTAAACAATGTGATTAGTTACTGCTAACTCATTTCTGTCACTTTCACAAAATCGACAATACCCAAGAACGCATCACAGAATTAACTTGATCCGGCACTTCATCATGGGGACAATGACCAGCGCGGAGATAATGTTCTGTAAGTTGAGGATAAAACTCACGAAACTTTGCTCCTCTTTCTTTAGCATTCATCCAGGGGTCTGCTTCTCCCCACAATAGCAACAACGGGCAAGTTAGTTGCTTAAGCAGCACATCGACATTTTCCCCTTGAGGACTGCTGAAGACAGAAGCAAACACCCTTGGCGCACCAGGATCACAAGAAGGTTGATAAATTTCTTCTACCAGTTGGTCTGTAACAGCACTCTTATCCAGGTAAACTTTTTCTAGGGTTTGCCGAATCAGAGAGCGTTGCCGTACATACTGAAATAACAGAAAACTTGCCCAAGGTTGCCGAAAAAGCGATCGCGTTGTCTCGCTAAAAAACTTCTTCGTGGGATTTGGTTCTGTCGGCACTTTAGCATCAGTGAATGGTCCAGCACTATTGAGCAACACCAAACCAACAGCAGCATCAGGACGTTGAGCAGCTACACACAACGCTGAATAGCCTCCCAAAGAGTTACCAGCTAATACTACTGGCTGACCAATAACATTGCTAATAAAATCGTATAGCTGATCGCGCCATAACTCTCCGCCATACTGCCACTCAGGTTTAGCAGAACGTCCAAACCCTAATAAATCAATTGCCCACACTTCAAAATCATCACTCAGACCAGAGATATTTTTGCGCCAGTGGTCTGTAGACGCTCCAAACCCATGAATCAATAGTAGAGGAGGCTTCCCTGGCTGTCGTTTTCCAGCTTTGACATAATAGATTGATTGCTCACGCCACTGCCAATAAGTACCTGGAATCGGGGCGGTGGCAGTTGCTTGGCTGTACTGCATGGTTGTAAGAAATGTTAAGTAAAGTTAACTTTTTGATCTTAGCTTTTCCAAAAAAATCTTGTAATGCCAAGCTATGCTAAAATTTTGTCTATATAACTAGAAATCTGTGTAATTAACTGATTAAGAGAGTAGAGCCGTGTCTGTTGAGACTATTCAAAAGCCTTCAACATCTCGTAAAATCGCACCACGTTATCGCGTTTTGCTGCATAACGACGACTTCAATCCAATGGAGTACGTTGTGCAGGTATTAATAACAACTGTGCCTAATTTGACGCAACCTCAAGCTGTCAACATTATGATGGAAGCTCATAATAGTGGTACTGCTTTAGTAATTACCTGCGCCCTAGAACACGCGGAGTTTTACTGTGAAACCTTGAATAATCACGGTTTAACTAGCACAATTGAACCTGACGAGTAACTAAGAATTCTTGAAAATTAATTTAATTAGTGTAGCTCAATACCCTGCCCCAATTAGGCTGGGTATATTTTTATTAATTTTAGCGATATTGTGGCTGCCGAGAGCCGCGCTAATTTATTTATTAGTTGGTCTTGCTGGTAACGGTGATAGTCCTGGTGTCCGCAATTTGTTGACTATCCTGACAATGGCGCTGTTGTTTGCTGATTTCTTGTTTTTACTGAGGATTTGGGGAGAAAACGTTTATCGACAACCACAATTACTCAAAAAATATGGAGTAACAGCGCAGCCACAAAACAATTTAGATTTACTTAAAGGTCTAAGTTTGGGTGTGGTAATTACGTTTAGTTTATTTGGTTTAGAAAGTTTGCTAGGTTGGGTAGCTTGGCAAAGCCCTACTATGTTTTTACCACAGCTAATCTTAGAAGGATTATTAAGTGCCTTGGGAGTTGGTTTTGCAGAGGAGTTAGTATTTCGGGGTTGGTTGCTAGATGAGTTGCAAAGAGATTACCGCCCGAATATCAGCCTTTGGATAGGTGCTTCAATATTTGCTATATCGCATTTTATCAAACCCATCTCAGAAATTATTCGCACCTTTCCACAATTTCCGGCGCTGTTACTTTTAGGTTTAACTTTAGTGTGGGCGAAGCGTGGCAGCAAAGGACGCTTGGGCATTTCTATTGGTTTGCACGCGGGGTTAGTCTGGGGCTACTACATGATTAATGTAGGGCAGATGGTGCAATATTCTGGATCTGTTCCTGAGTGGATTACTGGAGTTGATAAAAATCCTCTGGCTGGAGTAATGGGGTTGGGGTTTTTGAGTGCGATCGCGCTATGGATGAGGAAGCGATCGCTTAAATATCGCAATCCTTCTTAACAAATATTTGGCAACTTAACACTAGCACCTAACTTCAATAAATTTATTTTCGCAAGTCTTGATTACCGGAAATTAGCTAAAACGTCGTGAATCCATCTGTATAATCAAACTTGGAGAAAAAATTATGAAATCTAAATTTTTTATCTTATCTGTTTTATCAACTGTGGCTGTTTCAGGGGCGTTACCTGTAATTAATCAGATTCCTGGGATAGAAGTTAGCCCAGTCCAAGCAGCCACAAGATTTAAGGGTTATACATCACCTAATCTATTTTCAATTAGATACCCTTCTGGTTGGTCTGTTGATTCTTCTAATAAAGAATATGTAATAATCACAAATTACAAACCACAAACAGGCGGGGGTAAAGCTTCTGCTAGTTATATCAAAAATAATATTTACTTTGTTGATAGCTCTTTTAGTACTGCTATCAATCAAGAAGTTGCCAGCTATAAGCAAAATGGCGCTAAAATTACTAAGACGCAAAGCCTAACAATCAATGGGAAATCTGCATATAGATTGTGGGTTAATGATTCTAGATTCGCTTTTCCTAATAGTATCGTGACTTTGGTAAAGTATAAAAATAATAAAACTGCTGTAGTTGCCAGTTTATATACTAAAAGCAATTCATCGGCATTAGGTGTAATTCAACCTTTACAACAGTCTTTCCGTTTGCTGAAATAATATTTTAGGTAGTGCGGGCATCTTGCCCGCTTGTTGTTTTGCGTAAGTTATAAAATAGTTGAGATTTTGACAATTGTGCTACATTTAATACTTATTAATTGAGCAAGTGTATGGTAACTCAATCACAACCAACGACTCAGAAGTTATACGACCAAGATTATTACCTTTGGATAAAAACAACTATTAACCAACTGCGTACCGGTCAATTTTCTGTTGTGGATTTAGATAATTTGATTGAGGAATTGGAGAGCATGGGGAGGAGCCAAAAAAGAGCTATTAAAAACTTATTGATTAGGCTTTTTGAACACCTACTTAAGTTAAAATACTGGGATGCAGAACGAGAACGCAATCAGGGGCATTGGAAAGGAGAAATTAGGACATTTCGCAGACAGATTCAGGATGAATTAGAAGATAGTCCTAGTCTGAAACCTTACATTCTAGAAATTTTTGATGAGTGTTACGATCAAGCCAGATCAGAAGCAAGCGATCGCACACAATTACCTCTTGATACATTTCCAGTTACACCAATTGGATCTTTAGCACAAATTTTAGATGATGATTGGTTGCCTGAGTAGAGGTGAGGATTTGGGTGCGATTTTAACGTTAACCGCTATAAAAATAACAAGACAACCAAATATTGAATTATATAAGGATAAAATTTATGCTAAAAACAGTTAAAGGAATTTATCGAAATGGCAAAATTGAATTAAATGAAGTTCCTGAGAATATTGCTGAACAAACTCCAGTTATTATTACATTTATTACTGAGACAAATTCGACAGATTCAGAGAATCCGATTACAACTTACCATGATCTTGACTTTTTGGCTGGAACTTGGACAGCCGACGATGAAACTGAGTTTTTAAGCAATACTAATGATTTTAATAAAATTGATAAAAATTTATGGCAGTAAGAGCGATTTTACTGAGGTATCCAAGAGTATTAATTATCCTCATGGTTGGTAGCATATTCTGTGGCTAAATCTGCATCAATGCTTTCATTATCCACATTGGGATCTTCATTGACGCTAATTGCTCCAAAATGACGCTCAAATTATTATGCCACTGGGAAGCGCAACAGCTTATAATTATCTAAATTTCGCTCAGAACATAGATATGAAAATAAAATTTTTCATTTTTGTAGCACTTGCCACTATCACCTTGTCCGCACCCCTAGTAGATAAGGCAGTGGCTCAATCTGAAGTAGTTACTATTGATAGTAACTACACTTTAGCTCAGAATCCGCAGAATGTTAATGAACAAGAAGCAAGTGAAGATGATTTTTTGTTGAAGGCTGTTACATCCTTAATTGTTCCTCTTCTATTGTTAAGTGGATTGTTTTTATTACTGAATAAAACATCTCAACGACAAAATGACATTGTGAAAAAATCCATAGAAGTTGCTGAGGCTAATACTGAAGCCATCAAAGAGAATAATCGGCTTTTAATAGAAGCAATTAAATTACAAGAACAAAACAATACCTTATTAAGTCAATTAGTGTCAAAATAAGCTAAACAGCCATAAAGGGACTTAAACAAAAAATATTGGCTGCAATTGTTTCTATATTAGATAAATCGCTAATCAATTCAAAGTCAATTTTGATAGCCAGACTAAGTTATCTACTCTACAGATGTCCCGACTAAACAAGTACCTGTAAGATTAACCCCATTCAAATTAGCACCTTCTAACTCAGCACAAAGCAAATTTGCACTCATTAAATTAGCCCCAGCTAAATTCGCCCCCCGTAAATCTGCTTCTTCCAAATTAGTTTGACTTAAACTCGCACCTTGTAAATCTGCTTGACTTAAATCTGCGCCTTGTAAATTCGCCCCATTCAAATTAGCACCGCGCAAATCTGCACCGCGCAAATCAACGCCTTGCAAGTTAACACTCATCAAATTTGCACCACTTAAAAAAGCACCTGCTAAATTTGCTTGGGTTAATTTCGCACCCATTAAATTTGCACCGCGCAGGTTACTTCCCCGCAAGTCTGCACCTGTTAAATCTGCTTGCATTAAATTTGCGCCTAACAAATTTGCCCGCAGATCTGTTGCTACCATTTGAGCGCCTAAAAGATTGGCTCCTTCTAAACGCGCACCTTCTAATTTAGAATGACTAAAATTAGTACCGACAAGGGTAGCGCCAGCTAAATTAATCCTGCTTAAATCTAGGTTTGAAAGGTTTTCATCTTCTAAGTTTGCTCCAGGGAGATGCTTATTTTTACCCTGAGTAATTGCTTCAAGATCCACGATTTCCCCCTGTTGCATCCATTACAGCCGTTAATAATTCGCTAGTACTAGGAATATCTAATAACCACATTCCATTACTAACTTTAGGTGGTTTGACTGGTAAACTTAAACCTTGTTGTAAGCCCATGACTAATAAAGCTAGGGTTTCCACTAATTTTGGCTCCCAGCGATCGCCTGCTTGGGCTTGACACTCACTCAACACCTGAATTAAAATCTCCTCCTGACTAATATCTGGTTTCTCTTTTGGCAGTTGTGTCAGGCGATGTTCAAAGTGGGTAACTAACCCTAAAATTCTCGCCTCTAAAGGAATTTCTTCACCAGCTAAACCCGCAGGTTGCCCTGTACCATTCCACCACTCGGTTTGATGGTTGATAATATGTGCGATCGCATTTAACCTGGGCATCCGCCTCAATGCTTGCACTTCTGGTACAAGTGGACAACAAGGCGCTTCCTCTGATTTTTGGATCACAAAATCTGTTGGTAAGCTAACTAATCCATGCAACAACCCTGCCAATCGTAACCGCTTTAACTGCCAAGCTGGTAAATTCAATAATTGCGCCATCACTTCTGCCAGCGCCGACACTTCGGCTGTTGCCATTGGGTTGCCTGTGTTGGCTAACTCCATTAACTGCGCCATCCGCACAAAAGCTTGCAATTCATTGGAAACTAAGTTGTTATCCAAATCTTCTTGATCGGGAATTAAAACCAACTGGGTTGTTTGTAAATAGTTTACTACCCGCGCAACGATCGCCCCTAAGTCGTCTTGCTCCTCGCTCGCCGCAACTGTAATTGCTTCTAATTGGGCAGTTAAGGTTTGTTGGAGTTGTGGATCAACTTTACCAATATGTGCGATCGCTATTTCTACTGTTTCCTTAACTAACTGCGGTTCAAATGTCCAAAAACCGTAAAATTTGCGCTCTACATCCGTTTTTGGTTGTCCTGCTGCTCCATAATCTGCTGCTGGTAGTTCTTGACAAAGCACCATTGCTGTGTATGTAGGTGAAAAAATAATCAAGTGCCATTCTTGAGCAACAGGATCAGCCTCGTCTAAACTAACTATGGCTACATTTTTACGTTGACTGGTAGGATGTTCCGCAAAACCGCTATCGGGTGAAGCCATAATCACAATTTGTTGTGATTTCTCGGCTATTTCTCCATATCTATCTGCTTCTTGTAAATACCATTTTCCCCGTTGAAATGCCGTAATTACTTGGGGGGAGCTATTTGAGGTTAAGATGCTATCTTCTAAGGCATGACACAAGGCAACCAGAGTGTTTTTGTAATACACTCCAAAACGCAAAGGTCTTGAGCCTGATTGATGAGCATCTGCTAGTTGTTGCAGTATTGAGCCTTTTAACATGGGTAGGGTTTTATTAAACGAACCGCGAAGACGCGAAGAGCGCGAAGGAAAGAGAGGGAGAGAGTTTTAAGTTGAGAGTTTATCCAGGTTTTAACCTGTAGGCTAAAATTCTAAGACACACCAGCCAATTGTTTGGATTTTGGCTCAATAGGTGCAGTTAATGCTTCCTCTAAATCAGCACAACCAAAACGTTGTTCTAAAATCTGCATTACTTCGCGCCCAAAATCATTAGGATTTTGTTGCCATGCTTGCAAGCATACCTCACCAAATAAAGAACCTAGAGGTTCTGGATTCCAGAGTAATTTTTTGGCTGTCCAAGGCATTAAACTCATGGGGTTGTACCCCGGCTTGATGATATTGTTTTGAAAAGCATATTCTTCTAAATGAGTATGCGGCTGCAAACCTATAAAGAAAATAGCAGGTTCAACTTTATCAACTCCAAAAATTCGTTCAAGTTCTCGGTGGTAGGCGATAGTTTGGCGAATTGTTTCTGGTCGTTCGTCAATTACATTAAAAGAGTAGTTGACTGAAACTAAATCATTAAACCCTGCTGCTTTCAAGTCACGGCAGTTTTCTAAGACGGTGCGGAGGTTATATCCCATCCGCATTTTCCGCACCAGTTCTTGTGAACCACTGGTAATGCCAATTTCAAAGTAATTCATCCCAGTTTTAGCCATTAAATCACATAACTGGGGTGTGAGATTATCGGCGCGGATATATGCTGCCCAGTGAATATCGTGCATCCCTGCATCAAGGATTTTTTGTAATAACTCAACGGCATCATCTATAAATTTACGGGCAGGGATAAACTGAGCATCAGTAAACCAAAAGTTACGAATTCCTCTGTCGTATAGTTGGCGCATCTCTGCTACAACTTCATCTGCTGGGTTGATGCGTACCTGTTTGCCTTCTATCACTGTGTAAATACAGTAGCAACAGTTATGCGGACAACCACGCTTAGTTTGTACCCCTACATAGAAATCTTGGTCTTGCAAATAGTACTGAAACTCAGACCAAATTGTTTCTATGTAATCGTAATTGCAAGCAGTTTTTTCTATATTAGCGGGTTGTTCGTGAACTAAGCGATCGCGCGGTGTTGTCTCTCCCACCACATAACAGCGTTCATTTTCTAAATCTTCCCCCCGCAAGAGTTTTTCTATAAGTGCTTCACCTTCACCTACAGAAACAATCGTGCCATCAGGTAAACTATTACCTAGTTGCTCATAAAATACACTGACAGCACCACCACCAACAACGGCGCGGGCATCAGGATGATATTTTTGAGCCTGTTTTAATCCTTGTTTTATTAATCCTAAATTGCGCCAAAGTTCTGTATAGTAAGCTGTAGTTACACGCAGTCCTCCTAGCGCACCCCTAATTCTTTTTAAAGGATTTTTGGCGTAGTAAAATTCAAAAGCGTGTTGAAGTGGGTTTCCCCCTCTACCTCCCACAGGCGCATAAATCTGGATATCTCGCCAAGAAAATACCAATAGCGTCGGCTGAAATTCATCTATACAAGCCTCTAACGCACCAGCAAAATCTAGAGGTGGTACTGTTCCCAAGTCAAATATTCGCTGCTTGACATCGGGAAACAGCTTGTGAACATAATCAGCTAGATAAACAACCCCGATTGGGAAAATAGGGTTACAAGGAAGGCGGACGTATAGAAGGCGATTTTCCATCGTATTTTTCTAGTATCCAGATTTGCCGCTATTTAACTTAGCAGAACAGTGTTTAATGACATACTAATTGGGCTGGATACCGTAACCCAGTTTTTTATATGTTTTAGGTACTAATGGGAGATCAAAAATTCCCGCAGCCCAAAGGTGGTTTTTTAGTGTATTACTATAAGTTTAACAATACAACTTACTGGACTGCTCTGCACAGCTATTTTTTCACCACACCATCTATCTGAACTTCTTTTCTGGGGAGGAGGCAAAATTTCAGTTTAAGATGCTTTGAGGTAGTATATATAGCTAAATTTTTTACTCTAGACTAAAAGCAGATTTTTTGGTATACCTCTGGAAACAAATTTAGCTAAATTTCTCGGTTGGTAGTGGAATTTACAGCTAACGGTGATCTAGCAGTGTTAGCCTTCTTTATGTAGTTACCTATCTGCTCCCAGGCTGCTGTAATATGGCTCAGATTCTTGATCCCGTACCTTCGGATGGTTCTAATGTAATTTTGTGCTGCTATGTCAATGCCACAAGTCAAATGCAGATTGCTCGGATCACCAACGTTCCCAACTGGTATTTTGAGAGAGTGGTCTTTCCAGGGCAACGTTTGGTATTTGAGGCGATCGCAGATGCTCACTTAGAAATTCACACTGGCATGATGGCAAGTGCGATTCTTTCAGATCATATACCATGCGTAGAGCTTTCTGTCAACGACACCATATCAACAATATCAATTACAGAAACAAGTCAGGAAAAAAAAGATTATAACCCAACTTTGTCCCCTGTCAATCATAAAATAATTGCCACCCCAGAACCTTTAACAACATCCACCCTTTGCTAAAATCCGTTTTAAATTTTTATAAGTATGGAGTTACTCAATCAGGTAACTCCATATTGCTATGAAGTAGCCTGGTGTAAATAAACTTAACACGGGTATCTGCTCATGGGTCATTGCTCATTGGTCATGGGTCATTGATAATTGTTAATTGTTAATTGTTAATTGTTAAGTGAATTTACCTTCATTCCTGTGGCTGTGGAGAAGTGCTGCTTGGTCGATGGGCTTTGCTGTTTTGGCGTATTTACTTTTAGGTATTACCGGATGGATGTTAAGCCGCCAAGAAGAACAAGAAAATCCGCAGCCTAAATGGTTAAAACCTTTTCATAACATCACTGGGATAATTCTAGTTGGTTTAGTTTTGTTCTTATTAGCAATTGGGATTGTCGGTACACTAGGTCATTTTGGTACATTAGGACATTCTGCCCACTTACCAGCAGGTTTGGCAGTAGTAGGGTTAGTTTTACTTTCTGCTGGTAGCGCCATTATGATTACGCCTGAACGTGCTTGGTTACGTTCTATCCATAATGGGACAAATATTGCTTTATTTGTGGGATTAGTTTGGGTTTCAATTACAGGCTGGGTTGTAGTACAAAAGTATTTGCCTTGAAGTTAGTGCGATGTCTTGGTTGTCTTACTCAAGAGTAGGCGAGAAATCAGTCGCTTGATTGAGTGTTTATTATCACTAAGTTAGCGAAAATACTAATAGTTTAAGGTGAATTGTTTTGTCTAATACTCAGCAAAAATAAAAACCATGAACAAATTGATTGTAGGAATTATCCTTGCAGTTAGCTTGGCTAGTGTGGTTGGTGCGGCGCTTGGCTGGATGTATCCCTTCCGCAGTGAAACTGTCAACCAAATTAATTCTACTGAACCCTCCCCCACAACGACTACCTCATCTAGTCAAAATAACACTCAGGCTGTTGAATCTGCACAAAATAACACTTTTACAGAAACTGACCCCAATAATTCCAACGATACAGCATCAGATGAACAGGAATCAGTACCCGCTTTGTGGTAGATAAATTTTATTGAAATTAGTTATTTTAGTATTGAGTTCTTAGGCATCAACTAAAAACTGTACAGATATAATTATCGACTGATGCTGAAACCTGCCCCTACAAATCAACAACTCGCAAGTAATGAACGTAGCAAGTGACATTTTAATTATCGGTAGCGGTATTATTGGTCTGTCGCTGGCTGTGGAATTGCGTAGACGCGGGGCAAGTGTTACTGTATTATCTCGTGATTTTAAGCAAGCAGCAGCCCATGCTGCGGCGGGAATGCTTGCGCCTCAAGCAGAAAATCTTCCTCCAAGCCCAATGTTGGATTTGTGTTTGCGTAGTCGGGCATTATATCCAGAATGGGTACAGACTTTAGAAGAACTTACTGGCGCGATCGCACTCTACTGGGATTGTGGTATTCTAGCTCCAGTTTATGCAGATCAAGCACCTAACGAATTATCCAATAATGGTGTAGTTAGTCATTGGTTGGATAAAGATGCGATCGCACAATTACAACCAGGCTTAAGTTCAGATGTTATCGGTGGCTACTGGTATCCAGAAGATGCTCAAGTAGATAATCGCGCGTTAGCTCAAGTTTTATGGTTAGCTGCTCAAAATTTGGGTGTAGATATTCGTGAAGGTGTGATAGTTGAGGAGATTCAACATCAAGCAGACAGAGTTGTGATTGTTAAGACTTCTGCGGGTGATTTTTCTGCTCAACATTATGTATTAGCAACTGGCGCTTGGTCAAATCAATTCTTGTCTTTACCTGTTTATCCTAAAAAGGGACAAATGTTGTCTCTACAAGTACCAGTTAATAAATATAATCACCAAGCTATTACAGAGAAATTACCTTTACAACGAGTATTATTTGGCTCAGAAATATATATAGTACCGCGCCAAGATGGTCGAATTGTACTAGGTGCGACTAGCGAGGAAGTAGGGTTTGAACCTAATAACACACCAGCAGGTATCCAAAAGTTACTTACAGCAGCTATTCGCCTGTTTCCACAATTGGCAGATTTTTCTATTCAAGAGTTGTGGTGGGGATTTCGACCAACTACGCCAGACGAGTTACCTATACTGGGTAGGAGTGCCTACGAGAATTTAACTATAGCTACAGGTCACTACCGCAATGGTATTTTGTTAGCGCCAATTACTGCTGTTTTACTTGCAGATATGATTATGCAGCAGCAAGTTGATCCTTTGCTAAGTTATTTCCATTACTCTAGGTTTTAAGTCATTAGACTTATTGCAAAAATTCTTAATTTGTTTTAGAACGCAGATTAACCGCAGATAAACGCAGATGAAATATAAGATTGATCTACTTATGCAAGAGATCCATTAATTTCTGCTACCAAAGGATAAAATCGCACTTTGATTACTGTACATTGACAAAACCAAACAGTTTAGCGAATCCTCCTAGAATAGCTACAATCAGCCCGATTAAAACGCCACGACTGAGAAATTCTTGATTGTCCATTCGCTTGCTAAGTCCGTCTAACTTTGATTCCAGTCGTTTTTCTAGTCCGTCTACCTTTTCTTCTAGCCTAGCCTGACCTACTTTTAGGTCTGTAACGTCACGACTAAGCGTGTCTAGCTTCTGGTCAATTTTGGTTAAAATTTCCTTGAGGTCTGATTCAATGGTTATACTCATAAAAATACCCCTGCAACATCATTAAGTACATTGTCTGCGATCCTAGCTGTAGAGAAGGGAGCAGCTTAAACCTTAAAAAAAAGTTTCCAGAAGTCTTATCATTAAAGTCTTAACTGGTATTGACAAAATGCAAACTATTGAAAAGTCTACACAAATAAAGAGCGATCGCCCTCTCGTTATCGCTGGAAAAACTTTTAAATCTCGCTTGATGACGGGAACAGGTAAGTATCGCACAATTGAAGAAATGCAGCAAAGTATTATTGCCAGTGGTTGCGAAATTGTGACTGTTGCTGTACGTCGGGTGCAAACGAAAGCACCAGGGCATGAAGGTTTGGCAGAGGCGCTAGATTGGACAAAGATTTGGATGCTACCTAATACCGCAGGTTGTCAAACTGCTGAAGATGCTATCCGCGTTGCTAGATTAGGGCGAGAGATGGCGAAGTTATTAGGACAGGAAGATAATAATTTTGTCAAGTTAGAAGTTATCCCTGACACTAAATATTTATTACCCGATCCGATTGGGACATTGCAAGCCGCAGAACAGCTTGTAAAAGAAGGCTTTGCGGTGTTGCCATATATTAATGCCGATCCATTACTAGCAAAACGTTTAGAAGATGTTGGCTGTGTAACAGTGATGCCTTTGGGTTCGCCGATTGGTTCTGGACAAGGGATTAACAATGCTGCCAATATTCAGATAATTATTGATAATGCTAATGTTCCGGTGGTTGTAGATGCAGGAATCGGCGCACCTAGCGAAGCTGCACAGGCGATGGAAATGGGGGCGGATGCTTTGTTGATTAATAGTGCGATCGCACTAGCTCAAAACCCTGTAGCAATGGCGCGGGCTATGGGTTTGGCTGCTGAAGCAGGTCGTCTTGCTTACGAAGCTGGAAGAATTCCTGTTAAGACTTACGCTAGTGCAAGTTCTCCTTTAACTGGCACGATTACTAATTAACACCCTAAATATATTGTGCTACAGTTAGTAACAAGGTAGTAATACATTGACAAGCTATGGTTCGGGTTCTGTATGCCCAACTGGTGCGCCAACCTTTGGATTGAGCGTATACCGCACAACAATAGGTCACTACTCCACCGTTTGATTAGCTCAGTGGTAGAGCATCCGGTAGTTATATCGGCAGTCGTAGGTTCAAGTCCTACATCAAACTCCAAAAAGTTAGCTCACTGGTAGAGCGGTCGGCTAATAACCGATTGGTTATAGGTTCGATTCCTATACTTTTCACCAACCCTGTCCGGGTCAAAAGACACTACTCTGCAACAGTAGCTTTTCTCAATTCTCTTACAAACTCTGTGATGTAGGTGCTTATTACTGGTCGTCACTTTGTGATGATTGGTAGTAACAGTAAAGAAGCTAGTGCAATTGTTCTCTCCCTAACTTGAGTATGTCCCTTCGTTTAACCTATCCAGTTTTCACAGAACTGGCAAAGCGAACGGCATATTTGATCGCTGTTTGTTTGTAGATTGCTCTTGAGTAATCTAGGTGCAGCAATCTTAATCCAGTTTTTGAGACGCAATTTGCCCGCAACTGAACTGTAAACGCTTACATTTGCAGAGTTTTAAAATATGTTGTAGTATATGTATTACAAAATAAATTGAGTTTTGCATTAAAAAAATTATATTTTATAAGCAAAATTTATAAATTCTGGATCAAACCTGATGTTTTGGCTAAAACTGACCAAATTTTCTTGGCAAATTTCTATGTGGAAAACTTTTTATATCAAACCTAACGAAATTGGCATCTTATATCACCGTAGTGATTTTAAGAAGGTTTTACAGCCTGGTACTTACACTTATTTTGGTCGGCACTGGCAAGTTAAAACTTATGATCTTAATCAGCCTGAAGCCAAGATTGAGAACTTAGAACTGTTGCTGCGAAATCATAGTTCGGAGTTACAAGAATATTTTTTAATAGTTAGAACTTCATTTAACCAAGCGGCTTTAGTTCGTTTGGGGCAAAATTGGGTAACAATTCAACCCAATCAATTACGAGCTTTTTGGCGTGGTTTTATTGAGGTAGAATGCCATATTTTCAACTTGGATGAAAGCTTGGAATTACCTGCTCAGTTCGTACAGCAATTACGTGGAATTGCTTTAAATGGAGTTAGGAAATTCCAAATTTCTGAGTCTGATATTGGTTTACTTTATGTGCAGAATAACTTTGTGCGATCGCTCTCACCAGGCGAGTATGCTTTCTGGACTGTAGATCGCGATGTTGTAGTACGCACTCTCAGCCGTATTATACCTAATCCAGACTTTCCTTTGGAAGAAGTACTGATTGAGCAACATCCTGATTTTGTAGCTGCTTACTGCGAAATAGTACAGGTATTAAATCATCAAGTAGCGATCGTCCGCTATCAAGGTAAAGTAATCTCCATCTTGGCTCCAGGTAGCCGCAAGCTGTTTTGGCAAGGTGTTGAGGTACAAGTGATTGACATTAGCACCGATGCTAAATTACCACCCCGCCTTGTTGCAGAGTTAGTATCTAATACACCACAAGTACTATCCTTAAGCCACAATTTTTTGCATATTCGGGAAGTCCCAGCACAGCAAATTGGGCTACTGTACATTAATCAAGAGTTTCAAACGCTACTCCAACCAGGAATACACGCTTGGTGGATATTTGGACGCTCTTGGCAAACGGAAACAATCGACCTCCGCTTGCAAACTTTGGAAGTATCCGGTCAAGATATCCTGTCTAAGGATAAAGTGCCTCTGCGCTTAAATTTAACTGCTGGCTTCCGCATACTCGACCCATTGAAAGCAAAAAACAGCTTGTCAGATGTTCCTGGTTTCTTATACAAAGAGTTACAGTTTGCTTTACGTGGCGCAGTCGGCGAACAAACCTTAGATGCTTTACTGGAGAATAAAGGGGCAATTGATACAAGTATCGCCCAATACATCCGTGAGAAAACTGCCGAGTATGGCATTGAATTTGACTCTGTTGGGGTAAAAGATATTATTCTCCCTGGTGAGATTAAGGATATCTTGAGTAAGGTTGTGGAGGCGGAAAAATCTGCCCAAGCTAACGTGGTGCGTCGTCGTGAAGAAACTGCTGCAACTCGCAGTATGTTGAATACTGCCAAAGTGATGGAAGATAACCCTGTTGCTTTGCGCCTGAAGGAGTTGGAAGTGCTAGAACGCATTGCTGAGAAGATCGATCGCATTCAAGTCAATGGCAGTTTGGATAACATTTTGACAGATTTGATTCGCATGAACAAGCCCTAAACCTTGACAGGTAAACGTAAGAGTAGAGACGCGCCATGTCGCCTCTCTACATTTCTCCTGGTTTATCTAAGACTTTTGTAAAGATTTATGTCAAAAGTCTGAGAATTAATGTACAATTTATTTGTTACATTACTTCATATAACAAGCCAAGGATTTGATTCATGCCATATATCAACGATGAAGGTGGACACTTAAATAATTTCGCATCTGAGCCTAAAATGTATCAAGCTGAACCGCCTACAGATACTCAAAAACGCAATTATCTATTTATGGGAGTTGCTGCGGTAGTTCTAGTTAGTGGTTTAATTTTTGTGGCAGCCTCAGTTTCTAGCGTTGGCTAATTGCTAAAATACGTTAAATATAAATAAAATAGCAAGTCATAGTTTTGCTTTTAGTTGATTTAACTAAAGTGAGTCTGTGGCTTATATTTATTAGACCTATCCACAAAAGAATTTATGTTTTACCCCACCCCAACCCTCCCCTTAATAAGGGGAGGGAGTAAGATTTCGGTGATAACTAACTAGCGATACTCAAGAGAGAGTCGCTACGCGATCGCACTAACTACCTTTTCTGCTGGTATAGTTGTTTTTAATGTTTCCTCTTCTGCTAAATATTCAGCTACTTGCGCTTCAATTTCATCACGGACAATCTGACGATATTCTAGGAAATGCTCATTGTGGGCGCATACAGTAATGTAATGTTCCCAAACGCCAGGATTGTGCTTAATAATGCTGAATAAATGATGCCAGAATTTCCAACGAGTATTACGCTTAACGCCTTGTCGCCAAATCACAATTAATAAGGCGCGTAAATCTACCCACTCAGGCATTTTAAACGGTGCTTTTACCTTGGGCGCACCCAACATTAAGAAACAGCGATAGGTACGATCTAAATAAAGTTCAGGATCGTATAAAGTCCAGAAAGCTTCCACATATTCCCTAGCAATATCTTCTAGAGGACGAGTGGCGGCAAAATTCATCAACGTCGTTTGGTTAATGTTTCCGCCTTTTTTCCACAACCGCCCTTCTTTTTCTAGCCGATGCCAAAGTGCGGTATTTGGTAAAGCTTGCAGCATGGCAAAAGTTGTGCTGGGAATACCTGTTATTTCTGCAAAGCGGACAATGCGATCGCCTGCACCTGCTTTTTCTCCATCAAAACCGATAATAAACCCAGCCATTGGTCGCAATCCAGCTTTAGTAATAGATTGCACAGACTCAACCAAGGAACTACGGGTATTTTGGAACTTCTTCGTTAGTTGTAGGCTATCCTCATCTGGCGTTTCAATTCCCAGAAATACAGCATCAAAGTTGCACTCTACCATCAAATCCATCATTTCTGGATCTTGAGCAAGGTCAACAGACGCTTCCGTATTAAACTTAAACGGATATTTATGTTCTGCCATCCATACTTTTAAGTCTTTGAGCAATAACTTCACATTGCGTTTATTGCCAATAAAGTTATCATCAACCATGAATACACCACGCCGCCATCCCAATTCATAGAGATAATCCAATTCTGCTAATAATTGGGCTGGTGTTTTGGTACGTGGTTTGCGACCATAGAGAACAATAATGTCGCAGAATTCGCACTGGAAGGGACAACCGCGCGAGAATTGAACCGACATGGAATCGTAAGCATCAAATTCTAATAACTCAAAGCGCGGGACAGGAGTATCTGTGACAGCAGGTTTTTCACCATTGGATCGGAAAATTCCCTTAGTTTCGCCTCTTTGTACTGCCTCAACAAACATTGGCAGTGTAATTTCCCCTTCATCCAAAATTAGAAAATCTGCCCCTGCTTCTAGGGGTTCTTCTGGTACAGAGGTAGGATAGGGACCTCCTACTGCTACTTGCTTACCACGTCGTTTAGCTTCTCGAATCTGTTCGCACAAATCTTTTTGCTGGACGATCATGGCTGAGATAATGACCATATCTGCCCACTGCCATTCTGCTTCTGTAACGGCACGGATATTGCGGTCAACCAGTTTAAATTCCCACTCTTGAGGCAAAATTGCTGCTACGGTGACTAATCCTAGCGGTGGCAACAAAACTTTGCGGTTAACTAATTCTAGAATTTTTTCGTAAGACCAAAATGTTTTTGGAAACAGGGGGTAAAGTAGCAGGACGCGCATAAAACCTCTTTCTCACACCGAGACTAATTAGGTTAAATCTGAATAGTTTGGGGATTAATAAACTATAGTTGTTGCTAAAATCACAATTTTGGTTTTTTAGAACGCAGATGAACACAGATTAACGCAGATTAACGCAGATGTAGCTCTGATTTTATCGACTTTTGCAGGAGATTTAGGGATTAGATCTGAAAACTAGGTTTTGAGTTTTGATGATAAGTTAAGCGTTCAATGGTTAGCTTTCAGATTAGGGAATGCTTGTAATGATGGGCTGGCTGACCGCTTAAGTGTATATCTATATATAAACGAATTTAGATCTTGAAAAGTTTCAGGGTATCAAAGCGATTACTGCTGCTGGTGAACCAGAACCATTTTGCAGACGCAGGATGCCGATAATTAATGTAGTACCGATTGCAGGTAGTTGATCTAAGTTAGTAAGATTTTCTAGTACGATCCCAGCTTGTTCTAATACTAAACGATTACTAGCAAAGGTAGTATCTTGACCTCCATCTACTCCATGAGTATCTATTCCAATACCAGATATTTGCCTTTGAGTGAGTAAAAATTCTGTTGCTTCCTTGCTAAAGCCAGGAAAATGTAAGCTACCAGATGAATCTTTGTTAAGAAAGGCAGTAGGATTTTGCCACTTTTCTTGCCATCCTGTGTATAAAATCACTACACTTTCTGGCGGTATGTTGCCATATTGTTGCTCCCATAAGGAGATATCGGCAGAAGTAAGCGCATAATCAAAATTAACAGAGACTTGCTGACGAATATCAATTACTACTGCTGAGACAACTAGGGATTCGGCAGAGTATTGATCAATTCCTACACCAGTAGGATAAAAACTGTTGGGGGCATTAATATGGGTGGCGCTATGTTCCCCAAGGGAGAAACCTCGCAGGTAATAACCATCAGTTTCTAGCTGTGCAACTGTGGAAAATTCTACAGATGGATCGTTATCCCAGCGTGGGATATGCTGATGGATTATATGGCTGAGGTGAAGGACACGGGAATACGCGATCGCTTTTTGGGGACGATTGCCCTGTAAATTTGGCTCAGTCACAGTTTTGCAATATTTAAGTTATTAGCTGCGAATTAATCTGGCAAGAGTTGCCTCCATTATTGCTGTGGTTTGAGCAACTACTGTAAACATTAAAGCTTCACGGTAAACTCGCTGCGCTGGATGGTATTTATTATTTGCAGCGCCACTTGAAAGTGTCACTCCTGCATGGGCGCACCTTACGGCTAAGTCAATTGCCCAAGCCCGAATTTTCAGGTTTTCTGCGATAGTATGTTGATCGCTTTGCTGATTTTCTCTCATCGCTGCACGACAATAATTTAGTTCTTGATCTAAAGATTGAAATGCCTGATTAATAAAATCTAGTTGCTTTGTTTTTGCAGTTGCTTCTACAATATCTAAACCTGCTTTAGCACACCCTAAAGCAAAAAATCCTGGGTTGAGGATATTTTTTTTGTCGTTTTCGTGAATCCAACTAGCAGGTTTGATAAATAATACACTTTCTGCGGGTAAAAACCACTCACTAAGATGGGCGGTGACTGTGCTGGTTGATTCCATTGCAGCTAAAGGTAGGGGAGTACTCAAGGAAATCTCGCCTCCTCTGTTTTGTAATGTGTTTTTTAAAGGTAGGATGCCAAACACACTCTCACCATTTGGTAGTACAGCACCCACTATAAAATTTTGAAAAAATCCCCATCCTGTTACCCAAGGCACTTCTCCATTAAGCTGATATCCCTTATCTATCGGCAACGCTTTTACTGGCGGGATACCTTGACGACGCAACTGAGAAAAGCCTAAACCAACTAATAATTTACCACTACCCATATTGGGAAGATATTGTTGTTTCAGGGCTTCATTCTTACTACTAACAAGCATTGCGCCTGCGCTTTGGTGCTGGGTTTGCAAGAAGGATAATGCACCGGAATATCTGGCTACCATTTCCTGAAATGCCCAGAATGTTTGATGATCTATTTCCGCACCACCCCAAGCTTTGGGAACCCGTAACGCTAATAAAGAGCGATCGCCTAATCCTGCGATCGCATTTTGCAGTACTTTGGGATCAATATCAATCGCTGCTGCTTGTGGAGCAACAAATTCACGCAAATAAGATTCAGCAATTGGGAGCATATTTTGATTTAACTACTAATTCAAGCCGCTAGCAACCTGTAATCTATCAGTTGCTTACGGCGGTTTGGATCTCCCATTGTTAATTCGTTATTAATCTAAAACATATTAAAACAGCAAGGGCGCGTTGTGCGATCGCACTATATATCTAAAATTATTAATTGCTCTATAAACTATATAATTGCTGGTTGAGCTAACGAGTAAGCTAAAATTATTAAACCGACACCGATAACCGCGCTAGAAAGTAGCGGAATGAATTGACTTATTATAGTTTTCTGAGAAAAACTCAACATTTAGATGCTCCTTAATTAGAGGTGCTGCTCTGATATTGTCTAGTATTACTTTTCAAAGCATCTCTCTTTTGTATAAAATCGGCTGATTACCTGCTCCTTAATTAGAAATAAGTAAATTCTGGGATCGCAATCAGTTCTAGATTTTAGGTATAAATATAAACCCGCTATTTCAATTTAAAGTGATTAAAGATACAAATAATAACATCTATCCAGAGAGGGATAACAAAATAAAATTATCAATTTACTCTTTATCATAGATGCCCAATTTTCAGTGCAAAATCCTTAAGACTTAGCTGGACTAGGAATCAGAGTCCAGTTTTTCCCGCAATAATACTATTAGCAATAAAATTTAGCAAAAAGCGATGATTCAAGTTATTTGTTAAGAAAAATTGGGCATTACAATTCACCATCAGAGCGAAATAGATATGCAATTTTTGATAAAAAATCTCAGCATTCTTCAAAACATAGCTATAGGCTTTATGGAAGGTTTTAACACAGATTGGTGGGTAGAAATTAAGACAACTTATCCTAGTTGTACTTATTATTTTGGAGATTTCGATAATCTCAGGGAAGCCAAGGAATATTGCTCTGGATATATTGAAGATCTTCAAAGCGAGGGAGCGCGAGGAATAAAAGTTAATATTAAACGTTGCCAACCACAAGTGTTAACAATCTGCGACGAATAAGGTTAATTATCCAAAACTTAATTTATACGAAAAGTCTCTTATTGAGCAAGAGCCAAACCATCTGCGCGGGGTTCTGAAGCTGCTAAAATTACTTCTCCTATCTTAAGAATAATTTGACCTTTTCCAAATATTCCTTGTGCAGTACTAACCTCGACGTTGTGACCTTGCCTAGCTAATCCAGACATTACTGAAGATGGCACACTTTCCTCTAAAAATACTGTATTTCCTGCAACAAATTGCCATCTAGGAGCATCTAAAGCTGATTGAGGATTCATGCCATAGTCTGCAAGATTAACTACTACTTGTAAATGTCCTTGTGGTTGCATTGATGCTCCCATTACGCCAAACGCCCCTAAAGCTTGATTGTTTTGTGTGAGAAAACCAGGAATAATAGTGTGGAATGGTCGTTTAGCTGGGCTTAATTGATTAGGATGTCCCGCTTCAAGAGTAAAACCAAATCCTCGGTTATGCAGTGCTATACCAGTCTCAGGAATGAGAATACCACTGCCAAAACCTTTGTAATTAGATTGGATAAAAGAAACCATCAAATCTTCGTCGGCGGTTGCTAGATAAACAGTTCCGCCTTTGGGTAAACCTGGTTCAGCAAGTGCGATCGCATTTTCTCCAATTAACTTACGACGTTCTGCTGCATAAGTTAAATCTAAAAGTTGTCCTACAGAAACATCTAAATACCGCGCATCAGCAACATAGCGATGCAAATCTGCAAATGCCAACTTCATCGCTTCAATTTGCAAATGGTAACTTTCTACAGATTCGCGGGCATAACGAGCAATTTCAAAACCTTCTAAGATATTTAAAGCAATTAAAGTAGCTATTCCTTGAGTATTGGGCGGTAATTCCCAAACTGTCAGATCTCGATAATTTGTAGAAATTGGCTCTACCCATTCTGGGCGGTGTGCTGCTAAGTCAGTTGCGGTTAGCAGTCCATTAGTATCAGCAGCAAAATTACTAATTTGCTCTGCTAATTTCCCTTGGTAAAAGCTTTCACCACCACTAGAAGCAATTTCTTTTAAAGTTTGAGCATGAACTTTACTTCCCCATATTTCTCCTGCTACGGGTGCGCGGTTTTTTGGGAAGAATACTGATTTAAAATACTCAAATTCTACACCATTAAGGGGTAAGTATACATTGGCTGCTTGCTGCCAAGCTTGTGCGGTTACGGGTGAAACTGGAAAACCTTCTTCTGCATAGCGAATTGCTGGTAAAAACAGTTGTTCAAATGGTAGCTTTCCCCAACGTTCCCACAAACTACGCCAACCGGAAACTGCTCCTGGTACTGTTACGGGTAGCCAGCCAAACTGAGGAATTTGATTTATTTCTGCAAAATGATCAATAGTGAGATGTTGAGGACTTTTACCTGAAGCATTTAAACCGTGTAGCTTACCATCCCAAACTAAAGCAAAAGCGTCTCCACCAATACCGTTAGAAGTTGGTTCAACTACAGTAAGTGCGATCGCAGTAGCAATAGCAGCATCTACAGCATTTCCTCCAGCCAAAAATATTTGCATTCCCGCCATAGTTGCCAATGATTGGCTAGTTGCTACAGCATACCTTTTGCCTAAAATTACTCGTCGCGCTGAAGGGTAGGGATAGTTAGTTAGGTTGGTTTGCGCCATGATCTCACCACGCATTTAATTTATATATTGCTGCATTTCTATGTAATTCGTAATTAAGAAATCACCTAAATTTGCATAAATATTTAGATAATACTAATTAATCAACACGATTTTTTGGCAAACCGTCGCAGCTTATGAAAATTCGGTTATTTGCACAGGCAGTGAGTGTAAGTGCGATCGCACTTCTTCAAACTGCTACTATTACTCAACCCAGCTATGCTGAGGGCAATACTTTCTTTTGTGGCACAACCAACAATGTACCAGCGACTTTAGTTCAAACCTCACGCGGAGAAGTACCAATGATTCGCTGGGTTTCAAATGACTTCAGCAGTGGCAGCTACACCCCTATGCGTCGGTGTCAGGATGTTTCTGCCAAGTTTCAAAGGTTCAGCGACAACGGCACTTTAAAATTTATTAGAACTGGTATTGTCAACCGCTACCCGGTTTTGTGCCTTGCTAACTCTCCAGGTGGCGAGTGTAAGAACAATGCAGTTATTCTAACTCTCCAAACTGGCAGCGATTCTCAGTTAGTTCTAGAACGTTTACTAAATCTGAGGGCGCGTGCGGCGGGTAGACCTATTGAATTGAGTAGCAGTTCACGTTCACTGATTTTCTACTACGAAGGCGAAGCTTACGTTAATTTACAGCAGTTGCTACAAGAAGTTAAATCAGATACTTCTGCTCATCCCAAGCTTCCTGCTTTAAAGTCAATTCGGTCAGTTGTAAATTTACCTTAACGACTGCTATTATTTTACCTTAAAATAAAATTATGAAATTTCCAAAGACTTAATTATTTCTTTGGCTATTTCTAAAAATTGCTCATATTTAGTTGATGTTGATGTATAGGTAATAATATAAGCTTTATTATTTTTTAAAGTCCACACTTCTAAATTGGTAGGCAAACTATATGGCTGATTAAGACCACTATAAATTAATAGATGGGCTGGACGTTCAGCAATTATAGTTGGTTTTGATTCAACAATCTTAGCATTACTCAAAAACTTTTTAATTTCCCCAATTGACGCATTAGTATATTCATCTAACGACATGGGTTGTTTGGATAAATCTTCAACTCTAATAATAATTTTTGTTTGAGACTGTGTTGAATCATTTTCCTCTGGTGGGATAAATACTGCTACTTCACCTGTAACAGGATTGTGAATATCTTGCCTTTCCCAATTCGATGGATATTTAATTTTGATGCCATTCTGAATATTTTGATAAATTATTAACTTTGGAGTTAGTCTAAAAGACTGTTGATTAACATGAATTTTTGACGGATTTTTATCACTTAAATTTATAGATTCAGGCAAGTTGGCTAAAGATGTCATACAAGCTATAAAGGTAATCAGTAGCGTCATTAAAGTAATGATTTCACTGCGCGACCAATTATTTAAAAAAACTTGTTGAGGGCTAAGTGTTTTGTCAACAGCTTTGTTTGTTTCTAAGTTATGATTATTAATATCCCAAAGTAGCTGTTGATTTTTTTCACGATTAGGTGAGCGTTTAATCTTTACTGCTGCTACATTTTTTATATTTCTACTTATATGAGTTTTAAATCGGTACTTACGATTGTGTAAGCCATCAATAAATTCATAAACTAAATAAAGTTTATTATTTTCTTCAAAATCAGCTAATAATCTGGGGATTTGGTCATATTTACCTAAACTATAAAGTCTTTTTGATTGATTTTTTAAACGTAATTTTGCTACTTCTGTAGTGAACGAACTATCACACCCATAATTAATTTGCTTGATGACACAATAAGCGTTATTATGCAAATAAATATCTTCAGCAAGATAAGTTTCACTTAAACCACTACCGCCCAAGTATTTAATTATTTTGTAACGCTCCCTAAGGGTTGTTCCTAACATTATTTATGAATTGTATTTATCAAGAATGTTATTGGTTAAGATTAAATATAGAAGTTGCTCATTTTATGAACTGGTGACTAATAGTTGGGGAAAAGCTTTACCCTATATAAACTTGGAGACATTATTTAGTAAATACAACTTCAACTAATATTTAATTTTATGGGTTAAATTATTTAATCAATTTCAAAAGTTTTAATCATTTGTTTAGCCGTTTCTAAAGATTCCGCATACTTTTCTGACTCGGCTGAATAAGTAATAATATAAACTTTATTACTTTTCAAAGCCCATACTTCCATGTTAGTAACTAATTCGGATTGTTGATATTTTCCACTGTAAACAATTTTATGGGCTGGACGATGCGCCAATGTAGCTGAACTAGACTTAATAATATTAGCCTCTTGCAGAAATTGCCGGATTTCCCATATAACAGAATTTGTATACTCATCTAGCGTCATCGGTCGTTTTGATAAATCTTCAACTTTAATAACTAACTTTGTAGGAAATGTATCATTGTCGTTTTCTTGAGAAGGTAGAAATATTACTACCTCTGCTGTTACAGGGTTTTGAAGGTCTTGTCTTTCCCAGTTTGCGGGATATTTGATTTTAATACCTTGCTCGACATTATGATAATCAATCCAATTTGTATTAAGCTGGGTTTGTGTTTGTTGGTTAGCTATATTGGTTGCTTGATTTTCTTTTAATAATTTAATAAATATAGGTAACTGAATTAATGTAGAAAGAAATGCTAGTAAGGCAAAAAATAGTGCTGAAGCAGCAATTAACTCACCCCGCGACCATTTATTTACTGATGGTTGTGTTTTCGGGGTGGTGGTAACAGGTGCTAATGGTAATACTGGAGGAGAAATTACTAAAGATGAAGATATTTTTTGATTAAATACACTTTTAATTGCTTGCAAAACTTCATCGGCTGATTGGTAGCGTTCTTGAAAGTTGTAACGCACCATTTTATCTAAGATGTCTGCTAATGCAGGGTTAATATCAATTTGATTTCGCCAAATTATTTCATTTGTAGTTATATCTTTTGGTAAAGGATGTATTCCTGTGAGTGCTTGAATAGCAATTATTCCGGTAGCATAAATATCACTATTAAATTTGGGATTGCCATTAGCTTGTTCGTTGGCTACATAACCAGGAGTCCCAATAGCAACGGTGAAACTTGTCTGTCCTTTATAAGTAGCAATATCTGGAGAAATTTGCTTTGCTGCACCAAAATCAATTATAGTTATTTTGCTATCTTGTTTGCGTCTAATTAAATTTGATGGTTTGATATCTCTGTGAATCACATGATTTTGATGAATAAAAGCTAATATTCCTAAAATGTCGTAAAGAAATACAATTACTTGCTCCTCATTCCACCGTTTACCTAGACCTATTTCTTCGCTTAAGTCGTTACCTTCTATAAACTCTTCAACTAAATAAAATTCTTGGTTTTCTTGAAATAAAGCTAAAAGTTGGGGAATTTGATCGTGTTTACCTAGACGGTGTAATACTTCAGCTTCAGTAGTGAATAATCTTTTTGCTGTTGGCCAAAATAAAGGATCGAGATCTTTGGGACTGAGTTGTTTTACAACGCAGAAAGGTTGTTCTGGTAGATCCTCGTCTTTAGCTAAGTAGGTATCACAAAATTGTCTACTTCCTAACTGTTTAAGAATTTTATAGCGATCGCGCAGTATAGTTTCTAGCATCCGATTAGACGAATGCAGCATACTTGATTTATCTGCGGTGATTTTTTGCGGATCTACATACATAATTAAATTTATAATAAATTTATAAGTTAGTCTAATCTGAGATTTGCAGCTTGTCGATGATCTGCTGGGCTAAAACTGCTGGCGGTTGTGATATATTTACCCAAATACTTTCCTCTAAGGTTGGTTCTTCCAAAGTATCAAACTGACTTTGGAGTAACTCTTGATTCATAAAGTGGTTTTCGCGGTTGCTAAGTCGTTGATTAATTAGCTCAAAGCTACCTTTAAGGTAAACTAGACGCACAATGAGCGAATCACGCCACAGAATTTGACGATAGGTAGCTTTCAATCCAGAACACGCTAATACAATATTTTTCTCCTCCTGCAACCAACTGTCAATAGCTTGTTGCATTGATAACAACCAAGGTATCCGATCTGCATCGCTTAGAGGAATACCTTGGCTCATTTTCTTAATATTTGCTGGTGAGTGGAAGGAGTCGGCATCATAAAAGTCCCAGTTGAGTAACGCTGCAAGTTGCTTACCAATGGTAGTTTTACCGCTACCAGTGACTCCCATAACGATAATAATCATAGGGGTGAGGGGAGGAGGGCGGAGGGAGGAGGGAGGAGAGAATTATTATTATCTAAATTAGGCTTCTATCCTCTGCCTCTACTGATTTGACAGTTAATGGGGGTAAAGTTTAAATCATTGAGTTTGCTGAAGCTGTTTAACTAAAGCGATCGCACTTTGATAATTTTGAGTCTTTTTCTGGCTAAGGTAAAGATCTGCTGCTTTGCGAATATCTTCTATGGCTTCTGCCTTTTTTCCCAGTTGTAAGCTAGTAACACCTCGGTTATAGTACGCTTCTGCAAACTTGGTATCCAGACGTACTGATTGAGTATAATCTTCAATTGCTTTAAGATGGTTGTTCTGGCGATTGTAGCCTAAAGCGCGATTGTAGTAAGCTTTGGCATTTTTCGGGTCAATACTTAAAGCTTGATTATAATTTTCAATTGCAGCAAGATGTTCTCCTAAGTCATCATAAGCATTGCCTTTGTAAATATAGGCATCAGCATTTTTAGGATTAATGCGAATTGCTTGTGTACAATCTGCGATCGCACTCTGATAATTACCTGCAACATAATAGGCATAAGCACGGTTAGAATAAGCATCACCGAAGTCAGGCTTAAGGTTAATAGCTTGGGTGTAATCTTTGACTGCTTCTGAGTAAGATCCTAATAAACTGTAGGCATAAGCGCGGTTATAGAAAGCATCAGCATCTTTGGAATTGATTTTAATCGCTTGATCAAAAAGTGCGATCGCTGCCTTGTAATCGCCATTTTCTAGCTGATCGACACCGCGATTATATAAATCTACAGCACTAATCTGGGTATTTCCCTGCGCCACTACCATTGGCATCTGAATTGGAACTTGTGCCTGTATTGGTGTCATTGCACCGAGTATTAAGGCAAACGGCATCCATACCGAAGCCCCACAAATCGTTTTCTGCTGGATTTTGCTTGTTTTTGGTTGTTGTGCAATCACAATATTTAGATCACTAATTTCCATAGCTAGTACATTGGATGGTAGCTGTTAATTATCAAACCATTTTCTCATTTTCCTCTCCTCTCTCCTCTCTCCTCTCTCCTCCCTCCTCCTCCCGCTTTATTCTGTGAGAGAATGATTAATCTGATCGCTCCAAGGTTTAAAAGGAAAAGGCAAATGCTGAAACGAATTGCCGTAATTTTACTGCTGGTATTTAGTTTAAGTCTGCAAGTGGGTGTTAGCCCTGCAAGTGCCAACGGATTTCAACGATATGAAGATACCACTGACAGCTATAGATTTTTCTATCCTAATGGCTGGGTTGCTGTCAAGGTAAAAAATGGCGCAGATATTGTTTTCCACGATATCATCGAACCGACTGAAAACGTCAGTGTGGTAATTAGCCCAGTGTCTAGGGACAAAAACCTGGCTGATTTAGGAACACCAGGGGAAGTTGGTTATAAACTGGGAAAAAGTGCGATCGCCCCCCCTGATTCTGGACGCACAGCAGAATTAGTCAATGCTGAAGCCCGTGAAGTTGGGGCTAAAAATTATTATATGTTGGAATACGCGGTTAAACTTCCCAATCAAGAACGACACAACTTAGCCAGCGTTGCCATCAGTCGAGGTAAACTTTATACATTCAACGCTTCGACTACCGAAAAGCGTTGGAATAAAGTGCGATCGCTCTTAAAGCAAGTTGTCAATTCCTTCACTGTATATTAGTAATTCATCAGTCAGCTAGAGTGCGTGCGTAGTGGGAGCATTTTGCTTTCTTAATCATCATAGGGGGACAGATGCCCGCACTACCCCTACATAAAAAAAAGGTGTTTTCTTAAAGTGTAATCACTTCTACCTAGTCATCATTTATCTAAATAAAATATAATTTTGTATCATTGATGTTCACCATAATTCAGGCGAAATTTAAGCAATGAGTAATAAAAAGGGTTACAGTTTTTTTGAGGGTATTGTAATTACGTTTGTATTTATTTCCTTTCTCATTTGTGTAGCCATAGTTGCCTTCAAAGTTGGCGGTGGTGTTTTTGATTGGAAAAAATCTTACCCCATATTTTTTACCGGATTTCTTATTTCTTGTTTTATCGCTTATTTGAGTACTAAAAATCCTACTCAATAACTTGCAAAATAAGTTAGGAATAGGAATAAAAAAGGTAAGCTTATAGCACAATATATATTCAAAACCAGAAACAACTCCCAAATTTATTACTAATATGATTTTCGGTTGCTTAAGAATGATTCAAAATTATACTTTTTTAACCTTGCGATCTTTGCGTTAAAAAAAATATAATTTTAATGCCACCGGATTTGATCTAACTTTGAGGTTGAGTATGTGGGTAAAATTAAACGTTAAAGAGTGAAAACCACTCCTGCGTTTATTTATACTCACATACTTAATTGTTAATTGATCTAGCGACCAATTCCCACATAACGGAAACCAGCACTTTCTAATTCTTTGCGATCAAGGAAGTTACGACCATCAATCATCACAGGATTAGTCATTAAAGTAGCCATTTTTTGATAGTCTAAATGGCGGAATTGCTGCCATTCTGTCACCAGTACTAAAGCATCGCAGCCATCAGCCAAGCGTTCTGGATCGGTTTCCACCATCACACCGCCCAAACCGTGACGTATACCGCTTTGAGATGCAATGGGATCGTAAGCTTTAACTTTCGCCCCTAAACGGTTGAGATGTTCAATAATATTGAGTGCGGGTGCATCGCGCATATCATCGGTATCTGGCTTAAAGGTTAGTCCCAGTAATCCAACAGTTTTACCTTTGAGAATTTTTAAAACTTGCTGAAGTTTTTCAACAACAATTAAACGCTGACGTTGGTTAACATTAACAGCAGCTTTAAGCAGATGAGTTTCATAGCCATAGTCATCGGCTGTATGAATTAAAGCAGAAACATCTTTAGGGAAACATGAACCACCCCAACCAATACCTGCCTGCAAGAATTTACTACCAATGCGAGAGTCAAGCCCAATTCCTTGACCAACTTGAGTAACATCAGCACCGACGCGATCGCAAATATTCGCTATTTCATTAATAAAACTAATTTTAGTAGCTAAGAAAGCATTGGCAGCATATTTCACCATCTCAGCAGAATTAATATCTGTCACCACTACTGGTATTGGTGATAAAGACTTGTCTTCTGCATATTGCCGTTCTAAAATTGGGGTGTAGAGTTCTTGCATCATGGCGATCGCTCTCTTGCTATTGCTACCCAACACAATTCGATCAGGATTAAAAGTGTCGTAAATAGCTGAACCTTCACGCAAAAACTCTGGATTACTAACTACATCAAAGTCCGCAGCAATTTCTGCCACCTTCTCATCCAAAGCAACGCCACCTGCACCCACTAAAGACTTTTGGCGTTCTAAAACACCATCAAGCACAATCATCCGCACCCAATCACCCGATCCAATAGGTACGGTAGATTTATTTACAATTACCTTATAGCTGTTATCTAAATGTTCACCAATACCACGCGCCACCGCTTCAACATAGCGGGTATCACTTTCACCATTTGGTAAAGCAGGTGTTCCTACAGCAATAAATAATATTTCTCCATGCGCCACCCCAGCAGCCAAATCTGAAGTAAATTCAAGTTTCCCTGCACTACTTGCAGATTGCATAATTTCTGACAATCCTGGTTCGTAGATTGGAGAATGTCCAGCCTTCATTAATTTGACTTTTTCTTCATTATTATCAACACAGATAACATGATGTCCAATATGAGCAAGGCAAGCTCCAGTCACTAATCCAACGTAACCAGTACCAATAACACAAACACGCATGGGGTAAATTCCTTAAAATATAAGATAAGTTGGGAATGAGGGAAGATTACTTCCCTGTCAGGCTAATTGAATTTATGTAGATGATTTCAGAGGCTGATGGGTTAATTCTAAGCGATCGCGAAAATCATCTATTGTTAGTTTTAACCCTTCTTCCAGAGGAATGGTAGGTTGCCAACCCAACAAAGTTTTCGCTTTTGTAATATCTGGTTGTCGCTGACGAGGATCATCTTGTGGTAGCGGTTTATATATTATTTCAGCATCAGGATTGATCATCCGTTGAATTTTTTGTGCCAGTTCTAAAATTGTGTACTCATCTGGGTTCCCCAAATTAATTGGTCCAATATGATCACCATTCATTAACCGCATTAAGCCATCTACTAAGTCATAAACATAGCAAAAACTGCGCGTTTGTGAACCCTCGCCGTATACAGTTAAAGGTATTCCCCGCAATGCTTGTGCCACAAAATTACTAACTACCCGCCCATCATTTTCCAACATCCTAGAACCATAAGTGTTAAAAATTCGAGCTACACGGATATCTACATTATTTTGGCGATGGTAGTCAAATGAAAGCGTTTCTGCCATTCGCTTGCCTTCATCGTAACAAGAACGAATGCCGATGGGATTAACATTTCCGCGATATTCTTCTGGTTGGGGATGCACATCTGGATCGCCATAAACCTCAGACGTAGAAGCAAGCAGGAATCGCGCCTTCACACGCTTGGCTAACCCCAACATATTTAGCGTACCAATAACATTAGTTTTAACAGTTTTAACTGGGTTGTATTGGTAGTGGACAGGAGAAGCAGGGCAAGCGAGATGATAAACTTGATCTACTTCTAGTCGAATAGGTTCAGTAATGTCGTGGCGGATTAATTCAAAGTAAGGATTATCCAGCCATTTTATAATATTGCGCTTGCTCCCAGTGTAGAAGTTATCTAAACAAATAACTTCCTGACCTTCTGCCATTAAGCGATCAATCAAATGGGAGCCAACGAAACCTGCTCCACCTGTAACTAAAATTCGCATTATTTTAAGATTTCCTAAGCTGTAAATTTGTCTTTAAAATCAACATTAGGCTGCTTCGCTGTCTCGCACAAATATATTTTTCCCATTCATCACAAAAAAAATAACACGATCCGCAGCCAATTTTAAGTTTGAGTAGCCCCAAAATTTAATTTTGGGGCATTTTTTCAGGAGAAAATTTATCCCTGATCCAGACGTAGTACCGCCATAAATGCTTCTTGAGGCACGTCAACCGTACCCACAGATTTCATCCGCTTTTTACCCTTGGCTTGCTTTTGCAATAATTTTTTCTTTCGGGAAATGTCTCCGCCGTAACATTTTGCCAACACATCCTTTCTTAATGCTGGAATTTGTTCACTCGCAATTACTTTACTGCCAATAGCTGCTTGAATCGGTACTTTAAATTGATGGCGGGGAATTAATTCTTTTAATTTTTCCGCCATTGCCCGACCAACATTATAGGCTTTATCCCGATGAACAATCATTGCTAAAGCATCGACTGGATCACCATTAATCATGATGTCTAATTTCACCAGAGTATTTTCGCGATAGCCAATTACTTGATATTCCATGCTGGCATAACCGCGTGTGCGAGATTTCATCTGGTCAAAAAAGTCTGTCACCACTTCCGCTAGTGGTAACTCATAAGTTAAGGTTGTCCGCCCTTGGGTTAAATACTTGATGTCTGTGAAGATACCCCGCCGATTTTGACACAATTCCATTAACGTGCCAACGTACTCTTCTGGCGTAATCATCTCTACTTTTACATAAGGTTCTTCAATTTTGTCTCGGTATTGAGGATCGGGTAGATGACTAGGATTATCAATGTACAATACTTCTCCTTTAATAGTTGTTACCCGATAAACCACAGAAGGAGCAGTAGTAATTAAATCCAGATTGTATTCTCGTTCTAACCGCTCTTGGACGATTTCCATGTGCAGCAAGCCTAAGAAACCACACCGGAAACCAAATCCCATTGCGCTAGAGGTTTCTGGCTCATAATTGAGTGCGGCATCATTAAGTCTAAGTTTCTCCAGTGCTTCTCGCAAATCTGGGTATTGATCGGCATCTGTGGGGAACAAGCCACAAAATACCATTGGTTTCGCTTCGGTGTAACCAGGTAAAGCTTCTGTTGCTGGCGCATTAACAAGAGTAAATGTGTCGCCAACGCGGGCATCTCCCACAGCTTTAATTGCCGCAGCGAGATAACCTACTTCCCCTGCATGAAGTTCTTCTAGTTGTACCTGGGTAGGTGAGAGTACACCTAATTCATCAATCTGGCATTCTTTACCAGTAGCCATCAAGCGGATGCGATCGCCTTTTTTGACTGTCCCATCCATTACCCTGAAGTACACCACCACACCGCGATAGCTATCGTAGTAACTATCAAAAATTAATGCCCGTAACGGTTGAGCAACTGTATCGCTTGGCGGTGGGACTAGGTGAACAATAGATTCGAGAATTTCATTAATCCCAACACCTTCTTTTGCAGAAGCCAAAATTGCACCACTACAATCAAGCCCGATAATTTCCTCAATCTCAGATTTTACTCGCTCTGGTTCAGCGCCTGGTAAATCTATTTTGTTAAGGACTGGAATAATCTCTAGATTATGATTAAGGGCAAGGTAAACATTAGCCAGAGTTTGCGCTTCTACCCCTTGGGAAGCATCTACTACTAACAGCGCCCCTTCACAGGCTGCCAGACTGCGCGAGACCTCATAAGAGAAGTCCACGTGACCAGGGGTATCAATCAAGTTGAGGACATACTGCTCGCCATCTGCGGCTGTGTAGTTCATCCGCGCTGCTTGCAGCTTAATAGTAATCCCACGTTCCCGTTCCAAGTCCATGTTGTCGAGGAACTGTTCCTTCATCTCACGGGCTTGTACAGTACCTGTAGTTTGCAAGAGTCGGTCTGCTAATGTCGATTTTCCGTGATCAATGTGGGCAATGATGCAAAAATTACGAATACGAGAAACGGGAACGTCAGTCATAGATATAAAGAGCAGCAGTATACTGAGCAGTAATAAAAATTTGAGTAGGCTTAATGTATTTTAATCTTTCTGTTGTCTATCCGCAGATAGTAGCAGGAAGTCACCTGTTATTAGCAGCTAGATTATAGGTGTAAGATTGGGCGATCGCATCTAAGACGTATAATCTCATCTCAAGAAAAATTGATACTAATAGCACTGTTAGCCCTAGATCAACTATTCTGGAATTATCCATGTCCAGTCAACTTCATCAACTGCCCTGCCAATCACCGCACCCCTAAGTTGCTATTTAAAATTTTCCTAAATTTTTAGTACCTATGAACGATCGCACTTTATCTTCCCAGTCTGCGACTGACAAGGCAGAAATCTCTATCCGTCTCGATCCAGAACTTTTAAATCAAATCAAACACCTGACTAATGATCCTAGTAAGGTGATTGAAACAGCCGTTAGACAATGGCTTAGAGGGGAAACAAAGCAAGATGAAGAATTGACCCGCTCACTACCCCGCAACCCGCCTGTTCCGCCTAGAGGCGAATGGAACGATTGAGTCAGTAAACAGTTAACAGATTAAAATTTGCTGTTTACTCCCCCTAAAACCGCAAAGCTTTTTAAACTGAACAAGAAGTAGATTGTATCAAGATATCATGACAGAACAAAAAAACGCCCGTGATTTATTTCAGGTTGCCTACGAAAACCGCTACACTTGGGACGAAAATTTTCCTGGTTACAGTGCAGATATAGAACTCAAGCAAAATGAGGAAGTTTACACTGGTAAAATTCGCATCAATAAAGACTTGAGCGTGGAAGTTACAGGGATAGAAGATGAAACTGTCCAAGAAAGTATATATACCCAACTCAGGGATGTAGTCACCCACCGCAAACGGTCATTTTTTGAAAAAGCTCATGGTAAAAATGAGTTTACTTTAGGCAGTCAAGATGATACAGGTGCTTTAGAAATCCTCGTCAAAGGCGACGCGATGGGTTCTAACTATAAAATTAGGGGTAAGGAAATTTGCCAAGTTAGTCGGGTTATGGGTCGCATGGCTTTTGTAATTGATACCCAGGAAAGCTTGGATACAGGAAAAGGTTATGTGTCAACTGGCTATGATGTGATCTTCCGTAATCCTCAAACAAATGAATTGATTAAAGAATTAAAGTTTGAAGATAGCTATGAGCAGATGGGCGATTATTATGTGATGAATCGTCAAGTAGTGCATTCAACTGAGCAAGGTCAGCAGACTACGACCGAGTTTAATTATAAAAATGTCAAATTGCTAGAACCAGCAGTTGTTTAGCTCCCCCTGCTCCCTATGCTGGTAACAACACCCCTTTATTTTGCGGGTGGACTAGGATCAAAATAGCTGCCTACGGGTGGCACAATCGCACTTCACAGAGGTAAATGATGTCGGCAACACAAACAATGGAATTAACTACTGAAAACGTAGAAAAAGTTTTGGATGATTTGCGTCCTTACTTAATGTCTGATGGTGGAAATGTTGAACTGGTAGAGATAGAGGGTCCAATTGTCAAGCTACGGCTACAGGGCGCTTGTGGTTCTTGCCCTAGTTCAGCTATGACACTGAAAATGGGAATTGAGCGTCGCTTAATGGAATTTATCCCTGAAATTGCTGAGATTGAACAAGTCTTTTAATTTCAGGATTGAGTATTTAAGACACCCAATAGGGTGTCTTTTTATTATTTTGTTAGTAAATATCAACATTTTGTTGTTTTAAATAAAATTTAAAAAATAAGTAGAAATGCGATCGCGGAGAGAAATTAACCGCGAAAAACCTCCAGTCAAGAGTTGGAAAACAGATGTATCCTCTCCAGCTTTTCAACAACTAAATTTCAAGAAAACTGAGCAGTGATGATCACCTTGTAGAGACGCGCCCTGGCGCGTCTCTAAATTTCCATGAAAGGAGATGTCTAATAGTTAAACATACTTAAATATGCCATCATTTTTTGTCCTTCTCCTTACCAAAGAGAGGGGCTTAAGGTGGGATGATGACTTTATATTTTGTAGGTTGACCTACTTACTAATTACTTAGCTTTCAGTTATATGCCCCATCCTTTATACGTCGCTTTCATCTGGCATCAACACCAACCTTTATACAAATGCCGTGACAGTGTTTCGGTTTCTCCTGGTAAGTACCGTTTGCCTTGGGTACGCTTGCACGGTACTAAAGATTATCTGGATTTAATTCTGCTGTTGGAACGTTATCCCAAGCTACATCAAACGGTTAACTTAGTTCCTTCGCTGATTTTACAAATAGAAGATTACATCGCGGGTACGGCATTAGATCCTTATCTAACTGTGGCACTAACGCCAACTGAACAGCTAGGAGCGGAACAACATCAATTTATAATTCAGCATTTTTTTGATGCAAATCACCATACTCTGATTGATCCCCATCCCCGTTATGCAGAACTTTACCAGCAACGGCAGGATAAAGGACAAGCGTGGTGCTTGGAAAATTGGACTCCACAAGATTATAGTGATTTACTGGCATGGCACAATCTAGCTTGGTTTGACCCTTTGTTTTGGGATGATCCAGAAATTGCTCAATGGTTGCAGCAAGGGAAGGGTTTTACGTTGGGCGATCGCCAACGCATTTTCTCCAAGCAGCGAGAAATCTTGAGCCGCATTATTCCCCAGCACCGCAAAATGCAAGAATCTGGGCAGCTAGAAGTAACTACAACTCCTTATACTCACCCAATTTTGCCTTTATTGGCAGATACAAATGTTGGTCGGGTGGCAATCCCAAATATGACTTTGCCACAGCATCGTTTTCAATGGTCAGAGGATATTCCCAGGCATTTAAACAAAGCTTGGTATATGTATAAAGACCGCTTTGGGGTAACGCCTCGTGGTTTGTGGCCTTCGGAACAAGCTGTTAGCCCTGCAATTCTGCCTTATGTTGCGGAACAAGGTTTTAAGTGGCTATGTTCTGATGAAGCTATTTTAGGTTCTACTCTCAATCGCTTCTTTCAGCGTGATGGTGCTGGAAATGTTTTAGAACCAGAATTGTTATATCGCCCTTATCGTCTGGAAACTGAGCATGGTGACTTGGCGATGGTGTTCCGCGACCACCGTTTATCCGATTTAATTGGGTTTAGCTATGGTTCAATGGAACCAAGGCGGGCAGCAAGCGATTTAGTGGGACACTTAGAAGCGATCGCACGTACCCTCAAACACAGACAACCAGGCGGTGGTACTACTATCGAAAATCCTTGGTTAGTCACAATTGCTTTAGACGGTGAAAATTGCTGGGAACATTACTCTCAAGATGGTATACCTTTCCTAGAAAACCTCTATCAAACTCTCAGCGACCATAAAGAAATTAAACTGGTGACGGTTTCTGAATTTCTCGAGCAATTCCCAGCAACCGAAACATTACCCGCAGATCAACTACATACAGGTTCTTGGGTAGATGGCAGTCTCACAACTTGGATAGGCGATCCTGCTAAGAATAAAGCTTGGGATCTATTAGCAGCAGCGCGACAAGTTTTGGCAAACCATCCAGAAGCAACAGAAGAAAATAATCCTGAAGCTTGGGAAGCTTTGTATGCAGCAGAAGGTTCTGACTGGTTTTGGTGGTTTGGTGAAGGTCATTCTTCCAACCAAGATGCGGTATTTGATGAGCTATTCCGCGAACACCTTAGTGCTATTTATCAGGCATTAAATGAACCAATTCCGCCAGAATTAAAGCAATATGTAGAGGTTCATCAGGCACGTAGCGATCACCGACCTGAAGGTTTTATTCATCCCATGATAGATGGACGCGGAGATGAGCAGGATTGGGATCAAGCGGGTCGGATTGAAATTGGTGGGTCGCGGGGTACTATGCACCAAAGCAGCACCATTCAACGGCTTTGGTATGGAGTGGATCACCTTAACTTCTATCTGCGGTTAGATTTCAAGGCGGGAATTAAACCAGGGGTTGATTGCCCTTCTGAGTTAAATTTGCTGTGGTTTTATCCTGAAAAAACCATGCACAATAGCCCAATACCACTAGCAGATGTGCCGCATGAAGCGCCTCTAAATTATCAATTCCACCACCAACTAGGAATTAATCTGCTGACGCAATCAATTCAGTTTCAGGAAGCTGGGGAAAATTGGGAATGGCATCCGTGTTTAAGTCGCGCTCAAGTAGCTATTGATAATTGCTTAGAGGTGGCTGTACCTTGGGCAGATTTACATATTCAGCCAGATTATCCTCTGCAAATGATTTTGGTTTTGTCTGATGATGGCTGTTTCCGTAGTTATTTACCGGAAAATGCTTTAATTGCGATCGATGTTCCTTAAGAGGCGGAGCCTCGATTAATTCGTTCCCAGGTTGAACCTGGGAACGAGAATTCTTTACGGCTAACCCGTCAGATCAGATCCCCCTAAATCCCCCGAAGATCGGGGGACTTTGATGGGATTCTCTCCCCCTTTTTAAACCCTGCTGGAGGGGAGCGAACGCACTTTTTAGCTAAGAAACAATTCACGAATACCAGCACTGCTGATTTCTACTGCTAAAGCGGCTAACAAAAAACCTAACAACTTGGTGATAATAACTGCGCCAGATTGACCAATTAATTTGTCAACTTGGTCTGACAGACGTATAATCAACCAACTCACAAACATTGCCGATACAATTCCGATGGCTACGCTTAGATGACCATAAGGATCAGGAGATTCAGACATCAATAGCATGACTGTAGTTAGTGTTCCTGGTCCCGCCAACAACGGTAAAGCTAGGGGAGTAATTGCCACATCTCGCTGTTCCTCTACAACGGGTGTATCTAATTCGCCTTCCAGCATTTTTAAGGCAACAATCAACAGCAGTAGCCCTCCAGCTACCCGCAAAGAACCCATGCTGATGTCTAAGTATTTTAGAATCCATTGACCAGTAAAAGCAAATAGTAGCAGTACTGCTGTAGCTACTAAAGTAGCTCTATCTACAACACCGCTTTTTTGTTCTGGTTCCATGCCTTTAGTCAGAACCATCACAATTGGTAAATTACCTATTGCATCAGCCAGGACAAATACAGCTACGAATGTTTTGACTAAAACAGAAATATCCACAGTTTAATTGGGTGAGGAGTGAGGATTCAGAAGTGAGAGGTGAATAATTTATTATCTAAATCTTCCCTACTCCCCTGCTATATTAGCTATAAAAAAAGCGCGGCTATTAAGATTAAAGCCACGACTGAGGATTTTAAAACTTTTGTTGATGCGTTTTAAGCTGGACGCATTGAAATTTAGATTTATAAATAAGTGCGATCGCAACCCTTAGCCCTATAGGATACAGCAGGTTTTGTAGTGACGAGGCGAAACCGTGTACATAGTGCCTATCCGAAAAATCCGCGATTAGATCACTAAATATCTATATAAATAGGAGTGTCTATCTGTGGTTAAAAATATGAATTGCAACCACTTTTCGGATAGGTCTTTAGCGCATTAATGAATTAAATTATTTTACTACTGTTACAAAAACCAGTTGACTTAGGAGAACCATTTGGCTTTAGGAGAATGCCCTTGAGATTTTTCCAGTGTGTCAATGATTGCTAAACCGATATAAGAAGCTGCTATCAGCGCGATCGCACTTACCAAAAAGCTATTTTCAACGATTCGTAGTACTGTTTCTAAAGTCATGTAGGTGGTCATTGCTTCATCTTCCAGCTAAATGCTGTTGCTTATCTGTTTTTAATAGTCTATGAACTTGGTGTTTAGTTCCACCGAGATATCACTATATCTATTTTTGTAACAAAATGTTACCCCTGTATTTATACGGGGATAGATATTTGAGCTATACCTCAAGCCGTAGAAAACAGTTGAGCATGATGAGTATGGTTAAACCAAGCAAGGCTTAATCGTTTGTAATACTGACTGAGCAAGGGAATTGAGGTCATAGCCACCTTCCAAACCAAACAAAATCCGACGAGTTAACTGTAGACAATACTCAGTAAATAATCCGTAATCTTCGGGTTGCAAAGCCATTCCAGCTAGGGGATCAGCAGCAGTAGCATCGTAACCTGCACTGACAATTAACAAATCTGGCTGAAAATTTTTCAAAAACGGGATGATTTTCTGTTCAAACAGAGGTTGATACACTTCTATATTGCTACCAGGGGAGAGGGGCAAATTCAGGACGTTATGGTGTTTTCCTTGCTCATTTGCTTTGCCTGTACCAGGATAACAAGGAGATTGGTGTAAAGAACAGTAAGCGATGCGGGGATCAGTTTCTACTATTGCTTGTGTACCATTGCCATGATGCACATCCCAGTCAAGGATAGCAACGCGGTTGATACCTTGTTGATCTAGGGCGTAGTAAGCTGCGATCGCGGCATTAGAAAATAGACAAAATCCCATGCCTGTATTACGTTCAGCATGATGTCCAGGTGGACGGGACAGGACAAACGCTGGGTTATTATTTGCTAAAACGCGATCAACCCCATCTAACCAAGCACTGATTGCAAGTAGGGCAATATCATAACTTTGAGGAGAAACTGCGGTATCAGCATCTAAACTACCGCCGCCTGATTGAGCGATGCGTGCAACAGTCTCAATATAACTTTGAGAATGTACTTGTTGTAGCAGAGGCATCACTTGTCTTGTTACGAGTGGTGTCGGTATCTGCCACTCTATTTGGTCTGCCCAAGGAGCAGCTTTTAATGCCTCTACAATTGCCGTTAAACGTTCTGGTCTTTCTGGGTGAAATCGACCAGTTTTATGATTGAGAAATTCATCCGAGTAAATGACAGGCAGCATAGTCTGATTTAGCTGACATTAGGATAAGCAGATAGAAATCTGCCTTGATTGCATTGTATCCTTAGCATTAGCAGCACAGACGCTTTATTCGTCCCGCTTCAAATCGCCTCTCAAATCTCCTGACTCGTTAATCATTTCAGGCACTACTGTTGGGTTGCTAGTTAGCTCGTCTTTACTTTGTGCCATTAAAGTTTCATTAATTGACGGAGGATGTTTGATTTTGTCAAGAATCTCCGCAAAATGTGGATCGTTTTGATCAATTGGTTCATCTGTGCTTAATGCTTGACCAGGAATTGGCTGATCGCTCATAATAATTTTCCTAAAAACTTTAACCTACAGGTCTTAGCTTAAATTCATCTCCAGCCAGCAATAAACTACCTTCGGGCTTAAATTCGTTTTGGTTTACGCATTAGACATCTTTTTTCATGGGAATGTAGAGACGTACTATGGTACGTCTCTACAAGGCTGTTCAAAATCGGTCAATTACTATGAGCCTAAAACCTGTATACTCACTGGTGCTACACCTGAACTTCTGATTCCTAAAACACTGGCGGCAGCACCGGAAACATCGATCACTCGACCCGCGATAAATGGACCGCGATCGTTGATTTTTACTACTACGGAACGATTATTGTTGAGGTTTGTTACTCGTACACGGGTGCCAAAGGGTAAAGTCCGATGGGCTGCTGTATATCCTGGACCTGCACCATACCAGGAAGCCATACCACTTCCAGATGAGCGCTTGCGTTTTCCGTAACCTTTGTTGAGATCTGATTCGCTACTTCCAAGTTCGGCTTTTTGGGTTTTTTCTGAAATCTCTGCTTGGGTTAATGCTTCTTTTTGACTGTCAAATGCTGTCTGGGGTTGGGCGTAACTAGAAAATGTTGTACCCAGAGTTGCTAACAGGGCAGCAGGAAGGCTAATCCAAAATCTTTGATTCATTAATAAGAGTGGTAAAGGTCATTTAAGCGATTAGTAGTTAGCTATCAGTGATCAGGTTTCAGCTATTAGACAAAAATTTTGTATCTATACTGTCAGTTCAAAACTGACTGCTAAACCCTGACTGATCGCTAAGAGCTAATAGCTTGATGTGCATGAAAATTTGAGATGAGAGCCAAGTAAAAAGGGGATTAATAAAAGGCTCAAATCTAACCTTTGATTCTTGCGTGTTCAATCAACGTTTGCTGATGAACACTTAACAGACTACCAACTCATGTTGCCATAAAAAATCCGTAATAACTCGCAGAAAAATAGCAATTTTAGCTGTCATTCAAATATTTAATCACCCACATACATAAAAGATTTTTATCGGCTTTTTAACTATTTTTGTTTATTTGTATCATCCATAAATTTATTTTTTTATTTAGCAATATGGGGCAACTTAATTTTCTGTAAATCCCGACTATATATAAATTTGGCGCTTTTGTAGCTAGAGATCAGCAACGATAATTCTCTTTTGCTGCTATTTAATAATGTTGCTTGAAATTGTTAGTTGATAGGGGTTTGGCAGACTGGATTTTTTCTACTGTCGCCGGAAATTATAATTGCAAATGTTTACAGAGATGTTGAAAACTGATTTATAAATGGTATTATTTTAAGCCTCTAACTTTAGACGGATGAAGTCATCAAAAAGATGAAATGCCATATAACAGAATTTTGCGTTATATAAAAACAAAAATGGCTTTATTTAAAAATAAAAGCTAGTAAAAATCCAAAATACTTTGATTTGCTAATGCTAACGTTGTTTTTCTAGGTTTTGGAAATAAAGAGTTTAATTATAGTGGAGAAATTGTAAAAGGGATCAGTATAAATAACTAGGCACGTTTGCATAGAATAGAGATGAATTTCGCGCTCAATACAGGGTAAGAGAACTTTTGAAGCGTTTCTGCATTGCTATTACAGCAGAAGGAGTATCCCAAATAGGTATAATTGCTGCTTATCTTTGGAGGTTTTTAAGCTGTTGCAGTGCTTTTTTATAGTTTTCTGTCATCCAGCCACGTTGCTGAAAATAGGTAATTGCTTTTTGATAATCTTGAATTGCGCTGCGCTGATCTTTTAATTTGATATGAGCTTCGGCACGTTTAAAGTAAACCTCAGCTAAGATGTCAGAAGAGTTAACTGCACCGTCGAAGGCACTCCCAAGAGGAGTAACACGAATCATTTGGGTGTAATCTGCGATCGCACCTCGATAATCTTGGAGTTGATAGCGCAAAGCAGCGCGTCGCCCGTATGCCATATAAGATGGATAACCACCACCAATAAAATCTTTGACATCGCTGGAATAACGAATTGCTTGGGTGAAATCTGCCATTGCAGCTTGATAATCTTTGATTTCTAGATAAAGTTCTGCGCGGTTTGTATAAAGTCCAGCAGCTTGATCGGGTTTGAGGCGAATTACTTGTGCTAAATCTGCGATCGCACCTGGAATATCTCCAAATTTATGACGAATATGCGATCGCACTCCATAAGCGTCAGGATTTGTAGTATTCAGGCGAATACTAGCTTCAATATCTGGCAATGCTTGGGTTAAATTACCTGACAATACATATATTTGTCCACGCGCAAAGTAAGCTTCAGGATGATCGGGTTGCAAGCGAATTGCTTCATTAATATCAGCTAGTGCTTTTTCCGAGTCAGAATATGTTTGGCTAAGTCCTCGTTGTAAATAAGCTTCTGCGTTATTCGGTTGCAGGCGAATTACAGTAGTAAAATCTGCCAATGCGCCTTGATTATCTTCATTTTTACGGCTAATTCCCCGATAGAAGTAAGCTTGAGCATCATCGGGATTTTGCTCTATAGCTTCAGTAAAATATTGAATGCGAGCAGTTTTAAAAATTCGGTAAACTGAATTAAATTCTGGATGTCTTTCAACTGTTTTAATCGGATCAGAGTAGCTGGTATCAAGGCGTAAAGCCGATTTAAAATCAGCTAGGGCAGATTCATAATCATTTGCACGTTGATAAGCAAGCGCCCGATACAGGTAAGCTTCGGCATTATTAGGATTTGCGGTAAGTGCTTGAGTAAAGGATGCGATCGCGCCTGAAAAATCTTTTAATTCCAGCTTTTGCATTCCTTGCTGGTAAAAATCCTCTATACTCGTTGCGGGGATGACAATGTTGGGAACATCAGCAGCATAGACATCGGGAGCGATGCCAACTACAGTTAAGGCAATTCCGAGAATGGCAAATAATTTATTCATGCAGTTTAGGACTAAAAGTTTAAGCTGTTGTTCCCTTTCTCTCGTACAACAGCCCTTTAATGATAAAAATGTTATGAATAATTTATTATTATCCCAAGCACTGCAAGTATCCTAAACAATAGAAGATTCATCTCAGCAAGTGAATCAATTGAATAAAATTGCTAATGTGTATTACAAAATGGGAAAAACTCAGCAATTTACAACAGTTTTATCTGACGCTACTGATGTTACTAAAACGATAGAAGATGCGAATGAGCAAGCTCGTTTGTTGGCTGATATAGCAAGTAATTATGCTCAAGCGAAACAATATAGTCAGGCTATGCAACTTACACAAGTTGTAGATAATGTTGATCCAAAATTTCAGGTATTGATGAAGATAGCGAGACAATATCTCAAAGTAAAAGATATGCAAAATTTTAGGGAAGTATTATCTCAAGCTTTGGAAATTAGTCTAGGAACTAAAGATGCTACTAACAAAGCCCAAAAAATAGCTCAAATAGCTGGTTTGTATGCCAAAGCAAAACAATACGATCGCGCTATGCAGCTAGTTGGAAACATTCAGAATATAGATAACTACTCTCCTAAAGCGGAAGCGTTAGCGATTATAGCTAGTAATTATAACACAGACGGGCAAAAAGATAAAGCTTTAAATATATTATCTCAAGCACTTCAGGTTGCTAAAGCTACAAAATGTTCTCTGTGGAAGTCTTAGCCTAGATAGCAGTTATTTCTTGGGGGAGGGGAGAGGGGGAATTGAGGTTTTATACTTTTTAAGGTGGAGCTACTGTGCGATCGCTCTCTTAATGTTATGGTGATTTTTTGCTGAAAATTTTTATAAATGTTAATATTTCTTTAAGAATCGGCAAGTAATTAAGATTTAACTTTACATAAGTTAAAATGCCAACTGCTTTCCTGACTTTATTATCTTTGAAAAAATAATATTCTAGTTATGGTTAATCAATTGTTAATTCATCAATTCCAAAAAATTATTAAAGAAAAATTCAGTGGCAGACTGAACATCAAGTCTGACTCAGGGGTTTGTTGGAGTATATTTTTTGGCAAAGGACAGTTAATCTGGGCTACTGGGGGCTTTCATCCGGCTAGACGGTGGCAGCGAACAGTAATGCAACATTGTCCGAAGGTAAACCCTAAAGCTTTAACTATTAGAGAAACCGAGGATTTTGCTTCTGATAAGTCTTTAGGAGAACATAAAGGACAGTATTATGCTTTGAGAATATTAGTCAAACAGCAGCAGATGACTCAGCAACAAGCAACTGCTGTAATTACAGGGATGATTTCAGAAGTATTATTTGACATTGTTCAGCAATCTGCTTTACAGCCATTAAATTATACCGATTATCAACAGCAGATTTTAGAGCCTCCACTAACTTTGCTTTCTACAGAAGCTACTTTAAAGCAGACTCTACAAGTTTGGAAAGCTTGGCGTGAGGCTGGTTTAACAAAGCAATCTCCTAATTTAGCGCCAGTGGTACGAAATCAATCAAAATTGCAAGAGCAAACTTCTGCTGCTGCGTATAAAAATTTTATAACTAGGATTAACGGCAAATCTACACTGCGCGATTTAGCAGTACAAATGAAGCAAAACTTTGTGGCGCTTTCTCGTTCGTTGCTTCCTTATATGGGTCAGGGAATTATCGGGCTGGTGGAAGTGCCTGATATGGTGACTCAAGCTAATGCAAAAGCTGGCTCACAAACAACTAAAGAACAAGTAGCTGACAACTCTGGACTAAAAGTTGCCCAAACTCAATCACTTAGCCCACTGGTAGCTTGTATAGATGATAGCCCTCAAACTTGCCAAATGATGGAAGGGATTTTCACTCAAGAGGGCTTTCGATTTCTTGGTATTGAGGATTCGATGCAAGCTTTACCAAAGTTGATTGAGCAGAAGCCCGACTTAATTTTTTTAGATCTAATGATGCCAGTTGTCAATGGTTATGAGATTTGCGCTCAGTTACGAAAAATTTCTGCTTTTGCTAATACACCAATTATTATTTTGACAGGCAGTGATGGTCTTATTGATCGGGTACGTGCTAAAAAGGTTGGTGCTACTGACTTTTTGACAAAGCCAGTGGATGCTCAAAAGTTGTTAGGAATACCCCATCAGTATCTCGGCTTTAGTTTACTTAGTAAAATAGGCAAACCTGCTAAGAGTGATGCAGTGCAGAAGAAGCTTGGTAATGTTTCTTAAATAAAACTTACGCTTTTGGGATAAAGATAAAGAAAGGGCGGGTTAAATCAAGATATTGATTAGTAGCAAATTTGATCTGTCAACCCGCCCCTACGGATATTATGGTTAATTTGCTAATTTTTTTAAGTTCCAGGCAGGTTACGCAAATGTTCATCTAAATGAGTGCGATCGCCTAAAGCATGAAGTAATGGCCCGTTTGTGCCAAATTCGACTATACTAACCGAAGCAACTGGACACCCTAAGCGATAGCGGAAACGCCCGACATCAATTCCTAGCAAGGTACATAAGGTGATGCGGATAGTTGCTTTGTGGGAAACAATTAAAACATTGCCTGTAGGATAACGCTGTTTAATTTCTTCTATTACCAGCATTGCACGGGCTGCGATCGCAACGGCTAATTCTCCCTCAGTTGGTGGATACCAAGCAGGATCAGCTTTCCAGCGAATATAATCATCGTGATATTCACGGGATACAGTTTCGATAGTTTGCCCTTCCCACTTACCGTAGCTAATTTCCTTCAAACCATCGCGTAATTCTGGTTTGATACCCAATTCGTCAGATAGAAATTGCGCTGTGTTAATAGTTCTCTGCATAGGGCTAGAAAAAATCGTTTCCCAAAGTGTAGAACTATAAAAAGTGGCAAAGGCTTTTGCCATTTCTAAACCTTCTGGGGTTAATTCTGGGTCAATTGCACCACAGAATACATTATCTCGGCTGCGGGCAGTTTGTCCGTGACGGAGGAAATAAAGCTTTAGGGTCATTGAATTATTATATTTATTCCTGCTGATAAAAGCCCGGATGTGCAACTATTTTCTATCTCTTAGCCATGTTTCTAAGTCGGCTATCGTGTTAAAATCTAAGAGATATTCACTAAGCAATTCTATTTGCTCAATAGGAAGACTGGAAATTTGGGTTTGTAGTTCAGGGGTAAGATTTCCTAATTTGCGGGTTAGTTGTCTGTTAACTAATGCTTGACCTTCCTCAACGCGACCCTCTTCTTTAGCTTCTTGAATTGCCCGTATGTCTGATAACTTAATTCCTAACATAGTATTCACCTGTTCTCTAGTAAGCTTATTAAATTTATAGAGAATAATCGTTGAGACTAAATCAATTATCGCACGTCCTTCATTTTGTGTGCTAGATTGCTCAATCATCCACTTTGCTTTTTCCACCGCGACATCACCATTGAGCGTCGTCAACACCATTAAACCCAATCCTGTTGGTAACTCTTCTACCTCTCCCAATTCATCCAAATAAATTCTGATAATTCTGCCACTATCTAACATTTCTCTGACGGTTTCCCGTCGTTCTTGTTCTAAATTTCGAGATGGATAAATCGCTACTGCCCGCCAATCAAAAAATAAATTTCGGTGGCGATAAATATAGATAAAAATCTCACTTACCATTCTTTCGTAGAGCAACTCATCTGGTTGAAATTGCACTTCACAAAAGAAGATAATTCCCTGGGGATTTGGTGGGATAAATACCCCATCAATACGGAAGGAAGTTTCTTTTACTTCTAACGCATCAAAGATATATTCGTTGGCGTTTTCTGGGGGTTGGGGTATTAGCTCAAATAACAGGGTTGGGGACTGCACAAATAGTTGGTAGAAGATGGTATCGCGACGCATATTTAGGAGGAGAAAACAGCAATTTAATTATATTAGTTGCAAAAATGCGGTAATGAGATGTTAGTTATTAAATGATGTGAAGATAGGTGCATTCGCACTCGTTTTAAAAGTATTAATAAAGTTATACTGTGAGGAGAGTTGAGTATAACAATGTCTGTGCGATCGCCGTTACCGAATTTAACAGTTAAAGAATACCTTGACGGTGAGTTAGTTAGCGATATTCGTCACGAATACATTGCGGGACAAGTATTTGCGATGGCGGGTGCTAGTGCTAACCACAACTTAATTGCTGGTAATATGTATTCGCGGTTGCGATCGCATTTACGGGGTAGTAAATGCAGCACTTTTATGTCAGATATGAAAGTGCGGATACAGACAGCAGATATTTTTTATTACCCTGATGTATTAGTGAGTTGTGATCCAAAAGATACGGATGATTATTGTAAAACTCAACCTTGCTTAATTATTGAGGTAGTTTCCCGCAGCACTGCAACAATAGACCTCCGTGAAAAGTTACTTAACTATCGTCAAATAGAAAGCTTAAAAGAGTATATTTTGATATCTCAAGATAGAATCAAAATTGAAGTTTATCGCCAAGATGATCAAGGGCAATGGTGGTTAGAAACTTTGGGCAAGGAGGATGAATTACAATTAGAGTCTGTTGGTTTAAGGATAGTATGGCGGAAGTATATGAGGATGTAATATTTTAAAATATCTACCGTCAAGATATGCGCTTTTGTTATTTTATAGTAAATTTTTATTCCTCATAGGTAGTGCCATCAGGCATAGTTACACCACTAAGGTTAACATTATTTAAGTTAGCGCCGCTTAGATTTGCGTCTTCAAGATTGGCTCCTTCAAGGTTTGTATACTCTAAGTTTGCACCACGTAAATCTGCTGAACTTAGATCTGCACCGCTAAAATCTTCGTTGCTTAAATCGGCTCCACAAAGTTTTGCATTCTTTAATATTACCCCACTAAAATTTCCTGATAAACTTGCACCAGCTAGATTAACTTTAGTTAGGATAGCGCCATTAAAATAAGTGTTTGCCATCGAAGCATTTTTTAGATTGGCTTGAGTTAAATCTGCTGCTGTGAAGTTTGTATATTGCAAATTGGCTCCCAGTAAGTTTGCATCAATCAAGTGGCTTACAATTAAATTTGCTTCCGATAGATTTGCTTGAAACAAGTTAGCATTACTTAAATTGGCTTGCAACAATTTTGCCCGTTTTAAATTGGCATTACTTAGATTTGCTCCACTAAAGTTAACGTCGCTGAGATCAGTCTTACTAAGATCTGTTGATTCCAGGTTTGCACCACTGAAGTTTACATTATTAGCTAGGCTGCTACCACTAAGATTTATTCCAGATAAGTTAAGCCCTGTAAAATCTCGTTCTCCTTCGTTATATCGCTGCCAAAATTCCTCAGCACTAATAGCTTGATTTTTTCTTTCTTCCCCTAGTGCGTAAAATCTATCTATCAGAAACAAAATTCTCTCTGCTTTAAATTCTTCATCAGTGAAGGCTGAAACTTTTTGCTGTTTTAGCTTAACTGCAACAATTTCTTCATCTTGATGACTTTCAACTACATCTGTATTAATATAGTCAGTTTTTGATGTATCAGTATTAACATCAATTGTTGCTATCTCGTCAGTTGCTATTTCAATAGTTGCGCTTTCATCCACAGGGATGATGCGGTGTTGTAAATCGGAAACTTGTGTGGTTAAATGTGCGATCGCACTCTGTAAGCTTTCTATCTGCTCAACTTCGGGACGGTTGTTAAATTTTTGCCTTAGTTCGTCAAAATAGCGTTTTAGCCAAGTAATATTTTTCTTGCGGACATTTAAATCTTCCTCTAGTTGTTCAATTCTCGTAATCAGCGATGTTATATCAATCTCTTGAGTATCCATTATGAAAGTAATTTTAAATCCTGATTGTCATTATAAGTATTAAATAATCAGTTCTTACATCTGTGTTTATCTGTGTGCATCTGTGGTTAATTATCTTTTCTTGATGCACAAAACTTACTTTAGTTTTGCCTGTTTCTCAAACCAAGCGATAACCTGCTCAACAGTTAAATCCTCAATTGGTAAATTAGCTGCTTGCGAAACTTGCTTTAAGGGATTTAACGATGAAATAACTAATCTTGTAAAAAAGTCTTCAAACGTGGCATCATTTTCTATTTCTTGCTTAAACGTCTCATCTTTCTCAATCCAAGCACTCAACTGTTGAGGCGTGATATTTTCAATAGGCGCACCTGTTTCTTGAGCAATTTGCTTGAGTGACTTTAACGCATAAAGTGCTAATCTAGTTACAAATTTATCTTGACTGGTTAACAGTGCTGCATCTACCTTGATTGATTCTTCTCTAGTTAAAAATTGGGCAGATAATTCTTGTGGATCAGCCATAGCTATTTGATATTTTTGATTTCAAATTAATAATAAATCAATAGATGTATTTAATCATCCTGGGCTTTAATTAAATAACCACAGCGATGCTCACCATTAACTATCCAGTGAGTGCGTTCTATTTGACAATCTTCTAATGTAGCAGCAAACATTTCTAATTCATGTCCACAAACACTAGGAAAAGAGCTTGCAACGTGGGAAATTGCACAGTTATGTTCTGTCAGCATGAATTGAGAACTATGGTTACTCTGAACATTATTTTCATCTAAAAGGAAATATTCTGTCATGTAGCCTTCTTCTCTGCGAAGTTCGACTAATTTGATGACGCGATCGCGCAATGATACATCCCCCAAGCGATCGCGGTATTCCTGCGCTTTGCGTTCCCAGTGCTTACGCAACAGCGATCCAGCTTGTTCATACCCCAATGTATCTACTAAAGTATTTAGGAACGACACCGCAAACTGATCGTAATTGTTGGGTAAGCGATCGCGCCCCTTCTTACTCAACTTATAAATATGCTGTGGTCGTCCCATACCTGATACCACAGATTGATGCAAAATCAACTCTTCCGCCTCTAAATCCTTCAAATGACGGCGAATTGCTTGCGGACTGATTTCTAACCCTTCCGCTAGTTCTTGTGCTGTGGCTTGACCCCGTTTTAGTAAAATTTGCAGGATGTCCTGTTTCGTGGATGCTTGCTGCGTGGTCGCCATTTTTTGTATCTACTCTAAATTGAGTCAAAAGTAGTAAAATCCGTAGTGGACTTTGACAACCTGTTTGTTGTTAAACTATTTTAGAATAGAGTTAAGCAACATAATTGTTGTTTTATTATTTATTCTAATTGCAGTTTGCCTGCATTAGCCAGTCTGGATTCCCAACCAGCCTGCCATCTGAGAGAGAGAGAGTCGTCCACAACACGAGAGAGCACGAGTAGTCTAATGACTTCTAGCGTCAAGACCTTAGTTAATGAGCCTTACAAGTACGGCTTTGTCACCGACATTGAAACCGATCAAATTCCTCGTGGCTTGAACGAGGACATTGTACGCATGATCTCTGCTAAAAAAGAAGAACCAGAGTTCATGCTGGAATTCCGCCTCAGAGCTTATCGGCAATGGTTGAAGATGACAGAGCCAACCTGGCAGCACGTCACCTATCCGCCCATCAATTACCAAGACATTATCTACTACTCTGCTCCTAAGCAAAAGAAAAAGCTGAATAGCTTAGAAGAAGTAGATCCAATATTGCTGGAAACCTTTGAGAAACTGGGAATTTCCCTATCTGAGCAAAAGCGCCTATCTAACGTTGCAGTTGACGCAGTGTTTGATAGCGTCTCAGTTGCCACAACTTTTAAAGAAAAACTTGCTAAAGACGGTGTTATTTTCTGCTCAATTTCAGAAGCATTAACCGAACACCCTGAATTGGTGCAAAAATACCTCGGTAGCGTTGTCCCCGTTGCAGACAACTATTTTGCTGCTCTCAACTCAGCAGTATTCAGCGACGGTTCCTTCGTATATATTCCCAAAAACACCAAATGTCCGATGGACTTGTCCACCTACTTCCGAATTAACACCGGAGATAGCGGTCAATTTGAGCGGACATTGATTATTGCCGAAGAAGGTGCTTCCGTAACCTACCTCGAAGGTTGCACCGCGCCGATGTTTGACACCAACCAACTACACGCCGCAGTAGTAGAATTGGTTGCCCTCGACAATGCCGAAATCAAGTACTCCACAGTCCAAAACTGGTACGCCGGAGATGAGACAGGCAAAGGTGGTATTTACAACTTCGTCACCAAACGCGGTTTGTGCCAAGGCGTTAACTCCAAGATTTCTTGGACACAAGTAGAAACAGGTTCCGCGATTACTTGGAAGTATCCTAGTTGCGTGCTAGTTGGTGATAACTCTGTAGGTGAATTTTACTCAGTTGCTCTCACCAACAACTATCAGCAAGCCGATACTGGAACTAAAATGATCCATGTTGGCAAGAATACCCGCAGCACAATTATTTCTAAAGGTATTTCCTCTGGTCATTCCAAAAATAGCTATCGTGGCTTAGTAAAAATGAATCCAAAAGCACAAGGCGCACGCAACTACTCACAGTGCGACTCGATGCTTATTGGTGACAATGCTCAAGCTAATACCTTCCCTTATATCCAAGTGCAAAACAGCACAGCCAAAGTAGAACACGAAGCTTCTACATCAAAAATAGGCGAAGATCAACTATTTTTCTTTGCACAGCGCGGCATTTCCCAAGAAGATGCGATTTCAATGATGATTAGTGGCTTCTGCAAAGATGTCTTCAATCAGTTACCAATGGAATTTGCTGTTGAAGCAGATAGATTATTAAGCCTCAAACTCGAAGGTTCAGTTGGTTAACTGTAGATACTAAACAGATAAACGTTGATCAAACATCTGCGTTTATCTGCGTTCATCTGCGGTTAAAAAAATCTTAATTTGCACCGAAGTATCCGACTAAAAATGATCGTAGAAAACAGCGAAGTAATCTTATCAGTCCGCGACTTAACTGCCGATGTTGATGGTACACCCATTCTCAAAGGCTTAAATCTAGAAATTAAAGCTGGCGAAATCCATGCTGTTATGGGACCTAATGGTTCTGGAAAAAGCACCTTTTCTAAAGTTTTAGCTGGACACCCTGCTTACACGGTTACAGGTGGAGAAATTATCTTTCAAGGACAAAATCTCCTAGAACTAGAACCAGAAGAACGGGCAAGGTCTGGGATATTTTTGGCTTTCCAATATCCCCTAGAAATTCCTGGTGTCAGTAATCTAGATTTCTTACGAGTTGCGTATAATTCTCGCCGTAAACATCAAGGTTTAGAAGAATTAGATGCGTTTGATTTTGATGATTTAATCCAAGATAAGTTGGAAATCGTCAAAATGAATCCCAGCTTTTTAAGCCGTAGTGTAAATGAAGGCTTTTCTGGTGGTGAGAAAAAGCGGAATGAAATTCTGCAAATGGCAATTTTAGAGCCAAAGCTGGCAATTTTAGATGAAACCGATTCTGGTTTAGATATCGACGCTCTCAAAATTGTTGCTAATGGTGTTAACCAATTGGCAAATGCTGATAATTCGATGTTGGTAATTACTCACTACCAACGGTTACTTGACTACATCATTCCTGATTTTGTTCATGTAATGGAAGGTGGGCGAATTGTCACCAGTGGTACTAAGGAATTGGCGCTAGAATTAGAATCTCGCGGCTATGACTGGATTAAAGAAGAAGAAGCTGCTGAGGTGGGTGCGCGATGAGTATTGAGGTTTCTGTAAAGCCACAGGTATCTTATTTAAAGCAGTTGTTGGATTTAGGTCAAGAATTGCCAGCAACAACAAGTTTAATCCGAGAAATTCGCGATCGCGCGACGGCTGTTGTGCAAGAATTAGCTATCCCAACTACACGGGATGAGGAATGGCGCGTTACTGATTTGTCAGGGCTGTTAAAAGTTAATTTCCAAGCAGTCAGCAATCAAGAATCAGCGATTAGCTTATCTGATATTAATTCGTTAATTTTGCCAGAAGCAGCAGCAAGCCGCTTGGTGTTTGTAAATGGTATTTACGCACCTGAATTATCCTCAGTTGCTAATCTTCCAGCAGGTTTATTTGTAGGTAATTTATTAGCTGCAAATATTCCACATTTAGAGAATTATCTGGGTAAGCAACAAGGCGGACAAGAGGTTTTTACTGCTTTAAATACTGCTAGTTTGACTGATGCGGCAGTAGTATACGTCCCCAAAAATTTGCTTGTTGAAACGCCTATTCATCTGCTATTTATCTCTGTTACGGGTGAAGCAGCAACTATTTCTCAGCCACGCTGTTTAGTAGTAGTTGAAGCTGGTAGCACGGTTACGCTGATTGAAGACTATATTTCTTACCCAGTCACCAGTCCCCAGTCACCAGTAACCAATCTGACTAATTCGGTGACGGAAGTTTGGGTAGGAGAAAATGCTCAAGTAAGTCACATTAGGGTTCAGCAGGAGAATAAAGAAGCTTTTCATATTGGGAAGAGTGCGATCGCACAAGCCCGAAATAGCCGTTATGCTTGTCATGCTGTCAGTTTTGGGGGGCAGTTGTCACGGCACAATTTAGAAGTGTTTCAGACTGGTGAAGCTACTGAAACAACCCTCAATGGATTGACGATGATTGGGGGTTCACAAATAGGTGATACTCATAGTGCGATCGCACTTAATCATCCTTATGGTATTACTAATCAATTGCATAAATGTGTTGTGGGCGATCGCGCTCATGCAGTGTTTAATGGTAAGGTGTTTGTCCCCAAACCAGCACAGTTAACCAATGCAGGGCAGTTGAATCGTAATTTGCTGCTATCTTCCAAAGCGCGTGTCGATACTAAACCACAACTGGAAATCACTGCTGATAACGTCAAATGCAGTCACGGTGCAACAGTTAGTCAATTGGAAGATGATGAAATATTTTATCTGCAAAGTCGTGGCATTGATGCTGATAGCGCCCGTACTCTGTTGATTAATGCTTTTGCTATCGAGATAATCGAGCAAATTCCAGTTGCATCTGTGCGAGAAAGACTGACACAAATCGTTAGATAATGCCCCAAAATATGCCCACACCCTGAAGGGTGGGGCTATATAAACAAAGTCCGTCTGCGCGGACTAAGAATTTATTAGAAAAGTGATTTTAAGAATTTTTAACCGCAGATGAACGCAGATAAACGCAGATAAATACAAATTTTTAATCACACAATTATGGATTTATCAGATATGCTCTAAAAAAATAAACCTTTAGCAAAAACAGTTAACTCATATCTAACATCTGCGTTCATCTGCGTCCATCTGCTTACATCTGCGGTCAAAAAAAATCCTTGCAACCAAGCTAATAAATCCTAACAACATCCTCTAAATCTTCTACCTTTCACTATATATTATGACCTTCACCCAAGAAAAAACCATTGCTGATCAAGTTCGTGCCGACTTCCCCATCTTGCACCAAGAAGTCAACGGCAAACCCTTAGTTTACCTAGATAATGCTGCCACATCTCAAAAACCCTTATTTGTCCTCAATAAAATACGGGACTACTACGAGCAATATAATTCTAATGTGCATCGTGGGGTACATACCTTAAGCGCAAAAGCTACAGACGCTTATGAAGGTTCACGAATAAAAATTTCCAAGTTTATTAATGCTGCTTCCCCACAAGAAATTGTCTTTGCGCGTAATGCTTCCGAAGCAATTAACTTAGTAGCTTATGCTTGGGGATTAACTAATTTGCAACGGGGGGATGAAGTTATCCTTACCGTCATGGAACACCATAGTAATTTAGTTCCCTGGCAACTTGTCGCCCAAAAAACAGGCGCAGTTTTAAAGTTTGTTGAATTGACAGCAGATGAAGAATTTGATCTCGAACAATTCAAGAGTTTAATTACAGATAAAACCAAATTGGTTTCGGTTGTTCATGTTTCTAATACATTGGGTTGTATTAATCCAGTTAAAGAGATAAGTGCGATCGCGCATCATTACGGTGCTAAAGTTTTAATTGATGCTTGCCAAAGTGCGCCACATTTACCCCTAGATGTCCAAGATATTGATTGCGATTGGTTAGTAGCATCTGGACATAAAATGTGTGGTCCTACGGGAATTGGTTTCTTGTATGGGAAATTAGAAATACTTCGTGCTATGCCTCCATTTATGGGTGGTGGTGAGATGATTGCCGATGTATTTTTGGATCATTCTACTTATGCAGATTTACCTCATAAATTTGAAGCAGGAACACCAGCAATTGCGGAAGCGATCGCACTTGGTGCAGCAGTAGATTATCTTACTAATATAGGCATGGATAAAATTCACGCCTACGAAGATCAATTAACAGCTTATCTATTTGAGCAACTAGCAACAATTCCTGAAATCAAAACTTACGGACCACAACCTAGCAAAGGTAGAGCCGCGCTTGCATCATTTACTGCTGGAGATGTCCATCCTCACGACTTATCAACAATATTAGATCAAGCTGGTGTAGCGATTCGCGCAGGGCATCATTGTACACAACCATTACATCGTTATTTGAAAGCGCAGTCTACAGCAAGGGCGAGTTTGTATTTCTACAATACGCGAGAAGAAATTGATGTTTTCATTGCTTCTTTGAAAGAAGCAGTAGAGTTTTTTGGCAGTATCTTTGGGTAATATAAGGGGGTGGGCAATGCCCACTCTACAGAATTCTGAATATAGATCTAAGGGTTTAAGCTATATATGCAAAGAATCTTCACACTAACAGGTATCTTAGCCTTATCCATTTCCTTGCTTCAACCAGCAACTTTGGCAAAATCACTTGTTAATCAGGATTTAACAGAAAATTCTTTAAGTATTAAAAATCAGAATACAAAGATTGCTAAAAGAAAGATAGACGGGGTAATGAGACAATCTGGCACTAGCAACCAATACATATATATTATTGAAAATGGGAAACGTAAATGGGTATGTAATAGGCGTACTCTCCGTTCTTTAGGGTTGGATTATAAAGACGTACTTTCCGTAACAACACAAGAATTTGAGCAATATCCTTGGGGAGGATTTGAATGTTTAGATGGCAGCTTATTCAACTATTATCCAAATATTTATATTATTAAAAATAAACAGAAAAGGTGGGTAACTACTGTTGCTTTTAAGAGATTAAAATTGAATAAAAACAATGTTGAAATCATGCCTTCAGAATTTTTCTATAAAATTCCTACAGGGAAAGTTATACGCTAGATAGTAAGATTAAATTATGTGACTTCAAAATTTATCAAAGTTACTAATCGTATTCTGCTGTGGAATACGATTTTTTTTAGTAATGATATTTAATAGGTACACATTTTGAGTCCGCGTAGGCGGACTTAGTATGTATAGCCGCACCTTTCAAGGTGTCGGCGCTATTATTCGGGATGAAGCTGATAATGTTGCTCCTCAAAGTCCTCTATTAAAGTAACTAAAAGTTTCAAAAGAGCATTTTGTTCTAAAGTACGATTTTTGCAAGCCATCAACTTTTCTACTATCTCAAGATATCTTTCGTTTTCCTCCTCGCTGGCAATTACTTTTGGTTGTACGTCAGCAAGTAATTTTCCATAAACATCTTTATCAAAAGTAAGGGTCATTTTTCCATTTCTCCTTATCGTATTCAGGATGTGTTAATACATATTTAATATAGACAATTTGAATTTCATAATTAATGCTAACTATAAGCCGATAGTCATTACCTTTAATATTAAAAACTGTAAAGTTGCCAACCGCATCAGCACTAGGATAAATTTGCCTAATATCATTAATATTTTCCCAGTTAGCTGCCTTAGCAGTTCTAAACCAGTCATCAATGGGAGTAAAGGCATCCGCGTGTTGCCGACAAAATTCTAACAGTCTTTTACGGCTAATAATGTGCATTCACTTTACTTATTTTAACAATTATTGGATAGCTTTAAAAATTATATTGTTAATTATTATAATAGAATTAATCAAACATAGGGCTGAAAATAAATTTAATATGATTACCACTTCAACTCCAGCAGAACAAAGAACCGTACTAGAAAATATATCCTGGGAAACCTTTGAAAGATTACTTAAAGAGACAGGCGATCGCACTTGCTCAATTCTTCCGCTAAAATAGCGGTAACACTATAATAGGGATAAAATTATGTCAACCCTCAACTCCTCACCAACACAAAAAATAATTCAGCTATGAGTCAGGCTATCACCAAAACTATCAATTTACAAACTGTATTAGATGAAGCTATACAGGAAACTATTCTGATGATGCAACAAGGAATAGATATTAGCGATTCTGCTATAGTGACACCTTTAGAATTAATAGCAAATCAATATCCAGAAATAGCCTTTGACTGCAATGAATCTTTAATGAAATTAGTTAAAGACCAAATTAAGATTCTTAATCAGCAGCAATCTCCTCAGATAAATAATGAATTTTAGTTATTTAAATTATGAACTGGGACAGGTTTTTAGCAGAAGGTGAAAAAGCCGTTAGAATTATTATGGAGGGACTAAGGAAAAGAAATATCAATGCAGGTGAACCAATTTTTACAAAATTTAATACGGATGAGGATATTCCTGTTTACGGTGCTTTAGATAATAAATTATTTTGGATTTCTGTAAAATCTGTATCTGGTAATATTACAGATCCAATTCGCCAAATGCCTGCTAAGTATCTAGGTTGGATGTGCGGAGAAGTAGAAAGTAAACAGTGGGTATAGCCACCAGCTATTATTCTTTGGTATTGTCTTAATACTAATACAGCTTGGGGAGCAATAACGCCAAAACGTCCTAGTACCAAGTGGATTATTTTTCCTGATAGATATGGAGTAGTAATAGATAAGCGCAAAACAGCTTTGACAGGGCAATCTCACTATCTATATCCGTCTTATTGCGTCCCCAAAAACGAAATTATCACTAAAGATGAAGCAATTAAATATATTAAAAAATTAGCTGAAGAAACATTAGATTAAGAATTACTAATTTACGCGAATTATACTGAATTAGCTGGTAGCAACTTTGATATGAAAGGGCGATCGCATAGGGGAGTCCGCGCAGGCGGACTTGGTTTGTATAGCCGCACCTTTCAAGGTGTCGGCTTTATTGTTGCTTATTATAATGAAATTAATCAAACTTATGGCTGGAAATAACTTTTAATATGATTACCACTTCAACTCCAGCAGAACAAAGAACCGTACTAGAAAATATATCCTGGGAAACCTTTGAAAGATTACTTAAAGAGACAGGCGATCGCACTTATTTAATCCTTCAGCTAAAATAACGGTAAAACTAAGGGGGATAAAATTATGTCAACACTCAGACCCTCACCCATAGAAAAATATCCTTGTATGTAGTATTTCATAATTTTGCCAATACTTGAAACGTCAATCACTCTTATAAAATAAAATCTAATGAGCGATAAGCTTTTATTCTATCCATTGCATTTAACTATGAACCTTGTAACTATATAGGATTGCAACTGAGTATAAATTAATGATACTACGCTTAGGAATTGCCCTAGTTAGCGGCATTTTGATGGGATTAACACCCGCACCACTTAACGCTTGGTTTTTAGCGTGGTTTGCATTAGCGCCTTTGTGGGTTCTAATAGTTAAAAATCCGAAATTAGCATCAACGCATCGTTTATACTTTATCCTTCAGCCTTTACTATGGGGTATTGGTTATCACGGTTTAGCTATATCTTGGATAACTGGAATTCACCCGATGACGTGGATGGGGGTTCCTTGGTTAGCAAGTTTAGCGATCGCATCCTTCTGTTGGCTATTTATTGCCCTCTGGGGAGCAAGTTTAGTTATTACCTGGGCAACCTGTTTGTCTTGGATTAATCATAAATTTAAAATTTTCCCTTGGCTGCGTGTCTTAATTGGCACAGCCTTATGGTGTGGCTTAGAAGCTTTCTGGAGTAGCGGTGCTTTATGGTGTGCTTCTCTTTCTTACACTCAAAGCCCTCATAATTTGTTAATTTTACATTTAGGTCAAATTTCAGGTTATTCAACAATTACAGCCGCCATTGTCGCCGTTAATGGCTTAATAGCAGAAGCATGGATTAACCGTAAAGATACTAAAAAGCAACATTCTTCTGCGTCTCTGCAATCCACTTTTTATTGGCGTTATTTGACCACAGCAATTATCCTCTTAATCGGATTACACATTGTCGGATTTCAACTTTACAACCGTCCTTTAACTCAATCAACAACAACCGCTTTAAAAGTAGGAATTATTCAAGGTAATATCCCCAACGAAATCAAACTTTATCCTGACGGTTGGCAACGTGCTATTGAAGGTTATACCAACGGCTATAAAACTTTAGCAGATCAGAAAGTTGATGCAATTCTTACACCTGAAACAGCATTACCCTTTACCCTATCTGAACTCAAACGTGGATCTTTTTACTCAGCAATTTTAGAAAAAGGTGTTGTTGCTTGGCTAGGAGGTTTTGGAGAACACGGACGTAGTATTACTAATAGTTTATTTACAATTACCGGAACAGGTAATATTTTCAGTGAATACGACAAAACAAAATTAGTACCTTTAGGTGAATATATCCCTTTTGAAGAATTTTTAGGACGTTTAATTGATCGCCTTTCTCCTTTAGATGCCCATTTAGTAGCTGGTTCACCGTCTCAAATATTTGATACACCTTTTGGTCGGGCTATTGTCGGTATTTGTTATGAGTCGGCATTTTCAGAACATTTTCGCCGTCAAGCTGCTGCTGGGGGAGAGTTTATTTTAACTGCTTCTAATAATGCCCATTACAGTAAAAGTATGCCAGCACAACATCATGCCCTAGATGTAATGCGGGCAATTGAAACTGATAGATGGGCGGTAAGGGCAACTAATACAGGTTATTCTGGCATTGTTAATCCTCACGGTAAAACAGTTTGGTTGTCTGGAATCAATACTTATGAAATTCATGCTGATACAATTTATCGCAGACAAACGCAAACTTTATATGTGCGTTGGGGAGATTGGTTAACGCCAGTGTTATTAGTTGGTAGTGCGATCGCTTTGTTATTCTACATCTTTGGTTTGAAGATTGAAATTAACCGCAGATAAACGCAGATAAACGCCGATGTAATTCAAAATTTTCTCATCTTCCTTTGGTTATGTAGTGTAGGGTCTCCCCCCATAACTCATAAAAAAGGTTTATAAAGTAGCATTTTCTAGGGGTGTGTTGAATTTATATTTTTGTATAATATTTAGATTTTGGTGAACCCGCCCCTACTGTTGAAACCTAATTTTTTAGCACTTAGCAGTATCAAAAACTTGCCAAAAACATTTTTAGAATGGTAGCTTCTGAAAGTTAGCTGGTTTAGAGTAGCAAAGACGCATTAATTAATGATGAAGCGATCGCTAAGTATCCTCTCCCTGGGCATAATATTACTAGAGTCAGCCGTTACAGCCGCCTTAGCTGCGCCTCCCAGACCCGCAGATCAGGATGTATCTTGTGAAATATTAGTAGTTGGTGGTGGACTGGCTGGTGCTGCAACAGCTTATGAAGGTTTGCTTGCAGGACGAACAGTTTGCCTGACAGAAATTACTGACTGGGTAGGTGGACAAATTTCTTCTCAAGGTGTTTCCGCACTTGATGAACGACCTACCCAGCGCGAAAGACGATATTTTTCTCGCGGTTATCTAGAATTAAGGGATAAGATTAAGCGTTACTACAATGACCTCAATCCTGGTGATTGTTGGGTAAGTGAATCTTGCTTTCTTCCTAAAGATGGTCATAGACTTTTAGCTCAAATATTGCAGGATACAGCGAGAAAAGGTAAAGGCACGCTGAAATGGTTTCCTAACACAGTTATTAAAGAGTTAGATATCACCCCTGCTACAGCACAGGGGAATACTAATGCGGGCGGACAGCAAATTCAAAGTGCGATCGCAATTCAACATTCTCCCGCACCAAATACACGCCCTATAAATACAGAGCCACTTTCTCAAACAATCGAAGATGCCTATCGCTACGATAACTCAGCTAGATTTCAGAAAAAAATTCTCCGTTTCTCACCTCTACAACCCCGCACATCTACTAACCAAAGACCAGCCAATTGGTATGTAGTTGATGCAACTGAAACAGGCGAACTTGTTGCCCTTGCTGATGTTCCTTACAAACTAGGTATTGATGCTCGTTCTCATTTAGAACCTTCTGCATCTAGTACTACTCAAGACCCTTATTGCACCCAAGGGTTTACTTATACCTTTGGAATGGAGCAAACTCAGCAACCGCAAACTCATAGAGAGCCTTCCTTTTATCAACAATATGCACCTTATTACAGTTACGAATTAAAACGGTTAGCAAGTTTTCCCTTAGTTTTTACCTACCGTCGGATTTTAAGTCCTGGCGAAGGAAAAGAAGCGACATTTGGGGGTATCAAATTTACTGAACCCACCCCAGGCGATATTTCCATGCAAAACTGGACTTGGGGTAATGATTTCCGTCCAGGGACATCTGCTGATAACTTAATTCTTACCTCAGAACAATTGCAAGCTGCTGGACAATTACAACCAGGCGGTTGGATGGGAGGTTTGCGGACAGAAAGTTTACGCAAAGGTGAGGAAATTTCCCAAGGATATTTTCATTGGTTAGTAGCTGGTACTACTGATTCACAATTAGGTGATGGGGTAAAACAACCACAACCGAATAACCGTTACCTCACAGGTTTAGATTCCCCAATGGGTACGGTACATGGTTTATCTAAGTATCCATATATTCGGGAAGCACGGCGGATTATTGGCAGACCAAGCTATGGTTATTCTGAAGGCTTTATGATTTCAGAAATTGATATGTCTCGCCTCGATTTCAGCACTGATTATTATCGCCAAAACTTACCGCCAGAAATGTATCGCAGTTTAGTAACAGCATTGGCTGGTGTAGAAGCATCTGCGGTTGCTAGTAATTCCTTAGCTTTAGATAAAGTCAAGCGCAGAAGCCGTTCGCGGATATATCCTGATTCTGTAGGTGTTGGTCATTATGCGATCGACTTCCACCCCTGTATGGCTAAAAGCCCTCCCGAAGCCCCTGGTAATACAGATCGTGAAGGTGAACGACGTGGTGCAGGTCAAGCATTTCCCTTTGAAATTCCTCTGCGCTCAATGATTCCCCAGAAAATTGACAATATGTTAGTTGCAGGTAAAGGTATTGCTGCTAGTCATATTGCTGCGGCTGCTTATCGAGTTCATGCTTTTGAATGGTCAGCAGGTGCGGCTGCGGCTACTACAATAGATTTTGCTTTTGATAAGGGAATTTTGCCTTATCAGTTAGTAGATGAATTACCACGTAGCGAACCGCAATTAGTAGAATTGCGACAAAGATTAAATGCCCAGGGCAACTTTCCCGCTTTTCCAAATACCTCAATTTTCAACGAATCTTGGGAAGGTTGGCGCTAAACCATTAATTAAAGCTAAGAGTTTTAATAGTTAGCAAATAAATTACGCCAAATCACACGCGGGCAAGATGCCCGCGCTTCTCATTTAATAGTAGGTTGGGTTAAGCGTAGCGCAACCCAACAGCCACCTTAATTGATGCTGTGTTTCACTATGTTCAACCCAAGCTACTAGCTAACAAAATCCATCATTTTTGAAAAGAAAAAACACCTAATCGCCACGCCCAAAAATCAGGCGCATACTTCGCTAACCGTGTCAAAGCATAATCTGGTAAAAAGAACAAAATAGGATGCGGAACACTGGTTGTAAAAGCATCCCGCACAAAATTTAAATCTTGCAAAACAGGAGGATAGGCTTCTGACATCCCTATCGAGTTTTCCAACCCCGTAATTATTAAAACTAATTTTTTATCTGATTCAATTCTTATTGATTGCAACTTCTCAACAATCGCATCCCTCAAAAAACGCAAGTTTTGATCAGAAAAATCCCAATGTACAAATTGAATATTTTTACAACTTGAATGCTTCTTTAAAATTGCAATTAATAAGTTTTTATCCCTGTCAAAATTAATTTCTACAAATCCAATCGTTAACTTATCATCAGCAAAGTCAATAAAAGTTAATATTTCCGCGAACGCTTGCCGATTGATAGCAGTAAAACTATCATAGTTTTTATGTGTTACTTCCTGCTGCTTGGGCAGTGTAGAGAGCTTTTTGGAAGGCATCACTTTCCTTTACCACTGGATTAATATAATTCCATCTACTACTACCGTTATACTCAAAAACTGAGAGATTAAACATCATTGTTCTGCCTAACTCATCTTTTCTCACATCCTTCTCTAGACAGACCTGGGCTAATTCTGGATAATGATCGGTAGGAATAATCCGTTCAAAGTTAAATTGTTCTTGCTTAATAGCATAAATAACATCGTCTGCTGTGACTTTATTATTCCCACTGGTTGCGGCAGTTAGACAAGAACTAGCTGTCATCTGCATTAATTGTCGCACATGACCTCCACTTGCTTTAGCTAAATCTAACAATAATTGACGATCTTCAAAGACTGCATCAACATCAACTCGATGTTCTATCAAACTAGCTATTGCTGCTAAACCTGCTTGATTGCATTTCAAATCACAGTTATTACGACTAAATTCATAAATATTCACCATTGACACAATGTTAGGACTATCAAAAGCATTACTGAGGTTTTTTTCAGAATAAACTACAGAAATTGGCGCAGTATAAATAATTGTGCAGTTTAATTCTTGGAGTTGAGCCGCATAGTCAAAAAATAAATGATTGCCGACATGGGGCGGAACTCGATCCAAATTATCAAAAACCATTAATAATCCCTTACTATATTGGGGATATTTTCTGCTGATTTTCTGAAAAGCATCACTCAACAAGAGATTAATATCTGTCTTTAATCTTGCTATATCGCGCTGAAGTGTCTGCCTAATGGTTGTTTTTTGCTTATCTGAACCTTTGATCTGAGCTAAAAGCTTGGCTAGTAGTTTAGAAATAAATGGTATTTCAAACCCACCTTCAAAACTAGCATCTAAACTAACCGACTTTTCAACGGTTTCTTCGGTTTCTTGAGTAACTTCTTTAAACCAGGATTCAAAATTTTTGAGCAGCTTACGATCAAATTTCAACTCTAGCTTGCTAAGTTCGTCAGCAACTTTTTTGATAATTACTAAATAAAGATCAGTATATTCAGCATCCAGAATATCTAGTTCAGCATCCGCTTCTAAATAAATGACACGATATTGAGATTCCCATTCATGCTGAATTCGAGGCAGTTCGGTACTTTTACCACAACCGCGATGTCCTGTAAACAAGATGGTGCTAAACTCTCCAGGTTCTAGAAAATCTAATTTAGTACTAACGCTTTTAATTGATTTTGAGTTGCGGACTTTTGACAAATCCACATAATATCGTTGAATATCTTTACCAACGAGTGACCCTACATCACAAGCACGAAAGGCAGCTTTAAGAGTCGTAGCACGGTCAACAGGAATTGACATGATGTTAGTTTAATGCTGCACCCAATCTGGATATCACCGTAATATAACTAAATTTTAAGTTAGATTTTGCACAAAGAGCGCGATCGCCTGCCACTACTATATAGCAGTTAGCGGTTAGCCAGAATCAACAGTAGGGGCGGGTTGGCAGCACAACTTATCTTCACTTGAATAGTCATAAACCCGCCCTACATCGTGATTTAGGCTGGCTGACGACTCGTGAGATTAGTAAATATTCTTTACAAAGTGTTAAGCTAAAGGTTTGTTCCAACTTAGCGTGTAGGTGTTGGACATTAAGACGATGTAAATTATTAATAAATAATGTAAGTTTACTAAAGTTGATTTAACAGCCTATGAATACATTAATTTCATTAACTACTGCTATGGCTACTTCACCAACTGTAACCCCTGACAAGGTTAGCGAAGTTGTCCGCAAAACTTATCCTAACTATAAAGTGATTGTGTTGAATGATGACTTCAACACCTTTGAACACGTTACTAAGTGTTTAATTAAGTATATCCCTGGGATAAGTGCCGATCACGCCTGGGAACTTACCAACCAAATTCATTTTGAAGGTCAAGCTGTTGTTTGGGTTGGTCCTCAAGAACAAGCTGAACTTTACCATCAGCAACTTAGACGCGCAGGTTTGACAATGGCACCCCTAGAGGCAGCTTAACGCCATGAATAAACCTAACAGTGGCAGGTTGGTGTGGAACCATTCGACACATATTCCTGGGTTGATTCCCATTTTAGATCGGCTCACCAGTTATACAGGCATTCAAACAATTACACCCGCAGTAATCGGACGGGCTAAAGGTCATTCCCCCCGTTTGCAACTAAAAATATCCGTACCAATTCTGGGAGGATTTAAAATTATTGCTAGGGCAGGTAAAACCTTTCAGGAAGTGTTTATCCTCACCAACCTTAGCCAAGGTGAATTAGAGGAAGCGATCGCAATAGCTATGAAACTGAAACTCAAGTAATCTTGTTTATGGGTAACTTAATCTGCGTTCAGACAAAAAGAGCGATCGCGCTACATCCTATTCCGCATATATTGATGCTAAACGGCGTAGTGGCAAAATCAATATGCAAGAACAAGTTAAACAATAAGAAATCAACGCCGTAAACTTCAAGCTTAGTAGTAATATATCCCAATCAGGTAGTTGCAGCTTTTGAACGACAGTAGCAAGGCAATAAACTATCCAGTATGAAAAAGTCATCATCAACAGTATTCGTTCATCACTGCTTTCCGTTTCATCTGTAATTGGAGCGGGATAAAATAGTAAAATTAGACCAGCAATACAAGCTATCAAAGAAATAAAAACTAGATAATCGTGCCAATTTAAATTGGGCATGGATCTACTCCTGCTATCCAAATAATAAGAATTGGACATCAGTCTAAAGGAATAAACTTTATAAATGTATTAATTTTTACAAATTGCAATACTTACAGGTCTTACCTAGAGATCCCCCTAAATCCCCCTTAAGAAGGGGGACTTTGAATATCCCCCCCTTTTTAAGGGGTTGCTCAGAGGGATCTAGGTTTCATAGCAGTCAACAGTCAACAAGATTCTTGAGTTTCACAAGCAGCAATACTCACCCAGCTACTAGATAGTTTACCGTCTAGCTCGTTATACCACTCCTTTTTCCAAATGGGAGCATTATGCTTGAGTGTATCAATCGCGTAACGACAAGCTTCAAAAGCTTCTGCACGGTGAGGACTACCGACAGCTATCAACACACTGATTTCACCAATTTTTAATTTGCCTGTGCGATGATGAATTACTACCCGATTAATATTTGACCATTTAGAGCGAATTTCAGTAGCTATTTGCTTGAAAATATTGATTACCATTGGTTCATAAGCTTGATACTCCAAGCAAACTACTGGTTTTCCATCAGTTTGATTGCGTACCATCCCACTCATAACTACTACTGCGCCATTAGCTTGATCATCAGCTAAAGCATAAACCTCTTCAAGCGATAAGGGAGCAAAAGTAATTGCCAGATCTTTTACACTTGAGGTAGGAGTGTTGAGAAAATTGGGTACTGTAGTCATTACACTTTTGGGATGATCGTTTAATTGAGCATAAATATATTTTGATTTATCCAGAAAACTTACGCTTGGGAACAATAAAGACAGCAGGCTTAATAAACTCTGATTACTTGCCAAATATTAAAATATTTTTAAATTATGAAAGTTACAGAAGCTCAAAACGAAGTAAATAGGCTTGCAGCCCTGCACCAGTATCAGATAGTAGAGACACCGCCGGAAGAAACATTTGATGCGATCGCACGTTTAGCAGCCCAGATTTGTCAAACTCCAGTAGCAGTAATCAATTTTATTGACGATCGCCTCCAGTGGTTCAAAGCTCATATTGGGCTAGAAATCACCCAAATGCCACCTAAAATCGGTTTGTGTCATCGGTGTATTCAGCAACGTGACGGGCTAGTAATCCCAGATACATTAGCCGATGAACAATCACGATCAAACCCTGTAGTAAATAATTATCCCTACGTCCGGTTTTACGCTGGTGTACCTTTGATTGTACCTGGAGAGTATTCAATTGGCACTCTTTGTGTAGTTGACTATAAACCACGAGAACTAACGAGCCAACAGCTAGAAGCACTTCGCCTCTTGAGCCTTCAAGTAGTTAACCAGCTAGAAATCCGACGAAATAGTTTAGCGGAAAAAGCCTACTTTCAAACAAATTCGCACCTGCAAATCAATACTCATAGCTCAATACTTACACCTGTTGCTGCCGAGGTTAAAGAAATAGCAATATCATCTATGCGAACCAGCGAGGAGATTAAAGCAGAAATACAGCAGACATTAGGTTTTTTCCCTCCGTTCTTTAGTTCAGCATTAGGGAACCCTCATGTATTTGAAAATTTATGGCAACAAACACGGAGCGCGTATTTAAATAATCCCCTATCCCCCATATTTAAAGAAAAACTTTCCACCTACTTATCACGCTACTGTTCTGTTCCCTATTGCATGATCGTTCATAGTAGCTCCCTACGTCCCTTGGGAGTGGAAGCGCGGGAAGTATTGGCACTGTTGCAAGCGTCGCCACCACAAGAAACAGAGATTAACAAGCATCTGCAAGTACTACAAGCACAGCCAGATTTACAAACCAACTTGCCAGCAGAAAACTCTGTTGTTGAAGAAAGTTTGCTTTACTGTGCAATTTATATTGCTGTCGCCAAAGAAGAAGCAGAATTTTATAAATTTGAGTTACGCCGTCTACTAGGAAATATCAACTACCAGCATTTAATCACCCTTATTGCTTATGTAAAAACTTGCCATGAATGGATGGAAGCTTATCCAGAAGTCATGTATGAAGAGGATCAGCGAGCTATTAACTATCTTGCACCTTTAATTTCAGAAGAACCTGGTTTAGCTGATTTTTTCCGTAATTATGTAGAACAAGTAAAGATTGAACGGCAGACTTGGGCGACACGACTCGCTCAACTGGAAGAACGCAAGCGAAATGAACAAGCACTGCGCCTAAGTGAAGAAAAGTTTCGCTCTTTAGTTGAACAAACTAACGACTGGGTTTGGGAAATTGATGCTAATGCTGCGTTTACCTACGTTAGTCCGCAAGTGCAAAAAATTGTGGGCTATGAACCCGTAGAGTTAATTGGAAAAACAACTTTCGACTTAATGTCTGTAACTGAAGCACAGCGATTTTTGTTAGTAATTAGTGAGTTTCTGTCTAAAAAAGCACCATTCATTAATCTAGAAAAAACGCTAATTCACAAAAATGGCAATTTAGTTGTGTTAGAAACTAGCGGTTCTCCGGTGTTTGACGATCAAGGCGTACTGATCGGATATCGGGGTATTGCCCGTGACGTTACTGAGCGTAAGCGAGCAGAGGAAGCGTTACGCCGAAGTGAGCAGCGTATTCGGATTATAAATGAAGCAATACCGCAACAAGTGTGGACAGCGCGACCAAATGGTTTGCTCGAGTATGTAAATAAGCGTGTTTTGGATTATTTTGAGCGCAGCTTTGACGAAATGATTGATGCTGGATGGCAGTCGGTGATTCATCCAGATGATTTGCCTAAATGTTTGGAAATTTGGGGCGAGTCTTTGGCGACAGGTGAACGTTACGAAATTGAATTTCGACTATTTAAAGCATCTGAAGCTACTTATCGCTGGCACTTGGGGCGTGCAGTACCTATATATGATGAGGATGGTCGAATTGTTAGTTGGTTTGGAACTAACACAGATATTCACGATCGCAAACTTGCAGAAGCAGAGCGCGATCGCTTCTTTAGTTTATCACTAGATAATTTAGCTATTGCTAATTTTGATGGCTATTTCACCCGCTTAAACCCAGCTTGGGAAGAAACTACTGGTTACACAACAGAGGAATTATTAACACAACCATACTTAAATTTTGTTCATCCTGAAGATATAAACGTTACGAATGCTGAATCAGAAAAGTTGGCTAATGGCAACCTGACTCAATACTTTGAAAATCGTTACCGTTGTAAAGATGGCTCTTTGAAGTGGTTAGCCTGGAAATCAGTTGCAGTAGTTGAGGCAGGTTTAGTATATGCGATCGCTCGTGATGTCACTCCTAAAAAATTAGCAGAACAAGAACGTCAGCAATTATTACAACGAGAACAAACCGCCCGTGCAGAAGCAGAAGCAACACGCAACCGCATCAACAATATTTTGGAAAGTATTACTGATGCCTTTTTTGCTGTAGATGAACAGTGGAAATTTACTTACCTCAACCATCAAGCAGAGGTATTGTTACAGAGAAAGCGAGAAGAATTGATTGATGAAAGTATCTGGGATGAGTTTCCACACGCAGTCGGTTCTATGTTTGAGCGCAACTATCGTAAAGTTGTATCAGAACGAGTCAGCGTTACCTTTGAAGAATTTTATTCACCCCTAAATAGTTGGTTTGAAGTTTACGCTTATCCATCAAAAGATGGAATGTCTGTTTACTTTAAGAATATTACCGAGCGAAAACTTGCACAAGCTGAGTTACAACTGCAAAATCGACGGGCGCAATTATTTTCCGAAATCAGCTTAAAAATTCGTCAATCTTTACAATTAGAAGAAATTCTGGAAAGCACCGTTACAGAAATAAAAAGGATTCTGCAAGCTGACCGTGTTTTAGTTTATAGAATTTTGGCAGATGGTACTGGTAGTGCGATCGCTGAATCTGTTAACCCTCAATGGTCGTCAATCTTAGAAAAAACCTTCCCCTCAGAAGTCTTTCCTGAAGAATACCGAGAACTCTATAGCAAAGGAAGAATTCGTGCCATCTCCGATGTCACAAACGGTGAATTAGCACCATGTTTAACTGATTTTGTGCAAAATTTTAATGTGAAAGCTAAATTAGTAGTACCCATTATCTTAAATGAACAGCTTTGGGGATTACTAATTGCTCATCAATGTGAAAATACGCGCCAATGGTCTAGTTTTGAAACTGAACTTTTAGAACAACTAGCCAACCAAATTAGCATAGCTTTAGCACAATCCCAACTTTTAGAGCAAGAAACCCGCCAGCGTTTAGAACTTATGCGTTCTAATGAAGAACTCCAACAATTTGCTTACATCGCTTCCCACGACTTACAAGAACCCCTGCGGAAAATTCAAGCATTTGGCGATCGCCTCAAACTTAAACACAGTAATGTCCTTAATGAGCAAGGCATTGACTATCTAGAAAGAATGCAGAGTGCTGCACAACGAATGCAAGTACTAATTAATGATTTACTAAGCCTCTCACGAGTTACTACCAAATCGCAACGCTTTGTTACAGTTGATTTAAATCAAGTAGTACAAGAAGTATTATCGGATCTGGAAATACGCATCCAACAAACAAAAGGGCGCGTTGAAGTAGATAATTTACCAACAATTGATGCTGATCCCTTACAAATGCGTCAATTAATTCAAAATTTGATTAGCAACGCCTTAAAATTTCACCCAGAGGAGGAAGCGCCAGTTATCAAAATTTACAGCAAAAGTATCAATAATCACATACAACCGCCATCTAATTTCTCTCCAGTAAGTGATAATTACGAAATAGTAGTAGAAGACAATGGCATTGGCTTCGATGAAAAGTATCTTGACCGCATCTTCAATGTTTTCCAACGCCTGCATAGTCGCAGCGAATACGAAGGAACAGGAATGGGTTTAGCTATTTGCCGTAAAATCGTTGAGCAGCATAATGGTAGTATCACTGCTAAAAGTCAGCTTGGGCATGGAGCAAAATTTATTGTGACATTGCCAAGTATTGCAAATAAAGGAGAAAAAAATATTGAAGGGGCGGCAACCAGTCACCATATTAATGGCGGATGACGATGAGGACGACTGCTTGTTGGCAAAAGATGCCCTAGCAGAAAGCCGATTATCTAACGATATCTACTTTGTCAATGATGGCGAGGAGTTAATGGATTATTTGTATCAACGTGGCGATTATGCCGATACTAATAAATCTCCACGTCCAGGGCTAATTCTGCTCGATTTGAATATGCCTAAAAAAGATGGTAGAGAAGCCCTAACAGAAATCAAAAACCACCCACATCTTAGACAAATTCCCGTAGTAATTTTAACTACATCCCAGGCTGAACATGATATTTTTCGTAGCTACGACTTGGGGGCTAACTCTTTCATTACAAAACCTGTAACATTCACAGGGTTAGTCAATGTAATGAAATCATTAGGACAATATTGGTTTGAAATTGTGCAACTGCCTTCAGCAGGAATAGAAGATGGTAATAAACAAAGATCGAGCTAGAGTACTTCTAGTTGATGATGATGAAGATGATTATATTTTGACTGCCGAGTGGCTTTCAGAAATTCAGAGAGCAAAATTCACCCTAGAATGGGTAGCAACTTATGATGCTGCTTTGGAAATAATTGCCAAAAAGGAACACGATGTTTATTTATTAGATTACCGTTTGGGTGAGTATAACGGTTTAGAACTGTTGCAAGAAGCGATCGCACTTGGTTGTCAAGCACCAATTATATTATTAACTGGGCAGGGCGATCACGAAATAGACTTGATTGCAATGAAAGCTGGCGCGGCTGATTATTTAGATAAAAGTAAGCTAGGCGCACAACTACTAGAACGTTCTATCCGCTACGCTATTGAACGTAAACAGTCAGAACATAAAATTCGTGAACAAGCAGCTTTACTAGATATTGCTACCGACGCAATCTTTGTGCAAGATTTAGAAAACCGTATCCTTTTTTGGAACAAAGGTGCGGAGCATTTATATGGATTTTCAGTTACAGAAGCATTAAATCAAAATGTTAATCAGTTGCTATATAAACAAGCTGAGGAAGCACTTTTAGAAATAGAGCAGCAACTAACAGCAAATGGTGAATGGCAAGGTGAGCTAAATCAATTCACCAAAGATGGTAAAAAAATTATTGTTCAAAGTCGTTGGACACTTGTAGAAGATCAACAACAAAAGCCCAAGTCTATTCTTGTTGTTAACACTGACATTACAGAGAAAAAACAACTAGAATTGCAGTTTCTTCGCACCCAGCGCATGGAAAGTTTGGGTACGCTTGCAGGTGGTATTGCTCATGATTTAAATAATGTTTTAGCACCAATTTTGATGGCGGTGCAATTATTACAATTAAAACTTTTAGATCATCAGAGTCAAGAGTGGCTGGAAATATTAGAAAATAATGTTAAACGTGGGGCAAATTTAGTCAAGCAAGTGCTATCTTTTGCTAGAGGTTACGAAGGCGATCGCGCTACTCTCCAAATTAGACATATAATTGCTGAAATTAAGCAAATAGCCAAAGAAACCTTTCCCAAATCTATCGAAATTTATACAGATATAAGTTCAGAACTTTGGACTGTATCGGGTGACGCGACACAATTACATCAAATTTTACTTAATCTTTGCGTCAATGCTCGTGACGCGATGCCCGACGGTGGCAAACTGAGTATTACTGCGGAAAATATTTATATTGATGAAAGTTATGCTCGGATCAATATTGATGCCAAAGTTGGCTATTATGTGGTAATTACTGTATCAGATGTTGGCACAGGAATTAATAGTGAAATAATAGATAAAATTTTTGACCCATTTTTTACTACAAAAGAATTAGGTAAAGGTACAGGGCTTGGTCTTTCTACAGCTATTGGAATCATCAAAAGTCACGGTGGTTTTATTAAAGTTTATAGCGAAATTGGCAAAGGTACACAATTCAAAGTTTTCTTACCCGCAGTTGAAGTATCTGAGACACAGGTAGAACAACATCAACAAAATGATCTTCGTTCTGGTCAAGGAGAATTAATTTTAGTTGTTGACGATGAAGAAGCAATTTGTCAAGTTACTAAATTGTCCTTAGAAGTAGGTGGTTATCAAGTTATAACGGCTAAAGATGGAGTTGAAGCAATCACATTATACGCACAACATAAAGAAGAAATTCGTTTAGTATTAGCTGATATGATGATGCCTTCTATGGATGGTTCATTAACGATTCGTACATTACAAAAAATTAATCCTCATGTCAGAATAATTGCTGTTAGTGGGCTAGAATCCAACGCTAAAATTGCTGAAATGGCGGGTTCGAGCGTAAAAAGCTTTTTGTTGAAACCTTACTCAGGTCAGGAATTATTAAAAACGGTGCATGATGTGATGGCGATCGCACAGTAATTTTAGGGAGGGAGGAGGGAGGAGAAGAGTGCCTGCCTCATGCCCAGCTAACACCTTCATACAAAAGTTCAATGGGACACTCAAAATCAATGCTTTTTAATGCGATCGCATCCCCCTCGGTGTAGGGATAGTAAAGCCACATTTTACCTTCCCCTCGCTCATAAACCTCAACAGCTATTTCTTCTGAATCTACTAAAACATACTCTTGCAAACTGGGAATTTGGCGATAGTATTTGAGCTTTTTATTGCGGTCGTAGGAAGCTGTACTAGGAGAAAGCACTTCAATAATAACTTTAGGATGTTGAATAAATTCGCGAGATTTCAAATCTTCGGGTTCGCAACTAACCACTAAATCTGGATAGAAATAACGACTGTTTTTATTAGCCTGAACTTTTACATCTGATACATTAACTCGACAGCCTCTCTTTCTTAGATGGGGTCTTAGTGCTGTATAGAAGTTAAGGGCAATATCATTATGAGGAATACTACCCCCTGTTATCGCTAAAATCTCGCCATCAACATATTCATGGCGAAATTCCTGCTTGGCTTCCCATTCTAGATATTCTTCAGCCGTCATTTTTTGAGGGTATTGAGGCTCGGAAATCATAATCTTTTCCTGAAGCTATAATTCTTGTAGAGACGTACTATAGTACGTCTCTACATTCATTTTTGCACAGGTCTTTTGACATCAAGCTTTACCACTACCCATCAAATAAAGCAGTGCCATCCGCACAGCAACTCCATTAGTCACCTGCTGAGGAATTAAACTTAACTCTGGGTCATCCATTAAATCAGAACTAATTTCAACTCCCCTGTTAGCTGGTCCAGGGTGTAAAATTTTAACACCAGGTTTGCATAACTTTAGGCGATCGCGCGTAATTCCATATCGCTGATGATATTCTCGCAAACTTGGTAACAAATGCTGGGTCATTCGTTCTTTTTGTAACCGCAACGTCATCACAAAATCAGCATCTTGCAAAGCAGGTTCAATTTCCCAATGTAAAAATAGCTTTCCAGGTCGATTTGTACCAAAGTGAGTAAATAATTGTGGTACTAAAGTTGGTGGCGCAGCTAAATGTACCTCAGCGCCACTCGCTGTTAAACTCCAAATATTCGATCTGGCAACCCGCGAATGTAAAATATCTCCAACAATAGCAATTTTTTTATCTGCAAGCAGTTCTAAATTAGGGTTTGTCGCATTTAATACAGAACAGATGGTAAATAAATCTAATAATCCTTGAGAAGGATGTTCATGTTGACCATCACCAGCATTTAAAATTCCCACGCGCACACCTAAGCGATCCATTTCCTGTGCGATCGCCTGTGGTACACCCGCTTCCTTATGCCGAATTACCATCATATCTGCACCCATAGCCAGATAAGTCTTGGCTGTATCCAAAATTGTTTCTCCCTTAGTTAAGGAAGATGTACTGGGCGCAAAATTAATCGTGTCAGCCGAAAGGCGTTTAGCAGCCAATTCAAAACTGCTACGAGTGCGAGTAGATGATTCAAAAAACAAATTAGCAACCACCTGTCCCTGCAACGTCGGCACCTTCTTCACCCGCCGCGATAATACTTCCCGAAAACTAGCCGCAGTCTGCAACACTGTGTTGTACTCCTCTGGGACAAAATCAGCTAGTGAAAGAATGTGGTGGCGTGTCCAGGTGCTAGTAGTCATATAGATAATTTATAAATCCAGTAACAAATTACACCAATAAGGCAATTGAGAAAATTTCGATTTAAAAGCCTTTCAGCCAATATATAAGAAAAAATCATTTGAATGATTGGTTATTTATATATGTCTTGAGTACAATTTTAAAGCTTAAAAAGATAGTGTAAAGTAAATGTCAAGAATTGATGACATTAGTAAGATTTTTACTAATATTGGGATTTTTCACCAATAACCTTGGTTAATTTTTTATGAAAAAACGACTAATATAAAATGTTTTATTTCATAAATTGTAGTTTAGTTTTGAGCGATTATTAAATAGTATTATTCAATCATAGCTGAGTTTAACTAATAAAAAAATATTTTTTTATTAGTGTTTTTTTGACAGCACTATTATAAATTCAAGATTTTTTTAATTTAGCGATTTGTTTATTGCCGTGAATTTTATGAAAAAAACTTTACCCAAGAAAAGAACTATTTACACCATTTTACCCAAATCTAGTTACCAAAAAGTTAAGTTAAAATGGGAAAGTTACTGGTTCAAAATCGCCGGAAAGTGGCGTTCCTGCCCTCTAGCCTGCCCTATAGATAGACCTCATCACAAACATATCTTTTGGAGTTGGCTAGGTAGTTTTATAGCAATTGGTGTTACAGCATACCTATCTGCAAAAACAAATTCTCCTCTCATCATGGCTCCGTTTGGTGCTAGTAGCGTACTAATATTTGGCGTACCTGATAGCCCTTTAGCACAACCACGTAATTTTGTTGGTGGCAACTTGCTAGCAGCTTTAGTTAGCTTAATTATTTTATATATCTTCGGTTCAGAACCTTGGACAATGGGATTAGCAGTAGCTACCGTAATTGGCTTGATGCAGTTTACCGGAACTGTGCATCCTCCTTCAGGCGCAGTTGCTTTAGTAGTTATGATGACTAAACCTTCTTGGGACTTTTTATTAACTCCAGCCTTGGAAGGTTCTGTGATTATATTATTATGCGCGGTAGTTTTTAATAATTTGTCGGAAGAAAGGTCTTATCCCAAACACTGGTTTTAGACCTTGATAAAAAGTAGGGACGTTGACAAAGAAAACATCCCTACAAAAGTAATGAATAAATAGTATAGCAACAGCCAAAGCTACCCTTGACAAATCGTGGTTAACATCTGCGTCATCTGCGTCTATCTGCTCACATCTGCGATCAAAAAACAAAACTTCTAATCCAAAACCATAAATCTAATGCCCCAGCACCTCTGGCGGTTGCTATAAATTACATTTTTGGTCGCCAACGCCTAAATCCTGAAAATATTCAGCTTTTAAAATGAAAAACATTCAAAGCTAAAGAAATCATCGAAAGAAAAGTAAAGAAACCTACTGCATCCAATACAGTAGTTAGTAATGGTCCACTAATTAAAGCTGGATCAAGATTTAATCGCTTCAAACCCATTGGAATTAAAGTTCCGAGTGTAGCAGCCACTAATACATTAATCGACATCACCATTGATGCTACTATTGCTACCCATCGCTCATTTGGAGTAGACCAAATCAGGGATAAAATACCCAGAGATAGCCCTAATCCTAAAGCCGTAGCTAAACCAGCCAAAATTTCCTTACGCAGAATTTGCAAAGTATCATCAGGTGTCACCTCACCGACACCTAACCCGCGTACAGTTACCGATAGTGCTTGAATTGCCACATTGCCACTAGCATTAGACAAAATTGGCATAATTACGGCTAAAACTGGTACTAAAGCAATTGTTTTTTGAAAAGGCGCGATCGCACTCGCTGCTCCAACATACAACACAATATTACCTAACAACCAAGGCAACCGCTTGCGAATTGTTACTTGGGGTTCAGATAGTGCAGCTTCGTCACCACCACTCACACCCGCCAGTTTTTGGATATCTTCAGTAGCTTCTTCTTCTAAAATATCTACAACGTCATCAATTGTGATAATTCCCACCAGTCGATCTTCCCGATCAACTACAGGTAGTGCGATTAAGTCATAACGCTTCATTAGTTGCGCGACTTCTTCCTGGGGCATTTCAGTACGCGCCCTCAAAACGCGATCGCTAGCAATATCGCCAATTAAAGCATCAGGTAGCGTGAACAACAACTGTCGCAAAGATACAACCGCCAATAATTTGCGGTTGTCATCCGTAACGTAGGCATAATAAATTGTTTCCTTATCGCGATCGCTTAACCGAATCTTACTTAAAGCTTCACCAACAGTTAGTCCCTCACGCAACCGCACATACTCCGTCGTCATTACCCGACCAGCAGTGCCATCTAAATAACCTAAAATCGTAGCAGTTGCTTGTCGTTCTTCTGAGCTAAGTTGCTGTAATAGTCGCTTGACAACACCAGCAGGTAACTCATCAAATAATGCTGCGCGATCATCAGGTCGCATCGCTTCCACAATCTGACGTATATGAGTATCGTGCAACGAACCAATTAGTTCTTCTTGCACTTCGGGAGGTAAATATTCAAATACATCAATTGCCTGACCTTTATTGAGCAATCGAAATGCGATCGCCCGACGTTCTGCGGGTAATTCTCCAATATAATCCCCCACATCAACGGCTGGCAAGTGATTAAGTTCAAACTTTAGCTGGTTTAAATCCGCAATGTCCGACAGTGAAGTCAGATTTTCCTGTGTAAGCATATAGCCTCCTAAGTCTCCCCTGCACTGGGAGACTTGTCCACCAGGCTAGGGGAGATTACTACTTTTCGGGAATGGACTTCGGTCCATAAAATTTATAGAAATCAATACTGATATCAACTATACATACCAGTAAATCTATGCTATCCCCTGAAGGAATAATTCACAATCACAGATAAGTACTAATCCCTTACCTATTCCCAGCAAGATTGATCAAATTATGTATTTATTTAATAAGTATCTTTACTCTGTCTTAACTGGCGTAATCGCTATTAGTCTCAGTAGTTGTAATTATCTGCACGCTAACACTAGCAACAAAACTAACTTACAATCTCTGGCAGATCAGACAAATTTTAAAACTCCACTTAAAGCAGATAAATCAACATTGATTTCAGCTAAAACAGTAAATCCCACAATTATTGTTAAGCCGCAAATCACCACTAATATCAACAAAAAAACTGCGATCGCTACCTCCAAAAACTCAATCACAGCCACCATATATCAAGCAGATAATCAGTGCCAAAATTTAGTACCAAAAAAAGTGGTAATCCCAGCTAAAAATTCCTTACAAGCAGCACTAGGAGAAGTATTAGAACCGCGCAACAGTGATTTTATTTTAGCTGGGTATCGCGTCAGCGTAAATTCAAATCGTGTTGCCACCGTTGATTTGCGAGTTGCACCTGATTCCCAACGAACATTTACCTCTCTATCCAGTTGTGAGCAATTTGCTTTATTTGGCAGTATCAAAAAAACCTTAACTAATAATCCAACTTGGAAAATTAAAGAAGTTCGCTTTACCCAACAAGGCGAAGAAATTTATTTATAAACAAAATCTAAAGTTTAGAAACAGCAGGACAATCCTTAAGATACCAACGCCAAGGCAAATCAATTCCTTGCGACAAACCAATTCTGGTAGTTTGTACCAATTGAGGTTGAAATTCAATCGCACGATGTTCTAACCACAAAGGTTGACCTGGCTGTAAAACTAATCCATTCAAACTCAGATCAATTTTGAATACCTCGCAAAGCTTACCAGGTCCCGCCGCCAAGCGATGAAATTTTGACGGCTGATTTGTTTCTATCCAATTAGGTAAAGACTCAAGCTGCAAAGCACGAATTAAAACAGCACTAGCAACCCCAACTTGATCCGTAACAACATTTAAACAGTGGTAGCGACCATAAATTAAATAAACATAGCTCACTCCAGCGCCTTCAAACATCACTCCATTGCGAGTTGTTCTACGTCGATAAGCATGGCAAGCTGGATCACCAGGGCAATAGGCTTCAGTTTCTACAATCATTCCTCGCAGAACTTCCCCATCTGCCATTTGTCGCACCAGCATACATCCTACTAAATCTGGTGCTACCTCAGTAGCTGGACGCTCCAGCCAGTTTGATTCTACAATCTGGTTAAATTTGGTAAAATCCATCAAAATACAATTTGAAACGCCCTGTTCACATCATTAACAAAAAAATATGGATGTCAAACTGATTTTAGTAATATTAACCGTTGTTTTCACCGTGTCTTGCCTATTCTTTGGCACTAAAAACGGATTTTATGATTCCGACAACTATCATGGCAACGGTTCTGCCCACTAAATAGCATTCAGCACTCAGCCGTCAGCCATTGATCTGAGTGACTACAAGCAAAAAACAGTTAAGCAATCGGCTAAAATTCTCTTACCTGATAGCTGATGGCTGATAGCTAATCGCTAAGAAATCATGAGTCAAAGTCTGTCGGCATTTTCTCAGAGTAATGAAGAATTAGCCTGTTTTCCCTTTGGCGTAGGTCATGCAGACGAAGGGGTTTGTTTATTAGTACGGATGGGTCCCTACCGCATTCTGCTCGACTGTGGTATAGAAGATATTTCACCTTTATTAACTTCTGGGAAGCCACCAGCCGACCTCGTACTATGTAGCCATGCTCATTCAGACCACGCCAAGGGTTTGTTAGCGTTACATCAAGCTTTTCCCAAGTTGCCGATTTACGCCAGTGACGTGACTAGCCAACTGTTGCCCCTTAACTGGTCAGATCGGGAATCTGAAATCCCACAATTTTGTCAAGCTTTATCTTGGCGATCGCCCGTAGAGTTTCAAGATGGTTTATGCGCCGAATTATTTCCCTCTGGACATCTACCAGGGGCGGCAGCCATTCTCTTAACTTATACAGGCTTGTACAGGTCTTACACCATCCTCTATACAGGTGATTTTTTCCTTTCTAATTCAAGGCTGGTAGAAGGATTACCCATAGATGCCTTAAGGACTGTTGAGCCAGACGTACTCATAATTGAAGGTAGTTATGGCACAGCCCGCCATCCCCATCGTCGTCAGCAGGAAAACCAGTTAGCAGAGCGAATTAATAGAGCGATCGCACAACAAGATTCTGTACTCCTCCCAGTCCCCAACCTTGGTCTAGGTCAAGAACTTTTGATGCTGCTACGAAGCCATCACCTGTTCACGGGTCGAGATTTAGATATATGGGTAGATCAAACCGTAGCTGGTGGTTGTGACGCTTACCTAGAAATCCTTCCTAACCTACCCGCCTCAGTACAAAACTTTGCGCGACATCAATCATTATTTTGGGATGAACGGGTACGCCCGCGTGTGCGTCGGTTAGACCCAGAACAAGCTTCCACTACTGGAAAATCCCCTAGTATTATCCTCACCCCTCAAACTGTAGATTTGAGTCAATACTGCCAACCAGATAGCAAATCTTGGCTAGTACTAATACCCCAACAACCCAGGTACTCAGTTAATCCTGACTTTTCCCATCTTCCACCGGAAATCTCAAAACGCACTCAAATAGAAACCTATTTATTAGCCCAACATTCTGACGGTCTTGGAACCACTCAATTAATCCATAATTTACGTCCCAAGCACGTAATTTTCATTCACGGTTCCCCAACATACCTTGCCGACTTAACCAGCTTAGACGAATTGCAGAACCGCTACCACCTGCATTCTCCTGGCGCTGGTACTTTGGTAGAACTACCCATTGGTGAAACCTTTGTACAACCAGCAGCCCCAGCAGAAACCAACTATGAAGGCGAGTTAACCGAACTAGAAACCCTAGTAACAATCACCCTACCAAACACTATAGCGACAGATCCGCGTTGGCAAAACTTTGGCGATACTGGCTTAATAGAAGCGCGTTGGCAGGGAGAAGAATTGGTATTGCGGGGGTTATCACAACGCGAACTGATGACCCAAAGAAGCAATGCCCGTGTCCCGATAGACCTTGAATGCTGCGGTAACTGCCTTTATATGCGATCGCAGAGGTGTTGGAACCCAGCATCTCCCCTGTACGGTTTTAAAGTGACACCAGAGGGCTATTGTCCTGTTTTTGAGCCAGCACCGCCAGAGGCTAAAAAGGATGAAGGAGGACGAGGCAGCAAAGGTGCCAGGGAAGAAGAAAATTAATTAACTCCTCCCCCCTCTCTAGCGTCCTTACTCTTCTGGAAAACGAGGGCGAATTTGTTCAGCTTCTGGACAATCATCAGAAACTAGCGGTTCGGCGTTGCCTTTTGGTACAGAAGCTAACTTCTGACTTACTGCACCAATGCTTTCCAAACGAACCATCTCTTCCCAAGAACACATTTCATCTTCTTCATCAATCTCGTAGCGAATCGTAACTAAATCTCCTTCGATGTCAAGAATGCGAGCCCGTTCAATCCAACGTTGTTGATCCCGCAAGAAAATACAGACCTCACGACCATCGCAACAGAGTTGATAAATCTTGCGGTGTAGCATGGGTTGCTTCTCCTAATCAGATAATTTTTTATATTCTTAAAGAAACTGCGATCCCAAAGTACAGGGACACAGAATTTATGGAGCTTCAAAAAACTTAAACCAGGTAACTTTACTTGGTTATGTATCCTTATACACAATTTCTCGGTGAAATCGGTATATGGCTGACCAGCAGTTACCATCGTAAATATCCAATCCTAAATTCCCAACTCAAATTTAATGCCTTTGTTATTTGTGAGTAACGATAATTGCTCTTTGGTAAGGGATTGAAATGCTGTTAGCGATTTAATTTGAAAGTGTAGCTTAAATCGGGTAAGAATTTGGCAATTTTCTAGATAATTGTTTTAATGGTGGCAATCTACCTGAGCTAGGCTCATGCGGATATCTCAACGGCGAAAGACACTGGCATCGCGACAAGGACAGGTTTAAATATACTTGTCTAATTTTACCTGATAATAAGTCACGTTGCCTTGGCATTCACACAAAATAAGCATTGCGGCTGAGAACAAAATCTCTTTTCTCTACCAAAAAGGGCAAGCAGATAGCAAAGTTAGCGGCTTTCTGATCGTCATCAGAAAAATGGGTAGAAACCCCGTGCTTGGAGCATCGGCTTTACATTAATTTAAATCCCCTCGCGGGGTGGAAGGGTATGGTTGCCCCTCCGATGAGGTATGGTTGCCTCAAACTCCCATTTCTGGGGTAAAGTTAGCTTCGCCAAGGTTTTCTGAGCTTGTTAGGCTAGCAGCACTACTTCAGTGACCTTAAAGTTGGTTTAACTACTAGCGACAGAGCAGGGGACTAGCTTCGCATCCCAAGGTGTCGTGACTCAAAAAACGTAGTCAAGTTTTGACTTAGGCTGGTCAGGATGGCTTATTAGATTTCTCTTTCAAGCCTCATGCCTTTAGGCTGAGGTTCCTGACGCACTCTGTAATATTAGTTCATACTAATATTCTAGCCATAAATAGGAGCGATCGCACAAAGTTAAAAATATCTAAATTTCAGCACAAGTAGCGACAAAAGCCTGTTAAATCAAAGGCTACGGCTAAACATACCAAAATTTTTAGGGGAAACAATGTTTGCGATCGCACAAAAGCAGCAGCAATATAAAACCTATATCCTCTCCGATGACAAGTCCCAATCACAACTTGAAGTCGTTCCTGAGCGAGGAGGTATCATCACAAGCTGGCGTATCCAAGGACAAGAAATTCTTTACTTAGACGCTGAACGCTTTACCAAGCCAGACTTAAGTGTACGGGGCGGCATCCCCATTTTGTTTCCCATCTGTGGTAACTTACCCGAAAACACCTATACATTTCAAAATCAGCCATACACCCTTAAGCAACACGGTTTTGCTCGTGACTTGCCTTGGGAAGTTACAGAGCAAGTAACCCAAGACCGCCTCAGCCTTACCATAGTACTGAACAGCAACGATCAAACCCGTGCTGTCTACCCGTTTGATTTTCAACTAGCCTTCACCTACGAACTTATTGGCAATACTTTAAAGATTCACCAACGCTACACCAATCATGGGGCAACGACAGCAGGATTATCCTTAGAACAGATGCCCTTTTCTACAGGTTTACATCCTTACTTCTGGACACCCCATAAGACACAGTTGCAGTTTGAAATTCCCTCATCTGAGTATTACGACCAAATTCATCACACAACCCATCCTTTTAGCGGTGAATTTAATTTCACCCAAGATGAAATTGACGTAGCCTTCAAGCAACTAAGCAGTAATTCTGCAACCATTACTGATAATGGGCGCAAATTAAAATTAACCCTCAGCTACGACGATAGCTATTCCACCTTAGTTTTTTGGACAGTCAAGGGCAAAGACTATTACTGCATAGAACCTTGGACTGCTGCCCGCAATGCTCTTAATACTGGGGAAAGCCTGCTCCAGCTAGAACCAGGAGCAAGTTTGGAGACTCATGTGAGCCTTACAGTAAATTTTTTCTAAAAAAACCTTTGACTTTTTAGAAAATTATGTTAGATTGATAAACGTTGTGAAAACAACGGATACATCGGGTCGCTAACTCAACGGTAGAGTACTCGGCTTTTAACCGATTTGTTCCGGGTTCGAATCCCGGGCGACCCATATTAAACAACATAAAATAATTTTATATCCCTGAAAGAAAGAGAACATCTCAATTTCAGATATGATTTATTAGAGTTTGGTAAAGTATCTTAAGATTGTCGTAATAATTACGCTCATATCAAGCTAACTAGCTGCTCACAACATAAAAATTTAGGAGGACTATCTATGGCGCTCGTACCAATGCGTTTGCTGCTGGATCATGCGGCTGAGAATGGCTATGGCATCCCAGCTTACAACGTCAATAACATGGAGCAGATTCAAGCCATCATGAAGGCTGCCCATGAGACAGATAGCCCTGTGATTTTGCAAGCTTCTCGTGGCGCACGTAAGTACGCTGGGGAATCTTTCCTGCGCCATCTGATTTTGGCTGCGGTTGAAACCTATCCTGATATCCCCATTGCCATGCACCAGGATCATGGTAACAGCCCTGCTACTTGCTACTCAGCAATGAGTCATGGTTTCACCAGCGTGATGATGGATGGCTCACTGGAGGCAGATGCTAAGACTCCATCTAGCTTTGAATACAACGTTGATGTTACCCGCAAAGTTGTGGAAGTTGCTCACGCTATTGGTGTCAGCGTTGAAGGCGAACTCGGTTGCTTAGGTTCTTTGGAAACTGGGCAGGGTGAAGCGGAAGATGGTCACGGCTTTGAAGGTACATTGTCCCACGACCAGCTTTTAACTGACCCAGATGAAGCAGTTCAGTTTGTAGAACAAACTGGTGTAGATGCTTTAGCTGTTGCGATTGGTACCAGTCACGGCGCGTATAAGTTTACCCGCAAACCAACTGGCGAAATTTTGGCAATTAGCCGGATTGAAGAAATTCACCGCCGTCTGCCTAACACCCACTTGGTAATGCACGGTTCTTCCTCCGTACCTGAAGATTTGCTAGCTTTAATCAACCAATACGGCGGCAAGATTCCTGAAACCTATGGTGTACCTCTCGAAGAAATCCAAAAGGGTATCAAGAGTGGTGTCCGTAAGGTGAACATTGACACCGATAACCGCTTGGCAATTACTGCTGCGGTACGTGAAGCTTTAGCTGCAAAACCAGAAGAATTTGATCCTCGTCACTTCTTGAATCCTTCTATCAAATATATGCAGAAGGTTTGTGCTGAACGTTACCAAGCTTTTAGTGCTGCTGGTAATGCTAGCAAGATTAAGCCAATTTCTCTGGATGATTTTGCAGCTAAGTATGCTAAGGGCGAATTAACTGCTAAGAAAGCTGTAACTGTATAGTTTTGATGAAATTTAAGGGCGAATAGATAGCTTCGTCGCTTATTCAGATTTGGGTAGTCTTTGGGCTACCCTTTTTTTATTTAGCAAATATAGCAGTCAGCTATCAAGCAGTCTTAGACAAGTTGATCGAGAATGAACCTTGTGTAATCTTTTAGTCTAAGCAGTTTTACAACTCTGGTGAGTGCATTTAAGCGTCGTTAGGATTAATCTTCATCATTTCCCAAGTTGTATAAGTACCGATAGGACTCCAAATAACATAAGGGAGTAGTAACAAAGATGCCCAGCCGGAGATAGGGAAGACAACTAATAACAGAATCAGCCCTAAAATAGAGCCGATACCACCGACTATTGTGCCAGCTTTCAGGCTACGCAGCCTTAACATTACTGGATTGTAAGCAACGATCGCAATTTCTACTAGCAGATAAAATGCCATTAGTAGCCAGGTTTTAGTGCTACCTGGGTCGCGCGTCCATACAATATAAGCTGACCAAGCACCGCAAATAAATACTATTGTCCAAATAATCGGGATAGCAGGTTCAAAAGTTAGCCATCTGGGGCGTTGTAAGCGTTTAAACCATCTAACATCATCAGGAGTAACAATGTTACTCCCCATTGCTACTAATAATGTTACGCCCCCGATTACCATCCAGGGTTTAATAATCATGCTTTTACCCTTAAGCCGTATGCAGCGATTTTGTCAGGTTAAGGCATAGGTTGTAATCACTCAGGGGGTTGAATATTATTGTTTTATGGGGGCTCACTTAAATCTTGATGTTGTTTTAAGTTAGATGTTTCCTCATCAGGTGGATGTGACTTTGGTATATTTGGCGGGTATCTAGCTTCTTCACAATAATTAACGTAACCTAATTGCACAGAGTTTTGTGGTGCAAAATATTCTGAAAATATGGAGAATTTAACCCTCTTTAGTCACTCCCAGGAATTAATAATCGAAGTCAGACTCTAGGAGTTTGATTTCATAAAAGTTTGAGGGTTTATTTTTTAACAGCAACTCAAATTTAAAGCACACAACTGGGAATTAAAGCCCCAAAAGGCTTTCAAAGATTGGTTTCTCCCAGTCTGACAAAAGAGCGTTAAATTATACATTTAGGTATACGCGATCTTATACATCCCTGGTATAGATTTATTTATAGGCATTACACACTTATACAAATAAAAAAGCTAATGGTTGACTTGGTAGCCGTTAGTCCTATGGGCGTTGTTTCTCTGCATACTTGATTATTTACGAGATACGAGTGAGGATGTCTTGCACTGTGCGTCCTAACCGCATTGGCGGTTGCTATAGTATTCAAGCCTTTGTTAACTATGGAGTAAATTATGAAATATTCTCGTTTTAATAGCCGTCGCAACTTCATTTGGATGGTGGGGATAAGTTCGCTGGGAGCAGCACTTGGAGGACTTAGCAGAAAATCTTTAGCACAACGACCCCCTATTGTTAATCCTATCTCTCCCAACCCAAGGAGCTTTCGCTTGGCTCCAAATACTCAAGTTCTTCTAAGAGATATTAAGCTAGCAAATCCGAACGATCTAACCTCGCTATCCAAATCTAGAAGAGTAGCACCAGAGGTACTTGATTCAGCCTTTGATAAATTGAATGAGGCGTTCTCATTTAACCCATCTTCCGGACAGTTGACAAGAAATCCTGCTGTTCGATTAAGTTCAGATGAAGAAGAGGTTGTCCAGCAAATTCTTGCTGGCTATCAAGGTCAAGTGCAGGCAGGTGAAATAAAACTACGCCGTGGTACAAACCAAAAATTTATTCCACTAACTGCTGAACCAGAAGAAAGTCGCCAAGGATCTGTTAGACAGATTATTCGACCTAATACAGAGATTCTTCAACCTAATACAGAGATTCTTCGACCTAATTTTAAATCTACTGAAAAACTAGCTAAACCGGAGGAAATTTTAGGTCTTTCTACGTTTTCTCCATTTGACACCAACTCCAAGCCAGTCGGCTCTGACAGTTACCTTCTAGCTCAGGGATGTGGCTGGCAGTGGTGGCGAAAATTCTACTGGTGGGGAGTTAGACTTAGCTTTAATAGAACCGCAGTTAACTGGATCGCCGGGGCAGCAGGAGGAGCTGCAAGCGTACTAGCTGCAATGGGAATTACTGGAATAGCAGCAGTAATAGTTGGAGCAATAGGTGCAGGTCTGAAAGCACTTTCTAATAACAATGGAATCCGAATTTACATAACTTGGGCGGGAGTTTCGTGGGCACTACCCAAACCAACATCTTCCGGTGGTTGCTAAGGGTTAGTGCGATCGCCGATCTTGTAGTAGCACAGCAAGCTTAACTTGCTGGGTAGAAAAAATCTGAAAGAGTTCAGAATTGTGTCTTTTTAGCCTTTAGCGACCCAATCTTTTAAGCTGGACGTGCTAAGTAAAACAACTTTAAAAAATATCAAAAAGAACCCCAGCCCCTCCCTTTAATAAGGGGAGGGGAGTTTGTTTTATGTTTAATTATGTTGAAGTAATTATTTTAACCCTGCAATTAACCGCAATATCTTACTATTTAATACCACAACCATAATGTCCTACCAAAATTTGTTAGTTTTCCGCTAAAATGTCCAACTTCTGAATGTAGAAAGTAGATGCTAATACGATAGTGGGAGATGTAGTATTTTATTTAGGTTTGATTATTAGCTGGAAAGTAGGGACACTGCATAAACATTAAATTACAGTGTCCCTTACTTATTACAGTGTTACTCTGCTTCTTCCTCCTCACCATTAGAAGGAGGAACTAAAGCCACAGCCGCGATCGCATCATCCTCATCTAAACGCTGCACCCTTACCCCAGTTGCTTCCCGCGACTGGGACGGAATAGCACTCACACTCTGACGAATGATAATTCCTCGGCTAGTAATCATCATTAACTCATCTTCTGCATTCACTACCCGCAGTGAAATTAGTTGGTCTTTACCTTTGCGAGTCTTAAACTTGGTAGCAATTAAACCTTTACCAGCGCGATTTTGCAAGCGGAATTGAGACACAGGTACTCGCTTACCATAGCCCCCCATAGTAACCACTAACACCCAAAGACCAGTACTTTTAACTGCTGAATCTTCTTGTACTTCTAAGCCTTCTTGAAGTTCTAAGTCCTCAGTTTCATCTGCAATTTCTACTACAGATAAATCTTCAGTTTCATCTGCAATTTCTATTACAGATAAATCTTCAGTTTCTTCTGTTTCAGAAGCTACTTCTTCAAACTCAGGACTCGCCAAAACAGCACTAGGAATAATATCCATGCTGATCAGTTCGTCGCCTTTACGCAAATTCATCGCCCTAACTCCTCGTGTAGCACGACCGAGAGGACGCAATTGCTCATGGCTAGTTCTAAAATGAATTGCCATCCCTTGGCGTGAAGCAATGATAATGCTTTCTTCTGCTCTAGCGCGTCTTACCCATCGAAGTTGATCACCTTCTTCTAGGGAAATAGCTATTAACCCATTTGCCCGAATATTACCAAAAGCAGATAGTGCTGTCTTCTTAATGAAACCGCCTTGAGTCAGCATTACCAGATATTCTTCGCTGGTAAATTCTGATACTGGCACTATTGAGGTAATTTTCTCATTTCGGGGAATTGGTAACAGTTGTACAATCGGTACACCACGACTGGTACGAGAAGCACCTGGAATTTGGTAAGCTCTCAGGCAGTAAACCACACCGCGATCGCTAAAGAATAAAATACTATCGTGATCGCAACAGGTGAGGAAATGCTCTACCCCATCATCTTCTTTCATCTTAGCTCCAGCTTTCCCTCTGGTAGCACGACTTTGTGCTTCAAAGGTATTAACTGGCATCCGTTTGATATAGCCTTGTTCTGTTAGTAGAATTAAAGCTTTTTCATTGGCAATTAAGTCGGTATCATCAAGCCCACCAAGCCCGTGTTCAATTACCGTCCGGCGTGGGGTGGCGTGAGTTGCTCTAATGTCCTTAACTTCTGTTTCAATAATCTCCAGGATGCGGCTTCTTCTAGCTAAGATGTCCTTTAAGTCTGCAATTTGCGCTTGTAATTCGTCGTGTTCCATCCGAATCTTTTCAGCTTCCAATGCTGTCAAGCGTCGCAGTTGCATCTGCAAAATTGCATCTGCTTGTTGTTCCGAAAGCGCATAAGTTTCCATCATTTCTTGACGCGCTGTGGCTGTATCTGCCGCCCTGCGGATCAACTCAATTAATACATCCAGGTTTAACAGCGCAATTAATAGCCCTTGCAGCAAATGATCGCGGTCTTCGGCTTTACGCAGTTCATATTGCGTCCGTCGAGTAATTGCTTCAATGCGGAAATCTAAGAAAACTTCGAGGAACTTTTTAAGGGTAAGAAGCTGGGGTTCGCCGTTGACGATCGCCAACATATTACACCCAAAGTTAGCTTGTAAGGGTGTTTGTTTGTAAAGGTTATTTAAAACTACACGGGGATAACAATCGCGTTTAAGTTCTATCACGATTCTCATCCCATCGCGATCGCTTTCATCCCGAATATCGGCAATTCCTTCCAACCGCTTCTCGTTCACCATTTCGGCGATCTTCTCGATCAAAGCGGCTTTATTGGTTTGGTATGGTAACTCTGTAATAATAATTGCTTCGCGGTCGGGACGACCACGATTTTCTACTGTTTCAATTGTCGCGACACCCCGCATCGTGATTGAACCACGACCTGTAGTGTATGCTTCCTTAATTGCAGCAGTTCCCAAAATTTGCGCCCCAGTGGGGAAATCTGGACCAGGGACATACTGCATTAGTTCTACATCAGTAATCTCTGGATTGTGGATCAGCGTTACTAAGGCATCGATCAATTCTCCCAAATTATGCGGGGGAATATTAGTCGCCATCCCCACTGCAATACCTGATGAGCCATTGAGTAATAACTGAGGAATCCTTGCAGGTAATACTAGCGGTTCTTGTTGCGAACCATCAAAGTTATCGCCGAAATCAACGGTTTCTGCCTCAATATCCCGCAGCATCGCATCGGCTGTCAATGCTTGCAAGCGACATTCTGTGTATCGCATTGCTGCTGCTGGATCGTTATCTACTGAGCCAAAATTACCATGTCCATTGATTAAAGGCGATCGCATGGAGAAATCCTGCGCCATCCGTACTAAGGCATCGTATACGGCGGTATCCCCGTGCGGGTGGTATTTACCCAGTACTTCCCCCACCACACGAGCGCACTTCCTAAACGGACGATCTGGACTCAGCCCCAATTCGTGCATCGCATACAGGATACGACGATGGACAGGTTTTAGACCATCCCTAGCATCTGGCAGCGCCCGACCTACAATCACGCTCATTGCGTATTCCAGATAAGAGCGAGACATTTCGTTACGCAGATCTGTGGGGACAATCCGCTCTTGGGAAGTGGTCATATACTAAAAAAACTCCGTTTAAAATATCATTCAGCAGCTATAGGCTGAAAAATTTAGAAAAAGGCTTTTTAGCCTTATTATGGTTGCTAAATATAGCCACTTACGTTTACAATTTTAACATTATTTGTTTGTTCCGTCTTCTAGTAAGTAAGTAAAAATACTAAAGTAGACAAAATAGTGGTTGTAAGCATCACAACAGGCGATCGCACTAATCACCTACATCTGTGCTAAAGTTATCACTGAGAATAAATTCGGCTGTGCAGTATGTTATTAAGTTTGACTGGTGTTTCTCCGAATAGACATCTCTACACCTTTGCTATTCAGGAGATTTCACCATGTCTGTATATGTAGGCAATTTGTCCTTTGATGTTACCCAAGATGATTTATCCCAGGCATTTGCCGAATATGGCACTGTAAAAAGTGTACAGCTACCTACTGACCGCGAAACTGGTCGGATGCGCGGCTTTGGTTTTGTGGAAATGTCAAGTGATGCTGAAGAAACGGCTGCTATTGATGCCCTTGATGGTGCAGAGTGGATGGGTCGTGATTTGAAAGTTAATAAAGCTAAACCTCGCGAAGACAGAAGACCTTCTGGTGGTGGTGGTGGTGGTTGGGACAATAATAGAAGATCTTCAAGTCGCTATTAAACCTTGATCCTCAGAAATTAACTCTGAAATCTGAAGGGCAGATAAAGAGTCTGCCCTTTTTTGCTTTTAGCTAAATAAATTTCTCACAATTTCCCAACACAAACGGCGTAGAAGTTCCAATTATTAATTCAAATACGCAAACTTATAACTTGAATTATGCAAACTAAAAAAAATTATTGATTATTTTAACCCGCAACTCAGTTGTGGGGTAATTGATTATTGTTCATTGTTCATTGATTATGACTCCAGACGCGATTCGTATTGTTTCTCAACTTAGACAAGATTTTTACTCTTTGTTCGCTACTGCGATAGGTGTACCCGTGAGAATTAGTGGTAAATCTTATATCAGTAATTCTGCGATCGCCTCTTGGGTAGATGATCAACAACGACTAAATTATTTAAATATTTATCCCTATCTAGCGCCTGATAAATTTATCCCTGAACGTCCTTTTATTCTGCGAATAGCTATCAATAAAAGTGCTGGTAGATTTACTAGGGCAAAGCAGGGAGAAATATGTAAAGGCTTAAATCAAGATTGGGATTTTGAGCTAACTTTACTGCCTGAAGAACTTTTAGATTTTCTACCCTGGATAGTAGGGTTGGTTAATTCTCATAATCGTGGCGGTCAGCCATTTGTTGAGGAACCACCTCATCCGATGAGTTTACAAGTTGCTAATGTTGGCTTATGGAAGAACGCATGGACTCAGAAAGCAAACTTTGTTGCAACCCATTACAAATCGGTAGCACCAGATGGTTTTATTAGTGATTATAGTTTGGAGAGAATTAATTAGCTTATAGCATTCAGCTATCAGCATAGGCTACGCCACGGCGCAAAGCGCCTACAGCTTTTTTAAAAGCCTTCAACCTGTCTTTTGCCCTAAAGGGCAGGGAACCTTAAACCCGTTACGTTTTGGTAAATATTAAATTAAGTAAAAAATCCTACAGAAATGATGGAACATGACCAGGAGATTTCAGCAATAGATAACTTAGACATATCAGCTTTTAGGATTCCGGTAGCGCCAGAAGGGTATAAATCTGGGTTTGTGGGGATTATCGGACGACCAAATGTTGGTAAGTCTACGCTGATGAATCAAATGGTAGGACAAAAAATTGCGATTACTTCCCCAATTGCACAGACGACGCGCAACCGTCTTAGAGGTATTTTAACTACACCACAAGCGCAATTTATTTTTGTAGATACCCCTGGAATTCACAAACCACAGCATAAGCTGGGTGAGGTGTTGGTGCGAAATGCCAAAATTGCGATTGATTCGGTGGATGTGTTGGTGTTTGTGGTAGATGGGGCGGTGGATGCTGGAGGAGGCGATCGCTTTATTGCCGATTTATTGAATAATACTAAAACACCTGTAATTTTAGGTTTAAATAAAATTGACCAAGAACCCGTAAAAAATCAACAACGGGAATATATCGATCAAACTTATACTGAATTAGCAAAACCGCACAATTGGCAGATAGCAAAATTTTCTGCCTTAACTGGGGAAGGGATAGAAACCCTCGAACAGGTATTAATTGATCATTTAGAACCAGGTCCTTATTATTATCCCCCCGATTTAGTAACAGATCAACCGGAACGCTTCATCATGGGAGAATTAATTCGGGAGCAAATTTTGCTGCTAACCCGTGAAGAAGTTCCCCACTCCGTAGCTGTGACTATCGACGTGGTAGAAGAAGATGTAAAAATTACCCGTGTACTTGCCACTATATATGTAGAAAGGGATTCCCAGAAAGGGATTTTGATTGGTAAAGGTGGGGCTATGCTTAAGGCGATTGGAAGTGCGGCGCGGGAACAAATGCAAAAGTTAATTGCAGGAAAGGTTTATTTAGAATTATTTGTGAAAGTGCAACCCAAGTGGAGACAGTCGCGTTTACATTTGGCGGAATTGGGTTATCGGGTAGAAGAGTAAATCTTTTAGCAATGATTAAACCAGAATTACTAGACATCGTAGAAATCCTTGTTAATCTGCCAGAATATCAACAATTTGTTGGCGCTCAAGGAACTATTGTTGAATGCTACGACAGCGAGAATTTTGAAATTGAATTTAGCAACGAAGATGGGGAAACCACTGCATTATGCGCCTTATCTTCTCAGCAATTTATAGTAATTTGGAAAGCCGCAAAAAAACAATGGCTCACACCTGCCGATAAAATCGCCGCCATTTTTAATAACCTATCGGAAGCCAAACGCGAAGAAGTTCTAGATTTTGCCCGTTTTCTCTATCAAAAAGCTTAAACTATTCCATGAAAACCTTCACCGAAGACGAGATAGAACAGCATAATCTCCAACGCTTGAAGTTATCCTAAGATATCTAAATTTCCGTCCCCTTGCGGGGAAAAGGTAGTATCTGACTCTTAAAGCCCAAACTCAAATATGGTGACGAGTATCCTCTGGATATTAAGAAGTTTCCGTCCCCTTGCGGGGAAAAGATAGTATCTGACGTACTTATCATGGCTCATATCACTTTAATCGTTGCTAATGCGTTTCCGTCCCCTTGCGGGGAAAAGATAGTATCTGACCAGAAGAAATACTCTGCCAAACTCGATGGTCTATGGTTGTTACAAGTGTTTCCGTCCCCTTGCGGGGAAAAGATAGTATCTGACACCTTTAACTATTCCAGTCTTACTCTTCATCCTTCTGAAGTTAGGTTTCCGTCCCCTTGCGGGGAAAAGATAGTATCTGACCCTATGGTTTTGAAACCCTTGCTGTATTTAGTTTTGAAGGTGCGATCGCGCAGGAGTACGGAGAAGGCTGGTCTAAAAAGCTACCCTGTACTTAATTCGCGAAGAAATTAAATTAAAATTGCTTACTACAGACAATATAGCGGAATTTTTCTAAGGAGTCAAACCAAAATTCCCGTAAAATTAAATTCATACTGCTGCTTTCTCCGTCCTGCTCCTTAATACTGCTTGCGACAAAATCGCAGTCAGTGTAACAAATCGTTAGATTGCCTGAAACCGAAGCAGAATCTCAGTTTCAAGCAATTTAATCGCTGATTCAGCCAGTTATATATCTGACAACTGCCTTAAGCTGCTTGCATCTGGTGCAATACCTGACGAATTACATCTGCGGGTACTTCATCAGTAATAGTTACTACTCCAATCTGAGTAGGTAAAATAAATCGCACCTTACCAGCTTTCACCTTTTTATCAGTTTGCAAGACATCTGCGATCGCATCAAGATCTAACCCTGCGGGTAAGCGCGTCGGTAAACCTGCTTTCTTAATCAAAGCATCCTGACGCTGAGTAGATTCTTGATCCCATAACTGAAGATGCACAGCAATCTCACCTGCTGCTACCATCCCAATACCCACCGCTTCTCCATGATTAACTATGCGATAACCAGTCAAACTTTCCACAGCATGACCAATCGTGTGACCATAATTGAGGATGGCACGTAATCCAGCTTCTTTTTCATCCTTACTCACCACATCAGCTTTAGCTTGACAAGATTTATTCAAAATTTCTGTCAATAATCCCTCATTTAGATAGCGCATTTGATCCAAACGCTTACTTTCTTCCATCTGGGAGAATAATCCTGCATCCCAAATCACCCCATATTTAATTACCTCCGCCATCCCAGCACGAAATTCGCGCACAGGTAAGGTTTTTAAAATTTCGGGGTCAATTAAAACTAATCTAGGTTGATAGAATGCGCCGATTAAATTTTTCCCTTGGGGATGATTTACCCCAGTTTTCCCCCCAACGGAAGCATCCACCATTGCTAATAAGGTTGTGGGAACTTGCACAAAATTAATCCCCCGCAACCAAGTAGCAGCAGCAAACCCCGTCATATCACCAATTACGCCACCGCCCAAAGCTACCATTGTGGAAGAGCGTTCTAAACGATGTTCTAAGGCAACATCATAGATTTTTTGGATAGAATTTAGGGTTTTGTAGCGTTCACCCGCAGGGAGAATACAAGTATACACATCAAACCCTGCTGATTTGAGGGATGCGATCGCAATGCCTCCATAATGCTTGAAAACGACTGGGTTAGAAACAACCAAAACTTTCTTACCCAGACTCAAACCGCTACATTGTTCACCTAGCTGATCTAAACTACCAGATGCGATCGCAATATCATAAGATTGCTCCGGTAACTCCACACGAATAACAGATTGCATGACTTCCACCCCATTAACAAGCGCCAGTGGGGTGTATTCTACCCCAGGTAATGTTTTAATTGTTTGCAGGATAGTTGTACTGGAGAAACGTCAATGTCTGGAGTTATTGCTTACTTTTTGATTTTGGGTACTGCATTTGTTACTGCTGTTGGGCTATATTTCGGTTTAAGAGCCGTTAAATTAATCTAAACCCTTGTAGAGACGTTGCATACAACGTCTCTACATTCCCATGAGAGGAAATGTCTACTGATTAGCCTACTTTTTGAAATATCGCCAAACTCAGGAAAAAATCAACTACAAATATAGATACCCAGCAATTCACAACCGTTGATGTTGTGGCGCGGCTAACTCCTTTCGCACCGCCTATAGTTGTCAGCCCCCACCCACAGCCAATTAAGGCTACCATTGCCCCAAATACCAAACTTTTAACTGCAATACTCAACAAATCCCGTAATTCTAAAAAATTCCGTACAGAATTTAAGAACACGCCTGGAGGCATATTGTAAAAATAAACAGCGACACACACACCACCTGCTATACCTGTAACTAAAGCAATAATAGTTAATATTGGTAACATTAAGCAGCAGGCAAAAACACGAGGCATCACCAGATAGTCAATTGGGTTAGTTTTCAGCATATACAGAGCATCAATTTGGTCTGTCACCTGCATTTCACCTATTTCTGCTGCATAAGCAGAACCCACTTGTCCAGCAATAATACTTGCTGTTAAAACTGGAGCTAGTTCACGACAAAAAGCTAGGGCAAATGCTCCTCCTAAAGCATTAATCGCTTGAAATTTGACTAATTCTCGCGCCGTCTGAATCGTAAAAATCATCCCTGCAAAAAAGGCAATTAATAAAACCGAAATTAACGAATCTACGCCAACTGTTGCCATCTGCTCTAAAAGGTCACGTTTCTTGGGCATTTTACCTTTGAGCAAGCGTACTATTACTTGTCCGCCTAGTAAAATCGCCAAGAAAAAACCAATATTCCAGCGCTTGTCAACGCCCTTATCCGGTTGAAATTTGGGCATAGCAGCATTCGTAGCGCAACATTCATATCATGTTGCATTCAAATATTTTAGGTTGGGTTAAGAGCAAAAAAATTAACTTTTATGTGGAATTTGCGATCGCTCAACCCAACCTACTTAAATGGCTAGTGACAGTTTAAAATACAGACGTTACGGGAGATAGCTCGCTTGACTTGAGATTAGGCAAGATAGCTCTTTTAGCTTCGGTATTCAGCAACAGTTGACCATGAGCATTAACGCTAAAATCTTCACCTAACATAAAGTTCTTGCCAATCAACTGTTTACATAGTGTAACAGTAGTAATTTTACGCATTTCGTTTAAAATAGATTGAGGAAGGAAATTTTGCAGCGTCCATAAAAATAAATCTCCATCCAACCACAGCAAACGCTCCAAGCTTACAAGTACTATACCTGCAACCTCTTCTTCAGTTAATTGAGTTCTTAAATAGGCAATGAGTGCGTCCCCAATAGTGGTATTACGCGCCATCATCGCTCTTGCCATTTTACCAATTTCTTGCTCTAAATCTAATCCTGTCATTCTAGGCAATCCCTTTATTTACTACTGACCAAACATTTCCGCCTTCGTAAAGCGACCAGTATTAACCTTTAGGCATATCAGCACACACTCGACGTATTGCGGTGAGGCAATACCGTTTTTGTTTGGCGTAGTCTTTGCCACAGGCTAGAGTGAGTTATCGCGTCATCAAATTGCAGTTCTGCATAGTATACCTAAATTAAAAGCAAATCTTTCTTGAGAGGGAGGTAAAGTTTTAATTTTTTTCTAAAATTTATTTTTCCTCGTTTGCGGTAGCTTTGCCCTAGTACTACACTAAAGCACTTATTAAGAATAATTGTCAATACTGTCACTTAGATGTAAGTAGATTGGTTAGGACTTATCCAAAACATGATGAGGGTATCTGATACGGCGAATCAAAAACCTAACCCCCTAGCCCCCTGCAAGGGAAGGGGGAATTTCAAAGCCCCTCCCCTTGCAGGAGAGGGGTTTGGGGAGAGGTCAAAAATTTAATTCGCCAACAGTATCCGTATCTTGGTCACTAAGATTTATTAGAAAATTTTCTTGGTAAAAAATGATCCAAGTAATTGCATTGACTAATAAGAAAAATATATAATTTAAAACTCAACTATTGGTTGGGCTTAAGCACTCTCTTGAGTAAGTGTTAATACTGCCTACTCAAGTAAGCCTTTGGAAGGATCAACAGCTAACTTAAGTTAACTCAGATACTTTTCACGGAAAGATATATTGTAATCAAGGGTTCCGCACACAGCACTAATTATGAAATCCTATCTTGCTGCCGCTATTCAAATGACCAGTCAGCCTGACCTAGAGAAAAATTTGGTTCAGGCAGAAGAATTAATTGACCTTGCCGTGCGTCAGGGTGCGGAGTTGGTAGGTCTTCCAGAAAACTTTCCGTTTTTAGGACTAGAGGAAGATAAAATTGCACAAGCTGAAGCGATCGCACAAGCAAGTGAAAAATTCCTCAAAACAATGGCTCAACGCTATCAAGTTACTATCTTGGGTGGCGGTTTTCCAGTACCAGTAGGCGACGGCAAAGTTTACAATACTGCCTTACTGATCGATCACAACGGCAAAGAACTTGCACGTTACGAAAAGGTACATTTATTTGATGTCAACGTACCCGACGGTAACACCTATCGAGAATCTAATACTGTAATGGCTGGTTTGAAGCTACCGCCAGTTTATCACTCGCAAACGCTAGGTACAGTAGGGTTATCTGTTTGCTATGATGTCCGCTTCCCTGAACTTTATCGGCATCTAGCACATCAAGGCGCTGACATTATGTTTGTGCCTGCGGCATTTACGGCTTATACAGGTAAAGATCACTGGCAAGTTTTACTGCAAGCTAGGGCTATTGAGAATACTTGCTATGTAATAGCGCCTGCACAAACAGGGAGACACTATGCGACGCGCCAAACTCACGGTCATGCGATGATTATTGATCCTTGGGGGACAATTTTAGCTGATGCTGGCGATCAACCAGGAATTGCGATCGCAGAAATTAATCCTACCCGTTTAGAACAAGTACGTCGCCAAATGCCTTCTTTGCAACATCGGGTTTTTGTTTGAACTTATCCCCAATTTCCAGGAGAGAATTTGACAGATTTGGAATCTTAGTTTTATTGAAGAGGTTTAGTCTGCCCGTATGATGAGCTTGGCTTGTTAGGCTTACATCTAGTACCAGCGCCACCACGTTGATCAGGTCTTCCAATCTTAGAGGGTGGAAAATCTTGGTTAGCCATAACAGTAATTAGCTCTCAACAACGTTCAATACTTCTACGGAGTTGCAATTAGTTATTTCGGAAATAGAACCTATTTTCAGCCAGTTTAATAACTGGCTGAATAAACAATCTCATTGCTTGAGTAAGTTGGCTAAAAAGTAATATTATCTTCCAGAAATATATTGCCGTAAATCATTCGTGCGCTCTTGGGTGATACGTTGCAAGCATTCATTTAAAAATACTCCATAGCCTGTACCGTTTCTTGAAGAATAAGTTTCAAAATCGCAAGTTGTATCGCGATATTTTATCCAGGCTAATTGAGATTCAACTAGACGCTGTTTTTCTGTTCCTGTTAGTTTAGATTTTAGTTGTTGATAAACTTGATTAAGTTTTTTGTCTACTGCTTCATAAGCTATACCAGCGCAGTATTTTTCTTCTACAGTACTACGAGGATTATTACAGTTAATACGTTGAGCAATTATTTCAGGCGGTGCCGCTAAGATTAGTGATGCTGGTACTGATAAGAATCCAGTGGCTAATAAGATGGTTGTTGCAATTGATTTTTTGAACATGATTAAAAAGAAATAAATTGCATAATTCCGCAGTTAGGGCTAGGAATAAAGAGTAGCAATATCATTACTAACAGCTTTAGAAATTACTACCCAAATGCGGGTGGTTCTCGCGGTTTACAAGAACAAATTATTTGATCTGGTTCGTGGAACTTGAACCCTTGATTTGTGCAAGTCGAGCAAGTTCCCTTAACAGGAATTCCGATTCCTAGTTATAGCAGCGATCCGCAGTCAATTGTTAATTGTTAATTGTTTTAACAGTTAATACCTGCGGTGGACTGGCATCAGGAGGATAAAGAAAGTCAACTTGCACCAATTTGCGATCGCCTGCTGATAGATCCAATTTAACTAATGGTTCACCCTGTTGACCCCGTTTTTGTACTAAATGTACATAACGCTTAGAAAGCAAACCCCGATTATCTCGATAGCTTACCTGCACAGTACCGCGAAAGAAAGTTTGGGATGCAGGAGGTTGTAAGAAAACCAGTCCATCTTTTAATTTGTCTTGCTTCAAAGGTGTCTGGATAGCTAAAGTTACAGTTTGAGACTTACTTGTATTGTTAGCTAAAGGTAAACTTAAGCTGTACTGAATGCCATAATTACCATGAGCAAGGTAAGCAGTATCAGGGTAACGCGCTAGTATGGGGGCGCTTTGAATTTGATTAGTTCCCAAACTTCCGCGCGGAATAGTACTCAGAGCATAAGAAAAAGCTTGACCAGGTTGAGGAATGGTGAGAACCTTGCTTTTAGAATTATCCGTTAGTTGTGCTTGCCACTGAGAACCCAAAGCTACACCTGCAACCCGCCCATAAATCATTGAACCAGTTGTTTGTTGTGGAGGCGTAGGAGCGCGATCGCGTGGGGAAGCTAAATCACCATTATCTAGTAATCCCTGCCATTCCTGCAAATTTGGCGCTCTTTCACTGCCGTCAGGATTTTGACGTGCATACATTCCTAAACTAGCAATATACACTGAGCGATCGCTACGCAACCTAATTAATGCAGAACGACCATTTAACGGCGGTGTCAGCGTCTTTACAGGTATTGGATGATTCATCAATAGCTGACTTGTACCAGGCGGAATAATTAATTTACTAGGAATATCAGCTTGCCTTTTTCCCCGTAAAACATCATCCATTACCCTGCTACCAGGTCCCGAATATACTGTTCCTAAAGGATTTTCTACATAAGAAGGTAACTCTATAAATGGCGCATCTGGTTGACTGAGATAACTTGCTGCCTGTAATACATCCACCGTTACGGGCTTCGAGTTAGGATTATGCAAGATGACTCCCAGATACAACGTCCGCAAATCATCTGGGGATGTAGCTTTAGCAATGTGATGGGCAAATATATCAAATCTTCCCGTTACTGGAAAATTTAGATGAGCAGTTGGCACACTTTTACCAACAGCAGGAAACGTAGATAGTAAAATGCCTTCTTTTTGAACTAATTCTGGACTATTGCTATTAAATACGAGTACATTATCTAGTTTCCCTGGTAATGCACGTACTTCACCTGGTTGAACTACCTCTTGTTGTACTGGTGCAGGTGTCGGCATTGGCGTTGTTTGAGCAAGAGGGAAAATCAGAAATAATGGCAGGAGAGAATAAAGTCTTTTTTTAGGCAAGAACATTTAAGGGGACTGGTGATTGGGGACTGGGGACTGGCGATTGGTCATTGTTAATTGATAATTGTTAATTGTAAAAAGTGCCAGCTTTTGTAAAATTAATCTAAAATCGTCCACAATTACAGGCAGATTATCGGGTGTTAAGATGGGAACATGAACAAATACACAACTCCTCTTATCTTTATTAAGACTTTTTGAAGCAGTTTGTTGAGTCTGTAACTCCTTCAAAACTGAGTAGTACAACCCCTCACAAACAAATTTTCCAGCATCATTGCTAATTACTGTATCAGTTAAATCACTAAGTAAATTTTCTAAATCAACTGTTGTTTTAAGGGTATTTGCTTGCAAAGTTGCCTGTGATTCAATGGTTAGTTTTTGATTTTTCTCTGCCATGCCACAACAGATAATTACATCTGGTTGCAGTTTATTTACCTTAGCAATTACCCGTGAACTTGCTTCTTCAATATTAACAGGTAACTGTCTCAAAAAATAAAGTGAGTAGGGCAAATCATCTATTTTAGTCAATTCTTCTAACAAATCATCAGAAGAATTCGATGTATGATGAGGTAGCCAAATTTCAAATGATGTTAACAGTATTTTAGTATTCATATATTAATTTTAATAATTATATTTTACAAGGAAATTAGGCATTTTAAGGGAAAGAATGTAAAATAACAATAGTGGGTTTTTACCCTGTAAAAGTAGAATAATACTGAGCAAAGGCGCAGATAAATGTCAGTAATCGCAGTTGTAGACTACGGCATGGGCAATCTCCACTCTGTTTGTAAAGGGTTAGAGAAAGCTGGAACAACCCCGAAAGTAACCAATTCTGCCAAGGAAATAGCACAGGCGGATGCGGTGGTGTTACCAGGAGTGGGTTCATTTGATCCAGCAGTAAAACAACTGCGATCGCATGATTTAGTAGAACCGATCAAAGATGCGATCGCATCTGGTAAACCATTTTTAGGCATTTGTCTGGGGCTGCAAATTCTCTTTGATAGCAGTGAGGAAGGCATTGAACCAGGATTAGGAATTATTGCGGGTACTGTGCGAAAGTTTAAATCAGAGCCAGATTTAACCATTCCCCACATGGGTTGGAATCAACTTCAGATTACTCAGCAAACGTCTGTGTGGGATCAGTTATCAGACCAACCTTGGGTTTATTTTGTTCACTCATACTACGTCGATCCGAGCGATCGCGCTGTGACAGCAGCAAATGTTACACACGGAAGTCAAACTGTAACAGCAGCCATCCGCCGTGACAATTTAACGGCTGTGCAGTTTCACCCAGAAAAATCTTCTACCACTGGCTTACAAATATTATCTAATTTCGTCCAGCAAACCTTAACAATTAACAATTAACAATTACCAATTAACAGTAATGTTTGATCTGGTAGTTGATCACTCCTCTCTCCTCCCTCCTCCCCCCTCCCCTCTCATGAGTCTGAGAATTTACGGAAATCGTCAACTTAAAACTTTACCAGGACTAGAGACTCGACCAACTCCAGGCAGAGTGCGGGAGGCTATTTTTAATATTTGGCAAGGGAAAATTGATGGCTGTCGCTGGCTGGATTTATGTACTGGTAGCGGTTCAATGGGTGCAGAAGCTTTATGCCGTGGCGCTAGTTTGGTAGTTGGTATTGAACAATCAAAAAGCGCCTGTAGCATTATTCAGGAGAATTGGCAAAAAGTAGCCCGTGAGGAGCAAAAATTTCAAGTATTGCGGGGGGATGTAGTGCAGCGATTAAAAACCCTTGCGGGTCAAGAATTTGACCATATCTACTTTGATCCCCCTTACGCAAGCAACTTGTATCAACCAGTATTGGAAGCGATCGCAGGATATCAACTTCTCGCTTCCACTGGTGAATTAGCAGTAGAACACAGCCCCAATAAATGGCAGGTTGAACCTGTTCCCCATCTAGAAATTGACCGCGAAAAAGTTTACGGCAATACGGCTGTAACCTTCTATATACCCAGTTTATTACCGCGCTTATACTGCATATAAGCTGCGACAAACAAGCCAGCAAGGGTGATGAAACTTAAGCCTAGCACCATACCTGAAAGCAGAGGTTCTACCACGTCAGTACTCCTTAGTTAACTGTTAAGGTTTTTTACTTATTTCTCATCCTACAGATTACAACATTGTCACAGAGATACCGCCAAAAGACTGATTAACCTAATTTTTGGTATAAAACATCACCGATCACCCAGACAAGGCTTGCCTCATTTGTCTATAAAACTTAAGCTAAGTATATTAATTGAAATGTTTAGCTAGACATTTGCACACATATCGCAATCTTCAGTAACTTGATCGCTGTTGGTGTGTACCTTGCAAAGATAAAAACGTTGTAAATCTTTATATTAGTAGACCTTTGGATAACCAGCTACCCAAACCAGAAACCCTCATGCAGCGCATCAGCTTGATCGTGCTGGTGGTTCTGCTGGCAATCCTGACAAGCGTTTTGGGCGTTCACCTGCTTCGCGTTCCAGATCCTTATATCAACGGTGTGTTGTCTCTTAGTGGCGATCCAGTACTAGGACACGCCATCTTTCAAATGAATTGCGCTGGATGTCACGGATTGCAAGCTCAAGGTCGAGTGGGACCAAGTTTAGATCATATCTCTAAGCGCAAGTCTCGCGTTCATCTGATTGAGCAAGTAATCAGTGGCAAAACTCCTCCGATGCCACAGTTTCAGCCTAGTCTCCAGGAAATGGCAGATTTACTCAGTTATTTGGAAAAATTGTAAGAATTAAGGGCTTCAGATGTCTTGAAATATGCTTTCACTGTTGAAATTGTTGGGCATAAAATCTGGCATAACGACCTGCTTGATCTAATAGTTCCTCGTGGGTTCCTGATTCTACAATTTGACCTTTTTCTAATACTAAAATTCTGTCAGCACGACGCACTGTGGCAAGCCTATGGGCAATAATAAACACAGTGCGGTCTTGCATAATGCGCTCTAGTGCTTCTTGCACTAATGCTTCTGATTCTGAATCTAAAGCTGATGTAGCTTCATCAAGAATTAAAATTCTCGGATTAAGTAATACAGCACGCGCGATCGCAATTCGCTGTTTTTGTCCCCCAGATAAATTTACACCTCTTTCTCCTACCCAGGTATAATATCCCTGTGTAAGTTGAGTAATAAATTGATCAGCGTTAGCAATCTTCGCTGCTGCTTGTACTGCTTCGATATCAAACTCACTTTGACCAAAAGCAATATTTTGAGCAATAGTTCCAGAAAATAATATAGTTTCTTGGGGAACTATCCCAATTTGTCTTCTTAGACTGCGGATTGTGACATCCTTGATATTAATGCCATCAATTAAAATTTCCCCTGATTGAGGATCGTAAAAGCGTGGTAATAAATTTACTAAGGTAGTTTTACCAGCACCAGACGCGCCTACTAAAGCAATCATTTCTCCTGGCATAGCTAACAAATTTAATTTTTGCAGCACAGGTAGATCAGATGTGGGATGATTATCTATATCTTCACTTAAAATGTTGGCATTTGCTCTGGAAGAGTAAGCAAAGGTAACGTTGCAGAATTCTACTTTAGCTCTAACTTGCGGAAGTGCGATCGCATCAGTTTTTTCTACTACAGTTGGCTGAATTGCCAATAGTTCAAATATTCGATCTACAGATGCTTCACCTTGTTTAAATTCGTTATAGTTACTCGTTACTAACCCAATTGGATCAATTAATAATGCAACTGCTGCACCATAACTAACAAAACCGCTACCTGTTAAGTTACCTTGAGAAATTTGCCAGCCACCCATTAAAAATAACAACAGCACACTCATGGCTTCTAAAAAGCCAACAACCGGAAATTGAATTGCTTTGAGTCGTTCAGCGTTATACTTTGCTTGGCGGTTACGTTCTGCTTCTTGGCTAAACTGCGCTAAAGCGTAATCTTCAGCAGCAAAAGCTTGTACTAAGCGAATACCACTAAATAACTCAGTTAGCAATGATGCTAAATCAGAAACAAGATTTTGGCTGCGGCGAGAAAACTTGCGTAATTGTTCCCCAAACCAACCAATTAATATAGCCATTAATGGCGCAATTATAAAAGCGGCTAATGTTAACTGCCAGTTAACATAAACCATGTAGCCTAAGACTACAATTAACTGCAAAACACTAGGAATAAATTGATGAAATACTTTGTTGACTACTTCACCAATGCGATCAATATCTTCAGTGAGGCGGTAAGATAAATCACCAGTTTTAGCAGCTTCAAAATAGCCTAAACTTAATTTTTGCAAGTGTGCATAAACACTTTTCCGCAGATCGAGTGCGATCGCTAAAGCAGCTTTTGCCATTAAAGCATCTTGACCAAACTGCACAGTGCCACGCAAAATAAAAACTACCGCAGCAACTCCGGCAATTTGAGTGATCGCATTCACATCTCCCTGCCCAATATAACCCGCAACTCGACCCGCCAACCACGCGATGATTGGCCAAAACACCGTAAATCCTAAAGTACAAGCTAATGCTTGAGCAATTGTTCGCCTCTGTGGGCGAAGATAAGGCAGCAATTGCCAATAACTAGAGCGTTGTTTCAAGTTGCAGCATCCAGAACAATTAACAATTAACCGTTAACAGCGACCAATGACCAATGACCAATGACCGATGACCATTTTAACTTGAATTACGCCCATCTTCTTAAGTGATTTACCCTAACAATCTTGTTTGAACTTCATTGTTTTGTTCATTACTCGACTTCTTATTTAAGAAATCATTTAGATAACTTATCGTTTGTCGCGTTTGTAACTGAGGGGCAGACGGTATCGTAACTGTAAACGTTGTGCCAACTCCCACCTGACTATTTACAGTTATTACACCACCCTGCAAGTCCACACATTTTTTCACAATTGCTAGTCCCAGCCCTGTACCAGCAATTCCGCCAACATTACTTCCTCTATAAAAAGAATTAAATAGTTGTACTTGCTCTGCTTGTGGAATACCAATACCTTGATCTTTGATTGTAAAAATAGCTAAATTATTTTCACAAACTAAATCAAAATTTATCTTTCCGCCTTTAGGTGAGTATTTAATGGCATTTGACAACAAATTATTTAAAATTTGATATAGAATCTTTTCATCCATGAATACATTAGTATCATCACTTTGAGCAACAAAAGACATTAAATATTGAGAGCCAGAATTCAATCGCATTTCTTCTACTAGCTCTTGACAAAATTGCTTGACATCAAAACATATAGGTTTAAGCTCTAATTTTCCTGCTTCTGCTTTCCCAAATACTAGAACATCCTCTAAAAGTTGGGTCATATTCTTAATAGCTGATTGAATTCGCTGGAAATGTTGACTTTTTTTCTCCTCAGAAAGTTTATGACTAAAATGTTCCAGTAATTCTGTAGAAGATAATATAGTACTCATCGGAGTGCGGAATTCATGGGAAGTCATGGTGACAAAGCGCGATTTTAGTGCGCTGAGTTCTTTTTCTTTCTCTAGCAATTGGCGCAGTTTTCCTTCGTTATCTTGAATTGTTTTTAAATAGTTGGCTTGGGCTAGGGCAATACTTACTTGTAATGCCAATTCTTTAAGTAGTTCTATATTGACGCTTGACCAATGCCTTGAAGCAGTACAATGATGAGCAATCAACAGACCCCAAAAATCATTACCTTGTAGAATTGGCACAACCAAATGTGCCTTGACATCAAATTGGTGCAAAAATTCTGTATAACAGGGATTTAAGTTTGCTTGATCAATATCCGCGATCGCATACACCCGCCCTTGACGATATAGTTCTAGATAAGATGATTGAAAGCAAGGGTCAGTAATTTCTCTTCCGGTAATAATAAATACATCATCTACTACTGCCTCAGAAACTACTTCACCTGAACCATCAGACCAAACGCGATAGAATACCACTCTGTCACAACCAAGAAATTCCCGCACTCCAGTTACAGTAGTGTGCAGGATTTCCTCTAGATTCAACGACTGCCTAATCCCCTCAGTAATCTTCCTAATCAGTCGTTCTCGTTCACTCTGCTGACGTAATTCCTGCATCGCCTTACCAGCATTCAACAGGCAACGCACCCTTTGACGTAGCAATCCCCAATGTAGAGGTTTAGTAATATAGTCACTAGCACCTGCTGCAAACGCCATATCTACCGATTCTTCATCTTCCAGACTGGTAATCATCAATATTGGCGTATATTCACACTCTGGAAATGAACGCAAAATCTTACAGCAAGTAAAACCATCCATTCCTGGCATTAGGGCATCTAGTAGGATAAGATCGGGCATTAGGCTACGGTAAAGAGCTAGACCCTCCTCCGCACTACTAGCTTCTGTAACCTGATATCCTACCTGTTCGAGAGCTTTACGCAATTGCTTACGCATCATTTTCTCGTCATCTATCACCAAGACCAAAGTAGACTGTGGACTTGGATTATTATCGTTTGTAAGAATGTTGAGGCTATCAATATGTTGGTTCACAGGTTTTTATCAAATTAGCGCGATTTATATAAATAATTTTGTTCGACATCATGCTAAAGGAATTTTAATATCTGTCTTGAGCATGAAATCTGAACAAGCAACTACAAAACTTATTTAAAATTTACTACTCACTTTCATCAATGTAATTTTTATTAATTTTTGAGTTTTAAGATAATTGATCCCATCATACTAGAATATAAGCTGATTTTGCCTGCCTAATTTATCTGTTAACTAATCAAATACAATAACTACGGTATAGTGAGGAATTTACCTCTCACCAAGGTTTATGTATCAATTTATTTCTTAAGTATTTATACTTATACGTTCTTATACGTTTTTTAATAATCTGCTCAGGAGGTCAACCTAATTAAACTTAAAATCCCCTCCCAACCCACTGAGAGTTAACAGCGAGATTGCATCCTTTGAAAGTAATGTTTTGAAGTAGAATTATTGACCACTAATATGAACGACAAGTTCACGTATATGACCACGCTGGCGATGTTCCCAAAGATAAATTCCCTGCCATGTGCCTAATAGTAATCTACCATTAGCTATAGGAATTTGCTCAGAGGTATGCGTCAAAACTGTGCGAATATGAGCAGGCATATCATCAGCACCTTCAGCATCATGGATGTAGCTTTTACCATCTTCTGGTACGAGTTTAGCTAAGAAGTTTTCTAAATCTGTGAGTACATCTGGATCAGCATTTTCTTGAATTATTAAACTGGCTGAGGTATGGCGTAAAAATACAGTACAAAGTCCTGTAGTAATACCAGAATCGCTAACTATGGATTGAATTTTTGAAGTAATTTTGGATAAAGATTTACCCGTAGTTTGTATTTTAAGAAATTGTTGATATTGATTCATAAGATTATAAAAATGTTGATTAATTAATTGTGTTTCAAATAGTTGATTACAGCACGAGCGATCGCTTCTGTTCCATCTTTCGGTAATTGCTGAGATGTAAGCGGCTGTTGGACAGATTCATATAAAAACTCCCAACTACTTTGGAAAAATTCAGCAGGTGTCAAAATTTGATGTTGAGCATGATTTTGAATACCTTCTAAAAGTAAATGTGATTCAGCAAAATCTTCGCGAGTAATAGAAACAATTGGAATATTTAAGCACATAGCTTCCGAAAATGTGGTATAACCAGGCTTAGAAACTACTCGTCCACAGATGGGCATAACATCTACTGGGCGGTATTGATGATCAGTAATTCTAACTAAATTTGGTAAATCTGGCGCTTGACGATCAAAAGTAATAAATTGCCAATCAGGAAATAGTTGCAAGTTGTGATAAGGAATTGCTTCTAGCCCTAGTCCTCCAAATGTTAGTAAAATAGTTTGTTCTAAGGCAGTATTGATACCAAATTGAGTTTTGAGAAATTCTGGGCTATGGCGAGGGGAACTACCAGTTAGCCCTACGTCTATAATATTTGAAAAATCGTTCATTGGTTCGTGTAGTGGTAAACGAAATAAGCGATCGCACTTCGTATAACACTCACTACTCCAATCAGCAATTTCGTTAAATTCTCCCCCCCAATCTCGATAAATAAAGTCCCACCCAAAGTTACTCATCATCCAACCAGGAACACCAGCAGTGTTAGCAATTACGGCTGCTAATGGTGGAATATCGGCAAGTACTAAACCGACACGATTTTGACGAATAAAGTTAACTTCGCCAGCGATAATTGAGCGTTGTTGAGTATGAATCTCCCGCATTTTTTCGAGGGTTGCTTGTTTATCCATCTTTAAGCTGTCTGACTGGATTACTCCTACATCAAAAGCGCGGGGGCGATGGATAAAATCACCTGGTATATAAGAATCTAGCAGCCAACGTGGTGCTGTTGTTACCAAGATTAGTAAAATTTCTGGACATAATCTTTGGATTTCTGCTGCTACTGATGCTGCACGCACAGCATGACCGAAACCGTGACTGGTGATGGCAATATAGATACTTGGTCTAGGCATTAAGAGAGGGAGGGGGGAGGAGGGAGGAGGGAGGGGGAGGAGTAAATTTATAGCTAATTGCTAATTTTTTGAGAGCAATACTGCTGAATTGCTACAACGAGTTGGTCAATTTCTGAGGGTAATGTTAAGTAGTGAACGCTGGCGCGAACACAATCTGGATCACGAATTTGTCGGATCAGGATTTTTTGTGATTCTAAAAACTGTACTAATTTAGCGTGGGATTTATCTTGAATTTGAAAAGAAACAAGACCTGATTCTGGTGGTGACGTTTTTAAACAGTTAACTTCAGGAAGTTGGGTTAATTTTTGCCAAAGGTACTTACTCAAGTCAAGAATTTGTTGATAACGTTCTTGATTTGTCCCCCATTGTTGATGAGTAGCGATCGCACTTCGTAATCCAGCATATAACGGTACTGCTGATGTTGCTACCTCAAACCTGCGTCCGTCTTGTTGCCAACCTGCGGGAAAACCAGATTGATTCATAATAATGCTACGCCAACCAATGAAAGTAGGGTTAAGCGATGCCTGATTTTCACTATCAGGTTTAACATAAAGACCACCGACACCTTCTGATCCACACCACCACTTATGACCAGTAAAGGCATAAAAGTCAATACCTAACTGACTTAAATTTAAAGGTAGTACGCCAACAGATTGAGCAGCGTCTACTAAAATTTTTGCAGGTTTACTATTGTTGTAATAGTTGCGTACTGAAGCAGCAATTTCAGCAAGTGGCAATACTTGTCCAGTATTCCAGAGAATATGGCTTAACACTACAAGTCGAGTATTAGATCTAAGATGCTTCGTTACTGCTGCTACAGGATCACCTTGATTTAAAGTATCCATCAATTCAAAAGTAGATACTTCTATCCCAAAGCGTCGTTGAATTTCTTGCAAAGTTGCAATCACGCCTGGATGTTCGCAATCAGAGAGTAATACATGATCGCCAGCTTGCCAGTCCATACCCCAAAGAGGAATGTTGCACCCAACAGTAACATTTTCAGTAATTGTAATCGTATCAGGAGAAACACCGAGTTCTGATGCGATCGCCTCCCGTGTTTTTTTAACCTCCTGTGTAACCCAACGATTTACCTCTAAACCAAATGGTCCTATACTCTGAATATAATCATAAGTCTGGTGGATAGCCTCTAATGCTGCTTGAGGCAGGGGTCCTTGCCCTCCGTAATTGAAATAAGCCTTATTAGCTAAAGCTGGAAACTGCTGCCGATGAGATAGCAGCGATTGCGCCGAAGAAACATTTATCATAATTATTAATTTAACAACAGACGACCATCAAAAGCTTATATGAAAAATAATTATCCTTAAAAAATTATCTGCGTTTATCTGCGTTCATCTGCTTCCATCTGCGGTCAAAAACATCTTAAATTTACTTTTTGGATAAAATCTAAAAAGAGTTTACCCTTGAGATTGTAGCCAAGAGAGTGTCAATCAACCAGTACTAAAGCTTAGACTGGTGAAATAATCGGTAAGTCTTAAGCGTCAACGCTTCGGACAAATCACGATTCTTGTGCTACAAAGTTCTAGAGACCCAGAAAAAAAAATTCATGACCGCAACCACCACTAAGCAAAAGCACGAAGTAAAAGATTTATCCCTTGCACCTATAGGTAAACAACGGATTGAATGGGCAGGACGAGAAATGCCCGTATTAAAACAAATACGCGATCGCTTTGAAAAAGAAAAGCCATTTGCGGGTATTCGCTTAATTGCCTGTTGCCACGTTACTACAGAAACAGCACATTTAGCGATCGCCCTCAAAGCAGGTGGCGCAGATGCCATCTTAATTGCCAGCAACCCCCTTTCCACCCAAGATGACGTTGCTGCTTGCTTAGTCGCTGACTACGGCATTCCCGTATTTGCCATCAAAGGTGAAGACAACGACACTTATCACCGTCACGTTCAAACAGCACTCGACCACCGCCCTAACATTATTATTGATGACGGTAGTGATGTAGTTGCTACCTTAATTCAAGAACGTCAACACCAAATTGCTGATTTAATCGGTACAACCGAAGAAACCACCACAGGTATTGTCCGCCTACGTGCTATGCACAGAGACGGCGTATTAACATTTCCCGCCGTTAACGTCAACGACGCGGACACCAAGCATTTCTTTGATAACCGCTACGGTACAGGTCAATCTACCCTCGATGGCGTAATCCGTGCTACCAACGTACTACTAGCAGGTAAAACCGTAGTTGTAGCAGGTTACGGTTGGTGCGGTAAAGGTACAGCAATGCGGGCGCGGGGACTTGGCGCTAACATAATTGTTACCGAAATTGACCCCACCAAAGCCATTGAAGCAGTTATGGACGGCTTCCGCGTTATGCCAATGGCAGAAGCAGCACCTCTAGGTGACTTGTTTATTACCGTTACAGGTAACAAGCACGTCATTCGCGGCGAACACTTCGACGTGATGAAAGACGGTGCAATGGTTTGTAACTCCGGTCACTTTGATATTGAAATTGACCTGAAAGCACTAGCTGGAAAAGCAACCGAAGTTAAGCAAGTACGCAACTTCACCCAAGAATACCGTTTGCCAAGTGGTAAATCTGTTGTTGTACTAGGTGAAGGCAGACTGATTAACCTAGCAGCAGCAGAAGGACATCCTAGTGCAGTTATGGATATGAGTTTTGCTAACCAAGCTTTAGCTTGCGAATATCTCGTTACCAATAAAGGTAAACTTGAACCAGGATTACATTCTATTCCTGTTGATGTTGACAAAGAAATTGCTCGTTTGAAGTTGCAAGCAATGGGAATTAGTCTTGATAGCTTGACACCAGATCAAATTGAGTACACTAACTCTTGGACTGCTGGTACTTAATTCCAAGTGAAATGCTTGTAAGTAATTAGTAAGTAAAAAGGGGTGAGGAGTAATCATAAAACTTCTCGCCCTTTCCTTTGATATTCAACAATCAAGGACAAATATGAAGCTAACATCTGCGTTTATCTGCTCATATCTGCGATAAAAAAAGAACTAATACAAATCCTGAAAAGGTTGTAGCTATCTATCAGGCAATGCAGTCTTTTAACTGCTGCCGAAGCACATTGGCATTTAAGTTGCGCCCAATAAATACAAGTTGGTTTTTAGGGGGAGTGCGCCATTCTTCCCCTTGTAAGTCAAAGCGGGGACCACTGAGTTGAAAGATGTGGCGTAAGTCGCTTTCAGTGAACCAAAGAATTCCTTTTGCTCTAAAAACGTTTTTGGGTAAATGTTCTTGCAAGAACATTTCAAACTTTTTCAGATCAAAGGGGCGATCGCTTTCAAAGGAAATTGACACAAATCCATCATTATCCAGATGTGCGGAATGGTGATGGTGATGTTCATGGGGATGATGGGTGCAATCGTCGTGATGATGATGGTGGTGGTGATGATCTTGCTCAGTTTGCTGAATTTCTGACTGAATTAAATCTGCATATTCGCTTGGATTGTTATAGTCTACGTCCAAAATTAGCGGCAGTGGTACTTGACCATGTTGACCATGAATAATTCTAGCTCCTACTTTTACAGTGCCAATGTAGTCTTCCAATTCTTTTACTTTTTTGGAAGAAGCTAAATCAGTTTTATTCAAAATCGTGATATCCCCATAGGCAATTTGCTTGAGTGCCGCTTCGCTATCGAAATGATCTGGGGTAAAGGTTTCGGCATCAACAACAGTAATAATCGAATCTAGCCGAGTTAATTCACGCAGTTCGGTTCCCACAAATGTCAAGATAATGGGCAATGGGTCAGCAACACCAGTAGTTTCAATCACCATATAATCTATGCGATCGCTGCGTTCTAGAACTCGACAAACGGCATCAACTAGCCCATCATTAATCGTGCAACAAATACAGCCATTACTGAGTTCTACCATGTCTTCATCCATCGACATTAACAATTGACTGTCGATGTTAATGTCGCCAAACTCATTAACTAAAACTGCAACTTTCAAATTATGATTATTATTCAAAATATGATTGAGCAGAGTTGTTTTACCACTGCCTAAAAAACCAGTGATGATGGTGACAGGCATTCCCCGTTTGGGAATCATATGGTGTGAGTGACTCTTCATCGTTGTTCTGTTTAATGCGACAGATAATATTCAAGTAGGCAAGGGCAGGTTTCTAGGGTATAGCGATAGCAACCAGGCATGGAAGGCACTTCTTCTCGTTGCCCTTCTCCTTCTCCTTCCATGACAAACAGGGGATATATCAGATCCTCTACCCGTAACACATTCTCCCGTACCATCCGACGCAGTGTTTCCGTCCGCCGCAATCGACGGGGACGATGAATAATTGGCTGCGGTGAAGGACTGGATGACACTACTTGGGCAGTTAGATTTTCCAGCGTGGAAGATTCAGGTGCTGACATCCGTTATTATGATAATGATTATCATTCGCTTATTTTATAGCACAGCTTTCTAAACTAAACCAAATAAGAGCGATAATCATTTTCACAAAATAGGATTTATGTTCAATTCTGTATTGCCTTTACCAGAGTTTATTGACCTTGCGATTGTGGGAGCAGGTCCTCATGCCCTAGCACTGGTAGCCCACTTACTGCAAAAGAAAAAGTCGATGCGCGGACGTTTCCTGGTTTTCGACCCTAGTGGTACTTGGATGAGTCAATGGAATCATCAGTTTGCGGCATTAGAGATTCCTCATCTCAGGTCGCCTGCGGTACACCAACCCGACCCCGATCCTCATGCGCTTCGTACCTTTGGTGCATCCCGCCCTAACGAATTATTCCCACCCTACGATTTGCCAGGGACTCGGCTGTTTCAAGATTTTTGTCAGGAAGTAATTCGTCGCTCTGCGTTACAGAGTTGTGTGTATCCGGCTCAAGTTGTGCGGATTGAACCCCTAAAGAATTATCGTCGTCCGCGATTTTGTCTGGAATTATCTAATGGTCAAATTCTTGTTGCCCGTAGAGTTGTTATAGCTAACGGCGGTGGAAGACCTCATTTCCCAGATTGGGTCGGGAAAATTCCTAAGAATTACCCCCCTGAACGATTGCTGCATTCTCATACTATTGACTTACGAAACTTGAAACTTCAAGGTGAGCGAGTTCTGATTATTGGAGGTGGGTTAACCAGTGGACATCTAGCAGTTGGTGCGATTTCTAGAGGCGCACAGGTTTTACTCATGTCACGACGAACTGTATATGGGAAGCTATTTGATGCTGATCCAGGTTGGCTTGGTCCTAAATACCTCAAAGGTTTCTCAGCAGAACCTGATTGGTATGTGCGCTCTGCGATGATTCAGCAAGCACGTAATGGTGGCTCGATGACTCCAGCGATGCTGACTCAACTACGGCGTAATGAACGCGATGGGCGTGTTGTATTTTATGAGCAGTGTCAGGTGTCTCAAGCTAAATGGAATGGCAATAGCTGGCAGGTTTATTGTGATAATCCAGCTATACATGAGTGCATTCACCATCAGAACATAGATCGCATTTGGTTAGCGACCGGAAGCCAAATAGATGCGACCAACCATCCCTTGCTTAAAGATGTTTTAGATACATATCCCACCGAAATTGTCAATGGATTACCTGTTTTGGATGAATACCTGCGCTTTTCTGGTTGTGAGCTATTTGTTATGGGTGGTTTAGCAGCATTGCGGGTGGGACCAACTGCACGAAATTTATCCGGTGCAAGGATGGCGAGCGATCGTATCGTCCCGGCGCTAACAAAATCCAGTATTTCACGGGTATAAGTTTGGCGGTAAAAAAACTAAATTTGTATTTTTGCTTATATCTCTACTAATCACAACAACCACAGGACTTACGCAAAGCCTCTACCTGTAGGGTGCGCGTAACGCACCCTACCCACTATATGTGGAGTAACTGCGTCAGTCCTGAACCAGTCACTAGCCCCAAAAACCTGATACAGTTAAGCGAAACTTTATCTTAAACAAACTTAGCAATGAGCGAGTGGATCACTAATACCATTACTTCTTTAGGCTATTTAGGAATTGGACTATTAATGTTCTTGGAAAATCTTTTTCCGCCAATTCCTTCAGAATTAATCATGCCATTAGCAGGATTCACAGTAGCTAAAGGCAGGATGGAGTTAGCACCTGTAATTTTAGCGGGAGTAATTGGCACAATATTAGGGGCGTTGCCTTGGTATTATGTAGGCAAGCTGGTAGGCGAGGATAACTTAAAACGGTTAGCTGACAAGTATGGTAAATGGATTTCAGTATCCAGCCGAGATATAGAAAAGGCGGATAACTGGTTTGACAAACATGGTCAAAAAGCTGTTTTATTTTGTAGGCTTGTCCCAGGAGTTCGTACTTTGATATCGCTACCAGCAGGGATTAGCGGTATGCCTTTAGTACCTTTTTTAATCTACTCAACTATAGGTACTGCATTATGGGTAAGTTTCTTAACATTGGCTGGCTATGCCTTGGGTGACAACTACGAGATTGTAGAGGAGTATCTTGGTCCTGTTTCTAAAATAGTGTTTGTGCTTCTAATAGTTGCTTTTGTTGTTTGGGTAGTTAATAAGAGAAAGAAAAAGCACTAAAAAACAAACGAGAATATTTAAAACTGCCTGATTAAGCGGTTAGAAAACACTTAAATGAGTATTAGTGGTGAAGAACAAAACCGCAAGTTTATTACCACTGAACCATTAGGGAAAAGTGGACAAAAGGGTGAGGGGAAAGTTTGGGAGGCTGTTAAGATAGCTTTTGCAGATAGGAACTGTCTTTGCTATTGGCGCTATCCCATCTTTTCTCAAGTCGGAAATATTCGTAAAGAACCAGATATTTTAATTGCTGATTTTGATTTGGGCTTAATTGTAATTGAAGTTAAATCAGTTACGATTGAGCAGATAGTTAATATTAATGGTCATCGCTGGGAATTTAACAATTTTTATACGAAATTTAGTAATCCTTACGAGCAAGCAGAAAATCAATTATTTGCGTTATTGGGGTATTGCGATCGCGAACCACTTCTCCGCCGTAAAATAACAGGACGTACATTAGTATCTTTACCTTTAATTGCCATAGAAGAATGGCAACAAAAAGGTTTTGACAAACTTCCTAGCTGTCCACCAATTATATTTAAAAACCATCTACATTTATCCAAAACAAACACGCATAATCATCCCCTCATCCAGCATATTCACAAAACAACTCCAGTTATTAAAGGTAAAAAATTAAATGATGAACAATGGAAATTATTACTAGCAGTATTAGGTGGAACTCCACTTTTTCGTAAATCTATCAATAAAGTTTCAGCAGTTAATGAAATTCCTACAGATATAATACCAGCAGAAGGAACACGCGGATGGGTATTATCTCAGATACGCCAGCAATTATCAGAACTTGATTTACACCAAGAAACAATTGCTAAACAAATTCCCCCAGGGTTACAACGTATTCGAGGTATTGCAGGATCGGGAAAAACAGTATTACTCTGTCAAAAAGCCGCGCAAATGCACCTAAAATATCCAGAGTGGGATATTGCTTTAGTATTTTTTAGCCGTAGTCTTTACGAACCAATAATTAAAGAAGTAAATAAATGGTTGCGTCGGTTTAGTAGTGGAGAAGTACAGTTAAACTTCTCCCCTGTTGATGGAAAACTTCAATCTTCTAAATTAAAAGTATTACACGCTTGGGGTGCGAAAAATCAGCCTGGACTTTATAGCACTATTTGTGAAGCTGCTCAAGTAAAACCCCTCACAGCTTACCAAACAAAAAGCAAACAACCTCACGAAAGTTTGGCAGAAGTATGTTGTTTACTATTTGAAGATGCAATCATTCCCCAAATATTTGATTCTATTTTAATTGATGAAGGACAAGATTTAATTGTTGATTATGAGTTAAAATTTCAAGATAAGCAGCCTTTTTACTGGATGGCTTATCAAGCATTAAAATTTGTTGACCCACAATATCCAGAACAAAGGCGCTTAATTTGGGCTTATGATGAATCCCAAAGTTTATCAAGTTTAAATATTCCTACAGCAAGCGAATTATTTGGAGATGAGTTAGGTCATTTAGTAACAGGGCAATATTCAGATGGCATCAAAAAAAGTGAGATTATTTACCGATGCTACCGCACACCTAGCCAAATTGTAACAGTCGCTCATGCTTTGAGTATGGGTTTGCTACGTCCAGGGGGAATGCTATCAGGAATTACTCGAACTGAAGATTGGAAAGCTATCGGTTATGAAGTTATCGGGCGATTTACTCGTGGTCAAAAAATCACACTGCAACGTATTAATGAAGATTTTCCAAATTTGATATCTAAATTATGGAAAAAGCCTTTACTAGAGTTTGAAGTTTATAGTTCACGGCAAGCAGAATTTAGTGCTTTAGCAGATAAAATTTTAGATAATCTTAAACAAGATGCTCTCAAACCAAATGAAGATATTTTAGTAGTAGTTTTAGGTGATTTTTTCGACGCGGTAAGATTAGAAAATCATGTTGCTAGTTTTTTAATGCAACAAGGGATTAATATATTTATTCCTGGCGCTACTGAATGTAATATATTGAAACCAGAGCCAGAAAAACGCGATCGCAATAAGTTTTGGTGTAATGGTGGCGTAACAGTATCTCGTATCCACCGCGCCAAAGGACACGAAGCTGATATGGTTTATGTAGTAGGTTGCGATCGCATTGCTCAAGATGAAAGTAATATTACCCTGCGTAATCAACTATTTGTAGCCTTAACTAGAACAAGAGGTTGGGCAAATCTCAGTGGAATTGGTAAATATCCTTTTTATGAAGAAATTAGACGAGTAATTGCTAGTGGCGATACGTTTAATTTTACTTTTAATCATCGCCCCAAGCGAGAAATTAGCGTAACCGATGCAGGGGAACTACTCAAGCGATATGCAGCAGGGGACAGAAATTTTCAAGGCGCAGATTTGCGGGGTATTCAATTAGCTGGCGCAGATTTAAGTAATGCTAATTTGATTAATACTCAGTTGTGTAATGCAGATTTAAGTAATGCTAAATTAGATGGAGTAAAGTTGGCGATCGCCGATTTAACTAATGCTAATTTAACTAACGCAAGTTTGCGAAAAGCTAAGTTAATCGGTGCGATTTTGCGGGATGCAGATTTAAGTAATGCAGATTTAAGTTTTGCTGACTTAAGTGATGCCGATTTACATAATACTAATTTTGTAGGTGCAAATTTAAATTCTACAGATCTAAGTGGTACTTCAGAAGCATAGGAATTACACACTAAGCAGCATATATAGAGGCAATGTATAAGTCGTGTAACAATGATTAATTAACCAGATAATGTATACCAATTTTATTTGGTAAAAAAGTCTCCGTAAAATTGCAACTATGTTTAGGATAGCTAATTGATATGCCAGAGAGAAACGAATTAAGAGAAGCTCAAGAAGCTTTGCAGAAAGAGCTTGGTCTTTGTGCAGACCGATTTACTCACGAGTGCAAGCTTAATCAGCGTTGGGATCTTGGGCTTACGGCTGCTGCTATTGTCTTTACATTACTGACAGCAGTTACAGGCACATTAGAGGATGGTAGCCTACTTCCTGGTAAGTATCAGAAAATACTGACAGGAGTTTTTGGGGCGATTTCAGTCGCTATTCAATCAGCAGTCACTAAGTTTCCTGTACAAGAAAGAGCTAGATCGTACCGTAGGCTACGAAATGAAATGTATATTTTGCAACAAGACTTACAAGGGTTGGATGAAGCTAAAGCTGGTGAAGATCTAAAAACAATACGAAGTCAATACACCAAAATGTTAAGAGATGAGGTAGAAATGCCTTAGATTATGCTTATTCGTTAATCCGTAATACAGCACAACAACCCTAGTGCATCAATTTTTTGAGAAGATCGTAAATTTTTTCTTGGCTGAAAGGCTCAACTTTTAAGCACATAAAAATACAATTATGCCCCCTACCCGAAAATGGGTAGGGGGTTCGCGGTATGGTAATACCTTCAACTACGCCGATTTACTTAGCTGCTCGGATTTTGCCATTTCTATAGGCAATACTGTCTGTTTAGCTTCTGCTTCCAGAAACTTACCTACTTGAGCCTCAATTTGCTCTCGGACAATCTCGCGATACTCTACAAAATGTTCAATCTGAGCGCAAACAGCTAAATAACTACTTACACCACCTGGATTATGCCGCAACATATTGAACAGATTGCGCCAGAATTGCCAGCGAGTATTACGAACTACCCCTTGTCGCCAACAAATAATTAGTAACGCGCGAATCGTGACCCAATTCACCTTTTTAGCATCTCTCTTACCTTTTTTAGGGTAAGTTGCTTCTCCTAACATCCGGTAGTGGCGATAAGCCCGATCTAAAAACCGTTTTGGCTCGTACAATTCCCAAAATGCCTCGACATATTCCCTGGCAATATCTTGTACTGGTCGAGTTGGCACGAAGTTCATCAAAGTTGTTTGATTAATATTCGCTGATTTAGCGCGTAGCCGTCCCTCTTTTTCCAGTCGATGCCAAAGTGCAGTATCAGGTAAAGCTTGCAACATACTAAATAGTGCAGTGGGAATCGCTGTTTGCTCAACAAACTTCACAATTCGCCCACCAGCCCCTGCCTTTTCTCCATCAAATCCAATGATGAATCCCGCCATCACCCGCAACCCGCTACGGGTAATAGAGTTTACTGCTTCGCTGAGAGAGTCCCGTGTATTTTGGAATTTATGAGTTAAAGTTAAACTCTCTTCATCTGGGGTTTCAATTCCTAAAAATACTGCCCCAAAATTACACTGAACCATTAAATCCATCAGTTCTTGGTCGTTAGCTAAGTCAACTGAAGCTTCTGTTGCAAAGGAGAAAGGATAGTTATGTTCAACCATCCAAGGCTTCAGTTCCTTCAAAAATAATTTGACGTTGCGCTTATTCCCAATAAAGTTGTCATCCACCATGAAAATACTGCGCCGCCAACCAAGTTCATAAAGGCGTTCTAGTTCTGCTAAAAGTTGGGTAGGCGTTTTAGTTCGAGGTTTCCGACCATACAGCACAATAATGTCGCAGAATTCGCACTGAAATGGACAACCGCGCGAGAACTGCACAGACATTTCTGAATAAGCGTCGAGTTCTAGCAAATCAAAGCGGGGAATCGGGGTAAAACTAACGTCGGGTTTTTCTCCGCCAGAGCGAAATATACCAGAGCGATCGCCCCGTTCAATTGCTGCTATAAATAAAGGCAGAGTGATTTCCCCTTCGTCCAAAATCAAAAAATCAGCCCCAGCCGATAAGGAATCATCAGGTATAGCAGTAGGATAGGGGCCACCAACTGCAACAAGCTTACCTCTGCCTTTAGCCTCCCGAATTTGGGCTTGCAAATCCTCTTTCTGCACAATCATCGCCGAAAGAATTACTAAATCAGCCCATTCCCATTCGGCTTCTGTAACTGTACGAATATTGCGGTCTACTAATTTAAATTCCCACTCTTGAGGCAAAATTGCCGCTACAGTCACTAAACCTAGTGGCGGTAGCATTGCTTTATAGTTTAGTAAAGCTAGGGTTTTTTCAAAAGACCAAAAGCTTTTGGGAAATAGCGGATATAGCAGTAAAACTTTCATTAAGCTTTGATTGTAAATAATAGGGTTATATTGCAAATACTAGCCTGAATTGCCAAAAAGCTAGATGTGGATAATCAGACGGTAAGCAAAGAGCCTTTGTTTCACAGGCAGATATTAGCCAATATTAAATTCGGGGTTTCGTAGAATTCTGAATTCAATCTTGTTAATTTTGCAATGCCCAAGCGAGAAAGCGTTCCGTATAGTAGAGGGCTAACTGATTACTGATACCACTATAAATAGCATCAAAAGCGTGTTCAGCCCAAGGAATTTCTAAAAATAAAACAGTATTTCCCGCATCGCGCAGGCGTTGATACAAACTTTCGCCATACTTTGCTTCCACAAGATGATCGCGTCCACCATATATCAGCAAAGTTGGCGGTAAACCTGGCGTAACATAACTAATAGGAGAAGCTTGTTGATACAGCAAAGGGAATTCTTTGGGAGAACCCCCCAGAAAAGCTTCTAAAACTGCATTGGTATTAATCGGATTTGGAAACGGCGGATCAGTGTAGCCTCGAACCAAGTCCACAGGACCATAGTAACTAACTACTGCTTTAATCGGTGCTGCATCTTTTTGATAAGCTGCAAGCATTGCTAGGTGAGCGCCAGCAGAGCGTCCCAATAATGCTATCCGTTCAGAGTCTACCTCATACTCTTGTGCATGATCTCTAATAAAAGATAAAGCTGTTTGTACATCTTCAAGTTGGGCTGGAAAGCGATATTTAGGGGAGTGTCGGTAGTCAACTGCAATTACTGTATAACCCCGTGCCGCCATGTAGCGATTAAAGGCTGCATCATTAACGGGACTACCGCGTTGCCATGAACCACCATAAATAGTGACGATTGTGGGATACTTCCCTACTGAGATTGGGCGGTAAATTTCCAAGCTTAAAGGCACACCGTCGGGAGTAGCAAAGCGAATACCTGAAGTTTGGCGTACCTTGCTATCAGTAATTCCTGTAAATACCTCAGTTAAGACAAAGGGATGGGGGCGCATTTGTGCCTGTAGCTGTTGCGGCACTTTTTCCATGTAGCCTGAGCCTAGTGCCGCTTGCATCGCCTTATTTGAGCTTGTTAAGGTGCTGGGCAGTTGTACTAGGGGGATGGTACTTAAAATTAATCCCAGTGCGCTACAAAATAAGGCGAAGCGAGATAACCAACTGTGCTTACTGCCTGGTAAGGATAATAATAGAGCGATCGCATTTCCCACCGCTAGTATTGGGCTAATCTCTGGCGCACCTACTCCTAAAGGTAGTAGCAAAGAGGTAGGAGCCGGAATCACAATCCACGCGCTTAGAAATAAAACTGCTGCACTTATAAACAAAGTCAGCCCGAAATATCCAACTTTAAAGAGTTTCACCACTAGCTAAACCTTAATCAGGCGATGCTCATTAGTTTCTCAATCACGCCTGCACTTCGCTACTGAATGCACGTGCCAGTAGACAGTTGAGTAGGGAGGCAAGTATGAAGGCAAGTCTTCCCAGTTACAACCGTTTTCAAGAACTAAAACTACAACCACAGCGTACTATTTCCCTGACGTTGAAAGGGTAATACCAATAATCATGGTGCTTTGATTGGGGATTAGATTCCTTTCTTCGTACGATTTTTTACAAATTAGGAGCGTGACCCCTAGTTGTACTCTCCAGGAAGATCAGTTTTTCTAACAGTAATGCTGCCAACTTTCTTACCTGACATTCTCAATAATTCATCACCTGAAAATTCAAAACCAAGCTTGAGTGCTATTCGCGCAATATCATCTGCGGTTGATGCTGCGAGCACCTCGTTTTTAAGTTCAGGTTCAGACTGCATTTTCTTTAAAAATGCTTCGATTTGCTCAAAAGCCATATTTAAAATTTGATCCTCGCTAGCTACAAAGGAATATAAAGAAAAACAGCAGTATATTCTTTAAGACTAGCAGCACAAGGGTATCAAGATTCGGGTTGCCATAATTTGGTCTAGAACTCGATAGTTGCGCCACTGCTTGTAATGCCAGAAGACCGCCCTTGTAGGGTGGCAAATCATAAAGCAGGTCACACCAATTACAGCCATTTTTAAGCTTAAGGCTTATCTGGCTGTCACTATTAATGAACAATAAACAAGCTTTAGCCAGAGAGTGTGATCGAAGTCACATAAAAAGCGGATAAATTACACAATATACATCTCTGATTAATCACCGTCAGGACAAAATAAATAGAAGATATTAGAAGAGTAGAGTTCACGCCCTTATTTCTATGTATCCCCAAGTTCGTCTGCTTCCTGGTGCTGTTTCTGAAATGCTGGTTTCTGTTAGCGAAACAGGCGTTGTAACTTTAGCTGACCGTTATGGCTTAATGGCAGCCACCTTAGAAGAGTCTTTGGAGGAAGAAGAAAAACAGGCTATAAACCGACTATTACGGGCTGTGATTAAAGGACGCTTCAAAATTGTAGAACAAGTTTCAGCCGTAGAATATTAAATATACAATTGCGTTTCGCTGCTAAATAACTCAATGGGCGTTGAACTGTTCAGCACGCGATCGCATCTTAAGCAAATTCATTAGATATATCTTTATGGGACGAAAAGCCAAACTTAAAAAAATCAGGAAGGAGACTGCTGAACATCCGACCTCATTAGATTTAACTCAAGCTGATGATCCAACTAAATTTGTTCAGCAGTTAGGTAAACAGGGGTACAACTTACAACAGATACAGCGTTCACCTGAATTACCCCATCAAAAAGTAGATCCTCAAATTTAGGCTTAGTTGCACATCCATAAATTAGAACAACGCTTTCAGCACTATACTGAAAGCGTTGCTGTTTATAACCTACATCACTGCTGATGGTGTTGCTATTTATAGCTTTGCTAGAATTATCCGTATTTTTACCAAATAAATAGCATCATTATTACGGAATTATTTATTCTAGGCGCTACCTGTGAATGCAACTTCTGGGAATTTAGATTGGGCTTCAGACATTGGTCGCCGTCTGCCTTCTTCTTGCCAGTAGTTAATCACTTCTGTTGCTTTGTTTAGCACTGCAACGCGGTCAACATCAGCAATCCAATGCTTGGATTCTAGCTCAGTTTTTAGCTGTTCCCAGGCATCATTTCTAGGCCAGAAAAAGTAAGATGTCAAAGGGCTTGTACCTTTGCCAACTACTTGATCAACCGCTATCGCCACGTTCTCATCTAGCCAGAGAACTTTTAATATGAACTTGGACAATCACACCTCCGGGAAAAACCCAGAATTATTAGGTTTAATTTACAGACGACTATTTTAGCGCATGGCAAGACTGAATCTCTCAGTTATATACTGAACATTTTGCTAACTAAATTAGTTATTTCACTTGGAGGTATGGGTTTTTGGTGCAAGAATCTAATTGTAGTGCGATTGTAGTTTTCGATATTGACGGTGTTATAAGGGATGTGACAGGCTCTTATCGTCGTGCGATCGCAGATACTGTAGAGCAGTTTACAAATCAAGCATATCGCCCCGAAAGTGCTGATATTGACGCACTCAAGTCGGAAGGGATTTGGAATAATGACTGGGAAGCTTCTCAGGAGTTAATTTATCGCTACTTTGAATCTATTGGGCAACAGCGAGTCTCAGCTACGCCAGATCAGAAGGTGCGATCGCTTATTCAAATCGACTACAATGCCCTTGTTGATTTTTTCCAATCTCGCTATCGCGGAACTAATTCCCAAGAGTGGAATGGTTATATTTGCGATGAACCATTGCTATTACAGTTAAGCTATCTAGAACAAATCAGTGCAGCTAATATTCCTTGGGGGTTTTTTAGTGGTGCGCCCCACGCCGAAGCTGCTTATGTTTTGGAAAGACGACTTGGAATTAACTCACCTGTACTAATTGCAATGGAAGATGCACCAGGCAAACCCGATCCTACAGGTTTAATTACAGCAGTGCAACAACTAGAACAACTACATCAAGCCAATGCTGCTACTCCTGTTGTTTATGTAGGTGATACAGTTGCGGATATGTATACTGTCACACAAGCGCGGGTTAAGGTTTCTCGTACTGTAATTGGTGTAGGTATTTTACCGCCACACCTTCAAGCAACACCTGAACGTCGTGATGATTATGCTGCTAAACTTTTGGCTGCTGGCGCATCTGTAGTTTTTAGTAATGTTCAAGAATTAACTATTGAAGAAATTACAAAATTAACAATTAACAATGACCAATCTTTATGATGAAATATTGGCGTGAAACGCTGGCAGTGGCACAGCGAATATTAATTGAACTACTCAGGCGACGATTTAGCCTGATTTTGTGGTGCATTTTTCCAATTACTATTTTAGTAATTAATGGCTTTTTGATTGCAGAAAGAACTAAACTATCAATGAGTGAAGCTTTTGAAAATGTTGCACCTTCAGCATTAATCGGCTCTGCACTTTTTTTTAGTTGTATGGGTGGTACTGTATCAACTGTAGTAGCAGAGAGAGAACAGCAAACTTTGAAGCGTTTGTTTCTGTCTCCCTTGAGTGGTCTTTCCTATTTTTTAGGGATTTTTGTAGCACATAGTTGTATTGGTATTGGTCAAACTTTAATAATCTATACAGTTGCCGCTTTTTGGGGCGCTAAATTTCAAGGTTCCTTGCTATTAGGTGGGATAATTATTTTATTAAGTATTATTTCTTATGTAGGGTTAGGTTTTATTCTCAGTACCCATTTGGCGCGTCGTACAAATGATGTTAATTCAATTGTCGCATCTTTCGGTATACCTTTATTAATGATGGGTGGTGCATTTTTTCCCACATCTTTTTTCCCAGATTCTCTGTTAAAAATAGCTAAATGGAATCCTATTTATCACATGAATGAAGCTTTAGTAGCAGTTTCAGATCAAGGAGATGGATTAGCAAAAATTGAATTTCATTTTTGGTTTTTGTGTGTGTTTGCTTTCTTGGTAGCTGGAGGTGGCTGGCTTTCTTACCGAAGTATGGTGCAAATTGAAAGGAGGCTATAAGGCTAGTGTTAAATATAGAAAATTTGAGCAAATCTTACGGAAAAAGATCAGTTTTACAAGATTTAACTCTGCATATTGAAGCTGGAGAAATTTATGGTTTATTAGGATCGAATGGTGCAGGAAAGACGACAACTATAAATATTTTATGTAATTTGCTCAGTGCAGATAGTGGCAAGATTGCTATCAATAACAAACCTGTATCTGAAGCAACTAAACCGTTAATTGGGGTTGCACCACAAGAAAATTTACTTTATAAAGCTTTATCTTGTGAAGAAAACTTGAATTTTTTTGCTCGAATTTACGGGTTATCAAATCAAGAACGGCGTAAACAAGTACAACTAAGTTTAGAGGCTGTTAATTTAGCTGATAGGGCTAAAAGTCCTGTAGAAACTCTTAGTGGTGGAATGCAGCGACGGTTAAATATTGCTACGGCAATTGTGCATCATCCTAAGTTATTGATTTTAGATGAACCAACAACTGGGTTAGATATAGAAGCGCGTTATGAAATTTGGGAATTAATTCGTCAGTTACAAAGTCAAGGAATGACTATTTTGCTAACGACGCATTTGTTGGAAGAAGCAGAGCGTTTGTGTCAACGCATTGGTATTCTTAAAAATGGTCGGATTGTAGCAGAAGGTACTTTAGCAGAATTACGCCAACTGATTCCGGCACAAGAAATTATTATTGTTCAAACAGAGGATAAAGCAAGTGCGATCGCTTGCGCCCAATATTATGGTTTTAGTACTCGGCATTATGGTAACGATTTAGCATTTTTGCTTACAGAGCATTTAGAACTTAAAGAAATTATTGATCGCTTTGATGGCATTAGTTTAGATTCAATCTCCCGGCAGCAAGTGCGTTTAGAACATATATATATAGAAGTTACACAGAGTTAAAGTTGGGCAGAGGAAGCTCTTGAGGCAGAGCCTCCAACCCCCATAACCTCGTTCCCAGGTTCAACCTAGGAACGAACCCGCCGAGGCTCTGCCTCATGCTCGCCATTGAGACAACATCTCAGTATTAATTCACTTTGGCACGGAAGCGGACAAATCCGTATGAATTCAATGGAGTTCCCTGCGCGGTAGCTTGAGGAATATCACCCAATTTAATCACTATTGCCCCGTTAGTATTCTCAGCCGAACAGGAAGTTGGCACACTTAAATTAGGAGCATAATATTGGGCAGTATCTGTATCTGCAACATTGGTATAGGATTGGAGAACATGGGCAGCACTAGATGAACTGCTGATCGAAGCGGCAATTCCTCGGTCTTGATTTGCTAAACCACCAGATGCTTTATCAGCAAGGCTATTAAAGCTATTAGACGCAAATGTTTGGTTAGCTGGTACTAAATCACAGATAGAGACATTTTTAGCAGTATTCCCACCATCTGAGATGAAATAGATTGTGTATTCAACTTGATCGTTTGGCATGATGTATTTGTTATTGCCATTATCCATATACTGCTTATCAACTAATAACTTGCCATGTAAGTAGTTATCAGGCCATTTGAGAGCAGGATTTTTAGATAAACTATCATCTTGATTTGGTACTGTAACCATATCTGTAAAACTAACATTGTTAACAGCAGTGATGCGTTTAACAAGGCGCAATTTTGGCGGTATTGCTCCACCAGCAACAACAGTAACCGTATCTTTAGCTGTATTGTTGCTGGTATCAGGATCGGGCGTTGAGCTATAAACAGTTACAAAGTTAGTCAGACTAGAGGAATTGGGTACTGATGTATTTATGAGTACCTTGAAAGTTAGAGTAGTAGAATTATTAGGAGCTAGACTGGCATTATAAGTACAAGTAACATCTAGACCTGGATCTGTACCAGGGGGAACTGTTGCAGGGCAATCCCAATTTGTACCAGTACCTGAAACATAAGTTAAGTAGTTAGGAAGTTGGTCAATTAAAGTAATAGATGTTGGTGTAGCAATGCTAGCAGCACTATTTGTTACTACAATTGTGTAAGTTCCTTGTTGACCTGGACTAAACGTACCTACGTGAGCCTTAGTAACCGATATGTCGGCACTTCCTACAATTGTTGTAGGATCACTAGCACTGTTATTGTTAGTATTTGTTTCACCACTAGGAATTGAAACTATTGCAGTATTTGTAAAACTTCCTACTGACGTTCCCGTACCTACATTAACAATGATATCAACTGCGGTCGTCGCTCCTGGTGCTAAACCATTCGTATTAGGATTGGTACAAGTAATAACAGAAGTTCCGCCACAAGTCCAGCCTTGACCAACAAAGGAAGACAAGCTGATATTGTTCGGTAATGTACCTGTTTCTGGGTCACGAATAGTAATTGTTCCTGTCGCAGTAGAATTCCCCTGGTTTTTTACTTCTAGGGTATAAGTTCCCTTACCACCAACTGCGAAACTACCGAAGTGGCTCTTATCTAAAATTAAATCAATCGTTTTTGCGGCAAGGCTAGTTGATGTAGTACTACTATTATTTGTGTTGTCTGAGTCAGGGGTAGTACTGGAAACAGTAGCAGTATTACTAATAGTTGCAGGAAGTGAGATTGATGAAGAAACTGCAACATTTAAAGCGATGGTTTCACTTGCACCAATTGTTAAACTGGATTTTTGAAATTGCAGTTGTGTTGCGCCAGCAGCACAAGTACCTGATGTAGCAGTATTTGTACAAGTCCAAACACTATTATCTGCGAAAGACTGAAAAGTGAGACCATTCGGTAAATTATCTGTAACCGTAACCGTTGAGGCATTAGAAGGGCCGTTATTTACGACTTTTAAATTGTAGGTGGCATTTGATCCAACTACTAAATTACCGCTTAAGGTTTTGACAATACTTAAATCGGCATTTTGACCAACTGAAGTAGTAATAGTGGACTCGTTGTTGTTAACGTTAGTTTCACCAGTCACGACTTCAACTCTTGCTGTATTGCTAATACTTGCTGCTGTGGTACTACCAACCAGTACATTTAAAGTTATAGCCGAACTACTCCCCGCAGTTAAGTTACTGTTACGAACACAAGTTACTTTATCTTGTCCACTTACTGGAGTTGCAGAACAACTCCAACCAGATCCCGATCCTGATAAAAAGTTTAATCCAACAGGTAAAGTATCATTAACTGTAATAGGGCCTGGGGCTGCTGAAGTACCGCTAGCACTGACAGTTAATCCATATTTAGCAGTTGCGCCCAGGGAAAAAGTGCCAATAGCAGATTTACTAATAGTTAAGTCAAAGTTAGGAGCATTAACGTTAGTAGGATCGTAGGCAGTATTATTAGCTGTTAATCCATCTCCCGATGTGGAGACAATCACTTCATTACGTGAGTTTAGTTGGTTTGTGGTTGTGTTGGTGTAAGCACCAGTTTTGGTTGGTTTAACATTAATTTGAAATGAACTACTTGCTCCAGCAGCTATAGAATTCGGGTTAACACAGGAAATTTCCGTAATATTAGTAGTTGCTGCATCATCACTGACAGCGCAATACCAGCCTGTACTGGGAGCTACAGAAGTTGCAGAAACAAAGGTAAAATCTTTGGATAATTTCTCGATAACAGTAATTGGGTTTGTTGTTGCTCGACCAGGAGCAATCGTTGTATTACTAACGTTTTTGACAGTGATGGTATATGTCCCATCAATGTTTTGAGTCAAAGGATCGCTGTGAGTCTTGCTAATTGTCAAGTCTGTGCCGTTAATTGTGGCAGTAGCAGTAGAACTATTATCGACAGGATTAGTATCAAATCCACTAAGAGGAAAGGCAGTTGCTGTATTAGGTAATACTCCTAAAAAGGAATTACTAACAGTACCTGTAACTGTAATTGTTACTTGTCCACCTCCTTTCTTAAGGCTGAGATTGTTTAGCTGAATAAGATTGCCAGGTGGAGTGACATTAGTTAGGTCTGTAGCGCTAGTAGTATCACAATCATTGATGCCACCACCATTACCAGTTCCAGTAACAACACAACTATACTTTACGTTTGTAATATCGGTAGGCACTTGATCTGTAAACTTAATTTCCTCTTGGTCATTACCAGCATTTATATTATTGGTTACTGTGATGTTATAACTAATTGAATCGCCCGGCTTGGTTGGAGGCGTACCGCTGATAGTTTTATTGACAATTATGTCTTTTGTTCCTGCACCAACAGGTGTGGTGTCACTAGATAAGTTGTTACCAGGACTTGCAGCATTATATACATCACCTGGAGTTGATACAGTTGCAGTGTTAGTAAATGGCGATCCAGTAGCAGTTGTGGGAGTAACTTTTAAGATAATTGAGCTACTTTGAGTCGGTAATAGGGGACCAGGATTAGTACAAGTAATAGTGTCTATAGGAGATTCAGTACAAGTCCATCCCGAACTGCCAGGAGCATTATTAGTTGCAGGAGCAATAGGAGGAACATAAGTGAAAGAAGTTGGTAAAGTATCAACTACTGTAATTGTGCCTGTTGTCGCGATCGTTCCTACGTTTTTAACTGTAAGAGTATAAGTTCCATTTACGTTCGTAGTAAAACTAAAATCATTATCTGTCTTAGTAATTGCTAAGTCTGGGGCTGGCACCGCAGTTGGGGTAACATCTTGGATGTTGGTGTTATCGCTAGGATTTGTATCCAAGCTGCCAGTGCTGAGACTGGCTATATTAGTGACACTTGGTAGCGGTACGTTTGGCTCAACGTTAACTTTAAAGAGAACTTTAGAAGTACTGCCCGTATTTAGTCCACTAGAATTAGTACAAGTGATATTTTGACCATCGGCTGTACAACCCCAACCTGCATCGCTTCCTGTTTCTGAAGACCCAGAAGTGGTGGCAAAGGTTAAACCAGTAGGTAAGGTGTCATTGATAATTAGTGGTGCATCGGCATTAAAGCCACTGCTATTGCTAGCTGTGAGGGTATAAATTCCAGTTGAACCAGCTAAAAAAGTTGCTGGGGAGTGAGTTTTAGTTAGGCTGACATTCACACCTTTTAATACTGTTGTAGGGTCGCTGTCAGTGTTGTTGGTGAGATCGGGATCAGGGGTATTACTAGAAGCGGTGGCTGTGTTAACAACGTTGGTTGCAACGCTGGTGCTAACGTTGACTTTTAATTTAATAGTGGAAGTAGCTCCACTTGCTAAATTGTTTGGGTTGGTACAAACGATGTCTTGATTAGCTGCTGAACAAGTCCAACCTGTAGTTGTACCTGTGTCTGTGCTAACAAAGCTAATGCCTGCGGGTAAAGTATCTGTAACTGTTATAGGTGCTTTTGCTACATCTGTAGTGCTATTATTTTTGACTAGCAGTGTGTAGATATTATCACCAGTGGAAAAGTTACCAGTGTGACTTTTATCAATACTGAGGTCAACAGGTACAGGATCGCGAACATCAAAGGTATCTAACCCTGCACCATAATCGGCGTTGTAGTGATAGCTACCGCCAGAGAAGTCAAGAATTAGATGGTAGATCTGAAATACACCCCTACCACCGAGAATTTTGATTTTATAGCGAGTTTTGACGGCGTTTCCAACTTTACCTGCGCTGGCAGGATATTGATCCGGTACTTGAGTGAACTCACAATTGCTAGAGCTTTCGTGATAACCTGTAGTGTTGGGATTGCTAATGAAACCGCAAGCATTAGCATAGATACTTGTGTTATCTGGGTTACTCATATTACTACTCAGACCTCCAGGCGTTTCATAGTCGGTTTTAACGTCTACAAGCTGGAAAGCAAGGTTGGGAAAATTTGAACTAATTGTTAGTTGAGGGTAACCTGTTGCTGTCTTGGTTGCCAGTTCAAATTCATAAGTGCTACCTGCATAAAGTATATAACTACTGTTTTCCTTGGTTGGTGTATCCACACCTGAACCTGAAGTCCCTGCAATATTGGTAAAACTGACGACTTCGTTACGACCCTGAGATAGAATTTTCTCAACATAAAGTTGTCGAGTATGCCCAGTGTCATAGGCATTTAGAGTTCCACTATAGGGATCTGGATAACTATTAGTATCAACATAACCAGTATTATCACCTACAGCCTCGATGCGATAACGCTGAACTGTATTATAAGCTGCTGCGTTACGGTCAACATTCACAATATAGTACGCATCAAAGCAGTTATTAGGTCTGGCAGTAATTTGGTGGTGGTTGTTGGGACGTATACCAGAGGGAAGTGTGGGAACATACCAAGTATCACTATTAAAAGAATTTTTTATAGTTAGATAATTGTTATAAGCACCTTCTCGCACAAATCTAATTCTGATATTTTGTGCAGTTTCGCCGCCAATATTACAAACACGAGCGCCATTAAGATATTCATTGGGACCAACAGTAACATTATTACTATCCAAGCCAACAAAGTCCCATGTTAGAGGTTCTATTGATAAGCTAGTAGCAGCATAAGCTGATGATGTCCACCAAAGGTTAATTCCAGTAAAGTTAATTGTAAATATAAAGGCTGTCAGACACAGTGTTAAAAAATTTGCTGATTTTTTTTATTTTCTTTTGCTGAGGTATATTTTTTTTTATATGGACAATATTAATATGTTTATGGGATATAATTCTAAAAAAAGTATTAATTAGTTTATCGCCAATATTCCAGATAAAAGTAAATGAAGCTGAAAAGAAAATCAGCAATATTTTAATGATCTGAATTAGAGGATGAAAATATCTAATTAAGTGGGGCGATCGCAAATTTTTATTGTTATTTCTCATAATTACCTTCCCTTACTTCTACTTGCTGATTTTGGGCTTGGCGTTCAATTGTTTTTCGCATCAACAAATTTTCAACAATTTGTTTTAATTGGGTGGCACTAGCAGGGGTAATATTATATTTATCTGAAGCAAAATGATTATTCCGGAATAATCCTAAACTAATAGCCTGGGATTGTTTGCGGGCAGTTGGTGCGATCGCACTATTCGTTAGACACTGGGGTATAGCTACATCTGTAACTGTTGATTTAATAGGAATAGCGCCATCAACAAAACGCACTACAGCATTAAAAGCGGGTTCTGAGGTTCCGTATTGAGGATCAGTTGCGATCGCACTAATTTTATCCCCAGGTTGTAAATTTAAAAGAGTAGCACCAAACCGTCCTTCTGCATCAGTCGTAACAGTTCTTAGTAATTCAGATAAAGGATGATAATTTGCTAAATAATAGTTAGTTGCTGTTGTTTTAGCATTATTTTCACTTACCCTATATATATCTATTTGGGAACCTGGATCAGCTTTACCATCCACATTTACCTTGCCATCTATCACCAAAAACTCTCTAGCTAAAAATTCTGGGGCATTAATTGCAGAATTTCCAGTTTCTAATCGTCTATTTGGTGAATTGCGTAGAGGATTTGGACCATCACCTTGTTGAAAATCTTCAACCCTGACATTTTGCTGAGTAATTAAATCAATACTCAAACCTTCTAAACCTGCAAATTTGTTGTTTTGAATTAAATTGCGATCGCTCTTAGGGAAACTAGCAACTACAACCCCTGAACCAGTTTGATTACTAATTTGATTTCCCATCACTTGATGATCATTTCCCATCAAGTAAATTGCAGCACGACGGAAACTTCTACCATTCAACTTAATTTGGTTATTTTCAATTTTAACAGCACCTTGAGGTTTGAATAAAAACACCCCACTGCCATTATTCCCACAAATTAAATTAGAGCTAACTTGCGACTGATTAATTACCCCTTCTAAGCGAATAGCATCAGGTATCCCAGCCAGACCATTATTGTCAATAATATTTTCTATGACTTGCAAATTCTCGGCTTTGACAGAGGTAATAATACCACTGCCATCATGGTTAGCAATTCTATTGCGCCGAATCATTGTTCCTAAGCTATTAAACACAGAAACTCCAAATGCTGAAGTTGTTACTGGTACCCTTCCATTACTTAGAATGCCCAACCAGTTGTTCTCAATTACTACATTTTTTGGCGGAATATTTCCTTCATAAAAGGGTAAAAATTTTCCTGGGCTTTTTTGCTCACTTCTATCGGCAGGAATGAGACGATGGGCAATAAAAATATCTGCGGGGGGTGTTAATGCTGTGCGATCGCTTTTAGCTGTAAATCCATACAAATTTAATCCTCGAATTGTCACCCCATCAGCAATTATTGTTAATCCCCGTAGCACCTCAACATTTTCAGCAGTAGTAATTGCCACAACAGGAATAGGGATGGCAATTTCAGCAGTGGCAGATTTCTTAGCGTCATACCCTGGCTGAGTTGTGCCGTCAATAACCAGCCCTGGGCTTGCTAAGGGTGGCAAAGCTTTAATTAAAGGAATTGTTGTTTGGTCTGGTGGTAAGTTAAATTCAATTCGAGACGGCGTATTAGCATTAAGCGATTCAACTCCAGCTTTTTCAGCATCACTTAAACGTTCCACCGCTAAAGTACCATTAACTATCTGAATTGCTTCTCGCAAACTCAGGACAGCATCAGGTTTAATTGCACCATCTTGATTGCTATTAACTGTCACCCTGATATGAAGCACCTCCCCTGTTTTGGAAGTGAGTTTTTGGGGATAGCAATCTGGAGGTATTAACTCAGTGTCTTGGCAAGTGGATGTTGGCACTGCTGCCACGGGGGCATTAACAACTAAAGATAATATTGCAAAATACAAGCAAGAAGGCAGGAGGGAGGAAGCAAGAGGGAATTTTCTGATTGTTTGTTGAATAAAGTTAATCTGATTGCCTAGTGACGTTTTTTTATATTTTTGTGTATTGGTAGTCAATAATTTTCTCATGGGGTTGCACCTTGTACAGGTAGAGTGACAGCAGGAGTAGTTGCTGCTGGGACAGTAGGATTTGTAGTTGTTGACTCAGTTGCGGGTGTATCTGTAGTAACACTTGGAGGGGCTGTAGTTGCTGATTCAGTTGCAGGTGTATCGGTAGTTGCGGCTGGGGATGTAGATGAATTACTCGACACTGGTTGAACTTGAGATTCTTGTTGCTGCGGGGGTGCTACTTTTTGCAATCCAAAACCGCTAAATAATTCGTTGAGCTTAACTGTTAATCCGAAGGTAAAGCCTCCTGCGGAACGCGCCCCATCAAAATCGCGGTCATCAACTTTACCGAAGCCATATCCAGCAGCTAGGCGTAAATTAGGAGTGATATAGTAACCTAGTTCAATCAGCAAGCCTGTTTCTTTGTAGCCTGTTTGAGTTTGATTGATCCAACGACCTTCTCCGACTAAATCCATACTGTATCCCAGACGATAAGTAGCACGTACTTGAGCCAGAGAAGTTGTGGTATTACCGATTAAATCTTGAGCGAGATAAGAGGTGCTGTCGCGCAGGGCATATTTGCCGTAAAACTCCCATTGCCAGCTAGGAGCATAGATGGTTTCAAGGGCAATGGTATGATCTTCAGAACCTGTACCGCTACCGAGTAAGAGGGTATCGGGAATAGTAGCGGGATTTTTGCGGTATTCGTAACGCAGTAAAGCGTTAAAGCTATCGTTATTAGGGTCACGAAAGGCAAGTCCTAGTCTGAGATTGGCTGTATCCCCTAGTCCTTTAAGGGTTTGATTGGAAAAGTTAGCTTGTTGATAATTGGCAATTGCGGTCAGTGCTGGGGAAACTTTACCAGCGACATTAGCGGAAATGACATTATTATTACCGTCAGAGGAAGAACGATGTTCGTAGCGGGCGCTGGCTTTGAAGTCAGGGCTATCGGTGTAATCGAGTCCAACGCTATAGCTGTCGCCGCCTTGAACACCGATGGCAGATGCACTTTGACCCACTGCAAATGGCTGGAGAAATTGTTGCCCTGCCCCTGTACGATTCAAGATATCGCCAAAGACGTGCTCATAAGCTAAGTTAAGGCGTAGTCCAGGGGTAATTTTTACACCCTGATTTATACCAATAGCTCCTTGAGTGGTCATGGAATTACCACCACCACCGATAATAGAGTAGCGTCCGGTCAAGGCGGTGTCAGTTCCCAATTTGTAATCACCTTTCATATCTAGGCTGGTGATTGAGTTATTTCCCTCTGTCTGTCCTGTGAAAAATTGATGATTCAAGCTGATATTAATGCCGGGGTAAGCAGCCCAATCTACTCCTAATATTGTGCGGTCGGGATAGGCGATATCTTTTTCGGAGGAAAGGTTTATTTCATTTTGCGCCCGCAATGTAATTTGATTATTAACAGGAACAGTGAGGCGCGATCGCAACTGATTGGAATTAGCACTAAGAGGACTATTTTGCAGGCGGTCTTCTCGTTGACGATGAATAAAGTCTACATCTAGCTTAGAATTACCAATTGATTGTTGAATTCCTGCTGAAATAGTAGTTAAAGAATTATCTACTTTGCTACCAGGAATAGCTTCTAAACCAGGGTTGAATAAATCTTCAAATGTATTTAAAGGTCGGGGTGCAATGCCGCGATTATCTTCATGGTCATATTGCGCCCGAAAAGTTGTAGTGTTCAAAACTTGAGCGTTGACGTTAAAACCATAACGGGTTTGACCTGCAACAAAACTGGTAGTAGCATTATTGGCAAAACCCGTATCTGCTGAACGTAAATAAGCACGAGTTTGAATTTTATCTGTTATTTCGGCATTGGCTTCTACACGATATGCAGAGCCGCTAACCATTCCCATCAATTCAGAATCATTTTTGGAATGGGCATACTCTGCAACTAAATTCGATTTTGAACCTAAAGAAATCAAAGCATCTGCACCATATATCTCAAAATGGCGCATCCCCTGATTTTCCCTGAAGTAAGAAGATGCTAACCAGCTTTCTTTATTAAGTTCCTGTGAAAAATTGTACTGTGCGCGACCTGCGAAAATGTTGGCAGTCGGGTCTTTACTTTCAAATTGATAAGTGGTAACAATTCGTCGCACTAATACCAATCCTTCAGGGCTTACATCAGTTCGTAGGATTGGCTGATTGAATAATAACGTGCCGCGATCGTAGTCTATTTGATAATCAGAACCTCTGTTAAGTTTTTTACGGGAAAGTACTGTTCCGGGACGGTTTAATTCTTCTAATTCAATAAAAACCTCTTCGCTTCCCGTTACCAATAACCGTCTGGAAACGAAATAATAACCACTGGTGCCATCGGGAGCAATTGTGTCTCGCTGAAAGCCTTTCACATTATTGGCATATAAGCCAGTGAGTTGCAGATTTCCAATATTATAATTAGTTTTAAAACCGTGAAGTTGACGACTCGTAGCGGTAAATTCTTGGGATGGGCGGGCAAATTCTTGAGTGTCGTAGTCCCCCCACATTACATAATCTTTGTTGCGCTCAAATCTTAAAAACACACTATCTTGAGAACGAGTTGTGCGTTCTTTTGTAGAGCTATCTCCGTATACCGAATAAGCTTCACAAGCTTGTACATCTCGTGATAAACCTGTGTTTCCACTGCAATCTTCATTGAGAGCGCGATCGCTATTATAAGCTCCTGTAAATAACCAATCCCCTACTTTACCCGTCGCAAAAACAGCCGAAGATATATTTAACTGTGTTTTGTTATCTTTACTTGGGGGTAAAAATTCTCTAAAATTCTCGTAATAGTTTGTCCCCCGACCTCCCAACCGTACATCAATTACTCCTGTAGCAATACTAGGACGCAGAGATGTCTGAAACTCAATTTGATTAAATGCTTCTAAAGCGCCAGTAGCCGCCCGAATCCTAGTTACTTTAGCTTCACTACTAGAGCGCAAACTTGCAGTAAATTGTCCTTGACGAGCTTGTACCTGAAACCCTGGCTGGTCTGTATCTGCGTCTACTCCAACAAATTCTCCACCACTTGCCGTTAGAGTAACAATTGCATCTCGATTAGAACGATTGCCATTTTTATCTAAAAGCTGACCCTGAACAGTAGCAGTTGAACGATTATCTGCTGGAATTTGCTTTTCTACGGTTTCCACAGTTAGCCGTTGAGCATCTCCCGCTACCTGCACTTTAACTGAAGCGATTTGGCTTGCTACACCATTAATTGTGGCTTGGGCAGTCAGAATATTTTCTCCCTCGCGGAAGGAAACTCCATACCAAGTTTGTGTTACTAACTTTGTCTTAGGATCAGTCTCAGTACGCCCAATTAAACTAGATTCAACTAATACTCCATTAACTCGAAGTTCTACCTTAGCTTCTGCTGGAAATTGGAGAACGACTGATGTTGCTGGAATATCTAAAACAGTATTAGATGTGGGAGTGATAATCTTTACATCGGTTGGCGCTATAGAATTACCAACTTGATCTACTTTATTCTCAGGTGTTACTGAATTTTCAGGAAGATTCTGAGTTTGACCACCCTCAGAATTCACTGGGTTATTTTTATCATCTGCCGCTTTAACCGAGTGACTCTGCATCAATATACAGGATGCAAGAATTACACTTCCAAACTTAAATAAGCTGCTCTTTAAAGATTGTTCCTCCCGACGCATTTTTACCTTCTTGCATAAGCACTATGAACCGCCGCCATCTCTAGAATCAGCGGGTCTGTGGATTTGATAATTACTAAAATATTGATTGGAAATTAAAAATAATTAATCTTAATTATTTTTAGAAATTTTAATTATTGAGATTACTGGTAGATTGCCCTGAGAAATGTTTTTCCAATACTCTATTTATATCATTCCTAATTGCGAGAAATCTTCGGTAAAACTACGCAAACATCTCAGCCAAATGTACTAAGTTTTTTAAACTTGGTAGAGTAATTCCTCAAGCTGAAGTTTTAACCCACTTAGGGTTTTTCTCCTTTAAATGTGGGGGTAACTCCGAAGTTCATACGCACCATGCCCCCTGGCGCTAAATGCACCAATCGAGATTGGCTATTGCGTTCCTTGATATAAAGATTAGGAGCTAAGGTATAACCAGGGAGACTACTAAGATCTAAAACTCCACTGCGGGAACCTGGAAGCACGTTGGCAACGGAGAACAATCCATTAGGATCAGTAGTAATTTTATTACCGTCATCCATAAAGATCACAGCATTAGGAATACCAGGTTCATTTGCTTGTTGTTCACCATCAAAGTTTTTATCAACAAACACACGACCCAAAATAGTACCTGTATTAGATAATATTCCTGGTCTAATACGTAATTGGAACATGGTAGGACCATCTTTTACAGGCAAATTATTATCAGTGCGTTTTCCTTTAACGTTGGCAATATTTTGACCTGTCCCTCTAACTGCATCTGGAGTAAGAACGACAGCATAGGCAATTGTTAGCACACTTCCCTTGGATAGAGTTTCTGCGACTTTAAAGTTAATATTTGAATCATTCTGGCTAGAAGTAATGGCGACAGGATTCGTTTTTCCAGAAATTGGGAGAGAAGCCCTAACAGATTCGGGTAAAAATTTGAATCCTAATGGTAAGTTATCTGTAATCTCTAAGTTGTTAATATTAGTGTTGCTAAGATTTCTGATGGAGAGGCGATAGATTACAGTATCTCCTGGTTCAGCCGCCGCGCGATCGCCTGTTTTTACAATTTGCAGTTCCGAAGCTTCACACACGCTTGTAAACAAACTAACAACGGCTAAACTTAACCCTTGAGCCTCAGCATTTTCAATGACTATCTCTCCAGTTTCTACAAAACTTGCAATTTCTCCAGTTTTTGTGGAGTTTTCATCAGTTTTTGTAGGAAGTGACTGACCAGGTTGGAATAAGATACTAATCGGTAAATCATCTAGAGAGGTAGCAGTATATTTAACAATTTCTGAATTATCTGCCTGTTTCGTAATGCCATCAATCTTGATCCGAACGCGCCGTCCACGATAGTTGGAACCTGAAGGCGTGTTTACTAATAAAATATAAGTTTTACCTACACTTAACTGACCGCGACTTTTATCTAACAGAAAACTGTAACGACCTTGATCGCTATTCGTGAGGTTGAAAGGGTTACTATTTTGAGTATTAGGAGTAATACCTCTGGGTACTTGGTTATTAGGATTATCGGGAAGTTCTGTACCTGTTAAGGGAACTATCCCAGCAATGCCAGTTCCTGTACTATCATTCGCATCGGGTTCATATAAGCCAACATTGAATCCCTGATAATTCGCCAAAGTCCCGCCTGTACAGCTAGTAATTCGACCAAAAGGATCGGTTAACGCCGATGTAAAACTTACAGTACTTTGCTGTACAACTTCCCCAGTAACACTATTATTTAGCGCCACTACCCAACCGCTACCTGCACTAAGAACTGTGCCAAGTTTCAGCATTACCCAAACTTTTAATTCTCCTCCTTTAGCAACTCTAATAAATTGGGAATCTGTAACAGTTCCTTGAGCGGTGATATCTCCTTGAGCATTCAAGACTTGATATTTAACCGCAGTTACAGTACCAGATCCTGTAAGAAATTTAATTTGTTCCTCAGCAGGATTAGGAATCCAAAAATCAATATCGCCTGTATTATCGTCTTCTGTTAATTTAGTATTTCGTAATACAAAAGCAAAAGCAAGTTCATTTCCTGATATAAGTTGTGTTTGAATTTCTTGTTTGAGGTTATCCAACTCTCCCACTAAATTTTGTTGAACTTGATTGAGTGCTTGTATTTGCTTTGGATAAGCAGATTTAACACTCTGAAACCCATTAGAAATGCTTTGATCTAATGGGATCATTTCCACCATTTGTTCAGCCGTTTCTTTGGGGATACCTGCTAATATTAAAGCTTGTTTTAGTACTTGTTTTGCCAGGTTACTAACTTGTTGTTCTGAAGAAAAACCAATATTATCAGATAAATTTGCTTTGTTAGATTTTAGACCTTTGGCAAGGCTCAATACTTTACTAGAAGTACCAACACTATCTAACAAGTTCGCTTTATTAGGTAATGCTGCTACGATGGCTGTGCGTGCTGCTGTAAATATAGTGGTAATTGAAGAATTAGCAGGCAACTTTGCCCAAGCTTGAGTAGCAACCATAACTGCTTTATTGGCTTCTTCAGAGGTTAAATTCGTGTCTCTGCGAAGTACAGTCATTAAAGCTTCTGTCAAATCCCTTAAAATCCTATTACTATTACTGTCTGTAATTCCGGCGGTATTAATTGTTGTTAATTGCCGCGATAGGCAATTAATGACTAAGTTTGATGAACTACTCACATCAGGACTTCCTTGAGAAGATGTATCCTGATAGACAGAGACCGCTTGATTTTCGATAGATTGCCGGGGACAATTTGCTTGAGTTTGCGCTCCAGCAATCGCCGCAATTTGTAAAATTCCTCCAGTAATAGCACTAGCAGCTAGGATGTGTAGACAGCCATTAATTGATTTAATGGGGCGTTTTACAGTTAGAAAGTTCACAGAAATCTTCTTATAACCCCCGAATAATGAACTGGAAACAGCAATAAAACTGCGTGACTTACTATCTAGTTTTAAAAATAATTTATTGGGTGATTACTAAAAATAATTAGTAATCGCCCTACCCCTAAAATTTGTATAATTTACCGTTGTTTAATACTGCTGTAAAATTAGCGATCGCCTGATTCAAGATACCCCTAAGCGATCGCCAAAACATTACCACTTAGCGCACTTTCACTTCATAGGAAGCGTTGACAGTAGCTTTAGGCTGAATTTGTTCACCAAAAGTCCAACGAACCTGGGTGTATCTATCAGCAGGAGCAGGTCTAACTTCGGTTTTTCCATTAGGAAGCTTCACTTGAATAGTCGGCTTGGCTAGGAAATTTTTACCGCCATCAATACTAAAGGTAGTAGTTGCGCCGTTATTACCAGTAGCAGAATTCAAAACGTAAATGGTTCCTTGAGGAATTGGTTGATTCAGAACCAATTTTTTAGCTGCGCGATCGCCATTATTTTGACCATTAATATTGTAGCGAATTACATCACCTGGATTAACCTGCGCTTTGCCTTGCAAAGTCTGCCAAGTTATTTTTTCTTGACCTTGATCGTTGCGTGCAATAACTTTCTTTTCTGCTGCCAAACTTAGTTGCACCTTAGCTTGCTTAACAGTATCAGCGAGGGCTTGTCCCATTTGTCCTAAGTTAGGAACACCAGGGATAGTGCTGATTACTGGTACTGCAACTAAAAGAGCGATCGCGCCTAGAGTACCGATAGATAAACGTTTCATCTCAATTTCCTTTGTAAATTTACAACTATTTTCTTACCGAAGCCATCAATCTTTTGGGAAGTTGGGGACACCTGTTTGAAAAGGTGTCCCAATTGCTCGACTTAATTCAGCCTACGTTGGAAAATGAATGTTCCAAATTCACCGCCCTTCAAAACACCTGTTACAGGATCAACATACTTACTGACAATACTATTCGTAGCAGGTTCAGCGAGAATGAATGATGTATCACTTGAATTTACATAGTACTTGATAGAAGAATTTCTTGAATCTTGAGTTGCAGTGTTACCTACATGACTGGTGTCGATAATATTGTCACCGTTTTGATCGATTGCCCAGTTATTACCACCTGTAGTACCATCTTCTGTAAGCGTGATATTCTGACCACTCAAGAAAACGTTGTGTAAGTAGGTTGTACGACTAGCATCACTTAGACTTGGACTTGTTGGTTCTGCCTCAGAAATATTCTTGTAGGTAACCCGATACACAATTTTTTGTCCTGGTGCTGCTTTCTTGGGATTGATGCTGAAATTTGCAGCGTTAAAGGTGGTAGCGTCACCATCGATCACCTGGGTTTCTTTTAACAGAGAGAGGAAGCCAGCATAAACCCGATCAATTGTTTTATTTTGAGCTTCATTACCATCAGGTAGATTATTAGCGTTACTGTCTACAAAGGCTGTAATTGGTACATCATAACCCACGTTTTGAGGAGTATTCTCAGGCAAATCTACCGTGACTTCGTACTGCTTAATATCATCAGCCGCAACATTAGCAAAAGTCAATGGATTACCACTAGCTGTTACGCTTGGGACGTTATTCAATACTGATTGATTTGCTGTATAAGTCACCTTATTACCGAGAGTATCCCCAATAGTAATAATGGTTGTTCCTACGGGTAAATCTCTCAGATCAACTGCTTGGGGTATTAAACTTAAACTGGCAGCACCACCACTTTTGTTTTGTATTGAGTTACTGAAAGTAACCACTGGCACTTTATTAGGAGCAACCGCACTAGCACGATTAGTAAAGTCATCATTATTACTGGTTGGACCGACGGCATCCGGGTGAAGAGTAGTGGAAGCACCAGCAGTAATAACAGTTCCATTCAAAACACCAGCAGTAAGTCCTACTTTGTATACGTTGGCTTCACCAGCAGGTCCCGTACCTGAGTTATCGTTATTTGTGTCAACTCCTTGAGTACTAGGGTTGGCTATACCAGTAGTGTTGCTGGGTAAAAGATCTGGAGATCCATCACCATTGGAGTCGTTGTTATGGTCTGCGTCACCAGATTCATCAAAGATACTGGGAACTGTCGTATCACTAGGAGTTACGCCTGTTTTTTCACCGAATACCTGAGCAATGTTGGCAATTTCAGCGCCTTGTTGGATAGACCCAGTGAACTTAACAGTAAAGTTGAAATTTTCAATGGCGACACCATTGTTAGAAACAGCCGTGTCCGCTGTATAAACAAAACCTATCCGCTTAACTGTCGTTGGATCTGCTGGCGCTGTTTTTGACCAAGTTGCTTTATAGGATGGCGTTCCTGTAAGACCTGGGTCATCCGTACTATAAACTGCTGTCCAGTCCGTTGGAGCCTGTGGGAGCGTAGCAGGAACAGCAGGATCATAATCCAGGACTGTACCCGCAGGAATGACATCAGAGATTAATACGTGCTTATTCGTTACAGTTGTTCCATTTTTTGTACTTAAACCAGGGACAAACGTTGGCTGCAACGCCTCAGTTGCTGTAACATCTGGGGGTGCGTTAGCCGGACGAGTGTTTAAAACCGTAAGACCGAAGTCATATTTCAGCGTGTCACCTATAACCCCAGCATTGTTATTATTACCAAAAGTATGCTTCTTTTTAATGATCACAAACGGCTGCTTCAGATTTCCTTCCATAGAAACCTTTTGTTCGGCGCTTGCTTCTCGAACTCCGTTGACTGGAGGTCCAGCTATTTCACCTGAAGCGCCGTCAGCATTGTCCATTGTATAAACGTCATTAGGATCTGCTCCCCGTGGTACGTTTTGATCCCCCATAGTAGGGGTTTTACCTAAAGCAACGGTGACTACTCCCTTGGGATCAATATTAGAGGGAACATCAACGTTAACATTGACCCGAACCTGTCCTCCTGGCAGCATAGAGGCTGTTTGACCGCCACCTGCTGCAATAGGAACAGGATTAGGAGTTAAAGTCTTATTGACGGTGCCATCTGCATTTAATATTTCATAGGTGACACTTGTTGCTTGAGCATTTGTAACAGCCTTAGAACCATTTAAAATATCCGCACCAGGGATAAAGAATGTGGTGGGGTCGTTACCAGTGTTAGTTACATTAAATTTGAAGTTACCTTTTTGCCCAGGTGTTATAAGTGTACCAGAAGCTGTCAAGTTATCAACACCAGCATTGCTGACGGTGATACCAGCTACTTCAGCTACCGTAATCTGAACTGTATTAGATATAGTTTGAATTTGTATACCATTACCATCGTCATAAGTACCAGTAGCGGTGTTGGTAATAGTTGTTCCAGCAGGCGTGCCTTCAGCCAGCACTGGAGCTACCAGTTGAAAAGCACCACCAAATATCAGGGCGCTTGCTACGAGTTGTCGGTATAACTTATTCTTTCTGTGAGTTTGCATAGAATTACTCATGTATTGTGAATTATTTTTTGGGGAAACTGAGGGAAGTAGCTGCTAGTCTGTAACTCTTAATGAAAAAATATAGTAATTAGCAATTAATGCTTGACTTCATTGTTTTTTCAAGAGCTATCTTTTCTCTACTCCTTTAGTATCGTTTCTAGCCTGGTTCGTTGTCTTGCGCTATTTAGCGCAATCAACATACGCCAAAACGCTTAATGCTTAACAACCAAAAATCTTTAGCAACATTGGGCTTTAGATCCATCTGTAAATTTAACTAAGGCAAATTATGCCGCTCATATCCTTAAAATAATCAAAGAATAAATCGCAGTTAATTTGCACCTATTTATTTACAGCAGATTTTAAGTTAATGAAGTACAAAATTACCCCAACCGCATGATTGTTGCCCCTTCCCCACAAATTTTGCGAGGGTTGGCGAGGGATGTACTACATTTAGATGCAAAGTGCTGTATCTACTACAGTCCATATAGTCTAGCTGGCATTTGTTACAAGCTAGTGAGTTGTTTTGTAATGGCTTTAATTAACGTTTTACATAGCTAAAAAAAACTTTAACAACTATCTTAGATTCTTCTGATTAGACCTAAATAGCTACCGTGTAATTACGGTACTTTTGATAAAAATAATCTGTATTTTTACTGAATTAAAACATATTATTAAAATAATTTAAAATCGTCCGGATGAAGTTGAAAACCTTAGTATATTAGATGTTTAATAATAAATAAATTAGATTTATCAACATTTACCCAGAAAGCTCCTGTAAGATGATTTCGCTACATCTGCTAGATATATAACAGACCATAATTAAATCGTGAGCATTAATGCCTACGATTTAATATTGCGTAGTTTTGCTGGTGATGGCTCGGTCAATAAACTACTTAAAATAAATCATATTTATAATATTTTTTGCAAAAATCAACATTTTACCCTTCTTAATTCATAAAAGTTCCTCTACTACGTGACAATAAAAATAAGTTTTGCTACTAAGGGAGATTTTTTTGAGTATAGTTCATGCTTGTATTGGCAACAAAATTAAACAAACTACGGATGTACTAAGTGAGTACATCCGTAGTTTGTTAAGAAATTTTACTAATTGTTAGTAATTTTGCGTGCTTTTGATTCAGTCTAGTAGAAGTGCAGAAGCGTTGCTAACTACACATCTGAGGAATCTGCTCAGATGGGAGATTAGCTAATCTTACTTAAGGGGAACTGCATTAACATCTACAGTCTCACTACTAGCAGGGTTAGTTTCTGGGGTTTCTTCGTTACTGCGACCCTTGAGGCGGGCGGCTAACATTTGAGACACTTCTGAAACTAGCAGAGTTAAAATTACTGCATCATCGAGCAGTCCAACTACAGGTATAAAGTCTGGGGCAATATCAATCGGGCTGAACAAATACCCTAATGAACCTAGAATCAACCACCAGCGATACTTCGGATTGCGAAGTGTGCTGCGATACCAGTTATAAAAAGATTGAATTGAAAAATTCATATTTGTTTCCTCCAGCTATTTTTATCTTGACAAAAATGCTAACAATATGCAGGTGTGGAAAACCCAACTCCACAATTAACAATTAAGAGGGGCTGCTATATGCGTCAGTTCCATAACACTGCTGAGGTCGGGTTTCGTAAAACTTCAACCCAACCTACAATTTTGTTAACACTAAGCGTATTAGGGTTTTAATACTCTATTTTTCAAAACTTGCGTTTGCCAAGGTACGGAGGGAAGAGAAAGCTGTGACTGTTACAGAACTTATTGAAAGAGGTGGGCCAGCGATGTGGCCGCTACTGGCTTTATCGCTTTTGTCGGTCGCCACAATTTTAGAGCGTTTGTGGTTTTGGTCAAGAATTTTAACTAAGGAACGCGAGATTGTCGATCGCGTTTTGGTATCAGCTAGTAAGCGCGATTGGCAATTGGCTCAGGAAATCGCTCTCCAGTCTAGAAAGCAGCCTATTGGTCGATTTCTGTATGCACCCCTGCGGCTACCCAATCCTGATCCAGAGGTGTTTAAGCTGGCACTAGAGGCAGCAGCAGATGAGGAATTAACCTCAATGCGTCGGGGTGACAAAATTTTAGAAGCTGTAATTGCTCTTTCACCGTTATTGGGATTGTTAGGTACGGTTTTAGGCTTGATTACCTCTCTTAGTGGTATCAAGCTAGGAGATTTGGGAACTTCTTCAACTACAGGAGTGACTTTAGGGATTAGTGAGGCTTTGATCACTACTGCAACAGGTTTGATTGTAGCGATTACAAGTTTGGCTTTTTTTCGCGTATTTCAAGCTTTGTTGTTCAATCAAGTCAAAATATTTCGTCAATCGGGAAATGAATTAGAACTACTCTACCGACAATATTTAGCAAATGTAAGCGATCGCCCTAATCTGATTAAAGAGCCAGTAGAACGTTTTGATAACCCGGAAAATTCAACTCCAATGACCGATGACCAATAACCAAGCTTACTACTATTACACCTATGAAGATTAACCTAGATAACCCTACTGAAGAAGTTCGGATCGAAATTATTCCTTTAATTGATGTAATTTTTTGTATTCTGACGTTTTTTCTCTTAGCTGCTTTGCAACTAACTCGTCAGCAGGCAATCAATGTAAATTTGCCTCAAGCTAAAAGTGGCGTACCGCAGATGCGAGATATGTTGATTGTTAGCTTAGATGATTTTGGTCAAGTTTACCTAGAAAAACAGGTAATGATGTCTAAAGATCAGCTATCTGAAGGTTTAAAAAACTATAGAGCAACAAATCCTAATGGGTTGATGGTGCTATATGCTGCAAAAACTTCCAGCTATAACGATGTGATCCAAGTATTAGATTTGTTACGTTCTATAGGAGGCGATCGCGTAGCTTTAGCAACATTACCTAGCGCCTCTCCACAAGATCCTAGTTCTAATAATCAAGGTACACAAAGCCCTAGCCTCACACCTTACTCAGGAACTAATCCTGTTCCCCCTAATCCTTCTGGCATACCTAACCCTAGTCAACCACAATTACCAATTAACCCAGGAATACCTTTTAATGGACAAGGTATTAATCCTAATTCTCCTAGTAATTTCCCTTTAAGTCCTAATGTTCCTAATCCAGGTGCAACATTAGCCCCAGGAACATCTCCGCCTAATCCTCAGAGGTAGAATAATTTATACCAATTAGCAGATGGTAATTGATTATATTAGCTCTAAATTAGTATTTATAGCAAGGTTGTTTGCAATAAATTTTTAATTAGGAGTTATTCCTATGAACTTGACTGATATTTTAATAGTTTGGTTAGTTACTTCATCAAGTTTACTAATTATTTCTCAAATCCCGTTAGGTGTAGAAATTGATAGCACACCAAAAGCTTTAGTTTCTGCGGCGACTTTAGGGGTTGTTAATACAGCTTTGAGTTTCTTTCTATTTACAATACCAAATTTTTTAACATTTGGTATTTACGGATTTTTTTCTAAGGTACTAACTTTAGGGCTGTTCTCATTTGTGATCAATGTGATTGCATTAACTGTAGCTGCGAAGTTAGTTGAAGGATTTCGTTTGCGTTGGGGCATTTGGACTGCTGTAATTGGCGCGATCGCACTTGCCTTAGTTAGTAACTTTATTACCGGATATCTTATTGCATAAAAATCTTAAATCTTCCATCTAGCCTAAGAACGAGAATCTCCTATATTTAATTGTGCGGTCACTTTGCCATAGTGACCGTTTTTTTCAATTAACAATTAGCAATTATCAATTAACAACTATAGCAACAGCTAAGGTGGCTCTTGATAAATCTTGGTAAACATCTGCGCCATCTGCGTTATCTGCTCCCCTCTGCGATAAAAAATCAAAATTGTGACTGAGAGCAAGAAGTGTAATGTCCTAACTGTTGCGCTTGCTATAACTGTTCATTGTTAATTGATAATTGATTAAGCTGGGACTTCAATCTTTTGGCTACCTGCAAGCTCAAATGCTTGATGAATTGTTTGCAAAGCAGTAACTCCTTGCTCTTGTGCAACAACGCAACTAACTTTAATTTCAGAAGTAGTAATCATCTGAATATTAATTTTTTGCTGCGCCAATGCTGCAAACATCTTAGCTGCAACACCAGGTTGTCCTACCATTCCAGAACCGACAATGCTAACTTTAGCAATTTCTGGATCAACTAAAATCTCACCACAACCTAATTCTGGTGTAGCTTGTTGTAGTGCTATCTGAGCATCTTCTGCATCTGCTTGTGCTACTGTGCAAGCAATATCACGGGTAGGAACACCATTAATTACACGGCAACGTTGTGATTGAATAATCATATCAACGCTGATATTCTTTTTAGCTAGAAGCCCGAATAATTTAGCTGCCATACCAGGATGATCTGGAACATGGAGAATAGCAAGACGCGCTTGGTTAAGATCGAGTGCTACACCTCTGACTACAGGGGAAGATTGAGCATTGTCTGCTCCTAGTTTAGTTGTGAGTTGAGCCGGAGATGTATTGATATCAAAAGTTTGGCATAAAGTAGCGATCGCGCGATCGCAATCCTTAGCATCAATTACACAACTAACTTTAACTTCCGAAGTTGAAATCATCTGGATATTAATTCCAGCATCAGCCAGAGTAGCAAACATTTGCGCCGCTACCCCAGGTCGTCCAATCATACCAGCGCCAGCAATGCTAATTTTGGCAATTTCGTACTCAACCATCACCTCAGCTTCTTCAAGTGAATGGTTATTGCTGCGAAGGGCGGGTGCTATAGCTGATGCAACTGCTTCTGCACGCTTCAACATCCCTTTACTAACAGTAAAAGCAATATCATTAGTATTACTTTCGTGGATCGACTGGATAATTAAATCAACATCCAAATCTTGATCAGAAATCTCACCAAATAAGCTTGCAGCTACCCCAGGACGGTCTGGAACGCGCAACATTGCGACTTTTGCTTGATCCGTATCAAATTCTACCGCATCAACAGGACGGGCAATTTCCAACCCTTCCAGAGAACGCGGTTGCGGTGGTGGTGAAACAACCCATGTACCAGGATCATCAGTCCAGCTAGAACGCACCACCAAAGGCATACCATAATTACGGGCAATTTCCACCGCTCTTGGATGCAATACCTTCGCGCCTAAACTGGCTAATTCCAACATTTCATCACAAGTAATTTCTGTCATCAAATGAGCATCTGGAACCAGTCGGGGGTCTGCGGTTAAAATTCCAGGTACATCCGTGTAAATTTCGCAGAAATTAGCTTGTAAAGCAGCCGCTAAAGCTACGGCTGAGGTATCTGAACCACCGCGTCCCAAGGTAGTAATTTCTAATTCACCTGTTTCACTAACACCTTGGAACCCAGCAACAACAACAACCTCACCATTTTTTAAATGTCGCTCAATTCGTTCTGTTTTAATTTGGAGAATTCTAGCACGGGTATGTTCTGGTTCTGTGACAATACCTACCTGCGCCCCAGTTAAAGAAATTGCAGGTTGTCCTAACTGCTGCAACGCCATACTTAGCAGGGCAATAGTAACTTGTTCGCCAGTGGATAGTAGCATATCCATCTCTCGGCGATTCGGATTGTTAGAAATTTCTTTGGCTAGTTTTACTAAACCATCAGTAGTTTTGCCCATTGCAGAAACAACAACTACCACCGAGTCACCTGAAGAGACAGTTTTCAGTACGCGCTGGGCTACAGCTTGGATGCGTTCAACTGAGCCAACAGAACTCCCACCATATTTCTGAACAATCAGTGCCATAAGCTAATCTTACCCCTGCTACCTTAGCTAAACCTCTTCGGTAAGCTATTAGTCCTTGAATATTATTTAACTTATTTAACTTACCAGACCAGTGAGGTCAAAACAGCTTATTTTTTATTCTCTGCGGGATTTGTTTATAAACGTATCTGTCTAGAGATGTGGTTGCTTGACAAGATATACAGGACTTACGCCAAAAAATACCAGCGAACAGGATGCTGGCACTAAATATAATCAACCTTAGATAATCAATAAAAAATATCTGCGTTTATCTGCGTATGCGCTATTGCGCAGGCTTCGCCAACATCTGCGGTTAAATACTCTTGAAAGGACGTTTTACCGATAGGCTTTTAATGTGTTCGCTTCGCGGGCGCGTACAGGGAAAATTAAAAGCTGGTTTGTAAATAGTTCAGCCCAAATTGCTTACCATACAAGTAAATGATGGGAATTAAAATAGTAAAGCTTAGTGCATTAATAAAAGTAATTAGAGCAATAATCCCAAGTTTTGTATTCATTAGATTTCTTGCAAAAATCCCTGATTACATCTGTGTTTATCTGTGTGCATCTGTGGATATCTGTGGTTAATTATTTTAAATTATACTTGTGCAAGAGGTCTATTAATGTTATTAAAAATAGCCAACTACTTGTAGCCCCACAACTGTATCAGTTTTATTTTCAGTTCTAATTAACGGAAACAAAATCAATCCGCGTTTTTGGCTCAACTCTAAGCGTGATGTGAAATATCCCAAGGCTGCGCCTGCTAGTACTTCGGTAACACGATGGCGATTAAGATTAACACGAGAAAGTGCGATCGCAGATGCTCCACCATACCACAGTAAAGCAGATTCAGGGTGATAATGGCTTTGCATAGTTGCAACCGAAAAAGCTGCTGTGGCGTGACAACTAGGAAAACTATCTCTTTCCTCAGAGTCGGGGCGCTTTACCTGGGCTACTTCTTTTAATCCTTGGCAAAGTAAAACACTTGTCCCTAAAGAATCAAGTGTGCGTATAGAGTGTTGTCCTCCATTTTTACCATCAATTAATAAAGGTAAAACTACACCAGTTCCTAAATAAAGGACGGTTCCAGTTCCCGATACAAAACGAGACACATCTCGATCAAATGTTTCGGCTTTAACGGTTGTACTTACAGTTGTGCAGTAAATAACAGTAAATAAAGGAAGTAGCTTTTTTAACCAAGGCATGAATTAAATACTTTATTGTTATTAACAATACACATTATCTCACACTTGCCCTTTTAGAGCATATCCCACAATACTATTACTATGGATAAAAAGCAATTTTCTGAACGCGACATTTGCACTAAATATATTATTCCTGCCTTAGTACGCGGGGGATGGGATATTGCAACGCAGGTGCGAGAGGAATTTTCCCTGACAAATGGACGGATTATTGTTCGCGGAAAACTGCACACACGCGCTAAGAATAAGCGGGCTGACTATGTGCTTTTTTATAAGCCTAATATACCGATCGCAATTATTGAGGCTAAGGATAATAAGCATTCGGTAGGGGATGGAATGCAACAAGCTCTTGGTTATGCTGAATTGCTTCAGGTTCCTTTTGTGTTTAGTTCTAATGGTGACGGCTTTTTATTTCATAATAAGATCGCTACAGATGGCATTATTGAGCGTGAAATTAGTTTAGATGAATTTCCCTCTGCGGATCTGCTGTGGCGATGGTGGTCTATATATAAAGGATTGAGCGATCGCGACTATTTAGTTACCCAAGATTATTATAGTGACGGTAGTAACAAAACTCCCCGTTATTATCAACTGTTGGCGATTAACAAGACGATTGAAGCGATCGCGAAAGGGCAAAATCGCATCTTGTTAGTTATGGCTACTGGTACGGGTAAAACTTTTACGGCTTTTCAAATTATTTGGCGGTTGTGGAAGTCTAAGCAGAAAAAGTCAGTGAGTTTTTAAAAGAAACTAACCGCTTTGATAAGACAATTGTATTTTGTGAAAATGTCGATCATGCAGAGCGAATGCGTCAGGCGCTAGTCAATGAAAATGCTGACCTTGCTGCTGATTCGCGGTATGTGATGCGGATTAAGGGGGACAATGAAGAAGGGAAGGCTGAACTTGATAATTTTATCTTTCCTGAAGCGAAATATCCGGTAATTGCTACTACTTCAAAATTGATGACTACGGGGGTTGATGCTCAAACTTGTAAGTTGATTGTGCTAGATCAAAGAATTCAGTCGATGACGGAGTTTAAACAAATTATTGGTAGAGGTACGAGAATTAATGAGGAGTATGATAAATTTTATTTTACTATAATTGATTTTAAAAAAGCGACTGAACTGTTTGCTGACCCCAATTTTGATGGCGATCCGGTGCAGATTTATGAGCCAAAATTAGATGAATCACCAGTACCGCCAGATGTGGTAGAGGATGAAAAAACTACAGATTTAGATACGGAAAAAGAGGATAATTTTGCTATTCGAGAAGAAAATCTGAATTCTCTAACGGAAATTTATCCTCGGCGATATGTGGTGGCTAATGTTGAAGTTAAGGTGGTTGGGGAGAGGGTGCAGTATTTCGATGCTGATGGTAAGCTGATTACCGCATCGCTTAAGGACTATACGCGCCAGACTGTGACTAAGGAATTTGCCTCGCTGGATGATTTTTTGAAACGTTGGAGTAGTGCAGATAAGAAACAGGCGATCGTTGATGAGTTAGCTCAAGAGGGTGTATTCTTTGAGGCTCTGGCTGATGAGATTGGTATAGATTGCGATCCTTTTGACTTGCTTTGTCATGTTGCTTGGGATATGCCGCCTTTAACCCGCAGGGAAAGGGCTGAAAATGTGAAAAAGCGAAATTTCTTCGCCAAGTATGGAGAGCAAGCAAGACGGGTGTTAGAAGCAATGCTTGATAAGTATGCGGATCAAGGTGTTGCTCAGATTGAGGAACGCCAAATTTTAACTGTAGTGCCGTTTACACAGTTTGGCACTCCGATGGAGATTGTTCGCGCTTTTGGTGGGCTACAGGGTTATGAGGAGGCTTTGCGGGAGCTTAAAGTGTCGCTTTATGGCGGATAGAATAAGCAACTACGCTCTATTCGTTAAGTTCGATCCCCCCTAACCCCCCTTGATAAGGGGGGAACCGGAAAGTTCTCAAAGTCCCCCAATTTAAGCGGAAACCGGAAAGTTCTCAAAGTCCCCCAATTTAAGCGGAAACCGGAAAGTTCTCATCAAAGTCCCCCTTTTTAAGGGGGATTTAGGGGGATCTCCAAGACATAGCAACTACATCAAAGAATTAGAAGAACAATATGGCGATCGCAACCCTAATTAAAACTATTCAAGATATTATGCGTAAGGATGTGGGCGTTGATGGCGACGCTCAACGCATTAGCCAGATTGTGTGGTTAATTTTCCTGAAGATTTTTGATGATAAGGAGCAGGAGTGGGAATTTACTATTCCTGGGTATAAGTCGCCGTTGCCGAGTCAGTTGCGCTGGGGCAGTTGGGCGAAAAATTCCGAGGGGATGACGGGGGAAGATTTACTTAATTTTGTGAATAATCAACTGTTTCCTGAGTTGAAGCGGTTGGCAACGGCTGCGGGGGTGTCTCCGCATGGCAGGGTGGTTGGTGCGGTGTTTGAGGATGCCTACAACTATATGAAGTCGGGGACGCTGTTACGACAGGTGATTAATTGTATTGAGAGAGATGTAGATTTTAATTCTTCTAGCGATCGCCATTTATTTAATGATATCTACGAAAAGATTTTGGCGGATCTGCAATCTGCGGGGAATGCGGGGTAATATTACACACCCCGCGCCGTAACTCAGTTTATGGTGGATATTCTCGATCCGCGATTGGGTGAAAAGATTCTTGATCCGGCTTGCGGTACGGGTGGCTTTTTGACTAATACTATTGAGCATTTGAAGCTACAGGTGAAAACGGCTGAGGAACGGGAAACGCTGCAAGCAAATATTACTGGGGTGGAGAAAAAGCCTTTGCCGCATATGTTGGCGATGACTAATGTTGATGTTGCATGGGATTGATGTACCCAGCAATATTCTTCACGACAATACTTTAAGCCGTCCGCTTCGGGATTATACGCAGAAGGATCGGGTGGATATCATTATTACTAATCCGCCTTTTGGGGGGATGGAGGAAGATGGCATTGAGAGCAATTTCCCGAAAAAGTATCAAACGCGGGAGACGGCGGATCTGTTTATGGCGTTGATTATGCACTTGCTTAAGCCTGAGACGGGACGGGCGGCGGTGGTATTGCCTGATGGGTTTTTGTTTGGTGAGGGCGTGAAAACAACGCTGAAACGGGAGTTGCTGGAGGAGTTCAATTTACATACAATTGTGCGTTTGCCGAAGGGTGTTTTTAGTCCCTATACAAGTATTAATACGAATATTCTCTTTTTTGAAAAAGGTGCAACGACTCAGGATGTGTGGTTTTTTGAACATCCTTATCCTGATGGTTACAAATCTTACTCACGATCTAAGCCTCTGACGATTCAAGAGTTTGAGCGCGAGAAAAAGTGGTGGGGCGGTGCGGAAAGAAAGGGGCGCAAGGTTAATGAATATGCGTGGAAGGTTTCGGCTGAGGAAATTGCCGCGCGTAATTATAATCTTGATTGTAAAAATCCCCATGAGGTTGAAGTAAATCATGGTGATCCTGATGAGTTGATGCAAGAGTATTTAGCGATCGCGCAGCAGATGGCGACGGTACAGGATGCGCTGAAACAGGAGTTAATGAAGGCTTTAGGGTGAGTTGCCCCCTAAATCCCCCAATTATGGGGGACTTTAAGAAGTTGTCCTGTTTCCCCCAATTATCGGGGACTTGAAGAGCTTGTCCTGTTCCCCCCAATCTTGGGGGGCTAGGGGGGCTAGATGGCTTGAAACGTATACTGTTTAGTAGGAGAATTACTAAAGACACTAAAAAAATGTCTAAAGACTCTATCAGGATTCGTGGTACTAATCAGGAAATTGAAGAAGCGGCACGTCGTTTACGACAAGAATTAACACCTGCTGAATCAATTTTATGGCAAGCATTACGAGGTCGTCAGATTGAGGGACTAAAGTTTCGTTGTCAGCATCCTGTAGGAAGGTTTATTGTTGATTTTTACTGTCCTAGTGTCAAATTGGTTATAGAGGTTGATGGTGGCATTCACGATCAACAACAAGTATACGATCAAGCTAGGACTGAAAAATTAGAAGCTTTTGGCTACCGTGTTCTCAGATTTACTAATGAGCAGGTTATGAAGGATTTATCAGCAGTTTTAGAACAGATTTCTAAAGCAGCAAGATCTGCCCCCTAAATCCCCCAATTTTGGGGGACTTTAAGAGATTGTCCTGTTCCTCCTAAAATTGGGGGACTTTAAGAGATTGTCTTGTTCCCCCCAATTTTGGGGGGTTAGGGGGGCAAATAACAAATTATAAAGGATGGACTTGAATAAACATACTAACGCTACAACACTTTTAGAAAAGCATTTTGATATTGCTTTTGCTGCACCTGATGGGATTAAGAAGTTACGCGAGTTGATTTTGTCTCTGGCGATGCAGGGTAAGTTAGTACCGCAAGATCCTAGCGATCAACCTGCTAGTGAGTTGCTGAAGGAAATTGAGGCGGAGAAAGAAAGGTTAATTAAGGAAGGGAAAATTAAAAAATCTCAGCCTTTGCCAGAGATTAAGCCTGATGAAATACCCTATGATTTGCCGAATAGTTGGGAATGGGTAAGGATAGAACAACTTGTATCAAAAATAGGATCAGGAAGTACACCACGCGGGGGGAAAGATGCGTATGAAATAGAAGGAATACCTTTTTTACGCTCTCAAAATATTTGGAATAATGAAATTAGACTTGATGATGTTGCTTTTATATCTGAAGAGACGCATAGAAAAATGATTGCAACAAAAGTTATATCTATGGATATTCTCCTAAATATTACTGGTGCTTCATTAGGTCGATGTGCAATTGTTCCAGATGATTTTGCAGAAGCAAATGTCAGTCAGCACGTTACAATAATTCGTTGTGTTAATCCTGAAATAAGAAGATTTATTCATTGTTTGCTTTTATCTCCTTATGGACAATCCATGATTTGGTCAAGACAAGTTGGAATGTCCCGTGAAGGATTAAGTAAAAAAGTTTTAGAACAATTTCAAATACCACTCCCACCTCTTGCTGAACAACGCCGTCTTATTGCCAAAATTGATGAATTGATGGCGCGATGTGATGAACTGGAAAGGCTGCGGAGCGATCGCGATCGTAAACAAATCACCGTCCACAATTCCGCCCTCAATCGTCTAATCATAGCAAAAGACCAAAGCGACTTTAACACCGCATGGCAATTCATCACCCAACACTTCAGCGAACTCTATTCAGTTAAAGAAAATGTAACTGAGTTACGCAAAGCTATCTTGCAACTCGCTGTCATGGGTAAATTAGTCCCGCAAGATCCTAACGATCAACCTGCTAGTGAGTTGTTGAAGGAAATTGAAAAAGAGAAGGAAAGATTAGTTAAGGAAGGGAAAATTAAAAAGTCTCAGCCTTTGCCAAAGATTAAGCTTGATGAAGTTCCTTATAATTTACCTACAAGCTGGGAGTGGACAAATCTACAAGATTTATTTGCTGTAGTTACAGATGGTGATCATCAAGCGCCACCAAAAGTAGATGATGGAATTCCTTTTTTAGTAATTGGCAACCTAAATACAGGGAAAGTTACTTGGGAAAATTGTAGATTTGTGCCACATGATTATTATGAATCAATAGATTGGGGAAGAAAGCCATCAAAAAATGATATTTTATACACCGTAACTGGTTCTTATGGTATCCCTATTTTTATAGACAGCAATCGCAAATTTTGCGTACAACGTCACGTTGCAATTCTTAAATCAGTTGAATCTTCTCCTACAGAATATATTACGCATTTATTAAAGTCTAAATATGCGTTTAATTATGCTACTTCAGTTGCTACTGGCATTGCCCAGAAAACCGTGCCGCTATCTGGACTAAGGAGAATGCCAATTGCAGTTCCTCCTATGAATGAACAACACCGCATTGTTGCCAAAATCGATCAACTCATGGCACTTTGCGACAACATAGAAAAACAAATTGATACAGCTAATAGCAAACAGACAAACCTACTCAACGCCGTGATGACAAAAGTTTGAAACAACAGGAGACGCAGCAAAATGTTACCAAAAACTTTTGATATTGCTAACTTATCTGATAATTTAGCTGATTTATTGTCAGATATCCAAAATCATATTGAAGTTACCCTAACTCATCAGGGTATCCCTTTGGCAAAAGTTTTGCCGTTATCTCAATCTGAGCTTACAGTTACTAATGATGCCTTAGAGCCAAGAGTTGCGGGTTTTTGGCAGGGTCAAGTTAAGATTGCTGATGATTTTGATGAGACTTCAGAAGAAGTAATTGCAGCATTTTATGGGGATGAGTAGTGATTTTTTTGTTAGATACTCATATTTTGTTGTGGTTTTTAGAAAATGATTCTAAATTGTCAGACCAGGTACGAGAGGTAATTATTAATCCTGAAAATTTAATTTTAGTCTTTTGCGGGATAATTTTACAGTTCTAATTCATCTATTACTAAGACGCACAACTCAGTGACTCGCTTTAAGGCAATATCATTGGTTAAAAATGCTTCACAACTATCTTCAATAGCAATAGCCACCTGATAGGCATCAAGCAAGCTTAAATTATACCGCGATCGCAATTCGGCTGCTTGTTGGGCAATGTCCGAGTCAATTAATCTGAATTGCGTATTGTTGCCGTTGACTAGCTGGTTAATAAATAACTGCTGAATTTGGGGTTGTCCCAAGCGGTAAGGTATGACTAAACACTCGCTTAAGGTAATAGGTGAAGTAACCGCAATTAACAAGCCATTATCTATGCGATCAAAAATCCTTTCAACGACTGAAAAGTATTGAGGATGGTTTTCAATGTAATAAATAACGGGTGCTGTATCTAAAAATAGGCGGGTAACTCCCTGCAAGCTATCGGTTACTTTCATTCGGTTTTAATTGGCTTTATCGGTGTTCGTCGGCTTCCTGTCTAGTTCGGGAAACCCAAGTTTGAGCATCTTCACCGAATACAGGTGCAGAAACTAAACCACGAATTTCACTCCATTTTTGTTGAGGTTTAATAGTCGGTTGCGTTTGTCTCGCTTTTTCGGCTAAATAGGCGATTAATTTTAGTTGTTCTTCTAGCGTTAGGGTATCGGCTTGCTGCTTTAGTTGTAGAAGTGTCTTATGAGTCATGGCTGTTTCAGGATAAAAAGCAGTCCTGCGCTACACTCTTTTACGGGGAACGTGAACCCATAATTTCCGGTCAACATTATGTCAAGATGACATCTAACTTGACAACGGCAACAAAGAATGTCTTAATCTACACAGATTTCAGATGGGCGGTGAGGGATTTGAACCCCCGACCAACTGCTTGTAAGGCAGCCGCTCTACCACTGAGCTAACCGCCCGTGTTGTGTTTTTGCTCACAGTTATACATAGTAGCAGATAAATTCGTTCCTGTTAATATTTTTGGAAAAATATTTTAGACTGAGGTAGGTTAAAAAAGTTAATAGTCCCCAAAAGCTTGATAAATTAAGGCTTTCTGCCCGCTCCCAGTCACAAGTCCCCAGTCCCTAAAAGCTGAATATTTGGTAAAAATGCTTAAGTCCTGTATTTTTTGCTAAATTACTGTGCCTTCTGGTCGCACTCACGATCGCATTACTCTGTGGCTCTTACCCGTCGTTACTGTACTAACCTACGGGCTAACCCGCAGTGGCGACTTAACCTTGATACTTGCAGGATCTTTTCTGTTTGCTGGGCTGATGTTTGGTCCAGACCTCGATATCCACTCTCGGCAGTTTATTCGCTGGGGTTGGTTTCGCTGGATTTGGATACCCTACCAGAAAGCATTAAATCACCGCTCGGTTTTTTCTCATGGCTTAATTATTGGCACGATCATACGAGTGCTTTACATTACTAATCTAGTGCTAGTGTTAACGCTGCTATTTTTAGTTGTTACTAATTTGTTACTAGGGTGGCAATGGAATTGGCAAAGATTAGCAGAAGATGGTGTGCGATCGCTGTTTCAACACTCTGCTGAATTTATCGCTTTGTTTGTGGGGATGGAATTAGGCTCAATGAGCCATTCTTTTAGTGACTGGGGTGGATCGGCTTACAAACGCTATCAAAAAGGGGGATGGCAGGCGGTTTTGCCTAAAGCTAAGAAGCGACGGGTTACAAGCAAGCGTAAATCTCCAGGGCGAAAGGTGGGGAAACGAACCGCCAAGACGCAAAGAACGCCAAGGAAGAAGTTATAAGCATAAAATGTATATTGATTTCCCCTATCACCAGTCCCTAGTCCCCAGTCCCCATGTCTAGTACAGAAGATGCCTTGCAACAGTTGATTGATGTAATTGCTAAATTGCGATCGCCTGATGGTGGTTGTCCTTGGGATTTGGCGCAAACTCAAGAAACGCTGATTCCTTATGTAATTGAAGAAGCGTATGAGGTGGTGGATGCAATTCGCAGTGGAAATCAGGATGCGATCGCAGAAGAGTTAGGCGACTTACTTTTACAGGTAGTTTTGCAATCACAAGTAGCTAGTGATGAAGGGAAGTTTACCTTAAAGGAAGTTGCACAAGGAATTACTGAAAAGTTAATCCGTCGTCATCCTCATGTTTTTGGAGATGTTGAGGTGCAAAATGCTGAGGAAGTGCATCAAAATTGGGAGAAAATCAAAGCAGCCGAAAAAGGCGAAACTCTTGAAGCAGCACAACTACTAAGTCGCAAATTAAGCCGTTATGGGCGTACACTCCCCCCGCTAATGGCGGGAATGAAAATTTCTCAAAAAGCTGCTGATGCTGGTTTTGAGTGGGATAACGTTGAGGGTGTTTGGGCAAAGTTTGAGGAAGAGTTAGCAGAATTAAAAGAAGCACTTGCAACAGAAGATAAAGCACATCAGGAAGCAGAATTAGGAGATTTACTGTTTACTATTATTAATGTTGCTCGTTGGCATGATTTAGACCCAACCGCCGCGTTACAAGGTACTAATCAGCGTTTTATTCAACGCTTGCAAAAAATGGAAGTTTTTGCAGATCGCCCCTTGACAGATTACACAATTGAAGAATTAGAAAATTTTTGGCAGCAAGCTAAAGCACAAATAGCGGCTCAAAAATAGACGTTGTGATAGGTAGATATATTAAGAAATGAAATGTCCTAACCATTAAACTTGCAAATAGGTAATTAAATAGACCCATGACAGCTTCTTTTATTGCTTCCCGTCCCCTAATTGATCTCGCCCAAAGTACTCGTACTGCTGCGCGTAATTTGGCAGTATTATCCACTGAATCTAAAAATCATGCCATTGAAGCGATCGCCCAAGCAATAGAAACCGCCGCACCCGATATCCTGGCGGCGAATGCAGCAGATTGTAAAGCGGCTGAAGAAGCAGGAATTGCTAAGGCTTTATACGCCCGACTCAAATTAGATGAAACTAAACTCAAGGGTGCGATCGCAGGTGTGCGAGATGTCGGTAAGTTACCCGATCCAGTTGGTACAATCCAAATTAATCGAGAATTGGATCAAGGATTAATCCTCAAGCGGGTTAGCTGTCCTTTGGGTGTTTTAGGGGTAATCTTTGAAGCGCGTCCTGATGCAGTTGTTCAAATTTCTAGCCTTGCAATCAAATCTGGTAACGGTGTCATCCTCAAATGTGGACAAGAAGCTGTGCGGAGTTGCGAAGCTTTAGTTAAAGCTATCCGTCAAGGATTAGCTAAAACTGAAGTTAACCCGGAGGTGGTGCAACTGCTGACGACGAGAGAGGAAACTTTGGCGCTGTTACAGTTAGATCAATATGTGGATCTAATTATTCCTAGAGGTTCTAACTCGTTTGTGCGGTTTGTGCAAGAAAATACCCGCATTCCAGTGTTAGGTCATGCAGAAGGTATTTGTCATTTATATATAGATCAAGCAGCAGAAATTGAGAAGGCGATCGCTATTACTGTAGATGCAAAAACGCAATATCCCGCAGCTTGTAACGCGATTGAAACGTTGTTAGTTAATCAAGAAATTGCTGCAAATTTCTTACCACAAGTTGCTACTGCATTGCAAGAACGTAATGTTGAATTACGGGGAGATGAGCAAACTTGTCAGATTGTAGATATTGCACCAGCGACAGAAGCAGACTGGGCGACAGAATACAGCGATTTAATTTTGTCGATTAAAATAGTTGATGCAGTTGATGAAGCGATCGCGCATATCAATACTTACGGTTCACGCCATACTGATGCTATTGTCACCGAAGATCAAAATGCAGCAAATATATTCATCGCTCAAGTAGATGCTGCTGGAGTATATCATAACTGTTCCACACGCTTTGCTGATGGTTTCCGTTATGGTTTTGGTGCAGAAGTAGGAATTAGCACCCAAAAAATGCCCCCTCGCGGTCCTGTTGGTTTAGAAGGATTGATAACTTATAAGTATCAAATTACAGGTGATGGTCACATTGCTGCAACATACAGTGGATCAAATCCTAAATCATTTACTCATAAAGATTTAGGTTAAAAATTATGGATTGCATTCAATTAACAGGGATTCGCTGCTATGGCTACACGGGTTATTTGCCAGAGGAGCAATTATTGGGACAATGGTTTGAGGTAGACCTTAGCCTGTGGTTAGATTTATCACCAGCAGGTAAAAGTGATGCAATAGAAGACACCCTTGATTACCGTAGTGTAATTGCAACTGTACAGCAGTTGGTGAAAACTTCTAAGTTTGCTTTAGTAGAAAAATTGGCTGATGCGATCGCACAAGCTATCTTACAATTTGATCGTGTCAGCCAAGTACAAGTAAAACTTAGCAAACCTGCTGCCCCTATTCCCGATTTTGGTGGCAAAATTACCATTGATATTACCAGGGAAAATCAACATTCTTGAGCTTCGCTGAATATCGGAGTTAAACACAAAAAGATTACCATCTTACTGGCGTGAAATGGTAATCTTCCGATTAAATTAAGTTTTTTAGGACTTGTTTTTATTGTGATTTTCTCAACAAACCGATCAACCAGAATAATACCGTAGCACCAAGTGCGATCGCTATCCATACCCATGACTGAGATACTGTAACTGCAACTCCAGCAATTGCCACCACTAATAACGCCACCTGCAAGATTAGGATTATTGGTCGCCCACGATTAAAACTAGCGCTTTCAAGTGCGACTGGTCCACGATATTGTAACCACCAATAAAACAGTTGTAAAGACTTATCAAAAAATTGATAGATAGGATGCCTACTTAGCCTTCTTACTTGGTCAATTCCCAAAGCATTTTTAATAATATCTCGTGCAACTAAAATGCTCCTTGTTGCCAGATTTACTAATATAACATTAGGAACATCTAGATCCAATTTCTCTTTACCTACCCTATATTCATTGCGAAAGAAATGCTCTTTTTTGTGTGGATCTTCCCATGAATCAACAGCTTCTTTAGCTATTTTGGCGGCGGCTATTGCGCTAACAGTTTTGTCAAAATAACCCTTTATCGGGTTGTAATTTGTCTCATTATCTAACCTTGACACCTCTTGATTTTGCTTATTGGAACTGAAATTTTCTGGCTTAACTCTCTGCAAATTCCAAGTAAATTGTTCATCAATTGCGTCTGCTATTACCTTCTGTAAATCGGTATCAAGAATTACTCGATGACCTGCCATAACTACAGCATCTAGAAATTCTTTCATCTCAACTTGATTGAATTGAAAATCAAGTTGAAGTAATTTGATCAAATAAGCCTTGATTTGTTCGCGTTCTAGAGCATCTTTATTCAAAGATTCATCTAACAAAAATTCTATGTATTCTTCTTCCAAACAGCCTTTTTTATTTGCTTCCCGCTTAATAAAATGAGGAAATCTTTTGAGCGCTTCAGGAGTTATCAAAGCTTCTACAATTCTGTTTAAGCCATCTAAGCGACCCCATAAAATATCATTAGAACGCCAAGATTTTTTAAACAAGTCTCCAAAAGCATATAAGGTATCTCCGGTTAATTTACCCTCTAATCCTTTAGATTTACCTAGTCCTAATTGAGCATCATTAGGGCTAATCCTAACTGTCTGAATTATTTCTTTCTCACCAATTTCAGTTAAAGATTCAAAAGGATACAGAACTTGATCGACTTGTCTAAATCCTTTAAATCTTGACAATAGTTCTTCAGAATTACTCAACTGGCTATTATGGATTAGTACCTCAGTAGATAATTCTACCTGCCGTAAAATGGTGGTAAATTTTTCATTCTCCTGCTCATCATAATTAAATTTATCGTTTAAGTGAATGTTTTTTGCAATGTCCAAACCAACTTCCAGTTGCACAACTTTTTGTCTTAATTGTTCTAAGATGCTAGAAAGCTGCTTTTGTGGCAACCACGCTTCCTCATCTAATTGTTGAGCTAGTAAAGGTAGTTTCAGAAAAAAGTCTGCTGGCAGTTCTACTAGCTCATTTTTTTGTGCATTTGTCGGCAATAAATCGTTGAGGCTATGAGGATCAAGTAGGTAACGATGTAATCTAAATAAGCTATCGTAAATTTGAGAGCGCAACTGATTATTTGACGTTGCCTGATCTATTAGCTGATAAAAAAACTGACTTACGTTTCTGTTACTCATCAGCATATCCAAAGCTGCACGAATAACTTCAAGCAACTTTATTTGGCGGCTAATTCTTTGTGAGAGCAATTTTAATTTTGTATATTGCTCATACTGCTCTTCCTTTTCAATCCTTTGACAAACTTTTTGTAGAATATAAAAATGTTTTCTTAAAGCATATTCTATATCTAAATTACGAATCTGCTTACCAAATTCCTGTAAAATTTCATCCCGCTCTTTTTTTTCTTCAGGGTCAAGAATCCGTTCTGTAAGCAACTCAGCTATTTTTTCTAAAATTTTTGCCTTGTCAGAATTTACTACATCATTCTGTTGCATTCTTAAAATTAGAGGCAACAGGCGATCGCGCAAATTAATTAAACGAGTCAGCAGATAAATTTCTTCTTGAACATCAATTTTTTCAGTCGTAGCATCTTCTGAACTAATTGGAGCTTCTACATTAGCAAGTAACGCCTTATAACGACGGACTTGTTCGTTACGTTCTTTAATCGCTTGCAAATCATTAGCAATACTTTCATAACTCGGTAAACCAATCACAGAATCTTGGATCACTTGTCCAATTTTTGGTTTAGCCATGTTTTGAAAATTGGCAGCATTAGAAAAACGATCTGGACTAGGATCAATATAAAAAAGCTTGCGATCGACAGGACGATTAGCTGTGCGATAATACATCTCCTTAATCGTATAACTGAAAGGACGATTATCTAACACACCACCATCTACAAAATGTAAATTATAACCCTTGGGTGGTCGCTGTTCTGGTAAATCTCTGTTTTCTAAATCACCCCACCTCACTAACATACTATCAACATAATTATTGGGATTTTTAAGTTCAACTGTAACAACCGGAAATGCCACAGGAAAACAAGACGTAATTCTACATAATTTAGCTAGTGATTGATGTATTTCTGGGGTAGTAATTTGAGGAACCGCAGGATTACTTTTAAAGTTGAATGGCTCCTTGCGTCCTTGACGATGTTTGAGTTGAAATACAGTCCTATGGTTGTTAACTTCTATTACTGAGCCAGTCTGATCGAATACTTTATATACTTGCCCTAAAACATCTGTACCTGTTACAAATAAATCTAATTCATTAGATTGGGATAACCACTCATCAATAGGGGCTTGCTTTTTATTTGAATGTGCTTGATTCAAAGCATTTTCTAAAGCGTTTTGATAATAATTTTCGCCATCAAAAAGTGAGTCGGATTTATTATATTCATTGTTTTTGGGTTGGCGTAGTAACTTGCGAATATTAGCACTATCACGCCAAATTTGGTCAAAGTTTTTAAAATCTACAATTTCTTGCTCATTGCTATTAGTTAAGGCGTAACTGAGCAAAACGCCGTTAATACCGCCTGCGGAGGTTCCAGATATAATGTCAACAATAATATCTGAATCAGTTAGTGCCTTAATAAGTTTATAGATCCCTCGACCACGAACAGCATTATAAAATTCTCGGCAAACACCGTTCATGTAAATAGCTAAGGAAACTCCTCCATAAACAACTAAACCCAAACGATGTTCACGGGTAAACTCTGGTTTTTGATAACTTTCGCTCTTCATTGTAGATGTAATCAATAAAAACTTTGACTAATTATACTATTTTTAATATTTCTGGAATAATTAAAATAATCTTACATTTTTAATACTGCAAAATTAACAGTACTTATCCACGTCTGAAACCTAGATATTAAATGCTTTATTTATTTTTCTGGATGTAACCAAAGGTTAAGAAAATTTTCTAACCATTTTTCCAAAGCGTATCCATATTTAGCATAATTTTGTAGCTGCCGCTCTCGTGACTGCGCCCCTGGCAGTGTCAGCATATCAGATCCTAATATTGTCCACCGACGGATCATCTCTTCGGTTAACTCAGGATGGAATTGTAAACCATAAGCATTTGCTCCATAGCGGAAAGCTTGGTTGCTAAAAGTTTCACCACCAGCGAGTTTAACAGCGCCTTGAGGCAGATCAAATCCTTCATTATGCCAGTGATAAACATATAAAGATTCACCAAAAATTGCTTTTCCTTCTGGGGTTGGGATAATTGGGAAATAACCAATTTCTACTTGATCATTGGGATGGCGGGTAACTTCTGCGCCAAGGGTACGCGCCAACATTTGAGCGCCTAGACAGATACCCAAAAAAGGTTTAGATGATGCTAATACTACCTGTATCCAATCAATTTCTTGACGGATAAATGGTAAATCGCGATCGTTTACACTCATAGGACCACCGAAAATCACTACCCCCTGATGATTTGCGATCGCATCTGGTAGGCGATCGCCTTGGCTAGGTATGCGAATATCAAGGTGATATCCTTTGGCGCGGAGGATTTTACCAACCAGTCCGGTATAGGAGGTAGGTTGATGGACGATGATGAGAATTTGTTTCACTGTACAATTTTATCAGTCAAAAAATTTTGAGAGTTATATATTAGTCGGCTTTCATAAGTCAAATTTTAGATAATTAACCACAGATGCACACAGATCGACACGAGATTTACAGGTTAAATTAATTTGCCATGACCACATAAGGAGTGCGGGCATCTTGCCCGCGTATTGTTTTGCGTAAATCCTACCTGAATTTAAGCAGCTATAACTTCGCTCCATTTATGACGAATATAGTCATAAATATCTAAATATTCAGCGCCTGGTATGTTCCAAGAATAGTCATATTCCATACCCTGAACAACAAGCTTGCGGAATTCTTCAGGATAGTCATACCACAATCCTATTGCCCGATCCATTGCTGATTCAAGTGCCTGGTAATTAGATTCGTAGAAAACATAGCCGTTGCGTTTTTCGGGAGACTTTGTTTGGTCATAATCTCTGTCAAATACTGTATTTATCAGTCCACCTACACCTCGAACAATTGGCACCGTGCCATATCTAAACCCGATCATTTGAGTTAATCCACAAGGTTCATAATTGCTAGGAACTACAATCATGTCAGCACCAGCATAAATTAGATGGGATAATTCTTCGTTAAAACCAAGTTCTAAATGAACGTCAGAATTATCGTTTAAAAAACGTTTTTCGTGTTGGAATTGAGCATTAATTTTTGCTCCTGTTGCCGAACCTAGTAATACAAATTGTGCATCTTTAAATAGTGAATGGTAAATTGCATGATGAACAAGATGTACGCCTTTTTGATCGTCTAAGCGACCAATGTAGCAAATTAGTGGTTTATCAACATCACGCAGTAGCAATCTTGCTCGTAAAGCTTTTTTATTGAGTGCTTTTTCGGCTAAATTATCTTTACTGTAGTGACCAGGAATGTAGCGATCGCTCTCTGGATTCCACACATCATAATCTATACCATTCAGCACACCCTTAAATTTGTACTGAAATGAATGCAAGGTGTGACCTAAACCATATCCAATATCGGTAAAACGCGCTTCCCAAGCGTGGTGAGGTGAAACTGTGGTGACATGATTTGAGTAAATAATGCCCCCTTTCATCATATTTATAGCAAAGGGATTAAAGTTATCACGCAAGCGTTCATATTGGAAATAATAAGCTTCTTGATTCAAACCTGTCGCCTGTAGAATCTCAGCACCCGCTATTCCCTGGTGTTTAAAGTTGTGGATGGTGTAGCAAACCCGTTGATATTCCATGCCATGATATTTGTAAATCTCAAACAGCATTACTGGAACTAGACCTGTCTGCCAGTCGTGACAATGAATTACATCTGGTCTTTTATTGCTACGGTGGAGAAATTCCAAGGCAGCTTTGCTAAAGAAGGCAAAGCGCATATTGTCGTCATCACAGCCGTAATAACAGCCGCGATGGAAGAAATTATCTTGTGAGTGGGGTTCAATGAAAAAACACAGCCGTCCGTGTACCCAACCACAATAGACAGAACAGTGAACCGCGCCACCATACCAGGGTACAGACAAATCACGGTAGGCATCATGCAGCCCCCAAATATGATCGTAGCGCATACAATCGTACATCGGCAGGATAATCTCGACGGTATTACCCTGAATTTCTAATTCCCGACTCAGTGCGTAAACAACATCTCCCAAGCCTCCGGCTTTGATCACAGGGGCGCATTCTGAAGCTATTTGTACGATGTACATTTTTCACTCACTCCTCATCTACAGGCATTATCTTTACAAAACATAATATTTACTCTTCCGCAAGTTCTCCAGGGTTGCATAAATTGGTAATACATGGTATGCAACCATTGATAGATTAGATGCGATCGCAGTGTCGTTTCTGGATCAGCAATGAAGCGATTGAGAGCTTTCTGACTGAAGTATTGTAGTCTTGACATTGTTATTTGAGCGCATCACTGTCAACCGATAGACGCAATCTTTCTAATAATTCCTTAAATTAAACATTAAATATAAAAACAGCAAATTTGCTAACTGTGACCTATGGCAACACAAAACCAACAGAATTCTACAGACTCAATCGGTAATGCGATCGCTACAGCAACTCAAATAGCTAATATGGCATCGCAAACTTTCCAGTCTGCTATTAACAATATGAGCAACGCTACTACTGCGCTAGGAGATACAGTTGTGCCTCCAGCAGTACGACTGGTAGAACAAACTACGGAAACTGTTGGTTCTTTTGTTGCTCCTATTGCTGAAAATTCTTTGATTAAATATGCTGGCAAGCTTCCCGGAATTAACTTCTTAATGACAGCACTCGGTAATATCGAGCTTGATCGAGCTAATCTTGAAGTTATCAAGCTTAAACAAGACTATCCCCAAGAAACCTCACAGCAACTTGCTCATCGTGTCATAGTTGATACTGCTATCAAAGGTGGTGGCATTGGATTACTGAGTAATTTTGTACCCCCATTAGCACTAGCATTATTTGCGGTAGATATAGTCGCAGTTACCACCCTGCAAGCAGAAATGGTTTATCGAATTGCGGCAGTTTACGGATTTGATTTAAAAGATCCAACTCGCAGAGGTGAAGTCTTAGCAATTTTTGGTTTATCTCTTGCTGGTTCTGGCGTAACCAAAGTTGGGTTAGGTTTAGTGGAACTCATCCCAGGCATAGGTGCTGTTGTGGGAGCATCTAGTAATGCGGCTGTGCTTTACTCTTTAGGATACGCGGCTTGTCAATTTTATGAAGCTAAAAAAAGTTTAGCTAAAACCTAGTTGTAACTGATGATGACACAAATACCAAGAGATTGGAACCCGCAAAAAAACTGGCTATTAGCAGTATTGGCTTGAGCATTATTAACATTTATTGTTAATAATGCTCAAACATTACATAACTCGCCAAGAGTATCTATTGCTACTCATGTACGGATTTCTACTTTGTTGTTTTGGTCAAAAATAGGTGTTGTAGCAGATCGATCTACTAATAAACTGTCCACCCCATCTACACGCAAACGTACAAAATAATCCCCAGCAGAAATTCCTCTGATTTTAAAAACTAGGCTTGTACCACTTGGATCAATTTCTTCTGGGATAAGTTCGCGATCGCCTAGCAATAATACTACTCTCTGTCCCAATTTTACTGGTGGTTGAGACGTTAGCGTCAATAAATTTCTTTCAGCGTCTAAGTTATCTAATTTGATGCTAGGTGCGAATGAGAATGGTAGGGCATTACTTGTTTGTTCATTTTGATCCTGTATCACTTGCACTGCTACATTATAAATTCCTATTTGCCAATTGCTGGGTTCTTCTCCAGGCGACCAAATACCTGCTTGATCCGATAAGGGAATATCTAATTCTGTGGCTGTTTTTGCTGGCAACTCCACTCTTATCGGTTTGGCTAAACTCGGATGGCTAAACAAGGCATATACTTTGCTGTCTTCGCGATTTAAGTGATGCCCCCTCAGTGTCAAAACTTCACCCAAGCGAACGCTAGCTTGCTGATCAGGGAGTTCCACTGCTTGCAAGGTTGGAAAAGAAGGGGTGAGATTTGTTTGTGCAATAATGCCACTATCTTCACTACCGCGAGTTAATACTGGTAGAGGTGCTTTAACTGGGCGATCGCTTTCAATAAGAATAACAGAAACTTCATAAGCCGTAGAAATGCGATACTGAGTTTGAAAACAACTCCACAATTTGGATAACTCTTCCAAAGAAAGTGTTACAAGATTGATGCGAACTCGCTCAATTTGATTTTGCAAATCACTTTCTGCTAAAGCATTTTTAATCTCAATGGGATTGAGAATACAATGATCGTGTAATACTCGCATTGCTGTCCCTAGCAAGCGATGACTTAATATATCATCGTTATCCTGCCCGTAAGCAGTAATTAAATAATAAAGATTTAATGCTAGGGGTGCTTGACCTGTTTCACCTGGTTTTACCCGATTTCTTAAATCCTGATTGCGCCAAGCTGCATTCGGTAAGGTTTGGTAGAGAAAAATATTTATCTGATTACCACTGTCACTATTATCCCGTGCCTTATCTGGTGGACGTGCTGTAACGCTACCACTGCCTATCTCATCGGCAATTCCTTTGGCAATAAGGTTGCGTAGGGTTTTAGTTACTGCTGCTATAGCTAATGAGTTACTCATCACTTTTCCCCCTGACGTTGTTTGAGATAATCTTGCAGAGAAAGCTTTGGTGTGCGTTGAGATGATTTACTTGGGGCGGTAGAGGAAGTTGGGTGATTGTTTGCTCTCACCTCAATGCGACCGATAGTTATTTGAATCGTCGGTTCTATGTGGGAGACATTTTGCCAAGCTAAATGCTTGCTATTTGCAACTTCTCGACGATTGGTTGAGTTTAATTGCACTGAATCTGGCACTTTATTTGCGATCGGATCGATGCTTGATTGCTTAGAGGAAGGCTGAGATAATACGGAAAGCGATCGCCTAGTGAGAGCAGCTAATTCCCGATTTAGCGATCGCTCCTTCTGAGATATTGAAAGATCCGAACTTGTTTGCAGTTCTTCGTTTAATTCTTGATTAACTCTTAGCTTTGAGTTACTTAAAATCGAATTTTTCTGAGATATAAACTTATTGACAATGCTACTAGCATAAACTTTACTTTCTTGTATTTTCTCATTCCCTAATTTGGAATTTTCCTGTTTTTCGGGACTAACCTCTTTGCCTAATTGTACAAAATAAGGTTGCTGAGAAGTTGAGGTATCCGTTAATGCAATCAGGGTATCCTGGTTATTAGCATTTATTTTTTTTAATTTTGTATAATTTTGAGCGTAATTTAAATTAATTATCTGTGGGATTGCTTGGACTGGTGGTATTATTTCATTAATAATTTCTTGATTAATTAAATGTTCAACTTGATTCAGTTTAAAATTTTCAGAAGGCTGAACTGCGATCATAGTCTCAGAACTCACTAAGGGCAGTTCTGTTATTTGAGAATTCAGTATATTGGGGGTTTTAACTTGTTTGTTTTGCTCGGAAATAACCTCTAATTCAGCTTGTTTATGAATATATTTTTCCAGCGTACCACTTTGGGCAACACTTGATAGCTCTCTATTTTGGTGACTTATTTCAATAGAATTATCAACAATTAGTTCCTTGTTAGCATCAACTAACTGCCCAAAGGGTGATAAAGAAGATATTTCATTTTTACGCAAACTTGATGACTTAGTTTCAACTTGCAGTCCAGTTTCTATTTCTGGCTTAACTAAAGGTTCAATTGGCTCTAAGCTGTTCTCATAGTTTGTTTGACTCGGCGTTATTTTTTGTAAATAATTGTTATTAAAATTATTAAAAACCTTTGGCTCTTGATCTGGTAGCTTTGGGTTAGGATTTTGTGAAAAATTAGATATGTCTTTATTTAAGTTGGACGTAAACGCGGTTTCAAATTTATCAGCACTAGAATTATTAGATTTTTCACTCTGTATTTCTTCCCCTCTCCTCTTGTGCTGCAATAATGATTCAGGCACAACTGGAGATGATCTGACTTGTTGAGATAAAGGAGATGACAAAGTTCCAACTTCTACAACTTTTTGCTCGGAAATAACTTTTAACTCAGCTTGGTTATGAACATAGTTTCTTTGCTTATCGCTTTGGGTAATAGTTAACCCGTCTTGATTTTGTTGAGTTATTTCAACTAGAGAACTATCAACAATTAGTTTGTTGTTACCATCAATTAATTGCTCAAAGGGTGATAAAGAGGAGCTTTCATTTTCAGGCAAACTTGATGTTTTTGCTGGAAGATTACTTAGCGATATTTTCTCGGCGTGGGTGTGGTCATAAGTAGTTGGTGTAAATTTTAACTTCCCCTGCTCCCTCTGCTCATCACCAGCAACGGGTTTTGACCACACCCCTTTGGAGTCGCTAGGCGATCGCACATCTGGCGGAATTGACATTTCCCCACCCCAGAAAGGCTTTGTCGTGTTAGTTTCAATCTCAAACCCTGATGAATAGTTGTCCAAAACTACCTCTTTGGGAGCAAAATTCGAGGCAATCATTGGTTGTACTACAGGCATTAAACCTAGAGTGCGCCTTACCAGTCGAGTCAGAAAGTTATCCATCAGAAACCATATCTAAATAAAATTGCCGTCGCATTGCACTCATAGATAAAATATCGGTTTCTCGCCACCCATAAAACCTTGCCAGTTGGTGAACTTCTCGGAGTAAGCGTTTTGCTTCCACGCTCAATTCTTTCCAGAAAAATACAACGATATCGAAAAGCACCTGCCAAGAATGATTACAAGCTGGACAGTTGAGGTCAAATAGTATTTCTGCTTGGGGGTCACACTCTAACATTTGTGATGCAAGTTGAGCGATCGCACTTGCCGACAATTCGCTATAGTTAACTGCAACTCCATCTCGACTTACTTGCAATAGACAACGTTCTATCAGTTGCAAGTTAGCTGCACCCACGTCTTGATATCCCACAATAGCAGCGAGATCCCAACTGTTAGGCAAGCGAAATTGCAACTCAAATTCTTCCGCCACCAGAGAATATTGCTGCGCTTGCGGTTCTACTAATTCAACAATGCGAATATCTCCCACATTCATCGCAAATTCCAATTGTTCGCTGCACTGGGGACACTCTGCAAACCCGTTGATTTTAGAGCCAAATGTCATTTCTCGCAGCGTCAGCAGATACGCATCTCGTTGTCCAATACTGAGGGATGCTAGTTCTTGGGCTGTTCGATCTGGACAAGCAAAGGTGAGGAGAGTCAGCGCCCGATCAATAGGATGCTGACTCTGACCGATTTCCCAGATTTGCAGAATGCGATCGGCAGATAAGGGACGCATAGATTAGCTAGGTTCTAGGAAACTGGGTTCGGTTGGCTCACTTACGTCATAGTCGCGTTCCCAACCTTCGTTTTGCAGTTGAATACTTTGGATAGCAACCGCGTTCGCATTGGCATCTAGTTCGGGCATAGCGGTGAATTCCGATACCCAACAGCGAAAGACTTTGTATGCGATCGCAACTTGTCCCGCTTCGTTCATCAATTCAATAATGATGTCCTTGCGAAAGTCCTTTAGCGATACTTCTGCCCCTAAACCAGAACCATAATTCCAAACCTTATTCGCCCATTGTTCAAACTCTTTATCATGGGTAACGCCTCGTTCCAGTGTAATTGCTTCATATTTAGTTGCGCCTGGTGAGTGGCGTTGACTACTGGGATCTCCGCCGTCGCGATGACTTACTACTTCGGTGGTACGCTTTAATGCTCCAACTTTACTCACACCTGCAACATACTTGCCATCCCATTTAACGCGAAATTTGAAGTTTTTGTAGGGGTCGAAGCGTTGGGCATTTACGCTAAATTGAGCCATTTTTTTTTCCTGATTGTATTGGATTTTTTTTAACGCCAAGAGCGCATTAGCCGGAGGCTTCCCGTAGGGTAGGAAGAGCGCCAAGAGCGCAAAGGATTATATGGACTTTTGATCAAAGTTAAGTTGCACTTTCACGAGCGATTTGTTGGAATTTGAGGATGACAAATTCAGCAGGTTTAAGGGGTGCAAAACCAATGACGATATTTACGATGCCTCGATCAATGTCATATTGAGTGGTTGTTTCACTATCACATTTGACAAAGTAAGCTTCTTTAGGGGTTTTCCCTTGAAATGCTCCTTGCTTAAATAAGTTGTTCATAAATGAGCCAATATTAAGCCGGATTTGTGACCACAAAGGTTCATCATTTGGCTCGAATACTACCCATTGCGTCCCCCTGTATAGGCTTTCTTCAAGGTATAAGGCGAGTCGGCGAACGGGAACATACTTCCACTCGGAAGCGAGTTGATCTGCACCCGCTAACGTCCTAGCCCCCCAAAGGACATTGCCATATACAGGGAAATTCCGCACGCAATTCACGCCTAAAGGATTTAATTGACCGTTTTCACCATCAGTCATTTTGTAGGAAAGTTCTCGTACTCCTACTACTGATGCTTCTATGCCAGCAGGTGCTTTCCAAATTCCTCGTTGCGAATCAGTACGAGCAAAAATTCCTGCGATCGCGCCACAAGGAGCAAACTCCTCTGTACGATTTTCCTTAAGTGGATCAGCCATCTTCAAGCGGGGGAAATAAATCGCTGCATTGGTGGCAAGATCAGTCCCGATAGCGTCGCGAAGATCATCTACCTTGCTGACAGCCTGGGAAATTTTCTTCCAGTCTGAAGGTGGGTCTACAATCAAAAAGGCTCGTTTATTTTTGCAATACTTAGCTGCCTTTGCCCATGTTTCTTTCGTTACGTCCGCTTTATCGTCCTGTTTTCGTGTGAGGGGAGGAATGCAGAGTAGATTAAATAAATCAGCTTTATCTAAGGCGTACAGCCCTTTGCGATCAGCCTCTAAGCCAGGATCACAAATCTCTCGATCAGTTATATCTTCACCATCACTGCCCGTTGCGACATCCGCCTTAGCATAGTCTAGCTCCTGGGTTTTATCCTTAAACTTTGTGTCATCAGGGCGAGTAGTGATATCTGGCTCGTTTTCTGGAACATTAACTAAGCTTGATTCTTGTTCAATTACTTTTTTGTAAAAGCGAGCAGAATCCTGATCGGTTGAAAGATTGCGGAGAGTTTCAGTCGCAGCCACTTTATCGGAACCTGGTGCTTCTAATTCCTGAATTGTTAAGTTAAACAGTTTAGGGTCTTCTGTACCATCATCATTTTTGCGAGTGTTATAGTTAACGGCAGATCGTAGATTCTTGCCCCAACTGCCCGGACTAGCTGCTTCAAGCTTCAAGCTTCCTATAGTTAGTTTGGCATTAGTTGCACCCTTATGAACACGAATGATAATGGCATCTTGACCACCATTTAGAAAATATTGTTGCACCGCGTAGCTCATGGTGCTGTGATTCCATAGCCCCCCGAATTGACGCACAAAATCGCCAAAGTTTTGAATGCGTATTGGTTCATCTAGCTGTCCTTTAAGAGCGCGACCAATAAAGGCAGTAATAGATGTAGAAACGCCCGTAATGGTGCGAACACCACTGGGTATTTCTTCAACGTAAACACCAGGATAAGTAGGTGTGACTGGCATAAATATTTCCTCTTCCTAATACTGAGTGATCGACTTATAATTTCTTGCGTTTCAATTAATAAAAAGCTTAATTGCTTCTAGATATTCTGCAAGATTAACGAGATGAATTCCTGCTACTTCAATTTTTACCATAATTGTCCTCCTTTTTGCTTTTTTGGGGTTGCTACATAATGCAGAATTATTTGATCAAGTCTGAAAAATAATCACTTTATCTTCTACGAATTTTCCATGTCTGACCTCGGTGTTTTTAACTCTTGTACTGTCTTTTTTAACGCTGTAATTTCACTCTGCTGTTGCTTAACAACTCTTACCAAATTACGCAATGTTTTTTGGTTATCTTGAACAACTTTGGTAAGAACAGCGACAAGATCGACAACTTTAATGGTTTGCTTGTCATTAGAAGTTAATAAATCGGGTGTATCTTCTGCAATAAAACCAGCATGGGCTGTTTTTGACTCATCTTCTTTGTATAAATATTTAACTGGATTAAGGGAGCTAAGAAGATCTGTAACTTCTTGACTAGATAAGTCGTTAATCTCTTCTTTCAGAGCCTGTGACGAAATTTGGTAAAATCCACCGCTAACAGTTTTGCCTTTGATTAAAACACTGTTAGAGTTGATTCTTTCCTCAACATCAAGCTCTTTTGCATAAATCCTTCTCTCTACTTTAATGCTTTTGGCATTAAATTCCACATCAATATCGCCTGTGAGTGCAGCCTTACTATCTAAAGTTGTTTCAACCCTAGTAATTTCTCCCTTCAACTCGGTTTGGAGTTGTTTCTTCAAGTCGGAAATTTCTGTTTCTACCTTTGCTTGATCCGCTTTGGTATTTAAAGTTGTTTCAACCCTAGTAATTTCTCCCTTCAACTCGGTTTGGAGTTGTTTCTTCAAATCAGAAATTTCTGTTTCTACCTTTGTTTTTATGGCTTTTTCCGTTGGTACAGACTCTGGGTCGTCTTTGAGATTACTATCATTAGAAAATTGCTTGACGGTTATGTTTTTTAACTTAAGATAATTTCCTTCTAGTTGTGTTGCCTTCACCGTACCATTGATATCAAGCTGGCTTTGATGCTTAGGATTCCCAATACCCACATTGCCATCAGGAGTAATTGTGATCCGGTCTTGGTCATTAGTTTGCCAAACAAAATTATGGTTCTGAAAACCAAAATTTATTGATTGAGAATTAGTATTATCCAGTTTTTTTGTCAGTTTTAAAGCACTGATGAAATCGCTACTATTGTTTTGGCTCAAATCGAGAGCGATTTCTAAGGAGCCAGTGATGACACCACCTGCTTTATCTAAGCAACGCATTAATGGGGGAAAAACAACCCGCAAATCTTGATCCTTTTCTACTGGCTTAAACTTACCTTTTTCCACTTCCACTAATGCCAGGAGACAGTAATCATGGTGAATTCCCTGACGAAGTTGCTCTAAGGGTTTACGAATTGTTTTATCAGCTTGGTCATTAGACCATTCAATATCGTTGGTGGCAGATCTTGCGGGAATTATCCAATAGTCACCCGTTTCGTAGTGCGATTCGGGATTGAATTTGACCATGATTCCAGCTTCTAAAGAAATCCAGTCATCAATGGCGGTAATGGCTGCTTCTGGGGTGATATGATCCCAACGCCGTACTTTAGTAGCATTTGACGGAATTGGACCATTGATAATGCTAAAGCGATCGAACTCAATTTTGGTGTCAGACACTCTTAGCAGGCGAACTAATACACCTGGTTTCCCCTTCAATTCGATTTCTTCATCAGTTATTTCGAGCCATTGTCCAGTTTGAGAATTAGTCCAAGCATCTTGGCTTGACTTGCGAATTGTGATGATGTTGTCGTCGAACTTTTCAATGGCACTGACAATGCTGCCGTTTTCACGAGACCATTTAAATGTGGCTTTTTTTTCTTGATTGTTATCTCTAACTGCCTGACCAGGGTTGTGAATTTCAACGCGATATAGTTGGTTTTCTAGACGTTGATAACCTCTGCCATTAGATGTTGCACCAGCAGAAGTACATAATCCAGCGCAGGCATTCATGTAGGATAGACGATTTTTGCGTTCATCAATAAAATTTTCCCATTCTTCTTTAATTACGTTATTGTTAGGAATGGGATCAGATGTTTCAAGTTTTTTAAGTTTCAATTGCCAAACAGTCTGGCTGCGCGTTGCAGTATCTGGGGTATTAATTAGGGCAACTTCACGAAGTTTAGGATCTTCAATTGTGGTGATATGTCGTTGCCAAACATCAATGTAGGCGAAATAAAAACCATTTTCTACCTTGCTACTACCATTATCGGGGTTAGGATAATCGGGTTGATTTTTGTAAGTTAGCAGACGACGCATTCGCATTTTTCCAGACGCTTCTTTTACTGGCTCACTTAGCGTCAACTCCATCTTTTGGGGTTCAATATTCTTAATTTGGAAACACTGTTTTTTATTTGACCCTTCTTTAGCATTAGCATCTGGATAGATTTCAACCCATTGATTTTTGTCTAGGTTCCGACCATCGAAATTCAGGGTAGATAGTTTTATTTGGTCGGGAGAGGAATTATTGGAAGGCGGTAAATCGAATAATGTTCCTTCTAATTCACACAATATGCCATTGACATAGAGGCGACCAGGAGCGATCGCTAAATCAATACAATCTGGAGTTACACTAATCTTAAAACTATCTTTATAGGGGGGTTCCGAGTTTCCTTCACTTGTAGGTACGCCACTATTAGCGCCAATTAGATCAATTGTTTGAGTATGACGTAGATGGTTTTGAATATCTACTTGTTCATTCCAATCGGAATCCAATTGCAGCCGACCTTGCTGCATCAAAACGCTGGTATAATGCTTTTCAGACTGAAATGTAAGTTTTGTAAAATCACCTTTCATTTAAGTTGCTCCTCAATTAATATAAAAAGTTTTTGCTTGTAAACCGAATCGGAAATATTCTTTTAAACTAGCTTGTAAATTCGCTTCCCTTTGTGGTTGCTTTAGGAAGTTAAATGCTCCCATTTCAGCACCATCTTCTGCACCAGTACCAATTTCTTTACTACAGCTTTGTCCGAGTTGAATATAGCCTGGATCTCCATAATTAGTTGAAGTAAAGCTAGGTTGTAAACGTTCCATAATTAGCAATTTTTCAGCAACATTCGGCAGTCCTTGATTTAGTGATGTCCAATTTTCATCTTTATCTTTATTTATAAACTGCAAAATATCTCCTGAAGCCGTTCCCGCTAATATAGCTTGCTTGTTGGCGTTTGTTGTGAGCGTGGTAATATCAATTCCTTTTAAATCTAATTGGAGTTTCTGCCATTCTTCCTGTTCAGTAAATAAACGGAAAATTTGTCCGTTAGCTGTTCCGGCAAATACAATAATATTTCCCTCAGTAGATTTTTCTGTGCTTTGAAGCGTCACAAGTGCGGTAATTACAAAGCTCGTTAGTCCTTGATTGATTTCTGTCCAACTCTTGCCATTTAAAGTTGAATAGAAAATCCCGCTTCCGGCTGTTCCCGCCCATAATTGATCTTTCGCATCAATCGCTAAAGAGGTGATATATAAGTTGCTTAAACCGATGTTAAACGGTATCCAACGAGGTAATTCGGTCTCGGCTTGATTATCATTTATGGTATACTTGAAAACACCTCCACCGCTTGTCCCAGCAAATAATTGACCACCTGAATCAATTGCCAGAGCCGTAACATTGAAATTGGTTAAACCTGTATTTATTTTTTCCCAGTTTTCACCTCTATCATTTGCTCTGAGAATGCCATCTCCTAATGTTGCTGCTAATAAATGATGAATTTTAAAATACGGTTCTTTGACATCGCTGGAGAGGGGGGCATTGAGTTGTAAAAGTGTATCAATTTTGATGGTAAATGTAGTTTTTTCAGGTAAATCGTGGGAAAATGGCGCATTAACTTCCAGGCAATCTTGTTGTGAGTTGGTGGTGTAGATTTTTACAATAGTTCTAGTTTGATCGAGGGCGGTGATGCGATCGCCTACTTGTATTGCTGTAAAATTAGTGTTGTGACCCGTAACAATAATACCTTGACTGGAAATTGTTCCTATTCCAGATTCTCCAAGGGCAGTTACAATTCGAGTTTCTTCCCCGATGCTGATGGTGTCACCAGTTCGCACTTCGGAACTGAAAAAAGTTTCCTTGCCTATCAGCTTGCTACCCTCACTGGAAATTGTTCCTCTACCCTGCCGTACCCAAGCGACTAGATGGTTAATTGCTGTATCAACTTTTGTTTTGATGTTTGTCCAGTTTTCTCCGTCATTTCTTGAGTAATAAATACTCCCATCTACAGCACCCGCCCATAAGGTATTTATTTTAGAAGGTGTGGAATTGTCAGGTTGAAGGTAAAAAAGCAGTGTTGTAATGTAGCAATTGGGTAAGCTGTGAGCAGTTTCTTCCCTCTGCGACTCGTTATTTTCAGAATTTATATTTAACCGAAAAACCCCATCTCCTGCTGTTCCCAGAAAAATATTGGAGGGGAGAATTTCAATTGCTGTAATGGCTGTGGGTATCTTTGTCAATTTTGCCTTCAATGCCATATCGGGTTGGCATTCATAGCGGCGGGGTGTGTGAGATGCTTCGGGGACATAAGAAAAGCGAATGTAGCCACTTTGATGCCGCCGCACCATTACTTTCTCGGTGAAGATACTGTTGCTGGCTTGTAAGTTGCGGGCGGTGGTCATGCCTAAAACTGTGGTGGTTTTGATTTCCACCTCGCTACCAAGGGCTGATATTGCTTCCGGTTGTTGTTCCTGTTCGGTTAATCCAATATCTATGATGCTGTCTGCAATAGTTAATTTGGCAACAGTGTCGCTGAGGTACAAACGTCCGCAAATACTCCGATTAATGGCAATCTCTAAACGGGCATTATTCCATTGGGTTGTAGTGGGCGCGTCTTCGGTGTGAGGTTCTAATTCTTGGGGACACCGCCAACGCTGAATGGTTTGCCAGATTTGTGAAACTCGGTTCGGTAGCTGCTGAAAAGCAGGTGGTAAAAGTTGAGTTGGGTTAAATTCTGAGCAGGCATTGGTTAATCCGATATCTCGGCAAATTGATTGCCAAACCCAATTTAAGGAATACATGACTAGGGCGATCGCATCGAATTCTTCCCCACTGCTATGATCGGGAGGAATGAGCCATCCAGGTTCCACATAGACTCCGCCTTTTTGGGGTACAAGGGTACAGTGATTGATGTTCAACCGCTTCAGATTACCCGCTAAAACGGTGACATTACCTTCTACCAGCAGCCCATATAATGTGAGTTCGCCTGGATGTGCATCTTCAGCAGCAGTTCCCCGTACTGAGACATTGCCCTGTAAGTGGGGACGACAACCATCAGCAGCGATGATCTCCAGCCGTCTCTGGGCAGGCACAATAATAGATAATTCTCCTTCGTAGGTGCAATTATCTGTAATTAAGATAGTTCCGGTTTCTGCTTCCTCTGGTTCTTGAGGGACAATTCCCAAATGTTGCCACCCTCGCCCCTTAAGACTGACAGGAGAAAGAGGTAATCCTTGTTTTGTTTTGTAGGAAATAAATAAAGTTAGTGTTTGACCAGAATACGCACTAAGATCAAACTGGATTTCTCGCTCTAAACTGATTGTTTCTCCCTGCTTATTGCTTACTGTTCCTGGGGCGATCGCAATAATTGCTCGTTCAATATTAACTAACGAAACGTTTAAACCGTTGATTTTAATTTCATCTAAATTATCTTCATTGCCTATTTTGTTTGAGGGCAAATGAGTATAACTAGGAGAATTTTCAATTTCACCAATTTTGATTTGCGGAATTTCTAGAGTTGCTAAACTGAGGCAATTTTTGTCGCAGTTGTTTTGATAATCTTCCTGATTCAATAGCTCAACTTGCCACTGTTTTTTCCAACCTGTGGCTTGATTTAAAACTATCTGTTTTGTTTCACCTTGATACAAACTTAAATCAACCGAGAAGTTGTTAGGAATAATGAGCGATCGCCCTCTTTCATCAACAACTGTTCCGGCGGTAATTACTGCTTCTAATTTCCCTGGTTGCAGCTTCACCTCCAACCCCTGCACAATTCCTGGCTCAAACTGAAAAGATCGGCGAATACTATCGTCAAATTGCCCGTTTTTTCTTTGAGAATTCAGCGTTAGATAAATCAGTGGGATAAACGTTCCAGGGGGGTATTGATCAAAGGCGCTTTCTGAAACAAACTTAATCGGTGGTTGATCTTCAGCTACTTGATCAGAAGAGGAACGATAAAAAACGACCAGCCATCCTCTAGCGTCTTGGGCGAGGTGAAATTTTTCGAGATTAACTAAATATTCTTTTTTAATAACAATGAGTCTGCCTTGGCGATCGACAGCCCGACCTGGGGTGACGGTAATACTTAAGCTTCCTGATCGCACAATCACTCTCAACCCTTCGCCAATAATACCAGGACGAAACAGAGGACGAGTTTTTTCCCGCTCTAGGTGTATAACTCGGACGGCTGGAATCAGAATTGAAGCTAAAGGAATATGAGTAAATTCCTTGAATCCATGCCATGCTTCAACAGTTTGATTCCAAGTTTCAATGGCAGTCACTAAAGGATTTGCCTCGCCTGAATTGCCTTGTTTAATCTCCCAAAATAAGGGCGGGTTAATCTCGTTATTAGATAAGTCACTAGGAATTAAATCATTACGACTGGCATTGCTGCGACTATAGGAACCTCCGCCAAGATCGTCACTAAATCCATAAAAATAGCTTACTTCTACTCGCTTAGGTAAAGGTTTATCCAAAAAGGCGATCCGACCTAATTCCGGGTCTACCGCTACAATTGCAGGTAAGGGCAGATCATCATTATTATGCTCAAATTCCTCAGTGGGAATATTCCAAAGTTTATCCTCTGTTTCATCTAAACTACAAATGAGGATTTCTTCAGGTGGAATAGGGTTAGGCTGACCGTTAACAAAGATTTGCAGTACTGGATCGCGATCAAAATAGCGAATTTCTGCTAATGATTTTCCTTGTAAGTAAGACTGACGGCGTTGTTTGAGTTCGTTTGCAAGTACGGTGCGGCGCAAAATACCAGGTAGATTAATTTCTTCAGCTAGGCTGAGAATATCCGTTTTTGTGCGAGGTTGGTTGAATAATGGTGCATCCTTGCCCAAGGAGTTAAATGTGTAGCAACGTCCAGTAATGTTGGCTTCAGAGCCAGGAACAGCACGGGCTGTGGTGCGACCGCTCGGATAACTTTGTAATCTATAAATAAACAAGCCAATATTGGCAACGTTATAACAACCTTTCTGGCTAACGGGACGAATATCTGCGGTGTAGGCGGCTTGTTGTTCAAAAGGAGTGCCAATTTGTTGCAATTGATTATTCGTTCGCAGATTGGCGGTGGTACTATGGGAGCGAAGATGATTTAAGTTTTGAGTGGTTGCAACTAATCGAGCAAATTCTACCGCACGCGATCGCCATCCGGTTACGTCTTGCGTTAACTGCTCTAATACGGGAGCCGTTCCCTTCCGTCTTCTATAAGCTATAGTGTTGGCTACATAAGCCCGTCGCTCTTGCTGTCCATATACCAGGGAACGATCAGTATAAAATTCTGGCACATCTAGCAAGTCGCCGATGTAAGGAACTGCCCACTCAGCACAAGTTTCAATAAACCAATTGTCATAGAGATCGGATATATCGCCTTCAATTGTCAGCAATTCTTTCTCAAACAAAGCTAGTAGCGCCTTCAATGGTTCGCCTTCTGCTGTATCCCGCAACCGATATATTTCGGGTAGTAATTTATATAAGCGATCGCTGTTGTTCATAATTGATAATTGATAATTAATAGTTACCTTCCCCCTCCCTCCTCTCTCCTCCCTCCTCCCTTCATAGGGCGGAAACTATTGTAAGTTTAATACCAGCAGGATTAAGCAATAACAATTGAGCGGGATGCACCTGATCGGTTTGTGGATCAGAACGAGCTTGTTTAGCCATCAAAAATGGTTCTAAAGCTTTACTGCTACGCGCTTGATAAAGTGCATCTAAATCAACTGCAATTACCCCTTCAATGTTTTGAATAATTGCAACTACTTCTGATGCTGTTACTGCTTGTGCAAATTGCCGCCGCTCAAAGGTAAAGGTACTATTGAGAGCAGCACGTACTTTTTCTTTAATCGTCTCTGCTTGGTAGGGGGAGTCGAGAATTAATCTAGCTTCTAAGTTGAATAGTAGGCGATCGTAGGAATCAACCTGCACTTTTTGCAGTTGATCTCTAGCTAAGTTAATCGCTGCTATCAAGTTTGTGTAAAGAGGGGATTCTTGGAGAACTTCTGCACCATTTGCAGATGCGATCGTGATGTGTACTAACTGCGTTTCTTCATGCCAAAGTTCAATAGCTTGAGCTTTTCCAATTCCAGCAAAACTACGCGCAAAATCCTCGAAATCTTGTAAAGATACAATTCGATCTAATGTCCGCACAGTTGAAGGTGCTTTAGTCCGAGCTTCTTCCAGTGACTCCGGTGCTGCTGCTCCCGTAGCAGGAATAGGATTTGTTACTTCTATAATCCCCAGTGGACGGGTTTTTAGTAAGCTTAAGCGATCGACACCTATATTACCATCAAGACCAATACCACTACGATAAGTAGCTGTGATATTTTCCTCACCAGTTGGCAGTCGAGAACCTTTAATTCCATCACCAAAAGTAACAGTTGTTTTACCATCATCTTCAATGCGGATAATATAACTTTGGTTTTGTGCCGTCAGCGAATAAAGAGAAGAAACTTCTTGCCAAAGTATACCGTTTACTTGCACTTGCAAGGTGCTATTTGCGCCGCTTGGGGTTGTTGCCGAAACATAAGTTAAAGGAGGTTTTTTGAGCGCAAAACGTTGATTAGTAAGGTTGCCATCTCCACTTCCCAGCACCTCTTCTATCTTCTCGCCATGAGTTGCTTCTACTACATTGCCGTAAATTTTTACTGTTGTTGGATCATAGGCATTTTTAAGAGGTTGCTGGAGAGTTAAAATAGGCATTTGTTGATCACTAGGAGGAGATTGGATTTTTACAACTTCGCTCACAACCTCACTATCTGCTGCTGCTGGCAGTAATGTTATTTCTTCAGCAGATATCGTTGTTAAATATCCTTGAAAACCATCTTTATCCATCAACTTCCACTGCTTATAGTTAGCTGGTGCATTTAGCACTGGAGCAGGAAGTTCTAGCAGTTGCAGCACATCTCGTCGCTGCACTGGTTTAGTGTCAAAACCATCAACAGATTGTAAAATTCCAATACCGCCTACAAAAACTGTATCATCGTTATGAATGAGGATGGCGCGTACATCTATATTTGTCAGGTTGGCGTTAACAGGTTGCCATAAGTCACCTTGATTATCTGAATAGAAAACGCCACGACTAGCTGTGCCAACCCAAATGTTTTCGTTGGCATCAACGGTTAAGCAACGAATTTCTAAATTTGTTAAATTAATATTAATTTGTTCCCAGTTAGCACCATTATCTTTAGAGCGAAAAACTCCACTGCCAGATGTACCTGCAAACAGATTATTTTGTGCGATTGCAACTGCTGTAATATTCCGATTAGTCAAACCATGATCATTAAATTGCTGCCAAGTACTACCGTTATTACTGGAATAAAACACCCCATCTTGCACTGTTCCTGCAATCATTTTATTAGTATCTTTATTCAGCGCCAATGCTTGCACATCCGTACCTCTTAAACTGGTTGCTGTCCAGTTTTCACCATTATTTTTAGACTGGAAGACTCCGCCGTTAATCGTTGCAATAAATAGAGTATTACTTGTAGAGTTAAATACGATCGCACGGATATCCGTATAAGTCAAACCTTGCTTAATATTTTCCCATGTCTCCCCTGAATTTTTGGAGCGGAAAATACCTTCAGCCGTACCCACAAAAATTAAATTCCTTCGATCAGTCTGATTGAAAGTCAAAATCGCTTGAATATCTTTTATCTTCAATTTTTGGTTAACTTGCGACCAGCCAACAATTGGTTGCCAATAATTACCATTGTGTGTAGAATAAAATATCCCTTCAGTTGTTCCAGCAATAATTTTGTTACTACCATGAGTTAAAGCCGTCACTTGGGAATTCATCAAGCCTTGATTAATTTTTTTAAACTCTAAGTCTTTAATTAAAATTTTCGCATAATTTCCTTGGAAAACGCCGCCAACATCATCTAACTGAATGCCAATCCGTTTACCATTGACAATTAAGGTTTGATTTGATTGCAATCCTTGGATAAAATCATTCATTAAAAGGGTTTCATCTTGGATCGGATCTTTAAAAATTTCCTGTTGACGTTCGCTCACAGTCAGCAGTTCTTCAACTAATTCTAATTCCTCACTACGACTGAAAACAACTGTTGATCGCAATTGAATTTTTTGTGAATTTCTTACTATTTTATAAGGCTCAATTTGAGTAATTTTAGCATTCAACCCGAAATCCTTTCGCGTAATTGTAGATGTGCTTTTAACTTGGTGTGCAGCAACAGTAAGTTGATTATTATCTTGATTTATATAGTTATTTTTATCTACCAGAACAATCCAACTATTAGGCAAAATTTGAGGATATAGTGTATCCAGATCAATATGCTTACTTTCCAGCTTGAAATCCAGCCATTCTTGTTGATATTTTGAATGGTTTGTGCTAGTATTTATTTTATTATTTTGATTTTTAACATCTGCTTTTAAAAACCCTGTAAATTTGCTGCCAGCAAAGAGGTCTTTATTCGTATCATTAATTTTATTAAAGGCAAGTGTAGTAATATCTGGCGTAGATAAACTGTTCCTAACATTTTTGGAAACATTTGTCCACTTAATATTAGTATTATTAAGTCTGGAAATTGATCCAAAAACGCCCTGCTCACTAGCTGCAAAAATATAATATTCACCGTTTTTGTATATTGCTAGTGATCGAATTGTATAATCATTCAAAAGAGGATTGCCATAATCCTTCCAGGTAGTTTCTTGAACTGAGAAATAAAAAACACCTGCATCTGTACCAACAAAAATATTATTATCATTTTTGACTTTGGCTAATGATAAAATGGCTCTTTCCTTTAAAATATGGTTCGACTCGTGCCATTTTAGAGCATCTGCGAATTTTGGCAAACTTCCTGATGTTGAATCATCTTTTATATACCTATATAAACCGCTATCTGTCCCGACTATCAAGTCTTGTTTTTCCTTGGACTTTACATTTAATAAAACATACACAGCTTGGTCTTTTAAATTAGTGTCGAGCCAGTCACGCCCTTGATTATCGGAATAATAAAGACCATCATCGGTTCCTACGAAAATGTAGTTATCTAAAGTTAAAATCGAGCGTACAATTGTATTAGGTAAGCTGGTAATCACAGAACGCCACTGCGTTTTATCTTTGTCTTCCTCATGCTTAACTCGGACATTTCCAGTATTAATTTGAACCCAAGTTTCGCCGCCATCTTTGGAGCGAAAGACACCGCCCCCAGGCGTACCAGCAAACAAAGGATTGGGAGGATTTTCTATATTTGTATAAAGTGTTTGAATATGTAAATTGATTAAACCATTATTGACAGGTTCCCAACTCTTCCCGTTATCTTTAGAACGGAAAATACCTTTACCCGCAGTACCAGCAAAGAGAACTCCATCCTGAATTACTAAACAAAGGATGTCTGCATTAGGTAAACCTTTACTGGCAGAATTCCATTGTTTGTTATTATCTGAATAGCGAAAGACACCGCCTTGAATTGAGCAACCTTTTTCTGCGATCGCAGCCAACTTTACCTCAGCACTCATATCTTCCCAAGCTGGTGCATTGTAACCGAAAAGATTAGCTTTTTGGCGAAAAGCAAAGACTTTGGGATTGTGTAGGGGAGTTTTTGGGGGCTGATTTATTGGTAGATATTGCTCCCATTTCACTAATGTAGATCCCGCTTGGGCATCTTCTTTGACATCAGTTATGGGCAATACATAAGTGCGAGTTTCTCGATCTTCATCAACTAATAGTAAATAGTCTCCTGCTTTCAGTTGGGTACTAATACCATTGAGATAAAGTTGACGAGTATTGCTAGTAATTTTTTGTGGGCGACTGGGACGCGGTTTAATTACATTCCAATCTACGTGGGCGGTGAATTCTGTAATTGTCTCAAAGATTTGGGGTAGCTCATCCTTACTGGGAATACTCATTATTTGAGTACCTTTGGGAATAGTTGCTACTCTGGGAGAAAGGGGTGCATCTTCAACGGTAAAGGTGAGAAATGTACTAGCTGCTACACCTGGTTTAAGTTCGTATCCAATTGCTCTTGCTAATTCCAACACAGATCGGCGTTCCGTTGCTGTGCGTAAATAACCTTCATTAGCAATGCGTTCTTGATAAAAGGTTAACACCTCACCCACGACCGCCCAAGCATCTAAAAGTGCGATCGCTGGATCATCATTTAAGCGCGTGGTCAGTTTTGCCAAAACTCCCGCTTTATCGGAAGAACGCAATATACTAGGTAAAAGATTCAGCAACCGACGGCGAAAGCCTGCATAATCAGAAATTCGATAAGCGATTTTAGGTAAACCTGGACGGTTTTCTGGCTTTTTAGGGGTACTATCTCCAAGACTCATAAACCGCCCTCCAGATTGAATTCAATTATGCCATTTTCGGGTGAATTGGGAATATTGTCTAAAAGAGCAATTTCTAAACGTTCAAACTGAATTTGTCCGAGTTCCAATTCTCGATTTAAAACTTCGCCCCGCCGTTGAAAACGAGTGACTTCCACAGATTCCACTCCCGATACTTGCATTGCTGCTGCAATGACTTGACTAAGGTAAACAGATTGACCAAAGGTGAACCGATCGCTACTAAAAAATCCTATACCATTAGCTAAAACTCGGTTACTGAAAGCATCTAACAAGGCTTTTTTAACGTTACTGCGAAAGTAATCTTGTTTAACTTGTACTGTCATCGCAATATCTAAGGGAACGAAGCGAGGACTATCAATTTCAATAGAGTGTCCCGCTAGGCGAAATTCTTCTAAAAAGTCAAGTAAATTTTGTTTAAATTCTTCATCAACTTTACGTCCTCCCTCTCGATCTACAGTAATAAAAATCGTGTGCCAACTACCTGTCCAACGTCGGGTTGCCAAAGCTTTTTGCACACCTGGATAACGTTGGGCAGCATTAGCATAGTCTGCTTCTGTGACTGCGCGTTTCTGTTCCCGAAATCCCTGCGGTGCATAGAGGCGCACTTCTTCAATCGGTTCGGCTTCAGTTCCGCCTGTAGCGGGTAAGGGATTGCGAATTTTTGTAATTGCTGCTTGAATATTTTTAAGATTAGGGCGATCTTCTGGTTTCAGATTTTCCGGTTGAAGGAAAATGTTAACGATCGCATCTGCACCGACATTACCCGCACGTCCATTTCCCACTCGATAACAGGCGTACAAAACAGTATCCGGTTGCGGTTTTTTACCTAAAGTACCATCCCCAAAGCGGAGATAAGCACCTCCATCATCTTCTGTTTCTACGACAAAATCACGGGCAAAGCGATCGCTAACCAGTAAATCTCGTTGATATTCCCAACTAACCCCTGCTTGTTCACCTTGATTGGGTACTTGATTTTCCCACACTGCGATCGCTGGACGAGCATTTCTGAGTCGCGATGGCAATTGTATTGCCTCAGTTGCAGAAGCAGTTTCGTCAAATACCTTCAATTGCCTTTGGCGATCCTGCACATAACCTTGCTGTGTTAAAGTGCCTCGTTTTAAACGAGGTCTTAATCGTTCCCAACCTGGATTTTCTTTGAGATTTTCAGGGGGAAGCGATCGCCCTGCATCCACCAACACCACATTACCCCGTGCCACGCTGATCTGCTTAATTAATTTCCCTTGGGAATCAATATTAGAAATATGCAAATCGAAAGGTAACGCATCTGCAACGTGCCATGTTACCTCCACGATTTTTTGGTTATTCAATGGATCGATCATGCTTTCTACATTAGTTAAACGCACAGCATGACGATTGTTTTGGTTCGCATCCCTTTTTTCCCCTGTCTCAATTCCTAGCACTTCCTCAAACAGCAGTACGCTGCCTGGTTTCAGTCGTTTGTGCAGTAATTCGTCTAAGTTATGTAAAGTTGCTTTAATTGAACCTTTGGGCAAGTAATATTGGTGGCTTTCCCATGTATAAAATAAAATTTTGTTTAAAGATTGATAAAGAGTAATTTCATGTAAAGATTCAAATACTTGTGCGCCCACATTTATAGCAGTATTAAATTGTTCTTGAGAAAGTACACCAGTGACTACATTAGTTTTAGTTAAAAATTGTACTCCGTGACGGTTTTCTCCCTTGTCAGGTGCTAATAATTTAATCCCTTCTTTCTGATTATTTTCAACTTTGATTGTTACCCAGGTACGCGCATTGCAACCCTCGTCCATCACGTAGTCCAGCAGACGAACATGGCGGCGCACAGAAACCCGCTTGCGTGCAGTTCCTAAATAAGCTTCCGTTGCTACTGCATCTTGGTAATAACTCAAATAATCGCCAGCATGAGCCAATATTTCCACCAGCATAATCCCTAAATCTGCTGGGTTAGTTTCCTGCCATTGCGGGATCGTCACCGCCAGTCTGTCTAGCATTAAGCGGCGGAAACTGGCATAGTCTTTTGCTAAATAATCAATAACAGGTGGAGGAGGTTCTTTTTCAGGTAGTGCTTCTGGCGCTTGGCTGTCAAATTCGCTGATACCTTCTGCCCAAAAGGAAAAATCAATTTGAGATAGTATTGGGTCAAAATTGTTTGGGGGAGTTGGTGAGGAGGGAGATTTCACCAAGCTGAGAGTATAGGTGGAATAATCCCCTACGCGATCGACTCGCACCCTTAATATATTTTCTGAGGAACTAACTGATTCAACTTGCACATTTTGCCTGCCAGTTTCCCCAGTAATCAGGATATTTTCCACCTTTAAAGTAACTGTGGATGCGGTTAAAGGGTGGATAAAATAAACTATTAACGTTTTGCGATCGCTATCCACCTCTACATAATCAATCCCATTTAAATTTGACTGATTTCGGATTAGTTTTCGTCGTTGTTCATTTTGAGAGCAGTATTGCACATTCATTACTCAAACCTCGCGAGTGAATTGTGCTATCTGTCGTTGCTGGTTGCGTCGCACAACGTATTGAACCGTTACTTCTACCTTTGACTCCACAGGTTCAATGTCGAGCGCTTCTACCTCAATCAAATCACCTAACCATTGCTCTAATGCACCTTGCACCAAAAACTGAACCGCTACTGCCAATTCGCTGTTGTTGGGTGAAAATAACAGTTGCTGCAACCCACTACCAAAATCTGGGCGGTTAACTCTTTCTCCAGGCGAAGTGAGAAGTACTTGTTCAATTAACTGACGAATGTGCAAGTCGCTATCCGCTTCTGCAACTCGTCCGCGTCCATCTATTTGAAAGGGATAATTAATGTGCATTGATCACATCCCCTTAACGCGAACATTAGCCAAAAGTACGGTTAGCGGTGTGCCAGTAGGAACGCAAATTGCTTGACTATCTTGTAACAATACAGGCATTCCCATCACCCTCACTCGCAATGCTGCTATCACCCAATTGCCCATAATACAAGGACCAATATTGACGGGTGGGGGAGGATTTGCACAACCTGCGATCGCATAAGGTGGTCCTTGCGTTGTTACAGGCATCCCCATTACTTTTACTCTCGGATTAGGCATTGTCGGTTTCGCCTGTCCTCCATGAGCGCAAATAACGGTAGAACCAACATTTAACAAAAAACCAGGCATTTAAATTTCTCCTTACATTACTTCTAAAGCACCGTTATTTACATTCACCCCCACTGGAGAAAGTTTGATATTTCCAATGGGATAGTTAAGTTCAATTCCCGATGGTGCAACTGTAATATTGCCAGGAGTACTACTCAACTCCACACCAGAAGAACTAATCAACGCCTTTGCTGGAGGATTAGCAATTTCAATTCCCGAAGAAGTTGATAACTTTAAAGTAGCTGGATTGCTATCCATTTCAATGCTATTGGCAGTAAGCTTTATTTCTATAGCACTTTCTTTAAGTTGAATACTATCACCAGCAATTGTAAGGGTAGATGATTCCCCATTTTTTAATTCTATTGTTTCCGCCGTTAATTTAGCAATTGTTTTATTATCATTATTTAATTCAATCCCTTGAGCATTAAAAATTAATTTTAACGGCTTTTCTACTACAGGTTTTGTTACTTCAACTGTTAAAGCTTTATTCTTTTCTAAATTGCTTAAAGTAATAGTAATCCCCTCAGTTTTAAATACTTGCACATTAACAGGGTCTTCTACTTTAGCGTTTTGAGGTAATTCGTTTTCGCCCCAAAAACAACCGCTCCAAATCGGATAATCTGGGTCGCCGCCTTCAAATTCCACCCACACATTAGCGTCAACAGGGGGAACAGTAAAAAAACCAATATCTTTTCCGGCATAAGGTGTGCAAGGCAGCGCCCAACTTTGGCGATCTTGACCAAAAATAGCGGCAACACTTACTTGAATTCTGCCTAAATTTGAAGGGTCTTTATTCCCTGTCACTTTGCCACGATATTTGCCGAAAAACTGTTTCATATTGCTAGTGTTCGTTTAGTTGTTCCGATGCCGTCGCGGGTAATTGTGAAGTTCTGTTTATATTCCCCTGGGCTAATTTTATGCGTAACACTTTTGACGTAATAAAGACCGTCATAAGTAGCACCAACACCACGCAAACCTACTAATCTTCTGGCTTTTAATAAACTGCCATAGCGCACTGTATCTAGTTCTCCTGTGACTGTTACTACATTACCTACAGATTGATCGGAGATCGCTTGTAAACGTGCGCCTGCTTGTGCAGTATCACGCCCTGTTTCGCGATACTGTTGTATTTGGCGATAAGCTTGTTTAGCTAATGCAGGTTGGGCTGCTAATGATGGGCGATCGCTACTATATTCTTGTAAAGAGTGGACTTTGTTGGTTTTGCGGTCTTGAACGCTTCCTTTTACTGCTCTTGCAGATAAAGCATTATTCTGAAAGCTAATAGAATCTACATTGCTAAAAGACTCCATATTGACAGTTAATGCCTTTTGCGCTTTGTCTTTGCGTTGGGGTGGCCCCCAGTAGGCGGTGTTTGTTCCCAATGTTGGCCCTGGCGTAACATAAAAGACATAAGCAAACCGCTCGGCAATAGTTTTGAGATATTTTAAATCAGTACCTTGTTGCGATGGAATGCGCTCGTATAGAGTGGGTTGATCTCTCAAAGATGGCGCAATCACTTCAGGAATTAAACCATATTTAGCATAATTTCCAATCAAAACGCGGGCAATAATAGCTTCATTTTGGGTTGGATGTTTAACAGATTTCTCTTCTAAATCCATCATCACACTGACATCATCACCCGTAATGGTGAAAGTTGAACCTCCTGGTGTCAAGCTGGGTGAAAACTGCTGGTTTGTAATGATTCCATCCATCAAAACTTTAGCACTTGCGCCTAAAATAATGATTAAAATCACGCGATTAAAAACTTTTAATAAGGGATTTTTAATTATTTGGTAGTCCAGCAAATCATTACGTCCGGCGCGACCAACTTGGAAATTTATTTGAAAACCTGAGTATCCCTCATCACTATGAGTCACTTCAACATTTTGCAGTGATTCCATCAGTAATCTGGGAGCAGGACGAGGTATAGTTTCACCAATTAATAAAGTTAAATTAATTCCCAGCTTCATCGTAATTTCTTCAAACCTCCGGCATAGGTATACGGATTGTTCGTCCAATTTCCGAGGTAAGTTCCGTGGGATTCATGGTGTTATTAGCATCGCATACTTGCCAGAACTGCTCAGAATCACCCAAGGTTTTATAAGTTATTAAGTCTAGGCGATCGCCTTCTACAAACATAACCTCTTGCAATAGTGGCATCGCTCTTCCTTGAGGTAAAAATCGACGGCGTTTATAAGCAATTTTCCGTCCCTCTTCTGTCGTGTATTGAGCGGTTTCTAAATTAGAATAACGGCTATTATGATCGAACATAATCACTAATAAATTAAATATGAGGAACAAAGAATAGCGAACTTTTAAAAAAACGATTACTATCTACGCCAGTCATTGTATTAATATTGCTGGTTCTACCTTGATTTGCCATCCGTTCTTTAGCTTTATGATGTGCCTGGAACAGCTTTGCACCCTTGTTCCCAGGTAGATTGCTAGAGTTCAAAACCTGCAAACTTAGAGATACCTTCGCCCGAATCGGGTTGAGGTTAACGTCATAGGCTTCTTCAGTAATACTAAAATCGTTTAACTGTACAGGCAGCACCCGTTTTTCACCCCAAATTAGCAATGTCATTGGGGCTTCCATTGGTATGATTTCTATTGTTCCTATGCCAGCTAGGAGCATATTTGTAAAAACCTGCCTTGTGCTAGGATAAATCAAAATTTCTAAAGCAGATAACTGCGGATAAATGCCTAGTTCAGAGGCTATTTTATCTCCTGTCTCTAGTTGATCGGTCGCATCAAGTTCTACATCTAGTTTGAGCGTTTCTGTCGGCGCTCCTTTGAAGCGTAAAATTTCAGATTTTGCACCCTTTTCTCCTCCCGATATTTGGGAATTTAAGGTGCGTGTGATTGTCTCTGGATTGTATTGGAAGGCAATTGTATTAACTATTTTGTTAGTTGTTACATCAATAGCAACAATTGCTCCCTTGAGTGACTTTGGAGAACCTGGAAAAGTAGTCACGTAATAAGTATCTCCGTATCTGAGCGATCGCGATTTTAAACTACCCCATAAATCAATTTAATCAGGTATTAACTCCTGAAAAAATGCAATTGATTTAGGCTACAGGAACATGACAGTGCTATTTTCCTTTTCAGTTAAATATGCACAGTAAAAATGTATAACTAATCACACAATTGTTCGACAAAAAATGCTTAAAAGGAGATTTTTTCTATAGTTATTATCCTTGGAATATCGAGATGCACCGACTGATTGATATTACACTAACTCTAAAGGTGCATTTGGTGAATTGTCAAGGACATTTTCTTGTTATAAGTTATTAATAGTTAACAATTTTGTTACTTATTGTTGCAATATCGGGATAGACCTGATGTTAAGCTTTTGAAAAATGAATGGCAAATTAAGCAAATATGTCAAAGCAACAAAACGCTATTTCCCCGTACTCTCCCAGAAGTAGCTTGGGGAATTACTTTGCTGAAGAACAAACAGGAATTTCATTGGCTTATTCTTTCGGCAAGGTGTTTTCTTTCTTTGCCAAATTTATTTGGCTGCTTTTTTTGGTAGTACTTTTGAGCGTCACTTTTATAGTTTGGATATGGATCGTTAGCTTCCGAGCCGGATGGAGCCTTTGGGGGTGGTATGTAACAAATCGTGCAACAGAACAACAGATGGCAGTAGGCATTTTATATGGTTCTATTATCAGTTTTGTTTCCCTTTTTGTGCTGTTTTTCAACTGGGCGCAAGAGTTTCTCAAGCAGGAAACAGGGTGGTCAGAATTATTCCCGTCTCAACTTAACCTGCTAAAAAGTGTTGGAGAACATTTGGATATTAAATTAGGCTCTCAGTTTCCCTATCTAATAGAATCACAGGAAAACGCTCCCGAAAAAACACCTCCTGCACCAGAAGTAAAACGTACTGTAGTTTAGCAGGGGGCAGTTTGAGCGATATTGCTTTTGGGTATTAAAAACTAAGTATCTCCTGACATTGTAAAAGCAGCAGTGTCAGATTCTTCATAAATCAGATTCTTTATAAAAATAAGATTTTAGAACGTTTGCCATCACGCCTAAAATGAATGCAACGGCAGCAGGACAAATGATTAGATAGAAGAATATTTTAACAAACATACTGCCATTTTTAAAAAACTGCCTTTAATTATGTAACAAATTAGCAGATAATTTAATTACTGTTACAAAAGATTACTTTTAGAGATTAGCGTTTATTGTTGAGATCGCAGGTAAAATGACCGATCGCACTTTTCACCATTGCTAATCTGATTGTAGTTGAGGATGCGATCGCGCGTGTATTGCACTTAAAAATTTGACAAGTGCGATCGCTTCGTTACTGATCGGCATTAATGCGATCGCCCAAATCATTTCACAATTTTATATATAGGCGATCGCACTACAAGAGCAGTGATGGCGCTATGTAAAAGGATTCATTGGAATTGAGACGATCGCTGCGAAGAGGCATCTCAAGGGTATAGTTTTCTGTTGCACTTATCTGACGCAATTGGGCAAAAGCATCGGCAAGGGTTGGTTGGCGATGCTGCTGTTGCCAAGCCAGGAATTCCTGAAAAGTTTGGGCTTCGACAACGGCGGCAACAAGTTGGTCTTGGTTGTAAATCAGTTGCGGTTCGACAACGGTGGCACTAATTAGATCTGAGAATTTTTGCTGGGCTTGTTCAATTTTCCAGTCCATTTGGTTTTCTCTTGGGTATTACATCGTCGGTTGGTGGATGTTGCTAATTTTGAATTGGGGAAGGGTTGGGGTGTGGAGGCGCGGTAATACCCATTATATAAGAGGAGCGATCGCATATCTCTCTACTCTCAATTCTAAAACACGCGATCGCACAGAACCCACATCAAAAGCGATCGCATTTTCACTGCCTCATCAAGGAGTGCTTGCACTAAAATGTTAAGTAAAAGCAGAAAACGTTAACGATGGTAGCTAAAGATAAATTTCATGCTGTGGTTAGAATTGCTTTAGAAAAGGAGCAGTGGAAGATAACTGATGATCCTCTGCGATTGGAAGTTGGTGGAACTAAATTTGAAATTGATTTGGGTGCGGAACAACTGTTAGCAGCAGACAGAGGTGAAGAAAAAATTGCCGTTGAGATTAAAACATTTTTGAGTGATTCACCCCTAACAGATTATCATGCTGCGTTAGGACAGTTTTTGAATTATCGGCTGGCTTTAGAAATCAGCGAACCAAACCGGATTCTATATTTGGCAGTGCCTATAGCTGTTTATGAATCTTTTTTAAGCGGGAATTTGCCCAGATTTCAGTTGAGAGATATCAGATTAAAATAATTGTTTATGACCCAATTCAAGAAGTAATTTTACAATGGATAACCTAGAGTCTTATCGCTATATCATTCAGTCGTTGTTAACAGATTATGCTGCTATACCAATAGCAAATGGTAAGATTGATTGTTACACAGTTTTCGATACAAAACAAGACCATTACATGGTGATGAATGTGGGATGGGATGGTCATCGGCGTGTCTATGGTTGTGTTTTACATTTAGATATTAAAGAGGGAAAAATTTGGATTGAGCAGAATATGACGGAAATGAGAGTGGCTCAAGAACTTGTTGAGCAAGGAGTTCCACAAGATGATATTATTCTTGGATTTCAAGCTCCCCAAATGCGGGAATATACGGGCTATGGAGTTGTTTAACAACCAGATAGCGATCGCATCTCTCTCTACTCTCGATCCTAAAACCTCCGTCCCCTTGTCCGTCCTTTCGTGATCATTCCCTATCATTGTTTGTTTCTTGTGTATGCCTCAGTACAATCTTTCCCCCCCTCCCGTCCTCTTACCCAGGAGTCATCCTTACTTGTTGATTCCCTGTCTTCTTAACCAGCCAATTGTTGTATTCTTCCTCTACCTCATTTAACAGCACCTTAAACTTATTTTGATCATTGCCTGATGATACCCTGTGCATCAGTTCGTGCTGCCCCGGCCCATCGTTGTGTTCACTTGCGCTTCGTTCCGCAATCATCAAGTTCATTACATTTGTTGCGTTCGCCTGGTATACACTTTTGTTTAGCAGATGGTGCAACTCGGGTGGTCTTCCACTCACCCCTTTCAGCAAATCATTTAAGTTTTGATAATTTCCCACATCTTCCGCCTGCCAATCCTTTGTAATTTTTGAACGCATCACGTCATAGAGTTTAATGCCTGTCTGTTTTCCCGCGTAGCCGTTTGAATTGCCATTCCATTCATCTGTCAAAAAGGAGTTAAAACCCACATGCAATGGCATTGTTGCGTCGAAGTGCTGATGCAGGTCGCTGACCGTCAATGCGCCCAGACCCCCATGCTTCACTTCCCATCCTACTCTGCTCCCCAGATCAGTATATATTTTGACTACATCCGTGATAGGATGGCCAAAATTTTCCAAAATGCTCTGCACTAAAGGATTTTGCGTTACATAACTTCCTAGTCCTTCCACCTCCCATGCGTAGGGGTTGGACTGGGTATTACTCCCTATTGCTAAAGATTGCGCCTGATCAACCGTGTAGTGGTTGCTCGGGTCATCATGCAACTTCTGGACTTCATCCATTTGCGGTTTCGTCAATCCTCTCTTGGCTTTCGTGGTCGTTGCTAGAGTACTTCCGATCGCATAATTGCCAACCACACGCTGAACCTGTATGCCGCATGAGGTGATTTCACGTTTAGTCGTCGCTTTTCCTGGGGATTTACTTGCCCGCTGCACCGCCCCCCCATTCTGCTGCACTACATGAGTCAACTCATGCGCCAACAACTCCTGACCGCCCCGACTCCCAGGATTATATTCCCCCTGCCGAAAGAACACCTCCTGACCCGTCGTAAACGCCTTCGCCATGAGTTCCTGATTCAACTCTTCCGACTGCGCATCTGTATGAACCCTCACGCAACTAAAATCCGCCCCCATCGCCTGCCCCATTGACCGTTGCAATCCCGCATCTAATTGCTGTCCCCCCCCCTGGCACTATTAATAGCCGTGTCCAAATTCCGGTATCCTTCCCCTCCCGCGATCGCTTCCATTCGTTGTAGTGAGGTATTCTCCGGTTTTGCCTGTATTTCTTCCTCTTCCTGGGCTTCCGTTCTTCGCTGTACAGACTGCCCTTGAGATGACTGGACTGAAGCGGGAGCATTGATTTGTTGTACCACCTGGGATGCTACCCTATCCGCCTCTTGTTCGTACTTATCCCCTGGTTCGCCAATGGTCAACTTTGCCTGTATCGGTGGCAACCCTCCCCTATCAATCCCCACCTGACTAAAATCATGCCGAAACCGCGACTCCCTCAACATTCCCGACTCCACATCCTCAGTCGCCTCCACCTCTTTATCCGCCACCGCACGCACCGCCGCACGTTGTAAAACCCCACTCATCAAAGGCGTTTCACCCTTAGACTGCTGACTTACCCGACCAACTTGGCGACTCATAACTTCATACCTCCATAAATAGCTTGGGCAATTTCCTGTCCTAACTGCACAGGATTACTTGTATTCGTCAAACTCAAATCCGCAGGCAACTTGGGAATCCTCCCCCCTCCCTGTAAATGCACAGGCAACCCAAACACCTTCACCAGTCGCGCCAACTCCGCCTCAATGGCCCCTTGCAACTTCACCCTCTGACTCTGTGACACATCCACCCCAGACAAAATCAACCGCTCAATCTGAATATCAATCTTCATCTTCTACCTCCCTCCCGAAACCCGAAAATCTGCTTCATTAATCTGCCTTCCCAACTTGCGAAACTCCGTCCGCGCCGCCGCCAACACCAACTCCATCCCCACTGGAGTCCCCGCCTTCGCCGCCAAAAACGCCGCATTCAAAGCAATATTATGGATATTCGCCCCCGTAACATTAAACTGAGCCAACCGTTGCAAATCCAACTCCTCTGTTGGTGTCTGTGGTGGAAACACCTTCTCCCACATCTGCTTGCGTTCCTTCACCCCTGGAAAAGGAAAATCCACCATAAACCGCAACCGTCGCACAAACGCCACATCCATAGCACTCTTAATATTCGTCGCCAAAATCGCTAACCCGCGATACGCTTCCAACCGTTGCAACAAATAATTAATCTCAATATTCGCATAGCGGTCATGGCTATCCTTCACCTCACCGCGTTTCCCAAATAAGGCATCCGCCTCATCAAAGAACAAAATCGCTCCCCCATCCTCCGCCGCATCAAACAACCTGCGTAAATTCTTCTCCGTTTCCCCGATATACTTACTCACCACCGCCGACAAATCTATCCGGTACAAATTCAACTGCAATACATTGGCTATCACCTCCGCCGCCATCGTCTTCCCCGTGCCACTTTCCCCGGCAAACAAGGCACTCACCCCCAACCCCCGATTCATCCGTTCCCGAAACCCCCACTCGTCATACACCACCCCACGATTCCGCACTTGGTCGGCTATTTGTTCAAGCAACTTCTTCTCCTCATCCGGCAGTACAATATCATCCCAGGTCGCTTTCACCTCCAACCGTTGCGCCAGCGAATCCAAACGCGGACGAGTACTAGCCAGACACCCTTGCCATAAACGTGCCTGCAATTCCGGTTCTTCCCCCACCTCCCCCCGTGCTTTCTCCGCAATTTGCCCAATTTCCACCAAATTCAAGTTAAATTGATTCGCAAGTTGCTCTGAAATAGTCTTAGCCTTTGGCTGACCTAACCCCCCCAGCCCCCCTTCCCTAGCAGGGAAGGGGGGAGTAATATTTCTCCCCTCTCCTCCCAGGAGAGGGGCTGGGGGAGAGGTCATCCCCAACACCAACTCCCAAGCTGCTCGCTGCTCCACAGGCGTAGGCTTGGCAACATCAAACGTCACCGTCCGACGTTCCAACGCCAACCCACTCTCCCGCACATCCAAAAAGAAAATCCCCTGACTGCGACTCAAAAACCGCCGCAAAAGAGCCATGCCCCGCGCATTCGCCGCTTCATCCCACCCCTGCACATCTACATACAGCGCCAAAGGTAACAACAAACTTTCTCGCTCCCAAAGCCGCGCCAACGTTTCCAACTCCGTCCCCTGCGTCGGCAACAACTCCAACGGCAACCGATACAAACGCAAATTCAACTCTTGACAAACTTTCCAAATTATGCTACACTTACTCTGATTATCAATTCCAGTTAACTTCCATAAGGGAAAATCCTGCTCTGCAACCGCCGTTTTAATCTGCAACGCCATAGCTTCCGCCACCTCGCGCCCAGAAGCAGGCAACGGTAAAATCCCCTCCTTCACCATTTTCTCCCCAGGATTGAACGGAAACACCAACGACTCCAAGCGGTCATCAAGATAATTTAATCCCTTCAAATAATTAACAATCCGCTCATCCGCACGTAAAGCACTCGTGATTAGCGGTTGATTCCCCACAGTATGAATCTCAATCAACCGCCAAAAGCGCAAAGGACGTTCCGGTAACACCACACCCCATTCAGGGTCATCAAAACACGCCAGCGCCAGCGCAAATGTCGGATAAGGTCGATTAGGATGATCTTGAGCATCAGCGCAAAGATGAGCAATACTGGTATCAAATTCCATCGCCACACATAGCAGCAACACCCATTGCTCAAAATCCGACAATCCCAACTTGTAACTTAGCAAGATAAGAGCAGGCGGCATTTCCCCACTCGCAGCCGCGTCCATCTCCATCTCTGCCTGTTCAATTTTCTCCCGCCAGCTAAAATTTTGCGCCGCAGAATTCAACTGTCCGCTATCCTCAACATCATCCCCCGCCGAAGCTGCCAACGCACCCAAACGCAGCCGCAACCACCTCAGCGCCGCCCCCAAAAATTGATTATTTCTTAGATGCCAGTCACTCACATCAGTCACCACTTCCTTACAATGTGGGTGCAGGGTGTTTGGCATCTTAGACAAGGATCACATTAGTTAGCGATCGCCCTGCAAGTACTAAAATCTTACCATTAGCTGCCAATGCTCTAGATGCTCCGCCATCTAAATTCATGGTTCTTCCCTACTTAGTGTGCTAAATCATTTCGTTTTCTAATGTCCTACACTGTTGCCCAGTGCGATTTCGAGGAGATCTCATGTCTATCCCAAGTCTCATAGGATAAATTTAAGGCTTAAATGATCTCAAACCCCTACTTAGCAAAACATTGAGAATAAATTCGAGTTAACTTAGCACACTAAGTACGGAAGAGGAAAAAGCGCTTCGCTCTACAATTTTCCAACGTTGGGCACAATTTGCTTTCACATCCAACGTTGATTGTTGAGTTAAATCAAAATCAACCTCTAATTTCTGCAAGCCGCCTATTAAATCCCTACCATAATTCCAGTGTGGGTAACACTCCTACAATCATGGGGCTTACACTACATTGAAATTATAAGTAATTAACGAAAATTAAGATCAGACCTACTAAACATCCACTATGACGGCAAACGCTACCATTACTAACAATCCCTTACTTATTGGCAAAGGTCTACCGCCATTTGATGCGGTTCAACCAAGTCATGTAGTACCTGCCATGACTCAATTATTGGCAGAACTTGACACTGAGCTTACTAATCTAGAAGCAAATGTTAAACCAACTTGGAATGATTTAGTCGAACCTCTGCAACAATTTGTAGAGCGTTTAAGTTGGAGTTGGGGTATTGTTAACCATTTAATGGGTGTGAAAAATAGCCCTGAACTGCGGTCAGCCCATGAAACTGTACAACCGCAAGTAGTACAGTTTTGGAATAAGTTAAGTCAAAGCCAACCTTTATATAAAGCATTTAAAGCCTTAAGTGAAAGTGATGCTTGGGATAGTTTAGAGCCTGCTCAAAAACGGATTGTTGAAGCAGCGATTAAAGATGCAGAACTTTCTGGTGTAGGATTAGAAGGAGAAAAGCGCGTTGGCGAAGCCCTTTCGGAGAAAGCTCGCTTCAATGCTATCCAACTAGAATTAGCAGAACTTTCCACCAAATTTTCAAACCACGTCTTAGATGCAACTAAAGCTTTTAGCTTAACTCTCACCAACAAAGAAGAAGTAGACGGTTTACCCCCAAGTTTACTCAGTTTAGCTGCTGCTTCTGCCCGTGATGCAGGAGAAGAAAACGCCACCCCAGAAAATGGACCTTGGCGTATTACTCTAGATGTCCCCAGTTATGGTCCCTTCATGCAGCACAGCACTCGCCGTGACTTGCGGGAAAAACTTTATAAAGCCTTTGTAAGTCGTGCTTCTAATGGTGATTTAGATAACAGCCCTATCATTGAGCGCATTTTACAACTCAAGAAAGAAAAAGCCCAAATACTAGGTTTTAACAGTTATGCTGAGTTAAGCCTAGCTAGTAAAATGGCTCCTAACGTTGAAGCAGTAGAAGCACTACTAGAAGAACTCCGCCAAGTTAGTTATGATGCTGCTATTAAAGATTTAGAAGAACTAAAAGCTTTTGCTGCTGCTAAAGGTGCAGCAGAAGCAAATGATTTAAAACATTGGGATGTTAGTTTTTGGGCGGAACGTCAACGGGAAGAAAAATTTGATTTTAGCGCCGAAGAATTACGTCCTTATTTCCCACTTCCTCAAGTTTTAGACGGGTTATTTGGTTTAGTAAAACGCTTATTTAATGCTACTGTTACCCCTGCTGATGGACAAGCACCAGTTTGGCATTCCGATGTGCGTTACTTCCAAGTTGCAGACGAAACAGGCAACCCCATTGCATACTTTTATTTAGACCCATACAGCCGTCCTGCTGAAAAGCGCGGCGGTGCGTGGATGGATGATTGTATTGGTCGTGCCAAGATTACTGAAAACGGTACAACTGATACGCGCCTACCTGTAGCTTATTTGGTATGTAACCAATCTCCCCCAGTTGACGGCAAACCTAGCTTGATGACTTTTGGGGAAGTGGAAACACTGTTTCACGAGTTTGGTCACGGCTTGCAGCATATGCTGACTAAGGTAGATTATGCTGGTGCAGCCGGAATTAATAATGTTGAGTGGGATGCGGTAGAACTAGCTAGTCAGTTTATGGAAAACTGGTGCTATGAAAGACCAACTTTAATGGGGATGGCAAGGCATTATGAAACAGGCGAACCTTTGCCAGAACATTACTATCAAAAGCTAGTTGCAGCTAAAAATTATATGAGTGGTAGCGGAATGCTGCGGCAGTTGCACTTTAGCTTAGTTGATTTGGAATTACATCACCGCTATCAACCAGGTGGTAATGAATCTATCAAAGATGTGCGTAACCGTATTGCTAAAAATACTACCGTTTTACTACCGCTACCAGAAGATAATTTCTTGTGTGCGTTTGGACATATCTTTGCTGGCGGCTATGCAGCCGGATATTACAGTTATAAGTGGGCTGAAGTTTTAAGTGCTGATGCTTTTGCCGCGTTTGAAGAAGCTGGTTTAGAAGATGAAAAAGCTGTCTCTAATACTGGCGTGCGTTACCGCGATACGGTACTGGCGTTAGGTGGTAGTAAGCCGCCAATGGAAGTATTTAAGGCTTTCCGAGGACGTGAACCTAGTACGGTTGCTTTGTTGCGCCATAGCGGTTTAGCTAATGCTGCTTAAGTTGCTGTGCGAACTGACAAGTCAGGGCTTGCGCGATACTCTTGCGGAGTCGCTATGCGATCGCATTTTTACCATCTAACTGTCACAGCAACTTCATATTAGATAATTAAAGTAAGAATATAGCAAATATTTCAATTTGCTCCTTACACCAATACCAACGCACCTCGCCCTTTCCCTACTAAGTGACAGGGCATTTTATTATAATTAAGTCAACCTAATTAAATAGTCAGATATGGACTTTCAACTCTGTCTGCCTCCTCTAGCTTCTTCTGCTTGTCCCCATCTTGTGTTTTATTAAATAGAGCTACTTATTTGAAGGCTTTGAGCAAATAATAAATATATCTATAAACAATAGAAAACCGCCTGTTTAAGGCGGTTAATCAGATTAATCTTTAATAATTTTGTTACGTTTACCGCATAGTTAAATCAGAATTAAGAATCATTTGGATTTGAGTATTTGGTTGCAACACCATTACATTAGAATTTGTGCGATTGCCAGTAACCGCATCAGCAATTATACTCGCCAGATCACCAGATCTTTGCGAACCTATATCTCCGTTAGCCAATTCTTCAGTTCCATAAAATGTCCTAGAAGTTGCATTGATCTGATAACTGTTGCCATTAGAAAGTCTCAGTCTACGGGCTACAAATTGAAAGCCTCCATTTGTAGGTCTAAACTCGCCTTCAACTCTAGTATTCCTTGGAATTAAAACCTGGTTTTGAGTATTTCTGATATCCCTAACTACTCTCAGTGTTATAGAATATGTTTGATTTCTACGCAAGGTAATTGTACGCGAACCACTATACTCAAGATCTAAAACAGTATTCGCGGATAAAGTGTAACCCTCATTAGTAGACTGATCGTTGTTATAAGGATCATCGTTATCACCGTTGTCGTTATCACTGTTATTACGACGATTGTTTTGATTTTTCTGCTGTTTGCAGTTAGCATTACTTCGGTCATTTTTACAGCGATATCCCCGCGCTGGTGCATGGGCGGGTGGTTTAGCTTCGGCAATGCTAGCGCTGACAGCAATACCAGCACTGGAAATCATTAATAAAGCAATAGAGACAGGAAGAAATGAATGTAAAGGTTTTCTGTTATCCATAATGATTGATACTGGAAATATAATGGGCAGTTGAGAGTAAATAGCAAAGACGTGAATTTACCTCAAAAAGTTTCGGCAATTAAAATTGAATAAAAAACCTCCGCAATCAATTATGATGATTAGTCCTAGTTTTAATTTCAGTCGTTAATATTTTTATATGCAGCCACAGCACACTTTGTTTGTTTGCACAAGTTGCGCCAGTGTTTGGAAAGATGGAAAAACTATCGGTAAAAGCGGAGGACAACAACTACTAGAACAACTATTGCAACTTTATCCCAATTGGGATCTGAGAGATGAATGGCAGATTCAGCCTGTAGAATGTATGAGTGCTTGTAGTCACTCGTGCGCTATCTCGTTTGCTGCAATTGGTAAATATACTTACTTGTTTGGTGATTTACCTTATTCAGAAGAAAATTTGTCAGCTATAGCAGATGTTTTCAACTGTGCTGATAACTACTACTCTAAGCCTGATGGTTTGTTACCTTGGTCAGAACGACCAGCAGCACTTAAAAAAGGAGTTGTAGCAAGAATTCCACCAATACCAATTAAAACAGTAAGCAGTAAAGAGTAAATTTTCCCCTCCCTGTTGACGGGGAGGGGGTTTATAATTAATTATGTTGACTTAATTAAATACTTACTTAAGATAGAGGGAAAAAATAGATCTACAGCCCATAGTTAATAATAAATAGATATTTGTTCTCAATTTAATTTTTAATAAACTTTATAAAAACTTAACAAGCAAGACTATGATTACTCAAAACTTTGTGATTCTTTTTAAAGAAATAGTTCCTGGCTTTGGTGCTAAACAGTCTGGAGATTGTAGTGTAAATCTTGGCTGTGGCTGCAAGAAGCCAGGGACAGAGTTACATTGTGAAGAATGCCCTTATCTGGAAGCTTGTTTGTCTCGTTCTAAATTTAAAGCTTCGGTTTAGTATTTAAAGAACGCCAGCGATTAATTGCAGCAGCTAACTCTAAGCGTCTGAAGAATACGAAGTTTCCTTCGGGGAATGATGTCAGTATATCAAAGCTTTGGGTTGTAATATCCGCGATCGCACTATCTAAGATCTCTGGTAATGTGTAATGATCGAGATAATGCTGCTCAATATAGCTAATTGTAGCTGCGATCGCTCTTAGTTGTCCAACTTCTACAAGTTGTTCGACTCCTGATAAATCAATTTCTTCTCTGTTAAAGATAATAGTGTCTAAATCTCTGACTTTCCACTCGCGTTTATACTGATTAAAATTCGAGGGAGATTTATTTGCTAATAAAACTCTTGCTGTTAGTTTTCCAAACTCTTGACCACCTTCAGTAGTACGATTAGTTGTATATTGTTGTGCGATCGCTTTTGCTTTATCCGTCACTTCTGATGGTTGAAAATCTTGCATTGCAATAACGGTATCTGCAACATCAAAATAATCACCGCTACCACCCATTACCAAGATAGTAGAAACGTTATATTCTGTGTAAAGTTGTCTAACTTTATCTATAAAAGGTGTGATTGGTTCAAAATCTTTGGCGATCAAAGCTTGCATTCTGCGATCGCGGATCATAAAATTAGTAGCAGCCGTATCTTCATCTACTAATAACAGTTGCGTACCAGCTTCTAACGCCTCAATAATATTTGCTGCTTGGGAAGTGCTACCACTAGCATTTTGTGTAGAAAAATTAGTAGTTGAACGGTTTTGCGGGAGATGATTAATAAACGGTGAAATATCTACACCTGTAATACTGCGCCCATCTTCCGCCCTAATTTTAACTGCGGATGAATTGGTAACAACTAATTCCCGTCCATCATTAGGGATATGATTATAAATACCTAATTCTATCGCTCTTAATAAAGTAGATTTACCATGATAACCACCCCCAACTATTAAAGTAACGCCTTGGGGTATTCCCATACCTGTTACTAAACCACGATTGGGACAGTTAAACTCTATACTTAAACTATCTGGTGATTTAAACGGTATTACTTGATCTAAAAGTGGTCTTTCATCTACGCCACTACGACGAGGTAAAATTGCACCATCACCAACAAAAGCAACTAACTTTTTTTCCCTAAGTGAGTCTCTAATAAAATCTGCATCTTCCGCAGTAGTAATATGATTTTCAATTGCTGCGGCATCAAGATTACTATATATTAATGTCTGTTCTATTAATTGCGGAATTTGTTCGCATAATAATTCTACTGCTTCTGGTGCATTAATCCGCCGACCATCCCCAGGTAAACCGACAACAAAGCGTATTTCTACAAACTCATCGTTGATAAATGCAGAGGTACGATCTAAGATAGCTTGAGTTGGAAGTGCGATCGCAATTAACCCACTATTTCCAGTCCCGCGTCGTTCACGGAGCGACTGGGTAGCATGATAAAATTCTCTAGTAATATAATCTCGTAAAGCTATTTCTCGGCTACGATTTTGATAGACATTACGGGGAAACTTAGCAATAGCTTGAGGAATTTTTACCCGTAATTGGCTAGGTGTAGCAAAAGGATCTCCCTGTACGCGGTCAATAATTAAGGTAAAATTGGGAAAGTTGTAACTTCCACGAATATCTTTATAAGCTTTATACCCGCGATGATCTAGGGAAATTAGTAATTCACGCAAATTTTCTTGGCTTGCCATTAGTTAATATATATTATGGATAAAGTATTGATATCTCTATAATGAGGGGATTGATACTCTAAATAGATATCTTGTTGTAATTGAGCGATCGCATATTAATTTTATTTTATGACCAATAGCAATAATACAATTGAACTGGGAAAATTTTTGAAATGGGCGGGAGTAGTGCAAACTGGGGGTGAAGCTAAGATACTCATCCAAGCAGGTAGAGTTAAAGTGAATGATGTGATTGAGACGCGCCGAGGACATAAATTAGTAGAAGGCGATCGCGTTTTTGTCAACAACAGATCTTTCACCGTCGAGTTAAATTGATTTTACTCTACAAAATTAAGCCTAAAACAAAACTCCCCTCCCCTTGATAAGCAGGGCTGTTTCATTTTCCAGAATTATATTTCCAACATTGACTCTAAATCTTTTTTATTTATCAAATTAAAATTTAGCACTAATGTTTAATATAACTTTAATTAATTATTCCTTGATAGATTAACTCTATACACAGCATAAATTTTCCGATGCTTTATCCCATCAGGCTTGAAGCTCCTCTTAAGTTATTTTTTTAACGAAAACTACTGCTGATAATTTTCAAATTTTAAGTCAATTCTTCCGTCATAATGAGCAGTTTGTTCCAGTGATTACCTAACCACCTTTTTCCCTCGGTTATAGAGATGAAACCCAAGCCGCGAAAAAGATTCAAAACTATTGTTTTTAAAATGGAAAAATTAGTAGCTGCTTGAATTTGATGAATTTTCATTTTATCTTCATTTAAAATTACGTCTTTGACCCAGTGAACTTGATTTTCTATTCGCCAATGCCCTCTAATTCTTTGGTTAAACGTTTCCGCATCTGCGCTCATGCTACTGATGTAATAAACTGTTTCTTGATATGGTGAGCTTCCTCTCCATCCCCAGCGTTCTACTTTAATCAAGCTTTGAATATGTGACCAGTTTTTCAATTTAATAATATTATTAAAAACTGTTACTTCTCGAGTTACTTGTCGTCCATGACTTTGTCTTTAGTGATACATCGGCTGGATGGCTCAATCATATTTGTTAAAGTTTTTACTTGCTCATACAATTTATTTTGGTTTTTCTTTAAAGCAATTAAATAATTATTTTGACTTTTGATAATTGCTCTAGTTGTAGTTTGATTACAATGCAGCGCATCGGCGCTTATTACTTTTCCTTTAAAACCGCAATTCCTTACTATATCTTGAACTTCGGCAATTTCTGACTTACTTTTATTCTCGATTTTACTCAGGGCTATCACTAATCCTGTTAGTTGACTAAATACAGAAACTATTACCCCAAAATTTTGCGATTTATCTGCATAGTTTGTTACTGTGCTTCTCAAACTTTTTCCATCAATTGCCAACCAGTCTGTTTCATCTATTTGCGGATAGTTTTCTTTAGCCCACTGATTAAAAACTTCGCTGAGATTTTGCCAGTCCATGCCCATCATTACCCTTCTTATAGTTGCACAAGATGGTAATCTTTCCGTAAATATTTCCAAGTTATTAATCAGATTCCTTTGCTCATATTTTACAAAATGCCCAATTTCTCTATAGCCCTGATACCCTGACATCATCCCTAAAACTACTACTAATAATACTATCCATAAGGGATGTCTTTTTCCTTGACTTTTACGAAAATCCTTGACTTTCTTCAAGTGTTCTATTAGACTAACAAGCATGATTTTATTAAAAAAAAAGAGCGATCGCTGTGATTTTATCAGGTAGCGATCGCTCTTTCTTTAAGAATTTGCCTTGGAAAATGAAACAGCCCTGCCTTGATAAGGGGAGGGGTTGGGGGTGGGGTTCTTTTTAAGAATCAGCGATCGCAATAATTTTATCAGCTACTTCCTCTGATACTGGCATAACTGATAACATATTGCCTTTCTTGAGTACGCTTAATTCGCGATCGCTAAATTCTTGCTTAAGTCTTTCCAAAGAAATAATATTAGGAAAAGCTTCGACAAATTGTACAATCACAGTTTGCCATCTCGATGACACTTTACTGGATTTGGGGTCATAGTAAGGACTATTAGGGTCAAACTGAGTATGATCTTCCACATTACTTTCTACCACAGACATTAACCCGACAATTCCCGACGGTGCAGCATTAGAATGATAGAAAAATGCTAAATCTCCTGGTTGCATTTGACGCAAAAAATTACGTGCTTGATAATTACGCACCCCATCCCAAACTGTAAAACCTTGCTTTTGCAAATCAGTAATGCTAAATGCTTTTGGTTCCGACTTCATCAACCAATAATTTATCATATATTTTATCCATTTTATACCCTAAGACAGGTTATATTGTTACTCTTTTAATGTAAACATATTCAAACTTGCTAATATTGACAAATTAATCTACTTAGTTGCAAGATAGCTGAGTCCTCATTAGATAAAATTTATACAATACTAATTATTTAGGTTATGGATATGCGAACATCTGACCAAATTAAGGCAGAAATTCAGGAAAAATTCGGTTTTGTTCCGCCTTTTTTTAGTCCCGCAGAGTCCACGCCACAGGTGCTAGAAAACCTTTGGCAACAAACATTATCTGCTTACATTGATAATCCATTACCAGCTTTATTTAAAGAAAAGCTATCTGCTTATCTTTCACGCTATTGTGCCATTCCTTATTGTATGGTTTGTCATAGCTGTACATTACGACCATTAGGAATGAGCGCCCATGAAGTATTACAACTTTTAGAATCAACGCCACCAACAACAGCAGAAATTAATCAATATTTTCCAGGGGTAGATACACAACAAATTTCTATAAAAAATTGGGCTGAACCTGACACAGCTATCGAAAATTATATATTTTACTGCTCAATATTAATATTTTTAGAAATTTCAGATAGTGAAGAGTGTCAAACAAAACTACGTCGCTTGCTAACTCCAGACGCTTATAATTACTTGGTTTTATTTATTGGTTATGTAAAAACTTGCCATACTTGGATGCTATCTCATCCAGAAGTATCTTATGAAGCAGATAGGCGCGTTCAAGATTATCTGCAAGGTTCTCTACAAGAAGAACCTGCTTTAAATGATTTTTTCGCTAACTATAAAGAACGGGTAAGATTAGAAAGTGAAAACCGCGCTGTCAGACTAGCAGAATTAGCTGAACGTCAACGAGGAGAGGCAATTTTACGGCAAAGTGAAGAACGTTATCGTTCCTTAGTCGCCGCAACTTCGCAAATAGTATGGCTGAGTAATGCTGCGGGAGAATTTATTAAAGATGTGGCAGGTTGGAGTGCTTTAACAGGGAGAAGTGAAGCAGCATTAGCAGGTTGGGGATGGTTAGAAGATATTCATCCAGATGAGCAAGAAGAAACAAAAGAAAAGTGGAAAAATGCGATCGCCACACACAGCAGATTTGAGTCGGAATTTCGTCTGAATACGTCGAACCATAACTATAGATATTTCTCGGCTCGTGGTATTGCTGTTAAAGAAACAAATGGTAGCATCCGCGAGTGGGTGGGAACTTGTACAGATATTACTCAGCGCAAACTAGCAGAGGAAAATCAACAAAAGCTGGTTTCCATCATAGAAAATAGCTCGGATTTTATTGGTCTAGCAACTCTAGATGGACAACCACTGTATTTAAATGAAGCTGCTCGGCAAATGGTAGGTTTAGAAAGTGAGGAGCAAGTCAGACAAACAAAGATTACTGATTACTTGAACCCAGAAGATTTACCGTATGTGCAAGAGCATATCCTACCTACTGTATTTCAACAGGGACGCTGGGAAGGTGAATTTCAATTTCGGCATTTCAAAACAAATCAGTTAATACCTGTTTATTACAACTTATTTACAACTAAAGATAAACAAACAGGCAAAATTCTAGGTTTAGCTACTGTCACTCGTAATATTACCGATAAAAAGTTAGCTGAATTAGCACTAAAAAAAGCTTACGATGACTTAGAAAGTTTGGTGCAACAGCGAACTGCTCAACTATCAACAGCAAATCAATTACTCAAAGCAGAAATTGCTGAACGGCAAAAAGCAGAAGCAACGCTAGAGAAAGAACAAGAGTTTTTAAAAGTAATCTTAGATAACGTGCAAGCTGGAATTGTTGCTTGTAATGCTAATGGAATTTTAACCTTGTTTAACCAAGCAACAAGTGAGTTTCATGGATTACCTAAAACACCCATTCCGGCTAACCAGTGGGCAGAATATTATGACTTATATCAACCTGACGGTAAAACCAGGATGAAAACCGAGGAAATTCCTCTATTTCGAGCATTACGGGGGGAAATTGTTCATAACGTAGAAATGATGATCGTTCCCAAAACAAACAATAACCCATCCGGTATTGCCCGTATCTTACTAGCTAGTGGAAGAGCAATTATTGATACCAACGGTAACAAACAAGGAGCCGTTGTAGTCATGCACGATATTACTGAGCGTAAACAAGCTGAGGCACAAAGAGTACAGTTAATTAGTGAGCAAGCAGCACGTAAAGAAGCTGAAGCAGCACGTAATGAACTGCAACGAATTTTTAAGCAAACTCCGGCTGCAATTCAAATTACTTATGGCTCTAATCATATACTGCAAACTGTTAACTCTCTCTATATCAAACTTATAGGTAAACGCGATTTGATTGGTAAAACTATTAGAGAAGCTTTTCCTGAAGTAGAAGGACAAGGTTATTTTGAATTACTCGATCAAGTATATGCAACTGGTCAACCTTTTGTTGGCAAAGAAATGTGTGTAGAATTTGACCGTAATGATGATGGCATTGTTGAAGAAAGCTTTTGGAATTTTGTCTATCAACCTTTGTTTGATAGTAATAATCAAGTTTATGCAATTATGACTCATGCTGTAGAAGCGACGGAACAAGTACGTGCTAGACAAGAAATTGAGAAAAAAGCTGAGGAATTAACAGAATTAACAGAAGCTTTAAAGCGCAGTAATCAAGAATTAGATCGGTTTGCCTATGTCACCTCTCACGATTTGAAAGCACCATTGCGAGGTATTGCCAGCATAGCAGATTGGATTGAGGAAGATTTAGCTGAGTGTTTGACAGAAGAATCGCGATCGCATATAAACTTACTACGTGGGCGCGTTTATCGCTTAGAAGCTTTAATTGATGGAATTTTACAGTATTCACGCGCTGGTCGCGTACAACTCATTGGAACAGTAAATGTTGCTGATTTGCTATCTGAAACTATCGAATTGCTTGCCCCACCGCCAGAAGTAACAGTCATAATTGACCCAGGAATGCCTACTTTAAAAACAGAGCGCATTCCATTACAACAAGTATTTATGAACTTAATTAATAATGCTATTAAACATGGGAATAAATCTGATATTTGTATAAATATTTCAGTTAAAAAACAGAGAAAGTTTTATAAATTTTCTGTGTCTGATAATGGGGTAGGAATAGAACCTCAATATCATCAAAAAATTTGGGAAATATTTCAACGCTTAGAGGCTAGAGACAAGGTAGAAGGAACAGGCATAGGGCTGGCAGTTATTAAGAAAATTATCGAAAGCCGAGGTGGGCAAGTTTTCATTGAGTCAGAATTAGGTTGTGGAGCAACTTTCTCTTTTACTTGGCAAATTAATTATTCTCAACCAAGACATACTTAAATTTTTAATATTTACTTTGTTAGCGTGAGGAAAATCTTAGAAAATTTTAATTTTATTGCTATGTCAAGACTTACGCAGAGATCCCCCTAAATCCCCCTTAATAAGGGGGACTTTGAATTTCCCCCCCTTATTAAGGGGGGTAGGGGGGAATCAAAGTTTCAAGCTTTCGGTGCGTAAGTCCTATTAATCTGATTTTCTCGATGAAAAGTGAAAAGCAATTATATCAAAAATAAATAGCCTGCGTAGGCAGGCTTAGTTAGTGTAGCCTCACCCTTCAGGGTGAGGGATAATTGAAGCTAATTAGCGTCGATCTACATTCAAGTTATCGCCTGTATTCAAATCCAATTCTTCCCGACGTACTTGACCTTCCGCAGTAGCAGTTTCTTGAGTTACTTCTTTGCTAACTCTAACTTCCTCACGCACAAAAGCTTCTTTGCGAACATCAGGAGTTTCTGTATAAACATCTACCCGTGCAACTTCACCGTCGTTGAACTTAGCTTCACCAGGACTAACAACGCGCCCTGCATCAGATGGGGAAGTGCGTTCAATTACCACCCGTTCTTTTTCTATGGGTACAGCAACTTGTGCTGTTTGAGTTTCTACGTGCTTACCAATTGTTACTTCCCCTGCTTTAGCACGGGTTTTATTAGCTACTAACCGCTCTTGATACAACTTCAGCGTTTTATGATTCTGATCATTCATCCCGTACAAATCTTGATCGCGATCATAATTGTAGCTACCTGCCTGATTATAGTTAGCACCAACTACAGGAGCAGCCGCAGAAGGCATAGTTAAGGGTGCTGTATCAATAGGTGCAGAGGCATCTAAATTTGCTGATGTTTCTACACCTTGAGGGCGATAAACTCCCCTGACACTCTCTTCATAATCATGATCAATTTTCAGATCGTCGGTGAATTCAGGTAGAGCTTTGGCTTGCTCCTTAGTTAACCCGGTTGCATAGATCCGTCGGTTATTATCATCAATCCGTGCGCGACCTATTGGCAATAATACTTGCTTACCGAAAATCCAACCACCTGTGTCGATTACCAGATAACGAAAATTACCGGATTCATCAACTAAAATGTTTTTGACACTTCCAACTTTTTCCTCGTCTACATCTGCATAGACATCCATTCCTTTAACATCATCACCATCAAAAGTAGCTTGGTAGTTATCATCAAGTTCTTCGAGCTTGTAAAGTACCATATTAAAATTCCTCAGTTTTATAGTTCACCTACTACCGAGGCTAGAAATTATTGACTCGACTTCCATCTTTCTCAGGTAAGAGTTAATTGTATGCTATAGCTGATTTTTCTGGTTCACTACTCTCGGCAAATATTGATATTCCATTAGGCAGAAGTAATTATTTTAATAATTCTTTATTGTAGACATCACAGACAGCTTGTTCTATTTGGGAACAAAATTACTGCTAAATATAATTGAAAAATTATCGTCTGTACAAAATCAAGAGGAAATTCTTATAGTTATGAAATACAATAAAAGTTTTATGGCATCACGCAAGTTAATCGCTAGAGGCGCAGTTATAGTACTTTTTGCAGGGTTAGTGACCGCTTGTGAAAATCAAACAGCCGAAAAACCAGACGTAATCGTTGTTAACCCTAGTCCAGCTTCACCCGCACCAACGACTCCTGCCCCAGCTACCACTACTACAGCTACACCCACAGCAACTCCAACTACTGCTACTTCTCAAACAACTACCACAACTACAACTACAACTGAACCAATCACAGATGTAACAGTTATTGTTACCGAACCTAGCCCGCAGTCTTTAGTGAATAGAAGAGTAGAATTCACTAATGTCAAAGTGCAAAATGTTAATGGCGATCGCACTTTCTGGGTTGGTCAAAGCAATAATCAAAGATTGTTCGTCGTCCTCGATCCGGCATTAGATAAAGGTAATGCTGAAAATAAAGTAGCCATTAAGGCAGGACAGCTACTTGATACCACAGGAACTATCAAGAAAATGCCAACAGCAGCACAAGCACAAAAGCTATGGGGTTTAACTGCGGCAGAAGCGCAATCAATCCAAAACCAAACTATCTACTTACAAACAGACACAATCAATTTCAAGAAAACCACTTAATCATCCTTGTAGAGACGTTGCATACAACGTCTCTACTGCGTTAGTAATTGATTTGGCTGAGAGTACAGTCAATATTCGCGCCCGTTGGTGGATTAAACCACCACGACGGGCAGATGCCATGATTACGCGAGATAAAGTGTTAACTGCAATTAAGAAAAAGTTAACTGCTAATGGGATTGATCTGCCCTTTCCTACACAGCAGATCTTATTTCGCGATCGCTCCAACAAGAATGGCAACAGTAATTAACATTAATTCACCTGCTGACTGGGTTCGTTTTCTGTCACCGATGCCTTACTTACTAATAATTCCCTCGGTGCTGTCACCAACTCAGTAGAACCATCAATTGATGCCAGTAAAATATCCAGCACACCAGCTTCTCTAGCATATTCAATTGTTTGATGGGTAATCATATCGCCCACATTCAAAATAAAATTGTCCTCATTATCTAGAATCACTCGGTTAACACGCCGTCCCAACGCGGCTTTAATACGCTCCTCCTCCCCAACTCCAGATAATGGTGTTTTAAAACCACCCACTAATCTCCTTAACCGCCCCCATATATCCTGTGTTTCAATTACATTATCCACAGCATTATTACCAAAAGAAGTAGATGCTAATTGTTGATTACCTATGGGGTTGAACTGATCTTTTATACTATTACGGGATAACTTACTATTTGTTAAACCAGCCGCCACGATTAATTCCTGTTCTTTGTGAAAAATTCTTGCTTGCTCAATTACTTTTAGAGTGATAATTTGCCCTTGAGCGCCAATAAAAAAGCCTTCAGCAGTTTGCACAGCTTGCTTTAATCGTCTACCCTTTGTTTGTTCAACCGTATAACTAGAAACAGGCTGTGATTTTATTTCGGCTGAAATTTTTTTGTCTGTTATTTTGGTAAATGCCCGAAGTGGTTGCTCTGCTAGTGGCACTTCCTCTGCTTGTATTAGAGTAGGGCTATCTGAAACTTGACCGCCAGCAGCTAAATATAACTGATTTAAAATACCCCAACGCATCGCCGCCTCTACATCTGAAAGCGTGACTAACTGACCTTGCACAACTAACGGCGTACCATCAGGAGTAATCACCGTTCGATCCACAGTCTTGCCAATCACAAAAGCTTTTTGTTGAGTTGACTCAACATTTAGTTGTAATACTGTAGGAGCTTCTTGAGTTGGTGGTAATAGTTCTAATGTATTAATATTTGATATTGGTGCAAGCTCAGTTGCAGGTAATTCAATCTCACCTATGGTAGAAGATTGAGGTAAACCACGATCAAATAAGGCAGAATTTCTACCCTTAATGTCAACAATTTGTTCTGACATCAAGTCTACAGTTTCAGGGGGAACAAACGCCACATCTATACCTATTCTGAGTGTCTGTGGTGCTGGTACAAATGAACGTCCCGTCTCAGGATGAGCAAACATTCCACCCTCGACTTCATATCCTTCAATTTGACCGTTGCGTTCATCGAAGTATAAATCAATTATTGTACCCAAGAAGCGACCATCTGTGGTCATCACCCTTGTGTCTTTCAGTACATTATTACGTTCTAAAATTTTTTTAACTTCACGTATTTTTTTAGCAGCTACGACTGCAAACTTCCATTTGACAATTACTGCATCCGTCCCAATGGCGTGTACATCTTCTATGGGTATTACCTTAGCGGTATTAAACCAACCACTATCAGATACTAAAAAGGCAAGAATGTAATTACTATTATGGTCAAAAATCACATCGGTAACTTTTTCAATCTGTTTGCCTGTATCGTAGGTGATAATCGGCTTACCGATGATGTCACTTCCTTTCAGCATTTAACTTTTGCCCCTAGATAATCTTTTATTAATACTCAGTTGTATATTGTCTTTTAAATCAACAGTTGTAATTTTTTGATGCGATCGCCATAAATATCCTTTAACAAGTAATTACTTTAGCTTATATATAATGGGATATTTGTTTCAAACAAGTATATTAAGACAATGAGTATGTATAACAGCTTAGAGCATAGCAGAAAAATAATTAGCAGTGAATAATATTTGTGTTAATTTGCGCCCAATTTCCGGTAATAAACATCTTTAATTAATTTCGTAAATATGCTGTTACTTAAATAAACCGTCAGCTATCATCTCAACCGCTTTCATAACTAACCGAGTAAAATAGATCATTTTTACACAATTTTAGTGGGATTCTCTGAGGGGAATCCCACCTCTTGACAAAATTGTTAATTATCCTCATTTTATAAGAAAAAAAAATAAATCCCCCAATTTATGGGGGATTTAGGGGAATCTCTGTGTCATCAAGAGAATAGATTTATCCAGAAATTAAAGGTACGTTGGCTAGAAACCTTGTAGAGACGTACTAGGGTACGTCTTTACATTCATATTTGGAGAGGTCTAATTGATTTAACTTTAACGCCGTCTACCACTACCAAATGAGCGGCTTCTGCTACCACTAGAACGCCCACTACCAAAACCACTTGGGCGACTAACACCACTAGGACGAGATTGATTCGACTGACGTAAAGTGCTAGAACCGTAACCGCCCCCCGTAGAACGAGTACTTTGTTGTGGTACGCGGCGGCTAGTTGTTGGTTGATTGTATGAAGGCGATCTTAAGCGACCACTTGTCCGCAAAACTTCACGATTTCTAACCACTGGTGGTGGTGATTGATAGCGAGTTTGGTAACGCTCAACTGCTTGACCATAGGTATTTCCATAGCCTCCATGACCTACCATCAGCCCACCTGGTTGATAGACAGGCGGCATATAGTATTGAGGTCTAAATAATAAGCTACCTACAGCTTGACCAGCTATTGCTCCAGCAAAAGGAGCCCAAAAGTTAGATTGTTGTCGTACTACAACTGTTTGTGGTTGTCCTGTTTGGGGATCTGTCTTAGTTTCAGTGACGTTGTGGACATACTCAATTTTGAAGTCCTCCGTCAGGTGTAAAACTCCTTTACCATTAGACATCTCCAAAAAGCTTTTTTGCCCAGAAGAAATTTCTTCATCCGTCAGACGAGCCATCTGTAAATCTGTATTGCGATAAACAGGAGGCGCTCCTGATGGGGTGTTGAGCAGCATTAAAGTGTATTCCCCATTAGAGTCATCGTAAGTCGCCTGCTGCACAGGATATTTACCATCACTCAAGGGAGTGGTTTGAGTCGATGTTGTTTTGAAATCACGATTTTGGGATTGTGTTGGGGTAGGAGAACCACACCCTAATGTAGTCAAACACAAAGCCAAAGACATGAGAATTATTGTTAATTTACGCCACATAAACATGGGAAAAATTGTGATAATTACCTGGATAGCATTTTAGCGAATATCTATATAGCTATTCGCGTAATTTATTGATGGGAAATCCATACTTGACTGTTGCCTAATACTCTACTATCAAGCAACAGTCAAGCTGTTCACTTATAACACGCTTTTAAAGCGGAATTAGTTCTGGAAAATTTGTTAAGAGTTGATCGTTGGTCAGTTCATCCCCAAATTGTGCTGGAGAATAATGAACTTGAATTGCTCGTAGTCTTCTTTGATAATGTAAATTAATTAATGCTTTCAGACCAGCTTTGAAGGCAGGGATGTTTGATAAATCAGTTTCCAATTTAGGTTCTTCACCTTCTGCCGCTACCGTAATCATTACAACCAAGTTGCGTGTTATCGGTAAAGATAAAAGCTGGTCTTGCTCGGAACCCGCTTCACTGGAAAAAGGTTCACTCAGGTATCTTTGTGCGGAATCAGTAAATAATTCATTTACATAATCTCCAGCTTCACCCTCCTTCCAGAAAACATCACCTTCATTAGCAGCCGATTGCCAGTAGGTATCGTATTGTAATAAGTTTTCACAAATCTCAACCAGTCCTTCTCCGAGAATGTTTAGATCTCCATCGGATTCGACTGCTTCCCTAGCAGCACGATTGAGAACACCCAATAGAGGAGCAACTTCTGCACCTGCTAAATGGAGAAACAAACGAGCGACTACGAATCGAGTTTTGCCACTAAGCTGATTGAATCGATCGCCCCAAGAACTCATAACTATCCTTAAATGTCAATAATATCAATCATCACAATAGTTTAAATTAAATGCAGTACATTGGTCATCGGTCATTGGTAATCGTTAATTGTCGATCGCACCACTGTAAAATTCGATTCCAAGCCCACCAAGGATCGGGATCTCCAGCAAGTTGTTGGCTACCTTTGCTACTAATATAACCAACATGACCGCCATAACGGGTTAGCAATAAATCTATGTTACGGTTGTCAGCAGCAGCTAATTGCAAGTCTGCCACAATACTTGGGTCAAACATTGGGTCATCGATCGCATATAAAATCAAGGTTGGTTTATTTAAGTGAGGCAAGATGTGTAACCCGCTACTAGCCTCGTAATATGCCTCTACAGATGGAAAACCCAGCCGTTTTATTACCAATTCGTGATCAAAGCCCCAAATACTATTAGCACGTTCAATTGCTGCTGGATCTATTTCTGTTGGGTGATACTCATAAATGCGCCAAGCCAGTTTGATCAATTCTCGTGTAATTGCTTGTTCCAAATGCCTCCCGAAGCGATCGCGCACTAAATAAGACAAAGAACGAGTAGAATCAAGACTCGGACAAATAACCGCCGCACCACCAATATCATCAGAGTGCAACCCTAGCTGATTACCATCTCTTGTTAGTTCGTGAGCAGCTTTAACCGCCCATAGTGCTAATTGTCCACCCAAAGAATACCCCGTAAACCAAAATGGTGCAGGGCAACCCATTGTTTTAGCAACAGAGGCAATGCGAACGAAGTCTTCTCCCTCGTACAACCCATCTGAAGTTAAGCTTGGAGATAATTCTACTGTCTTACCGTGCGCCCTCCAGTCAAATAAAACCACTGCATAACCTTGGGCAAAAGCTTTACGCCCTAGTATCCTGAGAAACCATTGATTATCTAAAGAACCTGTAATTCCATAAGTACCAACAATTGTGCCTTTAGGGTTTTCTGGGATAGCAACAATACCAAAAATCGGCACTCCTCCAGCACCAGTAAAAACTCTCTCCTGGTAAACTGGCTCTTGCTCTAATATAGTTTTTTCCCAGGTACGACTCGCTGATAAAGCCGTGTAAAGAGTCATTGCCATACCGTTGCGGAGAAACAACGGTGGAGTGTATTTAGGATCAGGCATAAATTTTAGATATACAAACAGTAACCACGAGCGCGCGATCGCTCACTCTGGTAAATCATTATTACACCAGCAGAAATAACCCAAGACCGTAACAAAATCAGTAACATTCTTTGCCTATCTTAAGAAAGAATTTATAATCCTTCGTATAATCTGTACAGGAATCTTTATTTTTACATCAAGATTCTTATTTAACTTTTACAAAACTGTACCTTAGCTAAAAGTTTTAACTAATGCCTCGGATACTTGTTATTGATGATGACGCGGCGATCGCAGAATTAGTCGCTATAAATTTGGAAATGGCTGGTTACGATGTTATTCAGGCATCAGACGGTATTAAAGGTCAGGCATTGGCTATGCAAATTGTGCCAGATTTAATTATGCTTGACCTCATGTTGCCCAATGTAGATGGTTTTACCGTTTGCCAGCGTCTACGTCGGGATGAGCGTACAGCCGATATTCCGGTGCTAATGTTAACGGCTTTGGGTCAAACTCAAGATAAAGTAGAAGGTTTTAATGCTGGTGCAGATGATTACCTCACCAAACCCTTTGAAGTTGAAGAAATGTTAGCGCGGGTGCGAGCTTTATTGCGACGAACAGATCGTATCCCCCAAGCAGCTAAACACGCAGAAATTTTAAGTTACGGGTCATTAACCCTTGTACCAGAAAGATTTGAAGCCATTTGGTTTAATCAAACAGTTAAACTCACCCATTTAGAATTTGAGCTTTTGCACTGTTTATTACAGCGACATGGACAGACAGTTTCTCCTAGTGAAATTCTGAGAGAAGTTTGGGGGTACGATCCAGATGATGATATTGAAACTATTCGCGTCCATGTTAGACACTTAAGAACAAAATTAGAACCCGATCCTCGTCACCCTCAATACATCAAGACGGTTTATGGTGCAGGTTACTGCCTAGAGATACCAAGTATACAAAACGCGACAAATGCTGGCTCTTCTGTGATTGAACGCTTTTAAGTTGGTTTGTACATGCAATTCCTTGTAAGTTGATTTTACGCAAGTCAGTGCCAGTTCGATGCGATCGCCTTCAAATAACCTGACATGGAGAATATAAAAATGTAGGTTTAAACAATAACAAAAAGCCGACATTTCGTCGGCTTTAAATTTGAATCAGTAAATCACCTAGTTTTTAAACTAGAAGTACTAAGGAGCTAGTGCATTTCCGCGCAGCAAACTAGCAATTGTCTTAGCAGTAATCTTCATTTGTACTAAGGGATTTGCTGGAACTACCGTTTTATAAAGATAGCTATCGAATGTCAACCTTTGTACGTCGCGGTCAGCACACATTTCTACAAATGCTTCACGGGTAGCATCTGAGCGATAGAAAACACTTTGCAAAATGTCTAACACTTTATATGTCAGACCATACTTTTTATCCCAACGCTTTAAGTAAAGCTTGAGATCGTTTTCTGTAGGAATCTTTTGACCACTTTGGGACACTTCCACAATGGTTTCTGCACACATCCGACCAGATTTAGCCGCAAAGTAAATACCTTCGCCAGAAGACTTGGTAACGTAACCTGCTGCATCTCCTACCAAAGCGACTCTACCAACTACACGGCGGGGTCTGGGATGTTCAGGGATGGGATGAGCTTCTACTTTAATAATCTCGCCACCTGCAAGTTTTTTGGCAGCACGGGCGCGAATACCTGCTTGCAGATTTTTAATATCGGCTTTGTGTACCTTCATAGTACCAGTGCCAACGGCAACGTGGTCGTATTTAGGGAAAACCCAGGCATAGAAGTCTGTGGAGACATCGTTGCCGACGTACATTTCTGCCAAATCGTGGTAGTAAGCCATTTTATCTTCTGGCAGGCGAATTCGCTCTTGGAAAGCGATCGCATAATTATAATCACCAGCGTCAATAGCCTTAGCTACACGAGAATTCGCCCCATCCGCCCCAATAATTAAATCAACTTTCAGGGTTTTAGCTGTTCCTTCCAAGCTGCCATTTGAGTGATCGGCATAGTGGAGGGTATAGGCATCAGTGTTGTTACCGGGAATATCTATTTTATGAACAGTGCCATTGATCAACTTAGCACCTAATTTAGCTGCGCGATCGCGTAGGAAGCCATCCAGCACTTCCCGACGGCACATCCCAATATATTCTTCTTTTTTCTCTATATTTATATCAACTTCAACATTAGATGGCGAGATCATCTTCATTTTTCTCACCTGCCGATCAATAATTTGCGGCGGTAAGTCAAACTCGCTGACCATACACAACGGAATTGCACCGCCACAGGGTTTAGCATTGTCAAGCTTGCGCTCAAACAAGTAAGTTTCAATCCCAGCTTTAGCAAGCGTTTCAGCCGCAGAGGAACCAGCCGGACCTGAGCCAACAACAGCAACCCTTAGTACCAAAGTTCTTCTCCCAATCACTTACGGTTACAAGGTGTGATGTTAACACGGACTTTTGCCTTCGTTGCTATCAGACTTTGTACTTTTGGCATAAATGAAACACAGCTTAACAAATCGCTTAATATTTAAGTCAGCCTGGAGCAACCAGAAATTGCTGTGTAAGTATCAAAGCAATTAAATTATTTACACTATCCGATATATAGAAAAAACTCCATCAATTTAGCTAACCGCGCTTTAAACTACAGTAAATACATCTATTAACCGGAGTTTAGAGTTATGATAACTTGCTAGCTCTCTACCTTAGCAATGAAATCACCATAGCTGAATTCAAACAGGTGTTTGGTCTATTAATGTTAATTAACTAGGAAGTCTTGAGGTAAATATAGTGGGCATTATTGTTGAAAACGTATCTAAGCAGTTTGGTAGTTTTAAGGCTGTTGACGAAGTTAACATCCAAATTGAATCAGGTTCATTGGTAGCTTTGCTTGGACCTTCAGGTTCTGGGAAGTCTACCCTGTTACGATTAATTGCAGGTTTAGAAATGCCCGATACAGGGAAAATCTGGCTGACTGGTAAAGATGCAACCTATCAGAGTGTACAAGAACGCAATATTGGATTTGTGTTTCAGCACTATGCTTTGTTTAAGCACCTGACTGTACGCCAGAATATTGCCTTTGGCTTAGATATTCGCAAGGCATCAAAAGCTAAAATTAAGGGGCGGGTAGAAGAACTGTTAGAGTTAGTACAGTTGGGTGGACTAGGCGATCGCTATCCTTCTCAACTATCTGGAGGTCAAAGACAGCGTGTAGCACTAGCAAGATCCTTAGCAGTTGAACCTCAAGTTTTGCTACTTGATGAACCTTTTGGCGCACTAGATGCGAAAGTTCGCAAAGATTTACGTGCCTGGTTAAGAAGACTTCACGATGAAGTTCATGTCACAACAGTATTTGTTACCCACGATCAGGAAGAGGCAATGGAAGTCTCAGATAAAATCGTGGTAATGAATAAAGGCAAGGTGGAACAAATTGGTACACCAGCAGAAATATACGATCACCCAGCCTCAGCCTTTGTGATGAGTTTTATTGGACCTGTGAACGTTTTGCCCAGTACATCGCATATTTTCCAAGGTAATGGGTTTGAGTCGGCACATCCTGAGATGTATCTGCGCCCCCAGGATGTTTTAATCCAAACCCAGCAAAATGGCACAACTGTACCTGCCACAGTTAGCCGTTTAATTCATTTAGGCTGGGAAGTTCAGGCAGAATTAACCTTAGATGATGGTCAGGTGCTAATGGTGCATTTAACTAGAGAACGTTTTGATGAGTTGAATATAAAAGCACAACAAAGGGTATTTGTCAAACCAAAAGATGCTAAATCTTTTCCACTGTACTATTCAATTTAGCGCGTATACCCTAACTGCGATCGCGAAGCTAGGTTAGGGTAATTAGCAATTAACAATGACCGACTACAATTTTAAGTTTAATTATGCACATCTATTTAAGACCAATCAGTTTTTTATAAAATCTGCCGCTATAATCAATCAATTTTTTGTTAGGGTAATTTGGCGCACATGATCTAAGTTGTATTTGTAGATACCCAAGGGAACATTCTTGTGTATATTTCCTACTTTGTGCTTAAGTTAAGAAGCTATTAACAGGTTGTCCTAAATTTATGAAACGATGGCGTTGGCTAAACGTGCTTACAGTAAATTCGCTCGCTAAATTCCTTGGTTTATTCTCTCTGTGTTTGTTGCTAGTAGTCGGTTGTGATAAGGTAAATACCGCTAAACCCGATAGTACAGGTGGTGGAAGCGGTCGCATCACTATTGGCACAACAGCCAAGCCACGTACAATGGACCCTGCTGATGCTTACGAATTAGCTGCACTCAATGTTATCTACAACATGAGTGATAGCCTCTATACCTATGAAACCGGAACCACTAACCTTAAACCGCAACTAGCTACAGCATTGCCTAAAGTCAGTGCAGACGGTTTAACATACACGATTCCACTGCAAAAAAATGTTGTTTTTCACGATGACACTCCTTTCAACGCTAAAGCAATGGAGTTTTCTCTCAAACGCTTTATCGAAAACAAAGGTAAGCCATCATTTCTCCTATCTGACACAGTTGAATCTGTCAAAGCTACTAAAGAAGATGAATTAACAATCAAGCTCAAAAAGCCGTTTGCAGCATTTCCTTCCTTACTAGCTTTTTCTGGTGCTGTTGCTGTTTCACCCAAAGCTTATCAAATAGGTGCTGGAAAATTTCAACCAAACCAATTTATCGGTACAGGTCCTTACAAATTAGTACAATTTCGCAGTGACTCCATCAAGCTAGATGTGTTTGATAAATACTGGGGAGAAAAACCAGTTAATAAGGGCATTGATATTCAGGTATATACTAGCCCAGCGAATTTGTATAGTGGCTTTAATACTGGTGTAGTTGATGTTACTCACCTCACCCTTGATCCCGACCAAATTAAAAGCTTAAAACAAGGTGCGCCTAACGGCGGTTGGCAAGCTATCGAATCTCAAGGAACAGCAGTTAGTTATTTAGGTCTGAACTTAAAGCAAAAGCCTTTAGATAAGCCAGAAGTCAGACAAGCGATCGCTGCTATGATTGACAGAGCATTACTAAATGAGCGAGTACTTCAAGGTCAGGCAGAACCTCTTTATAGTTTAGTGCCAACTAGCTTTGATGTTTACAAACCTGTATTCAAAGACCAGTACGGTGATGCCAATATTGACAAAGCCAAACAGTTATTGCAACAAGCTGGTTTTTCTCAATCTAATCCAGTCAAGCTAGAAATATGGTATCCCTCTGCTTCAACTACTAGAGGTTTAGTTGCCACCACTCTTAAAGCTTATGCAGATCAAAAATTGGATGGTATGCTGCAATTTGATATCAAAACTGTAGAATCAGCAAGTTTCTTTAAAAATGTTGGTAAGGGTGTCTATCCTACTTTCCTGCTAGATTGGTATCCAGACTTTTTAGATGCTGACAACTACGTGCAGCCTTTTACTGAATGTACTACTGGTTCAGTTGCTAAAGGTTGTGAAGAAGGTGGCAGTCAAACCCAAGGCTCGTTTTACTATAATGAACGGGTTAATACACTGATTGATCAAGAGCGTAAAGAGCTAAAACCAGAAGCCCGCAAAGCTATCTTTGGTGAATTGCAAGAAATACTTGCTAAAGATGTTCCTTACATTCCTCTTTGGCAAACCAAAGACAATATCTTTGCCAAAAAAGGTATTTCAGGCGCAGCTATAAATCCTACCCAAACTTTACCGTTTTGGACAATTAAGAGAAGTTAGGACTAAAAACTTAGAGCCTAGCTAATCAAATTGGCATACGATACCGAAAGTTTCTGTTTATTCACCCGATTTAGGGTGATATACAGAAACTTTCCACCTAATAAATAATTCTGTCACGGTACGCAGTTTAACAGGAGCGTAGGAACGAATCAAAGTACTTGCAAGGCAAAACTTTAAAAAGCAATATGCAATACGTCCTCATCATTCACGAAGTTGAAGATTATGCAGCATGGAAAAAAGTTTTTGACAATGCAACGCAAATCCGAAAGGAAGCCGGAGAAATCAGTTATCAACTGCTCAAGTTTGATACCGATGCCAACAACATCGTGCATTTTTCGCGCTGGAGTTCTCTGCAAAACGCCAAAAATTTCTTCGAGTCCGAGCGATTGGTAGAAATACGCAAAAAAGCTGGTGTCAAAGCGCCTACATTCATCTATTTGGACGAAATCGAAAACGGCATCCTCTAACCTATCGGGTTCATTTTGAAATTTACCCGTTTAAAAAATAAACAGGAGGCTGATATATTAATTAACAATTAACAATTAACCTCTCCTTTTGCGCTGTTGCCTCATCATAGATAACTTCTTTACTCAATCTTAAGTAATCATTCCTAAATATAAAAATGTCTCGTTCCAAAGCACTGCAATATTACATCACCACTCGTCTGCTATTGGCTCCTCTGATGTTATGGACAATCACCACTTTGGTGTTTTTACTGCTCAGAGCAACCCCTGGAGACCTTGTTGATGCCATCTTAGGCGAGCGCGCACCAGAATGGGCAAAGGCTGAATTACGCCAGCAATTGGGGCTAAACAAGCCTCCAATAGAGCAATACTTAAATTATTTAGGAGGTTTACTACGTCTAGATTTAGGTGAGTCTCTCACCAGTCGTGGACAATCGGTATGGGAGATTATTCAGCAATACTTTCCAGCAACGGTCGAGTTAGCCGTTTATAGTTTAGCGATCGCATTTATTGTTGGTGTGGTAATGGGAAGTATTTCTGCATCAAAACCTGGAACTTTTATAGATGCTGCCGGACGTTTGTTTAGCATTATCACCTACTCGTTACCTTTATTCTGGGTAGGAATGCTCGTACAATTAATCTTCTCTGTGCAACTTCGTTGGTTTCCCTTGGGAACTCGTTTTCCCTTGACTTTACCTCCTCCTCAAGGAATCACCGGACTTTACAGCATTGATAGCTTGCTGAGTGGTAATATCGAGCAATTTTTCATTGCTTTACATCATCTGGCATTACCCTGTCTCACTCTAGGCATTCTCTTGAGTGGGGTTTTTGAGCGCATAGTACGGGTGAATTTAAAGCAAACCCTCAAAGCAGATTATGTAGAAGCTGCTAGAGCAAGAGGAATTCCCAACAAAAAAATTCTCCTTGCTCATGCTCTTAAAAACGCTTTGATCCCAGTAATTACTCTCTTAGGGTTACTGCTTGCTTCCTTACTAGGAGGCGCAGTTTTAACAGAAGTTACTTTCTCTTGGCCTGGGTTAGGCAATCGACTATATGAGGCAATTTCCTTACGAGATTATCCTACCGTCCAAGGAATTATTGTATTTTTCGCCCTTATTGTAGTAGTTGCCAGCATTGCAATTGATATTATCAATGCTTATATTGACCCACGTATTCGGTATTAATAAATACCTTACCTAACTGGGTATAATTGCTGTTTTAATTACCCAAGCTGCCAAGTTATTTTCCCTACTTGCGTAGCAGTTGTTTTATTGTTTCCAGCATTTCTACTGGATGAAAAGGTTTGGTAATGTAGGCATCTGCCCCTTGCTTCATTCCCCAGTAACGATCAAAATCTTCGTTTTTTGTGGAACACATGATTACAGGGAGATTTTGCAATTTGGGGTTGCCTTTAATCCAACGGCAAAGTTCATAGCCATTCATCCGAGGCATGATCAGATCTGTAATTACTAAATCTGGAATCATATTTTCAAGTTGTTCTTTTCCTTCTAACCCATCATTTGCGAGAATTACAGTCATTCCGCTCTTTTTAAGGAGTTCTGACACCATCTCTCTGAGCATACCACTATCATCGACAACCAAAATTGTACTCATAAATACCTACCTATAGCTAAATTTATTGCAGGCGATCGCTTATACTAACGCAGTAATGTATGCGTTTTACTTATGCGATCGCTACTTCTCAGGAAGGATGCGCCTAAGTTTTCTACCATCTGTTATTTGAGTTGTTACATCAGAAAAGTAAGCTTACTGACCTAATCATAAATAGATGCCCTAAAAAAGTATCAATGATTCAAAAGCAAAATTAACCATATTTTGAACCTGATTTAGGATTTTAGCTGAACTCAATCAGATGTTGATCGCAGAGATTTTGCCCCTCTAAAAGACAAAAAAATTAAATTTTACTATGAAAGTAAATAATTGCTAGTAGCATAGCGGTTAAGCTGTACTGCATTTAAATTCAACTGTTGATTATTATCAACAGCTTGTAGTATACTCCTACCTATCGTAGCCTTAGCACTTCTTTTATTTTGCTAGCGCGAGCCAAAATTTAAATGCGTTTTAGCCTACTGATTTAGGGGTAGGATTACTGCCGAGTAACATAATTAAATACTACAAAAAGAGCTAAGTATACCTACTCAGCCCTGGCAATTCCAACTCAATTAATGACAATCCGGTTCTATAGTTTGCGGATTAATAATCTACATTAAAGTCTAGTTGTAGTGCCACTTACGGTATCACTTTCAGAGTGATGTGCATGGTGTTCATCTTTGCGGAAGAGATTGGCTAAACCAATCAAACCAAGTAAGCCTAACCATCCCCAGTTATTATGATCATCCTTAGTTTCTTGAAATGGAGTAGTATCCAATGTTGGTTTATTACTGTCTGTAGCGGTAGTATTATTTGGAGTAGTGGTAGTACTATTTTGAGCCGATGCAGGTAAATGAGATGGTAAAAAAGATAAACTTAATGCTATTAAACTAGCCCCAGCAATCTTAGACACATTAGAATTTTTCATTTGATCCTCTTGTTTAAATTATCAAGCAGCTTTTTAACACTCATAAGTGTAGCAAATTGATTCTTAAAAAGAATCAATCCTAAGTTGTAAAGCCTTATTAAGAAAAACTATCTCTCAAGAGATAATCACCTTTATAAAGGTGTAGCCAACTAAATCCACCCTGAAAAACTTTAGCACTCAGATGGCAATACCTGCGAGGTTCAGACACGAAACTTATGTTTTAGGATAGCGTTGGCAGTTTTTCTCCTGAATCAGATTAACCTACATAATGTGCCAAATGGTAGCCATTACGGGGACTTTTGTTGATTCACTCGTTCAATCTGACTAGCAAAATAGTCTTGTTGATATTTTAAAGAATTAGCTAAGTCTAGCCCTTGTTGAAAAGCTGCCTTAGCTTGCTCAAAGTTTCTTTGTGCAAAATAAATTTGACCGATATGGTCATAAGTATTCATCAAACCATAGAAGTCATTAGATTGTTGCTCTACCTCTAAAAGAGTTTGATATATTTGCAAAGCTGCGTCAGGGTGGTTATGGGAGTAATAAAGAGCGCCTAGTTTATCCAATGCTGTACTAGCATCAGCAAATTGTTGTTGTGAGATAGCTAGTTGGTAAGCTTCCTGATAATTTTGGCTAGCTTCATCAGGTTGATTAATGGCTTCATAGTCGGACGCGATCGCCATCTTAACTGCTGGTAATTTATCTACCGTTTGTTGCTGAAGGTAAATCGCAATTAGTTGTTGCTTGATTCTAATACTATTTTCAGGTTGTTTTACCTTGTCGTAAACATTAGCAAGCTGTTGTAAATGTATCAGTTGATTTCTAACATCAACCTGGTTCTGCGATAATTTGAGCAATTTTTCATAATTTTCTGCTGCTTTAGGGTAATCAAACCAATTTAAATACAGTTCAGCAAGAGAACTAAGAGCTTCTACTACTTTAGGTTGATTTTGTTGCTGTTGCGAAGCCGTAAGAATTATTTGATAAACATCTATTGCAGGTGCTATTACTCTTACTTGTTGGTAAGCCTGCCCTAATGATTGCAATAAATCTAAGTTAAGGGGAACTTGAGTTTGCGCTTGCTGTTGAATTGCTTGCAGACGTTGAGTAATCAATTTTACCTCAGCTTTTTGGTTATCTCCCCAAGCAATACCTCCAACTCTACCCAGTGCTGCTAACTCTTCTAATGCTCCCAATTGTTGCCGCAATCTCAGTTCTCGATGCCAAAGATCGTAAGCTGCTAATTTATTACCAGATCTTAATTTTGTAGTTGCTTGATTATTTAATTCATCTAGTGATGCCTTAAATTGTAAAAGTTCTTGCTCATTTAAAGGTTGGTTTTTTGGAAGTAATGGATCAGGTGTTGTGATTTCTAGAGGGTTAGGCGGCGGTTGCGGATTATCTGCTAACACCCTTGAATTGCCACACAATAACAACAAAGCAGTAGCGATCGCTGCTTTAAGGAATTTCAGTCTGCTTGTATGATCTTGCCTATACCACGCTTCCACGTTTACATCCAACCTTTTAGCTGAAACAATATTTTTGATAATTTATAGTTCACACTGAATAATTTTGATGACTGCTAGAGTAAAGCGAGAGTTTCCACTGGTTATTGACGTGATGAACATAAAGCCTTTGATATGGAACAAACTACAACGCGGTGCTTGCTTTTTAGCAACTGCCTTAATAATATTGACCTTAGTGACATCCTGTAGCTTGCCTCAAATTAGCGCACAGGAGCGAGTTTTTAGGAATTTGTCTCTAGAATTTTTAGGAGAGTATCAACTACCAAATAGCCAGTTTAAAGATACTCCTGTAGGGGGATTATCTGGGCTTACCTATGATCGGCAGCGAAATCTTTTTTATGCGATCGCAGATGATCGAAGTCAATTCGCTCCAGCTAGATTTTATACCCTAAAGCTAAGTCTTGATAACTCCAGCAAAGAGAAAATTGGCATTAAGAAAGTAGAAATAGAAAATGTTACCTTTTTACGTGACGCTCAAGGTAATATTTATCCTAAAAACACCAGCGATACTGAAGGTATTGCCATAACTCCCCAGCAAACAGTATTTATATCCAGTGAAGGAGTCGCTGAAAATCGTGTTTTACCCTTTATTAAAGAATTTGCTCTTAATACTGGACGAGAACAGCAAAGTTTAACAATCCCAGAACGCTATATCCCAGATAACTCCGCCGATCAACCTCGAGGTATCCAAAATAACTTAGGTTTTGAAGCACTAACTCTAAATCCTACAGGAACCGTACCTGCTAAAGGAGAACCATTTCGCTTATTTACAGTCACAGAGTCAGCATTGGTACAGGATGAAGATGAAGTAGCATCAACTAACCAAACTGAAACTCCACAAGGAGCTAAATGTCGTTTACTCCATTATTTACTCAGTGATGGAGCGCCAATAATCATCTCAGAACATTTATACCAGTTAGAACCACCTCCCAGTGGAGCCGTAATACACGGTTTACCAGAAATATTAGCCTTAGATCAAGGAGGGCATTTTCTGACCTTAGAACGCTCTTTTGGGCTTTTAGGCTTCAGTGCTAAGATTTTTCAAGCAGCCACAGGTGGAGCAACCGATACATCACGTATTGCCAGCCTTAAAGGTGACTTAAGAAGTATTGAACCAATTAAAAAAAAGTTACTGCTTGACTTGGATCAACTAGGGATTTACTTAGATAATTTAGAAGGAATGGCTTTAGGTCCTCGTTTGCCGGATGGTAGCCAAAGTTTGCTACTGGTGAGTGACAATAATTTTAATGATTCCCAACTCACCCAGTTTCTCCTGTTTCGCCTTAAAAGCGGAAATTGAGCGTAGCTAACATCTCAATTTATCAAGTTAACTTATTCTCCTTAAAAATTTAGAAATCAAATGACGCATTCTACTGATATCGCAACCTTAGCTCGCTGGATGGCAGCAGATTTCAGTAATCAAGCCCAAGCTTTTGAAAATCCTCCGTTTTTCGCGCATATTCGTGTAGCTATGCGCCCCCTACCGCCAGAATTTTTATCTGGGGTGAGTTTGTTTGTGGAACAAGCTTATGATTATACGCTCAATGATCCCTACCGACTCAGAGTTTTAAAGTTAATCGTCGTAGATGATCATATCGAAATCGAAAATTACTCTGTCAACCAAGAGCAACAATTTTACGGCGCATCCCGTAAACCAGAGCTTCTCAAAGCTCTGACAGTGGAACATTTAGAAAAATTACCAGGCTGCAATATGATTGTGGAATGGACAGGTAACAGCTTTAAAGGCTATGTTCAACCTGGGAAAGCTTGCATTGTAGTTCGCAAAGGTCATACGACTTACTTAGATAGCACTTTTGAAATTGACGAACACAAATTTATCAGCCTTGACAGAGGACGCGACCCAGACACCGATGAACATATCTGGGGTTCCTTCGGTGGCCCATTTCACTTTGTCCGTTGGGCAAGTTTCGCTGAGGAAGTAAAAGTTTAACTATTAGATCAAGTCCGGCTAATTAGTGACGATATCTGTAGGGGCGGGTTGCACTGGCTTGCTATGCCGACACACCATTGATATATATAAACCCGCCCCCAACGATAACGATGATTTATGCGTAAGTCCTAAAGCTGATAGCTGACCGCTATGGTAGCAAAAAGCTTCAAGCTAATAGCCCAAAATGTCCCCAAACCTGATACATTTACCGAGTATCGGCAAGCAAAATTTAGTAATCGTGTATGAAAGTCCTGGTTATTGGCGGTGATGGCTATTGCGGTTGGGCAACCGCACTCTACCTGTCCAACAGAGGTTATGAAGTCGGCATTCTAGATAGCCTGGTGCGTCGCCACTGGGATTCAGAACTGTGTGTTGAAACTTTAACGCCGATCGCACCAATTCAGCAACGAATCCAACGCTGGCACGACCTCACAGGCAAATCCATTGACCTGTTCATTGGCGATATCAACAACTACGATTTTCTCAGCAAGGCATTACATCAATTTCAGCCAGAGGCAATTGTCCACTTTGGCGAACAGCGTTCCGCACCGTTTTCGATGATTGACCGAGAACACGCTGTTCTCACTCAGGTTAATAACGTTGTCGGGACGCTGAATATACTTTATGCAATCCAGCAAGACTTCCCAGATTGCCACTTGGTTAAGTTAGGGACGATGGGTGAGTATGGCACTCCCAATATTGATATTGAGGAAGGTTATATCACTATCGAACACAACGGACGTAAAGATACCTTACCTTATCCCAAACAGCCTGGTAGCTTCTATCACCTCAGCAAGGTTCACGACAGCCATAATATCCATTTTGCTTGTAAGGTTTGGGGTTTACGTGCCACTGACCTCAATCAGGGCGTTGTGTATGGCGTGCTGACGGAAGAAACAGGGATGGATGAACTGCTAATTAACCGTCTTGATTACGATGGTGTATTTGGTACAGCCTTAAACCGTTTCTGTATTCAAGCTGCGATTGGTCATCCGTTGACTGTTTATGGTACAGGTGGTCAAACTCGCGCCTTTTTAGATATTCGGGACACTGTACGTTGTGTAGAATTAGCGATCGCTAACCCAGCACAAAAAGGCGAATTCCGCGTATTCAACCAGTTCACCGAGCAATTTAGTGTTGGTGACTTAGCCTTAACAGTTAAAAAAGCTGGTAATGCTTTAGGACTAAATGTAGAAATTAATCATTTAGAAAATCCTAGAGTTGAGAAAGAAGAACATTACTTTAACGCTAAAAACACCAATCTGCTCGATTTAGGTTTACAACCACACTATCTATCAGATTCTCTACTTGACTCACTGCTGAACTTTGCTATGAAGTACCATTACCGAGTTGATCAAAACCAAATTTTACCGAAAGTTTCTTGGCGACCGAAAGTTTAAACAGTAATTATTTAGAGCCTATCGGAAAAATAATTAATCATAGAAAATATCTGCGTTTATCTGCGGTTAATTTCTCTTAAAACTACTTTTACCGATAGGCTCTTAGGAAAATTTTGAGAACTAGCATTAGAATAAACAAATTGCTTTGATTAAATTTTGGTTAACATCTGCGTAATCTGCGTTTATCTGCGATAAAAAAATCGCATTGTGGCTTAAAGCAAGAAATTTAATATCTTAACGGCTCTAGCACTTGCTATAAAATCTGATTGACCTATACGGTCAAATAATATACATCTAACTTTAGTAATAATTTATTAAACAAAAAATTATTATTGGTAAAATTGCTGACCTTAGAGTGATGATTACAGAAATTTTTAAATATAAAAATTTGCAGATTCTATGAGAAACTAAATAACATCAACGCTGCTTAAGCAAATAGCTGATAGCTAACAGATGCGAATTGCCTTATTCACCGAAACTTTTTTGCCCAAGGTTGACGGCATTGTAACCCGCCTGCGACACACAGTTGAACATTTACAACGTAACGGCGATCAGGTACTAATATTTTCTCCCGATGGCGGTCTAACAGAATATAAAGGGGCAAAAATATATGGTGTCTCTGGTTTCCCTTTACCTTTGTATCCAGAGTTAAAACTTGCCCTTCCAAGACCTTCGATTGGTACTGCCTTAGAACAGTTTAAGCCCGACATTATTCATGTGGTTAACCCAGCTATTTTAGGGTTAGCTGGGTTGTTTTATGGTAAGGCGATGCAAGTTCCCCTAATTGCGTCTTACCATACCCATTTACCCCAATATCTACAGCACTATGGTTTGGCGGTGCTAGAAGGGTTACTGTGGGAATTGCTAAAATCTGCTCATAACCAAGCTGAGTTAAACTTGTGTACTTCAACAGCGATGGTGCAAGAATTAACCGCTCATGGTATTGAACGGGTAGACTTGTGGCAGAAGGGTGTGGATACAGAAATGTTTCAACCACACTTAGCTTGTAAAGAAATGCGATCGCGCTTAAGCCAAGGACATCCTGAAAGCCCTTTGCTACTATATGTTGGACGGCTGGGTGCTGAAAAGGAAATTGACCGAATTAAGCCAATCTTAGAAGCTATTCCCAACGCCCGCCTTGCTTTAGTGGGAAATGGACCACATCGGGAAGCTTTAGAACAACACTTTGCGGGTACTCCTACTTATTTTGTAGGTTATCTGGAAGGGTTAGAACTCGCTTCAGCTTTTGCTTCGGCTGATGCTTTTATTTTCCCCTCTCGCACCGAAACATTAGGCTTAGTTTTACTTGAAGCTATGGCTGCTGGTTGCCCTGTTGTCGCAGCGCGTTCTGGTGGAATTCCTGATATTGTACAAGATGGGGTTAATGGTTATCTGTTCGATCCTACTGATGAACAAGGTGCGATCGCAGCTACTCAACGCCTACTAGCTAATCAAACAGAACGTGAAAATATACGTCAAAATGCCCGTAAAGAAGCAGAAAGATGGGGATGGGCTGCTGCTACTCGCCAGCTTAAAAACTACTATAATTCTGTAGTTTACGCTCAGTCTATGTCACCTGCTGCCTAGAAAATAAACATCAATGAACCTTTGAGATTTTTAGCTGATTTGGGATGGGTGTAAGATAACAATTTCTGTATCTGCTTTGAAAAACTGACAATTAATTGTTCTTGCCCATCCCTACATCTAGCTAAGTTTCGTCTTGATTATCGTGAAACGGACTTTTACCAATACTCAATTGCTTCTTAGTGCGTTTGAGATCTTTCCAAAGAGCTTTTATTTGCTTATAAGACTCTTCTGGAGATAGCTTGCCACCAGTTTCCAAGTTACAAATATAGTTGACTCTTTGAGCAAATTCTTGTAAATTAGCGTTGAAAACCAGATTTTCTGGCTTCACATGACCGTAGTAGCGACTACGAGGATAAATAAACTCAGAACGGTTAGGCATTTCTATCTCCTTATTCTAAAACTCCCGCGTGATCCGGGCTTTAGATTAGCTGAGTGAGCCATCACAAGTAAAACGATTTATCTGGACTATTTATTTCAATCGTTTGTTTCTCTAATGATTTTGGCTTCTGTGAAAAAAGTGCGATCGCACTTTTGCTTTTACTTTAGTAGCGTAACTTTCTCCTTTTAAAGATCACAATCTACCAGAGACACATATAGCTATGTAAGTATATATACATAACTATATATTGAGTCTTAAACAGGGCAAAAAGGTATATGTACTGGATTCCTAGTTAGGAAGCCCAGGATTAACTAAATTGCTCTGGTTTTTGGCTCAAGCCTACCGCTTTCTGTAGAAAGTTTAGACTCTATTGGTTTGGGCTAGAGAACAATCCGCTACACTACTAAATTGATTAGTAAACTACGATTGCAGCTTACTAATCAATTTAGTAGTGTAATTCTATTTTACTAAGGTTTGCTGAAAAAAGCTGTAATTTTATTAACTTTTGATTAATTTATGCTTAACCTGGACTTAACCAAATATATCACGGAATCGCAGGAGGGTTAGGGGACTGGTTGTTGAAGAAGATATCAGCCTGACAAAAGATTACAATTTTAGTCTTGCAATAGACAAGCGTGAGTTTTTACTCAAAAGCCAAGAAGTGAGAATTTTTCGATCTTCCTTTCCCTCCTCCCGATTTTCAAGACAGAGCAAACTACAACCCACTACTCTCAATGTCGGCAAACGAACAGTTATACGAAGGTAAAGCCAAGATTATCTATACTACCGATGATCCAGAGATTGTGTTGGCGCACTTTAAAGATGATGCCACAGCCTTTAACGCCCAAAAGCGAGGCTCGATCAAAGCCAAAGGTGAGATGAACTGCACCATTGCGGCTCATTTGTTTAAAATGCTGTCAGCTAAGGGTATTCCTACCCACTTCATCGACTGTCCAGCACCTAATCAAATGCGGGTTAAGGCAGTAAAAATCATCCCTCTAGAGGTAGTTGTTAGGAACATCGCTGCGGGTAGCTTGTGTCAACAAACAGGGTTAGCGGTAGGAACTGTCTTACCACAGCCGTTAGTGGAATTTTATTATAAAAACGATCAACTTGGAGATCCTTTGCTGACACGCGATCGCCTCTTTTTATTAAATCTGGCAACACCAGAACAGTTGGAAAGCTTAACAGCTAAGGCATTGCAAATTAACGAAATCCTCTCAGGATTCTTTAATCAATGTGGAATTACCTTGGTAGACTTCAAACTAGAATTTGGTCTAGACAAACAGCCGCAAATACTATTGGCTGATGAAATTAGCCCAGATACCTGTCGCCTCTGGAACCAAGCTGAAACAGACCCCGATCAGCGAGTAATGGATAAAGACCGTTTTCGTCGAGACTTGGGTAATGTTGAAGATGCCTATCAGCAAGTACTCCAAAAAGTTTTGAGTACCCAATATTAAGATTTGTGTGAGTTTTGGGTTGTAAAGTTGTAAAGTTACGAATTTTTACGTCTTTATTTCTCAACTCTAATACTTTAGATGGTGTGTGGAAGTGCGGAACGAAGTTATTAAACAAATGCGTTTATCTCCTCTATTGCTGGCGGCTATAGCTGCGACAACGACCATGAGTTTGTCCTCCCCTGCTAATGGACAAACTCCCAATCCAGCAGGAAATCCCTCTGGTAAACCTGGATCGGGAAACGTGATTATTGATGCTGCTCCCGTTTCAGGAGAGGCTACACCAGGCAGTAATCAACCTAAACCTACAACCCCACTTGGTGAACCAGTAAGACCCCAGGAGCCACTAATTACTCCTCCGGGTACCGAGTCTACACCCAGACAAGAGACACCCAACCGAGTTGAATTTAATATCACACCAGGTGCGCCGTCTCTAGAAATTAACCCACCTACTACTAACCCTACTCAGCCAACAACTCCCACCCTACCAACCATACCTACCCCTGCTCCCATACCGCAACAAGAGGCGCGTGTATTGGTAGCTGAAGTGCAAGTCCGTGGTGTAAGTGGGCAATTGCAAGACGAAGTATATAAGGTAATTCGCACAAAACCTGGACGCGCTACAACGCGCAGTCAGTTGCAGGAAGATTTAAATGCGATTTACGCGACGGGGTATTTTGCCAATGTTGAATTTGTGCCAGAGGATACACCCTTGGGTGTGCGGGTGGCATTTGTAGTGCAACCTAACCCTGTGTTGCAAACGGTTAATGTCACAACCGTTCCACCTAGTCCTGGTTCTGGTGTCGTACCTGCAAGCGTGGTGAATAGTATCTTTTCCCCGCAGTATGGTCGCATTCTGAACTTAAAAGAACTGCAAGAAAGCATCAAGAAGTTAAACCAGTGGTATAAAGACAACGGTTATGACTTGGCACAAGTAATTGATGTCCCACAACCTACGGCTGATGGCAAAGTTAACTTAGTTGTAGCAGAAGGGGTAATAGAGGATATACAAGTCCGCTTTTTGGATAAAGAAGGCAGTCAAGTTAACGAACAAGGTACTCCTCTAAAGGGTCGCACTCGCCCATTCATTGTTACCCGCGAGGTGCAATTAACGCCTGGAGATGTCTTTAACCGTAAGCTAGCAGAACGTGACTTGCGCCGCGTCTATGGATTAGGTATTTTTGACGATGTGCGTCTCTCGTTTAACCCAGGTCAAGATCCTCGGAAAGTTGTAGTAGTAGTCAATGTGATTGAGAAAAATACTGGCTCAGTCGCGGCTGGGGCTGGTATTAGTTCTGCTAGTGGATTTTTTGGAACAGTTAGCTATCAACAGCAAAATTTGGGTGGTAATAACCAAAAACTAGGAACTGAGTTGCAGCTTGGTCAACGGGAATTGCTGTTTGATGTCAATTTTACGAATCCTTGGATTGCAGGTGATCCCTACCGGACTTCTTATACAGTTAATGCCTTCCGTCGTCGGTCTATCTCGCTAATTTTTGATGGCGGGGAGGAAAATGAGATTACACTTGGCCCTGAGCATGATAATGATCGCCCGCGTGTGGTGCGGCTAGGTGGTGGTGTCAATTTCAGTCGCCCGTTAATCAAAAACCCTTTTGATACCTCACCATGGAGGGCATCTTTAGGCTTGCAGTATCAGCGAGTTTCGATCCGTGATGCTGATGGTGATCTTGCCCCTAGAGATGAGTTAGGCAATAATTTGAGCTTTAGTGGTTCAGGTAGAGACGATTTATTGCTACTGCAATTGGGCGCGGTGCGCGATCGCCGTAATAATTCTTTAATACCTACGCAAGGCGACTTCTTACGATTTGGCGTTGAGCAGTCGGTTCCTCTAGGAGAAGGAAACATCCTGTTAAATCGTCTGCGGGGTAGCTACAGCTACTATATTCCTGCAAGCTTGACTAAATTTGGCCAAGGCCCGCAAGCATTTGCTTTTAATATTCAAGCTGGAACGGTTCTGGGAGATTTGCCACCTTATGAAGCTTTTTCTCTTGGTGGTAGTAACTCAGTGCGTGGTTACGATGAAGGGGATATTGGTAGTGGTCGGAGTTTTATTCAGGGAACTGCTGAATATCGCTTTCCCCTATTCTCGGTTGTAGGGGCGGCACTGTTTGCTGACTATGCTACTGATCTAGGTTCAGGTAATACTGTACCTGGAAATCCAGCCGGAGTTAGGGGCAAACCAGGTAATGGCTTAGGATATGGTCTGGGCGTGCGGATTAATTCACCGCTAGGGCCTATTCGGATTGATTACGGCTTTAATGACGAGGGCAAAGGTCGTCTTCATTTTGGTATTGGCGAGAGATTTTAATTAGCTCGCTCGCGGTTCGCGTTCAGCAATAAGAGTGTAAATTCGTATTATGTAAATCAACTCCAAAATGGAACTGAACGTTGAATTGCCGCAGCAAACCTTGGCAAGAGAATTTGAAATGTCAGGTGTAGGGCTTCATGGTGGTGTCCTGACGGCTGTGCGGGTAAAACCCGCATATGTTGGGGAGGGACGCTACTTTGTTAGGGTGGATCTGCCAAACTCGCCCCATATTCCTGCACGGGTAGATGCTGTTAACCAGACGACTTTATCTACAGAACTTGCGGCTGAAGATGCCCGTGTACGAACAGTGGAACACTTGTTGGCGGCTTTAGCTGGGATGGGTGTCGATAATGCTCGGATTGAGATTAATGGGGCGGAACTTCCTTTGTTGGATGGGAGTGCCAAACTTTGGGCGGAAGCGATCGCGACCGCTGGTATTGTCCAAGCAACGGGGGAGCAGAACCCCACCCCCAACCCCTCCCCGCGTGCGGAGAGGGGAGTGTCGGAAGCGGTGGAGAATAACAATAATCGCCCTGCTATGCCCCTCGGCGGCTATCTAGAAATCAAAGAACCAATTTGGGTATATCAAGGGGATGCCTTTGTTGCTGCGCTACCTGCACCCGCAACTCGCTTTACTTATGGAATAGATTTTGACTTACCAGCAATTGGTAATCAGTGGCATAGTTGGACACCAAGTACAGAAAGTTTTGAAAGTGCGATCGCCCCAGCACGTACCTTTGGTTTAGCTCACCAAATTGACCAGCTACGAGCATCCGGTTTAATTAAGGGTGGCAGCTTGGATAATGCTTTAGTTTGCGACGCTAATGGCTGGCTCAATCCCCCATTAAGGTTTGCCAATGAACCTGCGCGTCATAAGCTTTTAGATTTAATCGGCGATTTAAGCTTGTTAGGTCGTTTTCCACAAGCTCACTTCCTTGCTTATAAAGCCAGCCATAGCTTACATATCCAACTGGCTCAAAAAATTCAGGCACTTAACAATGACCAATGACCGACGACTTTGTTAAAATTTGTTTCAATTTTTTCCTTTCCAATTTATACTTTTTTAATGCTTCCGCCTTCATACTTAGTAATAAAGCGCCCCTAACTTTAAAAGTTTGCTCATGTCCACACTGATTGAAATCAATCACGCCAATTCTGATAGCAGCCTTAAAACTGAACCTGCTCACGTTGATCAACTAGCTACTAGCGCAACACAGCAGTCGCCTAAAACACCTGTTTACAATCTCGAAGAGATTCAAAAGCTGCTTCCCCACCGTTATCCGTTTGCGCTCGTTGATCGCATTATGGAGTATGCACCAGGGGAAAGTGCTGTTGGTCTGAAAAACGTCACTTTTAATGAACCTTATTTTCAAGGGCATTTTCCAGGTCGTCCGTTAATGCCTGGAGTGATGATTGTGGAAGCAATGGCACAGGTAGGTGGCATTGTTTTAACTCAGCTACCCGATATAGAAGGCAACTTATTTGTGTTTGCGGGTATTGATAAAGTACGGTTTCGCCGTCCAGTTGTACCAGGCGACCAGTTGGTGATGAGCGTGGAACTGATATGTGTCAAGCGCCGTCGTTTTGCTAAGATGCAGGCTCGCGCTCATGTTGATGGTCAGCTAGTAGCAGAAGGCGAACTGATGTTTTCTTTAATTGACTAAAACTTCAGCTATCAACTTTGTTACTTTTTATCCGTAGTCCCCAGTGCCTATTTGTAGTTTGTTGCCATCTGCAAACCTGGGTGAACACATCATCACGCTCACGGGCGGCATCTACCCCGCCCCTCCCCAAAACCGCAATAGGAGCTTACAGATGGCTGGAGTAGTACCATTAAAGACAGTGATTCATCCCACTGCTGTTATCCACCCAAATGCTGAAGTACACCCAACGGTCAGGGTTGGGCCTTATGCAGTGATTGGAGAAGGTGTCAAAATTGGCCCAGAAACAAATATCGGCGCTCATGTAGTTTTAGAAGGCCCGACAGAAATTGGCGCTCGTAATCAAATTTTCCCAGGTGCAGCAATTGGTTTGGACACCCAAGATTTGAAATATGAAGGCGGCGCTACTTGGCTAAAAATTGGTGACGATAACAGCATCCGAGAGTTTGTGACGATTAACCGCGCCACTGGCGCGGGTGAAGCGACAATTATTGGTAATAGTAATCTGCTGATGGCTTATGTCCATGTTGCTCACAACTGCATTATTGAAGACTCTGTAGTGGTGGCTAATGGTGTTGCTTTAGCTGGTCATGTGCATATAGAGTCGCAAGCAGTAGTTGGTGGACTGGTGGGTGTGCATCAATTTGTGCATATTGGACGGATGGCAATGGTAGGAGGAATGAGCAAAATCGTTCGGGATGTGCCTCCTTTTATGTTGGTAGATGGTAATCCTTCTCATGTGCGATCGCTCAACTTGATTGGATTAAAACGTAAGGGTTTACAATCAACAGATATTTCTTATCTTAAAAAAGCTTTCAGAATAATCTATCGCTCTGGATTGCCTGTAAATCAAGCGTTAGAACAGCTACTTTTGTTACCAGATAACGAATACGTACAGCACTTACGACGCTTTTTACAGCTATCTCAAACCGATGGTCGTCGCGGTCTAATTCCTGGTAAACGGTTATCACAAAATGAGAACGATGACTAAACAATTAACAATTAACAATTATCAATGTCCCAAAAAACAAAATTTACTATCTTTATTAGTACGGGTGAGGTTTCTGGCGACCTACAAGGGGCATTGTTAATTGAAGCACTGAAGCGTCAAGCTTTAGAAGTAGGGCTGGATCTAGAGATTGTAGCTCTAGGTGGTTCGCGTATGGCTGCGTCGGGTGCTACTTTGATTCAAGATACTACTGCTATTGGTTCGGTGGGAATTTTAGAAACACTGCCGTTTATCTTACCGACGCTACAGGTTCAGCAGGTTGCTAAACAATATCTTAAACAACACCCGCCTGATTTGTTGGTGTTGATTGACTATATGGAGCCAAATTTAGCTATTGGCAATTATGTTCGCCGTAACCTGCCACAAGTACCAATATTATTTTATATTGCGCCTCAAGTGTGGGTATGGTCGCTAGGTGATAAAAATACTAAGCGGATTATTAGTGTTACTGACCAGATATTAGCAATTTTTCCTGAAGAAGCTCGCTATTTTCAAGAACGCGGTGCATCTGTTAGTTTTGTTGGGCATCCTCTGATAGACAGGATACAAGCATTTCCTAACCGAGAATTGGCAAGGGATAAATTGGGAATTGAGTCGGATCAAGTTGCGATCGCTCTTATACCTGCTTCTCGACATCAAGAGCTAAAATATCTCTTGCCAGTAATATTTCAAGCTGCACAAAAAATCCAACAACAAATTCCTAATGCCCACTTCTGGATTCCGCTTTCTTTAGAAGTATATCGTCATAAAATTGAACAAGCAATTGAGCAATATGGTTTGCGTGCTACCTTAGTGGCTAATCAAACTCCAGAGGTGCTGGCAGCAGTTGACTTGGCAATTACTAAATCTGGTACGGTTAACTTAGAACTTGCTTTGCTAGATATTCCCCAAGTAGTTATCTACCGAGTTCACCCGTTTACTGCTTGGGTTGGTTATAAGTTGTTAAAGTTTTCTATTCCCTTCATGTCCCCACCAAATTTGGTGTTAATGAAGGAAATTGTGCCAGAGTTACAACAAACAAAAGCTACACCAGAAAATATTGTCCGAGAATCTTTAGAATTGTTGTTAAATCAAAATCGCCGTCGGCAAGTTTTAGCTGGATATCAAGAAATGCGTGAACTTTTGGGGGACGTGGGAGTATGCGATCGCGCGGCTCAAGAAATCTTTAAGTTATTAACTGTTAATACTTCTGGAATGTAAATAAAAGTGAGTTTCTCTGTGCTATATCAGTTTAAAAAATAAGCAACACAATGGAAATATCTGATATATAAATGTTTCATAAAATGTCTCAACAGAAAATATAATCTATAGTCAAATCGCATAAAAATAATCCAAGATTGTTTAAAGTCTTACTCAAGATATAGTTAAATTATGTTGAGAGTTGTTGAATAATGAGAGGATACGCCTACGGCTTGCCGCGTTCAATCTTACAAATTTCGCTCATCTAATCTGCTATGAATAATCAATCAGCAAATTTTGGCGCATTTGATCCTATAAATGGGCGACAAAGCGAAAATGTAGATTTATGGCTGTATGAGCGCGGCATAGCAGCGACTAGCTGTGGGGTAACAATTACAGATGCGACTCAACCCCATAACCCAATCATTTATTGTAATCCTGCATTTGAAAGTATTACTGGATTTCCACCAGAGGAAGTATTAGGGCGCAACTGTAAGTTTTTACAAGGGAAAGATACTGATCTAGCAGTTGTAGAGCAAATTAGACAAGCGTTGCGTACAAAGCAAGAATGCCAGGTAGTATTAAAAAATTATCGCAAAAATGGCACACCTTTTTGGAATGAGTTAAAAATTTCTCCAGTGTGCGATCGCAACGGTAACTTAACAAATTTTATCGGCGTACAAACAGATATTACATCCCGCATTGAATCAGAAGCAGCACTCAAAGCAAGTGAGACGCGCTTGCGACTAGCGTTAAATGCTGCCAAGATGGGTGTTTGGGATTGGGATGTAGATAGTGGTAAAGTAACTTGGTCTGAGGAAGTAGAATCTATATTTGGTTTAGAAGCTGGTGGCTTTGGTGGTACTTACGAAGCTTATCTTAACTGCATTCATCCAGAAGATTGTTATCGTGTAACTCAGCAAATGTCTCGCCTCGCAGAGATAGGAGGAGACTTTAAGATTGAACATCGGATATTATTACCAGATGGAAGTGTGCGCTGGGTAGTAAATAGAGGCGCGGTGTTACGCGATCTCATTGGCGCAGGTGTGCGGATGACAGGGACAGTGATGGACATTAGCGATCGCAAGCAAGCCGAATTAGCTTTACGTCAGCAATTAGAAATAGAACGCTTATTAAATGGTATTGCTCAACGTATCCGCCAATCTTTGAAATTAGAGGAAGTTCTTAACACTGCTGTTGCCGAAGTGCGGCAATTTCTAAAAACAGATCGCGTAGTACTCTACCGCCTTAATTCAGATGACAGTGGCGTTGTAGTAGTTGAATCTATTGCAGCAAATTGGATGCCTATTTTGGGACAAAGTATCCAAGATTCCTGCTTTGCGAGTAAGCATTTCCATCATTATCAACAAGGTAGAATACGAGCAATTGAAGATATCCAAACTGCTAATATTCAAAAATGCCATATTAAATTACTAGAGAGTTTTCAAGTTAAAGCTAACCTTGTAGTTCCAGTATTGCAAGGAGAGAAATTATGGGGACTGCTAATTGCTCATCATTGCAGCGAACCCCGAAAATGGGAAGAAGTAGAAGTAGATTTGCTCAAGCAGTTAAGTGTACAACTGGCGATCGCACTTCAACAATCTGAACTATATCAGCAAGTACAAACAGAACTAACTGAACGCAAGCAAGCAGAAGCAGCCTTGCGACAATCAGAAAACAATTTAAAAGAGCAAGCAATGCAGCTAAGACTTGCTCTTAATGACTTGCAATCCGCTCAATCTCAACTCATTCAAAGCGAAAAAATGTCCAGTTTAGGACAACTTGTCGCTGGCGTAGCCCATGAAATTAACAATCCAGTTAACTTCATTTCAGGCAATATTAATCATGCAAGTCAATACATTCAAGATTTACTTAACTTAGTACAACTTTATCAAAAAAACTATCCTAACCCGGCAGAAGAAATTCAAGAAGAAACAGAGGCAATTGATTTAGAGTTTCTCGTCGAAGATTTACCAAAAATGCTCGACTCAATGAGGATTGGGACAAGTCGAATTAGAGAAATTGTTTTGTCACTTAGAAACTTCTCTCGCCATGACGAAGCTGAGAAAAAACCAGTTGACATCCATGAAGGGATAGATAACACCCTGTTAATCTTACAGCATCGTTTAAAACCTAATAGTAATAATCCGGGCGTACAAGTAATCAAAAATTACAGTGATTTGCCACAGGTAGATTGCTATGCAGGACAATTAAATCAGGTGTTTATGAACATCATCAGCAATGCAATTGATGCTTTAGAAGAACAACCTAGTCCTAGAATCATCACCATTAGCACAGAATTGGTAATTAAGTCTGAGTTGGGAGTTTGGAGTTGTGAACTGTCTAATAACTTAAGTAATAACTTGTTAGCACATAACTACATAAATGAAAAATCCAAAGGTGTATTGATCAGAATTTCTGACAATGGTTCTGGTATTCCCGAAGCAGTTCAGAAAAAAATATTTGATCCCTTCTTTACAACCAAATCAGTAGGGAAAGGTACTGGAATGGGTTTATCTATCAGCTATCAGGTTGTAGTTGATCGTCACGGCGGTCAATTAACCTGTTTGTCAACACCTGGAGTGGGAACTGAGTTTCTAATTGCTATTCCGCTAGAAAACATTGAGCAAAAAAATGCCAAAGCCGTTGCAACAGATTTAGCTATAACGAATGATGTTGACGATCAAACTCAGGTATTGCAACGCCTATGAATTACAGATGATATCAAATCTTTTTAATCAATTACAATCAACGTAGGTTGGGTTGTTGGCGAAGGAAGAGCGCGTAGCCCATAGGTCGTGAAACCCAACATTTATAGTAGTTTGCGTAGGGTTGTGCTGCTTCAAAAAAGGGGAACATTCAAAGTCCTCCTTTTGAAGGCAGCGCTACTTCATTATGACAGCAGAATAAAATCAGCTTCCTAGTTGCAGATTTTGAAGAATTAAATTTTCTCTTGGTGAAAATCCATCTCCATATTCTGCCGGGTAATAGGTAATTACATAAAATGTTTGACCTTTAGATTGACCCAGAATTACATTTCCCAAATAAAGTTGATTATCCTTGCGTTGTTGAAATGAAATCTTTTCTTTCGCCCAAGCATAAGGTAATTTCTTAGTCCTATTAGTGACTTGCCAGCCATTAAAAGCAATCAAACCACGTTTGCCATCAACAAATTGCTTGAGTTGCCCTAAATTTTTAATAAAATTAAGATAGCCAACGCTAACGTATGCGTCTGTTTTTTTAGTTCCTGTAGTGTTGACGTAGAAATAAGTTCTTGTTCCCTCATCAGAACTCAATCTTTCTGAGACAAAAAACTGATCTGGATAGTAGGTACTGAATTTTGGACTCGATTGCTTGTAAAGTTTTAAAGTTACTGGGGTTTTTTCGCCTTCTACATAAATTGTGGCGGTTTTTGTAGGTGGTCTTTGTGTTTCTGTTCTAGCAAGGGTAGTTGTAAGTTTAGTGCTGGGGGTAACGTTTTTATGAGATTGAGCGACAGAAGGTATTGCAGTGGTAAGGAGGAGTATCCCAAATAGTAAATAGTAAAGCTTTTGTATTTTCATATTTAGCTGGGTGGTGAGTAATACGGTATCGTATTAGAACGTCAGTCAAGCGGATAGAAAAATTGACTGAATCAAGTTTGTTAAAGTTTCCCTTGTGCTGCCTTTACCGTAATAAATCTCGCACTTGCATTAAAACTTGTCCCAATTTATTTTTCCCACTACCATCAGCGCCACATCCCCAGTAATAATCTATAGGGGAATTTTCTACAATTAATTGATTGCCCGTTGATAGTAGTATTTCACAAATATCTGCATGAGTTTGAAACTTGCATAACACCGCTTTCAGCATCACATCATCTTTAACTTGCTCCCAGTCAGAACGTAGCGGGCGAAAGCGTTCTCTCCCCATTTTGGCAGCATCTTTTGGCGTGAGTACAAGGCGTATTTGCTCAACATGAGGAGTACCAATAAATTTTTGTGCTTGAAAGTAATGTTCACTGGTACGCCACCAAGCTTCATCTAAATTGAAACCATGCGCTGAAAAGTTGGAAAAGCAGCCGTAAGGGTTTTCTCTAGTAGAGTAAAAGTAAATTGTCATAAATTTAGCTAAATAGCTATACATTAAAAAATGTTAGGGGTTACGAAGAGATCCCCCTAAATCGCCCTTGAAAAGGGGGACTTTGAATGTTACCCCCTACATGATTTAAACAAATTTGTAAGTAAATTCATACATAAAATCTACTCGGCCCTTACGCAAAACGGCTGGGTCTAATCTTTCAGTAGTATTACAAGTCAACAAAAACACTAATTTTTGTTGCGCCTGAATACCAGTTTCTTCAATCACACTTTGATACAAAGTGCCATCAAGCAAACTGAGAATATGTTCAGTTTTACTATTGCCTTGTGCTGCTAAACTAGCACGATCTTGTGCTAAATTATCCGCTTCATTAATAATGATGCAAATTCGTTCTAAATAACTTGGCGGTACAAAATTTTCAACTGCATCATGATCCAAAATAAAAATTACATAACCCAGAGGCATTAAAATCTCTTTAGCAACTGCTTGTGTCCAAGCTGTTTTACCTGTCCCTGGTTCTCCGTGTACTAATACAGCTAGTTGATTTTGATCGATAATTGCTTGCTGTACTGTGTCAGTAAAGCTTTGAATATCAGCAGGAAATTGTCGAATTGGATACTGGCTGTTAATCTGTCCAACACGGCTTTTATACCCACTTAGAATCACAGCTAAGTTGTAAGTTGCTTTGTTAACTAGCGGTGCTAAATCTTTAGCGATTAAAGTATAGTTGCGGACTTTGCGATCGTAGTTTTCGATTTGTAGCCAAACTTGCTGTTTACTCCAATAAGCAAAAACAGTACCGATTGTTTCAATCCGATCCCATTTGCTAAATCGCTCTACTGGATAATAATAATATCGCTCAATATAATATTGGGTAATACTATCAGGGCGACCTAACACATCCAAAATTTTAAAAACAGTGATTTCTTGTAAGCGATTAAGAACATACTCAATAGGAATACTTTCTCTGCTGACTAACTGTGTAACTGGTGTGAGAGTGCTAATAAGTTCTTTATATTGGTAATCTGGTACGTGCGGTTCAGGAGTGACGTAATTCCAAAATTCATTTAGCTCATATCGAGTATTATCCGAAAAAACATTTAATAGATTCGCCCACCATGTATATTCATTGCGACCAAGGGCATTAGCAATATCGCTGGTAATATCTAAGGTTTTACGAGTTAATTCTTGTGTATCGCTAAATAGAAGATGAAACGCATATCCCAAATCCAAGCCTCTGGTTAATGGTCGCCAGCCTGAACTGAGCAACCCTTGATTTTGAGAGTTGTTATTGGGAGGTACATTATTGTAATCTGGGTAGTAGTCTGATGCCATAAAATTATTTTCTGCAAAGATATTGAATTATTAATTTTGTTAACCTAGCTGAACTTAAAATTTTTCACTCTTTGTTAAATTTTTTGAAGATATTCTGGCGGAACCTGTTCCACTAGCCAAACTCCATTATCAGAACAGTAAAACTTGAATTTATCTTGATACATCCCTGCGGCATCAACAGTAAAAACTACTGGAATACCATGTCTTTTTCCCACAGCTTTGGCTGTTGCTACGTCTGTTGATAAGTGAACATGATGCCGAGACATTTGGCAAATACCTGTACTAAGTATAGATTCAACTGCATTAGCGCCTGTACCGTGATATAGCACATCTGGGGGGATTTGAGTTTGTAAGTGCAAATCTACGTCTATACTATGTCCTTGGTTGGCACGAATTAGTTTACCTGTAGAGTCAAAGGAAAAGCGTTTTTTGTCATTAGTTGCTACTACTTTGTTAAGTTCATCATAGGTTATGGGAAATGAATGATTGCTACAGGCTGCTAGTAATTCATCGACGGCAACCCATCCTCCTGAAGATATTTTAATACCTATTCGCTCAGGTTGATGTCGCAAATGTTTGCTAAGATATTTGCTGATTTTAACTAAACGATGATTTTCCATGGTTTACATATTGTGAATACATAATTGATGCCCTATAAGATTTGTCGTTTTTGTCCTATTTTGGGGAATTAACCGCACAGAAACGCAGATGCGGGCGCAGGTTTACCGCAGGTTATACAGATGTAACAATTGATGAAATCAAGAGATATATTAAATTATAAAAATTTAATATGTAATCAAATATTTCAAAATTTAAAGTATTAAATTTGTGGATGTTTTAAAGCAAGGTTAATTTATATGAACTGACTCACGTGATGGCAACTCATTTGCTTAAGGCTGAGATTGAATTTGGACGATCGCACTTTTTACATAACCACGACGTAATTTAATATACTGATTATACTACCAGTATACTACAGAAAAAGCAAGGGTATAAAAATGCGATTCCTTACTCCTAGCCCCTCTGGGGCGGCTCCGCCAACGGAGTCGCTCCGCGATTTTTCTGCGCTAGCAGTACGGACAGCTATGCGCTACGCGCAGGCTACGCCAACGCTAACGCACCCTTTACCCCTGACTAATCTGTATTTCCGCGCCTACTTCTGGACAATTAAAAGATTTCCAAGCATTACCACTACGCAGAAATAGTTCCATCCAGCGAGTTTCTTCGCCTTGGGTATTTGTCCAACCACTGCTACCAGAGCCTAACTAAGCAATACAAAATCCAGCAGCTAAGGTAGCGAAAGGAGGTACAGGTGTCAGGATTGGTTCAGCATCAGGTAAATATAACCTAATGCGTTGCACTACTTCACTAAAAGCCAGGTCGCCAAAGCCATAATCAGCAATAATGTGAACTAGCATTTATTTTCCTCACTGAGTTTTTACAATTAGCAATCACCAATCACCTATATCTAACTTCTTTCAGGAGTATCCCCAGTAATTAAAATTTTTAGGAAACTCCAAACGAGAGAGAAAAACGCCGATGCAAACACTACGAGCATTAACATTGCTAAGGCTGAAAAAGGAGCCACTATCGTAAGTAGTAACCCGCACAACAGCAAAATCATTATTAATGACTTATTCATCTATATTTTTGCCATCAACTACTTGTATACTTTCACCCTATGTACTCGAACTGAGATTTACCTCTAGCCTGGGTGACAATCTTTTTTGATCAAAAATCACTCCTCACCGATCACCGTATACGGCTCTAGAACTGCATTTCAGACCTTTGGGGGATGCTATTAATTGGAATAATCGGTAAATATTGCTTACACATTGTTATTTTTGTAGCAATATAAGGTTGATGTTCCACTAATCGTGAGATTACTCGGAATTAAAATGTAATGAGGGAACTACCATGTTTCAAAGTACGGGAATTATCCTGGGCTTAAACAAATTGTCGTTATGGATGGCACAAGTTCCAGTAGATAATGCAGTTGACTCTCCCGAAAGAGCGGCTCTAGTATTTTCTGGACCTAAATTTTTTATTGCTTTGGTTGCTGGGGTAGTACTGGCGTTTGCGGTGCAGTTTGTTTTAACAAACTTATCCGTCGCTGTCGGGATTTCCTATCTGGGACATAAATCCGACTCAGACTCAAACGATCATCATAACAATAATGATGATTCCGGCAGCGTTGGCGGCACAATCCGCAAAATCGGTACTGCGGTTGGAATCTGGACATTAATAACTGTCACTATTGCGTTATTAATTGCTTGTTACCTAGCAGTTAAACTAACCTTGATTACCGATGCTGGACTCGGCGCGATCGTTGGTTTAGTGATCTGGGCAACCTACTTCTCACTGCTAGTTTGGGTGAGTTCCACAACGGTAGGTTCCTTAATAGGTGCAGTAGTTAATACTGCAACTTCTGGGTTTCAATCAATTTTGGGTACAGCCGCCGCCGCTATCGGCGCTAAAGCTGCAAGCAATCAAGTTGTTGCTACGGCTGAAGCAGCAGCAAATGCTATTAGGCGGGAATTCACTGCGGGGCTTGATCCTGTTAGTATGCGGGAAACCGTAGAGGAGTATATCCAATCTCTACGCCCACCAGAATTAGATATCAAGTCAATTCGTCAAGAATTTGAAAAAATTCTCAATGATCCGCAGTTGAAAGAGGTTGCTGTAGGTGGTGGCTTGGCTACTATTGGTAGACAGCAATTATTAGATTTAGTTAGCAGTCGCACTGATTTATCAAAACGAGATGTAAATCGGATTGCTGATCAACTCGAAGCAGTTTGGAAGCAAACCGTTGGTCAGTTCCCCCAGGCAGGGCAACAGCTACAGCCGCAGCAACCTGACTGGATGAAGGATTTGATGAATTATCTCAAGTCTGCTCAACCCGATCAGTTACGGCAAGAAATTACAGGTAGAATTGACCAAGTAATGGGAATGATTCAACCCAATAACCGCCAAGGTGAGGGTAAGGATCAAGAAAGCCCTAGCATGGTGGATCAAGCCATGATGTTAGGTTTCAATGCCTTGATGAGTACGGTGATGGGTCGTACTGATTTGTCGCAGTTGGATGTACAACAAATCCTTGAACAGTTAAAAACGGCTAGGGATAAAGTCAGCGATCAAGCTGGTCAAATTACTGCTCAAGTTAAGGGCGAACCTACGTCAAGTCCTATCCGTACAGATGTAGAAAACTATCTGCTCCAGGCTTATGCTTGGAAGATGAATCCGCAGACTGTGGCGCGGGAGTTTAAAGATGTACTTTATGACCCGCAAGCAGATCCAGGTACTGTTCATCGGGAAGTAGATCAGCTATCACGTCAAGATTTTGTCAATTTGCTGCAACAGCGAGGTTTGTTTACTCAAGACAAAATCAATCAAATTGCTGATCAGCTAGAAAGTATTCGCAAGGAAGTTGTATTTACAACTAAAACTGCTGAAGAGCAACAGCAAAAAGAAGATTTACGGCGACGGGTTGAAGGTTATATCTTGTTAAGCAAGAAGGAAGATTTGACCAAGGACGCGATCGCTCGTGATTTTGCAGAGGTGTTGCATGATCAAGACGCTGATACTGCAACTCTCAAAGAACGCTTCAGTCAGCTTGACCGTGATAGTTTGTTGCAAATCTTCACTCAGCGCCAGCCCCAAGACATTACTGCTGACGAAGCACAGGCAATTGTTAATGATTTAGAAGCACAGCGCGATCGCTCTCTGCTACAAGCTGAGGATTTGGCAACACAAGCAAAAGCTCAAGCTGAAACTGTGTGGCTGAATTTAGAATCTTATCTGCAAAATACTGGTAAGGATGAACTTAATCCCGAAGGTATTAAACGCGATATCAGCAAATTGCTTGATGATCCTCAAGCTGGGATGGGGGCAATTCGCGCCCGCTTGTCTCGCTTCGACCGCGATACTTTAGTAAAATTACTCAGTCAGCGCCAAGATTTGAGTGAGGAACAAGTCAATCAAACTATTGATCAAGTTCAAAGTACCTGGAGTAGTGCTTTAAAGGCTCCGCAAAAAGTAGCGGATAAAGCTAAAGACCAGTACGACCAAATTACAACATCTATTACTGAGTATCTGCGTAACACTGGTAAGGATGAACTCAATCCTGAAGGGATTCAGCGCGATTTAACTAAGCTATTGCAAAATCCGAAATCGGGTGCTACAGCTTTGCGCGATCGCCTTTCCCGCGTTGATCGTGATACTTTAGTTAAGCTGTTGAGTCAACGGCAAGATTTGAGTGAAGCACAAGTCAATCAAGTGATTGATCAAGTGCAAGGAACGATTCAAGGTATTATTAAAGCACCTCGACGGTTTGCTGCTCGGACTCAACAAGGCGTACAAGATTTTCAATCTACCCTGGAAGATTACCTGCGTAATACTGGTAAAGAAGAACTCAATCCAGAAGGGGTTAAACGCGACATACAACTGTTGTTGAATGATCCGCGCGTAGGGATGGAAAGTTTGAGCGATCGCCTCAGTAAGATTGACAGAGACACTGTAATCAAACTTGTGTCTCAACGTCAGGATATCTCAGAAGCAGACGCTACTCGCGTTGTGGATCAAGTGTTATCTGTGCGTGACCAATTTACTGAACAAATACGCGCAGTACAACGCAAGGTACAAGACGCGATTAATAGTGTGTTTGATCGCATCCGCAACTACCTAAACGACCTTGAGCGTCCAGAACTTAATTATGATGGCATCAAACAAGATGTCCGCAAATTATTTGATGATCCACAGGCTGGATTTGATGCTTTGCGCGATCGCTTAGGTCATTTCAACCGCGATACTTTAGTAGCTGTAATGAGTTCCCGTGAGGATATCTCAGAAGCAGATGCTAATCGCTTAATCGACCAGATTGATCGGACGCGCAACAGTATCCTGCAACGTGCAGAACGTATGCAGCAGGAAGCGCAAAATCGTATGAAAGCTATCAAGCGCCAAGCTCAAGAACAAGCCGAAGAAACCCGCAAAGCCGCAGAAAGTGCATCTTGGTGGTTATTTGGAACAGCAGTTATTTCTGCTATTGCTTCAGCCGTTGCTGGTGCTTTAGCTGTATCTGCTGTAGTTAGTTAAAAGTTAGCTAGTTTTTAATCATAGATAGAGATGCGATCGCATCTCTATTTTTTTTCTTACAAATCACTGATGCTAGCTGGGATGGAATCTGCTAGCGATTAAAGGAATGTAATTGTAAGTTCAAAGCACAAGTGCTCGTGGCACTTATTGATAGATGGCAACGTCTTGATAAGTAACTTCTTACAAACGGTTAGCTTACTGTTTGAATGTTAGTTGTCAACATTTTAATAATGTATCTAATATGCTAAATTTTGCTAGAGTTACAACCATCTTGGGCGGCTTCTCAGTACTCATTTTTAGTATCCCAGTACTAACACAAGAGCAACCAACAACTATCTCTGTACTACCAGACACTCAGCCGAATATAACTTTTAACGTCACAACGAAAGCAGGTCAATGTCCTAAAACCGTTAGCCTGTGGAATTTATCTCGTTACTATGAAGGTGGTGTAGAACACACAGCTATTGCTGATACCTTACCAATAGCAGGCAATCCTGAGTTAATTTCATCAACCAACAAGTTTGTGCAATTCAAAGCGCCTTTGACCAAAGCTTATGAATTGTGTAATGGTTTAGCAACGTCTGAAACAAGAACATATTACAGTTTTAGGTTTCGCGATCGCCACGTTTATTTTAAGGTAAATATTAAAAATATTCCTCGATATAGCTTGGTTTCTGATCAAAAAGTTATTGAATCACGCCCTGTTGTGCGCTGGCAAGTAGCTGATTAATCTAGATTAACAGTAGTTTTAGGGTGCATTTAACGGTAATTTGACAACTAAGTAGGTCAATCTTAAGCCACAAGCTAATTGTAGGATATGACCATACATTGAGTAGTAAATAATTAAAATTTTTATCAAAGATTACTGGTTGTTTTAGTTGAATCTAGTAGTCCTCACCATTTTCAGGTGAGGACTTCATCAAGCTAAATCAAATAGTAATATCTCTCCTCCTACCTCTGTACTAATTTCCAGCTTTTCTTCGCCAGTAATAGCTACACCATCGCCTTCTGCGAGAGTATGACCGTTTAAGGTTGCGCCACCTAGTGCTATTTGTAACCAAGCGTAACGATTTGCTTTGAGATCATAAGAGATGCGATCGCCTGGTGTTAAAACAGAAGCATATAACTGCATATCTTGATGCACTTTTACAGCACCCTCACCGCCATTTCTACCAGCAATTAATCGCAATTTGCCCTGCTTTTCTTCTAGGGGAATTGATTGCTGTTCATAGCTTGGTGGTAATCCTTGCTGTTCTGGGAGAATCCAAATTTGCAGCAAATGTACTGGTTCAGTTTGGGAATGATTAAATTCACTGTGGCGGATTCCTGTTCCGGCGGTCATCCGTTGTGCATCACCTGGATAAATTACAGCGCCTGTACCTAAGCTGTCCCGATGCTCTAAAGCTCCTTCTAGTACATAAGTAATAATTTCCATATCGCGATGACCATGTGTATCGAAACCACCACTAGGTGCAACACGGTCATCATTTATTACTCGTAAAGCTCGAAATCCCATGTGTTTAGGATCATAATAATTACCGAAGGAAAAAGTATGGTAGCTATTTAACCAACCAATTTTGAAATGTCCACGCTGATCAGCTTTGCGTATTTCAATTGTTTTAACTTGACTCATGTTATTTACCTCACGGCAATTTTTTAGTTTATATAAATTTTGTTGTTTAGTCTAACAACTTTTATTTCTATAGTTAGGCACAACCAATTACTAATTCCTGTTAACCTTGGTCTATGCCTCTTTTAGCTTTATATCTTTACCTTAAAGTATATATATCTTTTATGTAAAGTACCCACTTAAAAGTTAGATACTTACCAAAAGGATACTGTAAAATTTAGTCATTGATAATTGATAATTAATATCAGAGGAACTATGAATTATTACGTTATTTACGATGGCAACTGTAATCTTTGTGTAAATCTGGTGCAGCAGTTGGAGATTTTAGATAAAGGCAACCTGTTTGAGTATCTGCCGATGCAGGATCAGGAAGCTTTAAATAACTTTGGGATTACTCAGCAAGACTGTGAAATGGGGATGATTTTGATTGATGCGAATGCACCTAGAAACCGATGGCAAGGTAGTGATGCAGCAGAAGAAATTGCACGCTTGTTACCTGTGGCTAATTTAATTGTAGATGCTTATCGGGCTGTACCTGGGTTGAAATGGTTGGGCGATCGCGCTTATGAACAAATTCGTGACAACCGATACACCTTGTTTGGCAAACGTACAACTACATATCACTCGGCTTTCCCTGTTGGGGGATGTCAAAGTGGTAGTTGTTCAATTAACAATTAAAAATTAATTTTTGTTTGCTTAAGGGTGATGAATTAGTGGTTAATTAGAGTTGTTGAACAACTCAAAAACCTGCCTACAAAAGTGCTTGAGTTTTTCACCGACTTCAGCAATAGGCTGAGATGCTCCCTCAAAACGCCACTGCTCAACTGTGGAAAGTCGCCACTGTTTACCACGATGATCAAATCCTGCTGCTTCAACACCAATAACCCGATGAGCAGCATCTAAAGGATCTTCATAAAACCGAATTTGGACTAAAATGCTGCGACTTTGGAAACGTTTACTCCATCCAGGGAAGTGAAAGCCGATATCAATTGAATCTGGATCAACAAGTTCGCGTGTATCTGGGTCATTTACCCAAGGCTTTAAATCTACCTTAGCATCGGGGAACTCAGACTTAAACAGATTGACAACGGCGGCAATCTTAGTAGCATATTCGATATTCGTAGCTTGTTCGGCTGCGTTCACGCGCAAAACTCCTGAGTTGTTTTAGCCAATTCGTTTTGCTGGTTAGGTCGAGGGATATTGGGGCTTAAATATATCAGTATGTTGCTAATTTTGCAAGTTGATCGCATCATGCTTTGGTGAGAGAAAAGTTTTCTGCTTGCTTGGGGATCGCATTGGGCGGTAAGCTCTTTGCAACTAGGAAATGTGCAGGGTTTAGAGCGTGTCAACGACGAAACATTCAATCAAAGTCGGTTCACTGGAATGGTTTTATCGGGAAGAAAACCCGATGAGTGATAATGGAAAGTTACCCGTGTTGCTACTTCACGGTTTGCCTTCTCTGAGTTACAGTTGGAGTGCGGTTATGCCTGCTTTAGCTGAGAAAGGGTTTAGAGCGATCGCACCTGATTGGATTGGTTTTGGCTTATCGGCAAAACCAGACCGTCGAGACTTTGCTTATACACCAGATGCGTTTATTAATGCTTTAGCAGAGTTTATTCAAGCTTTAGAAATTGAGCGGTTTTTCCTAGTTGTTCAAGGGTTTTTAGGCTCTGTTGGTATCCAATATGCCTTACGTCATCCCAATCAAATTGAACGCTTAACCATTTTGAATGCTCCTTTATCACCATCAGCAAAGTTACCTTGGAAGATCAAACAGCTAGGTATACCTTTAGTCGGTGAGATGCTCACACAAGACCCTCTGTTAGTTGACAGAACTTTAGAGAGTGGCAGTCGTTATCGGGTATCAGATGCCGACTTGGATGTTTATCGCCGTCCTTTCCTCAAAAGTTCTGATGCTGGGCGCAGTCTGTTTGCAACGGTGCAAAATCTGCAATTAAAGCAGTCAATGGCAGAAATCACATCCAGTTTAAACGCATGGAGTATTCCTACCCAACTTATTTGGGGTATAAAAGATCCCTGGTTGCCATTGACAGAAGCTGAATATCTTGCCAATTCTCTCAAGCAGGTGGAACTGATTAAACTGGAAGAAGGTGGGCATTATCCGCAAGATCATTGGTCAGCACAAGTTAGTGATGCACTTGTGTATTTTCTACGCCGTCAGGTAGTTTAAGCTGCCATGCGAGAAAATTTTGGTAATTTTGATAATTAGCAATGATGCTGCAATGCAGTTAGCGGGGTAGGATGTCCACTAAAATAAAACCGACAAAATAATTAACGGATTCAATAAATTAAGATGATGGCACGTTATCGATCTATTCTGGCGTTGATTCTGGCATTTGTAGCAACATTTGTAGTTAGTTGTAGTAGTCCGACAGAAGTGAAGGCGAAAACCTACACGCCTACTCAAATTGAGCAAATTGAACAGTATGCTCAAGGAATTAGTGCTTTGCGCGATCGCCTTCCCGAACTAGCAACAATGATTGAAAACCGCGACTGGAATAATGTTGAGTCTTTCATTCATGGTCCATTAGGTGACATCCGCGCTCGGATGAGTGCTTTAGCACGTCAACTTATGCCTGATGCTCAAAAAGCTGCATTAGAAACCGCTAAAGATGTGTTTGGTCACTTCATTAAGATTGATGAATCTGCACAAACAGGCAGTTATACTCAAGCTATTCGCAACTATGCAGAACTAATCAAGGATTTTGATGCGTTCTTAAATCAAATTCCCAAAGCATAGAAGTTAGCAGGTGTTTTGCATATACAGGACTTACGCAAAACATCACGCGGGCAAGATGCCCGCACTACATTTGTGATTCCTTAAATGTAGAGACGTGCCGAAGTTTTGCTATACGCGCTAGAGCTATTGGCACGTCTCTTCCCATATTTAAAATCTGCTGTATATATTAATAAAATCAAAAGCTGGCGGGGTCATAACTCCGTCAGCCACCAACTACCAAAAACTTTGACTTATGCTGATTCAAAAGATCGTCCAAGAACTTCAAGAGATCCCCGAAGACAAACTAGCAGAACTTTATGACCTAATTCACTACTTTCGACTAGGTTTAAGTCAAGAACTTACAGAACCCCGCACCCCTGGTTTATTGAAAGGACAACTTGGCGATGCTTTCTTTGAACCATTGCCAGAAGAGGAACTTCAGCAATGGGAATAAGTTACCTCATCGACACTCATATCCTGCTGTGGTGGCTATTTGACGATCCAAAACTAAATACCACTTGCCAAGAAATCATTCGCAACCCGAATCATCGCATTTTAGTTAGCAGTGTTTCCGCTTGGGAAATTGCTACCAAATACCGCATTGGTAAACTACCTGAAGCCAAAAAACTCGTTGAACAATATTCACAAATATTACATCAAGCTAAATTTATCGAACTTGCCATTACCAATGCCCATGCACTCAGGGCAGGAAGTCTAGCTATTGCCCATCGAGATCCTTTTGACCGCATGATCATGGCTCAGGCAGAACTGGAAAGTTTACCTGTCATTACCTACGACCAAGCCTTCCAGACAGGTCTAATTCAGGTAATTCCTGACCTTAAATAAAACACTGACTGTGTGACAATCCCTTCAGATCAAAAAGCTAACTGCTAATTGCTATAAATATGAGTCGAATTGTAATTATTGGATGTGGTGTAGTTGGCGCGGCGATCGCATACGAACTTAGTTTAGTTCCAAATTTATCAATTACAGTTATCGATCAACAACCACCCGCACAGGGGGCAACTGGTGCTGCGCTAGGTGTTTTGATGGGTGTTATTAGTCATAAAGTTAAAGGTAATGCGTGGCGGATGCGGCAATCCAGCATTCAACGCTATGAAAGTTTAATTCCAGAATTAGAAGCAATTACAGGATATAAAATTCCATTTAATCGCCAAGGTATTCTTAAGCTGTGTTTTGAAGGAGAAGATTTAACAAAGTGGGAGAAACTAATAGAAATTCGTCAATCTCAAGGCTGGGATTTAGAAATTTGGGATAGTTCGCAATTACTATTAAACTGTCCGCAACTTAGTAGTAACAACATTATTGCAGGTGTTTATTCTCCTCAAGATCGACAACTTGATCCAACTGCGCTGACAAATGCTTTGGTTGAGGCTGCTAAATATAATGGTGTTAACTTTCAATTTGGTGTGAAAGTTGATAATTTTAAATCGTGCAAGTCAGAAAATTTAGATATTGATGTTTGTCGAGAGATTCAAACAACAACAGGAAAGTTAACTGCTGATTGGTTTGTAGTAGCAGCAGGTTTGGGTTCAACACCTCTAACAGCATCTTTACAACAAGCTGTTGATATTCGACCTGTTTTAGGACAAGCTTTACATTTGCGTATAAAAAACCCTTTGGGTGATGCTAATTTTCAGCCTGTAATTACGGGTAATGATGTCCACATTGTACCGTTAAGTAATGAGGAATATTGGGTAGGGGCGACAGTAGAGTTTTCCTCTAATCACAGTGATATTGTGCCTGATGCAGCATTATTAGAGCAAGTTATGCAACAGGCGATCGCATTTTGTCCAGACTTAGCAGAAGCTACAGTACTTAAATCCTGGTCTGGTTTACGTCCCCGTCCAGAAGCACGTCCTGCACCTGTTATTGGTCATCTCCCTAGTTATAGCAACGTTCTTTTAGCAACTGGTCACTATCGCAATGGTGTATTGCTTGCACCAGCAACCGCTCAAGCTATTCGTGAGGCTATCTTAAGTAGTTAAGAAATTATTTGGGAACACAGCAATAGCGTATTAGTTGATCATCAATATACATCCTGCATAAGTCAAATTTTAGATAATTAACCACAGATGCACACAGATAAACACAGATGTAATAACTGATTTGTGCAAGAGGTCTAATATACATCCTGCATAAGTCTAGAAATTGTGTCTTTTATCTGCGTTTATCTGCGGTTAATTTAAACTGTGAAGCGCAACATACAATTATCCAGTTATTAATTAAGCACCAACAGTTATATCCAGAATACTCACTAAAAAAGCCCACTTATCTGCAATCTCTTCAATAATTTTAGCTGTGGGCTTCCCTGCACCATGTCCCGCTTTAGTTTCAATTCTAATTAACACAGGTTGCTCACCTTTATGCGCCTCTTGCAAAGCTGCTGCAAACTTAAAACTATGAGCAGGAACTACGCGATCGTCATGATCGGCAGTGGTAATTAATGTAGCTGGATAAGATGTTCCAGGCTTAAGATTGTGCAGGGGTGAATAAGCATATAACGCTTGAAATTCTTCTGGATGATCGGGAGAACCATAATCTGAAGTCCAAGCCCAACCAATTGTAAACTTATGAAAGCGCAACATATCCATTACACCCACAGCCGGAAGCGCAGCAGCAAATAAATCAGGGCGTTGCGTCATACACGCACCTACTAATAAACCGCCATTACTACCGCCACTAATAGCAAGTTTTGCAGGGGATGTGTAATTATTAGCAATTAGCCACTCTGCTGCTGCAATAAAATCATCAAAGACATTCTGTTTATTTAACTTAGTTCCTGCTTGATGCCATTCTTCTCCATACTCTCCGCCACCGCGTAGGTTGGGAACTGCATAAACGCCACCCATTTCCATCCACACGATCACGCCCACAGAAAAACTAGGTGTCAATGAAACATTAAAACCACCATATCCATATAGATAAGTTGGGTTATTTCCATTTAGTTGCAAACCTTTTTTGTGGGTAATAAACATTGGCACTTGAGTACCATCTTTACTACTGTAAAAAACCTGCTTTGTTTCGTAATCTTCTGGATTAAAATCAACTTGTGGCTGTCTAAATACTGTACTTTCCCCTGTCGTCATGTCGTAGCGATAAATAGTCGCGGGAGTAGTAAAACTCGTGAAGCTGTAAAAAGTTTCTGTATCCCAACGTTTACCGCCAAAACCACCAGCAGAGCCGATTCCTGGTAACGTAACTTCTCTAACAAACTCACCATTGAGATTAAAAATTTTGATTTGACTACGTGCATCTTTGAGGTAGTCAGCTAGTAATTGATTATTTAAAATGCCAATACTTTCAAGAGTTTCAGTTGCTTGCGGAATAATTTCTCGCCAATTTTCCTTTTGTCGGTTATTAATGTCAATGGCGATCGCACGACCACGAGCCGCATCTAAATCAGTTTGAAACAGAAAAACTGAGCCATCATTGTCAATAAAGCTATAACTCGCCTCAAAATCACTAATTAGTTCTATAACTTGGGAATTTGCATCCGCCAAGTCTTTATAAAAAACTAGATTTTTAGGATCAGTTCCTTGCCAAACACTAATAATTAAATAGCGACCATCTTCGGTGACACCACCATTAAAACCCCATTCTTTTTGGTCTGGTCTGTGATAAATTAAAACATCTTCTGATTGCGGCGTTCCTATCTTGTGGTAGTATAACTTTTGAAAATAATTAATGTCTTCTAATTTAGTTGCTTCATTCGGCTGATCATAACGACTATAGAAGAAACCTTGATTGTCTTTAGTCCAAGAAGCGCCAGAGAACTTAATCCAATTAATATGATCTGAAATATCTTCTTGCGTTTCGACATCACGCACTTTCCATTCTTGCCAGTCTGAACCAGAAGTTGATAGACCATAAGCCATTAACTTCCCATTTTCACTGATAGCTATACCAGCAAGAGCAACAGTACCATCTTCTGAAAGTTTGTTAGGGTCAAGTAAAACTTTTGGTTCAGAGTCAAGAGAAGTTAAAGTATATAAAACCGATTGATTTTGAAGACCATCATTTTTAAAATAAAAATAGCGATCGCCTTCTTTAAAAGGAATGCTAAATTTCTCATAGTCCCACAATTGAGTTAAACGCTGTTTAATCTGCGATCGCGCTGGAATTTGATTAAGGTAATCAAAAGTAACTTGATTCTGCGCCTCAACCCAAGCCTTTGTTTCTTGAGAGTCTACATCTTCTAACCAACGGTAGGGATCAGAAACCTTAGTACCGTGATAATCATCAACTTGGTTAACAGTTTGCGTAGTTGGGTAGCTAATAGATTTAGTCGTATCTGGCATCATTAGGGCTGCTAATTGTTAATTGCTAATTGTTAATTGCTAATTGTTAATTGTTAACCATTGCTGCTAGGAGCAACTAGCAGTACCTCACCTTTCATCATGCGTTGAGCAGCATCAAGTAGCGCTTCTTCCAAATACGGCTTAGTAAAGTAGCCACTAGCACCTAACTCTGCTGCCATTTGCTGATGTCGCGAAGCACCACGAGAGGTCAACATCGCTACAGGTAGATGGTTGAGTTTGTCATTTTTCTGAATGCGAGATAGCAACTCTAAACCGTCCATTCTAGGCATTTCGATATCGCAGAAAACAATATCGCAAGGTAGACCGCCTAAGAGTTTATCCCAAGCTTCCTGACCATCACGGGCTTGTTCTACTCGATAGCCAGATTTGTTAAACGTCATCGAGAGCAACTCACGCACTGTAATCGAATCATCAACAATCAGCACCATCGGTTCACTCTTAGCTGCTGGAGCTTCGCTCTTAGCCTGCATACTAGACCAAACACTGCCAGTACCTTCCTTGCTAATGACACCCCTAGAAAGTTCAATCAACTCTAAAACGTCGGCAATTGGCATGATCCGACCGTCCCCTAGTACAGTAGCACCTGCAATCCCTACTGGCTTAGGTACGGGACCTTGCAGTTGCTTAATTACAATTTCTTGCTCGCCTAAAACTCGATCTACATGAAGACCAATGTAGTTACCAGCACTGCGTAGCACGATAATAGAAACCATGTCGTCTTCACGCTTACCCCCGTAGATGCTACCACGACTAATTTGCCGATTATAGGTTAGTAGTTCTGTCAGAGGTTGGAAGGTTAAACGTGTATCTCGCCACATGATATAAGATTGACCTTCAGCATTAGTTTGGATGCGGTCTTTGGGAACCTCTAACATATCTTCCACCCCATCCATTGGAAAAGCAATTGTAGCTTTTTCGCTAACGCAGCAGAGAGCTTTACCGATACTAAGAGTAAGAGGTAAACGAATAGTAAAGTTAGTGCCTTTACCTAAAACTGATTCGGTACTAATCGTGCCGCGAATTTCCAATAAGCTGGTACGAACAACATCCATACCGACACCACGACCTGATAACTCATCAGCTTGATCCTTGGTGCTAAAACCAGGATGGAAGAGGAGATCGTAAATATCAGGTTTGGACATTGTTTGTGCTTGCTGTGCGGTGATTAACCCCTTCTTAACTGCTTTTTGCTTAACATTCTCTGTATTAATTCCTGCTCCATCGTCAGAGACGGCGATAACGGTTTGGTTTCCTTGATGGAAGGCTCGCAGCGTAATTCGACCAACTCGTGACTTACCAATTGCCTGCCGCTCATCTGGGGTTTCAATTCCGTGAGCGATCGCATTGTTGAGCATATGATTAAGTGGGTCTGTCAAGTGTTCGAGGATCACTTTGTCTAGTAATGTGTCTCGTCCCTCAACGTATAGCTCTACTTCTTTGCCATTTTTACGAGCATTTTCCCGCACACCGCGTTGCAAGCGGTCGGCAGTTTGAGCAAAAGGAATCATCCGCGATCGCGTTAACCCTTCTTGCACTTGGCTAGTTACCTGCCTTAACATCCGAGCAACTTGGTCGGTTTCGTCAACTAAAAATTCAATATCAGAAGAAGACTCACGCACCCGCACGATTAGCTCAATCATCTCCTGAGAAAGCAAGTGAATCGGAGTGAATCGATCCATTTCTAGAGGATCGTATTCCATACCGGAAGAATGATCGGAGGAAGTATCCGGTTTGGCTTTTGATAAAGACCGATGATGTTGGCGACTAGCAAGTAATGAGCTTTCCAAAAGCGATCGCTCATATAAATTCTGCATTCTTGAACCCACATCGCTGAGTTGCTGCACATAATTCAGCAAGTTATCCAGCGACTGCCGCATCCGTTCCTGATCCTCCTCTAGGCTGTTGCGATTAACTACCAACTCCCCAACTAAATTACTTAAGCTATCCAAATGCTTAACAGGAACCCGCATTGTCTGCTCAAACACTTTTTGACGGGGACGCGCCTGCCCTTGGCTAGCTGTAGGTGGACCGCCCATTGATTTGTCAGTTTGCTCCAGCAGTTTTTCTAAGTCACCAAATTCGTCATCAACTTGCTTCGCGGCTGGTGGAATTGCGCGTTTAGTAGTAGCTGCTACAGGTGGAGAAGTTGTAAAGCTATCATCTAGCAAAGCTTCGAGATCGCCAAAATCACTCGCATCACTTGCTACTGATTTTTTAGCTACAGCAGCATTTGCTGGTTCATCTAGCAACGCCTCCAAGTCATCAAAATCACTTAGCTGCAATTGCGATGCTTCTGCTGGTTCATCTAGTAACGCCTCCAAATCATCAAACTCATTTAGCTGCAATTGCGATGCTTCTGCTGGTTCATCTAACAACGCTTCCAAATCCTCAAACTCCAAGTTATCTAATTCACGAAGCGAGTCAGTATCTGTTGAAACAACAGTCCAATCTTGCTCAAAATCTAGATCGTTAGTTGTCTGACTATCTACATCTTCAAATAGGGCTTCCAACTTAGTTGCATCCTCTGGCAGAACTAATTCCATGTCCACCAGCATTTCATCAACTTCATTGCTAATTGGTGTTGCTGAATCTAAATTTTTATTGATATCTGAGTGATGAGCATCTTCTAGATGAATGTCTTGATCAAACAATTCCTCTAGTTTCGCTGTTTCCTGTGTTGGTACCAGCCAGGAATTTACATCTGATTGTTCTTCAAAAATTTGCGACCCCAAAATATTTTCATCACTATTCATGCTCTCTGCTTGAGATAGCAAATTGTTATCAAGCGGCAATTCATAATTATGATTTGCTTGTGTAAATTCTTGATTGACATTCAATTCAAAATTATCATTTTGATCATAATTATGATTGTTTTTGTCAATATCGCTAACAACTTTGCCTTGGTAATTATCTACAAATAAATCATCTAGATCTTCACTACCTAAACTCTTTGGGAGATTAGTTGCGGATTGGAATTTTGATTTTTTAATTATATTCTGGTGTTCTAACTCTGAACTCAAGTTTGATAAACCCAAAGTTTCATCATCAAAACTTTCTCCGAACAACGGATCAAGCTCAGGCTCTTTTTCAGTTTCTAACTCTAGCTGATTGGTTAAACTGCTGTCTAACTCCCAATCAAAGTTTTCAATTTCTAAATCAGAATTATTGAAATCATTGTCTTCTACAATTTCATCTGTAAATAGAGAGTCATTAAGATCAATATCTAAATCCCAATCTTCTGCATCTGGATTTATAGTTAAATTTTCAGTTGCTACCTGGGTATTTATAGCAGGTGAGTCTATATCTAATTCTAAAAAGGCTAACTCATTTTCCTCAGTATTATTTAAGCTAAATGACGTTGAATTATTTAGATCATCATCCGATAGAAAAGATTCCAACTCTGCATTTGTATTACTAATTGAAAAATCTTTTTCCTCAGAATCTTCATCTAACAAAAGCTCTTCTAAAGTCCAGTCTCCCTGTTCATCTATAGCTTCTATAAAGTTAGCTTGATCCTCTAATAAATTCAGATCATCCAATTCCTCTAAATCTGTATTACCAACTGTTGATTCCTCCTCAAAAAGCATATCCTGCCAATCATCAGTTAGTTCTGAGGAGTGATCGCCTGTTTGGTCTGAAATTAGAGGTTCGACTCTAGTTTCTCTCATTTCAAGTTGATCAGACTTAGACTCCGCAGATGAAAACAAACCCTCATTGCCATCAAGGTCTGTCAACAAGTTATTCAAATCTTCTTCAACTACCGTTGCTCTAGCCAAGGTTTCTGGAGTGCTTATTGCTACCGATAAAGCTTCATTTACATTGTCGGCTGTAAGGATTTCTAAAAGCTGATCGTCAGGCTGTTGTTGATTGTTGCTATTGTTTAGCGAAGAATCTAAGTCAGATGTCAGTTGTGGTTCAACTTCTGTTTCCGACCACAAACTATCACCAAATAAATTGCTTAAATCTTCTTGGGTTGATGCTGCTGCTTGTTCTGGTGCATCTGTATCAAATAGTAAATCAGCAAAATCATCTTCTAAATTTTCATCTGCTAAGTCTTGAGCATGATGATATTGCTGCTCAACTTGTTGATTTTGCGTCTGAGTAAAAGATGGTTCGCTGTCGATTTCTTCACCGAACAAACTCATAAAATCATCGCTAAGAGATTCTGCTTCTGTAGCAGATTGGCGAGATAGTTGTGGTTGTGGGGTAAAAGATGGTTCGCTGTCGATTTCTTCACCGAACAAACTCATAAAATCATCGCTGGGAGATTCTACTTCTGTAGCAGATTGGCGAGATAGTTGTGGTTGTGGGGTAAAAGATGGTTCGCTGTCGATGTCTTCCCCGAACAAACTCATAAAGTCATCGTTGGAAGATTCTGCTTCTGTACCAGCTACTTGTCCATTTTCCTCAAGTAGGAAGTCAGAAAAGTCAGTTGAAAAATCTTCATCTTCTAAGGATAAGACATCAGTTGACTGTCCACTGTCGGCATTACTAAAGATATCTTCTTCTTGCCAAGATTCGTCTAGTTCAATTTGTTCGCCATCAAATAGTTCAGCTAAACTATCGAGTTCTGACAGTTCAAATTCTGGTTCGTTACGGTTAACACCTAGTCTGGAACGTAAGAGAGATTTTTCAGGTGGGGTGGGACGAGCAGGTATTGAAGTTATTTCTTCACTTGTGAATAAAAATTGATTATTGGTTTCTAATTTTGGTGCTGTTGGGTTATTCCAACCTGCACTTACTGTTGACTCATAAGTGCCTGACTGTGCGGTAGCGGGGAGTTTAGGTAACAGTGCTTTGAGATCTTGGCTTGGTAATATTTCTACTTCACGAGTTGCCAGTACCAGATCTTGAGCTTGTTTAATTTCCTTAATTATGACGCGAGCCAATGTGGAAGTGGAGTTTTCTTGATTGGCGATCGCATTCCTTGATGTTTCTAGTAACTCAGACCATTTGGGTAAACCAAATCGCTCACCTAAGCTGCCTAACTGACGACATAGTGCCTGTAACTGAGAACGATATACGCTGCTATCTGGTTGCTTAAACAACTGCAACATTGAGCGCAAATGCACCAGGACTTCTGTTTGAAATGTCTCTTGTATTGTTTTTCTAGCTTGAGAATCTGCGCCTGTGATTACAACTCTCTCTTGGGACTCGCCAACATCTTGAGTTTGACCACTTCCTTCAAGCAACTGTTGCAGGTGATTAGTAAGTTGTCCAAACACAGGCTCAACCCCTGACATAATGCCACTGGCAGTTTCATCAGTTAAACCAAAAGGAGTTTCGAGTTGCTCTACGAGTGCTTGGAGAGTATCAAACACCTTTAAAAATAAAGACTCTAGCTTTTGGTCTACAGATACGGGGCAATCCCTGAGTAATTTGAAGCAATCTTCCAACCTGTGAGCCGTTTTCTGAATGCTGCTAATTCCCAGCATTGCCGCTCCTCCTTTAATAGAATGAGCGGCGCGAAAGACTTCATTGACAATTTCAGCATCTTGAATTGTCTCTTGCAGATTCAGCAAACCCTTCTCAATCGTATTGAGGTGGTCTTTAGCTTCCTCAATGAAGTAACCCATGATTCGCTGTTGTTGTTCCGGCTGCATACCAGTGTCCCAAGGTAAGTTGTGTCAGTGCTTCAGAAGAGCAAACTCAAGGTTAATTTTGAAGATGAAGTGAATTGAGATTCACTGCGTTGTAATCTTTCCGTCGTTTCACCTGATTGTGATCGATCTTGATTGCTTTTAATCTCCCTTATCCCAATTTTAGCTTTAATTAATTTCGTAACGAAGCAGTAATGTGTAGGTGGCAACATCCCACCCCAGCTAGTGAGGGGTTAATTAAATGGTGCTATTTGCCATCGGCATCCACCTTAAATCGTTCCACAGAGTTAAGCAAATCTTGGGCAACACCATGTAAATTTCCCAATGCGCCTGACACTCGTTGAGCTTCTTGAGAAGTTTCTTGAGCCGTCAATTCAACTGATTGCATTACGTGAGCCACTGATTGTGATGTTTCAGTTTGCTCTACGGTGTCTGCTGTAATCGATCGCACCAAAGCATCAATCCGATTCGATACCTGAATAATATCATCGAGCGATCGCTTGGCTTGTTCGGCTAACCTTGTCCCTTGAATTACCTGCTGAGTACCTTCTTCCATTGCCGTCATTACTGAGCCAGTTTCGCTTTGAATTTGCAACACAATCTGTTCAATTTCTTTCAAAGCTTTCGCCGACCTATCTGCCAACTGTCGCACTTCATCGGCGACAATTGCAAACCCACGACCAGCTTCACCTGCACGAGCCGCTTCAATACTCGCGTTCAAAGCTAACAAGTTAGTTCTAGAAGCAATTTGGGAAATCAATGCCACAATCTTAGAAATTTCTTGGGACGATTCTGCTAATCTCTTCACCTTACGGGTAGTTTCTGCCACCGTCTCCCTAATTTCCAAAATCCCAGCCACCGTACGTTCTACTGCCTCACCACCTTTCAGGGCAGTTGCAGAAGCTGTACGTGCTACTTCCTCTGCTTCTTTGGCACTGTCAGCCACCCGCTTAATCGAGTCAGTCATCACTTGCACTGAGTTAAGCGTAACAGCTAATTCTTCCGCCTGCCGCAAAGCATCTGAAGACAAGTTACGAGCGAACACCTCACTATCTTTAGAACCCTTATTCACTTGTTTAGCTGCAACCTTCACCTGTTGGACAATTTGCCGCAAGTTTTGAATTGTCAAGTTAAACGAGTCTGCTACTGCACCCAAAACGTCTGCTGTCACTTCTGCTTGTACAGTCAAATCGCCGCGTGCTGCTCCTTCTACATCATCCAGTAGTCGAATTACTTGCCGTTGCAAATCTTCCTTCGCCTGCTCTAGTTCGATCGCTTTGCGCTGCAACTCGCCGATGGTTGTCATCATCACGTGACCCATTTGGTTGAATCCAGTCGCTAACCGACCAAAATCGTCCTCTGAATAAACTGTTGCTCTGGCGTTGAGATTTCCTTGACAAATTTCCTCAAACTGTGCTTGTAAATTTGATGTTGAACGGCTCAATTGTTTGGTAGCAACTCGCCCTAAAAATAAAGTTGTACCAAAACTGGCAAACCCAGCAGCTAAAGTCATCAAGACGCTAGTGTTACGAAGTTGAGGAATTAAAGTAGCTTGACTAGCTTTCGGTGCTGTGGTGCCTGCCATAAAGCTGACAGTTGCTACCGCAACTGCCGAGACAATTCCCGCCGCCGCCGCCGTAATCAAATTTTTTTTATTCAGGGGGGCATTTTCAAAGGGAGCCAACCAACTTTGGTCAACAGTAACATTTGGTTCTACGTGACCTGCTGATGATTGGGTAAAGCTAGGTAAATTTTCCCCTTTTCCCGATCCGATGCCAGAGGTGCTAGTAATACTAAATATTTCATCCTCGTCACCACCGATTTTACTCGGTACAGTTGCTCCCAATCCTCCAGTGGTATTTGTTGAACTAAAACCCCTAGTATCCGACCTTCCAAATCCAGCAGATAAATCTAATCCATCTTGACCTGCGGGATCAAAATCAGAAATACTACCAAAATCGTCAAAATCATCAAATGCGTCCAAAAAGCCTGCTTGAGTTTGATGAGCGGGAATTGCTGTACTATCACCAAAACCGCTAACAGGATCATCTACATCACTGGCAAAAGCTTCGTCAAAAGCATCAAAGTCAAACGCTTCTGGAGGTGTAAACCCATTCTGTGCCGATGAAAAATGTTGCGTTGCTTCCTCTGAGTCGTATTCATCAACTACAAATAGATTTGTATCCTCAGACCCAGGTTGGTAATCAGTTGCAAAATTCCCTGAAGGCGCAGCAAATGTATTCTCCAGATCTTCCGCTCTCATCAAGAGCGTTTCATCCTCATAGACGGGACGTTCTGAGGGAAAGTGATTTGATGGCGGCGCATTACTGTAGTTGCCATTGGAATTACCATAATCTGTTGCGTTGGGGTCTACGTGAGATTCAAAGTCGTAGGAGTTCCCTAAGTCATCTTGATGAAAAGCATCTGTTGGGTCAGGTGTAGTGTCAAGTGTATCGGCTGGAGTTATTATAAAACCCTTACCATTAGGGGCATCTGGCGGATTAAGAAATAATGTTTCACCACCATCTGCATCGTCGTCTAGATCTGCGAAAGCATCCATTGGGAAAAAGTCGTTTGATTCCTCAATGGGATTGAAGTTAAAATCAGTTCCCGTACTCGGAATTGCCGAATCATTATTTGGCGATTGACCAAAAGCAAATGGATCTAAAAAATCTTCTTGAATATGACTACTTTCTGGAGACTCGTCGAGTCTATTGTTAAACGGATTGCTAAAGTGATCGGATGAACCGTATTGGTCAAAATTCTGCTCAGAGTCATCATCAAAATTGATTTCCCCTAAATCAAATTCACCCAAGTACCCTGTTTCGAGTTCTTCGCTATATGGGGTAAATGAAGATTCAGCTAAATTTGCGTCTTCGTCTGTGTAATTTTGATGGGCTGGAGCTTCTTCGATCGCACCGCCCTGTTCGGCATAGTCGGCTGATGTGCTGCAAGCTCTAGCATATTCTAAACCATTGTTGGCATACTCCAGAAACTCCGGCTCCGAGGTCAGCGTCTTGACCAAATCGTATTGTTGCTCGGCGACATCATACTGTTGTAACCCATAGCAGTAAATATGACCTCTGAGTAGATGACTACTGGGATCATCAGGTAACTTCTGTACTAATTGGTCTACGATTTCGGCTGCCTGATTATAGTTGCCTTGTAAGTAGGCTTTTTCTGCCTGTTGATATTCCTGTGCATAATCTGTACTTGATGTCATTTGCTTACCCCCAATAATTAAGCTTTAAAAGTTAAAAATTAATAAATCTTTTGGCATTGGCAATTTTTATCATGCTGCCCACCGTGCTGAACGTAGAATGGCTAACTGGTCTAGTAATCTCAGATATTTTTTGTGTTCTTCGCCTTTAACCCACTCACCCCGCAAGAAGGGTGCCATACTGTCTGGAACATTCGTGGTCATTTGAATTTGTTCAATATCGAGCCAATCCGTCCCAAAAATTCGATCAACAGCTAACCCAATCATAGTGTCTTGATCTTCGACAACAATCACAGGAATTTCTGCTCTATCTGTATTTAAAGTAGCTGTATCACCAAGAAATTGTCCCAAGTCGGCAACCCATATTACTTGTCCCCGCCAGTTTAAAGTTCCCAAAAGTAATGGCGAAGCATTAGGAATAGCAGTAATTCTATCTGGTGGAGTTGATATTATTTCTCGGATACCGATCGCAGGTAGAGCAAATTCGTTTTCCGAAGGTACATAGAACCGCAAATGTAGTTCACCTTCAGGACTTTGCAATTCCTGCATTTCTGGTGAGTTATCTTGACCACTGCCCGGTAAAAAGTCGAGATTGCCAACCATATATTCCTAGCCTCGTAGTAGCTGTTTAACAGTGCCAATTAGTTCTGTTGGTTGAAATGGCTTGGCGATATAGGCATCTGCGCCCTGCTTCATTCCCCAATAGCGATCAAATTCTTCGCCTTTGGAAGAACACATCACTATAGGAACACTTTGGGTTTTGGGATCGGCTTTGAGCCGCCGACAAACCTCGTAGCCATTCATCCTGGGCATGACAATATCTAAGACCACTATGTCTGGGCGAGATTTAAGGATTTGTTCTAAGGCTTCGACACCATCAGTTGCCTCAGTAACTATTAACCCACTACTTTTTAGCAAGTCTTTGATCATCGTCCGTTGTGCGGTACTGTCTTCTACAACCAGAACTGTACTCATATTTTCCTATATCAAATCCCTGTGCTGTTGGTGTTTAATGCCACCCTAAGAGTGTTTTTGCTTTAAATATGTTAATTACTCAAGTATCCTTGATCATAGTTAACTCAAACAAAGGTTACGGATAAGAGAACTTTGCTTACCCTGCCCTGACATCTGGATCTTTAATTGTCTGCTCTAAATCGGGGAATAGGCTAGTGGGTTTTAAGTTTGTTCTTTTTTTTGAACCTAAATATTTTTCTAAAAGCATTAATAATTCACTTTCGCCAAAAGGTTTAGTTAGATAGTCGGTTGCTCCTACCATTGTGGCTCTCACACGGTCAATGAAGCCATCCATGCCAGTTAGCATGACCAGGGGTGTGTGCCGAAAATCACTTGACTGGCGTAGCATTGCACAAATTTCATACCCATCCAAGCTAGGCATGGCGATGTCACAGAGGATTAGTTGCGGCTGTAGTTCAAAGGCTAGAGTTAATGCTTTAATGGGATTTTTAATCACTGTGACTTGATAACCATGCTGCTGTAAGATATATTCCACTGCTTTACCAATAGCAACATCATCCTCAATACAAATAATTTGAGTAACTGTAGAAGTTTGTATAGCTTGCGATTGATTATTTTGATTGGAGATTTTTTGATCTTGTTTCATTAGCAGTTGCACCCATCCCTTTTGTATATAAGGATAGATCGCGCCTGCTACTGTTAAAATATCTCGATTTAAATATCGGCTGATTTGGCGTAGAGATGTTTTGCCGTCGGCACAAGTATTTAGGGTGGCAAAGGCTTTTTGGGGCAGAGAGACGCTTAATTGCTCGCGATTAGCAATTACGGGACATTGGTTGGGAGATTGAATATAAGGATGAAATTGCTTCCACTCCTGTACTTGTTTCATAATTTTTGTAAGTAAAGGAGTAATTTCTAAGGTAGTTAGTTGCGGCGCTAATGCCGTACCCATTTCAAATATAAAAAATCCTTGGTGCAGGCTAAGTAAATCAAATAGCGTTTCGTTGACCATGCTTTGGAGGATGCTACGCCCTTGGGCTGGTGTCAGGATATGTTTTTCCATTAGCGCCCATAAATAACCATATTCAGGTGCGTTATTGCAGGCAATTGATGGTAATTGCAACTGATCTAGGGCTGATTCCACACCGTAGCGACGAAGGTAGTCGCGCAACCTCCACAAACTTCCGTCGTTATCAGCAGCATAGGCAATTTGCCCGTTGATAAAGAAGACTAACCAAAACTGCCCTGCGTGGGATGGAAAGCGATCGCTTGCTTTAAAAATATTTGTGTCGCCTCTGGAGCTACTTGCAGGGTAAGCGCAAGCTTCTAGAAGCAACTCTCCAGTTCGCTGACCTAACTCGATCAGTTGCAGGATGCTGCGAATATCTATTTCATTTAATGTTCCCTGCATATCACCAAAGCCTATCCTTATAATTTTGTATGTATTACGATTACTATTATCTATGGCAATTTGATTATGGGTTTTTCAGGTTTTCGATGTATTTACTCCTGATATAACTATAATTGACTGCCTATAGGTGCCTGTTGGTTGGGCAGTTGACCATTAAACTGCGATCAGTTTTTTATTATGTCTTGGTAAGATGTGTTTTCTGCTCTTGTGATAGTTTCCAGGCTAATGAGTGCTGAAAACCTCTAGTTGACAAGTTCAAAGGATATCGCAGGATTAGTGCTATAATTCAACGTTACCGCATTATTAACTTGGTTGAGATTGGCACAGTAATTGAATTGTTTGATTAGTGGGAATCGGGTTGCGGTTGGATAGGTATTTTGGGGTTGGTAGTGCGATCGCGTGTATGAGTAGAAATAAATACCTAAGCTACCTGCGCTTTATGTAGATTTATGTTCAAAAATGTCAAATTTAAAATTCCTCCTGTCAACAGCGACTTTGTTAAGGGATAAGGTAATTTTATGATGAAAACTACAGGTATTCATCACGTTGCTATCATCTGCTCTGACTATCAAAAGTCTAAAAGTTTTTATGTATATACGCTAGGATTTACGATCATAAAAGAAACTTTTCGAGCAGCTAGAAATTCTTACAAATTAGATTTGCAGGTTGGTAATGGCGATAGAATTGAACTGTTTTCTTTTCCTAATCCACCTGCAAGACCTAGTACTCCTGAAGCCTGCGGTTTAAGACATCTAGCTTTTAAAGTTAATGATATTAATGAAGCTGTTGCTGATTTGCAATCTCATGGTGTAGCTGTAGAAGATATTAGAATAGATGAATTAACCAGAAAAAAATTTACTTTTTTTAAAGATCCAGATAATTTACCTTTAGAAATTTATGAAGATTAGTAATAGATTTCGAGGATGGAGAGCTATTTTTGTAAAAGTGCGATCGCACTTATATTAAAGTTTGTGGTAGCGCGAAGTGGATATATGTGGATATATACAGAAGATTTTAAGTTATTACCGCACCCGCGTTGACGCGCACCCTTCTCTTGGTAAGAGGAGGGTTGGAGAAGAGTGTATTTACTACATAAAGATGCAAAGTGCTATAAATTAACAAATCTTCTTAAAATTTTAGATATTGCAAAGAATTAATAACTTTGACTGCCTCAGTAGGACTAATATCTTTATTACATTTTGGTTTGCCCTTGTCGCTACTATACCAATTAGCGCCATTAAAACGGTAAAAAGCTTGATAGTTCTTAGGTTCCATCCAGCGTGTAGTCATTTCGGATAAAGGAGATTGTTTGCGAAGATAAATATCGGTGTACTTCCCATAATTAAGGATGCCTTTGCCAAACAGGGGCGAATTGTAAGGTAAGGTATGTTCTAAGTCAGGCTCATCACCAATTCCACCATTAATAGCTTCTATAGAAAAGCAGGCATTATCATTACGCCTGTAAATCACTGTGTAGCCTTTGTAATTTTTGTCACTGTTATTACTGAGGGTCTCAATTTTAAAACCGGATGGTATATAAGTAGGTACAACTATTTTCATACCTACAGATTTCAGTATTTGAATTTGCTTAGGGCTAAACCTAGCAGTAGACTGTTTGATTTTATTACGATAATTACTAGGAGTATTTACTGGTGAACTATTTTTCAATTGTGCAGTTGCGATCGCGCTGTGGGAAACAGATGCACAAGCTAAACTGAGTAGGGTTAATAACGTGGTTGTCAAAAATGTTTTTTTCATACTTTTAAATACATTTTAATTTGTGTAGATTTTGGGAAATATTTATTATAAAATATAAATATTTTATAAATTGCAACTATATTAATTATGTCAAATTTTAAAGCTTGTTGGACAATAGTGTTTACACTAATTAACGCTAGGTATGATAAATTTCCTTTTTGAGGAAAGTTTTGTAACAAACAATTAAATAATCTATATTAATAATCAAGAATTAAATTCGCGATGCTCTTGGCTAACTCGCTTGGCTCAACTGGTTTAGAAAGATGGTTGTTAAAGCCTGCGGCGGCTCTCCCGTAGTTAGTATGCTAAATTTATAGGAAAATGCCAAAAAAGTAAAGCTCGCAATTGAAAATTGTTAAAGTTTCTAAAACCAAAACCACTACGTTTTAAAAGTTTTAACTTGTTATTAATACCTTCAACTATGGCGTTGGTTGTTATGAGATCAAAATAGCCAACTATCAATCTTTTCATTTTCAATCAAACCATTTAGATTAAAAATAATATTTTAGCATACTAACTATGGGAGAGCCGTAGTTCCTTAGTCAAATCTTAGATAATTAACCACCGATAAACACAGATAAAATAACTAATTTTTGCTCGTTAGTTTATTAGGGATTGCTCACCGAGTAAGGTTCCCACTATTCTTTACCACAAACAATCAATAATAAGCAAGAAAAAATTACTAGATATTCTTTCTACGATACAAATCTTGGTCATTCCACGATGCCGGATCTTCTATAGGTTCTAAATGAGTAGTAACATTAGTATCAGGTAATACTCTACTAATTGTTAACTCAATCTCTTCGCACAATTCATGACCACGCTTTACTGTCCAATCCCCAGGTACAAGCACGTGGAAAGACACAAATTGCACTGAACCAGCTACACGGGTTCGCAAAGCATGAAACACAATCCCTTGTTGTTGATAAGGTGCTAATACATCAGTAATAATTTTTTGTGATTCTGCCGGAAGTGCGCTATCCAATAACCCAGCAGCAGTTTCGCGTAGTAACTTCACCCCTACCCAAACAATATTAACAGCAACAACTAAAGCAATTATCGGGTCAAGTATCAGCCAACCTGTAAGTTTTACTAGCAATAACCCTAGTAAAACACCAAAAGAAGTCCAAACATCTGTGAATAGGTGATGTGCATCTGCGCGTAAAGTAATTGATCGTAAGCGACGACCAGCTTTTAATAAGATAGTAGCAACTCCACCATTAACTGCTGTTGCTACTAAAGAAAGTCCTACGCCTAACCCCAACTGCTCGATAGGTTGGGGATGAATTAGACGATTAGTTGCTGATACAGCAATACTCCCTGCGGCGATCAATATCAGTCCACCTTCCACGCCACTAGAGAAGTATTCAGCTTTAGAATGTCCAAATGTATGTTCAGCATCAGGCGGTTGTGCAGCAAAAGTTAGCGCCCAAAATGCAACTAATGCAGCAGCCAAGTTTACTAAAGATTCAGCCGCATCAGAAAATAAGCCTACAGAACCCGTAAAGTAATAAGCTGCAAATTTAAGTGCGATCGTAATTACTGCTGCACCAATTGACAGAATTACATAAGAACGTGCGTTTGCTCTATTCATTGATAACTCCTGAGAATCTTGGATTTTACCAAGTTATACCGAATCTAATAACTGTTTACCGTACCGTAAAGCTATGGAATCTATCTGCGTTTATCTGCGTGAATCTGCGGTTAATTAATCTAAATTATCTGCTGTAACAAATGTGTTTAGTGCGATCGCAATTTAAAAAGTGAATTAAGAATAGATAAAAACTATTAAAACGTAGTGGATTTGGCTTGACAAACTTTAAAAATTTTGAACTACGTGCTTTACTCTTTCGGCATTTTCCTGAAAATTTAGCTTATTAAGTACGGAACAACCAAAATTTGTCGGCTTAGGCAAGAGTTCTAATGCTTAAAAGCCCTTGATTTCTTACCCGTCCACGCAGGCGGACGAACGATTGTATAGTTTCTAAGTAAAGTATAGGGGCAGCTAGTGCTTTCCAAACTGCCTCTGTTCTTGGACAATCAAAGCGATAGGACGCACAACGGTTACTCAAGAATGGATGCACAATTACTTGTGAATGGGATTGCGGTGGGCAGTATTATTGCTCTCGCGGCTGTGGGATTAACGCTTACTTATGGGATTTTGCGGCTTTCCAACTTTGCTCACGGCGACTTTATGACATTGGGTGCTTATCTCACTTGGTTAGCTAATAGAAGTGGGGTAAATATCTGGCTATCAATGATTTTAGGTGCGGCTGTTACTGTTGGGGCAATGTTGTTGTGTGAAAAGGTGCTGTGGAAGCCTATGCGCGATCGCCGTGCGGATGGTACTACCCTAATTATTATTTCCATCGGGCTTGCCTTATTTATCCGCAATGGCATCATCTTGATTTGGGGAGGAGATAACCAATCCTACGATTTACCCATTGCTTCTGCTTTATCAATTGCGGGGCTAAGGATACCTCAAAATCAGCTTATTGTGATGGGTTTAGCTGTAGTGGCAATTGTGGGGCTACACTTTTTGCTGCAAAATACCAAAATTGGTAAAGCGATGCGGGCTGTAGCGGATGATATTGATTTAGCGCGTGTAACAGGGATTAACGTTGAGCGCGTGGTGTTGTGGACTTGGGTAATTACGGGTGTTTTTACCGCATTGGGAGGGTCAATGTATGGACTTGTTACAGGTGTACGCCCGAACATGGGTTGGTTTTTGATTTTACCGATGTTCGCATCTGTAATTTTGGGTGGAATTGGCAACCCTTACGGTGCGATCGCAGGTGCTTTGGTAATTGGTATCGCCCAAGAACTTAGCGTCCCTTTCCTGGGGTCACAATACAAGTTGGGGGTGGCACTCCTAATTATGGTTTTAATACTGCTGTTCCGTCCCCAGGGCTTGTTTAAAGGCACTATTTAAACCATAGGTCTGCTTTGCAAGAAGTCTAATTAAGGATGAAGGATGAAATAGTGTTGAAGTGAGAGTCAAGAAAAACAGAACTACCATCAGCAATTTCATCCTTCACACTTCTTAATTCACAGTTTGATTTTCTGTCGTGTTAACTACGGATTAATCAGGTGGAAGTAAATTCCTGCAACCAAGAAGTTACCAGCTAACAATATGAGTAAAACGGTGGTACGAAAGGGGTAGGGAGGATTGCTGGTTTTGGTAACAGAACCTGTAGGTTTCTTTGCTTGAGCAGTCATAAGGTAAACTCCTAATTTATTTTCCTTACTAAGAAATACCAAAGAGCGTTCCCTAATTGCACAATCATCAGGGATATTTTTGAAAAAACTTCAAAATTAGGCACTCTCGCCAGCGTGGTAGGAACTGCGTACTAATGGCGCAGAACGAACATGAGCAAATCCCAGATCGCGTGCGATCGCACCTATACGGTCGAATTCTTCAGGTGTCCAGTATTTTTGCACTGGTAGATGTTCTAGGGAAGGGCGCATATACTGACCCAAAGTAATGCGATCGCAACCCGCATTTCGCAGATCCACCATCGCGGCGATAATTTCGGGTTCTGTCTCCCCATGTCCCAGCATCAATCCAGATTTAGTCGGGATAGTAGAATCAATTTCTTTTACAAAACGTAACACATCGAGCGATCGCTCATACTGCGCCCCCCGCCTCACCCTTCCTTGCAATCTTTTTACCGTCTCAATATTGTGGTTGTAACAAGCAGGTTTAGCCTTAACCACCGTCTCCACCCGTTGACGCTGTTGATCCGCCTGTGTCATTTCACCAGTAACACGACCGCCCCAAAAATCCGGTGTCAGTAACTCAATCTGTGTTTCTGGGTTTAACTTACGTATCGCCGCCATTGTTTTTACAAACCAACTTGCCCCTTGATCTGGTAAATCATCTCTAGCTACAGAAGTTAGCACCACATAGCGCAAGCCTAGTAACTGTACAGACTCCGCCACTTTTTGTGGTTCTTGGGGATCTAAAGGCATCGGCGCATGACCTTTATCCACCTGGCAAAAAGCACAAGCACGGGTACAAGTTTGCCCCATTAACAGAAAAGTTGCTGTTTTTTGGGAATAACACTCGCCTCGATTAGGACAGCGACCTTCTTCGCAAATTGTGTGAATTTCGCGCTGCTTAATAATCTTTTGTACAGTCGAGATCTCACTGGCTTTGCCAATTGAGCGTTTTAACCAACTTGGTAGCGCCTCAATTTGCCTTTCTTGCGCGTCGCCTAGTGGCGCTCGCCACCCAGCTTTAGCTGCTTGATTTGTCAAATGCTGCTCGGTTTCACTAAGCAAATCCATAAATTATTAAATTGGGCTACTAGCCCCTTCAAACTATTTCTGCTAAAAATCTTAAGTTATATTCAATTTTGATGTTGTTATACCTAGACCGAGTATTGCAGGTTGATGAGGTATAGTAACAACAGCTTGTAAACCAGTTTTTAAAATACTAGGGATTAATCATTATTGAAATAAGATTCTCCGCCTATAGGTATAGAAAACTAACTCAAGCTATGAAGGTATAAGTGATCCTCAATTAACCTTCCTTGGTTAGTTTTGCAGATATTGCTACTACAACTTAGCTGAGAAGGTGTAGGCAACTGTAGTAGATTAGTGTTAGCCTGAGATAGTAAGCTAGTCATACTTTATTAATACCCACCTAATCAAATGTGAGGCTACAAGATGCGATCAGCTAATTGAGTTGATCAATAGTCACAGCATAGATGTTGGTAAAGATATTAATAACTGTCTGATGATATTTGTTAACAACCTTAAATTTTTACCCAAGAGCGGAAATATAGTTATTAGTTATGTAACAAAATAATATTTATTTACAACTTAGTTTATCAGATTTCTAAATTCCGTGTTGATGACAACTAGGTTAATTATATAATTTTAAAATAGCTTAACTGAGCTTGGCGTATTTTCACCTCTATTTTGCATTTTAATTACCTGTAAAGGAGCTAACAGTGGCGGGTCAAAAAATTTTGGTAATAGATGACAGTGGTGTAATTAGAAGAACTGTCAAAGATATGTTACCTGCGGGTAACTTTGAAGTGTTAGAAGCCAAAGACGGTGTAGAAGGACTAAATTTAATCCGTCAGCAGCACCCAAACTTGATTATGTTAGATTTCATCTTGCCTAAAATGAGTGGCTGGGATGTATTTCAGCATATTCAAGTTCAGCCAGAACTCCAGAAGATTCCTTTAGTTGTCATGTCAGGTCGTAAAGAAGAGGTGACACAAAAAATAAAAGAACCATTTGAATATTTTGAATTTATTGAAAAGCCTTTTGATAAAAAGGTACTGGTTGACGCGATTAAATCAGCAATGGTTAAAGCTAAGAAACCACGTCAGCAAGTAGCTCCAGCAGTAGCTACTACTCCAGCAGCAGCTACTACTCCCTCCTCTGCCTCGGAACCCGTAACTTCTAATGCTACATCTGCGGAAATTCAACAATTGAATCAAAAAATTGCCAAAATGCAAGGTGAGATTGATAATTTAAAGAAACAGTTAGCTCAGGTTGTAGGTTTGATTAAGCAAAAGTTGAAATAGTAATCCCTTATTCTTGCTATCACTAGCTGTAGACGTATTGCCACTCAAGTGCTAACTTGAGGAAAAATTGCCTTTATCATCATTCGGGCAATCTCTTTCATCTTAAAATTAGCTTCCCAGCTTAAAAACTCTTTTGCCTTCGCAGGGTTTCCTCTGCTGATGGCAGTATCAGTTGGTCGGAATGGCTCTTTTAAGTATTTTATTAGTCTGAGATTTATTGAACCTTCAACCGTCCCGCATTCTCCGTCCATGTAATCATGGGCGGAGTTAGGGACGGGCAGCCGATAACTACTACTCAGGTTCGTCCTAGTTCTGGATATAAGATTTTAATATTTCCAATGGCGCTCCACCTGCACTAATTACACAATATGCACCTGTCCAAAATACAGGTTTCCAATAAAATTTATTAATATGCTCTGCAAATTCCTTTCTAATTAAACGACTGGAAACTGTTTTCAAACTATTAACTAATTTTGATGGTGCTACATCTGGGTAAATGTCTATTAAAAGATGTACATGATCTGACTCTCCACCGAATTCTATTAACTTTGATTTTTGTCCAAGACAAATTCTAGAAAATATTTCCTCCATCCTTGTAAGTATCTCTGATGTTATCACTTTGCGCCTGTATTTTGTCACGACCACTATATGTAAATTTATCCTGTAAACATAATGCCTGTATGAGTTTAAGTTAGTTGGCATTTTCGTACACTAATGTTAAATTAGTAATATGTTATCAACACGACGCACAACTTTCCGCTTATATCCAAATCAAGCTCAAACGGCAAAATTGTTTGAGTGGCGACGGTTACATGGCTGGCTATACAATCAAGCATTAAGTGACCGTCAGATTTCGTATAAACGGGATAAAAAAAGTGTTAGCTATTACGACCAACAACGCGCCGTTAAGGTTATACGCCAAGTATTACCAGAGTTTAAAGAACTCGGTTCCCACGCATTACAAGCAACTGTTAAACGGGTTGATTTTGCCTACAATCGGTTTTTTCAGGGATTAGGAGGTTATCCACGTTTTAAGTCATTAAGGCATTATTCGGGCTGGACTTATCCTTGTAATTCTGGATGGAAGGCACACACAACAGGTGTTAATGGTTATCTCGATATTTCCAATTTGGGACATATCCAAATGAGGGGTAAAGCGAGAACTTGGGGTAATCCTACCACCTTAACTATTGTTTACCGCAATGGTAAATGGTACGCCTCGATTACAGTTGCTTGTGATGTACAAAGGGAAACAGGTAATGGGTTAATTGGTTTGGATTTTGGTTGCAACGTTGCAGTAATGGGGGCGGTTCATTTAGGTGACGGCGAATATGAAGAATTGCCTATTGACAATCCCAGACACCTAAAACAAGTCCAAACCAAAATAAAACTTGCTAACCGTCAGAAACGCAGGAAACGTGCGCCTAACTACAAGAAGCATATTAAAGCATCAAAAGAATGGAAAAAGGCACAGAGAAAAGTTAGCAAATTAGTCCGTAAAGTTGCTAATCAGCGACAAGATTTTATTCATAAAGTAGCAGCACAAATTGTAAGCAGTAATAGCATGGTTGCTACTGAGAAGTTAAATCTTAAAAACATGACCAAGAAAGCTAAGAAAGGTAGTAAACGAAAAGCCCAAAAAACAGGGTTAAATCGTTCTATCTTAGATGTGGGAATGGGAATGTTGCGGTCAGCGATTGAGTATAAAGTTAACGAAGCAGGTGGGATTTTTGTAGAAGTCCCTACCAAAAAAGTTAAGCCGTCTCAACGTTGTCCAAAATGCGATCATGTTAAGCCTAAAACATTGTCGGAACGAATTCATAAATGCGAAAACTGTAGCTATACCTGTGATAGGGATTTTGCATCAGGTCAGGTATGTGCAGAATATTTACGCACGGGGTTGGGAACCAGCCTCGACAACCATGGATGTTCGACCTCTATTTCTAACCCTAAAGCCGTAAAAAGCTGCGGAGGCATGAAACAAGTTGGACAGAAGAAGTGCCAGAAACTTCTTCCAAATCAAAGATTTGGAAGAAGTAGTTCATCGAAATTGATTTACAACTTGGTCTAGTCCTACAGAATGAGAAGCTTTGAAGAGTATGCGATCGCCTGCTTGCACTATTTCCTGCAAACGTTCTACAATATCGGCATGAGTAGAAAAGCGTTCAGTGGGAATACCTTCAGCACCTTGAGCAATACCTTCTGCTTCTGGATCATTTACTAACACCAGCAGAGTATCCAGATTTAGTTGCCTTGCAGTTTCTCCTACTTTTACGTGAAATTGTGGAGATTTTTCGCCTAATTCTTTCATAGTGCCTAAAACAGCAATATGACGTTTGCCTGGTGTTTCAGCTAATAGATGTAGTGCTGCCAGCATTGATTCTAAGCCAGCATTGTAAGTTTCATCTAAAATCACTACATCATCAGACAAGTCGTAGCGTTTGGCGCGTCCAGATGGCAAGTTAACTTCTAAACCTTGAGTAAAAGGTGTCCAGTCAATCTGGAGAATTTTCGCAATTGCTAATGCAGCTAAGTAATTGAGGGCGTTGTGACGACCAGGTAATGGTAGAGGTAGGTGCATTCCTTCAACCTGAATCGTTTTGGAATCAATTAATTCCCCGTGTATATCTCCCCCTTCTAGTCCGTAGGTCAGGGTTTTTCCTTGCCAAATTTTAGCGGTTTCTATTAATAGTTGGTTGTCCTGGTTGAGAACTGCGATCGCACTTTCTGACATTTCTGCTAATAATTCACATTTAGCTTTGGCGATCGCTTCTTCAGATCCCAAACGTCCAATATGGGCAGTTCCCACATTAGTAATAACACCTAAAGTAGGATTAGCAATTTGGGCTAACTCCGCAATTTCACCAGGACCACGCATTGCCATTTCAATCACTGCGTAGTTATGTTCCGAGCTTAGTTCTAGTAATGTTTTAGGAACACCAATTTCATTGTTATAGTTTGCCTGAGTTTTCAGTACTTTTCCTTTGGTTGACAAAATGGCTGCGATCAATTCTTTGGTCGTTGTTTTACCTACTGAACCAGTTACCGCAATTACTGGGATGGAAAATTGATTACGCCACCAATGCGCGATCGCTTGATAAGCTTTCAGGGTATTTTCTACAACTAATTGGGGAATATTCTCAGTAATTTTACCGTCAGTAATTCTACGGTGAGTAATTACTGCGATCGCGCCTTTCTCTATTGCTAAATCAACAAAATTATGCCCATCAAAATTTTCACCTTGCAGAGCTACAAATACCTCACCTGCCTTTAGGCTACGAGTATCAGTATTAATCCCTACAATCTCTTTAACTAAATCTTCATCTGATAGCTGACTACCTGCGGCAGAAACTATTTCACGGAGTTGAGCGAGAGTTATTTTACCAAGCATTTGTCGCACTTAAAGGAAAAAGCAGTGATTCAAATCACATCTAGAAGTTATCTAGAACAGTTATTTTAGATATAATATTCTGTCTTTATACATTCTTGTGTTCAAATACAAGCTTTAGTCAAAGTTGAGAATTTATGCGAAGTTTGCGGAAGCGAATTGAGCATCATTCAAGCTATGATCAGTGGGTATCTGAGGTTAGGGAAGTATCAAGTATACACATTTGGGGGAGCGTTACTAAAATACGAGCCTTCGCCTGCAAGCCGATTTTGGTTTGGGGTGAAATCCAAATTACAATCTACTACGTTTTAGCTAATATCTCTAAGCCCCTAACGTGCTTACGTAGGAGGGTTAACTCAAGTGACTACCAAAACTTCCCGAAATTATTTTCGACAGCCTACCCAAGACGAACAGACGCTATATGAGCATCTGCTTTTCTGTGTAAATCTAGAACCACCCACCAAGGTTCTAGAACGCTTTCGGCGTTTATTTATTGATGGCATTGGATACCGAGAGCAGCAAATTTGGCTAGCGGTCGAAAATATCATACTCTCCAAGCAGATAGAACAAGAATTTCCTTACATCATCAATCGCTGCTGCCATATTCTCATAAACCACTGGCAAATGCACCCGCAAATGCAAGAGTCAATTCCAGAGTTAGTAACTTTACTAGAAAACCCCCCTACTCCTAAAATTGTCGTGTCTCGGATAGGAAGACGTTTGCGGGTGTTAATTAATGCTTTTAGCCAAACTGAAGAGTTCTTGACGCTCAGACGTTTAGCTCAAGTCATTACTCCAACTGTAGAGGACAAGAGCGACGATTCCAAACCTTTAGGTAATTTAATCAACCGCTATCCATACTTGTATGAACACTGCCTCCTCAGTGAAGATAGTAGTTACGAACATCAGCAAGTTGTCCGCAAAATTAAAGCACAAATGCAGAGGCGATTTGAGTTCAATTTGTCACAATTTGTAACTTATCAAGTGAGACAAGCTCAAACGCGCCGGAAATCAGGCACACAGGGAATACCACGTATGTTACAAGCTGTGCCTAATCCTACACTATTGAGCGATCGCGAACTTGGTATTGCTTTAAAGCACTTCGTTGGCAAAGTAGAAGGAAATTATAGCTACCGAGATTTAGCTCATCGTTTCATCAGCCACGCCAGTCAAGTACAGTCATTTAAAGTTTTTAAAGATGACTTTTACGAATATTTAACTTCTGGAGTCAACCCCGGCTACGGAAAACGTCAATTTAACGATAAATTATATGGCTATTTAAAAAATATCCAGCCTAATAACGATTATCAAAAACCAAATGAATTAATGATTGTGCGCTCTTGTAGCCAGGTGTTAAATCATTTAATTGTCGAAAGTCCACAAAAACCTAACCACTTTGTATTTGTTGATTTAATTTCTAATATTGGTTCTACATTCACTACAGGTTTGCTTCTAAAAATCGTATTAATTTGCGGGAAAATTAAGCCTTATTTAGAAAAAAGATTTGCAATTTTATTTAAACACTACGAATCATTTTCCAGAGACGGTGTACCCTGGCTGGTGAATATTTTAGAAAACGTAAATGTTGCTTTTAGTATCCATTTTGGAAAAGCAGATGTTTCTTGGCTGCAACAAATTATGTAATATTGGTCATTGGTCATTGGTCGTTGTTAATTCTTTATTGTTGTAGAGATTCATTGCTTTTTCAACGCCTTGTTTGATGCTGATTTCTACTGCATCCGATACAATTTTTAATACTTCAGAGATGAGCGGATTTTCATCTGCTGAAAATTTGCCTAAAACGTGGGAGACTGAACCTTTTTCAGAACTAGCTCGACCAATACCAATTCGCAAGCGTGGAAAATTGTCAGTACCAAGATGAGCGATCGCAGATTTCATGCCATTATGACCGCCTGCTGAACCTGACAAGCGCATCCGCAAGCGTCCTACAGGCAAATCCATATCATCATATATTACCAACACTGACTCAGGTGGCAACTTATACCAATCTATAGCAGCGCGAATTGCTTGCCCAGAAAGGTTCATATAAGTCAGGGGTTTAATTAAGCGGATTTTCTCGCCTTTCGGACTACGACCTTCCCCAAACAACGCTTGAAATTTACGATTTTCACTTAAAGAAATTTGCCAGGAACGTGATAAAGCATCAACCGCTTCAAACCCAATATTATGCCTTGTTTGGTCATACTTGGGTTCAGGGTTTCCCAAACCTACAATTAATTGGGGAATTACTAAAGATTTCTCTTGTTTATTATCCTTTTTTCCTTGGTTGTTGCTAATTGTCATTGATAATTGATAGTTGTTTATTGATAATTGGTAATTGATCGTAGGCGCGTTGCACACAATCACCTAAAGAAACGCCATCAGTGTAGTTACTACATAGATATAAACCAGGTAGTTGTGCCAAATCTTGATTGATTTGGGCTAAACGCAGATGATGACCTAAAGTATATTGAGGAATTGCCCGTTTCCATAAATGTACTGCGATCGCTTTTGGAGGTACATCTTTTTTAAGAAGAACGCGCTGCAAGTCTTTATGGACTGCTTGAACTAATTGCTCGTTGTCTAGATTACCTACTTCTGGATCTGTAGCCCCACCAATAAAATTAGTTAGCATTTGCCAACCTTGCGGCGCACGTCCTGGAAATAAGCTAGAAGACCAAATTGTGCCTAGAGTCCGAATACCTTGACCTCGTGGAATTAAGTTTCCAAAGCCTTTTAGGGGAAATTTTAAGGCATCGTCTGGATAAGCTAAGACAACGCAAGCTACTGAGGGATAAGGAATTTCTTTTAAGGCAATACTCGCATTTGGTGCTAGATTATGCAGCAATTCGGCGGTTACATAAGCTGGGGTAGTTAGAACAACAGTACGCGCTTCTACCTGCTGACTACCTTCTGGGGTAGAAAATTCTGCAATATAAGTTTGATTGGCTGTTTGACGAAGCTCAGTCAAAGTCCAATTTAGTTTAATATTTTCACCCAGATGGGATGCGATCGCTTTTGGTAGAGATTGTAAACCCTCTTTAAACGAGCCTAATTCACCACGGCGAACAGTAGGCAAACTGGGATCTGTTGGCGGTTTCTGTTGCTGGCGTTGCTTCCGTGACAATATTGCCCCAGATACCAGTCCCCCGCCCACATTTTCTAGTTGAGCGATCCGCCGAAAAGCTGAACGGGCGCTGAGTTGATGCACATCACCAGCATAGACACCAGAGACAAACGGCGCTACCAATCTTTCTGCCACTTCTGTCCCTAAATGGCGCTTAAAAAACTGAGCAACTGTTTCCTCGCCTCCTTGCTGAGATAAGTGGTTGCCTATTGCTGGTGGGATAAACCCTAAAGCACCTACTAAAGCCCTAAACTTGCCTGACAAGCTTAGTAACTTGGATGTGACAGCCGATGGTGGACTCATCGGTACAGGAAGTAGCTGACCTTTCCAGTAGACAAAACGAGGTAAGCGGTGGTCTGCTAACACCAACTCCTCTCTCAACCCCACATCTACTGCCAGCTTTAGCAGTGCTGGTGTTGGTGTAAAGCTGGTTGGCCCTTCTTCCCAAAGAAACCCACCCGCCTTACCTGTTGTAATATTTCCGCCAACTCGTTCTTGACGTTCGCACAGCAAAACTTTTCGCCCGTCTTGATGTAAGGCGTAGGCTAGGCTAAGACCGCTTATTCCGGCACCAATGATTAGAGTATCTACCACTTTTGATTAGTCAGCTAAGAATTAATAACTGCTTATGCAGGATGTTGGAACAACGTTTCTAAATATACACGGGCGCAGGCACGATAGTTTTGAGAAACTTCTGTTGTTTTGCCATTTCCATTTTGGAGCAAAAACAGTGATAATGCTGCGGCAAATACTCGGTCTTGATCCCAGTTGGGATGAGTGTCTAAGTAACCTTTGAGAGATTCATGTAGTTCTTCAGGAATTTCTGCCAGGATACTGATGCTTGCGCTCATAAAACACCTATATCGGTGAAAAGAACATGACAACCTTGGTTACAAGAGGTTTTCAGGGCTAGGTAAAGATGAAGTGTACAGTGCAAATTAGCTTCATCTATGGCACTTCAGCTTTTTTCTAGCTTCTTGCTTCTATTGGTTGGTCGCCTCATTTTCCGCTATCAGGGGGTAGTGTTGTCAATGTTGCGAAATGTTAAAAAGGCTCATAACGAGAACTAATATATAACGATGCAATAGGATTTTTTAGGGATTTTTGTCATTAATCTTTACATTTAAACATTAATCGGGAGTACTTGCGCTGCCTTGAAGAAAAATCCCCAGGCAGACGGTAATACTGCCTTTAACTGTTTACACTTGTGGAAAACGCCTGATTATCTGTGGAAAAAGTTGTTGAGGGTTGGGGAAACAGTGGGGAAACAGGGAGGAAATTTTTGGCTAAGAATAAGAATTATCAATTAACAATTAACAATTGGCATAGGACTTACGCACCTACAACGGTAAATTAGGCTTGTAGGGCGGGTTGCACCAAAAGGCTATGCTGACAAACCATTGATCTACATAAACCCGCCCTAACCTGACTTAGCAATTAACAGTCAAGGGTTATTCCGATGTGAGAGTTTGACCTAAAATACTAAAAACTTGACGCTGCTCAAATAGTTCAACTAAGTCGCTGTTAATTTTATTTTTGCTGGCTTCTTGTCGGAGGATGTTCAAAGCCGTTTCTACGGATAAACGACGCTTGTAAGGGCGATCGCTCGCTGTCAGCGCGTCGTAGATATCTGCAATTGTTAAAATCTGAGTTTGAATCGGAATGTCTTGCTGTTTCAAGCCTTGAGGGTATCCAGTACCATCTAACTTTTCATGGTGTCCAGCAGCAATTAAAGGCAAATTTTTGAGATGCTTAGTCCAAGGGATACGTTTGAGAAATTCGTAAGTATGAGTGACATGAGCTTCAATGGCTAAACGCTCTGATGGGGTGAGATTACCTCTAGGAATCATTAATTGAGACATTTCAGAGGGTTTAATCAGTGGTTTGAGTTCGCCATCAATGTCAGGGTAGCTGTACTGAGATAGTTCTGTCAGTTCAACCAAAACTTCTTCAGATAACGCCTGAAATTTTTTTGTCTGGAATACTTCTGGTTCATTAATTTCTAGTATTATTTGCCAATAACGGTTAAGTGTATTAATGATTTGAGCTAATTTTGTGTCAAATTCTTGTAGCTGATGACATTGGTTACAACCGTTAGTTCGTGCAAAATCTTGATGTTGATGCTGAGGATGCTCTAATAAATGCTTAAATTTATTTTGAGCGCATTCCATTTCTAATGTGCGTTGAGCTAAGGCAAAGCGATGACGAATTATCTCTAGTTGTTCTGGATATAACTTTTTTTCTTTGATTAAGATATTTTCTGGTACACCTACTTTGCCAAAGTCGTGTAAGATGGCGGCGTAACGAATTTCTTGTAGTTGGCGATCGCTAAAATAAATTGATCGCAATGACCCAGTAGTAACTGCGCTTGCTTCTTCACTTAGGCGTACAGTTATATCTGCGACTCGCTCAGAATGACCAGCCGTTGAGGGATCTCGTGCTTCAATTATTTGGACAGATGCTTTTACAAAACCATCAAACAGATTTTCAATACTTTGCTGTAGTTGGTTTCGTTCTATAGAAATTGCTGCTTGAGAAGCAAGCGATCGCACAATTCGCTCTTCCCATTGTGAATAAGGTTGAGTAACTTCTACTGCATTCTCTGGTGTAATTAATATATCAGGTCTAACTTTACGATTTAATAATTGCAACACACCAATTATTTCCCCATCTTGGTTTTGCATTGGTAATACCAATACTGAACAAGTACGGTAGTTAAAATCTAAATCAAAACGGCGATCAATTTGATAGGAAACACCATCTGGTAACTGATAAGCATCTGGTAAATTTAAGCTTTCTCCTGTCAAGGCTACATATCCGGCAAGACTTTGAGGAGTTATAGGTATAGCAAATTCCTGAAAATCATTGCTGGGCTGAGAATCATTCTGTGCTACCTTAAATAGCAACTTAGGAATGGCATCATTATTGTCTATCAAATAAACGCTGCCAGCGTCACTAAAAGTAATCTCTCTGCTTTTAGAGAGGATTAAGCATAATAAGTCTCCTAAGTTATTACTACCTGAAAGTGCTGTTCCAATTGCTAAAAGCTTTTCAATCAAATCGACTTTGTGATCAAGTTCTTGTAAGTTATCTTGATTATCTGTATTGGTATGCTGGGGTTGAGAAAGAATCATATTTTTTTGTTAATATTTGTAATTTAAGTTTTGTCAAGTACGTATAACAAACTATTTTTATTACTGAAACTACCGTTATACATTTAGTAAATATATCAACACAATTAAGTATGAAAATACACTTCCACCCCTCTTATTCAACAGGTAGAGGAAGATTTGTAAGTTTCTAAAATGAAGCTACTTATCAAGAGAATATAACGTAATGGATTACTAAACTTTTTGCAAAAATCAGTTATTACATCTGTGTTTATCTGTGTGCATCTGTGGTTAATTATCTAACATTTGACTGCTACAAGGTCTAATAATTAGTTAAATCACGCTATTATTATTGTTTTGATGGTGTAGAAGAGGGTTTGGTGAAGCGTTGAATTACAGTTTGGATTGCTAAAGCTACCAAACCAACAGTAACTAAACTAAAAACACCTGTTGCTAAAGCTGCCGTACCCGTGACTAAAGTGCGAACAGCAACAGCAATATTGTGTGCAACTGTACTGCTGGATGTAACTGGTTTAGCAGCAAAGCTTTGAGCAATTGAGGATGTGAGGGAGTAAAGAGCGATCGCCATTCCTCCAGAAATCATCGCACCAGTTAAACAACGCAGTGGACTGGTTAAGGTTTCAGTTGCTTCGGTAGAAGTAGGAACTGAGTCTTTATTTGGGGTGAGATTAGTCATAAAATAAGTTTTAAGAAAAAAGTGTTGATAAGCTACTGTGTTTCGCGCGTTTTATATTTGAGGGGGAGAGGATGGAGGCGAGAGGGTTATAGGGTTTGATAACTTTTCTCTCAGTTAAAAATGTCCAAATTAAATGCGTAGATGCTTATGCAGCTAGTTTAACTAAAAAAAATTAAACTTCTCCTGAAATTTAATTTTACTTCAACCTCTGATGATGGCGATAAAGCAGATTTTATTTTATTTAACAGAGGAAGCCACCTGGATGCCTGTATTACAAAAACGAGCTACCCACAAATCTAAATCAGGATGATTCATTATTGTCTTCACTTGCTCTTTAATTTGTTCGGCTTGAACTTGAGACTCTACTAATGCAAAAACTGTTGGACCAGATCCCGACATCATAGTTGCCGCGCCAGTGCTTTGAAACGCTTCCCTTAATTGCAAAACTTGAGGATAAGCTGGTAAGACGACTTTTTCTAAGTCATTGTGGAGTAATTGACCAATTTTCGCTCTATCCTTACGTGCGATCGCATTTACCAATGGTCCAGAATGTACCCGTGCAGAGCGAGATTCTAAACTAACAGTATCAGAAACGTAAGAACTGCCAAACTGTTGACGGTAGGTTTGGTAAGCCCAAGGGGTAGAAACTGCCAAACTGCGATATTTAGCTAAAACTACATAAATATGGTCTAAATCTGGCAAGGGAGATAACTGTTCACCTCTACCTGTGGCGATCGCAGTTGCACCAGCAAGACAAAAAGGTACATCTGAACCTAGTTTAGCTCCCAATTCTTCTAATTCAGAGTGAGTTAATCCTAGATTCCAAAGCAAATCTATTCCAACTAATACAGCAGCCGCATCTGTAGAACCACCAGCCAAACCTGCGGCTACAGGAATACGCTTGTGGAGGGTAATTTCTACACCACCATATTGAGCCAAAGCTTGAGGGAATAACTCAGCCATCAATTCGGCGGCGCGATAAGCTAGGTTAGTTTTGTCTACTGGAACTTGGGGATGATCGCAATGCAGCCGGATAGTATCAGTACTAATGGAACGCAAATCAATTTGATCTGCCAAGTCGATGCTTTGTAACACCATTACCAGTTCGTGATAACCATCAGCGCGATCGCCCAAAATTTCCAAATATAAATTGATTTTGGCTGGCGCAATTAAAGAGTAAGAACGCATAAGATATAAAATTTGAGATTTGCGAAGGTTTTTAGGTACTCAGACCAATAAAAACCAATTATCTTTGCTTAAAGCGTATCCTAAAAATAATTAGATTTTAAAAAATATCTGCATTTATCTGCGTTTATCTGCGTGCATCTGCGGTAAAAACATCTTTAATTAATACAATAGCGTCATAACAGTTAATAACTCTATAAATAAAATCTTTCTAGCGCCAACCGAAAAGCTGGCGCTTGTGCTGTGCCTAACTTCTACTTAAATTGACAGTGCCTCAACTTTCGCCTCAGATGGTTTTTCTACACTTTGCTCTAAATATGCAGCTAATTGAGCTTCAATTTGTTCGCGTACAATTTGGCGATACTCTTGGAAATGCTCAATGTGAGCGCAAGTAGAGATATAACGCTCAAAAACCCCTGGGTTGTGCTTGTAGATGCTAAACAAGTGATGCCAGAACAAGAAACGAGTTTCCCGTTTTATCCCTTGTCGCCAAAGAATAGTGAATAACGCTTTAATAACTACCCAGTTTGGCATTTGGGCTTCACCCTTCCAACTCGGTTTACCCATAATTAAAAAGCAGCGATAAGTGCGATCTAAGTACCGTACTGGGTCGTATAAAGTACAAAATGCGTCAATGTATTCCTTCGCAATATCTTCTATCGGGCGGGTAGGGGTGAAGTTCATCAACGTCATTTGGTTGCCGTTGCCTTCTACAACTTCCAGCAGTCGTCCTTCTTTATTCAAGCGATGCCAAAGTGCCGTATTTGGTAACGCTTGCAACATCCCGAAGGTAGTAGAAGGAATTGCGGCTTGTTCAGTAAATTGGACAATGCGCGAGCCTGCACCTGCTTTTTCCCCATCAAACCCAATAATAAACCCAGCCATTGGGCGCAAGCCTGCTTTGATAATCGTTTCTACCGAATCTTTCAGCGAATTGCGGGTATTTTGGAACTTCTTCGTCATTTGTAAACTTTCTTCATCCGGCGTTTCAATTCCCAAAAATACGCCAGTGAAACCAGATTCAACCATTAATTCCATCATTTCTGCGTCTTGCGCTAAGTCAATGGAAGCTTCCGTATCAAACGTAAACGGATACTTATGTTCTGCCATCCAGACTTTTAACTCTTTCAGCAACAATTTGACATTGCGTTTGTTGCCAATAAAGTTGTCATCCACCATGAAAATACTACGCCGCCAACCTAAGTTGTAGAGGCAATCTAACTCTGCTAACAATTGTGCAGGGGCTTTAGTACGTGGTTTACGACCGTAAAGTACAATAATGTCGCAAAATTCGCACTGGAAGGGACAACCCCGCGAAAATTGTACCGACATCATATCGTAGGCATCTAATTCTAGTAAATCAAAGCGGGGTATTGGTGTAGTTGTGACATCGGGTTTTTCTGTAGTGCGGAAAGTCCCAGAAGTTTCTCCCCGATTAACTGCCTCGACAAACATTGGCAGAGTAATTTCCCCTTCATCAAGAATTAGAAAATCTACTCCAGCGCCTTCTACTTGTTCAGGTACAGAAGTTGCAAAAGGTCCACCCACAGCAACTAGCTTCCCACGCCGTTTGGCTTCTCGGATTTGTGCGAGTAAATCTTGTTTTTGGACAATCATCGCAGACAAAATTACTATATCTGCCCATGCCCATTCTTCTTCTGTTACTGAGCGAATATTACGATCAACCAGCTTGTATTCCCATTCTTGAGGTAAAATTGCTGCTACTGTGACTAAACCTAAAGGCGGTAACAGCACTTTGCGATCGACTAATTCTAAAATTTTTTCGTATGACCAAAAGGTTTTGGGAAATATTGGATATACCAGTAAGATCCGCATATAATATCAAGCCTCACACTAAAAATTATTAACTATACAGATTCACTATAATGTGCATTATTGAGATTTGGTTGTTTTAAGAGATTTTAACCGCAGATAAACGCAGATAAACGCAGATGAATGCAGATATTTTCTGTGATTAATTATTTTTCCGATCAGCTTTTAATACCCTCTCCATCTTGCAAACAGTTACTTAAAGCGACCCATTGAGCTAAACTAAGTTCCTCAGCACGAGCTTGGGGGTTAATATTTAATTTTTCCAGTAAGTCGGTTAAGCCATACTCATTCTCGTTCAAAGACGCGGAGGGAATTGCTGGGAGAAAGCGATCGCTTATGGCTTTTAAATTATTTCTTAACATTTTGCGCTTCTCAGCAAAGCCCAACCTTACCAAACTCTCTAACTTTTTGGCATCATTTGCCTGTGGCTCAAACTGTCGAGGGCGCAACCTGACTACAGCAGAATCAACTTTTGGTGGTGGGTAAAAATCACGCGCTGGCACACTACAGATTAACTCACATTCTGCCAAATATTGCACCCGCACCGATAAAGCTCCAAAAGCTCTCGATCCAGGTTTGGCATACAATCGTTCTGCTACTTCTTTTTGCACTAGCAGCACAATTAAATCATAAGGTGCAGAAGCTGGTGTGGCAATTCTACCTAAAAGTTTCTCTAAAATTGGACCAGTAATATTATAAGGAATGTTAGCAACAACTTTATTAAGATTTTGAAAATTTGGAAAGCTGGCTAGATGAGCAGGCAAATCTAGTGTTAGGATATCTCCTTGCAATAGTAAAAATTTATCAAAATAACCAATTTTTTGAGCTAACACTTTGCATAAATCACGGTCAATTTCAACAGCAACGGCAGACTGAACTTTCGGTAATAATTTACGAGTTAAAACGCCTTGCCCTGGTCCAATTTCCAGCACGCGATCGCCCTCTGATAACTCAGCAGCAGCAATAATATTATCTAAAGCTTTTTCGCTCCGCAGCCAGTGTTGACCAAATTGTTTTCTAGGGCGATGAACCATATAATCAATTATGAATTAACAATTTTAGGACATTTTGGCGAAATGATCTTGTAATATAGCATGGATAAACCGATAGCGATCGCCAGCTTTTTGTAGTAACAACCTTTCACTAGCGTAGTTAAGAAAACGAACATAATTCCAGGGAGTATAACCATCCCACAGCAAAATTAACCGCAAAGTAAAATCTTCAATTATAGGAATACTAGGGATTAACATAGCTACGAATCCAGCAATTATTCCAGCAATTAGCCCAATAATTATAGCAGTAATCCAGCCAGAGATAATTTTAGCTAATAGCACCGAAATTAAAGTAACAATTATGCCAAAACTTAATCTAATCCCAAGATTATATTTTTTTTTCTGAATAGGAGTAAGCAACCAAGAAGCGTGCATACTCTCCACCGCAAATTCTATCTGATTCTGCTGTTGCATCTTTTGAGCCAGCCATGTTAACCAACGCCGTGTTTGGTCAGAACTTGGTTGTTTGCCACGACGATACCAACTAGATGATATATTTCTGGTTAGCATCCGGCGGATATAAGCATTTAGTAAATAAACTGTGCGATCGCTTCTTGAATTAAGACGTTTCCAAGAGTGCATTAAGATATCTTCATAAGCGAAAGTCATCATGCACAACATCACAGGTATTTTTGCTAATGCTAATAACTCCCGCTCAGTTTTGAGGTTTTCCCATAATTCTCTGCTTCTAGAACTTAGTAAATATTCTTGGATTTGTAACTCATTTAGCGGTCGTAAATAGACAGCACCATTTAGCCGTAGCCAAGTCTTATAATTTTTATAAGCTTCTAATCGAGTACAAACAACAATGTATTTGGGTGGATTGTATCGTTGAAGTAGTTGATTAATTGCGTGAATACATCTTTCTTGTTGAGATAATTCCAGTTCATCTAGCCCATCTAGTAAAGGTAATATTTGTTGCTGTTCAATCCACTGATTGCCTATCAAGACCTTAATACCATATTTAAAATGCAATTGGTTGACTAACCAATCAGCAATAGCTTGGTTGTCATCCTTCCAGTCTGAAAGATTAAATAAAACTGGGAGGGGATATTGATGATTATTTTCAGCACGAATAATTAAATCTTTGGCTAGTTCTAGTAAAGTTGTGGTTTTGCCTGTTCCTAACGCGCCCAAAATCAGTAATCTACCTGCTGTATCATCAAAAACTTGAGTAATGCTGATATCGGGAGACAACCTATAAGTGGAACGCCTACCAATTTTGACATCCACATCCGATAGTCGTTGTACTTGTTGCGGTTGATTTCGTTGCAAACTGATTTGGATAGCAGTATGCAAGCAACCGTCTAATCTTTGTTTGACTTCCAGCTTGACTTTTTGGATTAACTGCTCTCGATTTTTGTCACTTGCTTGCTTTGTAGCACTGACGACTCCATTGTGCGGAATGATCATCTGCGTTATTGGTTGAGGGCTGATTTTAGTCATAGCAGGCAAGAGTTTTATCTAGCTACGAGTTGCTTTTTCATATATTTACTCAAAGCGGACAGAGAATTCCTGATCTTTTTTTTAAGAAATTAAGAAATTCAAAATAGTCATGTCAAACTTATAGATATTTGCATCCGCCGTAGGCAGGAGATTGCCACTGTGAAATATGACATTCGTTACAAACCAGCTTTTGCAGCTATATTTTTGAGTCTCAGTCCAGGTGAGAGTATCACCGCAGAAGCAGGCGCTATGACCAGTATGAATGGTCAAATTTCGATGCGTACTGAGTTTTCAGGTGGTTTACTGTCGGCATTACTAAAAAAATTCTTTGGTGGTGAATCTTTATTTGTGAATGTTTTTACCAATAATACACAGCTACCCTTAGAGGTAGTTTTAACTCAATCTACTATTGGTGACATTGCTTGTATCGACTTGCGGGGTGGACGTGAGATTTGTTTTCAGCCTGGGGCTTACATTGCTCATACTCCTGGGATCAATATAGGTGTGCAGTGGGCAGGTTTCTCCAGCTTTTTTGCAGGAGAAGGACTGTTTAAGCTGAAATTGAGCGGTCAGGGTCGGGTGTTTTTCGGTGCTTATGGCGGAATTAGCCAAAAACAAATTAATGGTGAATTTATTGTTGATAGTGGACATTTAGTGGCGTATGACCCTGGAATTAAGATGAAACTTGGGCTTGCGGGTGGTTTGATTGGGTCTATGACTTCAGGAGAGGGATTAGTAAATCGGTTATCTGGCAATGGTGAGATTTACTTACAGTCTCGTAGTGTTGGCGGTTTAGTGGGTTTCTTACGCCCAAAGTTCCGTTAATCAATTGGGGATTTTAGATGGATTTGAATAGCTGAAATCTGCGATTAAAGAATTAATGAGATTGGGAAGTAATAAATCAATGAATGTCGAAATTTTACATCAACCGGATAGTGCGATCGCAAAAGTTACTTTAGCTGCTGGTGAAGAATTAGTAGCTGAAGCTGGCTCAATGATTGCTATGAGTGGATTTGTCAATGTCAGCACAACTTTAAGACAAGGTAAAGGAGGCGGAATTTTAGGCGGTCTTAAGCGCATGGTTGCTGGAGAATCCTTATTTTTAAGTGTTTTTCGTTCTCCCTCTGCTGGCGGAGAAGTTTTTGTAGCACCAAAATTACTAGGCGATATATTGTTATATCAAATGGTAGGTAACGGATTAGTTGTCCAAGCAACTTCTTACTTGGCTAGTGAATCAAATGTTGATATTGAATTAGGATTTCAAGGTTTCAAATCCCTGTTTTCTGGCGAGTCAATTTTTTGGCTAGATATTAGTGGGTATGGTTCTGTAATCCTCTCGTCGTTCGGTGGGATTTATGAAATTGATGTTAATGGTGAATATATTGTTGACACAGGTAATATTGTTGCTTTTGAAAAAAGCCTAACTTTTGATATTACCAAAGCTAGTTCTAGCTGGATTGGTTCATTTTTAGGTGGTGAAGGATTAGTTTGCCGATTTAAAGGGCAGGGAAAAGTATATTGCCAAACACATAATCCGACAGCATTTGGTCAGTTAGTAGGCTCTCAATTACCAGCAAGGTAATAATCAATCACCGATAACAAATTACGAATTAATTATTCAATCTGAGAATTATGAAAGAAATTGCTTACGAAATCGAACATTCTCCCGCCTACGCTTCCTTGCGTTTAGATTTGCAGGCAAACCAATCTGTCTTAGTTGAATCTGGGGGAATGGCAGCAATGGACTCTAGCATCAAAATGAAGTCTAAGGTGCAAGGGGGATTAATGCAAGGTCTTGGGCGAATGGTAAGCGGTGAATCGTTGTTTATTAGCGAATTTACTGCTCAAGGCGCACCAGGACAACTCTATATTTCTCCTGGGATTCCTGGCGATATTCAGCATTATCATTTAAATGGTAATAGCTTGATTATTCAATCTTCTGGATTTGTTGCTTGTAGTCCTACTGTACAAATTGATACCCAATTTCAAGGATTAAAAGGCTTTTTTAGCGGAGAGTCTTTGTTCATGGTAAAAGCAAGCGGTCAAGGCGATATCTGGTTTAGTTCTTATGGTGCAATCCTAGAAATTCCAGTAGCGGGCGATTATGTTGTAGATACTGGGTATATTGTGGCATTTGAAGATACTTTAAACTATAACGTTCAGATGTTAGGAGGATTATCTTTTTCTGGTTTAAGAACTGGAATCTTAGGCGGCGAAGGATTAGTTTGTAATTTTCAGGGTAGAGGAAGATTATGGATTCAATCACGAGAACTTTATGGTTTAATCAACTTTTTAAATCCTTTCCGTCCTGTTAAAAGTAGTAATTAATTATTGTCATCTGCAAATTAACTCGCGGGCAAGATGCCCGCACTACATCTGTGTTTAATTGTGTTGTATATACTACCCAGTGTAGTGTGACGATCTTGCTCACAAAGGATTTCAGCGCAACTCCTGAATTATTATCCCTCTGATAAAAATAATTAATTTCATCTGTGTTCATCTGTGTTTATCTGTGGTTAATTATCTCCAGAAATTATTACTAACTAGGAATAAATTTATTATGGCTTCTAAATTACAACCAATAAATCGCAATCCACCGCCTAATAACCGCCAATTGCTCATTTTGTTAGGATTATTTCTAGGATTTATTGTGAGTATTTTATGGATAGTTGGATTAATAGCTAATAGTTTAATTTGGGTAATTCCTCCTAGCGTGGAACAACAATTAGGTGCTGTGATTGTTCCTGCTTATGAAAAACTCGCTCAACCTTCCCCAACTCAAGACACACTCAATCAGTTGTTGAATCGACTAGAAACTAAATTACCACCAGAACAAAAACAACAGCGTGATTACCAAATACTATATATTCCCCAACCTACGGTAAATGCACTAGCGTTACCAGGCGATCGCATTATCATCTTTGCTGGTTTACTCGATCAAGTAGAATCAGAAAATGAGCTAATGATGATCTTAGGGCATGAGTTAGGTCATTTTGCCAACCGCGATCATTTAAGAGGTTTGGGATATCAAATCTTAGTGCAAGTTGCTTTTTCTTACTTTTTTGGCGACACTGGATGGTGGTCATCATCTGTTGCTTCTGGTGTGGAAGCAGTAACTAAAGCACAATTTTCTCAGTCTCAAGAAACGCAAGCAGATCAGTTTGGCTTAAATTTATTACAGTCTACTTATGGTCATGTAGCTGGTGCAACTGACTTTTTTACCAGATTAAACCAGCAAAGAAATTTAGATATAGCTTTTTTAGCTAGTCATCCTGCACCTGGTAAGCGGGTTGTAGAGTTACAACGCTTAATTAAGGAACTTAATTATACGACAAAAGAGCGATCGCCTTTACCGAAAGCTATAGCTAACCTCAAATCTTAAATTCAGCAGCCTATAATTCATTGATAACCTTTTGTTTAACTAAATTTATCCTTGAGCGAGTTTAATAAAATTAAACATTATTGAATTTTAGTAGTTTAGCTTACAAACATTCAGTAATTTAGCTAGTACTATATTCAAATTATATAAGCCATTATCTTTAAAGATAATGAGAATTTTACATCCTTATCGTTTGTTAGTTAGGATATAGGCAAATATATGACAAAAATATTAGTCATTGAAAAGGAAGAAGTTTTTAGGGAAAACCTGCTGGAAATTTTGGAACATCTCGGCTATGAGTCCATCGGCACGAAAAAGGGTAGGGGATGCGTCAAGCTCGTAGTTGAGCATCAACCCGATATAATTATTGGTGACTTACTCTTATCTCAAATTGAAGATCACACTATTTTGACAGCTATTCGTCAAACTCCAAAAATCTCTGCAACTCCATTTATTATTATAAGTTCTCAAACTGAAAAATCAGCTATTCAACAAGGTTTTGATTTAGGAGCTAATGATTATTTAGTTAAACCTTTAACAATAGCTGATTTGCAAAAGTCTATCTGTAATCAGATAGAAAAATTAAAAATTAACTATAATTCTTACGCCTTTAATTTATCTAGGAATGCTTGTATAAGTTAGGGGTATTGGTTTGCATTTGTTGAAAATTGTTAGAAAAAAAGCCGTCCAAACTATTAGTTTAGACGGTGCAGTTGATGATATTAAATACTCAACCGTTGATAAATCTGGTCTAGATTCTTCAAATGATGCTGCGGGTCAAAACATCCCTCAATTTCTTCTGGAGAGAGATGTTCAGTTACCCTAGAATCTTTGCTAATCAAATCTTGGAAGTTACCATCTTCTTTATTCCACGCTTGATGAGCGCAAGATTGCACAACACTATAAGCATCTTCACGGTTCATGCCTTTTTCAACCAAAGTTAGCATTACCCGTTGGCTGAATACTACACCACCGTAGCAATTCATATTGCGCTGCATATTCTCTGGATAAACCAACAAATTTTTAATTAAGTCGGTTAGTTCCACAATCATAAAATCGGCTAAGGTGCAAGAATCGGGTAAAATCATCCGTTCTACAGAACTGTGGGAAATATCCCGTTCATGCCATAGCGCCACATTTTCTAAAGCTGCAACCGCATTACCGCGTATAATTCGCGCCATCCCTGTTAGGCGTTCTGAACGAATCGGGTTACGCTTGTGAGGCATTGCAGATGAGCCTTTTTGCCCCTTAGAAAAATATTCTTCTACTTCTAAAACGTCTGTGCGTTGCAAGTTGCGAATTTCTACAGCAAAACGTTCAATAGAAGCAGCGAGTAAAGCAAGGGTTTGGACAAAATCGGCGTGACGATCGCGTGATATAACTTGAGTTGATGCCGTATCAGGTTCTAATCCGAGATTTTGACAAGCGATCGCTTCTACACGGGGATCAATATTGGCGTAAGTTCCCACCGCACCAGAAATTTTACCTACAGCGACTTCATCACGAATACGCACCAAGCGATCGCGGTTTCTTAAAACTTCTGCTAACCATCCAGCTAACTTAAACCCAAAAGTGATCGGTTCAGCATGAATACCGTGCGATCGCCCAATCATCACCGTATTGCGATGTTGCTGCGCTTGGTAGCGAATAGCTTGAATTAAATCTTCCAACCGTGTCAACAAAACATCTACACTAGCCACCAGTTGCAACGCCAACGCTGTATCTAGCACATCTGAACTGGTTAAGCCTAAATGAATATAACGTCCCGCATCTCCCACATACTCATTCACATTTGTGAGAAATGCGATCATGTCGTGGCGGACTTCAGCCTCAATTTCCAGCACGCGCTTCAAGTCAAAATTCGCCTTAGCCTTAATTTCCTCCACCGCCTCAGCAGGGATATAACCTAATTCAGCTTGAGCTTCACAAACGGCAATTTCTACCTGAAGCCACGTTTTGAGTTTATAAGTATCAGTCCACAAATTGCCCATTTCGGGCAGGGTATACCGCTCGATCACAGTCCGCCACACAGTACAACCTTCATATTGTACTTGAAGATTTTGACGGTAAATAGCTTACTAGCAATTTGAGAAAGTAAACCGCAGGGAACCACTCCATTCCAGGGACTGGGGACAATATATAGTTATTTAATAAAATACTTCCTATATATAAAAGCATCACTACTGATCCTTGCAGATAAAGTGGTGAAAGCAGAATTATTAATGTGGCGATAATTAAGTAAGTGTATATAACAAATGAGTATTTTAACTCTCCGTCAAGGTACAGCCAAGAAATAATAAATGGATGAAGGTGTAATGTGATGAATAAGAAGTGGTATTTAAAACCATTCTCGACTTTATGATGCCAACGTTTAGCAGTTGGAGTAGCATTTACTATAGCTCCACCCACTAGATCGAAAGCAAATATAGCTGCAATTATCAGTTGCCATACATTCCATCCTAAATTATTTTTAATTGCATAAAGTGGAACAGCCGTTGTAGCTAAAAGGGCAGGCGTTAGACATAACCACAACTCTGATACAGACATACCACGCCCAACAATCAAATCCCAGATTCCTAGTACTCCTTGTCTCGGAAGTTGTAAATCATTTATCTCTGTGTTCGCTTTATTCATAGGGGTGTTTTTATTTGAATGTTCGCTTGCGAACGAGACGAAGTGTTAACGCACCCCTACGCTAACTCACTGCTGCTAACTCATCTAATATCTGCCAAGTGTTCTGCAATAAAGCGTCTAATCCAGTCCGAGCAACTGCTGAAATTAGAAATACTGGTGAATTACTAATCTTAGATAACTCTGCCTTCAAACTATTTTGAGTTTCTAAATCAACTGCGTCGATTTTGTTTAATGCTAAAAGTTGGGGACGCTCAACAAGACCACGCCCATAAGCTTCTAATTCTTGCTGAATTGTCTGGTAGGCGGCAATGGGATCTTCACCAGTCGCGTCAATTAAATGTAGCAATACACGGGTACGCTCAATATGGCGCAAGAAGTCGTGTCCTAGACCTGCGCCCTCTGATGCTCCCTCAATTAAACCAGGAATATCAGCAAAAAGAGTACCGTCACCGCTAGGTTTACGCACTACACCCAGATTCGGAACTAATGTTGTAAATGGATAATCTGCTACTTTGGGACGTGCTGCTGAGAGAGATGAAATCAGTGTGGATTTACCTGCATTTGGTAAACCCATAATGCCGACTTCAGCTATTAGTTTCAACTCTAAACGCAGATGCTTATGTTCCCCTGGTAATCCTGGTAAGGCATACTCTGGAGCGCGGTTACGATTGCTGAGGAAGTGCTGATTGCCCAAACCGCCTTTACCGCCTGCGGCTACACAAAATGTTTGCCCTGGTTCAATGAAATCAACGATTAATTCGTCTGTTTCGGCATCATAAATGACAGTACCACAAGGAACTTCAATGAGGAGATCGCCTCCTGCTGCACCAGTACGGTTACTTCGTCCCCCACGTTCTCCATCTTGGGCTTTGAAGCGGTGCTTATACCTAAAATCCAGCAAAGTTTGCAGGTTTTCTACTGCTTTAAAATAAATGGAGCCACCGCGACCACCGTTGCCACCAGAAGGTCCCCCAGCAGGGATATATTTTTCCCGACGGAAAGTTACGATGCCGTCGCCGCCATTTCCTGCTTCAACTTCAATTTCTGCTTGATCTATAAATTGCATACTAAACAATTAACAATTAACAATTATCAATTATCAATTTCACCTCAAATGAAGTTGGGGGCTTGCATCTGGAAATTGAGCGTTGCTGAAACACCTTTAACTAATGACAAGTTAAATTAAATACTCAGTTTCTTGATCAGCAGAGTATAGTTATCAGCTTATCGTAGATCAGCTATCAGCCAATAATTAAACTACGAAGCTACTAAACTGGCATATTTTTCAATTATAAACAATCACTAAGTTAATCAAAAATACTGTGAGACATCCTCACCGCAGTCATCAGCTAGGTAGGATAAAGCTCGGAAGCGTAAACTAACTAACTGCTCGTATAGAGGATTGAGCTTACACAGGGGGGGGATATGCACAATTTTATGCCCAAATAGTTCAATATCTCGCTCAAAGGGACATTGTGAGGGAATCAGTTTACCCAAAAATCTTGCTACTCTTGGGTCGTGAATTTCTAGCCCGTCTAGCCAGTGTCGTACTGGTTGCAGCAAAGCTCGTTGTCCTTGGGCAGACAATTCGCTAATATTTAACGTAGTTGATCTTTGATCTGGCTCTGTTTCTGGGTGTTCATAAAGGGTATGTCTTAAGGCTTCTAGTGCGATCGCTTCTTTTCCCAATGCTTGAGCAAACTTGTATAACAGTTTATCTTCTAAGTAGGAATAGATGCCATCTGCTAAGGCTACCAGTACAGCCGTGCGTAAGAAATTTTCTGCACCTTCAGAGTCATTAGCAAAAGCTGCGGCTAATTCCTCTGCTGTAATTGGTTCTACAGAACTTAAATCAATTTTGGGATCTATTTCCTTTTGAGTTAAGGAAGCGATTAATTTTTGCTCTTCCTCATCAAAATCACCGTCTATCCACGCAACGGTTAGTAAACCACGTAGCCAAATTGTGATTTGTTCGCTGCTGTAGGGAGATTGAATAACGCTAGTCATATAAATTTACTGTTATTTCTTAAGTTTATCCTAGCTCTGGTGGGGAGTAAACGGGTTGTAAACTAGAAAACTAAGTCTGTTCGCATCAGGATGTTGCTGTGACTTTATCAGAATTCGGTTTGTTTTTAATTTCTATTGTTATGAGCGTTGCAGGGCAGTTTTTTCTCAAATCTGGCGCAACCAAGCTGGGACAAGTCAACGCCAGTAATTTAGTTAGCCATGTTTTAGGGATCGTGACTACGCCAGAATTAGTAGTTGGGCTAACTTGCTATGCTTTAGGAGCAATTACTTATATTTTATTGTTAACGCGCGTCGATCTTAGTGTTGCTGGTCCTGCTGCTTCTTTGGTATATGTTTTTTCGGTGATAGTCGGTTACTTTGTATTTAAAGAAGCTATCCCAATTAATCGTTATGTAGGTTTAAGTTTGATTATCTGTGGCGTTATCCTAGTAATTTGGAAGAAATAGCTCTTAATTACTGTTTACTTTTGAAGTCGCGATCGCAACTAATCCATAAACTTGTATCCCTTGCTGTTGCAGGGTTTGGGTAGCAGATTTAACAGTTGCACCAGTAGTATAAATATCGTCTAGTAATAATACGGCATTACTACTTTGTACTTTCAATTTTTTACTCAAGCGGAAAGCTTCAGCTAAATTTTCTTGTCGCTGTGACTGAGATAAACCAAACTGTGCTTCTGTGGCGCGTACTCTTTCTAAACCGTCTTGCAAAGCTAAACCTGTGAATTTACAAAAACTTTGTGCTAACAGTTCTGCTTGATTATAGCCGCGCTGCTTTAATTTACTATCATGCAGGGGAATAGGCACTACTATTAATTTTTTTGTCGTTTGAGATATTGGTGATTTTAACCAAGCTTCCCCTAACCAGTAACCTAAAGGGAGAGCTATTTGTGGTTGTCGATCATATTTTAAAGCTGCGATCGCTCTTTTAATTGCTCCTCCGTATACGCCCCAAGCAAATACTGGCAATTCTCCTTGCCATAAATAACTAGAATTAGTGAATTTACAGCTTAAAAGTTGCCGTTGACAGTATTGGCAAAATTCAGCTTCAGTAGCACGTTGGCAAAGTGGACATTTAGATTGCAAAAATATATTCAGAAATTTATTTAGAGTTTGCGCCAAGTTTTGCATATTAATAGCACAAGCTTTTACAATTTAAGTAAGTTCAATTACTCGCTTCCCACTCAAAGAATACCTATTTATAAACCGCCAAGACGCAAAGAACGCCAAGGAATAAGAAGAATATAATCGGTAATCTTTTAATGGGAAGGGAGTAATTATTAAATTATATAGTTTTGTTAATAACTTCACTCATCATTTACCTAAAAGCTGTTTGATATACACAGGGAGCAAAGGTCTTAGCAGTTACTTAATATTGGCATCTATCTAAGGGTAGATAGCAAAAGCTATATCACTTAAGTTAAACGTAGAAAATATTGCAAATATAAAACTTGTTTTCTTATTTCCTTTTGGTTTCAGGAAAGCTAGAGGAAATCACGCCTAGAAGGTTCGGGATGGGGTTATTGCTAGAAATGACTTTAGAGCAGACTGAAGCATTAAACGAAAGTGAGCAGAGGTTTCGCGCTACATTTAACCAAGCGGCTGTTGGTATTGCCCATTTGGGGCTAAACGGACAGTGGCTAATGGTTAATCAAAAGCTTTGTGAGATTGTGGGGTATACCCAAGAAGAACTGTTACAGCTAACCTTTCAAGATATTACTTACTCAGAAGACTTGGATACTGACTTAGAGTATGTTAGGCAAGTTTTAGCAGATCAGATTCAGACTTACTCAATGGAGAAGCGGTATATCTGCAAAAAGGGTTCTGTAATCTGGATTAATTTGACAGTTTCATTAGTGCGCGAACTTACGGGTGAACCAAAATATTTCATTGCTGTAATTGAAGATATTAATCAAAGAAAATTATCAGAGGTAGCATTAAACCGTTCCTCCCAGCGTTTGGAAGTTTTGCATACAGTTGATAGTGGTATATTAGCAGCTTATTCATTAACAGAAATTGTTCATGCTGCACTATCGGGTTTAGCAAAATTAGTAGTATCAGAACAATCGTTTGTAGTTTTATTTAAGTTTGAAACACAACAAGCTGAAGTTTTAGTAGAAAAACTAACTGGAGATTGGAAATTGGCAATTAAGAGTAAAATGCCAATTACAGATTTTATTAATTCCGATTTTTTAGCAGAAATCAACAATCATGGAAAAGGCGAAATTTCTAATTTTTCTAATTTATCGGTTTTTCTAGAATACCCGCCAATTCTCCAGCGTCAAAACGCCCAATTAATGGGTAGTTATATTAGTTTGCCTTTAGTAGCTGACAAAAATCTTATTGGTCAATTAATCTTAGCTAGTAGAGAAAGATTTGCTTTTAATCCTGAACACTTGCCAATTGTGAGTGAAGTAGCAAATCAAATTGCGATCGCAATTCGTCAAACCCAACTGCGAGAACAACTCCAACGTAAAGCTGAAGAATTAGAACAGCGTGTAATTGAGCGTACTGCTCAATTACAAGATGCAAATGCTGAATTAGAAGCATTTGCTTATTCTGTCTCTCACGATTTACGTGCGCCTTTACGTGCTATGCAAGGATTTAGCCAAATTTTACTAGAAGATTATGCCGACAAAATAGACTCATTGGGTCAGGAGTACGCGCATCGGATTGTTAGAAACGCCCAGCGCATGGAAAACTTGATCCAAGATTTGCTTGCTTATAGTCGTGTTAGTCGCACTGAAATCAAACTCCAGTCGATTAACTTGGCATCTATAATTAACAATGTTTTAACACATTTGCACGATGAGTTCCAAGCACGACAAGCGATTGTAAGTGTAACAGAAACATTACTTCAGATAGAGGTATTAGCACACCGTACTACTTTGATTCAAGTATTAATAAATTTATTAATGAATGCGATTAAGTTTGTAGCGCCAGGGGTGCAACCTGAGATTGAGATCTGGGCAGAAGAACGCAACTTAAATTTAGGATTACAGTCTCAGGAAGAGGAAACAAGCAAACATCAAAAATGGATACGTCTATGGGTAAAAGATAATGGTATTGGTATTGCTAAAGAGCATTACGATCGCATTTTCCAAGTATTTGAACGTTTACATGGCATTGAAACTTATGCGGGTACAGGCATTGGACTAGCAATTGTGCGTAAAGGGATAGAACGGATAGGGGGGAGAATAGGAGTGGAATCAAAAGTTAACGAGGGTAGTAGTTTTTGGATAGAGTTACCAAAAGTTGAACAAAAAAATGATGATAGCTGACAATACCATTTTGCTTGTAGAAGATGATCCTAACGATATACTGCTAATTCAGCGTGCTTTTTTTTATAAAGCTAACGTGAAAAATTCTGTACAAGTGTTAAAGGATGGAGAAGAAGCACTGTTGTACTTGAGTGGTAAACAGATGTATGCCGATCGCGATCGCTATCCTTTACCGATATTAATACTGTTAGACTTAAAACTACCCCGCAAGTCTGGTTTTGAAGTATTAACATGGCTACGTCAACAACCAGGGCTGAAACTTCTGCCAGTAGTGGTACTAACTTCATCCTCTGAAAATAACGAGATTCAACAAGCTTATAATCTGGGTGCTAACTCTTATCTAGTCAAACCAGTAGGTTTTGATGCGTTGTTAGAAATGATTAAGCAGATCAACTTATACTGGCTGGGTTTAAACAAAAAACCAATAGTTAATCCAGATTAATTTGTAGCCTTCTATACATGAGGGTAGGGATCATTTTGGCACTTATACTATCACAATAGTATTAAGAAAAGATGATTAATACCTACTCCTCCTGCGTTACTCTACCTTTAGTAGGGCATAGCCCTACTTTCCTGATTGCTGATCTAAATGGAGATCAACTTTGAGCCAAACTTTGCGTGTTCTAGTTATTGATGACAACCCAGACGATCGCCTTCTGGCTATCCGCCAGTTAGAGCGAGAGTTTGATGATCTTAATATAGAGCAAATCAATAATCCAGCACACTTAGAGCAAGCAATCAACGCTGGCAATTTTGATCTGGTAATTACAGACTATCAATTGCAATGGACTAACGGCATAGCAGTTATTCGCCGTATTAAAGAGCAATATCCAGACTGCCCCATAATTATGTTTACTAATAGCGGCGATGAGGAAGTTGCCGTTGAAGCGATGAAGGCTGGACTGGATGACTATATTATTAAATCGCCCAAACATTATATGCGGTTAGCGAGGGCAGCGCGTTCAGTAATGGAGCGAGTTTGGCAACGCCAAGCCTTAAAAGAATATGAAACCCTTTATCGTCGTTTGTTTGAGGGTGTACCAGTAGGGCTTTATCGTACTACGGCAACAGGGGAGATCAAGGATGCCAATTCAGCAATGGCGCAGATGTTGGGTTATGTAAATCCGCAGTCGCTCTTTGGTGTGAAGTTGGTAGATTTGTATGTTAACCCACAAGCGGGTGACTTATGGGAAGCCCAAATTCAGCAACAGGGAGTAGTGCGGAATTTTGAGGTGCAATTTTGTTGCAGCAATGGCAATATAATTTGGGTACTTAATAGTGCTAGAGCAGTTACAGATAATACGCTGCAAATTTTGTACTATGAAGGCGCAATTGAAGATATTACAGAACGCAAGCGCATTGAAATAGAACGCGAGAAATTATTAAAAAGTGAACAAGCTGCACGAGAATCTGCTGAGGCGGCAAATAGAATTAAAGATGAGTTTCTGGCGACACTCTCCCATGAGTTGCGAACTCCCCTGAATGCGATTTTAGGGTGGGCGCGGATGCTACATAGCCGCCAGCTTGACCAAAATACTACGACACGCGCGTTGGAAGTAATCGAGCGTAATGCCATAGCGCAAACTAACTTAATTAATGATTTATTAGATATTTCCAAGATTATTAGTGGTCAATCGCGTCTCCAAATTCGTGAGGTTGATTTGGGGCTAATTATTCATACTGCGATTGATAGTATGCAACCAGCAGCAGATGCTAAGAACATTCAGTTAAATTGCATAATTGATGCTGTTGCCAGAATCTACAAAGGTGATGCTGATAAGTTGCAGCAAGTGATCTGGAATTTACTTTCTAATGCGATTAAATTTACGCCATCTGGGGGAAAGGTAGAGGTTGAGTTATCTTTATCTACTAACAGCAAAAATCAGCCATTAGAAGCAGGATTACAAATAGCTATAGAGCAAGGTAGTAGAGCAAGCTTAATTTCTCAGGCTTTTGTAGAAATTCGGGTAAGTGATACAGGTATAGGGATTCCGCCTGAGTGTACACCGTATATTTTTGAACGCTTTCGCCAAGTTGATAGCAGCATTACGCGATCGCACGGTGGTTTAGGGCTAGGATTAGCCATTGTGCGCCATTTAGTAGAATTACATGGTGGTACTGTCTCTGCTGAAGGTGCAGGTTTAGGTAAAGGAGCAACTTTCATAGTGCAATTACCATTACTGCCAGAAACTAAAATTTTAGTGGAGGAGGAAGGAGAACTTCCCGCCTTCGAGTCTGCGCCTGTGCAACCACTCCAGAATCTCCGGTTGCTGGTTGTAGATGATGATCCTGATTCCCGTGAGTTACTCGATGCGATTTTAGAACAGGAGGGTGCTGAAATAATACTTGCGGCATCTGTAAGGGAGGCGTTGGCAGTTTTGAATCAAAGTTCTCCAGATGTGTTAATCAGCGATATTGGTATGCCAACTGAGGATGGCTATGCACTAATTCGCCAGATTAGGAATGGGGAAGTATTGCCAGCTATACCTGCGATCGCTTTAACTGCTTTTGCCCATGATTCAGACAGACAAAAGGCACAAGAGGCAGGTTTTCAGTGGCATCTTTCCAAACCTGTCGATCCTAACGAGTTAATCATGGTAGTAGCAACTCTGGCTGGGCGTACCGCCAAGCTGTAATCATTTCTGTTGGGACTGACTAAATTTTAGTAAACTAAAAATAGTCCCTGTTGGTAGTGAAGTGCGTCAACAGGTAAGTGATGATATCGAAATTGAGGAATTTGTCGTACAACTAAGATCAGAAATTAATTTTGGGCAAGCACAGCAGATGTGGTCAAAACCTATTGGCGAGGGGGATGAGGAGAAGTTACAATTACCAACTACTGATGAGCAGATCCTCCCCTTAGTGCTAGTGGTTGAGGATAATCCTGAAATGAATCAGTTTATTAGCGAAACTCTAGCCACTAAATATCGCACTGTTAGTGCATTTAATGGGCAAGAAGGCTGGGAAAAAGCTTTAGCGTTAATTCCTGATTTAATTATCAGTGAGATTATGATGCCCCATTTAAGTGGCGATCAACTGGTGAGCGAGGTGAGAAAACATCGTGAACTGGATAATACACCGATAGTTTTGTTAACTGCTAAAGCTGACGAGCGATTACGGGTACAATTATTACGATCAGGAGCGCAAGATTACCTCATTAAGCCATTTTCATCGGAGGAAATGCGATCGCGTGTAGACAATTTGATCGCGATGAAAAAAGCTCGTGAGGTACTTCAACAACAATTAGACAGCACAAATCAAGACGTAGTAGTGTTAGCAAAAGAAGTTGCTATTCGCCAGCGTGAACTGCAAAACATAGCAACAGAATTAGAAATTCGGGTTGAACAACGCACCATAGAACTCGAAACAGCCAATAAATTATTGAAACAAGAAATAACTCAACGTCAGCAAGCACAAACTGAACTGGAAACAGAAAAAGAATTTCTCAAAGCTGTTCTTGATAACGTTGAAGCTGGAATTGTTGCTTGTGATGCCCAAGGAGTACTAACAATTTTTAATCGTGTTACGCGGGAATTTCATGGCTTGCAAGAAAGCGCGATTCCTGCTGAAGAGTGGGGTGAGTACTATAAATTGTATAAGCCAGACCGCAAAACGCTGATGAAAAAAGAGGAAATTCCTGTCTGGCGAGCTTTACAAGGGGAGCATATTCGTAACTTAGAAATGATTATTGTTTCCCAACACAATTTAGCACGGGTTGTCTTAGCTAGCGGACAACCAATGGTTAACCCAGAGGGTAAAAAGCTGGGTGCGGTTGTAGTTATGCACGATATTACAGAGCGCAAACAAGCTGAAGAAGAACGCGCTCAACTAATTCGGGAACAAATGGCACGCGCAGAAGCGGAAGCATCTAAGTGGCGATTTGAATTTCTAGCCCAAGCGCGGATGGAGTTGTCTGCCTCACTTGATTATGAAACTACACTAGCTGGCGTAGCGGGTTTGGCTGTGCCAATTTTAGCTGATTACTGCATCATCGATCTTGTGGATCAACAAGGCGCTATCCAGCGAGTGGAAGTAGCACATATAAATCCAGCTAAGGAAGAGTTGATGCGTGAAATGCAACATCGCTATCCGCCAGATATCAATTCACCTTTAGGTATTGGTAGGATACTCAGTACTGGTAGGTCACAAATATTAACGCAAGTCGATGATTTGCAGTTAGAAGCTTTTATAAGTGACCCTGAATATCTGCAACTCATGGAACAACTCCATCCTGTTTCCGCGATGCTGGTGCCATTAACTACGCGGGGGCGCACCATTGGAGCAATATCATTAGTTTCAGCAGATTCAGGTCGTCATTATGATCAAACAGATTTAACTTTGGCTGAAGATTTAGCTCATAGTATTGCTGCTTCAGTTGATAATGCAGGTTTATATCGTGAAGCTCAAGAAGCTAACCGTCTCAAAGATGAATTTTTAGCGGTTCTTTCCCACGAATTACGGACTCCGCTTAATTCGATGCTGGGTTGGGTGACTTTGTTACGCACACGGAAATTTGATGAAATTAAGACAGTAAAAGCATTAGAAACTATTGAGCGCAATGCCCGTTCTCAGTTGCGGATGATTGAAGAATTATTAGATGTTTCGCGCATTATTAGAGGAAAATTACAGCTTAATCTGCGACAAGTTGACTTAATTTCAGTGGTTGAAACTGCTGTGGATACTTTGCGACCTAGTGCTGAAGCTAAGGGAATTAAGTTAGAAACTTTAGTAGATTTACCCCTGAGATATGTTGCTGGTGATGCTGACCGTTTGCAGCAAATTGTCTGGAATTTATTGTCTAATGCGATTAAGTTCACTTTATCTAATGGGCGTGTGGAGGTGAGATTAAATTGTGTGGACGAAAGAGCGCAAATTCAAGTAAGTGATACAGGTCGGGGAATTGCGCCTGAGTTTGTACCTTATGTGTTTGAGCGTTTTCGTCAAGAGAATAGTAGTACTACGCGATCGCACGGTGGTTTAGGATTAGGTCTAGCAATTGTACGTCATTTAGTAGAACTACATGGTGGTAAAGTTAGTGCTGAAAGTGCTGGAATTGACAGAGGCGCAACTTTTACCGTTCAACTACCTTTAATTAATACCGAGGAAATTACCAGCAATAATTCAAAAAATAGCTCATCATCGGCTGCACTTAATTCTAAATCCTTAAAAAGCAAAACTTTAAAAGGTTTGCGGATTTTAGTAGTAGATGATGAGGCAGATGCGCGAGAAGTTATGACTAATGTTTTGGAACAATTTGGCGCTGAGGTGACAGCTAAAGATTCAGTTAGGCAAGCTTTAGAAGTTTTAGAATTGCAATCGCCAGATATTTTAGTCAGCGATATTGGGATGCCAAGTGAAGACGGTTACTCGCTGATTAGTCAGTGGCGACGGCGGGAGGGAACATCTGGAAAACATTTGCCCGCAGTGGCGCTTACAGCCTACGCTAGTGAACAAGATCGTGAACGTGCCTTAGCTGCTGGTTTTGATTTGCACGTTGCCAAGCCAGTAAATTTCACGGATTTGGCGTTGGCGATCGCTAAACTTACCAAATTTAGCAGTAACACCATTCCACGCAATGATTGATCAGATTTGTAGGTTGGGTTAAGCCCAGCGAACCCAACCTAAATTTATCTCATTTGCTAATAGCTAATAGCTAATTAATAACGAAAAATGGCTGCTATCGGTACATTATCTGGAACTTTATCTGGCTCAACTGCATAAACCTTGCCACCGTTTAAGATTGTATGAATAGCAGCAAAATCTAGCAGATCTTGATCATCTGCTTGTGGTTCATCATGTAGATCTACTGTATTTGTATCTGGTTTAAAATGACCCCATTTTTGCTCACCTACAGCGACAAACAAGGAATCAACTCTTTGGAAATATGCACTAGAGATGATTTCTTTCAAATCGTGAGAAGCCTTACCATTATCAGAACCAGCTAGTTCGTGATAATGTTCTATGGCTTTTTGTTGCTCTTGCTCAAACAACGGCTCCACTAATTTTAAAGCTTGTTCGTGCAATTCTTCAGGCTGCAAATTTTCTGGGTTTCCAGTAATGCCTTCTTCTACTAAATGCTGATAAGTATTTGCTTCCTGATAAAGTGGGAATAAATATTCAACTCCGGCTAAGACTAAAGGCGCTTTCTTATTCTTGAGTATTTCTGCCAAGGCATTATTAATTGTATGGAAAAATTGCAAGATATCGCTCTTGGCATTATCTCCCTCAGCGCCTTGTCCATGAAAACTTCCTGGTTGCTGGGCTGAATTGCCAGTTCCCCCTTTGGGTGTAGCAATCTCTTGCTGATTATCCTTAGCAGTTTCATCATACTCTAAGGCTTCATCCAGATTAGATGGAAGATTTTCCACTCCTATCTGTTTAATGCTGTAGCGCGTTCCCTCAAAAAACTTAGCTTCGTTTTGGCTTAAAGTTAAAAGGTAAAAAAGCCCGTCATTGTTAACTAACTGTAGCAATGGTTTCAGGTGGAAGCTATCGGTTACAACTACTAATTCTTCAAACTCTTGCGGTAAAGAATAGTGACGGAATATTTCAGGAGATATGAAAATTGCCAAGCTGTTGTCTTGGTTTTCCCAGAATTCGGCTGTATCAAGTTCCTGTGCTTGCGTGAGTAATGAGGCGATCGCATCTTGATCTAACCCCATTTTATGCAAGTGTTCTTCAGCTTCCCGCATCAAATTTTTAAAGCGAATTGGGTTTTGGCGTACCTCTGGACCTGCCTTTTGAGTAGGGATATAAATGGAAATACATGGTGCTTGAGTAACTTCTATTAAATTCTTGAGTTCATCTTGAGATACCGACATATTGTTAAATTCCTAATCAGATTTACTCAAAGCACATCAGTCTAAATTCATTTAGATTCATATCTGAGGTGCTTTCATCTTTCTTTTGATAGGAAAATTTTGTAAATCAATCAGAAATTAATTATCTTGCTCTCTCCTGCTGCTATAAATTGTCAGTTGTTTCTGCTGACTGCTGAGTGCTAATTACTGAACGCCGACTGCTTTTGAGCATAATTCCTAAACTTACTTGCTTCATAATCCAGTAAAGACCAGCAATTACCACAAACGTCACTGCGATCACTACTAGAGGCAATTTGCCGACTAAATCATTGGTTACACTTCTGAAAAGTTCATCCGGTTGACTGATGATATGCCAGCTATTTAATCTTTGAAATCTTCCCAAATAAACTCCAATGGCACTTAAACCATGCACAATTAACTCAACCGAAAGGAGATATTTGCCCCAGCCGTGTCGTTTTAAGTAGTCACCTAAATAAATTAAAGATAAAACATAGGATTCAAACCCCATCACCATAAACAATAAATATTCGGGAATTATTGCCAGAGTGATTAACCACACTGAAGAGTAGCGACGAATATCATCAATTAGGTGGATGATGTCTGTTAAAACATAAGGTGCATTTGGCAAAAACAAAATAAAAACTGCAAATCCTAGCCACCAAGCAATTGAACGAGATCCTCGCCCATGCAATAGCCTAAAGTCTAACATCATCAAAAGTAGTATAAGCCCAACTACCAGAATTAAGTAAATTGCATCGAATGCTAAATAACTTGTGGACAGACTATTGATCAGTTTAATTAAATTCTCCCAATAGTTGTCCTTGCGTGGGAAGCCATAGACAAACGTAGCACCTAGCATTATTCCTATTACCACGCGCAACCAAAGCGAACGGGGACGGTGGAATAGCCAAAAACTCATGCCTAGCGGTACCAATGCCAAAAAGAGATTCCAAGCCATCCAGAATAAGTTGTTGTACCACAGGTGCAAAGCATGGGTAGCAACGGCACTTAGTTGATCTGTCATAAAAATACGCAGTGATATACGATCTGTATTTAACTAACTACAATAATACTTACCTACTTTTCCGTATTATAAATTTTGCCTTGTTTAACCAAAAACTAGGTTAAGAGAACTTGAGATTTTGTTCCAGAGGTTTTAATCTCTAAAGTATTACACGATTGCAAAAATTCTGTAAAACTACCTGCTATCTTTAAGTGTTTCATCATTGCAGAAATTGTCACCCCATATCGCTTATGAAATTCTCCACTTAAAGTTTCTACCGGAATTTGTGATTGTGGAGATTTAAGAGTTAGGGACTTAAATATTTTGACTAAAACTTGCTCTAATGCTGTTGGTGAATTTAGTGTCAAGATAGGATCACTAGCTAACTCAACATATTCAATTTGGTTAATAATTTGAGTTGTAAATTTTCCCGATGACTGTAAAAATTTAGTTAGATTTCCATTTTTTCCTATTTTTTTTAACACTTCTCTAACTGATTTATTATACCTTTGTCTAAAAAGAATTCCTAACTGTGCGATAGTTATCAGTTTAATTGAATTAATTGAAGATTTTTTATTAGTATGTTCAAGTAAAGAAACTAAAGCAAGTTCTAGCTGCTCTGAAGATTCAATGATTTGGTGTAAAGGTTGTGTAATTTTGCTATTATCTGTATTACTAGAATTATTTTCAATTAGTTGAGATTCATTTTTAGAATTAAATACAGTTATATATATCTCATTGTCTGGAGCAGGTTGATGGATGGCGAAAATAGATGGGTTGCCAATAAAGAGATCTTTAACTTGTTTGCTATGAAGGTAAATTACTGCAACTTTTTCTAGAGAATATTTATATTTTTCTAAAAATAAAGCTGAAATTTTAGATGCTTTAATCCATTGAGTTTTATTTTTATTTTGCTCGGCAGCAATGAGCGATCGCAAGTTATTTAAACATTCTGCTAAGGGTGGTAGTGCAGGTAATTGAGAAAGGGTGTATTTGTGAGTTTTGTTTGTTTGAAAATTAGATATAATTAAACCATCCTTCTGTCTAGAAACTCTATAAACAGTTAAACCTTTTTTAAGCAAATGATTGCAAAGATTAGTCATAACATTATCTGATGAACAAACTAAAACTTCTTTAGCGTTAGGGTAATGTTCACGCAGAGATAAGCCAACAGCAATCATTTTACCATCAGCATTATCCTTGCCAGCAGGAACATGAATTAAGTCATATCCCCGACTATGTAATTCTGCATCTAGTTTACCCATTTGTCGCCAATTTGCAAAAGCAATCTTTACTTGAATAGGATATGTGCAGACTTGTGCAATAAAATTTTCTGTAGCAATATCAAGTTGCAAGTTTTCTAGATCTAATAATAAAATAGCGATCGCTTGTTCAGATTCAGCATCACTACTAAGTTTAGATAACTCAATGTTGGGGGAGATTTTAGTAATTTGTCGCAATTTTTCTGTTAAGTTTTTATACTGCTCTGAAATAAAAAAACTATAGTTAATAAACCGATTAAGTAATTTAATTAATTTCAATATTAAAGTATCTATATCTATAGTTTCGCTAAGTTCTAAGGTTAACATTTTAATAAAATCAGCTTGTCGCGATCGCCAAGGGAATTGGCGATACTTTTCCTTTAAAAGTGAAGGGTTAATCCGTTGAATATCAACCAATGTTTGGTAAACATTCTGGGCGATTAAATTGATAATAGCAGGGTCATTAATTTCAGTCATAATTAAGCATTATTCATCATAACAGCGAGATATTTTATACTGTAGTGCAGTTTTTCTCAAGCAAATCAAGTAATGTTTGAGTTCAAAAGAGCAAGCAGTACTTATCAACTTATCCTTGCCTCTCAAGACATAATATAAAAATAGTTCTTTACAATTCTTAAAATAATGGCTAGAGATTTACGGGGATTCCTCAAACTGCTGGAAGAAAAGGGACAATTGCAGCGAATTAACGCTTTAGTTGATCCAGATATGGAAATTGCGGAAATTTCTAACCGAATGTTACAACGCGGTGGTCCTGCACTACTATTTGAAAATGTCAAAGGTGCAGATTATCCCGTAGCTGTGAATGTAATGGGGACAGTGGAACGGATATGCTGGGCGATGAATATGCAGCAACCACAGGAGTTGGAGGAGTTAGGTAAGAAGTTATCCATGCTGCAACAACCAAAACCACCGAAGAAGATTTCACAAGCGGTGGAGTTTGGAAAGCTGTTATTTGATGTATTGAAGGCAAAACCAGGGCGCGATTTCTTCCCAGCTTGTCAGCAAGTTGTTGTTAGTGATGCCCTAGATTTAACTAAAATTCCGATGATTCGCCCCTATTCGGGTGATGCTGGCAAGATTATTACATTAGGGCTGGTAATTACTAAGGATTGTGAGACGGGTACGCCGAATGTAGGGGTGTATCGGTTGCAGTTGCAGTCACATAATACGATGACGGTGCATTGGTTATCTGTGCGGGGTGGTGCAAGGCATTTACGGAAGGCGGCGGAGAATGGGAAGAAATTAGAAGTGGCGATCGCACTTGGTATCGATCCTTTAATTATAATGGCAGCAGCCACACCCATCCCTGTAGATTTATCTGAATGGTTGTTTGCAGGATTATATGGTGGTTCTGGGGTACAGTTGGCGAAGTGTAAAACTGTAGATTTAGAAGTACCCGCAGACTCGGAATTTGTCTTAGAAGGTACGATTACACCTGGGGAAGTTTTACCAGATGGACCATTTGGAGATCACATGGGATATTACGGTGGTGTGGAAGATTCGCCTCTGGTGCGCTTCCACTGCATGACTCACCGGAAAGATCCGATTTATCTTACCACATTTAGCGGTCGTCCACCGAAAGAAGAAGCGATGATGGCGATCGCACTTAACCGGATTTACACCCCAATTTTACGGCAACAAGTATCAGAAATTGTAGACTTTTTCTTACCAATGGAAGCGCTTAGTTATAAAGCAGCAATTATATCCATTGATAAAGCATATCCAGGGCAAGCAAGACGGGCGGCATTAGCTTTTTGGAGTGCGTTACCACAGTTTACTTACACTAAATTTGTGATTGTGGTAGATAAGGATATTAATATCCGAGATCCGCGTCAAGTAGTATGGGCAATTAGTTCTAAAGTTGACCCAGTTCGAGATGTATTTATTCTGCCAAATACGCCTTTTGATACATTAGATTTTGCTAGTGAAAAAATTGGTTTAGGTGGCAGAATGGGGATTGATGCAACTACGAAAATTTCGCCGGAAACTGAACATGAATGGGGCGAACCTTTGGAATCTGATCCTGATGTTGCAGCGATGGTTGATAGGCGTTGGGTTGAGTATGGTTTGGATGATTTAAAGTTAGGAGAAGTTGACCCAAATTTGTTTGGGTATGATATGTAAAACCCCACTCTTCAACCCCCTCCCCGTTGACGGAGAGGGGGCTAATTGCTCTCCGTAGTGCTAGTAATAACAGTCAAAAATTAGGGGCAATTCCAGCTAATACCAGCATCAAAATGTTGGGTTTTAATGGAGAATGGGCGCAAGTTAAATATCAAGGTTTACATAGTTGGCTACCAAGAGAATATCAATGTGGTGCTGCCCTTACTACCTGCCCATAATTATTTACTATTAAGCCTTATAACTATCAAAAAATTAATAAAATTGATAGTTATAAAACTTAACCTGCGATGGCTGCTAAAAACATTTTTTAGCTTCTACATTTTGTTTAGCTAATTGTAATTCTGGAAAGCAGCGATGTTCAGCAATAGATTTTGTTAAATATTCCCCCCAATTTGTTTCGCCCGTTCCGCGCCGTACTTGCGATAAATGTTTAGCAACCGTTTTTAAGTGTGCTTGTTTCCAATGGATAATTGCCTCGTCCATTTTCAGGAGTTCTTCAGCAAGTACAATTAAATCTTTTTCAATTTTTTCATCAAACAAGGTTTCTAATAATTTCACTATCTCTATTTCTTGTTTCATCCTTTGGCTAACAATTTGGTAAAAAATTAACCGTAAAGATAGCGACTCTCTTTGAGAGTAAAGAAAATTTAAATAAGGTAAATGCTGTTCTTTAAACCTTAATAGGGTTAACGTAGGTTCATTAGTTGCTAAATTTCTAGCAGCGCATTCCCAATAGAATTTAGCTTCGCTCTTATCCTGATGCTGAGGTTGCTCGGTTTCTATATATTTAGCATTTTCTTGGATGGGTTTTTCTCTAACATCGCGTTGCAAACCAGCAAGAATTTCTATAATCCGAAATTGCAGGGATTGGAAACCGCTTGCTGAACCAAAAGCTTTGCGAAATATTAAAAATTCTTCTGTGGAAAGACCTTCCATTAAAACACTAAAACTATTAGTTATAATTGCAAAGTATCTATTAATTCTAGTGACAGCATCAATACTACTGATAATATCAGACGTACTTGCTTTTAATGCTTTAATTGCACGTTCCAACTCATGGATAACTAGCTTAAACCAGAGTTCTGTTTGTTGATGGTAAACCAAAAAAATCAATTCATCATGGTAATCAGTTAGCGGTTGTTGTAGTGAAAGCAGTGTTTCTATTTTCAAATAATCGTCATAAGTGAGTTCACGTCTATAAACATTGCTTTCCAAGTTCTCTACTAAACGATTACCATAGCGTTTCTCAAGTTCGTTGAGCGCAGTTTCTATATTTTTATTAAGATTTAACATGAAGTTTAAACCTCTAACTAATTCTTGAGTTGCTTAAATCGAGGTTTTGGGGGTAAAAATGATTTTTTATTTATTATAAGAACATTTATTTAGGATCAGCAAGATTCAATAGACTGAATTAGTTTATGCTTTAAAAGTAATGTTTTGTAAAGTTATAAAGAAGCTGGTTTCAGCGACAAGCAACAGGAAGCTTTTTTAACTAAAATAGCTAAATCTGCAATTAACGCAGGTTCTCGTTAAGCTAATTAGCCTTAAAAAAATCCCCCCTCCCTGCAAGCGGGGAAGAGGGGTTAGAATGCTTGCTAGAAGTTTTATTAGTTACACAAAGCAACTTGCTTTAGCTCTATATTGGCGGGAATTTTACCCGTCAGTAACCACTGATCCAACTCAACAGGCGCTTTAACTTGTTGAAGTTGTTCTAACAATTCCGCACCTTCCAGAACTTCTTTTTGTAACAACTTCTGCGCTGTTTCTTCTAGCAAATCTCGATTATTATCCAGAATTGCCAGGGCAATATGATGCGCCCGATCAATACTTTCCTTAACTTGCTGATCGATCTCTTCTGCCACTTTAGGACTAATTGGACGACGTGGGTTAGAGTAACCATCTATAAACTGCTGCTGACTCTTTTCAAAAGCAACAGGACCGAGTTGATCGCTCATACCATAAAGTGTAATCGCACGTTCCGCTAAATCTGTAGCTTTTTGGATATCATCACTCGCACCAGTAGAAACCTTACCAAAGATTACTTCTTCTGCTGAACGTCCACCTAATAAAGTAGCAATGCGCCCGCGAATTTCATCTTCTACCATCAAAAAGCGGTCTTCTTCTGGCATTTGAATCGTGTAGCCTAATGCACCAACACCACGAGGCACAATGGAGATTTTTTGTACTTTACCAGCCCCAGGCATTAAAGCGCCGATTAAAGCGTGACCAACTTCGTGATAAGCTACGGTCTTTTTCTCAACTTCATTCAAAACGCGCGATCGCTTTTCTAAACCAGCAACAACTCGCTCAATAGCTTCGTTAAAATCTGCCATGATCACAGCTTCACGGTTTTGACGTGCTGCTAACAGTGCTGCTTCATTCACCAAGTTAGCTAAATCAGCACCCGCAAACCCTGGAGTTCTAGCTGCAATCACGTCTAACTGGACATCTTCAGCTAATTTCACACTTCTAGCATGAACATTCAGAATTGCTGCTCGACCAATTTTATCAGGGCGGTCTACAACTACTTGACGGTCAAAACGACCAGGACGACGTAACGCTGGATCGAGTACTTCTGGACGGTTAGTAGCAGCAACCAGAATTACACCCGTATTACCTTCAAAACCATCCATCTCAGTTAGCAACTGATTGAGAGTTTGTTCGCGTTCATCATTACCACCGACAAACCCACCAGCGCCACCGCGAGACTTCCCAAGCGCATCTAACTCATCAATAAAGACAATACAAGGAGCTTGTTTTTTAGCTTGTTCAAATAAATCTCGGACTCTCGCAGCACCAACACCAACGAATAACTCAATAAATTCAGATCCAGAGATACTGAAGAAAGGAACACTAGCTTCACCTGCGATCGCTTTCGCTAACAGTGTTTTCCCAGTACCAGGAGGACCTACTAACAACACACCTTTAGGAATTTTTGCTCCCAATTTGGTATACTTACCAGCATTTTTCAGGAAGTCAATAATTTCTAGTAACTCAACTTTGGCTTCCTCAACACCAGCAACATCAGCAAACTTAACGCCTGTACTGCCCTCAGAATAAATTCGCGCTTTACTCTTACCTACAGTCAGCGCAGCACCGCCAGCACCTCCGCCTCGGTTCATCAACCACCCCCAAATCCCAAAGAAAATCAGTGGTGGTACAACCCAACTTAATAATGTGCCAATCCAGCCACTATTATCAGGTGCAGGTGCAGCAAATTCTACATTATGTTCGCGTAAAATCTTAGGCAGATCTAAATCTAGTGCGATCGGAGTAGTTACAAATACCTGCTCTTGATTGCCATTTGCCTCAGATTTCAAGGCATATTCAATTTTCTCACCTCCGACAATTGCCTTTGTAACCTGACCTTTTTCTACTTGATTTATAAAATCACTATAAGGAACCTGCGGAGTGCGAGTACCAAAAGTAGGGACAATAATATTTAGCAGTAAAAGTACTGTTGCTAGAATCAGTAAACTTCCGCCAAGCTGCTTTGCTCTTGGCGATTTCAATGGTTGCTTATTATTAGTGTCAACAGGCATAATTATTATTTCCTTAATACAGAATTAAGTTTTGTAACACTAAATTTATTCTACGGAATTCAATGGTATAGCGAAGGTCGGAGTCTACCCTGACTTTCATCGGTATTTCCTACCTGTGTTTACAGTTGTTAAGGCATCAATTTGTGATATGAGCGATCAGATTTGGTTCATTTTGAAAGTTTTAATCGTTTCTGCTGTACTTTCTACCTTAATTAAGTACGGTGGCTCTAGTCTCTCCCTAGCAAGCACACCAACGCTAGTACTGATTGTAGTATTTTTACCTAGTTTAATTGTGGCGATCGCTCTCTGGTGGCGTTTATATTTCTATCGCCAGATAGATTAAGCTGATCATTGCCTTATCTTCAACACCAAGAGTCTAGGCGAAGTAACCAATATCCGCTAATCTAACTGCAATAAACAGCAATTACTGAAGATAATTGCTGGGACAAACTCATAACTTCAGCGCATCTAGGAGTCAGAAACTTTGAAACTAGGTCAGTGGATTGGCTTTTTCGCCTTAGTTATTTCACTATATATTTTGTGGGAACTGCGACAGTTATTGCTGCTGATGTTTGCAGCCGTCTTGATAGCAACGTCATTAAACCAACTGGCGCGGAAATTACGAAAATTTGGCGTACCGCGTCCAGCATCAGTACTGGTAGCACTGGGAATCTTCTTAGCTGTACTTGTGGGCTTTTTCTTTATAATTGTCCCCCCATTCGTCTCACAGTTTCAGGAACTGACCTCAACCAAGTTACCCCAAGTATTACAGCTATTTGATAGTTGGCGTAATCAACTGACAAAACTGATTTCACCTCAGATGAGTCAGTATTTACCTGATGTTAATAGCCTTAATAACCAAGTACAGCCTTTGCTTCAGGGTCTGGCAGGTAGATCTTTAGCTTTTTTCTCTAGTTCACTAGGGGTAATACTAAATTTCTTGCTCGTAATTGTGTTGACGCTAATGCTATTAGCTCAACCAACGTCTTACCGTAAGGCATTTGTACGCCTTTTCCCTTCCTTTTATCGGCGACGGGCGGACGGAATTCTTGATCAATGTGAATTTGCTTTAGGTAAATGGATTATCGGTGCTTTAATCAGCATGACTGTTGTTGCCTGCCTCAGTGTAATTGGCTTGTGGGCTTTAGGCATTCCAGTACCCTTAGCTCAAGGAGTATTAGCAGGCTTACTCAACTTTATTCCCAATATTGGTCCAACTTTCAGCGTAGTACTGCCAATGGCAATCTCGTTGTTAGATGCTCCTTGGAAAGCTGGCGCTGTGTTTATCGTCTACTTCTTAATTCAGCAATTTGAAACTAATTTACTCACGCCTTATGTGATGGCGCAACAAGTATCTTTACTTCCAGCAGTCACATTACTAGCTCAAGTATTCTTTGCGACATTCTTTGGAATTTTAGGTTTTTTATTAGCTCTGCCTCTAACAGTTGTCGGTCAAGTTTGGGTACAAGAAGTGCTTGTAAAAGATGTTTTGGATCAATGGAATACCAAACAAGAAAACGAAAGAGAATTAGTTGTAGTTTCCGACTCTTTGCAACCTGATGAATTTAGAGAAACAACTGATACTGAGATCCAATCCTAAGTCTAACTTGAGCCATACATTGGTCACAATTAATTTGATATCTATTGTGGGCTAATTGATAATTGTTAATTGATGATTGTTAATTGATTTATGCGTACAATAGCTGAAATTAATGATAAGATTACCCGCAACTGTGCAGTAGTTTGGACAGTAGAAGAATTAAAAGCGCGGGTAGCAGAAATTGGTGTAACTCAGGCGGCAAAGCAAGTAGATGTAATTACTACAGGCACATTTGAGCCAATGGAGTCATCAGGAGCAATTATTAACCTGGGACACACTGACCCACCAATCAAAATTCGCTCCTGTTGGTTGGATGGTGTTTCTGCTTATGCAGGTTTTGGAGCGGTAGATTTGTATTTAGGGGCAACTCAAGTAGTTGAATATTCTAGTACAGGTGAAGTGCTAGATCTTCGCACAACAAATGGAACAGCTAGAGAGCAACGTGGTGGCGGTCATGTAATCGAAGATTTAATTGCTGGTAAATCTGTACAATTACGAGCTATAGGACAGGTGACAGATTGTTATCCAAGAGCATCATTTGATACAACTATTAGCCGCGACACAATTAACCAGTTTTATTTATATAATCCCCGCAACCTCTACCAAAATTTTATTGTGGGTGTCAATGGAGGCGATCGCCCTCTATTTACCTATCTAGGTCCTTTACAACCAAGGTTAGGAAATGCTGTCTACTCCAACACAGGAGCCATTTCACCTCTACTCAACGATCCAGATCTTAACCTCATAGGTATTGGAACCCGCATCTTCTTAGGAGGCGGTATTGGCTATGTTGCTTGGGAAGGAACTCAGCACTTTCCTTTACAAAAACGCCTACCCAACCATACCCCAGTAGGACCCGCAGCAACTGTGGCACTTATGGGGGATGCTAAACAAATGGATCGTAAATGGGTACGCGGTTGCTACTTTAAAAATTACGGACCTTCCCTAATGTTGGGTGTAGGTGTGCCACTTCCTGTATTACAAGAAGAAGTTGTTGCCCGTTGTGCCGTCAAAGATCAGGATATAGTTGCACCAGTAGTAGATTTTTCTATCCCCAGGCGCGTCCGTCCGACTTTTGGTTTAGTAAGTTATGCCCAGCTTAAAAGTGGTCGAATTACGATTGAAGGCAAACCTGTACGCGCCGCACCATTAGCAAGTATGTATCTATCTAATCAAGTAGCGCGGGAATTAAAGCAATGGATCGAAGCAGGAACATTCACCCTAACCGAAGCAGTTGCTCATCTACCAATGGATAGATCTTTTTTACCTCAAGACCGATGGGGATCTGCGATCGCACTGGAATAATCTAGCAGGGAGCAGAGGGGCAGAGGGGCAGAGGGGCAGAGGAAGCAGAGGAAGATAAGGATAATATTCTTCCTGACTTCTGAGTTCTAACTCCTCTCTCCTCTCTCCTCCCTCCTCTCTCCTCCCTCCTCTCTCCTCCCTCCTCCCCTTTACTGTGGACGCGACTTTTTAATAGGTTTAGCCAAAGGTTCACTGCGTTTAACTGGCTTTTCTATTGCTGAAGAACCAGCAACTCTTGGTGGCGAGAAAGGTCTTTTGCCACCTGTACCTGGACGACCTTTGCCTTTGCCTTTGAAAGAGCTTCGGGGCTTTGGCGGACGTAGAGAGCCAATATCTTGCCCCGACTGAATTACTAGAGCATCGCCCTGCCGTTGTACTTGAAAGTCCCAAAAGTGACCAACCATTTTATCAGGGAAAGAACCTTGAAGTTTTAACTTAAAAAACTTGGGTTCTTCTGATTCTTTGCGAGCAGCTTGTCTAATCTTGACAATGATGTTCTCTTCCTCTTTCGCCTGATAAATCACCTCGCCACGAACGGAAAAATAATTATCGTCAACCTCTGTACTCTTTACCCCGGAAGGATCTTCTTCCCCACTTTCTGTCGTTGGTACGTTGGTGCTGAGGTGTTCTGGTTCCCAAACGCCGACAATTTGAACGTGCAACTTGTCGTCTTCTTTGCGTGTCCGAGGATAAACAACCCAAAGATGATTCTCGGATAAGTTGAGGTGATTTTTCACCAAACTCATAATTCTACCGAGTAAAACTGCATCAATTAACGTATGATCTGCTGCCAGTAGCGTGCCTTGGGTAAATTGGTCGGCAGAAGGCATATATATACCCTTAACCAGTCCAATAGCTCGGTACTGCATCGGCTCACTAGGCGGAGGGATGGGTTGTTGTCGTTTTATATCTACTGGATTTTCTGTCTCAGGATTAGCGATCGCACTTGTCTGTGATGCCGTTTCGGTATCGGCTGTCACATCTGGAGTAGATGGTTGACTTTGGTTGGACAAATTAACAGTCTGATCGTCCGGTTGTGGTTGATTGACAGAAGACTCGGCTGATTCGGTAGAGCGATTCACAGAATAATTCATATAAACTCCTTGCGGGGGAGACACATTTCCCTATCCATTTTTAATAGTTACGCTTCAAAGCTAGGGGCGTTTACATATTCTAAGCATTAGATGTGCAAAGCAATTAAAGCGGTTAGCGTTTTTTATAGTCAGCTTATTGTAATCAACTACCACCCACAATTGCTAGACACCTGAGCTTTCTGTTGTGCATTTAACAAATTACTATCGTCAGGTAGCACAATGAAACAGAAACGGAGGTAAGTTTGTAAGCTGTTCGACATAAAAACTGCATTTTAACGTTGTAAGCTATTAATCTTAATCCAGCTTAAAATTAACAATTCAGGGTAAAACAATCTCAAAACTCACTTGTCGTTGATAATGTCATTAGAGTTCAAAGTACTTGTGTGTCTTTTAATCGCGGTCGTTGGATCATTAATTCAGTTTTATTGTTAGCTCTGCTGGCTTTTGTGGGATTTTCCATCCTGCCTTTGCTTAGTAGTGTTCTCAAGGACAGTCAACCCCCTGCGGTTGCCCAATCTGCACCAAATCAAAATACTTCTTTAGCACAGCTTACAGAACTGCAATCTCAAGCTAAAGGTTATCAACTGGTTTTAGCAAGAGAACCAGATAATCCCACGGCTCTACGGGGGTTGCTGGAAGCGCGGTTACAACTAGGTGATATCAAAGGTAGCATTGAACCTTTGGAAAAGTTAGCTTTTTTAAATCCTGAGCAGAGTGATTATATGGTGTTGCTGGCTCAAGCGAAGCAACATTTAGGAGATCGTGAGGTAGCAGCCCAGACTTATCGCACAGTTTTAGCGGCTAAACCAGGAAATATGAATGCTTTGCAAGGGCTTGTCAGCTTATTGTTAGAGCAAAAACGCCCCGAAGCGGCAATTGGCTTACTACAGGAAACTTTGAAGACTGCTGCACAAGTAAATCCTAGTCAGCCTGGAACTATAGATACTACTTCAGTACAGTTATTACTGGCTCAAGTTTATTTCAATCAGGAACGTTATGTAGAAGCACTTGCTATTTATGATGAAGCTATTAAAAATGATCGACAAGATTTTAGACCTGTACTAGCTAAAGCGATGGTTTTGCAAAAGCTGGGTAAAAATGTAGAAGCTAAACCGCTATTCACCGTAGCTGCTAGTTTGGCTCCTGCACAGTATAAAGACCAAATTAAACAAATAGGCTCTGCTAAACAACCAAAACCTAACCCTATAGTTTCTCCTACTACTCCTCCTCGCAGTCAGATAATTGAACCAAAACCAGTGAACAATTAACAATGAGCAGTAAACAGTTAGTTTTGATCGGATAACTGCTTACTGCTCAGTTTTTAATCACTACTGCTTATCTAATAAGGCGATCGCACCAAACACAAGAAACAAACTACCACCAATTGCTGTTATTACCCTCTCGGAAATGCGCCCTGCAATCATCCGTCCACCAACAACGGCGATGACAGCACAAATAGCATGACCTAAAATCGCTCCTAAAGTTACAGCATAAGGATTATTAGAGGCAGCTAAAGCAATTGTGGCGATTTGTGTGCGATCGCCCCACTCTGCTATAAATGTTAATCCAAAGGCTTCTAAAATAATTGCTAATGAGGTCGCCTTTGGTGGTAACTCTTTCTCAGCTTGCTCAACTACAAGAGACGCTTCTTTAACTTCTTCCTCACAGCTATCATTAGGCATTTGGCTGGCATCATACAACAGCTTTATCCCAAACCCTAGAAATAACAAAACCTCTCCATAATGGATATAACTCTGTGGTAGTAGCGAGATAATTTGTCCTACAAACACAGAAATAATTGTCATTGCTGCCAAAGCAGTTACCACGCCTATATAGACTAAACGGCGTGAATGACGCATTGCTAATATCATGGCGATAAAAAATGTTTTATCGCCTAATTCCGATAGCATTATTAGTAATAATCCGGCAGTAAAAGCCTTTAACATCTCTTCAAGCCCCTCAATTGCTAGCGTTAGATTGTGAGCTTGATGAGTACAGATTAGACCTCACCAAGCTCACCATATAGGTGAACTTAGTGAAGGTCTCGCTGCCAAGTTTTGCAGTTTGATCTCAGCTTAAGAACGAAGTCTGAGTTTTAAAAACTTGTCACCTGAACCAGGCGTAACGCCAGTATGTTGACTCAGGTGGTTTAGCTGAATGTTCAGCTAAAAGCTACTCCCCTTCTTTTAGTTCTCAATTGTACATTAATATTCAGTAATTTCTTCAGATAAAGTTTTAAGTTTTTAAATTTGCATAAAAATCACAAGATTGTTCACCTCCCCCTTGGGTATGATTTTGTAAAAGTGCGATACTCCTACGGAGTCGCTACGCGATCGCGGCAATTTCCCAATAACGTGCAAGTGCGAACCCTAAAGTCAGCGCTTGCGAAGAACGCACTTACTCATCGAAAGAATCATCACCCTGTAATTCCAGCAATTCTTCCCAAGAACAACCAAAAGTTTGCTTAATTCGGCAGATAGCATCCATGTCTATCTTTGCCATCGACTGACTTGCATACCGTCGCACGGTTGTATAACTTACGCCGGAACGCCTGCATAGCTCGTTAATACTCCAGTTGCGTTCCTGACAAATTTCTCTAACTCTGACTTTAACTTGATACATATTTCATAGATTATGAGCCTTTTTGTTTAAGTACTAGATCTTTAAGATTGCATTTATAAACTTGTCGCGTTATCGTTTACAATAAGGTTGTCCCTACAAAAGCGATCGCCCCTATGAATTTCCTCCGCCGTCGCATCAACCCGAATAATTTTGTGATTACCCGCAAGCAACTTGCCAAGTTGAGCAAATGCGATCCTAGTCGCATTCTCAGGTGGGAAAGGTGGAAATATGTGTTGTGGGTGCATATTCAAGGCTGGGGCGGGTACTTTATTAGTTATCGTAAATTAGAACAGTGGATTGCAGCTTGTAGCACTTTGATTCGCTCTTGTCGAAATATTACAGAGCTTAAAGTTGTATGGAGAGCTATTAAAAAAGAAGCAAAACGCTATACTCCAGAGGCTCTAGCCCGCCTAGAGCAAATATGGCAGCAAAGAACAGAATATCTAACATCTTAGATACCGCATACCAGGTAATTGAGAAACTAACCCCATTAATTCCAAGTGTAATAACGCACTAGATACTGATCCCGCAGCTAAACCAGCTTGTTGCACAATTACATCAAAAGCAGTAGGTTCAGAAGCGATCGCACTCCATACCTGCTTAAGTTCTGGTTCTAAATCTGGAATAGGCGCTGAGGGTGGAGGATCAAATAATTGTAATTGCTCAGTAGTATCGAGTTGTGGTATATCTCCAAGCATTTCTAACAAATGCCCCTCGTTGAGAATCACATGAGCGCCCCTACTTAATAAACCTAAACAACCTATAGCATTGGGATTATCTAGCGATCCAGGTAAAACGTAAACATCCCGACAGAAATCATTAGCAACATTAGCAGTAATTAGCGCACCTGATTTCGTAGGTGCTTCCATAACTAAAACAGCACGACTTAAACCAGCAATAATACGGTTACGGCGGGGAAAATGAGATCTGTCTGGTTGAGTACCAGCAGGATACTCACTCAAAACTAAGCCTTGTTTCTGAATATCTTCATAAAGATTACGATTGCGGGGTGGGTAAATAAGATCAACACCCGTACCTACAACCGCTAGTGTGCGCCCTCCAGCATCAACACAAGCGCGATGAGCTTCTGTATCAATACCTTGAGCCATCCCAGATACAACTGTAAAGCCTTTCTTAGCCAAAGCGGTACTAATTTTGCGCGTCCACCGCTTACCATAATCAGAAGGTTCCCGCGTACCAACAATTCCCACAGCAGGGCGTATGCCCAGGTTTTCCTGTGGATCAACTACCCCTCGGTAATACAGCACAGGTGGTGGGCTAGGAGTTTCTAGTAACAAGCGGGGATATTCTGGATCTACTGGTGTCCAAAAATTAGGGTTTTTTGAGGAGTGTTCTTGCAGGAATGTTTCAGGATCGAGGCGCGATCGCTCTTGCAGCACCTTTTGAACAATATTTTGACCAAACCCATCAACTTGCCCTAATTGACTTGGTTGTGCTTGCCATGCTGCTGCTAGTGTGCCAAATTGCTGTTGAAGTCGCTTAATTAAAACAGGACCAATACCAGAAATTTGTGACCAAGCTAACCAAAAAGCGCGTTCTGCTACCAATTTTGTACCCTCTATGCTCTCTCCTCCCTCCTCCCTCTCTTAAAATTAAGCTTTAGCTGATTTTTGTTGTTTTAAATAACTAAATACAGACTTATCACCGATATCATCAGGAATTCGTTGGACTGTCTTCCGCAGCGCAAATACCATAAACAATATCGCCCATCCGCCTAGTAAAAACTGCTCTGCTTGTAAAGGCAAAACACCAGCCATTTTTCCTAAAAGCAACATAGGTACTAAAGGTGTAAGCAGCTTAGTTTCTAGTCTGTTAAAACAAAAACCTTCTTTGAAAAAAATTCCCGTTAAAGCTGCGAACGTAAAACCAATTCCAAACAGCGTAAGTGGGTGATTATAAACAAATAAAGCAAGCGGTTCATCACTTTTAATAGCAAAAAAAGCTGCACTAACCGCACCAATACCCCAAAATATTTGCAGTACGCGGTGTAATGCTGCCATGTATATATGAATTGTTAGTAAGCTAATACCCAAAGCTAAACAAAAAACTACATATAGGGGAGTTAAGGCATTGAGAACACTTCTATCATTCCCAAAATAAATCACTAGAAAACTACCAATTGCAAAGCTTAAGGCTGCTACCATTAAGCTAGTACGATAGATAATTACACCAGTGCGATCGCTGTCGGTAATTCTAAACTCTCCAAATTGACCTTGATAAACTTCGGGTTCCAACTGTAACTGAGTCATAGTAAATTTTTTAGGGTGTATAAGGATTAAATTGATGGACTGTTAATGGCTAATTGTTAATTATTTCTATTTTATCCCCCCAGTTTATTTTTAACTGAGATTGTGCATTGCCACAATTAACGGCAATTTCTACCCACCCATGACTACCAATAAGCGCGATCGCACTTCCAGCAGGTTGATCGTGATAAGTTGTACAACCAGGGATACTCACATCAGATACTACCACTGACCAAGCTTTCCCTTGAACATCAGCCCCTGGAATATTAGTAATCAAGTTACCAAAGTAATCAACATACTGCACGTAACCAGTCATACCTTGATCAGTTTGACTACATTCGCCGATAGGTAGCTGTATTAAAGTTTTAGGATCAATTATTTTTCCCAACTCTTCTAAGGGAACACCACTAGCTAAATGCGCCCCCACAGGTGCAAAAATATCTCTACCGTGAAAAGTTGTGCTGGGTGTACTTGTCCGCCAATACTGAGGATTAGTTAATTCTACCGCCGTCTTGACTGCACTCTGACTGAGAACGCCGCTTAATAATCCGTTATCCGGTGCTACAAGGAAACCACCTTCAAATTCTACTGCCACTGAGCGCCGATTACTACCTACCCCTGGATCTACCACAGCTATATGTACTGTCCCGGGTGGAAAATAAGAGTAGGAATTCATCAAACAAAATCTACCCGCAGGAATATTTTGTGCTGGAATCTGGTGCGTTAAATCCACCACCGTCAAAGTTGGGTTGAGAGAGCTAATTACTCCCTTCATCACCCCTACATAAACGTCACTCAAGCCAAAATCGCTCAAAAGAGTAATTATCCTGCTGTTAGGCATCTGGAAAATTATTTTTATACAATTAGAAATTAATATTTAGGAGTTGGTTACACCACAGCTTATAAACTTTCTGTAACAAATCATACAGTTTAACTATGAAAATGTTATCTTAGAAATATAGCCAACACCCTAGTTTATAAATAAAAATGTCCATTATGAACACAAATCGTCAAGACAGCGTAAAAAAGGCGGCTGCTATTCATCGCGATAACATCCAAAAAAGCCTACAGCATAGAATAGAAGTAGCTAGAGCTAGTGGTAATGAACACTTGCTGCGGATACTAGAAGCGGAAGCAAGCTATTTTAAATAAGTATTGTTACTCCACAAAGCAAAAATTATTCGTGTTGGACTGCAAGCAAAAAAGCTTGGGGATGTGCAGAGTGCAAATACATCCCCTTTTAACTTTTTTCTGAAATAACTTGCTATTTTGTCGCGACTACAGCAATATTCCAAGCAAACCGCTTGATTAAAGGTAGCTTTTTTAAAACTAAATCAATTTTCTCTAGACGCTGATAAGTTGGTTGCAGTTTTTCTTGCTCAATAATTATTTTCTTCCAATAACGCTCCTGATTTGGGTCAACTCTGTCTATTAAATAGAAGCGTAAAAAAATCCACAACGTAGCTATCCAAAATGTATCGTAAGTTGTTGTCGAAAATAGAGACTTGACAAAATTAACGATATTAATATCTAGTGGTTGTTCGTCTTCTGTTCGCACCGAAGTCGCAATACGACGATAAACATTAATAACAGGGTTGTGCTTTAAAGGGTCCCAAAAGCAAGCTTTACCACCTGGTTTAAGAACTCGATACATTTCTTTGATGGCAGCTTGAGGGTCTGGTAAGTGGTGGAGTAAGTTAGAGGCGTAGACAATATCAAAACTATTATCGGGGAATGAGAGTGCGATCGCATTTTCTGTGCAACCTTCTATCTCGACTCCATTAGCAGCAGCTAGTTGCAAAGCAACTTCTACCATCCCAGGAGAATAGTCAGCAGCTACACAAACAGCACCTCTTTTAGCAAAATAAACACTATTTTCACCCGCACCACACCCTAAATCTAAAATTCGCTTACCTTTAATATTGCCTAATTGTTGAATAATAAAGCGGTTTTCTGGTGCTGTGCAGGCTTCAAAATAATCTTTAACTTTGATTCCTTCTACATCAATGGTAGATGCCCACTGGTCGTGGAATGTTTTCTCTTTATCAAGAACTTTTTCTGGAATCATCTCTTGCATATCCGAAAAGGGCTTTTAAGAGATTTTAACCGCAGATAAACGCAGATAAACGCAGATAAATGCAGATATTTTTCAGTGATTAATTATTTTGAAGATAGGCTGCTAAGGAATGGAAATAAGAGACGTTCTTAGGAACGCCTCTTACCTTAGCTGACAAACAAATAATTAAATTTTTGCTGAACCTACGGTTGAAGCATCTGGCGCTGTCAGTTCTTGAGCTAATGTTGGCTTCTGACTTGATTCATTACGCTGCAATGCACCATACAGGCGGTTGAGAGCGTTTACATAAGCTTGAGCCGAAGCAACGATGATATCAGTGTTAGCAGCGTGACCGGAATAAATCCGTTCTTTGTGTTTCAGGCGAATTGTTACTTCCCCAATCGCGTCAATACCAGCCGTCACTGACTGAACTGAAAATTCAATCAACTGATTAGGTACATTCACCACACGGTTAATCGCTTTATATACCGCATCAACTGGACCTGTGCCAATAGCCGCGTCGGTTAATTCTTCGCCAGTTGGTGTCCGTAGGGTTATAGTAGCTGTCGGACGAGCTTGATTACCACAGGAAACTTGGACAAACTCTAGGCGGAATAATTCTGGCGCTTGTTGAATTTCATCATTGACAATGGCTTCTAAATCCCAGTCAGTAATTTCTTTCTTTTTATCTGCCAATTCTTTAAATTTGACAAATGCCTTATTGAGTTCGGTTTCTGATAATTCAAAACCAAGTTCTTGCAGGCGAGTGCGGAAAGCATTGCGACCGGAAAGTTTGCCCAACACAATTTGATTGTCTGTTAAGCCAATCAATTGCGCGTCCATAATTTCATAAGTACGCTTATTCTTTAAAACGCCGTCTTGGTGAATTCCAGATTCGTGAGAAAAGGCATTAGCGCCAACAATTGCTTTATTCGGTTGTACTAACATCCCAGTGAGACTGGAAACTAAGCGGGATGTTTTGTAAATTTGACGAGTATCAATATTAGTTAGCGGTTCTTCTGAATCTACAGCACGACCCAAGAACGGATTATAATACTGCCGACGCACATGAAGCGCCATGACTAATTCTTCTAGTGCAGCATTACCAGCACGTTCACCAATACCGTTAATGGTGCATTCTAGTTGTCTTGCGCCATTTTTTACTGCTTCTAGGAAGTTAGCTACAGCTAAACCTAAGTCGTTATGACCGTGAACAGAAATAATAGCTTGGTCGATGTTCGGAACGTTTTCTTTGATGCCACGAATTATTGCACCAAATTCGCTCGGTGTAGTATAACCGACGGTATCGGGAATATTAATTGTTGTAGCACCAGCCGCGATCGCACGCTCTAAAACTTGATACAAAAATTCGGGATCAGAACGACCCGCATCTTCCGGTGAAAATTCCACATCATCAACTAAAGACTTAGCATAAGCCACCATTTCTGATGCTATTTCTATCACCTCTTGCCGTGTTTTCTTCAGTTTGTATTCTAGATGAATATCTGAAGTAGCAATAAAGGTATGAATTCGATGTTTAGCTGCTGGTTTTAAAGCCTCTGCTGCTGCTTTAATATCCTGGCGCGTTGCCCTTGCTAAACCACAAATTGTTGGTCCTGATTCTACACCAACAACTTGTGCAATTTTTTGTACAGCTTCAAAATCTCCAGAACTGGCGTAGGGGAAACCTGCTTCAATTACATCAACGCCTAATTTCGCAAGCTGACGGGCAATTGTCAGCTTTTCATCTACATTTAATGTCGCCCCTGGAGACTGTTCTCCATCCCGCAGGGTAGTATCAAAAATAATAATCCGGTCGGGTTGTGCTGGTGTGTTCATAGCGCAATTAGGTGATATGCAAGAACTGACAAGGATTTGCGAGTATTGTTGACAACTCGCCATCGTTTAGCTGGGATAGCGTTTATTTAAATAGATAAGTATAAATCCATATAACTATGAAATATCTTAGGCAGCTTTTACTGATTGTCTAAAAAATTAGGGTAGCTTTAAGCTGCATTTAGTGATGCTCACATACTTACCTGTTTATTTTAAGATAGCTGAAATTTTTGATTTCAGCATTTCTAGTAGTCAACTTTTTCAATAAATGAACGAATATCATTTAAATCAATATAACGATCGGTAGCGTTGCGTAATTCTCTCGCAATCATTCCTTCTGTTGATACTACTGTAATATGAGTATTTTTAGAACGTAAAAGTTCAATGGCTCTTTCAAAATCACCATCACCACTAAAAAGTATTACTCTATTATATTGCTCAACTGTATTAAACATATCTACAACAATTTCTATATCTAAATTAGCCTTTTGGGAGTATCTTCCAGAAACATCATCGTAGTATTCCTTAAGTATTTTTGTACGAACTGTGTAACCCAAGCTAATTAAGGCATCCCTGAATCCGCGCTGATCTTGTGGATCTTTTAATCCTGTATACCAAAAAGCGTTAATTAGATTAACTTCGGGATCTTTTGTAAAGAATTCAAGAACACGCCGTGGGTCAAAAAACCAACCGTTTTTTTGTTGGGCATAGAACATATTGTTCCCGTCTACAAAAATAGAAAGACGGTTGTAAGAGCAAGACATATACATTTAAACCTAAGATATTGTTACAAATTAATTGGAATTCCTCATTATAGCAGTTGAAAAACTCAATGAATGTTAATGATTCTTGCTTATATGAGTATTCCCTAGTATTTATATTAATTGCTTTGTATGGAATTCTCGATCCAATCGCTCTGAATAGTGACAGTAAAACTGTAATCCAACAGAGTCAGAATAGGTGCATCCACCGAGCAATCAACGATAAGTCTTTTTCAACTCTACTATTTAAATGATGATTTACGCACAAACTAAAGATGATTGTGTGTAGTCACCATATATTTGCTGGTAGGACTTAGGCATTTAAGGAAGCAGGCGGGGCGCTTGCACTATATATGTCGTTAATTAGTCTGTTACTTCGTTACGCTAAGGTAGGAACACCAATCACTCCAACTGCCAGCATACAGCTTTGTTTTCTGTATCCCAGCCATTTCTAAGGACAAGAGATTTACACAGGCTGTTACGCCAGAACCACAATAAACTAAAATTTCCTCTGCTTGCTGAATATCTTTCCAACGTTGCTGTTGTTCTGAAACAGGCTTGACGTAGCCGATCGAGTCGGAAACATCTTGCCAGGGGAAATTTAACGCGCCAGGAATATGACCAGCAATGGGGTCGATGGGTTCACGTTCTCCTCGGTAGCGATCGCCTTCTCGTGAATCAACCAGCACTACGTTAGGCAGATCTTTTCGCGCTTTGACTGTGTTAACATCCACTACCCAGTCGCTTTGAATCTGAGGAACAAACTTTCCTGGTTCATGCTTCGGCAGTTGATTTGTTACAGCATATCCAGCTTTTTCCCATCCTGAAAAGCCACCATCAAGCAAAGCCACTTGCTGATGTCCTAAATAGCGTAGTAACCACCATAGACGTGCAGCAAAGGCAAAACGCGAATCATCATAGGCAACTACAAGGGTTTCTTGGGAATTGATTCCAATTGCTGCTAGTTTGTTAGCTAACTCAGCAGGATCGGGCAAAGGATGACGACCTCCATGAAGCTGTACAGAACCAGAGAGGTCAAGATTAAGATCTAGATAGTAAGCACTAGGTATGTGGCTAGTTTCATACTGCTGTCGTCCTAGTTGTGGATCTGCCAGTGAAAAACGACAATCAACAATTACTACTTGTGGATCATTAAGGTGTTCGGCAAGCCATTGGGCAGAAATTACAATAGGTGTGTTATTATCAAGCATTTGCTTTTAAAATTAATTGTTACTTGTGCCACAATATCAGAGACAGAAGCATTTAAATAATTATTTAGCAGAAAAAAGCCATTTTTAACAAATGTAATATTTTTGCTATTGAGTATCAATAGAACTTACGCACCGCGTTGCCTGAAACCTAGACTCCCCCTAGCCCCCCTTTTCAAGGGGAAAACATTCAAAGTCCCCCCTTAAAAAAGGGGGATTTAGGGGGATCTCTGCGTAAGTACTGATCAATTAACCCAAAAATAAGTTAATAATTAAATAGTATCAAGTAGTGCTTAAAATTAGAGTTAAAATTGTGAGTTGTCATTAATTTTATATTAAAAAATATTTCAATGTTGAAACAAGCTAAAAATTACATTCTAAAGTTTTGCGCTAAAAGGCTAGTTTTTTTAAGATATAATGGCAAATTTAAGAATAATTTTGTTTGGTTGTGTGCATTACTCCTAGCTATAGCGGTAATTATACCGACTAGCTCTTCTGCTCAGACTAATTTGAATAATACTTCAGAATTAAGAGGTGTTTGGCTGACAAATGTAGATAGTGATGTGCTATTTTCACGCGCTAAACTTACTGCTGCGGTGCAAAAGCTACAACAGCTTAACTTCAACACTGTCTATCCTACTGTTTGGAACGATGGATATACTCTTTATCCTAGTATTGTAGCAGAACGGACATTGGGGCGATCGCTCCATCCCGAACCTGGGCTACAAGGTCGAGATATGCTGAAAGAAATTGTTAAACAGGGGCATCAAAAAGGCTTAAGTGTTATTCCCTGGTTTGAATTTGGCTTTATGGCTCCTGCTGATTCTCAACTAGCTAAAAGTCACCCAGATTGGTTAACTAACCGCAAAGATGGTACAAAAATTTGGAAAGAAGGTCAAAACGAAAGAGTTTGGCTAAATCCTTTTCATCCAGAAGTACAGCAATTTATGCTGGATTTGGTTAGTGAAGTTATTAACAATTACGACATTGATGGCATTCAATTTGATGACCACTTTGCGTTGCCTATAGCAATGGGTTACGATGCTTACACCGTTGGTATGTATGAGAAAGAACTCCCAGGTTTAACTCCTGATGCGAACCCGCAAGAAACTTTTTGGGTACGCTGGCGGGCTGACAAACTTAATGATTTTATGACCAGGTTACACCAAGTAGTAAAAGCTCGAAAGCCTAATTGTATTATTTCTATAGCTACTAACCCTTTGCATTTTTCTTTACCAGCTTATTTACAAGACTGGTTTTCTTGGGAAAGACGTAATCAAGTTGATGAACTAATTTTGCAGGTTTATCGCAACGACTTACCGCGCTTTATTAAAGAATTGGAACGCGAAGAAGTTAAGCTTGCTCAAAGTCATATTCCAGTAAGTATCGGCATTCTTGCGGGTCTTAAAGGTCGTTCTGTACCTAGTCAACAAATTGAGACTCAAGTTCAAGTTGTCCGCAATCATAAATTAGCTGGTGTGTCTTTCTTCTTTTATGAAAGTCTTTGGAATTGGGCGAAAGAAACACCCGCACAACGAGAATCTGCTTTAAAAGAAATTTTTCCTACTTCAGTACAGCGACCAAGAATAATTAACAATTAACACTGACTGGCTTGAATTTAAAAGGAAGTAATTTGTTTACACCACAACGAACAGCAGACGGCTCTTTTACTTTTTTTTCAAGTGAATTTGGGCAAGATTTTCATAGTCGTCATGGAGCAATTCAAGAAGCTCAGTTTAAGTTTGTTGAGCCTACTCAAATTAGACAAAAAGCTCAACAGCCGAGTATCAAAATATTAGATGTTTGTTATGGATTGGGTTATAATACAGCAGCAGCATTAGCAACAATTTGGGAAGTAAATCCTAATTGTCGTGTGGAGTGGGTGGGTTTAGAATTAGATTCAACTGTCCCAAAAGCTGCGATCGCGCATCATCTTCTGAGTAACTGGTATGATCCTATTCCCCAAATTCTTACTCAACTAGCTAACAATTATCACATCGAAACCAACCAAATACACGCTCAATTGCTGATCGGTGATGCTAGAAAAACACTTCAGTATTGTTCAAACTTGGGTTTTAAAGCAGATGCGATTTTTCTTGATCCCTTTTCTCCGCCTACTTGTCCTGGGCTATGGACAGTAGAATTTATGGGGTTATTAGCTAGTTGCTGCGCTCAAATGGGTATAATTGCTACATATTCATGCTCTGCTGCTGTGCGGACTGCGATGATGGAAGTAGGATTAAACATTTTTTCTTCTGATCCCGTAGGTAGGCGATCGCCTGGAACTATTGCAAGTTTTACGGAATTAGAGAAACCAATTTCTCTCCAAGAACAAGAGCATTTACAAACCCGTGCGGCTATTCCCTACCGCGATCCTCAACTTTGCGATCCCGCTACAGTAATATTACATAGACGTAAAATAGAACAACAAGCAAGTTTGCTAGAACCTACTTCTCACTGGAAAAGACGCTGGTTAACTAGGTTTCCAACGTAAGTAATCAGCAAAAATTATCCAAATTAGATATTAAGAATTGTAAATGTGAAAAAGTTAGCGTTTAATTTCAGCAAAGATCAGTATAAAACCTGATTTCAGCAGTAAGGGTTATCTAGGATACTGAAAGAAAATTCCTGCGGTAGGTCATGCTGAATTTAATAGGTGCTTCTGCGGTTTCCCCAAGTCCAAAAAGGTGTTCTTCCGTGAACTTATCTGATACTGATAAACCTAAAGTTTTGGTTGTTGACGATCATCCATCAAGTCGGATGACGGCGGTGGCACTATTAACTGTAGAAGGTTATGAAGTATTTGAGGCAGATGGTGGTGAAGCCGCACTTGAGAAGGTGGTTGTAGCCAAACCAGATTTGATTTTGCTCGATGTAATGATGCCAGGGATGGATGGTTATGAAGTGTGTCGGCGATTGAAACAAGATGACCACACTCGCCTAATACCAGTTATTTTCATCACAGCCCTGAATGATCGGCGATCGCGCATAATGGGAATTGAAGCTGGCGGAGATGATTTTTTAAGCAAACCTTTTGATCGCCTAGAACTTTCTGCGCGTGTTAAGTCCTTAGTGCATCAAAAACGTCTCAATGAAGACTTAGACCATGCTGAACAAGTATTGTTCTCAGTTGCCCGCATAGCTGAAAGTCGTGATCCTGACACGGGCGATCACTGTCAACGACTCGTAAACATGGCTCAAGCATTTGGTGAATTTATCAACCTTTCGCGCAATGAAATTCGCGATTTAATGTGGGGCGGATATCTGCATGATATTGGCAAAATTGGTATTCCCGATGTAGTGCTGTTAAAAGCGGGTAAACTGACGGCTGAAGAGTGGGTAATTATGAAGCAGCACGTAATCATCGGTGAGCAGATTTGCCAGCCGATGCGGACATTCAAAGGCGTACTGCCAATTATTCGTTATCACCATGAACGCTGGGACGGTACAGGTTATCCCAATGGTTTAGCTGCTAATGAAATTCCTTATCTAGCCCAAGTATTTCAAGTTCTTGATATATATGACGCTTTGACCAGTGAACGTCCTTATAAAAAAGCCTTTACACCAACAGTAGCTTTAGAAATTATGCAGGAGGAAACAGCCAAAGGTTGGCGTAATCCTGAATTAATAGAGCAATTTAGTAAATTTATCCTTTCTAATCAAGTAGCAGAAACACCAGATAATCAATTAACAATTAACAATTAACAATTCTCCCTCAAGTAAATTCTGGGCTTTAAATAAGAAAATTTTTGTTGTTTTTTTTACAGTTAAGGGTAGCCTCCTTGAACTGAGAATTGTTAATTGATGGGTAACATTCTTGAACTAATAATTGATAATTGTTAATTGATAATTGATAATTGATTAGTCATCACATAACCTGATCATTAAAAATCTCATGGTAGCGGTAGCAATTTTAGCGGCTGGACGCGGGACGCGGATGAAATCTGACCTGCCCAAAGTAATACACTCTTTGGGAGGGCGATCGCTGGTTGAACGAGTGCTGCACAGCCTTTCTGAGATTCAACCCTCGCGGCGGCTGGTCATTGTCGGCTATCAAGGTCAACAAGTTCAAGATGCTTTACAATCTATTTCTGGTTTAGAGTTTGTCGAACAAACCCAGCAACTAGGCACGGGTCATGCTGTACAACAAGTGTTGCCTTACTTGCAAGATTTTACGGGTGATCTGCTGGTATTAAATGGCGATGTCCCCTTATTACGTCCTGAAACCCTGCAACAACTGTTGCAAACTCATCAACAACATCAAAATGCTGCCACTCTGCTAACGGCGCATCTGCCAAATCCTAAAGGATACGGGCGTGTAATCTGTAACGGTCAAAATCTTGTTCAACAAATTGTCGAAGACCGCGACTGCACATCAGCACAAAGGCAAAATCGCCGAGTGAATGCTGGTGTTTATTGTTTTAATTGGTCGCAGCTAGCAAAAGTGCTGCCACAGCTACAAACAGATAATGATCAACAAGAATATTATCTAACTGATGCGGTGAAATTCCTCGATCCGGTGATGGCAGTAGATGTGGAGGACTACCAAGAAATTCTCGGCATTAATGATCGCAAACAACTAGCATCAGCTTACGAGATTTTGCAAGAACGAGTTAAGGATGCTTGGATGGCTGCTGGTGTGACTTTAGTTGACCCAGCCAGTATCACGATAGATGACACAGTTGAATTACAAACAGATGTAATTATTGAACCGCAAACTCATCTGCGCGGAAAAACCTTGATTGGTGCAGGTAGTCGGATTGGTCCTGGAAGTTTGATTGAAGATAGCCAAATTGGGGAAAATAGTAAGGTATTGTATTCTGTCGTTACAGATAGTGTGATTGGTGCAGGTAGTCGGATTGGTCCATATACACATTTGCGCGATCATGTAGAGGTTGGTTCAGCTTGTCGCATCGGCAATTTTGTGGAATTGAAAAGTACTAAAATTGGCGATCGCACTAATATTGCTCACTTGTCTTATTTGGGAAATGCCACTTTAGGCGATCGCGTTAATATTGGTGCTGGTACTATTACAGCCAACTACGACGGCGTTAACAAGCATCCTACAAATATTGGCAGTGGCAGCAAAACAGGTTCTAATAGCGTCTTAGTCGCACCCCTAACTTTAGGGCAAGATGTCACAGTTGCGGCTGGTTCGGTAGTCACAGAAGATGTACCGAATGATTGCTTAGTAATTGCTAGGGCGCGTCAAGTTGTAAAACCAGGTTGGCGTTTGAACTCTACACCTGAAAAAAAGTAGTAATAAAATGCTAATTGTCAAGTCTCTGCTCTATTTTGTATTAGCCGGATTGTGCGAAATAGGCGGAGGCTACTTGATTTGGCTATGGTTGCGGGAAAATCAGAGCTTATGGTTAGCTGTTTTAGGCGCAATTGCCCTGATATGTTATGGAATTATTCCTACCCTGCAACCTGCCAATTTTGGTAGAGTTTATGCCGCTTATGGCGGTGTATTTATTGTGCTTTCTTTACTTTGGGGATGGCAGGTTGATCGCACACCGCCAGATAAATTTGATCTTTTGGGTGGTGCGATCGCTTTGATTGGTGTGTTGATCATTATGTATTCGAGAAGAAGTTAATTTATTACTGTTTTAATAGTTCTTTCGTAATCAATCCCTTTTGAATTGCTTTAACCGCAGCTTGAGTGCGATCGCGCACTTCTAATTTCTGCAAAATCGCATGGACATGAACTCTGACTGTGCCAGCAGTAATATATAACAGTTCTGCAATCTCTTGATTACTCTTACCTTCTGCAACCAACGCTAAAATTTCCTGTTCTCGCTTCGTCAGGGGATTTTCTATTACCTCTAGAGTATGTGTCGATGGAGTATCAATAAAAGCCGCTCGTATTTCCGCAGTTGCAGCTTTATCCCACCATGATGCACCCGCAGCTACAGAACGAATTGCTAAAATTAAAGCCTCTGCATCAATTCCTTTTAAACAGTAACCTTGGGCATTAGCTTCAATCATTCTCCCAATTAAAGGTGTTTCAGAACGAGAAGTTAGCACCAAAATTGGTAAATTTGGATGCTGCTGCTTGAGTAAACGACAAGTTTCTACACCACCAACTCCAGGGAGTCCCACATCCAGCAAAATAATATCTAGTACATAGCGTTTTGCTAATTCTATTGCTGTCTCGCCATCTTCCGCCTCTGCTACTACTTGCAAATCTGGCTGTTGTTGTAATTTAATTGACAAACCCAAGCGAAAGAGTTCATCATCTTCAACCAGTAAGATCCGCAGGGTTTTCAACTTATTTCCTTATAACTTTCAAGTAATGGAGGTGGGGAAGCTAACAGTCTAAAGGCAAATAATGCTCCCTTGGGCGATCTATTTTCTGCCCAAATTGTGCCACCGTGAGCGGTAATAATTTGGCGACTTAAATATAATCCCAGTCCAGAACCCTTGGCTTGGCGATCGCTATTTCCCTGATAAAACCGTTCAAACAAGTGGGGAAGTTCCTCCTCAGTAATTCCTTGTCCACTATCTAGAAACTTGACGATATGATATACCGAATAAGATTCTAGTAATACTTCTACTCGACCCCCACGCGGGGAATGATTAACAGCATTTGTGAGTAAATTGGTAAATACTCGTTGCAGTTGCAGTTCATCGCCATTCACCCACAAGGAACGGCGAAAATCAGATTCTCCATAACTTAAATCAATATACACCCGTCGGGTCGCTGCTAAATCTCTTAATGTAGCAATTACTTCAGAGGCAATTACTGCTAAATTTACCACTTGACACTGAAGCTTCAGTCCCGATAGATCGTTGCGATAAATATCTAGTACTGTTTCCACTAATTGTAATGTAGTGCGGTGAGAGCGTTCCATCATCTGCAAAACTTTTTGTTGAGCAGATGTCACATTGCCAAATTGTCCGGTTTGAAAGGATTTTAGGGTTTCAATTGCTCCTATTAGGGGGGTTTTGAGATCGTGAGTCAAGGTAGAGATGAAGTCCTCACGCATACTCGCCAATTGCTGTTGAGATTGCAATTGCGCCTGTTGAGTTGCGATCGCTTCTTGGTAACGGCGGTTGCGCTCACTTAACCAGCCAGTCACAATTAAGGCGAAGACAACAATTACCCGATTTGCGATCGCTGCTGTGTGAATAATTTCTCCTCCAGGCAAAAAAAAATTTAACAGCGTTAACACTGATGCCATTATTGTTACTCGGATTGTTGCTAACCTGCTCAAGTGCGAGTTAGCTAGTAAAATTGCTCCGGTGTAACAGTAGCCAAATACATAGTCCGCAGTAGTAGATAAATCTAGCACCATAACTACAGCAAATAAAATAGCAATTAACCACTGTGGATTTAAATGCTGATTTTTCATTGATATATCTGTTTGAACAGTTAATAACTAAGTATGTGGGTGAAATTAAACGTTACCTGTGATGGCTGGGACTGGGGACTGGGGACTGGTGATTGGGGAAATCAATATACGTTTATTTATGCCCACCCACTTATTACCTCCTTATAACCTAAACTAACTTTAGCGTTTAGGTGAATCTATATCTCTAGATATATGCTTTTAAATCAAAACAATATATTTAAAAACATATTTCCAAATATTTTTATTTTCGCTACTTTATTTATAGTAAATCAAGTTTAAGCCAACCTAGCTGTATAGAAATATCAAAGGTTAAATCTTTTTGCTGATTCCATAGTCAGCAAGCATCTTAAATCAATAAAATTATCAACTTAATTATGTTACAAGGATTACTTCAAATTGTCCTGACACTACTGATATTAATTGCTATTGTTCGTCCTTTCGGCAGCTACATTGCTCATATTTTTCTAGGAGAAAAAACCTTTCTTGACTCAGTGATCAACCCTGTAGATAGCATGATCTACAAACTAGGGGGATTGCGTACAGAAAGTATGACTGGTTGGCAGTATGCTCGTGCAGTGCTTTATAGCAACTTAGTTATGGGCATTTTTGTTTATTTAATCTTGATGCTTCAGGGAATACTTCCATTAAATCCTACGGGTTTAAGTTCGCCAACATGGGATACAGCACTACACACGACTCTTTCTTTTTTAACTAATACTGACCAACAACATTATTCTAGCGAAACCACATTATCTTATGCTTCCCAGATTTTAGCACTGGGGTTTTTAATGTTTACCTCAGCAGCAACAGGTTTAGCTGTAGGTATTGCATTTATTCGCGGTTTAAGTGGCAGATCTTTAGGTAATTTTTATGTAGATTTAACTAAATCTATCACCCGCATTTTATTACCAATTTCGGTTGTGGGGGCAGTAGTTTTAGTGATTTTAGGTGTTCCCGAAACCTTAGCTGGAACTGCAATTGCTACCACTTTAGAGGGGTCTACACAAGCGATCGCACGTGGTACAGTTGCCCATTTTGAAATTATCAAACAATTGGGAGAAAATGGCGGCGGCTTTTTTGCAATTAACTCCGCCCATCCGTTTGAAAATCCCAACAGTATTTCTAACTTAATAGAAACATTGGCGATGGTTGCCATTCCAGCCAGCTTAATTTATACCTATGGGATAATTGCAGGTAATAAAAAGCAGGGGTGGTTACTTTTCTGGATGGTATTTACTATTTTTGTAACTTTGATTGGAATTACAGCAATTGGTGAATATCAAGGCAACCCTTTAGTCAATCAACTTTTAGGAGAACAGCAACCAAATTTAGAAGGTAAAGAAGTTAGATTTGGTTGGGCGCAAACAGCACTTTGGGCAGTTACTACGACAGCAACTATGTGTGGTGCTGTTAACGGAATGCACGATTCTTTAATGCCTGTTGGTGGATTTTCTACCTTATTTAATATGTTTTTACAAATTATTTGGGGAGGTCAAGGAACAGGAACAGCTTACTTATTTATCTACCTAATTTTAACAGTGTTTTTAACTGGGTTGATGGTAGGACGTACTCCAGAATTTTTAGGGCGTAAAGTTGAAAAGCGGGAAATTGTTTTAGCGAGTGTTATTTTACTTGTTCACCCAATTTTAGTATTAATTCCCAGTGCGATCGCTCTAGCTTTTCCTGATACCCTCGCTGGGATTAGTAACCCAGGTTTTCACGGGATATCGCAAGTTGTTTACGAATATACCTCTGCTGCTGCTAACAATGGTTCAGGTTTGGAAGGATTAGCAGATAGCCAACCTGCATCCACAGCTTTATGGTGGAATCTTAGTACTTGTATCAGTTTATTAGGAGGGCGTTACATTCCAATTATTGCTCTGCTTTTGTTAGCCGATAGTATGGCGAATAAGCAACCAGTACCGGAAACTACAGGAACACTAAGAACTGATACTACTTTATTTACAAGTGTGACAGCAGGAGTGATTTTAATCTTGGGGGCGTTGACATTTTTTCCGGTTTTAGCATTGGGTGCGATCGCGGAAGCTTTTCAATTTTAGTTAGGAGAATTTTTGGTAAATTCAATATTTTTTTAGAACGCAGATGTTGGCGAAGCCTGCGCGTAGCGCATAAGCAGATAAACACAGATAAACGCAGATGTTAGCAAGATTTTATTGCTTGATATCAGAGGTTTATCAGTAAGTTTTCAATCCGAGTTTTTTTCTAATCAATAATACACATTACTAATGGAATCACCTATAAAACCTAGTCAATCTGGTAAAACTCGTGCTGAACGTAAACATACTCCAAAAGCAAGTAATAAAGGGCTTTATCAAAGAGCTATCAAAGATGCTTTTGTGAAACTCAATCCCCGAATCATGCTCAAAAATCCAGTGATGTTTCTGGTTTGGGTAGGAACTATTATCACCGCACTATTGACATTTGACCCCAATTTATTTGGCACAGTTCCAGGAGAAAATCAACGGCTATTTAATGGTTTGATTACCATAATTTTATTCTTTACCCTTTTATTTGCTAACTTTGCCGAGGCGGTAGCAGAAGGGCGAGGTAAAGCACAAGCTGATGCGCTGCGTTCTACTAAATCTGAAACTACTGCTAAGAAAGTTTTACCAGATAATTCAACCCAGGAAGTAAGTTCTACTTCATTGCGTAAAGGCGATCAAATTAAAGTTGTAGCAGGAGATATGATTCCGGCTGATGGAGAAGTTATTGGCGGTACTGCATCTGTAGATGAATCGGCAATTACTGGCGAATCAGCACCAGTTCTTAAAGAACCAGGTTCGGATATGGCAAGTTCTGTAACTGGGGGGACGCGGATTCTCTCAGATGAATTGCTAATTCGGGTAACTTCTGATCCAGGTAAGGGCTTTTTAGACAGAATGATTGCTTTAGTAGAGGGCGCAGAACGTAGTAAAACACCTAATGAAATCGCTCTGACTGTGTTATTAGCAGTTTTGAGTCAAGTTTTTCTAATTGTAGTCGCAACACTGCCTGCGATCGCTAATTATGTGGGTACGCCAGTCAGCGTAGCCATATTGATTGCTCTATTAGTAGCATTGATTCCTACAACAATTGGCGGCTTACTGAGTGCAATTGGCATTGCTGGTATGGACAGGGTAGCTCAATTTAACGTCGTAGCCACCTCTGGACGGGCAGTAGAAGCTTGCGGTGATGTGAATACCTTGATTTTGGACAAAACGGGGACAATTACCCTGGGAAACCGTTTGGCAGAAGAATTTCTCCCCGTCAATAGTCACTCAATTGAAGATATAGCTAATGTAGCTTTGGCAGCGAGTGTATTTGATGATACGCCAGAGGGCAAGTCTATTGTCAGATTAGCCGAGAAGTTGGGAGCTAAAGTAAATTTTGACCGTTCTCAAGCAGAAGCAATTGAATTTTCTGCGAGGACGCGCATGAGTGGTACAAACTTAGACGATGGTAGTCAGGTACGCAAAGGTGCAGTAGACGCAGTTAAGGGATTTGTGCGTTCTAGAAATGGACAGTTAACACCCGAATTAGACACAGCTTATGAACGAGTTTCCCGTTTGGGTGGCACTCCTCTAGCTGTTTGCCAAGATAGCGAAATCTACGGGATTATCTATCTTAAAGATGTGATCAAACCTGGTATTAAAGAACGCTTCGATCAGCTACGCCGTATGGGTGTCCGTACTGTTATGCTCACAGGAGACAACCGCATTACCGCTTCTGTAATTGCCTCTGAAGCAGGAGTAGATGACTTTATTGCGGAAGCAACTCCAGAAGACAAAATTGCAGTTATTCAACAAGAACAAGCTAAAGGCAAACTCGTAGCAATGACTGGGGATGGTACTAATGATGCCCCAGCATTAGCGCAAGCGAATGTCGGTGTAGCAATGAACTCTGGTACTCAAGCAGCAAAAGAAGCTGCAAATATGGTGGATTTAGATTCAGACCCTACTAAGTTAATTGACTTAGTAACAATTGGCAAACAGCTATTAATTACTCGCGGGGCATTAACTACATTTTCATTATCCAATGATATTGCCAAATATTTCGCCATTATTCCAGCGATATTTGCCTCAGCAGGGATTGGTAAGCTCAACATTATGGGTCTAGCCAGCGCCCAATCTGCAATTTTATCTGCTCTGATTTATAATGCTTTGATTATTCCAGCATTAATACCTTTGGCTCTCAAAGGTGTAAAGTTTCGACCATTAACTGCTAACCAACTGTTGCAGCGTAACATCCTAATTTATGGACTGGGAGGAGTGATTGCACCATTTATTGCGATTAAGTTAATTGATGTTTTGATTGCTGGTGTAGGTTTAGCTTAGGAAGTGATCGGAAATATATGAATAAGTTTGATTTGATAGAAGGTAAGGGAAAAATGTTTGACGGGGTTTTTAGAACGCAGATTAACCGCAGATTAACGCAGATTAACGCAGATGAATTATCAGATTTTATCGCTTTAGGTAAGAGGTTACAAATACAATGGCGTAAGCGACCATTGCCAATACAACTTTTTTTCCTGTTGTGTTTGAATTTATTAATTGCTCCTGCTGTACAAGCAGCAACGAGTATAGAAGTATCCCGTTTTCAAGCTTATGCTCTGGGAGTATTAGGTTTAACTACTCTAGGACTCTCTGTTTATCTATTTGTTGTGATTTTTCAACCAGAACGTTTTTAACAAAAATGCGAGAAATTATTAAAGCAATTCGGATCACTCTAGTTCTGTGGGTAATCACAGCAGTAATATATCCTTTATTGATTATTGTTGTGGGGCAAGTAGCATTTCCTTATCAAGCCAATGGTAGTTTAATTGAGAACCAAGGCAAAGTTATTGGTTCTGCTTTGATTGGTCAACCTTTCACATCAAATCAGTATTTTTGGAGTCGTCCTAGTACCGTTGCTTATAGTACAGTAGATCCCAAAAATGACAAAAACAACATACTCAAAACGGGAATATCCGGTGCAAGTAACCTGGCTGCAAGTAACAAAAAAGCCTTAATTGACGATCGCATTAAACCAGAAATAGACCGACTAAAACAAGCTAATATCCAGCCAACAGCAGATTTAGTTTATACTTCTGGTTCTGGTCTAGATCCTCATATTAGTGTCGAAGCTGCATATTCCCAAACACAAAGAATAGCTCAGAATCGCTCCTTATCTTTAGATATGGTTCAAGCATTGATTCCTAAATACACAGAAGGCAGATTTTTGGGAATTTTTGGCGAACCTGGCGTTAACGTCCTCAAATTAAATTTAGCCCTAGATAATTTAAAGCCTCCAACTTAGACCCTATCTTTCACAATAATTAATCCCAGAAAATATCTGCATTTATCTGTGTTCATCTGTGTTCATCTGTGGTTAAAAATCTCTTAAAACAACTTTTCGGATAAAATTTTAACCCATGATTACCCAAAAAGACATTGCCAACGAGATATCACTAGATTCTACAAGAGTGCGATCGCGTCGTGGCAAGCATAAAATCTTTATTGGTATGGCTCCAGGTGTGGGTAAAACTTACAGAATGTTAGAAGAAGCCCACCAACTAAAACAAGAAGGAATTGATGTTGTAATTGGGCTGCTAGAAACTCACGGACGTAAGGAAACAGCACAAAAGAGTCAGGGACTAGAAATAATAACGCGTCAACAAATAGGGCGCGGCGATATAACGCTTACCGAGATGGATACAGATGCTATTTTGGCGCGACAGCCGCAACTCATCTTAGTAGACGAACTAGCTCATACTAACGTCCCTGGTTCTCCACGAGAGAAGCGTTACCAAGATGTTGAGGTGATTTTGGAATCTGGTATTGATGTTTACTCAACAGTAAACATTCAGCATATAGAGAGCCTTAATGACTTAGTAGCCAGAATTACAGGCGTTGTAGTGCGAGAACGCATCCCCGACAGAATACTTGATGAAGCCAATGAAGTAGTAGTAATTGATGTTACACCGGAAACCCTAGAAGAAAGACTGCGAGAAGGTAAAATTTACGCTCCAGAGAAAATTCAACAATCTTTAGATAACTTTTTCCAACGGCGCAACTTAATTGCCTTACGGGAGTTAGCATTACGGGAAATAGCCGACAACCTGGAAGAAGATGCGATTAACTCAACGCCAAAAACTAAATATTGTAGTGTTCACGAGCGAGTGATGGTATGTGTATCAACTTATCCCAACTCAGTTCAGTTGTTGCGACGAGGGGCAAGAATTGCAGATTATATGAGAGCGCGTCTTTATGTTTTATTTGTGGCACATCCAGAAAAATTTCTGACTAAAGAAGAAAGCTTACACATAGAGACTTGTGAGAAGCTTACAAGAGAATTTGGTGGGGAATTTTTACGAGCAACCAGCCATGATGTTCCTCAAAAAATCGCCGAAGTAGCCCAAGAATATCGCATTACCCAAGTAGTTCTCGGACACTCTCAAAAATCTAGGTGGCAGTTATTGTGGCGAGGTTCTTTTGTCCATCAATTACTGCGTTATCTGAAAGACATTGATTTGCACATTATGGCAAGTGAAAAAACAGTTTCTAAGAGCCTATCCGAAAAATAATTAATCACAGAAAATCTCGGCATTTATCTGCGGTTAAAAGATTTTAACATCACTGTTCGGATAGGCTACAAGTAGATACAGATTTAAACAATAAATCCAAACAAGGCATTATCCATCCATTCCAAGGTGTCTCCCATCTGTTCTCCGGTATGATAAGCAGCCAGGAGAACCTCGCTAGTTTTACCCCAAGCGATCGCACCTGTAGCATCAATCCCAATTGCGCCTAAATCTCTTTTATGCTGTTGCGATTCTGTAAATGATCGCTCAAAAGCTTGAGGTAGTGACATTCCATCAGTTACACGCACCACAATTCGTGCTGCTAAACACTCATCAATAATATCTTCCCCAATTCCAGTACAACTAATACCTGCAAATTCAGTGGCATAATTACCAGCAGGCATAGCAGAATCACTAACTCGCCCAATTCGCTCAAAACCTTTACCGCCAGTGGAAGTTCCAGCAGCTATTCCACCTTGGTTATCTAAAACAACAACCCCAATAGTACCTACTCCAGCTTTTTCTGGCACTACTAATTCTTTTTCCGCCACAACTCCAGCCGCTTCTTTAATAAAATTTTCGTCTCTTTCTTGCAACCACTCTTTTAAGCGAATTGTAGTTAAAGGATTATATAGAGGAATTTGCAATTCCCTTGCCAATTCTGCTGATCCATAATCTGATAGCACTCGATCTGGAAATTGTTGTAGAGACTGAGCTAGTTTAATCGGATGTTGTACCTTAGAAACATTGATCACACCACTAAAACGCTGACTTGAACCATCCATTAGCGCCGCGCTCATCCTAATTTGACCATCTGATTGCAGCACCGAACCTGTGCCAGCATTGAAACGGGGGTTGTCTTCGAGTAAATGACAGCCATGAACAACAGCCGCCTGTGCGCTTGCGCCTGCAATCAACAGTGCATACACTTCCTCTACAATGGCGTAGAGTGATTTACGGACTGCTTCGATACCCTCTTTACCTTTAAGAGAACTACCAGCACCACCATGAATAATAAGTTTAGGTTGAATTTGATTAACTGACATATTTTTAATAAATAACCACTATTTGAGTTGAATGCGTGAGAAAATTTCCGTCACTATTAATAAATTACTTTCTACTCCTCCCTCCTCGCTATATCAGATCGACGGCGACGACAACGTTCTGAGCAGTATTTCACATCATCCCAGCAATCTGCCCACTTTTTACGCCATGTGAAGGGACGCTGACATACAGGGCAAATTTTTGTGGGTAAATCCGATTTAGAGCGTTGGCTTGGCATAAAGGGGGAGGGGCAGAGGGGCAGAGAAAGGAGACAAAAGTGAGAAGTGAGGAGTGAGAAATTTTGATGAATGAACAGGCATTAGCTAGGGTACGAATTGTATTAGTGGAGCCAGCAGGAGGCTTAAATGTCGGTGCTATTGCGCGTGTGATCAAAAACATGGGGCTACAACAGCTAGTGTTAGTGAATCCAAAATGCGATCGCTTAGGAGAAGATGCCTGTAAAATGGCTGTCCATGCTGTGGATATCTTAGAAAATGCCAAGATTGTAGCAACAATGCCTGAAGCATTAAAAGGTTGTCAAAGAGCGATCGCAACTACCGCTCGTTCCCGTGCGATCGAAACACCACTAGAAACTCCAAGAACAGTTTTACCTTGGTTACTGGAAGCACCAGTACAATCAGCATTAATTTTTGGACCAGAAGACCGAGGTTTAAGTAATACTGAATTAAATTATGCCCAGCGTTTTCTCCGCATTCCCAGTAACCCTGAATATCCTGTTTTAAATTTGGCACAGTCAGTTGGCATTTGCGCTTATGAACTCACCCAAGTACAGCAGCAATTATTAACTAGGGATCAGCAATTAGTAGCTGGGGATCAAGTTTTAACTTCTTCTGCTTCCAAGTCGCCTTCAGCAACAGCAGCATCTTACACAAATGAAGAAAGCGATCGCGCAGATTTAGATCACTTAGAAGGGTATTATCAGCAGATGGAAGCTGTTTTATTAAATATAGGTTATTTATATCCCCATACGGCTGCTAGTCGTATGGAAAAACTACGGCGGATTTTTAACCGTGCTGGTGTCACTACCGCAGAAGTTGCTATGTTGCGAGGTATTTTCAGCCAAATGGAATGGAAACTCACATTTTTGCCTCCTGATACAACTCAGCCATAGCAACACAATAGCTTCTAAAATCAATTTCCGGGCATTCTGCTTAAATTTTATATAAATTTGCAGTAACGTAGATGGGCATAATTCAACTTAAAATTCAAGTTGGTGATTAGTCATTGTTAATTGTTAATTGCTTGAGGAGTTAAGTCAAAGTGGCTCAGAAGCGTGGAACTAAATCAAAATTGTTATTGATATCAAGCTCAAATGAGAAACTAACATCAAATTCAAGCAAGGGAAACTTATATATGAGTCGCAGACAGCCACGAGATCAACCAAAAAAAGCCAGCCGTCAGGAACCTGCGAAAACACCTACCACGCTACAGCCGCCGCAGCAAGTCAGGCAATTTCCGACTAACCAAGGCTCCCGCAATCTGTATGCAGTTCCGGTATCAAGACAGGCAAAAACTAACAACAGCGATAAAATACGCACCGTGCCAACATCCTTAAATCAGCGATTAACTGACACAAAAAAAATACAGACAGCCAAGCGCCGACCTTCCTTATTGAAATTTTTATCTGCCCGATCAACAACGCCGCGCAAAAAACCTCTAGATTTAAATCCCCGCCCTAAAGCTACAAATCACCAAAGACAGCCCAAGGGGAAATTAGGGCGATCGCAACCGCGTCCCTTATCACCACTGATGTATCTCACACGCCTACTGATCGTAGGTGTAGGTATCGGAGCAATTGTAGGTACTTTTTTGTCTATTTGGGACTCTTCTAGTCGGCACTCAGTCGAAGCAGCCGCTAATACCAATTCCACAGTTGAAGCAACGCCTGCGGAAAAGAAAAATACGATCACAGTAGCGATGGGACAAGAAATTGTTGCCATCAAACCCCAACTAGAAGCTTTAGCCACAGCCAATCCTAAATTGCAAGCTGGAGTATTTGTTCTTGATCTCGATACAGGTGCTTACTTAGATTACAATAGTAGCTCTACATTTTCCGCAGCCAGCACAATTAAAGTACCAGTATTAGTTGCCTTTTTTCAAGATGTTGATGCAGGTAAAGTTAGTCTTGATGAAATGTTAACAATGGAACCAGAAATGATAGCTAAAGGTTCCGGTGATATGCAATATCAAAAGGCAGGAAAACAATTTACTGCTTTAGAGACAGCAACTAAAATGATCGCGATTAGTGATAATACTGCGACTAATATGTTAATTACCCGTTTGGGCGGTGCAGAAGCTTTAAATCAGCGATTTCGCTCTTGGGGTTTAGTAGCAACAACAATCAACAAACCACTACCAGATTTAGAAGGAAATAATTCCACCAGTCCTCAAGAATTAGCTAATGTAATGGTGATGGTGAATGAAGGTCGTTTAGTTTCAGTGCGATCGCGCGATCGTATACTCGATATCATGCGCCAAACCGTCACAAAGACCCTACTACCACCAGGATTAGGTAAAGGTGCTACAATCGCCCACAAAACAGGCGATATTGGCTCTATCTTAGCCGATGTCGGCTTGATTGATATGCCCATCGGTAAGCGGTATGTTGCATCAGTAATGGTTCAACGTCCTCACAATGATGTAGCTGCTAGAAAACTCATTCAGCAAATATCTCGCCTTACTTACCAATACTTCGACAAATCAGCAGTTAGCCCTATTACTCCCGCAATACCTGAAAGTACGCCCAATTCAATGACTAGAGCTTTTACAGGTGAAAATCCTGCTCCTAGCAATTAGCTCATCATCTCCTCCCCCTCCTGTCTCAACAGGGAGGGGGTTTTACTTTATTTTTTTTACCTGCTTATTGTCTAATTTAATTATTAATAATTTTGTATGGAATTCCAAAAAAATCCTTACCTAAAATCCTCCTGAGCGAATCACAATCTTTTTCGCTCGGATGAGTAATCAAGATTATGCCTGATATACCATGAATTAAGTTGAGATGTAGTGATAGTTTCCCAACTATCTTTTTAAATTCTTAAGTTTTGTTACAAACTCTGGGTTGTTACTTTTATGCAAAATTATGGGTACACTAAAGAGTCACTATAATTAAGTAAACTTGCTAATTCAGGTTGAATTATGGTTTCGATTCTCGTAATTTATATAGAGAAAAACTCATATATTTAGTTATTTATACCAACTATCTATAAAAGAGCGCGTAATTCTAACCCCAAAAATTATGGAGCAAAAAAAGATTAATAAGATTTATTCTTCTTCGATATATATAATGCTATTTTTCGCACAATTAGCGTTATTCGGGAAAACGGCTATTGCCAATACAGCCGTCTTAGGCGTGGTCAAAAGTGCTGAAAATCAAACTTCATGGCAGGGAATAAGGACGCGCTTACAGGCAAGTGGGGTATCTTACTGTATATATGATTTTTCTAAAGTTAAAACAGCCGCAGATTTAAACAATACAGACGTAATATTGTTGCCCAATGTAACAACAATAACACCTGTACAGGTGAAAGCGTTGCAAGAATGGATGGCTAAAGGAGGCAGGGTAATTGCTAGTGGGGCTGTGGGTAGCTTATCTTTACCTCAAGTAAATTCTAATTTGCGATCGCTCTTAGGCGCTTACTGGCAAAACCCATTAACATCCCCTACTAATTTACAAACCCAAAATACCGCGACATGGATACCATCAGCCACACTATCTCAACCTATTAGCGGTGGTGTACTAATTCCTGTTGGTAGTAATAGTCAAACTTTAGCTTTATGGAATACTGCCAATAATCCAGTCGGTGTAGTCACTACAGAACAATCCATCTTTTTGGGATGGCGGTGGGGCGTTGATGCTGTTAGTTCAGTAGAATTTGATACGGCATGGCTAAAAGGTGCTGTTAGTCGCTATATCAGTGCAGACTCCTTAACTCAAACACCAGTAGAAACAGCACTAGATCCCACTTGCTCACCTGCATCCGTAACTAACAGCAACTCATCACCTGTATCTGTGCCAAGACAGAATGACGCTGTTGATAATATGGCTAATTCTGCGCCACTAAATACATGGTCAGAAGTTCCAAATGGTAGCCAAATCCAAAACTTAACAGCCCCAGCTAATCAAGAACAAATAGTAGATCCTAATTCCCTAAATAATAGCGATACAAAACCTGCTGTTGATTCAGAAATTGTTAGACCAGCAGGCGCGATCGCATCTCGTCCTAATCGGATCAACATTGCTGTCCCAAAAGCTTCCACTGCCCGTCCGCCAGTAGCAAGGACAACTAATCCTAAAAGAGCGATCGCATCTCGTCCTAATCCGATCAAAGTTGCTGTCCCACGAGCTTCTATTCCCCGTCCCTCAGTAGTTAGGACAACTAAGCCGACAAGAGCGATCGCATCTCGTCCAAATCCGATCAAAGTTGCTGCCCCACGAGCTTCTATTCCCCGCCTACCAGTACCCAAAAAAACCAGCAATTCCTTCCCTCAACCTAAGCCAAGGACAACGGGTTACACTCCACGTCCTAAACCTTTTACTCCCTCGCCTAATAGATTTGCACAAGTAGACGATGCACCAGTAGCCCCAGCAGGGCTAGAAGTTAAGCCTGGGACTGAACCCCTGATGGCTAAACAAGTAACTGCTATGCGTCAGGAACTAGAAAACCTGATCGGTCGATTTGAAAGTACAGTATTAACCGCACAAGCTAATATTAGTAGACGTTTTGCAACTGATAAATCACAAACAGTCACTTCTTTCGGCGCAACCCCTGAATTTGAATCTGCAAACAGAGTAGTAGCCCAAGCTAAAATTGGTCTAGAAACATTTGTACGGTCGATTGCCGAACAAAACTATAGCGAAGCTAAAAGCCAGTGGTTTCAAACGCGGCGACTCCTTTGGGATAACTATCCGATTAATAGCAAAATTTCCCAAGCTGAAATTAGAGCTATTTGGTTAGATCGTGGTTCAATAGTTAGTGCTAAATCAGAACAAGATTTAGCCAATATGTTTGATCAAATAGCCGCCGCAGGGATTAATACAGTATTTTTTGAAACCATTAATGCTGGTTATACTATTTATCCCAGTAAAATTGCGCCAAAGCAAAACCCCTTAGTGCGCGGTTGGGACCCTCTAAAAGCTGCTGTGAAGTTAGCCCACGAACGGGGAATGGAACTACACGCTTGGGTATGGGTATTTGCTGCTGGTAACACACTCCATAATAGCCTTGTTAACTTACCTGCTAACTATCCAGGTCCAGTAGTAGCAGCCCACCCAGATTGGGCAATGTTCGACAATCAGGGGCGTATGTTTGCGCCACCTACAGGAAAAGTTTTTCTTGATCCAGCTAATCCTGAAGTGCGCCGTTATTTAATGAATTTGTTTGAGGAAATTGCCAGCAATTATCAGGTCGATGGTATCCAGCTAGACTATATTCGTTATCCCTTCCAAGACCCTAACGCCAATCTTACCTACGGCTACGGCAAAGCCGCACGTCAGCAGTTTCAAAAGTCAACTGGAGTAGACCCACTTTTGATGGTGTCTGCCGATTTAAGCAATGTTAATTCCCAACAACTTCGTAGTCTTTGGCAAAAATGGACGGAATTTCGTACCAGACAAGTTGACAGCTTTGTATCATCAGTTTCCAGTCGCTTGCGTGCTAAACGACCGGGATTAATTATATCTGCTGCTGTGTTTCCATTTCCTAAACAAGAACGTACAGAAAAACTCCAACAGAATTGGGAATCTTGGGCGCAACGAGGAGATATAGATTTATTAGTACCGATGACTTATGCCTTAGATACAAATCGTCTACAGCAGATTACTTCTCCTTTATTAAATGCAGCATCACTCGGTTCTACTTTAATTTTGCCAGGAATTAGGCTGTTAAATTTGCCAGATATAGTAGCAGTAGATCAGATTCAGTTGTTAAGAGATTTACCAACAGATGGTTATTCTTTATTTGCTTATGAGAATTTGAGCGATAGCTTGCACACAATTTTTAGCCGCACCCAAGGTTCAATTACTCGTACCTCACCAGAACCAATTCCTTACAGAGAGCCTTTCAAAGCCGTCGCTATTCGTTATGCAGCATTACTATATGAATGGAATTTTCTATTAGCTAATAAGCAAATAGCAATTCAACAACCAGAATTTACTCAGTTGAGTCAACAATCTTATCAGCTTCAGCAAGCACTCAATCAACTAGCAATTAATCCTACCAGCAACAACTTATCTTCAGCTAAAACCAAGCTGGCTTCATTTCGATCTCAATTTCCAGAATGGATGGAGCTACAAGTTGCACAACAACCTTATCAAGTCCAAGTTTGGAGAAATCGTTTAGTAACTTTGGAAAACTTGCTAGGTTATGGGGAAAAAATGCGATTAAAGCGGTCTTAAACAAAGTGATTTACTAATCAAATTAAAATTTGATCCGGATTTCCCCTCAGTTACATTGTTTAAGTTAGTAGGAATAGTAAAACGGCTACCTACTATGCGTCTTTCTTCACTGCTTATTGCTCTCAACTTAATCTCCATCTCCCTGTTCGTGGTTTCAGGGACAATTTCTCCTAGCTCAAACGAATTGCTTTCATCTAAAAATTTTCAGCAATCTTTAACTTCTTCTAGTCTTCAACAAAAAGAGAAATCTCCCCATCGGGGTAATGGGCGCAGAGAGTTGTATCCATCAAAAGCAGGTCTACCGACTTTGAGCTAATACCAAATTTTATTCGCGCGGTTTGTACTTCTGATTAATTTAACTGCTAAAAATAGATCGAATTAAGCCCGCCAGTGCGCCATCCTTGAGGGTGTAATATTTGAGTGAAATATGCGATCGCGCAATTACCACCAAAATCAAATATTAGAATTTTTATAAATAAAAGGTATCAAATATAGCATCAAAAAATTATGGTGTCAATAAAATTGGCACTTAGAGCCTATCCGAAAAATCTATTTAGATTTATCTGTGTCCATCTGTGTTGATCTGTGGTAAAAAATCTCTTCAAACCACTTTTCGGATAGGTTGCTAATATAGGATTCGCGATCGCGCCCAACCTTTAAGCGATCCGAACCCAATTTTATTGTTAATCACCTCAACCAAACAGTTGATTAAATACGCCCAATGTTAATGTAAGAAACTGCTAATTAGCCACAGGATAACAAACGTCACCCAAGTAGCAATTTTTTCCTCAGTCATCACTAAACTTAAACTGTCTACTTGTCCTATTAGCCAACTAGCCAGTGGAGTACCTAATCCTATACCTACACACAATCCTACCAGCGTTAGTAGCACTGCACGACCAAGGCGACCTTCTTTGCGATTGAGGAAAAAGACACTGAACCCTACCCCAAAAGCAATAATCAAAGACAGAGTACTACTTGCTAAAGTTGGAAAAGCAATCACACTTGCCAGTACTAAGAATACAGCAGACGACAACATCACATCTGAGCGACTGGGAGTATCAACTAATCCCTGTAGCCAGTTGACAGATCGACTCACAGGAGTTGGTTGTAAATTGGGAGATGGTTCTGATCGCCTTTCAGCAAAGCGAATCACCTCTGGAACCTTAATTTTCCCTTGCTGCCGCATCTTCAGCCTATCCATCAAAATAGCATCGTAAGCAGCTTCGATACCTTCTACCACCTGTTGATCGCCACTATACTGCTCACTTAGACGCTTTTTCGCTTCCTGAATTTCATCAAAGGAAGCGTCCTCGCTAAGTCCTAATTGTTCGTAAGGATTTTGCTCACTCATCCATAACCTCCGCCATCTCCTCTATTTAGGTGCAATTTAGACTGGTTCTTGCTTTTGCGCCAATTACGCCCAGACTATCCTGAATAGAGGCGCTACCCAGTCAAGCATTTACTGGGGGTAATACCTAGTCTCCTCACAGCTAGTTTAACTTGATAATTGGACAGTTTTCTGAAATCCAACACATTCGTCAAACCGCGTCAGAAGATTAGTAAAGGTAATACCTTACCGTATTTCTCTGACAAATATTAAAATTACTAGCTTTTTTCAACAGTGTTAGCAGCATTGTTATCTTGATGTGCTGCTACTTCCTGAGATTCTAATTGAGCAGGGGTATTAACAGCTTGCTCAATTTGTTCAGCCTCGCGTTTAAATTCCGCTTCAAAATCGCTAGAAGCTTGCTGAAACCCACGAATTCCTTTTCCTAAACTTCGACCAATTTCTGGTAACTTCTTTGGTCCAAATACCAATAAAGCTATTACCATAATAATTGCCATTTCTGGCAAACCAACTCCAAAAATATTCATATATCTCCTGTTATAGTGAGCAGCAGTCAGCTTTAATCATGCGCCTTCTTAAGCCAAAGTTTCAGAACCATTAAATGTCCTAACCTATTCGGCTACTGCTATAGTTACACTTTAAGTATAAGCATGATAAAAAAACCCCGACAAAACGGGGAATTTGAAGTTTTTTACAGATGGCGCGACTAATTAGGTCAATTTTGACCGGATGTTTCCTGCTACTTAACGCTTTTTGCACTGTAATTGCAGGTGATTGTTGCGCGTAGATTCCAAACGACTAGCCGCCGAAGCTGTTCCAATCAACGTTAACTCCCTCAATCATCAATGAGGAGTTGTAAACTTGCAAAATAATCAGTAAAAACACGAAAAATAAAACCATAAAAGTCCCCATAACTGGCGTAGTACCCCATCCTGGGGCAACTTTGCCGTATTCAGAGTTTAAGGGTTTGAGGATATCTCCCAACCGTGTCCGTTGTGCCATGAGTTACCTACGATGCAATGCGCGATAGAGTTTTGTTGCTTTCGTAAATAATACCCTGAAGGTAGATCTAATTCAACAAACAGCCGTCCTTCTAGGGCGGGGCTTTAAACCCATTTCTTTGGTAAGATTATATGATCAAAGGACGCATAATTTAGTCAAACTATGGAACCCGCAACAGTTCTTAGCATTTCCCTTGGCGGCGCACTGGTAGCGATCGCAGCTTTTTCAATTTACACTTCTTTTGGCCCACCGTCTAAAGAATTGGACGACCCCTATGAAGATCATGAAGATTAAACCTGATCGTTCCACCATCGCTCATGTTTAAGTTTTAATTCTCACCTTTAACAATCACAGGTAAAGAATTATCTACTATTACACCTGTAAAGCTAACAATTTTATTAGGTGTAATTATAGCAGATTGATGATTAAGTGATTGTTCAGTTGTTTCTAATGGTCGCTCTAATAAATCAACTGCTTGGCTAATTTCTAAACCTACATCACTATTCAACTGTAACTGTGCGGTTTCGCCGTGACACTCGTAACACCGTAAAATCCACTGTTGCGGGTTGTATTCTGACTGTTTAAATGCCATCAAAATTAAGTTTTCTGCTTGTAGATCCAAAAATTTATTAATTGGTTTTAGAGTTGTATTGGTGCGATCGCTCCCAGTTTCCATCACCATCACTCGTAGTGGCAGATTAAGTTCATATCCACGTTTAACTGTATTAGCTGATTGCCAATTCCCACTATGGGGATACAGCGCATAAGTAAATTCGTGAATACCAATATCTGCTTGTGGATCTGGCCAACTAGCACTACGCAGCAATGTTAAACGTAATTGATTTGGTTCACAGTCATAACCGTATTTACAATTATTTAATAAACTAACTCCATAGCCATCGTTGCTAATATCTGCCCAGTGTAAAGCGGGAACTTCCCATTTAGCTTTTTCTTGAGGTGTTTCTGGTTTAGTTAATCTTTGGATAGTTCCACATGGAATTTCGTATGTAGCAATATCTGATTCTATGTTAATCGGAAATGCTGCTTTTACTAAAACTTGACGTTCTTGCCAATCTACAGTTGTAATAATTTTGAGTAGTGGTGAATCAACAGACAGTAGATAATCTTGGCAAAATTCAGATTTACCTAATTTTCGCACAACACGCAAACGCTGTTGAATTTCTCCTTGTTCTACCCATTTAATTAATTTTAGTATGGGTGGTAGTAATGGGTGTTCTTTATAGTTAGGGTCAATGTTCCAAGCATCCCAATATTGACCGCTATCTTGGAAAGCTTGCAATTGATTTCCGCCTGATTGTTGCAAAACTTCAAAGTTTTGATTTTTATCGAAAACGCTGATTAAATTACCTGTTTCAGGGTCAACTGTTACCCGCAGAGATTGGTTTTCTAAAACCCAATCTTTTTGAGATAAATCATCTTCTTGATTAATTTGTGATTTTTCTGGTATAATTTGCTTATAATTGGCGTATTCTATCTGTTTTTGAGTATTAGTCTCAGAAGCGATCGCTTGTTCACTATTTGCAGGTACTAACCAAAAGACGCGATAACCAACGCTAGGGATATCAGTAGCGAGAAATAACAGGTTAGATGTCTCAGATATTTGTGATGGTAAGATTTTGCCTGAAAGATCGCAAATCTGCCAAATTTGAGGACTTTCGGGCGAATTTAGCGGTAAGGGAATAGTAACAACTTCTGAACGCTCCCAATTAAGAGAGTTGAAAATAACGATGGGGATAGCGTTAGGTTGTGGGGGTATGGGTAGAGAAATTTGGGATGCGATCGCACTCAAGCTGTTATCTAATATTTCATTACCAACCTGTTCAACTTCCTGCCAAGCTTTGTTTGCCTCTACAAACACTTCAGGAATTGATGTTCCTGGTAAGATGTCGTGAAATTGGTTAAACAACATCTTTTTCCAAGCGGCTTCTAATTCTGCTTTGGGATAAGGGATTTCAGTAGTAATATTTGCCAAAGCAGCAAATAATTCTGCTTCATACAATAAGTGTTCACATCTTCTATTCCAAAGCTTTTGATCTGCATGAGTGGTATAGCAACCGCGATGAAATTCTAGATATAGTTCATCTTTCCATACGGGAAAGGGGTTGATGGGTGATGTTGTTAACTGCTGACTAATAATTTTTGATAAATAATTGTTAGCTGTATTAAATTCTAATTGTGGGAAAAAGGGAGACTGTTCCCAACGTTGGGCAACTTCTAACATATCGCGAGTTGGTCCACCTCCATGATCGCCAACTCCAGGCAACCATAAAATATTTTCTATACTTGTTTGTTGTTGCCATTCACAACTATAATTTGCCATCTTAATTGGATCGATACCTTCACCAATAGGCGCAGACATTAAACTAAATATTTCTGTGCCATCTGGTGATTGCCACAAAAAGGCACTATAAGGGAATTGAGTAGTATCATTCCAGCGCAATTTTTGAGTAACAAAATATTCAATACCACCAAGTTTTAGAAATTGCGGTAAAGTTGCACAAAAGCCAAAACTATCGGGTAGCCATGCAATTTTACTGATGTGTCCAAACTTTTCTAAAACGTAGTGTTGTCCGTAAAGTATTTGTCTAACAATGGATTCACCACTAATTATATTTAATTCTGGTTCTATCCACATCCCGCCAACAATTTCCCAACGTCCTTGATTAACTTGTTGTTGAATAGCAGTAAATAAGTCGGGACGATGTTGTTCTATCCAAGCATATAAAGCTGGGGTGGAATGGCAAAATGTAAGCTCAGGAAATTGTTGTTGTAGTTTAAGAACTGATTCAAAAGTGCGCTGGGCTGCTTCCCAAGTTTCGTCAATAGACCATAACCAAGCCATGTCTAAATGGGCATGACCTAATAATGATATTTTTGGTGGAAATCCCCCCCCTCGCCCCCCCTTATTAAGGGTGGGAATTGGAGAAGGGTAACCCCACCCCCCTGCCCCCTCTCCGTTAACAGGGAGAGGGGGAAAGAAAGAGTATATTTGTGATTTAATTAGGTTTTGGCGGAGGGTAGTTAGAGAATTTTCAAATGTAAGAATATCATCTGGTAATGCAGTCCAAGTGATCTCAGTAAGATTTGCGGCTAATGTTGTTAATTGTTCTGGTGCAAAAGTTTCTATATATTTATGTAATACGGCTAACTCGTCAGCAATAAAGCCAGGTTCGAGGCGATTATTATTAGTAGATTCGTAGACGCATAATGATTTTACTAACGCACCATGATCATGACTTGGGCTGACTAGGCGCAATGCGACTGTAATTTCTTCACCTGGGGTTACTGAAGAACTGAGTAATACTCTGGTTGAACAGTCAAATAAATCGCCTTCTTGTACTAATTGACCATTAATATAAATCTGCGCTGAGTCTGCCCACCAAATTAAAACTAATCTTAATGCTAACCCTGCTATAGGATAGCCGTTTAAATTTTGGGGGATAACAAATTTTTGACTTAACCATAAAACCTTACCAGCAGCCCAAGCAATATGTCCTCTAGCATTCAACTCAACAGTTTGCCACTCTAATAAGTTAGGCTGGGTAGCATCAGATATGGGTAAATCCGTCAAGTGCGATACGTTGCTTCGCAACACGCTGCGCGATCGCCAATTACTTTGCACATTTACCTGACTCAACTGGCGTAGTTGCTCAATTGCGTTAATTATTTGAGAATTTTCTACTAAAGGGATGGCGGGATTTGTCATCTTTTCGTTTAAGATCAGGGCTAATAATATTTTGAGTTTTTACTGGTTGGCTGGAATTTAAGTACTGGCAACCAACAATCAAATACTTACTACTATGTCATCTTCCACAGGCCCCTATCAAAGCAAATTTTTAAATTTCCTTAACCGTCAAACCAACCGCTTGAAAGATCAGTGCAATCGTGCGGTTAGGGTTGTCAAAGTGGCTACAGTTTGGGGAGTCCAAGTTGTCCTTTATCCAATTTATCTGGCTGTTCAAACTGCCAGATTCGCTGGGCATCAGTTGCAGCAAGCAACACAATATACATGGCTGCAATTGCAAGGGGCAAAACCATCTCAAGTTGAAACTCCTCCCCCAACAGATACCCCAATTCAGCGAGTGTTAAATTTGCTGGAGGCAGAGGTAGAATTTGACCAAATTAGCTTGGTTATTCCTCCGTCAGAGGTTTTGGTAAAAAATAGTAGTGATTCATCTATATCTATATATAAAGATAAAACTCAGAGTTTGGAGACTACCCCACCCCCTAACAGGATTCCCGTCAACGGGGAGGGGGGACAGGAGTTAAGTTTAGCGGAAATACCAAATAGTTCAATATCACCGCTACCTTCTGCTGTATCTGATCAGGATTTGATAGCAACATCTGATACACAATTGCAGAAAGTTAGGAAGGTAATTAGTGGTGTTGCTTCGTTATTAACAACACGCAAGTTAGTGTTAGTAACTGTTGATTATCACACTTTAGATATTCTCACACCGGAACAGCAGCAGAAACTTCAGCAACGTATTAGCTTAGAAATTGCTGATTACTGGCGGGTTACAAAGTTAGTACAGGGGAGAGTGCGAAAATTTACTGGAAGTGTGCCAATATCTCCAGAAGAGCGATCGCGCTTTTTACCCCCAGTCAGACTATTCTGGTTATTAATGGCTTGGGTGCAATTTAGTCCAGTAGCCCTTGCAGCTAATCTTTTCAAAGAATCAAGCTTAATTACAAGTCAAAATTCCCAGTTAAGTAATCGAGAATTAGAATCAAGCATTAATCCGACTTTAATAGCAGGTTCAGAAAATCCATCTTTGATTTTTCCAGAACAGAAAAACACAAAATTACTGCGTTTACAAAAGTCTTTAACAAAAGATCAACAAGTCGCTAAAATTGAAGCCAACCCATTACAACCTGTATCGGAACTAACAAATAGTATTACTCAGGGTACTCAAACACTATTACAACGGTTACAGGGAAAAAATAATCCCGCTACCCAGCAAGAAACATCATCAGAAGCAGCAACGACAAGCGACAATTCAACCACTAATAATGGGGTTGATGCTGTAATACGCGCTGCAATTGACTACTTTTTTGGTCAACGTAGTGGCGAATTACCATCTAATGCTGAGGACAGTGTATCCTCATCTGCTACTAATTTATCAGGAATGCGATCGCAGCAAGTAATCCCAGGTGATATAAGCAACACCAATAAATTATCAGGAAAACCATCTCCTACCTTACCCTCAACAAAGGAAGAAGATCCTTGGTTAAGTTGGGGAGATATATTCCCTAGTAAAGCTACACCGAAGGTAAACAAACAATCTCAAGCAGTTGATTCAACAGTAAAAATACTTACTGGCAATCAAAAAGCGCAGTTACCAAGTAGCACAGAAATTCCTACTGGCAATTCTATTACTAGAGTAATCAAGCGTTACCTCAAACCAAAACCAAATAATTTACAGCCTACTCCAGCCGCAGTTAATTCTCGCTTAGTAGAAAATTCTAGCACTAGCAATGTTGCCCGATCAGTAAAAACTTCTGCCAAAGTTTCTATTTCAGAAGAAAGTACTACTGCAACTAACACTGCACCACAAAAAGCAGAGGTTAAATATACACCAGATTGGATAGAAACACAAGCTACTCCAGTTGGCTATGTAAAACATCCTTTAGAGACATTACTGGGATGGTTAGACAAGGCTATGCTTTGGTTTGAGCAGCAACTAATTAAAGCTTGGCAGTCAATCTCTAAGTAAGATTATTTCGTGGATAAAATATATTTAGGGTGGGGAGGCATGAGTCTCAACAGTCCAAATAATTAAGTTATACATTTACGTATACATGATCGTATACATCGCTTTGTCATACTAGATTTAAGAGGTTAAAAACCTACTGCTTATACAGTTGCTCTATTGCTTTACCAATTATTCCTTAAACTTTTCCCCTGAATCTAGGCATTAATGCTGGATTCAGGGGTTTTAACATTTTTATTTACGAGTCATTTCAAACAATTGTTGGGCGTTTGCTCCTTTAAAACCTTGAAAGAGGACTTTTTCGCCAGGGGTTACTTCAACTAAAGCACGTTCAGCAATTTCATAATAGGCGTAAGTCCAAGGAATACTAACTTCTTGCTTGCTGGTATCATCTATAACAGTTACCCCTTCTTGAACAGCTTGCGTTGCTGTCTGACGTAAACCGCTTTTTAAATCACCTTCAATTTCAGCTTTCATCGGTACGCTTCTATCAGTTAGACCTTTAACTGTAGTTTCAATATCGGGATAAAGGGGAGTATTTTGACGGTTGATGTAACCTGTAAAGTGATTAACAGCGTAACCGTGCAGCAATACCCATGCTCCATATTGACTTACAGGATTTACTGTTTCGACAACAGATTTAAATGGAGCATTCCAAGGGCGTGTATATATAAGTTGTAGTTCCTCAGTTAGTTGTTCTGCTTCTAATTCAGTGTCAGCTAGTTTTATACGCTCTACTAATGTTTCTACATCGGCTAATTTTACGGAATTAACTGTTTGATATATTAGTTGTGCGATCGCATCCGGTAATTGCTCTACAATTAGCTCACTAATAAATAATTTTGGTAAATCTAAAGCATCTTGTTCAGGATGCTGATAGTGGCGGGCGTAAAGCTTTTGATCGGGAAAGGTATATTCAGAAGCAGCATGATAACCTAAAGCTTCAGCAATTTTTCCTAAATAATCAATTCCCAGGTTTTTAGTTCCTTGGGAAGTATCGACATTCAACCGTAGAGAACGAAAGGCAATATGATCGTTAGCTACAGTTCCCCCTGCTGTGACAATCATTTGTTGATATATTTGGGCATAATTTACTCTGTAGATGTAGTTTTTCCAGAGTTTGTTCCAGAGTTTAAGGGCAATTTGTGAGGGGTTCATAGGTGGATTTTTTAACGCCAAGGATCGCAAAGGTTAGCGCAAAGGTCGCAAAGGTTAGCAATGATTTTATCTGTGTGCATCTGTGTTTATCTGTGCTACATCTGTGGTTAATTATCGAAAATTTTGCTGTCGCGATAAATCTAATATACAAACTAGATCAAGGTTGATTTTTTAACAAGTCTGTGAGAATCTTGAGAGCAATTTGAATTTGATCGCTATCAATAACTAAGGGTGGGCAAAAACGAATTGCAGCTTTACCGCAACCAAGTAATAATAAACCCTGATAAAATGCTTGATCGACTATGCGATCGCGTAACCCTGGATCTAAGTTACCATTAGCATCAAGTAAATCAACTGCTACCATTAAACCTTTACCTCGTGGTAGGGAAATGCAATTAAATTGTTGTGCAAGCTTAGTTAAACCAGCTTGTAATAGTTCTCCCATTTGATGAGAATTTTCTATTAAACTATCTTCTAATAGTCGCAATGTGACATTAGCTGCGGCGCAAGCAACTGGATTACCGCCAAAGGTTGTAGCATGGGAACCAGGCTGCCATGTCATTATTTCTGAGCGCGATAAAATTGCGCCTAAAGGTAAACCACTAGCGATACCTTTAGCAAGGGTAATGATATCAGGCATGACATCCCAATGTTGAATGGCAAACAAGCGACCTGTACGACCCATGCCTGATTGCACTTCATCAACTATCATTAAAATGCCGTAGCGATCGCAAATTCCCCGAATGCGTTCTAAAAAACCATTTTCTGGGACAATATAACCACCTTCTCCTTGTATTGCTTCGACAAAAATAGCAGCAACTTCTTGTGGTGGTAGTATTGTATTAAATAATTTTTGTTCTAAATAATCTAAGCTTTCGTGAGTACCATAAGGAATATGAGTTACTCCTGGTAATAATGGCGCAAATTGTTTACGTTGCACTACTTTAGAACCAGTTAGGGACATTGCACCATAAGTGCGTCCGTGAAATGCACCTAAAAAAGCGATCAGGTGCGATCTCTTAGTATAATAACGAGCAAGTTTTATTGCCCCTTCATTTGATTCTGCTCCAGAATTAGTAAAAAATACCCGCGCTTGATTAGGAAAAGGCGCACGTTTGGCTAATTTTTCCGCTAATTCTACCATCGGTTCATAATAAAAATCAGTCCCCGACATATGTAGTAAATTTGCTGCTTGTTGTTGAATTGCTTTTACTACTTCTGGGTGGGCATGACCTGTATTATTAACAGCAATACCTGCGGTTAGATCTAAAAAGACGTTACCATCAACATCTTCAATCATGCAACCTTCCCCACGTGCTGCAACTAAAGGGTAGCTACGGGTATAAGATGGGGAAGTTACAGTGCGATCGCGTTCTACAATTGCCTTAGCTTTAGCACCTGGTAATGGTGTTACTAAAGAAGGAGTAAGTGGCAAACTGCCATTAGTGGGAATATTTAACATTAAGATTTTTTGATAAGTCTAACGATTATCAATCTGCGCCCGTTGCAAACGACCAGAAAAATCTACATAAACAGTCTTCCATTCAGTAAACACATCAATTGCAGCACTACCCGCCTCACGGTGTCCATTTCCCGTCTGCTTCACACCACCAAAAGGTAAATGTACTTCTGCCCCAATAGTTGGGCCATTAATATAAGTAATGCCAGCTTCAATATCTCGCATCGCTTGAAAAGCGCGGTTCACATCACTGGTGTAAACAGAAGAAGATAAACCGTAAGGAGTATCGTTAAGAACCTTGATTGCTTCTTCAAAAGAGCTAACTTCAATTAAAGTTACAACAGGACCAAATATCTCTTCACGAGCAACACGCATATCAGGAGTAACATGATTTAAAATAGTCGGTTCAAAAAAGAAACCGTGTTTTAGTTGCTCATCAGTACAGACCTTGCCACCAATTAATACCTTTGCGCCTTCATTATGAGCAACTTCGAGATAATAACTAACTCGCTCAAGTTGAGATTTATTAACAAGTGGCCCTACTTCCGTATCTGATTCTGTACCTTTTCCTAAGCGCAACTTCCTGGTTTTATCCAGAAGCATTGCTGTAAATTTTTCCTTAATATCACGATGCAAAATTAAGCGACTTGTGGCAGTGCATCTTTGACCAGTTGTGCCAAATGCCCCCCAAATTGCTCCTTCTAGAGCTAATTCTAAATCAGCATCATCCATGACAATTTGAGCATTTTTACCCCCCAATTCTAAGCAAACTCGCTTGAAAGTACGTCCACAAGTTGCCCCAACCTCAGCACCAGTTTGGGAAGAACCTGTAAATGATACTAAATTAATCCCAGGATGCTCAATTAAAGCCTGACCTACTTCGTCACCGTGTCCATGAACTAAGTTAACTAGACCATTTGGTAAACCTGCTTGCTGAAAAATTTCAACTAGCAAAGTCGCACAGGCGGGAGTATCTTTAGCGGGTTTTAAAATTACTGTATTGCCGCAAACTAACGCAGGCATCATTTTCCAGCAAGGAATTGCCACAGGAAAATTCCACGGTGTAATTAAAGCACAAACTCCAACAGGCGATCGCACTGTCATCGCAAATTTGTTTGGCATCTCCGAGGGAGTCGTCTGCCCAAACATCCGCCGCCCCTCGCCAGCACTATAAATGGCACAGTCAATTCCTTCTTGCACATCTCCACGCGCTTCAGCTAACGGCTTACCCATCTCCTGACTCATCAGGTAAGCAAGTTCTTCTTTGCGTTGAAGTAAAATTTCACCTATTCGGTAAATAAATTCTGCCCGTGCTGGTGCTGGGGTAAGTCGCCAATTGTGATAAGCTTTGCTTGCTGCCATCACTGCGGCATCAACATCCTCCGCACCGGAACTAGGAAATGTTGCAATTACTTCCCGCCAGTCAGCAGGGTTGCGGCTTTCTAGTATCGCTTGTGATTTAGCTGCTAACCATTCACCATCTATATAATTAAGGCACGTTAGCGGAGTAGTCACCATACAGCCATCCTTAATTAGTAATGTAGTTTGGGACTTGCTACCAGTCTGGCAAACAGATTCGCATAGCGTCAACCAGAGTCGAGCGTAAGTAAAAATCCCTATAAGTTTGCGTAATTGAAAAAAGATTGTGCTACTTAGACTTAAAAGCCTTAATTACATACTAGCAAGTATGCACTGCTTAATTATTTATTATAAATTGCTGACATCTTTGTAGTAAACCTCAAGTTAAAAACCACAACTATCACTTATACCTACGTATAACTGATAGTTGTAGTGTTAGAATTAAGATAGTTATAAATAGTTAAAAATCTTTAAGAAAAATCACGTCATAATATAAGTATTATTACGAAAAAGTGAACTAGCTGATTTTTTTTGCGTATAATCACTGACGCATACCTTAAAGATGAATGCTATTAGTTAAGTACTGGGTTCAGTCAATTTCTTACTAGCTTCCGCGCTTTTATTACTGCATCTACACTCAGGTCAAATTAAAAATATGTCACCTTAGCGATTTTACTACCTGTTTTCACCATGATTATTTATTTTCTAAAGCGAATTTTTCCAGGTAAGGATATTGATGATGACGGCTCAACACATCACTATTGCTGCTGTTACGAATAAGCTAACTTCTTTAAAGCAAATTCGCTTTACAGGTTGGTTAGTTCTCAAAGGGCCATTAGGTCAGCAATGGGTATTTTATTTATATTTAGGTCGGATTATCTATGCCACGGGCGGAGCGCATCGAGTTAGAAGATGGCAAAGAAATTTGGCTACATATTGCTTTAATGTTAGTTTAAATCAAATCCAACAGTTAAAGTTGCCCGCAGAAATTGAGCCATCTGATACGGGTACAAGTTGCTGGGAACACCAGTTGTTATGCTTATGGATGCAACAGCAACGCATCACGCGAGAGCAAGTAGTTAAAATGATTCAAGTAAGCATTCTAGAAGTGCTATTTGATGTTAATCAAGCCTTGCACGTAACGTGCAACATTAAGCAAGACAATCCTCTATCTCCCCAATTAGTATTAATAGATGCAGAGCAAGCAATAACGGAAGCTCAAAAGCAGTGGCAAATTTGGAAAACAGCAAATCTTTCAGATGTGTTTCCCGATCAAGCTCCAGTAATAAAACAACCAGAGCAACTGCAACTAAAAGCATCAGTTTCTGTTTATAAATCTTTAACTTTATTGTTGGATGGGCAACGTTCATTACGAGATATAGCTGTCCAAACAAAACGCAATGTTATAGATGTAACCAGATCACTATCACCTTATTTTGAATCGGGGATGGTTGAGTTAATTAACATTCCTGATTTACCAATTCCAGTTGCTACTCCTACTAATGGTAGTACTCCAGCTACGGCACAAGTTCAAAATCAAGCTAAAGGGCCACTAATTGCTTGTGTAGATGATAGTCCTTTGGTTTGTCAAACAATGGAAAAAATTCTCACCTCAGTTGGGTATCAGTTTTTAGCAATTCAAGATTCAATGCGAGCGATCGCCACCTTATTAACACGCAAACCAGAGTTAATATTTTTAGATTTAGTCATGCCAAATACAAATGGCTATGAGATTTGTACCCAATTACGCAAGGTTTCAGCTTTCCGTGACACACCAATAATTATTTTAACAGGGAACGACGGCATTATTGATCGAGTTCGTGCCAAGGTTGTAGGAGCAACAGATTTTTTAGGAAAACCAGTGGATGCAGAAACAGTGCTAGCGGTAGCTAACAAATACCTCAAGCACCTCAAATCCAGTTCCATTGTGGTAGGTTGATCCTGATAGTTTTAAACAAGGTTAATGCGATGCGTACTGCTTTAGTTGTTGAAGATACGATGACAGAAAGACAAATTTTGACTAGCTGCTTGCAGCGTGCAGGCTTAAATGTTTTGACAGCAAATAGCACAGAAGAAGCATTAGAAAAAATCAGTGCCTCTAAACCTGATGTGATCATTCTTGACGTTGTGCTACCTGGGCGTAGTGGCTTTGAACTTTGCCGTGAACTGAAAGCTGACCCAGAAACTAACAAAATTCCAGTAGTAATGTGTTCAACAAAAAGTAGTGATATGGATAAATTTTGGGGAATGAAACAAGGTGCAGATGCTTATATACCAAAACCAGTTGATCAAGAAGAACTCTTGCGAACAGTTAATCAATTAATTAAAAACTAAGTCAATTGTAACTTAGCACCTCGAGGAAGCAAGCAATGGTATCTGAATTTTTATCAGGGAACACTACATTATTAAATCAAACTGCAAATAATACTCCAACACATCAAACAAGCGTTGGGGAACAGTTTTTGCGGTTTCATTTAGGTGGAGAAACTACAGCACTATTGCCTGTGCATCAAATGACAGAGGTGCTAAATATTCCAGTTAACCAGATTGTACCTATTCCTCACCTACCAGGGTGGGTAATGGGTGTTTATAACTGGCGGGGTGAAATTCTCTGGATTGTAGATTTAGGGCATTTGGTAGGTTTAACTCCCTTGCACCAACAAGAAATTAGCCATTCAACCTACACAACAATTGTTATTCATAGCCAACAGAAACATACCAGTAAAAAGAGATTAGGCGGTCAAATTACTGGAAGTAAAATGTTGGGACTGGTTGTGGAGAAAGTCGAAGATATGGAGTGGTGCAATCCTGATTCAATTGAATCCCCTCCCCTGTCTGCTGTTACCCCTGAACTTGTGCCATTTCTACGAGGTTATTGGATGAAATCTAATGATGAAATGCTAGTGGTTTTAGAAGGAGAAGCCATAATTGCGGGAATGCCTAAACCCGCAGTTTAAATAACAATGGGGATTAAGGCATTGTTGCAAAGTAACATCAAAAAACGTTACTTCCCTCTATATCAGTTAATTCGTTCAAGTAGTTCTACCAATTTATTTTTAGTGAATTTTGATTTATGACTAAGCATTCTGAGCCTCAACCAAATAAAAATAAAGCTGAAACTAACGGTCGTTTAAATGGTAGAAAAAATGGTGCTAACCATTTACCGCCACCACCACCTCCATTTAAACCACTAACATCTACCGAAGAATTGCACACTGAGATCATTGAGCCGCGTACAAACAATGGTTACAGTAATGGCGTAGCGCCAATAGAAGTCAGGGAAACACAAGAGCAAGATGCTCCAAAACCAGCCTTAAAACTTGGTTCAACATTCAGCCGCCAACTGTTGACCACTATTTTACCTGTCTTACTTGCTCCAATTGCGATCGCCGGAATAGCCACTTGGGGTATTACTCAACATCAAGCAACTCAACGTGCTGACTCAAAATTAAAACAAGACGCATTGCTGTCTTCATATTTGGCGGGTAATTTAGTTGATAATGGCGTTAAAGCTACATCATCTTTAGCAGAAAATCCCTTCATTATTAATGCCGTTCGCCCAACTGCTCAAGTAGCACCAGCCAACCCCTTAAACGCAACTACAGCTACAAAAGCACCACAGCTTAATCCCGGATTAAGTTCTTATTTGCAACAAACCGCCAAAAATCAAAATTTTTCTCAATTATTATTCACAGATAAAAACGGTTCAAATATTGCTGCCGCTACAGCAGTTGGAAACCCTGTTCAAAGTAGCCAAGAATGGTGGCAAAAAGCCAAGAGCGAAGGCAAGTGGATTAGTAAACCTAAACTAGATCAAAATAAACAACCTGTTGTTGAGATCAGTAATGCTATTAGAGATCCACTTTCAGGGCAATTTATTGGTGTAATTAAATCCGTAATGCCCACCGCTAACTTTAACAGTTTGGCATTACCTTTAGAACAAGTTGGATTAACTGCATCAGAAAAAATTCAAATTATTGCTCCTCAAAGCAAAAGTGTAATTAGTACTATCACTTCCAGTGGTTCAGTAGCTCAACAAGAACTGCTAGGAGGCGAACCAATTTTACAAAAGGCAACCGCTCTTTTAGAAGAACTTAAAGCACAAAAAAGTTCTTTTACAGGAAATAAGCAAGCCAGCTACGTTGCCAAAAGACCTCAGCTTCAAGGGCTTACTATTATTCCCTTTGTTCACCAAGAAGGACAACTATCTCTTAGTACATCGTTTAACCAAGATGGTAGAAAGTATACCCTAGCTGCCGTTCCTGGTGCAGATTTAGTTAGTGTTAGTTCAATTGATCTTTCCGAAATTACACCAGCAGGTAATGAGCAAGGATTAATTTTCCTCTTCATGTTTCTGACATTAGGAGTAATTGGTACAGGCATTGCTGTCACATTAGCTCGTCGCTGGTCTAAACCTTTAAAAGAATTAACCAGTAAATCAGAACAGGTAGCAGCAGGAAATTGGGATGCCTACGTTGAACCTCGTGGTAGTGCTGAAACCAAAACCTTAGCCCTCAGTTTTAATAACCTGGTAAGACAGGTTAAAGAATTATTAAACAAGCAAGAAGCGGAAGCCAAAGCAGCAGAATTATTTGCAGATATTGCCAGTAAAGCGCGTGAATCTCTAGATATCAACGAGATATTTGAAAAAGCAGTAGTAGGAACACAACAGTTACTCAACGCCGAACGAGTAAGCGTGTATCGCTTTAACAGTGATTGGAGTGGCGAAATTGTTTACGAAGCCGCAGCCCCTGGAGTACCAGATTGTCTAAACATGACAGTAGCAGACAGCTACTTCATGGACACAGAGAAAGGTGTAGAACGTTATCGCAACGGTCGGGTATTTGTAATAGATGACATCTACAAAACCAACCTCACACCATGTCACCGAGAAGTATATGAGCGTTTAAAGATTCGCTCGATTGTAATTACCCCAATTGTGGGGGGTGATAAATTACTGGGATTATTGTGTACACAGCAATACTCTAGCCCCAGAACATGGCAGCAGTCGGAAGTAAATTTCTGTACTCAGTTAGCGACGCAAGTAGGTTTGGCATTAGACCGTATTAGCTACTTCGAGCAAAAAGAAACTGAAGCTATAAAGCAAGAAGTTGAAGCCAAAGCAGCACAGCTATTTGCCGAAATCGCTAACAGCGCTCGTCAAGCGGTCGATATCGAACCCCTGTTTGAAAAAGCAGTGCAAGGAACACAACACCTACTCAACGCTGAACGAGTAAGCGTGTATCGCTTTAACAGTGATTGGAGTGGCGAAATTGTTGCAGAAGCTGCCGCCCCAGGCGTACCAGATTGCTTGAACATGATAGTAGCAGACAGCTACTTCATGGATACAGAACAAGGCGTAGAACGTTATCGTAATGGTCGGGTATTTGTAATTGATGACATCTACAAGAGCAACCTTACACCATGTCACCGAGAAGTATATGAGCGTTTAAAGATTCGCTCGATTGTAATTACACCTATTGTGGGTGGTGACAAACTCTTAGGTCTGTTGTGTACACAGCAATACTCTAGTCCTAGAACATGGCTGCCCTCAGAAGTGAATTTCTGTAGTCAGTTAGCTACGCAAGTAGGTTTGGTGTTAGACCGTATTAGCTACTTCGAGCAAAAAGAAGCTGATGGCAAACAGCAAGAAGTTGAAGCAAAGCAAGCACAGTTATTTGCCGAAATCGCTAACAGCGCCCGTCGCGACGAAGACATTGAACCCCTGTTTGAAAAAGCAGTGCAAGGAACACAACAATTACTCAATGCTGAACGAGTAAGCGTGTATCGCTTTAACAGTGATTGGAGTGGCGAAATTGTTGCAGAAGCCGCCGCCCCAGGCGTACCAGATTGCTTGAACATGATAGTAGCAGACAGCTACTTCATGGATACTGAGCAAGGTGTAGAACGTTATCGTAATGGTCGGGTATTTGTAATAGATGATATTTACAAAAGCAACCTTACACCATGTCACCGAGAAGTATATGAGCGTTTAAAGATTCGCTCAATTGTGATTACCCCAATTGTGGGGGGTGATAAATTACTGGGATTATTGTGTACACAGCAATACTCCAGCCCCAGAACATGGCAGCAGTCAGAAATAAATTTCTGTACTCAGTTAGCTACGCAAGTAGGTTTGGTGTTAGACCGTATTAGCTACTTCGAGCAAAAAGAAACTGAAGCTATAAAGCAAGAAGTTGAAGCCAAAGCAGCACAGCTATTTGCCGAAATCGCTAACAGCGCTCGTCAAGCGGTCGATATCGAACCCCTGTTTGAAAAAGCAGTGCAAGGAACACAACACCTACTCAACGCTGAACGAGTAAGCGTGTATCGCTTTAACAGTGATTGGAGTGGTGAAATTGTTTCCGAAGCCGCAGCCCCAGGAGTACCAGATTGCTTGAACATGGTAGTAGCGGACAGCTACTTCATGGACACAGAACAAGGTGTAGAACGTTATCGTAATGGTCGGGTATTTGTAATAGATGACATCTACAAAACCAACCTCACACCGTGTCACCGAGAAGTATATGAGCGTTTAAAGATTCGCTCGATTGTAATTACACCTATTGTGGGTGGTGACAAACTCTTAGGTCTGTTGTGTACACAGCAATATTCTAGTCCCCGAACATGGCTGCCCTCAGAAGTGAATTTCTGTAGCCAGTTAGCTACGCAAGTAGGTTTGGCTCTTGACCGTATTAGCTACTTTGAGCAAAAAGAAGCTGATGCTACAAAGCAAGAATCCGAAGCCAAAGCAGCACAGCTATTTGCCGAAATCGCTAACAGCGCCCGTCGCGATGAAGACATTGAACCACTGTTTGAAAAAGCAGTAGTAGGAACACAACAATTACTCAACGCTGAACGAGTAAGCGTGTATCGCTTTAACAGTGATTGGAGTGGCGAAATTGTTGCAGAAGCTGCCGCCCCAGGCGTACCAGATTGCTTGAACATGATAGTAGCAGACAGTTACTTCATGGACACTGAGCAAGGTGTAGAACGTTATCGTAATGGTCGGGTATTTGTAATAGATGATATTTACAAAAGCAACCTTACACCATGTCACCGAGAAGTATATGAGCGTTTAAAGATTCGCTCGATTGTAATTACACCTATTGTGGGTGGTGACAAACTCTTAGGTCTGTTGTGTACACAGCAATACTCTAGTCCTAGAACATGGCTGCCCTCAGAAGTGAACTTCTGTAGTCAGTTAGCTACGCAAGTAGGTTTGGTGTTAGACCGTATTAGCTACTTCGAGCAAAAAGAAGCTGAAGCTACAAAGCAAGAATCCGAAGCCAAAGCAGCACAGCTATTTGCCGAAATCGCTAACAGCGCTCGTCGCGATGAAGACATTGAACCACTGTTTGAAAAAGCAGTAGTAGGAACACAACAATTACTCAACGCTGAACGAGTAAGCGTGTATCGCTTTAACAGTGATTGGAGTGGCGAAATTGTTGCAGAAGCTGCCGCCCCAGGCGTACCAGATTGCTTGAACATGATAGTAGCAGACAGTTACTTCATGGATACAGAACAAGGTGTAGAACGTTATCGTAATGGTCGGGTATTTGTAATTGATGACATCTACAAGAGCAACCTTACACCATGTCACCGAGAAGTATATGAGCGTTTAAAGATTCGCTCGATTGTAATTACACCTATTGTGGGTGGTGACAAACTCTTAGGTCTGTTGTGTACACAGCAATACTCTAGTCCCAGAACATGGCAGCAGTCGGAAGTAAATTTCTGTACCCAGTTAGCGACGCAAGTAGGTTTGGCATTAGACCGTATTAGCTACTTTGAGCAAAAAGAAGCTGATGCTACAAAGCAAGAAGTTGAAGCCAAAGCAGCACAGTTATTTGCTGAAATCGCTAACAGCGCCCGTCGCGATGAAGACATTGAACCACTGTTTGAAAAAGCAGTAGTAGGAACACAACAATTACTCAATGCCGAACGAGTAAGTGTGTACCGATTCAATCAAGACTGGAGTGGCGAAATTGTTGCAGAAGCCGCAGCCCCAGGAGTGCCAGATTGCTTGAACATGATAGTAGCAGATAGCTACTTTATGGATACTGAGCAAGGTGTAGAACGTTATCGCAACGGTCGGGTATTTGTCATAGATGACATCTACAAAAGCAACCTCACACCATGTCACCGAGAAGTATATGAGCGTTTAAAGATTCGCTCAATTGTAATTACACCTATTGTGGGTGGTGATAAATTACTGGGATTATTGTGTACACAGCAATACTCCAGCCCCAGAACATGGCAGCAGTCGGAAGTAAATTTCTGTACTCAGTTAGCTACGCAAGTAGGTTTAGCGTTAGACCGTATTAGCTACTTTGAGCAAAAAGAAGCTGATGCTACCAAGCAAGAAGCCGAAGCCAAAGCAGCACAACTGTTTGCTGAAATAGCTAACAGCGCCCGTCGCGACGAAGACATTGAACCACTGTTTGAAAAAGCAGTAGTAGGAACACAACAATTACTCAACGCTGAACGAGTAAGCGTGTATCGCTTTAACAGTGATTGGAGTGGTGAAATTGTTTCCGAAGCCGCAGCCCCAGGCGTACCAGATTGCTTGAACATGATAGTAGCAGACAGCTACTTCATGGACACAGAACAAGGTGTAGAACGTTATCGTAATGGTCGGGTATTTGTAATTGATGACATCTACAAGAGCAACCTTACACCATGTCACCGAGAAGTATATGAGCGTTTAAAGATTCGCTCGATTGTAATTACACCTATTGTGGGTGGTGACAAACTCTTAGGTCTGTTGTGTACACAGCAATACTCTAGTCCTAGAACATGGCTGCCCTCAGAAGTGAATTTCTGTAGTCAGTTAGCGACGCAAGTAGGTTTGGCATTAGACCGTATTAGCTACTTCGAGCAAAAAGAAGCTGAGGTAAAACAACAAAAAGCAGAGGCGAAGCGATCGCAACTGTTTGTAGAAATTGCTAACAGCGCCCGTGAATCTCTTGATGTTCAAGCAGTATTCGAGAAAGCTGTACAAGGTACACAACAGTTAGTAGATGCAGAACGGGTTTCTTTATACCGCTTTAATCCAGACTGGAGTGGGGAAATTATTGCAGAAGCCGCAGCCCCAGGAGTACCAGACTGTCTGAACATGGTAGTAGCTGATACCTACTTCATGGACACCGAACAAGGCGTAGAACGTTATCGCAACGGTCGGGTATTTGTAATAGATGACATTTACAAGAGCAACCTGACACCTTGTCACCGTGAAGTGTATGAGCGCTTAAAGATTCGCTCGATAGTAATTACTCCCATTGTCGGCGGTGATAAATTGCTGGGATTACTATGTACACAACAGTACTCCAGCCCCCGTGTGTGGCAATCATCGGAAATTGATTTGTGTACACAACTGGCAACTCAAGTTGGGTTGGCTCTTGACCGGATTAGTTTCTTAGAACAAAAAGAAGCTGAAACCAAACGCGCACAACTGTTTGCTGAAATTGCTACTAGCGCCCGTGAATCACTTGATATTCAGGATGTGTTTGAGAAAGCTGTGCAAGGGACGCAACAACTGGTTAACGCAGAACGGGTATTCTTATATCGGTTTAACCCAGATTGGAGTGGTAATGTCGTTGCTGAAGCAGTGTTACCAGGTTTACCTTCATTCTTGAACCTTAAGGTGGCAGATACTTACTTCACTGAATCAGATGAAGGAGTAGAACTGTACCGCAATGGGCGTGTGTTTGTCATTAATGACATTTATCAAGCTAATCTCACCCCTTGTCACTTGGAGTTGTATGAACGCTTAAGACTGCGTGCTAATGTGATCACCCCAATTGTTAGTGGTGACAAACTCTTAGGCTTATTGTGTACGCAGCAATGTTCAACACCTCGGAATTGGCAAAAGTCTGAAGTTGATTTGTGTACTCAGTTAGCCACCCAAGTCGGTTTGGCTCTTGACCGCATTAGCTATTTAGAACAAAAAGAAGCCGAAGCAAAACGCGCTCAACTACTGTCTGATGTTACTTTGCGTCTGCGCGAATCTCTCAAACTCGATGACATCCTCAATACGGCTGTTTCAGAAATGCGTAAAGCATTTAATACGGATCGTGTAATTGTTTATCGCTTTGATAGTAACTGGGAGGGCGTTGTCATCGCAGAATCTGTAGCGCCAGGTTGGATGCCAACGCTAGGGGTAAGACTACTTGATACCTGTTTGAAAGAAACACAAGGCGGTAGCTACAACAAAGGTCGTGTACGTGCTATTGAAGATATTCAGCAAGCGGGTTTGAACAAATGCCATGTGGAGATGCTGGAGCGTTTCCAAGTTATGGCAAACTTAGTTGTGCCGATTATGGTAGACAATCAGTTATTCGGGTTGATGATTGCTCATCACTGCTCAGAAACTCGCACTTGGCCCAAGGCTGAAATTGATTTGTTCACGCAGTTGGCAACCCAAGTCGGTTTGGCTCTCAACCAAGCTACTTTGGTGGAACAAATTCAAACTCTACTTGCTGCTCAAGAAGTAGCTACTCAGCAACAAACCCAGAATGCTGAACAACAACGGTTAGCTAGGGAGGCTCTCCAAAAACGGGCGCTAGAACTGCTAATAGAAGTTGATCCAGTTAGTAAAGGTGATCTGACGATTCGCGCAAATGTGACTGAAGATGAAATCGGTACAATTGCAGACTCGTACAATGCCACCATTACCAGCTTGCGGAAGATTGTATCTCAGGTGCAGACCGCAACTAAACAAGTAGCAGCAACTACTAGCAGTAACGAAGTTGCCGTTCAAGAGCTATCAGCAGAAGCTTTACGCCAAGCTGAAGAAATTGTCGGTGCTTTGGATCGGATTGAGGAAATGTCTATCTCGATTCGCGCTGTGGCTAAGAATGCTGAACAAGCGGAAGCGGCGGTACAGCAAGCTACGGAAATTGTGAAGGAAGGCGACGACGCGATGAACCGGACTGTAGATGGGATTCTAGCAATCCGCGAAACGGTAGCAGAAACCTCTAAAAAAGTCAAGCGGTTGGGTGAATCTTCACAAAAGATTTCTAAAGTTGTGAACTTGATTGGCACATTTGCGGCTCAAACTAACTTGTTAGCACTGAATGCTTCAATTGAGGCGGCGCGTGCAGGTGAAGAAGGGCGTGGTTTCGCGGTGGTTGCGGATGAAGTGCGATCGCTTGCTCGTCAATCAGCAGCAGCAACGGCAGAAATCGAGAAGCTGGTAGCAGGTATCCAAGCAGAAACTAATGAAGTAGTTGCAGCAATGGAATCTGGTACTGAGCAAGTAGTCACTGGTACAAAGCTAGTAGATGAAGCACGGTCTAGCTTGAATAAAATCACTGCTGCTAGTTCGCACATCAGCGCCTTAGTAGAAGCGATCGCTCAAGCCGCCGCAGTTCAAACTAAAGCTTCTGAAGAAGTAACTCATACTATGAGTAATGTTGCAGCTATCGCCAACAAAACCTCAACAGGAGCAACTGACGTATCAGCATCCTTTAAAGAATTACTAACTTTAGCCCAAGAATTGCAAGCTAACGTCGGTCAATTCAAAGTTAACTAAGGGAGAGGTGAGAGGAGAGAGGGGAGAGGAGTCAGAAAGAATACTTTATTTTCTGTTTCTCTCCCTTTCCCCCCTTTTTCCCTTTCCCCCTTCCCCCTTCCCCCCTCCCACCTCCCCCTCCTCGCTATGGCTATCGACTCTGATATTCGCGATCAAGCCTACCAATTCTTTATTCAAGAAGCTCCAGAACTATTACAAGTAATCGAAACCGAGTTGCTGGATCTTAGGCAAAATCGCACTGCTGGTAAAATCCACAACATGATGCGGGCGGCTCACTCTATCAAAGGGGGATCTGCCAGTGTTGGGCTAGATGCGATTAAAACTTTGTCACATCGCCTTGAAGATATTTTTAAGGCACTGCATCAGGAAGATTTAGTAATTGACGAGCAACTAGAAACTTGGCTATTACAGGCTTATGATTGCCTGCGTCTGCCACTGATGGAGCAGATTAATACTGGTTATTTTGATGCAGAAGAGGCGATCGCAGTAGCAGAACCTCTATTTGCAGAAATTGAAGAGGAATTAAAAGATTACCTGGGTAAAGAAGATTTCTTACCTAGTTCTGTGGAATTAGGCATAGATATTACTTTATCTATATTTGAAATAGATGTTGCTCAAGGATTAGAGCGTTTAATTGACGTTTTGGCAGATCCCGAACACAATGTAGTAGCGGGAGAATTGCGGGCGCAAGCAGAAGTATTTTCTGGAATAGGAGAGTTATTTAACCTATCAGGATTTACTGCGATCGCAAATACAGCTATAGCTGCTCTTGATGCTCATCCCGATCAAGTTTTGCATATTGCTGAAGTAGCATTAGCGGATTTTCAGGCAGGAAGAGAAGCAGTAATAGCAGGCGATCGCGCTCAAGGCGGTTCCCCTTCCCCAGCTTTACTAAAACTTGCTGATTCTTCTAACTCAGAAATCTTAACTTCTACTCAACCAATAACAACAAATAATAATTTTACAGACAGTAACTTCCTAGATCTAGACGAGCAATTTAACGAACTAACATCATTTGTAAGCCCTGATCTGCGTGCTGAAGCACTAGAATTTAACGATTGGTCTTCATTGGATTTAGTAGACTCATCTAGTTTAGAAGAAGCAGCATTAACATTAGACATAGACTTATTCGGTCAACAAGAGCAAGTAAACAACCCCTCTATAACAGATATTTTTGCTAACCATGAAATATCTAATGAATTTACGGAATTAGATAATGGATCGGGGCTTGATTTATTCAAATTAAATGAAACTGAATTAACCGAAATATTTGCTGATAGCAGCCAAGAAATTCCCGATCAACTAGAACCTTCAAGTCCTGGGTTAGATGAAATATTTGGTAATTCTATATTTACTAGCAATGACGCACTAGAATTACCCACGCAGGAAGTTGAAATTAACGGTATTAATCTAGTTGAATCACAAGAATTAGATCAAACTTGTTTAATCAATGTAGATGATATTTTTGATGATTCTGCTATTCACAAAGCAAATATAATAATTCCAGATATTTTTACCCCTGAAGCAAAATCAGTATTTAGCGAGCCAGCCCCAGAAGAAAGTCTTCAAATTGAGTCAACACATCAAGTTGAACAAAATAATTTAATTTTATCTTTAGACGAAGTTTTTGGTATACCCGATTCCAGCCAAGAAACGATTGAAAAAACAAATGGATTCCTGATTGAGACATCTCTTGAAACTCCCGCAGTCGCAGAGCAAAATAATAGTGAAGTAACTTTAGCTAATCAATTAAACAGCGTTAGTCTTAATACTCCTTCTTTAAAAGATGTATTTAGCGAATTTATTGAGGAAAGCCAACCTCCATTAATACCATCTTTAGATACTACTGCTGTTAAAGCCGAAGAAACTGCACCTCAAGAAACTAATTTAGCTCCCAATAGTAATGAATTTATACTTGATAAAGTTACCGATGAGCCTCCACTTAGTATAGAATTGCCATCTGAATTAGTAGAAAAAGTTGCGGCTGCATCTAATTTTCAAGAATTAGTGCAATCAATTGAGGAAGCATACGATCAATTGCCAGTTGCCGCATTGGATAGTAGCGAAGAAACGACTCCAAAAGTTATTGATGTACTTTCTAGTCCAACTTCTACAAACTCTACAATTACTCAAAAATCTTCTACTCCAGAAAAGCAAGAAATTCCTTCAGGAAATGCTGCTCAACTTTCTGTGAGGGTTGATGTAGATCGACTAGAACGCATGAATAATGTGGTAGGTGAACTAGCTATTAACCGGAATGGTCTTTCTCTACAGAATGAACAATTACAAGGGACTGTTGAAGAATTATTACGTCGGTTTACTAAATTTCAAGAAATGACTTATCAGCTACGAGATTTATCAGATAAAATGCTTGTAGCTCCAGATCATAATTCAAGTTTAAAAGTTGGCTTGTTGAGTGCAGCTAATCAGTCAGAAATTATTAGCTCAAAATCTAGGATGGAAACTGAGTTTGATTCCCTAGAAATGGACAGCTATGGTGAATTAAATTCACGGCTGCAAGAGACGCTAGAAGAAATGGCGCAAATTGAAGAAATAGTAGGCGATATTGCACTATTATCAAGTCAATCTAGCAGAACGTTAGAAGGTCAACGTCAAATGCTTGCCTACTTGCGAGATGATTTAATGTGGGCAAGAATGCTACCTTTGGGTGAGGTATTAAATCGTTTTCCGAGAACATTACGGGATTTATCGACTAAGTATCAAAAACCAGTTGATTTGAAATTAAGTGGAACTGGAGTTTTAGTTGATAAAGCAGTATTAGAAAAACTTTATGACCCTTTACTGCACTTATTTCGCAACGCATTTGATCATGGGATTGAACCCGCAGAAGTGCGCCGTAAACAAAATAAACTAGAACGTGGTCAGATTGAAATTAGAGCATATCACCAAGGCAGTCAAACCGTTATTGAAATGCGGGATGATGGTCAAGGGATAAATTTACAGCGCATCGCTGCTAAAGCGGTAGAAGTAGGTTTAATAGCAGCAGATGAAGTAGCTTTAACCTCCACAGCCAAGCTGTTAGATTTAATATTTGAACCAGGTTTTTCTACTGCTAGCAAAATAACTGAAATTTCAGGTAGAGGTGTTGGTTTAGATGTAGTGCGATCGCAACTACGCTTTCTCAAAGGTACAGTTACAGTACACTCTCATCAGGGGCGTGGTACTACATTTATTTTACGCATCCCATTAACACTAACTATTGCTAAATTACTGGTTTGCATGGTGGGTTCTACCGCTTATGCTTTCCCTGCTGATAGTATTGAAGAAATATTTGTTCCCAAAGCCGACCAGATGAAGCTATCTGGAAAACAAAAATTATTACACTGGAGAAAACGGCTGGTTCCAATTCATCATTTATCGGAACTATTAAACTATTCAGTACCATTACCCGAAACTGTTCCTAGCCAAGCCTTATTATCAGTCCCCACCCCTGAAGACTGGGCATCACCTATTTTACTCTTGCGTCAGGATAATCAATTTATAGCATTAGAAGTTGATCGTTTAATTACAGAACAAGAACTGGTAATTAAACCATTTGGTAATGCGATCGCACCTCCATCTTATATTTACGGTTGTACAATCTTAGGAGATGGAAGTTTACTTCCAGTAATTGATGGTGCAACTCTACTCAGTCAAATTGCTGGTCAACCTAAAGATATCGTCACTACTTCAACTTCCTCACCAACTGCTACCCGCCAGAAAACGCCATCATCCGCAACGCGCCAACCAACTAGCAGTGTTAAATCTCCCTTAATATTAGTTGTTGATGACTCAATTGCGTTACGCCAAACATTAGCTTTAACATTGCAAAAAGCAGGTTATCGTGTTGTGCAAGCTAGGGATGGTAGAGAAGCAATAGAACAATTGCAGAAAAATTCCACTATTCAGTTAGTAGTTTCTGACGTAGAAATGCCTAATATGAACGGCTTTGAATTTCTCACCCAGCGCCGTCAAGATGCAGAATTATCAAAATTTCCGGTAATAATGTTAACTTCTCGCAGTAGTGATAAACATCGACAGTTAGCCAAACACTTAGGAGCAAGTGCCTACTTCACCAAACCCTACCTAGAACAAGAATTTTTAGCAGGTATCAAAGATATAATCAGCCAAAACGCCCCTAAAAAAGCCACCGCCCTAACCACTTAAAACCCATCATCCCAACAAATAACTTAACAGAAACATCTGTGTGCATCTGTGGATATCTGTGGTTAAATCTACCTAAAAAACGTAGCAAATATGCCCTTAACCCTAAACATAACTAATTATGACAACCTTAGACCTAAATGATACCTTAACCTACTCAACCGCCGAATCAAACGAGTTAGATAATACCCGTGCGATACAAACATTAAAACTATTAGTTTTTAGCATAGGTAGCCTCAACTTAGCCTTACGAATTGAAGCTGTTTATAAAGTACTTAATTCCAGCCAAATTCATGGAAGTGGCAGCAAGTGGGTAGGACTTGTCCACATGGGCGATCGCGAAGTTACAGTTTTAGATTTAGAATGGCGTATATTCCAAATCCATAGAGATCACCAAAACCTTGATGAAGGCTATCTCATCGTAGTTCAAAATAAAGAGCGTGAACTTTGTGGTATCCCAGTTACCAACGTTCCCGCTTTAATTGATGTACCTTTATCTAGTATCAGAGTTTTACCAGAATCTTTTCGGCGCGGTGATACATTGGGGATAGCTAGTCACGTTGCAGTTATACCGCAAGAAGAGTCGAATTTGACTTTATTTATGTTAGATATTGATGCGGCTACAAAATTAACAGTGGAAAATATAAAACAGTCATAAAGACTACCCCACCCCAGCCCCTCCCCGAAATTCGGGGAGGGGAGTTTGAGGAAGTTTGATTTATAGTTAAACCTGAGAACGAATTGAGCGAGGCTCTACATTAGAATAACCGTTATCCTGCTAACTGTTCTCTCAACCAAGCTCTAAATAATTTCATTGTGGCATTTCTACCAATAACTTTACTGCGTTCCAAATATTCTGGAATTACTTCAATAATTGGCAGGCTAGGAAAATTTAAACTTTGATTGGATTGAATATATTTACCTGCTTGCAGTATATTTATCTCTAACTTGCTCCCGTCGTAACGCCAAAATTCAGAAACGCCTAAATCTTGATAACTATTTAATCTAGTGCGAGATGTAATATCAATTTCAATCGCTAAATCTGGAGGTGGATCTACTGTTAAATTTAGCCGTTTCTTACCTCTAATTTTTGCTTCATTTTGAATATAGAAACAATCATCCGGCTCTTTCGCTGCGGCCATTTTTTCATTTTCAAAAGTAGTAGAGCCTAAACTTCTAAATTCAACATCCATTTCTTCTAAAATTGCCTTAACTAAATCACCAATTATTACTTTGTTATCTTCATGTTCAGGTAGAGGAACCATGATTTCTAACATTCCTTTACTATAAGAAATTCTGGCACTACGACTTTCTCCTAAATTTGTTAATAAATCTTGAAATTGCTGCCAATTAACATCTTTCAATAGTAATTGAGTGCCTGGAGCAACTATGATTTGCTTAAGTGCTACTTGCATAAATTTGTTCCTGATTCAGGAGTTAAGAGAATTAAGTTTTAGAAGAGATTGAATGCTTTGATTTTAACTATTTACTGCTGAAAAATTATTGAATATTGATATAAATATATATGATTTACAATAGACCCGCAGGCTCAAGCCTGGGGCTATACAAACGAAGCCCGCCTGTCTATAACTGTTGCAGCACTCAGAATCACACCTTACCAGCGTGATTGAGGAAATTACGTAGATGCTATATCAAGAAATCCTAATAAATTAGTAACTACCGCAACCACTAGGGTAATTAAACCTATTACAATGGCAAATTGAACTACCAAAAGATTAAACGTGACATTGACAAATACACTTCTGCGGTTTCCTAACTTACGCTACAGCCTAATTCCTCTACTGGCTGCACCAATATTGCTACTCCCAGCAGTACGGACATCAGATTCCGCTAGTGTTCCCAAAGAAAACCTTGTCTCAGTTTCGCCACCATCTCAAAGTAGTCAAATTACCCCTCAACCAAGTATTAAACCAAGCAGCCCTTCAATTACTCCAACTGCTAAAACTCCTAATAAAACTAAGATTGCTGCTTCTGTACACAAACCTGCGAATGTTGCCCATGTACACAAACCTACAGATGTGGAATTGAAGGTAGCGATCGCAATTAACGTAGACACTCTCGCGGTTGGAACTTCTACAACAGGAATTATTAGAGATGAAGCGGGAAAGGTACTGCGAAGTCTTCCCGCAGGTGTCCCCTTCAACCTGCAAGCGTCAGGCAACGAAATAGATTTTGGTTTATGGAAAAGCCCTAATGGTGTTTGGCTAGAAGCTACTCCAGGCGGCTATGTTGGTGTTGGAGAACATTGGTATAGAGGAAAAGTCAAATTAATCTCTAGAGGTAGCACTTTATTAGCAGTAAATTATGTCAATTTAGAAACATATTTATATAGCGTTGTTGGCTCAGAAATGTTGAGCAGTTGGCCCATAGATGCTCTCAAAGCTCAAGCAGTTGCAGCACGTTCTTATGCTTTGGTGCGTTACTTAAAACCTTATAGCCCCTTCTACCATATCGGTGCAACCCAAGCTTGGCAAGTTTACAAAGGTTTAAGCGGTGAAGCCAGTAGTACTTATACAGCAGTTGAATTAACTAGAGGTCAAATCCTCACATCTCAAGGTTCCCTTGTTGATGCTTGGTATGCTGATACCCAAGAAACAACTGATAGAGCGCACGATGGTAAAGGAATGAGCCAACATGGAGCTAAAGATTTAGCCAAGCAAGGATATGACTATACGCATATTTTAGGAACTTATTATCCAGGTTCAACTTTAACCCCAATTCAGATATCAGCAGTAGCGAGAGGCGATCGCTAAGTATGTGGTTAAAATTAAACATTGTTAAAATTAAACATTAAAGAGCGATCTTTGGGACTAGCGACTGAGAATATAAATCAAAATGAATCGAGAAGAAGTAGAGAAAAGAACGATCCTTTTGGGAGTAGTGGGAAGCCAAGCTTATCGAATTAATACAGCAGCTTCCGACATTGATTTAAAAGGGATAGCTGTTGCTAAAAAGAGGCACTATCTAGGATTTGAAACTTTTGAGCAAAAAGATCAAGGCTGGCATTCTGAACCTGGAAATATCGAGGCAATTAATAATTCTGCGGATGTTTGCGTGTATGAACTCAGAAAATATTTGCATCTAGCAGCATTAAATAACCCCAATATTTTAGAGTTGATGTGGTTAGATGCAGAAGATTATATACTTCTAACTGATGTAGGTAAAAAACTGATTTCTTACAGACAAGAGATGCTTTGCACCAAAGTTAAGCACTCTTTTTCAGGCTATGCCTTTGCTCAATTAAAGAAAATTGAAACTCATCGTAAATGGTTACTAAATCCTCCAACTAAAAAACCTGAATTAGCTGACTTTGGTTTAAGTGAAGAATATAAACCTTTAACAAAAGATCAGATTAATGCCTTTCTGGAATTTCTTTATCTCTCCGTGCGAGACTGCATTGAATTTATGCAGCCTGCGGAAGAATTATATGAGCTTTTAATTGCCAGAATTGATTATAAAGGAATATTTAAACAGCATCCTTTACCTGTAGAACTTCTGTCTAATGTACAGCAGTTGACTAGAGCAAGTAATGACTTTATTCGCTTATTGCATATTAGTCAAGCTTATCGCACCGCTTTGAGAGAATATGACAATTATCAGTCTTGGAAAAAAAATCGCAACGTGACGCGGGCAGAGTATGAAAGAAAAGTGGGTTATGATGTAAAACACGCAGCGCACTTAATTCGACTTCTGCGGATGGGAATTGAGATTTTAGCTACAGGAGAAGTAATTGTTAATCGAGAAAAAGCCGGAGATGCACCACAGTTAAAAGCGATTAGAAACTGTGAGTATTCTTACGAACAAGTAAAAGCACTTGCTGATGAGTTATTTGCTGAAATTGAAGCAGTTTACCCTAAAAGTGTCTTGCCGAAATATATTGATAGAGCAAGAATTAATGATATTTGTGTAGAATTGGTAGAGATGCAAGGTTGGGAATAAATTATTTAGCTTTTAATTTATGGTTTATTGATGAATGGCTTAAAAAATTTCTCCTATAAAACTTTATATGTAATTAGTGTAGTTACTTTAGTTTCTTGTGGTGATTCTGAAGCAATACAACAAAAAGCAAAATCTATTGAAAAAACTGCTCAAGAAATTATTAACGCAAAAAATATTAGGAATGCCTCGACGAACCAGCAGCCTGATTGCTCCTGGCAAAGCATCAAGTTTATTATCAGTGATAATCAGGGAAATAATGATCAGCAAGGTGGAAATAATGTAATTATTTTTGATCCTAAGTCTAAAGACCTTGATTTTAAGGTTAGCTTGGGTTTAAATCATCAAATTTATGCTAAAGATTTATATGGAAAATTATTAAAAAATACATCCCTAAAAGTTTTTCGGAAATTATAAATGATGAAAATGCCCAACTAGATGGAAAGAAACCAATTGCAGCAATTAACGCAGATTATATAGATCCTGAACATAAGCCACAAGGTTTAAATATTTCGCGAGGAGTAGAATATTCAGGTGTTTTTAAAGATAAACGATCTTCTTTTGGTATTTCAGGTGGTAAACCAGAAACGCGCAAGGCTACTATTCAAATTGGTAAAAGAAAAACTCCGAGTTTAAATTACAACCTTGTTGGAGGTAATGGTAGGTTTTATCAACAAGGAAAGTTTAAAGATATTTGTCAAGATTTGGGAGAGTATGCGTGTTCTCAAGAAACTAGCCGTTCTCTAGTAGCTATTACTGAAAAGGGATACGTAATTTTGTTAGTGAATAATGCTAATAATGAGCAAACTTTGTATCCATCTAGGTTCGATGATGTGCTGGCAGGTATCTCTAGAAATTACTGTTTAGGTAAGATTCAGGAAGGAATGTTGTTTGATGGAGGTTGGTCTACAGGTTTGTACTTTGATAACACAGTTTATGTTGAAAATCTCAATCCTATTGGCTCAGTATTTTTGATTTACAAAAAATAATATTAATGTCTAAAAAACCAGAGATTAAAAATTAAATTTGGTAAATTGTGCGATCGCATCTTGCTCATAAAAAGATGCCCGATTTTTTTGAAAAGTCGGGCATTTTATCTTATTGTGCAGTAGCATTCAACACTTAAAACTGAGATAGCCAATTCAATATCAGTGGATTGACAACTTCTGGTCGCTCATCGTGAGGACAATGACCTGTATTCGGAATAGATACAAATTCGATAGGTTGACCAGCTTCATTTAACTCTTCAAAAATTCGCCCTCCACTTACAGGAGTCCAAGGATCATCAGCACCCCAAATCACCAACATAGGATGCTTAACTTTAGGCAATAACTCCCCTGGAGTTGGACCAGGAGGTGCAGTGAGAACTGAAGCAAAAACTTGTTGAGCGCCCTCGTCACAGGAAGGAGTATATAGTAAATCTACCAACTCATCAGTAATTGCTTCTGGGTTGCGATAAACCTGGCGTAGAGTACTACGGATTCTCGCTTTCTGACGGACGCGATTAAAAATCAGTGAACCAAACCTTTTAGAACTAACTACCTTGGTGAATGCCTTCATTACCAAGCGTAAAGGCAAATTAAGTTCGTCGGGGCGGTGATTTAGTCCACCAGCACAGTTGATCAAAACGCCACCTGCGGTAATTTCTGGATAATCAGCCACCATGATCAAACTGAGCAATGCCCCAATTGAGTTACCAACAAATACTGTTGGTGTTTGAATGTGAGTATCCCAAAAATCCTTTAGTAGCCGCTCCCACAATTCTAGGGAATAATCTAGAGGTGGCTTAGAGGAACCGCCAAATCCTAATAAATCTATGGCAAATACTCGGTAGCCTCCAGCCGCGAGTTCAGGGATATTTTTACGCCAATGTCCAATGGAAGCACCAAACCCATGAATTAGTACTAATGGTTTGCCTGTACCGACAACTGTGTACTGAATTTGGTAGCCTTGCCAGTTCCAAATTAGTTTTTCAAAGTTGCTTGTTTTTGGTAGCTGTTCAGTAGTCATACTGTTTTTAGATTTTAAATATGGGTATTGTACAATTTTAAAATTTAAGTATTTTTAATTTAGTGTATTTAGCAGAATAGAAGAAAAATACTATCACTTTTTGTTATTGTTAAGATTAGGAAAATATGTGTTTGTATGGTCAAGTTCTCTAAATGAGAGAAAATGTCTGAAGGAACATTTCCAATTAATCAAAGTCAATACTTAACTATTTAGCCTCGGTGCCAGATGACAGTTATGAACCGCAGTTACTTTGCTTTAGTGGGTAGCGTTGCTTTTGCTACTGCCAGTGTTGCTACCAACACTAATGATCCTGCGATCGCTGGTATTTCGCCTCAGACAGTCAAAAATCCTGCAAATGTGGCAGTTGAGCTTGATAGCAGCAAACTGAAACAAAATAATGGTGTTGAGGCACTGCCTTTAGTAATCAATGCAGTAATGAAAGATGCTGTCCAGCGGACAGGAATGCCAAATTCTCAACTCAGTGTAGTTGAGGTAAAACAACAAACTTGGTCAGATGGGTGTCTAGGTTTGGGCGGCGCTGGAATCTGTACTCAAGCTATGGTTCCAGGTTGGTCTGTCACAGTAACTAATGGGGAAAGCCGCTGGCTGTATCGCACTAACTTATCGGGGACTGTAGTCAAGTGGGATGCCGCCGCAAGCTCTATTAAAACTGCTCGTGTCAATCCTCTAGTTAGCACTCCACCAGCGAGGAACACACAACCAGCGCCACTTCGTCCTATCCAACTACCTGATCAAGCAACTCGTCAAACTGAAACACCTACTCCACAAGTAAGACCTACACCAGCGCCGACACCGATAGTTACTCGTCGGTTTGAAACACCTACTCCACAAGTAAGACCTACATTAGTGCCGACACCGACAGTTACTCGTCGGTTTGAAACACCTACTCCACCAGCTACGAGTCGGGTTAATCAACCATTGGTCACCCAACCTAGCACTCAGCCTCAAATATCTTCTCCAACAAATTTCACTTTGGCAATTAGACAACCATTAGGCAGATCTCCTGGTGTGATTGCGAGGGTTTCTTTAAAAGCTAAAAAAGGTCAAAGCTATGCCCAAGAGCAGTTTGTTGGGGATTTCAAATACAGGATCAACAAACGAGCAAATTTTGGGGGAGGAGTAAAAGCAGGCGATCGCATTGCAGTACGCTTATACAATCTCCAAAATAAGCTCATTGGTTACAGCGAGTTTGAGGTTTTGCCTGAAAGAAGCGCAGTTAACTTAGTTGTTTCTAATTTCCCTGAGCAATTCCCCATAGTTCGTACTGTCTATGGCGTTGATAGCAATAGTGACAGCAGCATCGACAGTGGCACAAATGTAAATGATTACTTCAGCCAAATCGTTGATTCAACGGCTGGACAGGAAAGTGTGATCTTTCTACCTAGCCCAAGTAAGATTAACGTCAACACTTTTCAGATTGCTGGCTTACCAAATGCTACTACTAATAGCGTTTATACCAACTCATTAAGGACTGGTACAAATGCGATCGCCAATCGCATTGTCAACGTCTCCCGTGCAGGTATCGCGCGAGCTTTAAAAGCTACGCCGGGTCAAATCAATCCGGTAATCAATGTCAACGCAAATAATACTTCTACCTACGAAGTTAGCCAGCTAATAGGGAACCCCTTACAACCACAGGTAGCTCAAAATCAACCAGAAATACCAGAGGTGCAGACAATTGTAAATGTACCCCAACCCGAACAGGTACAACAGCAACCTCAAAATGTGCCACCACAGCTAGAAATAGAGCCAAATCAACCAAATAACATCAGTTTTACTGATGTCCCGGCAAACTATTGGGCAAAAGATTTTATTACTGAATTGGCGCAGAAAGAGATTATTAAAGGTTATCAAGGTCGCTTTCGACCAAACGATCCCGTCACACGGGGTGAGTTAGCTGCTATGTTAAGTCTCGCTTTGCCAAAAGCGAATGTTCGCCCCGCAGTTGATTTTAAAGATGTCTCCCCAGATCAATGGGTACACTCCTATATTCTGGAAGTTTATCAAAGAGGCTTTTTTGAGCTTGAGCCTGGTAATGTGGTTAACCCTAATAAAAATGTTACTCGCTTAGATGTGCTAGTGGCGTTAGCTAGGGGACTCAATTACACTCCTAAAGGCTTGGCTCAAAATATTTTGCAAGTTTTTAACGATACCTCGGCTATTCCTACTAGCCTGCGTAATTTTGTCGCGGCTGCTACTCAAAAAGGTTTAGTCGTCAACTACCCAAATATTAAATTGCTCAAACCCAATCAGGTAGCGACAAGAGCCGACGTAGCTGCTTTAATTTACCAGGGCATGGTGAGTACTGGTAAAGCTGTGGGGATCTCTTCACCTTATATAGTGGGAGAAGCAAATAAAGTCGGTCAAGTTAAGTAGATTGCCAAAGTGCGAGCTTCGCACATGGCAAAGCTTCGGCGCGTCTCTACATTCATTTTTGAAGAGGTCTAATAGAAAAGAATTGGCAAAGGAAAAACAATGATTGTTTTTTTCCTTTGCCAATTCTTTCCCAATTCCCTAAAAATATGCACAAATATCAATTAGATAGCCCTAAACCACCCATTTTTGAGCAGATTGAAGCTGAACGATTGCATCGCAAGCAGCGTCTAGCAGCAGCATTACGTCTGTTTGCACGTTTTGGTTTAGATGATGGTATTGCTACTACCATTACTGCCCGTGATCCCCAACTTAAAGATCATTTTTGGGTCAACCCGTTGGGAATGTCCCTGAGAAACATTCGAGTTTCTGATCTGATTCTTGTTAATACTGAAGGTAAGGCGATTGAAGGCGACAAATCTGCCAATCCAGCAGTTGCTATCCACTGTCAAATCCATATTGCTAGACCTGCTGTTGTAGCAGTAGTTTATGCCCATTCAGTCTATGGGAAAAGCTGGTCAAGCCTGGGGCGAATGCTTGACCCGATTACTCAGGAATCTTGTGCTTTTTATCAAGATCACAGCGTTTTTGATGACTCTACTGCTGTGGAGATTGAATCAGAACAGGGTAAGCGAATTGCCAAAACTCTTGGAGAAGGAAAGGCAGTAATTTTACGCAACCAAGCTATGCTTACCGTTGGTCACTCGGTTGATGAGGCTGCCTGGTGGTTTATTGCGATGGAGCGTGCTTGTCAGGCTCAGTTACTAGCGGAGGCTGCTGGAAATCCCGTTATACTGGCTCACGACACTGCTCGGTTAACTTACCATCAAGTGGGTTTGCACTTGGTTGGCTGGTCTAACTTTCAGTCACTATATCAAATGATTGTGCGACTGCAACCAGAGTTGCTGACTTAAAGACGTTGAAGCAAGTTTAAACCGTGAGTATCAGTTCCGCAGGTATTTAAGAGTTTGTAAATGGCGCTTAAATGTTTTACTTGCTGGGTTTGAGTTGGGCTAGGTTGCCAGGGATTGGGGTTATTGTAGGCATAGTAGGTTTCTACGCCGTCAATGCCTAAATCGGCGGCAACTGGAATTAACTGCTCGGCAGGACGGCGGTAGCGGGCAGGGTGAGCCAAAACTACTAAACCTCCGGCTTGATGCAAGGCGAAGATGACATTAGCCGCCTCAGCATCGCTACCTTTTGGGGCATTTCCTTTTAGGTAGATTTGCAAACTCGGATGTTGGGGATCGAAAGCGTAACCCAGGATATGAACTTCGGTTCCCATCAGGTTAGAGGTGATTTCTACACCTGTCCATAAATGGGGCGATCGCACTATCTCTTGATCGCTATCCAAAGCTTGCTGATTTAACCAGCGTTCCACAGCTTGATAACCTTTAATGCTATGGTGATCCGTGATCGCAAGTCCTTTTAGACCAATAGTTTTCGCCTGCTCGATGAGATCCTCTGGCTGTAACTTTCCATCTGAGCAAATTGTGTGCATATGGAAGTTAAAGCTGTGTGGACAACTGTTGGCATCAATTGTTTCAAATACTCGCCTCAGCGCCGTTACATTCTGCGCTGGTGGCTGGTGTGAAGCAGAAACCGGAGCAAGATTAGTCGCCATAACTGCCTCATAGATAGGTGCGTTTGACAAGATTAAATAGTAGACCACGAATCGTGGAAAAAGTTTCTAATTGTTAAGTTAACGCACTCTAAAAAAAACGTCTGCAACATTTTCTTTACTCAGTAAAATTACTTATAGTATTCGGGAATAATTTACTGATTTAGGATTCTACCCTTGCGGAATACGGGCGGCTTGTATGTCCCTACTACAAAAGAGCGATCGCATCCAGGGTCAACATTAGATATAGTGCCAGCGACACTTTAAATGCGTAAATTTTATGAATATTATAAGCAATCATAATGATCTGCTGTAATTAGTAAAGTGCGATCGCTCTTTTAAGTTTTAACAATTAATCGTTACCTTTGCTAGGCTATAGTCAATAATCTTCTGCATAGCCGTGTCTCTATTAGAGGAGGTTTAGTATTTTATGGAATTACAAGATAAAAACTGGCAGAATTTCTGTGAGAATCATTTGGGTAAGTGGCATGGTAGTAGGACTCGATATTCTGGTCAAGGAGAAGTAAAAGGATGGTTTGAAGCTTTCAGACTTTTACAAGCTAATTCAGATCAGACAGAAATTACTCACACCAACCGTAACATATACGCTGATAGCACAACTGAAGAACAAAGCTGGCAGTTTAGTAAGCATTCTAATAACTTCTCTGATGGCATCATGCACCCCATCACAGAACGTATGCGGTTTTTAGCACTTGAGCAAGGTGCAGCGGCTGGAGTTTATAAAAAAATAGAAGAACAAGTTGCGTTTGGGATAGAGTTATTTTTAATATATGAAAGCTTACGGTATAGTTTAGTAATTGTTTATGGCAAGGATGGCAACTTATCGAGCATTACCCTTATTCGTGAAGATAAAGTTGCTTATCCGAATAATTATTGGTCAAATGAAGTTAATCTTCTTGCCCAGCGAAATTTGAGCGGTAATTGGATAGGTAAATCAATAAAAATGACCCCTGATTTAAATGTTTCTGCCGAACTTCCAGCAGAACTACAAGAAACGACTGAAGGAAACGAAACTTTATTTTTTCCTGATGAAATTTCTTTGAGTTGCCCCAAGGAAGTCAAGGTAGGAAAACCAGCTAATATTACAACAACCTGGCTATCTAAACCTGATTTATTGCAACAAATTTCAGTTAGTTATAATAATTCAGGAGATTTTGCTGAACTGCAATTTGCAAAATTTAGCATACAAAAATAGGTTCGTAGTCAAACTTTAGCTTTAGAATAATTATTCTAAAGCTAAAGTTTTTATTACGCATCTAAACTAGCTAGTTCTTCCATCCTAAACTTGAACATTGGCAACTATCATTTGTGGCTAAACACTTCTAATGTAAAGTGTGTAAACCCAGATAGATCATAATGGCGAACACCCCGTTGCAATAAACCAGGATTTATTAACCAATCAACTACTACAAAAAACTCCTTGCCAACTTCAATAGACCAAGGACAACTAACTGAGACACCTTCTTGAGTATTCAAGGTACAGTAATTATCAGCTAAATTTTCTATTGGCTGCCATGAGGATTTTACTGCGGGTGATACTATTAAATCAGGTGTCATACTTTTTATTGTTCCCTCCCAATTACTATTAAGCTGATTGACGGCAGGAAGTATAGGGGTTTCAGTAAAACTGCCTGAGTTTTCAGTGATTACGAAAATCTTTTCCAAATTACCGTTTTCGTCATAAGCAGAACCAGCACTTATTCTGCGCTCTTCATGCCTAAAACCGCTTTCAAAAAAAAATGGTATCCACTTCAATTGATTTGACTGAACCACTCCAAACTTTTCTTTGGTGGCACTTTGTTCTCTTTTTGTAGAACCCCAAGAGAAAGCATTATCTAAAAACAAAGATAGAATTAGGGGTTTCTTTTTAGTTTCAAATATTTTCGACTCACTCCTGCCATCCGAATAAATATAGTGATTTTGGTGATAAATTTCACTACCATTGTCAGTCAGTAAAAAACTTCTGATCCCGCGAAATGATTCTATAACTTCTAATTTTGGAGAATATCTAGTCCAAGTACCATGCCAGTTGCCAACATGATATTGACTAAAATTCTCCCAATTTTGTACTTGTGGTTCCATAATGTCAAAAAATGAGTTTAATGCTCCAAGTTTATCCTTGGTCGCTCTTGATGGTTATTTTAAACTTTGCCAGTTTAAGCAATTATTTGAGGATGAATGAACTTGTATCCCGCCGTTTTAATTTTGTGATTAGAAACACGGGAATTATAGGGTTTTACTTCATCTGCTGATTCATCCCAAATAACTTTGGGGAGATTGTGATGTTCACACACAAGTTCAACTAAATCACGAGCCATCATCGGCACATCATTCACTAAATTATAAATTCCTTGTAACTGGTTAAGCAGTGCAAAATCAATCGCGGATACAATATCTTCAAGATGAATCCAGTGTGTGAAATATTCGCCTTTACCTGGACGAGTTGTACCTGCCCAACGGCTGAAGATTTTGACTAACTCACGAGCTTCACCGTAGATTCCTCCTAAGCGCAAAATACAAACTTTGAGGTGAGGATTAGCTGCTTGCAATAAAACTTGCTCTGTATCACATAAAACTTGACCGTTGCTATTTGCAGGTGCAACAGGCGATTGTTCATCTAACCACACACTTTTGCTATCCCCATAAACGCTGTAACTTCCGGTATAAATAACTTGTTTGACACTGGGGGCGTGTTGCAATGCTGCTACAAGGGTTTGAGCGGTGCGTAGGTAGGTTTGCTCATAAACATTTGCATCAACTTGGCGATCGCCTTTTGGCGCAACACTTACGACTACAGCATCTTGATTTTGCAACAAAGATCGCAACGCTAACTCATCATCACCCTTGATTACTACTACCTGATTAGCTATTTTCTCAAGTTCTGCTACCCGCTCTTGAGAAGTCGTAGTTACGGTGATTATATAACTTTTTTCTAGCTTCCAGTGACGGGCAACAGCACTGCCTACATAACCACAACCAATAATTGCAATATTCATGATTTTTTTTATGTAAAACTATCTCAATAAAATATTTTCTAACAAATCACTCTGGATATTTTCATTCTTAAGGATTTATTATTCAATTTTTAAAACCATAAATATTTTATTTTTGTATCTACCACAAGATAGATGTTTATAAAAAGTTTCAAAAATAGATTTACAGACTTTTACCAAGATTTTTAAGTATTTTTTAAGATTCTTGACATCCGATTCGGGATCGCTGCGATCGCGCCTATTGTAGAAAAATGGCAAGTTTAGTTTAATCCTTGGCGATTAGTACATCATTAGTACTATTGAATTTTATGAACATTTTCCCTAGTTTTGTACGTTCCCTGTTATTAACAACCGTTTTGAGCTTTAGCACTCCGGTTGTAGTAGTGGGAATGATGTTAGCATTATTATCCTTAGTGGCGTATCTACCTGGAATAGAAGCGATCGCTCAAACAGGTTCTAGCCTTATTTTGCAGTTTTTAGCGGTTTTTGGCAGTGGATGTCCTTGGGCAGGAGTATGTATTATTGGTTTAGCCTGTAGCTTCGTCGGAGGCTTGTTTGATACCTACGCCTTTTATAACTACCAAGCCCCCGTCACAATTAACAGACATAGTGCATAAATATAAAACTGCAAATCAAAGCAAAATAGTTGTGGGATCATTGCTTACCAAGGGCAATTTACCAAATCCTATCTAAATAAGGATGTGGGCAAGCTTAATTTTAATTTAATATGAAATTAAGGTTTGAATTTACCCTGAACTCATCAATGACCCACAGCCAAACAAACCACTCCTCTCCTTACCTATATGTAGTAGAGAAATCCTCTCCTTCCGCACTAAGTATTTACTCACAGATCAATGCTTGGCAAATAGCAAAAAAAATTGAATCTAAGCTCAAACAAAAAAGCATTGATGACTTAGAACCGATTGAGTTAGGAATGATGCAGTTTGGTCATGGAGATGAACGTCGGATAATTGATGACTGCAATCTTAATGAGTGTGGTATTCAACACTTTTATATTAAATCAACAGAACCTCTAGGTAATCATTACCATAAAAATAAACAAGAGGTATTTGTCATTGTAGAAGGGAAAGGAATTTTTACATATTTGCCCTTAAATCATGAAGGAAAACCTTTAGGTAAACAAAAGACAATTTCAGTAAAGAAAGGAAACGTAATTAAGGTTGATCCATTTACAGCACACGCCTTTCGCCTAAATATTGGAAGCACTATGTGGTGCTTTTCTTCGGCTCCTTTTGACCAAGATAATTTGGATATGCACTTCTTTAAATTGCATATAGAATAATCAGCAAGTTAATTTAAATATTAATTGTTTTAGTTTTAAATTAATAGTAGTAGAAATTATGCCCTACATGAGGCTAATTATATTTATCCAATCTACTTAAGCACTATTTTTTTAGGAAATTGGAATTTTAAATTAGATTAATTTTATAAGTGTAACAACAAAATTCCTGAAGTTTCAGTTCGTTTATGAATAATAGATTAAACAGTTTAAGAAACTGGCGCTCAGGGTATAGTAGGTTTGAATATGTCTAATAACCATGTGAATTTAGATACCGATACTTACACCGCACTGGAGGAAGAATTAAAATCATTGCGGCAGCGTGTTGCAGAACTGGAACAGCAATTAATCAATCAGCAACAAGTTCCATTTCGCATGGTGGTAGGAAGCGTAAACAACTACGAAATTATCATGCTAGACCCTCAAGGGTACATTCTTACTTGGAATGAGGGAGCAGAACTTTTAAAAGGTTATACCGCACAAGATATTATCGGCAAGCATTTTTCCTGTTTTTATAGCATTGAAGACATTAATAATGGCATACCTGAGCTAACTCTGTTAAAAGCAATAGAGCAAGGACGCTTAGAGGTTGAGGGTTGGCGGTTTCGTAAGGACGGGTCTAAGTTTTGGGCTGATGTAGTCACGACAGCTTTAAAAGACGAGAATGGAAAGTTACTAGGCTTCTCCAAAATGACTCGCGACGTAACTGACCGCAAACAGGTAGAGCAAGCTCAAGCAAGATTAAGTACAATTTTAGAAGCAACAAGTGACTTTGTGAGTAGTTGTGATCCAGAAGGGCAAATATTATATCTCAATAAAATAGGTCGTCAGATATTAGGAATTGGTGAGAAGGATGATCTAACTTTTAATATTTATGCTGCTCACCCCGAATGGGCTACAAAAATTATTAGAGAACAGGGAATTCCAACAGCTATTCGTGATGGTGTTTGGAGGGGAGAAACTGCACTTTTAAGCCAGGATGGGCAAGAAATTCCGGTTTCACAAGTGCTAGTTGCCCATAAAACAACAGATGGTGAATTAGAGTTTTTTTCTACAATTGCGCGAGATATTAGTGAGATAAAACAAAGTTCAGCAACATTGCAGCAAGCAATGCGAGACCAAAAAGAACTTTTAGCTCAAACTGAATATTCTGCACAGTTATTACGTGAAGTTATTGACGCTACCCCAGATTGGCTTTTCGTCAAAAACCATAATTTTCGCTATATGTTGACCAACAAAAGCTTTGCTGCGGCTATTGGTCAAACGCCTGAAACAGTTATGGGTAAAAATGATTTAGAGCTAGGATTTCCGCCAGAACAAGTATTTGGTAATCCAGAAGCAGGAATTCGGGGTTTTCGTGCAGATGACGAGCAAGTGCTTGCAGGTGAGGAAATCTATAATCCTTTTGATCCAGCTACCTATGCTGATGGTTCCGTGCATATCTTTGATACACAAAAACTTCCAATGCGCGATTCTGAAGGCAATATTTTTGGTGTCTTAGCTTTTTGTCGTGATATTACTGAACGTCACCATGCCGAGGAAGCACTACGGCAAAAAACTCAAGAATTAGAAGTTGCTTTAAAAGAAATTCGAGAAACTCAAGCACAACTGGTTCAAAGTGAAAAAATGTCCAGCTTGGGGCAATTAGTAGCTGGAATTGCCCATGAAGTTAATAATCCGATTAACTTTATTCACGGTAATATTCTTCATGCCAATGAATATACGGAAAACCTGCTAAATCTAATTGAGTTGTATACTAAGCACTATCCTCAGCCTGTTCCTGAAATTCAAGATGAAATAGAGGCAATAGAGCTTGAATTTTTAGTAGAAGATTTGCCAAAATTACTATCTTCAATGAAGTTAGGAGCAGAACGCATTCGCCAAATTGTTCTATCTCTACGCAACTTTTCGCGCTTGGATGAAGCAGAACATAAGGCGGTTGATGTTCACGAAGGAATTGATAATACTATACTAATTTTGCAGCATCGGTTAAAAGAAAAAGTAGGACGTGGCACTATTCAAATTGTCAAAAATTACGGCAATTTACCTTTAATTGAGTGTTATGCTGGGCAACTCAATCAGGTATTTATGAATATTATCACTAATGGGCTAGATGCACTAGAAGAGTATAATCATCAACGTTCCTTAGAAGAAATTAAAATTAATCCTAGCATAATTAAAATTAGTACCGAAGTTGTAGATAATAATTGGGTACAAATTCGGATTGCTGATAATGGTACTGGAATCCCAAAGGAGGTACAGAACCGATTGTTTGATCCTTTCTTTACAACTAAATCTATAGGTAAAGGAACGGGTTTGGGATTATCAATTAGCTATCAAATTGTTGTTGAAAAACATAAGGGTGAATTGCAGTGTATTTCAACGCCAGGAGAAGGGGCAGAGTTTGTCATTAAAATTCCTCTTAAGCAACAACATTTAATCAATTAACAATTGCTACGTCGGCAGGATCTAAATGTGCTATTAATTTTACGTTATATTCTGCTTCAAATACATCTTTTTTATAATCTAAACTCCATAGTTCCAAAACACATTTATCATCTGATTGACTAGGTTGCAGATGCAAGTGTAGCTCCATAATATTAGGTTGATACTCGCATTTGAATTGCTGAATTGCTCCAATTTGACGGCGATCAAGAGCAACTGCTAATCTCAATAAAGCACTTAATTGAGACACTATTTGGCGATATTTTTTGCTTGGTAAATTTTGATAGCTATCGTGCTTTTTCTTGGGGCTACTCTTGCGATGAAAACGTGCTAAATTAGCAATTATTTCTACTTCTGTTTCTGTATATCCCAGTAATTCGCCATTACGGATTAAGTAATATGAGTGCTTGTGGTGTGAGGAATGGCTGATATAGTGACCACAGCTATGCAACATTGCAGCCGCCCACAGTAATTCTCGTTCACGTTTACCCCAGTTGTGGAGTAAGCCTTGAGTTTGGTCAAATAAGCTAACTGCAAATTTGGCTACGCGATCGCTATATTCTAAATTAACCCCATATTTTGTAGCGATTTTAATTACACTGCGCTCTCTTACAGAATTTTGGTAACGTAAGCGGTCTTCAATTAAACCGTGAGTTAGCATCCAGTCAACAATCACTCCTTCCCTAAGACTGCGCTCACAAAGTGTCACTGAGTCAATACCAAGCAGTATCATTGCTTCTTGCAAAATTACTGCCCCAGCAATGATAATTTCTGAACGGCGGTCAGACATTCCAGGGATGACAGCGCGTTGTGCATAAGAAAGTTTGCGCCAACGATTAATTAACTCTTTAATCTCTTTAAGACTAACTTGATAACCAGTTAGGGGTGAGGGAATAAAACCCAGCTTCTCTTGTGCATGAATTATGGCGATAGTTTCAATTGTGCCAGATGTTCCGACTAATCGAGGAATTTCACCAGGCTGTAACTGCACTTTTAATTCTTCGACTGCTCTTTCTAATTGTCCGCGAACAAATGCTTGCAGATAAACAAATTCAGAATTACTAATCGGGTCAGTTTTAACAAACTCAGCCGTCATGCGAACAGCACCAACTTTGGTACTACTCAGGCTACGGGGTTCGTGACTATCTCCTAAAATTAATTCAGTAGAACCGCCGCCAATATCAATAATAATGTGGGGTTGGTTGTTAAATTCCATCCCCGACAATACGCCAAGATAGATTCTTCTTGCTTCTTCTTGACCAGATATTAAGTTGACAAATAAACCTAATTCTGCTTCTATCCGCTTGATAAATTCTCGCCCATTGGGGGCTTCGCGGACGGCGCTGGTAGCTACAGCAATAGTTTGTTCAACATTAAGAGATTTAGCTACTTCTTGACATCGGCGTAAAGCTGCGATCGCTCTTGCCATTGCTTCCGGTGTCAAATCTCCAGTTTCTTGAGAGCGATCGCCCAATCTTACTGTATCTTTTTCGCGATCGATAATTGTAAAAGCTGGTAATGCTGGTTGAATTCGCACCACTACCATGTGAATCGAATTCGTCCCAATATCTATAGCTGCCAGAATATGCTCTTTATCCGCAGTATCAGTAGGATCGTTATCGAAACTTACTTGTTCTTGCCCGATTAAATTAACCATCCAAGTGTATCCAGCTTTGCAGACCAGTTCCAGTGTCTATGGTTAACCATATCCTGAAATGTGATTAAGTAGCTGGGTGAAAATAAACTTAACAAGGAAACTGGCGATCGCTCATTGATAATTGATAATTGTTAATTGATAATTGATTATGCTCATTCAGCCACAACAACCGGAACCTACTTGGTTTACCATCATTCGCTTACTGCGTTGGGATAAACCCGCAGGACGCTTAATTTTAATGATTCCTGCTTTGTGGGCAGTATTTTTAGCCGCAGAAGGAAAACCACCTTTAACACTGGTAAGCGTAATTATTTTGGGTACTTTAGCAACCAGTGCTGCTGGTTGTGTAATTAATGATTTGTGGGATAGAGATATTGATCCACAAGTGCAAAGAACCAGTTCCCGTCCCCTTGCTTCCCGTGCTTTGTCGATTAAAACGGGAATTGTTGTTGCTGTAATCTCCATGATTTGTGCTGGTATTTTAGCTTTATATCTCAACCTCTTAACATTTTCTCTGTGCGTTGCAGCAGTTCCGGTGATTGTTTTTTATCCCACAGCCAAGCGAGTGTTTCCAGTTCCTCAATTAGTACTATCTATTGCTTGGGGTTTTGGAGTATTAATTAGTTGGACTGCGGTAACAGCTAAGTTAGAATTAACTACTTGGATATTGTGGGGTGCAACAGTACTTTGGACACTAGGATTTGATACAGTTTATGCCATGTCAGATCGAGAAGACGATCGCCAAATTGGTATCAATTCTAGCGCCTTATTTTTTGGTGATTACGTTGTTGAAGCAATTGGTATATTCTTTGCTGGTACGGTTGCGTTATTAGCATGGCTAGGCGTAGTTATGCAATTGCATCTAGCCTTCTGGCTTTCTTTAGTTATTGCTGCTTCATTTTGGGTTTGGGAATATTTACGACTACGTCAACCAAATATAGCTAATGCTACCTACGGAGAAATTTTCCGCCAAAACGTTTGGATTGGTTTTATTTTATTAGCTGGCATGATTTCAGGAATTTTGGTTTAAACATCAGCAATTCTTGCTAAATATAACCGTGAAAAAAATTATTATTGGGGTGATGGGTGCTGGCGCTGGAGCATCAGAAATTGACCAACAAAACGCCTATAAACTTGGTGAAATGATTGCCCAACAAGGATGGGTTTTGCTGACTGGCGGTAGAAATGTTGGTGTGATGGATGCAGCAAGTAAAGGTGCAAAAGCTGCAAATGGTCTGACAATTGGCATTTTACCTACTGACGACAGTAGCAATGTATCTGATGCTGTAGATATTGCCATTGTTACTGATATGGGTAATGCCCGTAATAATATTAACGTTCTTAGCAGTAATGTGATTATTGCGTGTGGAATGGGTGCTGGTACTGCTTCAGAAATTGCTTTAGCTATTAAGGCTAATAAAAAAGTTATTTTGTTAAATGATAGTGAGGAAAGTAAAATATTTTTCTCAAGCTTATCAAGAGATAATATTTTTATCGCGCATCTTCCTGAAGAGGTAATTAAAATTGTTAAAGGAATTTTGAGCGATCGCTAATAGACCCATGCAAAAATCAATGTAGAGATATCTTATTTCGCGTCTCTACAAGGGTTTGAGATAACGCACCTTTAATTTCGGGAGATAGCTAATCAATACACTGAATAACTTTTAAGCTAAAATTTTATCGTTAAGTTTTATTTTACGAGCTTTGATAATCTGGATCTTGTCAGGCTGAATAACTGGAATGTTAAAGCCGCTAGATTCGCTATAAGCTTGAAAGCAGTTAGGAGAGATAGAGAACACAATGGCTTTTGAACAACCACCCTTACCATACGACTTTAACGCTCTAGAGCCGCATATGTCGGCAAAAACCTTTGAATTCCATTACGGCAAGCACCACGCGGCTTACGTTACAAACCTCAACAAATTGGTACAAGATACCGAAATGGCTGACAAGTCACTTGAGGAAGTTATTAAGGCAAGCTTCGGTGATTCGTCCAAAACTGGTATTTTCAACAACGCCGCCCAAGTTTGGAACCACACCTTCTTCTGGAATTGCATGAAGCCAAATGGTGGTGGACAACCAACTGGCGAGTTAGCAGATAAAATCAATACTGCTTTTGGTAGCTTCGATAAATTTAAAGAAGAGTTCAAAAACGCTGCTGTAACCCAATTTGGTAGCGGCTGGGCTTGGCTAGTTAAGGACGGTGATACCCTCAAAATTACCAAAACCCCTAACGCAGAAAATCCCCTAGCTCACGGGCAAACTGCCTTGCTAACAGTTGATGTTTGGGAACACGCTTATTACCTTGACTACCAAAACCGTCGTCCCGACTTCGTACAAACTGTGCTAGACAACTTGATTAACTGGGATTTCGTTACCCAAAATCTGTCTGCATAAAGCTACCAATATACATATCCCATGTATTTAGTCGCCTAACTTTGGGAACATTTTAAAAATTTTAAGAACAGCTACAAATCAAAAAGTAGCTGTTTTTTTTTACTAAAATGAAGCATTGGGAAAAATTCTTCAAGTAAATATATCGAAGGCTCAATAATGAATAGTGAAGAAATAGCGAAATATATAGAAGTAACAGATAGTCTCCATAAGCCCTGGCTGCTAGTGCAACTACGCCTGAAAAAACTGCAAGAGTGTCGAGCAATGCTTTCAGAAGATGAATACCTTAGTACCTTAACTGATATTCAGCAGGATCTGATGAACTTGGGTGAATGGTGGGTAGGAAAGGAAGATGAAGTTTTTTAAGTTTTGAGCTAAAAGTTATATAGGTATGCTCAGTTAGTTACGAGAAATCTTTTTGTATAAACCGCCAAGAAACCAAGAGCGCCAAGAAATATTATGACTAAATCTAAAGATATAGTAGAGACTGAAATTAATCTTTTCGACCCACAATACTACTTCAGCCGAGAACTAAGTTGGTTGGAATTTAATAACCGTGTGCTGCATGAAGCGATTGATCCTCGCACACCGTTACTAGAACGACTGAAGTTTATGTCTATCTTCAGTTCTAATTTAGATGAATTTTTTATGGTGCGCGTTGCTGCTTTGAAGGAACAGGTAGCTGCGAAGGTAAATAAATTACCACCGGATGGGCGTACTCCCGCAGAACAAATAGAGATGATTAGCTTACGGCTGCGTCCGATGTTGATGCAACAACATCAGCATTTTGAGCAAGCATTACGACCCCAAATGGCGGCTTATGGCATCCACCTGCTTGACTATATGGATTTAAGTCAGGAACAGCGAATATATTTACAAAAATATTATGATGAGCAGATTTTTCCAGTTTTGACACCGTTGGCTGTTGATCCTAGCCATCCGTTTCCTCATATTTCTAATCTCAGCTTAAATTTGGCAGTGGTAGTAAAAGATCCCGAAACTGGGGAAGAATTTTTTGCTCGTGTAAAAGTACCGAAAGTTTTGCCTCGGTTTGTGCCTTTACCAGAAGATTTGCGGGTACGAAGTAAGGAACGGCGGGCTATTTGGGCAGGTGTTCCTTTGGAACAAGTGATTGCTCATAACCTGGAGTCTTTATTTCCAGGGATGAATATTCAGGAATATTACACTTTTCGGGTGACTCGCAATGCTGATTTGGCTGTAGAAGAAGATGAAGCTGATGATTTGCTGTTGGCAATTGAGCAGGAACTACACAAACGACGCATGGGTGGTTCAACTGTACGGATAGAAGTGCAAGCATCTATGCCGGATACGGTGCGAGTAATGTTGAGGCGTGAGTTGGGATTAAAGGATCGTGATGTTTATCAGGTAGAAGGGCTGCTAGGGCTGGTAGATTTAATCTCTTTTATGGAATTACCTTTGCCTGAATTAAAAGATCCAGGTTGGACACCAGTAGTGCCGCCGCGCTTGCGTAAAATTCCTGAACCTGAAGCAGGAAATTTTCAGTTTGATGCTGAGGATGATGAAGATTTTTTTGCTGTGATTCGCACCGGAGATTTATTGGTACATCATCCTTATCATTGTTTTAGCTCAACTGTACAACGCTTTATCGCCTGTGCTGCTTATGATCCAAATGTGCTGGCGATTAAGATGACGTTGTATCGGACTTCTGGTGATTCACCGATTTTAGCTGCGCTAATTAAGGCGGCAGAACATGGTAAGCAGGTGGCGGTGTTAGTAGAGTTAAAGGCGCGTTTTGATGAAGAAAATAATATTAATTGGGCGCGGAAGTTAGAACAAGCTGGAATTCATGTAGTTTATGGTTTGGTGGGTTTGAAGACGCATACAAAAGTTGTGTTGGTGGTACGTCGGGAAGAAAATTGTATTCGGCGTTATGTTCATATTGGTACGGGGAATTATAATCCGAAGACGGCGCGATTTTATACGGATTTGGGATTGTTTAGTTGCCGAGAAGATTTAGGTGCAGATCTGACGGATTTGTTTAATTATTTAACGGGTTATTCCAGGCAAAGATCTTATCGTAAGTTGTTGGTGTCGCCTGTGAATTGTCGCGATCGCTTTTTAGCTTTAATTCAACGGGAGATTGAACATTGTCGCAATGGTGGTAGCGGTCGAATTGTGGCGAAAATGAATGCTTTGGTTGATCAGACGTTAATTGCCAAGCTATATGAAGCCTCACGCGCTGGGGTGAAAATTGACGTAATTGTGCGTGGGATGTGTTCTTTACGTCCAGGTGTTGAAGGTATTAGTGAAAATATTCGGGTAATCAGTATTATTGGGCGGTTTTTAGAACACTCGCGGATTTTTTACTTTTATAACGGCGGTAAGGAGGAAGTTTATATTGGTAGTGCGGATTGGATGCCACGTAATTTGGATCGTAGAGTAGAAGCGATCGCACCTGTTGATGATCCTGAAATTGCCAAGGATGTGCAAGAATTTTTGGGCATTATGCTGGCAGATAATCGTCAAGCTTGGGATTTACAACCGGATGGGCGTTATATTCAACGTCATCCAGGTGAAAAGTCTCACGAGCAGAATACCCAAAAAATATTGATGGATATGGCACAGCAATCAGGAGGGGTAGTTTAGTCAAGAACTTTGAAAAGACTCTTGGTCATGCCACTGCAAAGCTCAATCTCTGCTTCATCAGACTGATGCTCATTCTTATTGGCATCTGGATAGATCTCAAATGGGTTCTATAAAACAGTATCTGATTAAAGTTAGCTTATCGCTCTCTCACTATCATGAAAAATTTAGACAGGAATAGCAGCAAGGCAACTCCAGAACAAATTGCCAGCTTAAGGAAGGGTCGGCTTCAAGAGGAAAATGAAAGCCTTCGTAAGCAGAGCGAACGGCTCTATGAGAATATTGACAATTTACAGCAGAAGGTAACAAAGGCTTCAGAAATAATTCAGAAAGAACGGAGCGAGAAACAGAAGTTTTTAGACAAGTTGCATGAAGCTGCTGCTTCCTTCAAAACGTTGCGTGGCAAATTAGGCAATATGACGGCGCAACGAAATAGAGCGCATCGGGCGCTTAAAGTCACAATGGATAAGTTAGGAAAAGCCAATCAAGATATTGCGAATATTCAAGAGGAACAGACCCAGGAGTTTACTGATTTAGTGAAAGATTACCAAGAGATGTCGGCGGAGCAAAGGCGTTTCTTGCCAGCGAAGTTGAGGCATCGTTTAGACCAATACGAAAGAGATTACAAATAGATTACCAATGAAGACAAGAGCGGAGCGAGATAGAGAGTTTAATGCAGTTAGGCAGACTTTACGCGAAGCCGGAGAATCTGTCCTCCACGCGGCTAAAGCTCAGGAAGATTTATTTGACGCATCAGTATCGGCAGTAGCAGAAGCGATGGGCATCCCTGAAGATGCTTCTAAACCTAAAATTTTGGGCATGAATACCTTGGATACAAATCGGTTTTACACAGAGGCGATCGCGGAACGTGACGCAGCTTCAACGTATGAGGAATACATAGCAGCACTAGAAAAATTGCAACGTTTATTGGAGTTAGAGGCGGGAGTGCTAGAGGCTGAGGTACGGATAATTAATGCCAAAAAGCTTCTCAATCCGATTCCCGCAGACTTAACCATTCCACCCCCTAAAGAGTGGACGGAAAGTGAACTCAAGAAAGAATACAAAACCATTGCTGAAGCGTGTCAGGCGCTGGGGATAGAAGCACGTTCTTGGAAAGATGTAGCCAAAAAAGCCAATCAGAAGTCTTCTTAGGTTTGAGTTTTTGAGAAAAAATGGGGTTGAGCCGAGATCTGATACTGTTGGCGAAGTCATTGGAATGGGATTTTTTGACCATATTGACGAAAGATAACCCTCAGTAGAGTAAAGGTTATATGTGTTAATAAATATTTCGCCAACAGTATCAGTATTGGAACGGGAAACCAACATTTAACGACTTTGACACCGAAAAAGAACTAGAACAAGTTAATAATTCTCAAGTAGTCCCTAATGGTAATTCTTGACACTCGCCCCAACTGCTATTAAAAGATTTGTTCAGATTTCATTTAGTACAAGTCACTCATGTGATTGCTAGAACAATATGCTCTCCTTTGAGGGTCATAAACAATATCACATCGACCACAATAAAAAAGTCGATTCCAAATGGAAATTGCTTTGTTGTACTTCTCTTTTTCATCAGGAGGTGTAACCTTTGGATTAAGGAACATCATTACTGAAGGCACTAAAGAAAGAACTCCGATTCCTATTATCCACGACCATTGGAAAGAAGCCCCAATTATTAATATAATGAGCGCAAATACAGAACATCCAAGACCTGCCTCTCGGTCGCTTGCCTCCCTATTTACTGGTGGTTTTGGAGGTGCCAAGATGTAACTCAGTTTAGTTTGACTACTGCCCTCTAAGTTTATAGAAGCATCGGTTGAAGATATACCCCCATATCTATATCCATCGTAGGTTTTCCCTTCCGATTTACCTGATACCTCAGTGCTACTATAGCCAGAATTATGAACAGCAGAAACCTTTTGAACTCGATCAATTTGGTCACAATGCGGGCAATGTAAATCTATAACTACTTCCTTTAAACCTTCAGCACCATAAACCTGTAGTGCCTTTAGCTTATCGTTTTGACCTTTCTCATTGTTTAGAAATCGTAAATTTTTATACTTTTTCATTGATTTAAAAGGCTTTTGATTATTTGTTATTGCAACCTCTGGGCGCGAATAGTCACCTGTAGGATCTGAAGAAACATTATTATCAAGCAACCGCAAATTCGGCGGTTCAATTAATTCAATATCTTCACTCCAAGCGGGGATATGTTCACCTGTCTTTCGCCCAGAAATTTTAACTACTTCAAAAGATACAATTCCTAATTTGTCTATTGCACTATGAATAAACGTAACCACAGCTTCTTGCTTTGGTACGTTAACCGATTCAACCAATATGTGTAAGCACCCATTCTTCACAGTTGCTTTTGTCGTAATCCCTTTAGTTTGCAGAGAACGATTTAGTAGAGTGGCGATCGCATTAGGATTTCCCTGTTTAGCAAGTTCTAGAAGGCTTGGTTGAGTCATAACCAACAGAAGTACTACTCTACTCTGGTAAAAATAAACCTAGAATAGCACTCCAAGGAGACATTACCAAATAGCCTAGAACACAAGTAACAAAACTTCACTGTAACAATAACCCTGCTTTTAGCGCGATCGCCAACTCCTCATCCTCTCCCAAAAACTCCCGTGAGAATTTCTGGTAAAGTTTTACGTTTTATAGTTTTAGGGTCGTAACCAACTATCCCGTAAATTAATAATTAGCGATGAAGTTGCATTTCTAAACTCTGATGAAAGATAAATTTTTGGATTGGCTCAACGTGGTTTTAGTCGCCGACGTATTCCTGGTATTAGCTAGCTTTGCGTGGTTAGCGATCGCAGTTATCGGTCATTCTGCTGGCGTTCCCCTGGGCTTAGATCTGTGGTATAAACTCTGGCAACCAGTATTTACCCCCGCAATTGGTATTCTCATGGGTGGTGCAATTATTAGCGGGTTAGCTAGTCAAATTTCTAAGCGGTTGAAATCTAATTAAGGAATATTACAAGCTAACTTCCTGAATTTCAGCTAAATTGGGTAATTTTTCCCGATTGGTGGCGGTGGTAACTTCGGGCGATCGCTCACAACGAACAGTAAAATTACAATAGTGACAAAGATTGGCTGTTGCTGATACTTGAGGAAAATCTTCGCCTGTTTCCTGATAGCGTCGCAGCCAATCTGTTAATTTTTTTAATAAATTTGTTAAATCTCGTTTAGTTTGTTCGTGCATCGTAGCACTATAAGTAAATTTTAAACTTTCTGGTTGCGGTTGCGATTGCACAAACCAGTAAGTCATCGAAATTTGTTCAGGCAAATAATCACTGGTTTCTGCCAAAACATAGAGATATAAACGAGTTTGCCAATCTTTTGCTACCAAGCGTTGATGTTTAGGTTTAGGATAAGTTTTCCAATCTAAAATTTGTGCCTTTTCATTATCTGCAATTAATAAATCATAAATTACAGTAAGTACATAACCGTCAATATTCAAAGTTCGACAATGTTCACTCTGACGAAATGTTTCTGGATTTGATGTTAAAATTTCTGGCGCTGCACTGATTAATGATGTTACCCAACGCTGTAATTGTGCATCTTCTTCAACAAAAGATTCAACTGGTAGCCCTAATTCACGTTGCTGCATTAACAAGTGAAAGCGACTGCCCCAAGTTTGCTTATCTTGTTGCTCTATATTGGGTAGAGAACCTAATTGATCAAAGTAGATATGTTGAAATTTACGCGGGCAAGCTTCTAGTAGATTTAAGTATCCTTGAGAAAGCCTGATTAGCGGTGAGACGTGAGGAGGAAAATTCATATTTTATTGTATGATTGTTATACAGAAAAAACCTATTAGCAAAGCTATCTTAGGCTGCGTAGGCAGCATTTGTTTGTATAGCTTCAGGCTTTAGCCTGTAAGAAAGGGACATGATATTAATTGTGCAACCATAGATGAGTTATTTAAACCTTGGTTAGCACAAACACACTACCCTTATTCCCTCGTCCAATTCGCAAGTCTTCATCAAGATAAGTAATATCTAGCCAGCCTTGCTGGTCATTACTGTTGATATTAAAATCAATTGCTGGAAACTTTTTGCCGTTTTCAATTTGTCTAATAAATTCATTGGGCGATTCATAGCCAACTAAACGTTGTAAACCAATAATTGATCGTTCAAATTTTACCTGAACACGAATTTTAGTTAAAACCTCAAATTTAGCAGCAACACTAACTAAGCCTTCTAAGTAAGGCAGACCATAAACTTCAGCTATGTTGTAAACTCTTGAATCTTTTGCCCTAATACATTGGTAGATTTGACCGAGTTTCAACAAGGGAAAGTTGTCTATTCTTAATAGCTCATCGCTGCTAGTATATAATAGCCGCCAATTACCTTCTAGTAAGTCAAGTGCCTCAAATGGTTTAGGAGTAGGGTTACGTTCTTCTAATTGGCTAACGGCGACGAGAATTGCTTGTTTATCTACCTCAGTCGCTAGTAAACCACGATTTTTACCTGCGATCGCTTCTAACAATTTTGCTTTCTTCATAATTAATTTTGGCATCTGTAATTAAATAAGTATTTAGCTATCAGCAGTAGGCTTTAACGATTGGCTCATAGCTGACGGCTGACCCCTGACCGCTAGAAATAAATTTTTAAATCTAACTCTTGACAAATCTAGAGATCTAAGTAGTCCATTCTATTCTCGCAGTGATAAACTCTAGATGTCCAATTTTTAACTTGCACCCTGATTATGTATAACCCTTCCTTACGTCAAGAATCTCGTTTTAAACCTGCTGCGGTCATTCCTAAACCACAAGAACTTCCAATTCTCGATTGGCTAGAAGCCAATGGTCGTCTAATAGCGCGTCAAGAAGGCGAAGAAGGCTATGTAGAAGAAGAAGAGGGAATCTCTGATTTGATGGGTGTCGATGATAATTCATTCGATGACCTAGATGATGATGATGATCTCGGTGATTTGGAATAGTTTGTACAAAATAGCCAGCTATTGATTTTATAGACACAATCTCCCAAGTCTGTATAAATAGATAGATCTAAAAAAAGATAGCTTGCAATTCGGACTGGATGTGAGGAGTCAAAAGGGAAACCTACTGTGGACGCAAAATTATTTTCTGGACGCTCGTTCAACCCATCAGGCTTCAATCTGCTGGTAACATTAGGCATAGGATTAAGCGTTGCAGCTTTCATGCTTGATCGGATAGCAGGTCGAGTGTCTTGGCAAGCCGTATCACTAACCTTGCCGCTTTGGACTTGTGCTGTAGCTACTGCTATTTTGGGTTACTGGGTTGTCCCATTATTGCAAAAGCTAAAAATGGGGCAATTCATTCGGGAAGATGGCCCCCAAGCACATTTGCAAAAAGCAGGCACTCCCACAATGGGTGGGGTGTTTATTGTGCCAGTAGGGGTAGTAGCAGCTTTGCTGTGGTCACGATTTAACCCAGATGTTGTTGCTGTCAGCTTGATGACTTTGGCATACGGTTTTATTGGTTGGGTAGATGATTGGCAAATCCTACTCAAAAAATCTAACAAAGGCATTTCGCCCCAGATGAAGTTAGCCTTACAGATTGGGATTGGAATTCTCTTCTGTCTGTGGTTAACCTGGAGTCAAGGCTCGAAAATCACTACTATTGATTTGCCATTTAATTTAGTCCTACCTTTAGGATGGCTCTTTTGGCCTTTGGCTGTATTTGTGCTGGCAGCAGAAAATAACGCGACAAATCTAACTGATGGTGTAGATGGACTAGCCGCAGGGACGGGTGCGATCGCACTTTTAGGTCTTGGCGCAATCATAGCACCGACATCACCCGATCTCATGCTGTTCTGTGCTTGTCTGAGTGGCAGTTACCTGGGCTTTTTGGTACATAACCGTAACCCCGCGCGTGTTTTCATGGGTGATACTGGTTCCCTAGCTTTGGGTGGTGCGCTTGCTGCGGTTGGTTTGCTAACTAACAGCCTGTGGACGTTGTTTATCCTTAGTGGTATTTTCTTTGTTGAATCTTTGTCAGTAATTGCTCAAGTTAGTTATTACAAGGCTACAAAAAATCCAGATGGGGTTGGTAAGCGCTTGTTCAAAATGGCTCCTTTACACCATCATTTAGAGCTTAGTGGTTGGTCAGAAACTCAGGTTGTTGGTGTTTTTTATTTGATTAACGCTGGTTTGGCTTTGTTGTGTTTTGTGATTCGTTAGTGTAAATAGTTAGTAATTCAGGAGGAATTATTTTCAATTATTTCTACTCCTGAATTATTATTTTGTATAATTAACCGCAGATAAACGCAGATGTCAACCAATATTTGATCTGTGACAACTAATTGCTAATCACTAATCGCTAATTGCTAGAGTTAAGTTTAGTAGTATCAAGAAACTCATATGGCAGCACAACTGTTACTGGTAGATGATGAACCTGGATTACGCGAAGCTGTACAAGCTTATTTAGAAGATAGTGGTTTTAATGTACAGGTAGCCAGTAACGCCCGTGAAGCATGGGATTTTTTGCAGAAAAATCCTCCTGATTTAGTCATTAGTGACGTGATGATGCCGCAGGTAAATGGCTATCAGTTTCTTCAAGAACTGCGGGAAGACGCTCGTTTTAAGGCTTTGCCTGTAGTATTTTTAACTGCTAGAGGGATGAAGTCTGACCGTATTCAAGGCTATCAAGCTGGTTGCGATGCTTATCTCCCTAAACCCTTTGATCCAGATGAGTTGGTGGCAATTGTAGAAAACTTACTAGAACGTCGTGCAGCTACAACTCAAGCAGCAGGTACTACTACAGATTTAGAGGACATTGCTCGGCAAATAGCGGAAATTAGGGGTATGCTACAACACGGTAGCGGTATCACTCAAACACCTTCGCCTATCCGCATTGATTTAACACCTAGAGAGCAAAGTGTCTTAGATTTGGTGGCGCAAGGATTGATGAATAAGGAAATTGCTCGGCGTTTGGAAACCAGTGTTCGCAATGTGGAGAAGTACGTTAGTCGTTTATTTAGTAAGACGGGAACTAATAGCCGTACTGAGTTAGTGCGTTATGCACTGGAACATGGTTTAACGAAGTGAAAAAGTAATGCGATCGCCTATTTAATTATTTAATAGATGTTATGTAGTATGTGTAGGGGCGGGTTGGTAGAAAAAACCTAATACTGAAAGATATCGCGCGTTAAACCCGCCCGCGATCACTAATATAATCTTGACGTAATACGCGCCGCATGACTTTGTTGGAAGCAGTACGCGGTAAACTTTCAACAATCACAAGACCGCGTATTTTAAATAGAGGATTAAGACTTTGCGCGATCGCTTTTTGCAATTTACTCTTTAATTCTTCTGGTTGCTGAGTCAGCATTGCAAATACTACAGCATATATTACCAACTGACTAGGCCCTCCGTCTAGAGGAGAAATTGCGATCGCGGCAGTTTCGCTAATTCCCTCAACTGTATTCAAAATTCGCTCAATTTCAGTCGAACTAACCTTAATTCCGCCTAAATTCATTGTGTCATCAACTCGACCCTGAGCGCGATAATAGCCGTTAGGTAATCTTTCTATTTGATCGCCGTGACGACGCAAAGGAGATGAGGTAGCGGGGACACTAGGAGTATCAGCGAAATAAACTTGATGGTGATCTTTATTTAATAACTCCGTAGACAGTCCGATACTAGGAGGAATAATAAAAGCTTCCCCTTGTTCAGCAACTTGACCATCCTCATCTAGAATAACTAAATCTAACCCTAGCGCAGGTGTAGTAAAAGTTGAAGGAGCGCATGGTTGTACAACTGTACCAGTAATATATGCTCCACCAATTTCTGTACCACCGCAATATTCAATAATTGGTTTATATCCAGCTAAAGACATTAAAAAAAGCATATCCTGTGGATTGGAGCATTCACCTGTAGAACTGAAAGCTTTTATAGCACTCCAATCTAAACCCTGCATACAATTAGTAGTTTTCCAAATATTCACCAAACTCGGAACTAAACCTAATATATTGACACGCGCATTTTGCACAAACTGACCAAATTCTCTTTCCGTAGGTATTCCGTAATAGAGAGCAATTGTAGCTCGATTGATTAAACTAGCAAATATTAACCAAGGTCCCATCATCCATCCTAAATTAGTTGACCACGCAACAACATCTCCAGGGTGAATATCTTGATGTAAATATCCATCAACTGCACATTTAATCGCAGTCGTTTGTGTCCAAGGAATTGCTTTGGGATCTCCTGTTGTTCCAGAAGAAAATAAAATGTTAATGTAATCTAAGGGATTGCATGGAATAGGATCGAAGTATTCCTTATAACTAAGAAAATCATCCCAAGTTAAATCTCCCTGACGCAATTGCAACCCAGAAGAATTATCAAGAGATATTACAATTGCTTTAGGGGCATTAGCTTCACCAATTTTTGTATAAAGAGGTAACTTTTTACCAGCCCTTAATATATAGTCTTGAGTAAAAATTGCCTTAGCATTAGATATGCGTATACGTGCAGCAATTTCATTAGCAGCAAAACTATCAGCAATAGAAACAACTGTACAACCTGCTTTGATAATACCTAGATAAATAGCGACAGATTCAGCCGTCATCGGCATAGCAATAGCGATGCGATCGCCTATTTTAAAGCCTGCCTCTATTAAACCATTCGCAACTCGATTAGTAAAAATATTGAGTTCGCCATAAGTCCAAAAAGATAGCGAACCACCTTCGGGTTGAAATGCGATCGCGATCGCATCTTTCGGTGCTTGAAAACAACTTTCAACAATATTAAAAATAGCACCAACAAGCCATTGGGCTGACTCTACATCTTCTGAACTATTAATAATTTTTGTATATTTTTCCCTAAAGCATATATTTATTTTTTCAACCATTAATTCCCAGAACTGGGCGCGATTTTGTACTGACCAATGATGCAGTTTTCGATATGAATTAATTTGCAACTGTTGCATTAAAGCAGCAATATTAGTAGATTGAATTTGCTCATCACTAGGAAACCAAGCTGCCGCTATTCCCTGAGTTGTATCCCAATCCGAAAAAATGGTTTCGTACAAAAGTTTATGTAGTGCAAAAGGGTAATCAGGTTTAAGAAATTTTTGAATAATAATTTGCCAGCATTCAGTACCAGGTGTAGAAGATAGCCATTGATTAAGCTGCGGTAGCATAGTAGCAGCTAAATTTTTATCTAAACCGCAATTAATTAACTCTTCCAGGGAAAGTTGCTTACTCATAAACTTTTTCCTGTGAATAAATACTAATAATAATAAATCCGGTTTGTGTATTTTCTTTATGTTCGAGCCTCGGCAGGCTTCTCTACGCCAACGCCTATGTCAGTATAGCCCTTTAGTTATTTGCACCCTATCCGAACACCTTACAGACTCTTACAGTCCTTACCCATCTAATAAACGAGAGTGCAACCATGTAGATAATGTAGCAATGGTTACACTCTACCAACTATATTAGGACTTTCACAGAGCAAAAGTTGCAGAAATTTTATTCAGGGTTGATGCAAATTAATCCGCGCCCATAATCCCTAAATCGCTGCTTCTCCACCAACTACAACATTTTTTATCCGCAAACTGGGACCACCACATCCTACAGGTAAACCACTCTGACCACCCTTACCACAGCCGCCAGATTCATCCCAATAAAAGTCATCCCCAATAGCTTCTATATCTGCTAATGTTTTGAAGACGTTACCAGAAAGGGTGACATCTCTCACTTGTTCGGCAAGTTTACCATTGCGGATCATCCAAGCTTCACCAGCCGTAAAGGTAAACATTTCTCCGTTGGTCATCCCGCCTAACCAATTACGGGCATAAACACCATTTTTAATTCCTGTAAATAAATCTGCGACGGGAGTATTACCTCGCTCAATCCAAGTATTAGTCATCCGCACAATGGGGGGATAATGATAGTTAAGACAGCGAGCATTTCCGGTGGCTGTTTCACCAAGTTTGCCAGCAGTTTCGCGGGAGTGCAAGCGTCCTACTAATACGCCATCTTTAATCAGTTGGGTGGTAGTTGCAGGTGTTCCTTCATCGTCGTATAAGTAACTACCACGATGTCCCTCTGGTGCTGCACCATCAAATATTTGCAATTCTGCTGGACCAAATCGCCGCCCCATACTCATAACTTCGAGGATGTCAGGATTTTCGTATGCCATATCTGCCTCGGAAAGATGCCCAAAAGCTTCATGGACAAACAAACCTGACAAAATTGGATCAATAACTACTGTATAGGTGTTGCCTTTGACAGGAGGCAGAGATAAAGCATCTACAGCACGTAGGGCAGCACTGCGTACTTGCTCATCAAGGTTAGTTAAATCTTCAAAAGCTTTACGCGAACCGCTAGTTTCTCGACCTGTTTGCACTGTTTCTCCGTTGCGGGCAGTTGCAGCAAAGCGCATTTCCATGTCCACCCAACTTTGCTGAATAAGTGTGCCATCAGAGGTGGCAATGATAATTCTTTGGGCGCTGTCGCTATAACGTACAGAAGTTGTAGTAATTTTGGGGTCAGTAGTACGGAGAATTTGATTGTAGCGATCGCACAATTCTTTTTTCTGAGTCAAAGAAATTTCGCGAGGATCAGTACCAGTCAGAGGTAAAGCACAGACAGCTTGCACTGCTTCCACTGGTGCTAACAGCGTTTCTTCGTCACCAACTAACAAAGAAGCTGCGATCGCTTCCTCAATTCTTTCTGCTAAAGTATCTAATTGATTAAAACTAGCGAACCCCCAACCTCCTTTATAACAAGCTCGCACTTGCCCACCAATAGAAAGACCTTCACTCAAGCTTTCTACTTTCTCGCCTCTTAATAAAATGTCAGTTCCTTCAGCTTCTTCTAACCGAATTGCTAAATAATCAACACGGTTGCGATAACGCGCAACTAAGTCAGAAAGCAAATCAGTATAATTAAGTAAAGTTGGCATAGGATTAAGTATTTAATGAATTTATGATTAAGGGCTTAAATACTATCTTAAAAGATTTTTTCTACTTACAAAAGTCAAGTTTACCTACCCTGCGGGAAGCCTAGCGCTAACGGCTAATGCGCCCTACCCTACTGCGCGGAGCGCAGAAAAATCTGCAAGACGCTGGCGCGTCTAATGCGTTGAAAAAAAAGTTATCTTTGTTGCAACAACCGTAAAAAAACATCTCCATCTCAAATCAAGTCAACTTTCAATTTGACGGCAAATTCCAAACACAGAAGTATAACCGTGTAGGAAAGTAGTACTACCAACAGGACCGATCTCACCATTACAAAAGAATCCCCCTATAGGAATATCTTTTAAATAACGGCGGAACAACCGCGAATCAAAATTAGGTTGTCCATAAAGTCCTTCTCCCCTACCCAAACAAGAAAACATCAAAGCACCCGCAGTGGTTGAATTCTCAGCTAAATCTTGTTGATAACGCTGAAGTAAAAACTCTAAATCTTCTGCTGAAGTTTCAGCATCGCGTAAGTGAAATTGGATGCGTTGACCAGTACGAACGCGATCGCCAATAGCAACCGCCCCTACTCTAGGATCTACCCCTAGCAAATTCCGAATTAGAAAATCTCCATGCCCCAACTGTTGCTTAAAAGCATTCTGTGCTAACCCAATAAATAACGAGTGCTGTGCTAATTCTCTATCTGCCTCGCTCAAGTTTTCGATCACATCCCGCAACGCTTCCAGCGAAGTTTGAGACGGCTTATTACCTATAGCAATATCGCCGCTATCATCCTCAACTAATTCTAAAATAATATTGCGATCGCCTTTAGTAACTTGATACGTCCGACCGATAGGACGGCAACCTTGAGCAACAATTGTTTCAATAGCAATATTGCCTGTCAAAGCAACCCCAACTGTACCCTCTCGATACAGCTTATAGTTGCAAAACAACCCGCTCCCCATACCAGCCGCACCACTACTTGCCAATCCACCTACTTTTACAGACCCAGGATAAGCAAAATCTAATCCTTCCAGTAAATCATTAATTTTCGAGCCAAACGCATCAGACAATAAAATGAACTGAGGTGCTTGTTGTTGTGGCACATCAATTAATTCCACCCAAGCATCCGGCGGACTATCCATATCAGGTAATGAGTCAGCAGAAATATGAAAAGTACTAACTTCCACTCCTGGCAAGTGCATTAGCGTCAAACTTAAAGCAGTTTCTCCCTCAACTTCCTGCGCTTCCCCTTGAGAATCGATCCCAATAATCCCGCCTCCACCACAGCCAATTAAGGCTGGTAATTGCAATTTTTCTTGCAATAAAGGCATTAATCGAGGATATTCACTCGCATACGCTGACGAAATAAACACCAGCCCCAAATCCGCACCTATCCCTAAAGAACTCTGTGCGCGGTCTACTACTTCCGCGACTGCTGCTTCCAAAGAAGCACGAGTTGATAAGGCGTTTGACCACTTAATTTGGTTAGCCATAGGCTTTAATCTCCATCGGCGCTCACTGCTTACTTGCGCCGAAGCAGCAAGTCTGTTTATCCTCTAGGTTAACGATAGCACCAGCAAGGATCAGCAAGATCTTAAATAGCAACAGCTAGAGGAGTAGCGGTTCAACATTCACATAAGTTAATATTTTAGTTAAAGGTGCAAGTTCGTTTAAACTCGCTAACCTTTAACCACACTCACAAGCAAATCTTAAAACAAACAAGGGAATCTTATCTTGGCGCTGGCAGTTCAGCTATTACAGATTAAGTAAGGCTGTTCAAAAGAACTGGGTGACTGAACACAACACCAGATAGGATTGTTGTCAAACGCGGAAATAACATAAGTTTCCTGTATTAAAGCTAGCAACTAGGAAAAAACATGAGCAACACTGACATTCAACAAAAAATCGAACAAGAGCGCGAACAAGCACGTCAAGCCTGCGATGTCAACGGAGCAAACTCTGGCGAGTGTGCTGCCGCTTGGGATGCAGTTGAAGAATTACAAGCAGAAGCATCACATCAGCGCACCACTAAGCCAAAAAACTCCCTTGAAAAGTTTTGCGACGATAATCCTGAAGCAGCCGAGTGTCGGCTTTATGAGGATTAAACTTAATTTCCTCAACGTCAATTCTGGAGCAATAAATTAACCCAAGCAAGCAACAACAAACAGCTAATACAGCGTTTTTGTTGCTTGCTTCGGTATTTTTGGGATTTGCTTGCCTAAGTTGCAGCAGGATCGCTCAAAGGTAAAATAATTTGACTACTCCCTTCCCACTAAAAGATTACTGCTCGTATTCTTCTTCTTCCTTGGCGTTCTTTGCGTCTTGGCGGTTATAAAAATAGGTATTCTTTAGACGGGAAGGGAGTAGGACTTACGCACCGAAAGCCTGAACCTAGATCCCCTTAGCTTAAAAAAGGGGGGGGGAAATTCAAAGTCCCCCTTTTTAAGGGGGATTTAGGGGGATCTCTGCGTAAGTCCTATTTGTGTGCAGGGTTTCTCATCAAGGAAAATAAAGATACAAGCAATGCAAAATGAATCGTGGTTGAGATCGTTAGCCTGGACTGACTATCGGTTGGCAATTTTATTTACTGTTATTATCCCCCTGATATTGCTAATTTGGGCTTTTGTCCAAAAATCCACAGGCATTCAGAGGTTATTAATGATTTACTGGCGCGTTTCCAGTTTGCTTTTGATTACTCTTTACCTAATGATTGCTTCTTGGCCCATTGCATTTTTGTCTTCTTTATTAGCGCGTATCCTTATACCTATATCCTTATGGTTTTGGGTAGATATCAATGAAGAAATAGATGATATGCAGCCACGTCCTCTCAAGTTAGCAGTGCAAGCTTGGCGTTGGGCTATTACGACTTACTGCATTTTGGGAAGTCTCGCAATCATTCCTTTTTTACCTTGTGCTTTTTCCCAAGGGCTGATAAAAACTACTTACTGTCAAGTATGGTTAGAAGCACCTTGGCTATATAAAGCTTTTTTCCATGCCAATTCTAGACCAGATTTCTTAGGTGGGTTGGGAATTTTTGCATTAATAATTTATGTGTTTTTGTTAAGTTATTTTGTGCTGGTTCGTTTAGGAAAACAAGGACGTTCAGCACTGCAACAGTAGCCAACATAGACGTAGTTTGATGGTGAAAAGGTTTTAGGAATTAATTTGTATAAACCCTAAAACCTTTAACTTAAATAAACTTTTTAATTTCAATATCTAAGAATGTAATAAGTTATCTAAATTATGAGCAATTCTGTTGGGCGACGTTTAGAACAATATACACTCAAACATCCACAAGAAGTTTTAATTGTAACGGCTGAAATTGCTGGTGAAGAAGACCGAATTGCAATTTTTAAAGGCTATTCTAGTTCTTTAATGCAAGCAACAGCTTTTGATCCTGATGTGCCAGTGTTGCCGGATGATGCCAAGATTTTATGTATAGATATAGTAAGAAGCCCATACAATCCTGAATCTCCTGTATATATACAACAAGGATTAACTTGGGAAACAATTCAACATTTGTTATAAATTTAATCAATAAGTTTTGTAATTGTTAGCTTGCTCGCTGATATGGGCAAAATTTTTATTATCTATTCAAAATTTAGACTCTGCCATGCAGCCTGAAGAACCTCATCTAAATTCAGCAGTTAAATCAGTAGCCGATCGCTCTGACTCCGAAAACCAAGGGAGTGTAGCACGCTCTAAAAATAACTGGATCACGCGATCGCTTAATTTTAAGAGTATTAGACACAAGATTGGCTTAGGATATGCTCTCGCAATTGGTGTGGCTATTTTGGGAACAACTGCGGGGCAGATAATTGGAACATACTATCAAGAGCAGGCTCACGATCAATACAAGCAAGCTCGTGACGAAGAACATTTATTAACTGAATTAAAAACTGCGGTACTAGAGGCACGTTCTCATCAGCAACAGTTTATTCCTCTAATTCAGAATGCTCAAAGCTTTAAAGATGAACACGCCCACTTTCTTAGGCATACTCAAGAGGTTAAGAAGCTTTTTGATGAGGTGAAATCTTATGTAAAAGAAAATTCAAAAACTGATCCTGATATTGAGCGTGTAGAGGAATGGTTGCGTACATATAATGGTACAGTAGCAGCTTATTTCCAAGAAATAGAAGCTTTAATCAACCGAATCGATCCAGCTAATTTGCGATCGCCAGACGTACCAGCAGCACAGCAATCACTTTTAAAATTTACTAATGGTAATGTAGCATTAAAGTTTGATGGTTTGTCAGATGATTTAACAGCACTAATTGAAGCGGCTCACGAGGAAGAGGAAGAGGCACAAGAAAATTTAGACGAAGCAGAGGCGCTGCACATCAAGATAACTGCCTTGAGTTTGTTATTTTCTGTAATTACTGCTGCGGCTTTAGCACTATATACCAGTAGAGCGATCGCACGTCCTTTAGAAGCAGTTACTCAAGTAGCTCAAAAAGTTACCGATAAAGCTGATTTTCAACTGCAAGCCCCAGTGACGACTAAAGATGAAGTAGGGGTATTAGCAAAATCTTTTAACAAACTTATTAATAGAGTTGCTGATTATACTAAAGAACTAGAAATAGCTCGTCAGACTTTAGAAAAAAGAGTAGAAGAAAGAACAGAGGAACTGTGGCAAAAAACTGAACAATTAGAATCAGCCCACGATCATCTGCAACAGTTAAATACAGATTTAGTATCTCAAGCACAAGAGTTAGAAATTACCCTAGAAAATCTTCGCCAAACCCAATCACAGCTAATTCAAACAGAAAAAATGTCTAGCTTGGGTCAAATGGTAGCAGGGGTAGCCCATGAAATTAATAATCCAGTCAACTTTATTCATGGCAATATTGCCCACGTTACTAATTATGTTCAGGATTTATTAGGTTTAATAGACCTCTATTTACAACAATATCCCAACACTTCCCCAGAAATTGCTGACGAAATAGCAGCTATTGATCTTGAATTTATTATTGAAGATTTACCCAAAACTCTTAATTCGATGAACATGGGTACTGAGCGTATCAGTCAAATTGTCCTGTCATTGCGGAATTTTTCTCGCTTAGATGAAACAGGAATGAAACAAGCTGATATTCACGCAGGAATTGATAGTACTTTGTTAATCCTAAATCACAAGCTCAAGCAGGGAGTTCATGTGAGCAAGGAATATGGGAATTTGCCAAAAGTTGAGTGTTACCCAGCGCAACTAAATCAAGTATTTATGAATATTATTAATAATGCTATTGATGCACTGATGGCACAAACAGATTCTTCCAGGAAAGAAATTGTAATTCAAACACAAGTAGTTGAATCTAATCTAGAAGCTGATTCGGGATGCTATGCAGTAGTAAGTATTAAAGATAATGGCGCTGGGATGCCCTCAGAGGTTAGAAGGAAGATATTTAATCCTTTTTTTACAACTAAGCCAGTCGGTCAAGGTACAGGGTTAGGGTTAGCAATTAGCTATCAAATTATCGAAAAACACAACGGTAAAATTGAGGTAATATCTGAGCCTGGGGAGGGAACAGAATTTACTATTTCATTACCTATTTCCAAATAATGTAGAGACGTGGCATACAACGTCTCTACATTGGTTATAGCACCTTAAATTTCTGAGGATGTCTATTGATATAAAATCTCAGTTTAAACTTTTAAACTGCGAACATCTGAAGACTGACTGCTGACAGCTATTTGAGTTAACAAATCAGACCATTGAACGCCTTCTAAATTAGGTAGAACGACATCAGCATCGCCTACACGCTCAACTGGCCCTAATCCTACAGCGTACATCCCAGCAGATAAAGCTGCTTCTACACCTGCGGTAGCATCTTCTATAACTACACATTCTTCAGGTGATAAATTCAGTTGTGCGGCGGCGTGTAGGAAAAGATCTGGTGCTGGTTTAGGATTTTCTACGCTGTAACCATCTGCGATCGCATCAAATTTATCCTCAATCCCTAAACGTTGCAGTACCAAATGAGCATTTTTACTCGATGAACCTAAAGCTACTTTAATTCCCGCAGCACGTAGTTCATTTAATAAATTTAATACCCCTGGTAATAACTTATCTGGAGTCATTTCCTTAATTAATTCCAGATAATAATTATTCTTACGCTCCATCATGTCCTGAATAGTCGCTTCACTAACTTTTTTGTCGCCCAAGATATACAGTAAAGAATCGCGTCTTGTTAGCCCCCGCATTTTTTCGTTGGTTTCCCAATCATAAGGAATACCTTCTTCATCAGTGATTCGTTTCCAACCTAGATAGTGGAAGTCCGCAGTATCGGTAATCACACCATCTAAATCGAAAATGACACCTTTAATGTTAGGGGTAGCAAGTTGAGAATTGGAAGTTGAGGATGAAATCATAGCTGACTGCTGATCACTTGTTGCAGATTCCTGAATATCAAACTCATACCATTGGTTGCGCCATTGTAAACGGAACTTGAGGCGAGTCCAACCAGGTGGCAGGTGCGGGCTAGAAATAGGTCCTTCTGGTGTTAGTTTAACGCCAGCAAACCCAAATATTAATGCCTGCCAAACTCCACCAGCAGATGCAGCGTGAATACCTTCGTTAGCATTACCACGTACATCTTCTAGATCTACCAATGCTGAACGCATGAAGTGTTTATAGGCTTCTTCTGGTTGTCCGAGTTCACAACCAAGAATAGCGTGAATTGCTGGCCCTAATGAAGATCCGTAGGTGTGATCGGTGCGTGGGTTATAGTAATCCCAGTTAGTTTGTAAAGTTTGGCGATTTGTGCGATCGCGCAACAAGTACAATAACATCAACACATCTGGTTGTTTCAGTACTTGCTGTTGATTAGCACCTTCAATCCCCAAAATTACTTGCATTGACTTGGTGCGTGGCTCATACTCAGTTAGAGGCACATCTTTCAAATCAAAAAAGCCATCAAACTGCTCAATCAAACCAGTATCAGCATTTTGATTAAATACCAAGTTCTGGCTAATCTCTGCCCACTGCTGGAAGCGTTTTTTATTTAACTTCAGTTGTTGTTTTAAGATAGTAGCGCGATCGCTATCTGAGCGTGTTAACCAATCCCAAACACCTAAAGCTGTCTGCAAATGCCATTGCACCATGCCATTTGTAAAGGCATTGTTATTAATCTTTTCATGGTACTCATCAGGCCCAATGACATCAGAAATCTCATAAGCGCCCCGTTCTTTGTTCCACTCGGCACGACTAGCCCAATAATTAGCAGTATCCAGAATAATTTCCGCGCCATACTCGCGCATCCAAGCATCATCTCCGGTATTCTGCCAGTAGTGCCAAACTGCATAAGCTATATCATTATTAATGTGCAGTTCAATATCACTACACCAGATGCGGATTATCTTACCATCTGGTCCTGGAACCCAACGGGGAGTTACTTCATCCCCAGTCTTAGCACTTTCCCAGGCAAACAACGCACCCTCATAACCTGCTTCTTGAGCCTTACGTCTTGCCCCTGCTAATGTTTTATAGCGGTATGTCAACAAGTTACGCGCTAAAGCAGGTTGAGTCAAAGTCAAGAAGGGAACAATAAAAATTTCTGTATCCCAGAAGATATGACCGCGATAAGCATAACCAGAAAGAGTTTTCGCTGGAATACTCACTCTATTATCGTGACGAGGAGCAACTGCAAGTAGCTGGAATATGTTATAACGAACAGCTAGTTGAGCTTTGAGGTCTCCTTCAATCACTATATCTGAGTCTTGCCACACCTTCGCCCAAGCAGCTACGTGAGCAGCAAAGACAGTTGTATAGCTAGGTAAACAATTCAGCAAGCCAAGTGCTTCGCCTACGGGATCAACTCTGTCCCGTGAGGTAAACACTGTCACCAGCTTTTCTAAAGTTATGGTTTGTCCAGGCTGAATTTGTACAGTTGTCCCCAACCCTGGACAGTTTTGTGTTCTTAAAGCTTGGATTTCAGCAGGGAAATCGACTATCAGTAGTTTAGCTGCGATCGCTAAATCTATTGCTGAATTCAATGTCCGAGTATGTAGCCACAGAGTATTATCTGTAATACTTTGCTCGACAAATTCCCAGTGCTTAACGCCTTGGTTGTCTACTTCACCATTAATACTGGCTTGGATCTCAATCTCGCCTGTAAAATCAACAGAAGTAACTTGACATCTTTGCACAAGTACGTGCTGATCTGCCAAACTCGTAAAGCGTTCAAAGTAGATATCTACAGTATGACCAGCAGGACTGCGCCAGCGAATCTCACGACTCAGCAAACCTAAGCGCAAATCTAGTTGACGTTGATAGTGTAGCGTCTGCCCTTGATCTAAGCGAAAAGTTTCACCACCAATGGTAATTACTATTGGTAGCCAATTGGGACAATTAACTAATTCCGTGTATACGACAGGGATATCATCGTAAACGCCGTGAATTAAAGTAGTTGAGCATTCCCCTGGATAACCTTCTTCAAATGAGCCGCGTGTGCCTAGATAACCATTGCCGAGAGTGAAAACCGTTTCTTGGTGGTGCAGATGAGTGGGATCAAATTGAGATTCGATGACAGTCCAGCCGAAAGATTCCATGAGTAGCCTATTCTACATAAAGTAGCTTGATGGTTTGCGGTTTGAAAAGGTTCAGATAGGTAGAGGGTTTAGTCGCTCTTGCGCTGTTGTTGCAAGTTGTCTAGGCTGAAAATACTTCATCTGCTTTTTCGGTCTTATTGACTTTAGTGCGGTTGAAACAGCGCCCGAATATAGAGATTTTTTAGAAATTCCCCTGCCTAGAGATAGATTTCCATGAAATTATTTTAGGTAACAGAATAATTATAGGAAACAATACAAACAGATAAACAACTTAACCGACATAAAAAAATATATTTTCTCTGACATTTACTACTACAAACGTATCCGTTTACTTTACAAATGAGAGCCGATACAAATACTGATTTATCGTAGTCGCCAAGGAAAATCTAAGTATATTTATCTAGGTATTAATTACTAAATGATTTACATAAAGGGAGAGGAGAGAGGAATCGTCTCTCGGCTACACTATATGCTTTTTCAGGATCGAGAATACCTAATAATAGACAGTGACCTGGATTAGAAGAAATACTATTTACTTGATTACCATTTCCATCTAATGCTAAAGCTCATTTGGCTATCAGCTAAACCGTATATAGAACTACGCTAGCACTCAATAGCAACTTTATTTCTAATTAATATAAATGGCTCTCTCAGACTGGTTATGATAAATAAGTAGTTTAAATGAGTTTAAACCCCAATAGCAAAAGGTTTTAACAAAACAAAAAGCTTTTTTTCTTAAAATTGCTTTTTTAAATTTTAAAAAGCCTTGCGTAGCAAGGCTTACAAATATTATTTTATACTAATTTAGCATAGCTACTCTGAGAGAGCCAATTTTATTAACTGTAGTTACTTAATCAAAGCTGACTATTTAAAACCATCTTAAAACTACTAGATGGGGATAAAGTTACACCACGGCGCACAGGTTTTGGTTGATGCTTGTCAGTAAGAGAAAGTTGATAGCGAGAAACAACTGTAGCAAGTGCCAGCTTCATTTCAAACAAAGCAAATGCCATGCCAATACAGCGACGGTTACTACCACCAAAAGGCAAATATTGATAAGGAGAAAATTGTTTTTCTAGAAAACGCTCTGGTTTAAAAAGCTTTGCTTCAGGATAAATATCCTCACGCTGATGGGTGAGATAGATACAGCCCATAATTGTTGTTTCTGGTTCAAATTCATAGCCCATAATGTTAATTGGTGATTTAACAATTCTAGGCAAAGTTAGCATTGCTACAGGATAAATCCGTAGTGTTTCTTGACAAACAGCATTGAGATAGGGAAGTTTTGCTAATACAGTTGGATCTGAGGGGTCGCTCAAACTACTGATTTCTGTCAATAGCTTTTGATGTACTTCTGGTGAAGAGTGAATCCAGTACAATGCCCATGTCAATGCGGACGCTGTAGTTTCATGACCAGCTATCAACAAAGTCAGCAATTCATCCCGTAATTCTTGGTCAGTCATTGGTTGACCTTGTTCATCTCTAGCAGACATCAACAAAGTCAAAATATCGCTACGAGATGAATCTGGATGCGATCGCCTTTCTTCAAGTTCAGCATAAATCAGTTGGTCAATTTGCTTTTGTTGGCGCAAAAACCGCCCCCAAGGACTCCAAGCACCAAAATCCTGTTGTAGCGAATTAAAAAATAGCACGCTCGAACTCACAGGAGAACTAACCGAATCCAGCATAGAAGTTAGTAATTCTTTCAGCTTCTCAAAACGCTCACCCTGATTTACACCAAATACAGCATTTAAAATTGCCAACAGAGAAATTTCTTGCATAGCAGCGCGTACAAAGAAAGGTTCGCCGATCATGCGTTTACTCATCACTTTGTCGCTGATGTCACAAATCAGGTTTCCATAAGTACGCATCCGTTCACCGTGAAACGGGGGTGTTAAGAGTTGGCGATCGCGCTGATGGCGATCGCCATCCAGCAACAGCATTGAATTGTCCCCTACCAAAGGTCTAAAAATTTGATTACCTCTACCACTATCAAACTGTTTAGAATCAGCCGTCATCATCTGCTGAATGCCCTGTGGGTTACTCACCATGACTAAAGGTGGTAATTTACCAAATCTAGCTGTAAAACAGTCACCATAAACCTTTTGAGTTCCTTCTAGATAATCTAAAGGGGTAGCAATCCACTGAAGCAACTGTGCAAAAGGGTGAGTTTTTGGACTTGGTGGCAATTTCATCGCAATTTTTCCTAATTTTTTTTTATTAAATAACTATACTTTAAAATTATAAAACCTCATACAGCCTACGCGCATCTGAAGACGATAACCCTATTGGATGTCAAGATTTATATTTAATTAAGTTAATTTATTTATTAAAATAATAAAACACAAGAAATGTGTTTTCAAAAACAATATTTTTAACTGCTAATTCCCTATAAATTAAATGTAGAAATTATATATAATTATCTTCTAATTAAAAAATATAAAACAGAAAAGCCCCCCTGCCCTTATTAAGGGGAGCAGTTGGGGGTAGGGTAATACGTTCTTAATCTTAGATAAACATTAAATCTGCCCAAGGGTGATGTATTAAATACTGAGATTGCAGGAGGATCATCAAAGAGCAACATCTAATTATATAAACGCGCAATCGCACTTATGGATATCTATATTCTTGATTTGCTAGTCATTGGCTTATTATTGCTAATGGTAACATTGGGGTCAGGCTGGATTCAACGCCTACCCCTCTCCTACGCCATCATTTACTTAATTGTTGGTGTCCTGCTGGGGCGTTATGGGGCTAATTTAATTCAAGTACGTCCAAATGCCGAAATTTTAGAGCGCCTTACAGAATTTGTTGTACTTGTCTCAGTATTTGGTTGTGGTTTAAAAATGAATCGCCCATTAAAATTTTGGGCTTGGAACACAACAGCAAGATTAATTGGATTATTAATGCCAATTTCAATTTTGGCTGTTGCTACTGTTGCTAAATTATTTTTAGGTTTCGACTGGGGACAAGCAATTTTATTAGGAGCAATTCTTGCCCCAACAGATCCAGTTTTAGCCTCAGAAGTACAGTTATATCATAAAGATGACCGCGATGAATTGCGCTTTGGTTTAACCTCGGAAGGAGGTTTAAATGATGCCCTAGCTTTTCCTTTTGTTTATTTTGGAATTCATTGGTTAAAAGATCCTAATTGGGAAAACTGGTTTAAACAATGGGTAGCAGTTGATTTAATTTGGGCAATTTTCGCTGGCATTTTCATGGGAATCCTAGTTGCGAAAGCAGTGGTTTTTGTTGACAAATGGCTGCAAAAATACCGCAAAGCTGATGAGTTAATGGAAGATTTCGTAGCTCTTAGTACAATATTACTAACTTATTCAATCACAGAACTTGTAAATGGTTATGGATTTATTGCGGTATTCGTAGCTGGAATTGTAGTACGAAGCAGTTACCACGATCCTGAAAAACAAAAATCTAAATTTGAGTTTATCGAGCAAATTGAAAAACTCTTAGAAGTAGCAACTATTTTAATATTAGGTACTATTCTACAACTTAAACCAATTCTGGCTCACTTAAATCAGGGGCTATTAATCGCTCTATTATTACTGTTTGTAATTCGACCATTAGGAACATGGATAAGTACTCTAGGCTCTCCTCTTATTCCGGCTAATCGTTTATTATTTGGATGGTTTGGTATTCGTGGCGTTGGTTCCTTATATTATCTCAGCTATGCCTTTGGAGAAGGTTTAAAAGACGAATTAGGAGAAACAATTGCTTGGGTTACTTATATAACAGTTGTAATTTCTGTTGTTTTACATGGAGTTAGTGCAACGCCGTTGATGAACTGGTACGAGAAAAATATTGCTAGTCGCCGCAATGAAGCAGTTGTCTCCGATCAAATTGAAAAATATTAGCTATTATATAATTAAGTGCATAGGTTGGGTTGACGCAGGAAACCCAACACTTCCATTAACAATCTTGCCTTTGTGTCATTCTGAGAGTAAGCACCAACATAAAACTTTGATTTGTCGTTACGCAACAAATAGAAAAATTATTGATATCAAACATCTAAATGCTATTTAATATTACAGCAACTAAATTCAGGCTATCTGCAATTACGGCACTTGTTACAACCTTGGCATTAACTAATTCAGCAGTAGCCATTCCAATTTCAATATCTGTCCCTCAACCTGCATCATCTTCTTGTTTAGAAAATACACAACCAGAATTAGATTTAACTACTGCTGAGTATACAGACTCACCTAAAGAAACATTACCAACCAGCCCATTTCTACAAAGGCAACGTAATTTACAATTTTTTTATAGTGCTAATCAACCGCCTCTTCTTGCTGAAAGCAGCCAATTACAATCAATTGTCAATCAAATTGTTCAAACTGCTACGGCTAAACACTTAAAAACACAACCTTTATCAATAACTCTAATTGACTTAAATAAAGGTCAGGTAGCTGGATATCAACAAAATCAATTTAGATATCCAGCCAGCGTTGTTAAGTTGTTTTGGCTAGTAGCTTTATATGGTGAATTTGAACAAGGAATTTTGACTAATAAAGCAGCATTTCAGCCTTATATCCGCGACATGATTGGAAATTCGGATAACGATGCTGCGAGTGTAATCTTAGATCAAATTACAGCAACACAATCTTGGTCAAAATCTCAGCTAACAGATGTTGAGTTTCAATCATGGTTAACCAGACGTAATCAAGTTAATTGTTTTTTTAAAAAAGCTGGATATCAAGGCATTAATATTGATCAAAAGACATATCCAGTTGATTATTTACATCTCTCATCCCCCAAAGGTACAGAGTTGCGGATGCGTGGTAATTCCCAAGCACCTATTAGGAATCAAATCACAAGCCAGCAAGCAGCACGTTTGATGTATGAAGTTGTTAATAATCAAGCTGTTTCACCATCAGCTAGTCAGAAAATGTCTACTTTATTAACACGAGACTTAAATCCGCAAGTCTGGCGAAACATTTATCCTGATTTTAATCCTATCGAAGGTTTTTTTGGTGAGTCTTTGCCATCTAACATAAAATTTGTATCTAAAGCAGGATGGACTTCTGGTTCCCGTAATGAAGTTGCCTTTGTTCAAACTCCAGACGGTAAAACGCGCTATGTATTAGCAATTTTTGCCGATTCTTCTGCTTACGCAAGCGATGACAAAATTTTTCCTGAAATGTCTCGTTTGGTTTTTGATCAAATGAATCGTCAGTAGTGCAATACGCTAAGAAAATTTGGCTTTTTGAGTTGCATTTGAATTATCTAATCCTTCTTTTACCCATTTAATACAGTCGTATTCCGATTGAAATATTTTAGGTGCAGCTACATTAATTAAATCTTCAGACTTATAATGATCATAAAAATATTTACCTGCACATTCGTAAATAATAATTAAATTATTTTTATAAGTATATCTAGATTGGAAATTGTCCATTTGTTCTTTTAAATCAGAATACTTATTAAGATGCTCTTTAGCAATTTCAATCATGCCCTCAACGCTACCGGAATAGATAGCAGCAGGGTTTTCTGATTTATGAAATTGATCTTTATATCCCCGCGCGGAAAGCAGTTTATAAGAATAAATATGTTGGTCTTGAATTACGCTATAAACAAAGGGGATAATTAAATGCCCTTGACAAGATGCAGATTTTTCGTATAATAAAATGCTCATATTTAACTGATTAGTAGTAATAATAATTGTATAACTTACTAATCAAAATAAATCATTCATCCTCTGCTGTCTCAGCTTTAAAATATAGGGCAGATTGATACAATACTTGTTCTTGATGCGTATATATTGTGCAATCTGAAAGCGGATAAGCGACACAGGTAACAATATAACCAGCCTCTATTTCTTTTGGGCGTAAAAATTTCTGCTCACTTTGATCAACTTTACCACTCACCAGTTTAGCTACACAGGCAGAACATTCTCCTTGTTTACACCCATTAGGCAAGCGAATACCCGCAATTTCAGCCATATCCATAATGTACTGATCATCGGGTACAGATATAGTACGATCTAGAGCGATCGCAGAATTAACTAGCCGGACTTGGTATTCCATATAGAAACTTTTAGGTGCGCTAAATTTTGAGTCTCTACATTTATATTATTTATTTAACTCCCCAGGCAAGATTCGAACTTGCGACCAATCGGTTAACAGCCGATCGCTCTACCACTGAGCTACTGAGGAATGTGTAGTAATTTCTTACCAACAGTTATACATCTTAGCAAGACAAAAAAGATTTTGCAACCCCTTTGAAAAACTTTTTTTCTGAGGGTGCGATAGCGCAAGCGCTGACTTGTCAGTTCGCGCCGCGAATCCTTTGGAGTATTGCAACCATAATTAAAGCATCAGCCATACTATCAACTCTAGAGCTATGCTGGATCATATCCCTTCTGGTTAACTACCATGCTGGCTCATCACCGCAGACCTGTTTGCCTTTCTATGGTGTCCACCGACCTACCAATCTGGTCTACCCTTGAAACGGCTGCTACCCTGTACCAAAAGGATAGAGACAGATTTCATATACTTTTGACAGAACCAGCTATTCCTGACTGGGAACCGCAACCTCAAGAAGCCGAGATACATAAACCTCGACTGATATGGCTGGAAATTTCCCCTTATCGGGTAATTATGACAATGCAAACCAGTGGCAAGTTGAGTTATCGCCACCTTTGGGAAACAGGTGTGTATGGAATAAGTCGTTATTGGTTAAATAGCGACTCATCCAGTATTAATGGCTCATTACGTTTACGGAATTATACTCGTAATTTAATCCTAGAAGGTCGCCCTTTACCTGAGCATCTGCAAGTAGAGTACGAGTTATGGTCAGGAAAGCTGCAACTCGGTCACTATATTCTAAATCTGGATATTCATCATTAATAGCTTTTAGCACTCAGTTAAATTAGTCATTGGTCATTGATAATTGTTAATTGATTTAAAAGCTAAAGGTAGTACGCACTACGCCAATGACAATATCATCGTTGTCACTATTATGGTCGGGTGCAGTTAACCAAATTAACCCAGGTGTAATCACGATATTATCAGTGAGTTGGTATTGGTAAAACCCTTCTAGATGCAGTGATGTATCAGAGTCGTTAATGCCCATGTTTCTAAGCTGGGAATTTGCCCCTGTAACTTTGGGTTCCATACCAACAATAATGCCCCCAAGATTGCCTTTCTTACCTAAATCAGGGAATGCAAGTGTTACTGCCCAGTTCCAGATGTTAGCATCTCCCTGATTAATAACACGCGCTGCGGTATATCCAGCCCAACCACCTAATGCAAACCGAGGGTTAATTTGCAAAGATGCCTCAATACCATAAGAATTTGTAACTACTGGCAAATTTAGCTGGTTAACTAAGTTGGCATTTGTACTACCAGTTTCTAGGTCATTGTTGTAGGCATTGACATAAGTTAAACCAATGCTTGATTGTTGACTAGGCTGGAAGAGTACCTGTGCTATTGCCCCATAAGAGCCTTTAAATAAACCTCCGTCGGGTGGGGGATTATTAGCTGCGCTGGCTAAGTAACCTAAACTAAATTCTAGTTTGTCGCTCAATTTGTGTTGGATGCCAACACCAGAACCGTTAACTAGGTAATAAATGGGGTTGCGTGTTCCGAAGCGAGATAATGCACCGCTTGCACCATCGCCGTCGAAATAAGGGTTAACGGTATTCGTAAAATCATCGGCTCCATTAGCATTACCAGCAAGTACAGCTTGAGTGCGCTGTCCTATTGGAAAACTGTATAAAAGAGCGTCTATATAGGCTCTACTATCAGTATCGCCACTAAAAGCTAATTCGCCTTCGGGTGTGAGGTTAGAGGTAAGGGAACCAAAACCTTCCATTTGAAGGCGTGTTGTGAGTAAATCTCGACCATTAAAGCTAGATTGTAAATTCAAACGCGATCTTTGACCAAAAAGTGTCGTTTGGTTACTGTTATTGCCTGCAATTACACCAGCACCCGCAAAGATTACTTCTCCCTCTAGTTTTGTAACTCTAGAGAATTGCGTAAGCTCTAAATCAGCAATCCTAGCTGTGGCTGCATCTAGCCTGCCACGTAACAACGCTAGTTCTAATGTAAACTGCTCTGCTAAATTTTGCGTTGTTGCTAAGTCTTCTCTACTAATCCCGTTAGGGTTAGCTGTCACCAATTGATTAATTCGGTCAAGAATAGTTTTTAAACCAGCAGCAAATTCATACCGAGTCATGCTGCTGTTGCCTCGGAAAGTACCATCTGGATAACCAGATATTACACCATATTTTTCAACAAGCGATCGCACTGCTTCATAAGCCCAGTCACCAGGTTGAACGTCCTTGAGTTGAGAAACGTTCGTTACTTGGCTCATCGCCTCGTCTGTATCAGTGTCGCTGCTAGATTCCGCAATTCCTGCTCTTAAGCTTGATTTTGCGTCGCCTGGTTTGTCTGTAGGTATTATAGGCGGTATTTCTGCCAAGCTTGACTTGACTGCATCCTGATTAAATGCAGCATTAGTTTTATCAGCAATGTTATGAATCTGATTCGTCGGTGCTGTTTCTAGTTCAACAACAGTTTCTTGTGCAGTTGCACTATCACAGATTACCAGAGTCACACCTAAAAAAAATAAGCTGACTCGCAGAAAATCCCACCAAATCTTGGACATCCCTACTTCAATCCTCACACCACAGTTAAGCTCATCCCATATTTTCTAGCTAAAGGTTGTTTATGGCGTGACTAAAGAGGACTATTTTTTACGAACTGCATTAAAAGAAAATTTATCTATAGAAATTAGAAAACCAGCACTGGTTAGCTTGAGCAGATAATTTTCACTATTAATCTAACTTAGCTTATTTCGGACTACCTGTGCTGGTTAAATTTTAAATAAAACTTTGTAGCTTATGGCTTAGTAGTTGCTGGTGTCTTAACATCAGCAGCTTTGTCCTTAGCGATGTTAGCAGCTTTTTTAGCCTCAGCAGCTTTATCAGCCGCAGTGTTAGCAGCTTTTTTAGCCTCAGCAGCTTTATCAACCGCAGTTTCAGCAGCCTTTTTAGCACCGCTAGCTGGGCTGATTTCAGCAGCAGGAGAAGTAGCAGGAGCAGGAGAGGTAGTAGTGGTGCTGCCGCCTGTACCAGCGCCAGTATCGGAACACGCCGCCAAACCACTTGTTAAAGCTAAACCAGCAATTAAACAAAGTACTTTCCAGTTCATATCCTTCCTCACACTATTAAGCATTTGTACTTTGTAAAGTAGTGTATCATCTTGTCAATGATCTTGAGACATTATGTAAATTCCGTGTTGATTGCGGAATATCGCACCAAGAGCAAGTAGCGGCTCGATAGCTTCTGGTTAAACCAATCTATACAAATATTACTGCCTGTAGGCTTAAGCTAGATCGTCGAGATAGCTTTTCCTACCTGCCATTGAAAAAACCACAATCTACTTAAACCGTTATATATCATGGTGACAGCTACAAGATTGTGCCGATTTCTTTGAGATAGACCCGCGTAAACGGTTCAGTTGAACCTAGCCTGTAATTTTCGAGCAAACCTTGGCGGCGAATCGAAATGTTTTCTTCTTGTTTAACAACCACAGTCGAATTCTCAAAAATATCCCGCGTCAGCATCATCTCTGTTTCTGTGGGATGGTCGAGAACTACCATATTGCTACCTTTGTAAAACATCCCTTCGCTTTCTAAGACATCTTCCCGATACTCGGTTATGAGCAAATCTAGCCTGGGATTACGCAGCAAGTTCTGGACGTTGGTATTGTAATCTTTGTGAATAAATTTTTCTGAACGATTAATAAAGACGGCATCACGACAAACAGCACCGATAGTCCAATCAGGATGTTGCCACAGTATATGGTCTATAGTTTCTTGGAGTTCTTGGACGGAAATTTTGTTAAATGTAATGATGGGTATCCGGGCATCTTGTACTGATTTAAAGAAAGTGTTCAGGATGTAAGCGGGTACATCAACGCTTTCTCCCACAGCAGGGTTAAGGTGCATGAATATCCCTGGGGCGGAATTAATTTCTAGGATGCCAAAGTCGCCGTCTTTCCAAGATTTGTTAATATTACGGGCAATTACGTCGATGCCTAGACAAGTAAGTTGGAAGTGCTGGGCAATATCTTGCGCCAAGATGATGTTGTCAGGGTGAACAATGCTTGTAGCATCTACGCTTAAACCTCCGGCTGAGAGGTTGGCGACTTTGCGTAGATAAATAGTCTGACCAGATTCAATTACGCTATCTAAGGATAATTTTTGTTCCTTTAGATATATTTCCATTGCTTCATCGCACTTGATTTTGCCAAGTGGGGATGTGGGTGTATCTTTACGGGCGCGTGTTTGATTTTCACTCTCAATTAATTCGGCAATAGTAGATTTACCGTTACCCACAACTGAAGCGGGGCGACGTTCAGTTGCAGCCACAAATCTGCCGTTAACACACAATAAGCGAAAATCTACACCAGAGATACTTTTTTCAATAATTACTTCTTTTGTTTCGTTTTCTGGAATACTTGCGATCGCACTGTCAAAAGCAAAACTTAGTTCTTCTGCATTAACATCAGCCGTTACTCCAATGCCTTTATGACCAGCTACAGGTTTGACGGCGACTGGATAACCAATTTTTCTAGCTATGCCTTTGGCTTCCTCTAAAGTGAAGGCAATATCACCTTTAGGTACTGGAAATCCTAGTGTATTTAAGAAAGTTTTGCAGTCGTCTTTTCGAGTAGTAAAGTCTGAATCCAGATGGCTATCGCAGTTAAATGTAGTAGCTACGCCGCGAATTTGTTTTTTGCCATAGCCATATTGCATTAGCCCTTCATCCCACAAATAAAATGTGGGAATATTTTTGTTATATGCTGTGCGTAATAAGGCATAAACTGTTGGACCACCATATACTGATTGAGTAAAGCTATCTTGAAGTTCTTTAAGTTGAGCTTCAAAGGGGAAATCTTGCTGTTGAGTAATTGCTTCAAACCAATCCCAAACACAGTAAATTACTAAGCGCGTGGTGCGTGCATGGAGGGTTTGAATGGCAATTCTAGCAAACTCTGGATATGTTTTGAGACTCCAACGGTTGAGATGCAAACCTATATCTAGTTTGCCAACTTCTGATACTGTCTGGGCAAATAGATGAGCGTAAGATTCATAAGTTTGGTCGCGTAGGTGGGGGTAGCGATCGCTTACAATTTCTACATAATCATTAAGAGGGCGAGATGGCAAATGCCCAGTTAAAGCACAATCAAATACTAATGCAGCAGTATCTAAATATGGATTAGACCCTATGTAATGCCTGATGTTGAAAATATCGAAAGCGTCGGTATTCCTAGCATTAATCCGTAATGCGTCGGTGATAGTGTCTTGGCTGATCATTAGGTATCCCGCTTTTACTCAAAGCATTAAATATACTACCGTTTGGTTGATTTGAGCGTATATCTATTCTGGTTAGTTTTACCTCTGTCGAAGGGTTAAATTTGAATTATGCAAAATATACATTGAAAATTGCATTTAATGTCATGTATGGCTTTTTTGTCACTCTGAAAAAAGTAACTTTACCTAACTTTCCTTATTTTCTGGAGTTTAAAAAACTTTCTCATCACGTAAGTTTTCAAGCTGACATGATCCCAGCAATAAAATCACATTAAATCTCGTAGTGCCAAAAAGGTTGTTGATTCGGCATAACAATGAAGCGATGAGGCAAGCGTTGAATAATTCCTCGTTGCTCAAACTCATTTAATAGCCGTGTAACAGTAACGCGCGTAGCACGAATGACTGAAGCAATATCTTGATGGGTTAATTGTAGATCAATTAATTGTCCTTGTTCACTTGCTTTACCAAATTTTTTTGCTAACCAAATCAAAAGTTGCATTAATGATGTATCTACTGATCTGCAATGTAGAATCTCAATAAATTCTTGATGTTGCTGAACGTGCTGAAAAATTGCTTCGCTAACTTCGTAGCCTCTGCTAAGGGGTATGAGGGCTGCCTCTACAGGAGTTAGACATTCAATTTGATAAGGGTCGGCTTTTGATAACACTTTACCTGCAATATCTCCGACTCCCCATAACCCAAAAGTGATGAGCGTGCCGTCAGGGTTATAAGTTAAGGTGCGAACTACTCCAGATTCAATGCGCCAAAGGTAATTTGGCTCTATAGGTAGTAAAGAGCGACGCTCAAATTTACGTGGTTTGAGATGACTAGGCGTAGCAGATAACAATGGAGAGGCGGTCATTAATTCAACTCCCAAAAGATGGGTTTAAAAAATTGTAACGTAAAATACTTTAATCCGATAGAGTAAGTGTAGTTTAGAATACAAGTAATTTAATGACCAAACCTAAATCGCTCAGGTTAATGTCTTATCTGGCTCCGAATATGTTTTGGTTTTATAAGGCTGTTGGGGCATATCTTGAGCGCGTCTTTGATCTAGAAACGCAAATTGTCCAAAGTTTTGCCGATCCACTATCAGATCCAGTTTTATTGAATGAGCAATTAGTGGTTATGAAATTGTTAGTCCAGAACATAGCTAGTTAAGTTAGGAATGTTTCTAGGGTTTAACTTGCCTTAAGTAGCAATCCTAAATTGTTATAGCTCAAGGTTAATTCACGGGAACGTTGGGGAATAAAACGGCGAGATGTGACACGCTTATTGAGCAAATGCAGTGCTGTATGGTTGTGTTCATATGGTGCGATCGCCTCTGACGAATTCGTTGTGATTGGAAGTCCAAAGCTGTCTTTTAACATTTGTTGAATTTAAAGTAGATAGCAAATTACGGTAACTTGGTAGGAATAGTGTACATTAATTATGGAGGATTTCACATCTGAGCAAAAAAAGCAAGTTATTTCAGCATTCAGCCAACCGGAATATATCTACAGAGGACGTGAGAACCTCTGTCTACGGAACGATATGGGTGTATAGCCAGATCAAGTAAAAATAAAATGCTCTCTAAAAATGAAGATAGTATTTTATGAAACTAAACTTTTTGATGAAACAAGTTTCAACTCTAGGACGCTTTCTAGCAACAACTCTTTTTTGTGTGTCAGCTATAGCCTTCGTTTGGCAGGGTGGATTTTTATCTAACACCGCAGCAATGGCTTCACCTACTGCAAACTTGATCGCTTCAGCAGACGCAGGTTCTCAGGTTAAAGGTAAAGCTAGTGAAGATGCTTCCCGAGCCAAGAATTTCATCCAAGATACAAAAGATAAAGTTAAGGATGCTGCAAGCAGCAATGCGTCTAAAGTAGATGATGCAACGGATAGTGGTAGTTTGATTGAGCGCAAAGCTAAGGACGATGCAGCAACAATTCACAAAAGAGCAGAAGAAGATGCTGCTCGGACTGAAAAAGCTGTAGACAACAGCAAGAATGCTGTTGAAAACCTTGTTGATGGCATTAAGAATGCTTTTAACTAAACGATAAATACTAGATCAGAAAGGTCAATAGACATTTCTTTTCATAAAAATGTAGAGACGTTGTATATAACGTCTCTATATTTTTAAGTAACCCACCTTTAATTTTGGGAAATGTATAATAGATATCTAATTAATTATTGGCTCCTCGATAAATTCGCTTTAGCTGCTCAGGAGAAAGCGGTGTCGCTGGCAGCCGCTCACTTACACTTTGGCTGAAGTCTGATGAAGATTCAACTTCGAGTTGCTGAATGTTCGTAGAATTAATTGCTAAACTGCAATTGGGAAACTGCTTTACCAACATCTCATCGCTGTTGGATTCTTTTACTTGGCTTTGAGGCAAGACATAAGCGTGTTTATGCGGATCGTATGCTAAAACTTCGGCGTTTTCCAGGTGATAAATCCAAGCATAAATGCTGAGTTGCCCTTGATACAGTTTTGAGTGAATAACTGGATACGTCCGCAAATTCTCTATTTGAGTGAGGACATTTTCTGCCGTCATAATTTCCAGCAGTTCTTCTCCCTCATACTCACTGTAGTGGTCATTAACCAGCCTTCGGGTTGCTTCTGCATATTTGAGCCAATCAAAAACGAGTGGCATTTCTTTCTGAAGGCTATTTAACTTCATTAGCCCTTTCATAGCACCGCAATGAGAGTGTCCGCAGATAATAATTTGCTTAATATCTAAGGCTTGAATAGCATATTCAATTGTCGCGCCTTCACCACCATTGGTTGCACCGTAAGGTGGAACGATGTTCCCAGCATTGCGAATCACAAACAATTCGCCCAACTGTGCTTGTGTAATCAAGTTGGGATCTACACGGGAATCAGAACAGGTAATAAACAATACTCTCGGCGTTTGACCATGTGCAAGTTGTTCAAACAGTTGTTGATGAGTATTAAAGTAGCTGGCTTTGAATTCACGCAGACCTTTAATTAATTTTTTCATTACAAAGTTCCATAGATATTTGTGGGTTTAATCTGCCTATTCACAGGAAGTGCGTTGAGATGCTTGAATTTATTCTCATGCACCCACTTAAATAATAGGGGAAGCCTGGAACTATTAAACCTGGTAGCGTTAGTCAATAAAATATCGGGTCTATATATGCGCCTATAAGCGTTTCGGGCATTCACCCGAAATTAAAATCTGGTTACATCTGCGCTCAAAACAAACAAATTTGTGATTCTTGCTGATTGGTCTATTGAAAATCAAAACCTTCTTTACTATTGCAATTTCTTAAATCAAGTTTTATGGTAACTGTTCATTGACTTACTAAGTTTTTTGCAGTAACTCTTCTTTTTTTGCTGGTAAAATACCTAGTTTTATGTAAACTGGGGCTACCAAACGCCTTAATTCTGGAAGTTTTTGTGAAAAATAAACTGTTCCTAAAATACAAGCTATCCCAGAAATAACTAAGGTTTTAGTTACTCCAATATAACTAGCTAATGCGCCACCAAATAAATTACCTAAAGGGAGCATACCAAAAAATGCCATTGTGTATATGCTCATAACTCTACTGCGTTTATCATCTTCAACAATTGTTTGTAGTAAAGTGTTGCTAGATGTAAATTGCATTATAAAGCCAAAGCCAACTATCAACATCATTAGCATAGATAAACCCAGGATTCGAGACAAAGAAAATCCGATCAAACCAAATCCCATAATTGCTGGGGAATAAGCAATGAAATTACCTAATCCTATGACGCTTTTACGACTTAGTAAATAAACTGCACCTATTAAAGACCCGACTCCTGCTGATGACATTAAAAAGCCTAGCGTTTGTGGCCCTCCCTGAAGTATTTTATCTGCAAAAATTGGTACTAAAACTGTATATTGCATTCCCATGAAGCTAACCAATGCTAGTAGCATGATAATTGCTTTAATAGGTGTAAAGCTGAATGTATAGGCAAATCCTTCTTTAAAGCTTTTCCAAGGATGACTATGATTAGTTACAATTTTTCTAGGCTTAATCTTCATAGCTAGTAATGCGGCTATCACAGCTATATAACTAAGACCATCAATTAAAAAACAAGCGCCAGAACCAACAGCAGCAATAACTAAACCTGCAATAGCTGGCCCAATTAATCGCGCCCCATTGAACATAGAAGAATTGAGTGCGATCGCACTGGCTAAATCTTCCTTTTTTCCAACTATTTCTGTGATGAAAACCTGACGGGCTGGTGCATCAAATGCCCCTATGGTTCCTTGAAATAAACTTAAAAATATCAGATGCCAAATATTAATAACTCCTGTTAGCGTCAAAAGTGCTAGTGCTAAAGATTGAATCATCGACAATACCTGAGTTGCCAATAATACACGGTGTCGATCCCATCTCTCCACTAACACGCCTGCAATTGGCAGTAAAACTAAGCTGGGAATTTGGCTAGTAAACCCAACAACCCCTAGTAACCAAGGGGAATTACTCAAATTATAAACTAGCCAAATCGTAGCAACTTGTGTCATCCAAGTTCCTATTAGAGAAAGACCTTGCCCTCCAAAAAAGAGGCGATAATTTTTTGACTTCAATGCTGGGATATTTGGAATTATTCTCACTTTGGCTCCCTCTCAAGTTAAACAAATTATTTTAATTTTTAAGCAAAAAATGATCGTGATATTTTCAAGTATCTTTGATGGCTAAAAACCCGAAGTTAATTCCTAATTTTTGTAAGAAGATGTTCATCTAGCAGGCGTAATATTAGGTGGTGGGATCAACGTCAAATTGCCTTTTATGTAAACAATTATTAAAAAAAATTAATACTTAGCCGTCCGCCTCTAGGGATAATTGCTTTTCGTTTAGAGGAAACTTAAGAAAGATTTGCGATCGCGCGTCTCTACCAACTGTGTCAATAATTGGCGTTCCCCAAGCGACTCCTTTGCATAGCTTGTCCCATCTATAAAGCAATTGGCGGTAAAACTTCTTGCGGTTCCTTACCTGCGCCCCTTGAACCAGATACGTGAGGCGATCGCGTTCCCTACGAATCACCCCGCGTTCTTCCATCGAATCCAAAACGCCTGTTAAAGTAGCTCCCACTTGTTGCAGTTTTTCATCCAAACTAGAAGTAGGTAAGCTGACTTATCAATCGACCTTGTAGGTTATCCACACATAAACACAGATGCACACAGATGGAATAATTGATTAAGAGCGAGAAGTATAATTTAATTTTTTATGTAAAAAAGGTATGAGAGATCATAATTGGTTTAAATTAGCTTTAACCTTTAAAGGCTCAGTCATTCCAGCAATTTATAAGCGGGTAATATTTTGTGGATCTTTTGGATTTTTCATTTCAATTTTAGATTATTTGGGCGTACCTGTATCTTTTACAAACTTAGACGGCGTAGTTTCTAGCATTGTCTTAGGTTTATTATTAGTTTTTAGAACTAACACCGCTTACGAGCGTTTTTGGGAAGGGCGAAAAATTTGGGGTACTTTAGTTAATAACATCCGTAATTTAGCTCGATTAATTTGGGTAGCCATCGACGAAAAAAGCCTAGAAGATAGAAAAGCGAAAGAAAATAACATGAAGTTGTTAGTAGCTTTTGCTGTTGCAACTAAGCTACATTTAAGATCAGAAGGAGTAAATAGCGAATTAGAAAGCTTGATGCCTCCTGCTCGTTATTTCAAATTAAAAACTATGAATAATCCTCCTTTAGAAATTGCATTTTGGATAGGAGATTATTTCCAAAGTCAGTATCAACGTAATTGTCTTGGTTTATACCAACTAAATGCTTTAAATGATGTGTTGAATAGTATGGTAGATATGTTAGGTTCTAGTGAGCGAATTTTAAAAACACCTATTCCTTTAGCTTATTCTATTCACCTTAAACAGTTATTGTTAATTTATTGTTTACTGCTACCATTTCAATTTGTTGATTCTTTAAACTGGGCTACAGGAGCAATTGTAGCTTTAATCAGTTTTACTTTGTTTGGAATTGAAGAAATTGGAGAAGAAATTGAAAATCCTTTTGGTCACGATCCTAATGATTTGCCTTTAGATGCTATTTGTGCCACAATGCGACGCAATATTGAAGATTTAATCACACTTAGTCCTAGTGCTAGTTCATTTAAAGATGATAACCAAATAGCTAATATCAATTAGCAATGAACCATTACCAATTATGAATGAGTACTAAAATGGCATTGAGTAGTACCAATATGAGATCAGATAATGCCTTATTTTACTGAAGCTGATGAAATCAGAGATTTAATTAGTGACTACACTCAAATGAAACAGCTTTGGGTTGATACAGAAGTAGCTGATTATAACACTCGTAACCCCAGATTATCATTAATTCAAGTATTACATAGTGCTGAGGATTTAACAGGCGATCGTGTCTCTATTCTAGATGTTTTAGACAAGCAAGAACTTGCTGAAGATTTTATGGCTCTTCCGTACCTAGTGTGCTAAGTTAACTTAAATTTATCCTCAAGGCTTCGCACTTGTAAGGGTTTGATCTCATTCAACCCTGAAATTTAGCCGATGAAACTTGGGATACAGGTGTGATCGCCTCGAAATCGCAGTCTGCTAAAGTGTAGGGCATTATCAAACCAAATAATTTAGCACACTAAGTACGGAAGAACCATGCGATCGCCTATTTTTAATTAACAACAACTAAATTATCCCCACGATCAAACCTCACTCTACTCGTGAATAGTTCCATCCGGCATAATTGCGCCCGTGAGATTTGCCTGATGCCAATCAGTTGCTTCCAAGTACGCTCCCCGCATACTAGCACCAGTTAAGTCTGCGCCGCGCATTGCTGCCACATTTAGGTTTGCCCCCCAAAGGAAAGCACCCCGCAAACTTGCTGCATTCAAATTAGCACCATGCAGGTTTGCCATATTAAGATTTGCGCCAGTCAAATCTGCTGCACTCATATCAGTGCCGCTTAGATCTGCTTTACTTAAATTTGCTTCACAAAAGTCTGCTTTTGTCAAGGCGCAGCCATGCAAATTAGCTGCGTGTAAATTTGAACGAGCTAAAAGGGCAACTCTTAATTGAGCAAACGTGAGGTTTGTTGCTGTCAGGTTTGCACCACTCAAGTTTGCACCACTAAGCTTGGCACCAGTGAGATTAACCCCATCTAAGTCAACTCCATTCAAATCCACCCCATTCAAAAAAGCTTCACTCAGTTGCACACCATTGAGTATGGCTCCACGCAACAAAGCACCACTCAACCTAGCACCACTCAAGTTTGCCCAACTCAGGTTAGCATTTACTAAATTAGCTGAACGCAAGTTAATTCCGCGTAAGTCTGCCCCGCATAAATTAACACCGGACAAGTTAGCTAAACTCAGATTTACCCCTGTGAGGATAGCACCACTGAGTTTTGTGCCTACTAGCAAAGACTTAACCAAATAAGCTCCCTTCAAGTTAGCCTTGGTTAAGTCTGCCTCTGTCAGTCTTGCCTGGTTTAGCTTGGCAAAGCTCAAATCTGCTTGGTATAAAGATGCCCCACTCAAATTCGTTCCTTGAAGATTGGCGCGGCTGAAGTTCGCAGTTGCCAAATATGCCCTCGATAAATTAATGCCTACTAAGTGAGCTTTTTCGAGATTCGCCCCGATTAAGTTTACCTCACTAAATTCTCTTTCTCCGGCGGCATAACGCCTCAGCAATTCATCAGCGTCCATCTAACTACCCCCGCTCGGCTCAAGTAATTTTGTATAATTATATATTTCCCAAATTCATCTCACAAAGTGTGTTGAGTGTTATAAAATTTTCAGATTAAAACTTCAACAATCTTAATGAAAGCTTGAGTTGATTATCCCAACTGTAAAAGTAGTATCACTCAGGATAACAATATTAATAAGCTTATGAGCGTTCAAATTGCTGGTTGAGGTAGTAGGGGGCATCCAAGCAGGGAGACAAATAATTTGACTGCTTTTTCGTAGCTCGATAGAAAATATCCAGCTTAAATGTTTATTGCTCCCCAAGGTTAACCATAAGCGTGTGTTTCTCCTTGAGGCAGAATTGCTCCCCCTAATTCAGCATCGCGCAGATTAACGTGATTCAAATTAGCATCAATCAGAACGGCTTCAGTTAAAGTCGCTCCAATTAAGTTTGACCAGCAGAGGTTCGCCCTGGTCAATTTTGCCCTAGTGAGATCAGCACCCCGTAAAGTTGTCCAAGTCACTTGTGCTGATCTTAAGTTAGCTCCGTTGAAAATAGCTTTAGTGAGATTTGTGCCACTGATTTTGGCACGGCTCAACTCTGCTTGAGCAAAGTTAGCACCAGTTGCGTTGGCTCCATTCAAAATAGCATTAGTAAGGTTTGCGCCCTCCAAATTAGCTCCAGTCAAAATGGCATTAGTAAGGTTTGCGCTATCCAAATTAGCTCCCATGAAAATGGCATGAATGAGGTTTGCTCGACATAAAGCACAATCAATTAGTTTAGCTTGGCTCAAGTCAGCATCCCGCAAAATAGCTTCGTTAAATAAAGCTCGACTGAGGTTAGCTCGACTGAGGTTAGCTAGGCTGAGATTGGCAGCGCGTAAGCTGGCATCAGTTAAATTAGCTTCGCTCAAGTTAGCATTTTGTAAAATTGCAGAAATTAAATTAGCTTCAGTTAAGTCTGCTGTCAGGGTGGCTTTAGTGAGATTGGCTTCTCGTAAGTTAATACCTTTTAATAATGCTCCATTAAAATTGGTACCTCTGAGGTCGGCTGATCTGAAGTTGGCTTCGCTGAGGTCAACTTTTTGGAGGTCAGCACCGATTAAGGAAATTTCTCGAAAATCTCTTTCGCCCGCAGCATATCGCTGAAGTAGTTCATCCGCATTCATCATTAGTTGCCCCTGCGCTGTATTTGATCATTACACTATTAATACTTTGCTTTTGAAGTGGTGTGGAATTTTACTAGGATGATCGTTGATTAACCATACTTCCGTGTAAACAGCAATGCAAAGACTCAGGCATTTTGAGACAATCAAAAACAAGTGTCCGTAGATAGAGGCGGGGTAATCCTGTCCTAATTACCATCAACCGCAATTCATCTCCCGACATAGCTGTACTCAGCTTGGCGGTGAGATGAATTGCGGACAGGATTTGTGCTAGGATAGTTACGTCAAGCAAAGCAACGTAACCATGTTGGTATTTGAGGCAAAACTTGAGGGATTGAAAGAGCAGTACGAGAAGCTTGATGAAGCTATTCGTACTGCTCTTTTCGTGCGTAATTCCTGCCTGAGATACTGGATGGACAATCGGGGCATGGGGCGCTATGAGTTGAGTGCGTATTGTGCTGTCTTGGGCAAAGAATTTGCTTGGGCAGGAAAGCTTAACTCGATGGCTCGTCAAGCCAGTGCAGAAAGGGCATGGTCTGCCATTGCTCGCTTTTTTGACAACTGCAAAAAGAGTAAGCCAGGGAAAAAGGGGTATCCTCAGTTTAAAAAACTTGCTACACATGGTTCTGTAGAATACAAAACTAGCGGGTGGCAACTTTCTGACGACCGCAGATATATAACTTTTTCTGACGGATTTAAGGCGGGAACCTTTAAGCTTTGGGGAACCCGTGACCTGCACTTCTATCAACTCAAGCAGATTAAACGAGTGCGGGTAGTGCGTCGTGCTGATGGGTATTATGCCCAGTTTTGTATCGACCATGAACGAGTGGAAAGGCGAGAACCAACGGGTAAAACTATCGGTGTAGATGTGGGGTTGACCCACTTCTACACCGATAGCAATGGAGAGACAGTTGCAAATCCTAGACATCTTCGCAAGAGTGAGAAGTCTTTGAAGCGATTGCAACGCCGGATGTCTAAGACTAAAAAGGGTTCCAACAATAGAGCCAAGTTGAGAAATAAACTTGCACGTAAACACCTCAAAGTAAGTCGCCAGCGTAAAGATTTTGCTGTAAAGACAGCAAGGTGCGTGGTGAGGTCTAGCGACCTTGTGGCGTATGAGGATTTGCAGGTGCGTAATATGGTCAAGAATCATCGCTTGGCTAAATCAATTAGTGACGCTTCCTGGTCGCTGTTTCGTGAGTGGGTTGAGTATTTCGGCAAGGTGTTTGGCGTGATAACTGTCGCAGTCCCACCCCACTACACCAGCCAAAATTGCTCTAACTGTGGTCAAGTTGTCAAAAAGACCCTTAGCACTAGAACTCATGTTTGTCCTCATTGTGGACACACTCAAGACAGGGATTGGAACGCGGCACGAAACATATTAGAAAAAGCATTGAGTACGACAGGTCATGTCGGAATTAACGCCTCTGGAGAGACTGGTCAATACAGGAAGTGAAGAAATTCCTTCAAGCAAATCAACTCGTGGAAAGAGGAAGCCCAAAGAGCAATCTTTGGAATCCCCCGCTATATTCGGTACTCCGAATGCTTCGGAGGGAGGATGTCAATCAGTATTTGTGAAACGGACAAGGAAAATCCACAGTTTGCACAGGAAGATTTTAGAATGCCAGACAACTTGAGAAGCCAAGAAGTTACCCAAGGCGTACAGCGATCGCCTAACCGAGCTATGTTACGTGCTGTTGGCTTTGGCGATCAAGATTTTACTAAACCAATTGTAGGTGTAGCTAATGGCTTTAGCACGATTACCCCTTGCAATATGGGGTTAAATGAGTTGGCTACTCGTGCTGAAGCTGGATTGCGCTCCTCTGGTGCTATGCCACAAATGTTTGGCACGATTACCATCAGTGATGGCATCTCAATGGGAACTGAAGGGATGAAATATTCCCTGGTATCGCGGGAAGTGATTGCTGACTCGATTGAAACTGTCTGTAATGGGCAGAGTATGGATGGGGTTTTGGCTGTTGGTGGTTGTGACAAGAATATGCCAGGAGCGATGATTGCGATCGCTCGCATCAATATTCCGGCTATTTTTGTTTACGGTGGCACAATTAAACCTGGTCATCACAACGGGCGCGACCTCACAGTTGTAAGCGCGTTTGAAGCCGTAGGGCAATATAGCGCAGGTAAGATTGATGCGGCTGAGTTGATGGAAGTAGAACGCAAAGCTTGCCCTGGCGCTGGTTCCTGTGGGGGAATGTATACAGCTAATACGATGTCTTCTGCTTTTGAAGCAATGGGCATGAGCTTACCTTATTCTTCCACAATGGCAGCAGAAGATGCAGAAAAAGCTGAAAGCGCGGAAAAATCGGCATTTGTGCTAGTAGACGCAATTCGTAACCAGTTGTTACCTAGCCAAATTATTACCCGCAAAGCGTTTGAAAATGCCATATCTGTGATTATGGCAGTAGGTGGATCGACAAATTCTGTATTGCACCTATTAGCGATCGCACATACTATCGGTGTTGAGTTATCAATTGATGACTTTGAAACAATTCGCGGTCGTGTACCCGTACTTTGTGACTTAAAACCCTCTGGTAAGTACGTAGCCACAGATTTACATAAAGCTGGTGGTATTCCTCAAGTTATGAAGATGTTATTAGATCATGACTTACTACATGGGGATGCTCTCACAATTACTGGAAAAACAATTGCGGAAGTGTTAGCAGACGTTCCATCTGAACCCCGCGCCGATCAAGATGTCATCCGTCCTTGGAATAATCCGATGTATCAACAAGGACACTTAGCTATCTTGAAAGGCAATTTAGCGACAGAGGGTGCTGTTGCTAAAATTACCGGAATCAAGAAGCCACAAATTACTGGCCCTGCGCGAGTATTTGAATCTGAGGAAGCAAGTCTCGCCGCAATTTTAGCTAATCAAATTCAAGCTGGAGATGTCATTGTCATCCGTTACGAAGGACCCAAAGGAGGTCCTGGAATGCGAGAAATGCTTGCTCCCACTTCTGCTATTATCGGTGCTGGCTTAGGTGATTCTGTGGGATTAATTACCGATGGTCGCTTTTCTGGTGGTACTTACGGTATGGTAGTAGGTCACGTTGCACCAGAAGCAGCAGTTGGGGGTGCGATCGCGCTTGTACAAGAAGGCGATACCATCACAATTGACGCTCACGCCCGCTTATTACAATTGCACATATCCGATGAAGAATTAGCTCGTCGTCGTTCCCAGTGGCAACCACCTCAGCCAAGATACACCACTGGCGTACTCGCAAAGTATGCCAAATTAGTATCTTCTAGCAGCGTTGGTGCTGTGACAGATTTGGGCTTGTAAAATTATTTTGTATAGCCCCAAAATAGAATTTTGTAGATATTTGAAACTCCCCAGATGAATTTATAATTCACCTGGGGATTCTTGCTAAGTCGATAAACCCCAAAGGCATATTTATAGCAACGAACAGGGCGCTTAGGGCAACGATTAAATCAAAGCATTTCATCTGCGTAATCTGCGTTAATCTGCTCACATCTGCGATTAAAAAAAATTGTAATTGAGTGCAAGAGATCTAATGACTTAACCGCCTTGTCTACGGCTATACTTCTAAATTCTCAAGATGCGATACGCATATCAGAGTTTTCCCAATCAGGGGGGAAGACAGTGTTAGTCAGTTCAGCACCATTAAAGGTGGCTCCCTTAATAGTTGCCTTACTAAAATCAACATCAGTTAAATCAGCTTTAGTTAAATTAATCCAAGTCATATTTGTCTGATCTAAATAAGCCTTGGATAAGTTTGCTCCTGTCAAATCTGCACCCTTAAGGTTAACCAGTCGCAAATGTGCTTCTCTAAGATCAGCCGCTACCAAATTAGCGCCCTCTAAGTTAGCGCCGCCCATTCTAGCTTCGCTAAAATTAACTCCCTGTAAATCAGCGCCACTAAGATCTAAATCCTTTAAAAAAGTTCTGCTAAAGTTAGCACCATAAAACGATGCTCCATACAACTTAGCGCCGCTAAGTCTTGCTTCGTCAAGATTAGCCCAATTGAAGTTAACACCACTAAGATTTGCTTCCCGCAAATTTATTCTTTGTAGAAAAGCACTACTGAAATTTACTTCCCGTAAGTTAGCACCCCGTAAGTTAACATCTCTGAGATTAGCACCACTCAGCCTAGCCCCTGGTAATTTGCACTTCAACATCAAAGCGCCTAATAAATTGGCTTTGGTTAAGTCTGCATCTATCAGTTTGGCAGAACTCATTTTGACAAAATTCATGTTAGCCCAGTTGAGTTGGGCGTAGCTAAGATCTGAATTAGTGAGAGTAGCACGATCAAAATTAACACCTATCAGGTTAGCTTTTCTGAGGTTTACCCCAATTAAACTAACGCCACTGAGATCTGCACCCTTTAAGTCAACACCAGAAAAGTCTCTGTTACCTTCTGCATAAAGTTTAAGCAAATCGCACTTATTCATTATGTAAGCAATTCCTTTGTTATTCGTTTTTATAGCAGTAGATTTAATCCCTAGCTGTAGTTTTCCCTGTAGAGTAGGGTTAAATGTACTGTAAGATACAAAACTTATTAGGAGCGATCGCTTGTGTCTCAACTTAAATAAGTAACATTTCTATACAGAAAGATAGCTAACCAATACACATTAGTTAATGTCATGTCCGATCCCATTCAAAGAGCGATCGCATCTTCCGCCGATCAATGGTTACAAACTCATCCTGCCGTCTTAAAGCTAGTTCAGATGCTTGTTTGGGGGAGTAATCATCCCGTGTGGAGCTTTGTTATTTTTATAGTAGTAGTGGCGATCGCGCTCAACTTAATCAAACTTATTGGTCAATTAATTGAAGTAGCAAGTCGTTCTCTATTACTTGCTCCATTTAAGATAATTTTTTCATTATTTAAAACTATTTTCAAATCATTAGGTAAAGTAAGTAATTTATTATCAAAAAAAAGTGTGACAGCTAATAGTACTGAAACCTTAACTTTACCAGCAGCTACAACTTCTCAATCCCTTGAACAAGATAAACAACAAAGGTTAAGAGAAATCAACAGTAGATTAGAAGCAATCAGGCAAGAACAAAACGAACTTTTGCAAGAAGTAGCCTCTATTATCGCACCAGACAAGCAGGATGAATTAATTACGGAATAAGCAAAAACATAAATTTTAATATATTGATTAATGAAATGTTAGAAACATCAAAATCTTGGTATTTTTTTTTGAAATATAAAACATTAATACGCCTCTAGCATTTCCTCAACTGTTAAATCGATATCACTGGCAATTTTACGTAGCAGGGCTGGAGATATATTGCGTCCTTTGTGAAACGGAACAGTTGTTCCTCGACCATCCTCATGACGGAATTGTTTATGTGAGCCTTTCTGCCTTACTTCTACAAATCCCAAGCTTTCTAAGATACGAACAACTTCCTGTGGTTTAAGAACAGGTATATTGCTCATACTCTCTGAACCACAATTTGCTGTGTACCAACAAACTCTGTTTGAAACTTTGGTTCTGCATCTTCTAAAAGCATTTCAATTACTTCGCGTAAATTATCTTGTAATTCGTCTAAAGTTTCGCCTTGAGAATGCGCCCCTGGAAAGCCAGGGACATAACCAACATAAAGATTAGTGTCAATGTCTTTTTCAACAATTGCGGTAAAAGTTTTTAAGCTCAACATATAAATTAGTTTTTTATGTAGTTTTTCATGCAATCAAACCTCTAACAGAAATTATAGCAAAATGCTTGAAGTATCCTAATAACGTAGGTTTGGTTGAGGTATCTAGAGAAAATTATCAAAATTTACTAAAAAATCAGAGCTTTGCGTAAAACAGCCATCATATCTGAGAAATAGATAATTTTATTAAAAAAGCCGTAATTAATATAATTACGACTTAAATAATTTTTATTTTGTTGACAAAGAGGGAATTTATAAATTCCCTCTTCAATCACGTCAAATCTTAGTAATCGAAGTCGCCGCCCATACCAGCGCCAGCACCAGCAGGAGCGCCATCTTTAGGCTCAGGCTTGTCAACAACGATACACTCGGTAGTCAATACCATGCCAGCGATAGAAGCAGCATTTTGTAGTGCGGAACGAGTTACCTTAGCAGGGTCAACAATACCAGCTTCAAACATATCAACGAATTCGTTGCTTGCAGCGTTGAAACCAACGTTGAAGTCTTTTTCTTTGACTCTTTCAGCAATAACTGCACCGTTTTGACCAGCGTTTTCAGCAATTCTCTTCAGAGGAGCAGCCAATGCGCGGGAAACAATCAAAGCACCTGTTAATTCTTCATTCTTCAGGTTGTCGTTTGCCCAAGTTTCTAGCTGAGGTGTTAGGTGAGCTAGGGTTGTACCACCACCAGGAACAATACCTTCTTCAACAGCAGCCTTGGTTGCGTTGATAGCGTCTTCTAAACGCAGTTTCTTGTCTTTCATTTCGGTTTCGGTAGCAGCACCTACTTTAATTACTGCTACGCCACCAGCCAATTTAGCCAAACGCTCTTGGAGTTTTTCCTTGTCGTAGGAAGAATCGCTTTCTTCCATCTGACGACGGATTTGTTCACAACGAGACTTAACAGCTTGGTCGTTACCTTCAGCAACAATGGTGGTGTTGTCTTTGGTGATGGTGATGCGGCGAGCTTTACCGAGCATATCTAACTTGGCGCTATCAAGCTTCAAGCCTGCATCTTCGGTGATTAGTTGACCACCAGTGAGGATAGCGATATCTTCCAGCATAGCCTTACGGCGATCGCCAAACCCAGGAGCCTTAACAGCAGCTACATTCAGTACACCGCGTAGACGGTTAACTACTAAGGTTGCTAAAGCTTCTTTTTCAATATCTTCAGCTAAAATTACCAGAGGACGACCAGCACGAGCAACTTGCTCTAATACTGGAACTAAATCTTGTACTAAGGCAATCTTCTTATCGGTAATAAGAATGAATGGCTCATCGAAAACAGCTTCCATCCGCTCCATGTCTGTAGCGAAGTAAGGAGAGATGTAACCTTTATCGAAGCGCATCCCTTCGGTAATTTCTAATTCGGTGGTCATGGATTTTCCTTCTTCCAAGGAAATCACACCTTCTTTACCCACCTTGTCCATAGCTTGGGCAATCATCTGACCGACTTCATCGTCGTTACCAGCCGAGATAGCACCAACTTGGGCAATAGATTTGGAATCTTCAACAGAACGAGCGTGTGCTTTGATTTGGTCTACTAAGTATTGGGTAGCCTTATCAATACCACGCTTGAGTGCGATCGCATTAGCACCCGCAGCAACGTTCCGCAGTCCTTCTTTTACCATCGCATGAGCGAGAACGGTAGCAGTGGTAGTACCATCACCAGCAGCGTCGTTTGTTTTAGAAGCGGCTTGACGAATTAGAGCAACGCCAGTGTTTTCAACGTGATCTTCTAGCTCAATTTCTTTCGCGATGGTGACACCATCATTAACGATTTGAGGAGCGCCGAATTTCTTCTCTAAAACAACGTTACGACCTTTGGGGCCTAATGTAACGGCGACTGCTTCAGCCAGAATATCCATACCCTTTTCAAGGGCGCGACGGGCGTTTTCGTTGTAAATTATGCGTTTAGCCATATTGCCTCTACAGTTTTGAGTTTTGAATTAGTATTAAGAATTGAGTGTTTAAATGTGAGCCAACCTTCTTTAACTGGCTAACTCATAAGTCAGAACTCAAAATTTTATGAAACGACCGCAAGAATGTCTTTTTCAGATAGCAGAACATACTCTTCGGTGCCAAGCTTGATATCGGTGCCAGCATACTTGGAGTAAAGAACTTTATCACCAACATTTACTTCCAATTCTTGGCGAGAACCGTCATCGTTGCGCTTGCCAGGGCCAGTAGCAACAATTTCACCAACTTGAGGTTTTTCTTTAGCGTTATCTGGTAAAAGGATGCCACCAGCCGTCTTTTCTTCTGCGGCGCTTACTTTTACAAATACGCGATCAGCTAATGGTTTAACTGTAGATACACTTAGAGATACTGCTGCCATAAAAAATTCTCCTCGTTGATGCTTTAATGAATTAGCACTCTCAACTCCTGAGTGCTAATTTAGCGTCTTAAGGTGTGCGATCGCAACAAAGTATGCTGTACGGGTTCCCGAACTTAATCATTAGGGTAGATGCGCTCAATCCCTTATGTAATAGTAAAAGACGCTAAATTTGAGGAGGTGTAGTCAAAAAGAATTGCCTAAGATGGGGAAAATCAGAAAAATATTTTTCATCACGTTAATCAAGCTTACTAGCTAAAAAATTTCGACTTAGTATTTATTTACATTTACAGCAATAATGATTGACAATACAGTAGAGCAATCTAGCTCAGAACTTATCAATAGCAGCAATAATCAAGAAAAAGATCAGCTTTTAGCTTGTGTCCAAACATTAGGGCTTAATCAGATACAGCGCCACGTTTTTATCTGTGCAGATCAAACACTACCTAAATGCTGCTCCAAGGAACTTGGTTTAGAAGCTTGGAATTACTTAAAAAAGCGTCTTAAAGAGTTAAAACTTGACCAACCGACAGCAAATCGTCCCAACTGTATTTTTCGCACCAAAGCTAACTGTCTAAGAGTTTGCGCCGCAGGTCCCATTATGGTAGTTTATCCCGATGGAGTTTGGTATCACTCCGTCACCCCGCAAGTAATCGAGCGAATTATCCAAGAACATTTAATCGGCAATACAGTTGTTCAAGAATACGCATTCTTAGTTCATCCTATGCCAGAACCTACACAACCGCCTCAATCAAATTAATTGGTTGATTAAATCCGCCGAGAATACCAGGTAGGCAAGAAAAGTTGGGCTCAAGTGAAATCTTATGAATTTTGCATAACGTTATTTGCTTAAAAGCACATAACGTTTCATAAAAGGAATGATGATGTTGTGCTTTCTAACCTTGGGAGCTATCCGCTCTGATGCTTGTGAAATACAACAATTTGCCCCGACAACAGTTAATTAGTCTCGACGACATTAATCTGTTACCGACGACATTTAATTATTCACTGTAGATTTTAAATGGCTCAGGCGGGACTTGAACCTGCGACCTTGGGATTATGATTCCCCTGCTCTAACCAACTGAGCTACTAAGCCTTGTTTTTTTGATGCACATTCGTTATTTTAGCATAGAATAAATAAAAATTGCTACCAATTTCCCAAATATTGTCCAGAACGTACAGATTTTAATGTGAATTAGGTCAAAATTAGGCTAAAAGCCTTAGCCTTGAATACTTTCAAGTGAGGATTAACAACAATACTTAATAAGTGCTGTTGTCAACAACATATCTCTAAAACTCAGGAGAGCGCATTTGGGTTTAGACTGAGCAGGTGTTTATGTTTCTAACCTGCCCCTAGTTAAAATTTATCAAGTCCAAATCCCAAAAGCTTTACTTCCCCTACAGCTTAAGTCTGATAGTTAAGAAGCACGACGTTGCAGATATGCAATAGGATTTACCGCTCCTTTTCCATAAGCGTGCAACTCAAAGTGAAGGTGAGGGCCAGTACTATGACCAGTGCTACCCATTTCAGCAATTTGTTGACCTTGCTGAACTTCTTGTCCTGCAACCACCCAAAGTCTGCTGTTGTGTGCATAACGGGTAAAGCTACCATCGGGGTGCTGAATTTCTACCAAGTTGCCGTAGCCACCTGAATTCCAACCAGATCTTCGTACTATACCAGGGGCAACTGCGACAATTGGTGTACCAATGGGTGCAGCAACGTCAATTCCTTTGTGCATTCTTCCCCATCGCCGACCATAGCCTGATGTAAACACCCCTTTTGCTGGCCAAATGAAACCTTGAAATGCGGGTGGATTGCTAGGTGGTAAATAAGGAGTTGGACTTTGTATAGCTGGCAAATCAGGAGATACTGTATCCCCAATTGGCGTTTGGATATTCGGATTGTAGTTGCTTGGTTCTGTTGGTGCTGTTGCTACCTGTGGTAACGGAACTTGTATCTCGATCGCACCAGTAGCAGGTTGTACTGTGGAGACGCTTGGGCTAGCTTGTTGTACTTTAACAGGTTCCCGTACTTCGCTATTGCTTAAAGGTTTAGGCACTTCAATGACGATGGGAGCCGGCGTATACGATTTTGAATTCGCTTGAATAGCTTGGGCTTGAAGTGACTCTGGCTGCTGTAAATTACCGCTATTCAATGGTCTTGACGCGGGCAGAGTGGCACTAGCAAGTGTTGTTTGCCCTTTAAGATTGGCTTGAATCAGTTGGGGTACAGACGGCTGTTGTGGCTGATTGTTGTTTAATAAGGTTGAAACTACAGACTGAGATTGCTGTTTTAATTGACTATTTGAGGAACTATCTTCAGAATTTGATTCTTTAGCAACCAACAACGTAGGTTGCGGTACCGCATTGCCTGCAACAGTAGATACAAGGGTAGCAGTTGCGGAAAAAGATCTAGTGCTGGATAAAGGCTGTTTCAGTACAGCAGGTACAACGCCTGTAGGAAATGCCTGATTAATTCTGGTGTTTAATAACTCAGAGTGAGTTGCTAAACTTTCATTAACACTTGTAGGTTGAATCTGGGAAACTAAGCTAATTGAATTGACGGGCGGAATTCTTAGTTGCTGATTAATTTTAATCAGGTTCGGGTTGTCTATTTTATTTGACCGAACTAATTGTTTAGGGGTAACAGTATAAGCTTCAGCTATTTCTTCTACCGTATCTCCTGGTCTTACTTGGTAGACAGTTGTTTTTGCTATTCGCTGCTGTGGTTCAATTACAACTGGCTTGGGTACGGCAGGGGTTGCTGATATTGTTGTTTGAAAATCAGTAGCATTTGATGATTTTTCAGCTACTGGTGCAATCAGAACTGGTGATGTTACTGAAGTTGCTGGTAGAGACACAGGCATAACCACACGATTAGAAGTTGTCGCTAATAATGGCATCATCGTGGGTGATACCAGTTTTTTTGGCGATGTGAGCGAGTTATTTACTGCAAAGGGAGAATTTACGCTTGTTTCTAATCCCTGAACTGCGGGCTGTTGTACTTGTACAGCTTCTTTAGTTGTTAATGGCTTGAGGGATACAGAGAATTCTCTTCTAGCTATCTTAGGCGTAGCTAATTTATTTGTAGATTCTTCAAACTTCAACTGAGCCTGATCGTTTGAGGAACGGTGGCGCAATTGAGCAATAACTTCCTCTTGCGTTGCTTTTAACAGGTCATTAACTGTGCTGGGGAAATTGACAGATTGACCAGCTTGCAGTTGAGGGGATATTTGCGTCGGCGAAGAAGGCTGGAATTGAGGCGAATTAACTTTGTCTAGCTGAGTAAATTGTTGGCGATCGCCTGCTGGAAGCTTAACAATGCTACCTACAGATGAAATTCTCGGCACCTGTGTTGGTGGCACAGATTTGGCGGAGAAGCTATTGGAAGTCGTCAGTGAGGCTTCATCTACCTTAGAGGTTGGTGCAAGTTGGAGTTGATCTGCTTGCACATGATGTTCAATCACTGTGGGAGCTTGATCTGGAATTGCTGCTTGAAAAGCCTCAGCTTGTAGGTTCGATACTGCGGGTTGCAGTTCTGCCGTAGATGTGGGCAATTCCACTGCTGTTTCCGATGCTGTAGATGTTGTGGTGGGTTCACCCGCCATCGGTTCAGCCGCGATCGCTTCATCACTTTGGTTAGGCAGCAATAGGCTAGATGCACCCATTGAGATTGCCAAGCCAATCATGGCGGCAGAGGTGCAAGCCCGACGGTTAACCTCTGGAGAGTTGGCTTTAACTGTGTTGGCTAATTCTCCAGGAAGCTTTCCTCCAGAGAGCTTCGCTAACGCATTGTTGTCTGCGGCATAGGAAGGAAAATATTCAACCTTATGCGTAAATGCGCGTTTCAAAAACGACCTCCTACTTAATAACAAGCGATTAAGTTACGCTGAGTTTTTAGTGTTATACCCGTTAATTAGGTAAATCACCTTTAAAAGCGAACAAGCTCACTTTTAGCAACGATACTTAAGCAACCTTACCTTGCTTCGTTAGTTTAGACAAGTTTACATGAATTCGTAAAACTTTGCTAATTAACCAAGATATTTGCTGGCGAATTGCCAAATCTCTAATTTCTGCGGTAACAGCCATAATTCTGTCTAGATGCAGAAAGAGGATTTTAGATAGTTGGACTCGTCTTAATAACATATCACTTCGGGTAGAGCGCCCTGATCGTTCTAAGATTAAATCTCCCAACAAATTCCCCTCTTCTGCTGACAGTCAGGTTTACACAAATACTCTAGAGAACTAGACTATCAACTAACAGATTACAGATACAGACTTTAAACTGATTCGGTATTGCTAAACAACCGTATAATCCCCCAGATGCTTAAAGAGTGAATTGTGCTGGGATCAATATTTTTCGAGGCAAGGTTTGCTCGTAAAGCTTGCTAGTTAAGCATTTCAGCTAATTGCTTTTCTCAATAGTTAGCTGTGTTGATCACAAAATTCTATCAGAGAGTTTCCTTTATAACAGGTAGTTTTTATATAAATTGCTTATGAGTAAAATCAAGTTTTTGTAGCTGCTCTAGCTGAAGACTAAAGATCTTATTGGCAAAAATCCAAGGGTCTATTGCGGGGGAATCAAATTGTCTGCAATTCTTACAGACAGCAGGTTTTAATGAGTGCGAATTACACGCATTTCACCCTGTCCTTACTAAGTGGAGAGTTGGGGAGTGGTGTATTACATTGAAATTAAAGTGCTGTAGATTTTCCAAGTTAATCTTGAGCAAGGTAAATCACAGGTTTATATTCATATATGCAAATACAGTATTATTAACTTTGAATTGAGACAAAATTTAAGTCGAGCATAGTCTTTTGCGGGTTGAGGTTTATAGCTGGAACTTGATTGCTTGGCAATAAAACTTTTCAGCTATGAATGATTTTTGATTGAGCATTGAAATCTCAATCAAAAATATTTATGCTAAATACCCTAGCTGACGGCGTGCTTCAAATAAACCAATAGCAACACTTACAGACAAATTCAAGCTACGAACGCCTGGTTGTGTCATGGGAATATATACAGTTGCACTACAAGCATTAATCATCTCGCTTGGCAAACCATTTGTTTCGCTGCCAAATAATAGCCAGTCCTGGTCTTGGAACTCTAATTTGCTGAAACTACTACTGCCAGCTACACTGAAGCCGATCAAGCGTCCTCCTAAATTTTCGGAGTAAGAAATAAATTCTTCTATCGCTTTGTGGTAATTTAAGCTGACGTAAGGCCAATAATCTAAGCCAGCGCGTTTCAAGTAGCGATCGCTAATCTCAAAACCCAATGGTCCTACTAGATGCAACTCAGTACAGGTGGCAGCGCAGGTTCGCGCAATATTGCCAGTATTCGGCGGAATTTGGGGGTTAACTAGAACAACCCTAACCATGAGACAATTAACAATTAACAATTAACAATTAACAGTAAGCAGTCAACTGTCAACCGTCAACCGTCAAATTTTAGGGGTTGACTTATATAGATTTTTTTAATACGCTGTCAGCCTCTTTGATTGATTAGATATTTTGATGAGTAGTCGATCAGGTTTCCGACTCAAGTTAAGCAACCAAGGGCTGACACAACTTATCTTCTAATTCGCGTTCCTGATCTGCCATTGCTTGGATTGCTTGCGTAATTACACTGTGAGTATCTGAGGTCTGACTATGTAATTTCAACCATTGTTGGGATGTGTTACCTTCTCTTAAGATTTTTTGCAATGGAGAAAGGAAGCAACTAAAACCACGTTTTTTGGCGATCGCGTATACCTCTTGATATATTTCGGCAATCCATTCTCCTGCCCGAATTACTCTACCATCCTCCCAGTGCCGTAACTGGGCATCCAAACTTTGATGGGCGGCGGCGGCTTCGTTAGCTTCTGTTAAGGCAATTAAATCTTCGGCACGGGTGTTTGCTGGTAAGCTACTTCTTTCTAAGGGATCTAAGCTGGGATCAGCCATTAGTTGCCAAATACGTGCTTCTAATAAAGCTGTGATGGCTAAAAGGGCGATGGGATCAACAATTAAGTCGCATATTCTTAGTTCCAATCGGTTGAGGTCGTAAGGGCGACGGTTGCCGTTTGGTCGGACTGACGACCACAGATGGCGGACATTTTGCATTGTCCCCAATACTAATTGCTCTTCTGTCCACTGAATAAAGTGCTTGTGGCTTTGAAACAGAGGGACATACGAGGGTGTTTTGGGGAAGGTTGCCCAACGACTGGAATGATTACCAGTTGCTTGACCATCAATAAAAGGAGATGAGGCGCTTAAAGCTAAGTAAAGAGGTGCTTCTACACGAACTAGACGACAGGCACGCATCAAAAGTTCCGGATCGTTGATGCCAATATTAATGTGGATGCTGGCGGTAACAACTTTAGTGCCGTAAGTTTGTTCAATATATCCGTGATAAGGGTTATTGGGGTCGGAACGGTAAAAGCGATCGCTTCCGCCTAAAGATAGAGTACTCCCAGGTATGATTGTGTAATTACCTAAACGCTGTAAGTATGCTCTAAGTTTTTGTCGAGGTTGTACTAAGGCACACAATAAGCGGTCATAAGAACACAAGGGGGGAGTTGTATATTCGACATTGCGACTATCTGGTTCTGTTACAAATCCCTCTAGATCAGCCACGATGCGGTCTGAGAGTCCCACGATCTCCCCTTCGGGAGTGCCAGTGTACATCTCGACTTCAAAGCCTTTGGATAGCAGCACGGTTTTTCCTCCGCTAGGTGTATGTGGGAAAATTGGAAAATTAACTAGATAGATATAATTAGACATTAATCAATCAGGTCAACTATTAGTAATTGGTAAACCTTAATGACTTATCCCCAAGGGTCTATGACCTATCATTAATTTTGTGTATATTGGCTTAACTATTTTTATTTCACAAATATAAAGCTTATCCAAGAAGACAAAATATCCCCTCTACCAATAGTGTGTAATCAAAGCTGATACTGACGGGAAATATCACTAGCAGCACGATGAATTAATGAGTGGCGATAGACTAAGGCATCAAGGTCATCGGCATAGCCACCACCAATTACACAAGCAACTGGGTAACGTTGGGATATACAAGTAGTTAAAACTTGCATTTCACGGCGATATATTCCGGTATCTGTTAATGATAATTTACCTAAGCGATCGCCCAAATGCGGATCAACCCCAGCGTCATACAAAACTAAATCTGGCTTAACTTCAGTTAGTAAATCTGGCAAATATTTGTCAAGGGTTTGTAAATATTCGTCGTCCTCCATTCCCTGTGCTAGAGGAACATCTAAGTCGCTGGTTTGCTTTGTACCAGGAAAATTAACTTCGCAGTGCATGGAGAAAGTAAAAACACTTTTGTCATCTTGGAAAATAAAAGCAGTACCGTCGCCTTGATGTACATCTAAGTCAACAATTAGAATTTTTTTGACCAGTCCGAGTTGTTGTAAAACCCGCGCTGTAACAGCTAAGTCATTAAAAATACAAAAGCCAGAACCATAATTAGGAAAAGCGTGATGAGTTCCACCCGCAGTATTACAAGCTAATCCATAAGTAAGTGCTAGTCTTGCGGTGAGAATAGTACCGCCTACTGCTACACAGGTACGATTTGCTAGTGCTGGACTCCAAGGTAAACCGATGCGTCGTTGAGCTTTTGCGTCGAGAGTTCCTTGACAATATGCTTGGACGTATTCAGGAGTATGTACTAATTCAATCCAATCTTCAGGGGGACGAACTGGGGAATAAAATTGAGTTTTTTCGGCTACACCATCTTTAATAAGTAATTCGTAGAGTTTCTTAAATTTGGGCATGGGGAAGCGATGCCCTTCTGGAAGTGGGACAACGTAGTTTGGGTGATAAACAATTGGTAAATACATTAATATTCAACTTGCAAGCAGTAGTTGCAAGATTTGTATGTTATAAGCAGTTAGCCGTCAGCTTTTTTTAAAGCATTTGTTACAAAAGGTTTCAAAATCAAGAATAGTTACTCAAATTTTATGTTTAATTACATTTAAGTAATTAGATACAATACATTTAATTACTTTTGCTGATTGAATATTATCAATATTTTTATGGAATAAGCTAACGTGCATTTAAATTGTACATTTTTAATTGAGAGAAAAATTATCAAACCCTATTCCCCTCCCTCCTCTCTTTCTAAAAGATAAAATTTAGAAACACAACAGCTTATTAGCTTTCGCTTCATTGATCAAGTCCATCATATTCCCAGACTTCAGCCTTTGGCTCTTGTATCAATTTCTGTATACCAATTTCATAGGAAGCTGTGCTAATTTCTCCACAACGAAGCTCGCCCAGCATTACCATTCGTCGCAATAATTCTTGATCTGGTTCAGGTGATTGTAACAATTTTCTACCAAATTCCTGCAACCACGTCACTAAATCAGCTTCATTAATGTTTTTGGTAAGTAAAAAGCCTTTAACGTTTCCGCGACTCCAACCTTGATGCACCCCCTCAAGTACCTGCATGAAGATGTTTTCGGAATCTATATTGGTGAGTTGTTTAGTGTCTACACCCCTGTGTCCATCTTTGTTCAGGGGGAATGATAAATTCCTTCCCTCACTTTGTGAAGGAGGCGGAGTTTTCCTACCCAATAATCGTCTAAATAATTGCTTCAACCACTGCCATAATTGCCCCAGCATTGCTTACACCTGTTAGTGGGTAGTCATTGAAAATTATAGCGACTTGATTAAGAGCAGGCAGGTTGATTCATAATCTTAAATAAAAGCCTGCATCATCAATCTTGCCCAAATTATGAGATTAAATAGATAATAATCTCTAAAAACGCAACTTGATTAGTTATGATCGTTACCTGGCAGCACGGAAGCACTAACCCCGAAAATACGAATAACTTCTTAACTATTAGCCAATGGTGGGCAAACCTTAACGGAAAAGAAATTACTTGGAGACAGAGGCTAATTCCTCCAAGCGGTAATGTTACTCAACTTGACTGGGAAGCCCAGCGTTTTGACGAAATTTTTCTTGTTTCTAACCCACAAGTTCGTGGTATTACTCTCTATTGGCATAAACCTGATGTCGCACAAGAACGCAGCACTACTCCTCACAAAATTGAACTGGATACGCTTAAACAACACATTTATATATATCCTCACTCGCAAAAAGAAGTAGTAATTCGAGTGGGACTGCCAGAAATTATCTATCAAACCTTAGATTTGAAAAATCCGCAATTTCAACTATCATCTGTTGGAGAAAACCGTATTCTTATTTTACGCGATACCCAACACCAAGTAGAAGTAAAAGTTACTTTGACTCTAGAAGAAATTAATCAACTCAAAACACAACTTTAGGAGGTATTATTTGTAATATATATTGAGCTAAGTACTTAACTGCCTAATTGAGTGACGAGATGAATTAATTCTGGCAGAATTAATTGTTGAACTGCCAGTTTTACAGCGTTAGTAGAGCCTGGAATTGAGAAAACTAGCTTTTGCTGATATATACCTGCAACTGCACGTGATGCGATCGCTCTCGATCCAATTTCTTGATAACTTAAAGTGCGAAATAACTCACCAAATCCAGGCAAAGTTTTTTCTAACAACTTCTCTAACGCATCGTAGGTAGTATCTCTGGGCGCAATTCCAGTACCACCATTAAAAATCACAGCTTTGACAGAAAATTGATTGAAATCTGTTAGTTGTGTCTGAATTTGAATTGGTTCGTCTTTGATAATCCGATAAATTACTACAGTATGACCTGCATCGCGGACTAACTGTTGAATTAACTGACCACTACGATCTGTTTCTTCTGTGCGTGTATCACTAACAGTGATCACAGCACAGTTTACATTCATTGCAACTTGATCTGGATGAGGTTTTTGCACCATATTTTTAATTTTAATATAGGAATTAGCTGGAATGCTTGCTTTAGAATTACCAGCTAATTCAACTACTAAGACTTACTAAAACCCAAATCATTTTTTTCAGCATAGCGCTCCATAAAGCGCATAAAGCGTTCCCATTCAGCTTGAGATTTCATCAAGTAAACTGCTTCTAATGCTTCGGGTTTACCATTGACAAATTTAGCCTTAACTTCTCGCGTTACCAGTTCGCCTTCTTCATCAATCATGTACATCCCAGTTACTTCATCAGTCCTATCGTTGTCGAGTGCTTTGGGATTTTCAAAATAAAATGTTGCCGTGCCGTGACTGCCATCGCGGGAACGGGTTAAGCGCACATCAGGTACTACGTCTTCAGTGACACCTATAGAAAACTGGATTTCAGCCATAATGTGACTAAGGTTTGTTTATATGGGAAATTTTTACTATTTTCTCATCATATGGAACCAAAAGGCTTTAGGAAAGAGGGTGTTTAGTGATGGGTTATTTTTATATAAACGCAGATATAGGGAGATGTAGACTAAGATTTTTAATCAGCTTCCCGTTCTAATACTAAGGTCACTGGACCATCATTCTCAATTGATACTTCCATCATTGCGCCAAATTCCCCTGTTTCCACCCGCAAGCCACTTTTACGCAAGTTTTTAACAAAATTTTCATATAGCGATCGCGCTTTTTCTGGGGCTGCTGAACGGTCAAAGGAGGGGCGACGACCTTTGCGACAGTCGCCGTAGAGGGTAAACTGGCTAACTACCAGTAATTCCCCACCAATTTCTTGAACTGATTTGTCCCAACGCTGATTGCTGTTTGGATTACCTGGAAATAAACGTAATTCCAAGCATTTACGCGCCATCCACTCAAGTTCTGCCTCTGTATCAGTATCGGCAATACCTACAAGTAAATTTAGTCCTTGTCCGATTTTACCGACGACATTACCTGTAATTGTTACTTGGGATGATTTAACTCGCTGGATGACGACTCGCATCGGTTCCCACCCTATTATTAGATCTTATGACTTACGCATTCTAACGACGCATTTATGCTTTGGGAGTTGGGTTGTAGGTTTAATAATATTGAGATACTTATCAGCTAGTTAACTAATAGTTATCTAGCTTTGATGATTATTTTGTTGAACATCAGTAACATCTGGCGGCTGCACTACATCTTCAGATGGAGTTGCTGTTGCTGAGAGGGAAATAGATATATCAGTCTTTGGAGTTTGAGGCGGTTTTGCAATCTGGTTAATCAATTCTATCCGGCTGGGTACAGGTTGACGAGCAGGTTGCAGACTTTGAAGAACCAATTCCAGACCTTCAGAAGGTTTTAATTTAGTTTCTCGGATTTTATGCCAGACTGAACGAGACATCAGCAGGCTATGTTCAATTCGCTCTGCGCCTATCTGTTCTAAGTATTCTTCCCGTTCTGGTTGATAATCTGCCGAAGCTAGATGCAAAGATTGGGATGGATAATCTTGTGTAATCTTTGCCATTTGGGACAACAACTCTGGGTACAGCCAGGTATATGCCGGATGCACTGTTAATTGAGCCTGGTGCGCTTGAGAGCCATCCCGACTTAGTTTTAGATTGAAATAACCAATTGCTGCCTTACGTTGTGATTCAAAAACATAGCTACTAACGCTTTTATTGTGCTTCAACCACTGTTTAACTCCAGTAAACAAAGAACTAACAACGCTAGTTTTAAAGTCTTGGATCTGGCGGTCGAACACTTGACGTAACAAAGGCGGCATTGCTACGGTGTCAAGTTGATAAAGTAGTTGAGCATCAGCGTTACTTACTGGCAATAGGTTGGGCAAATCTGGTTCGTGCTGGGATAATTCTTGTAATGACTCTGGTGCGATCGCCCAATATGTTAGTTGCGCCAGTGGTTGAAATCCATTCTGCCGATAGAGTGCCAAAGTTGAGTGGTTATGAACATTCACTTCCAACAACCAAGTACTCGCCTCTAAAATCTTCTCAAAGCAGTGACGCAACAACTGAGAGCCAATATCTCCATTCCCCTTAGTACTTCCTGGTTCTTGATCTTTTGCTACCAATACCCGTTCAACCCGCCAAGTGCTGCGTGTGCGGTTAAAAGGAGAAACCTGAATCATCCCCCGCATCTGCTGATTTTGTTCAGCAACATAAGCACAAAACTCATATTGGCAAGGATTGGGAAACAAGCTGAAAAACTTTAATGGACCATACCACCGACGCACTCGTTGTAGCTGCTGACCCAAATCACCAGAGGAACTATCCGCTACCTCCGTCTCAGGATATAGCTGTTCAATAGCTTCCAAATCGCGATATTGAATCGAGCGGATTACACTGTTGGTATTCTGGCTAGTGCGGGAAGTCATTTTTGGTACAGGCATATTCTTACCAGTAACGCAGGTAAGCTCTTGGTTGGCATTTCTATCCAGGTTACTACCTTTCAAGGGTTGTAGCACTGAATTATAGCTGCCAATATCTTAACTGCTTTCTTTATATATTGGTTGCACTAAGCTATCCACGAACCGCAAAATCCTCATATAGCAGTTAGCGGTTAGCTTTTCAATTTTATTGTACTGTCTAGGTTTCGCCTTTATAACTTTTCAATAACCCTTACTTTACGTCCTACAAATAATGATTAACTACTAAGTAATTTTAGCAAAAAAAAAGAGTAGGAGAACAGGAATTTACATTTTTTTTACTAAACTTTAAAATCAGATAGGTTGAACAAATGCCATCCAACAAATTCGTTTTTGTACTCTTTCTAGAGGAGCAATATTTGTTTCAACAAACTTATGAGTCTAATAAGTCGGTATAGGCATATCTAAAATATTGTTTTAATTTTCAACAACCTACTGAATTTTTGCCTGAATCTATAAATTTTATTAATGTTAGTAATTCAAGGTATGATTTCAGCTACTTTAGATTTCGCGCAAAATCTTTTTTAATCACAAGTTTGATTTTGAATCCTAAACTACTTCATTCTAACTTAACGCTAATAATAAATACGCGATTCAATTGGGGATTGAGCAAATAAGCTGGTGCTAGTTTCGGGATATTTTGAGTATGTGGTGATCACACCCTAGATAGCAAAGAGCGATTATTGACTTTAGCAAAATTTAGGAGGTAAGAGTGACTAAATACCTTATTTTTAGAGTATTCTAGATAAATTTGCTGATTTTTCCAAGAACTGAATTATTGAAGCTATTGATGAGGAATATGCCACGTCAAACTTAACCAAGCTTAAGCCTTTCGGCTCAATCTCTGTCAAATTATGATTACCTAGATAAATTTTACCTGTTAGATGACTGTTTGGGGTTTTTAGCGAAAAAATTTTCAGAAAATTGCTGTAGTCGAACTTGATTTATTATAAACATTTGTAAACTATTAAGAAATGTGCCATGCTGTCGTTTTCTTGGGAGTCACCAAAAACTAGCAGGGTGACACGGTTTTTCATAGCGACTCCTGCCTGTTTCCCTTGTATATGGAGGTTTTAATGAAGCAACTTATCAATATTGAGCGCTTCTGTCTGATTGGTCATATAGTGTCGATGGCATTTGGACTGGCGGGGCTGTTACTGGTATTGCCCAATCCAGAATTAATTTTGAACTTACCAAGCTTTGGTCAGACTGTATTCCAGTGGAGTATGGCTGGAGGAGGTGTTGTTTATATTATTTTAGGAGCTACGGCAACGGCGATTTACGCTTACCGGACTCTAGGGTTATGGAACTGGTTGGCTTTTATGATACCAGCAGTATTTCTCTCTTTAGGAAGTGAATTGCTGGGAACCAGTAGGGGCTTTCCTTTTGGTCATTACGGTTATCTAAGTGGCTTAGGGTACAAGATTGGGGGTTTAGTACCATTTACAATTCCCTTATCTTGGTTTTATTTAGGGCTTGTGTCTTATCTAATTGCTAAAGCTGGTTTAGAGACAGGTAAACCTAACTTGATTCGTAGTATTAGTGCGATCGCTTTAGGTGCGCTGCTACTAACCTCATGGGATTTTGTGCTTGATCCCGCGATGAGTCAAACGGCATTTCCTTTTTGGGAATGGCAACAACCAGGTGCTTTCTTTGGTATGCCTTACCAAAACTTTGCTGGTTGGATGGGAACTGGAGCATTGTTTATGAGTGTTGCAGCCATTTTTTGGCGTAAGCAGCAAATTGTGGTGAAGCGAGATCAGTTAGGTTTACCTTTAGCTGTTTATCTGAGTAACTTTGCTTTTGCCACAATTATGAGCATTGCGGCTGGGATCTGGGTTCCAATTGGTTTAGGCTTACTCTTGGGCGTTTTACCTGCTTTAGCGCTGTGGTGGATGGCAAAACCTGCATCACCAGCGATGGTAGGTACAACAGCCAGCATCACAACTGACATTCCGGTGGCACCTGTAAAAGTGGCAGTTAAGTAATAGTAAGGGGTGAGGAGTAATTAAAAAATTACTCCCAATAACAACAACTGCGTATGAGCTTTGATGTCTTGACTCTTAAGGGTGCTATTGCACTAGGGCTGCTAATTATCCAAACACCAGCAGCCTTAATTCTACTTTCACGTTTGTCTAAAGGCCCAAGTCGGCATCCACCTATAGAACCACAGCAGCCAACACCAGAAATGTTGGGTGCTGTGAGTGTGGTTGTTCCCACTCTCAACGAAGCTGAACGTATTAATCCATGTTTAGCTGGGTTAAGTGAGCAAGGCGGGGATGTTCGAGAAATTATTATTGTAGATAGTAATTCTCAGGACGGAACACGAGATGTAGTTAAAGCTGCACAGGAAAACGATCCCCGCATCCGACTAATGACAGATGACCCGCTACCTGTTGGTTGGGTAGGTCGTCCTTGGGCATTGCATAACGGCTTTTTGGCTAGTTCTGAGCAAAGTAAGTGGGTTTTGGGAATTGATGCTGATACACAACCTCGCGCTGGTTTAGTTGCTGGTTTGCTGAACGTAGCTGAGGCTGAGGGTTATGATTTGGTTTCTTTGTCACCAAAATTTATTCTGAAATATCCTGGGGAATGGTGGTTGCAGCCAGCTTTGTTGCTAACGCTAGTTTATAGGTTTGGCGCGACTGGTGATACTACTCAAACCTCAGAACGAGTAATGGCAAATGGGCAGTGTTTCTTATGTCGCCGAAGTGTGTTGCAGCAGTTGGGGGGCTACAGCAGTGCTAGTTCTTCTTTTTGTGATGATGTAACCCTAGCGCGTAATGCTGCTGCTGCTGGGTTTAAGGTGGGCTTTCTGGATGGCGCGAAGGTCATCAAGGTGCGGATGTATGAGGGCGCGGCTGAAACTTGGAAAGAGTGGGGGCGATCGCTTGATCTCAAAGATGCCTCTAATCCTGGTCAATTATGGGGGGATTTGTGGTTGCTGCTGAGTGTTCAGGGTTTACCCATACCCGCATCTGTGCTGTTGTGTAGTTGGTTGTTGATGGGGAGTTGGATAGCACCAGTTGTGATAGCTGCGGGCTTGAATTTGTTTTTGTTAACAATTCGGGTAGCTTTGCTATTGGCGATCGCTCAATCTTATGACTTTTCAAAACCAGTTAGTCAAGAGCCAAAGGTAAAAAGTCAAGAATTTCCCTTTTACCTTTGTCTGCTTGCTTTTTGTCTTTCTCCTCTGGCAGATCCCTTGGCATTTTTGAGAATTTGTCTCTCAACTTTTAGTACCCCTACTCAGTGGCGAGGTCGGAGTTATGCTCAGATTCAGAGTTAGTTTGATCCCAGCGTTCTAACTGCCAGAGAATTTGATTACCCTCGCGGCGTACCCGTGAAACTATCCAGTTGCGCCAGCGCCATTCGTCTCCGCGACTGGTGACGGCACTGGCGTTAACGTCCATCAGATCAGCTAATTCTGAACTTGTGATCAAATACCCTTGATCTGCAACTTCGTCAGCAATTCGCAGGGTTTCAATCAGGCTATGGAGGTGAGCTACCCGTGCCTCCGAGGGCAGGTTGTCGAGGGTATCACTAGATAATGAGGTCGTAGAATCCACCATGACAAAATCCAAGGTAGGGGGGTCTGAGGATAAGCAAGTAGATTGTATCGTTTTGTTACTACTGCCATCGGTTTCCTGTGAACCAAATGAGTGATTGTCTGTTAACTGTTTAAGTAATGGGGGTTTACCTATGGCAAAACCACGAGCGATCGCATCACAGCGTTCATTACCAACGTTACCAGCGTGACCCCTGACATACTGCCAATTTAAAGACGTTCCTTGCTGCTGTATATCAGAGTTAAGTTGATCCAAGATTTCCCAAATATCTTGATTGAGAACTGCTTTACCTTGAGATGTTTTCCAGCCTTTTTTCTTCCAACCTTTAACCCATTGAGTAATTCCTTTAAGAACGTATTCGCTATCTGTATAAAGGGTTATCGGTTCTGTTTGTTGGGATTTTGCGATGAATTTTAAAGCTGCGATCGCCGCTAGCATTTCCATCCGATTATTTGTGGTAGCTCGTTCACCATCGCCCATTTCAGCTACAGCGTTATCGCTGTAATAAACAACAACTCCCCAGCCTCCAGGTCCAGGGTTGCCAGAGCAAGCTCCATCCGTGTAAATACTTTTAATTGTGCGATCGGAAAACATAATAACAACAAAGCAGGGGGGCAGGGGGGCAGAGGAGGAAAAAAAGTTCTTGTGTGAACATTTGCACACTAAGTTCGCACATACCCAGATTTTTATCAGTTATCAGCGAGCAGTAACCAAGGCGATAATTGATCACTGATCACTGATAATTGATAATTGATTTAAAAACCTAGCTGACTCATTAACCGATTAATGTCAAAGTGAGTTGCCATTAACTGACGAATAAACTGTACCTTAATTGGTTCATGCAGACGTACTTGACCAAAGGCACGGTCAACTATTTCGACTGTAGTTAGTGTATCTAGATCAACTGAAAGAATTGGTATTTCCAAATCTTCAGCACGACTAATAATAAACGATTGCGGTGGTATATGACCTGTCAGTATCAGACATTGAGTTGATGTCTCTAAAGCTGCGAGTTGGATATCTGTGCGATCGCCTCCCGTAATTACCGCCATATTGTTACCCTTGCGGAAATATTCCAGGGCTGAATTAACATTCATTGCTCCAATTGTCAAGCTTTCTACCATCAAATCCAGACGATCAGGACGGCAGAGAACTTGTGCTTGTAACTGATGTACCAGTTTGCTAACGCTGACACTCCGCAATAAAGAGCTACGGGGCAACATTCCTAAAACAGCAATACCATTGCGTTCTAAAAAAGGTCGCACCAATGTATCAACATTATCTATTTGATCTGCCGGAATATCATTAATTAAGACACCCATGAAATATTTACCAAGTCGCTCTTTTGCTGATAATAAAGCATCTACTAATGTTACTGGATGAAAACGCGCTACCAGTAGTATAGATGCGTCAACAACTTGAGCCACTTGTAGTAAAGATAAATCAAACAAACTGCCTTCCGAAAGAGTTCCTGCGCCCTCTAATAAAACTAAATTGCCATTAGGTTGTTGCAAGTAATCTTTGAGAGATTGGCGGTAGTCAATTTGATCTTCTTGGCGTAGGCGTTTTTGAATTGTTTCCTCATTTAAGGGTAAAAGAGGCGATCGCACATGAGTTTCTGGCAAATTGAGTACTTGTGAAATAAACTTCACATCTTCTTCTATACCATCGCTGTGATTTTCGCCAAAATCAGTTGCTAAGGGTTTTCCGTAGGCGATCGTCACTTTTTTTTCTTGTAGCTGATGGGCAATGCCTAAAATAGTCGCTGATTTACCACTGTAAGCTTCTATTGAACCAACCAGCAAATACTTAACATCTGCCATACCGTCACTCCTCATATCAATTAACAATGAACAATTATCAATTACCCTCCATAAAATTGAGGTTGGGGGTTTGATTTAGTAGTCAAATAAGTAACAATCAGTAATTTTTTATTCGTCTACACGAAGTAATTTTCGGTAAAATTCCTGTGGAAAATCAATATATTTATTTGTCCTAAAAGTGGTAATTACATCAATCAAATAATTAATATATTTGGAATTTTCCAAAGTTATCTCATAACTGAGATCGGCATTGCCATCAAACTGCAACCGACAACGAGTGAGTTCTGCTGGTAGCTTACTAACATACCAAGTGGCAATAAAGGGAATGCTATCTCCACCTTCGATCTTTCGGACACCTTCTAGAGCACCTTTTTGGTAAAGGCTAATCGCTTGTGGTAAAAAATTGCGTTTAGCTCCTTGGCAGTAAGGCCCATATATTCCGACTAATGCCTGCTCTGCTGGCTGGAGTTGGTCAAGAGACATGATCGAACTTCCTCAATTTCTGTAAATAAACTTCAACTGTCAGCAATATCATTCTGACGCATCTGATGGCAGGACTTACGCATTTTAACCATCTGATTAACAATGTGGGGGTTCATCCGCGTGGGGGTGTAGGGGATAAAAGCATTGCAATGTAATGTTTGGTGCGGTTATTTAATTTATTTATCGGAAGTTCTGCCGCAGTCTTCTGATTATTTAAGTAGAGAGCAAATATCAGTTAGTATTTGGACACGCTACGATGCTAATCAACTGGGAAATCATCATATATTGGTGAACCAAAAATGTAAGGAAGTGCAACAATAGCGGATGTACGGTATGTTGTTAGCTGATCCCCAGATGACCGAAGGGGTATAAATAAATATTTGGTGGTTGAATCAAGTAACCTATGCCGGATTCCTGGGCAGAAAAAAATTATGACGGCGAGTTTGATCCTATCGACTCTCTGTTGTCTGACGATTTAGAAAGCGACTTTTTCCAGGGTGTGGCAGGACGGCGGCGTAAAGCTGCTGTACTGCTAACAGCGATTTGGAGCATTACTATAGGTCTGCACTTAATTGCTTGGGGTTCCTGGTTGATTTTGGGTCTAACCTGCCTACTGGGAATTCAGGCAGTGCGTGTGTTGTTAGCTCGTCCTCACCCCATCCATACTCCTTATCCTTCAGAAACATCAGCAGAATTGCCTTATGTTTCATTGCTAGTGGCGGCGAAAAATGAAGAAGCTGTGATTAGCAATTTAGTGAGAATGCTTTGTAACCAAGATTACCCAGCAAATCGTTATGAACTTTGGGTAATTGACGATCACAGCACCGACAAAACACCACAGTTATTAGATAAGTTAGCCAAAGAATACGAGCAGTTGCATATCATGCACCGTCCTGCTGGTGCTAGTGGCGGTAAATCCGGCGCTCTTAATCAGGTATTACCCCAAACTTTGGGTGAAATTCTGGCAGTGTTTGATGCTGATGCTCAAGTGTCTCCAGATTTCTTGCGACGGGTACTGCCTTGTTTTGAAAAAAAACAGGTAGGTGCGGTGCAGGTGCGTAAAGCTATAGCCAATTCGTCTGTTAATTTCTGGACTCGTGGACAAATGGCAGAGATGGGTCTTGATACTTATTTTCAGCAACAGCGTATTGCTATTAGCGGAATTGGGGAACTGCGGGGTAACGGTCAGTTTGTCCGACGCGCAGCACTTTCTAGCTGTGGTGGCTGGAATGAGGAGACAATCACAGATGATTTAGATTTAACTATCCGTTTACACCTTGATAAATGGGATATTGAGTTTGTGGAAGTTCCAGCAGTGCAAGAAGAAGGCGTGACAACGGCTTTAGCACTTTGGCATCAGCGCAATCGTTGGGCAGAAGGAGGATACCAACGCTATTTAGATTACTGGCGTTTAATTGCTAGTAATCGCATGGGGTTGTTAAAAACGCTGGATTTATTGTCGTTTATGTTAATCCAGTACATCCTTCCGGCGGCGGCTGTACCAGATTTAGTTATGGCGATCGCACGTCATCATTTACCGCTACTAACTCCATTAAGTGTTATGGGTTTAACCCTCTCGTTTTGGGGAATGTTAATGGGTTTGCGTCGTATCCAAAAACACGAATCTGGTAGATCTAGCTTTTTTGTTCCCGTACTGCAAACCTTACGAGGTAGCCTTTATATGCTGCACTGGTGGCTAATTATAGCTGGTACTACTGCTCGTATTTCTATCAGACCTAAACGGCTGAAATGGGTTAAAACTGTGCATCAAGGTACAGATGAAGTTTGGTTAGATGTTCCTGAGCAATCTTAATTAGGTAGCTGCAAAACATCAAAAGCCTTCATACTCATTTTCCTGCGGCTCTTCTAATTCTTCATCTAGAAAAGCCGCATTAATTATATTATTTTCAGCTTGTAATTGCTGATATCTGGCAGGTTTGTTAACCTCTAAATCTTCCACTATCTCCACAAATTCCCCATCAAAAAATTTAGCTAAACTATAAGCGGCTTTAGTAACCTCATCTGTTTTGGACTCACGAGCAGGCTTTTCTGGCGGCGGAGTAATAGCTGGTTTTGAGTTCGTCTTAGGTGGCTCTACTATTGCCTTAGCCGCTTGTGACGATGGGTTATTGGCTGGAGTAGCATCATTATTTCTTGCTATTGGCTCAGTTGCATTATGTAAATCCCTGGGTGGTTCTTGAACAGTAGTTGTTTTTGAATGTGTATGAGCAGCTAGTTGGAATTGCAGCTTAACCGGATGTTGGCAGACAGTTTGAAAAGCAGCTTCAATGTATTGAGATGAGCTTTGTGCTGTTTTTAACAATTTCTCGGAACTAACACCTATAAGGGCAAAATTGCTCTCAAATACTAACAATCTACAATGATCGCGCACTAGCGGTTTTGTGAGAGGTCGTCGTATATTGGCGATTACCTGTTGCCAAAGTTGTTCGAGAGTCAGCGAGTGTGAATTAACTTCGGTTACTTGTGATGATGAAACATTCGCTGCTTCTGAGGGAATTGGCTCTGGAGTAGGTAATTCTTTTACTGGCTCTGAAGCTATTGGAGTAGGTGAAGGATTGTTTACTGGGGTAATCGGGGGAGATGTTTGCTGTGGTGCTGGTGGTGGAGATTTTGCGGGTGTCTGGCTGCGAATTTCCTCAATTTTGGGTGTGGGGCTAGTTGCTATAGGTTGATGAGGTGTTTGATAGGTAACTGCTGATGGTAATAATCCCAAGAGTGTTACTTCTAACCATAATCGCGGTTGGGTAGTATTTTTGATTTGAACTTCGCTGTCTTTGAGATGCTTTTGGCTTGCTAAAATTTGGTTTGCGTCCCAATTTTTAGCTTCTTGAGATAACTGTTGCCATGTTTGTGCTGTTAATGCCACTAAATCGCCACGACTGGGTGCAGTTTTAGCTATGAGTAAATCTCGATAGAAACCTGCTAAGTTTTGTAATACTACTAAGGGTTCTCTACCTCTTTCCATGAGGCTACGAGCGCGATCAAGTACGGTTTCAGCATTATTGGCTGCGATCGCTTGCACTAATACTATTAAATCTCTTTCTGGAACTGCCCCAGTTAAATCCCATACTTTTTCTACTGTCACTTGACCAGCTAATAAACTCAACTGATCTAATAAACTTTCTGCATCCCGCAAGCCGCCTTGAGCCATTTGGGCAACTAAAGTTACTGCTTCATCTGTAATGTTGATATTTTCTGCTTCCGCAATTTTCCTTAAATGCTGCGCCATTGGATCTAAGGGGATGCGGCGAAAGTCAAATCTTTGACAGCGAGAAATAATAGTTGGTAATACCCTTTGTGGGTCTGTTGTTGCTAGTACAAAGACTACGTGGGCTGGCGGTTCTTCTAATGTCTTCAGCAACGCATTAAAAGCTGCGGTACTGAGCATATGGACTTCATCAATGATGTAAACTTTGTGGCGACACTGTACGGGCGCAAATTGGGCGCGTTCAATTAGTTCTCGGATGTTATCTACGCCTGTGTTACTTGCAGCATCAATTTCAATGATGTCTAGTGCTGAACCAAATGCGATCGCACGACATACCTCACATTTACCACAAGGGCTGGAGGTCGGAACGTCACTAGATAGACAATTGAGAGATTTTGCTAAAATGCGGGCGCTGGAAGTTTTACCAGTGCCTCTAGCGCCTGTAAACAAGTAAGCAGGAGCAATGCGACGTAGACGAATAGCATTGCTCAAGGTGGTGGCGATCGCCTCTTGTCCCACCAACTGCGCGAAAGTTTGAGGTCTGTACTTGTGATGGAGAGGTTCGTAATTCACAGCAGCAGTGAGAAGCAGATACTACCTAATTTTAGGTCATCGGTGATTGGTGATTGGTCATTGAAAAGCTTTCCTTAACTGCGATCATCACCCATCAGTTATACCAACTGAGCCAATCTTGCCTCCCAATTAGTTATGACCAGATTTAATTCATACCCATAATTGATCCTCACGTTACTCCGGTACGATAAGTCATAAATAGCTTAAAGGGCGCAAAATGCTGCAAGGAATTTGGAAGTCTTTAGTAAACGGGTTTCAAGGTTTGTTTGGTGTCGGCAACACCCAAAAATCAACAGCGTTATTACTACCTAGTCAACCTCTTCCACCCTTGGAGGATGCGGATTATGAATATTTGTTGATGCAACTTATTGAAGGGGTGGCTCATGGCTGGCAGCAACAACGGATATTAAAATTTTTTGATGCCCTAGAATATCGCACTACCCAAGAAGAATGGTTGGCTTGGCTACGCCGCTTCGGTGATAGATTACTGACAAGTTCTGTCCCAAACAATGATCTAGCAGCACGGATGGTACAGCTAGGTGAAATTGGCTGTGGGGAAATCGGAGTCATGGCATACGATATTGGAATGCAATTGCTCACTCGACAAAATCCCACAGACCAAACCTGGGATTTAGATTCACCACAGGTTGTCTACGTTGATGCAGAAGAGATGACCCTTGAGCAAAGTTTTGATGATTGGAATGACTCTAACCCGGATTTGATTTATTCAGAAATTGAGGAATCACAACAACCACCTGCAAAGATAGATTCACCACCAGTAATCTATGTTGATGGAGAAAATACCACAGAGGTTAATCCAAACCTCGATCCTTGGAATGACTCTAGCGTAGAATTGGTTTCATCAGAAACTCCACAATCACAACAAACATCTGTGCAGATAGATTCACCACAAGTAATCTACGTTGATGCAGAAAAGATCACAGATGTTAATCCAAATGTCGATCCTTGGAATGACACTAGCCCAGATTTAGTTTCTCCACAAACTGAAGAATCACAACCACCTGCAAAGCTAGATTCACCACAAGTAATCTATGTTGATGCAGAAAAGACCACAGATGTTAATCCAAATATCGATCCTTGGAATGACTATAATCCAGATTTACTTTCTCAACAAACTGAAGAATCACAAGAATTTTCTATAGATGAATTATTGTTTATGTTGGAACAAAACCCTGCTTTAGCAAAAGAAATGTCTGAACAATTGCAAATTAATAACACTAATCCAGAAGCTATTCTGGAAGCATTTATTCAACAGTTGGATAAGGATATACAAGCTCAGGCAGATGAATCACAAAATTGATTAACTACTCTTTCTTAGGAAAATATTCAGCTAAATTTTATCAGCTACTACCGATTTACATTAATAGGTAGTCAATATAGGCTTGATCATTGGTTATCGGTGATCGAGTCGCCTTGCCTTTTGTGGCGATCGCCTGTTGTGTTTCGCGCATTTTACGTTTTAGGGGAGAAGGAGAGAAGGTTATAGGGTTGGATAACGTTTCTTTTTTATTAAAAATGTACAATACAATTTAAATGCGTGTTAGCTTATTTATGTAGTTAAATCAAATTTCTCAGCTTTCGTAAAATTTGGGTATAATAATTTGATGATGTTGGTCTAGTTAAAATGCCTTGTGATGGACTAAACAAAATTGCTAATAAAAATAGCCCAAAACTAAATAATACAATGGCTGGACCAGAAGGAATATTTAAATAATAGCTACTATATACACCACTAATACTTGTAATCATCCCTAGTATTGCACCTAATATCATCATTAAGTGCAGTTCTTTAACTAATAAATAAGCGGTGATTCCTGGTCCCACCAAAAGCGATATTACTAACACAACGCCCACTGATTGCATACTAGCAACAATAGTAAGAGTAATTGCTGCCATTAGCCCTAAATGAAGGTAGTTTACAGGTAATCCCATTGCCTCAGCGCCTAGAGGATCAAAGGTATAAAATAATAATTGTTTGTAAAATATTTTTACAAAGGTTAAAACAATTAGTGCGATCGCCCCAGTTCGTAAAACATCTGTAATTGTTACCCCTAAAATATCGCCAAAAAGCAAATTTTCTAAATCTAGCTTGCTTTTGAGTAAGGTAATTAGGGTAATACCCAAGGAGAAAAAACTAGAAAAAGTTAATGCCATTGCTGCATCAACTTTGACGCGAGATTGAGATTTAATCCAAGCAATAACAAATGTGCTGAAAATGCCAGATATAAATGCTCCAATCAAAATATCAATGCCCAAAAAGAAGGCGATCGCTAAACCAGGTAAAACAGCATGGGCAATTACATCCCCCAAAAGCGCCATCCGTTGAACGATGAGGTAACTGCCAACAATCGGGCAAAGAATACCTACCAAAATGCCCATCATCATGGCATTACGGATAAATTCATAGTTGAGCGGTTCAATTAACCAATCCAGCATATCAATTAACAATTAACAATTAACAATTAGCTACCACCGATTTTTGTTGGGAGTGGTAAGAACAAATACTTCTTAAATTTTCCATAACGACAAAGGGCTGGACAAGCAGCTTATAGTCCATAGTTGTTAATTCATAATTGATTAATGTAAAATTTAATTAAATTAGATTCAACAAAAATATAAAGTTTCAAGAGACTGTTTAACAGGATTACTTATACCTTGCCCATAGGCACGTTGAATATTTTCTATCGTCATTACTTCTTGGGGTAATCCGACAGCAACTAATTGTTGATTTAATAATAATAAACTGTCGTATTTAGCTAAATCTTGTCCCCATTGATGGGAACTAACCAATAAAGTTTTTCTCTCGGCTTTAAGATCAGAAAATACTTCAAAAATCAAAGCTTCTGTTTTTTTATCAATACCAATTAATGGTTCATCAAACAAAAATATCTCTGCTTGTTGGGCGATCGCACGCGCAATAAACACCCGTTGCTGCTGTCCACCAGAAAGTTCGCCAATTTGACGATGACGGAGTTCCCACATCCCAACTCGTTGTAAGGCATTTTCAGCTAGTTGTTGAGATTGACGGCTGATCCGAGAAAACAAGCCTCTATCGAAGGTGCGACCCATCAACACTACATTCCAGACAGTAACAGGATAATCCCAGTCGATCTGACTTCGCTGCGGAATATAAGCTACCTGTTGCCGTTGCTGTTTTAAAGGGCGCTGATTAAATCTCACAAACCCACTGACAGTAGGTATTAATCCTAGCATCGCTTTGACTAGAGTACTTTTTCCTGCACCATTTGGACCAATTAAACCTACAAGTTGACCTGGTGCGATCGAAAAACTCACACCCTGAAGTGCTGAGACTCCTCGGTAATTAACTGCTAGGTTTTGGACTTCCAGCATCACTGATCTTTATTAGAATGAATATCATTATCGCATGGTACTGTTGCTATTGTGCATTAATTGCAGAGCTAACGACATCTGTTCGTAGCTATTTACCTTTGTGCTGGGCGAAATTTTGAATTATGAATCACAATGTCAACAAAAAATTTCCCTTTTATGCGGCGGTGGGAATTTCACTCTTACTGGTTGGGTGTAATCCTGGCACTCAGAGCAATAATCTTAGTAACAGCAATGCCAACTCAACTAATAAATTGCCTACAGTAGTGGCAACTCATAGCGTTTTATGCGATTTAGCTAAATTAATTGCTCAAAATACTATTAATTTAACTTGTTTAATTCAACCAGGCGTTGATGTCCACGTTTATAAACCTACCCCGCAAGACCGCAAAGCAATAGAGAAAGCACAACTAATATTGTATGGTGGCTATAACTTTGAACCGGAATTAATTAAGATTATTAACGCCAGTAATCAAGCTGCAACAAAAGTTGCTGTCCATGAAGTAGCAGTTCCAAAACCATTAATGGAAGAAGACAATCACCACGAAGAGTCGGAAAAATCAGCTAAACACGAAATTGTTCCCAACCCCCATATTTGGCACAATGCCCAGAATGGTATTCGGATGGTGGAAGTAATTCGAGAACAACTAACCAAATTGTCCCCTGTCAATTTTAATGTGTATGCTGCTAATGCCCATCAGCTAAGTGACAAACTTAAACAATTAGATGCTTGGACTAAAGCACAAATTAACACAATTCCCCTTAAACAGCGCAAATTAGTAACAACCCATGAATCTCTAAATTATTATGCAAATGCCTATGGTCTTACTATTGAAGGCGCATTACAGGGACTTAGCACTGAAGAAAAACCGACAGCATTACGGGTTAAAGAACTGGTAACGGAAATAAAAAATACTGGCGTTCCGACGATTTTTACTGAAGCAACAGGTAATGACAAAGTAATTAGAACTGTCGCTAAAGAAGCAAAAGTTAAAGTTGCAGAGCAAGGATTGTTTGTAGATAGTTTGGGAACCCCAGGTAGTCAGGGAGATACATATATTGGGATGTTGACCAGCAATACTTGCACGATCACTACAGGACTAGGCGGTAAATGTTCTGCTTTTTTAGGTAATACTTTAAATAAGTAACTTAATAGGGTCTGTTAAAAAATCGTGATTAGAAAAAAAAATCTGAGAGATTTGCCTTTTTTGGTGTGAGCTATTGCTCGTGCATCTAAGAATGTATAAGTTTCTCTTCGTTTATGGAAAAAACTTGGACGTGGTGTTTTTATTGTTTTTTACGTTTCACTCTCAAGAAAGTATTAAAAAATTCATAAAATTTTGAGGTTGCAAGTACGTTTAGCCACAAACCTTATTTTTTTAACCGTGAAAATTTAGAGCGCTACACTGAGGGAATTTATTGTCGCCAATGTCTTTTATACGGTAAGTGTGATTTTGAGGGCAGTTATGAGGAAATAGAAAAGCAACTGTTTCCTAAAGCTCAAATTGATCTTAATCGTGGTAGCCAAAATTGGAATCGCGATCAAAAGCGTAAACGCAAGTGAGTAGTGAGAAGAAAAGCGAATTTTAATAATAACGTAGACACTTTTATTTGCTTAAATTTAATGAAAAAACCGATTATTTGGGTGCATGGAGACTGTTTAAGTTCTGATCACCCAGCGTTAAAAGCACACCCGAATGCACTAGCTATTTGGGTTTGGGATGAAGCACTATTAGAAGAATGGAAAATTAGCCTTAAGCGGCTTGTATTTATTTATGAAAGTTTATTAGAACTACCAGTAATAATTCGACGCGGCGATGTAGCTGCTGAAGTAATTGCTTTTGCAAAAGAACATGATGCTGATGGGGTAGTAACAGCAGAAAGCCCTAGTCCACGTTTTGAAGCTATTTGTGGAGAAATTGAGCGATCGCTTCCATTAGAAATACTACCAGTTAAGCCGTTTCTTAATTATGACGGCTATATAGACCTAAAGCGTTTTTCTCGCTATTGGCGGGTTGCCGCGAAATATGTATTTACATCTACATCCAGGTAGCAACTAACTATAAAAGTATGCAGGGTGCGATCGCTCTCAACAATAATGCGTAGGCGGAGCAACATTTGCGGCGGGTTTTGAAAAGTTATCTGCCCAACAAAATAGTTGTTTGGCAACCCGCCCCTACGTCTGTTGCAGCTTGATGGGACTCCAGTATTACACTTCTAAAGGTGTACGACTATTACTAGCTTCCTCAACCGCTACCAATGGGAGTGAAGTTTTGCCCGTAATTAAACGTGCGCCCCGTTTACGAGTTAAATAGTTCCAACCCCACTGAATAAACACTACAACTTTATTGTCAAACTCAATTAAGTAGTAAATGTGTACAAATAGCCAAATCAACCACGCGATAAAACCTGTTAAACGCAAAAAAGGAAGATTTATTACTGCTGCATTGCGTCCAATTACAGCTAAACTTCCGTAGTCCTGATAACAGAAAGCAGGCAAGCTTTTAGCTGTAAGACGACTTTTGATCAAATTAGCAACATATTTTCCTTCCTGAATTGCTACTGGTGCTACACCAGGCAAAGGCTTACCATCTTTATCAGCCAAATTCGCTAAATCACCAATTACAAAAATATTCGGATGACCTGCTACGCTCAAGTCAGGTTGTACAACTACCCTACCAGTTCTATCAAGTTCAGCCCCAGTACTTTTTGCTAAAACTTGTCCCATCCGCGAAGCTTTAACTCCTGCCGCCCAAAGAATTGTTTTAGCAGGAATTTCTTCTATTTGTTCACCCTGACGAATTGTAACAACATCATTTTCAATATTAGTTACCAGCGTTTTAGTCCGCACAGTAACTCCTAAATCTACCAAAGATGCCTCTGTTTTTGCTGATAACTCTGGTGGATAAGGTGGCAAAATTCTGTCTATACCTTCTAGTAACAGAATTTGCGCTTCAGTAGTATCAATATTACGAAAATCATTTTTCAAAGTGCTGTAAGCAATTTCTGCTAATGCACCTGCTAATTCTACACCTGTGGGACCACCTCCCACGACCACAAAGGTTAGCCAAGCACGACGTTTTTCTGGGTTTGATTCTTTTTCTGCTGCCTCAAACGCCATAAATATACGCCTTCGCATTTCTAAAGCATCTTCCACTGTTTTTAAACCAGGAGCAACATCTGCCCATTGCTCATTTCCAAAATAGTGATGGCTAACTCCAGTTGCAACAATTAATGTGTCGTAATTTAGTTCTTCATTTTGCAAAATTAGTTTCTGCTGTTCGGGATCAATATCCAGAACTTCTCCCATTGCTACTTGGGTATTTTTGTTGTTACTTAGTATTCCCCGCAATGGTGCTGAAATATCAGCAGGCGAAAGTGTTCCAGTAGCTACTTGGTAAAGCAGTGGTTGAAAAAGATGAAAATTGCGCTTATCAATCAGTGTTACTTTTACTGGCGCATTTTTAAGAGATTTGGCTGCATAAAGCCCCCCAAATCCACCACCGATAATTACTACATGATGAGCCGATTGATTTGTTAATTCTTCAGGCATTTGCTTGGGTTCCTATTGCTTGGCTAATTGAATTTTGGAAAACTAATTTTTATGGAAATCAATTACAAAAGTAATTCTGTTAAAAAATATAAAGTTAGAAACCCATCTCTGCCCCTTCCTTTAGTAGGAGTGTATCCAGGGTTATGGGCTGAAAAAATAGCATTTGGAGGTTTAATTATGTTGACCTACTTACTAATATTCAAAAATCCATGTTAAATATTTAAAAATAGTAATATTTTAAACAGCTTACATCTGGAATTTTTTAAAATGGTTAGTAATATTTAAAACCAAGTTGCTGAGTTGAATTGCTATTGTTGTATTATCCAATATAAGTAATTAAAAAAAATAAAATTACATCAAAAACATTAAAAATTTTTATAGAAAATATAACTTAATGTTGACTATGGAAAGTATATAACAAGGATAACTTGAAACAAATATTTTTTGATTAAAAATATATTGATATTTTTAATATAGGCTACTAAATATTTTAATAAGAGCATCTAGATTTAGCTTTTAGGCAACTAATTATTTCATATTTTAGCAAGCTCTTTAGAAAAATATCAGTATAAAAATATACGGGGTGCGATGCGATCGCCTAATTATCCTTTCCTGTTGCTACAGAGCATTGAAATTGCTTTTTGAGCTAGTTTATAAACCCCTCGCCCTGAACAGGGAGGGGCTTATTACTCCCCCTTATGTACTAGGCAAGGGGGTTGGAGGTTGTAAATAACTCATTTCCTGCAACAGGTTAACGAGTATTCACCTCAGTTGCTGAAGCTGCTGACATTGCACCAGAGTAAATAATTCCCCGTTGCGTATCTAGCGTCAGAATTGCGCCATCTCTAATTACCTCAGTGGCATTCTTAACACCGACAATTACAGGTACACCTAGCTTTAGCCCAATTACAGCAGCATGACTTGTGAGGCTATCATCTTCAGTAATAATGCCAGATGCCTTACGAATCAACTCCACATAATCAACATTAGTATTGCGGGTTACTAAAATCTCTCCGTGTTTAAAGTTATTTACTTCTATCGCACTTTTCGCTACTCTAGCCCTACCGCTAACTGCACCTTGACCAATACCAATACCTTTACCTAAAACGGCTGTAACTACTTCTACTTTAATCAAGTCAGTTGAACCAGAGACACCCTGGAGTGTACCAGCAGTCATCACTATTAAGTCTCCCTCAACTAGCAAATTTTTCTCTAACGCGACATTAATAGCCGCCTGAGATGTTTGACCAGTTGACGGTAAATCTAGCACCAATAACGGTTTCACCCCCCAAACTAGCTGTAACTGTCGTGCTACATCTACGTGGGGAGTAATAGCTAAAATCGGTGTTTGGGGTCTGAACTTAGACACATTTCTAGCTGTCGCGCCACTTTTCGTCAATGGCATAATTGCAGCAGCGTGTAGCTGTTCAGCAATTTGCCCGACTGCGTGACTAATAGCATTAGGAATTGATTTTCTGCTGTCTTTCACCTGGCGAAAGAGATTTTCCTTCTCTATCCGCACAGCAATTCGCGCCATTGTCTCCACAGCTTCAACTGGATAACTACCTACTGCTGTTTCATTGGATAGCATCACCGCGTCCGTACCATCAATAATGGCATTGGCAACATCAGAAATCTCAGCACGGGTAGGTCTAGGATTATTCACCATGCTATCTAGCATTTGAGTTGCTGTGATAATCGGAATACCCAGGCGGTTAGCAGTAGTAATTAGCCGCTTTTGAAGGATGGGGACATCTTCTGCGGGAAGTTCAACCCCTAAGTCACCTCTAGCTACCATTGCACCGTCACAGAGGCAGAGAATTGCCTCCATTTGCTCGATCGCTTCATGCTTTTCAATCTTGGCAATTACTGGCGTTTGCTTACCAGCACTAGCAATTAGTTCTTTAATTTCTAAAATATCTTGGGGGTTGCGAACAAAACTCAGTGCCACCCAGTCAACATTTTGATCTAGACCGAACACCAAATCTTTGCGGTCTTTATCAGTTAGTGCCTTAATTGACAGGTAGACATCTGGGAAATTTACACCTTTGTTATTAGAAAGCGTTCCACCGACAACAACGCGACAGTGTAATTCCCGTGTTGTTTTGTCTACCTTCTCGACGATCATTTCGACTTTGCCATCATCAAGGAGGATGGTAGCGCCTTCTGGAACCTCATCTGCTAGGGGTTCGTAAGTAACAGAGCTAATTTTCTCTGTTCCTGGGACAGGGTTACTGGTGAGAGTGAAGCGATCGCCTTTCTTGAGCGAAATTGGGCCTGTCTCAAAGCGCCCCAAGCGAATCTTCGGCCCTTGCAAGTCCTGCAAAATACCTACTGGCTGATTTAGTTCAAAAGCAGTCTGGCGGATCAAGCGAATACTACGCTGATGATCTTCATAAGTGCCATGAGAAAAGTTGAGGCGCAACGTAGTAGCACCAGCTTGAATCAAAGCACGTAGAACTTCTGGGCTACTGGTAGCAGGGCCAATAGTGGCAACAATCTTCGTCCGGCGCAGGGAATCTCGCAGTTGCATGGAGGCAAAAATTAGAGTGGGGTAGCAGGTAAAGACAGCCTTTGCAGGTAACTAGCAGAAACTGGCTAAGAAGTCTGTTAATGCAATAGGCAAATGGGATAGTACCACATTTGGCTGAACAATTAACAATTAACAATTAACACTTAGGCTACCACTAAAATTTGCGGCTTGAAATACAATTATCAATTACCCTATAACTGAAGTTGACTGCTTGAGTTCAGATATATTTTTGTTTAAAGTGTGAGACAAGCAGGTTGTCAACTGATAATTGATAATTGATTATGGCAAAAGATTTGGAATTATAGTTGGATTCGGAATTATAGTTGGAGCTAGAGTTGGAGTTGCATTTGGAATTATAATTGCATTTGGAATTATAGTTGGAGCTAGAGTTGGAGTTGCATTTGGAATTATAGTTGGAGCTAGAGTTGAAGTTGCATTTGGAGTAGAGATATTCATTCCAATTACACCATTTAGCTTGGCATTTTTGAAGTTAGCATTAGTTAGTTTGGCATCAGTCAAGTTAGCTTTATCTAAATTTGCTTGATTTAAATTAGCATAACTAAGATTAGCTCCAATCAAGTTGGCACCCGTAAAGTCAGTAGTTTTGAGGTTGCTGTACGTCAAATCAGCAGTAGTTAATTTGGCATTTGTCAGATTAGCATTTTCTAAATTGGCACCAATTAGTGAAGCATTACTAAAGTTAGTTAAACTTAGTTTAGACTGAGTTAAATCAACGCCACTTAAGTTAGCTCGTTCTAGATTAGCACTGTCTAAAACAGCTAAATTTAGCTGCGCCCCTGTTAAATTAGCTGCTTGTAAATCAGCATTTTTAAGGTTGGCATTTTTTAAATTAGTAACAAATTTATCGACTGCTCCTAATTTAGCTGCTCTCAAATTGGCTTTTTCTAAGATTGCACCGCTCAACTGCGTACCTGTTAAATCAGCACGCTCTAGTGTGGCATTAGTCAGATCAGCATTAGTTAAATCGGCATCTGCTAACTGAGCATCAGTTAGGTTCGCGTCTCTCAAGTTAGCACCTTTTAATTGCGCTCCTCTCAAGTCGCAACCAGGACAAACTTTTGCTTTCATCAATCTTTCAACGTGTTGGGGATTTGCCGCTTGGGCTGAGGTTGCTAATAGCGACATTAACAAACTTAAACCAGCAAAAATGCCTATTTTCATAATTGCAAAAAATTTCAGGATAAATCTATCATTGCTACGAATATACCCTTAATTACAACTAACCACGATATTGAACATGGTAAATTCGGTTGTTGGCTTCTTCTGTAAATAACAAACTACCATCAGGTAGTACTAATAAACCTACTGGACGACCCCAAGTTTCCGCAACACTAGGATCAACTAAAAATCCTGTAAGAAAGTCTTCGTAATATCCTTTAGCACGTCCGGTAGAATCAAAAGGAGCAAACACAAGTTTATAGCCAGTACCTTGATTACGATTCCAAGATCCACGAAACGCTACAAATGCACCGTTGCGATATTTTTCTGGGAAAGTTTTACCGTCATAAAACTGCAATCCTAAAGCAGCAGAGTGGGCTTGAAATAAAACGTCTGGTGTCTTAGTACGGGATACTAAGTCTGGACGTTTGCTTTTGCCATTATTCAATTGACGAGGATCAAGGAGATTGGGTTTCAGGTAGGCGTAGGGCCAGCCGTAAAATGCGCCTTGTTGAACACGAGTGAGGTAATCTGGTACTAAGTCATCACCTAAACCATCGCGTTCATTAACTGTGGCGTAAAGTGCTTTGGTTTTGGGATGAAAATCTAAACCAACTGGGTTACGCAAACCCGAAGCAAAGGTTTGTTGGTTAGAACCATCTAGATTTATCACTTGCACAGAAGCGCGTGGTAGTGGTTCTTCATCAGCGTTAGAACGTGATCCAACTGATACATAAAGTTTTTTACCGTCTGGTGATGCAACTACGTTGCGTGTCCAGTGTTGGTTATACCCACCAGGGGTAAGGGTAGCAATTTTTTCACCTGTTCCGCTAATTTGTTGCTGACCTTTTTTGTAGGGAAAACGCCGCACTTCACCAGTGTTACCAACAAAAAAGTAACCATCTGCAAAGGTCATTCCAAAGGGAATATTAATTTCGTTCTGTTGTCCAGCAAATATTTTACTGACATCAGCAACGCCATCGCTATTAGTATCACGTAACAGTCTGATGCGATTTTGACGAGTTTCGGTTACTAAGATGTCACCACTGGGGGTGAGTGCTAACCAACGGGGTGCGTCTAAATTTTCGGCAAATACTTTAACTACAAAGCCTGGGGGTACTCTGAGGCTAGGGTTTGCTGGAATGGGTATGACATTGGGTGAATTAAATGCGCTATTACTGGCAAATGGTTGAGGTAAACTGCCAATGCTAATGCGGATGGGTTTGGGTGATAGTGGCTGGGTAGTAACCTGATTTTTTGTCTTGGAGAGATTTTGTTGTTTAGGCTGGGCAGGGTTATCAGTTTGTTTAGGGTTCTGAGACTCAATAGAGGCGTTGGTTGAGTCACAAGCAGCGATCGCAAGTAAGCTAATCAACAAGAAACGCAGAGGTTTCATAGCAGTAATTTAGTTAGACTTACTTCTAGGGTAGTGTTTGCACAGTAATAGTTGCGATCGCTCTTCCTAGTCACCATCCACCAGTCGCCAATATTTGGTAAAAATGCGTAAGTCCTATTGAGGTAGTTTACAGGTGCTACTGGGTAATACTAGCAAAAGAGCAGTTTAACAATGAATCGGAAAAATTATTTACCTCCAAATCTTTTAAAATCACAATGAGTAACTTAATTCTTAAACAAGCTGTTGCTAATTCTACTCGCCCTTCTGCTGATAGCATGGTATCAGCTTTGTTAGAAGCCGAGAAAAATGCTAAACGAAACAAAGTTAGCTATTCTTTTGAGCAATTAATCGGAACTTGGAGATTATGTTTTATTACTGGCACAAAGAAAACTCGTGCGAAAGCAGGAATTGTTTTAGGTGCAGGTCGTTATATTCCTAAGTTGATTAAAATTAAAATTGTTTACTCTGCTAGTCAACCAGAAGAAAATTTTGATTTAGGTAAGGTAGAAAATTCTGTAGAATTTGGTGCTGTTAAACTAACTCTTAGTGGAATTACTAAATTTTTGCCGAAAAAAAACATTCTGGCATTTGATTTTACTCGGATGACTATTCAAGTAATGGGAGCAACGTTATATCAAGGCTATATTCGAGGTGGAGAGAAAAAGGAACAGGATTTTTTGACAGAAAGTGTGAGCAAGCAAGCGTTTTTTGCTTACTTTATGGTGGAAGATGGCATGATTGCTGCTAGAGGAAGAGGTGGAGGATTAGCTTTATGGTCAAGGTAATTTATTAGTCGAGAGAATAATTTCAAAATAAAATGAAGAAGAAAAAATTCTTCAATGCCCCAAGATTTGCTTTGCAGCGTATACGTCAATCAGCAGCATTGTTTCAATATAGCGATCGCGCAATCCGTTTAGTCTGGAGTACTAGCCCTCTTCTTACTATCATCTTTGCTGTGATGACTTTAGCAGCAGGACTGCTTCCGGGTGCGATCGCCTACGTTGGCAAGTTAATTGTAGATGCAGTGATTGGTGCTAGTAATTATGGTTTACAGAGCGATCGTATTCTTGCACTAAGTTATGTAGCACTAGAGGCGCTGCTTGTCGCTTTACTCAACGGTACACAGCGAAGTTTAGCTGTCTGCCAATCTTTACTGCGAGTATTACTAGGTCAAAAGGTAAATGTTTTAATATTAGAAAAAGCACTCACACTAGACATCGCCTACTTTGAAGATTCAGAGTTTTACGACTTAATGAATCAAGCGCGGCGAGAAGCATCAACCCGTCCCTTAAGCTTAGTCAGCCGTACATTTAAACTAATTCAGGATACTCTCTCCTTAATTACCTATGGTGGATTATTATTGCAATTCTCTCTTTGGGCAGTAGTAGTACTCTCAGTAGCAGGAATACCAGCTTTTATCGCCGAAACTCGCTTTGCTGGAGAAGCTTTCCGTTTATTTCGTTGGCGTTCCCCAGAAACACGACAGCAAACTTATTTAGAAACCTTAATAGCTAGAGAAGACTATGCCAAAGAAGTTAAACTGTACCAACTTGGCAAGATTTTACTAACACGCTATCAAGAAATATTTCATCGACTTTATGGTGAAGACCGCAATTTAACTATCCGGCGGGGATTTTGGGGTTATTTACTAGGCTTACTCAGTACAGCTACTTTTTACCTTGCCTATACCTGGATTGTATTAGAAACAATTGGCGGTAAAATTTCCTTGGGCGATATGACCATGTATTTGATCGTATTCCGCCAAGGACAATCTACATTTTCCTCCGGTCTAAGTGGAGTTGGAGGAATGTACGAAGACAACCTTTATCTATCTAACTTATACAAGTTTCTAGAGCAAAAAGTCCCTAAATCTCAGGGTAAAGCTACTAAAGGATTAATTCCTAATGATGGAGTTCGTTTTGAGAATGTCTCCTTCAGCTACCCAGGAAGCCAAAAACCCGCCTTACAGGGAATCTCACTACACTTAAAACCAGGACAAAAACTAGCAATAGTCGGCGAAAACGGTTCAGGAAAAACAACTTTAATTAAACTTTTAACCCGATTATATGCGCCTTCTTCTGGGCGTATCTTGCTGGACGGTTTGGATTTACAAGCATGGGACATTACAGCACTGCACCGTCGATATGCTGTAATCTTTCAGGATTTTGTGCGTTATCAATTTACTGTTGGTGAAAACGTTGGCGTTGGGGATGTGGAACATCTGCAAGACCAATCTCGCTGGGAAATAGCTGCGGATAAAGGTATGGCTAAACCTGTCATCAAGTCAATGCCTGCTGGTTTTCAAACTCAGTTAGGGCGTTGGTTCAAATCTGGAGTTGAACTTTCTGGCGGTGAGTGGCAAAAAATTGCGCTTTCTAGGGCTTTTATGGGAACTGATACGGATATTTTAGTGCTGGATGAACCGACGGCAGCAATGGATGCAGAAGCAGAGTTTCAAATTTTCAATCACTTACGAACAATCACGAAAAATCAAATAGTTATTCTGATTTCCCACCGCTTTTCTACTGTGCGAATGGCTGACACTATTGTGGTTTTAGCTGGTGGGGTAGTGATTGAACAGGGTACTCATGAGGAGTTGTTGAAGGCAGAGGGGCGCTATGCCCGACTATTTTCGCTGCAAGCAGCAGGATATCAATAAAAAAAATAATTCAGGAAAAATTCAGTAAATTCATCAATGTTTTAAGTGCATTTTTAGAGAGATACTTTAGTCAAGCTACAGATATTTATCAGTAGCAAAGTTTATCTGTCAACCTAGTGTAATTTCGCCCATTTAAAGTTTTGATTTTAATATATTATACGCAGTTGCATTCAGACGAGTAATTTATCAATTATTTTAGACTCCTAACCCGTCACTGTGACAGTTATATCTATGAATGCAACTTGGTATTAATGTGTCTGCTTTGGCGGGTAGGAAACCCCACCGCAGGCAGACTCCCTGTTATCTAGTAGTAACTAGATAGGGCAGTGAAATTAAACCCTATGCGCTAACGGCGGCGGCACGGGCAGCAGCAGCTTGTTCAGGGTGAATTCCTAAGCGTGTGAGATTAATCCGACCTTTATTGTCAATCTCACGCACTTTAACCACGACCTCATCGCCAACAGCTACCTCATCCTCTACCTTACCAACACGGTAATCAGCAAGTTGAGAAATGTGAATCATGCCTTCTTTACCAGGAAGCAATTCCACAAAAGCACCAATAGGAATTATCCGAGTAACCCGACCTGCATAAACATCTCCTTCATGCAGTCTGCGAGTCATTCCCTGAATAATATTGATTGCCCGTTTGGCTTTTTCAGCATCTACGGCTGAAACTGTGATAGTGCCGTCGTCGTCAATATCAACCTTAGCACCTGTTTCTTCAGTAATACCTTTAATGGTCTTACCACCAGGTCCAATGACTAAACCGATCATGTCTGGATCAATGCTCATTGTCAACAGACGAGGCGCAAAGGCTGACAGTTCAGTGCGAGGTTGGTCAATTGCTGCCAACATTTTCTCTAAGATGTGCAGTCTTGCTGGTCTAGCTTGATCAATGGCTTTAGCTATGATATCCATAGATAGCCCGTTGATCTTCATGTCCATCTGCAAAGCTGTGATGCCTGTATCAGTACCAGCAACTTTGAAGTCCATATCACCCAAGAAGTCTTCAATACCTTGAATATCGGTAAGAATGCGAACTTCGTCGGCTTCTTTAATTAGACCCATTGCCGCACCACTAACTGGTTTGGTAATTGGGACACCAGCATCCATCAAAGATAGGGTAGAACCACAAACGGAACCCATTGAGGTTGAACCGTTGGAAGAAAGTACTTCAGAAACTACCCGAATGACATAAGGGAAAGCTTCTTTTGGTGGTAGTACAGGTACTAACGCTCTTTCTGCTAAGGCACCATGACCAATTTCACGACGACCTGGCGCACGCATGGGTTTGGTTTCGCCAACAGAGAATGGTGGGAAGTTGTAGTGATGCAGATAGCGTTTGCTGTCTTCTGGGTGTAAATCATCTGCTAATGCTTGGGCATCACCAGGAGTTCCAAGAGTACAAGCAGAGAGAACTTGGGTTTGTCCTCGGTTAAATAAACCGCTACCGTGAACACGCCTTGGTAAAAGACCGACGCGACACGATACGGGTCTGACTTCATCAAGTTTGCGCCCGTCTACTCTGATACCGTCTTCAATGATTTGACGGCGCATGAGTTTTTTGGTCAAATCTTTGAAGGTATTGCCCAAAATTTTGCTATTTGCTGCTGCTGCAACTCGAATTGGGTCTTCTTCTGGTAATTCAGAAAGTTCTGTTTTTAGAGATTCTTTAATTTCATCTAAAGCAGCATCACGAACATTTTTATCAGCTTCACACTTGGCTAAGATAACTTTGATGGGTTCTGTAGCGCGATCGCGAATAAAATTCTCTACAGTAGTATCAACTTCCGGTGGTTGTTCTACAACCATTTCAATCCCAAGTTCTGCCAATAATTCTTGCTGGGCAGCAATTAAATCTCTAACTGCTTCATAGCCGAAATCAATTGCTTCAATAATATCTTGCTCTGGCAATTGGTTAGCACCAGCCTCGACCATGATTACGCCTTCTGGCGAACCTGCGACGACTAAATCTAAGTCTCCAGCTTCAATTTCTTTATAGGTGGGGTTAATTACAAAATCATCCCCAACTAAACCAACCCGCACTGCCGCCATTGGGCCATTAAACGGAATCTTGGCAAGCATCACAGCAATACTTGCTCCAGTTACAGCCAGTACATCTGGTGGTACTAGCTCATCCATTGAGAGCGTACTTGCTACGACCTGGATATCATCACGCAACCAACTAGGAAACAATGGGCGTAATGGTCGATCAATTAAACGGCTAGTTAATGTTACTTTTTCAGGAGGACGACCTTCACGACGTAAGAAACCCCCTGGAATGCGACCTGCTGCATACAGTCTTTCTTCGTAATCTACTAACAAAGGGAGAAAATCTATCCCTTCTCTGCCTGTTGAACGGGTTGCTGTCACCAAAACAGCCGTATCCCCTGATTGAATTAGAACGGAGCCTCCAGCCTGTGGCGCAAGTAAACCAACTTTCAGTCTAATATCCCGTCCGTCAAAGGATATAGACTTATCCAATTCTACCATTCGGTACTTTGTCCTTTTATATCACTTTTCTTTCTCTGTGGCAATCGTAGCATTTATAGTCTCAGGGGAGGAGGGAGGGAGGGGAGAGGGGGAGAGGAGGGAGGAGTGATTTGCTTTTTGGATAAAACTTCACCTGATGGGTGATTATTGACAAATTTTTATGCCGTATTGCTTCAAGGAAGTTAACAATTATTGGCAAAAGATAAACATATTGCAAAAATCTTAATTTTGTTTTTGATCGCAGACAAACGCAAATCTTCTAATTGGAATAGGTTAAAGAGTAAAATTAGGATACAATAAGCTTGTTGCAAAACAAATAATTACATCTGTGTTTATCTGTGTTCATCTGTGGTTAATTATCAAAATTTTGGCTAATACAATAAATTCAACGATCACGCGAAATATTTTAATCATCACTTTTAATTTTTATTTGTCATCGCTCTGATTTTTTTATTCAACTCTGATTTAGGAACCATATAAGGATTGTTTGCATGGCGATATTACATGGTAGTTGGTTAACTAAACCTCAAGGTGGTTATTTATTTATTTGGGGAGAAACATGGCGCAGAATTACCTCAGTTGAAATTGCTGAAGATGATCTACGATCGCATCCTCTAGCAATGACGCAAGAAGAGTTCATTGCGTTTTTAAAATCCCGCAATCTTACTATTGGCAAATTTTTAGAAACATCGGGAAGTAGTAAGGCGAAAACAGACGGTAAACATAGATGGAAATCAGAAGCGATCGCATTTCCCACCCCGATATCCGAAGAAACACAAAAATACCCGGAATATTCTCCTAAAACATCCGATCTTGACTTACAGCAATGTCAGCTAAAATTATGGCAAGTTGAAGGATATTGCCTTGAACCTTTAGAAGCAATTAAATTTTTACAAGCATTACCGCTAGGATCTTTTAAAGCAACAGATGCTTATTTAGGTGGAGATATCCGCTTTTGGTCTCATGTTTGCCGTTGGAGTTTAGATTTACTAGCAAGATCTAAGTTTTTACCAGGAATAAATCGACAGTTGGATGGTACTGTGTCGGCTTGTTGGCAACCATTATTAGATAGTGCTGTAGATCAAGCGCGGTTAGAAACATTTGCCCAACAAATGCCAACTTTGTGCCGTACTTATCAACAGTTAGAAGTTAATAATCAAGAATTAACATCAGAAAGAATTGATACTGCATTTTTAGCATTAGAACCAAAAACATTAATTTTTGGATGCTTAAGTAATATTATAGATTCCCAATGTCGCGCCGCAGCATCATCGCTTCCTAAATCAGGGATGAATGCTTTACAAAATGCAGAATTGATCGTGCGTCAGTGGCTACAATCTTTAGCAAGCGATTCTAGTATTTTAGAGGCAGATTCAGCAACAATAGCCCGTTTAGAGACAACATTGCGGTCTTGGACAACACCAATTCAAGAGCATTTAATTAATTTCATCGATCAAAACTTAGAACAAAATCAATTTCGTACTTGTTTTATCCTCCACCCACCAACTACAGGCGTTAATGAATGGAAATTAGAGTATTGTCTTCAAGCTGTTGATAACCCAGATTTTTTAGTAAACGCCGAAACAATTTGGAATAACCCTGTTGAACATTTAGTTTATCAAGACAGGACAATAGAAAATCCTCAAGAAACTTTTCTTAAGGGTTTAGGGTTAGCTGTGCGGTTATATCCTTTAATAGAACCGAGTTTGCATCAGCCACAGCCAGATTCTTACAACTTAAATCCAATAGAAGTATATGAGTTTATCAAAGCATCTGCATGGCGGTTGCAAGATAGCGGTTTAGGAGTAGTAATTCCACCTAGCTTAATGCCTGGAAAAGGTTTAAGCGGAAAAATGGGATTAAAGATTAAAGCAGAAGTTCCTAATAAAAAAGAACGTTTAGGTTTACAAAGCTTACTAAAATTTAAGTTAGAATTAGCTGTTGGCGATCGCACTATTTCTAAGGCAGAATTTGACCGCTTAATGGCATTGAAAACACCATTAGTAGAAGTAAATGGTGAGTGGATAGCACTACAACCACAAGATATCCGCGCAGCAGAAGCAATTTTAGCTACGCGCCCAGAAAATTTATCTTTGTCTGTTGAAGATGCTTTACGTTTGAGTACTGGCGATACGAAGACATTGGAAAAATTGCCAGTAGTTAGCTTTGAGGCTTCTGGGGTATTGCAAGAGTTAATTACTAATTTAACTGATAATCAGGCGATCGCACCCCTACCAGCACCCGCAAATTTCCAGGGACAATTACGACCTTACCAAGAGCGAGGAGTAGGTTGGTTGAGTTTCTTGGAACGTTGGGGCTTAGGCGCTTGTTTAGCAGACGATATGGGATTAGGTAAGTGCATTTTACCACACTCTTTCGTTTTTGTCAATGGCTTAATCCAAAAAGCTGAAGAAATATGGCAAGCTAATGTTCAAGATGAGCAGTTCGATGGTGAAGGTTTTTGGGCTAATCCCAAGCATCCATTGATTGTGAATGCTATAAACGAGCAGACTGGGAAAATTATATTAGCTCAAATTCAACGTCTTTATCGGCAAAATGTCCAAGAAAAGTTAAGGACAATTAAGCTGAAAGACGGCAGCAGTATAACTATTACCCAACGCCACAAATTATTAACGAATAAAGGGTGGACAAATAACTTACAAGTTGGCGATTATGTTTGTGTACCAGCCAAAATAGTTTGGGAAGGAAAACCAGAAGACCCAGATTTAGTTAAATTCTTAGCTTGGCAAATTGCAGAAGGATATGAGGAGTGTAATCGAGCATCTCTTAAAATCACCCAGAAAGATGCAGCAACTTTAGAAGAATTACGCCTAATACTCCACCGTTTTAGCGAAAATTATGGCATCAATATCAATCGTCCTGCTGTTCGCATTCGTGCTAATAACCGAGCCGCCGATTTAAGTTTGAATAGCAGAGAATATCAAAAATTCCTTGAATCTAGAGGATATAAATGGGGAAAACTTTCAGCAGAAAAAAGTTTTCCACCTTTTATCATGCAAGCAGACTTAAATAGTGCGGGTATCTTTCTCAGAAACTATTTTGATGCTGAGTCTGCGGTTATTCATAGTATGCGGAGTATAGAGATTGCTACTGCTTCACCTGTACTAATCCAACAACTATCTGTATTACTGCGACGCTTTGGAATTTGGATGAGAATACAACCAAAGCAGAAACGGGCTACTAATGGCACTGGTATATTTAGAACTTATTATATTGGTGTGATTGGTGGTAACTCTGCTCGTAGGTTTTTGCAAGAAATAGGATTTGGCAATCCCGAAAAGCAACGCAAGTTAGAAATAATCTGTCAGATAGCAAGTAATACAAACGTTGAAGGTATTCCGGCTTCGGATATCGTAGCAAAGGCAATAGAAATAACTCAGCTACCTGTGCGTCATTTTGGGATGCACACCACTGTATATATAAATGGTTCACAACAATTTTCTAGAACTAGCTTAGAAAAAGTAATAGCTGGATTTGACCGCATTATTAGTGGTGAAGCAGAGAAAGAATATCGTCAGCAAAAGCTTTCTAAATGGACAGTAAAAACACTTGAACGCTATGATCAACTCGATTTAGAATTGCTTACTCTAACTCAAAAAAGTTTACAGCGTTTGCTCGAACTAGAAGTTTTTTATTGTCAAATTGATGAAATTGAAGAAATTGATTATCAAGGGTGGGTTTATGATTTTGAGGTGAGTGAGCATCACAATTTTGTTGCCAATAATATCCTTTGTCACAATACTATTCAAACTTTGGCATTTTTATTGCATCTTAAAGAAGAAGAAGCATTAGCAAAACCAACGCTTTTAGTTTGTCCAACTTCAGTGTTAGGAAATTGGGAAAGAGAAGTACATAAATTCAGCCCAACGCTCCAAGCTTTAGTGCATCATGGAGATAAACGCGCCAAAGGTAATAATTTTGCTAAAGCAATTAAAGGTAAAGATTTAGTAATTACCAGTTATGCACTTGTTTATCGAGATGCCAAAAGTTTAGAAAATATTTCTTGGCAAGGTGTAATTTTAGATGAAGCGCAAAATATTAAAAATCCTGAAGCGAAACAGTCGCAAGCAGTGCGAAAATTACCAACAGAGTTTAAAATTGCGCTTACGGGTACACCTGTAGAAAATCGCTTATCAGAACTTTGGTCAATTTTAGATTTTCTCAATCCAGGCTATCTCGGAAACCGTCAATTCTTCCAGCGACGGTTTGCAATTCCCATTGAAAAATATGGGGATACAGACTCATTAAGAACATTGCGATCGCTCGTTCAACCCTTCATCCTCCGCCGCCTTAAAACCGACCGCACAATTATTCAAGATTTACCCGAAAAACAAGAAATGAACGTATTCTGCGGACTGTCAGCAGAACAAGCAAATCTTTATCAAAAAATGGTAGATGATTCATTAAATGAAATTGAAGAATCTGAAGGCATTCAACGTCATGGATTAATCTTAACCTTGTTGTTAAAACTTAAGCAAATCTGTAACCATCCAGCACAATTCTTAAAAGAAAAAAGCTTAGATACTAATCAAAGATCCGGTAAATTACAACGTTTAGAAGAAATGTTAGAAGAAGCAATATCAGAAGGCGATCGCGCCCTAATATTTACCCAATTTGCCGAACTAGGCAAACTTCTACAACCCTATCTTCAAGAAAAACTAGGTTGGGAAACCATATTTTTATACGGTAGCACCCGTAAACAACAACGCGAAGAAATGATCGATCGCTTCCAAAACGATCCAGAAGGACCAAGAATATTTATCCTCTCACTTAAAGCAGGAGGAACAGGACTAAACTTAACCAGAGCAAATCACGTTTTTCACTTTGATCGCTGGTGGAACCCCGCAGTCGAAAACCAAGCAACAGACCGCGTATTTCGTATCGGTCAAAAACGCAACGTCCAAGTCCATAAATTCATTTGTAACGGTACACTAGAAGAAAAAATCAACGACATCATCGAAAGCAAAAAACAACTAGCAGAACAAACAGTAGATGCAGGTGAAAGCTGGCTAACTAAAATGGATACAAACCAGTTACGCAACTTACTAATGCTAGATCGCAGCGCCATCATCGACGAAGAATAAAACTCCAAACACATCAAGCTTATAAGAATATTTATCACCGCCATTCCCCCTTTGCGACCTTTGCGTTTCCTTTGCGCCCTTGGCGTTAACAAAAAGAATCATGTATACCACAAATAACCCTCAAAACTCAACCAATATTTCCAGTAGAGAATGGTGGGCGCAACAATGGATAGACTTACTAGAAACCTCCCGCTTTAAAAAGCGTTTAGAAAGAGCGCGTAACTACGCTAGACAAGGCAACGTCCTTAACATCGACTTTGAAGGAGGAAAAGTCTTAGCAAGAGTACAAGGAACCGATCCAGAACCTTATAAACTTACTATATCCCTTGACTTATTCGATGATGAGCAATGGGGTTATATCATTGAAACCTTATCCCAAAAAGCATTTTTTTCTGCTCAACTATTAGCAGGAATAATGCCGCAAAACATTCAAGAAGTTTTCAGTGCAAATGGTTTAAGCTTATTTCCCTTCACCCTCCCAGAAGTTCATTCCCAGTGCAGTTGTCCTGACAAAGAAGTACCTTGCAAGCATATTGGGGCAGTATATTATTTGTTAGGCGATCGCTTCAGTGAAGACCCATTTGTATTATTTCAACTACGAGGTCGTACAAAAGAGCAAATTCTTGAAACCTTACGCCAACTGCGTCGCGCTCATGTTTCATTACCAGCCGACGCAGAAGACACAAAAATTACTAACACTCAATTACAACAGCCAAAACAACAGCCAACACCGTTAAAATTAAATCAATTTTGGCAGTATAACCAGCCATTAGAATCATCGTTAGTTGTGATTACACCAGCAGCGAATAGCGAAAATATTTTAGATATACTTGGAACAATTCCACTAGCATCTGATGCTACAGCAAATCCTGGCTCAAATATGTCCCAGCTAGTTAATCAGTATTTAAATAGTATTTATCAAACTGTTAGCCAACAAGCGGTTGTATCAGCATTAAATAGAGAAGAATAAAATTAACAAAACTTTACTAATGTAGTGTGGGCATCTTGACATAAATAATGTTTTGCATTGCAAGTAGAAGTTGAGCAACAGCAAAATCTCTACTACTGTACTATAAGTTTATAACACTAAAAGTAAGGGTGAGCCAGAAAATGAATCTAGTTCAAGTTTTAAAGTATTGTAGGATAATTCCGATCGCACTGGTGGGGATGATCGACGTTGCATCAGCCGCCCCTTTGACTGCAAACCAGGCTGCTCAATATGCCCAACCTATCTTCGCTAAAGGCTTTAATAATGTAGGTTTAGGTCCAACTACTAAACCGAATGAAGTTGCAGTATTATGCAGACGGGTTCCCAAGCAGGTAAATACTTTCAGTTGTTCTGGGAGACGCTTAGATAAGTATTGTTCAGGAACTATGACAGTCTATAAAACAGCCCAAAACAAATATAAGCACAAAAATGATAATTTCGGTTGTGTAGCTAGCTAACCCAAAAAAACAGAGCAGCTATGGCGGTTGGAGAGAGTCAGAAAAATTAGGAAAATAAGCAATGATACTGACGTGGTGGCAACCACGTCAGATACTTATCATGTTCCTGAAAAATGCAATTAACCAGGATAAATTGTTCCATCAGGAAAAATTGCCCCCGCCAAAATTGCCCCAGTTAACTTAACCATTATTTTGTCATTAAATCCTATTTTAGCCCCAGTTAAATCTGCTCCCCTCAAATCTGCTCCACTTAAATCTGCCCCAATCAAATTTGCTTCGCGCAGACAAGCATTACTCAAATTTGCTTGCAGTAAATTAGCTCTAAATAAATTAGCCTTATAGAGATTTGCTCCTTGAAGATTTACCTTATGTAAAAAAGCATCGCTCAGGTTAGCATGACTAAGGTTAGCATCACTTAAATTTCTCCCCGAAAAATCTTTTTCTTTCAAATCCGCACCACTCATATTTGTACCGCTCAAATCTGAAGCAGGTTTTCGCTCCTGGTATTGAGAAGCCGTTGGTGGCTGTTTATAATAACTAGGCGTTGGTGGCTGCTTATAATAACTAGGCGTTGGCGGCTGCTTATAATAACTAGGCGTTGGTTGGCTAGATGGACGCGGTTGAGCCTTCGGGGTTGGAGGGTTCTTTCCAATTAACCGCAATTGATCGCGAGCATGATTTATTTCTTTCAATTTATCCTGAGCTTTTTGCTGTAGCCGAGGATTATCTGTAGGAATGCGATCGGGATGCCAAATGAACGCTAAATCCTTATAAGCTTGGTTGACTTCTTCCAAAGAAGCCCCTGGTGATAGTCCCAGTACTTGGTAGTATTTATTTAGCTCATCCATTTACAGCAGTCTACCAAATAATTAGTATTTTTGATTTAGCAATCTAGACTTCTTCAACCTCAAGTAGAGGTACCATAAGAGCGGTAAAACTAAAAGCTAATACCAGTGGAATTGGAGATTTAATTACATAGGCGCAAATAGATCCACTAAAACTGACAACCAGCGCAGCAGCTACGCACAGCTTTTCTTCAAAGCAAAATCCTTTATTTGCTTTAATTAATTTTAAAGCTCTTGGAGGAATTGGCTCAGGCATAACTGCACCAGGTGGAAAAGCCCAGTAGTTACCACTATCAATAACTAAATCTGTCCAACCATTTTCTTCACACCATTCTTGAATCCAATGCTCACAAAAATGCTTCATAGATAAACTAAGATTCATAAATATCCTGTTAATTATCAACAAGTAGTTCTTAAACTTTTAATTACTTAGAGTTTTTATTAAATAATTACTGACAGCAAAAAATATAATTATTTTTTAAGATTTAGTATTTATAAATAGATCGTAAGTTTAAAAGCATAATAAAATTATCTACCTAAACATATAAAAATAGCTATTTGCTTAACTAACCTTAAGGTTGAGATAATTTTAAATGGCTGCTAGGTATTTAGCAGTTTTGCCCTTGGTGATGTTTAGAAAAGTCTTAAGCAACCATAATTAAGTGATCTAGGCTGAATGAAGTATGCGCTCCTGATAGCCGTAATTTTTCCTGGGTAGTTACCGCGCATCTAAATAAGGTGCATTTAAAAAAGTGCGTAGGCGGATCAGCGTCGTAGACATCGCCAAGTATAGTAAAGCAAAAAGGCGAAAAAGCTAAATTTATTCGCCTTTTGTCTTTGCTTTTCGCTGGGGTCATTAACCATATTGATAAAATTAGCTTACTGACCAAACTCAAGCCGTGCTTGCTCTACTAATTCACCTGTCACCATTTGTTGACCAGTAGCACGAGCCAATTGTTCAACCCTCTGACGAGCCTGCGCCCGTACAAAAAAGGGAATATTCTTCAGCTTAACCTTAGCTTCAGGTGTCCACTCTAAAATTCCTGTCAAATCAGCATCACGCATAATCAGTGAGCAATTATCAGTTATCTATTACCAGTATATTGTTTCATTTATAGCAATTAGCGGTCAGCTATCAGCTTCTAAAGCAATGCTTGCTATGTAGGCTTTTCTTTATTCAAAAAGCTAACTGCTGATAGCTGACGGTACAGAGAGCTATTTAACCACCAATTATCAAAAAAGGCTCCTGTTATAAAAACAAGAGCCTAATCAATTATCAGTTCTTAGTCAAAAAACCAGAACTCTAAACGTAGAGCCTAGTCAAGTTCATTCATTGCCATTACTGGCTCATTTTCACGGTCAATACCTTTTTCAAAACCAGCAGCAGCAGCGCGTGCGCGACCAGCGTGCCATAGGTGACCGACTAGGAAGAAGAAGCCTAGTACAAAGTGAGAGGTAGATAACCAAGCACGTGGGTTCACATAGTTAAACCCGTTGATATCGGTAATAATACCGCCCACAGAGTTCAGTGAACCGTTGGGAGCATGAGTCATGTACTCAGCAGCACGACGAATTTGCCAAGGCTGAATATCATTCTTCAGTTTGCTGAGTTCTAAACCATTAGGACCACGTAATGGCTCTAACCAAGGGCCACGGAAATCCCAAAAACGCATTGTTTCACCACCGAAGATGATTTCTCCAGTAGGAGAGCGCATCAGGTATTTACCTAGACCTGTAGGGCCTTGAGCAGAACCAATGTTAGCACCCAAGCGTTGGTCACGAACTAAGAAAGTCATTGCCTGAGCTTGAGAAGATTCAGCGTTAGTTGGGCCGTAGAATTCGCTGGGGTAAACAGTATTGTTAAACCAAACGAAGCAGGAAGCAATAAAGCCCATTAAAGACAACGCACCCAAGCTGTAGGAGAGATAAGCTTCTCCAGACCAGATGAACGCACGACGCGCCCAACCAAAAGGCTTGGTGAGAATGTGGTAAATACCACCAAAGATGCAGATCAAACCGACCCAAATGTGACCGCCAATAACATCTTCTAGGTTATCAACGCTGACAATCCAGCCTTCACCACCAAATGGCGACCTGGTTAAATAACCAAAGATTACTGCTGGGTTCAAAGTTGGATTGGTGATGACACGAACATCACCGCCGCCTGGTGCCCAGGTGTCATATACACCCCCAAAGAACATCGCCTTAGCGACCAACAGCAAAGCACCAATGCCCAACACAATTAGGTGGAAACCTAAAATGCTGGTCATTTTGTTCTTGTCTTTCCAGTCGTAACCAAAGAAGGCAGAATACTCTTCTAAGGTTTCAGGACCACGAACAGCATGATAAATGCCACCCAAACCAAGAACAGCAGAGGAGATTAGGTGCAGAACACCAACAACAAAGTATGGGAAGGTATCGGTGATTTCACCGCCAGGACCAACACCCCAACCCAAACGGGCGAGGTTAGGCAACAAGATAAAGCCTTGTTCGTACAGAGGCTTTTCTGGGACAAAGTGAGCGACTTCAAACAAAGTCATCGCACCAGCCCAGAATACAATCAGTCCCTGGTGGGCAACGTGAGCGCCCAACAGCTTACCAGAAAAGTCTATGAGACGGGCGTTCCCAGCCCACCAGGCAAAACCTGATGATTCTTGGTCGCGACCACTGCCCGCAACCATTGCACTATTAAAGGGCGTTTCCACAGGGTATTACCTCTTCAAAGAGATGAATTATGACAAATGAATACAGAAAGTTAAGATGAATTGATTCTACATTCAACTTTACTTTTTTTACAGAGCGTTACCACGAGGAAGAACTTCTTCAGGGAACACAAAAGTCTCGTGAGGTTGGTCAGCAGGAGCCATCCAAGCACGGATACCCTCATTGAGCAGAATATTCTTGGTGTAGAACGTTTCAAACTCAGGGTCTTCCGCAGCACGGATTTCCTGGGACACAAAGTCATACGCCCGTAGGTTCAATGCTAAACCCACAATCCCAACTGAACTCATCCACAAGCCTGTAACTGGTACAAACAACATGAAAAAGTGCAACCAACGTTTGTTGGAGAAAGCAATCCCAAATATTTGTGACCAGAAACGGTTGGCGGTCACCATACTGTAGGTTTCTTCTGATTGGGTGGGGTTGAATGCCCGGAAGGTGTTGGCTTTGTCGCCGTCTTCAAATAAGGTGTTTTCTACTGTTGCTCCATGAATGGCACACAGTAAAGCACCACCTAAGATTCCTGCTACTCCCATCATGTGGAAGGGGTTCAATGTCCAGTTGTGGAACCCTTGCAAGAATAGCAAGAAGCGGAAAATTGCTGCTACTCCAAAGCTAGGGGCAAAGAACCAACCGGATTGTCCTAATGGGTACATTAGGAATACAGACACAAATACCGCAATGGGACCTGTAAATGCTAAGGCGTTATAGGGACGAATGCCGACTAGACGGGCGATTTCTAGCTGTCTTAAGCAGAAGCCGATTAAGGCAAATGCTCCATGCAATGCTACAAATGTCCATAAGCCGCCGAGTTGGAACCAACGAGTTAAGTCGCCTTGGGCTTCTGGTCCCCACAGTAGTAGTAGGGAGTGTCCCACGCTGTTAGGTGGGGTGGATACGGCTACTGTCAGGAAGTTGCAGCCTTCTAGGTAGGAGGAGGCTAGTCCGTGAGTGTACCAACTGGTGACGAAGGTTGTGCCTGTGAGCCACCCGCCGATGGCGAGGTAGGCGCAGGGGAATAGTAGGATGCCACTCCATCCTACGAACACGAAGCGATCGCGCTTGAGCCAGTCGTCTAGTGCGTCAAACCAGCCTTGTCCTGCTGGGGCGCGTCCAACTGCAATTGTCATCTTAAAACCTCTTGGTTTGAATCAAATCCTCGATCTTTAAGGGGAACAACACCTTAAATACCAGAGGAGTTAACATTTTATATTTGGCAGTACAATCCCATCCATGTTCAAGGATAAGATTTTTGGCAAGGACTGACTCTAGTGTGCTATCAGCTAATTGCTTGTAGCTATTACATCCTAGCCAATTTACAACAACCATACTCACGCCCTGATAGATTTAACCAACAGCAGTTTAGTGGTTGTGTCCCTAAACTGCTTTTCTTTAGTTGAAGGAACGTTTTCTGGGTCTAGGCATTGCCAAGAGTCTTGCTTTTGTACCCAGACCTATCCATTCTTATCTAGACTGGAATTACTAAGAGGTCAGAGTCTCAGATTTGTTTAAGTTTATTTATTGAAAATATCAGAAATTTTACAATTTGACACGCACTTTCTCATAAAACCCTGGGTTAGTTACTCAACTTAACGTATTACTTTTGTTAAGATGCGTAAGTTTTGATAGGAAGAAGGGTGGGGATGTGACCCTGCTCTGGCATAGAATAGAAACTAACTTTGGTAAGCAAACCCAGATGTTCCACTAATCCCACCTGCTTAAATATGTGGGAGTATCGAAGCAATTTTTCTTTAAATTTACGTTGGATTTAACTAAAATTTCATGGCTGCACCGACAATCTCTACAGATAACCCTGTTCTTAAGCAACCGATTTTAGGCTCTCGTCGGTTCAGTAACTATTGGTGGGCTTCAGTTGTATCTGTGGGAGCAACAGGCTTTTTCTTAGCTGGAATTTCCAGTTATCTCAAAGTAAATCTTTTGCCTTTTAGCGATCCCACTCAACTGCTATTTGTTCCCCAAGGGATAACGATGGGGCTTTACGGTACTGCTGGCTTACTGCTGGCGCTATACCTGTGGTTAGCGATCCTCTGGGACATCGGCGGTGGCTACAACGAATTTAATCAGCAAACCGGAGAAATTCGCATTTTTAGATGGGGATTTCCTGGGAAAAACCGCCGAATTGAAATTAACTGTAAGGCAGAGGATGTCCAAGCAATTAGAGTAGATATCAAAGAAGGACTAAACCCACGTCGCGCTCTCTATTTACGAGTTAAGGGACGGCGGGATATTCCTCTATCGCGTGTTGGTGAACCGATCTCTTTGTATGAGCTAGAAAGCGAGGGCGCTACGTTGGCTCGTTTTTTGAGTGTTCCTTTGGAAGGATTATGAGCGGTTGCGGTTTGTACCGTTTGATAATATGTAAGGGCTAGGGGGCAGGCAGGAGAATGATTATAAGCAATTCACTACATCCGTAATTGACTGCAATCTTCTCCTTGCCCCCTACTTTTTTGTTTCCTACCTTTTGATATCTCTGCTTATAATTCAGTAGCTCTGGCTACAAATAGGTAAATTAAAAATGCAGATAGAAATCCGGCGCTGGTTATTATTATTTTTAGCCGTTGGTGGTTTGATTATTGGTGGATGTGATACCCAACAGGCATCTAGGGTAAATTCAGCCAGCCCTACAAGTACTCAAACTACCTCTGTTCCTACTCCTGTGGCTAGTAGTCCACAACTGAGTAATTTACCGCGACTTGAAGGCAAAGCCACTGTGGTTTTAACGGTTAAAGGCTCTCCAATTACGATGGAAGTAGATGGAACTAATGCCCCGATTAGTGCTGGTAATTTCGTTGATTTGGTTCAACGGGGTGTTTACGACGGGCTGGTTTTTCACCGAGTAGTGCGGGAACCACAACCTTTTGTTGTTCAAGGGGGCGATCCCCAAGGTAAAGATCCGAAGTTTCCACAGGAGCGGTTGGGAACTGGTGGTTTTATTGATCCAGCTACTAATCAACAGCGTTATATCCCTTTAGAAATCAAGCCAAAAGGGGCAACAAGTCCAATTTATAGCCAAACTTTCAATAGCGCGGGTATTTCTGAGCCACCAGTGTTGAGACATACACGGGGGGCGTTGGCGATGGCTCGATCGCAAGATCCAGATAGTGCTTCTTCTCAGTTTTATATTGCTTTAGCAGATTTAGCGTTCTTGGATGGCGATTATGCTGTTTTTGGCAAAGTTACCGAGGGAATGAGTGTAGTTGACAAGATTCAACAGGGCGATCGCATTGAATCTGCTAAGGTCACTAAGGGCATCGAAAACTTGAAAAAAGCACAGTAGATCAATTAACAATTATCAGGTCTGAATGTTAATTGTTAATTTTGATCGCAAGTTGAATTTTTTGCTCGATTTACAATCTAAAATTCAAACCTAAAATTTTGTGGTTGAGGTTGTTGTTACTGGTGTTGGCTTAATTTCGGCTTTAGGGGATCTGGAAAATACTTGGAAAAGTTTAATTGCAGGTAAATCTGGGATTATTCCACGCCAAATATTTACAGAATTACCAATATTTCCTCTAGCCCTGATTGGTAAAATACCCAACAATCTTACAAATATCACTGAGTTGGTGGTAGCAGCAGCATTAAAAGATGCTGGTTTGTTGCCACCTTTAATTGATTGTGGGGTAGTAATTGGCTCAAGTCGCAGTTGTCAGGCATCTTGGGAAGAGTTAGCTAGACAATTTTATAGGAGTCAGCAGCAATTAGGATATCAAGATACTGCTAGTTCTAATTGTGTAATTTCTTTATCTTCAATTGCTCAAGAGAACACCATAAAATTAGAGCATTGGTTGGATACTTTACCTAACAGAGCGGCGATCGCAACTGCTCGTCAAATAAGTTCTGCGGCTCCTGTATTAGCGCCAATGGCAGCTTGTGCTACAGGTATATGGGCGATCGCACAAGCATATAATCTCATTCAAACTGGGCAATGTCAGCGTGTTATTGCGGGTGCGGTGGAAGCAGCTATTACACCCCTAACTTTGGCAGGGTTTGACAAAATGGGCGCATTAGCTAAAACTGGTGCGTATCCTTTTGACTGCAAACGATCAGGGTTAGTTTTAGGTGAAGGTGGCGCAGTATTTGTTTTAGAAACAGCCGAGTTAGCACAGCGTCGGGATGCAAAAATATATGGTGAAGTTTTGGGATTTGGCTTGACAGCAGACGCTTATCATGTATGTGCTACTGACTCAAGGGGTAGTAGTGCGATCGCAGCCGTTAAACAATGTTTAGAACGCAGTAAACTTTTGTCAGAGGATATTGATTATATCCACGCTCACGGTACAGCTACTCAGCTTAATGATCACCATGAAGCACAGTTAATTAAATATTTATTTCCTCAAGGTGTTGCTGTTAGTTCTACTAAGGGTGCTACAGGTCATACGTTGGGGGCTTCTGGGGCTTTAGGCGTAGCTTTTTGTCTGATGGCGATGGAATCTAATTTGCTACCTCCTTGTGTAGGTTTAACAGCACCAGAGTTTGATTTAGATTTTGTCACTGTGGGACAGTCGCGTGAGGTACAGAAGATGCTTTGTTTGAGTTTTGGTTTTGGGGGTCAGAATGCTGTATTAGCTTTGGGTAAGGTGTAGCAGGGGCAGTCTTTTTTTTGAGATCAAATAAATTGTCATGAATTTAACGGCAGAAATTCTCTCACAACTACCAGGAGATGTATTAGGAGGTCTACGTCGCGCTGATAGCCTCTGGGAAGCAATTAAGGATAATACTTTACCAATTCCTGCGGTAGTTAAAGAAAGCCAGCTACCCTTAGAAACTGTAGATTTAGATATTGTTATTTGCGGTGGCACACTAGGAATTTTAATTGCTGCTACTTTACAAATGCAGGGCTACCGCGTTGCTGTAATTGAGCGAGGGATATTACGTGGTAGAGATCAAGAGTGGAATATATCCCGCAAAGAACTAGAAACGTTTGTGGAATTAGGCTTACTTTCAGAAACAGAATTAGAGAGTGCGATCGCAACTCAATATAACCCTGCTCGAATTGCCTTTCCTAATACTCCTGATATTTGGGTGCGAGATATTCTTAACATTGGCGTTGACCCAGTTTTTCTCTTAGAAACTCTCAAGTTAAAATTTTTGGCTGCTGGTGGTCAATTATTGGAACAAACACCTTTTGGTGCAGCAATTGTTCACACCAATGGTGTAAGGGTAGAAGCAGGCGAAAAAGTTTTAAATACGCGCTTATTAATAGACGCAATGGGGCATTTTTCTCCTATAGCGCAACAGGCGCGACAAGGACAAAAACCCGACGGGGTTTGTTTAGTAGTAGGTAGCTGCGCTCAAGGATTTCCAGAAAACGAGACTGGTGATTTATTTGTTTCTTTTACACCTATGCAGCATCAATGCCAATACTTTTGGGAAGCATTTCCAGCAAGAGATGGCAGAACTACTTATTTATTTACCTACATGGATGCTCAACCAGAACGTCCTAGCTTAGAATTTTTATTTGAAGAATACTTACGTTTGTTACCTCACTATCAAAATATAGAACTTTCTCAATTACAGTTTCAAAGAGCATTATTTGGCTTTTTTCCTTCCTACAAACAAAGCCCATTAAGAACACCTTGGAATCGGATATTGCTTGTAGGAGATAGTAGCGGTAGCCAATCACCTGTCAGCTTTGGAGGTTTCGGAGCAATAGTAAGACATCTGAAACGTTTAACAACAGGAATTCACGAAGCTTTACAAAGTGATGCAATAAGTCAGAATGCTTTAGCACTGCTGCAACCTTATCAGCCCAATATTGCTGCAACTTGGATGTTCCAAAGAGCGATGAGTGCTGGTATCGATCAAAAACTTAACCCCGATCAAATTAACCAGTTGCTTGCAGGTGTATTTCAGTCGATGGCGCAGTTAGGAGATGATGTTCTTAGACCATTTTTGCAAGACGTTGTGCAATTTTCAGGTTTATCAAAAACGCTATTGAAAACTGCAATAACTAATCCTGCGATCGTATTACCAGTCATTCCTCATGTCGGATTAGAAACGCTACTGGCTTGGATGGTGCATTATCTTACTTTAGGAGGATATACCGCGCTATATCCTTTAGGAAAAATGATGATGCCCCTAGAGAAAATGTTGCCGCCTATACAGCAATACTATTACCAGCGATTGCTTGATGCTTGGCGATATGGATCTGGAGCAGATTACCGATAGCTCTGTTGCATAAATTGATCAAATCTTATCAAAAATTATCATAAATTTCTTGCCTAAAATAATCATTACATCTGTGTTTATCTGTGTGCATCTGTGGTTAATTCTCTAAAATTTGACTTAGGCAAAAGATTTAATTTTTGCAATAGTCTTAGTTGTTTGTATATCCGTCTAAAATAACAGAGTAAAATCTCACCCAAAAATTAATTTTAAAGCCACAAGTATTTCCCTAATTCGTGTAATTAATTTTTTCCAATCAACTTAAATTATAAAAATATGAACTTTAATTTGGCTCGGCAATACTTTTACCAAGAAATCCAACAGCCTGAACCGCAAATTGATTTAGGCAAGGCAGCCCTATATATTGCAAAAGAACAATATCCCAATCTCGATACAGAGGAATATCTCAACGCCCTAGATACTATGGCAACTGAGATTCAAGAACGTTTGCCAGAACAACGCTATCCATTGCGTACAATTCAAACTATTAACAAATATCTTTATGATGACTTAGGTTTTACCGGAAATAAAAAAGATTATTATGATCCGCGCAACAGCTTTTTAAATGATGTAATTGAGCGGCGTACTGGCATTCCTATTACGCTTTCTTTACTTTACTTAGAAATTGCCCGTAGGCTTGATTTTCCAATGGTAGGGATCGGAATGCCAGGGCATTTTATGATTCGCCCAGAGTTTGAAAATGTTGGCATTTTTGTTGATGCTTTTAATCGTGGTGAAATTATGTTTGATGAAGATTGTGAGGAAAGACTAAGCCAAATTTACCAACAGCCAATATCCTCAATCCCCGCAGAATTGCTGCAACCTGTAAGTAATAGGCAATTTTTAGCACGAATGCTGACAAATTTAAAGATGATTTATTTAAGTCAGCGTAATTTTAGCTCATCGGTGGCGGCAGTTGAGCGAATTTTGTTGCTATTTCCTGATGCTGTAATGGAATTGCGCGATCGCGGTTTGCTTTACTATGAATTAGCAAGATGGCAAGAAGCTTCTGAGGATTTAAAAACATACCTCACTCGTCTTCCTGACGCTGAAGATGCTGAAGTGATTCGACAAGTGCTTAGACAATTATCAGTTAACAATGATCAATTACCATAAAATTAAAGTTGTAGGATCGGAATAACAAATAAATTTTGAATTAAAATAACTCAAGGCGCAAAGCAAACAGGCTCTTTAATTGTTAATTGTTAATTGTTAATTGTTAATTGTTAATTGTTAATTGTTAATTGTTAATTGTTAATTGTTAATTGTTAATTGTTAATTGTTCTCTGCTACTCTTTTGAGACGCTTTAACTGTGCTTGCATATCCTGTTGTGTCCACTTAGCTGCAAACGTATTGAAACCCCAACTAATTAGGGGATTGGGAATTTCAAACTCAAAGCGATTGAGTAACAGCGTTCCTTGAGCATTGGGTTGACATTCCCAGCGATCGCATCCCTGAAAAAATCCCTCAAACCCCCAAACTACCAGCCCTGGTTCCCTCTCAATCACTACACTATTCAGGGTGGGCTGTAATACAGGGATTTGAATCACAAAACGGCTTGTACTACCAACATCAGTACTCCACTCACCTACTGGTTCACAAACCAGCACAGGATTAAGCCATCGGTGCATTAACCCTAAATCTGTAATGCAACGCTCAACCATCGTGGCGTTGGCGTTGATTTGGATAGATTGTTCAAAAAATTGAGGCGACATAAATACTAAGTAGCCGAGTGGAAATAAACTTAACATTGAGGCTGGTCATTGGTCACTGGTCATTGGTCTAGTTTGAGGTCTAAAAATATGCAAATCAGGGACTTTTAAAGCTTAATTCACTATAAAGGAAGATTACAAGCTGATAAAGTGGCGCATAATGTTGTCCATATTGCTCTAACGGTTATTTCAGTGTGGAATTGTGAGCAAACTTGCAGTATATACAACGAATTCCCTAGATAATCCTAAAGCAATCATGGCTACCGCCAAAAGCCCAAGTTTATTTTTGCCTGTAATGTCGCAAAGGGTTTCCTACCAACTATGAATGAAGCTTGGTCAGTAATTACACAAAGCATCAACGCTGATGATCCGCTATTGTGGTCGCAAATATTAGCACAGGCTACCCCAGCCAAACCTCAACCAGCAATTTCCGGAGGTGTTAGCGGACTTTTCCAAGGTCTAGGTTTCAGCTTAGGACCCTCGTTGCTAAATTTAGTTGCTGCGATCGCAATTTTAGTAATTGGTTTGATAGTGGCGCTTGTCGCCTCTGCAATCACTAATGGGCTACTGAAGCGTACTGATATTGATAATCGGCTCGCGGCTTGGATCACTGGACGTTCAGATAGTGCTGATACTCCACCCGTAGAAAAATGGATCTCCAGCATTGTCTTCTGGTTGGTTATGATCTTGGTGTTGGTCGCCTTTTTAGACCAACTTAAATTGACCGTTGTTTCTCAACCTTTAAATAATTTCCTTTCTCAAATACTGGGCTTTTTACCAAAATTAGGCGGCGCAGCCATTTTGTTAGGCATCGCCTGGGTAATAGCTACAGCAGTTAAATTATTAGTAACACGCACTCTTCGTACTCTGCGTTTAGATGAGCGTTTAAATCAACAAGTAGGTTCATCTACTTCTCCTCAACCCAACCAGTTGTCTTTGAGTGACACCCTAGCAAATGCGCTGTACTGGTTCATCTTTCTGCTATTCTTGCCTTCTGTTCTCAGTACCTTAGAGTTACAGGGAACACTGCAACCAGTTCAGACGCTACTAAATGAAGTATTGGCAATTCTGCCGAATATTTTAGCGGCGGTGCTAATTGGATTTGCAGGCTGGTTACTTGCACAGGTAGTACGTCGAATTGTCACAAATTTGTTAGCTGCAACTGGTACTGATCAGTTAGGTCATCGCGTTGGGTTGAATCAACCAGCAGGTGGTAAATCTCTTTCTTGGATTATCGGTACGTTTGTCTATGTACTGATTTTAATTCCAACAGCGATCGCAGCTTTAAATGCCCTGAGAATTGATGCGATTTCTGATCCAGCAACTTCAATGTTGCAGCAGATTCTCAACGCCATTCCCCAAATTTTAACAGCCGCGTTAATTTTGGCGTTAGCTTATTTCTTAGGACGATTTGTTTCAGATTTAGTCACAAACATCCTTACAGGGCTTGGTTTTAATAACATTTTCTCCTGGATAGGATTGCCAACACAACGCCCGAAAGCAATTCTTCCTCCTAGCAGCGCACCTGAAGCATCATTTTCTACTAATACAGAATTTGATTCTATTAATACAGAATTTGACCCATTAACATCACAACAAGCAACTGTAATTCAACCAACACCAACTATCACTCGTACACCTTCAGAACTTGCAGGGATTGTGGTACTTGTTGGGATTATGTTGTTTGCTACAGTAGCAGCAACTAATGTCTTGCAAATTGCAGCACTTACTGTATTAGTAAGCGGCATTGTTGTAGTACTAGGTCGAATTCTTTCTGGTTTAGTAGTGTTTGCAATTGGTTTATATTTAGCCAACCTTGCTTACAGCTTAATTACCAGTTCTGGATCTCGCCAGTCGCGAATTTTAGGTCAAACGGCTCGAATTGCCATTATTGCCTTAGTATCAGCGATGGCACTGCAACAAATGGGCATTGCTAGTGACATTGTTAACTTAGCTTTTGGGTTATTACTGGGAGCAATTGCTGTCGCGATCGCACTTGCCTTTGGTTTGGGTAGCCGTGACGTTGCCGCAGGTCAAGTTCAAGAATGGCTAGATTCATTTAAACAACAGAGATAGCTTAATTTTAAGGGGCGAGAAGTGAGGAATGAGGAGTAAATTAAGCAGATTCTGATTTAAATCTCCCTCGTCTCTCCCATCTCCCCCATCTTCCCCAAAATTAGCCATTGGTCACTCGACGTAAATCAATCTTGGCGGTTAATTCATCTTTAATCCGGTTAATAATTGAAGCCTCATCCAAGTTTGATAAAATACTATTTACAACTGCTTTTGGTCCATCTGGTCCCCAAGAAGCACCATTAGCTAAATAAGTTTTAGTCACTTGTCCAATTACATAAGCAGAGACACCAGCGACACCCGCCTGAGTTACCGCTACAGAAAAATAAGGAGCTAAAGATGCTCCACCCGTTGCTGGTGCAGAAAGACTTAGTAATCCTTTAAGAGAACTTAAACCTAAATTTGCTAAAAGTTCACTAGCAGTAATACCACCCATACTCAGGGCAATTTTTTGCAGTAAACCTACAGCACCTTGCTGAGTCATCCCAATGCCGTAGAGTCGGGATAAAGTCAAAATTAAGGAAATATCAATTACTGCGCCACTAAGTAGATCTACGACGGTTACAGGATTAAGTGCGATCGCCACTGCCTTAGTTATTACTGCTTTCCAAATCAACTGATTGGCGCTTTCATCGCGAATCACCATTTTTCGCTGCACCAACTGATCATTGATGTCATCGGCATAAAGCATCGTATTCAATGCCACCAAAGATTTACCTTCTCGATCTAAAATTTCTAAAATTTTGAGCTTTAATTCCTCTACTTGCGGCGATCCTTGACGGCGTTGTATTCCTCTGCTGCCATCTGGACGTTGCACAGCTTGCGCTACTAATGGTGAAGCTGCCACCATCACAATTTCTGAGGGTTTAAGCAACTGCCGCACCCGTTCATCTCTGATTTTGCGGTATATTGCCTGTCTATCTGCTTCTGGATACTGATCAATTTTGTTAAATACTAGCAACATCGGTTTACCCGCTTCCCTTAGTTGCGAGAGTGCTTCGTATTCCACCTTAGTCATGTCACCAGCAATAATAAACAGAATCAAATCAACCTGCGTGGCAATCTGACGCGCTAAGATTTCTCGTGCTTCGCCATCAACTTCATCAATGCCAGGTGTATCAATCAGTTCTACCTGAGAATTGCCTACACTTGGCAGTGTGACTCTTAAAACATCAGCAGTGCGATCGCTATTCTGGTTAGATAAATTTTGGCTTTCTACACGCCAACTACTACTTTGACTTGTACGGGTAACACCGTGAAGGGGACCAGTTTCAAACGCCTTTTGACCTAATAAAGCATTGAGCAACGAAGATTTACCTCTGCCTACCATGCCAAAAGCTGCAATCTGCACCACAGAGCGTTCTAGCTTATCTAGCATGGTTGCTAGTCCCTCTATCTCCGAATCTAATCCCTCTCTTTCTTGTGGCTTTAAGTCGAGATTGTCTACCAGTTCTCGGAGTGCGTCAGTCGCTTGTTTATAGTTCAGTTCTGCCTGAATCTCTTTAAAGCTGAAAATCGCGCTATCTAGTTCCTGATCCAGATTAGTAGAATTTAAATTATCAGGATTAGAGTCCGACACTAAATTAGTCAAAACCGCTCCTCCTCTTACTTATTTTGATCCTACTCCTTTTGGATAGAGCATGAGTGCTAAAGCAGCTATTACAACTCGTTTGCTATCGTGAGTTTTTAAAGGTTATTAACATCAGACTGATTGTGAGTTCTAAGTATCTGCCAGAAACCATTGCCAATGTCAGGATTACCCAACATTCCTGGCAACTAGGAACAATTGAAGGTGAAGTCAGCGCGGGGGAATTTGTTTGGGAGTTCTACTGGTGTTTCCGCCGAGGTGAACTTGTGGTCAAACCCTCTATGGGAAGAGCTTTAATTCAAGAACCCTTGGGTAGATTTTTAGAGCAGCAAGATTACAAGCTAGAACCAGGGGGTGATTATGCTTTTACTATCCGAGCGCAACTTTAGAAAAATTAGTTTGAGTTTTTCAACATTTTTGTAAGCTATTACCATCTTACATTGAGGATTTTATCATGTATATTTTTACAAATTTAATTTGTCTTTGCTATTTTTAAATATCTTTCAATTAGCAAAATAGCAACAATATCATCTATTGGTCGGGGAGGTTGCCTAAATCCTTGTGGAATTAGGCTAGTAATACCTTTAGGCGGATACATTTGCCAATAGCGATCGCGTGCTTCTAAGCTGCTGTATCGCTCGTCTACCATTAAAATCGGAATTGATTCTAATTCGCTATTGAGTTTCTGTTTCCAAGTTTTTGCTGTGGTTTGATCTCCCATTACTAAAGTAGAAATGGCAAATTCTGCACATAAACTTTGGATAGTTGCGATCGCACTTGCTGATGGCACAACCTCATGGTAAAGCAGTTTTCTGTCTAACCCCACAACAGCTAAACCACACTTGTCTTTTCCTGGATCAAAACCCAAAATCATTTTTCAATTTTTCAATTAACAATCTTTGAAGGATTAAGTACTAAAAACAACTTGCCCATCTTTAATAGCTACCAACTTAATTTTTAGGGGACCTGATGTGTAAGTGTCCTCGGCGGCGATCGCTTTGAGATCTAAAGAGTGCTTATACTGCTTTACTTGCTCTAAAAATCGGATAAAGGTTGTAATTCTACCATCACCAACTTGCAAGATCGTATCACCCACAATTCCAACTCTACGGGCGCGAAACTGTGATGCAGAGAGTAACAAGTCAATTTTTTTGCGAATTTCTACTTCTGTCATAGTAGCAGGTTCAGCGTCGGTTGCCGCCACAGTATCACCTGCCTTGAAAACAACTTGATTCAATGATACATCAGCAAACACTTCAACTTGCTTTTCTCCAACCACATAATTGCCAGCAGAAAATATGCGTACTACATAGTCGCGCCCATCTTTAATTTGGTTAATTAATTGATCGACTTGTGTTGAAGCAATTTGCACCACTCGCTCGTTATTTTTCTTAACACCAGGTCGAGTTGATTCAATGCTTGTGCGGTTAGCTTGACTCAACAATTGATCAATTGCTCGACGTGCGGAGGATGGTTCAACAACCCGCAACACAGCAGCCGCAAGAACTTCATTACGCGATAAAACAACATTACCTTGACGCAGCACTTGATAATCTTGTTCTAACTTTCCTACTTCTTTTTCTAGAAATGCCAGTCGTTGCGATCGTTGCCCAAGTTGTGACTCTAGTTGTTTTAGTTGTTGATCTCGTTGAGTAAGTTGTGTTTCTATTTGTTGGAATTCTTGATCTAGTTGTTTAAGTTGCTTATCTCGTTCACCAAGTTGTATTTCTCCTTGTTTAAGTTGTACTTCTAGCGTTTTTAGTTTTTGATCTTGTTCATTAAGCTGTGCCTGCCGTTGTTGCAGTTGTTGATCCCGTTGTTTTAGTTCTGTTTGTCTTTGAGTTAGTTGAATTTCTCTGTCTTTAAGTTGTTGCCCTAGCTGATTGAGGCGAGTTTCACGTTCGGAAATGCCCTTTTTTAGCTGTTTTTCCAGGTCTTGTCGTTGGGAAATTACTCGTTCTCTTTGAGCAATAGTGATGTCTCGTTTAGCAATTTCGCGATCGCGCTGATTAATTTGCCCTCTTAATTGAGCAATTTGACCATTTAGTTGATTAATTTGACCACGTAGTTGAGCAATATTACCTTGCAGTTGACTAACTTGGCTATTAAGTTGATTAACTTGCTCTTTAACCTGATTGCGTTGCTCGATTAAATCTTGCCTTTCTCCCTGTATTTGTGTGATTTCTTTGCTAAGAGCAATTTTTTGTTGGGAAACAACTCCTAGCTGGCGCTGAGTACTATTAAGCTGTTTAGCTGTCAGAGATTGTTTAGCGATTATTTCTTTCAAAGACTGATTAATTGTATCAAGCTGTTTCTCGGCTTGAGATCGCTCAGTTTTAGCTTTTGTTAATTCACTTTCTACTTGATTTTTTTGCTCAACAACTACAGTTAGCTCCTTGCGAGTTGTAGAAAGTTTTCTTTGAATTACCTTGAGATCAAAAAGACCAGTTCGTAATTGTTCACTAGCTGCAATTAGAATTCCTAAAGTTAAGGCAGCAATCAAACTACCAGTAACAATGGTGACTAAGGTGGCAGTTTGCTTAGGACGCAGCTTAAATAAACTTAAGCGTGCCTTCCCAACGCGCGTGCCGATGCGATCGCCTGATGCCGCAATCACACCTCCTAATATTAAAATTGCCACGATCAGTATATAACCGCTGGACATCTCCCCACACCTTCTGCTCAGATATAGCCTATCTCATACCTACGGAGGTTGATGCCATTCTTGAACAGAGTAACAGATGCAGCAACTTACATTTAGCGATCCCAGTGGCTACTGAAAACAGATTTATATCCCCAGACCCTATGTAAACTGCTGACTTAAGGCTACTGGGTCGTGTAGGGTAATTTTTTTCTTGTAAATAGAAATCATTTTATTGTCCCGTAGCTCTCCCAGTAAACGGGTGACAGTGACACGGGTAGAACCAATTGCTTCGGCGATCGCTTGATGAGACAACTTCAAGTCAATAGTAATCCCCTCAGAGCTAGGCGTACCAAAATCACGACACAAAATCAGCAGAAAACTGACTAATCGAGAACCCATATCTCGGTGCGCCAAGGTTTCAATCATCATCTCTGTTTGTAAAATCCGAGATGATAACCCCCGCATCATTAACCAGGAAAGCTCAGGGTTGTCCCTTAACGATTGCTCAAATTGCTCAATCGGAGCCGAGAGCAGTTCTACTGGTGTAAAGGCAACCGCGTGGTAAAAACGATCAGAGCGATGCCCCGTAATCAACGACAGCACCCCAAACACGCTGTTCTCTCGCAACAAGGCTACGGTAATTTCTTCCCCTGCCTCGTAAACCCTGGACAGCTTCACAGCACCTTTGAGTAAAAAATAAACCCTTTCAGCCGGATCTCCAGGGAAAAAAATCGTCTTACCGCGATCGAATGTTTCCACCACTGGGGGAAACGCACCATTTCCGACTTGACGAAATACAGATGCTAGGGGTCTATCTTGTGTCACGACCATACTCATTACTTTTTATAGATCAGGTTTTAGCGACTAGGTATTTAGCTATTAGCAGTCAAAAGTCTGCACGTCAGCATGAGCGTCATAAATAAACTTAGAGCCTTGAAATCACCATGCCTTTTTTAGGAGGCGTACCCGTCTTGAGAAAAATAATTCTTGATTTTTCATAAAATTTAGGTGCTTGTATTCCTAGCTGATAGCTGACGGCTGATAGCTGATAATCACCAGCCGATTGTTAGCGATTAATGACTATAGAAAGAAAACTTAATCTTAATTCCTCAGACGTTTTTGTGCTTATTGATACAGAATCCCCTGATTTGCAAAGCTTTAACCGTTAATAAAAGCTTAATGCACAAGTTCTTTATCTGCTAGTAAACAACAGATAACTGTAAGAGTCGCTGTAAAATTACTTTACCGTTCGGGAACTATTAGCAGTAAATATTCTGCTGAATGAGCGATTGAATCAGGCTTCAATTACGTTTACACTAGAAAACCATGCTAAATTTGACTGGGAAAAACGCCCTTGTGACGGGCATTGCTAATAATCGCTCAATTGCCTGGGGCATTGCCCAACAGCTACATCAAGCTGGAGCTAATCTTGGTGTAACTTATCTCCCTGACGAAAAAGGTCGCTTTGAAAAGAAAGTTGCAGAATTAGTAGAACCTCTGCAACCAAGTTTATTTGTACCCTGTAATGTCCAAGACGATGCTCAAATTCAAGCGACGTTTGACACAGTTAAGGAAAAGTGGGGCAAGCTCGATATTTTAATTCATTGCCTTGCTTTTGCGAACAAAGAAGATTTATCGGGTAATTTTAGTTCTACTTCTAGGCAAGGTTTTGCTCAAGCTCTAGAAATTAGCACTTATTCGTTAATTCAAATGGCAGGAGCAGCCAAACCTTTAATGACGGAAGGTGGCAGTATTGTCACCCTGACTTATTTGGGCGGTGTCAAGGTAATTCCTAACTATAATTTGATGGGAATTGCTAAATCTGGGCTAGAAATGAGTGTCCGTTACCTCGCCTCGGAAATGGGACAGCAAAATATTCGAGTGAATGGAATCTCGGCTGGTCCTATCCGCACGTTGGCTTCTTCAGCCGTTGGCGGGATTCTAGATATGATTCATCATGTCGAGGAAGTTGCACCCTTGCGCCGTACTGTAACTCAGTTGGAAGTGGGTAATGCTGCTGCTTTCTTGTGTAGTGATTTATCTAGCGGAATTACAGGGCAAATCCTGTATGTAGATGCTGGTTACGAGATTATGGGGATGTAAACCCCTCCCCCAACCCCTCCCCTTAATAAGGGGAGGGGAGTTAGAGTGAATTTTTATGTTAAGGAATTACGCAGGTTTAGAAAAGTTAGTACTTACGTCAAGATCCCCCTAAATCCCCCTTAAAAAGGGGGACTTTGAATCTTATAGCAACCTTTAAACAAAATCCGATAGGATAAATTAATAGTAGAAAATAATATATTGACTGCTATATTAAGGATTTTTTAGATAGATTTCTATGCAGATTAGCGATCGCTCAATTCCAACTTCTTCTGATTTAGAACAGTTGTTGCCTAGTCGGACTGCTACTGTCAGTCGCAAAACTGGGGAAACTGATGTTTATGTCAGCATTAATTTAGATGGTCAAGGACGTTGTAGCGCGGCTACTGGGGTTCCGTTTTTAGACCATATGTTGCATCAAATATCCTCTCATGGGCTGATTGACTTGGAGGTACGGGCAACTGGTGATATAGAGATTGACGATCACCACACGAATGAAGATGTTGGAATTACGCTAGGACAAGCTTTCGCTAAAGCGTTAGGCGATCGCAAAGGTATTGTTCGTTTTGGTCATTTTGTTGCGCCTTTAGATGAAGCGTTGGTTCAAGTCGCGTTAGATTTTTCTGGTCGTCCTCATCTTAGTTATGGTTTACAGATTCCTACACAACGAGTTGGAACTTATGATACTCAGTTGGTGCGCGAATTTTTTGTTGCCGTCGTGAATCATAGCCAGATGACGCTGCATATTAGGCAGTTGGATGGAATTAATTCGCACCATATTATTGAAGCGACATTTAAAGCATTCGCGCGATCGCTCAGAATGGCATTAGAAATTGATCCTCGTCGTGCGGGTGAAATTCCTAGTTCTAAAGGGGTTTTGTAAATTTCCATTGAAAATATAAATATTATTTATCTGAGTTCCACGCAGTTATCGATCTGCGTGTTTTTTCTATGTTTAAATTTAATTTGAGACGTTAATCCTTCGCTCTACGTGCCTGCGTAATTCCTGAAATATTTCTTAATTACTATGTTAGAAACTACTGAATTATATAAAAGAATCATTCAAAAAGATATTGAAAGAATAAATCAACTATTTGATAAACCAACGAATTCCTACAAGGGCAGTTGCTACAAATAGCGGTTGATTTAATCTCTAGCTAAATGCTGACAAAAAACCAGCCATAGAAGTGGCTGGTGTTAATTGCTGTGTTGGGAGGAGGAAAACCTGATGCCAAGACGATAGAGATATGCCGAATAAATAAAAATAAATATAGGCAACGTCCAGGTGTAGGCACTTCCTGTAAACAAATGTAACAACTTTACCTCAAAGTTGCAACTTTTCTTTACATTGCGTGTGTAAGGTAGCGATCGCACTATAATACTCCCCCTCACGAAAGATCTAAGCTAATAGCACCACAAACACTATTAGTCAACCTAAGATTGAGAAAACAACCCAAACTAGGGAGATATTCAGATGTCAGTGGAGTTGACGGCTGAGACAAACCCCCAAATTGCAGATGACTTGGAATGGGAACCCCCCATGCCACCGACTGACTTAATATTTGATGATGGTGAACCCTTGGAAAGCAACCGCCACCGTATAGCCATGAATGTCTTAATTAGGTCATTGCAGCAAGCGTGGAGTAACCGCAATGACTTTTACTGTGGTGGTAATATGTTTATCTACTACAGTAGCGCCCAAGCACGTAACCGCGACTTTAGAGGACCAGATTTTTTTGCTGTCTTAGACTTAGATGGCAATAAAGAACGTCTTGGGTGGGTAGTTTGGGAAGAAAATGGGCGTTATCCAGATGTCATTGTGGAATTAATGTCACCATCTACAGCGAATGTAGATACAGGCGCTAAAAAAGATATTTACGAGCGGATATTTAGAACACCAGATTATTTTGTCTATAACCCTTTTAATCCTAATTCCTTACAAGGTTGGCATTTAGATAATTCCCGAAAATATCACGAACTAGAACAAAATGATCGAGCCTGGTTGTGGTGTGAAAGTTTGGGTTTTTGGTTAGGAACTTGGGAAGGCACAATAGATCGAGAAACGGCTGTCTGGTTACGTTTTTATGATTCTGACGGTAATTTAGTTTTATTACCAGAAGAAGCAGCACAGCAGCAAGCTGAACAAGAACGCCAACGCGCTGAACGTTTAGCTGCGAAGTTACGAGAGTTAGGAGAAGATCCTGATGCGTTATAAATTGCCGTAAAAAAGTGCAAAATAGATTGGGAAATCTGTTTAATCTCTAGGTGTTGCGAAGGTATGAGTGAAGCTACTGAGTCAGAAAACAAAACAACGGGTGCTGATGCTGTTGATCATGCGATCGCACGTGGTATAGATTTAGATGGTACTCCCATCCCTAAAGCCAAGCTTGACCTTTATAACCAAGTTATGGGTTTAGAAGGCGATCGTCAACGTAGCGGTGTATCAAATACAATGCGTTCTCGAATTGTCAGAATTGGTGCTAAACACATTTCCCAACAAGAGTTGAACCAGAAGTTAATTGATGCTGATTTGGCTCCCCTGAAGGAAAAGGAAATTGCTTTCTACTACGGTGGTAAGTAATATCAATTAAATTACTCCGATTTTTAAGCGGGCTAGAAGCCCGCACTAGAAACATTACAAAGCAACAAATTCAGAACTGGAACCAACAGGCGCGATCGCACTTAACGTTAAATTAGGATTATCTTCCTGTACTTGGTGCATATTCCAGTCATTCTTAAACAGTAAAACTGGACGACCCCAGTTATCTTTTACTGTCACAGTGTTAAACAAACGCCCTGCTTTTTCTAAAGCTTCCCAACCCTCAACAACCCAACGAGCGACAGAATAAGGTAATGGATCTAAGCGAGTTTCTACACCATATTCACTCATCAACCGGAACTGCACAACCTCAAATTGTAATTGTCCTACGGCTGCTAAAATTGGGTCGCGTTTCGCCTCATCAACTGAGTACATAATTTGCACTGCACCCTCTTCGCGCAACTCAGTTACACCTTTATGGAATTGCTTAAATTTAGAAGGATTAGGATTTCTTAGATAAGCAAATAATTCAGGAGAAAAACAAGGAATTCCTTCATACTCCAGCTTTTGACCTGTGTAAATTGTATCCCCAATTGCAAACGCACCTGGATTATTTAAACCAATAACATCACCAGCATACGCTTCTTCAATTGATTCCCGATCTTGGGCAAACAATTTTTGCGGTCTTGATAAGCGTACCGTTTTACCAGTACGCGCATGATTTACAATCATGTCTTTTTCAAACTTACCCGTACATACCCGCACAAACGCAACTCGATCTCGATGTCTCGGATCCATATTTGCTTGCAGCTTAAATACAAAACCAGAAAATTCGGGATAAGTAGGCGCAACTTCTCCCACTGATGAGTTGTGAATACCTGGTTTTAAGGCGTAATCGAGGAAGTAATTTAAAAATAGTTCGACACCAAAATTGGTCATCGCACTACCAAAAAATACAGGTGTCATTTTCCCAGAACGAACTTGATCTAAATCTAGTTCTGCACCGACACCATCAAGAAGTTCTAATTCTTCTTTGAACTGGTAGTAAAGGTCTTGTTCTAATAACTGCTCAATACGAGGATCGCCTAAATCAACCACAGTATCAAGTGCTTCTTTGCTACCGTGGGCGCTGCGTTCAAATAAGTGAATTTGCTTACTGTGACGCTCGTATACACCTTTAAAGCGATCGCCCATCCCAATAGGCCAGTTTACCGCATAAGTCTGTAATCCCAACTCCTGCTCAATTTCATCCAGCAATTCAAACGGATCGCGTCCAGGGCGATCACATTTGTTAACAAATGTGAAGATAGGAAGTGATCGCATCTTACACACTTCAAACAACTTGCGGGTTTGTGGTTCCAAACCCTTAGCAGCATCAATCAGCATCACCGCATTATCGGCTGCTGCTAAAGTGCGATAAGTATCTTCACTAAAATCTTGGTGTCCAGGCGTATCTAATAAGTTAATCTGACAATTATGGTATTCAAATTGCAACACCGTCGAGGTAATCGAAATACCTCTTTGCTGTTCCATCTCCATCCAATCAGAAGTTGCCTTTTTTTGCGCCCGACGCGCCTTAACAGCACCTGCTTCATGGATAGCACCCCCGTACAGCAACAGCTTTTCTGTTAGCGTCGTTTTACCTGCGTCGGGGTGAGAAATAATTGCAAAATTGCGGCGGCGTTCAACTGCTGCCTCTAAATCAGTCTCAAGTTCAGTAGACATTCAAAAAACTTTAGGGTTCAACCCAAATTATATTTAGATTCAGGGCTAGTCGGTAGCATTTCGGATTTATATTAGGTTGAAATTACTAACATAATCTGTACGGAAAGCCTCCTTTAGGGAGTTTAATTCTACCTGCGATCGCGTGTTAGAGTCGAGACAAGTATAAAGAATTTACTCAAACAGGGGGTTTGGATGTACGACCCAGATAAACGCAAGTTATTATCAGCACTCTCTCACGGCTCGATCTTTTTTAGTCTTCTCGGTGTATCAATTGCTATACCGATTGTAATGTTGTTTGTCTCTGATGATCCAGTTGTCAAAGAAAATGCCAAAGAAGCACTTAACTTTCACTTGAATGTTTGGCTTTATGGAATTATCTTTGGGGTGTTGACATTAGTATTAATTGGTTTCTTGTTGCTAGGTATCTTACAACTTGTCAACATTGTTTTGCCAGTTATGGCAATTCTTCACTCTTTAAGTACTACAGAACAGCCTTATCGCTACCCCTTCATTTTTCGCCTATTGTAAGTTTAAATCCTTTACTACAAAGGCAATAAATTCAAGGCAATTCCACTTAACTGTATTCAATAAAGGGGTTCGCCATTATTGGCAAAAACCCCTAAAGAAATTAACTTCGCCAGCGCAACACTTGTTCCTTGACAGGGTTAACAAAAGGTCTTCCTTCAGTTGTTGCGCGGGCGAATTCTGTTTTTACCTGGTAGTACCAACGCGCTTGGGTATCAGCATCTTTAATCAGCATCAAACTGGGGTTATATTGCAAACCAATCTGCTGCTTAATCACCACCTGACGATCTTGATCTAAAAAGTTTCTTGCTAGTGGTTGTATAAAAGGTTTCAGTAAATTTAACCAAGGCGTATGCCAATACAACATTGTATGTACTTCTGTCTCCGTTTCTGAGATAGGAGTTACCGCCGTCAGATTACATACATGGTGCTTACCAACAATTAAATGCTCAATGCGAACACCTGGAAGATAAAAAGCAATTTCTGTTTCTGGTTCACCACCACCGAAAATGCGATAAGCACGAGGTACGGCGGGAATCTTGTGCCGTCGCATGGTAAAACCATAAGGTGACGGATCGAAAGTTTTAATTTCTTCAACCAAAGGTCGGTTTAACTGCCACCACCAAGCGCGATGCACATAAGGTGAGTGTGCAGGGTCCATTAAACCAACAACCGCATGATCAACAAAGCAGGGAAAGTTGAGCATTTGCAGTAAATTATAAGTGCGATCGCCAAAATAAGGAACTTGTGGAATCTCCATTTCTGGCGTAGGCGAATCAACCTTGTCCTTATCCGCCATATAAATCCAAAGATTGCCCTGCAACTCCCGCACCGGATATTGCTTAACGCGAAAACGACTAAAATCGAGTTCTTGGTCTTCCACTAAAGCCGGAATATCTGTACAGCGTCCATTGCTATCAAAGCGCCAGCCATGATAACAGCACTCAACCTCATTACCATCGAATCTACCGCAACTTAACGGCACAGCCCGATGAGGGCAGATATCGCGTAACGCAAATACTTTGCCTTCACGAGTGCGGGCTAGTAATACTGGTTCGCCAAGAAATTTTTTAGCAACCATCGCCCCAGGTTTAAGTTGCTCACCTGGTAGCGCATAATACCAAATATTGCGTAAAAAGAAATTTTTGTTGTCCGTCACAGTTGCCCTACTATTAACCAGTTAGCTATCTCAAACGCCTTTTCCCATCAACCATCTATGTCTGTCAGACGAGCAAAGTCAATCTCAAGTTTCTCAGAATGAGATTTTATACTAATAGGCATTTTATTAATTTAACTTCTCATCGGACTGATCACCAATGACCAATGACCACCGAAAAGGTTAAAATCCTAGTTTGACCTATCAAACTTTTGTAACCCGTCCGATGGCAGAAACACTCTTGTTTAATGCTCTCCGCGAAGCTATTGATGAAGAGATGGCTCGTGATTCCGATGTATTTGTGCTTGGTGAAGATGTAGGTCAGTATGGCGGCTCTTACAAGGTCACTAGAGATCTATACAACAAATACGGTGAATTCCGAGTTCTCGACACTCCAATTGCTGAAAACAGCTTTACAGGTATGGCAGTTGGCGCTGCCATGACGGGTCTGCGTCCGATTGTTGAAGGCATGAATATGGGCTTCTTGCTACTTGCTTTCAACCAAATCTCTAATAATGCTGGGATGCTGCGCTATACCTCTGGCGGTAACTTCAAGATTCCCATCGTAATTCGTGGTCCTGGTGGTGTTGGTCGTCAACTAGGTGCAGAACACTCCCAACGCTTAGAAGCTTACTTCCAAGCAGTTCCTGGGATTAAAATTGTTGCTTGCTCAACACCTTATAACGCTAAAGGTCTGCTGAAATCTGCTATCCGTGATGATAATCCAGTACTGTTTTTTGAACACGTGCTGCTATATAACCTGAAAGAAAATCTCCCAGACGAAGAATATTATTTACCTTTGGACAAAGCTGAAATTGTGCGTCCTGGTAAAGATGTCACAATTTTGACCTACTCACGGATGCGTCATCATGTGATGCAAGCAGTACCAGGTTTAATTAAAGAAGGTTTCGATCCCGAAGTAATTGACCTAATTTCTCTGAAACCTCTAGATTTAGAGACAATCGGCGCTTCTATTAAGAAAACCCATCGGGTGATTATTGTGGAAGAGTGTATGAAAACTGGCGGTATTGCAGCAGAATTAATTGCTTCAATTAACGATCGCTTTTTTGATGAACTCGATGCACCTGTGTTGAGACTATCTTCACAAGATATTCCGACACCCTACAACGGGACTTTGGAACGCTTAACAATTGTACAACCAGCACAAATTGTGGAAGCAGTGCAAAAAATGATGGCATTACAAGTTTAGCTATCAGCTTAGGCTCCGCTACGGCGCGGAGCGCCTACAGCTATCAGCTATCACATAAAATACTACTTAACACAGTAGATTAAACGTGATTTAAAAAGCTGACGGCTGACGGCTGATAGCTGACCGTTAAAAGCTAAGAAAACCGATTATCATAACTATTTGTCGCGGCGGGTCGTTGGGATGCAAAAACAGCGTTCAGTATTAACCCTGATTCTAGTCCTAGTGATTGCAGCAATCACAGTTCTGGTGCGTGTGCCTATCCGCTTAGGGTTAGACCTTCAGGGTGGTTCACAGCTAACTATTCAGGTAAAAACTACACAAGAAGTTAAAGAAATTAAACCGGAGGACTTAGAAGCAGTTCTAAGGGTAGTAGAAAATCGGATTAATGGTTTGGGTGTTTCTGAACCACTGGTACAAACTGTAGGTAATGACCAAATTGTGGTGCAATTACCAGGTGTGAGTGATCCAGAACAAGCAGAACGGGTACTGGGAGGCACAGCACAGCTAGATTTCCGTGAACAGAAGCCAGGAACAGAGACACAGTTGCCTATTGAATTACAGGTGAGGCAGCAGCTTTTAGCCAAGCAGGAAGAGTTAAGAAAGAGTGGTGATAAAGAAGCGATCGCCAAAAATCAAGAATCTCTCAACAAGAGTAATGAAGCGATCGGTAAACTCTTTACAAAAACTGGTTTAGCTGGAAAAAACCTCAAAGATGCTCGTCCTGAACCTTTACCAAACGGTCAAAACTGGAATGTAGCTATCCGCTTTGACGCTGAAGGTGGCGAACTATTTGCCAAGCTGACCAAAAATTTAGCTGGTACTGGGCGCAGTATTGGTATTTTCTTAGATGAAGCTCCCGTTAGTACTCCTGTTGTTGGTGTTGAGTTCGCTCAATCTGGCATTACTGGTGGTGCTGCGGTAATTACAGGTAACTTTACAACCCAAACTGCTAATGACTTAGCAGTGCAACTGCGAGGCGGCGCTTTACCTGTACCAGTAGAAATTATTGAAAACCGCACTGTAGGAGCCACATTAGGGCGAGATAGTATTCAAAGAAGCATCTATGCAGGTGGGGGCGGTCTACTGTTCGTGCTGGTGTTCATGGGTGTATACTATCGGCTACCTGGTTTGATAGCTGATGTAGCACTAATAATTTATTCAGTCTTAACATTAGCTGCGTTTGCGCTACTAGGTGTAACCTTAACCTTGCCTGGAATTGCTGGTTTCATTCTCAGTATTGGTATGGCTGTAGATGCCAACGTGCTGATATTTGAGCGCACACGCGAGGAACTAAGAGCGGGAAAAACTTTATATCGCTCTGTTGAATCTGGTTTTTTCCGAGCTTTTTCTAGCATTTTGGATGGTAACGTTACTACAGTTATTGCTTGTGGGGCGCTATTTTGGCTAGGGTCGGGTTTAGTAAAAGGCTTTGCACTAACACTCGGACTAGGAGTGTTAGTAAGTATGTTTACCGCACTTACTTGCAGTCGTACTTTTATGTTATTGCTAGTACTCGGTTTTCCCGAATTGCGCCAAAAACCCCAACTATTTGCTCCTGGTGTAACGGCTTCAGCAAAATAGCGATCCTTCAGTTAGCGATTAGCTATTAGCTATTTAATAAATAAAACATTAGTAACTTGCTTTGAAATAATGGTTTATTGAAGGCTAATGGCTGAACGCTGATTGCTAAGGCGTGATTTTGAAGAAAATTCCCTATTAGTTGGATAATCAAATTAATCCCGTTTTTTGTTTTTGCTAAAAGCTAACAGCTAATAGCTAACAGCTTCAACTTATGAAACTTAATGTAATCAAACAGCGTAATTTGTGGTGGGCAATTTCTGTCGCCATAATTCTTAGTGGTTTAATTTCAATGCTCATTTCCTGGCAACAGCTAGGAGCGCCTTTGCGTCCGAGTTTGGATTTTGTTGGTGGTACACGCTTACAGTACGAATTAGATTGCTCCAAGCCTGGTAACTGTGACAAACCTATTAATGTCGCCTCAGTACGGGATGTATTATCAGACCAAGATTTAGCTAACAGCACTATCCAAGTTGTTGGTCAAGATCAAAAAGCTATATCAATTCGTACAAAAAATTTAAATGTTGAGGAACGCACGAATTTAGAAAAAGCTTTAACAGAAAAAATTGGAGTATTTGATCCTCAAAAAACACAGAATGATACTGTTGGTCCAACCTTGGGTAAACAGCTATTTACTTCTGGGCTATTGGCGATCATCATCTCATTCCTTGGTATCCTCATCTATCTCACTTTTCGCTTCCAATTAGACTACGCTTTTTTCGCGTTTGTGGCTTTATTCCACGATGTCTTCATTACTTTGGGAATTTTCTCAATTTTGGGCTTAGTACAAGGCGTAGAAGTAGATAGCTTATTTGTTGTTGCCATCTTAACAATTATCGGCTTCTCAGTTAACGATACAGTGGTTATTTATGACCGAGTGCGCGAAGTGATTAGCCTACATCCAGAGCAGCATATTAACCAAGTTGTGGATGATGCAGTTAATCAAACCTTGACGCGATCGATCAATACAACATTAACTGTATTGCTAACGCTGGCATCGATCTTCTTTTTTGGTGGTGAAACCCTAAAATATTTTGCTTTAGCTTTAATTATTGGATTTGGTGCGGGTGCTTATTCAAGTATTTTCATTGCTAGTACGTTATTAGCATGGTGGAGAGAACGTAGTGGCAATGCTCGCCAATCCATTACAAAATCTCCAGTTTCTGATGAGGTATAAAAAGTTAGCGATTGCAAAGTGCGGAAAACGCAGTTGAATGGAACAGCCTGAAGATCAAATCACTGAAATAACTGAAATAGAACCGACCGATTTTGATCCTACATTTAAGGATCAAGTCAACAGGTTATACCGCCTAACTTTCTATGGCAGGTGGTTAGTTGTTGGTATCTTGTGGCTAAGTGTCGGTTCTGTAAGTTTGTGGGGATTACGCTATCCCCTTAGTCTCATGCGAGAATATTTTACTTGGGCGGCTGTACGATACGGAATTGAATTTAACTTTCTGCCTGCATTAGGTTTAACTCTTTGTATTGCTACGACTCTGGCTGTTTTAATTTGGCATACTCGTAATGTTTTATTTGGATTGCCACAGGAGGAACGACAACGATTAGAACAGCAAGTATATAGAATACGCCAGCAGGGAAGCAGCCATCCTCTGTGGAAGTGGGTTGTAAAATAAAATGAACTGCTTAAATCAGGGGAAAAGCTGAAATTTCAATTTCAGCTTTTTTCCTAATTATTCCCTTCCCGTCTAAAGAATACCTATTTTTATAACCGCCAAGACGCAAAGAACGCCAAGGAAGAAGAAGAATACAAGCAGTAATCTTTTAGTGGAAAGGGAGTAGGATTACCCTTCAAAAATGCGATCGCGCTTAAAAAGTATTGTAATTCGCGATCGCATCCTTCATTCTGGCAATTACCTCATCTACAGGTATACTCCCCAACTCTCCAGAAGCACGAGTCCGAATGCTAACGCTATTCGTCTCAACTTCCTTCCCACCTATAACTCCCATTACCGGAATTTTGTCCTTCTCAGCATTGCGAATCAGTTTACCCAGTCGCTCATTACTAACATCCGCCTCAGCGCGAATACCTAGCAATTGCATCTTCTGAGCCACTTCTTGAGCAAACGGCAGAAAATCATTACTTACAGGTAATAACCTCGCTTGCACAGGCGCTACCCACAACGGAAAATCACCAGCATACTCCTCAATTAAAATCCCAATCAACCGTTCTAAAGAACCAAAAGGAGCGCGGTGAATCATTACCGGACGCTTACGAGTACCATCCTCAGCAACGTATTCCAAATCAAATCTTTCTGGCAAATTGTAATCTACCTGCACAGTACCTAATTGCCACTCCCGCTCTAAAGCATCACGGAAGATAAAATCTAATTTGGGACCATAAAATGCCGCCTCACCAATTCCCTCAAAATGCTCCATCCCTAGTTTTTCTACAGCGCGACGGATTGCACCTTGAGATTTTTCCCAAGCTTCATCAGAACCAATATATTTATCAGAATTAGGATCGCGGAAACTTAAACGCGCTTTAAAATTCGTCAGTTGTAAACTCTTAAACACTGACAGAATCAAATCTACAACATTAAGGAATTCCTCATCTAATTGTTCTGGAGTAACAAATAAATGGGAATCATCCACCGTAAAGCCACGCACCCGCGTTAGTCCGCCTAACTCTCCTGATTGCTCATAGCGGTAAACTGTACCAAATTCAGCCAAACGCATCGGCAAATTGCGGTAAGAACGCAATTCATTTTTATAAATTTGGATATGGAAAGGACAGTTCATCGGCTTCATAACAAAACCTTGCTCTAAAGCAGCAGCTTCATCATTTTCAGCCATCAAAGGAAACATATCCTCTTTATATTTCTGCCAGTGTCCAGAAGTTTTAAATAAATCTACTCTGGCAATGTGAGGCGTAACTACTGGTTGATACCCACGTTTGAGTTGTTCTTGCTTTAAAAAATCTTCCAAAGTTGAGCGCAACACCGTTCCCTTTGGTGTCCACAAAGGCAAACCAGGTCCTACCAAGTCAGTAAAGATAAATAACCCTAGTTCTTTTCCTAAACGGCGATGGTCACGTCTCAGTGCTTCTTCTTTACGTCGCTTATATTCGGCTAATTGTTCTGGCGTTTCCCATGCTGTACCGTAAATCCTCTGTAACTGCGCTTTTGTTTCATCCCCACGCCAATAAGCCCCCGCAAGACTTTCTAGTTCAATTGCTTTGGGGTGCAAATTGCCAGTATTTTCTAAATGGGGACCAGCACATAAATCCCACCATTGCTCACCCAGATGATAAATGGTGATCGGTTCAGATAACCCTTCTAATATTTCTAGTTTGTAAGGCTCATTAATTTCCTTAATTCGCTTTTCTGCCTCCTCACGGGTGACTTCTTCCCGAATAACAGGCAGTTTGCGGTTGATGATTTTGATCATCTCTTTTTGGATTGCCTTCAAGTCTTTCTCGGTAAAAGGCTCTGGATGATCGAAGTCATAATAAAAACCATAATCAATCCAGGGGCCGATGGTGACTTGCGCTTTGGGAAACAGCTTTTGCACCGCCATCGCCATGACATGACTAGCTGTGTGGCGAATCTTTTGCAGTTGTTCAGATTCGCTGGTGCGGGGCAGATTGATTTTCTGTGGCTGTTCGGTCAAATCTTTAACTTCTGAAGCGGACATCGGCTGCGTCTTACCTTTCAGGATTATTATCTAGTTTTTCTATTGTGAACTACTCGCGATCAAGAGCGCGAACTTCCTATCCAACAAAATACCCAATAGAGGAGATTTGATTAAATTTATTATAAAAAGTATTACGAAATGTAAAAAAAGTTAAGATAAGGAGATATATCAAGATTGAATTTAAGATAAATGGAAAATTCGCCTGTTCCTGAACAAGAATTGCTGAAAACCTTACTAAAACCCCTGCTAGAGGATTTTCAATATTGGTTTGGGCGATCGCGCTCTTTTTTAGAAACTGAACGAATTTCCTTTTTAAGCACTGAACAGCAATCTGATCTCTTAGCACGGGTAAAGCAAGCGCAGCAAGAGGTTCAGACCGCGCAAATGCTATTTCAAGCCACAGATGGTCAAGTTGGCATTGAATCTGCTACTCTCATGCCTTGGCATCATTTAGTTACTGAATGTTGGCAGATAGCTATGCAGTGGCGCACCACTCATGGGTCGCTTGGGTGACAGAGGGCTTTAATATACAAGAATAAGGAATAATTAAGTTAAGGGTAATCTCGTCAGTAACCCCAGGCAAATGCAATATTTAACTAGAAGCATTATTAGGACGGATTGTCAAGCTTAAATTCAAAAACCTTTAATAATCACAGTAAGTTTCAGTATTAAATCAGGCTGATGCAACTTCTGTAGTAAAAACTAACAAATACCTAATCGCATGGAGGAAAATATGATGTTACATATACTATACCTTGTGGCTTTTACTGTACTGGCGGTGATAGCGATCGCTAATTTAATTCGTAGCTTAGTAGTATTGAGTAGAGATTCTCAGCGCAGCTATTCACCACGGGGGATGTCGGCGGCTGTTGATGGCTCAGGATACCCTGCTTCTAGATTTAGATCTGTACCACATCCAGAATTGCTTGATGATACAGGCAATATCATTAATGAACCTCTATTAGTCATGCGTTCAATTAATGTAGAAGATGCGCGTGAACAATTGGATGCTTTATTCAAGTCATCTCCAGGCAATAAGGATACCGATGAAGAATAATCTGCGATCGTCTGTTGATCTAAAAAATCACACCATCTCGAACATTAAGTAGCTTAAAATCTCCGATGCAACGGGATACGGCAGTTTTAACTGCCGTTTAATTGAGATAAATTATTAATATTTTCTAATAATCATTATTCTCTGAACAATTTTTATCCAGTTCTGCATTTTGAAGCTTGGGTTAGTTAAACTATCAGCTTAGAGAATATATATTTCCTTCTTGATCGAGAGGGGGTATTGCTAAGTAAGAAGGGCATATCCTAAGAGGGGTTATGGTCTATTCCCGAAGGTGGTATTGTCCACTGTAGTGTGTTGTGTGTGGAGTCTTTTTAATTTATGGTTTCATCTCCTATTAAAACTCAGCCAGTTAGTGTTTCAGAAACAACATTGAACATATTTGAATCTGCCCAAACAGCCAAAGCGACCAATATAAGTTCTAGTTTAAATACAATTGTTTTGCCGCCAACTCCTTTGTTCGGCACGGATGGAATCCGTAGTAGAGTAGGGGATTTGTTGTGTGCTGATTTAGCAGTACAGGTAGGTTTTTGGGCAGGTCAAGTTTTACGGCAGTCTGTAGCAACACCAGGTCCAGTAATTTTGGGGCAGGATTCGAGAAATTCTAGTGATATGTTAGCGATGGCATTATCTGCTGGGTTGACATCTGCTGGGCTAGAGGTCTGGAATTTAGGGTTATGCCCAACTCCTTGTGTAGCCTATCTGACTGGGGTTACTAATGCGATTGGCGGTGTGATGATTTCAGCTAGTCACAACCCACCAGAAGATAATGGCATCAAGTTTTTTGGTGCTGATGGCATGAAGCTATCTGTAGCTTTACAACAGCAAATTGAAGCTGGTTTAAGGGGTACTAATAGCATTACTTGTTTTACTGGAGTTTGGGGTAAGCACCACCATAGACCAGAGTTAATTGCAGATTATGCTGACTCATTGAAACGCCCGTTACCAGAAGTTGACTTGCGAGGAATGCGGGTTGTTTTAGATTTGGCTTGGGGAGCTTCAGTAAAACTAGCGCCACAAGTATTTGCGGCAATGGGTGCAGAGGTAATTTGCTTACACGATCAAGCAGATGGCGATCGCATTAATGTTAATTGTGGCTCTACCCATCTTGGTGCATTAAAGCAAGCTATCCGAGAACATTCGGCGGATTTAGGCTTTGCATTTGATGGCGATGCGGATCGAGTGATGGCGATGGATGCCCAAGGTAGAGTAGTTGATGGTGACTACATTCTCTATTTCTGGGGTAAAGCTTTACGGGAGAAAAATCAGTTACCCGAAGATTTGATTATTGCTACAGTGATGGCAAATTTGGGCTTTGAGCGTGCTTGGCAACAACTAGGAGGAAAGCTAGTTAGAACTGCTGTAGGGGATCAATATGTGCAGGCAGAAATGTTACGCACTGGTGCTATGCTAGGCGGCGAACAATCCGGACATATCCTTTGCAGACACTTCACTTTTACAGGTGATGGTTTGCTAACGGCGTTACATTTAGCAGCTTCAGTGCATAGTACTGGTTTATCTTTAGCAGATATGGTGGATCAAAGCTTCCAGACTTATCCACAGATACTGAAAAACGTCCGTGTAGAAGATCGCGATCGCCGGATTAACTGGAAGAATTGTGATGGGATTATGAATGCGATCGCTCAAGCAGAAACCGCAATGGGAGATCAAGGACGTATTTTAGTGAGGGCATCTGGGACAGAACCCCTAGTGCGCGTAATGGTAGAAGCTGCTGATGCAGAACTAACTCAATATTGGGCTTCACAGTTAGCTTCGGTTGTACAGCAACATTTGCAATAAATCTGTGGGTAAAAATAAACGTAACTAGCTATCCCTCTTTACTGAGGGCTGGTAAATGAAAAATGGGAAAACCGTTAGACGTTTATTTCTGCCCACCTACTTACATAAAAAATCCTGGCAACGGATGATGTAACGGATGATTTAATCGCTAACTAACCAAATCCTTCCCTAACCAATAACCCATCCGTTACATCTTTGATATAAGAAAAACATCGGAGTATCAAATCATCCGTTGCCACATCTGTTGCCTAGATTGCTGAATGACCTAAAGCTAAACCAGCAACCAGCATTCCTAATACTAAAAACGGTTGGGCGCTAGCTTGATATTTAACGTCATTTTCCAATGGATTACGCAAGAAATACATATCTTGGAAGGTAATTTGAGGGATAACTAACAACACCAGAATTGCGGCGTAAAGGTTTTGATGAATGCTAACTAAGTAGCCAGCAATACCAAGCTGAAAAATATCGATCATCAAAACGCAAATCAAGGCAGCTTTGTCTATACCAAACATAACTGGTAGTGACTTTAAACCGAGTTGGCGATCGCCTTCAACACTCTTAAAATCATTTACTACGGCAATTCCTAAGCCAGCCAGACTGTAAAACAGCGTCAGAACTACAATTGTCCAGTTAAGTTGCCCGAACAAAGCATGACCAGCCCACCAAGGTAAGCTAATATAACTAGCTCCTAAAGCGTAGTTACCCAACCAACCATTTTGCTTGAGCTTTAGTGGTGGCGCAGAGTATATAAAAGCTAAGAAAGAACCGCCAAGAGATAGACTGGTAATTATTGGGAAATCATGACCAGCCCACTGATCAAGAGTGTAGGCAATACCGATTCCACCGAGTAGTAGCACTACAAATTGGGTAACAACTTGGGGAATGGAAATTGCGCCAGAGGGAATGGGGCGATAAGGTTCGTTAATCGCGTCAATTTCGCGATCGTAGAAGTCGTTAATCGTTTGAGTATAACCTGTTAACAACGGACCAGACATTAACATACAGGTCGCTGCTTTCAAGACATTTTCCAGCGTCCAACTATATTCACCAGAAGAAGCCGCGCCACATACTACCCCCCAAATTAGAGGAATCCAAGTAATCGGCTTCATTAGCTGTAAGCGGATTTTCCAAATTGAGCTTTCACCAGGGGCAGCACCTTTCATGCCTAGCATTTGCCGAGTTTTGGCATTGCGATCGTCTGGGTTTACAGAAGTAGGAGGCGAAGGAGGATTAGACATAAACTAGGTATTAATACCAATTTCAAAAATGTTTGCTAGGCATACAGAGTAGGGGGAGTATAAAATTGGTATCAAAGCAAGAAGTTTTGAGTTTTCAAGTAAATAAATTGAATTTAACTCTTTACCTTTTACTGCTCACCCCTCACTCGTTTTAAAAAGAAATAGTTAAGTAACTATTATTGAACTTAGCTCCTTTGACTGACTGACCACTGAGTTGCGGTGGCAACAGAATATTGCGCCTTTGATCGCCTGCTTCAATCGTGACTTCGGGACCAGACTGAGTTAGTTTTACCTGCTTTTTGTCAAAACCTGGTAAATACAAGCGTACCTGACGCGCAGCAATGTCAATAGTGATTGGTTTGGGAGCTTGGGATGCCAGACTAAAATCTGGTAATGCGTCCATCAAGGGTTGCCAATCTTGATTTTGGCAACTAGGAATAACGCTAACTGATAAGGGATCAAATTCAGTCGTCAATGCTTCCGTTACTGAGTCTTGGTTCAGCAGGATACCTCCCACTGTTAATCCAATTTGTTGTGCGCTACCCCAAAGATATTTTGCAGTTGCGATCGCCGCAGCATCATTAGTACTCACTAGGTAAGCTGCTATGCGCTTAGGATCAGCTACCGCCGCTCTGCCTTGCTCTAGTAAGTTATTCACCTCTTGGGTAGGTTGCTGGGCAAAATTGTCTCCTGTCCAGCTAACGTTCAAAACAGCACTGCTCACAGGTTGAATAAACGGAGAGACAGATTTCCAAACATCGGAATCTTCTACTACTTTGCGGAAGCGACGAATATACCAGCTTAAGATTTCTGGTAAACCTAGCATCCGCAACGTGGTTTGATCTCCATCACCGTCGTAGATGATCACATCATATTTGCCACTAGCTTCGTACTCTCGAATAGTATTGAGAGCAAGTGCGCTGTCCATTCCTGGTAAGACACCGAGTTCTTGACCGTAAACGTTATTCAGCAGGGGAGTCCGCAAATACTTAGCTTCGAGTTTTTTAACTTCTTCCCAATTACGCTCTAGTAGTACAGTGCTTTGAAACTGTACTACCTGGAGATTGGGTGCTATTTCCATAGGATCTGATCCGATGGAGGTTCCCAATAATAGCCCCAAGGTGGGGCCAGGGTCTTGTCCTGCCAGTAGCACTCGCTGACCAAGGCTTGCCAGCTTTTTGGCGGCAGCGATCGCGATCGTGGTGCGACCTGTGCCGCCTTTGCCCAAGAATGTAAGAATTAGGGCCATTTTTAGCTTTCTACAACTTTCAGTTCGTCTTCAAAAAACCAGGTAGAAGATTTATCATCAAACTCGACAACGATGCCAACACCACTGCCGTCTGTCATTCTGAAATCTTTAATAGTGCCGCTTTTACCGAGCTTGCTGGCGATTACGGGAGATACACGATCTCTTAGGCGGTAGACTTTAACTTTTTGACCGATTTCCATTGCGAGTATTTATCCGACTTAACCATTCCACAGTGTAGCTGAATCCGCAACCCTACAATAAGGTTAGGGTAAATTGCAGCAATTCTATTTCTGCTATGGGGTAGGTTAGCAGTCTTTGAGGCGTGCGTTCTTCGCAAGCGCTGACTTGTCAGTTCGCACCCTTACTCCCTGTTTTGCTAAATTTAGCTAAATTTCATTTTTAGCGATTTATCCTTTAAGAATTAAGCATAAGCGACTTAAATTTTAAGTTTAATTATGCCCATCTACTTATTAATTTTAAACCCGCAAATAGACACAATCGGTCGAGTTATATCTTTGGAGTTATACCGAAAGGCAGAAAAACGTGAAAATCCGCGTAAAAGACCTAAAAAAAGTTATTTAGGGTGATTTTAGCGTTGTTAGTCCCAATTTTTCTAGATAACATGAAATTAAGCGCTAATAAGCTAAAAATTCTGCTATACCCTTAATTTGTCATGGATATCCAATTGATTAATATTGGTTTTGGTAACATTGTCTCTGCAAACCGAGTTGTGGCAATTGTTAGTCCAGAGTCAGCACCGATTAAACGCATCATTACTGATGCAAAAGATAGAGGGCAATTAATTGATGCTACTTATGGACGGCGTACTAGAGCAGTGATTATTACCGACTCTAGCCATGTAATTTTGTCTGCGATTCAGCCAGAAACGGTTGCTCATCGCTTTGTTATTGGTAAAGATGGTCATGTTAGCAATAGCTAACGATGATTAGCACTGATGAGATTAATCGAATGAATGAGCAGAAGGTAGAAGGAAGACTGATTGTTTTAACAGGACCGAGTGGTGTGGGCAAAGGAACCTTACTGCGATCGCTAATGCAGAGTCATCCAGAACTATACTTATCTGTATCTGCTACAACTCGCGCCCCTCGTCCCAAGGAAATTAACGGTAAAAACTACTACTTTGTCAGCCGTCCAGAATTTGAACAGATGCTCAAGGCAGATGAACTCTTGGAGTGGGCTGAGTATGCTGGTAATTATTACGGAACTCCTCGCCAACAGGTAGAAGAAAAAATCCAACAAGGCAAGTGGGTAATTTTAGAAATTGAATTAGAAGGGGCAAGGCAAATAGCCAAATCTTTCCCCTCTGCACTAAAGATATTTATTTCGCCGCCTTCTTTTGCTGAACTAGAAAAACGGATGCGCGGTCGAGGTCAAGATGCGGAAGACGCGATCGCAAAACGTCTCAGCCATGCTAAAACTGAAATTGCTGCTGCTGATGAATTCGATCTCCAAATTATCAATGATGATTTTGATACAGCCCTTCACAGCCTTGAAGAAGCAATATTTAACCCTACTCAACCTTAAATTATTGTAAAACGCAAAAACGCTAGAGGAACCTTTGCGTCCCTCTGCGCCACCTTAGCGATTTTTTGCGTTAAAAAAGATCCCTAATTTTAACAACAACTCAAGTAAACATATCCAAATCCAAAGCTTTTGAACCACCACGTTCTAGCTGACCTAAAACATTACGAAGTTGCCACCAAATCAATAAGCCAATAAAAATTGTCAGTGGTATTGAAATCACATAAGACAGCCAGCTAGGAAAACCAAAAACTTCTAAACCAGCCGAAAGAAATATAGCAACTCCGCCTACCATACCCAGAAATGGCAATTGTAATTGTGAGCCTTTCATTTCTGCTAAAGTGCGGGTAGAACGATTTTTTGACCACTCTCCTACTTTTTGTTTTAAAGTTGCTTCAAAGGCAATTCCAGAGGTCATCCCAGCAAACAAACCAACAACGATTAAAAAATATGGCGGCTCAGGTAAGTAGTACACTAATAACTCCTATTAATCAGATACTGGCAGATCTTACAGAAAAGTGAACAAAAAACCCACAGGTAGAAACTTGTGGGATTGTTAAGTATATACGATTGAGCAGCTTATAAATGTTTATTGCTTACTGCTAAAAGGCTTGTTAGTCGCTGCGGTTGTAGGTATTGCAGTAGAAGCGCCTACACTAGAAAATTCTGTTAACGCACCTAATGCCACGTTAAACAGCCGTGCAGGTTTCAATTCATCTTTGACTAGGTTCCAGAGGCGTTTTACTTCCTCAGTATGTAGACGGTCATCTTGTGTTAAAGCTATAACTAGCTGATTACGCAGAAATTGACCTTCATTGGATAAAAGAAACTGTAAACCTAGTTGTGCTGTGGGTAGTAAGTCAAAGTTACCATCGGAACGTGCGATCGCAATCATGTTTTCTAGTCGTTGCCACTGGAATTTACCATTCTTGAACAACACTTCAATTAAGCGCATCCGTAATTCTGGTGTTTCTCCAGTTAGTAAACGCTTTGCTACATAAGGATAAGCAACTTCTACAATCTTAAAATTAGGATTGATGGTGAGTGCTAAACCTTCCTGAGTTACCAAGGAACGAATAATTAAGGCAAACTTAGCAGGAACTCGGAAGGGATAGTCATACATCAAATCCGAGAACTTATCTGTAATTGTCTTAAAATTAAAGCTTCCAACACTTTCGCCAATCGCATCACCCAATACTTGTTCTAATGCTGGAACAATGGGCATAATATCGGTATCTGGTGTCAGAAAGCCGAGTTTCACAAAGTCACCAGCCAAGTCAATGTAGTCTTTATTAATTAAATGAACTACTGAAGTGACTAAGGTTTCTTTGGTATCTTGATTTAACTGATCCATCATACCGAAGTCGATATAAGCCATGCGACCATCGAGGGTAGCAAATAAGTTACCTGGATGTGGATCAGCATGGAAAAAGCCATGTTCCAATAACTGGCGTAACCCAGAGTTTACGCCAATTCTGACTAACGCATCGGTGTCTAAACCTGCGGCTTTAATGCGATCGGTATCTGTTAATTTAAACCCGTTAATCCACTCTAATGTCAGGACACGGTTGCTACTATAGCGCCAATAGATAGCCGGAACTTTAACTGTGGGGTCGTCGCGGAAATTCGTAGCAAATTTTTCGGCGTTGCGACCTTCATTAAGGTAATCAATTTCTTCAAATAATTTGACACCAAATTCATCTACAATTAAACTCAAGTCGTGACCGAGATTTAAAGGTAGCCAAGGGGCTAACAATTTAGCAGCCCAGCGCATTAAGTAAAGGTCAAGTGTTAAAGTTGGTAATAAATTAGGTCGCTGTACTTTAACTGCTACTTCTTCCCCAGTGTGCAGACGTGCTTTATAAACTTGACCAAGACTAGCTGCTGCAACAGGTAGAGGAGAAATTTCTTGATATGCTTCTGCTATAGTGCGTCCTAGCTGAGTTTCAATAATATTTAAGGCGATCGCATTATCATAAGGCGGTAGTTCGTCTTGTAATTTAACCAGTTCTTCTAGAAAATCTTTGCGTACTAGGTCGGGGCGTGTTGAGAGTGCTTGACCAACTTTAATAAATGTAGCGCCAAGTTTAGTTAGCAGTTCTCGCAGTTGAGTAGCCCGTTGATACTTATTCTGCTCAACTTGATTACTCCACTTATCCCACTGTAAGCCTAGAATAAACCCAGCAAAAGATCCGATTATAACAAGGGTACGCCAGATAGCTAGCCAAGGACGAGAGCGATAGTATTGGGCGATCGCTTCTGGCTCATAGCGCCTCAACTGAGCAAGTTGATGCTGACTCACGCTGTTTCTTTGCCTCTCAAATTATTAACTTTTGTAAAGTAATCAGCTAGTCGTTCAAGGGCAAGAAACATTACCTGATATTGGCTTGTTTACAGATAGCTATTTGCGGGTAGTCCTTGATAAATCTTTCCTGACTCGGCTGGTCACTTTCTTTTCTTTTCTTAAATATAGTATATAAAACTACAAACTTTCTAGCATTTACCACTTTGGTTTATGTTTCGCAAGTGGTTGACATAGGTAGTATTGGTTTAACCACTCCCCGTCTGTAAGCAGGGGAGTTTTGTTTGCTCTTGATAGGACATCTGTAAATTTGCACAACAGTTTTTAGATCATCAAAAACTTTATAAACCCGTCAATGTTAAATATTCAAAGGAGATAAATCTGTGATTAAAACTGTTGGATACGCTGCTCAAAGTGCCACCGCGCCGTTGGGTTTGTTCAGCTTTGAGCGACGAGAACCAGGCGCACAGGACGTGCAAATCGAAATTCTCTACTGTGGAGTGTGTCACTCTGACTTACACACAGTCCGTAACGAGTGGAAAAATACAACTTACCCCGTCGTACCTGGACATGAAATTGTTGGGCGTGTAACCAAGGTTGGTAATGAGGTAAAAACCTTCCAAGTTGGCGACCTTGCTGGTGTTGGCTGTATGGTCGATTCGTGCCGTACTTGTCCTAGCTGCCGTGAGGGGGTTGAGCAGTTCTGCGAGAACGGAAGTATTTTTACCTACAACAGTCCAGAAAAGCAAACTGGAAAAACCACCTACGGCGGTTACTCTAACCAAATTGTCGTAGACGAGAACTATGTACTTCGCGTATCTGACAAGCTTGAGCTTGCTGGCGTTGCGCCCCTACTGTGCGCGGGTATTACCACCTACTCCCCCCTACGCCACTGGCAGGTGAAAAAGGGTGACAAAGTTGGCATCGTCGGCTTAGGTGGCTTAGGACACATGGGGGTGAAGTTTGCTCATGCCTTTGGCGCTCATACGGTGTTATTCACGACATCAGCAGACAAAAAAGAGGATGCTTTGCGCCTTGGTGCTGATGAGGTGGTAGTGTCAAAAAATGAGGAAGAGATGAAGCAGCACCTCAATAGTTTTAACTTCATTTTGAATACAGTAGCAGCACCGCATAACTTAGACGCATACACCGAATTGCTCAAGCGCGACGGCATAATGTGTTTAGTAGGAGTACCTGGTACCCCGCATCCCTCGCCAAGTATTGAAAATCTGATTTTTAAGCGCCGTCAGCTTGTCGGTTCGTTAATTGGGGGAATTAAAGAGACGCAGGAAATGCTCGACTTCTGCGCTGAACATAATATTGTTTCGGACATTGAATTAATTCCGATTCAAAAGATTAATGAGGCTTACGAGCGGATGCTTAAAAGTGATGTGAAATATCGTTTTGTACTCGATATGGAATCATTAAAGCAAGAAGGTTGAGCGATTGTAGCCATTGAAGGGTAGCCTCGGACAATTAATAGCGGCTAGGTATTTAGTGAAAAGTTATCTGGTAGACAAATTACTTATATTTTAAATGCCTAGCCCTATCACTAAAACAGAAGTTTAGGCACAAAGATTCTTTTAACCCAGATGTAGGCAAAAGTTAGAATTGATTAAGGAAGGATATCGAAATAAGAGCAGTGTCGCGGGCGAATGATGCTGAAGTCGCGTCTATCCAAAGTTAGAACTTTATTTATATTTAGTCTTTCTGCTATAGCTACAATCGTAGCATCAACAAAATCTAACTGGCTATCAGCATATTCTTCTAAAATTTCTGCAACTCTCTGTAAATCAGTTAGAGTTATTGCCTCTAGAATGGTGTTACTAGCTGCAAGTTGGGTTAAAAAACGACGCATATAAAAATGTCCCATTCGGGAAGCAATTAAATAGCATACTTCTGGTAAAACAGAAATTGGTAATACTAAAGATTCATTTAACTCACGAGCAACTTTAATTACACTAGCATGATTTTTGTCTTTGTTGTTAAATGTTGCTATTAAAAAGCTAGTATCTAAAATTGCAGCCATATTCATTCATCTCGCTGAAGAGTCCAACCACGAATCGGGTCTATTTCTTGGGATAAAATTTCTTCATCTCGTTCTGATAAATCTTCTTCGGCTTCACCTAACCCAGCTATTGCTAGTAGAAAAGATGAGCTATTACCTTGAGAGCTATCGGGTTGATTTAATAAATTATTCCCTTTCGCCTTGAAGTTAAGATAGTCTATAAAGCTAGTTAATTCAGGTAAAAGTTCAACTGGAAGTTCTTGGACAGCATCAATTAAGTTTTGACGATTATTCATAATTAGTGTTATTTCTACCCTGTTATAGTCAGGGAATTTATGGATGCTTTTTTATGTTAGCAAATTTTATATTAGAACTCCCCCTCCGTAGGCAGGGGAGTTCTGGGTATGTGGTTTTAGATTAGTTATTGCTAACTACTTGCGCTTTGGCTTCTAAGTTTTCTAGACGACTTCTGAGTTCCTGATTTTCTTTTTTCAGTAAATCTAATTCTTCCCGCATTTGTTTAACTGCTTGATCGGAACCAGCTTTTTTCTGTACGGTAGAAATGGCTTCTTCTGCCATGCGGCGCACTCGTCCATCAGGAGTTTGATCGGCTAGAGATTGCAATATTCCTATAGCTTTAATTGTCTCCATTTGTCCTAGCGCCACTGCAACTGAAACTTGAGTTAAAAAGAAGCTTTCTTTAGAAAATTCTTCTAGTTGCTCTAAAATCCATTCAACGTTATTAGGGGTTTGACCTGTAGAAATGCTACCCAGTGCGCGAATAGCTGAAAGTCGCAAGGATTGGGGGATACCTGGGGTGGTATACTCAAGAATTGTACTTAGTGCAATATCAGAAGTTTTTAGTTGGCTTAAACCTGCGATCGCACCTGTACGCACAACTTCATTCCAACCAGTTTTTTCCCTCAAAACATGAGTCAATATTTCAATAGTCTCATCTTGCTGATATTGGAGATTAGCGGATACCATACCGCCTAAGGCTTTAGTTGCCATTGACTCAACATAGTAACTAGCATCACCATTTTGTACAATTTGTTTGAGCGCATTGTAACTTTCTAGGGTTTTGATATTACTTAAAGCATCAACTACTGCTCTACGCACTAAAGGATTTTCATCTTTTAAACCTACAACCAAACTCTCAAAAACTTGATCTAGTTTTATTGAAGCTAGTAGTTTTGTAACTTCCGCCCGAACTCCCCAGAATGAATCTTGCTGGAGAGCTTCAGATAATGCTTTTATGGCTTCTAATCCGCCTTTTTTAGCTATTGCTTCAGCCGCATAGATGCGAGAAACAGGATCGGGGTCGTATTTAAGTTGGGCTTTAAGTTCTGGAAGCGGGTATTCTAATGAGACAGTTTTTAAGGTATAATTATCAACGTCAAAGCTGACAAATTGTGGTTTTTCTTCTAATGGGAAGTAAAAACTTTGTTCTCGCTGGTTGATTCGTACTTTAAAAGTTTTGGCTTGAGTGTTTGACTCTGGCTGACTATAACCAAAGCCGATAGGTATTTTTAGATCAAATAGATCTTTGCTACCATTTGTATCTGCTTTTGCTTGAGTTTGGGTGACAGTTACTTTGGCTAATTTACTATCTCCATCCCACGAATAAGCAACTTGGAAATCTGGATGACCACCTCGATAAACGTATTGATCGAATAAGAATAGCAAGTTGCGTCCGGTAGCTTTTTCAATTGCTCTTAATAAGTCAATTGTTTCTACTGTTTTATGGGCGTTATCCTGCACAAATGTATGAATTGCTTTCCAGAATAATTCATCACCCAACTCGGCGCGAATCATGTGATATACACAAGCGCCTTTTTCGTAGAGGTGGCGATCGTATAATTCAATTGCTTCTCGATAAACATGAGTAACAATTGGACGACGATAGCGAGAAGCATCTTCTGCTAAATAACTACGTGCTTCATTTAGGATGTAGTACGCAGCATCATCTTTGCCATATTCTTGATCTGTCCACATTACCTCAGAATAAGAAGCCATTCCTTCTTTAATCCAAGCGTGTGACCAGTGTTTAATTACTACTAAATCCCCAAACCATTGATGAGCGAGTTCATGGGCAACTAAGCTTTCTGTACCACGATTATCTAATGCTGCGCGTTCATCTAGTAAGCATCTATCTGTTAATAAAGTGGTGGAAGTATTTTCCATTCCTCCAAAGATGAAATCATCCACGCATACTTGCGCGTATTTTGGATAAGGATAAGAGTAGCCATATTTTTCACTGAAAAACTCAATCATGCGGGGAGTTTTGCCCATGCTACGGCGGGCATCTTCCTCACGAGTTTTCTCTACATAATAAGTGACGGGTCTGCCTTGCCACTCATCTTTAATTTCAGCAAAGTCACCCACTGCTAATGTCATTAAGTAAGTTGGGTGTACTTGTTGCTGTGACCAGTGGTAAATTTTATTTTCACCAGCTTCTTCTGTATTAATTAATTCCCCATTAGAAATAGCGATGAATTTTTGAGGAACTTGCACCCTAATTTCTGAGGTTGCTAACTGTCCAGGGTAGTCGAAACAGGGGAACCAGAAACGAGAGTCTTCATCTTCGCCTTGCGTCCAAACTTGGGTGGGTTTGTTGGGGTAGTTGTTATCTGGGAGGATGAAATAGAGACCGCGTTGGGGTTTTTCTACAGAATAGGCGATCGCAATTTTTATAACTTTTCCAGCTTGAGTTGGCGTTTGCAGATAAATGTGTAGCTGTTCGCCATCATAATCAAACGTTTGTGCAGTTTCATCAACCTGAACTGACTCAATGTTGAGATTGACAGCATCTAGCGTCAACTGGTTAATGCCACTACGCACGGGAGTTAAACTAATAGTGCAAGTCCCGTGAAAGCTTTGCTGAGGGATATTGAGGATTAAATCTAGAAAAATATGTTCTACTTGTCCAGGGCGATCTGGGTTGTAGTGAGGGTGTGCGCCTGGTAACTCAAAAGACTTGTGACCGTTATTATCTGAATCAAACAGGGAATGAAACTTCATTATAGGGTAGATATTTTGTAAGAGTAGAGGTATCGCCTGAACCGATTAAGGAAAAAGCGATTCGCTATCTTTCCAGATTAGCGTTAATCACTTCTTACATCTGTGTTCATCTGTGTGCATCTGTGGATATCTGTGGTTAATTATCTAAAATCTGACTAAGCATGAGAGGTCTAGTAATCCCTTGCAGTAGGATCACCATCAGCTACTCCCTTCCCGCCCAAAAAATACCTATTTGAAAAACCGCCAAGACGCAAAGAACGCCAAGGAAGAAGAAGAATATGATCAGAGTAATCTTTTAGTGGGAAGGGAGTAGTAGCGCATACTGCCAAGGAAAGCCATCTAGAATAGTGAAGATAAGCAGCTATCCGTTAACCAGTTTTGTTTGTTCATGGCATTCTCTTCTATTATTCGTGCCTTGGGGCGATCGCCTCTCACCAGTGAATTCCTCTCTAAGCTGGATCGCCAGCAATTTGTGCGACTAACTGGCGTTCCCCGCTTGCCTAAAGGGTTAGTAGCGTCTGCGATCGCACAAACAGAGGAAAAAAATTTGTTTGTGGTGACGGCAACCCTAGAAGAAGCTGGACGTTGGGCAGCGCAATTAGAAGCTATGGGTTGGCAGACGGTACACTTTTACCCAACTTCGGAAGCGTCACCTTATGAACCCTTTGATCCTGAGTCGGAGATGACTTGGGGACAAATGCAGGTATTGGCGGATTTGGTCATCGGTCATGGGTCATCGGTTGCTAATGGAAATGGCAACAAATCCGGTAAATGGGCAATAGTCGCTACGGAGCGATCGCTTCAGCCTCATTTGCCTCCTCCCGATGCTTTTAGCCCGTTCTGTTTGAGGCTTAACCAAGGGGAAACTTGGGAATTAGGCGTTTTTAGTCAAAAGTTAGCGCAACTAGGCTACGATCGCGTTCCTCTGGTGGAAATGGAGGGGCAATGGAGTCGGCGCGGAGATATTATTGATGTGTTTCCGGTGTCGGCTGAACTTCCAGTACGGTTGGAATGGTTTGGCGATGAGTTGGATCAAATGCGGGAGTTTGATCCAGGTACTCAAAGATCTTTGGATCAGATTAAGCATTTACTTTTGACTCCAACTGATTTTCGCTCGATTGTTACTGAAGTTTTAAATAAAACGAACTCGCAAGAAACAACAGAGGAAGAAAGTGTTAGGAGGCTTTTAGGGAAGGCGTTTGAAAATGTTGCTTCCTTGTTGGATTATTTGCCTGAGAATACTTTAGTTGCTATTGATGAAGATGACCAGTGTCGCGCTCATAGCGATCGCTGGGTGGAACACGCGGATGAACAGCTATCAGCTATCAGCAGTCAGCAATCAGATTTACGCAGATTGCATCGTAGTTTTGATGAATCTATTGGGGAAATAACAGCTAAGTTTAAGCATCTTTATTTGTCGGAGTTGATTGATGAAAATAATGGGATTAATTTGGCTAGTCGTCCACTGCCTACAACTCCCCATCAATTTGCCAAGATAGCAGACGTTTTGAGAAAGGAACGCGATCGCCGTTTCGGAGTTTGGATTGTTTCGGCACAACCTTCGCGATCTGTCTCCTTGCTGCAAGAACATGATTGTCCGGCGCAGTTTGTTCCTAACCCCCGTGATTATCCAGCTATTGATAAGTTACAAATTCAACATACGCCTGTAGCTGTAAAATATTCGGGTTTGGCAGAATTAGAAGGGTTTATTCTGCCTACTTTTAGATTAGTTGTAATTACAGATAAAGAATTTTTTGGGCAGCATTCTTTAGCAACTCCCAGTTATATTCGCAAGCGTCGTCGCGCTGCTTCTAAACAAGTTGACCCGAATAAGTTAGAAGCTGGTGATTATGTCGTTCACCGTAATCATGGGCTTGGTAAGTTTCTGAAGTTAGAAAGTTTAACCCTTAACCATGAAACTCGTGATTATTTAGTTATTCAATATGCTGATGGTTTATTACGGGTAGCTGCGGATCAGGTTGGTTCTTTATCTCGATTTCGTCATACGGCTGATCAAGCACCAGCACTTCATAAGATGTCTGGTAAAGCTTGGGAAAAAACTAAGGGTAAAGTCCGTAAGGCGATTAAGAAGTTAGCGGTCGATTTGCTGAATTTGTATGCCAAGCGATCGCAACAAACAGGTTTTACTTACCCGCCTGATTCACCTTGGCAAGAGGAATTAGAAGATTCTTTCCCTTATCAACCAACGCCGGATCAGTTAAAGGCGACTCAAGATGTGAAACGGGATATGGAAAGCGATCGCCCAATGGATCGTTTAGTCTGTGGTGATGTTGGTTTTGGTAAAACAGAAGTAGCAATTCGCGCTATTTTTAAAGCTGTTACTGCTGGTAAACAGGTAGTATTTTTAGCACCAACTACTATTTTAACACAGCAACATTATCACACTCTTAAAGAAAGGTTTGCACCTTATCCGGTTAATGTTGGTTTACTTAATCGTTTCCGTTCTGCTGAAGAACGCCGTAATATTATCCAAAGATTAGCTACTGGTGAATTAGATATAGTTGTTGGTACTCATCAGTTGTTAAGTAAGGAAATTAAAGTCAAAGATTTAGGTTTGTTGGTAGTAGATGAAGAACAGCGATTTGGTGTTAATCAAAAGGAAAAGATTAAATCCTTAAAAACTCAGGTAGATGTTCTTACTCTGAGTGCTACGCCTATTCCGCGAACTCTTTATATGTCCTTATCGGGGATTAGAGAAATGAGTTTAATTACTACTCCACCGCCATCCCGTCGCCCGATTAAAACTCATCTTTCTTCTTTCGATCCTGAAGCCATTAGAACTGCAATTCGTCAAGAATTAGATCGTGGTGGACAGGTATTTTATGTTGTACCGCGAATAGAAGGAATTGAAGAAACTGGCGCTAAAGTGCGGGAAATGATCCCAGGATGTAGATTAGCGATCGCACATGGTCAAATGGATGAATCAGAATTAGAAGCAACCATGTTAGCTTTTAGTTCAGGGGAAGCAGATATTCTTCTTTGCACTACTATTATTGAATCGGGATTAGATATTCCCAGAGTTAATACAATTCTAATTGAAGATGCTCATAAATTTGGATTATCTCAGTTATATCAATTGCGGGGGCGTGTGGGACGCGCAGGTATTCAAGCACACGCATGGTTATTTTATCCTAAACAAAGTAAATTAACTGATGCTGCAAGGCAACGTTTAAGAGCTATTCAAGAATTTACCCAGTTAGGTTCAGGTTATCAGTTAGCAACACGGGATATGGAAATTCGCGGTGTTGGTAACTTATTAGGTGCGGAACAGTCGGGACAAATGGATGCGATCGGTTTCGATTTATATATGGAAATGTTGGAAGAATCTATCCGTGAAATTCGCGGACAGGAAATTCCTAAAGTTGATGATACGCAGATTGATTTACAACTTACTGCATTAATTCCTGCTGACTACATCCAAGATTTAGAGCAAAAGATGAGTGCATATCGTGCTGTTGCTTCTGCTAATAGTAAAGAAGAGTTAAATAATATTGCAGCAGAATGGAGCGATCGCTATGGTGAAATTCCCAAAGCTGCTAAACAATTATTATGTGTTATGGAATTAAAACAAGTTGCTAAACAACTCGGTTTTAGTCGGATCAAACCGGAAGCCAAGCAACATATTGTTTTAGAAACTCCAATGGAGGAACCTGCTTGGAATTTAATTTCTGCTAACTTACCAGATCATCTGCGATCGCGTTTTGTTTACTCTAAAGGTAAGGTAACAATACGTGGTTTAGCAGTACTTAAAGCTGATAAGCAGTTAGAAAGCTTAATTGATTGGTTAGGCAAAATGCAAGGTGCGATTCCAGAAGCGGTCATGGTGTAGCGTGAAAAAATTTAATTAAAATCAGGATAGTTTAATATGTTGACGACTGCTCAAGAAATATACACAAAAATTCTTCTAACTTTGCCACCGATTGAGCGGTTACGTTTAGCAACTTTGATCCTCAATGAGTTAGTTGAACACAATCAAACTGTCGTTGATTATAGTGATACCTGGACAGAAGAAGATCAAATTGATATTACCAACTTCTCATTGCAGTACGGAGCTACACTTTTACCTGAAAGTGAGGAGCTAGGTAAGTGATATTCAATCCTGGTGATGTTGTTACGGTAGATTTTCCAGGCGTTACTGGTGTTAAACGTCGCCCTGCGGTAGTTCTATCATCAAATACTTATCATGCCATCCGTCCTGATGTAATAGTGGGATTGATAACTACTAAAACAACTACTTTAGGTGCTACTGACTATACACTTCAGGATTGGGCAGACGCAGGTTTACGAGTTGCGTCTATTTTTCGCAGTTTCATTGTTACTATACCGCGCTCAAATAATTTGATAGTGATTGGGCATCTATCAGAGCGTAATTGGAAAGCTGTTCGTCTATGTTTAAAATCTGCACTTGTGAACTTGGAAGATCAGGTGGATAATCCGAATTAGGACTACTTACCCCTCAATTCCCTCCCACATTTCTGAGAGGGGTATAGTTTTTCCAGTTAAAGCTTCGTGTAAACCTTGCCGAATTCCTTCTATAACTATTTCTGTGGGTGTTTCATCTGTGTCTGTTTCGTCTTCTTCGGAAAGTAAAACAATAATACGAACGTGCTGTGGTTTAGTAACTTCTAGCGATTTATCTAGTATAAGTTCCCCGTTTTCATTAATTGTGGCTGTGGTTTCAATTGCTTTCATAAATGCTGATAGTGTTGTTAAATAACCTTGTTCTTATTTATCCCAAAGTTACACTATGCAAACGGTAACGATTAACGAAATTCAACAAAACCTTGCAAGTTACCTTCACCAAGTCGAAGCAGGTGAGACTATTATTGTTATGCAAGCAGGGAAACCTGTAGCTGAAATTAGACCAATTCAGGCAAACATTAAGCAACTTCGACCTTTTGCTCTCTGCGCTGGAGAATTTACTGTCCCAGATGATTTTGACGCAGCTTTACCAGAAGACATTCTGAACGCATTTGAGGGTACATGAAGCTACTGCTTGATACCCATATTTTTCTTTGGTTTATCAATGGCGATGGGCGATTGTCAAACGACTTGCGCGAGAGCATTCGCAACCCAGACAATGAAGTTTATTTAAGTGTTGTCTCAGTGTGGGAAGCAATTATTAAGTATCAGATAGGTAAGCTACCATTACCAGAAGCGCCTGAAATTTACCTGCCAAAACAACGCGATCGCCATCTCATCGCCAGCCTTAATTTAGATGAAAGTAGTGTTGCTCAACTTGCCAAGCTACCACTGTTACATAAAGATCCTTTTGATAGGATACTCATCTGTCAAGCTTTACAGCACGATTTAACCATTGCAACAGTAGATACTGCAATTCGTGCTTATTCAGTTAGCGTAATTTCTAATATCTAAAATATTCCCCTGCCCGTCGGTTGTAGCAGTGCAGGGGATAGGGTTTTACATTTAATTAGGTTAACATACCTAGACAAGATCTCATATATTCTATCGTTCTATATAGTTTATCAAGCTCCGTTTTAGCCTCTTGTAATTCATTTTTAAGTCTTACTTTGTCGTCTTTAAGCCTTTTTATGTCCCTTTCATGTATTTGATTTTTAATTCTATCTTGGAATTTAAGCATTTCATTTTCCTTTTTAAGTTCTTTATTCTCATTCATTAAACCCCAAAAATATTTGTATGATATCTCAGTAGTTAGAAAATGCTTTTCGCAATATTTACATTGTCTTTCATGAAAGCTCAGGTTCACAATTTTATCGTTTATAGAATATGGATGAAAGGGTTTCGTTACTTTTCCAGATAATTCTTTTGTTGGAGAACAATCGTGATTTTCCCATTTTTGACAATAAGGACATTGAGTTAGAAAAGATTTATTAGCCATGATTTATACCATAAAAAACTATTATAAATAGTGCATAAGTTATACTTATATGTCAAGTGTTTATTATTTATTTATTCGATTTTTTTAATTAAAAAAAATCAGTTATTATAGACCATCAAGATTTAGAATATAGACAAGGTTTTTTATATAAAATCAAATTTTACAGAATTAAATAGATGTTTTTTTGTACCAGGTACAATCTTGCATATATAAACTGTATCTACTAGAATAAAACATAAATAATCTATTAAAATTTTTAAAAAATGTTAAAATATGTGTTATAGGAATATTTTTTGTGTAAGGGCTACGCCTACGCAAGTAGTTTAATTGGGAGAGCGATCGCATTTGTACCTATAACCAATTGAGTTAGAATATAATCACATTACCATCACACAAAAATTCTAAACTGTACTTTCAAAAATGCAAACAATTTATAGATTAAAAGCTAGTGAACTAGATCATCACTTTTTGGAAGGACTAAAAGCAACTTTTCAGGACAAAGAAATAGAGATTATTGTCTATGAAGTGAATGAAACTGATTACTTATTAAAATCTGAATCTAACAAAAACAGATTATTCAAAGCGATAGAAAATGTCAATAATGGAACGAATTTAGTAGAAGTCAGTCTAGAAAATTTTGAATGAGCAGAAAAATAGTATTTGAAGCTTCTGCATTTGAAGACTTTAACCAGTGGGCAAAATTAGACAAAAAATTTACCGCAAGATAGTAGAACTGATTAAAGATATAGACCGTTCACCATTTTTAGGTTTAGGTAAACCAGAACCGCTTAAGTATGAACTTAGTGGTTTTTGGTCTAGACGTATCAATGATGAACACCGTTTAGTTTACCAAGTTACTGATACTGAAATAGTCATAATAGCTTGTAAGTACCATTACGCTGAATAGCTGCGTTAGCGTTGGTGGCAGTTTGCCATTAGACATAGTATGCAGAATGACAACAATTAAATCTCTATCCGCGTTTAGTCTTTTTCTCTGCTTTAATCGGCTTCATCTCCCCAAACTTAGGCGACCACCAGTTACCCGTCTTACTCTCAAAAAATGCTACTTCTTTACATTTAGCTTGCCGATTTTTAGAATTAGAACAACGCAGCATAGTTTTATTCTGTCCATTCTTGCTATACTCGTAACGCTCTAAAGATGCGCTGCAAACAGGACAAGTATACTCGGTCAACGATTCTGTTTTAGGCGCAACTTTCCGCTCAGAATAAGGTAACTCATAACTTCCGCTTTTCACATTTAAAAACATTACGCACCCACACCCAGAATTACGCTTGTCGCAACTCAAAAAATGGTCTGATTGCATCTTCTGAGACTTAGAAGCAACTTTGGTCATTTGCTGTCCGCATTTGGGACATTGAATATTGATTGATTTTGATGTTTTGCTTTTAGCGGTACTTTTATTAGTTGGCGGACTGGTTTGTTTAAAATTTTTAATCTCACTAATCGCTTTAGTTAATGCTGGTGTAAAATATTCCTGATTCCAACTGGTTAAATAAGATTCCCAGTTTAGAGAACCAGATGCGATCGCATCCAATTTTAACTCCATTTGCGCTGTAAACTCAGCCTTAATTAGATCGGGTAAAACTTGATCTAAAAAAGCATCTAACTCCATCCCCAGTTGCGTTGGTTGCAACTTTCCCTTAGTTAGTTGCACATACTCACGCTCCTTCAAAGTCTTAATTGTCGGAGAATAAGTACTAGGTCTTCCTATCCCCTTACGTTCCATTAATTGTACTAACTTTGGTTCTGTATAACGTGGGGGTGGTTGAGTTTGCTTTTTATCCGCACGCGCTTGTTTAAGAGTAAGCGGTTGTCCTTCCTTAACTTTAGGCAGTTGCGAATCGTCGCTGATATTATTCCAATACCTTGTATAGCCTGGAAATACTAAAACTTGTCCCCGCGCTTCCCAATAAACTGAATCTGACTGAGTAATAATGCGAGTTTTTGCCAATTTAGCCGCCGCACATTGAGAAGCAACAGCGCGATTCCAAATTAGTTCATAAAGTTGAGCTTGATCGCTACTTGCTTGATTTCGCAACCGTTCAGGAATTAAATTAACATCTGTAGGGCGTATCGCCTCATGTGCTTCTTGAGCATTTTTAGCTGCACGATGTTTTGCTAACTTAGTTGGTACATTCTCAGGGTCGTGTTGTTGCAAATACCCGCGCACATCAGCACAAAATTGATCGGACAGTACAACTGAATCTGTCCGCATATAAGTTATATAACCTGCTTCGTATAAAGATTGAGCAACTTTCATAGTTGCTTCTGGACTAAAGCGCAACTTTGCACCAGCAGCTTGTTGCAATGTCGAGGTAATAAAAGCAGCAGGTGGAGATTGAGAAGTGGTTTTATTTTCTACTTTAATTATATGGTGAGGATTGGTTTGTGCGATCGCAACTAATCTATCAGCTTCCTCTTGAGATTTCACCCTATCTGATTCCGCAGTCTTAATTTCACTACCCGCATCATCAGCTTCCTCCGCCTTTTCCTTAGTCTGTCCCTGCAAACTGCGACGATAGAAAGCTTTGAAACCTTCTGCATATTCTACCCACACTGACCAATAATCCTGGGGAACAAACGTAATAATTTCCGTTTCTCGCTGCGCTAATAGATGCAAAGTCGCACTTTGCACCCGTCCCATTGATTTTGCACCATTATTCAGCGCCCAAACTAAATGCTTACTTCCCTTATAACCAACTAACTTATCTAAGCAATCCCTAGCACGACCTGCGGCGATTAAATTTTGGTCTAGAATTTTAGGATGAGCAATTGCTGTAGTGACAGCAGGTTTAGTAATTTCAGCATAAGTAACACGCTTAGGTTGTTTTAATCTTAATTCTTGCGCTAAATGCCAACCAATTGTCTCCCCTTCTCTATCAGGGTCAGTCGCAATGTAAACTTCACTTACTTGCTTAACAGCTTGTTTCAATTCTGTGATAACTTTCCTAGCGCGTTCATTTCTTGCTTCATAACGACAGCGCACTTGTTCCCCATCTAAATCAAACCCTAAAGCATCTTCCCCATCATTTGCTAACTCTCGGATATGTCCCATGCTAGCTTTAACAATCCAACCAGATCCCAAAATTTGGCTTAACTTTTTGAGTTTTCCAGGGGATTCGATTAATAAAAGTTTTGTCATAACAATTATCAATTATCAATTCAATAATATTGCATCTAGCCGTTCACATAAAAAAACTTAAAAAATCTTTTTTATGTGAAGTCCTAACTTCAGTTTGGGAGTAAGTAGATAGACATAAATAAAAGTATAGTTGTTTTCCCAGTCACCATTCACCAGTCCCCAATCCCACTAATCGCTGTTTAACGTTGAAGTTTACCCACAGACTTAATTGCTATGTAAAGCCCCAAGCTCATTTTTGGGGTAATTGTTAATTGATAATTGTTAATTGATTATGGCATAGTCAAAAGGTAACAATTAAAGTACACAATGAGCAATACACCTAAAATTCTGGCATTTTCTGGCAGCACTCGTACTGGTTCGCTTAACAAACAGCTAGTAAAAATAGCAGCAAATGCAGCTAGAAATGCTGGCGCTGAAGTGACATATATAGATTTGCGTGATTTTCCGTTGCCATTATATGACGGCGACTTAGAGGAGGCTGAGGGTATGCCAGAGAATGCCCGTAAATTAAAGCAAATGATGTTAGAACATCAAGGACTTCTAATAGCTTCACCTGAATATAACAGTTCTCTCTCTGGTGTACTTAAAAATATGATTGATTGGGTTTCACGCCCAGAAGCTAATGAACCACCGTTAGTGGCTTTTTCTGATAAAGTAGCAGTAATTATGAGTACCTCACCAGGCGGTTTGGGTGGGCTACGTGGTTTAGTGCATTTACGTTCAATTTTGGGAAATATTAGAGTTATAGTACTACCAGATCAGTATGCTCTGCCCAACGCTTTTCAGGCATTTAATGAAGATGGCACATTAAAAGATATTAAACAACAACAGACAGTTGAGCAAATTGGTAGCAAACTAGCTACAGTACTAGCAAAATTAGTAGCTTGAATTTAACACTAGCTAGGAGTAAATAATTACACAATCACTGAACATTAGCATCTTAGTAACACTAATTTTGCTCTTAGCTAGTAGCATACCAAAGTTATCATAGGTTTCTTCAGAATGTTTCTCTAAACTCTGTCGATCCTTTTTTAGAAAAATTGCTGATTTTATTTTACCCAAAATATGAAGTAAGAGACATTATCCTTTGCCAAAAATAGAGGTTAGATGCCTTTATTTTTGACCTGCTTTTCATCCTCACGCTAACGAAAAGTTACTCTCCGTCATAATCTTTTTTTGCTAGTATTCACTTTCGAGTTGATTTCATAGGGTTTTATTATACAGTCGGCAAATAAAAATCTATGTTTTTTATTAAAGATTTATGTATTTTTGTTAGGTAAAGTGATTCCCCTCACTTGTGTAAGTCGCGGGGCTGTGTACATTGATATTAACGCTTGTTGAAGTGCGATCGCGCGATCTTCGGAGTTAGCCGTACTACTAGCCCAGAAAAATCGCGTAGCGTCTCCGCAGGAGAAAGGCTTTAGCGAATCCGTTGGCGGAGCCGCCCCGTACTGTTAGCGCAGAGAAATCGCGAAGCGACTCCGAAGGAAGTAAGGGGCTAGGAGTAAGGAATCGCACTTCAGCCACTGCAACAAAACTTAATAAATTTTTATTAGACATAGCGACTGATTTAAAAAAATACAAATGATTGAACAAGATAAAACAAAAGACCAACTCCTGGCAGAGTTGGCAACTATGCGTCAACTCAATAATTTTCTCCTATTTTCAGGAATGGGAGTCCAGCAACACCTAGAGAAACTATTGATTGAAGAGCGCGAATTTTCAGCCACGCTTTTGGATACAACAAGTAGTTTGGTAAATAACTTTGTTGTGAGTGTTTTAGATACACCCAACACTTTAGTTGTAGTTCTTGACACTCAAAAGCGAATTGTCAGCTTCAATCACACTTGTGAAGTGATCACTCATTACTCCTGTAACGAAGTCAAAGGTAAGCAACTATGGGATATATTTGTACCGCCTAATCAAAAGGACACCGTAAAAGCTTTGTTTACCTCTCTTCAAAGCGGAGAAGTGGTTCCAGAATATGAATGCGACTGGATTATTAAAGATGGAAGTTGTCGCCGGATTTCTTGGTCAAACAAACTGCTACACAACGATGATGGCGAAATTAACTATTTCCTTAGTATCGGGGTTGATGTTACAGAACGTACTTTAGCTCAACACGAGCTTCTGGTTTACAAGCAAAATCTTGAAGAACTTGTATTTAAAAGAACAACAGAACTAATTAAGGTCAATCATAAACTTAAAGAGGAAATTGCTGTTCGCCAGCAGGTTGAAATCGAACTGCGACAACAATATCAAAGGGAACAGTTAATCGGAATAATTGCCCAGCGTATATTAGGATGCCTCAGTTTAGACACAATTCTCCAAACAGCAGTTGACGAGGTTCGTAATTTTCTTAATGTCGAACGGGTAACAATTTATCAAATTGAGCCAGAAAAAAATGGTAAATTTGTTGTCGAATCTGTAACACCTTCTATTTCACCAATTGTAGGGCTACATTTACACGACCCTTGCTTTGACCGTAATTACGTCTTGGACTACCAAAACGGTCGCGTGTCTGCTATTAATGACATCTGGACAGCTACTCTGCATCCTTGTTACCAAAATTTTTTGAAGAGACTGGGAATTCGAGCAAATCTAGTTGTGCCACTTGTGGCTAACAATAAATTATGGGCATTGCTTTGCGCCCATCAATGTTCTGCACCTCGGTACTGGCAATCATGGGAAATTAATTTGTTAGGAGCATTAGCAACCCAATTAGCAATTGCTATCCAACAAGCACAACTTTATCAACAATTAGAATCAGCAAATATAAAGTTACAAAGTCTGGCAAATTTAGACGGTCTTACTCAACTAGCTAACCGTCGTTATTTTAACGAATATCTTAACTCCGAGTGGAATCGTTTAGCACGAGAAGAAGCCGTGTTATCTTTAATATTGTGCGATATTGACTTCTTTAAAACCTATAACGATACCTATGGGCATTTGGCAGGTGACAAATGCTTGATTGAAGTAGCCAATGCCATCAGAAGCGCCACGAAGCGTCCGGCGGATTTAGTGGCTCGTTATGGAGGAGAAGAATTTGCTGTAATATTACCTAATACTGACGCTAGCGGAGCTATGCACCTTGCAGAGTTAATCCGCAAAATTGTCAAAACGCTAAAAATTTCCCATCTTAATTCCTCAGAAATTTTAGGTGTTACCCTCAGTTTAGGAGTTGCTAGTACTATTCCAAATCATCAATCAGAACCCGTAAACTTAATTCGTGATGCTGACATAGCACTCTACCAAGCTAAAGAGTCAGGACGCGATCGCACTTGTTCCTGTTTGTCTTTCGACACTCCGCGCTCTCAAGAAACTATGAAGGCAACTAAATGTTAATCCTCACTCATCAATTAAATCAATAATTTCACATTCACCTATAGCTACAATTTCAGCTATGCGACCTGACTGCTGGTGGTAAGTAAGATAAATATCCAGATAATTTAAAGGTTTTTCCGCCAAACGTTCCGCCCATTCAATTGCTACAATTCCTGCTGGTACTTCGATGCCTTCCCAATAATTTTCTATATACAGTTCATTAACATCTTCTGGCTCTAAGCGATACAAATCTAGATGATATAAAGGTATTCGTCCACAAGTGTATTCATTAATCAGAGTAAATGTAGGACTAACAATTAAATCTTTTATTCCTAATCCTTCCCCTATACCTTGAACTAAGGTTGTTTTACCGCTACCTAAATCTCCTTGTAATAAAATTACACTTCCACTAGGTAAAGATTGTCCTAGAGAAACTCCTAATTTATGTGTAGCTCTTTGATTTTTAAGAGAAATTTTAAGAGAATTTTTAACCATTAAGTTAATACCCTAGTTTTCAGCCGTAAATAATAAGTAGGTCAATTTAATTAAATATAAAATGTGATTCTTTAACATCCTCTACCCCTCTGCCCCTCTGCCTCAAGAGCTTGCTATCATCTGATATTTTATTAAATCAAGCTACTTATCAACTATGGGTGCGACTATACCAACGTAGCAATACTTTTGCTAATCTGCGAGAATTGTGTCGCACATAGCCTGTTTCCTGGTCTTCATCCATCACATTTGCTAGGACAATCCGCCGCCCTAATTGCCCCACAGCTTCCCGATCTAAAAAAACCGGATTAGAATTTTCTTGAGCGTAGCGAACAAGAGACTGAGGGGAAGGCGGTTTTTTATGTACGAGTACTGCATTAAACAACGGTTGACCACAAGCATGATCAATTGCCAAGATGTGGTCTGATACACTGTAGCCCTGTGTTTCACCAGGTTGAGTCATAATATTACAGACATAGATGCGAGGAACTAGACGAGATGCGATCGCTTCCTTAATTTCTGGAACCAACAAATTCGGAATCACACTCGTATAAAGACTTCCAGGTCCGATAATAATGTAATCTGCTTCCTGAATCGCTTTGATAGCTGCTGGTAATCCAGGTGGATTAGCAGGAATGCAGCCAATCTTAATAATTTGACCTCCAGCTTCCGTAATACTCGATTCTCCCTGAATTATGCGCCCATCTGCTAACTCAGCCCACAACCGCACATCAGACAAAGTTGCAGGTAGCACACACCCCCGCACTGCTAAGACTTGGGAACTAGCTGCTATAGCCTGCTCCAAATCCCCTGTAATCTCACTCATCGCCGTCAAAAAGAGGTTGCCAAAACTATGACCAACCAAACCATCGCCAGCGCTGAACCTATATTGAAATAATTCTGTTAATAACTTCTCCTCATCTGCCAACGCCGCCAAACAATTACGGATATCCCCAGGCGGTAACACCCCTATTTCCCGCCGTAAGCGACCAGAAGACCCGCCATCATCAGCCACAGTCACAATCGCAGTAATATTAGCACTGAACTCCTTCAACCCTCTTAATAACGTAGAAAGTCCAGTTCCACCTCCAATCACCACAATTTTCGGACCTCGGTTTAACCGACGATGGGCAAGTAACACATCAATTAGTTGTTCGTCCCCATCTGGTTTTAAGACCTCTGTAATTGCTCCGAGAGAACGAGTTTGTCCCCAAAATATTAAGAACAAACCACTAAGAAGCGCGATCGGACCTGATACATAACTAGGGACAATCGTCGCAGCTTCCTCTAAAATTTTTCCAACCAACTGAATGAACCAGGCAATTGGCGTTAACTTGACCCAAATTGCCACACCTAAGCTTGTCAGCAGAACGCCACCAGCGCTTAATAGCAACCAGCGTTTTACCAACAGTCCAGGAGATAGCCACTTAAACCATCTGTGGACGCGCTGGGGCGTTCTGGGCTTAAACTCCCAATTAATCCGCGACTCCTGTTGAATAGAGCGTAGGGCTTGTTTGAAAATACCAATTGACATTGCCAATTCCTGGAGAACAAAAAGGTGGGAATAACTATAAGGCGTTCATGTTAACAACTCAGAGCCTTAACTCAATTTGACAGGCTATGTAGCGTTATTGCCATAAAACTTATTTATCCAAAAGCATACATTTTTCCATCAGGCTTGAGATGTAACCAAAGCAACGTTAGCTAATGTGACTCTAATTACAGTACAGTTGCTGGAGCGATCGCACAGGACAATAAATATTACAAGAGAGCAACATTTTCCTATATTAATGTCTATGGAAAAGCGCATTTTAGGACTAGACCCAGGACTGGCAATTTTAGGATTTGGAGCTATTACCTGCCAAACCTCTTCACCACTAGCTGTGACAACATCTGGCAGTGTAACAGGGACTAATGTAATATCCAATCCCGTAACGCTATTAGATTTTGGAGTTATCCAAACGCAAGCCAAGACAGAAATGGGAGTGAGACTTTGCACTATCTACGATGATCTCCACACATTAATGGAGCAATTGCAACCGGATTTAGTAGCAATCGAAAAACTCTTCTTCTATCGTATGGGTAACACAATTGCTGTAGCACAAGCACGTGGAGTAATGATCTTAGTCTTGGCTCAACACAAAGTTCCATTTGTAGAATTTACACCCGCTCAAATTAAACAAGCCCTTACTGGTATGGGAAATGCTGATAAGTACGAGGTACAAGAAGCCGTTGCACGGGAGTTGAATTTAGAGCAAATACCTAAACCAGATGATGCGGCTGATGCTTTGGCTGTTGCTTTAACTGCTTGGTATCAAATTTAACAAAGCTTATCTAGCAGTCAGCTATCAGCTATCAACTTTTCTCAAAGCAATGTAGAGACGTAGCATGGTACGTCTCTACATCAAATATTTGCCCAAACTCATTTTCCTTTATTGGTATGGGAAAGTAGGTTATTTTTGAACAACTACTTTTGTGCCTACTTTAGCTAAACTGAATACTCTTCGCGCAGCACCAACTGGTAAATTAACGCAGCCATGACTAACTGGTCTGCCAAATTTATTGTGCCAGTAAGCTCCATGAATTGCATAACCACCAGAATAGAACATAGCGTAAGGTACATTTGGAACGTCGTAGTCCTCACCGCGCATACGTTTAGTACGGTATTTAGATTGAACCCGAAAAGTTCCGGTAAGTGTGGGCGTAGAACGCTTACCACTGGATATCGCTACAGAATAAAGACGTTTCTTACCTTTTAAAACAGTTAATCGTTGAGATGATAGATCAACTTTGATCCAAGGCTTGGCACTATTAGCGTTAGCTGTCTTAATCACCTTACTCGACTTTGAAGCTGCTATAGCTGGTGTTGACCACGAAAATAATGCGACAAGCAGCAAGGTGACACTTGCCCAAATAGCTCCCTTGCGACGTAACCAAAAACAGCGAATTAAATTGTTCATGGTTGAATACCTCCTGTCTGAGTGTGCCAATTCCTGAGAATGAGGAAATTATTTATATTAAACAACAGATATTTATTGAAATAAAATTTAACAATTCCATTTTTTTGTAATTAATTGATGATCACGGGTGTACCCACTGAAGCCCATTTGAATAACCATTTAGCATGATTAACTGCCAAATTGGTGCAACCATGACTCACTGGAGTTCCAAAGCGACGATGCCAGTATGCACCATGAATGGCATAGTTATTGTCGTAATACATCGCATAAGGCACATCGGGTACGTCGTAATCACTGCCTTTCATTCGTGCCGTAACTGCCTTATATTGAACAGCAAAAGTACCTGGGCGAGTTGGGGTTGATTTCTTGCCTGTAGAAATAATGATCGAGTAAACAGGTTTGCTACCTTCCCAAGCAATTAAGCGTTGTTTTGAAAGCTTAATTTGAATCCATTTTTGACGAGATTGTTGCAGTAATTGGATTTTAGAAGAAATTGGGCGCGATCTGAGGGGAGATTTTGGTAGTAACTGGACTTTCTTGCCAACTTGGCGCGATTGGATGGGAGATTTTGGTAGTAACTTGACTTTCTTGGCAACTTGGGGTGGCTTGCTTTTTGCTAAAGATAAATTAGGCAAAGCATATAAAGCTGTAAGAATAAGCGCTGTAGTTGCCAAGAAAACTTGTGGGCGACGTAAAATAGCGCATATTAGTCTGTTCATTAAGTTTTTAATCCTTCTGCTCAGATATTTTATGCTACATTTTTTGTAGCATAGCTTAGTTGATTTGATTGTTAAGAAGATGGATCAGAGTTCGCGCCCGTAGTGCGATCGCATCCCAATCTTGATTTACCACTAACTGATGGGGAAATAAATCACTTGCAACTCCAACAGCGATCGCACCCGCATCAAGAAATGTTTTAGCATTGTCAAGTGTTACCCCCCCAGTTGGAATTAAGGGAATTTTACCCAACGGTGCTTGTAAGCTCTGAATATAATTAGCGCCCCCCACAGCTTGCACTGGAAACACCTTCACACAACTAGCGCCAGCATTCCAAGCTGCCACAATTTCTGTCGGAGTCAGTGCGCCTGGAATAATTGGCACTGTTGCATCTACCGCCATCTTGATCATAGCAATATCTACATGAGGAGTAAAAAGGAATTGTGCGCCACAGGCGATCGCACTTTGCAGTTGTTCCATATTTAACAATGTCCCAGTACCAATTACCAATTCTGGGAATTCTGAGCGCAACTGTCTAATTACTTCAACAGATTTTTGAGTATTCCAGGTAATTTCAATCAACTGCATACCCCCTGCTGCTACCGAGAGAGCCATTTGGTAGGCTATTTCCGGTTGATTTGCCCGGATAACTGCGATCGCACGATTTCGCTCTATTCTTGACAACCAAGCTTGATTAGACATTATTTTAGTACACCCTTAGCGGTAGGGGTTAGTCTTACTCAGATCTTCTAATAGAAAGATGGATTTAGAAACCATAATTTCATACGATGTAGCTATAAAAACAAAAGAGGAATAATAATATGACCCTAGTAAAACTCACAGAACTTGATAATAATTATCGTGACATCGCTGGTGGTGAAGACATCACCAATTTCGATGTTTATAGCGATACTAACAATGAAAAAGTTGGTTCCATCAAAGATATTCTAGTAGACGAAGAAGGTCATTTTCGTTATCTAATTGTTGATCTAGGATTTTTGATTTTCGGTAAGAAAGTTTTGCTCCCCATTGGTCGTTCACGCATTAGCTATAGCGAAAAGCGGGTTTATGCGATCGGTATGACACGCGAGCAAGCGGAAAAGCTGCCTGAATTCAAGGAAGATCAAAAAGTTGATTATGATTACGAAGAAAGCGTAAGAGGCTTATATCGTCCTCAAACTCTCGGCACAACAGGAACATCAGTATCTAGCACCACTTCTGCTCAACCCATCACTGGAACTTTTGACCGCAACACCTATAATTACCAGCAAGAAGAGTCATTATACGGACTTAATGAGCAAAATCATCAAAACCTACGACTTTACGAAGAACGGTTAATTGCCAACAAGAAACGCATGAAGACTGGTGAAGTAACAGTTGGTAAGCACGTAGAAACAGAAACTCGCAGTGTTTCTGTACCCATTGAAAAAGAACGAGTTGTAATTGAACGCACCACTCCAGTAGATGGTGGTACTGTAGTTACTAAAGGCGAAGCCAGCTTCACGGAAGGAGAAGTTGCACGCATCGAAGTTTACGAAGAAACTCCTGACATCCAAAAAGAAGCTTTTGTACGCGAAGAAGTTCGAGTAAGAAAAGAAGTTGATCGCGATACAGTTAATGCGGAAGAAACAATTCGTCGTGAAGAATTAGATGTTAATACTAAGGGAAATCCGGTTTTAGATAACCGTCCTAATGTTCGTTCCTCTGACCTCATCTAAGCTCTATCCCATCAATTCAGCCCCAGTTGGTAGTAAACAATGAACTTGTCACTTTCACTCTTTTGAATTCTTACTAAGTAACAAGTTAACGCACCTGGGAATGAGTGCTTATTTCATAGTGCAGGTGGGGCAAATATTAAGCTCTACCTGCACTATTCCATACAATCAAATTCTCTTTAGTTTTAAAAATTTTTAACAGAACTCAAAATGAATAGCCAAATTTCTCCCAACAAAATTGAACCTGGAAAACATAATCTGCGGATTAAAGTACTATTAGACAAACTGAGAAATAAACTAAATAATTTCGCTGTTTTAGGCAAGGGTGGCTTTTATCTTGGCGAAGTCAAAGATGTCAAACTTGATCGCGAACGTCAACTCAATTTAGTTATTGCTCAGAATGAAGGTAAAAGTGAACTACGCTGGGTTCTATTAAGAAGTAAGCACATACAGCAAGTAGACTCTGGAACTAAAATGCTGTTTGTAGATATTACCCAAGCTGAAGTAGCTAACTTGCCAGAATATGCCCTACCAAAAACTAGCGTAGAAACAGAGATAGTTAACTCAGCAAGCGTACAAACTATCGTACCTCAAGTAATTGATCAAAACATCATTCCAGCTAACGATACTAGCTCTTCCAACCCCTTGGATGTTAACGCAGATGTTGTACCAGAGATAGTTAACTCACCAAGCCCACAAACTACCGTACATCAAGTAATTTCTCAAAACGTTATTCCAGCTAACGATACTAGCCCTTCCCATCTCTTGGATGTTAAGGCGGATGTTGTACCAGGGATACGTTCTCATACGCCTGATACACACAACATAACTGCACCAGAATATCACCAAGAGGAACATAATATGGATATCGAAGAATCTTTATTATCTCATGAGAGTGAAGTTGTTGAAGAAGAAGTTATTCGTTTACTAGAAGAACGATTAATTGTTGACCGCAATAAACACAAAATTGGGGAAGTAATTGTTCGTAAAGTTATTGAAACCCGTATGGTTCAAGTGCCAGTTAGGTACGAAAAATTAATTGTTGAGCAAGTTAATCCTGAACACAAACACCTCGCAGAAATTGTTTTAAATGGTGAAAATTTAGGTGAAATTGACATAAACGAGTTAACTTCTGGCAATGGAAACGGAACTTCAACAACGAAGCAAACTAATGAAGGCACAGTGAGTGGAGAGTTTAAGTCTCCTAAAAGTGCTAGTTTATTTTTAAATGCGATCGCACTACAACGTCATCATGGCTGTGCCAAGGTGCGTGTAGAATTAGTATTAGAAGATCCGCAATTACAACAAACTTACGAACAGTGGTTTGAACGTTGTACAGGAAGTTAATTTTTGCTTGAAGTAAGGATAAAATATTGTATTACAAATTATTTAGGGAGGGTAATACCCTCCCTAATTTTTTTCTTAACTTTTTGAGTTCTTCTCTGCCTCCCCTTCCCTACAAAGGAAGGCACAGCAAAAACTTATTTTTCTACTTTAACGGGTGTACCTACGTCTACCTGCTCAAATAAAGCTGTAACATCTTTGTTACGCATCCGTACACAACCGTGAGAAACTGCCCGCCCTACTAAGTTTTCCTGGGGAGTGCCATGAAATCCAATTTGATTACGCCCATCACTCCAAAAACCAATCCAAGCAACGCCTAAAGGATTATCCCCCCCTGGAGAAATAACCTTACCTGTAAACGGATGTTCCCAAGCTGGATCGCGTTCTTTGTTGGAAACTTTAAAATTACCTGTAGGAGTTTCCCAACCTGCTTTACCAATAGCAATAGGATATTTAGCGACAACTCGCTTTTTTTGATAAACATAAACTCGGCGTTCTCTTAGCTTAATCACTAACTGAGTAGCCAACTTAGGATTAACAGATGAAGATGAAGCTTTCGGCTCAGGATTAACAGATGATGGTGGTTTATAAGGTAGAAGAGGTCCTGGTTCCTCAAGAGGAGGCAAATTCGTCAGAGGTTGTGTTTTTTGATTCGTTGTTGTGCTAGTTGTTGGTGTAGCAGTAACCTGTTGCTGAATTGAGCAAAGTAATATTCCTGCACTTAAGCCTAACAACAAGCAGCTTTGAAATCCCAATTTTCCTTCAACCATTGCTGTTAAATTTATTAGCTACTTAAATAATTGTTACTTTACCATGATAGCAAGTTAAATTTATATAAGGTGTAATTATATAAAGTGTAAATTTTATACATCCTTCTTTTTATAGATACAATTGATGGTTTAACGGTGGGTTTATTAAACTTGATTTTAAAAGTTTTTCGCGATTAAAGCCTCCAACTTTGACTGCTGTTATACGACTAATGACTAATGCCTGTAGGCAGAGATATTGTTTAACCAGTTTGCGTATGATTGGTAGTTGATTAGGGTCTAGACGATAGCTTGCTACTGAAGGACTCAATCGACAGATTTATAAATAAAAAAACTTTTTCTTGGGTGAGGTTGCGTTGTAATGAATTTTCAAACAATAAAGATAGTCAGTGGTACAAGTCTGTCGTTGTTACTATTTGCCATCTCCGGCTATCCAGTTATGGCTCAAACTTCTAACCAGATGAGTCAGACAGGCACTACTACAGTCAATATGACAGCAGGACAACCAGTTCAAGGCACTGTTGTTAGTATAGTTGGTAACACTGTTAGAATGCGTCTAGCTAGTGGTGAACTCACAGATATCAGCGTTCCTACAGCAGATTTGCAAAGATTGAACTTGCGACTGGGAACCCAAATCGTTGCCACAATGGGCAATGACGGTAATACGACCGTTGCTTTAGCTAATGGAATGAATAGCAGTGCAATGGCAGCTACTACTGGTATGGATATGATGTCTCAGCAAGGTATAAGAGGTGTCATCAGAAGTATTGTTGGTAATGTTGTCACTTTGGAATTAGCTGACGGTACAACCCGTTCAGTAACAGTTAGCAATGAGCAAAGGACACAACTAAACCTCCAACCAGGAACGGTAGTTACTGCTAGGTCAATGACTAGCGGTAGTAATGGTGATGTATTTGTCGAAGTGGCAAATGACAATATGGCATCTACCGGGATGATAAACGGTACGGTGAGAAGTATTGTTGGTGATGTCGTAACTCTTACAATGCCCGACGGTTCAGCCAGAGATGTAGTACTCAGTAGAGCCGATATAGACCGCTTAAATCTAGTTCCAGGGATGAACGTTGCTGTAATGATGAATGGTGGAAATACGACTGTTTCCTTAGTCAATGGAACACAGCAATCTACCACGATGACTAGCACTAATAGTATCCGTACTACAAGTCAGCCAGAGATGATGAGTCAAAATGGCGACTCAACTATAGTAGAAGAACGTACTTCTATTTCTGAAACTACCACTGTATCGCCTACAACCACTCAGCCTTCTAATACTACGGTAAATACCACTCGCCGAGTACAATCTCGCCCTGTGAGAGCTTTGTGGTAAATTAGACATTCTACGTGCTAAATCAAAAATAATTAAGCGCTAATAAAAAGTGGCACTGTTGGTTAAAAAGCAGTGTCATTTTTTATTGACTACCTGAAATGAATGTAGAGACGTACTAGGGTACGTCTCTACAAGGGTTATAGCTAACGCACTTTTAATTTGTGTCGAATGTCTAATCCTGCTAAAGCCTCATAAAACAGAAAGTACGGGTGGGTTTATGATCTATTGTTGATATCTGCTACAGTCAGGTAGGGTAAAATTTGCCCCAGTCTTTGATTTGAATCATCGCGCTCAATGCGAGTGAGGCAAACTCAAAGATTTTATCCCTTGGCAATGTTAAAAATAGTAAGGCACGGTCTTCGCTGCTGGGTGTTGGGATAGTTAAGGATGTAGGTGTGGGAATTAAACTGATAGACAGAGTGCAACTAAGTCTCGCAGTATTTGCTGCAAAAACGATTACATCTGCGATTAGATTATTACGTTTGGGAGCAGCTAGTGTTCTCCCAGGTACGATCGCAGTACGCATTCAGCCTCAAGTACTGTCGCTGCTATGTCGTCAAGTTAAATACGGTGTAATTATTATTGCTGGGACGAATGGGAAAACTACAACATCCCTGCTATTGCGAACACTGCTAGAGCGTGCAGGCTGGCGTGTTACCCATAATTCTACAGGAGCTAATCTCCAAAATGGGTTAATTACAGCATTGCTGGATGATACCAACCTGACAGGTAATATAAAAGCTGATTATGCAATTTTAGAGGTAGATGAAAATGCCCTACCCAAGGTAGTACTACAAATTCAGCCTAAGTATATTTTGTGCTTGAATTTATTTCGTGATCAATTAGACCGCTACGGCGAAGTAGATTTAATTAGTCGGCGTTGGCAAAAAGTAATTGCACAGTTACCACCTGAAACTACAGTAATTTTGAATGGTGATGACCCGACGTTATCTTATTTAGGTCAGCAGTTACCACAAAATATTTTATCTTTTGGTTTGAGTGAACCAGAGGAATATTTAGAAGAAATCCCCCATGCGGTAGATTCAATTTACTGTCCTAGTTGTGGTCAGGGTTTAGATTATCAGGGTGTTTATTTATCTCATTTGGGTGATTTTAAATGTCCCAGTTGTAGCTTTAAAAAAAGCAATTTAGCAATTGATAGTCGAGAATGGCCACAAATTTTAATTGGAATTTATAACAAATACAATACTCTCGCGGCTGTGTTGGCAGCGCAAAGAATTGGAGTGGCAAAAGAGGTTATTTTAGATACAATTAAAAACTTTCAAGCTGCTTTTGGTCGTGCTGAAGAGTTAGAGTATCACGGCAAGAAAGTTAGGATTTTGTTATCTAAAAATCCCGTAGGGTTGAATGAAACAATCCGCGCTGTTAATCAAATTAAGGCAGCAGGTAAGGCATCTACAACTTTGATGGTATTGAATGACAGAACTCCAGATGGTACAGATGTATCTTGGATTTGGGATGTAGATACAGAGAAGTTAGTGGAGTTGGGGGGAACGATTGTTGTCAGTGGCGATCGCGTCTATGATATGGCTTTGCGTCTACGTTATAGCCAAAAGAACCTCGACAGTAACTTGAAATTAATTGTAAAAGAAGATTTAAATGAAGCGATCGCCACTGCTTTAGAACACACTTCAGCAGATGAGACTCTTCATATTGTGCCTACTTATTCGGCAATGTTGGAAGTACGAGAAATATTAACTGGGCGTAAGATTCTTTAAAAATTTGCTGGAGGTTGGATGAATACTGAGCAGTTTGAACTAACAATTGGTTGGCTGTACCCTAATTTAATGAGTACTTATGGCGATCGCGGTAATGTGATTTGCATCCAACAACGCGCACAATGGCGAGGTTACAAGGTGCAAGTTTTACCTTTAGATCAAAACGCATCTGTAGAAGATATACATAAAGTAGATGTGATCGTTGGTGGTGGCGCACAAGACAGGCAGCAAGAAATTGTCATGCGTGACTTAAGCGGAGTCAAAGCAGACACGATCCGCGATCAACTGGAAACTGGTACGCCTGGGGTGTTTACTTGTGGATCACCTCAATTATTAGGACACTACTACGAACCTGCTTTGGGTGAACGCATTGACGGACTGGGCTTGTTAGATTTGGTGACTAAACATCCTGGGGCAGATGCAAAGCGTTGTATTGGTAATGTTGTGATTGAGGTGAGTGCATCTCAGTTGGCACAAGATTTAGAAAAAATGTTGGGTAGTGTACCGCTAATTATTGGTTTTGAAAATCATGGCGGTAGAACTTATTTAGGGAAGGTGGAAGCGTTAGGGCGGGTGGTTAAAGGGTATGGTAACAATGGGGAAGATGGGATGGAAGGAGCATTTTATCGCAATGCGATCGCCACTTATTCTCATGGTCCTTTATTACCCAAAAATCCCTTCCTTGCAGATTGGTTAATTCAAACAGCATTTAAGCAAAAGTATCAAACTGAAATATCACTTTCAGCATTAGATGATACTTTGGCAAATCAAGCAAGGGAAGCTATGTTTAAACGTTTAGGAGTTAATACGCCCGCAGTTGTACAGAGGTAGAAGATTTATAATCTATTCGACAACTGATCTCAAGAGATTTTTAACCGCAGATCAACGCAGATGTAAATCAAGTTTGGATAATTAATTACGATTTATGTAGGGGCGGGTTGACAGAATAGCTTATCTTCCGAGCGATAAAATTCATAAACCCGCCCTCCTCACTTCTATTGCTAGCGTATCAATCCTATGTATGATTCCGGCAATCTTAACTTACCTGCGCGATGATCGTGCGGTGACGTGGGCTATTACAGGTAATAATAGGTTTATTAAAACCAGCATCTATTAACGCTTGTTCAATATCTAAAGAGAAATACTCATCCAAGTAGGGTTCGGTACTTTTCAACAAAGTTAGGATGTAAGGCGGCATTTTAGAATAAATTTCAGATTTAGGATTCATATCCATGATGGATATATACCCATTAGGACGCAGTAAACGTCGCATTTCACAGAAAATCTCTTTACTGGCAAACTGTGGTAGTTCGTGATGCACCAAAAATGTAGAAACTAAATCAAATGAAGCTTCTGGTAAATTAGTATTTTCCGCCGCAGCATTAACCCAATTGATATTGGCATGGCATTGCTGTGAGTTGTAGTTTGCAACGGCTAAAAAGTAAGGGGATAAATCTAAACCTGTAATATTTGCTTGAGGATAAAGTTCTTGCAGTGCAAACGTACTCATCCCCACACTACAACCTACATCTAAAATATCTCCAGGCGCTTGAGCAAGTGAGCTTTTCAGCACTTCATGGTAACTTTCCCGTAGCTTGGCATCACCTTCTGCACCAGCACCTTGCCAAATTCCAGCATGAACAGCACGGGCAGCAACTGATACCTCTAATGCAGGGTGCCAACCTAAGTTACCTTCATCATAAGCATGAAATGTCCGCAGATAGTACTCAGGATAAGTGAGATCGGGATTTTTGACTTCAGCTAAATATTTATCCCAGTCAAGTTTTTGTAAATCTTCTACTTCTTGCCGCCAATATACCCCAATTTTTTCTGCCCGCTTAATCATCATTGTACGAGCTTGCTGCTTGGCTAAGTTTGCTAAGGGCTTAACGGATAGTAACCCATTGACGAGTTTAGAAGTGAATGTAGTATCAGTTTTGACAGCAGTGGTCATAGTCAAAGCTTTAAGACGGCAATTTAAATCTTAGACGGTATTTATGTTTGGGGGGTGAGTTGAATTGCGTTTACAGGTAAAGTAGTTGGAATGCAACTCGGTATTATAACTTCAGGGTCTTCTATTAGAAAACTTAAGTTTCGATACTAAGATTACATCTTAATAGCCAGTTTACCGAGCCATCGGCATCTTGAGAAATGTCCCCAACTAGCGAAATTTTAATAATTCTTCTTTTGACCATCGTGAGTGCCATTTTTGTAATGTCAGAGATGGCAATTGTCTCGTCGCGGAAGGTGCGGCTACAAAATATGGCTAACCAGGGAGATGCTAAAGCTAATGTGGCATTGAAACTGGCTAATGCTCCCAATCAGTTTCTTGCCACTGTTCAGGTGGGGATAACACTGATTAATATCGTGTCTGGTGCTTTCGGTGAAGGTGCAATATCTAAGAGGTTAGCACCTATTTTAAATAATTTTCCTTTACTAGCACCTTATACCGAAGTGATCGCTTCTACAATAGCCATTATGTTAATCACCTATCTAACGCTAGTGATTGGCGAATTGGTTCCTAAGCGGTTGGCATTAAATAATCCAGAACGCATTTCGGCTACTGTCGCCATCCCCATGCGGATGTTGGCAAACATTGCCTCCCCCATCGTTCATATCTTAAGTGCTTCAACTGATACGGTTCTACGTTTGATTGGCATCCAAGCATCAACAGACCCCCAAGTAACTGAAGAAGAAATCAAAGTTTTGATCGAGCAAGGTACTGAAGCAGGGACATTTGAGGAAGCAGAACAAGACATGGTTGAACGGGTGTTTCGCTTGGGCGATCGCCGGATTAGTGCTTTAATGACACCAAGACCTGATATTATGTGGCTTGATTTAGAAGATTCTTTTGAGATAAACCGCCTAAAAATGCTCGATAGCGGTCATTCTCGGTTTCCAGTTTGCCAAGGCGACTTGGATCACGCTTTAGGCGTAACTCATGTCACTGATTTGTTATCTCGCTGCCTCTCCAGCCAATCACTCGATCTAACTGTATCTTTGCGACAACCATTATATGTGCCAGAAAGTACTAGGGGCTTGAAAGTTTTAGAGTTATTCAAGCAAACTGGTACTCATATTGCTTTAGTAGTAGACGAATACGGCGTTATTCAGGGATTAGTTACTCTCAATGACATCTTAGAAGAAATAGTCGGCGATCTTCCTTCAATTGAACAGCACGAAGAGCCGCTAATTGTGCAAAGAGAGGATGGTTCCTGGTTGCTGGATGGAATGTTGTCAGTAGAAGAGTTTGTGGAACTGTTCGAGGCTGATGACATATCTGCCGAGCAAAGAGGCAATTATCATACATTGGGTGGCTTTGTAATTATGCAACTCGGTCGTATTCCCAATGCTGCGGATCATTTTGAGTGGAATGGTTTACGTTTGGAAGTCATGGATATGGATGGCAATCGAGTTGATAAAGTATTGGTGATGCCAATCACAGATGCACCGTCTGATTCAAGGAATGAAGATTAAAACATAGCCTTTGCAGAGGAGGCAGAGGGGTAGGGGAGACAGGGGAGGTAGAGGAGGTGATTTTGAAAGGTATTGTTTATTCACCTAAATGATTCTGAAACTGGTGAGGAGATTAGGGAACAATAGAAGTAATTACCCTCAATCTCCACTAGGATAGCGAGACACGCGCCAAACGCTTCCCTAGTTCTGAACATCAGGAGTTACGCTGTGAACGTGCAAAAATTAAACCAGAGCATAGAAAATAACAAAGAATTTTCTCACCTATCTGGCAAGAGCTATATCACTAAAATTGAGGATCAAAGCACAGCTAGTTTTTCACCTTTAGATAAAATTACAAATTTATTTACTACAAATAAAACTAATAACTATCAGCCGTTAAATTTTGAAAGAAATTACTATCAACAGCTAGAACGAGAATTGTTACAACGGGAAAATTATTTAGCTGCACTTGTAGAAGTTCAGCGCCTATTATTAATCTATCCTGATTGCAAAGATTGCTATTCAAAACTTATTGAAATATTAGGTAAAGGAGCAGGTGCTTGCCGCACTTATTTGTTTGAAAATCATTGGGATACTACAAATAGGTTATTAATGAGCCAACGATCAGAGTGGTGTTTAGAAGGTATCAAACCCGAAATTGATAACCCAAATTTACAAAATATATATTATGACGAATTTTTTCCTCGCTGGGCAGAAGTTTTAACAGCAGGTAAAATTATTTCTGGAATTGTTGCAGAATTTCCAGATTCAGAACGGTTAATTTTAGAGCCTCAAGGCATCTTATCAATTTTAATTTTACCTTTGATAGTTAAGGGAAAATTTTTCGGTTTTATAGGCTTTGATAATTGCTTAGAAGCACGAGCATGGAAACCATCACAAGTAGATTTACTACAAGCAGCAGCAGCAGCAATTTGTTTAGCTAAAGAACGCCAGTATATAGAGAAAGCTTGGCAAGAAAGTGAAAATAGATTTAGAGCTACTTTTGAACAAGCTGCTGTTGGTATTGCTCATATAGGACTTAAGGGTGAATGGTTACGGGTTAATCAAAAGCTTTGTGAGATTGTTGGCTATACATCTCAAGAGTTGCAAGAGCTAACCTTTCAAGATATTACTTATCCTGAAGATCTAGATCTAGATCTTCAATATTTTCGTCAGATGTTGGCGAATGAAATTCAAAATTATTCAATAGAAAAACGTTATATTTGCAAAAATACTTCGATTATTTGGATTAACTTAACTGTTTCCCTGGTGCGATCGCCATCGGGTGAACCTGAATATTTTATTAGTGTAATTGAAGATATTAGCGATGTCTACGACGAGCTTCGCTTACGCAGCCAAACCGAAGAGGCACTAAAAATGTCTCAACAGCGTTTACACTTGATTATGAATAGTATCCCACAAGGGATATTTTGGAAGGATAAAAACTCTGTTTACTTAGGTTGTAATTATAATTTTGCTATAGATGTTGGTTTAATAGCGCCTGAAGAAATAGCGGGTAAAACTGATTATGAATTGTGTTTCACCCCAGAAAATGCTGAATTTTCTTGCCAAGTCGATAAACGGGTTATCGAAACAAGAAGACCGCAGTATCATATAGTCAAAAATCACTTACAAGCAGATGGTAAACACGCTTGGATTGAAACTAATAAAATTCCTCTTAATGATCCTGATGGGAATGTTATCGGTGTTTTAGGTACTTATGAAGATATTACTCAGCGTAAGCAAATTGAAGAAGCTTTACTCCAAAGTGAGCAATGCTATCGGCAAATGTTTGAGAACAACCAGGCAATTAAATTGTTGATTGATCCTGCATCTGGAGAAATTGTAGATGCTAACCCAGCAGCAGCTAATTTCTACGGTTACCAAATGGAAGATATTAAACAACTGAGGATAACAGATATTAATATGTTTTCGGAAGAAAAAGTAGCTTTGGAAATGCAAAATGCACTTTCAGAGGAGCGTTCATACTTTTTATTCCGCCACAAGCTTGCTGATGGAGAAGTTAGAGATGTAGAAGTTTACAGCAGTCCCATCTATATTCAAGGGAAAACACTACTATACTCAATTATTCATGACATTACAGATCGTAGACGTGCCGAAAATGCACTACAACAAGCTAAAGATGAGCTAGAAATTAGAGTTGTAGAGCGTACTGCTGAATTAAGAGAAAGCATTGCTCAACTTTCTCAAGAAATTGCCGAACGTGAAAAAGTAGAGGCAGCTTTACGAGAAAGTGAAGCCAGATTTAGGCTGTTAGCTGAAAACTCTACTGATATGATTTCACGTCATACCCCAGATGGAATATATCTGTATGTTTCACCAGCTTGCTATACATTAATTGGATATCAGCCGGAAGAACTTGTAGGTGTTATGTCTTATGATTTATTCCATCCAGATGATCTAACTGCGATCGCTAAAACACATGAATATACTCTACAGCAATCAGATGTTTACACAGTTAGTTATCGCATCCGTCATAAAGATGGTCGTTATATTTGGTTTGAATCAACTGTTCGTGGCGTGTGGGATGAACAAGCAAATAAAGTTGTAGAAATTCACGTTGCTTCACGAGATATTACTCAACGTCAGCAAGCGCAAGAAATAAGTATTATGTTAGCTACTGCGGTAGAACAAGCAGCAGATGCGATCGAAATTACTGATTCTGAGGCGAGATTTCAGTATGTTAATCCAGCATTTGAAAAGTTAACAGGATATACATTAGCAGAAGTGCAGCAACAAACCCCTGCAACTTTCTTAAGAGGAGAAGATAACGATGCTTACTATCAAATGATCTGGGATACGGTTTCCAGTGGTCAAGTATGGGCTGGAACCATGATTGGAAAACGTAAGGATGGCTCAGTTTACAACCAAGAAGCCACTATCTCTCCCGTACATAGTGCCACAGGTGTAATTACTAACTATGTAGCTGTCAAACGAGATATCACTGAACGCAAGCGGGTAGAAGTTCAGATGCAGAAAGCTTTAGAACAAGCTAGAGAACTCAGTGAACTTAAATCCAGCTTTGTCTCTATGACTTCTCACGAGTTCCGCACTCCGCTAACTATCATGCTTTCTTCCGCCAAACTTCTAGAAGTTTACGGATACAAGTGGACTAAAGAAAAGAACTCGATCCATTTTCAGCGCATCCAAATTGCTGGAAAACGCATGACGGATTTACTCAATGATATTTTGCTTTTAGGAAAAGCAGATGCAGATAAACTTGAGTGTCACCCCCATCCAATTAACTTAGTGCAATTTTGCCGAGAAATCGTTGCAGATTTGGAACTAACTGATAACGACCAACATACAATTACGTTTATTAGTCCTGATACTGATGCTGATACCTGCATGGATCAAAACCTTCTTCAACGGATTTTGAGTAATTTACTCTCTAATGCTCTTAAATATTCCCCTGCTGGCAGTACAGTAAGCTTTCAGCTAAGTTATAAAGACGAAAAGGCGGTTTTTCAGGTGCAAGACCAAGGAATTGGTATTCCCCTAGCAGATCAACAAGGACTATTTGAATCTTTTCAACGCGCCAGTAATGTCGGTACAATCCCTGGAAGTGGCTTGGGACTGGCAATTGTGAAAAAGTGTGTAGACTTACAGAGGGGAGAGATTGCTATTAGTACTGAGATTGAAGTAGGTACGTTAATTACAGTCACCTTACCCTTATGGCAATAAAATCAAGAATTAAGTATTTTTAATTACAGAATGAAGATTATAGGAAAGTAAGGGGGGTTTGCCAATGCAGGTTTTTTACATTTTCCGTAAGCAGAGGAAGTAGGACGAGTAAGAATGAAAAAATATAATTTAGTAGGTTAAGGGTTTTATGAACAAAATTTTAGTAATTGAAGACGAAGAATTAGTTAGAGAAAATATATTAGAGTTACTAGATGCAGAAGGCTTTGATACTATCAATGCTCCCAATGGTACTATCGGTGTTGAGTTGGCAACAAAACAAAAACCTGATTTAATTATTTGTGATGTGATGATGCCAGATATTGACGGTTATGGTGTCTTAAATACTCTACGTCAAAATTTAGAAACAGCAACAATTCCTTTTATTTTTTGACTGCTAAAGCAGATAAATCTGACTTTCGTAAAGGGATGAATTTAGGGGCTGATGATTATCTCACTAAACCTTATGAACCTGACGAACTGTTAGAAATAATCGCTACTCGACTGAAAAAAAAGCAAGCGATCGCCGTAGAATACAATCGCACATTAAAATCTCAATTTGTTGATAATTCTATTCAAGCAAAATTGGAATCTAGTTTGTCTTCTGCCTTAGAACTACAAGAATTCGAGATTTATTACCAACCTCAAGTTAGTCTTCAGACTGGCAAAATAATTGGTGCAGAAGCTTTATTACGTTGGTATCAACCAGAACAAGGCTTAATTTCTCCCGTAGAATTTATCCCAATAGCTGAAAAAACTGGTTTAATTATTTCTATTGGCGAATGGGTATTAAAAACTGCTTGCCAGCAAGTAAAAACATGGCAAAATTTATTTCCAAAGTTTTCTGATTTCAAAATTGCAGTAAATGTATCAGCTATTCAGTTTAATCAAAAAGATTTTACAGCTATTATTCTTGATATTTTGTCAAAAACAAATTTAGATGCTACTTGTTTAGAATTAGAATTGACTGAAACTACTATTATGAAAAATGTCAAATCAGCAATTAAAATTATGAATAATTTTAAATCATTAGGGATTTGCATCTCTATTGATGATTTTGGAATTGGATATTCTTCTTTAAGCTATGTACAAGAGTTTAATTTTGATACCTTGAAAATTGACAGAGCTTTTGTTAAAGATGTTACAAGTAATCCCAAAACGGCTGCGCTAACTCAAGCTTTAATTGGAATGGCACGCAGCCTGAATTTAAATGTAATTGCTGAAGGGGTAGAAACTGAAGAACAACTAAGATTTTTGTTAGATGAAGGCTGTGAGGCTATGCAAGGTTATTTATTTAGCCGTCCTATCCCAGCTAAAGCTTTTGAAGAGTTGTTGCAATCAAATAAATCTTTGTCTACTTCCTATATTTAATCATTTATTGAACCGCTAAAATCAAGTAATAAGGGATAATTCAGCAATTTGATCTTGCTGTTTGTGCGGATGCGATCGCACTATTAACTATAGGACATAATTTAAATTTCAGGGTACAGGCAGCAGCACGACACTCATTTATGAATGTACTTGAGTCCATTGGTGACAAGTTAAGGAAAAGAGAAAATTGTCAAGGGTGGTATTTGGCTAGGTCAAAAATCGTGAGAAACTCAGTCTAGACAAGTAGTTGAGCGATTTAGACCAGCCATGACACAAAGCCGAAAAACCAATCGAGACCATGCGAAAAAGAAACAACGACCACTGGTGGAAGACGAAGTAATAGCCAAGCAATTGGAAAAATTACTGACACCAGCCATTACAAATCAAGAAAATTACTACCGAAAATTAGGACTCAGAGAACGGATACTGAATTTACCGTTGATGATGGCGGCGGTGTTGACCTTGCTGTGGCGAGATGTGGCAGGAGTCAGAGAACTAACAAGAATGTTAGCCAGAGATGGTTTTCTGTGGTGTAGTCCCACAAAAGTTAGTCAACAAGCGGTATCACAAAGATTTTTAACATTTCCATCTGAATTATTTGAAAAAGTATTTAAAGATTTATTGCCGAGTTTAAGAGCAACTTGGCATAGTAGAAATCAACGTCCATTGCCAGAAAGTATTCAATTTACCTTGTCAAAATTTGAGAAGATTTGGATAGTAGATGGGTCAACATTGGAGGCATTGTTTAGGAAGTTAAAAAGCTTAGAAGAGACTCAAAGAGGGCAATTAGCCGGAAAAATGAGTACAGTAATTGATTTAATGACTAGATTACCTGTAGAAATTTGGTTTGAAGAAAATTCTAAAGCTTCTGATATTAAACTTGAAGAAAACATTCTAAATTTAGTAACAAAAAACACCTTGCTGTTATTGGATAGAGGGTTTTATCACTTTAATTTTTGGTTTCAATTAATTGAGAAAAAAGTAGATTTTATAACGAGAATAAAAAAAGGAGCAGCAATCAAAGTAGAACAAATATTTACCGATAGTTATGAACTGAGAGATCGGAAGATACGCTTTGGTTCTGGCACAAAGAAGACTCCATTTATTACCTTGCGTTTGATTGAAGTCAGGTCAGGAAAAACCTGGCATTCTTATTTAACCAGCGTCCTAGACCCTAATATTTTACCCCCTTATGTGGTAGCAGATTTATATCGGCGGCGGTGGCGGATTGAAGATGCTTTTAACACAGTCAAGAGGCTTTTAGGTTTAAGTTATTTATGGACGGGTTCAATCAATGGAATTAAGTTACAAATTTGGGCGACCTGGTTATTTTATGCGGTTTTAGTAGATTTAGGTGATGCCGTAGCAGATGAACTTGCTCTCCCCTTCGACGAGATTTCATTAGAAATGATTTATCGCGGTCTTTATCATTTTACTATGGCTCATCAGAAAGGTAAGGCAACAGACCCCGTTAAGTATTTTGCTGATCCCGAAAATCGAGATTTAGGTATTATCAAACAGCAACGAAACCCCAATGTTAAGTTGATTGTCGCTCCTTTTCCCAATCTTCAACGAGGGTCTGACCAGTTTTTTTTCAACAATTCTCTGAAAGCCTCTTGACAAAACAGTTACAGGCTTAACTTGTCACCAATGACTTGAGTCTAATAAATCAATCAAATTGGCTTTTTTATGAGATTAAATTAAATTTGTTAAAAAATGTTTAAAAGACTTGCCATAATTCCCCAGATATATATTGCAAAAAGGTAACAAAGGTAACTTTTTAAAGACTTAGGCAAAAAATTTAATTTACGCACCCAGAGATAGAGGTACAATCGCTTTCACTTACCTGATCAAAAAGCCGCGCCTTCTGAGTTAAGGATGCGGCTAGCTTTTAAGCTGATAAGTGCTATTTCTTAAAACTTGGCTTTTGTTTTAAAATCAGTGGGGTTAGAACCTTAAGCATTAAAGCAATAGAGCGGATTAGGATAGCTATCGCTAAAATTAATCCAGTTTCGGTATCCCAATACTGTGGCGGTATGTTGAGTGGAATATCGCTCGGTACAGCGATTATTGGTTCGCTTGTGCGGATAATCGAATCAGCTTGATTTTGCATAGTCTTCCTCCTGTTTCTGGTTTAGTTTAAGGAGAAGCTTGTTGGCCAACTTTGCTTTCCACACTTCTAAAATGACGTATTTGAATGGCTTGTACAGCCTGACATTCGCTTCACCTGTAACACTGCTAGAAAAACTGAGTCAAAATTGAAGCTAGTAAACTGCTAAATCATGGTATGTATGGCAAATTCTATTGCGGCATCTAAATCTGGGCTAGAAATTATTGACAAAGCTAGGAAAAGGAAAGGATGGAATAAAGATGCCCCTATTTGGATTGAAGCTGCTAGCGTTTCACGTCCAACTCTACAGCGATTTTGGCGAAAAGAGGCGATTCGGCAGGAAAACTTTGTTGCTATCTGTAAAGCTGTTGGAATAGAAAGCTGGGAAGAGATTGTTGATAACACTCCAACCCAGCAAGCTGCATCATATATGGAATTTATTGTCTATGATGATGCGTGGGTTGGACGAGAAACTTTGATTGAACAGTTGAGCGATAAGGTGCGCTCTTCGTCTCGTGTTTTACTATTAGTCGGCATTACAGGTATTGGTAAAACCGCTTTGGCTGAACGGCTAGTAGAAGAGCTACGGGGAAAGTGGACAGAACTCAGGGATAATTTTGAAGATGATAAAAAAGCTTCAGATTTTGCTAGTATCGCACAGCAATGGCTGGAGAAGTCAGGGGAAACTGTTCCAAACGAGGAGCGAAAACCAGAGCCACTTTTACGGCGCTTAATCAAACGCTTGCGCGAAAATCGCTATTTAATCCTCATGGATTCTCTTGAGTATCTATTGACAGGAAATGAAGAGGATGGCTGGGGTGATTTTGCTGATGAGTGGTGGGGTGAGTTTTTTATCAGTTTCTTGGCAGAATCAGATTGTCAAAGTCGATTTATTCTTACGTCTCAGGATTTGCCAACTAGGTTTGAGAAAGCGGAATGCGATCGCTATAAAAATCTCTGGTATTGCCAACTTTTGAAAGGATTAGAAGTCTCTGAACAAGTGAAGTTATTCCAAAAAGCAGAGTTAGATGGTGAGTTGGAATTAGCACATACCCCCCTGCGAATAATTGGGGAAGTTTATGATGGGCATCCCTTAGCTTTGCGGACAATCGTGGGAGAAATTAGGGGTTCTTATGGTGGAAAAGTTAGCGCTTACTGGAAAGCTAACAGTCGTTACATTGAGGAGGTAAAAAAAGCTATTGATGAGGCTCGTAACCAAGGAATAATTAGAGGAAATGAGGATAGGTGGCAGTTAGCATCATACACGACAGTCTTGCGAAGGAAAGTCAAAGAACGAATTGAGAGGACATTTGAACGATTAAAAAATGATGTGTATGATGCTTATATTTTGCTTTGTATTACCTCAATATATCGCTGCGAAGTACAAGAGAGTTGGTGGCTAAGTCATTTAGAAGATGAGGGTTACAATGAGGAGCAGCAAAAGGCTGCAATGCAAAGCCTGTGGGAAAGGTATTTAGTCGAAGATGCTGGAATTGACGATGAAGACGAGCGCTTAGTAAGGCAACATAATTTGATTCGCAGTGTGGCACTTGAACACTTAAAGCAATTGGGCGGAAATAATGAGTAACTTCATACCACCAGAAAACTCAGTTGTGTTGGTTAGCGATACACCATCTGGTGAAAAAATTGTTTTAAGTGTTGATTTAGCATCTATCAAGAATATTAATTCACGTTGGAAGCGTACTCACTCCAAAGCAGCAATAAACTGGCTCACCAAATACAAACCTAAGTCGGATGCTTCCAAATTAGAGAAGGTGCGCCAATATCTGGAGGCTTTTCATCATCTTTGTGAAGTAGAAGAATGGATAGCAGCAGGTAATATTTTCTACTTGATAACTGATACACCTGCTAAAACAGAACTGCATAATCAACTGGGTCTTTGGGGATATTATCGTGAAGTGATTGAATTAAATAAAGCACTCTTAAATAAAATTGACCCAAGACTTGACTATTTAGTTCTGAATGAGATTGGTGACACTTATCAAAAACTAGGGCAACATCAGCAAGCTCTTGAATTTTTTGAACAGGCAAGGGAGATTAATAGGGAAGTTGGCGATCGCTCATTTGAGGCTGATTCTCTACATTATATTGGCAATGTTTACTACAGTCTAGGACAAGTTCAACAGGCAATTCAGTTATATCAACAAGCATTAGAAATTACGCGAGAAATTGGAGATCGTCCTAATGAGGGTCACACTCTATGTGCTTTGGGTAACGTTTACCGTTCTTTAGGGCAAATTCAGGAGGCAATTCCACTACTGGAGCAAGCATTGGAGATTGCGCGAGAAAGTGGCGATCACTCGTTTGAAGCTATATCTCTTGTGAATCTCGGAGCAGCTTATAATTCGTTAAGTCAGTACCAGCAAGCGGTTGAATGCCATCAGCAGTCATTAGAAATTAGACGCGAAAGAGAGGATCGTTGGGGTGAAGCGAATTCTTTAGGCAACTTAGCTAATGCGTACCGCTGTTTGGGGCAAGTTCAACAAGCAATTGAACTTCATCAGAAGCGACTGGAAATTACACGAGAGATAGGCGACCGCCAAGGTGAAGCAGATTCACTTTTGGATCTAGGTGTTGCTTACCTCAATTTGGGAGAATACCAGCAAACAATTCAGTTCAATCAGCAATCGTTACAGCTTGAACAGATGATAGGAGATCACCGAGGCGAGAGTATGTCTGCGTCCAATCTCGCCGACGCTTATTACTATTTAGAAGATTACAACCGCGCAATTCAGTTTTATCAGCGAAGCTTAGAAATTACGCTAGAAATGGGCGATCACTGGAGTGAAGCTACCTATTTGCGTAAGGTGGGATTAGCTTACTTTAAGCTAGAACAAATCGAATCAGCAATTCAGTTTTATCAGCAATCGTTGGTAGTCGCTCAACAGATAGGCGATCGCAACGGTGAGGGTATGTCTGCGTACAATCTCGCCGATGCTTATTACTATTTAGGAGATTACAACCAAGCAATTCAGTTTTATCAGCAATCGTTGATAGTTGCTCAACAGATAGGCAATCGCAACGGTGAGGGAATTGCACTGGGAAATTTGGGAAATGCGTATCGTTTACTAAAAAAGCATCTCCAAGGAATTGAGTATCACCAGCAGAGTTTGACTGTTTTCCGTGAAATTAACAATCGTTTTGATGAGGGAAAAGCGCTAGGAAATTTAGGAAATGCTTACTTCTCTATAGGAGATTATCTCCAAGCAATTAATTTGCTTCAGGAGTCTTTAGCCGTTATGCAGGAACTCCAAAATTGCCAACAAGAGGAATATGCTTTAATTAATCTAGGTAAAGTTTACTGTGCTTTGGGAGATTACGATAAAGCGATCGCTTATAATCAGCAACATTTAGCTATGGTGCAAACAACCCAAGCGGAACTTGAGCATACCAATTCACTTTAAGCATGATATAAATAGCGTAAAGAAATAAAAATAGGATGCTAGGGGTGTCGTGGGTAGTTAAATATAGCAGTAGCCATATAGGTTAGGACATTTTTTATTCTGAAATCATTGGTAGAAAAGGTTTGGAAAAATAATCATAACTGATGGCTGACTGCCATAGCATACACCTCTAGATTGATGAATATTGTTAATTAAATTACAAAAATAGCAATATAAATCAAAAAAAATTGCCGTAAAATTCTGCAATTATCATCATTTAAGGGGATAAGTATGACTGTTAGCAATCAACAAATTGCAATTGGTTTATTTTTGAAGCGCAGCGAAGCTGAAAACGCACTTAATGAATTAAAAGCTTCTGGCTTTCCAATGGATAAAGTTTCTGTTATTGCTCAAGATGCCGAGGAAGGCGAACAGGTTGGCGATCAACAAATCAGCGATAAAATCGGCGATCAAGATGTTAATGCTGCAAGCGGAGTCGTTGCAGACACACTCACAGCTACCACATTGGGTAGTGTGATGCTGGGACTTGCCAGTATAGCAGTTCCAGGTGTAGGAATGATCATAGGAGCAGGTAGCGTTGGTGCAGCAATTGCTGCAACCGTTGCTAGTACCGGAGTTGCAGCCGCAGCTAGTGGTGGTTTAGTGAAAGCGATTACTGATTTAGGTGTACCCGAAGCACAAGCAAGAATTTATAGCGATCGCCTTCAAGGTAGAGAATATTTAGTAATAGTAGAAGGCACAGGCGAAGACATTAGCCGTGCTGAAACAATTGTTAATAACTACGGTATTAGCAATTGGGGTATCTATAACTCTGCACAGGCTTAAGCTATCCAGATTACTGATATTTTGCCAAAAATAACAAGGTTATTGCAAAAGATGTAGCGCAAAATGGTATTAGTTGTAATCAGCCGATACAACTGTAACTATTTGCATGGCGATCGCAATTGATTTTGGCACTAGCAACACGGTAATTACTCGCTGGAACCCTGTCACTCAGCAACCAGAAACCCTCAACTTACCTGGATTATCAGTCATTTCTGGGCAAAATCCCCCGTTAATTCCTAGTTTGGTTTATGTGGAAGATGCTACGCGAGGGGAAGTTATATTAGGTCAGACAGTGCGCGATCGCGGTTTGGATCTCAAAACTGACCCCCGATTCTTCCGCAGCTTTAAACGAGGTATTGGCGCTGATATTCAAGGATTTTTGCCAGAAATTGACGGCAGAGTAGTTACCTTTGAGCAAGCTGGGCAATGGTTTCTCACTGATTTAATCAAAAACGTTAAAACTAGCTTGCCTGATATTGGGCAGTCTTTAGTATTAACTGTTCCGGTAGATAGTTTTGAAGCTTATCGTCATTGGTTGGGTGGTGTATGCCAATCTTTACCAGTTGAACAGGTAAGGATGTTAGATGAACCGACAGCAGCAGCACTAGGTTATGGTACAACTGAGGCGGATGTGCTGTTGGTGGTAGATTTTGGAGGCGGTACGCTGGATTTATCTTTAGTGCAGTTATCTAAAGATATCCAAGCGGGGAAAAAACCTTTAGGGTTTATTCTTAAATGGGGTCAAAATTCATTAGCAGAAAATTCAGCACAAAGACCTAAAACGGCGCGTGTACTTGCGAAAGCAGGACAAAATTTAGGTGGGACAGATATTGATAACTGGTTAGTAGATTATTTTGCGACAACACAAGGATTAACAGCCACACCTTTAACTACTCGATTAGCAGAAAGGTTGAAGATTCAGTTATCTTTGCAAACTGCGGCGAGTGAAGTTTACTTTAATGATGAAACATTTGAAAGTTACGAATTAGAACTAACGCGCGATCGCTTTGAAACTATTCTGAAAGAAAATGAATTCTTTGATCGCCTCGATGAAGCAATGACTCAAGTATTGCAACAAGGACGTAGACAGGGAATAGAAGCTTCAAATATTGATGCTGTCTTATTAGTTGGCGGTACTGTGCAAATACCAGCAGTGCAAACGTGGGTACAGCAGTATTTTGATAGTAGCAAAATTCGTCAATCGAAACCCTTTGAAGCGATCGCTCAAGGTGCATTGCAACTAACTCAAGGGGTTGAACTCAAAGACTTTCTCTATCACAGCTATGGTATCCGCTACTGGGATAGACGGAATAATTGCCATAATTGGCATCCAATCATTAAAACTGGACAGTCTTACCCGATGAGTGATGCCATAGAAATCATGCTAGGGGCATCAATAGAAAATCAACCTAGTGTTGAATTAATTATTGGGGAATTGGGAGCAGAAACAGGCGGTACAGAAGTATACTTTGATGGCGATCGCTTAATTACTCGTAACTTGAGGAGTGGTCAAACATCGGTACAACCACTAAATGACCGCGAAGGCGCACGTAGTATTGCTCAACTCACCCCACCAGGATATCCAGGTAGCGATCGTATTAAAGTGCAATTTCAAGTAGATGCACAACGTTCTTTACGAATTACCGTTGAAGATTTATTAACTCATCAAACACTATTAGAAAATCAGCTAGTTGCTCAACTCAGTTAACAATTATCAATGACCTATAAACAGAACCTATTTATCTGTGTAGCCTGTGGCACGGCTACGCCTACATCTGTGGTAAATTCAAAGTCCCCCTTTTTAAGGGGGATTTAGGGGGATCTCTGCGTAAGCTGCGATCGTACAAAATCCCTCACTTATATCCCCTTTATTATTGACAAATGCCTGCTACTCCTACTACTATAACCGTCACTGTCCCCGCCACAACTGCTAATCTTGGCGCTGGTTTTGATTGCATCGGAGCAGCTTTAACGCTGTACAATCAATTTAAATTTTCTCTACTTCCTGAGCAAGCAACATTTGAAATTATTGTCAGTGGTGTAGAAGCTGACAGAGTTAATACCGGATCTGATAATTTGGCTTATCAATCTTTTCTCAACTTGTATCAGCATTTAGGTAAAACTCCCCCACCTGTAAAAATTGAGATTGAATTGGGTGTACCTCTTGCAAGAGGTTTGGGTAGTTCCGCGACAGCTATTGTCGGTGGGTTAGTTGGTGCTAATGTGTTAGCTGGATCGCCGTTAAGTCAAAATGAGGTGATGCAATGTGCGATCGCACTTGAAGGACATCCTGATAATGTTGTCCCTGCTTTATTAGGGGGTTGTCGTTTAGCAGCTACAGGTTTAAACCAAGCGTCAAAACCCGAAGAAAATTTAACTAATTGGGAAATTTGTGATATTCCCTGGCATAGTGATGTTGTGCCAGTTGTAGCTATTCCAGATTTTGAACTTTCAACCGCAGAAGCGCGGCGAGTATTACCAAGTGAGTATAGTCGTGCTGATGCTATTTTTAATACCGCGCATCTAGGTTTATTATTACGCGCTTTAGAAACAGGGCGCAAAAATTGGTTGCAAGCCTCACTGCAAGATAGGATTCATCAACCTTACCGCCAAGCCTTGATTCCAGGTTATGATGCAGTATATTCGGCTGCGATCGCAACTGGTGCTTATGGCATGGTAATTAGTGGTGCAGGACCAACTTTATTAGCTTTAGTAGATAAATCTCTTAGCGCCGCAGTTGTCACAGCAATGACAGATGCGTGGCAACAACATGGCATCAAAGCTGATGTGAAAGCCTTGCAAATTGATACGAAAGGCGCTGCTATCAGCAGTTAATCTTTAGTGCGGGCAAGATGTCCGCACTATTTATATTATTTAGCTATAAAATATTCTCAAAGCCAATGTTTCGTAGTGGTTTCAGAATATAAAACCGAAAGAATTAAAAATTCACATTTTATATTTAGTTAAATTAGCTTATTTAAAGACAAATAAGTTGTTGTTAATTGCCAATTTTAAAAATGTTTTAGTACAAAAGTCTTTTCGGTTTAATTTACGAGTAAATTAAACACTATTGCTTTAAAGAATATATATCCAGCAATTATGCTTGTAATTTTAATAAACGTTACTTACTATTATGAATGAATTATCAACTAAATCCTACCTTCTAAGTAGTTGTTTGACAGTTCCTAATAATTCTTTAGGGTGAAAAGGTTTTGAAATGTAGGCATCTGCACCTTGTTTCATACCCCAGTAACGATCAAACTCTTCTCCCTTAGCAGAACACATGACTACAGGTACATTCTGGGTTTGAGGATCAGATTTAATTCGACGGCAGAATTCATAGCCGTTCATCCGGGGCATCACAATGTCCAGAAGTACTAAATCAGGGTTATTTCCCTGCATTTGTTCTAATGCTTCGACTCCATCTTTGGCAACTGTAACAGTGAGTCCTTTCTCTTGAAGAAGCTCTGAAATCATTGCCCTTTGTGTTGCACTGTCTTCTACAACTAAAACTGTACTCATAAATACCATCCTTAAGACGTGATAAATAACAGAGCAGGAAAAGGGTATTAAGAAAAATTTATTTTATTTGTATTTAATCTACCCTATTTTCCTGATTTTATTATCACTCTGAGGAAGATTTACGCAAGATCGCGGTTGACATCCATATTATGTTTTGCTAATAGGGCGAACTATAACCAAAGGCACTGCCTATAAATTCTGATCAAAAGTCGGAATCAGCCGCCACTGACTTTAGCTTTATAACCTAAGCTAATTAAAAATTGGGCAATTTTTTGAGTATGATCGCCCTGAATTTCAATTTCATTATCTTTGATAGTGCCACCAGCACCGCATTGAGATTTTAGCTGCTTCAGCAAAGCTTCGAGATTTTCTTCTTTTAGCTGCAAATTGTTAATTACTGTAACTGTTTTCCCCTTGCGTCCTTTGCGTGAAGCTTGCACTCTAGGATTTTGTTGTGCGGGGGGTATTTCTATACTTGGTCTTTCTACAGCAGAAGAGTTATCATCGCTGCCAAATTCACGATAAATCATCCGATTTGCAGGGGATGATTGGGAGTCAGAGGACTTTCGCTTCTGTGAGGACATAAGGATATTTGGCGATCGCATACAGACTTCTTTTCTAAGATATAGCAGTAGGGGCGGGTTGACAGATCAACTTATATTCACATTTTGAATTGTCATAAACCCGCCCAGACGCACTTTTTGGTGCAAAGGGTTCCTACAAGTGGTGCTGGCGTAATAACTAAATCCTTAATCCTGACTTCTGAATTCTTCTCTATAATTAAGGCTATTCAGTCATAAAGAGCGATCGCCAGTGACCACAACTCCCATTTATCCTACTTCCCAACAAAATACCGACACATCTACCCAGCAACCTGACACTCTCGGAAGGTTTGGACGCTTTGGCGGTAAGTATGTCCCAGAAACATTAATGCCTGCTCTTAGTGAGCTAGAAGCTGCGTTTCAACAATACCGCAAAGATCCCGATTTTCAACAAGAATTACAGCAACTATTGCGGGATTATGTTGGCAGACCTAGCCCTTTATACTTCGCTGAACGTCTGACGGCTCATTATGCTAGACCAGACGGTACAGGAGCGCAAATATATTTAAAACGAGAAGACCTTAATCATACAGGCGCTCATAAAATTAATAACGCTTTGGCGCAAGTATTGCTGGCAAAGCGGATGGGTAAAAAACGTATTATTGCTGAAACTGGTGCAGGTCAGCATGGTGTAGCTACCGCAACGGTATGTGCAAGGTTTGGGTTACAGTGCGTCATTTATATGGGCGTACATGATATGGAACGTCAAGCACTGAATGTATTTCGGATGCGCTTGATGGGCGCTGAAGTGCGCGGAGTAGCAGCAGGTACAGGAACATTAAAGGATGCTACTTCCGAAGCTATTAGAGATTGGGTAACAAATGTAGAAAATACTCACTACATTTTAGGTTCAGTTGCTGGTCCTCACCCCTACCCAATGTTAGTACGTGATTTCCATACCATTATCGGTGAAGAAACTCGCGTTCAAGCACAAGAAAAATGGGGCGGTTTACCGGATATTCTCTTAGCTTGTGTGGGCGGTGGCTCAAATGCGATGGGATTGTTCTATGAGTTTGTAAAAGAGCCAACTGTACGACTAATTGGTATTGAAGCTGCTGGCGAAGGTGTTGATACAAACAAACACGCGGCAACTTTAACTAAGGGAAGAGTTGGTGTATTGCATGGCGCAATGAGTTATTTGTTGCAAGATGAGGATGGTCAGGTAGTTGAGCCGCATTCTATTAGTGCTGGGTTAGATTATCCTGGTGTTGGTCCTGAACATAGTTATTTAAAAGATATTGCTAGGGCTGAGTATTTTAGTGTGACCGATAATGATGCTGTAGCAGCCTTTCAAAGGCTTTCCCAGTTAGAGGGAATTATTCCAGCACTAGAAACATCTCATGCGATCGCATATCTAGAAACTCTCTGTCCGACTCTTACAGGTAGCCCCCGTATTGTGATCAATTGTTCGGGACGTGGGGATAAAGATGTGCATACAGTAGCTAAGTTATTAGGACAGTAAATAGCGAGTTTTCCTTAGTAACTACTAATTTACGGACTTAAGCAGAACAACACGCGGGCAAGATGCCCGCACTACTTATGTTTTCAAAGTAAGTTAATTTACCATATATGTAGTGTGACCATCTTGGTCACGCTTTTTTCTGCGTAAGCTCTGGTTAAAAACAACAAATTCTACTTCCCTCAAAGCTTTGGAACAGTCTATTAACGAGCAAATAAATCAATATCGCCAGTCTCGCAACTTACCGCCTTTGACTTTGGACTCTCGCATCAGCGAACAAGCAAGGGCGCATAGTCAGGCGATGGCGAATGATAGTGTTCCTTTTAGCCATGAGGGATTTGATCAACGAGTAAAAGCGATCGCACGTTCAATACGTTATGGTGCTGCTGCTGAAAATATTGCTTACAACCAAGGTTATAGTGATCCAGGAGAGCAAGCAGTTCAAGGTTGGATTAAAAGTCCTGGTCATCAAAAAAACATGGTAGGGGACTATGATTTAACTGGGATTGGTGTTGCTAAAAATGCCAATGGTGAGTATTACTTTACTCAAATTTTTATTAAACGTCGGTGATAAGCATGGATTTTGCAGATTTTCAGGTGTGCGATCGCGATCTTTCTGATGATATGTTGTCTCAGTATATGCAGGCTGAGGCGATAGCTGTTGATACAGAAACAATGGGATTATTACCTTGGCGCGATCGCTTATGTTTAGTGCAATTATGCGACGATCAAGATCGAGTTAGCGTTGTGCGTATAGCTAAAGGGCAAACAGCAGCACCAAACTTAAAAAAGCTATTTGAAGCTACTAATATTGTCAAAGTATTTCACTTTGCGCGTTTTGATGTTGCCATGTTGCGCCATCATCTTGATATTTATGTCAACCCCATTTTCTGCACTAAAATTGGCAGTAAATTAGCTAGAACTTATGCGCCACGTCACGGACTTAAAGAAGTTGTGCAAGAATTAGCGCGAGTAGAACTTGATAAAACTGCTCAAAGTTCCGACTGGGGAAACGCTGCCAATTTATCTGAACAACAACTTAGATATGCAGCTAACGATGTGCGCTATTTATTAAGTGTGCGACAGACATTAATAGATATGCTCAAGCGTGAGGAGAGATGGGAACTCGCGCAAGAATGTTTTCACTGTTTGCCTACAATAGTTTCCCTTGATTTGCTGCAATATCAAGATGTATTTGCACACTAAAAAACTTTTCCAAAACTAATTAATCAGCAGTTCTGATAATTTATTTGTTAATCAAATAATAAGCCAGTAATGCTTTATTTAGTGGTTTCGTTACTGACCCACAAGGGTTAGCTAAATTATACAAGAATATGATTAGCCTAGATTTTGATGGCAATGGCAGTCCAGATAGAGCCTATGGTGATGGATATATCGGACTGACATCAAATACAGTTATTACTGGCCCAAAGATGAGTACGTTTCAAGGAAAACCCTATTGGTTTTCTATAGCACTTCATGGTACTCCGCAACCTAAAAATATTGGTCAAGCCAACTCTGGTGGCTGCGTTCATCTCGATGCGAAATCATTGCAACAATTAATTGAGAAGGGGTGGATAAAACTTGGTACGAGTGTCAAAATTATTGATTAGGAAAAGAAAAAATGAGGTAGGTATTAGGGTAAGTATAAAATATGAGATTAGGTGATCTGCGATCGCGTAGCGACTCCGCAGGAGTATCGCGCAAGCGCACTCGGTGTCAGTTAGCGTAGCGACTCCGCAGGATTATGGCAGATGCCCTTAGCTCTGAGAACCGCGTTTTGTGTAAAATTATACGTAATATTAAATTTTATTACGAGAAATGATAGATAAAAGTATTATTGAAAAAATCAATAAGCTCTTAGCACTAGCAAATTCATCTAACGAAAACGAGGCAGCGGTAGCTGCTCAAAAAGCCTCATTGTTACTAACACAGTACAATTTAAGTTTAGCTGATTTAGGCAGTGATGACTTAACTGATATTACTGAATTAGTGGTTGAAACCACTACCAGATTTATTAGTTGGAAAATGTTGCTGTTGGGTGGTATTGCTGAAGCAAATGCTTGTCAAGCATTCCGAAATAATTATAATGGCAATATGAGATTGATTGGTAGTCATGCCAGCTTAATAGTTTGCCAAAATATGTATGAATACTTAAGCAAAACAATTGAGCGACGTGTTAAGTATCGTCAGGGGAGAGGACGCGCTTACCTCAATGCTTTTCGTGTCGGATGTGCTACCAGATTAAGCCAAAGGCTAGCAGAACAAAGAGCCGAAATTGAAAATAATGGCATTGCTGGTAATAGTGAAACACCACAAACCTCAGCTATTGTAGTACGTTCCATGTTTGAAAAAAGTGAGGCAGCCGTTGCCGAATATTTAAAACTGCAAGGGTTTAGAATCAAAACTAAATCGGCTCAACTCAGTAGTGAGTCAGGATTTAATTCTGGCTATGAAGCAGGAGATCAAATTAGCTTGAATAAACAAATTTCAAGGGGTGACCACATGAAAAGATTGCCAAATGCTCTGAGGTAATTTTTGGAAACTTAAGTTCAAATAAAGATTCGATAAAATTGGTAGAATTGGCGATAAATTATAGAAATATTGCTCGCTAATTGAGCCTAAAGAAATTTTAATATAATAGGATTGATGGCTGGAGAAAATAAAAGAATAATCACATCTCAAATTCAACAGTAATTTCTTTTTCAAAAATATGGAAATTCGACAGAAGTTGGTACTTGGTGGCTAGTAGATTATGTTAACGGTAACTTGTCATTACCTTCGACAGGAGAAATGTATCAAAAAATTGCTGCTGAATTAGATTGGATGAAAACTCGGTTCCCTACAGTAATTTATGGTAGCAATTGTATAGCTACGTTTTTTTTGCGTCATATTGAGCAGTTAATTAAAGATATGGACACCAATCATCAACTAAAAATTTGGAAAGGTATTTCCCAGGTAATGATGCCTGTTGATATATCTAATTTTCATAAAGTTCGGGAGGAATTAAAGTTGCTCAGAACGCAGAAATAGGGCTTTTCCGTATTGTGGAGTTGTTCGTAGTCTGCGGGTGTATCAAGGTCAAATGCCACTTCTGGGGCGGGAACTCTGATCGTATCTTGAGCAAAGCGTTTAATCAGCTTTCTCGCACCAGCATCGCCACTAAGCGCCATTAGATGGGAAAAAAGAGTGCGATCAAACAAGCACGGAACGCCCAAAACACTGTTGTATTCTGAAGCAACAATTAACGAATTAGCTTGACGGTAGTTCTCGACCAATTGATTAATTAGTTGAGTAGAAGCAAAGGGCTGATCGCAAACCATCAATACCACAGCTTTAAGATAGGGATTTTCAGCCGCAAGGACTTCTATACCTGTACGGATGGAACTGCTCATCCCTTCAGCGAAAGAACAATTTTTGATTGTTCGGATATTAAAAGATGTTAGCTTGGGCTGAATGCTTTCCGCATTTGCCCCTAATACTACGATAATTGGGTGGCAGACAGAAGCGATCGCCTGCTCAACTACATACTTAATTAAAGTCCGTCCTCGATAGGGAAGCAATTGCTTGGGCGTACCCATGCGAGTAGAAGCACCTGCGGCTAAAATTACTAAACCAATGTCAGACATGGTTCTGTCTCACCGTGAATAGAACCTTGTCGAAATCGTAGATGATTGCCTTCTCGTTGAGCTAGCACAGCTTGAATTTCCGCCACAACAGAAAGCGCAATTTCTGCTGCGGTTTCCGCGCCGATATCTAAACCAACTGGCGCATAAAGGCGTTGCAGTTGATTTTTAGAGGGAATAAATCCCTCTTTTCGTAAGTCCTCTAATAGTTGCTGACTGCGAGGTTTAGCACCAAGTAATCCTAAATAGCGAACTGGTGATGGTAAGAGAGTTTGCAACAGCATTTGATCTGACAGATAGTTGTGTGTTAGGACTACAGCCACCATCTGCGGATTAAGATTTAGCTTGGTTGACAATTCCTCTGGATGGCAAACAATAATTTCATCAGCGTCAGGAAAGCGATCGCGCGTGGCATAAGCTGGTCTACGATCAATCACTGTAACGTGCCAGCCAAGTTGTTTCGCCAGTTGCACAATTGGAACTGCATCGTAACCCGCACCAAAGACAAGCAATGGTACGGGAGGACGAATCACTTCTATTAGTACGTCAACTGAGCCATGATCTAATGAGTAAGAAACTACCTTTGTTTTACCCTCAGTTAATACCCCGTAAGCATCATGTTGCAGATATGCAGCTAATTGGCGATCGCCAATTTCACTCTTTACCGTACCGTCAGAATGCAAATACAATCTAGAAGCGATACTAGCAGCAACTTCTCCTTTAATATCAAAGACCGTAGCAACTACCCCTGGTTGATGATAGCGAAAGCACTCTGCAATAAATTCAAGCTGGTTTTGAGCAGAGCCACAATGGAGAGATTCAATTAGCACCTGTACTGTACCATTGCAACCCATTCCTAGCCCCCAGACTAAATCGTTGCTGGCAGTTGTATCGTACTCTACAAGAATTGGCTCTCCATTGTGCAGGATTAAAGGTTGCGATCGTTCCACAATATCGCTTTCCAGACAGCCGCCACTAATTGCACCCACCATTTGACCGGATTCAGTAATTAACATACGTGCGCCTGGTCTGCGGTAGACGGAACCGCTAGTTTTGACGACTGTTGCGATCGCTGATCTTGAGTGTTTAATTTGCTCAAAGGTTTTGAGGATATCTTGTAACTCTTTCATTAGACAATTAATTTGTCTGGAGTAAGGGGTAGATTGCGAATCCGCTTGCCAGTCGCGTGATAAACTGCATTGGCGATCGCGGCTGAAACTCCCGTAATCCCGATTTCACCCACCCCACGAACACCTGCGGAGTTAAAGTTCAAATCTGGTTCCCCAACAAACGCCACATCAATTCGGGGAATATCGGCATGAGAGGGATAGTGGTAGGTAGCTAAGTCATAAACTACGGGATAACCAATATTTGGATCAAAAAGGCATTCTTCCATCAAAGCTTGCCCAATTCCCATAATTACAGCACCGCGCACCTGAGAAGCTGCGGTTTTGCTGTTTATGACTCGTCCGATGTCCATCACTGATACCCAGCGTGTAACCCGCAAGCGTCCGATTTCTTCATCCACAGTTACCTCACAGAAATGCGCTCCCCAAGACTGGAAAGCCCATTTTTTCGCTCCACCACTAGGGGCAGAAGTAGCTGTTGCTTCAAACGCGGCTCGTCCAGATTGCTTTAAAGCCGCACAAGCTTCAGTAGCAGAGGTACAGTTAGCTGCTTTGAGTACTTCCTGACAAGCCTTAATTACTGCTGGGGCGATAGTTGCAGTCATCTGAGAACCGCCTGCAATACCGCCGTCTGGTAGCTGGGAATCGCCCATCTCGACACGCACCTTTTCTACAGGCACTCCTAGTGTCTCTGCTGCTACTCCGGCGACCATAGTATATGCCCCTGTCCCCATATCATTACCAGCAGTAAGGACGTGGACTGTATCATCTGGTAACAAACGTACTTTAACAGTTGCCACACCTTGCATCCCAGGGAAGGTAGCACCCGCCATTCCCCAACCTACAAGTTTCCCGTCACGGCGGAGCGATCTGACCTTTATTTGTCTGTCTTGCCAGCCAAATCGTTCTGCGCCAACTTTCAAGCAATCAGCATAATGTTTCGCTGAAAACGGTAGCTTCTTGCGCTGGTGTTCTTGAGTTTCGTTTTTGAGGCGCAGTTCTACTGGGTCTATTTTTAGTGACCAGGCTAGTTCGTCCATTGCCGATTCCAATGCCCACATTCCTGGATTTTCTCCAGGCGCACGCATGAATGTCGGCGTACCCACGTTCATTACCCCAAGTTCCTGATTTAATCGCAGGTTTGGGGCAGAGTACATAGCTGGCGTGATGCCCGTACAAGGTTCTGTGAAAGCTTCCACTGGCGATGTAAAGGATTTAGCATCGTGAGCGATCGCCATTAGTTTGCCATCTGCCTCTGCTGCTAAACTGATTGTTTGCTCTGTTTCGGAGCGATGTCCAGCATTAGCCGTCATCTGGCGACGGCTGAGAACTACCTTAACAGGGCGTTGAAGTTGACGTGCTGCCGCCGCACACAGAACCCCATGAGGCCAGGGGAAGGCTTTGGAGCCGAAACCACCACCCAGGTAGGGAGTAATGATGCGTACCCGCTCAGATGGAAGTCCGAAGAGTTCGGCGTATGTACGTTGAGAACCCATTACCCATTGAGTTGGTTCGTAAATTGTTACTGCATCCGAGCCTTGCCACTGAGCAATAATGGCATGAGGTTCCATCGGCGCGTGTAATTCTGTAGAAGTTGTATAAGTAGCCTCAATCTTAGCTGCGGCGTTGCTTATACTTGCGACATTCCCCTTTTCAAACTTAAACCCTTCGCCGAACATTGAGGGAGCTTTCTTGAAGGTAGCCTTCTGGGATTCAACTATGGGCGATCGCGTTTCATACTCTACTTTAACTAGGTGTGCAGCGTGTTTGGCTCGCTCAAAGGTATCTGCAACCACCAAGCCAATAATTTGCCCGCCATAGTGAACTTGATCGTCCGACAATGGCAAACGCGCCTCATAGATTTTTGAGGTAATAAAGTTATTCGATGGCTTAAATATCTTAGGAGGGTTTTTGTGTGTGAAAACCGCAGTTACGCCTTGAGCTTTTTCTGCAAAGCTAGTGTCGATGCTTTTAATTCGACCATTGGCAATACTGGCAGTAACAAGATAACCATGCAGTAGTCCGGGAATCTGATGTTCGGCGGCGTAGGTGGCTGTACCTGTGACTTTTGCTCGTCCGTCCTTGCGGTTAACGCCACTACCTATTACTTTAGTCATGCTACACCTCCTCCCTTTGCAGATACCATGAGCGATCGCTTAATTGCCCGTTTTGCTAATTCAACTTTGAATTTGTTGTGTTGCAGTGGCTTGGCTGCTTGCAAAGCAATTTCTGCTGCTTGCTCAAATGTGGCAGCATTAGCAGTTTTACCAATTAAAAATTGCTCTACTTCTTGAACCCGCCAAGGTTTGTGAGCCACACCACCCATTGCTAACCGCGCATCCTTAATTTTTTCTCCCGCCAAATCAACCGCAGCCGCTACCGAAATCAGTGCAAAGGAATATGAAGCTCTATCCCTTAACTTGAGATAAACACCAGATTTGGCAAACGGTAAAGACGGTAACAAAATGGCAGTAATCAGTTCTCCTGGTTCCAAATTAGTATCCCGTTCAGGTGTGTCACCAGGAAGACGATGAAAATCTACAAACGGAATTTGGCGTTTCCCCTTTGGTTGTGCTACTTCCACAACCGCATCCAAAGCTGCTAGGGCAACAGACATATCGGAGGGATGAACAGCAATACAGCGATCGCTTGTTCCTAATATGGCGTGGGTGCGGTTAATACCAGTTAAGGCAGGACAACCGCTATTTGGCTCCCGCTTATTACAGGCAAAGGCTGTGTCGTAGTAATAGGGGCAACGAGTGCGTTGCAGCATATTACCCCCAACAGTCGCCATGTTACGAATTTGTTGCGAGGCTCCCGACAGAATAGCGCGTACTAACATCGGATAGTTGCGCCGCACTTCGGCATGGTCGGCTAATGCTGTATTACTTACTAATGAGCCAATTCGTAAACCACCGCCAGCTATGGGTTCGATCCGCTTCATTTCTAAGCGAGAAATATCAATAAGCTGTGATGGCTCATCCAGAAAAACTTTCAGGCGATCAACTAAGTTAGTGCCACCCCCAATAAATGTGGCATTTTTATCTGTAGATGCTCGTTGAACGGCATCTTGAACGGAAGTAGCGCGACTGTAGGAGAAGTTATTCATACTGGCATCTCCTTAACTAATATATCGGCAGCAGCCGAAGGTGGTGTTTGTCCTGCTACCTGCTGTACGGCGGCGACGATGCCATTGTATGCGCTGCACCGACAGAGATTGCCACTTAATCGCTCCTTAATTTCAGCCTCAGATATTTGGGTAAGCTGTGGTGGGCGATCGAGATTTGGAGTAATTGCGCTGGCACTTCCCCGTTTAACTTCATCCAAAAGAGCAACCGTTGCACAAATTTGTCCTGGTGTACAATAGCCGCACTGAAAGCCATCATTATCTATAAATGCCGCTTGGACTGGATGAAGAACATCACCCTTAGCGAGTCCTTCAACAGTAACAATCTCCTTGCCTTCTTGCATCACTGCTAATGCCAGACAGGAGTAGACTCTTTGCCCATCTACTAGCACCGTACAAGCGCCACACTGCCCGTGATCGCAACCTTTTTTGCTGCCTGTCAGTTCCAGGCGTTCCCGTAAAGTATCCAGCAGGGTTACTCGTGGTTCGATATTGAGCGATCGCTTTTTACCATTAACGTTTAATGTGAGAGCGATCGCGCCTGACGCAGCAGATTGAGCGACCTTTTCCCCCTCTTCCTTAGCTGCTGTTGCCTGCTCAATTAATGTGGGGGCAGCTATAGCTGTTCCTGCTGCGGTTAAGGCTTGTCCCAAAAAACTGCGTCGGGACGTTTTTTTCCGCTTTTCTTCATTGTGTTGCATTAGAATCTCTGAAAATTACCGTAATACTTTCTGCATTAATTGGACTGGTATCTAAAATTTTTAGATATATTTATCGCTATATTGTTCTATTGTGCTAAAAATTTAACACTTTTGCTTTAATTTTTCCACTTTTACGTCTCATCCGCCCCTATCTATAACCAAAGCTGGAAAAAAAAAGTTATGACATCTTAGTTATTGTTTGTGATCAAGCTGTTTAACTGAGAAGCTGTTTCTTCTGGTTTTCCCGACAGAGGAAAAACTAAAATGCTCTTGATAGCAGAATCATCAACTAATTCTTTTAAGTGATGGAATTGTCGTTCGCTAATGGCTATTCCAGCATAGTTTTTGGCATAATTTAATTCTGGCTTAAAATTAGCTTCATTATAAGCTTGAATAAACACTCGATCAACCTGCCATTTTTGCCAATCTGCTGCAAAATATCGTTTAGCCCAATAAGGGTTATGATGACAAATATCAAAACTTACTGAAGAATTAGCTTGTTTCATTGCTGTTATCATTGGCTGCACAAAGTTAGTTAACGATTTGGTACGATCAACTTTGCCAGGTAATTCAGCATAATAACCGAGATAATCATCCCATTGAACTGCATCAATCTTGGGATACTTTTGGACGAACTCTACTAAGATATTTTTAAAAAAACTAGCTACTTCAGGAATCTCTACATCAAGTACATACTGCTCAATGCCTACATAAGTTTTATCCACGCCAGGAACTAGCCATTTTTGAGAAATTGCTAAATCATAAATAGGACTATTTTTGTCGATTTTAATCCCCTTCTCGAAATAAGCGTGAACTTGCATCCCTTGTTGGTGTGCCTCATCAATCAACCAATCTAACCATCTGTCTTGAAACTGGTTGGGACAACTGCTATAACCCAGAGTTTGCTGCATAACGTCGCTCTTGTACATCGTACAACCATTGCCCCAAACCCCATGAATAATTGTATTAATTCCTTGAGAGCGATAGTAACGAACTCTTGCACGAATTGTTTGTTCGTCGGCATTATTGGTGACTTGGTAGCGACTTAAATAAATTCCTCTAATTACTTTTTTCTCCCAGGGCGTTGGAGGTAATGGTTTCTTTTGGGGACTGATTGTTTCTGTTGATGCTGACTGATTATTAGGAGTAGGATCGTTCCTGCTTGATAAAGAGGGCGTAGGGGATGAAAAAATTGTTGGGATCTGATTTACTTTCGGAATAGTTATTTCTTGAATCTTAGATAAAAGGTGGCTGATGTCTTGATTTCCTTTCTGGCTAAACCACCAATAAGCACCCCCTAAGATAGCTAGTATTAGTGAGAACGGAATACTTGAGCATCCACATCCATTTGGCTTTTTATTTTGAGAGGACATAGTTCATTTGCAGCAGTCTACACATCATAACTCCTCACTACGAGTCAGAGTTCCTCAGTAGTTGATCGGTTTGGTCAGGCTGAAACTGACCAAAGCATCCCAGGAAAGCGATCACTTTCCTGATGAATGTAAAGAAACACCTATGTTTCTTGTAAGAGGGTTTGTAGTATATTGATTTACAGCAAAATTCTTCCTAAAAAAATGGCGTTAACTCTAGGAAATTTTGCTAAGAAATTCATCTGCTTGAATTGCTAATGCTGTGCTTTCGGAATTGGGTTCACTGCGATAGGTATAAGCAACTCTAGCTCCCAATTGTTGCAATAAATGAACGATCGCTGCTCCACTGCCTCGATTTCCACCTGTAACGAGAATTACTTTGTCTTTTAGTCCTAAAAATTCCATTCAGCCAATATCCTTCCTTGCCAGTTAAAGCAGTTCTACAGCGATCGCTGTTCCACCGCCTGTGCCATGACAAATTGCCGCTAAACCCATCTGTTTGTCTTGCTGTTGCAGCGCGTTCAACAAAGTAACGATGATGCGTGCGCCTGATGCGCCAATGGGATGCCCTAGTGCGATCGCACCCCCGTACACATTTAATTTTTCGTAAGGAATGCCTAATTTGCGATGAAACAAAACGCTACTCAGAGCAAACGCTTCGTTATTCTCAAATAAGTCAAAATCATAAATCGAGAGCTTGAGTTTATCTAACAGTTTGTTAACTGCCAGAATCGGAACTTCGGGAAACCGCCACGATTCGCCCCCAATCCATGCTCCACTCATAAATCGAGCAATCGGCTTAAGTTTATACCTTTCTACTGCCGATTTACTCGCCAAAACCAAAGCAGCCGCTCCATCAGAAATTTGACTGCTGTTGCCTGCGGTAAATACGCCATCCTCTTGAAAGGCAGGTTTGAGTTTAGCGAGACTTTCTAAGGTGGTTTCTGAGCGAATTCCTTCGTCTCGATCAATTATTTGTGTTCCTTTCTTACCAGTAACCTCAACTGGAATGATTTCTGACTGAAACCAACCTTTATCAGTGGCGATCGCAGCACGTTGTTGTGATTTCAGGGCAACTTCATCCAGTTCAGCCCGTGTTACCTGATAAGCGGCGGCTAATCGCTCTGCCTGGGTTCCCATCGTTTCCGCAGTTGTGGCATCGGTAAGTCCGTCATAGAGCAACAGATCTGTGACTTGTTCAGGTGATCCTAGCAACGTTTTGTACCCCCAACGGGCGCGGTGCGACAAAAAGAAACCCGTCTGGGACATTGATTCCATACCGCCAGCTAAAACAATCTCTGCCTCTCCAGCACGAATGGCAGTCGCGGCATTAATCACGCTCATCATGCCCGATGAACAAACCATATCAACGGCATACCCATCCACAGTTTCTGGAATCCCAGCCTTAAAAGCTGCTTGGCGAGGCAAAGACTGTCCGTGTCCCGCTCTTAGTACATTGCCGAGGATATATAAATCCAAAGCTTCCTTTGGCACACTTGCTCGCTCTAAGGCTGCTTGCATGGCGATCGCTCCTAAATCCACCGGAGAAAACCCTGCCAACCCTCCTCCAAACCGACCGAGGGGTGTACGCATGGCTGAAACAATATAGGCTTCTTGCATTTATTTTCACCCTACTGTTGAAGAATAAAAAAACTTTTAAAAAGACTAGGGATAACCATTGTGCAACTGGCGGATGAATTGCAGGGGTTTAAGACCCTCACCACTCGGCATTTAAGCGGTAAAATTTTAAATCGTTTTTCATAAAACTGTTTCTAATATTTTGTTAGTTAAGCAGTTTTCCCCACGCACTATTGTAAGGATGAACACATTGAGTAGATAGCCCATCCTTAAAAACAGGTCGCTGTTCATTTGCCCACTGGAAAATACCACCTTCTAGATTAAAGACATTAGGAAATCCAGCCTGCTGAAGCTGTTGGGCAGCCTTGGCGCTGCGGTAGCCAATGGAACAGTAGACAACAATCTTTGTTTCTGGGGCGATCGCGTTCGCGTAGCGTGCGCTTTGCGCGAAGCGACTTTGCAAAGGTATCGCATCAAAATTAATTGCTTTGATGTGTTTAGCTGCTTGCAAATGACTCACAGCATATTCAGCTTCGCTGCGTGCGTCTAGGATTAGTAAATCAGGCATTGCAGCATTTTCTAACCATTGAGCAAACTCGATTGTTGTAACAGACTGCACAGACGGAAATTTCAACCGAATCAATCTTTTGAGTAGATTAAATGCGATCATGCTTTCAATTATTCTCAGTTGGGTAGCGTTACGAAGCGATCTCACTTAGAATTTTGACCTTCTTACGGCGTGGCTCAATTTCTACTAAATTTGCCCTCCATTTTTGAATGCTTGTGCAGCCAGGAACGCTAACGTAACATTACTAGCGATCGCACCCCATTTTTAATTTATTTCGGCTTTTATTGTCACTTATAGTCTGTAGACGGATAGTATACAAGTCTACCACCATTATCTAGTGAGGCAAAAACGCGAACTAGATATTAAGCACCGCTTTGGATTGGCGATAAAGCAACGTAGGAGCGAATTAGGTATTTCGCAAGAAGAGCTTGCTTTTCGATCTGAAATCCACCGCACGTATATTTCAGACATTGAGAGAGGTTCCCGTAATCCCTCGCTAGTCAACATTGAAAAACTAGCAAATGCACTCGATATTTCTGTTTCTGCCCTCTTTGCTAATTATGGAATTGAGGCAGACACAAAAAATGGTTAATAATATTGAATGGTTTACCAAAAAGGATGGGGATAAAGTTCAAATCAATAGCAGAATAATTTATAGAAATTTGTCAACGGAATTAGTTAATAAACTAGATAATAATTTATCTGTTAATGAAATAATAAGCTGGATAAAAAATACAACAAGGGAAGCTTTTAGAGAACAATACGCTAGGTATCCTGAAGTAGGCGCTCTCAACAACGCAGCAGGGCGATGGAATGAATTTATAGCGACTACCTTGTTATCTGAAATTGCCTTTGACATAAATCAAAAGACTGATGAGTGTATTGCTGTATTTTCTCTACCAGACTCACGATTACAAAAAGAAGACTCAGATGAAGTATCTTCTAAATTTCTAAGTTTATTCAGTAAAGATGAATTCGATACTGGAAAGGCTTTAGCTAAGATTACACCGTTTAAAAATAATATTTTCTTGCCAAGCCCAGATTATGTGATTGTTGTCCTTGCTAATAGTGATATTGTAACGTCTGTTCAATGCCTTTTAGCACAGCAAGCAAAAGCTCCTGATACTTTGGCGCTGTACAATTTTTTAAAAGGGAAAATACAGGTAGGAGAGTTAAAAGCAGCAGTTTCTCTTAAAACTTCCAACCGTTCTGATCGTCGTTATCAACCTTTGTTTGAGGCAGCAATGATTAAATCAATGGGCTACTTATTGGATCAACCTTGGAAATATTACATGGTTGCAAGTACTTTAACCCCTGCTGATAAGAGTATTTTTAGTAAAGCAATTAGTCCTCATAGTATGGCATTGGAACAAAATGCGAAGTTAGTAGATGGTACATATTTATACAACCGAAAATCAAATTTAGAACCTTTAGTTCAAGCGGCTATTGAAAATGCTTAAAACAATATCAGTGGTAACTCTAACTGCTTACTAGCTGGTGGCGTGTAACACAATTCAGGTGTTGTTAGAAAGTCAAGGATACTTTGAGCAATACCTTTTGCAGCTAAATAAGGAACACCATTACCAATCGTTTTAAACATATTAGTTAGTGACATATTATCTGGTAATATAAAATCTCTAGGTAAAGATTGTATAGCTAAAGCTTCAGCTACGGATATGCGACGCACTTTGTAAGGATGTAAGTGTACTTCGTTATTGCCATAGCAAGCTGTAGGAGAATAACGCCATCTGTGAAGTCGCTTGTAAGACTTCTTTGAATCATCTCCTTCAGCAACAGTTGTAAACCTTTTTAGTCCGGCTCTAGGCTTAAAATAGTGTTCAGAATTTTGATGATTGAATACATCATTTTTTCTAAACCAGTACTCAATAGTCAGTTCTTCAGGAACGTTATTGGGAAAAGAAAGGGTAGAATCTTCCACAAAGGGGTCTGTAGAAGACCAAGGATAAGAAAATGCTTGGCATTTTGGGTATATAGTATATTTTTTCCAATCAAAAAATTCATCAGGAAGTTCTTTAAGATTGTCAAAATTTTTAATTCTTTTATTATTTATTAAATCTTTTGTAAAGCCAATAATAATTATTCTACTTCTATCCTGTGGAACACCGTATTCTATAGCATTGATTAAGCATTCTGTTAATAAATATCCTGAATTATTAAGCTGATACTTAAGTTGCTCAAAAAAAGAGCGGTGTTTTTTTGTTTTATACAAGCCTTTAACATTTTCAAATAAAAAGAAATCAGGTTTTTGTTGGCAAATTAATTCAATATACGAAGCGGAAAGTTTTCCCTTATCTCCTTCACTTCCTCGGTTTTTTCCACCAACGGAAAAATCAGGACAAGGAGCGCCACCAATAAACCCAATAATATCAGTAGTTTTGCGTGCATCCTCTATTAAAGACCACAGACGTAGGGCTTGTTGTTCTTCCGTCAGTTTACTAACATCTGCTTCTTCTCCCTCATAATATCCATATTCTGGTAAAGATAAGTTGAGAGCTTTTCGAGAGTAACGATATGCCTGCATAAAGGGAGAATAAATCTCGCTTACATAAGCTATGTTAAAGCCATTCAGTTCAAAGCCTAAATCTAGAAATCCTGAACCAGCAAAAAAAGAAAAAATCTTAGGTTTATTGCTCATTGAATAACCTTAAAAGCAATAAAGTACTTGTAGCCATTTGATTAAACCAAAATATTATTATAATCCTTATGTAATTTTTAAAACAGTGGATTAATAAGCGGATAAATTTTTACTTACGAATAGTCTCAAGAGATTTAGTGAAATACGCCCCTACAAAGACGCAGCATTTACCTCGCTTAAATAGTTGAGAAGGTCAAACAACGTTCTGCCCCATCATCAGCAAACCGTTGTTCCCCCACGCCAACCACTTCTACGATAATTTCCTGCGCTGCTGGTGTCCAGTTACCTTCACGCGCTGCTATTTCAACTAAAATTTCTTCCCCTGCTTCAAGCACACTATATTTTGTAGTTGCATAACCACCATTTTTATATTCAAAGGTGCGACCATCATCTTCATACAAGGTAAACTCACCTGTACCAGACCAAATGCGTAATGTTAATTGCTCAACAGGACGCTCATCAACGTATTGCATTACTGGCATCATGGGAATAATTGCACCAGCTTTGACATAAAGTGGCATGATTTCTAATGGTGCGTGTGCCAAAATATGGGTTCCGCCTTCGTATCTTTCCCCACTCCACCAGTCATACCAAACACCTTCCGGTAGGTAAACGGCGCGATGTTCAACTCCTGGGCGATATATCGGCGCAGCCATTAATGAGGAACCAAGTAATACTTGATCGTAGAGAGTATAGGTTTTGGGATCGTTGGGATAATGATAAAGTAACGGTCGTAAAATTGGTGCGCCTGTATTTGCTGCTTCCCAAAATAAGGTGTAAATGTATGGAAGTAGTTGATAACGTAGGTTAATATATTCTCGGCAAATTTTTTCAGTGCGATCGCCAAATACCCAAGGTTCATGTTGCGCTGTACTCATTGCTGAATGTCCGCGCATAAATGGGTAAAGCATCCCTACTTGCATCCACCTCGCAAACATTTCTGCTGTCGCATTTCCCGCAAACCCACCAATGTCACAACCAACAAAGGCGACACCCGATAAACCCATATTGCATAACATGGGTAAGGATATTTCTAAATGTTCCCACAAAGATTGGTTGTCACCCATCCACACAGATGACCAACGCTGTACACCAGCGTAACCAGATCTGGTTAACACAAACGATCGCTCTGCACGCAACTTTTCTAACCCTTCAGCAGATGATCTCGCCATCATTAACCCATATAAATTATGTGTTTCTGCATGGGTAGCACGTTCATCTTCAGCGCCTTGCGGTGCATCTAAAGGAAAGGATATTTTATTACCAGGATCGCCAAAAGGTCGGTCGTCTAATGCGGGTTCGTTCATATCATTCCAGATACCAGCAATGCCGATATCTGTCAGACTTTTATGTAAACTTCCCCACCATTCCCGCACATCAGCACGCAAAAAATCAGGGAAAACTGCTTTATCAGGCCAGACATAACCGTGAAATAATTTACCATCAGCACTACGCACAAAATAGTCTTTTTCTATGCCTTGATCAAAAACGTGATAATCTGCCTCTGGCTCATACTTAACGCCTGGATCGATAATTGTTACAGTCTTAAAACCATCCTGCGCTAACTCACTAATTAATTTTTCTGGTTCTGGGAAACGCTTAGAACTCCAAGTAAATACGCGATATCCCTGCATATAATCAATATCTAAATGAATCACATCACAGGGAATACTACGGCGGCGAAACTCTTGTGCAAGTTCGCGCACTACTGTTTCTGATTCATAGCTCCATCTACATTGGTGATAACCTAACGCCCATTTTGGCGGTAGCGACATTCTACCTGTTAGTTGAGTGTAGGTGCGAATAATTTCCGCAGGTTCAGCACCATAAATGATGTAGTAATCTAACTCATCCCCCTGTGTTTGCATTTGCAAAACACCAGGTTGTTCTGCACCAATATCAAATTGGCTCCAAAATGTAGTATTAAAGAATATCCCATATCCCACATCAGGACGCAACGCCATAAAAAATGGAATGGCTTGATACATTTCATCTGTTAACAAGCCATAATCAAGTGCATCAGTTGTCCAATTTGTCTTTACTTCACTGCGCTTATCTAGTAACCCAGTACGCTCACCAAAACCGTAGAAATGCTCATCCGCTTCGATGCGTTTCCAATTGGCGATCGCACCCATCCGCCAACCCATACTAGGATCGGTATCGTGTGCAAAAGGTCGTCCATCTTTGTCATAACATTGAATTAGACAACCTTCACGTTGAACGCACACCCGCATTTGTGCTGTGGTAATTTCGATATTTTCAGTTGTTTCCTTAACTTCAAATGGCACAACTGACCATTCACTATCATCTAATGTTACAGCCCAAGAGCGGCACGGTTTAAATTTTCCTGTTGGTGAAAGACGTACTCGGATTAAATTAGGCGCTAATACACTAATAACAATACTTGGATCTCCACACTTTAGATAGATGTGGCGTTCGTCTTTTTCAATAGCTGTTACTGGGTCAATAGTTGACCAGGGTTGCTGATTAATCGGTAGTTTCCCAAAGTATTGTGGCATACTCGCCTTAATTTTTATCTCTCACCAGATATAACAATACAAATCTGTAACTAACCTGAAATCAGCCTTTAGGCTTGCCTATAATCAGAATATGCCAACAGTTTTGCGAATCGGTCCCTACCGCTTTTACTTTTATAGCCACGAACCGAATGAACCTCCTCACGTACACATTGACCGCGATAACTTAACAGCCAAATTTTGGTTAGAACAAGTCGGTTTGGCAAACAACATTGGATTCAATGCCAAAGAATTGCGGAAGTTGCAGATGATAGTGCAAGAAAACCAGGAAATTTTATTGGAGGCTTGGAATGGGTATTTTGGCAATTCGAGCGGACGAGAGAGTTAAAAATGTCTACTTCACAGAGGAAACGATTAGTGTCGATTTAATGGATGGGCGGACAATCACTGTACCTTTAGTGTGGTATCCAAAACTATTTAATGCGACACCTGAGCAACAAGAAAAATGGCAACTATGCGGTGGTGGTTATGGAATTCATTGGGAAGAAATAGATGAAGACCTCAGCACAGAGGGAATGTTGAGAGGAGCGCCTGCTCCAATGAATGTTAATTTAAACTTGCATAAAGATGCAAATTCTCAACGTTGTGGTTAGATCACTACAACGTTGAGGATTCCATTGCAGGAAGGCGAATGCTGCTGATTTAGCCACGCCAAATTTTTTCAAGCACATCTGCGGGAGGAATATCTGCTACCGAGCGTGTGGAAGATTGTAAACCAATAGTGCGATCGCTCTTGGGCAATAATTTTTTCGCCTCAGTTGGTCCAAATAAAGCAATTAAATAAGTCCCAACTGCTACAGCTATGTGCATTGGCGCACTATCTGTACAAAGCATCAAGTTCGCACCAGCAATCAGCGCCGCTAATTTACCAATATCCGGGGGTGAAATTACTTTCACACCTGGACAATATCCTAACAAGCTGCTGACAAATGCTTGATCGTCTGGTCCGTTGATGACTACCACTGGGAGATTTGGCTGTCGCTGTTGAATGTCTTCAACGATTTGTTGCCATTTCTTAACTGGGTAGGTTTTGTCAATGCCTTGACTCTGAGAGATTTGGCTAGAACCGCCATGAATCACAATATAACCAGTTTCGTTAATACCCAGCCGTTGCTGTGCAAGTTCTGCCCATTCAATATCTTGTTTAGGAACGTTGACGGCAAGAGGTGGACAAGGTGAGTTTATATCTATGCCTTTGATCAGATCGTGGTACATCTCCGCCGTGTACTGCTCGGTTTTTAGTGGTACAGGGTTGGAAATAAATGCTTCCTTAAGACCACTGCTATAACCAACACGAGTAGCAATTCCTGTTAACCAGAGAAGGAAATTTACGCCCCAAGTACGTCCTAGAGAAACAGCAAAATCATACTCGCGATCGCGAATAATACCTAGCAAATTTCCCCAATCTGCCATGCCGTTACGGTTTCTAAAATCAAACCGCATAACTTCATTGACAGACTTGCATACCCGATACGCACCCGTAGATCTAGGTTCGACAATTACGTCAATCTGCGCGTCCGGGTAATTCTGTTTCAGGTCATCAATCGTCGGGAAGAACAGAATTTGGTCGCCAATCCCGCCTGGGACAAGTGCCAGTATTCGCATCTGTTTTTTATTGAAGTTACTTATCAGCTTTATTCTATAGCGGTTAGCACCTTAGCTATGAAAAAAGCCCCATTCTGACTCCTGACATTCTGATTTCTGAATGTTTATATTGCCTTTTCTCAACAACCATACTTAAGTTGCAAACTCTGCTGTGTCATAAAATGATCACAATAGGGCAATCTGAGCAATTAATCTTAACCAACTGATGAGTTACTATATCTCTCCCCGCTTCCTCGACAAACTTGCGGTTCACATTACCAAAAATTTCTTAGATCTCCCTGGTGTTAGAGTCCCTTTAATTCTCGGCATTCATGGACGTAAGGGAGAGGGCAAAACTTTTCAATGTGAGTTAGTATTTCAGCGCATGGGCATTGAAGTTGTCCATATGTCCGCCGGAGAATTAGAAAGTCCAGATGCCGGAGATCCCTCACGTTTAGTCCGCTTGCGTTATCGGGAAGCAGCAGAGTTAATCAAGGTGCGCGGTAAGATGTGCGTATTGATGATTAATGATTTAGATGCTGGTGCAGGAAGGTTCGATCAAGGTACTCAATACACGGTAAATACTCAGATGGTAAACGCCACTCTGATGAATATTGCTGATAACCCGACCAATGTGCAATTGCCTGGTAGCTATGATTCTACACCTTTGCACCGTGTACCAATTTTGGTTACAGGTAATGATTTTACAACTTTATACGCACCATTAATTAGAGATGGTCGGATGGAGAAGTTTCATTGGGAACCGACTAGAGATGAAAAAGTTGGGATTGTTCGTGGTATTTATTCTGAAGATGGATTATCTGAAAGTGAGATTGCACAGTTAGTCGATAATTTTGTTACTCAAGCAGTTGATTTCTTTGGTGCATTGCGATCGCGCATTTACGATGAACAAATCCGCCAATTTATCCACCAAGTCGGTTATAACAAAGTTTCTTCTGCTGTCGTCAATAGTGTTGATGGACCACCAATATTCCAAAAACCTGATTTTAGTTTGTCTCGCTTAATTGAATTTGGCAACTTGATGGCGCAAGAACAGCAGCGAGTCCAAAGTTCACGTTTAGTAGAAGAATACAACGCACATCGCTTAAATACTACTCAACAAGTTTTACCAGTTGAAAATTCTAAGCCTACTCAGAAGCAGGTAGTACAGGAGCAACCAAAACAGCAGCAATTCTATAAACAATATAGTGCAGGTAGCGGCAATGGTCAGGTAGAAACAAATCAATTAAATCCAGAGGTATTGCAGCAGGTAAAAGAAGTAATTAACGGCGGTTATCGGATAGCAATGGAATACGCTGATGAGCGTCGTTTTCGTAGTAATGGCTGGAGAAGTTGTGCGCCTATTACTGCTAACCATGAGTCGGAAGCTGTAACAGCCGTTGAAAGTTGTTTATTGGATCATGTTGGTGAGTATGTGCGTTTAATTGGGATTGATCCGAAAGCTAAAAGGAGGGTTGTGGAGAAGGTAATTCAACGACCTAAAGGTTAATAGGTTTTTATTTTTCAACGCAAAGTACGCAAAGTATTACGCAAAGGTACGCAAAGATAGATACTTGTGTTGCTGGTTTGAATGGGGCGATCGCACGCTTGTTGATGATTGATGCGATCGCCTATTTTTAATATACTTTTGATAAGTAGAAAAACCCTGTTCACCTTCAATTTTCTTGTAGGTTGGGCGGACGCAGGAAACCCAACATATATCTTTGATAAAAAATTAAATTTAGTTTGAGGATATAATTTCTAGCTTGTGTTTTTGTGAAGATATATTTTTTTCTTTATAAAATGCTGATAGGTCAACTATCTGCTGACTTTTTGAATTTATAATTTTAAAATTTCTAAAGCTAAAATCACCTATTTTTCCATAAGTCACTATTCTTTTTTCTAGATTATTCGTATTTTCTACAATAAATTTTGCATTTCGATTACTACAAGTAGGCGTAAAAATTAATCCTGCTATTTTTTGCGTAGCATCATTACAGCTTATCAAGACTGTTTTGATTAACTTTAAATTACTATTAGCAGGAAATATATATATAGGAGTCAAGCTCAAAAAAAATGCAGCTATAGTTACTGCTGTAATTGCTTGAACAGGCTTAATCATATTCATAGTAATCTTTACTACTTAGCTAAAGTTATCAAGGTTATATCTTAAACTTATATTTGTGAGATTACAAAATTATTCACCAACCAAAACGGATATTTTTAGATAAAGCTTTGAGTTAAGAGCAAAAAACAACCGCCCACACCATTGAGGGTGCTGGCGATTATGGTTGTCAAATTTGAGTAAATTTACTTATCAGCAACCTGTCTAACCTTTTCTACATCTAACTGTAAAGCTTCTGCTATTTGCTCTACAGTTATACCTGCTCTTAACATCGCGGGTATTGCTTGTAACTTCCCTTCTTCCACCCCTTGCTGATATACCCTAGTTGCCTTTAAATCACTTAATCCAAACATCGCCTGTATATCCTCCCAAGTTGTATTAGGAAACTTATAAATCATGATTGTTTTTACTAACTCAAGGAGTTTTCTTTGCTCGACTTGATCAGCTATTTCTCGTCTAGCAAAGTCAATCAACTCCCTAGCTTTTGCACCTGCGCTTTTTTCTGGCTCTATTACTAATTTAACTGTTTCTATCCCAATAGACTCCTGTGGTGTTGAACTTAGTTCATCGAGATAGACACGCCTAACTCGCTGGCTATTGAGTAATTCAATATACCGCTCTGTTGCTCCTGTATCTACACTCCTACTAGGAAAAACTACCACACCCCGCCAATTGTTAGTCAGGTCAGTTTTATCTAGATAAAGAAATATCTCAGTAAAAAAGCGAGAATAAAACTTTTTATCGGGTTGAAACTGAACTTCCACAAAATAGATAGGTGATACAGCATCCCTAACGGGTAGAAATACTCCATCAATACGGAAAGCGAGTTGTTTAACTTCCACAGAACCGAATTGATAGGCGTTAGCTTGATCTGGAGGTTGATCAATCAATTCAAATAGAAGGCTAGGGAAGCTTTGGAAAAGACGATAAAATATAGTGTCAGTTTTCACTGTTGAGTCAAAGTTTTGAGTTAATGATTGTTTTGGCTTAATTTTATATGATGTATAGCAAGGTTGAGCAACTCCTAAGCTTTTGTTTTTGCACTTTTTTATAGCTTGTAGTGCGGACATTAGGAGTGCGAGTTAATTTGCGTCAGTTTTGTTTATATTATGCAATGCGATCGCACTAAACTATCCATCATTATTTGCTAGTAAAAACTCAGAATTAATCTGCCATTTTTTACCATCATGGATTAACAACGTGAGATATGTTGCTGTAAAGTCAAAATGCAATTCTTGATTTTCAAACTCCAACCATGCAGCCTTAAAATTCTGCTTACTTAAATCTTTAAAACCCACCGTTATATGTGGGGCAAACGGACGCTTTTTAGAAACTAAATCGACAATTCCTAATGATACTTCCACAGAATCCATTAAATCTTCTTGTAAACTTAGCAATTCCGGTGTTTTGAGAACATTAACATATATAACACGCGGTACAAAAGCAGCAAAACCAGATAAAGTGATAGGAATAGTAGAATGCTCATTTGCAAAATCTATCAAACATTCTTCCAAAGCTGGGAGCTTGGAAATCTCCCATTCAAAAGGAGGCTGCAAGGTAATATGGGGAGGAGATTTTAACGCCGCTTTACTATTATAGGTATCAGCAAAGTGTTGCTTAATACCAGTGACATAATCTTGAATATCCTGCGGCGGTAATAGCGCAATAAAAAATAGGCTTTTTTTGTTGTCCAAGGAATTTAATTAGCAGTAATATAGCTTTCTGTAATCAATTTATCAGGAAAAAATCAGCAATGCCCTGGTTTGTCAAAATAGAAGAAGGCATCGTTGATAAACCTACTTTTGATCAAAACGTACCAGCACATCAAGCTTATGTCCAGGAATTAATTACCAAAGGACACCAAGCGCGGACTGGATACTGGAAACAGAAGGGAGGAGGTATGATGCTGTTTCAGGCAACGTCAATGGCAGAAGCGCAAGCTATTGTTGCTGAAGATCCACTAATTAAAAATAATTGCGTCAACTACAAGCTTTATGAGTGGTGCGTTGTTGTGGAATAAATTTTTAGCAAAAACTTTACACCTTCGTAAAATGGTGTTATAGTTAAATTGATCTGGACTCACGCGGTCACAACGCCCAAACTTTGTCAGAACCGGAAGGTGGCAGCAATACGGGATGCTTGCGACAGGCGTGATATCCGGGTCATCCGATACATTTTAATCATGCCTATCATGCCTGTTTTTTAAACCGCGATTTTAAAATAATCACGGTAATCAATTATTCTAAAATATAGATAATTTCCCTGTTAATGCTGTTACTTTTGGCGATTTTGCCAATCTTTAGCAACTTGGTCAAGTCCATAGAAGCGTTTCCAGAAGGCATCCACCGCAGCAGTAGGCAATAGCTTATTCATTACAAAAAGCAAGAAATCTCCCCCTGTAGCAGCAACATAACGGGCGCGAGGATGGGGAGTTGTAATTGCTTTGATGATTACCTCGGCGACTCTTTCAGATGTCCAAGCGCGACTACTGGTGTTTTTTTCTAAGTTTTTTAACTTTTCAAATGCCGATTTGTAGGGGGTATTTTCAGGATTGGTGACAGCTTGTTCCACCATTTGACCAGCTACATCAAAAAATTCTGTACTGACTGGACCAGGTTCAATTACGCTGACTTTAATATTAAAAGCAGCTAGTTCCATTCTGAGCGCGTCGCTGATGCCTTCTAAGGCAAATTTAGAACTACTATACAAGCCACCGAAGGGGAAGGCAAGCCGTCCTCCTAGTGAACTAATATTTATAATTCTGCCCCCGCCTTGCTCGCGCATCACAGGGATTAATGCTTGAGTTAAAGCTAATGGTCCTAATAAATTGACATTAAACTGCTTTTGTGCTGAACTAATCGGAATTAATTCTATAGGTCCCATTTGTCCATAACCAGCATTGTTGACTAATACATCAACTCGACCAAAACGCTCAATTACTGACTTAGCCAGGGCTTGAACTTGCTCAATTTGAGTTAGGTCTGTACTCACTACAAAAACATCAGCGCCAGCTTTGCTGCAAAGGTCGGCTATCTGTTGCAATTTTTCTTGATTACGGGATGCTAGTACTAAGCGAATACCCATAGCTTTTGCTGCTAGTACTTTTGCTAAAGCAGCGCCAATACCTGTGGATGCACCTGTTATTAGGATTACTTGGTCAGACAAAGCAGGAGAATAAGTCATAACTAATAAGGATTTTTACTGTGCTTTCTAGAGCAGGGGAGGCAGGGGGGTATACCCACTAAGAATATAAATCTATCTTTACATTTATAATGATTCCGGCTCTAACTGCTATTATGCGTCTACCCCGGAGGATAAAAAACAATCAACAGTTATAAAACTAACTTATAGGAAGTTTTTGCGCTCGTCTAACTCGATATTAAGTAGTATCTTGGATACCTTTTCTATCGCCTATCTTGCCTGAAAATTAAACACAGAATATATAACACTAAAAACTACAAGACAAAAGGGTATATCACTATGACATCAATGGAACTTAATGATTTACAGGCTTTAGGGCAAATTTTACAACAGCGACTTCAGTTAGAGTTCCAGCAAATGGTTCCGTTTAAAGTGCGGTGTGCCTTTAAGGAGGGAACGCTGGTAATTCTGGCACAACACCCGATAGATGTTGTACCAGACCCACAACAAACATTTAGGGTTTTGCAACAGACATTGCAAGCGGAGTTAACGGAATATACACTGCCAGTAAGACTTTATTTGAGGGTTGGAGGCAGTCAGCAGCCTTACAATTGGCATTCGTTCATGCTAGAACCAGCAGTTGTTTCAATGCCTACAGGCATGGCTATGGGAGAAGCAGGAAATGAAGATACTAATTTTGAAAACCCATTTGCTTTGGGTGAAGCTCCAGATCTACATAATAGCTGGAAAGAGATGTTAGCGGCATCGTCTGAATCTATGGCAGACGATAGTAGTGATGAGGAATGGGTGTTTGGGCAGAGGTTAAATGCTGGTGCTAGAGCAAACTCTGAGGAACAGCAAATTTATGAGCGTGGGGAAACCGATAATTTATCTGATGAAACACCATCGGTGCAGGTGAAAAGTTGGCGACCATCGTTACCTCTGATAGTGGGAGGAGTGAGCGTCAGTATGGCGGTGTTTTTGGGTAGCTTTTATGCGTTGACTCGTCCATGTGTAGTTGGTGCTTGTGCAGAAATTACTGCCGCTCAAAGATTAAATCAAGACTCAGCTACAACTTTGGATCAGGCTAAAAATAAGCAAGAAGTTTTGCTGGCAAAACAGCAGTTAATAGAAGCTCAAAATATTCTGGCAGTTATTCCTTGGTGGTCTAGTGAACATGAAAAGGCACAGAAATTAATTGCAGTTTATCAAGCAGATAGCGATCGCTTAGATCAAGTAATTCAAGGTTTAGAGAAGGCTAATTTAGCAGCTATGAAAAGCCAAGCTCCACCTCACGAGTTGTCAGAGTGGTTGGAAATGCAGCAGCTTTGGAATGAAGCGATCGCAGTTTTTAAACAAGTTCCTGAAGATAGCAATGTCTATCAGTTGGCTCAACGAAAACTGCCAGATTATCAGCTAAATTTAGCGATGGTTAATCAGCGAGTAGCTACTGAACAAAAGGGAAATACCCTGTTAGCAACAGCTAAAGAAACTGTTGAGGTGGCGAAAGCACGCCAGGGTGTGGCTCAGTCCTTGGATGATTTGCAATCAGTACGCTCAACTTGGCAAACAGCGTTCTCTAGTCTCAATCAGATTCCACAAGGAACCACAGCATATCAACCAGCACAGCAATTATTGAAATCATCTCAACCACAGTTAATTGCAGTGCGCGATCGCTCTTTTGAAGAACAGGTTGCTGCTAATACTTATCAGCAAAGTTTAGTATTAGCTCAAAAAGCCCAAAATTCTCAAGGAATTAATCAATGGTCACAAGCTGTTTCTAATTGGCGCAATGCGATCGCTTCTTTAAAACGTATTCCTAGCGGGACATTTCATCATGGCAAAGCACAACCATTAATCAATTCCTATACAGTTGCTCTGCAACAAGCACAAGATAGATTCCAATTAGCGATGAGGATGCAGCAAACCAGTCAAGATTTAAATCGCACTTGCTCTGGAACACCTCAAATTTGCAACTACACAATTACAAGTAATGGCATTAAAGTACGGGTGACACCTGCTTATGCTAATACTTTAAAGCAAACAGCTATCTTTGCTAAAGCTAAAGGTGATTATAATGCTCAGATTAAAGTAGTTAATCATGTATTAACTGTGGGAGAAGCACTGGAAGCGATTAGTGATAATGCCCGTTTGCCACTTGAAGTTTATGGTCCTAATGGTGCTGCTATTCAGGTACATACACCTTAAATCAATTAGCAATTATCAGGCGCGGGGAATGCGCGATTTGCAAAAATGCGCCTGATTATTGATACGAGGGACTGATTGTGAAACAATTTCAGGGCATAGCTATTCTGATTAGATTAGGGAAGACAATAGTTCAATTCCCTTCAATAGGACAATTTGATCAGGCATTAAGTAAAATTTTGGGTACAAACGAGTGAGTAACATTCCCCCCCTTGACCTAGCGCGGCAGTACAAACTAATTGCTGAAGATGTGAGTGTTGCTGTTGAAGATATTTTAGCTTCTGGTCGTTATATTGGCGGTTCTGTAGTTGAAAGCTTTGAGCAGCAGTTTGCAGCTTATGTGGGAGTAAAGGAATGTGTGGGGTGTAATTCTGGAACTGATGCACTCTATCTGGCACTGCGGGCGTTACAAATTGGTACGGGGGATGAAGTAATTACTACACCCTTTACCTTTTTTGCGACATCTGAGGTAATTTCTGCTGTAGGGGCAAAGCCTGTTTTTGTTGATATTGACCCCGAAATGTTTAATTTAGATATTAATCAAATTACATCAGCAATTACAGAGCGTACTAAAGCGATTATCCCTGTGCATTTGTTTGGACAGCCAATGGATATGACCGCAGTAATGGATCTCGCACAGTCTCATAATTTATTTGTAATTGAAGACGTAGCTCAAGCAACTGGCGCTAGATGGGGAGAACAACGGGTAGGTAGTTTTGGACATATCGGTTGCTTTAGTTTCTTCCCTACCAAGAATTTAGGTGGTTTTGGAGATGGAGGCGCTTGTACTACATCAGATAGTGCGATCGCAGCATCTATGCGGATGCTTAAAGAACATGGCAGTCGCCGTCGCTATATCCACGAAGAAATTGGCATTAATAGTCGTTTAGATGCGTTGCAAGCTGCAATTTTGCAAATTAAGTTAACTCATCTAGATACTTGGAATGAGCAACGCCGAAAAGTTGCGGAGAATTATCACCGACTACTTAAACCAATATCAGGAATAGTAACACCTCAAGAAATTCATGGGAGTCGGAGTGTTTGGAATCAATACACAATTCGGATTGTAAGTCAACAAACCGACGCTGACTCTTTAGGTGCTAAACGTGATGCTGTGCGTAATTCTTTAGAGCAAGCCGGAGTTAGTTCGATGATTTACTATCCACTACCTCTGCACTTGCAACCAGTTTATCAAGATTTAGGCTACCAAGTCGGTCAGTTGCCTGCTTCAGAGCAAATTTGCCATGAGGTGTTGTCTTTACCGATGTTCCCAGAACTTACCTTAGAGGAGCAAGAGCAGGTAGTTTATGCTTTAAAAGATTGTTTGGGTTAACAACATTAACATTGTAGAGACGCGAAATTTCGCGTCTCTACATTCATTTTTGGAAAAATTTACTGTCTAGCTGATAGCTGACAGCTTACTTAATTAAGCATGAACTTGTGGACGGCTGACAGTTGCCAAAGCTTCAACTAAACTGCGGACAACTGCAACCATTGCAACTTCGTTATCAAGTTTGTTGATTGCGGAACCAACACCGACACCAGCCGCACCAGCCGCGATCGCCATTGGTACTGTTACACTTGATAAGCCTGAAGCACAGAGTACGGGAACGGAAACTGCACGACTAATAGAGTAAGCCGCAGCTAGAGTAGGTGCAGCTTTTTCAATTAATCCCAAAGTACCAGCATGAACTGGAGTGCTGCTAGTTCCACCTTCAGTTTGGATAATATCAGCGCCAGCTTTGACTAATTCAATTGCCAATTCTACTTGCTGATCCAACTCTAGGATATGGGGAACAGTTACGGATAAGGTAATGTTAGGTAGGAGCGATCTCGTTTCTTGGGTCAATGCCAAAACTTCTTCGGCTTCAAAACGACGACCTTGGGCATAAAAGCTATCAAAGTTACCGATTTCAATTAAATCAGCACCAGCTTCTACAGCACTAACAAACTTTTCTGGTTCTACAGCAGACACACAAATCGGTAGGCTTATTAGTTGGCGAGCCATACGCACTAAGTTTGAATCAGCAGCAATATCTACAAATGTCGCGCCACCTGCTTGAGCGGCTTTAATTATCGCAGCAACGTTTTGGTGGTCAAAGTTATTCAAGCCGCTAATTACTTTTAGTACAGGGCCTTGTGCAAATGCTTGTTGAACAGAAGGATGGATCGTCATAATGGTTATGCACGTAAATAAATTTCTTCAGGTTGATCTTAAGCTGTCAGGAAGGCTCTTGACATAACTCTAATGATTAGAGCTTATTTCTTTGATAACTGAGCCGCAATCTGATTTGTCTTTGCTGCCATAATAAAATCATTCTGGTGCAGCCCAGAAATCGCATGAGTCCACCAAGTAACTGTTACCTTGCCCCACTCTGTTAGTAGGGCGGGATGATGCCCTTGATTTTCGGCTGCTTCACCCACTTTATTTGTAAAATCTAAAGCTGTCTGAAAATCTAGAAATTTATAAATGCGTTCTAGGCGCGACTCTCCATCAACTTTTATAATTTGCCAATCGGGAATCTCAGGCTGGAGTTGAGCAATTTCTTCTGCTGTAAGATGTGGTTCTTTGCCAGTGCAGGGGATACAGTTTTTTGTTGTCAATTCCATATAATGCTTCCTAAATGTGCAATTTCCTAGCTCTACTAGCAATAGATTATTACTAAGTCAAGATATTTATATCCCGATCAATGAATTAGCAGACGAATCTTGAAAGTGGTTATCTCTTAACTCCACCATCTGGCTATTCCAAGCATACTGGCATCAATCCCAGATAAATACATAGTATTTTTGTACTATTTAGCTAGTAAAATTTGAGAGTAGCAAGCTAGCAATCAGCCATGAGAAAACTACAATTAGGTATAAAAGCTTTAGCGCAGCAAAATCGTCGTCAAAAAGCACAGTCACAGCAAATGGGTACACAACCCAAGCTGCTGTCATTAAAACCTGCGGAAAGTTCCCAGGGAAAACTTCAGCAAAAGGTTGGGGACGGCTTAAAGCGTTTGTCTGTCCAAGCAGAACATATCAACAAACTTGCAACTGAGTTAGAGACAGCAATATTAGAATTAAAAGCACTAACATCTCTTGTAAACCGCGATCTTAAAGAAATTCAGTCAGTACGCGGTTATGCCACAAATCTAGATATTTGTGAGTTTAAAGCTTTGGCTGTACCTCATGTTGCCCAAAATAATTCTGGTTCCTTAATTTTGAAATTACGGCAAGTAAATTTATCCCAAGGAGAAGGAGAACAAATGTTGCTCAAAAAACTAATGCAACGTCGCATTAAAAGAAAACGAGGCTAACAGCCTTCACCAATTATTTACTATGTTTTAGCGCACTTGAGCAAAGGAATAAACTGTGCTTGAATCGCTTCGTAAGCTTCAGTAGCAGCAGGTGGGACAGTTCCTACGAGTGCTAATGCGCGATCATACTGCCCAGTTTTAGCATATTCAGAAGCGATCGCTTTTAACGCCTGGGTTTTGCTTTCTACAGAATTGATTGAATCAGCCAATCTTACGGCTTCCTCAAATTTCCCAGCCGCCGCATATTTCTGTGCAATCTTAACCATCGTCTCACCTTGCCAATATTCATCCTTCATACTGTTAGCAAGCTGTAAAGCTTGATCAAATTTCCCAGCAGTTACATAGTCAGCAATAATATCGGGCAACATAGCATCACCATATGGATTAATTGCATCCACCATTTGAGTGAGTTTTGCAGCTTGGTCAAAGTTACCAAGAGCCACATATCGCCTAGCAATTTTAGCTAAAGATACAGCTTTGTATGTATCATCTTTAATTGTTTGAGTTACCTGTGTAAGTTGAGCGAGTTGGCTAACTTTAGCAGATTCAGCAATTGATTCTAAGGCTTGGCTTTTATAATAGTTATCCCCAATTGTTTTAGCTAAATTTAGGGCTTGGTCAAATTGACCCGTAAGAGCATATTGAGTAACTATACCTGCTAATGCCTGGGGTTTATCAGATTGATCTTTAATAGTTTTAGTTAGTTGCAACGCTTGTTTATATTGACCTGCGGAGGCATACTCAATCGCAATTGCGGCTATTGCGCCGTCTCTCATTAACTTAGCATCAAGAGTTCTAGTAAGTCGTAAAGCTTGCATAAATGTTTGTGAAGCTTGCTGAGGTTTACCTGCTTTGGCATACTTCGATGCGATTCTAGCTAGCAGTTGGGATTTATCGTCTCCCCTCTCAATACTGTTTACTAACTGTTTAGCTTTAGTATATTGACCAGCAGCAGCATACATCCCTCCTATCTCTACTAAAATTGTGTCTTTTATGTAATGATAATTGTCCATTTTTTTAGTAGTGGCGATCGCACTCGGAAATTGTTTAGCTTTAGCATAAGCTAAAGCTATTTCAGCCCACTCTGTCGATTGATCAGCTGCCAGCATACTGGCTGAACTAGAAGCTGAAGACGGTAAAAACCCCAGAGGACCAACACGCACATAACACGCTAGAGGAATACCTCTAAGTTTAGGCTCAGTTTGTAGAGATTTTTTGGTTGAATTTTGGACGTTAGGCGTTACTTGCCTCTGCTGCGCTAACAATTGCTCAATTTTAGGAGTAGCTGCACAGCTACCTACCAGCAGTATTAATTCTAAACAAGCGATCTTGAAGCAGGAAAAGGATTTTTTCATAGTTATTAGACTGCTAAATCTAGCACGTATATGTTTATTTTTTTGAGATTTTTACCAGGAATTAAGCAAATTAACTTGCGCTGATCATGCCCGCACTACATTTGTGGTCGTGTTAGATATATACCCGATGTAGTGTGACCATTTTGGTCATATAGGGAGCTTTGCGTAAGTTTTATTTACATGACACCAGATACACCATTTTTGTTCTCACTGGTTTATAGACAAGGGTATATCCTTGTCTTTACGATTGATTGCAAAATAGTACTTCATCTATATAATATAAATGGATAGCATATCTATGATGCTACCCACTGTTATCTACAGCAGCGATGTTTAAAATAAGGCAATTCCTGATACTGCCTTTGATAACTTGAAAGTAAATTTAGTTACAAAGCAATTCGCCTAACTTATTACTACAAATTCAATCACTGCAAGTTATTATTAATAATTGAAATATCAGTTAAGTAGTCACAATTAGCCTACCACATCCACAAAAGCGTCTCGGTTAAATTGCACCACCGATGAGGCGGAGTGCCGATAATGCCCAGATGTGAATACTTTTAACGTAATGTTTTTTTGGTCGGGGTATAATATTTCTCTGACTGTGCAGGTCTGCATCCTGCTATTACAGTAGGCAATAATGCGATGTCCAATCTGAATGTCTAATGCTTGAACTTTCATAAATATTTATCCTTCTGAGCCAAAAATTAGCTCATTTTGTCGGAGTCAGATTGAGAGAATGTGCTGATACATCCTACTGACCGATTTTTCACTTCTTTTACATTATGACACAAATAAATCAATATATCATTAGTAATTTTATGTCAAGTTGATTTATACTGAAAATAAGTATGTGAGTAAAATTAAACCTTAAAGAGCGATCGCTCTTTTCTGGGGAATGGTGATGGGTGACGTAGGAATTTCACTATACGTTTATTTATGCCCACAAACTTAAGATGCAGAGGCTTAATTAATCAACCGAGTATATTAGACATCTCCGCTCATGCGAATGTAGAGGCGTTGCATACAACGTCTCTACAAGAATTATAGGTAATGTAGCTTTTATTTTGTGTGGGTATCTATTTGTTATGCCCATCAACATCAAATCAGGAAATTAAGTTACTGATTTTAAGCCTTGATTAATGTCCATTCTAACTCTTTAATTGGAGCATTTTGCAAAGCTTCTGTGAGTTCTTCGTTACTCTCGAATTTGACTTGAGATAGATAACAAGCTTCGACCCTAACATTAAACTTATCTTCTGCAAAAGGCCAAGGTGTAACGACTACGTGACCATCGGCATTTTGCATGACATCATAGCGTTTACCGTCTGGTCCTTGACTAATTTCTAGCTGTCGTTCTCCAGCAGGTAATTCTTGACTACAGAGAATTAGGGAAAAGCGATCACACCACTGAAAAAAGGCATAAGCTTTCTCGGCTTCTTCCTTACTTAAACCCAATTCCTTACGCCATTTTTTCTGATTTTCTAATTGCTCATCTAAAAATTCATCTAATTCCTTTGATTCCCCACGTTTGCCTTCATTTAAAAAGCTCATGTGCATAGAAATTAACATCGCTACCCATCGCCCTCGATAGCGTGAATTTGTTGTCAGTCCTCTTAACTTTGGAACAGAAGTTTCACCACCAATTGTAAAGTCCATTGGTGCGCCAGCTTTTGTTAAGTGATCGCCTTCCCATTCTTTTTCTAAATCATCATGGTGGGAAATTGCTGCTACGGTTTCTATGATTCTTTCTGGACGGTCTTGTTGATGCCAATTTCCGGCAATTTGAGCAGCTAGTAAAGCATGAGCGCGGTGGTAAATTACTTCCCAACCTTGATCGTGTTGGTTAACAATCACAAAAAATCTTCCTCCTTAACTGTTTTCTCTAAAAATTTGGCGCTCATATACTTTAATGGCAAATAATCAACCCAAACATCTGAGTTAGGAGGTATATTTAATTTATTCGTTTTGAAGATAATTTATTTAGTAATCATCTACTAAAAGGAATACAAAATCAAGAAATTATTACACCATTAGTGCGATCGCAATTCGCTATAACAAAAAAACTAGCTTTTTACCTTTGCGTACCTTTGCGTCTTCCTACCCTGTGGGAAGCCTAGCGCTAACGCGCAGCTATGCGCTACGCGCAGGCTACGCCAACGCTAACGGCTAATGCGACCTCTGCGTTAAAAAAAAATCCTATCCTCACAACCAACAACTCTTAAAAATTTAAGCAAACCTGCAACCTGGCAGTTTAGGATTAAAAAATCACTGATTTGACTCGTCCCATGACGCTAATGCAGGTTTGGGGATGTCTGGTAATTTGGATAGTCTGCCCACTCTTGGGCGGTTTACCCTTGATACGCTGGGTTACTTATGCGCTTACAGGTCGCAATTTAGCTAAAGTTGGTACTGGTAATGTCTCAGTTTCGGCGGCTTTTTATCACGGGGGAAAGCTTGCTGGTATTCTGTCGGTACTTTCTGAGGCATTCAAAGGAATTGCTGCTGTATTAATTGCGCGTTATTTCTTCCCATCTGACTCAAGTTGGGAGTTAATTGCCTTAATTGCCTTAGTTATGGGGCGCTACTGGATGGGTAAGGGCGCAGGGACAACTAATGTTACTTGGGGTATGGTTGTCCATGACTGGAAAGCGTCGTTACTTATATTTATTATTGGCGGGATAAGTTTTACTATTCTGCGAGATAAAACTTCTGGGCGCTATGGTGCTTTAATTTTAATTCCCTTAATCTTGGCGTTATTGCACCCCCATGAAGGTGCTAGAATTGCTTTTGCAGTCATCCTTTCTGGTTTAATCGGGTGGATATATAAAAAAATCCCCGATGATTTAGATCTCCGTCCTCAAGAAGCAAAGTCAGAGTCACAAACTGTGTTTCGTTTTTTCCGAGGCGATCGCGCTATAGTTTCTTTAGATCGACAGCTTGACCCGAATAAAGTTGGGCAAAAAGCTGCTACGTTATCTCAGTTGAAACGCTGGGGTTATCCTGTACCGACTGGATGGGTTCTTCCTGCTGGAGATGATCCACAACCTTTAATTGATTACTTGCAACCATCTATCGAAAAACCTTTGGTTGTACGTTCTTCTGCTGTGGGAGAAGATTCTGAATATGCTTCTGCTGCGGGACAATATAAAACTATTTTAAATGTTACTACTACAGAAGCATTGCAAGTTGCGATCGTTCGCTGCATTACTTCTTATGATGAACCTGCTGCTGTGCAATATCGTCGTGACAGGGGTATTCCAGATGCTTCAATGTCATTACTAATTCAACAACAAGTTCCTGGGGTATTTTCTGGAGTTGCTTTTAGTCGTGACCCAATTTTACAACATGGTGATGCGGTCGTAATTGAAGCATTACCAGGAGAAGCTAACCGCATTGTTTCAGGACAAGTTACACCAGAACATTATCGCGTAATTGTTATACCAGCAGATTTAGAAACTAATAGTAATTCTCTTGATCCTTCTTGGGTAATACCAGATAATTTAGAACTACCAGTTGAAGGTAATGGAGATGTACCACCTCGATTAATTCAACAAGTTGCTTATATTGCACGTCAATTAGAAGCACGTTATCTCGGTACACCGCAAGATATTGAATGGAGTTATGACGGTCAAACTTTATGGTTGTTGCAATCGCGCCCAATTACAACCTTACAACCAATTTGGACTCGTAAAATTGCCGCCGAAGTAATTCCTGGGTTAATTCGTCCGCTTACTTGGTCAATTAATCGTCCGCTTACTTGTGGGGTTTGGGGAGAAATTTTTACTTTAGTTTTAAATAACCGTGCGGATAAATTAGATTTTAATCAAACTGCGACTTTACACCACTCCCGCGCTTATTTTAATGCTTCTCTCTTAGGGCAGATATTTTTAAGAATGGGTTTGCCACCGGAAAGTTTAGAGTTTCTGACGAGAGGTGCAAAGTTTAGTAAACCGCCTTTAAGTGCTACCTTAAAAAGTACACCAGGATTAATTCGTTTATTGCGTCGGGAACTGAAGTTAGAGGCAGATTTTAAGCGAGATTATGAACGTTATTTTGCCCCAACTTTAAGTAAGTTAAGCAATCAACCCGCATCAGAGTTATCTCCAGTTGCACTATTAGAAAGAATCGAGATGATTTTGGAGGTGCTGAAGCGGGGAACTTACTATAGTATTATGGCTCCTTTGAGTGCAGCGTTACGGCAAGCGGTGTGGAAGGTTAAAGATGAGGAGTTGGATAATAGCCAAACGCCAGAAGTTGCATCAATGCGATCGCTACAAGAATTAGCTAATGATGCGCGTCATTTATTACCAACTCGTGAACGTACTTCCGAAGGTTCATTTTTATTCGCCACACTTGCAGAAATACCTGATGGTGAGAGTATATTAGAACGCTTCGATCAATGGTTAAATCAGTATGGATATTTAAGTGAGGTAGGTACTGATATTGCTGTGCCTACTTGGAAGGAAGATCCGCGACCTGTGCGAGAATTATTTGCACAGTTTCTTGCTACGGGTAAGATAGCAGAAAATGAACCGCAGAAAGGTAGGAAAAACCAAGACTGGAAAGTTCAGTTAGTACAAAAGCGGTTTAGTCTCAAGGGAAAAGTTACTGAGATTTATAGCCATTTATTAGCACAGTTGCGTTGGTGTTTTGTGCAGTTAGAGAGATTATGGATAGAGTCAGGTTTGTTGTCTGAAGAGGGAGATATCTTTTTCTTAAAGTTAGCTGAAATAAGTATTTTGATTGCGGGTGCTGATTTAGAATTAGCAGATGGGATATCTGAGTTGGTAAGGCGCAGGCGATCGCAATTAGAACAGGATAATCAAATAACTAATATACCTGCTTTAATTTATGGTAATACGCCATCTGTTGCTGCTTTTAATACTAGCAATCAGCAAGCTAGGAATAAATTGCAAGGTATTGGGGCTAGTCCTGGGCAGGTAGAAGGTAAAATTAAGGTGCTGCAAAATTTTCAAGTACTTGCAGACATTGATCGAGAAACAATTATAGTTGTACCTTACACTGATTCTGGTTGGGCTCCAATATTAGCTCGTGCGGGTGGGTTAATTGCAGAGGTGGGGGGAAGGCTTTCTCATGGTGCGATCGTCGCGCGGGAGTATGGTATTCCTGCGGTGATGGATGTTCACAATGCTACTCAGTTTTTACAAGATGGTCAGCGAGTTAGAATTGATGGAGCGACAGGAATTGTTGAAGTTTTATAGGTTTGGTTATTGGTTGGTAATTAAGGAAGATGGGATTTCTTGTATAAGCCAGATTTTAGATAATTTACCACAGATGTTGGCGAAGCCTGCGCGGAGCGCATACACAGATGAACACAGATAGTATAATTGATTGGCACTCCCTTCCCATTAAAAGATTACCGATTATATTCTTCTTCTTCCTTGGCGTTCTTTGCGTCTTGGCGGTTTATAAAATAGGTATTCTTTAGGTGGAAGGGAGTAGCAAGAAGTTTATGGTTTAGTTTGGAATGGTGCGATCGCCCTATTTCCTATTCCCTTTTTTTATAAACATGATGATCTATAATTTCCACTTGATATTCAGTTAATCTATTTTGCCAACCGTCACGAGTACCGATGTCGCTGGTATTTTCTAATAGTCCGGCTGCTTCTTCCTCGCTGGTAAGTTGAGCAAATTCTTCGTAAAGAGGATAATTAGGAGTAACAAAGGTTTCTTTACGATGCAATATTGGCGGATTTTGGGATTTACTGTAATCTCGATATCTCACATTTAAATCCTGCAAGTCTATTTGCATACTCGTCTGTAATGCTGGATGTGGATCTGTGTCAAAGTCGGGATAAAATAAATAGGAAATTTTTGGCTTATTTGTATGGAATTTAATTAGAGTTGCACCGTCCATCCGTCCAATAGTCCGACTGGCGCAACCTTCATAAGTGCGTAACAGTGGATCAAGTTCTGCTAAGGCGGAAACATGGACATATAAGGCGGTGGGTAAGTGTTTGCCTATCTTACTTTTTTGGCAAGCAGTTTTAATAACTTCTGGTTTACCCAAACTAAACAGCATTTTATCCGCGACTTCGCAGGCTTCATCATAGTTGCCGAAAAAGGCTTTAATATCGTATTGAAGTTCGGGTGCGAGTTGTTTGAATGTGGGGCGTTTAGTAAATTGAGTGAGGGCGAGATAAACTTGGATATCGAGAGAACGACGATATGCGATCGCATCCCATTCTTCTTCGTTAGTCGCTTGCAAAACTACTTTAAATGCGCTCTTGATACTACCAAATTCCTCAACTAATTCGGGTTCTGCGGGTAGTTCATTTTTGACGGGTAAGCGTCCGCGATCGCTCACAAATTCCATGAGTGGTTGCAGTTGTTCTTCACACTCTTCAAACCGCTTAACAGGTCTACGCACTCTGGGGGTATAAAGGCGGGAACGAAAACGAGAGGCGCGGAAACTTTCTTTAGCTTGGTCATCTCGGAAAACAAAATATACACCCAGGGCGACTGGTACTGCATCAACGCCGAGAGCATCATCTATATATTGTTTAAGTTCTTCCTGGTCGTAATATTTCTGGAAGGTATTGCGACAGGTAATAATACCATCGTTGTAAGGTATTTGTTTGATGTTGCGATCGTGTACTAAAACTTGGGTAGCAACTATTAATACTTGCTGTGTTAATTCCCAAGCTTTGCACAAACTCTCACGCCGTTCTTCTGAATCTTCAATAACGTTGAGTACAAAGCCTAGATTAACTATATCTGATGGAATTAAAGGAGAGTCAGGGCGATAGTAAGGATCCCAACCTGCGCTAGTATAACCTCTCTGTGTGATGCGATCGATATCTCCACCGTGACCGCAACCGTAGTCAAAAAAGGTTTTATCTGTTGTTAATATTTCTGCTTCTATTGCCATCCGCACAGGGCGTGAAATATCAGTACGAACAATTGCTGCTCGATGACGTTCGATTTCTGGCGGTTCTGGCAGTGAAGCAACCATAATTAGGTGGCGTTTTAACCAATAGTAATAATTTAAGGTTAAAAGTGCCTAACTCTAAATAAAATAATCTTTTTTTAATTGTTCAACGTTGAGGATGGATAGCTACGTCGATTAAGTCTTCAATTTTCTTAATAGTTTGATCTCCTGCGAGGTAGCCAATACCGCGATGCAGGTGGAGGCGAAATTGAGTGGCGAGGGTTTCTTTGTCTGTGCCTAAGCCGTCGTTGTGACAGCGTTGTTTGAGGGCGATGATTAAGATGTCGGCTAATTCTCCGCCAAAGACGCGCCAGGTCATTTCGACGTTGCTATCGGTAATGATGGGGACTGGGGAGGGGATGGTGGGTTCGGCGAGTGAGCGGCAAAATGCCCAACGGCAAAGGATGTTCCATTGGTCGATTTTGGTGAAGCGTTTTAGTTTTGTTAGTTGGTCTTTGGCTGTTTGGGAGAGTTTGATGGTGTTGATGGGGGGTTCCATGATTTTTTTTAGAACGCAGATGAAAGCAGATGGACGCAGATTAACGCAGATATGTTGATGATGTTGGTTTGTTAGGAGTTTAGTATTTGTTGGCGATGCGTTTGATTTCTACTTTGGGATTGCCGAAGTTAATGAGTAAGCCGATGTTCAATTTAGTCGCTTTTAAGTAATTTAGGCATTGAGCTTCTTCCCTTTGGGTCATAGTTTTGATAGCTTTGAGTTCTACTATGACACAACCTTCAACTAGCAAATCTGCTTCATAATTTCCTACTATAATTCCGTCATAATAAACCTTAATTGGGTACTGCTGGACAACTTTTAAACCAGCTTTACGTAACTCATGTGCTAAAGCATTCTCATAAACTTTCTCTAAAAAACCACACCCTAACGCATTCGATACCTTAAAAGCACAACCAATAATCATCTCCGTAATCTGATTCAATTCCCATCTGCGTTCATCTGCGTCCATCTGCTTTCATCTGCGTTCTAATCAATTAATCATCAAATCACCAAAAGTAACCTAATTCTACCACAGTCTGCCTTCCCACTGAATCATATTTCAACAAATACTCCCGCGCGATCGCACTATTTTCTCTTAACTGTTCCACCTCCACTTTTCCTATTTCCGTATCTGTAGATAATAGAATTACTTGATGACTAGCAGTAGGAAAATATCGCTCTACTAAATTCTGCCGATGCGATGAATCTAACCGCCCTAATGGTGTATCTATTGCTACTGGTAAATGTCGCCCAGATACCCGCGCTAAACCCCATAAAAAGGCAATGGCTAACAGTTGCTTTTCTCCCGCCGATAAGCGGTGTTTGGGTACTGGTTGACCTTGTGGGTCGTAAATAGAAAGTGCAAATGTTTTCGTATCAATAGCAACGCGATGTACTAAATCTGATTTGTGCAATAAATAGCGGAAGCATTCTGTTACTTCCATTTCTAATTTATTCAGTTTTTTGAGAGTTAATTTTTCTTTAAATAGCTTGAGTGTGTCTTTAACTTTCGCTATAGAATTAATTATATGTTGGTTATTTGCAGATTTTAGGCTTTCATCTGCATAGCTTTCTAACTCTTTTTTAATTTGTGCGATCGCTCTTTTTAATTCTTCACACCGACGGTTAACTGTTTCGTGTGCAGCTTTCACTTTTGCAGCTTCGTTTTGAGTTGTAATTACCGCATCTTTTAACTGTTGATAAGCTTCGGGAGATGCAGCAGAATTTATTTGTCTTTCTAAAGCCTCTATCTCAATTTCCAGTTTTTCTAGTTCTGCTTGTTTTTCACTAGCTCTAAATTGAGCCGTGTTAATTGCATATAAGATGTTATTTAATTGATTAATTTCTGATTTATCTGCTAATAACCAGGGTTGAGTATCTACCGCTATTTGCTCAAGCTGTTGATTTTCTAAAGCAATAAAGTTTTTTATCTTGTCAAATTCTGTATCATTTACAGATAAATTTGTGATATAATTCAATAACTTATTATCTCGTTCTCTTAAAATATCCTGGGCTATTTTTGCTTGTTGTTGGCGACTTTCCTTTTCAGCTTGAAATTGAGCTTGGGTAAGAATAGGTGAAATTAAAGCTAAAGGTAAAGCACCAGCAGCTAATTCTCGCATCACTTCGCGGACATTTTCTCTTTGTTCGATAAAATAATTTTGTTGTTTTTCTAAACGGTTGCGATCGCTTGCAATTTTACCGCCTTCATATAAAAATTTATCTTGTGCTTCTCGCTGTTTTTTATCAGCCCGCTCTAGTTTATTATTTAACGATCCTAATTCTTGGTTAGCAGCTTCTAATTCTTCATTTTGTTGCTTAAGTTTTTGTTCAATTTCTTCTAAGGTTGTTAACTCCTTAGTTGTTGCTAATTCTTTCCGCTTGCGACTAGCGAGAATATCTAAGTCTGCCGATAAGCGTTCCGATAATTCCAAGCCTAATAATGATTGAATTGCTTCAACAACAACGGGGGGAGGAGTTTCCATTTCGGCGAGTTCTTTTACTTGTTCGCCATCAAACAGAAATAAGCTAGATATTCCCAAAGGCAGTAAATTTTCAATATACTGATCCCAAGTATTTGTTAAAGCTTCATCTTTCCATTCGTCATTCTCTAAAATACCTAAGACATCCTTGCCATCTTTAGGGTCGGGTGTCCAATATCTAACTATTCTTAATATTTTGGGTTTGCCATCTTCAATAATTTCAAAAGCTAATTCTATTCGGGCTTTTTCTGTGGGCGGTGTGTTGCGGTTGACGCATTGGGTGAGGAAGTCGGGGTAGCTTAAATTACCCCGTGTGGAACATTGGGCGCGTTGTCCATAAAGTGCAAGGCGAATTGCATCCATTAAGGTTGTTTTACCGCCGCCATTCATTCCGCCAAAGAGAATTATTGGGCGTGTTTCGTTGTTTGTTTCGGGACGCAGGTTGATTTCTTGGCGACCCTGGTAGGGACCAAAATTTTGTAGGACGAGTTGGAGAAAAATCATGGCAACGGATGGGTTGTGGGTGGGAGGGAAGATTTGGTGGTAGATTGAGAAACGGATGGGTTGTGGGTGGGGGGAAGAATTTTAACTGATTGATTATTTCTCCCTTTTTTCCGTTCTATCTGTTGTCTATTCGGGTTCTATTTCATCAATATTTGGCTCACCAAATTTAATGCTTCCCCAAGTTAGTTGCTTCACTTTATCAACATCACCTTCAGCAACAGCACCTTTTAAATCACGTTTATCATGGGCGTTTTGAATTGCTTCTTCTCTATTTCTAGAACTGGTTTCAAAACATTTTACTAAGTTATCGTAGATACCGCGCCGAGTTTTGAGATGCTGGCGTTCTGTATCTAATAATCTTGCCATTAGTTCTAAGTGCATTACATCGTCATCACAAATTTCTGTTAGCACTTCCCACTCGTCAGTACCTATTAGTTTTCTATCTGCACCTAAGCGGGGGTCTTGAAATTTTTCGCCTGTAGCTTGTTGGTAAATACGAGGTAAGCTATCATCAAATTCGTGTTTTTCTTCTAGCCAAATGCGTCTAATTTCACTTAATTCTTCAATAGTAATTAGGGTAATATCTCGCATCTCTACGGGTGCAGTCTGACGAGCTTCGGTTTGTGCTTCTAATACTTTCCTCAGCCAATGTTCCCGCCATTCTTTTAAATAAGGACCATGAATTGGTGCAACTAAACTTTCGCCATCAACATCACGTACAAAAAGTTCGACTTTTCCATATATCCGGCGGAAGTCTCTTCTATCTCTATCATTCTCAATATCTAATTCATTACGAATATCTAATAGAGGCTGCATCCATTCTTTCTCTTCATCATTTTGAATCATTGCCTCCATAGATTTATCTTGGCTAACCATTGTGCAAACCCAGCATCCAAATCGGGAACTGCCACAGCTAGGGGTAGAGGTATCAACAACTAAGGGGCATTCATTATCTGCTGTTGCACCTCGATACATCGTAAACAAGTCTTTATTGCTATGTCCCCAAGGATTTTGCCATTGATTCAGATAAATCCATACTTCTTGAGTTTGCCAGTCTTGGATAGGACTATAAATAAAAGAGTTAGGAAGGCTAGGACTTTGGTAAAGTATCGACTTTAAAGAGCTTACATTATTAGTGCGATCGCTAACTAAACCTCCTTCATGTTTTTTCATTGAGGTAGAGCGTCTAATACTTTCTGCTTTGCGAGTACCTAAGACAAGAATTACTTCACCATTCGCTCTTACTACATCACGAATAAAACGGTTAGAAGGTTGAATTTTTAAACGTTCTGTACACCAGCGAAATCTGTTACGCGGTGAGGGATAGCCTTTCCCAATTAAATTTACCCAAAAAGTATCTTTAATTTCTGGATAAAGCAAATGTGGCTCTATTGGTAGTCCTTGAGTTTCGGCAGCTAATTTCAAATGCGCTAATGATTTACGCACCCAAGCAGAAACTATCGGATTTTCTACTAATGTATCTGTTGTGATTACATATATTTTTTTTGTACGCTTTTCTACAGGTAATGCAGCAATTGCATACCAAACAAGTTGCAATACTGCCCCGCTATCTTTTCCACCCGAATAACCTATAATCCAGGGTATTTCATCTAAACAATATAAAGCTTGAATTTCTTTGTTAAGTTCTTCGATATCTTCTACCAACTCCGCAACTGTACGCGGTGGGAATAACGACATCTGCTGTGTTTCTATCATAACTTTACACCCACTTTCTATTAAGGTCTAAACACATTGAGCCGATGCCACTCTAACGCATCAAGCCTGGGATAGTGTTGCTCTGAATTTGGCAGTAGGATAGTTTCACCTCGAAACTCCTGCATTGGTTTAGCATTCGGTGAAATTTCTTCTAAATCACCAGCAACTATAATCTTGTATTTGTCATCTATGCCAAACCAACCTCTATCAAAAGCCCAGTGATGATTTTTACACAGCGAGATTCCGTTATTAATTCGGCTATCATAAAATGGTGAAAATGGTTTTATGTGTGCGCCATCCACAATACTTTGACTCAGTGTTTTCATTACTTTTAGATGGCAAAAGGCACATTTATAATCATAAATATGTACAACTGCTTTGCGGAAGAAAGCGTTTCTTACAACTGATTTTTTTAAGACTATCTTGGGTTGCTTGTCAAGGTTCTCTTCAAAGTCTTTTTGGGTAACTTCTTGAAAATTTTGATTGACCTGTAAAATTTCTTCTATTTTCTTTTTATTAAAAGAAAACCACACAGAAATCAATACATCAATTAATTCATTCCTACTAACCGGATCTCGCAAGTAATTAAATAGTTCATCATCCAAATTAGCATATTCAACAGCTTCTTTCAATTTATTATGTGTTTTAGGCTTTGAACCAACAAAACCAACTTTATATTCTACTCTCCAAAATCCTTCACTTTCTAAATGTATAAAAGGATAATATAACCCTCCTTTATAGGAACTAGATCCTAGTACACTCCAATAATTATTAAAGGTTTGAATTAAATTGTCTGAAACTAAAATTTGATTTTCAGTAATTAACCCTTGCGTAATTAAGTCAATTACAACTAATAGCAAGATAGGTTTATAGTGAGCTTCGCCACGTTGACGGCTACTACTTACATTAAGCTCAGAAAAACGTTTACAATAATAACTTAAATTTTTAGTTCCTAACTGGTTATCTTGAGCCATCATCTGTGTTCATCCGTGTATGCGCTACGCGCAGGCTTCGCCAACATCTGTGGATATCTGTGGTTAAAATAAAACCTCTGCTAAAAACGAGCAAACCCCAATCATCATCTGCGTCCATCTGCGTCCATCTGCTTTCATCTGCGATAAAAAAAACGTCTTCGGGAAAACCAACAACCTATATCCTCCTCAACCATCAACAAACCTCTTAATATACCCATACATCCAACTCACACTACTGCGAGACTTAGAAATCCCACCACCAGACAAAATATGCCCCTGCCAATCAGGATTAGACCTCGACCAATCAATTTGTCGCAAACCTGCTAACCGTAACTGCCAATCATCAGGATAACGCGATCGCAAACTTCCCCCAACTTCCCCCAAACCTGTCAACGCCACACTATGACAATGCAGATAATCTTGCCGAATTTCACTAGCACTCACTTGTTTTTGCAACACTAACTCCCAGTCTGGAATATAGCTGCTAACTGCATTCCAATAACTGACAGCTAACTCAACTTGCTGCTGTAATTCAATATCCTGGCTATTAACTAACAGGGCAGAAGTAGCATTATAAATACTGCTGAGAGTGAATAGCTTACCAGACCGAGTTGATAGCGTACTACGTTCAGTATCCGTAAGGTTTCTAAAAACAGGGACTTTTTTAATAACTGCCCTGACCAAATTTGCTGTTTTATCCCGATGATCGTAAAGGATATTCAGCGACGTATCAGGATCAACTGAATAGCGGTTAAGATCAGTAAAAATTTGTTGTGAATGCTCAAGACCGATATCTAAAAATAAGATAAGTGCGATCGTTTCAAACCCTAAATCTGGATTTTCCTTCAACGCCAACTCAAACGCGGCGCGTCGATGATTGCCATCATTAATAGTAAACTTAGCATCCATCGGCACACGCAAACGCCCAATTTTCCGCCCCTCCGCCTCAGTGCCAATCGGTTCAAACTTAATATCCGCATCAATAGATGCTGTAATAGCTGAAAAAGTATAATTTTTGGGATTATTTAAAATATATGCAGTAATTTCTGGAATGCGGTTGCGGTTAACTAAGCGATGCGTCCTCAATTCTGCTGGAACTTCCCTATCATCCAACGGCAACAATTTCGGCAACAGTCGTACCGGACACATAGAAACATAATATTCTCGTCCCGCCTGGATACCCCGAATCACAGGTAAAACATACTCAAAAGACGTACTCAGCATAAATTCTTTGCCCGAATAATATTCCTCATCAACTCCCAAACAATGAAACAGACCTATAGCATAAGTCGATAAATTTAGTATTTCATCTGCGTTTATCTGCGTACCCTGCGGGAAGCGCTAAGGCGCTATATCTGCGGTTAAATACATCTTTGTTGACAAATCTAAACTTATATGATAAGCAAATTAAACTAGACCCATACATCCAGTATACACAATAAGTTTTTAAAAACTAACATACTTTCAAAAAAAATAATTGATATTTTGATAAAATCACCATAACTATCAGCAACAACCACCCATGAACAACCCCGCATCAGACATAGCCAGCCAAATCCTAGAACGAGAAAACCAAGAAAAACAGGCGTTAGCCCTACTATTAGATAGATATTTAGCCAGAAACGACCAAATATTAGTTCAAAAAATCGAAATGGGCGGAAGCGAGGCATATATTGGTTCCGCAACCTTAGAATGGTTTGCCCGTCGCGTGCGCTATGCCTCCCAACTTCCCTTATTACGGCAAAAATTTAATCCCGACACAAAAAATGTCGAAATTGATGCCGAAAGTATCGAAGAAATTCAACAACGTCCCTTAGACTGGTCGCGCCAAGCATCCTTAGCGCAATATTTAGCAGCCAGAAAAAATCATAAATTCCCACCCGTACTCGTTGTAATTAACCACCCTTGGGTAGACAACCCCAAAGCTAACCAGTGGGATACTAAGCAACGCGCCTTACAACCTGCTGCTGAATTTACCCCATTAGATAAAGATGGCAATGTCGGTTTATTAGATATTTCCGCAGATGTCACAATTTTTGCCTTAGACGGACAACACCGACTTATGGGCGTACAAGGATTAATGGAATTAATTCAAACAGGTAAACTCCCCCGCTACAAAAAAGATAAAAAACCTTCAGGTGCAGTAATTACCATTGATGACCTCAGACAAGAGTATCAAATAGAAGCTAGTTATCTGCAAAACTTAGCTAAAGAAAAGATAGGAATTGAATTTATTTCTGCCGTTGTTACTGGAGAAAATTACGAAGAAGCGCGGCGACGAGTGCGGTCTATTTTCGTCCACGTTAACTTAATGGCAGTACCTTTAAGTAAAGGTCAATTAGCGCAATTAGATGAAGATGATGGCTTTTCGATTGTTGCCCGAAAAGTTGCCGTTACCCATCCCTTACTAAAAGATATATCAGGTAGAAATCCGCGTGTTAATTGGGATAGTGCCACTGTAGCAGCTAAATCTACAGTTTTAACTACACTGCAAGCCTTAAAAGAAATGTCGGAACGCTACTTGCAGCATAAATTCCCCCACTGGAAATTAGAGAAAAAAGGTTTAATTCCCATGCGTCCCGAAGATGAGGAATTAGAAGTTGGAATTAAGGAATTTAAATTACTTTTTGATAATTTAACCAATTTATTTAGTTTCCAAAGATTAGAACGTGGGGAAGAAACACCAGAATTACGCCGTTTTAGTTTTGAGAAAGGCGGCGGTGATGGCAATATTCTTTTCCGCCCAGTTGGACAAGTGGCGTTAGCGCAGGCGTTAGGAATTTTAGTATTTAAAAAGAAGTTATCTGTAAAAGATATTTTTGATAAATTACAGAAATACGATGCCGACGGTGGATTTAGTGGGATGGAGTTTCCCGAATCTATTTGGTATGGCGTTTTATACGACGCGAATAAAAAGCGGGTGTTAGTGTCAGGAAAAGATTTAGCAACGAGATTAATTGTTTATTTATTAGGTGGAGTTGATGATGATATGGAAAAGGCAGAAATTAGAAGGGCAGTAGCAGATGCGAGGACAATTGAAAATCAGGCGATGGGATTTAATGGGAAATTTGTAGAACCGAGGAAAGTAGGATTGCCATCTGTACTGGTTTGACACCTTCATCTGCTGGGCATAGTTTCACAACAAGTGTTATAAATATTGCTACTCAAAATTTTTTAAGTAATACTTAAGAAAGTTGAGTAATATTACAGATATGAATAACGTGGTATCAGCTTCTTTAGTTGAAAAATCGCCAGACTCGCACCTTAACCAATTGTCAGCTAGGGCAGCTTGTCGCCGATTGATCGCTTCTGGATTATCTATCAGAACAGCTAGTGCAATCTCCCGCCAACTTATGGTGGCTAGTTTGTCCGTCGGTGCGGTGGCAACGTTTTCACCATCTGCTGTGGCTGATACTACCAACACTATTAGGTTATCTGGCACTGTTCAGCAGGTTTTAGACGTATCTGCAAAAGAACTAACTATTGAAGTTCCCTTAGATTATTCAGCTATTAGTAATCTCAACGTTGGTAGCGTTACTGTTAGATCGAATGCGTCCAATGGTTACAAGTTGACCGTAACATCGGCTAATAACGGCGTGCTAAAAAAGACTGATAGTTCTAATAGTTCCTCTACCCCTTATACCTTAAGCTACGATGGTGCAGCAGCCGTTAGTCTCAGTGGGACTGCTGAAACTCCCTTAGTTGTAGAAAACAAAACATCTACTAATACGGATTTGAAAGCCTGTGCCACTAGCGCTGGCTGTAGTAGGTCTTTGACTATTAATGTTAAGGAATCAGATGCCAATAACAGACCAGCAGGTCTTTATAGAGATACTTTAATGTTTAATATAATTGCTAACTAAAAGTGCAGAGTGATTTATAAACAAGCTTTTAGCTAGGAAATTTTAATATACCAATATCATAAACTCCAGTCTTATCAGAGGGAATCTCAAAGCGGATAGGATTCTCCTGATTTCCAAATAGGCGTAGTTCGTAGCGACCCGGTTTAAGACCTTCTAAAGCAAACTTACCTGCTTTATTAGTAAATAGAGTTAACGGCTTCCACTTAGGATCTGAAAGGGAAATAACTTCGCCCGCCTGTACAGAAACAGGTTCCCCTTTAGCATCTAGCAAAACTCCTCTCAGGAAAACACTGGCATCTGTACCGACACGAATTACAGTGCCGCTTCTATAGCTTGGTAGAAGATGATAAATACTTGGACCCAAATCATATCCTAATGGCAAATTTGGGGCATCTATATTAATAGTAGAAACTTGGTAAGGTTGTAGATCAGGAACCACTGCTGGTCCTAAGTTATCTGCCCTAGCAATATAGCCGCTTCCACCTGGGTTAATTCCAATTTGTTGACCTCTAAAATTTTCGTTGCGAGTTACAAGAGCAAAACTATTATTGATAGGGCGCGACCAGCCAAAATGCCCATCAGCAAAAACTAAGGCGGTTCCCCAATTTAGCCGAGTTGTATTGCTAGTAGCATCCGAAGCATCACGAAAGAGTAGAAAATCATGAGAAAACTCAACGTTAGCGCGGTAGCCTGTATAGCTTAATCGACCCGTTAGATCATAATCGGTTGGAGTATTTGCCACGCCTACAGAGGCATTAATACCGCCTATACTTCTGGGAGAACTGTAGTTCCAGGTTAAGCGGTTAGTAGGACTACTGGTATTTCTAACATCACTTGTTGCCTGAATTGATTGACGCTGCTTAGGTAAGAACAAGAAGAGGCTTAAGTAAGCTTGTTGCTCGTCTTGACCTGCACTGTTGCGACTTTGGTTGAGATTTAAGTTAACTCCCAGCCCATTTTTAAAAGATTTAGATAGTCCCAGAGAGAGCTTGTAAGTATCAAGCACCTCTGCCCGACCAAGCTGATAATTAGCACTTAAGTTACCACCAATTCCCCAGAAAAGCTTTTGGCTGTAATAAGCTGAGAGGTCGTAGCTGTAGTTATTTCGGGGGACGAGTCCACTTCCAGTAGTGAATTGAGATCCCTTATGCTCCAAAGCAAAGCGAAATGTGCGTTGAGAGGGATTATTTTCACCTGTTTGGAAGTAGTCGTAACGCAACCTCATAGCGTAATCGCTACCAATATCACTATCATGGCTTAACGCCATATCCCATCCCAAGTTACCAAAGCTTGTTGCCCAGACACCTTCAACACCTGCAAGTTGCTGTTTGGGGTCAGCTTGCAAATATCCGCCCATTGTCAAAGTGTCGGTTAACCCCCAGCGATGGGACAAGGTGAGAGTGGGTTGTGTGAAGTCGTAGTTGCGATCGCCCTTTTCAACCTTTGTAGGAAAACCAAGGCTGTAGGCGAACTGTTGCAAGCCAGGAGCAAGTAACTCGCCAGCAACAGGGGCAGGAAAATCAAGCCGTTGTACCCGACCGACATCATCAGTAATAATTAGTTGCACATTATTGATACCGCCGCTTAGTGGCAAATCGCGGATATCTTGCCGTCCAGGAGGTAACTGCAACGCCTGCGTCAGGCGACCATTGATCAACACCTCAACCCTTGAGGGTCTTTCTAGAAAAAACTCAAATTGGCTGATAGGTCGCGTTACGCGATAAGGTTGCAAAGAGAAATTTCGAGCAACAGTAATCCCAACCATTGGTCGGCTACTTTGATAACCTGTGATTGGGACAGAAAGATCGCCCGCTACATAACGTAATGCTTGGTCGGGAGCATCCCGTACTACCCGAAGATCGCCACGTACTAAATTAGGATTAGCTTTTTCTGTAAAAGCAGTGCTACCCTCAATCACCCAACCATTAAGATTTAAAGCTCCCTCAAAGTCGAGACTGAGTGGCTGTCTTCCTAATGAAGTTCCCTCTTTCCCTGACCAAACATAACTTTCACCACCCCGAAGATTGACATAACCGCTAATTCTGCTAGGATGCAAGGCATCTTTTGCGCCAGGAGGCAGATTTCCTTCTTGCACATTCAAAACATTGGTTTTGCGTTGCGCGGGTGGAACCTGGACTTGCAGCTTTAATTCTCGCTGATCGAAAGTAGCCTCTAAGCCATTTTGCCGCAATACTTCTAGTGTGAGATTTCCCTCTTTATCTATGGCTGCTCGTAGCTTTTCTTGAATATCAGGGCGAACAATCTCTGCGGTCTTTTCCAGAAATGCTCCTGCTTGGAAACGTACTTCAGGTGTACCTCCTGGCGACAGCACTATTAATATCTGCCCCTGCTCCTCCCCGTTAATCAAAAAGGAAACGACTACCCGCTGTACGCTACCACTGGTACGCGGACGACCAAAGATTCTTTGGAATAGGTCATCGTCTTGTTTTTCTGGTACTGGAGTCGATGGTTTGGAAGGAGTTGGCGACGCAGGTTGATTCTCTACTGGAGATGGCTGCTGAGGTTGGCTTTCAGTTGGAGTTGATGGCTGTGCTTGAGCGTTTCTTAATATTGATTGATCGGATAGTGTTTGCCCTAAAGTCGAAATGGGAAATAATAAGATTAAGCTACTACCAATTAGAGTGGTAGTAGTGCTAGTCATAATTAAGCCATTTTCCAGGGGTTTCCGGTGTTCCATTAAACACCCCTTATAAATTGTAAAACCTATTAATAAACAGGCAGGATATTAATTAAAACGGAGTAATAGATTTACCAATTTCATCCGTTTTGACTAACTTGGTTCTTTAGTTTGGAAATAAATTTATAGATGCGGGCAACGGCTGCTAAGTCAAGGTACAACAGATTTCAAGTTACACACCACCCGCGCTTTCCGGCATCCTACCTTAGCAAGGGGAGGGGTGTACTCTATTTAGATGCAAAGTGCTGTATCTAATCTATTTTACTGTTGAAATTCAGCAGTTGTCGAATAAGAATTTAAAGATGAGACTAAATACCTATCCGTAAACTGGATTAAATTTAGCAAGCAGCTTTAGACAAAAAATTTGCCTTTTGATGATTAAGTAGGATCAATCTTTAGGCTGTTCAAAATCAAATGTGGCGCTGACAGGACCCACAGGTAAACCAGCTGGCAACGGAATCACAAAGCGACGCTTGTTACCAGCTAGAATATTAGTTCCGCTGATATCCTTAAGTTGTTCGGGTTTAAGATCAACTTTCGTGGCTCCAGCAGTTAAATGTAATTGCAAGTTTTTTAAGATTGCATGGGCAGTTCCCTTATTAGACAGGGTGAATGCTAATTCATTAGCCCCATTAGCTCCCTTTTGCGGTTCAATCGTTTCCATTACCACATCAGGTTTTACATTAGCGGGACGAATATAGACTGAACCTAAGTAACGCATTAGTACTTTAATTTGACCAACAGGCTTGGTTACATTAGCTTGAGGCTTATCCAAATCTACAGGTACTTGTTCAGCAACAATACGATAAGCTAATTCCTTTTGGGGTTGAGCCTCGCCTACCCAAGTAACTTTTACAGTCTGTTGTTGCCCAGGTTCTAGCAAGATTTGGGGAGGGTAAACTAGGAAATCATCATCAGCTTCTTTGTAGCTTTCTTTCCCTGTTAAATCTACTTGCCGTTCAGACATGGAGACAGTTACGGCTAACTTCTCCTTACCATCATTAAGAACTTGATAAGACTGAGTTGCACCCGCACCCGATGGAGCAAAAGTTCTGGAAATTGGCAGTAGCTTGAAGGCAAATGCAGGGTTGATTCCCAACAAAAAGATAAAAAGAGAAAGAAAAATTTGTCGTAGTGAAAGCTTCATAATAACCTTGTGAATGAGTTTAGTTAATAAAGGTTTGCTTACTTATAGTTCCCTCAGCTTTATTGCCAAAGAACACAACTTAATTATCTGTAACAAGTAAAGAAATTGCTCCACTGTAGTTTCCTGGATCTTGCAGGGTAGCGGGAGTGTACTTGATGTAAAGATCCTTATTTACTTGTCCAGATGTGGATGTAGAAACTGTGTAGTTACCACTAGAAAAATCGCTGGCTACCGGAGGTGCTGATCCATCCGCAACCGTTGTTACTTCATAAGCAATCGAGCTTCCCCCAGGCTTAGTAATATTACCCACGCTAACGAATAAGCTAAGACCTGTGGAGTTGTCTGTAGTCAGGGCAATATCGGCTACTTTAATAATGTGCGTGCTGGCGCTACCCCGACCGTCTAAGACTAAATTACTTGCAATACTTGTAGCCGTTGATGTCAAAGAGGGTAAAGCAAAAGTAGGTTGTACTCCTACTAAAGCGAAGCAGAGAGATAGCCAAGCATATCGAAATAAATAGCTCATATAACTTATCTCAGTTTTCTGTACTACCACATCTGTAAAGTAGGCAGTGGCTCAGATAAATTTTGACTGCACTCAAGTTATAGAATAGAATAGAATAATCTTTACCTAGAAGAAGTTTTAGCCACTAAAGAAGCTGAAAAATGTTTAATTTCTGCTAACCGAAAAGTGAAAACAAACACTAACGCTTATGGACAATTATCAGAAGGACTTTTCCCTTATAAGTTCCTACCTGCCCAATATTTTTTCGATCATATTTGAGCAAAAGATCCAGCTTTCCTTTGGTTGCTTCCGTTGGAGATAGGCTGCCTGATTCTGCCAATTTTACCGTGAAGGGTATTTTCTCTCCTGAAGCATTTTCTAAGTAGCCGCCGAGGGAATCAACGTTAACTGTAAACTCTCCCTCACTGTTAGTCTGAAGATCTATACTATATAGTTTAGTTAATAAGGTGGAATCTTCATCTTTCTCTATAGTTAAAGGGTAATCATTACTATTGAGTTCTAAAGAAAATTCAGTAGTTGTTGATTCAGTCTCTGGCGTAATTGTCATTTGGGGATAAACCACACCCCGAAGGAGGATTTCATCGCCACTGGCTTTTGTAGCGCTAATAGCTGCGGTACTAACTAAGAAGCCAAAGGTCAGCATAAAACCATAGTCTGAAATTCTCGACATGGCTCATACTCGTGTGAGTCGAACTGTCTAATTAAGATGAAGTTGGGGCAACTTAGTAGAGTTACCCCAAGCTTGTCATCTAGTTGGAGAGAACTTTCTTATTTATCAACAACAGTTACGCTTACACTTGCAGTGTAATTACCAGGGTCTTGCAGCGCATCTGGCGTGAATTTCATCGACAGATCTTTGCCATTGCTTCCAGCTGCATTAGCGCTAGCTGTAGAATAGGTGTAGGCAGTGCCAGAGGCTACGGTAAAATCGCCACTTGCTGCGGCTGTGCCATCGTCTGTTACTACTACTTGAAAAGGAATATCGGCTCCACCACTTTTAGTTAAACTTCCAGAGCTAACTGTTAACGTATAACCAGTATTGTTGTTAGTGCTGACTGCCAAATCAGCGATTCTAACAATTTGTTCTGTAGCGCTATTTAAGGGCAAGTTAGCAGCACTATTAGGACCAGCAGTAGGGGATGTTGTCAGAGCCAGGGTGGAAGTCACTGTACCCGAAAGGTTCACCGTATCAGCAAAAGCTGCGGGTGAGAAAGCTGCTGCTGCACCGATAACTAGACCAGAAGCGATAACTGCGCGGCGGATAGATTGAAAAGACATGATGTTTTCTTCCTATGAGTTACAAAAAAAGTTAATGTTGGGAGTTGAGAGTTTTGAGAATTAGTACTTAACTTATGCTGTATATTTCAGCTTCAGGAAAGTTTGATTGAACAATCAAACTAATGAGAGTTGATATATATAGCAGTAGAACTTGTAGATGCTTAGATTGAGAGACAAACCTTTAAAAAACTCTGCAAATTAATTGTTGTTAATTTAGCTTGGCTTGAAGATTTGCTTTTCTTTAGCCTTGTTTCGTCTCTCTTTCTATTACTATATTCACCTGAAAAATAGCTGGTGTCTTTGGTGAATCTACCGAACTTTTATATAGTTTTTGAATGTAAAATTTTTGTTACATTGTGCCACTACCTAGTATTGACAACAATCTGCTAAAAAATGTCTAGGATTTATAGGAGGCAAGGATTTTGGAAGTGTTGCTATCAAAGCAAAACTAAATTGTTGTCACAGAAGATTGTTGTGAAATATTAATACTCACGAAAAATTACTTAAGCTGCACAGGTAAATATAGATGTTCCCCGTAAAACTAACAGGTTGCTGTGTATCTCCTTAGAGGTAGGTAGAGATAACTGATGGGGATAACTGGTAATATGCTGCAATATCTCTATCAGTGACAATACCGAGTGGGATTTATACCTAGTACAGATCAGCTAAATCATTTCAGTGAGCTTGCCTTTTCCCTTCCCTAATCAACCAAGAAATCTACTGAGATCAAATTCTCCTGGCGACTGCTCTTGCTGATCACGCTGTAAACTCAGCATTAATAACAGTCTTTCGGTATAATCTACCGCGCCTCTTAATTCTTCTCGCAAGATTTCCAAACCGCCGTTAGCATATTCTTCAAATATATGGATGCGATCGCTCTCAACTTCTACATCGTTCGGTGAGAGAATATTGATATCCTGAGTTTCTGCGATCGCCAGCAACTTAATCACCAGATCGTAACCCCTAGATATAAAGATATCGATCGCAATTGGTCCTGGTTCCTTGCGAGATATTTCCCCTAGCGGTACACGCTTTTTGTGCTTCGCGCCTAAGACTGCGGAAAATGCGATCGCATCAGCATAAGTTTGAAATGCCCCCGTTGTCCCAGGTGCAACAGTTAATTCTTGTACTAAATCAGCTTTATCCTTAGCAATTTTTATGCGACTTTCAGCCATTAGTTCTAAATTTGCAGGTTTTAATTTTCTACAGTCACCTAAATATTACGGAAAAAGTTGAGCAACTGGGACTGTAATTTCTGGAAAAGCCAACAGTGAAATTGTGTCATTCTCCTTTAATACAATTTCTTGCTGATAACTTGCATCTTGAGGTTGGCGAAAGACATAAATTTGTCTGTTGTTTACGTCCAATACCCAATAATCAGGGATATTAGCTTGAGCATAAATACGTGATTTTAAATTGCGATCGCTATTTAGTGTAGTACTTGCTACTTCAATTAGTAAGAAAATATCATCGGATGTAGGATGATTATCTTGGTATCGTCTAAAGTTGATACGAACTACAGCAATATCTGGTTCTGGTTCTGAGTTAGGACGCAGTGTAATAGGTAACTGCACACGGATAATAGCTTGACCTGGTATTAATTCCCTGAGATAGTCAGATGCACATTGGGTAGTAGCTGCGTGGGGTGGTAGTTGGGGACTCATTTGGATAATTTGCCCTGCAATAAGTTCAACTTGATCATCAGTCGTCAAAATTTCAGTTTCAAGCATCCGGTGATACTCATCCACAGTCCACAAGCGTACATCTGTAGTAGTCATAACTTTTTAGTTGATTAAATAATAAAACTTAGTGTCAAAATCAGTTATTCCATCTGTGTTCATCTGTGTTTATCTGTGGTTAATTTTCTAAAAAATGGCTTCGGTAAGAATTTTAGTAAATTATGCGATCGCACTTTCCATCATCTTCTATAACTTATTTCAGCATTATCCCCCCTCCCTGAAGAGCGGGAAGGGGGGCAGGGGGGCGGGATTTCCTAAATACTAAACAGAAACAGCCAACTGTTCCTCACTAATCCAAATTCCGTGAAAACCATAAGGAACACGCTGAGGAATAATCACACGCGCCACAGGTTCACCCGTCACATCTTCGGCATTAACTACCACCAATTCCGAAGAATTCGACTCCTCATCATAAACGAAAGTAATCAACCAACCATCATCTTCATTAGTAGCATCAGGACGAGGTACAAACACCGCCTCACCACCATAACGCCCATGTCCAAATGTGTGAGTTTCCGACTTACCACTACTAAAGTCATGCTTAATCACCCCATCAAATAAGGGAATTGCACTAGCTGTCAACTTAGCTGTGTAGCCATAGCGTGTCTTACGTCCTAATAAGTTTTCATTCACACGGGGAAAATCTGAACTCGCATCATCCAGCATTTCTTCCCGTACCGCACCAGTTTTCAGATTAAACCGCCATCTGTACAAATGGGGGCTTTCATCCTCAGTTTCACTTTTTTTGACATCCGACATTAAGACAGTAGTAGAAGCCACGCGACAGGCAAGCAAAACAACTTCATCCCCTTCCTCATAAGCATTAAGGGTGTGGTAAATGTAACAAGGACTGCTTTCAAACCAGCGAATACTGCTATTATCACCGTGACGTGGGACAATACCAAAACGACTAGAGCGATCGCTCTCAAACATAAAAGCTGGCTGTCCCCGTTGCATTCTTTCTGGGCGAAAAGTCAACGGCAGATCCAAAAAGATGCTGTAATGCTCAGTGATAGCAAAATCGTGCATCATCACACCCACTGGTAAATCAATGGGGACTGTCTGCAACAAATCACCCTCTGCTGATACCACACTATATTTAACAAACGGTGGCGCAAACAACGAGTAGCCAAAAAACATCATTTCCCCAGTAACAGGGTCTACCTTGGGATGTGCAGTAAAGGCAGATTTTAGCTGACCGCTATATGTATAACCGCCAATTGTATCTAAATCAGGCAACTTAATCGCGTGAGGTTCCCCCCCTTCCCACAGCGCCATCATCTGCCCCGCGTGCCATACTAAAGCCGTGTTAGCAACATTCTTGAAAGCACCATAAGGATTATTAGGTTGCGGTGGTTCTAACATTCCCGACCAAATTGCACGACCTGCATCATGTTCAATCTGATATCCCTTAGTGCGTACAAAGCGGTTGCAGTACGAAGCTTTACCATTGCTAATACGCACCCCATGCAACATTCCATCCCCATCAAACCAATGGTACTTCCCAATCGGGGGAAACTGAGGATTAGAGCCATTACGGACAAACATCCCCGATAATGTAGGAGGAAGTTCACCAATTACTGTGAGTTTCTCGGCTGTAATTTCTGTGCTTACTGGAGCAAAGTTTTCTTCTAGATAAGGATTAACTGCTGAGATCACCATTTTCGGTACTTTTTGCCCTTTAGCCCTTAATTTTAGCCAGTTTGGTTGTTTGCCTTGATTTTTCACTGGTATTGACCATACTGGCACAGCTATAGTAGATACAGCCTATGACTAAGGCAATAAATTTGCGATCGCACTTACCAAACTCATAGATATAAATACCATCACTTACTAAAATATTAAAATTACTTCTTCTCTTGCATACAAGCACATCTTCATGCTTATAATCTTTCTGTGAAAAACAAAAAATATGGATGTTAAATGCACAAAATTATCGGTTTAACTGTTGGGCTAATTACAGCAACAGCTTTATTAAGCAATATTAGCGTTTCAGCTAAAGTTCCTACGCTTTGGGTGAGAATACTAACAGTTCCAAATGCTAAGGATGGTTCCTCTGGCGTATATTTTGTTAATGAACCTTCTGTTATAAGTGGTAAACCATTACGTTATTTTTGGACAAGCTTACAATTTGACAAACCCGTGCCAATGAAACGTGGGAAGCAATCTGTTTTAGCTTACAAAGCTATTTCTTTTAGATCCGTTAATTGCAATCGAAAAGATGATTACAGGGTGTATAATAGGGCTTGGTTTGACAAAAATGACAAATTAATTACCAAAGATAAGGCTACAAATTCTCGTGGAGAAGTGATAAAATTAAATTTACTAGGAGATAAAGCAGCCGTTAACTATGTATGCACTCGTAAAATAAGTTAATTAAGTACTAATTACGCCAACATAATCTAGTTAAAAACAACCTAAACTTGATTGCATCAAGGCTTCTATAGCTAGGAGTTAAGCATCTTTTTAGCTTTGACTAAATGTTTGCAACAACCAGCGAGTAATTTCCCCATCATCCTGATTTTGACTGCGTTGTAAAGCTTCTTCCACAAGCGCAATAGTTAACCCTGGTAGCACCTGCGATTCCTGAATTTCCCCACTCCGCCCTTGAGATATACCAAAACCAATTATATCCCCAGTATTCGTATCAGCTACCCAATATTCTTGCACTCCCAACCGTTCATATAGTAACCGCTTTCTCCCTAAATCATCATTAATAGAAGTGGCAGCAATTTCTATCACTAAAGTTGGTGGGCTAAATTCATTTAAATCAATTGGTGAATTGGTACGCGGTGGTAGCTTAAATTCTGAACCAATGTAAAAAGCTAAATCAGGTTGGCATTCTGCTACACCTGGTTTACGGAAACTGCAATTAACTAAACCTTTAATTCTGATATTTTTCACAGATGCAAACAAATTTACAACATTGGTAAGAATGTTATTATCCTGACTGTGAATAGAACCGATAGGTGGCATTTCAATCCTCAAGTATCCTTCATTATAATAAAACTTAGCATCGGCAAACTTAGGGTCGTCAGCTAATGCTAGTAAATCATCAAAACTAGCTTTTACCCAAGTATCTGTCATTAAATCTAGTAACTTTGAGATTGCGCTAGAAATCATATTCCACCTCTATAATTTCAGTATAATCAAAACCATTCAAACTTTGCTTTACTAACGGATAGCGACTTGCACCTAAATCAATAAAATCTTGTTCGCAGTCAGGTTTAGAAGAATAATAAGTTAATACATATTGCTTACCAACAATTTCAGCTATTTCTGCTTCTACTTCTCCCCTCCATTGAGTCTTTGTCACTAAAACTATCAATTGATTTGCTAATCTCGGAATTATTTTAGCAATTTGCCTGCGATAAGTTTGATCTAAACTACCAAACGGTGAATCCATTACTAGGGGGAATGTGCTACTACTAGGCATCATTAATACTTCTTTTTCACTCCATTCGCGTACCCGATCAATAATTCCCCCAATAAAAGATAAGCTGAGAATTTGATTCTCTCCAGTAGAAGCTGCAACAGTTGTGGAGTTTCCTATAGCATTATCTTCTAGAATCAACTCATATTTTTCGCTTAATTGGGGTATATAAGGTGTAAAGGAAATTTCGCTAAATATTTCTTGGATGCGTTTTTCTAGCTGTAAGCGGAATTGTTGTTCGAGGCGCGATCGCACTTCTGTTAATCTTACTATTGTATCCTGTGTTACAGCAATTCTACGTTGAGAAACTGCTTGTTTTGCCTCATTCATTTCATGTTTAGCAACTTGTTTACCAAACTTGTCAATTTCGACTTTAATTTGAGCAATTTTTTGCTGATTTTCTCCTTCTTCCAAAGTTAAATCCCGAATTTTTTCGTCAATTTGATCAAGACGTTGTTGTAAATTCCGAATTTCTTCACTCGGATCTTTCCGCAACTGTTCCCTAATATCATCTAATTGCGTTTCAATCTCAGAAATAACTTCCCGTAAATATTTTATACTGGCTTGTTCTCGATCAATATCTTCGCAAAAACTAACAGCTTGCTGCTCAATTTCATCTACCTGAGTACTCAGGCGAATAGCGGTTTCTTCCACAGCAGCAATACTAGCTTTATCTAGCCAAGCTTTAACATTTTCATAAAAATAGTTTCCTTCAAATAACTCTGAACCGCAAAGACAACGTTGTTGATTTAATAAATCATAAACAAACTGCCGATCTATTCCCGTCATCAACTTGCCCTGCTGCTTTAAATCTTCTATAATAGCTTTAAATTCTTCACTAATATCTGGTAATAAAACCGTATAACCTCGCGATGAAATAGCTTTTTTTATTGCTTCTTTGCTCTTTTTAAAATTTTCCCTATGTAAAGCTTGCTGCCTTTCTAATTCTTGCCGCCTGAGTTCTAACTCTTTGGCACGACTAAGTTGGCGTAAACAATTGCTAGTTTCTTGTTTCAAAGTTTGTTGATGTGCCAACTCTTGAGCAATCTCACCTTGCCGCGTTTGAATTTGATCACCGTATTGCTCAATTTTATCCTGTTCTTTTAAAAGTTTTTTTGTTTCAATATCGCCAATAAACTCTAATTCTTTTTCTAAACTTTTTTTAGCTTGAGTGAGGTGGTGAATAGAACGGTTTAATATTTCCACGCCTAACAGTTTTTTAGTCGCCTCAGCAATTTCATTCCTTTTATCAGAACGAACAATTTGTTCAATTCGTTCCCCATCAAAAAAGAAATACTGATGCAAACTTTCTGGCAAGATTTTACCAATAATATCCTCTGGATGATCGCGCGGAAGCCCCCAGCTACCATCCTCCGCCGCTATTTGCATAAATAACTTACTAGGGGTTTGTTCAATTTCCCCTTTGTAAGCACGACATTCACGTTTAGCGCGGTAACGTTTCCCGTCATGTTCCCAAATTAACTCTGCCCAACATTCTACAGGTTGCCCTGGTTGTGATTCTGCGATCGCACGTTTATTTACTAATTGCTCTGATGACGCAAAAGCCGCAGTAAACTTTTCATACAATACCCAAGTAAACGCATTTAATAACCCAGTTTTCCCTGCTCCATTATTACCATGAATTACTGTGGTATTACGTTCATAATTACACGCTAACTCAATAGTTTTGCTTGTCCCATAAAACTGCCGAAAGTTGCAAAGTTTAATAGAAATTAACTTCATTGCACCACTTCTTTAATAATTTGCAGAACATCATCATTAATATTGCGGGGTTTGTCCATGTGCAGCTTATCTTTTTCCGCCTGTAAAACCCGCTCAATAATTTGACGCACCTCCGGCGGTGCATCTATAATAGGCTCCTGCACTTCATTAATATTAGATTCATTACTCATATTGCAGCTTATTTTTTAAAACTTGGCTATATTTTAGCTAATATGTAGAGTGTGTTACCCAACGCATAAGCGGGTGCTAAATTACCGGATGCTTTAAGAGTCTATCTGAAAAGTCGTTATAAGAGAATTTAACCGCAGATAAACGCAGATAGAAATTTGTAACTTATATTTAACAAAAATAGCGATTTTTTTGCTTCTTCCCTCTAGACAGCACTCTTTATTTGTGCTATGCTAAAGTCGATAAGGAAGAACTATCTTGCAACATTGCAAAGTTTAAAATTTTCCATTATGAATAAAATAAACAATTGGACAAAATATTTCTAGCCTTTGTAACTCTTCTTAACTTATTATTGAGTTTTTCCTAATTCCCAAGATACGTTTGTAGCCTCAGACAATAAAATTTTGGTTACATCTGCGTTTATCTGCGTTTATCTGCGGTTAAAAAAACCAAATTTGTAATTTTACGCTTATGAGTTTTACTAGCAACCAAGGCGTAAAAAGTTCTTCTCACCCTCCCTCCTCTCTCCTCTTTCCTCCCCCTCTCTTCACCTAAATATCCAACAAACCATATCTTTTTTGCACAGCTAAAAGTTTTACCCTAGCCTCTCCAGAATTATCTGCTAAATCAGCAAACTCCACCAACCGCCTTAACTCCTTGCGTAACAAATTCCGCTCTACTTCCAAAGTTTCTCGATCCAACTCTGGCGGTAGTACAATCATGTCAAACAAAGTAGCTCTTTCCTTACCAGGGTGAGGGCGTAAAACCCTACCGCGACGCTGAATAAACTGGCGAGGATTTCCACTACTAGCTAAAATTACAGCATTTTGAATAGCAGGAATATCTACCCCTTCATCTAAACAGCGAATTGCGACTAAACCCTGTAACTCTCCACATTCAAATTGGCGGCGTAATTCTTCCCTTTCATCTAAAGCAGTTTCCGCAGTGTAAGTGTTAACTCTGTAACCTAAATCAGTCCCCAAAATTTTAGTTACTGCTTTGAGTTGGCGCGTACTTTCCGTTGAACCATCACCACAATAAAATAAAGTATGGCTAGTTTCCATGCGCCTCTTCATTAAATTACGCAACGCTGTTAATTTATTAGCAGCAGCACCAATTAATCTTGCTCGTTGCATTAATAACGGCTTCAAATCTTGATCATCGCTTTCTATCCCAACAGCTTGCGCGTCTCGGTCGCGAAATTGCAGTATCCGTCCAATACTTTTAGTTAATTTAATATAGGTACGACTTTCTGTTTCTGTTAATTCTACTAAAATTGGGTAGTAAAGGTAATGTACCAGCGCATTTTGTTGAATAGCATCTTTCAGGGTAAATTCTGGTTCTAAAATCGCACCAAAATAATCAAATAAAGATTGCGTACCGTCTTCATCAAAATATCTTTCTGGTGTCGCAGAAAGTGCTAACCTCAAGCCGATGTTACGTGGTAAACTTTCTTCTCGGCGTTTCGCACCTAAATTATGAGCTTCATCTCCTACTATTAAAGTTTTATCTGGAAAATACTTTAACTGAGATTGCAAACCCTCGCTGCTTAGGCTGTCATTGGTAGTAATAACAGTAATAAAAGATTGATTACCGGAATGTAGATTATATAGTTGCGTAGAAAGTTGCGTTTGCCATTTGCGGACATCTTCAAAAGCGAGAATTGGTTGCAAGTTAAATTTTTCGCATTCACGCGCCCATTGGGTGACAAGATGACGAAAAGGACAAACAACGAGTAAGACTTGCAAACCAATTTTTTGGTAAAGTTGAGATGCGATCGCCAATGCTGTGATAGTCTTACCGCTACCAGTAGCCATTTTCAGCGTACCGCGTCCGTTATTAGCAAACCAGTTAGCGATCGCTTGTTTCTGATATTCTCGTAGTTGAATCTCATCCGGTATTTTGGGACATCCAGGCGGTGTTTGCTTTCCTTCTCCTGAATTAACAAAGTAAGTACCTTTAGATGCAGCTACAGCTAAAAATTTATTTATCGGTTGTAATGGATAATTTGTTGTATATAAATTCTGCTTTGTATCGCTAGGCGTGATGCCTAGAGGTTTATCAACTTTATAAATACCCTTCACAAGCCAACGCCCCTGATATTTAAGCTGCTGGAATTATTTTAGTGTGTCTGGTGGGTGGAAGTGCGATCCAACTTTTGATTTTAAGTTAATTGTTTGGCAAATAGGCAACTTAGGAGCAGGGACGCGAGGGTGCAGGGGAGAAAAGTCTAGATTTGTTTACAATTCGACATCTTCATAAATTTCTGCCATCGTCATTTCTAACCCTACAGATACTAAATTCAGCACATCCCCCTCACCTAAAGTTTTCACACTCCAGTTACCTTGATCATCTTTGCGGTAAATTTCAACCTTAATTTTTTCTTGATCAACTAGGAGATATTCTTGCAGGCTTTCTAATTGCCGATAATTGAGCAATTTTTCGTTACGGTCTATCCTGGCTGTACTTGGGGAAATTACTTCTACAATTAAACAGGGACGGGTTTTGAAATATTTTTCTATATCTTGGGCATCACAAGTTACTGATATATCTGGGTAATAAAAGATATCCAGCAGTTTAATTTTGACTTTCATATCTGATGAAAAAACCCGACAGCCACTCCCCCTTAAATGTGTACGTAGTCGGACATAGATATTTCCAGAGATGATGTCATGTGCCTCACTTGCTCCCGCCATCGCATAAACTTGACCCGCTATATACTCATGGCGGATATCGCACTTTAGTTCTAGTTGCAGGTATTCGTCAATAGTAATGTTAGATAATTGGGATTGAGCAAACATAGCTATTTTTTATTGATAAAAAAATGCTTTTAGTCAATTTGATGACTAAGAGTTTCAGAAATATTGAATGTCCGCGCCCTATCTGGCTACAGCTATATTAGCAATATTAATCTCTTTACAGTTTACGACTATAAAATAATTTAGTACATTTGTTCTACAAAAAAGCCATTACACAGGCTTTTACGATGCCCACGAGTTGGCACGCTTCAGAACGCATGGCAACCGAATTGTGGACAGCAGACAAACGGATAACAAATTTATCAACGGAGAGGGTGGGATTTGAACCCACGGAACCCTTGCGAGTTCAGCAGATTTCAAGTCTGCCGCATTCGACCACTCTGCCACCTCTCCAGGCGCGTTTTTAATCATACCAAGCTTATAGCGTTTCTGGCTAGTCTTTTTTAGCAATTAGCTGTTAGCAGTCCCAGTTATATAGATGGAACAACTTCAGTACTACGGCGATAAAGAATTTCTTCAGATGCGATCGCAAACTCTTTGTCAACCCAAACCAAAGATGCTTCTGTCACAACACCACCTTCTAAAGCTACAAGGGAGAAGTTACGCAGACGGTTATTTTCAGTGGCGATAATTCTCGGTACACGCGCTGCATTTAAGTAAACGGTTTCCTCTGGACTGATATATATAGATGTCCGCAAACGTTCCTTGGTATGCCTTAGTTTATGGTGCATATGACCAAATGTAACTAAAGCAACGGTTTTACCAAAAATGCGAGTTTGGGCGATCGCTTGTTCCAAATCTGGATCTCCAAAATCTCCCCCCAAGGGTTCCCAATCTTTCCCACAAGGATCTTCTGCGTGGTCGCCTAAACCTTTAGGTCCATTGTGACCTAAAAATATCACGGTATCATAAGCCGCACTTTTGGCCGCCCCTAAAATGCGCTTGGTAGATTCTTCGATACTTGCTACACCAAAGCGTTCTTGATAAAAATCTTTATATTTCCATTTAGAACCACCCCAACTAAAAGGACGACTCCCCACCACCGTTAACTTAAATTCTGGGAAGTCTAGCTTACCGTACCCGACATCTGCTGTACCCAGTAAATCTATCTGTTCCTGTACCCAGTCTTCTTTGCGCCTGTCGTAAGGACACTTATTTCTACCCCACTCTGTAGCAGTGTACCAAGCATCGTGGTTGCCAAAAACTGCTGCCTTGGGAATGTCAACAGATGAGATCGCCTGCACCACCGATACTGACTCATTGCCAAAATCCCCTACAAACAGCACCAAGTCAACACCTAGCTGCTTGAGAGCGATCGCATCATCCTCCTCCCATTGATCGTGAACATCCCCAACTATCGCAATTTTGACGATTAATTGCTCTTGATTCCTATGATTGCCCATACCTACTTTTTCCTTGATCCTTTTCCAGGATATGCAAGTACAGCGTATTTTTGCATTAATCTTCAGTTACTTATAGCAATTAGCTGTTCACATCTACCTCCTCTTCCCCCTCACTCCTGCCTCCTCCCTCCTCTCTTTTTCCATCAATTTTGGTAAAAACAACTATAATTATTTATTAAGAAGACTATAAATTCCTACTCTAGGTAGACCCAAATTAGTGTTTATTACTACCCTTCCACCTCAAAACCAGACCCAAATACCCGTACTCCCCCATGATTTATTTGAGGCAATTCAAGTCCTCAAACACAAGTTAAACGCTGTCATCCTTGCCCATTATTATCAAGATCCCGACATTCAGGATGTCGCAGACTATATAGGCGACTCTCTAGAACTTGCGCGGAAAGCAGCCAACACCAACGCAGATGTAATCGTTTTTGCTGGCGTTCACTTCATGGCAGAAACCGCCAAAATTCTCAACCCCAATAAACTCGTACTCTTACCAGACTTAAATGCTGGTTGTTCACTTGCCGATAGTTGCCCACCAGATCAATTTGCCGCCTTTAAAGCTGCTCATCCCGATCATTTAGTAATTTCTTATATTAACTGCACCGCCGAAATCAAGGCGATGAGCGATATTATTTGCACCAGTTCCAACGCAGTTAAACTTGTCAACCAAATTCCCAAAGACCAGCCAATTATTTTTGGACCAGATAGGAATTTAGGGCGATATGTCATGGAACAAACTGGGAGAGATTTGTTGCTGTGGCAAGGTGCTTGTATGGTGCATGAAAACTTTTCTGAAAAGAAAATTGTTCAACTCAAAATTACTCATCCTGAAGCAGAAGTACTGGCTCACCCAGAATGTGAACCTCCAGTATTACGCCATGCTAATTACATTGGCTCTACTAGCGCATTACTAAAGTATTCTCAGCAAAGTTACAATAAGTCTTTTATTGTGGCAACTGAGCCAGGTATTATTCACCAAATGCAAAAGCAGACACCTGACAAACGTTATATTCCAGCGCCACCAATAAATAATTGCGCCTGCAACGAATGCCCTTATATGCGACTGAATACGCTAGAAAAACTCTTCTTAGCTATGAAAAATAGTACCCCTGAAATAACCTTACCAGAGCATATTCGTGTAGCTGCTTTGCGACCAATTCAAAGGATGTTAGAAATGAGCGTTTAACAATTAACACTTATCAGTAATCAGTTTTGAGTTCTCTATACAAAGTATAGCGGATAACACTAATATCCCAGATTAAAACTGATTACTGTTAACTGGTGACGGTTGACTATTTACTGGTGACTGATTACTGTTAACTGGTGACGGTTGACTATTTACTGGTGACTGTTTACTGGTGACTGATTCTGGGCTAACTCCACAATCTTGCTTAGGCAAGTTAATAATATTTAATAGTGCTTTACGATAAATTTTTATCCCCTCTGGGTTAAGATGAACACCGTCAGTTGTAAAATTCTTTCTCAAAGCTTGACCTTGGTATAAAGGTTGAATATCCGCTTCAAAAAGTGTTGCTTTCTCCCTAGCTGCAACTTGACGAATTAAAGCATTTATTTCTTCTACTCTCTCAATAGAACCCGCCATTTTGGGGTTACGACTTGCTTCAACTGTAGAGTAAAAAGCCGGAATTACATATACCTGATTAGCACCCATACTTTTAGCTAACAAAATAGTATCTTTCAAGTTTTTAACAAAAGCTTCATTAGTAATTTGATAATCAGCATCATTAGTACCAATAGCCATAATTCCTGTTTGACATTTAACACTCACAGAGTTTAAAAGTTTCATCTGCGCTAAGAGAGAAACTGTACTCATGCCACCGATAGCAAAATTAAAGTTTTCCTCGCCTAAAGTATCACCCAAAGCTGAAGAAATTGAATCCCCGAACAAACATACTTTATATTGTTTATTTTGACTGGAACTAACCTGAGATTTAACTCGTTTTTGCCACCAAGGTTCAGAAGTTAAATTGTCTGTCAGTATAGCAGTTGGCTTAAATTGTACTGGTCGATTAATTTTTAAATTTGAATTGGTATTAAATGCTGGTATTATAGGATTATTTTTGGAGTTGCTCACTGATGATGCTGCCATCACCTCATCACCAACCCCATAAATTTGAATTCTACTCAGGTTAAGCACACCCAATCCCGTAAATAAAACCGTTATTACATACTTAGTTACGGCTGAAATTTTACTCATAGATGTCAATTTTCACAAATTAGTTTGTCTATATTACAAGGAAAATGCTCTATACAAAAGGGGAAGCAGCTACGGAAAGCTTAATTATTTTTACCCGTTATCCAGAACCAGGAAAGACAAAAACTCGGTTAATTCCAGCTTTAGGTGCTGAAGGCGCGGCTAACCTTGGGCGCAAGATGACTGAACATACTCTTAATCAGGTGAAGGAACTGCAAAGTTTGCGCTTAATTGCTGTAGCCGTTTATTTTGCTGGTGGCAATACCCAGTTAATGCAGCAATGGCTAGGATCTGATTTGAGATACCAGTGTCAGGGAGAAGGCGATTTGGGTTCGCGCATGGCGTTAGCTTTTGCCAACGCTTTTGAGGAGGGGAGTAAGAGCGTAGTAATTATAGGTACTGACTGTCCTAGTTTAAAGCCTAAACTGATGGAGGATGCTTTTAAAACGCTTTCTCAACATGATTTAGTGCTGGGTCCTGCACAAGATGGGGGATATTATTTAATTGGATTGCGTCGGTTCATTCCAGAACTGTTTACAGGTATTAACTGGGGAACATCCTCAGTTTTGCAACAAACTGTAACAATTGGAAAACAGTTAGATTTAGCTCTAGCCTATCTTCCTACTCTCGCTGATGTGGATCGCCCAGAAGATTTGTCAGTTTTGCATCAAACTAACTTGCGCTATTTGTGAGTAATATGTAATTTTTAAATGGAAAGAATTTCAATAATTATTCCTGTTTTAAACGAAGAAAACACAATTATCCAAACATTATCTAATCTTGAAAATGCCTCAAATATAGAAATAATTGTGGTTGATGGTGGTAGTAAAGATGAAACAATAGCTGTAGCAAAATCATTTGGTGTGCAAGTTATCTCTTCTGGTCTTGGTCGTGCTACTCAAATGAATATGGGTGCTACAGTTGCCACAGGTGACATTTTATTATTTCTCCACGCGGATACTAGGATACCGCCTAATTTTGACATCCTAATTCGTCAAGCTTTAACAGGTAATTTTATTGCTGGCGCGTTTGAACTGAAAATTGATGCCAATTTGCGGGGAATACGACTGATTGAAAAGATGGTGAATTTGCGATCGCACTTATTCTCTCTTCCCTACGGCGACCAAGCTATATTTATCCGGTCAAAAGTATTTCACGAAATTGGCGGCTTTCCAAATTTACCCATTATGGAAGACTTTGTATTTATCCGCCAGTTAAAAAAAATGGACAAAATTAAGATTATCCCTCAACCTGTGCTGACATCAGGAAGACGGTGGCAGAAACTTGGGGTAATCAAAACTACACTGATTAACCAGTTAATAATTATCGGGTATTTTTTGGGAGTTTCACCAAATCAATTAGCTCGCTGGTATCGTAAAAAATAAGCTTACTTTAAACCAGCCACCTCAAGAGTAATAAAAAGTTTGATCGCACATACACAATATCTGCGTTTATCTGCGTTTATCTGCTTCCATCTGCGGTCTAAAAAGCGATCAGTTATCCCAACCAACCAGCAAAATTTTGTTGTTGAACTTCTGAAGAATTTTCAATAAATATAACTTGGTAGCGACTAGGTTTAGGATCTGCTAATTTTACTGCCAAAGTACGCAGTTGATCTTGATGAAAAACAGTGAGATGGATAGTATCACCACTACGGTAATCTTTAAGGCGATCGCCTAACTGTTCTGATGTCACCTTAAATCCATTAATTGCCAACAACTCATCATTAGGATCAATACCCGCAATTTGTGCTGGAGAACCCGCTTCCACAAACTTAATTAATTCGCGTCCATTCTCCGTTTTAACCGTCATACCTAAATAAGGAACAAATTCATCTTCCGTAATACCAATCAGCTTAAGACCAAAAGGTTCAAGATAATCATTAAATGGTAACTCCTCAGTCCCATCAATATAACGGTTAAAAAACTCACTTAAATTAATTTCAGCTACAGACTCAATCACTTGGCGCAATTCTTCAGGAGTAAAACCTACTTCGGCTTGTCCAAATTTTTGCCACATGATCAGCATGACATGATCGAGCGATCGCTTATTTTGATGACGCGCCCGAATTAACAAATCCAGCAACAACGATACCATTTCCCCTTTTAAGTAGTAGGAAATTTGAGAATTGCTGCTATTAGCATCTGGTCTATAAAGCTTAATCCAAGCATCAAAACTAGATTCACTTAAAGGTTGGATTAATCGTCCAGAGGTAGTTTGAAAACGAGTAATTTCTTTACTCAAATTTTCCAAATAAGTTTTTGTATCATATATTCCCGCTCTTTTAGGAATAATTAAATCATAGTAACTTGTAGTCCCCTCACTAAACCAAAGATCAGGCGTATAATTTTCTTGGTCGTAATTAAATACCTCTAAACCTTTTGGTCGGATGCGCTTAACATTCCACAGGTGAAAGAATTCATGCGCCACCAGTTGCATAAACCTATTATATTTATCAAGCGCCCTAAAACCAAAGCGGGGATAAAGTAAAGAACACGAATTTTTATGTTCTAAACCGCCGCCACCAGTGGAAGTTAAATGCAATAAAAACAAATATTTTTCATAGGGTAGCCCTCCAAAAAGTTCGGATTCAACCTCAATAACTTTTTTAGTATCTTCAATAATAGACTCTACTGGAAAGTTTCCCTCACCCCAAATAGCTAATTGATGTGGTTTGCCTAATACTTCAAACTCATATAACTGATGGCAACCAATTTCAAACGGGCTATCTACCAACGTATCAAAATCCGCAGCCTCAAAAGTATTACTTCCATCCACCCTTGGTAAAGGTGTAATCACTTGCCAATCCGGTTTTGGCGGTACAATTGTGATCTGAATTGGCATCTGCTCAAATCCTGGCACTCTAAAGCACAAAGCAGCAGGATTAAAATAGCCGTGAGTTGCATCTAAATGATTAGTCCGTACCGACAATTCATTAGCAAATATGCGGTATTGCACAGTAATATCATTAATGCCAGTTGTTTCAATTTGCCAATGATTTTTACTGAATTTAGACCAATTTAAATCTTTGCCATTTTGATTAGTGGCAGAAAAATTTTGCAAATGTTTAGAATATTCCCGCACTAAATAAGAACCAGGAGTCCAAACAGGCATTGTTAAATCTAGAATTGATGCCTGCCAATTGTTTACTTTTAAAGTGACTACAAATAAATGCGACTCTGGTTGTGGCATCGCCACTTGATAAGCGATTGTAGGCGAAGTCTGGGATAATTTATTAGGGCGAACAACAGTTGCTTTAGTCATTTTTATTATAGCTATAACCAAATATGTTAGGACATTCTTGATTCTGAAACCATTGGTAACAAAAGCTTTTAAAAAAGCTGTAGTAGCTCTGCGCTGTGGCGTAACTATCATCTTATAGCTGATAGCTTTTAGCTGACGGCGGAAAGCTTTTAGCTAACCGTGTTTAGCCAGTTGCGTCAACTGCTTAAGATTAACTAAGCTGAGTGTTTGGCGTGCTGAATCAATTTTGATCCAACCTTTACTTTCTAATTTATCCATAATTTTTGTTGTGTCTTGAACACTAATATCTGTTACATCTGCCAAATCGTTGACAGGGATATTAAAAATTTCTGTTCCTTGCGGGGTAGTTTCGCCGTAGTTTTCTGCCAGAGAAACTAGCGTATTGGCTAACTTAACAGCAGGTGGCTGATTACGCCGTTGAAAGCGAACATTAGTTTGGCGCAAACGCCTGACTATCAGTTGCAATAGGCGGTGGTGCAACTGGGGATCTTTGAATAGAGTTTGAATGAATTTTTGGGCTGAGACACTGAGTAAATCTACTCTAGACAAAGCTATTACATCAGTGGAACGCGGAGATTCGTCAAGAATTGCCATTTCCCCAAAGAAATCACCCTTACCTAAAATTGCGAGTGTGGCGGCATTTTCCCCGTGCAAGCGTCGCACTTTAACCCAGCCGGATACTACAAAGTAAACTGCGTTGCCCCAAGCATCTTCCATTAAGACAGCCCTGTTGGATGGGTATTCGTGTTCAACAGCAATTGACAGTAGCCCATCAAGCGTCTCTTTGTCAGCATTGTTAAACAGGGGGAAAAGCTCACTAAAAGCTTTAGTCTGCATGAAATTTATTAAAAATTATGTTTTTTTACTGGAGATTGGTTGAGTGTAGTATATCGGTAGTTTAAAACTTGATAGTATACACCCTAAAAACAATTGGTTTGTGCAGTTAATGCACTAGAAATCGTCCTTAACTCTATTTTGCCAGAAGCATCCAAGTTTACCCTTATTGTTACTTTTATTAGTTATCAGCCATCAGTTATCAGTTCTTACTTCCATCGTTGGGAAGTGGGAGTTGAACAAATCAATTGTTTAGCTATTTTTAACGCCAATAAAAGTAATTCCTCAATAGGTAGTTCTTTAAACTTATTATAAAAAACTTAGCCTTGCTGCTAAAGACCTGTTTAAACATCGCTGCGTAAAGCTTGAGCAGCTAAATAAACTTTACTCCATTCACCTATCACCTGATTGGTTTTGAGCTTTAACTCACTTGCGATCGCTTCTATCGTTTTACCTGCTTGCAACTTCTCAAGTAGTTGATGTTGCTCTGGAGTCAAATTTGCTAAGAATTGTTGCCATTGACTTGATGTTAGACCCAAGTTATGTTCCTGCAAGGAAATTTGCAACCAACTAGCAACTAATTCTGGCTGACTTTTTAGGGCAAAAACACGAATGGCATGATAACTGATTTTTTCCCGTAGGCGGTAAACTTGCTTAATCTGCAAATTTAAAGAACTGGCGATCGCTTCTTGAGTTTGACCTTGCAGATAAAGTCTCAGCCATTCTCCTGCTTCCTTACCCACATTTTCGACTAAATAAGCGAAAAATTCATCCTTAACAGCAGTTCTTAAAGTTTGTTGCTCTTCCCAAGCCAGATTTTCTTGATACTGAGCAACTGCTTGTGAGTCTAGCAAGCTTAAAGGCGCGTCGTTCTCATCAGGGCTGACTTCTTCAGAAACTAAGCGAACTAAATCACCTTCTGGTACATGGGTAATGCCTCCTCGTTGCGATCGCCTTAAATAGTTAACAAAACGATACACTAACAAAGGTTGATTGCGAATCGGTCGCAGACAATACTCTTCAACGCTAGTAAGAATTAAAGCATTACGCAAACGAGCATCTTTAGTACACTGGGAAATCCAACTAATTTGCTGTTGAATATAGCGATCGCTATGTAGTAGTTCCTGAATTACCTCTTGCAAAACATCTACCACAGCACGCTGGCGATCGCGACTCAAAGCCACCCAAGTTTTAATTTTATTCCTTAAAACTGCCAAACTTCCCAAACGCTGCATCAGATTTCGATAAGCCCGCTCTTGCCCTATTCCCAAATAGCGTTGTCGCAAAATTCGGTAACGATAGTCCATAGCTTGCTCCGCAATGGTTAACTGCGGAGGCGTAAGCTGATCAAAACGCTCATGATCTTCTCCGATTAACCAGCGAATGATACTTTCTCTAGTTACTGGGTTGTGTTCAGGACACTCTATTGCTAGTCTTTCTTGCCACTTCTGGGTCAGTTCAGCTACCCAACTTGCCATGAGATTGCGCTCCTCAAAGCCCTTGTTTAACGTTTGCATCACAAACCTCATTACATCATTTAATACTGCCCTGTACTAGCTGCTCCTTTTCTTTACTAAGTTTAGCCACCAGATATTTTGTGATTAAACTTATTGTGAACTAGCACCACAGAACATTTATGCACTGAGACTGCGATTTAGACTAATAAGTGTCCAAATTTACTACCCAGGAGGCATTGGCATTGCTGCTCAAACTGTTAACTTTTGTACATTGCTATTACTTAAGCAATGCTTAAATTAGTATTTTTACTTTAATTAGGTAAAAATTCTCGATTTGTGTTAACAGCTTAATGAAGTGAACAACTCCATAGCTATACACTCAACTCTTGAAATTAAGTGAATCAACACTGCTACAAATTTGTTTGTTGCTGCTAGTTAGGTGCTTCTAAAATGAGTAATCCGCCTCCACCCGATCCACGTTCATCTCGGCTAGGATTTGATGAGTTGGTAGGTATTGTTGTTGCTTTTAGTGCGATCGGCACAATATTAGCTTGGTCGCTGAGTCCCAAAAATCAGAACTTTAACTTAAATAGTCTGTCGCCGTCGTCTTCACCCACATCTGAAGATAAAAAATTACCAACTCCAAATCCGCCAACAGCCTCCAGCAGTCCGACTCAAACACCAATTCCCCTGCCACTCCTGCTTCCAATCCCATCCCCTACCCCTGAACCCACCACTGCTGCTATCCCTCTACCTGTTAACCCAACAGCAACACCACAGAAGTCACCCAAATCTGCACCAGCCTCAACTGCATCAGTAAAGAAGCCACCAGCAGGGTCAGCAGTGAAGTTTTCAGATGTGCCAAAAGACTTTTGGGCGCGGCGTTATATAGAAGCTTTAAGTGCTAGGGGTATTATTCAAGGCTTTTCTAATGGCACATTTCGACCTAACGCCACAATGACGAGAGCAAATTTTGCTTCTCAGTTGCAAAAAGCTTTTGAGAAAGAACCTAGTTTTAAAATACCCAACTACAAAGACGTACCGTCTACAAACAAGGCGTTACCAGCAATTAAAGAAACTGCCAGAACAGGTTTCTTGCGCGGCTATCCAGGACCAATATTTCGACCAAAAGAACCAGTTCATAGAGTGGAAGTGTTAGTTGCCCTTGCTAATGGCTTGGGTTTAAAAACCCCACCTGCACCAGAAAAAGTTGTACAGAGGTATCAAGATGCCAAGCAAATTCCTGACTATGCAATTAAGCCAGTAGCAGCAGCAATGCAAGCGGGTTTAGTGGGAACTAGCTCAAATCAGAAGTTACTAAAGCCTAACCAACGAGCTACCCGTGCTGAAATAGCGGCTTGGGTTTATCAAGCTTTGGAAAAAGTTAAAACAGAAAAGCAGCCCGCAAAGCCTGCTGCTAAAAAGTGATTAGGTGTAAGGCAACTAATTTAGTCTGCAAGCTTTAAATACAGACAAGCGATCGCACCATCGGTAAATCTTTTGCCATTAACGAGAAGCGATCGCCTTGATCAAAACTAACGTAAACCTCATGCCTAGTTGCAGCCACGATCCCACCAGCTTGATCCAGTGCGATCGCCCATACTGGTGTGTTAAATTGCCCTGGCAAACCGCCAGTTAATTTTTCCCACTTTTCTCCACCATCATCACTACGATAAATAGCTGCATTCGCCCCACCTCTTGCCCAACCCGGCGGAGGTGTAGCTGCTGCCCCCGTATAAAGTCGATGAGGCAATTCTTTCAACATCAAAAATGGGATAGTATACCGACGATCCAGCCCATTCATCATATTCTGCCAATTTTTACCACCATCGTCGCTGCGATAAAATCCTCCACCAGTAGTGGCATACAACTGTGTATTATCAGCAGCAGGTGTGACGGTATGGACATCCCAATACAGCCCATTATTTAAACTTTCCCACGTTTCGCCTCTATCAATACTACGATAGACACCTCCTTCTTCCACGCCAATATAAACACCGCTTACAACCTGGGGATCAGGGGCAATATAACGGACGTGAGAGATATGTGGTGGTGGTGGGAAAGTCCATTTTTCATAGCCTGGAATTTTTTTGATCGACTCACAAGCTGTCCAACTTTTTCCTCCATCTTCACTGCGATACAACATCGCTGGAGATACACCGATATAAAGCAAATTGGCATCACGGGGATCAGCCGCAAATGACCACACTTCCTCAGTTACAGGCTGAGGATTCACCAGTTGCCAATTGCCTTGGTTTGTCCGCACCCACAGAGCATTTTCCTTCGTCAGGGCAAATACTTTTCCTTCAGCAGTTGTTAAAAACGATGCGGTAGAAATTCCTACTTCCTGCTGTAAACCAGACTCGTTATTATCTAGCCGAAAAACACCTTTGTCAGTACCTACCAAGATGTTAGCCATGATTGATACCTTGTAATTTTCGAGTACTTTCTACAAGACTTTGAGCAAACTGATCGAACCTTTCCGAAAGCTTTTCATCTAGCAACTTGCCATCAGCACCAAAAGCTTTCCAAGCTTGCCCAATAGCAATTTGCTCAGGTATTACCCAAGCGTGTACCCAACGCATAATAATTCTGAGGTCGTTGAGCGCATTATTATTGGATTGACCCCCCAACACACTCATCAACCCTGTGACTTTGTTGCTTAAATGTTCAAAACTCATCAAATCTAAGGCATTTTTGAGTACGCCACTGACACTACCGTGATACTCTGGCGTAGCCAAAATTAAACCATGTGCATTCTTAACTGCTTCACGCAACCGCTCCAGATCAGGGTAGTCAGGATAGTCAGACTCCCCATTACAGAACGGTAAATTCATTGTTCGTAAATCAAAAATTTCTACTTCAGCACCTAGTGCTTCTAGCCGTTGAGCAGTTAATGTCAACGCTTGCTGGCTATACGATTCTGGTCGTAAACTCCCGCCAATACCAACAATTTTTACCATAAATTTTGCTCCAGTAATCAGGTTAATTAAAATCTTAAATACTAACGATCAAAAAAGTCATACTCGTTATGACTACATATAATTTAACTAATGAAACTCTTTTGTGTCAAGTTGTAGCTGTAGTTGCCGAAGTTGTAAATGTATAACCAAGCGCCAGTTTGAGATATTTCAGACCTAATTGCCTTCACAAGGAATCAAATCTGCCATTGTCATAATTAAAAAAGCGTTATGGAACCCATAGCAATAATGCTAGATAGGGCAGCTAAACGTTAATGTCCATTTCTGGAGGTGTAAAGAGCGCCAATTGAGCTTGTCAGCACCCCGCACTAAAGTGACGGGGCTATGCGGGGAGCGCAGGCTATTCGCTTCGCGAAGGCTTCGCCAACGCCAATATGCCTCCGACTTTAGGTAGCTGACCAGTCTAAGCGCAAGCTACGTTCGGATTAAGAGTTAAAGTTCATACCTTGGGTTACGATGCTAGACCCAAGCTCTATAACCAAAAAGTTAAACATTCTTACGAGGGGTAAGAAAGTGCTTTTTGGAAAGTACCGAATCCGAACATTGACGAAGCGAACGTTACGAGAAACTCAGAAGAGACGCAACAATGTCTAACTTTATTTTAGTTCTAGATACTAACCGTAAGCCACTCAACCCTTGTACACCAGGGATTGCTAGAGGTTTGCTCAAATCAGGGAAAGCCAGAGTATTTAGGCGATTCCCATTTGTAATCATCCTTAACAAAGCGGTTTTGAGTAGTCCCGCACAGATGCAACTAAAACTTGACCCTGGTTCAAAAACAACAGGAATAGCTTTATTGCAAGGAGAACAAGTTGTTTTTGGTGCAGAACTTACCCATCGCGGACAGCAGATTAAGAATGCTCTTGAATCACGTAGAGCATTAAGAAGAGGGAGAAGGAGTCGTAAAACTCGCTATCGTAAACCTCGATTTTTAAATCGTACTCGTCAATGCGGTTGGTTAGCTCCAAGCCTGCAACACAGAGTAGAAACAATATTAACTTGGGTTAATCGCTTGCGTCGATATGCCCCCATCACAAATATTTCTACTGAACTTGTCCGATTTGATATGCTCGCTTTAGACAATCCTGAAATATCAGGAATTGAGTACCAGCAAGGCACGTTGTTCGGGTATGAAGTTAGGGAATATTTGTTAGCTAAATGGGATCGCAAGTGTGCTTATTGCAGTGCTGAAAATGTCCCTTTACAAATTGAACATATTCACCCCAAAGCTAAAGGTGGAACAAATCGAATCTCTAATCTGTGCGTCGCCTGTGAGCCTTGCAACATCAAGAAAGGGACTCAGGATGTTGAGGTTTTTCTAACAAAGAAACCAGATGTTTTGAAAAGAATCTTGGCACAAGCCAAACGTCCCTTAAAAGATGCTTCTGCTGTTAACTCAACACGATGGGCATTAATGAACCGATTGAAGCAAACAGGTTTGCCTGTCCTTGCAGCAAGTGGAGGCAAAACCAAATTTAATAGATGTCGGTTGTTATTACCTAAAACTCATTGGTTGGATGCTGCTTGTGTTGGAGAAGTTGAACAATTAGAAGTAAAAACTACACAACCATTGCTAATTAAAGCTACGGGGCATGGAACCCGTCAGATGTGCGGGACGGATCGTTTCGGTTTTCCAACTCGCCATCGCAAGACAATCCAAATTCACAAAGGTTTTCAGACTGGCGACATTGTTAAAGCTGCGGTTAGAGAGGGCAAAAAATTTGGTACTTACGTTGGTCGCGTTCTGTGTCGAGCTACAGGCAGCTTTGATATTGCAACAAAGTCAGGACGAGTGGCTGGCATCAGTCACAAATTTTGTACGCACATTCATCGGAAGGATGGATATAACTATGCCTATTAAGAACCGTAGGCGGTTAAAACCGCTATCTCGCTTTCCTCTCCGCAATAAATTAACGGATCTTCCCGCATCGGCATCGGAGGTATTTTGTGATTGAGGTAGAAGTACATTCTTCCCTGCGTGCCTTGCTGCGATTTGCCAAGAGCAACACTGAGAAGCTACCACCTGGGCTGGTTACTGACTGGCCTCATCATTTAACAATGGCGCGACTGGTAGCACGGGCGCTACGACTAGGGCGTTCTGCACTAATTCAAACAGGGGTTCCAACTGGTAATCCTTACGGGCGCTATCGCTTGAGTTATTTAGCGCCCGCGTTGCTTTGGAAAGAAGCAGTAATTTTGGTTACACCAGAATCTACACAGCAGCGATTAATTGAGGTGGAAATTCCCCAACTGCAACAGTGGCTTCAGACCGACAAAGTGATCCACACAGGCTCACACTTGCCTGATAAAGGCTTTCAGGGGTTGCTGCTCACTTCACCCGAATCTTGGTTAGCCGATCAACTTTGCGGGGATCAATCATTTCCCCTGGGTATTCCTACAATCATTGATGGTGCTGATGATTTAGAAGCATGGGCGCGTGAGCAGCTTACAACCTGTATCCAGCCTAGTGACTGGGATGAACTTATGGAAGCATTTCCAAAGCTGGCGGATTCAATTCGAGATGCCCGTGTACGCTTAACAAAAGCTATCTTTCAACATCCTGCAAATCCCTACGAATGTTATTTAATTGAGCCACCAGAGCAGGATATTTTGCGTTCTTTAGCTCAAAAACTCCAAATTGCTGTTGTTGAGAACAGTAAGTTAAACTTACCTGCGGCATGGCAAAATTTTGGGCAGCGTTGGCAAACAGAGGCTCCGTTGATGTGGGCATCAGTTGCGCGATCGCTCTTGCAATTTTCCCTCTACTCGAGCCCCTTAGAAGTAGCCACAGCCCTTAGTAAAGTATGGTCACAGCAACCCTTAGTGTTAATTGGAGGAGCATTAGAAATAGATTCAGAAGCACCTGTTTATCGGCAACAACTTGGTTTACCAGACTTAACTTGCTTGAAATTTTCACCCGATCGCCAAAGTGAATTAATCCAACTTTACGTGCCAGATAAGTTGCCGATGCCAAACACTCCTCAATTTCAAGAAGCTTTGATCAGACAAATCTGCATTTTGTTAGCAACTGTATTACTAGATCCCCATAGTCCTGACATTAAAAAACCAATCGTGATCTTGGTTGGGGATGTACCCCTTAAAGCACAGGTAGCGACAATTTTGGCATCTGAATTTGGTTCACGAGTGCAGGTTGAAGATACCAACGTAGATAGCACTGGTATTCTGATCAGTGGTTGGGAATTCTGGCGACAGCATCAAAGTTTTTTACCTTCTCCCCAAATGCTAATTATTGCCACGTTGCCGATTCCATCTTTAGAAGATCCCTTAGTTGCGGGTCGAGTAACTTACTATAAGCAACGTAGCCAAGATTGGTTTCGCTTATATCTGCTGCCAGCAGCAATTAGAGAATTACAACGTGCGATCGCCCCAGTCAGAGAATCACAAGGTGTCGTTGCCATTCTAGATAACCGTGTCAACCATCGCAGCTATGGACAGCAAGTTTTAACAGCCCTTAGCCCATTAGCACGGATTAACTATCCAGATACCAACTGGTTTAGACAGTAATAATAATCGGTGTACTTAAAACCAATCGCTAAGGCAGACGTTGGAAATGTTCTGTACCTCCTCTGCCCCTCTGCCCCTCCGCTTGCTCTGTCCTCAATAAAAGTTATGATCAATCCAAAATTCAAAAAAAATCTATGGGTGAAGCAAAGCGTCGTAAAGAAGCATTAGCAGAAAAATACGGTCAAAAAGAAAAAATCTTTCCGTGGCTGCCAATTACTAAAGGTCAAGGAGAACAGTTTGTTAACTGGAGTACCCAAGGCGCTTGGATTGGAATTGGCTTCCTCATCGTTTACTGGATAGTCATCCGATTTGTTGGACCAGCATTCGGCTGGTGGCAAATCGAATAAGTTAATCCACAGACGCGCTGCTGCAATTAAGCAGCGCCAGATCGCTTCCCAGTAAGATATTAAAAGTTAAAAAACTTCTACTTCACATAGATGTCAGCTAGTTTTATGAGAAATATAGCTTATTTCTATCTTTTAAGGTCAAGTGCTGACTAATAACTCATTCCATAGGTAGAACATTAATTTAATAGCTTGATCTTAGGATGCAAGCAAGTTACATTGACAGCTTCAGGTCTACTGAGGTGCAGGGATAATCAAATTCATAGATGACCAGGCGCTCTTGAGTCTACCTAGACTCTTTTAATACTTAGATCAGGTGTATACTGAGACTGCCAAGTTAATTATTAAGAAAATATTAAATTTATACAATTACTTGTGGTGTTTGGAGAGGAACCGTGTTTATACGACTTGCAGATCAACACCGTCAATTTGTACAGGATTTGGTGATGAACCTCCAAGCCCTAGCAACAGTGCTAGAACAGCGAGGTTATTTAGCATCCTGCTACACTTGCGGCAACCAAATGAATAGCGCCTCGTTTATGGTGAGCTTGGGGGATAATCATCTGATTCGCTTTTTAGTATCAGATTATGGTATTACCTGGACAGAAATGCGGGACGACAGAGAACTAATGAAGCTAGAAGGTGCTGAAGCCATTAGTCAGTTACAGGATTTAGCAAATTTAGTCACATATTCCATTAAACCTTCGGAAGTTCGCTCCCCAGTGACACAGAGGTGCTAAATTTCAATCATCAATGACCTGAGCGAGCTAAACTTACTAATGCCTTAACTATTGCTAATGAAAGGTTACTCTAATTTGATCCCCGCAATGTTAACCTTAAAAGTAGGGCTAATCAACGGAATCAATAGAAGTCCTCTCATTATTACCTTTAAGTATGCAACCGTATAGTGCATCTCTGGATTTAGGCTGGCAACATCAGTTTATTGAAACAAATAATATTCGCTTACACTGTGTCACTCAAGGGCAAGGAGATTTAGTTTTACTCCTGCATGGGTTTCCAGAGTTTTGGTATTCATGGCGACATCAAATTCCAGCTTTAGCTCGTCATTTTAAGGTTGTAGTTCCAGATTTACGTGGATATAACTATTCCGACAAACCTAAAACTGGCTATGACTTAGATACCTTGAGTACAGATATCCAGGGTTTAATTGAAAGTTTAGGATATGTTAAAGCTCATATAGCTGGGCATGATTGGGGTGGTGCGATCGCCTGGAATTTAGCACAAAAGTTTCCTAATGTAATCAATCACTTGGCTGTGTTAAATGCACCACATCCACAGCGTTTTTTGCATGAATTAAGTAATAATTTAGATCAACTGCGTCGTAGTTGGTATGTTTTAGCATTTCAAATTCCTGGTTTACCAGAATGGGTAATTCAGCAAAACATCAAAAATTTTGTTAAAGATGTATTCCGAGGGTTGGCTGTTCGCAAAGGTGCTTTTAGTGCTGAAGATAATCAAATATATCAAGAAGCACTAGAGAAACCAGGTGTAATTGCTGCTGCGGTTAGCTACTATCGCCAACTGCTTACTCCTCAAAATTGGCTGCACAACTGGAATCACCAACCAATACCTGTAACAGTACCAACATTAGTTTTGTGGAGCGAAGAAGATTCCCTGTTAAGCCAAAAACTTACCCAGGGTATGGAAAAGTTGATCTCAGCACCCTTCCAACTAAAATTTGTACCGCATTGTGGTCACTGGATGCAGCAGGAAGTTCCCCAAACTGTCAATCGAGAACTGTTAAACTTTTTTCGATCAGCTAATTAATACTCACTGATAAGCGGTCAGCAGTCAGCTATCAGCGTAAAGACCTCTTATTTCGCGTATCTACATCATGCGCCAGTTTTACAAGGGTTTCAGAATGTTTATTTTGAAACCCTGGAAAAAATTGGCTTTAAAAGAAGCTAAGTAGCTCCACATTAAAAAAGATCAAATGCAAATTTCCCCCTCCTCGAATTTCGGGGAGGGGGTTGGGGGGTGGGGTAATGTGTTTAATTAGGTTGACCTACTTAATAGCTATTAGCTATATATCAAGTCGAAGCAAAAGATTTAACGCTGAGTAGTTTGAGGGTTTCTTACCAGATAAGCTGAGGCAATAGGTTGAGCGCGTCCCGCATTCACCAGCGCCTGGTAAACAAAAGCTGCAACTTCTGCCCTAGTAGCTTCTCGGTTAGGATCAAGCTTAGTAGCAACGGGATAGTTAACAACTAGCTGTTTAGCGGTAGCACCAGCTACGGCTGTCGTAGCGTATTGAGGAATTAAAGACCTATCTTGATAAACTGACAATACACTGGTGTCATCGGAACGCAATTTCAAACCACTAGCCAGAGAAACCAGTGCTTGGACACGAGGGATACGTTGGTTGGGTAGAAATTTATTCCCTGGATAACCAGAAATAAAGCCACCACGAGCGGCTGTTTGAATTGCTTGATATCCCCAGAAATTGCTACTAACATCGACAAAATTGATCGCAGGGTTTTCAGGGGCGGGCGTAAAAGCTTTGTTGATAATCGCCGCAAACTGAGCGCGAGTAACAGGTTCACTGGGACGGAAGGTATTATCATTAAAACCAGCAATAATACCTTGATTTGCCAACGCTTCAATATAAGCATTAGCCCAATGTCCTTGGGTATCTGTAAAGCGACTTGCTACTGGTGCTGTGTTGGTAAACTCTACACGACCACGAATGCGTTGAGGATCAATATTGTTACCGTAGGCAAGCAATATGTTGCTGCTTGTAGCATTGTAGATATCGTAGCGACCGTTGTTGCTAATGCGATTTTCTCCAGCCGTTTCTGCTGTGCCTAAATTAGGTTGAGCTTTGCTAATTACGACAATACCATCCCGTTGATTACCCTCAATTATATTATTCCGTAAAACAGGAGTAGCATTAGAGGCAACAACAATGCCATCAACGTTTTGTAAAATCCGGTTTTGTGCAATTAAAGGAGATGCCTGATCAGTAATCGCAATCCCAAAACCCGTATTTTGAAATAAGTTGTCGCGAATTTCTCCTTGGGAATTTCTAACTAGAGAAATGCCTTGCCCATCATTATTTATAAAGACGTTGCCTTCAATTTTGGGGTTAGCATTTCCGGTAACATAAATACCCTCACGTTTATTTTTAGAAAAGGTATTGTTAGTTACACGAGGGTTAGTAGATTGAATCCATAAACCAGTGCCACGAGTGTTGGGGTTGGTAATGGTAAGTCCAGTAATAACACTGTCTTGTTCTGCCAGAAGTGTGACGCTTTGATTAGCTTCTGTGCTGCTAACGTAATTAGCCCCACCAATAATTGCTACTGTTTGACCTTGGGTAGATGGATTACCACGTAGAGTCACGCCTCTAGGAATTACAATTGGGAATACTTCGCCTGTGTTAGCAGTATATGACCCATTTGCCAGTTGCACTACTGTACCCGCCTCTGCTCTTTGGAGGGCTGCGGTGATTGTACGTAGTGGTGTCTGTTCGCTATTACCAGCACTCTCACTATCTGTACCAGTGGCTAGGTTGACATAAATAACCTTTGTGCCTGCGGGTATCTGAGCCGTAAGTATTGGTGGTGCTGGATTTGCTGTAGCTACGACTGTTAAAGTTCCACCTGACCACAAACATATTGCACTCAGTAAAGATATGCCTAGTTTAAAGCTATTAGCATGATGCTTAACAGGCTGGGCAGTGGTAATTGCCGAGGAATTAACAGAATTAACGGTATTTTTCATTATTTTGATGTCTGTCATTGTGGTTAATTGGTGTAGGGTTAGTAAACTAGCTGATTGAAATAAGCTGATTGTCTAAACTTCAGTGATTAAATAATATGGGGCAAGAGTAAGCGATCGCCAATTGCCAGCAAGTAATTGCAAAGACAAATTCTCATACTAATCACTATTTGAGTTATTATCATTTCAGACCACAAACAGGCAACTAGCCCAGGCAATATTATTTAAAATTTAAGTCTGGCTACTTTACCCCAGAGCGCAATTAAGTAAAAATTTGCAAGTAAATTTTTCTAATTTAAAGCTCTAAAGTTTATCTGAAATAACCCTTAAGACCCAAATTGACTAATCACAAAATGGCAGAGATTAGGTATCAACAGTTACACGAGCAATCATGCGATTGTATGTGGCAAACAAGTCTTCTAAAACATATATTCGTAGAAAATACGCAGGCATTATCCTGATTCTTAGTTATTTACTACTGGTTATATTGATGACATATTAATAATATTTTTAGTTCCCTTTGAGGGCTAGAAAGGGTGCGTAGGCGCAGCCAGCCGCAGGCATCGCAATAACTCCTGACAAAATTACAAAACGGCAACTTACCCAACTAAATATCGTCACATATACAATAATGTCTTGGAACTGTCTATGCGCTCTTTAGTACTGTCAATCCAAGGTTGCGTGGGTTTAGCTGTCGGTCTGAGTATTTTGCTATCTGGGTTACGTGCAGACGCTTCAGAGCGAGTAGTACTGAAGTATCGCTTTCTACAAACGTCACTATCGGTTTCTGAACTAGCAAGGTTTGCCAAAACAGGTGAAGTTTCAACGGGGGTAGGAGCTTATCTAAAGATACCAGGAACAACTGCCCAGGATGTGCGTCGCCCTTTGAATGAAGAAATAAAAGTAAATCCGTTTATTTTATATCGGGTGTTGAATACTCCTGTGGGAGAAGTACTACTGGATCAAATTTCTCAGGTAATTCATACTCCTGATAATATTGCCAACCGACAATCTTTGCGCTCGGCTTTAGTTAGCTCGGCTATGAACGACGGTAAGATTACATTGATAGAAACTCTACAAAATTACCCTACCCAACAGGTTCATGTAGAGGGCGATCGCCTTGCTGAAGCCTATAACCAACTTAAGCAACTGGCAAGACGCTTACCAAGGTTTTGAACCAGGAAATATATATTGCAGAAATTCTTTAAAGTTAACCCCCTGCCATGCAGAAGTCATTAATCATCACTCTGACTTCTGCATAACTGCCTTTTTAATAAGCCAGGGTTTCTAAAGTTTCCCTTAAATAGCGGCGCACCCGATGATCGAGGGTAATATCTTGCCGTTGCTCATCTAGCACGTGTTCCAACTGCCAACGCTGAAACCCTGAACTAGATGCGATCGCAACTTTCAGACTTTGCCAGATTTGGGGATCTTGGTAGATTGTGGGAGAAGTCGAAGCAGAAAAGTTAGCCATAGATACCTTATTGGATGCTATTGAGGACTTTAGATTAGAAATTGGCTATCAATTTTTATATACTCATCTTTCAGGATAGCTTAACTAGAAGTTATAATTTTGTTTCCAGTTATACATATATATTTAGCTAAATTTCCGGCTGATTATAATCAAATTTTAACTAAAAATTCCATTGAAAAGGCAAAATTTAAAGCTTTTAAGATGAAATCTTGCCTTTTCTGGCTTCCTTACCCTTGTTTCGGTGTTATTTGTGGAGTGTCATTATTCACAACAGCTAACTTTTTGTCAGCTATTGGTAATATCCGATTAACCTGCAAACCAGGAACGGTAAAATCCTGAAATATTTTTACTATAGGGAATGGTTCTGTAGCAGCTAACTTAGTTTCGTTAGTCAGGAGAACCAGTAAGACACTAAGCGGCACTTGTAAGAACAAATTGCTTGCTAGGAAAGCTAAACTAGCTAAAAATAGCCCTAAAAATCGCGAGGTTAGTGGAAAACCCACAATTGTAGCCAGAGGTGCTACTTGATAGATTTGCCACAACACCAACAACATTAAAATAGCGCCAACACTGGCAAGCCATTGATGGATCGGCGTTTTAAATAAGCTAAGTAGGCGTTGCTGATCTGAGGTTAGGTGACTTGGCTTGATCGCCAGTACCAAAATGCTAAAGATATAAAACGGACGGGTTAATTGCATCCACAAAATTGGTGCAATTCCAATACCAGCAACTAACAGGAATTCTACCCAAACTGGCAACTGAGGATCACCTACAGCCAAAAAGACCCAACATAGCCCTAGAAAAAGTGGTACAACAGCTAACCCAGCTAAATGAATCCATAAAAAAGGTTCAGACCAAGAAGAGCGCATAAGCAATTGAGATTAGGGATCGAGGATGTACTGCTGAGAGTTTAGAACTTCAGAGGGTTAATTAGCCCAGTTTACATCCCAGATCCGAAATCCCAACTTTTCTTAAGCAGGTGAAAGGGTACGTCGCTTGCTCACGAGTTGATAGGTTTCAATAATGTCACCTTCAGCCCAATCATTAAAGCGATCTAAGCCAATACCGCATTCATAGCCAGCATTAACTTCCTTGGCATCTTCTTTGATGCGCTTGAGGGAATCAAGCCCACCTTCATGGATCACCTTACCGCCACGATGTACTCGGATTTTACAATTACGAATTGCCTTACCTGATAGTACATAGCAGCCTGCAACAGCACCACGACCAACGGCAAATACGGCTCGTACTTCCACTTGACCCAGGGGTTCTTCCACCATCTCTGGTTCAAGCAGACCTTCCATCGCGCCTTGAATATCATCCAACAACTTGTAGATGACGTTGTATTCGCGGATATCGACACCTGATTGGTCAGCAGAAGCCCGTGCGCCAGTAGCTAGGGTAGTGTTAAATCCAATAATTACAGCACCACTAGCAGCAGCTAAGTCTACGTCTGTTTCGGTGATTTCGCCAGCATTAGCTAACAAGACCCGAACTTGGACTTCATTTTGTGGCAGTTGTTTTAGTGATCCCAGAATTGCTTCGGCGGAACCTTGAACGTCTGCCTTCAAGACCAAGTTGAGTTCTTTGAGTTCTCCTTCTTGAGCTTGTGCGGACAGAGAATTGAGAGTAACGCGGCGTGATGCCATCATCTGTTGTAGACGAGACTGGCGTTGCTGATCGGATCTTTCTTGAGCGATCGCACGAGCTTCTTTTTCACTCGCGTAGGCTTCAAAATCGTCACCCGCAGCAGGGACATTACTCAAGCCCAAAACCTCTACAGCAAAGGATGGACTAGCAGCTTCGACCCTTGCGCCTCGGTCATCCACCATTGCTCGTACCTTACCAAATACATGACCTGCAACGAGGGTATCACCCACACGCAGCGTGCCATTTTGTACCAGCAGGGTAGCAACAGGACCTTTAGCTTTATCTAGATGAGCTTCAATCACCGTACCTCTAGCGGGTCGATTTGGGTTAGCAGAAAGTTCTTCAATTTCTGATACCAACAAAATCATTTCCAGCAGTGTATCCAGGTTCTCGCCTTTAAGCGCACTAACTGGAACCATGATGGTTTGTCCGCCCCATTCTTCTGAAACTAAACCAAACTCGGTTAATTCTTGCTTAACTCGATCCGGTTGTGCTTCTGGTTTATCAACTTTATTGATAGCAACCACCAAGGGAACTTCTGCCGCTTGAGCGTGACGGATAGCTTCAATTGTTTGAGGTCTCACACCGTCATCAGCAGCTACTACTAGCACCGCGATATCTGTCACCCTCGCACCACGCGCCCGCATAGCGGTAAACGCCTCGTGACCAGGTGTATCGAGGAAAACCACTTGCTGGGTTTTCCCATCGTGGTCAACATCTACATGGTATGCACCAATATGTTGAGTAATACCGCCAGCTTCTCCTTGAGCTACTTTCGTTTTCCGAATGGCATCAAGCAGGGTAGTTTTACCATGATCTACGTGACCCATAATTGTCACTACTGGCGGACGCTTGATGAGATTTTCTAGGTCAGCCGCATCGATCATCTCCGTGACTTTTGTGGCGGGGGCTTGTTCTTCAGCCGTTTCCACTGCCACGCCCATATCCTCTGCCACCATAGAGGCGGTGGGTATATCCAGAGTTTGGGTGATATTAATAGCCATTCCTTTAAAGAACAGCTTTTTAATAATCTCTGTTTCTGGTACAGCCAAAGCAATGGCTAGTTCCCGAACTGTCAAACTGCCTGTCAAAACAATTTTTTCGGGACGTTCTTCAACAGGTTTTTGCTCACGACGGTTAGAGCGACTATCTACTTTTTGTTCGCCTCGGTCGGTCTTGGGTTTTTTAGCTCTGGCAGCAGGTGCTGCTGCTGGCGTTGATGCCACTTTTTGCTTAGGCGGACGAGCTACTGAGAGGCTCACTTGCGCTGGGGTAAGCGCATTTAATGCACCATCCAAATCATCATCATCCTCTTCAATGATGAGTGGCGTGCGTCGCTTGGCTTTTGCTGGAGCCTTCTTAGCAATATCTGTATCTTCTTCCTCTTCCTTCTCCCAAGTTTTGGTTTTCTTAACTTGGCGTGGTGGAGTTGGTCGTTTGAGATCCAAATCCAACGTTTCAATCGTTGAATCTTGATTCTCCGAACCTTCCGGTTGAGATCCAGGTCGTCTAGGAATTCTTTGCCCGTCTGCACCTCTGGCAGCTATTTCTGGCTTGCTTCCTGGTGCTAGTGGGGGGCGGACAGTCCTTTGAGGACGTTGTAGATCTGGCAGTACTGGAGCGGCTACTTGCTCTGGTTTAGAAATCGGTCTTTTCTCGCCAGTAGGTTTAGCAGGAGATGGAATTCTTGCACCGCCTCCAGCCGATTGTTCGACTTTAGCTTTTTTCAGAACAGGCTTGTCAAGTTTTGCCTCTTGTGCCAAATGCTCATCTATTCCGTAGTTTTTGGGAGCAACTGTTTGTCGGGCTGGAGGTTCTACCAGTTGAGGTTTTGGTTCTGGGGGTGCTGCGACTACAGGAGGAGCCGAAACTTTAGGTGTTGCTTTAGGGGTTAATACTTTATTAACCGGGCTTTTAACTACTGTTGCAGGCGACTCATCTGCTGTTGAATTCCCTGTCGCCTCTTTTGGGATATTATTCTGCTGGTCAGATTGACGTACAGGGCGACTGACTATCGACGGCTTTATAGGTGCTGCCGTTGACTGCCTTACTGGCATTTGAGGGGGAGCCGCTAGCTTCATTTCCGATTCTGTGGAGTCAGAACCGGAATTAGGTCTATGCTTAATTTGGAGAATTTGTGGCTTCTGTTCAATGTTATTGCGCCCATTACCTGGCATTGACGGCGCTCCTGGTCTACGTTCTGTTGGATCGTTACTGTTAACTCGTCTAGCTACTGCCGGACGAGGTGAATATTTTTCGGCAGCAGCGCGAATGCGCTCTGCTTCTGATTCTGAAATTGTACTGCTATGGCTTTTAACTGCAATATTTAGCTGATCGCAAATTAATTGAACATCTTTGTTGTCCAAATTCAAGTCCTTCGATAAATCGTATATTCTCACTTTGCCGTTGTTCATCCACTATCCCCCCGTCATACGAGTTTTCACATTTTGACTAAATGCTTAAATGAATTTAAATTTTTGTTCATCTGCATCCTACTTTCTCAGGTTTAACTCCAACTCAACTAAATGATTATTTCTTTAATAAGCCCGGAAATCTAATTCTGAGTGGTTAATTTTACCCAGATCACGACTTCCTTGCCCAACTCTTCTTTTATAATTTTGCACAAATAACTAAAAAAGTGAGATAGGATTTGCAAACAGTGGCTCCCTGTGGCGCTTAGTCATTACTTCTTTTCTATCGTGCCACTTGCTCAGATCCTTATAGACTCTCAATCCTAGACTTCCCCACCTCTGTTGCCAGATTTTGAGGATAAATTTGTTATTCGGTGTGGGCAGGGAAACGATAATGCTATTAATCAATCTGTTTACTAATAACTTCTAGTTGGTGAGTAGTGAATTATCACTCCTCATTTCATTTTAACTAGCAATCTCTTAATTGCAGCCTGCTAGTTTAAATTAGTCCTGGTGATATCCCAGGATTATGAAGTGGGAGGGGTTATAACTATCGCTGCTCATAAAACCTGTGAGTGAGGGATGCTATGGGGTTAACTTGTGGCTAAACGCTGCCATAAAGTTATATAGATATGTTCTGGCACAGGAGCTTTGAGCGATCGCCCCAAACGATTTTTCTTTTTAGCCGCTTCAAGACAAGCCGTTTGGCGACAGAGATAGGCAGAACGACCCATCCCCTGATCTAATTGTACCTGCTGAGATGGATAAACTCTGACAATTCGCCAAAATTCTACTTTTGGTGCTGCTTGACGACAACTTACGCAACGTCGGAAGTTAGGTTCCATCTCTATTTTCTCATCAAAACTTAACAATTGGGCTGATTCTGGCAAACAATTATTTTGCCAGATCGCCTTCTTCTGTCGGTAGGAATTAGATCATCGCTTCTTCTTCGGAATATTCTAGTTCATCATCCACTTCTGGCAAGACATCAATTTCTTCCTCAACGTCTTCCTCATCCCAAGTGGTTGCCTGTTTCTGCGCCTCAATTTTGGCAGATTCTGCGGCATAGTCATATTTAGCAGAATCTTTAATGTCGATTTTCCAACCAGTCAAACGAGCCGCAAGCCGAACATTCTGTCCTTCTTTGCCAATTGCTAAACTTAGTTGATCTTCGGCTACTAAAACGTGAGCTTGACGTTCATCGGTATGTACTAGCCTGACTTCATCAACTCGTGCGGGGCTGAGGGCGTTAGCGATGTAGGTAGCAGGATCGGGAGACCAGCGAATGACATCTATTTTTTCACCGCGTAGTTCATTGACTACTACTTGAATTCTAGAACCCCTAGCGCCAATACAAGCTCCTACTGGATCAACATCTCGATCTAGTGTGTCAACTGCGATTTTAGTGCGGGGACCAACATGGCGAGAAGGTGGATTAGCTTCTCTGGCTACGGCAACAATGCGGACAACTTCATCTTCAATTTCTGGGACTTCGTTGGCAAACAAATATACTACTAAACCAGCAGAAGCTCTAGAAACAATTAGTTGTGGACCTCGCTGTGGACCTTCGCGGACTTTTTTTAATAACACCTTAAATGTGGCGTTAATCCGGTAGTTATCGTTGGGTAGTTGTTCTCGCTTGGGTAGTTCGGCTTCTACTTCTGGTTGACCAAAAGTACTGGTGACAGCCAAAATCACTGATTGACGTTCAAAGCGCAGTACTCTTGCTTGTAATACTGTTCCTTCTAATTCTTCAAATTCTTCTTGAATGATTTGACGCTGCTGATCCCGCAGTTCTTGTGATAAAACTTGCTTTGTTTGAATTGCTGCCATCCGACCAAATTCTTTTTGATCGGGGGTGACATCAATAAGTACGGAGTCACCTAATTGTGCTTCATCTGCTACTTGTTTAACGTCAGCAAGAGAAATTTGGTGATCGCTGGTGGTGACTTCTTCAACAATAGTTTTTGTGGCTAGGACGCGGAAGCCTTCTTCTTCAGTATCAAGATCAACTTCAAAGTTGTTAAAATAGTTTTCCTCAAAATGAAAGCGATCGAGGCGTTGAGCGCGACGATAACGCTCGTAACCTTTCATCAGGGCTTTTCGTAGTGCTTCGCTGACAGCGTGCCTGGGTAGGTTACGCTCTTTGCTAATACCTTCAATTAGGTCTTTAAGACCAGGTAAACTAACTAACGACATCGGAAAACCTCCGTTTTTTGAACAAATAACCAGGAGCGATCGCAGGCTAAACCTAAGATAGTTACCTGTCTGGGCTTGCCTAAACAGCCAGAAGATCGCAGTACCTACGGTAAAAAAACTACCTATAGAGGGTTAGCTTTTGACCAAAGAAAATTTTGAGTAAGGGAGATTTTGTTTACAAGGGGCAGTTGTTTGTAACTCGCTTGCAACAATGTTTCCTGCTCCCTATCTCTTGGCTATAATCAAGCAGCAGTAAGTGTTTTAGCTTTACTTATACTCATTAAGCTTCCATTAGCAGGACTTTAGTAACTAACAAGCGAGGAATAGCGATCGCGCGACCTTTGAGATTGAGATGAACAAATGTTTCATCTCGGTTAACTAACTTACCTTTGAACTCAGTTTTGCCCTGAAATAATTCCGAGGTGGTAACAATCACGGTAAAACCTTTAAAGGAAATAAACTCGCGATCTGTAGTTAGCTGTCGTGAGATCCCAGGACTGGAAACCTCTAATACATAAGCATCAGGAATGATGTTTGTTGCATCTAGGCTTGCTTCTACCGCTTTGCTCATTTGTTCGCAGTCCTCCAAGCCAGTATCTGAGTTCAGGTTTCGGATATCTAAGCGGAGTACTGGTGGACTTTGGTTGGTTTGAAAAACTGCACCAACTAACTCCAACCCCAAATCTGCTGCTATCGGAGTCGCCAAATCAATAATTTGTGGAATTAAAGGATGAGTCATTTAACACCCCCAATAAAAAAAGTGGGTCTCGACCCACTTCCTGCGAAGTTATTCCAAGAAGTTTAACGTTGCGTTGACGCTCCCCCACTTTTAAGTGCTGGAGATTCAACTGATACGGCAGGTTAACCTGCTATATCGGTATTGACACTCCCCCGTCTGTAGAGACGCGAAATAAGAGGTTTTTACGCGCTCGACGGGAGATTCTTGCTTCACTGAAACCTGCTTCTGGTACAAGTACCCGTTAGTCTTACAGCTTCTCCACAAGCTTGAAGTCCGGTATGCCCTACCGTATTTGTAAGGTTTTGTCTTCTTACTTTTCCTAATTATGTTGTTTTGTTTTTACAACTACAGGAGGTTCATTTGACTGTTGATATTTTAGCACAAAACCCTGACCACGCGGATAAGGAGGGCAGCAGCGTTATTCTCATTTCTGAGTTATAATTTATTATTTATTTTTGTAAGAAGTTTTTCGGGTTTTTCGGGTTTGTTGTAATAGTCTCTGTAAATCCTCCTCGGACAAATCTTGAACGTAGTTAATTTTGATTTCTTCTAAAAGGTCAAATAGTAAGGACTGAATTTTTTGTAAGGTATGTTGCCTTTGTAGTTCTGTGCCTAATGCTTCACTAAAATGTTGGACTAAATCTTGAGAAAGTTTTGCTCCTACAGGATCTTCCAGTGTGTCTTTGATGGCAGTGTAGGTGGACTGAGAAACTTCATTAATTAGTTGATCAATTAGTTGGATAGGTAAGTTTCCTATGCCTGGAACTTGCTTCAGATTACGGTATATAGGAGATTGATCTAAAACTTTGTTGAGGCTATGCCTAAGAATTGCTTCTAAGTCAGGCTGAATTTTCGGTAGTACTTTGTATACTGTGACTTTGACTAGGACGTTGGCGATCGCCTCTACTTCATTAATATTGTTAAGATCAATGTAAGAATGAGCTAGACGATTGGATAGTAAATCTTTGAGATCGCCTCGCTGAATCGCTGCTTGCATTTGGTTAATTACTCGAATCACCACTACTTCTGTCAATTCTTCAGCAAAATTACTTACAAAGCCGTAGTTAATGTGCGCTTGTAGTGAATCGAGATTTACCAAGTGTGATTGATGAAGTCGAATAACTAGGGGAATTAGACGGAGCGATCGCCATACTGGTAATAACAAAAATACATCATACCAGCGCCATAGCATTGCCTCTAGCCAAGTTAAACCAAGATGACGACGATGGATGTAGTATGTGCGAATAATAAATTCAAAACCGAATACAATAATAAACCAAATATCAATCTGCCAAAAGTAGTCAACGAAATCTCCTGTTTCTCCATAAGGACGAAAATAGTTTGTGGCTAGTAAAGGCTGAATGTTTTGATCGTAAAAATTAATTTCTTTTGACCAATTTGATTGAGATAAATACTTTCTACTCCAAAATAGTTGAAATGCTTCTTTCGATGATTCTTGTCGCACATGACGGCGCATTCGGTTTTTTATTTTTTCCAAAGTGCCAGTTTTATTGACAACTTCAAAGGGATTTTTATCAATCATCTCTACGCTGAGTTGGCGTAGTTGCTGTAGTAATAATTCAGTTTTGGGTGACTGTAATCCTGCTTGTTTTACCTCAGCTTTAAGTTGCTCTACTGTAGTGAGATATTTTTCGGTATCACGATTAGGTTCAATAGCTTTTACGGGATCGTATATTTTTGTTAAGCGGGGAAGTTCTTTTAAGTAAAAGTTGCGTAAGGGAATATAGCTGTAATCAAACAAAACTATCCCCAGATTTATTAATACCAAAAGTGCCATTCCGCGTTCAAACCAAATTTTAGGACGAGATGTTTTGGTGCTGACTGAGAATTTGGCTAAGGATGGCATAATTTAAAGTTAAATTATTAGTAAGTATTGTTTAAGCTAACGCACAAATAAACTTGTAAATTTTTAATTGAGATAAAAGTTATCAAACCCTATAACCCTTTATCCTCCCTCCTCTCTTCTCTCTCCCTCCAACAGAAAATTTAGAAACACAACAGTTTAATAAACTTTCAAGGCTGAGGTTGCTTAGAATTAAAGTATTAACGAGTAAGACAGGTTTGAGATCTATGTGGGGTAGTTTAGTAAGCACTTTTGCATTAGTTACATTAAGTTTAGCAATCAGCTTATTTTATTACGATCCAGCCTTAGCTATTCGCAGCCGTAACTACAGCAAGAGCGAGTTTCGCACTTTATTGCGTAGTTTAGGATATCAGGTGGAGTTGGGAGAGACGCTGAATGATACAGCGAGTAAAAGAGCAATCCGAGAATTTCAGGAGCAAAATAAGCTTTCTGTTGATGGCACAGTCAACTCCCAAACTCAGGATTTGGCGGCTGATATGATTGTTAATCTTCAAAATAGCTTGAATGTAGTGGTTCAACCAGATCCACCTTTACCTAATAATGAGTTTTATGGTCCTCGTACTGAAGCGGCGATTAGAGAGTTTCAAAGAAGATTTTTACTACCAGAAACTGGTATCGCTAGTTTAGAGGTTCGTCAGAAACTTAATCAAGAAGCTAGAAAGGTTTCAGGCTATAAGTAGAAAATCCTGCCTAATCAAACTACATCTTAAGAATAAATCCCCTACCCGAAATTCGGGTAGGGGTTGAAAAGGACAGTTTTATTTTGATGACGATGACTTGCTTAAAATTTAGCTTCTTGTGGTATGGGTGTGCCTTTTCGTTCAGGCATAGCTGGACGATTTTGGTAGGGAAGGGGAATGTATAGCACTGAAGGTCGTCCACCTTGAGATTGGGGATATAATTCCATCAGGTTATAGATTGACATTGGTAGCCCTTCTGTAATCGGCATACCAAGTTTAGATGCTTCCTCAACAGTCACGGGATAATCATGGGTGACTTGACCTGTGGTGAGGGCATCAATAATTTTTTCAATGTTTTCCGTAGCGATTTTTTGCTGGGGAATATTATCTTGGAGCAGAGTACGCACAAATCGCTGTACTTGTTGAATTGCTTTGCGCGATAAATCTGCCATGATCAAGGTTTGGTCGTCAATGTCGCCGATTGGTTTATCTTGAACTACTTTGAGAATACTAGCTGCTGGAAAGTTACCTAATTGGGGATCAACTGGACCTAAGACGGCGTTGGCATCCATAACTATTTCATCGGCTGCTAAGGCTAACATTGTGCCGCCACTCATGGCATAGTGAGGTACAAATACGGTTACTTTAGCTGGATGTCTAATTAATGCTCTGGCAATTTGTTCGGTAGCGAGAACTAATCCACCAGGAGTATGCAAAATTAAATCAATAGGCACATCTGGAGGTGTTAAGCGAATTGCTCTTAGCACCTGTTCTGAGTCTTCAATTGTAATGTAACGAGATATAGGAATTCCTAATAAGCTGATTGATTCTTGGCGGTGAATTAGTAAAATTACTCTACTATTACGTCCTCGTTCAAACTCCTGCAATGCTTGAACTCGTCTAGCTTCTAACTGGCGACGTTGCCACATGGGTTGAAAAGAACTGAATAGTAAAATCACCCAAAATATGTCAAAAAAATTAAAATTCATTTGTCAAGGGAGAAGACGGTATTTTTCCCTATTGTTTCAATTGCGGGTGAATTAAAGCTCTATCTGGAGTGCTAGATTAATGAAATCTAACTAAATCAGGACTTACAGATCATTAACGCTAAAATAAGCGTTTCAGCCGTTGCAGATCCCCCTAAATCCCCTTTAAAAAGGGGGACTAGCGTAAGTCCTATAAATATATAATTTCCACATTTAGTTAAATATTTGATTGCAAACCGACTCGGAATGTTAAACCAGGCTGATAAATTCGATTGGCTTTTTCGTAAGCTGCATCTGCTAAATTTTCTAGATATAAGGTTAAGCCTAAATTTTTAGTTAGAGGAATACGGCTAGTTAAATCTAGGTTTAAATATGCTGGGGAAAAATCTGTAGTTTGTTCGCTAGGATTATTAAAAATAGCTCGGCGTGAGCCACTGTAATAACTACCAAATAAGTTTAACTGCCATCCCTGACGCTCATAACCAATCCCTAGTTGTGCAACGGAGAAAGGAATTAAACCTAACTGTAAGCCTTTTTCGGCTCCAGTTTCTATTTTTGCATCTGTATAAGTATAGTTAATAAATGTTGACCATGCGGGAGTAATTCTATATCTAAGTGCTGCTTCTAATCCGTTGGTATTTACAAGACCAATATTAGCCCATTTACCTGTTTGTACTCCTAATCTCTCGTTTAAACTACTGCCAAAGTAAGTAAATTGTCCGGTTAAGTTACGAGAAAAGTTAACATCTAATCCTGCTGTCCAAGAAGAACCTGTTTCTGGTTTTAAGTCGGGGTTGGGCAGCCAGTTATGCACGGTATCATATACATATAATTGGTCTAAACCAGGGTTGCGTTGTTCGGAAGCCCAGCTACCGCGTATAGCTAGATTGGAAGTGATAGCTAATTTTGTTCCAAAGGTAGGATTTAAGTAAGTGCCAAATTCGCTGTCAATGTTTTGTCGTAAACCTAATTCTACTTGGATGCTGTCGTTAGGTTTCCAAGTATTTAGAGCAAATATTGCAGATTGAAGTCTATTTTTATTTTCTGTTTCATTCAGATCAATTCTATTAGGGGCGGTACTACTAACTTCACCTGTTAAGTAGGAGTTTTTTAAGTCTAAACCCCATGTTAGGTTATAGGGTTTGGCAAGTTGCCATTGATGTTCTATTCTAGCTGCGATCGCTTGTGAATTTAATGTACCTGTCCGATAATAAATGTTTTGCGTTGGTCCATAAGTATTAAAGTAATCTTGATTATACGAAAGAATTGTTTTTAAAACAGAATCATCGTTATTACCTAATAAAGTTTCTGAAGATAAACCAACGTTTAAAGTATCATGATCTAGTCGGTCTCTCTGCAAGGGAAAACCAAAATAAAGTAGACCTCTACGGCTGCTGATTGTGTAAGCATTTAAATTGATAGTGTTTCTAGAATTTAAAGGAAATGTTAAGTTCCCATAGTAGTTGCTAGTGGCAATATCTCCATTAAATAAAAGACCATTTGAGTCACGATTAGCTGCGCCAGCAGGTACAGGATAACGGTTATCTGCTGATAATTTTTCATATCCTAAGTTAAAGTTTGCAGCACCAATTTTACTACCATAGCTAAGGCGGTAGTTAGATTGATTGAAAGATCCATATTCGGCTACACCATTTACTCGCGGAGATATTTGATTTTGTTTGGTAATAATATTAACTACTCCGCCAAATGCTTCGGAACCATAAAGAGTGGAACTTGTACCACTAGATAATTCGACTCTTTCAATGGATTCTACGGGGATGCTATTGAGATCTGTAGCGCCATGATAAGTATTAATATTGCTGCCAATTGGTCTACCATTCATCAGGAAGACAGATTGATTTATTGAGTGTCCTCGGTAGTATGTTCCTGTATGAATGTCTGCGCCAAAACCAGCGTCATTAATGGCAAATCCAGGTAATCCTTTTAATGCTTCTGCGAGACTATTAGAGCCTTGCTTTTGAATTTCTGTTTGAGAAATTGTATAAACAGGGGTAGATGTTTGTCGTTTTTGACTGGTAACGATGATTTCTTGAATTGTAGGATCGTCAATTTCAGGATTAGATCTTCTGGGTGTAGAATTAGATTGAGTAAGTGTGGTATTTTTAGGTGTATTTAAACTAAAAGTTAGGGTGCGATCGCGATTAATTACGCCAAGCATGGGAACAGCAGATTTACCAGTTACTATCACCTGAATTTTATTGTTGACAGTTTGGTTAATCGTCAGAGCGGTAATTTCTGTAGATAAATTATTTTGGTGAAAAAATTTACCTTGGGGTAAATTTAGCTGACTATTAGAAATTTCAGCAGTAATGGTGTTTTCATAACTGGAAGTTGATACTTGAGAGGATAAATCACCACTGGTTTCTAAAATCAGGTTAACACCATTAGCAGTTGGGTTAAGTTTAATACCAGTAACTTGCACAACTTGGGCTTGAATTGACTGTGCTATTAACGCATTTACGTGAGGCTGGTGCTGAGAATTTAGGGATGAGTTGATAACGGCAGCAGTTGGGTCTACAACTTGATGCGCGATCGCACTTTGTGTTTTCACGATAGCAGCTAATATTAAGTTGGAACTCACAATAGCAAAACTTAGTTTGAGACCGTTGCTGACAATTTTTGACATCAAATTTACTATTATGTCGCTACCGTCTCTTATTCTGCGTGTTCGCTATTGATTGAGTCAAAAGACAAGCTGTCAAATATGAAATGGTATTGTCAAAATGGGCAGGAGAGACAGCAGCAGCCAAGCCCATAACCATGATGGTGCTTCGTCGCTCAAATCTGGTGATAACAAAGCTTCAATACGTTCTTCTAAGCGGGTTTGGACAGTTGTATCATTGAATCCAGCATAATGTGTGTTGATTAAAGGCGATCGCACAACCAATAGCAAAGATTCTGCCAATATTAAAGCATCAACTTGTTTTGCAGCCCAGCGATCTGCCCGCAGTTCGCGCAGTAACAATAATTCCTGCCAAAGAATATTGGTTTTAGGCAGCCAAAATGTAAATTGACGAATACATCCCAACCAAAAGAACCAAAAGGTATCACGATAGTAATAATGTGCTTGTTCGTGGCTAAAAACTGCCTCAATCTGTTCTGCATCAAGGGATTGTAGTAATCCCTGACTAACTACTAATTCAGGTTGCCAAAAGCCAACTTGAGCCGCAAACAATTCTGGTGTGTTTATAACCCGTCCAGATTTACCTGCAATGGTAGTGAGAGGATAAGTGCGAACTTTTTGTAACGAGATCCATCCCTGCCAAAATAAATAACAGATGGTTATTCCTGCAAATACCAAAAATAACAGAGCAATATGGCAGCCAATCCAACCAACAGGTCGCCATAACATTGTGCCATGATGCCCCATACATAAAACAGTCAGACTCGTGACGATAATTAACAGTGGCGGGAAGACAAATGCTATTAATGTTTGTTGCCAACGCTTTAGCCAAGTTTTATGAGATCTAAACCAATAAACTCTATAGAGCATAGCTAAACCAACTGCTATCAAAATTATGCTGAGGTGCATTATTTTTTCTCCCTAGCTTGACGCGCTGCTTTGATCTTTTGGGTAATCGCCTCAAGTTGTTCTAGGCTAGCCATATCTAAACTATCGGCAAAGGCTGCTACGACATCAGGATTACTGACAGCTAAAAACTGCTGCAATTGATTATGGGAATGTATTGCTTGTGCTTGTTGTTGTGATAGTAATGGTTGCCATTTAAAAGTACGTTCGCTGCGATCGCAAATTAACCAACCTTTTTGAGTGAGGCGATTTAGGACTGTTGTAACTGAGGTGTATGCTAGTTCTCGATCTGGATCTGCAAGCAGGCGATCGTGAATATCCTTAACCGTAGCCGACCCTAAACTCCAGATCAGATGGAGAATTTCAGACTCTAAAGGACCTAGAGAAAGCTTAGATGGGCGATGCTCAGGTAAAGGCGACATATAACAAGGTAGTGATTTCTACTTAGCTAAGTTTATCTCTTACTTTCAACAACCTTGTCAGTATACGGCTGGGGCGTTTAATTTCTTGAACCTATAAAAAATACACATAAGAATAACTGAGTTTGACAGCTTGTCTTTTGACATTCTTTATGCTTGTGGTTGATAGTTATTTTGCCTCGATCTTTGGCAAAGGGCAATGAGTAAATTTGACACAGCTTTGAACGCATCACAAATCGCTGAACCTCCCAGCAATCGCTTTTATCGCACGGTTTGGCGATGGCATTTCTATGCAGGCTTGTTTGTAATTCCTTTGATGTTGATTTTGTCAATTACAGGCATCATCTACTTGTTCAAACCACAATTAGATGCGGCGATGTATCACCAGCAAATGTTTGTGCAGCCTGCGGATGTGGTGATCCCTTATACTCAACAGGTGGCGGTTGTTGAACAAACTTATCCTGATGCCAAGGTAACAAAGTTTACGCCCAGTGTTGCGTCTAACCGTAGTGCTGAAGTGGCGATCGCAACTAAAGATGAACGAACCCTAGCTGTTTTTGTCAATCCCTATACTGGGAAAATCTTAGGGGAACGGGATGAAAACAATAATCTCCAAGCGATCGCCCGTAAAATTCACGGTGAACTAATGATCGGCAAGTTGGGAGATTATTTAGTAGAGCTTGCATCCTGTTGGGGACTTGTACTACTGATTAGTGGATTATATCTCTGGTTTCCTCGCCACAAATTAACTTTTTTAGGGACATTGATTCCGCGTGTTTGGAGCCGAAATAAGCGGGTGTTTTGGCGAGACTTGCACGCCGTTTCTGGCTTTTATGGTGTATTGTTGATTGGCTTTTTAATTCTTAGCGGACTACCCTGGACAGGTTTTTGGGGAGATACTTTTGCTCGTTTGTCGAGCCACTACCCTGCTCAAATGTGGGACAATGTTCCGAAATCGACAGCACTCACAGGGTTACTCAATCAGCAAGGCAATCAAGTTGTGCCTTGGGCAGTTGAGCAATTACCAATGCCTAAATCTAGCACATCTGGACATGAACATCATTCAGGCAACAAGGAAACATCTATAAAGGGAATTCCGGCTGGCAAATCGGTAAATCTAGATGATATTGTGAGTTTAGCTAAAGCCAAAGGCGCACCTGCTGGCTTTAGTGTGAGTTTTCCCGAATCCGCAACGGGAGTATATACGGTTTCGGCATTTCCAAATAATCCAGCGCAAGAAGTTACTTTGCACATCGATCGCTACAGTGGCAAGGTGCTAGCAGATGTACGGTGGCAAGATTATGGGTTAATACCAAAAGCCGTAGAGATGGGAACCTCTATCCACATGGGCAAATATTTTGGATGGAGTAATCAACTTTTGATGTTAATTGCTGCGTTAATTGTAATTTTGCTATCAGTTAGTGGTGCGGTGATGTGGTGGCAGCGTCGTCCTAAAAAAACAGGTTGGCTGAATGCGCCTCCAATGCCTGCCCATGTTCAACAATGGAACGTGCCAGTAGCGATTATTGCTGTTTTAGGGATTGCCTTTCCGCTTGTGGGGCTTTCGCTTGTGATTGTTTTGCTGTTGGATTATTTGGTGTTGGCTCGTATTCCTGTCCTCAAGCGTATTTTTAGTTAAAGGCGATCGCTATAATATATGACCGAATCTTCTAAAAAGCTCAAGCGTATATCTATTGGTGTAGGTGCGCGGGGAGTAGTGGCGATCGGGATATCTGCACATGGAGTAGTAGCGATCGGCGCTTCGGCTCATGGCTTTATTGCGATTGGTCTTGTTTCAATGGGAGTTTTTTCCTTTGGCTTGGTATCAATGGGACTTTTTAGTGCAGGCTTAGTAACAATGGGGCTTGTCGCGTTTGGTCAGCAAAGCATGGGGCTGGTAAAACCAGATTCTTCCCCACAACAGCCGACTCATCAGCATACGCCAGAAATGAATATGCCTAAGAATCTTGGTAAGTAGCTGGGCTGAAATTACTCTAAATCTTCAATAGCTTGATTAACCGAGCGCAGTAGTTCGGGTAAATCATTTTTAACAACTTGTCATCTGAAATGGAGCAATTCCTCACCCGTTAAATCAGAGATTGTAACGGGTGAGGAATTGCGACCAGAATATAAATTGAGCGGTAGCGAATCCAAATTTTTTAATCTATAATTATAATCGCATCTTTTAAGAACAATGCTGTTAACATACCAGTACAAAATTAAGCCAAGTCCAGAACAAGAAATAGTAATGATGCAGTGGTTAGAATTATTGCGTCGTCATTACAATTATTCTTTGGGTCAACGCTTAGACTGGTTGAGACGTACAAGATCCAGTATTGATAGATGCTCGTTAATTAGTGAGCCAATTGGGGAAATTCCTGATCAATTCCCTAGCTACAATTTTCAAGCAGGACTATTAAAACAAACTAAAGAATTATTCCCCGAATATAAAAAAAATATATCACGACGTACAACAACAGAACCTTAAGAGATTAGACAAAACTTGGGATAGGTGGATTAAGCCAGATCAATCAGGCAAACGTGGGGGTAGACCCAAGTTTAAAAAAGTTGGTAATATGCGGTCTTTCACTTTCCCCAGAGTCAATTGCCCAAAAGCTGGCGCACACTTAAATGATGGGATCTTAAAATTAAGTAAAATTGGCGAAATTCCTGTTATTGTTCATCGTGATATCCCAGATGGGTTTAATTTTAAAACAGCAACAATAGTTAAAAAGGCTGATGGTTGGTATGTTTCAGTTAGTGCGGAAGATGAAACAGTCCCCGCTATAAAGCCGATTGTTACGGTAAAAACGGCGGTAGGGATTGATGTAGGGTTAAAAGAGTTTTTAACAACTTCCGATGGTGAAACTGTACCAATTCAGCAGATTTATAGAAAGCGATCAGGTCATTTAGCTAGGCAACAAATGTTTTTAGCACGGCAAGAGAAAGGATCTAAAAATTACAAAAAGCAACAGAATAAAATTGCTCGGATTCATCAACGTATCCAGCGACAAAGAAAGGATTTTCATTATAGAACCGCTCATAAATTAGTGAGGAAGTATGACTTAATTGCTGTTGAATATTTACAGGTTAAAAATTTAGCTAGAAATAGTAAACTAGCTAAATCAATTCTTGATGCTGCGTGGAGTGCTTTTATCAATATATTGGAATCAGTGGCGGTAAAACGCGGAGTTCATATTGTTAAGGTGAATCCACATAACACATCACAAGATTGTTCAGGCTGTGGCGGAAAAGTTCCTAAAACTTTGTCAGTTAGAACTCATTGCTGTCCCAAGTGTAATTTAACTTTGGATCGTGATGAAAACGCTGCAATAAATATTTTAATTAAGGCATTACAAGCGGTGGGACTCATCGTTTCTGTGGGTGGAGGTCAAGAGGTAACTCAACCTGTGAAGCCTGAAGCTTGGGGTTTTAGTGGAGTGCAATTAGCTCTGTTTTAATTCTTTGAAGCTCCCGTTACATTTCGCAGAAATAAACGGGAGAGAACGTCACACAATATCAAGATCAACATCAAAATAAGCATGAACAATTCGGTTTCTCATCCCCATAATCTCACGCCAGGGAATTTGCGGATAATTTGTTTGACAAGAAGGAGAAACATTATTAGCTGCTTCTCCCATAATTTCAACTAACCGCACTAACGCTAAAGACAACATTTTGTCATTATCTAAATCTCTACGACTTCTATCTTTAATAAAATCAAGTGCAGTTAGAGCAGCATCGCGGATATGCTTAAGGCGCGTCATATCGTCAATTTTGGTCATAAATTACCATCGCCTCTTGTAAAACAAAATCTCGAAAATAACGGCTTAAATCCGCAGGTGTTCTTAGATCTACAACTCGTCCGAATAAATAACTTAACTCATCTTGCATCCTGACAATTGCTAAACCAGGGGTTTTTCCTAATTCAAATTCCACCAATACATCTATATCACTTTGAGGGCTAAAGTCATCACGTAAAACTGAACCAAACAAAGATAATCTTTGAATATGATGTCGCTGACAAAAGAGATGAATTTCAGTTTTGGGTAAATCAATGGGTAAAGTTTTCATATTCCTAACTCTTACAGAATATCTGTAGAGACCGGAAATTTCCGCTCTCTACACTGTCAACTGATGGCTGATAGCTGATAGGCGATCTGCTATATTAGCGACGGGCGACTCCATCAGTACGGGCTGCTTTTTGTACGGCAGCAGCGACAGCAGGGGCAACTCGCTTGTCAAATACTGAGGGGATGATATATTCAGGGCTAAGATCGGCAGGATTAATTAAGGATGCGATCGCACTGGCTGCTTCTAAATACATACTGGTGGTAATTGCAGAAGCGCGACAATCTAATGCACCACGAAATACGCCTGGAAATGCCAACACATTATTAATCTGATTAGGATAATCACTCCGCCCTGTTGCCATCACAGCTACATCATTTGTAACTAATTCTGGCTGAATTTCAGGGATAGGATTAGCCATTGCAAACACAATGGGATCTTTTGCCATTGAGCGTACCATTTCTGGTGTTACTACACCAGGGGCGCTAACACCTAAGAAGATATCCGCGCCTTCCATCGCATCTGCTAAACTGCCACTTACTTCTACTGCAAAGTCTTGTTTTTCTTTGTTTAAGTCTGTACGACTGATAGATAGAATTCCTTTGGAATCGCACATTAAAATAGTGGTAGCACCTGCTTTTTTGAGTAATTGTGCGATCGCAACTCCCGCAGCACCCGCGCCGTTAATTACAATGCGGACATCTTCTAAGGATTTTTTGACTAGCTTCAAGGAGTTGATTAAAGCTGCTAGAGAAACAATGGCAGTACCATGTTGATCGTCATGGAATACGGGGATATCTAACTCTTGTCGCAGTCGCGCTTCTATTTCAAAGCAACGGGGGGCGCTGATATCTTCTAAGTTGACACCGCCAAATACTGGGGCAATATTTTTTACTGTTTGAATTATTTCATCTGTATCTTGGGTATCTAGGCAGATGGGAAAGGCATCAATACCAGCAAATTCTTTAAATAACATCGCTTTGCCTTCCATCACAGGCATAGATGCTTCTGCGCCTAAGTTACCAAGTCCTAAAACTGCACTACCATCGGTGACAATAGCTACAGTGTTGCTTTTGATGGTAAGAGTATGCACTTTTTCTGGATCATGTGCGATCGCCATACATACTCTACCAACACCAGGAGTATACGCCATTGCTAAATCCGACTGATATTTCAGAGGGATTTTACTTTGCATACTAATTTTGCCGCCTTGATGCAAGTTGAAGGTGCGATCGTAGAAATTAACTAATTTGGTTGAGTCGAGGGGGAGTATTATCTCCCGCCCCTCTCATTTAGATCCGGACGTGCCCGTTTCCGTGCATCCGGCTCCCGATGTTCTTGGCTTGCGCCTTTGCTCATGTGGGCGTAATCGTGGCAGCTTTCGTGAATGGCTAGAAGGTTGTTTTTCTTCCAATTGTTATGGTTCCCATCAATATGATGGAGATGTACCTTTTCATTACTAAGCATTTTTAAGCCACAATATCCGCATGAATGGTTTTGCTTTTTGAGAGCTTTAGAGGTTTCGCCATTATAGAGTTTGCTGTTACGCTCACTCCAGTAGGTGATATCCCCGTCGAAGGGCGATTTCTCACCTTTGACGTTGATATGTTTGTTTTCGGAGTTAGGAACTGTGGGGAATGCTTTATCAAGCAGTGACTTGCTGGTGTTGCGAGTTTGTTTTGGTTCCTTGTTGAATACCGTGAATGCTCTTTGCTGGATGTGATATAGCGAGTTTCGTGACCCGTCCATCTTGCAGTGGCGGTGGTAATTCCTCCAGCCTCTAACTACAGGGGCTAATTTCTCAGCCTTTGTGGTAGCACCATAATTCGAGTTGTTGACGATGTGTTTGACTTTCTGACGAAAAGCCTTGTAATTGTCCTCTGATGGGACGCATCTAAACTTACCGTTGTTTTGCACTTTGAAGTGCCAACCGAGGAAATCAAACCCATCTGTCGTAGCGGTTAGCTTGGTTTTCTTTTCACTAATCTTCATCCCCCTTTCTGCTAGAAACTGGCTTATTTGCTCAAGTATTGCCACTGCATCGTCTTTAGGCTTTAAAATGAACACCATGTCATCCGCATAACGCACGGATTGGTGGATGTCCTCTATGCCATTGAGTGCAATGTTAGCTAATAGGGGACTCACCACCCCCCCTTGCGGGGTTCCCTGTTCGGGGAATTCTGGGTTGACTCCTGCTTTGAGACATCGGTATATTCCGAGCTTTATGCCTGATGGGGCAATGAGTCGTTCCATTATGGATTTGTGAGCAATCCTATCGAAGCATTTTTCGATATCGAGTTCTATAACCCGTTTTTCTATTCCATGACTCGTGGAGCGTAGATGATCGAATAGGTATTTTTGAGCGTCATGTGCAGCCCTACCCGTCCTAAACCCGTAACTCTTGGCATGGAAAGTTGCTTCGTGTGCTGGTTCTAGGGCTAGTTTTACCAGGCATTGCCAAGCTCTATCCCCGATAGTCGGCACTTTTAAAAGGCGGGTTGTCCCGTCCTTCTTAGGTATGGGTATTTCCCGTAGCTTCTGGTGTTTCCATTTGCTACTTCTGGTTCTAAGTTCTTCACTCAGAGCAAACCTTTCCTCATGATTGAGTGAGGCTTTGCCGTCTATACCTGCCGTTCTTTTTCCAGCGTTTAGCTGCGTTACCTGACGTATTGCCAGCATCCTAGCTGCGGTTGACTTGAGTATCAACCTCTGTAAGGACATAGCTTTCCGCTTGTCTCCAACCTGAATCGCTTTGAACACTCGCCTTTGGAGGCGGAATAAATCCTTCTGGAATTTCTTCCAGGGCAGATTCTTCCAAGTTTCACTAGCATTGCTGCTGTGTCTAAACATACTCTTCTCCAGTTCGTGTTTTCTGAACACCTCAGACCAATTACGGTCTGTCCTACCCGACTTAAGGGAGTTCCGACGCTCGTCTGTCCTACTTGGGATTCGACATTCCCTTGACCCTTAAATCGTTTTTATTCGTTCCTTCGGTTAGATTGTTCGTTCCGTTAGGTGTAGCCAATTCAACCATTGGAACCCCTAGACTCTTACCGCTATTGACGAAATATGCGGCGGGGTTATCTCCAATAAAGTCAGGGTTTTTGATGTTATGCCCTGCTTCTTCCTGGGTTGCTTTTTTAGGCTCTGTTTCACCGTAGGAACTCCCCGTTAGCGCCAGTGTCATCTCATAACAGATGTCTGATTGCGCTCTGTTCCCAGCTTCACCCTCCAGAAACCGAGTCTGGTCAGTGTGGGCAGTTAGGGAGTCATGCCTGAGTCTGGCAGAAGGGGCTTGCACCCTTATCAGACCGAAAGTTCAGCCTTTTGTTGACAGTAATCTGCTGTCAGGCTGGAAGTGCTATGTACGGACTTTCACCGTGATTCACACTTCAACGAATCGCACTACGTCTGGAAGTGCCTTAACTACGTTAACAATCTGATCCGCGTGTTCACTGCTAGAGGCATCAATCGCAATGTCACGGATGGTAATTTTACGGGTTTGCTCAATTAAATCAATTTGTCCAATATTACCGCCTAAAGCTGCGATCGCTTGAGTGACGCTGGCTAACATCCCAGCACGATTGGGAACTTCTAAACGAATTGTGACACTAAAGCTGGAATTGGGGGTTAAACTGACCATACTGCTGCTTTCCTGTGCTGGATATCTTAGTCAGATTAATATAAATGTCTCAAGCCTATCCAAGCAAACTACTAGCAATTGTCATCATTTACACACAGATGCGATTAACACGCAATTATGGCGAGTTTTTATTGTACGGCGACTAGACCATAAATAAGTAGTATTTTTATTACCCCAAAGGTTAGATGAAAGCTTAAATTAAATCATCAATTTGTCAAATTAATTTTTGATTAATATTTATTTACTCAGGGAATATTTTAAGAATAGTGTTTTCTAGATCGGATAAAAATATACCTAAAGCTGCTACCAGCTAGGACTTGCTTGAGTTTGGATCTACCATTAATCAATATTTTGGTGTCACTGATTGTTAGCTAGATGGTGTAGCGGCATCTCTCATCAGTATTGATCCCTATATCTATCTTTTGCATGGTTAACCGCCTGTTGTTAACTTAGTAAAACTTAATAGAGAGGAACAACAAATCCTCATTTTGAAAAAAAGCAAGATTGAATTAAGATAATCGGAGAGTTTCATGACTTTTACAACAAACAACACCTCTAAAGAAGCATTACAAAATTTTCAGCAATTTGATGCAGATACTCAGCTAGCAGTTTTGTGGTTTGGTTACTTAGATATCAAAGATCAATTAACACCAACTAATACTACTTCTGCACAAGAAGAAGCTGCGGCTGTCTTCAATATAATCCAAGCATTACCACCAGAAGAACAGCTACAAGCACAACGTGATATTATCACCGGAGCAGACAATCAGATTACTCGCGCTTACACTTCGGTAAGTTCTAGCTCTAAGCTGGATATCTGGCTACGGTTAGCACAAGGAATGGAAAAAGGTACAGTTATCCAAGTACCTTCTGACTATCAATTGCCTTCTGAAACCAAGCAATTTGTAGATAAAATTAAGCAAATTGACTTTGAAGAGCGGCTTAATTTCATGCGGAGTGCGGTGATTGAGATGGGTGTCAAGTCTTAATAAAACCTTTGAGTGCGGAATTAGTCATTAATATTTAGCACTGCACAAATTTTAAATAACGCTATTCTGAGTGCAATACCATAGCATAGCAGTTTAGTAGATATAGCTGAGGAAATTTCCTCAGCTATTCGCGTAAGTTAACTTAAACTAGGCTTACTCTAGGGGTAATAATTGCAAGCGATAGCGATAAAGAGCCACTGGTTTATCAATAGCTTTAAAATAATCTGGATCTTGGGGTGAGAGATAAACTGCTGTAACTTGATCAGCTTCAATTTTGGGAGTTTTTGACTGTATAAGTGTGTAAGCTGTTGTAGTTTCTACTGTATTAAAATAAAGTTGGGGTTTACTTCCAAAAATTTGCTGAGAAACTTCTGTAGCGACAAATTGATCAGAGTTAGGACTTTCGCTATTTCTACCTGTGACAATAGAGATTAATTGGCGATCGCCCTTTAATAAGGTAATCTGACGATTAGGAGAATTAGGATCAACTTTAACAGATTGAATTGCGCGATCGCCTAAATAAGCACGTCCAATATTTAAACCATTAAAAGCCCGATCTGCAATTACCTGAGTACTGGTTTGTAGAGGTAATATTATCCCAGTCTGAGTTGTAGACGATGCTTTAACAAAGCTTACTGTAAAACTTACAGGTTGATTTAAATATTGACGGTTACTTTCAAATCCAGGCGTAACTACATCTGGTGCTAAAGGTGCAGCCAAATCTACTAAAGTACTGGTAACATTCCAAGTACCTTCTATCCAATTTGGATAAATTAAATCTCCCGAAGCTGCACTTACAGGTGGTTTACTTTCCCAATGAGAAAACTGTGCTAAACGTTGAGATAGTTGTCCTGCTTGCGCTGCATTACTCCAGAATAGTAGAATTATAACCAAGCAAAAATTACAAAAAACTCTCAACATTTTAGATAGTCATTCTTCCTTGCTAATTGGTAATTGCTAATTGTTAATTGTTAATTGTTAATTGTCCCTCATATTGTTCTTTTAATCCCTGCCATGCTTCCACTTGCCCAGGTTCGTATTCTCCTGGCTTACCCCACTGTAGAAACGCGCTCAAAGCTGGCTTTTCTTCTTCGTCCAAAAAGCGAATAGCATAGGTAGTAAAATTCCCACGTTTTGCTTCACCTGTTTCAAACTTCACCTGCTTAATTGCATCCATATTTAAGTGAAATTCAAAGTCATCGGTGTGCATATTAGCGTACTTTCCTTTTGGAAGTTCTGCGTAAAATAGCTTACGAATCGAACTACGCACTTCTAAAACAGCAGCACTGCTAGTTACAATTAAGCGCAGAGTGCCAAGGTTTTCACAAGCTTCGAGAAATTCGTTCAAATTAGCGTTCATAGTATATAACTCCAGTTACAACATTTGTAGTACATTTGTGGTTAACTTTTATCATAATTATGCCAGTGGTAAGGGCTACACCCTACATACCTAACTCTGCACTTTTATAAAAGAATAAGCGATCGCACCAGGATCTCTATGACAAATCATCTCATCTTTACTGATATTCAAAACCATTGGGCAAGAGATTGTATTGTCGCTGCTACCGCGCGCAATATATTTCGAGGCTACCGAGATGGTACATTTCGCCCTGATGAACCTGTAAGTCGGGCTGAATTCGCTGTAATTTTAGACACAGCATTACCTAAACTAGAACGATTACGCCCTAGCACAATCTTTCTAGATGTACTTAGCAACCATTGGGCTGCAAAAGCAATTCAAGCAGTATATCAGGCAAATTTTCTTTCCGGCTATCGCAACCGTTTGTTTAAACCCAACCAACCGATACCCCGTGTGCAAGTAATAGCCGCGTTAGCTTCAGGGCTAAACTATGGAGTCAGCATTAATCCCAGCGATACCTTAAAAAAGTATTTTGATGATCGAGACCAAATTCCGAGTTATGCTGTTCGAGCGATCGCAGCCGCAACTGAAAGGCGAATAATTGTTAACTACCCCAAGATCAAACGCTTACAGCCTAACAAAAACGCCACTAGAGGGGAAATAGCAGCCTTTATTTGCCGAGTTTTAAAAATTCCGGCTGTGCCATACAAGTATATTCCTGGTATGGAATTTGTTGTTATTCAGCCACAATTTGATGCAGCAGATAGCTTTTCTGAAGGAATGGCACAAGTAAAAATTGGTAATAAATGGGGATATATTGACAAAACTGGCAAGTTAGTGATTTCACCCCAATTTGAAGAAGCTAATGCTTTTTCAGCAGGTTTGGCACTGGTAAAATCCACAATTAAATCTACATAAAAGCTATAAAAATTACGCATTTTACCAAATATTTAAGCTTTGGGGACTGGTGATTAGTGACGTAGGAATTAGCCTTAATTACCACGTTTAATTTATGGAGATGTGTAATGGAAATTCGCGGTATTTGGCTTACTACTACAGCTAGTCAAGTTCTTAACTCCAAGCAAAACATTGCCTCAGCAATGGATTTTCTTGCTCAAACAGGATTCAATGTAGTATTTCCGGTTGTTTGGAATAATGGAGTAACAACTTATCCCAGCCGAGTGATGCGCGAAACCTTTGGAATCGAAATTAACCCACAATTCAAAGGTAGAGATCCTTTAGCAGAATTAATCGTTGAAGCACGTCGAGTTGGGATTGCAGTTATTCCTTGGTTTGAATATGGATTTGCTAGTTCTTATAGTCGCAATGGTGGTGAAATCATTGCTAAAAAACCAGAATGGGCAGCCCGTGATTATGCTGGGAATTTATTATCTAAAAATGGCTTTGAGTGGCTAAATGCTTTTGATATTGACGTTCAAAACTTTTTATTAAGTTTATTTTTAGAAGTAGTTAAAAACTATGAAATTGCGGGAATTCAAGGTGATGATCGCTTTCCCGCTTTACCAAGTGAAGGCGGTTATGATCTCAAAACAGTTGAGCTATATCGTCAACAATTTAATCAGCTTCCTCCTCAAGATTCTCAAGATCCACAATGGTTACAATGGCGGGCGGATATTCTTTCTAATTTTTTAACTCGCTTATATCAAGAAGTTATTAATATCAATCCTAATTTAATAATTTCTATGGCTCCGAGTGCTTATCCTTGGGGTTTGCAAAATTATCTCCAAGATTCTCAAAGTTGGGTAGAGCTTGGGCTAGTCGATTTGATTCATCCTCAATTATATCGCTATGATTTTGAAAGTTACAAAAAAGATATAGATCGAGTTTATTCTAATCAATTTACCAGCCAACAGTTACCCCACCTTATTCCTGGTATTCTTTTAAAAGAAGCAACACATCAAATTAATCCCGATGATTTAGTTCAGGCGATCGCATATAATCGTTCTCTTGGCATACAAGGAGAAATATCATTCTTCTATGAAGCTTTGCGAGAAGACAACGATGCCTTAGCTAAAATTTTAAGATCTGATATTTACTCGCAATCTCCTGGTAAATTTGACGTTAAAGCAATTAAAAAATATGGTTTCACTTCTAAAAGAATTGGCGGTAATTATACTTATATAAATAAGTCTCAACAAGTTGCTATTCAAACAAAATTTGATGAACTTGAGCCTTTTTCTGAAGGAATGGCGCAAGTAAAAATGGGTTATAAATGGGGATATATTGATAAGACAGGTAAACTTGTCAGTAGATTACAGTTCGATCAGTCCCAACCTTTTTCTGAAGGTTTCGCTTTAGTAGCAATTAAACAAAAATATGGATATATAGATAAAAAAGCAAAGTTAATAACTGCACTGCAATTTGATGATGCCAAATCTTTTTCACAAGGAATGGCTGCTGTAAAAATTGTTGACAAGTGGGGATATATTAATACTACAACTAAATTGGTAATACAGTTACAATTTAATGATGCCAAATCTTTTTTACAAGGAATGGCTGCTGTAAAGATTAATGATAAATGGGGTTATATTGATAAAGTAGGTAGTATAATAATTAAACCCCAGTTTGATGATGCTATGCAATTCTCGGAAAACTTAGCCCTAATCAAAATGGGTAATAAATTAGGGTTTATAGATCAAACGGGAAAAATTGTTATCGAACCCCAATTTTATGAAGCTGATTCTTTTTCAGAAAAGTTAGCTGCTGTGAAGATGGGTGGCAAGTGGGGATATATTAATAAATCTGGTAACTTTATAATTAACCCAGAATTTGATTTTGCTAAACCTTTTTCTGAGGGGATAGCAGTAGTTAATAATGGCGGTGAGTGGCAGCAAAGCCCAGATAAAAAAACTTCGTATTTTAGCGGTGGTAAGTGGGGATATATTCGGAATTTATTGAATTAATTGCAGTAATTATTGATGATGATTATTTTTGCTAATATACCAATTGAGAACAGCCTAATTTTTGGATAAATACTGAATTGCAGCCAAGTTGATAAATATGATGGAAAAACCGTTAGATCCTACTATTTCCCTAGAAATTTCTCAACAAATCAAAAGTAAAGCTAAATCTCCTTATAAAAATGCTCATAAAGCAGTATTATTGATTGAGGGAGCAATTTATGTCCAAGGATTTATCGCCTTTGCTGGCGCACCCTACAAACCTGTGGAGCATAGTTGGTTAGAGCTTAAAGATCGCATTGCCGATCCTACTTTGCCACATTTAGAGAAGAATCCCGAAGAAATTTGGTATTTTCCAGCGCAACGTCTGACGGTGAAGCAACTGAAAGCCGCGTTAGAGGAAGCGCAAGAAGATTATCCAGAAGATGAGCCGCTACCTGTTTATGGTGATGCGCCTTATGAGTATTATGGCGATTTGATGTTAGGAGGTAGGGAGTATCAAAATGCTTATTTAGAGGCTGAAGCTAAGTGTCAAGAGTTGAATAAGCCTAAAAGTCAAAAGCCTAAATAATTATTAATTTCAGCACGGTTATAGGTAATAATAACTACGCTCATCTATCCGTGCTGGCATGGCATTGATCATTATGATCCCATGCTGGAAATTATTTATGTACATAATAATTAAAATTTAGGTTTGATATAGGTATCCCAAATCATCTTTATTTGCTGTGCATCAGTATCAGAAATAGTCCCGACTTTCGCAAGAAATAAGGATTTCTCTAAGCAGTCCAAACGAGATAACCGCACTGTTGAAGCAACTCGCAATCCACTACTTGACCAATCTTGTAATAGTACATCTGTAACAGTACGGGGTTGTGCAGATGTTACTACCGCACAAACAGCATCTTCTCCATCTAGCCAAAGGATTAAAACGGGTCTTTTTTTGCTAGAATTACCAGTGGTAAAAGGAATATTTGCTACCCAAAATTCGCCTGCATTAATAGTCGTCATATAATCCTTCATCTTCGACGGTATAGCCGTTTAAAAAGGCAGTATGCTCTCGAATTTGTGCAGGTTGTAGAATAATAACTTTTACTTCTTGATCTGGATTGAACTCCTGTTGATATTCTTCAGGAAGTTGGATAAATCCTTTATTGATTTTGGTTTGAAATTCTCTAGCAAACATAATGAATATTATGAGGGATAAAATAAAATTTTATCCCAACTTACCTAACTAATACCAAATTCATAAAATAGTGCTACACATAAATTATCCCCCGCGCATCGCCCATAAATTGGTGGACTTCGATAAAACTCAGGGACACACTATTTTTTTTTATAACACAATCGAAGTTTTCTATTTATAAATGTTATATTTTTTAAATTATGTATTTCGTAATAACATTTGTTACAATTGAAATAAAATTAACCTTGCTAATTTCTTTATGTATGTCAATGGATTCATCTAGTCGTGGTACCGCATGAGTTTTTAAATAATCCCAATCATGCTCGATCTCAGAAATATCGTTTGAGTTAGCTATTTCCATTCTATTTTCTCTCATAAGAATTCTATATTTGTAAAGCCAAACTGGAAAACCGATCTTGTGTTCCTGCATTATAAAATAAGAATTTTGTCTAATATTGTTCCAAAAAGCTAGTCCACCAGCCGTAGTAATTGGTTTTCTAAAACTCATAAATTAGCACCCTCTTTTTTATTTATGTACAAAAAACTAACTTTGGTTAACAATACTACAGCCTTTTGATGATTGGAATCTGAAGGTACAACACTAGCAAACCAAGCACCTGTATCAACAAAAATCATAAACTATTTATCATACAAAATTTGATCGTGATTTTTACCATCAAAAGAATCTGTTTTTCCCTCTAAAGGAAGTTCAGCAATCTTTTGTAAAATTTCTAAGGATTTTTTGGGTTGAGAATGATTGTCTAGAGAAATAATAATTACTTGTACTTTACTGCCTTCTTCTAGTGTTATGGGTTGTGATAATCTCAATATTCCTTGCTCATAAGTAGCTTCTATTAGCATAGAATTTATCCTCAAGTGCTGAGTATTTTAATTCTAACAACATCTTTCAAATTTCAAACAGTGCTGTTCTATTCTGACTTCGGAATTTTAACTTCTGGGTTCTATTTATCTGTTTTCATCTGCGTTTTCTTTAACTGAAATTGCTTGAGCAAAGATTCAGCAAACGCCGTTGCTTCCTGGGATGATTTACCACCAGCAAGTTGAGCCAATTCTTCACGACGGGTAAGGTGAGTATCTAAAATACTTACACGCACAACAGTACGAACTTCTGGTAATTCCTCTGCTACTGCACCGTTGCTATTTACTTTACCGTTACTCTGTGCAACTACCTGTTTATCTACCCTAAAATGATTATCTGCCATTGCAGCAACTAATGGTTGGTGGGTAACACATAAAACTTGATGCCCCCGACTGAGTTGGTGGAGCTTATCTGCGATCGCTTGTGCTACTCTTCCAGATACACCCACATCAATCTCATCAAATATTAATGTAATCGGAACATCAACTTGAGAAAAACAAGATTTTAATGCTAGTAAAAAGCGGCTCATTTCCCCACCAGAAGCCGTTGCAGCTAAAGGTTGGAGTTTTTCACCAGGATTGGGACTAAAGTAAAATAACACTGTATCCGCCCCTGTGGCGGTGGGAGAACAAGGTGTAATTACTACTTCAAATTGCACTTTGTCCATTGCTAAAGGTTTAAGTTCTGCTACCAACTTTTGCCCTAAATTATCAGCAGCATATCTTCGTAGTTTTGTTAACTCTTGACAAGCTTGATTTAAACTTTCTTGACACGCTTGATAGTGTTTTTCTAAATCTTCTAAAGATTGACCACCGCAATTTAATTCGCTAAGTTCTGCTTGTAATTTGTGATAATAAGCGATCGCTTCAGCTAAAGTAGGACCATACTTGCGACAAATTTGTTTAAGTGTGCGGATACGTTCTTCAACCTCACTCAAACGCTGAGGATCTGCTTCTAGTTGATCGCCATAAGCATTAATCTCACGTCCTGCTTCTATAACTTGCGCTAAAGCAGCACTGACAATATCCGAAATTGATTGCAACTCAGTATCATAAGTCACCATATCAGTTAAAGTAGCGTCAGCTTGACCGAGTAAGTCAGCCGCAGCAACTTCACCCGCGTCATTTTGATAAAGTGCTTGATAAACTTTATAACTTAGTTGTTGTAGTTCTACTACATGACTCAGGCGTTGCCGTTCATGCTCAAGCTGTTCTAATTCATCTGCTTCATTCAGGCTTGCAGTTTCCAATTCTTTAGTTTGATATTCCAGCAAATCCAATCTTTGCAAACGTTGCTGTTCCGAATGTCGGCGCTTTTCTAATTCTTGTAAAGCTGTTTGACAAATAGCATATTTAGCTCCTACAATCTCCCTCTGTTGGATGATGTCGGAACCACCATAAAGATCAATTAATTGCCGTTGAATTGCTGGCGCGGTTAATTGTACAGTTTGACCTTGAGCAGTAATTTCTACAGTGCGATCGCGCAATTGATCCATCAGTTGTCGATTTACCAGTATGCCGTTGACACGCGACCGCGATCGTAAACTACCCTGAGAAACAGCAATTTCGCGAGAACAAATAATGATCGAGTCATCAAGTAAATCTATTTCTTGCGTACTCAGCCACTCCGCCACAGACTGATCTACCTTGAATGTAGCTTCAACCATTGCGCGATTTGCACCAGTACGGATTAATCGACTGCTGACTTTACCACCCAAAGCGACATCAAGAGCATCGAGGATAATTGATTTTCCAGCACCAGTTTCACCTGTCAAGACATTTAGACCAGCACCAAACTCTAGCTGTAACTGGTCAATCAAGGCAAAGTTTTCAATCCGTAAAGCAGCAAGCATGGAGCTAAATTTACCTTGAGGGTAGAGCTAAATCACTAGCAGATCAAATTATAAACGGTGTAGATGTTTCGTTATGTGTGCTTTCTTGCGGCTACGCCAAGACCCAGTTTGTTTATTGCAAGACCTAAACCCACACCTACCGACGTACTAACTTAGCAGTTCTAAATTGTTACAATACTTAACAACGTCGCTTTCAAGCTTATGAATTCTAGCAAAGCCTCCCCAGCATCACTCAGGTTTGATGACGACTTGACCGTGATGGATAATTCGGTTGATTCACTAAATATGGAGTCGGTAGAAACAGTAGTAGTTGACTCATTCGCCCCAACATCGAATCAACTAAAATTAGCGCGGGTAATTGCCTCGAAAGACTCACCCGCAGGTATGCGTTACGACCCAATTGTGATTGACGAGTATTATCGGCAACAGCCATTGAAAGTCTGGGGGCGCTTGTTAAAGATTATCTTACCGTTTATGAGTTTTGGGCTAGGTTTGTGGTGGGATAAACAAACCAAGCGTCTTGCTCAAAATCAACCTCGTCGAGCCAGCCAGATTAGAGAAATATTAACTAAATTGGGACCTGCTTATATTAAAGTGGGGCAGGCACTTTCGACGCGCCCAGACTTAGTACCGCCTGCTTATTTAGAAGAATTAACTCATCTACAAGACCAGTTACCGCCATTTCCTAATGAGATAGCTTACCAATATATTGAAGAAGAATTAGGCGATCGCCCAGAGGAAATTTACGCCGAATTGACTCCGCAACCAGTAGCCGCAGCATCTTTGGGGCAAGTATATAAAGGTAAATTAAAGACAGGGGAAACAGTAGCGGTAAAAGTACAGCGTCCAGGTTTAGCACAAGCGATCGCACTAGACGTTTACATCTTACGAAACCTTGCTGGTTGGGCTCAAAAGAATATCAAGCAAGTACGCAGTGACTTAGTGGCAATTATGGATGAATTTGCCACCCGCATCTTTGAAGAAATGGATTATGTCAACGAAGGACATAACGCCGAGCGGTTTGCTAAACTGTATGGTCACATTCCTGAGATTTATATTCCCCACATCTATTGGGAATATACAGGCACTCGCGTCTTAACAATGGAGTGGATCAACGGTACTAAATTAACCAACATCCCATCACTTCAAGAACAAGGAATAGACGCAGCCCATTTAGTTGAAGTCGGCGTACAGTGTTCTTTACGACAACTATTAGAACATGGTTTTTTCCATGCCGATCCTCACCCTGGTAACTTATTAGCTACTACTGATGGTAAGTTAGCTTATCTCGACTTTGGCATGATGAGTCAAGTCAAGCCTTATCAACGCTATGGTTTATTAGAAGCAGTTGTTCACTTAGTAAACCGTGACTTTGAAGGATTGGCGCGTGATTATGTCAAACTGGAATTTTTAACACCAGACACAGATTTAACGCCGATTATTCCCGCATTTGCTGATGTCTTCGGTAACGCTTTAGGAGCAAGTGTTGCTGAACTTAACTTCAAAAGTATTACCGATCAATTATCAGCTTTAATGTATGAATATCCTTTCCGAGTACCAGCGTATTACGCCTTAATTATTCGCTCTCTGGTTACTCTAGAAGGAATTGCGATCAATATTGATCCTAACTTCAAAGTTTTAAGTAAAGCTTATCCTTATGTTGCCCGACGTTTATTAACAGATCCCTCTCCAGACTTACGAGCATCTCTGCAAGATCTCTTATTTAAAAATGGCAGTTTCCGGTGGAATAGATTAGAAAACTTGTTGAAAAATGCTAGTAATAGTGATGGCTTTGACATCAACCAAGTTTTAAATCAAACCCTGGAATTTTTGCTTTCTGAAAGGGGTGCTTTTATCCGGTATCAATTAGCTGATGAAATCATCAAATCTGTAGATACTTTTGGACAAAGTACTCTTCACAACTTAACTTATTATTTCCAGAAGGGCGTGGGGTTATCAACTAACCAAAAGCCTTTAGCAACAGAAAAATCTCAGACGTTAATACATATAAAACAAATTTGGCAAATTTTGCAAGAAACTCCTGGTTTTGATGCTTTGGCATTCTTACCAAAAATTCCGCAGTTGTTGTTAAAACCAGAAACGCAAAATTTGGGTAAACAAATTGCTGGTGGTTTAGCGCAGCGAGTAGCAGCGCGGTTAATTCGGGAACTATTATTACAAGAAACTCCCCAAGAGGCGACACAAAATGGTCACAAGCCATCATCGGCGCGTCGTTTAGCTTTGTCGCCTGTGAATCGTTAATTTTCTAGCGGATTTAATGTTTAAGGAATAAAAAAGCCCAATTGTATGGGCTTTTTATTCTTTCAATTATTTTAAAAATTTAACTGTGTACGCATACTACCAACAAATACCGTAGGATTATCATCAAAGTTGTTAATGTTGCCAATCACATACAAGCTTGGAACTAAGGCTATATTACGAGCCAAAGGATAAAAGTAATTTGCTTCAATTTCATACTGAGTACCTCCATTCCCAGCACCAGAAGCTAAAAACTGACGACCTGACTTAACATCAAATGGTATGACAAAGGAGAGCGTACCTAATGCCCCTTGCTTACCCAAATCTGGAAAAGCTAGTCCAGCTTGAATATTTTGGGCATTGATATCTCCACTAAGTCTTCCAGGTTTTACTGGATCTATTTCGGTAGTTGAATAGTAATAACGCCCGAATATTCCAAAGCGCCTATTAATTAACCAATCGAAATTAACCCCAAAGGTATCAGCCGTAGCATCATTAACAGCTTCACCAAATCCATCATCAGCTATACCAATTATCGGCTTACTAGCAATTAAACCAAATATTGGATTGAGATGAGAACGTTGGTAAAGTAAGCGAATATTAGCAGTTTGGGTAGGTTTAAAGGTCAATTCAGCAGTAATTGTATGAGTACCATTAAATAAACCCTTGCTTGGGTCAGCCGCTGGACGAGGACCAGGTAAAAATTCAAGGCTCTCTGCTAAATATCCAGCATGAAGTTCCAATTGCTTATTGATGTTCCACTCAACTACCGCCCCAGCGCCACGTATAGTTGAGCTTACAAAAGTACTAGCGGGAGAATTAAAACTAGATGTCCCATTAATAGGTATTGTAAAACGGTTGAAGTCAAAGTGATAAACCGAGTTAACCCTTGGTCCAACTGTTAGTCGTACAGATTCATTAACTGGGAAAGTATAGAATAATTCACGAATAACCACATCAGTCTGACCAGTGTTTGGACCAGAAGTTTGCTCAAAAAAAGGACTGCCTACTGAGTTAAATAAGCCTGCTGAAACAAACTGGTTTGCTGGAGAATTGCCATTACCCGCAGCTAGTGTAGTTACTAAAACATCTTTACCCGTAAATGATGTGTTAAGTGAAAGCCATAGTAAATTACTAAAGGTCGTGCTACCATTATCTATTTTTCTTACTATCGGCTTATTATTAGAATCACGAAGGATAAATGGTGGTAAAGCACTACTACCTTCTGCTTTTACCGAATCACCAACAGTAGCACCTGTAAGGGTAAAAACAGCTAAACCGTTGAGTTTAGTAGTTGTAGAAAATTGATTAGTTCCTAGTTCAGCAGTACGTGCCTCCAAACTACCTATACGAGTAGTCAAGGAACGTAGTTCAGTGGCAAAGTCGTCTTGTAACTTTTTGATGGTAGCTAAATCTTGTTGAGGAACTGAGTCAGGTTTAGCAACTCCAATTAATTGGGTAATTTTATTTAAACAACTGTTTAAACCAGAGGCAAATTCATAACGTGTTAATGCTTCATTACCACGAAATCTGCGATCGCCTGATACAGAAATACATTGGTAGCGTTCAATTAGCGATCGCAATGCTTGATATGCCCAGTCAGTAGGTTGCACATCAGATAATTCTGATACAGAATTTATTTGTTCAAGCCCATTGTTATTAGGCAAAACTTCGTCTTTACCCGCCTGAGCTTGATCTGTCAAACCATCGGCGGAATTTGAATTGATTAATGGCTTTTGATCAGACTTAACATTGTTGGCTGCTTGTACAAAAGATTGATTGGTATCTGAAAACGCTTCAATATTTTGTTCATCTTCTTTAGCGATCGCTACTTCTAAGAAAATAAATTGGAAAACCAAGATAGCCAAACTACTAAACCATGCGTGCCGACAAAATTTTTGCATTGCTTTAGAGGATAAAATAAATCCTTGTAAATCCTAATGACCCTTACTATTTACAGCTATAGAATTAACTCAAACACAAAAGATTTTGCTCAGTACAACTTTTAAATCAAACTACTTTTTACAGTAAAATTTATCTAAAGTTGGTTATAAGCATTTTCTTCTAATTTAATTGCACCCTAATCAATTTACTTTTTAGAGTCCCTTATGTATTTAATACTTCTCAAACAAAAGCTAATCAGGATAAGTTTTGCCCATTTATAAAATATGGACATAACGTTTTATTAAATATGATTAAATTAATTTACTTTTAAGCTTTGTTCACAAAGCAGTTATGCTATATGAATGAAGACTTAATAAACTACTTTAGAAGTAGCAATTCAATATTTTTTGAGCTTAGATATTGTGGTGAATTCTCAAATTAACTTATTTGAGCGTGAGAAGAGTGGAAGCGACATATTAATGAGATTTATAATGTCACTTCCAAAGCTTATGAAATAATTAACTATTGACTGTATCCAAGCGTGAAGATGCTAATCTATTCAACCAGCCTTCTAAGTAAACTTGGTTAGCTTGTTGTTGAGAGCTATTAGTTGTATTGATCGGATAAGGTGCGAGTCCCAAGATAGCAGCAGTAGTCACGCAAAACATTGACTTTTGGAAACTGATGCAAATTTGTACGCGCAAATCATCTTCTCCGCGAAGAGTAGCACTATAAAATTTGTGCAGGTAGTCCGGTAGATAGTGGCGCATATCCTGCATTAGCAAGGTGGGTGGAATTCCAGCACCACCGATGGGTAATGGATCGGCATATAATGCACCGTATTCAAATCTATTCAGTTCTGGAGAAATTTGTTGAGCTTGAGCGTTGTATGAAACTGTACCTGGGAATGGCGTACCTCTGAAGAAAACAGCTTCTACATAAGGGACGGCTGTATCTTTCAGGAAAGTTAAACCAGCAGACTCAGGAATGATTTCATATTCCTGATGGTTAATGTTTACCTTATAGGTAATTGGTGTGTTGGCGGCAGCAACTAAACCATCTAGAATATGCTGAACGACATCAGGGATAGAGGTAATTTCTTGGCGATCGTACTTATCTGATAAGGTAAGAAACATTTCGCTCATTACGTCCCAGAATTGACCCAGAGCGCTGTAATAAGCTTGTTGACGCACTTGTTCGGGTAAAAACTCTGGAAAAATGCTGCTTAATGCTCTGATGGGGAAGTTGTTTTTAATTTTAGCTTGGATGGCTGGTTGCGATCGCTCAAAAAACTCCTCTGAATCTAAGTAATCATCCAAACCACCGCCACCATGCCACATCATAGTTTTCATGCAGTATTCAGCATACTCAAAATTGATGCGGTCATGCCCCCAATGGTGTAATAACTTATCTAAAGTAACTTCGCCATTGAAGTACTTAAAAAAGGGAAAAAGTTCTAAAAATTGATGGTCAGCAATGTAGATGAGATTTTTGTAGTACGCATCCAGCACCACACCATAACTTTTCAGAATGCCGACAACTTCTAGCAAGTTATCTGGAGTATCAGGAAGTAGCGCCCCCCCAGAGATTAAGTGCTGAATATACTTAGACATTGGGTGAGTGGAAGATTTTAACCTAGTGCTTGTCATTGCAAAGAACACCTTAAGGGAGATTTTCAGAACTGCTAACTACACTCATTACGTGCGCTATCGCACTCGATTTTGCCATCATTGCCGTCATTGTTGGTTCACTCCAACGCAGTAACCAATTCGGCTGTAATCCAAAAGCCACGATCAGCACAGCTAAAATGATCGCAGGTATCCGGTCTGACCACTGTACAGGAGGCAAATTTTCGACTTGTGGAGAAAGCCGTCCAAAAAATGCCCGATTAACCAACAGTAAAAAGTAAACTGCGGTTAAACCTATACCAATCATAGATAGCAGCGTTTGAGTGGGAAAAATTGGGTAACTACCCCTAAAAATCAAGAATTCCGAAATAAAACCCACCATCCCAGGGATACCTGCACTAGCCATTACCCCTAAAACCATCAGACTACCAATCATGGGTAAGCCTCGTTCTGGATTGAGTAAACCCTCAAGCGCATCCAAATCGCGAGTCTTTGCCTTTTTGTAAACCACACCTACCAGCAAGAATAACATTGCTGAGATTAAGCCGTGACTAACCATTTGGAAGACTGCGCCAACAAGACTTAAGGGAGTTGCAGCAGCAGCAGCTAATAAAATATAGCCCATGTGACCAACAGAGCTATAAGCGACCATTTTTTTGATATCTTTTTGAGCGATCGCATTAAATGCGCCATACAATACACTCACTACCGCCCAACTAGCCAACCAAGGAGCTACAACTGCCCAAGCTTCAGGAAATAACCCTAATCCAAACCTGAGTAAACCATAAGTTCCCAACTTCAATAGCACACCAGCCAACAATACAGAAATTGGCGTTGAAGCTTCAACGTGAGCATCAGGTAGCCACGTATGGAAAGGAACTAAAGGAATTTTTATGCCAAATCCTATTAACAACCCTGAAAGCAGTAATAACTGCGTTGCCAAAGGTAGAGAGGTAGCATATAACTGTTCTAGTTCAAAAGTGCTAGAACCACTAATCAGAACTAACCCAAAGAAAGAAGCTAAAATCAAAATTCCAGAAATAGCTGTATAAATTAGGAACTTTGTTGCAGCATACCCACGACGTTGACCGCCCCAAATAGCAATTAATAGATACAGGGGAATCAGTTCTACTTCGTAAAACAGGAAAAACAGTAGCAAATCCTGCGCGACGAAAGCACCTGTGACACTGGCATTCAATACTAACAGTAAAGCGTAATAGAACCGAGGTCGGTTAATAGACTCCTCTGAACTATAGATGGCAATGCAGGTCAGCAAAGAATTTAATACTATCAACGGCAAAGATAAGCCATCAACACCGAGTTTGTAAGTTAATCCGAGAGATTCAATCCAAGGAATAAATTCAGAAAACTGAAACCCCGCATCTTCTGCTTTAAACTGAAAAGCAATTACTAACGACAAAACAAATAGACCGAGAGTAATAGCTAAAGATATTTGACGGATAACTTTCGATGGAATTGTTTGGGGCAAAACAACCAGAAGTACTGCCGCTAATAGTGGCAACCAAATCAAGGCACTGAGCATAATTTTTGTCCTTTGTCTGAAGAGTGTTTAAACGTTGCGTTCAGATTTCTGCCAACGTTCAAACTTTCCCAATGTTCCCCAATTAATTAGCTATAAAAGCCTATCCGAAAAATTTGTTTGAGGTGAATAAACATCTGTATTAATCTCGTGTTTATCTTTTGGAAAAAATCTCTTCCCAGAACTTCCCGGATAGGTTTTAATATCAAAAAGCAAATGGATCGAATCCTAAAGCTTGTAAAAATGGCCAGCTAAAGATTGCAGTTAGCAAACTAATTCCTAACAGAATAGTCACAATATAAAACTGCGACTGACCTGATCCGATGTATTTCAAACCTTGCCCACTAAAAATAGTAGCTAGACCGACTAAATTAACCGCTCCATCTACTACGTACTGATCTAGCCAAGAATTAAATTTGGACAGTTGCTGAACGACTAAAACGACGCTGACGCGGTAAAGTCGATCAATGTAAAAGTCATAAGCCAATAAGTCTTGCACAAATCTCAAACTTCTTTGCATAGGTCTTGACCAAGTTCTACGCAACTCAAGCACTGCACCCAAGACTGTACCAACTAAACCAGATAACATTAACAAGACAACGGCTGTTCGATTAATATAATTCCAGTCTGGTAACAGAGATAAACTCTGCATCATTAAAGGAACTAACAGCGTAGTAATAGTTAAAGTCACCATTGGCACAGCCATTGTCCAAGGAACTTCCGGCGCTCTTCTAGTTTTTGGCTGAGGTTTTCCTAAAAATGCCAAGCGAAAGACGCGGGTTAAATTAATTGCGGTCAAACAATTAAACAGCAATATAACTGCAACTATCCAAGATTGGCTAGTCCAAAAAGTATCAAGTCCTCTTTCTAAAGCCCAGAAACTACCTAGTGGAGTTAGCCCAATTAATCCTGCTGATCCAACTACAAAGGCGATAGTAGTTGCTGGCATTTTTGACCACAAACCACCCATTTCTGTGAGGTTTTGGTTGCTGGTGGTAGCAATTATGGAACCAACGCTCATAAATAGCAGAGCTTTGGCGAACGCATGAGTAAATAGTACTAACAAAGCAAAATCTGTCCATTGCATTCCTACTGCAATGAATACCAGCCCCAAGAAGGCGCTAGTGGAATGGGATAAAGCTCGCTTAATATCAATTTGTGCGATCGCAACTAACGAAGCACCAATAGCCGTCATAGTACCTATTACTACCAGCGTTGTCAAAGCTAAAGGTGAAATATTCAGAATTGGCTGAAGCTTAATTAGCACATAAGCACCACAGGACACAACCACAGAGTTACGCAGAATTGATGCTGGGTTTGGCCCCTCCATTGCCTCATCTAACCAAAGATGCAAAGGAAACTGAGCGCACTTCCCTATCGGCCCCGCAATCAAAGCTAACCCCAATAAATTAGCTGTCAGAGGTGGCAAATTCGCTGTTTCAGCCCACTCATACAAATCATTAAAATTCAAGCTACCTGCTAGACTGGCTAGTGCTACCACCCCCATCAGCAGCAACACATCTCCTACCCGTTTAGTTAAAAACGCATCTCGCGCTGCTGTCACTACTAACGGTTGAGCATACCAAAAACCAACGAATAAATAGGTAGAAAGGGTAAGTAGTTCTAGCAAACCATAAGTCAAAAACAAAGAATTACTTATTACCAACCCACTCATTGCCCCTTCAAAAAATCCCATCAGCCCAAAAAAGCGGGCTAATGCCCAGTCTTTCTCCATGTATCCCAAAGCAAAGATTTGCGCCAACAAACTTAAACCAGTGATCAATTCCATTGCCCCGACACTCACACCAGAGATGTCTACGGCAAACGATAGGTTTAAATCAGCTACTTGTAACCAATTAAACATCAACTCTTGAGAATCTTGGTTCCATATCGCTCTAAAGACAATTGAGCCATGAATCAACGCCAAGACCGTCATCAACACATTAAAATATGCTGCTGGTCGGGGGCCTGTACGACGGACGATGCCTGTAGACCAAGGTAGAGTCAAAACCGCACCAACTAAGCCATACAAAGGAACCCACCAACTTACATGGGTGAGAAATTCTGTCATTGCATAAAGCCCTTGTTATTTCACCATTAAATTTTTAGCAATTAGCTTTTAGTAATTAGCTTTTAACTGAAGCCTAAAATTGCCATCGGAGGCTTTAAATAAGCATACTAGGCATTTTTTCTTTCCATAACTGAAGTTATGGACAAGTCACCAATTTCTAACCGCTAATAGCTAACCGCTAATAGCTAATTAATTATTGTTGTTTAGCTTAACCTCTAAAGTGGTATAAATTAACATTGGGTAACTACAAAATTTATTAATCATCATCTCAACATCTCCCGATTGATTCTTGACTTTTTAGTATCTTTACCTAACAAAATTCAGTGAATAAAACATGATGTGAAGAACTTATGCAACTAAAAAATCCTGCTTATTGCTTTCTTTAGCTAATTTTAGCAATTTTCATCAGGTAATTGAATTTGCTTCAACGTCCAATCCATAATGTTTACAGCGCATTATTCATCAGGATATTTATACTTTATAAAAAAATTATAAAATATATAATCATTTTTGCAGAAACTCAAGCACATCTGTTCACCAGATTAGCCATTAATTCGGATTGTTAAGTTTTTTTAAATTTTCTCATTTAAAAATATCATAATAATTTATATTGTCAAGTAAGCCTCGGTTCTTTATGCTTAATTATGCAAGGTCAAGAAATACTTCTTGATCTCAAATAATGGGTATTCCCGTCCGAATTTTGCCCACAATCCAAGTTTGGACTAGGTAGTTCACTCATTTAGTAGGAGATAAATTAATGCCGATTGCAGTTGGAATGATTGAAACCAAAGGGTTTCCGGCGGTTGTAGAAGCTGCTGATGCTATGGTGAAAGCTGCCCGTGTTACGCTGGTAGGCTATGAAAAAATCGGCAGTGCGCGTGTGACTGTAATTGTCCGAGGCGATGTCTCCGAAGTGCAGGCATCGGTATCCGCAGGTGTAGACGCAGCTAAACGGGTGAATGGCGGTGAAGTTCTTTCTACCCACATTATCGCGCGTCCTCATGAAAACCTAGAATATGTACTGCCTATTCGTTATAGCGAAGAAGTAGAACAGTTCCGAATGTAGGTTTATATAAAGACTAAAATAATCAAGTCTTTAAACTTGGAACTTTCAAGTTTAAACTCTCCAGTTAAAACAATTTATTCAGCGAAGGAACAAAGGAATGGCAATTGCAGTTGGAATGATCGAAACTTTAGGTTTCCCCGCAGTAGTAGAAGCTGCTGATGCGATGGTAAAAGCTGCTCGTGTAACACTGGTAGGCTATGAGAAAATTGGCAGTGGTCGCGTTACCGTAATCGTTCGGGGAGACGTTTCCGAAGTCCAAGCTTCTGTATCAGCAGGAGTTGAATCTGTTAAGCGAGTTAATGGCGGACAAGTTCTGTCCACTCACATCATCGCGCGTCCTCACGAAAACCTAGAGTATGTACTGCCAATTCGTTACACCGAAGCTGTAGAACAGTTCCGTGAAAGCGTCAGTGGTATTCGTCCGTACAACAGACCATAAAACCCTAAAAGGAAAGCATGAAAGATGAAGCATGAAGCATGAAGAGTGGAACGCAGTTCATACTTCATACTTCACACTTCACCCATCAGCCAATACAAGATGAAAATTGCCAAAGTTCGTGGCACGGTTGTTAGTACACACAAAGAGTCTAGTCTCAGAGGCGTGAAGTTGCTGCTGTTGCAATTTATTGATGAAGAGGGACAGCTATTGCCGGAATATGAAGTAGCTGGCGATCAAGTAGGCGCGGGGTTAGATGAGTGGGTGCTAGTCAGTCGTGGTAGTGCTGCTCGTCAAATTGATGGTAGTGAAAAACGCCCCGTTGACGCGATGGTAGTAGCGATTATTGATACTGTAACACTGGATAATAATCTCTTGTATAGCAAGAAAGAACAGTATCGTTAATCAATGAACAATGAACAATTATTAATTATCAATTCCCTGACAACTTTTGTGCTTGGTTTGAAAGAACAAAATTTTTTTGATTTCATATAACGCATTGGTATTGGGCAAACAAGTTAAAAATTGATAATTGTTAATTGATAATTGTTAATTGATTATTTAGTGATGTTTTAATTAGTGAGGAATTGATTTATGGCTGCCCGCAGTTCTGCGGCTCCACCGACACCCTGGTCAAAAAGCTTGGCACAACCCAAAATTGATGCTTCAGCTTTTGTGCATTCTTTTTCCAACATAATAGGGGATGTCCGAGTTGGCTCTAATGTGATGATTGCCCCTGGAACCTCTATTCGGGCAGATGAAGGCAGTCCTTTCTATATTGGCGCAAGCACCAATATACAGGATGGAGTTGTAATTCATGGTCTCGAACAAGGCAGGGTACTGGGCGATGATGGTCAGGAATATTCTGTCTGGGTTGGCAAGAATGCTTCTCTGACCCACATGGCTTTAATTCATGGTCCCGCATACGTTGGAGATGATTGCTTTATTGGCTTTCGCTCTACTGTGTTTAATGCACGGGTTGGGAAAGGCTGCATTGTAATGATGCACGCACTAATTAAGGATGTGGAGATTCCCCCAGGGAAGTATGTAGCTTCTGGATCAATAATTACTAATCAAAAGCAAGCTGACCGTCTGCCAGACGTGCAGGCTCAAGATACAGAGTTTAGCCGCCATGTTGTAGGCATTAATGAGGCACTCAGGGCTGGTTATATCTGTGCTGAAGATGCTGCCTGTGTAACAGAAGTCCGCGATGAGCCGACTCAACCAAATAAATCAATTAGCCCTAACCCTAAAATTTCTGTTGATAACGATATGTCATTAAGCAACACCACCATTGATCAAGTTCGTAGTTTGTTGGCACAAGGTTGCCGTATTGGTTTAGAGTATGCCGATGACCGCCGCTTCCGTACAAATGCTTGGACAAGTGGTACATCAATCCAAACCCAAAATGCTTCACAGGCACTAGCAACTTTAGAAGATTTCTTGAGTGAACATACTGGGGAATATGTCCGGCTAATTGGAATTGACCCCAAAGCTAAACGTCGGGTAGTTGAGCAAGTTATCCAAAGACCAGACGATAAGCCAGAACCTGCTGGAAATCAGCGCAGCAACGGTAATGGTCGAACAACTGCACCAGCATCAGCATCCAAGAGTTCTACAAACAACGATTTGGCAGATCAAGTACGGAGTTTGTTGGCACAAGGTTGTCGTATTGGTATAGAGTATGCCGATGACCGCCGCTTCCGTAGCAATGCTTGGACAAGTGGTACATCAATCCAAACTCAAAACGCATCCCAGGCTCTCAGTGCCCTAGAAGGTTTTATGGGAGAACATACTGGGGAATATGTCCGGTTAATTGGGATTGATCCTAAAGCCAAGCGTAGAGTAGTTGAGCAAATAATTCAAAGACCAGACGGACCTGTAGTTGCTGCTGCTCCTGCTAATAAGGCTAGTAGCACTACTACTGCTAATCGCTCAAACAGTTCTTCTAATCGCTCAAACAGTTCTTCAAGCTACAAGAGTTCTGTTTTAAGTGACGAAACACTGAAAACAATCAAAGACTTATTAGCTCAAGGCTATAAGATTGGTTCGGAACACGCTGATGCGCGTCGCTTCCGCGTCGGTTCTTGGCACAGTTGTTCTCCGATTGACTCGAATAAACACTCTGAGGTAGTTCCAGCTTTGGAAGCTTGTCTCCAAGAACATAGCGGAGAGTATGTACGTTTAATTGGAATTGACCCCAAAGCCAAGCGCCGCGTCCAAGAGATGATTATTCAAAAGCCTTAGAACAAAAGCGGTAGCTGCTAAAAACTAGGGAAAAGGGGAGCAGTATTTCTCGTAGCAGGAGAAAAATTTGTTGCTGACTCTCCGTTTCCTATTCTCCTCATGTCCTATATTCCCAACGCCTCATGCACTTGCCGCTATTGCAGCCAATCAGCAACAATGATATTTACATAACAGGTGATGTGAGCATTGATGCCAGTGCTGCGATCGCACCTGGGGTAATTATTCAAGCAGATCCAGATAGTAAAGTTATTATTGGTGCTGGTGTTTGCATTGGTATGGGGACAATTCTTCATGCTCACAAAGGCACTCTAGAAGTAGAGGCAGGAGCAACTATCGGGGCTGGTGTTTTAGTAGTAGGCAATGTCAAAATTGCTACTCATGCTTGTATTGGTTCTCTGACAACGATATGGAATGAAACTGTTGCGCCTAATCAATTTGTTGTAGCGGGTTCTCTGATTGGAGATACGGGACGGCAAATTGCCGATTCTACAGAGGTTGTAGCTGAAAATGAATCAGCTACAAATGTAGCAACAGAAGCACAAGAGGAGTTAGCGTCTGTTAATACAAAAGATGCTACTTCCTTAACAGTTCCAGAAAATCAGAACGTAGACGCGGCTGCTCAAAATCCATCTGAATCACCACATATTAATGGTGCTGTTCCCATTTATGGGCAAGCTAGTCTCAACCGATTGTTACATACGCTGTTTCCTCACAATAAATCCCTGAATAGTTTGCCTGAAAACAGTTCTGAGTGACGATAGATAAAACTTACGCAACAAATAAATTCAAAATATTTGCTCTTTAGTTAATAATTACGGCTGCTTTTATCCTTTTGTTCCCTGTATTGTTAATTACAGCTTTAAAAGGCGTAATTTATGAGTATAATAAAATATATTATAATAGTGCTTTGAAGAGATTTTTATCCACAGATAAACACAGATGGACACAGATAAATATAGAGGTTTATTTAGATAAAAAATATTTTTATGATCGGCTTTAAGAGTCTATTATAAAAGTGATTTCAAGATGCTTTAACCGCAGATAAACGCAGATAAATGCAGATGTTTCTTAGGGATTAATTATTTTTATGAGAGGCTCTAAGTGCCACTTTTGGGAGTTGTCCCCCCACGCCAAGGATGAATTAATCTTAGGCTATAGGCATACTTAGATTAGAGGCTCCGTATTTTATCACGGAGGTTAGAAGTGGAAATATCATCAAGACTTGCCCGTTCTGAACAATCAGAGCAAACAAAAGATTTCCGAGACACTGCTGTTGGTATGGTCTCGACTCGTAGCTTTCCCGCAATTGTTGGCACAGCCGATATGATGCTGAAGTCATCAGGGGTAAGTTTAATCGGATTTGAAAAAATCGGTGGTGGTCACTGTACTGCAATTGTACGCGGTGGCATCTCTGATGTCCGTTTAGCTGTTGAATCTGGTGTACAGACGGCTGAACAGTTTGGTCAGCTTGTTTCATCTATAATAATTCCGCGACCAATGCCTAATTTGGAACTGATTTTTCCTATGGGTAGTCGCTTAATGGAATTATTTGATAAAAACGGTTACAGCCGCTTGAGTAATCAAGCGATTGGTTTATTAGAAACACGCGGATTTCCGGCGCTGGTGGGGGCCTCCGATGCCATGCTTAAGTCAGCCGATGTTTATCTATCTTCTTATGAAAAGATTGGTGATGGTTTGTGTACTGCGATTATTCGGGGTACTGTTGCCAATGTGGCGGTCGCTGTAGAAGCTGGGATGCTAGAAGCGGAGAGAATTGGCGAATTACACGCAGTTATGGTAATTCCAAGACCTTTAGATGATTTAGAGAAAAATTTGCCTGCTGCTAGTTGTTGGATAGAGGAAAAACCTCAACCTATCAATTTACCAATCAGCGTTAAAGAGGAAAAATCTCAGCCTATCAATTTACCAATCAGCGTTAAAGAAGTAGAAAAGGAATTTGTCGAGCTACCGGATTTAACTAAACTACCTATTCATATTGAAGAATATGAAGAATAGTTGCCTAAGATTTGAGCAATAATTAATTTTATGAGCAAAAATATCGCTTTTCTTGTTTTAGTTAGCGATCGCCTGCTGTATTAATACTTAAGGCAGATGATTTATCACTATAAACGAGCAAAGGATTAGCAGATAATTCAGATGGGTAACAACTGCTTTCCTAACTTAATCAAATGTAATTACACTCCGAATAGATTTACCTTCGTGCATCAAATCAAATGCTTTATTAATATCTTCAATCGGCATTACATCAGTAATTAACTCATCAATGACAATCTTCCCTTCCATATACCAATCAACAATTTTTGGTACATCACGCCGCCCTTTAGCACCACCAAACGCGCTTCCTTTCCAAACACGCCCAGTTACTAATTGAAAAGGACGAGTGGAAATTTCTTCACCTGCGCCAGCTACACCGATAATTACAGAGGTTCCCCACCCTTTATGGCAGCATTCTAAAGCTTGACGCATTAGCTTAACGTTGCCAATACACTCAAAAGCGTAGTCTGCACCACCACCAGTGAGATTAACTATATAAGGGACGAGATCACCCTCTACTTCTTTAGGATTGACAAAATGTGTCATCCCTAATTTTTCTGCTAAAGCTTTTTTGTCGGGGTTGATATCTACACCGACGATCATATTTGCCCCAACCATACGGGCAGCTTGAATTACATTTAATCCAATACCACCTAGTCCGAATACAACTACATTATCGCCTGCCTGTACATTGGCTGTGTTAATTACAGCGCCTATTCCGGTAGTGACTCCGCAACCTATTAAACAAACTTTATCAAATGGGGCATCTTCGCGAATTTTAGCTAAGGCAATTTCTGGTAATACGGTGTAATTAGCAAAGGTGGAAGTTCCCATGTAATGGTGTAACATTTGACCATCTAAGGAGAAACGGCTAGTACCATCGGGCATGACACCGCGCCCTTGAGTTTCACGTATTGCTTGGCAGAGATTGGTTTTACCAGAGAGGCAGAATTTACACTGGCGACATTCTGGAGTATATAAGGGAATAACGCGATTGCCTTTTTTTAAGCTAGTAACTCCAGCACCTATATCAACTACTATACCCGCCCCTTCATGCCCTAAAATTGTGGGGAAAAGTCCTTCAGGATCAGCACCGGAAAGAGTAAAAGCATCGGTGTGGCAAACTCCGGTTGCTTTAATTTCTACTAATACTTCTCCCTCTTTTGGCGCTTCTAAATCTACCATTTCTATGCTTAATGGTTGTTTTGGCGCGAAGGCGACTGCTGCTTTAACTTTCATACTGGTTACTGGGTACTAATTCAGCTTTTTTTAAATAAACTTCTTGCATAATTCAAATTTTAGATAATTAACCACAGATGCACACAGATAAACACAGATGTAATCAGTGATTTTTGCAAGAAGTATCATGTTTAATTCTGCTACAACTATTTTGATACAATTATTTAAGTTTTTAACGGAATAGTTGCGGATAAATCCTTCTCCACGCTAACACAGTGCAAACAATAATCCATATTATTAATAATAATAATTCCAATAACCAATATTTAGGCAGTTCTAATTGCCAGCGTAATAAATCTACTAAAGGTGAAAGAGGTAATGCCGTTGCAAAGTGTCTCAGGACTGGTGGCAGTGTTTCACGGGGGAAATATGTACCACAGACTGAGTACATAGGTACAACTAATAGAAAAAGGGGAACATTCATTTCGTCCAAGCTGCGGACAACCCCTGTGGTTAGTAGTCCCATTGCAGCAAATAACAGACTACCTAAAACAATTAGAGGCAAAGCTACAAAGAAGTTTCCTATAGGATAAAGCCCACATATAACTGTGACAAAAGCAGTAATTACACCGGAAATACAGCCGCGAGTTGCAGACCAAAATAAATCACCTAAAAATACTTCTGTAAATGTTAGGGGTGCTGTTAATAGTGCTTGCCAAACTTTTTGAAGTTTTAAGCGAACAAAACTACCATAAGCGCCTTCAAAATATGCTTGTGATAATACCGCAATTCCAATCATTCCAGGAGCTAAAAATTGTAGGTAACTAATGTTTTTATTAGCATATATCGCTACACCTACTAGGGGACTTAAACCAAATCCAAAAGCTGCTAAATAAACTAATGGCTCTAACATTGGGGGTAAAAAATTTACCAGCCAAGTTTTCTGATAAACCTTGAAGTGACGATACCAAGCTGAATATACTCCCCATAATGTAATTTTTAAATTGCCTTTCATAATTTTAAAATTAATTGTTAATTGTTCAAGACATTTCCTGTTAACCGTAAAAAAACATCTTCTAGGTTGGCGCGTCTGCGTGTCAAATTTGTAGGCTGAGTAGCTACAATTTTTTCCCAAACTAAGTTGGGATTATCTAAAGGTAAAGTTAATAAATAATTGTTGCCAAAGGCACGATACCAACTGTTTGTTTCCTTAGCTAATTGTTGAATAATTGCTTCATTAACACCCTCAATTTCTACAACTTCCTTTCCGATGATTTGCAAAATTAGTTCTTGAGGAGTACCTTCATTTATTACTTGACCTTCCTGAAGAAGCAGGAGGCGATCGCACAATCTCTGCGCTTCATCCATATAGTGAGTAGTTAGTAGAATACCACAATTATTTTGCTTTAATTGACTAACAAGTTTCCAAAATTCTTGTCGCGCATCTGGATCTAAACCTGTGGTAGGTTCATCTAAAAATACTACTTTAGGATGATTTATAATTGCCCGCGCTAATACTAACCTGCGTTTTAATCCGCCTGAAAGTTCATCGGGTTTATATTTAGCGTAATCTTGTAATCCTACTTGCGCGAGTACTTCCCCTGCACGATGTAAAGCTTTTTTTCCTACTAAACGGTAGTGATGAGCGAAGTAAATTAAGTTTTCTATAACTGTAAAATCTTGGTCTAAATTATCTTCTTGAGTAACAATACCCATTTGATAACGTGCTTGCCGACCTTGAGTAAGCACATTCCAAGATCCTAACTGTACATGACCACGACTAGGAATGACTCCACCATATAACATTCCTAGTGTAGTGGTTTTTCCTGCACCATTGGGTCCTAAAAGACCGAGAACTTCCCCAGGATTAAGTGTAAAATTAACATTTTCTACGACGGTGCGATCGCCATATACTTTCCACAGATTGTTAGCTACCAGCGCCATTGATTCCATATTTGTAAGCTCAATTGATTTTTATAACTTGTCAGTGTACTACTGGTGGCGGCGAAGCTAAGAAACCACTACTAATGAAATATGACAGGTATGTAATCAGTAAGCCCTCCTCTGGTGGTGGGCAGACAATTGAGCTACTAGCTAAACCAGCCCGCGTGTTCTGAGCGTCTAATTTTGGTAATGCTAGCGTGGCTTCTTCAGATATATTTTCATTGGAAAAAATATTTAATAAAGGATACAAGACATTTTCTGGAGGGATATTCATTAATTGCGATCGCCAATTTTGATATGGAAGTCGCTGAAGTGGATAGCCAAAAGAACACAGACAATCAACAAGTTTGCCCCATTCTAGAGGCTGGGGATTAACTACGTGAAAAGCTTTCCCTAAAGATTCTGGCTGCCGAGATAGATGAATGATGGTTTTACTCACATAATCTACAGGACTGATATCCTGCATCCAATAAATATCAGGGATGGAACCCATTTGAATACAGCCTTTGATTATTCTGCATAGTAAATCTGTTGTAGTCCAGATGCCCGTTTGGCTGTGTCCGGCTATTCTTCCTGGTCGGTAAATACAGATTGGCAAGCCTCGCTCACGGGCGATCGCAACTAGCTTTTCTGCCACCCATTTACTTTGAGAGTAGCCCAGACCCAGACCTTCGCTGCTTTCGAGGTTGTCTTCTTCTAGGATGACCTTGACATTATTATAGGCATCTGAGAAGAAAATACCGCTCGTAGAGATAAAATGGGTCGGCTTTACTTTAATTTGACAAGCCAATCTCAAGACTTCCTGGGTACCGAGAACATTAGCCGCCTTGAGTGCCGAGTATGGATAAGTCAAATTAACCACTGCACCATTGTGATATATCATATCTAGCTTAGTTGCCAGCATTTGGAACTGTTCCGATGACATACCCAATAGTGGTTGAGAAAGATCTCCTATAACAGGAATGATGCGGTTACTTTGAGATTGATTCGAGAGTAAATATCTTTCTAAGTTTCTTTGAATTTTCTGCTTGCCCGCCTCTAAATTAGCAGCCCTTACTAGGCAATAAATGTCAGCCTGAGTTTGAGTGAGCAGTTCATTTAGTAAAAACGCTCCGAGAAACCCTGTTGCCCCAGTCAAAAAGATATTAGCTGGCTCTTTGAGCATAGGAAGGGTTAGAGGATCGGGATAGATGCTAGAATCTAGAACAACTTCAGCGTTTAAGTCTAGAACTTGATTGGCAGCAACGCTACTTGGATCGCCATTTTGAGAGACAAAATCGATCAGTTGGGAAAGCCCAGCTACAGTAGGGTTTTCAAAGAAGCTATACAAAGGCAACTTTACTCGGAAAATTTCCTTAATCTGAGAAATCAGCTTCACTGACAGCAGAGAGTGTCCGCCTAATTCAAAGAAATTGTTGTAAATACCCACCTGCTCGACACCAAGAACTTCAGCCCAGATCCTAGCTAGTTGTTCTTCTCTGGGCGTTCTAGGTGCTACTAGATTTTTTTCTATTCCAGGTTGCCAACCGTCATTGCGGGCAGCTAAAGCCCGACGATCCACTTTTCCGTTAGGATTGAGTGGCAACGATCTGAGCATCACAAAGCTGTATGGGATCATATAGTCTGGCAGCTTTTGTTTCAACAACTTCCGCAAGTTTCCAGTAATTGTACGTTGTAAAGCTTTCAACATACCTTGATTTTCTATGAGATCATCTACGCTCTGATTCAATAGATCCTGCTCCAATGGGGTGAGAGCAAACTGGATACCAACTCGCTGCCCCTGTTGCCAAGCGATGTTTCCCTCTAGCCAATTTTCCTGAGATGCTCCTGGCAACAAAATACGCAGGCGAACCCGCTTACGTTGTTCCCAAGTAGCTGGCACTCCCACCAGACAAACGCCTCCTTTGGAGATATCCTCTGAAGTTAACTCAATAGGGTTTCCCTCATATTCCAATAAACACACCCTCTGATAAGGCATCCGATCCAGAGTAAATTGGGAAACAATATACGCAACTAATCGCTTGTCACCACGACTATCTGGAAGTGCCATAACCACAACTTCGCGCACGTCGGGATGTTTTAAGAGTGCTGTTTCAATTTCGCCTAGTTCTATACGGAAACCCCGTATTTTGACTTGATGGTCTATCCGCCCTAAATACTCAATATTACCGTCAGGGAGATAACGGGCTAAATCTCCTGTTTTGTAAAAGCGATCTGAAGTAGATTTGAGGTCGCTATTTTTCTCCCCTGCTGCCTGAAATGGGTTGGGAATAAATCTTTCGGCAGTTAAATCGGGACGATTGAGATAACCTCTAGCTAAACCTATACCCCCAATGTACATTTCGCCAGGTACACCCACAGGCACAAGTTGTAGTTGCTGATCTAATATATAAATTTGTGTATTAGCTATCGGACGACCGATATGAGGCTGTTGGTTACTTTCAGATAATTGGGCGAGCGTTGCACAAACAGTTGATTCTGTTGGCCCATAAGCGTTAAATAATCGGCGATTAACTCCCCATTGAGCCACAAGATTAGCAGGGAAGGACTCACCACCAATAATTATTGTTTTTAGTGCTGGCAGATCTTCAAATTCCAATGCTTGCAGGACTGATACGGGTAGCTCTATATGTGTAATTTCTAGATCTCGCAATAATTTAATTAAGTTATCTCCAGGTAGCATATATTCCTTCGGCGCTATGCCCAAAGTAGCTCCTGAACATAAAGTCATCACTACATCATTAATTGAGACATCAAAGGAAAATGAAACGAACTGGAGTACACGACTACCAGGTTGTAAATCCAAGATTTTGATTTCGGCTTGAGCTAAATTACAAAGACCTTTGTGTGCTACAGCTACTCCTTTAGGAGTTCCTGTGGAACCTGATGTATAGATAATGTAGGCAAGATTATTTTGGGTAATATTGGTAATCGGATTTTTTCCACTGTGTTGAGCGATTGATTGCCATTGTGTATCTAAGGAAATAAGCTGCGCTTGGGATTGTGAAAGTATTGATATTAATGCGTGTTGAGTTAATATAATTGAAACTTGGGTATTTTCAACAATAAAAGCCAAACGCTCTTGAGGATAACTAGGATCAAGTGGCACATAAGCACCACCAGCTTTGAGGATGCCTAAGATAGCGACAACCATTTCTAAAGATCGCTCTATGCAAATACCTACTAGCACCTCTGGTTTTACGCCTAGCGATCGCAAGTAATGCGCTAGTTGATTAGCTTTAATATTAAGCTCACTATAGGTTAGTTGTTGCTCTTCAAAAATTGCCGCAATTGCATCAGGTGTTTTCTTGACTTGCGCTTCAAATAGCTGATGAATACAAGTATCTGCGGGATAATCTATGGCCGTGTGATTCCATACTTCTATTTGCTGAATTTCTGCGGCTGTTAATAAAGGTAACTCGGTAATGCGTTGCTCTGGGTCGTTAATAATAGCTGTAAGTAAAGTTTCAAAATGTCCGCTCATCCGCTCGATTGTACTAGCATCAAATAAATCTGTGTTGTATTCCCACTCGCCGATAATTTCACCATTAACTTCGGAGAGTTGCAAAGACAAATCAAATTTTGCTGTCTCAGTATGCAGAGATAGTTGACTAAATTCCCATCCAGAACTTAGTTCTGGTAGAGGTATATTTTGTAAAGCAAACATCACCTGCACTAAGGGATTTTGGCTGAGGTTGCGATCTGGCTGAATAGCTTCTACTAACTTTTCAAAGGGTAATTCTTTGTGAGAATAAGCTTCTAAGGTAGCTTCTCGTACTCGCATCAGTAACTCTTTAAAACTAGGAGTTCCAGAAAGATTAGTCCGTATTACGTGAGTATTAACAAAAAATCCGATCAAGTTTTCAATTTCAGACCAATGGCGACCGGAAATTGGTGTTCCTACTAAAATATCTTCATTACTTGTATAGCGGTATAGTAAAATATTGAAAGCTGCCAATAGTGTTATATATAAAGTGGCATTTTCTTGGTGGGCAAGTTGAATAATTGCTGCTGTTAGAGATTGATTAATTACCAGTGTTTGAGCAGCGCCTGCAAATGTTTGTACTGCTGGTCGAGGTCGGTCAGTTGGTAACTGTAACACTGGTAAGTCGCCACTTAGTTGCTGTTTCCAGTAAGCTAGTTGTTGCTCTAATAGTTGACCTTGTAACCATTGTCTTTGCCAGATAGTATAGTCGGCATATTGAATTGGTAAATCTGGCAAAAAATTAGGTTTTTCTTGATTAAAACTGTCATAAAGTTCGGTTAATTCTCGCAAGATCACACCCATTGACCAACCATCACTAACAATGTGGTGCATATTGAGCAGTACGATATGTTCTACTGTATTTAAATGTATAATTGCGACTCGTACCAGTGGTTCTGTCTCTAAATTAAAGGGACGTTTTACTAGCATCTCAAGGATGTTTTGAGCTTCTGTCTGTTTTTGATTTGGCGGAATTTCTTCTAAATCAAAAACTTCCATATTTAAGAAAATATCTGAGAAAATTAGCTGTACTGGTTCTCCATTAACTGCGCTAAAATTAGTACGCAAAATTTCGTGTCGTTGAATAATTGCTTGACAACTCTGCTGTAAGGCAGTGAGATTTACTAAACCTTTAAACTCTAAAGCTAGAGGTAAGTTGTATTTAGCACTACCAGGAGTTAATTGTTCTAAAAACCACAACCGTTGCTGGGTAAAGGAAACAGGTATAACTTCTGGGCGTGGCAGACGTTTTAATGGTGGTATAGAAGTTTCTGCTTGTGGATGTTTAGCATTAACACTTTCAGATATTAATTGTTGGGGGCGCATTATTTCAATTTTTTGCGCCATTCCAGCTACAGTAGGAAATTCAAACAAACTTCGCAATGGTAGTTCCGTCTGGAAGATGTCACGTAACCTGGAAATAACTTGCATTGCTAAAATTGATTGTCCACCAATTTCTAAAAAGTTGTCGTGGATGCCTACTTGTTCTATTCCCAAAACTTTCGCCCAAATTCCGGCTATAACTTCTTCAACAGGTGTGCGAGGTGCGACATAATTTTGTGTTAAATGTTGTTGATTGAATACTGGCGCTGGTAAAGCTTTGCGGTCAATTTTACCGTTAGGAGTAAGGGGTAAGGAATTTATGACTATAAAGCGCTCAGGTATCATGTATCTAGGTAGTTTTTCTTGCAAAAATTGGCGCAAATTTTGTGTGATTGTGCGTTGCAAAATTTTTAATAAACCTTGCTTTTCTAGGAAGTGATCGTAGCTAGTTTGCAGTATTTTTTGAGCAATAGAGTTGAGATTAAAGTTAATACAAACTCGTTGACCTTTATGCCAAGCTATCTCACCTTCTAACCATTCTTGTTGTGATGTTCCTGGTAATACTAGGTTGATATTAATAGTCTTACCTGGAGTAAAATTATCTGGAACTCCGGTTAAACAAATACCACCTACAGATATGTCTTCTGTGGTTAATTTAAAACAGCTTTGACCAAATTCTACTAAACACTCGGTTTGTAGTGGTAGGCGATTGGGAATCAGGTTAGAGACAATATAAGCTACTAAGCGTTTATCTCCAGGTATATCTTCACGCGCGATCGCAACTGCTTCTTGTACGTCAGGATGTTGTACTAGCAAAGCTTCGATCTCGTCTAGTTCAATACGGAAACCACGAATTTTTACTTGATGGTCGATCCGTCCTAAATATTCGATATTACCATCGGGCAAATAACGCGCTAAATCACCAGTTCTATATAGGCGAGCTTTTGAGGAGAGAGGAGAATCTTCACTAAAGGGATTTGGAATAAATTTTTCAGCCGTTAAATCTGGTCGATTTAGATAGCCTCGTGCTAATGACACGCCACCGATACATAGTTCCCCTGGAACGCCTACTGGTACTAGATTAAAGTGTTGATCTACAAGATAAATTTTTGTCTTAGCAATGGGTACACCAATTGGTGGATGATATTCCCAGTGATCGGGATGATTAGTTAAGCTTAAAGCCGTTACTACATGGGTTTCTGATGGTCCATAGTGGTTGTGGAAACTACAATGAGGTAAGGATTTGAAGAATTGTGCGATCGCAGGTGTAATTTGTAGTTGTTCCCCTGTAGTCGTTATTTCCTTTAAATTAGAAAACATTTCCGGTTGTAACGCGGCAATTCCTCTCCCACCTAATGACTCTGCTAACTGCTGCAACAACACTACAGGTAAAATAACTTTCTCAATTTTATGTTCAGAAATATATCTTCCTAAACCAATAACATCCAGTCTTAAATTTTCTGGAATAATAAATAATTTGCCACCCGTTCCCCACGTCGCAAACATTTCATGGAAACTAGCATCAAAGCTTAAAGAAGCAAATTGTAAAGTCCTAGCTCCCGTTAGCAAACAAGAGTAATGCCAATGCAACAAATTTAATAAAGGGCGCTGCTCTAAACAAATACCTTTTGGTCTACCTGTCGATCCAGATGTGTAAATTACATAAGCTAAATTATCAACAGTGACACCACTGCTAATATTTCCCTGATTTAACTGGGAAATCTCTTGCCAATCACTATCAAAACAAATAACTTTTGCTTGATGAGTGGGTAATCTACTCACTAATTCTTGCTGAGTTAATAACACAGGTACTTGCGTATCTGCCAGCATAAAAGCTAATCTTTCTTGGGGATAATTGGGATCTAAAGGTACATAAGCACCACCAGCTTTTAGAATCCCTAAAATACCCACCGCCATTTCTAAAGAACGTTCGATACAGATACCAACCATCACATCAGGCTTCACACCCAATGATTGCAAATAGTGTGCTAATTGATTAGCTTTTTGATTTAACTCTTGGTAAGTTAATTCTTCTTCTTCAAATGTAACTGCCACTGCATCAGGTGTTTTTGCTACCTGCATTTCAAACAACTGATGCAAACATAAATTTTCTGGGTAATCAAACTCAGTATTATTCCACTGTTGTAACTGCTGTTGCTCTGCTGCTGTTACTATCTGTAGATCGAAAATATTTTGCTCTGGGTTAGCAACAATACTTTCTAATAAAGCGCAATAATGACCAACCATCCGTTCAATAGTTGTAGCATCAAATAAATCTGTGCTGTACTCAAATACACCGGATAATCCCTCTGACTCCTCATAAAGTTCTAAGGTCAAATCAGACATGGCTGTGTCGTTTTCGATATCCATGTAATCGATCTTCCAGCCTGAATCTAAAGTTGGCATAGGAGGATCTAGGACAAACATCACTTGGAATAAAGGGTTTTGTCCAAGACGGCGATGCTCTAGTTGCAGTTGATCTACAAGCTGCTCGAAAGGCATATCTTTATGAGCATGAGCTTCTAAAGTTACCTCCCGCACTCGCTGCAAAAGTTGCCGAAAGTTAGGTTTACCCGAAAGGTCAGTCCGCAATACCAATAAGTTGATAAATAACCCAACCAAGCCATTAATTTCTGGTCTATTAAGTCCAGCAGTAACAATGCCTACAGGAATATCTTCTTGACTGCTATAGCGACAAAGCAAAGTTTTGAAGGCTGCCAGTAATGTCATAAATAAGGTGGCACCTTCTTTTATTGCCAATGCTTTAAGTTTTTGGGTGAGAGTTTTAGATAATTCTACCCTTTGCGTAGCGCCTCGGTAACTATCTACTGCTGGTCTGGGGCGGTCAGTAAGTAATTCTAGAATAGGTAAATTTGCTAACTGCTTCTGCCAATACTCTATGTGAGGCTTGAGTAAATCTTGCTGTAGCGATTGCCGTTGCCAAACTGCAAAATCTGCATATTGAATTGGCAGTTCAGGCAGGGGTGATGGCTTGCCTTCACAGTAAGCTTTGTAAAGAATTTCTAATTCTGGATAGAAGACATTATTGAGAGAAACACCATCATAAATGATGTGATGTAATGTCAGTATTAAGCAATAATTAACTGCATTCAGCCGAATTAATGTAACTCGGATTAACAAATCTTCGCTCAAATCAAAAAGTTTTAATGTTTCTAACCTAGCTAATCGTAAAATCTCAGTTTTTTGTTGTTCTTGAGGAAACTCTTCAAGATTAATAATTGGCAGTGCAAGAGTTGCAGTTGGTTGGATAATTTGCACTAGCGACCCATCCACAATTGAAAAAGTTGTTCGCCATGCTTCGTGACGTTTGATAATGGTATCAAGGGCTTGTTCTAGGGCTGCAACATTAAGTGAACCAGGCAACCACAACAGCAGGGAATTGTTGTAGGAAGGAAGATTTGGTTGCTGTTGAGCAAATAACCACATCTGTTGCTGTGGAAAAGATGCGGGCAAAATCTGCTCTCTAGATACTGGTAAGATTGGCAGAAATTGTATTGTATTTTCTTGAGTCGCTGATTCTATAGTTGGGGCTAAACTGGCTATTGTTGGAAACTCAAACAGTTTGCGTAGAGGTAATTCTATTTTAAAAATACTGCGGATGCGAGAGATTAATTGCGCTCCTAGTAAAGAATGCCCGCCCAACTCAAAAAAGTTGTCGTGAATACTGATTTGTTCGCGTCGCAAAACTTCGGCCCAGATTCCAACTAATACTTCTTCCACAAGAGTACGCGCTACTACAACTGCTTCCAGTTCTCGCTGATGCTGATTTGGTGCAGGTAATGCTTTGCGGTCTACTTTGCCAGTAGCGGTTATAGGTAAGGTTTCCAGCATCATAAAGATGGCAGGAACCATGTATTCAGGCAGTTTTTCTTTGATGAAATTGCGTAACTCACTAACTGTAGGTGCTTGTTCTTGATGAGGAACTACATAAGCTACTAGCTGTTTATTACCAGGGATATCTTCTAAGGCTATAACTACGATTTCCCGTACCCCTGGATGCTGAATAGCTACAGCTTCAATCTCTCCTAGTTCGATGCGGAAACCGCGAATTTTTACCTGAGTATCAATGCGACCAATAAATTCAATATTGCCATCGGGAAGATAGCGTGCTAAATCTCCGGTTTTGTATAACCGTGTTCCTGGGGTGTTGCTAAAGAAGTTAGAAATAAACTTTTCAGCAGTTAAATCGGGGCGATTGAGGTAGCCTCTAGCTAAACCAATTCCGCCAATGTATGCTTCACCTAATACGCCAATGGGAACTAGCTTTAGATTGGCATCTAAAATATAAATCTGTGTATTCGCAATTGGTTGACCGATAGGTACTATATTATTTGGACAATCAGAGTTACAGTTATATACACTGCTCCAAACTGTTCCTTCTGTTGGGCCATATTCATTCAATAAAGATGTTTGTGAGAGAAGCTGATTGTGCTGTGCAATTAGTTCTTTAGGGCAAGATTCACCAGCTACGATTACTGTGGATAAAGAAGTTAGTTGCTGAGTTTGTGATTGCTCTAAAAGTAGAGCATAAACCGAGGGAAGAGTTAATAAATGGGAAATTTGATTTTGAGTTATTAACTGATTAAGTTGTAGTAGATCTTTTTGTAGACCTTCTGGGGGAAGAAAAAGACTTCCTCCTTGGCAGAGTGTCCAGAAAATTCCTGCAACTGAACTGTCAAAGGCAAATGATGATAGCAGCAAAAAGCGGCTGACTGGTTCACCGTAGTAGTTAATCCGGGCAATTGTGGAATGAATTAAGTTTTTATGGGTAATTAGTACGCCTTTAGGTTTGCCTGTAGAACCGGATGTATAGATGACATAAGCAAGATTACCCGATGTGAGATGATTTACAGGGTTATGTTGGTGTAGAGCGATCGCATCCCAGTCTCGATCCAGACAGACTACTTTCGGCTTACCATTAGTAGATGGTTCACCTGCTATAACACTCAAATTTGCTAATCCTGCTAATAGCTTTTCTTGGGTTAGCAATACTTGCACCTGAGCATCTTCTAGCATGAATTTAATGCGTTCTTTAGGGAACGTGGGATCTAGCGGTACATAAGCACCGCCTGCTTTGAGGATTCCTAATATTCCCACCAATATTTCTAGAGAACGTTCTACACAAATACCCACAAATACATCTGGTTTTACACCCAAAGTTTGCAAGTAATGTGCTAGTTGATTAGCTTGATTATTTAACTGTTGATAGGTTAACTGTTGTTCTCCAAATACTACTGCCACAGCATCAGGCGTTTTCTGTACCTGAGTTTCAAATAATTCATTGATAGAAACATTTTGCGGAATTTCTGCCTGAGTATCGTTCCACTCTTTTAACATTTGCTGTTCCGCAGCAGTCAGTAGTGGTAAGTCTGATAGACGTTGATCAAGATTGCTGACAATTGCTGATAGTAATGTTTGGAAATGCCCTGCCATCCGAGCGATCGTACTACTATCAAACAAATCTGTATTGTATTCCCAGTAACCTACAAGCCCTTGATCTGTTTCTTCTACTAATAAGGTTAAATCAAACTTCGATGTTTTAGTTTCTACTTCTAGTGGTGTTAAAGTTAAATCTGCAAATTCTAAAGCTGGCATTGGAGCTTTTTGCACACCAAACATTACTTGAAATAATGGTGTATAGCTTAAATTTCGTGCTGGCTGCAATGCTTCTACTAACTGCTCGAAGGGCAGATCTTGATGCACATAAGCGCCTAAAGCTACTTCTCTTACTCTAGATAGTAATTTCTTAAAACTAGGATTGCCTGATAAATCAGTCCGCAATATTAATGTATTGACAAAAAAGCCAATTAATTGCTCAATTTCAATGTGATTGCGGTTAGCAATGGGTGTACCAATACAGATATCATCTTGACCGCTATAGCGATACAACAATGTTTGGAATGCTGCCAACAGAGTAATAAATAAGGTAGTTCCCTGCTGTTTACTGATTAATGTTAAAGCTTGGGTTAATTCTGTTGGTAAGGCAAATTCTTGATGCGCTCCTTGAAAGCTTTGAATTGCAGGGCGAGGGCGGTCTGTGGGAAGTTGTAATACTGCGGGTGCGCCTTGAAGTTGTTGCTTCCAATAATTGAGTTGTCGCTCAACAACTTCTGGGGTTAACCATTGCCGTTGCCATATAGCAAAGTCAAGGTATTGAATTGATAGTTCTGGTAGCGGTGAAGGTTGTTGATTGCAGAAAGCTTGATACAGTGCTGCTAATTCTTTGAGCAATACACCCATTGACCAACCATCGGAAACTAGGTGATGGATGGTTAACAACAAAATATTTTTTGTCTGGGTTAGTTGTAGTACAGTTACTCTAACTAACTGATCGCTAGCTAAATCAAAGGGACGTTGTGCTTCTGCTGTTGATAATCGCTCAATTTCAATTTCTAGCTCATTGGTAGGAAGCGATCGCAAATCCACTACTGGCAATGGTAAATTATAACTCGGATGGATAATTTGGACAGGTTGCCCATCTACTGTCATAAAGTTGGTGCGTAATGCTTCGTGACGACGCACAATTTCATTAAAAGTATTTTCTAAGGCTATTAAGTTTAGTTCACCGTTCAATTCCACCGCTACAGGAATGTTATATACAGCACTGTTGGGTTGTAATTGATCCAATAACCACAACCGTTGTTGAGCAAATGATAATGGTGGATGTTCGCCCTCGCGGGTTATTGGTAATATCGGCGGCGCTAACAGTTGTTGAGTGCTTTTTTGCGCTAACTCTATTTGTTCAGCTAGTTGAGCAATTGTCGGAAATTCAAATAAATTGCGTAACGGCAATTCTACTGCTAAATCTGAGCGCACTCTGGAAATTACTTGAGTTGCTAATAAGGAATGTCCCCCTAGTTCAAAGAAGTTGTGATTAATGCTAACTTGCTCGATGCCCAGGACACTCGCCCAAATGCCAGCTAGTATTTCTTCAATCGGATTTTGAGGAGTTGTAAAATCCTCGTTTATTTCAGGTGATAATTCTGGTGGAGGTAAGGCTTTGCGGTCTACTTTACCATTAGGAGTTAGTGGTAGGGCATCCAGAATCACGAATACTCCAGGTATCATATATTCCGGTAGTTTATCTTTGAGAAAACTACGCAGATGACTACTGGTGATTGGTGAGTTGCGATCGCCGACAATATATGCTACTAAATATTTACCACTACGAAGATCTTCTCTAGCTATAACTACAGCTTGTTGTACTGCTGAATATTGATTAATTACAGATTCAATTTCCCCTAATTCAATACGGAAACCACGAATTTTAACTTGATAGTCTATTCTACCCAGATATTCGATTGTGCCATCTGGTAAGTACCGTGCTAAGTCCCCAGTTTTATAAAGTTTCGCTGCTGGTTGATCGCTAAACGGATTATTAATAAACTTTTCTGCTGTTAATTCGGGACGCTTAAGATAACCTTTAGCTAAACCATCACCACCAATATGTAATTCGCCTGGAATGCCTACAGGTAAAGGTTGTAAATTTTGATCTAATATATAGACTTGTGTATTAGCAATAGGACGACCAATAGCAACTATTTTATCTAGTAGCTTAACTTGATAAATTGTTGACCAAATTGTAGTTTCTGTAGGACCATACAAGTTCCATAAGCACTGACATCTCTCTAAAAGTTGATTAGCTAGTTGTTTAGATAAAGCTTCACCACCACAAAGAATTTTTAGTTGTTTATTACCTTGCCATCCGGCTAATAGCAACATATTCCAAGTTGCAGGAGTTGCTTGCATGATAGTAACACCATTAGCCAGTTTTTCGGTTAATTGAATGCCATCAGTAGCTACTTCACGACTAACTATTTCGACAGACGCACCAACAGTTAAAGGCAGGAAAATTTCTAACCCAGCAATATCAAATGTAATTGTAGTAACCGAGAGCAACTTATCAGAACTAGCTAACTCAAGTTCCTGCTGCATAGCCCTAATGAAATTAACCAAAGAAGGGTGACAAATTTGTACCCCCTTGGGTTTACCTGTAGAACCAGAAGTATAGATTACATAAGCTAAGTTACTAGCTGTAACAGCATTAACTAAGTTGGCTTGACTGTGTTGAGCAATAGTTTCCCAAGCAGTATTTAAACAAATAACTTGGGTTGGAATGGTGAGTTGAGGCAGTCCTGCTAATAACTGTTCTTGGGTTAGCAATACTTGCACTTCAGCATCTTCTAGCATGAATCCAAGGCGCTCTTTGGGAAAACTTGGATCAAGTGGTACATAAGCACCGCCTGCTTTGAGGATTCCTAACAATCCCACTACCATTTCTAGAGAACGTTCAAGGAAAATACCTACAAGTACATCTGGTTTTACACCCAAAGTTTGCAAGTAATGTGCTAGTTGATTAGCTTGATTATTTAACTGTTGATAGGTTAACTGTTGTTCTCCAAATATTACCGCCACAGCATCAGGTGTTAACTTTACCTGTGTTTCAAATAATTCATTAATACAAATATTTTCAGGATAATCTACTTGGGTATTATTCCATTCCTTAAGTAACTGTTGCTGTTCAATCGCACTCAGTAAAGGCAACTCTACTATTTTTTGCTGAGGATTAATTACAACTGCCTCTAATAAGGTTTGGAAATTACCTGCTATACGAGCAATAGTAGTAGCATCAAACAAATCAGTATTATATTCCCATGACCCTACTAGCCCTTGATTAGTTTGCTCTAAATAAAGAACTAAATCAAACCTAGATATGTTTGTTTCTATAACTAATGGTTCTAAGGTTAAGTCTCCTAATGCCAAAGAAGGCATAGGCGCATTTTGGAGAACAAACATCACCTGAAATAAGGGTGTATGACTTAAATCTCTGACTGGTTGTAATGCTTCTACTAACTGCTCAAATGGCAAATCTTGATGACCATAAGCTCCTAATGCTACTTCTCTAACTTGATTTAATAATTCTAGAAAACTCAAATCATCTTCTAAAGTAGTCCGCAAAGCTAATGTATTAACAAAAAATCCAATTAACTCTTCAACTTGTGACCAATGACGGTTAGCAATTGGTGAACCAACAACAATATCTGGTTGCCCTGTGTAGCGATAAAGTAATGTTTGGAATGCCGCCAGATATGTCATAAATATACTAACTCCCTGGCGCTGACTTAGTAATTTGATTGATTCAACTAAATGAGAGGGTAAGATAAATGACTGCGTTGCACCTCGGAAAGTTTGTGCTTGTGGGCGAGGTCGGTCAGTAGGTAAATTTAAAACAGCAGGTGCGCCAGCTAATTGTTGTTTCCAATAAGCTAGTTGTTTTTCTAAAACTTCACTATTAAGATACTGTTGTTGCCACTGAGCAAAGTCAGCATATTGAATAGATAATTCTGGTAGTGGTGAGGGTGAACCTATTGCCAAAGCTTCATAGATTGTACCTAGTTCTTTTATGAAAAGTCCGATAGACCAACCATCAGAAACGATGTGATGTATGACTACTAGGAGGAGATAATCTTGTTCACTTATTTGGAAAAGTTGGCAGCGAATTAATTTGTCTTGTGCTAAATTAAATGGCTGTTTAGCAGCTTGAGTTAATTGTTGTAGTGCTTCTGCTTCTAGTTGTTCAACTGGTAATTGGCGCAGATCAACTACAGGTAATATTAATTTTTCAGCAGGTGTAATTACTTGTACTGGTTCGTTGTCTATAAGTTGAAGTGTAGTCCGTAACGCTTCATGTCGTCGGACTATTTCACTAAGAGTTTGTTCTAAAGCAGCTACATTTAAATTTCCTGTAACGCGCAACGCTTGGGGAATGTTATAAAAGGGATTATTAGGTATTAATTGATCTAGAAACCACAGTCTTTTTTGAGCATATGAAAGTGGTAAGTTTTGATGACGTGAAATTACTTCAATTTGCGGAACTTGCAAGCCTTGTTCTTGCCTACGTAACTGCTCAATATTGTCTGCTAAACCAGCTACCCTAGGAGAATCGAATAAAGAGCGTAAAGGTAATTCAACTTTAAATACTTCTCGCACCCGCGACATTACCTGAGTTGCTAATAAAGAATGTCCTCCCAGTTGGAAAAAGTTATCGTGAATGCCAATTTGTTCTACAGCTAGAACTTCTGCCCAAATTTCTACTAACACTTCTTCACAAGGGTTACGCGGCGCTACAAAATCTTCTGCTTGTGATCTCGTTTGATTTAGTGCTGGTAGTGCTTTGCGATCTACTTTTCCATTGGGGGTGATGGGTAGCGAATCTAGCATGACAAAGCTACCAGGAATCATATAATCCGGTAGTTTTTCTGCTAAAAAACTGCGAATCTGTGGTACAATATTTTTTGTAATTTTTACTTGCTGTGGTTGATTAGCATAGTAATTCCAAGGCTTGAGTGAAACATTCTCAGTAAGTTGTAATATTTTAGTTCCTAGCAGATCGCGATTTTGCAAGATTACGTCGTAGCAGTAATCTTGACTAGGTTTAATATCAATTACATAAGGTAAATTATCGGTTAAATCCCAAAGTTGTTCGGGGTCTATCCCTGTATGCTGTTGTGTCAATTGCGATCGCCATTCTCCAACCGTCTCAGGTTGACTTCCCTGATAGAGCCATTCTAATGTAGAGGCTTCATTTACTAACCGAGCATTTGGTATCCCTCGCAGTCCCAAAATCTCTGGCTGGTTATCAAGTAATAATTGACGTAATTTTGGTAAAGTTAATTGTTGTTCTTGCCAATCTAACCAGGAAATTTGTGTAGGTACAGGATTTTCATCTCCAATATGCAAAGTGACATCGTAGCGAAAGCGAGTTAACTCGTTGTGATAGCTACCATGCTTAACTTGAATAGATACATTACCGATTTTCGGGAGATGTTGCTTTAAAGCAGTAAAGAAAGCTGGATCGATTACCAGTTCTCCTTCTTGAGATAAACGCGATCGCACACGCGCAAATAACTGTTGACGAGTCAATGAATCTGACGCTTTATAAAGTTGTATAGAAGTATGGAAAGCTTCCAGTAGAGGCAAACTACGGACATCTCCAACAAAAATCTGACCTCCTGGTTTAACTGCATTAACCGCACCTTCCATTACACCCAACATATACTCAATGTTAGGAAAATGCTGACTCACTGAATTAAGAATTACCGTATCAAAAGCATTTGACTCAATTCCCTCAAAGTTATCTGCTGTCCTGTGACTGAGTATTACCTGCGGTAATTTATCCTCTAAACCATCAAGCTTATATTGCAGTTCTTGGAGGACCTTTTGTGAAAAATCTGTAGCTACATATTTTTGACAATGAGGCGCAACCCGAAACATTAACATCCCAGTTCCGCAACCAAGTTCTAAGATACGTTGTGGTTGCAATGAAAGGATGCGTTCTACAGTATTGTTTACCCATTCCCGCATTTCTGCTTCGGGTATGAGTACATCTGTATAACTACTATTCCAACCGATAAAATTCAAAGTGGGATCTTGACTTGCAGCCTGCTCGTTATAAATTTCGTTATACAACGTTTCTGCTTGCGAAACGTGTTCAATATTCCAACTATTAACTTCTTCTGGTAATTCAGAACCCGGATTAGAAACAATATAAGCAACTAAACGCTTCTGTCCTGGTATATTCTCTTGGTCTACAACTACTGCTTCTTGAACAGCAGGATGTTGACTTAAGATAGATTCAATTTCTCCTAATTCAATCCGAAAACCACGAATTTTTACCTGTTGATCGACGCGCCCGATAAATTCAAAATTTCCATCTGGTAAACAGCGAACTATATCCCCTGTTTTATAAAGACGCTCTGAATTGAAGCCGAGGTTCTCCCCCCCTGCTTCCCTAGTAAAGTTGGTAATAAACTTTTCGGCAGTCAGATCAGGACGATTGAGATATCCTCTAGCTAAACCAATACCACCGATGAAAAGTTCTCCTGGTGTGCCAACGGGAACTAATTTTAGTTCGCTATCTAAAATATATGCTTGAGTATTACTAACAGGTTTACCAATAGGTAATTCTGTTAACTCATTGTCTAAAATTGATGTGGGTAAGTCGCACATCAATGCGCTAACCGTTGTTTCTGTGGGTCCATAAGTATTTACCAGCCTTACCTGTTCCCCTACATACTTATACCAAGTTTTTAAGCGTGTTAGTAAGGCTTTTTCTCCGCCAATAATTACTAAACGTATTGATAGTGGTAACGTTGATTTTTCTCGCTCTAATGCTGCTGTTAGTTCATGCCAATAAGCGGTTGGTAAATCTAATACTGTTATTTGCCATTCTTGGCATTTTTTCCAAAAAGTTTTGGCAGTTGCTAACATTCCATCTGTCCGCAATACCAGTGTTGCCCCAACACTGAGACAAGAATAGATTTCTTCTACACTTATATCAAAGCTGACAGAGGCAAATTGCAGAATTTTATCGTTTTGGTTTAACTGATATTCAACACTTACCGCCTCAGTATAATTCACTAACGATTTGTGTTGAATCATCACTCCTTTTGGAGTACCTGTAGAGCCTGATGTATAAATAACATAAGCCAAGTTATCCTCTGTCGCTTGAGAAATAAGATTTTCTTGGCTGTATTGAGCAATATTTTCCCAATCAGTATCTAAGCAGACAACTTTCGCTGTGTTGTTTGGTAAATATTCTAATAACCTTTTCTGCGTTAGCAACACAGATACCTGTGAATCTGCCAACATAAAAGCTAAACGCTCTTGGGGATAAGTTGGATCTAGTGGTACATAAGCACCACCAGCTTTCAAGATGCCTAAAAGTCCAACAATCATCTCCAAAGAGCGTTCTACACAAATCCCTACCAAAACTTCTGCTTTTACGCCCAAAGTTTTGAGATAATTAGCTAGTTGGTTAGCTTGAGCATTTAACTGTCGATAAGTTAGTTGCCGCTTTTCAAAAACTACAGCTATAGCATCAGGCGATCGCTTTACTTGCGCTTCAAATAACTCATGGATACATTGATTTTTGCGATCGTCAGTCTGAGACCCCTTTAATACAGTGGGCGACTCATCTGCTGTCATGTCTGAGGAGATATTTTTTTCTGAGGATATATCGTTCATGGAATTTATAACTGTTGTGTTAATATAACTTAGCGATCTGATTGACTTTTTTTAACAAAGTTTCTAAAAAACTTATATACAGACACCCTTTTACTTATAATTGATATAAACTCGATTTTGGGATAAAAAAATGGAAGATTTGCGTAATTACATTAAAAAAATTCAAGAAAATTTGATGAGAGTAGTCCAAGAAAAAAATGCAGATTTATTAAGCGATTTGGTTACCACATATTACAGTGAAAATTCCTTGATTATGCCAGCAAATCATGCGTGGGTACAAGGTCTGGAGGCAATAAAATCTTTTTGGGCTGATTTATTAAATCCTGATTTTAAAGAATTGCGGTGCGAGACTTTAGACCTACAATTACAGGATGATACAGCTTATGAGATTGGTAAAGCTACAAGTATTTTTTTGGAAGAAGGTCAACTTATCACTGACATAGCTACCTATTTGATTGTATGGAAACGACATGATGGCGTATGGAAAGTTAATGTTGACATCTGGAACGACAGTATCCCGCCGTCAGGGCAGTAAGATGCCACACGCAGCGCCTTACTTATTGTGGCAGCTAAATTAAGCTTGGTAGCAATAAAGCATCACCTGATAGAGCCTCTACTGGTAGATAATCTCGGCTGACGATAAATTCTGGTCGAGGATTTTCTACAGGTACAGGAATATTTTCCACACTGTTATAAGTAACTATCACAATCGACCGAGAGAACGGCGATATATTATTTGGTGAAGCATGGGCAATATTGCTATCAAAAAACACTGCCGAACCCGCCGGAGCTTTAATAGCATACATTCCATATTTTAACGCTAATTCTTGAACTATTTCTTGAGGAAGTGAATATTTGAGATTAGCCGTAAAACTCAGCAGCCATTCCTGTTTTTTGTCTCCAGTTAAATTATTATTTATTTCTTGAAGCTGTGGTGAAGTGACATCAATCATCCCTTCCTTGTGAGAGCCAGGAATGACAAATAATGCACCATTAAACTCATTCATGTCATCCAATAAAATCATAGCATTCATAATTCTGGGTGTCAGAAGTCCATCTTGTTTCCGCCAAAAAATAAAATCTTGATGCCATTGCCAAAAATCACCACTAAAGGCAGCTTTGGCGTTAATCTTAAATTGATATACATATACTTGGCTACCTAAAATTTGCCGAGCAGGGCTAACAATTTTAGGATGACGAGTTAAACGCTTAAAAAGCTGATTAGTGCTATGCGAACCATGTACAGCCCTGACTGTATCCCCGTCTTTTTCTAAAACTCTTCTAGGACTATCTTCAGCAAATAAAGCAGGCAGTTCTCCCTTCATATTTTCTACTTCCAATTGAGAAAAGTATTCAGGGACAACCAAAAAGCCTTCCTTTTGATAAGTGTTAAATTGCTCTTGAGTTAATTCCATAACTATTTACGCCCACTGTGATTATATGTGTGTATATAAGTTGTGCATTGGCGATCGCCAAAGTTGTCCTAGTATTAGCAAATTAGTTGGTTAGACAACAATATTAGGCAACTACTAGCAGCAGCCTTTAATCACTAACTTGATATTCGTAGATACACCTATTTAATCGTTGAGTTGAGCATAATTTTTCAGTTTTTACTCAAGCCATCACGCGCGATCGCATTTTGCTCAAGCTATATCATTTAACTGAAAAAAAGTAAACGGTTGAACTTACAAATATTATTCCCACATCGATCATCAATCTAACATAATCAAAAAGATCATAAAAGTTTTTGAAAAAAAATAATAAAAGTTAATTAATAATAGTTATCAAAACTTAATTATTGGAAATTTGGGTAAACAGTCCTCTAACGGTAGGACTTTTGATAATTGTTAATTGTTTCCCTTCTATGAAGTAGGAATAGTAATAATAAACTCTGCTCCTTTACCAGGTGAGGAAATACACTCCAAATGACCACGGTGTTTTTCAACCACAATTTGATAGCTAATAGATAATCCCAGACCAGTACCAGAACCTACAGATTTGGTTGTGAAAAATGGGTCAAATATTTTTGAGCGTACTTCTTCCCTCATCCCAGAACCATTGTCAGCTATACTAATCTTTACTTTATTACCATCTATCAAATGTGTATGAATGCGAATAGTACAGGGGTTTTGCTGTCTTTCCAATCCTGAACGTTTAGAGTCATATTCTTCTAAGACATCAATTGCATTACTTACAATATTCATAAATACTTGATTTAGCTGCCCAGGGTAACATTCAACTTTTGGTAAATCGCCGTATTCTTTAATAATTTTAATTTCGCTATGTTCTGATTTGGCTTTTAAGCGATGCTGCAAAATCAGTAAGGTGCTATCAATTCCTTCGTGAATATCAACTTTTTTCATCTCCGCTTCATCTAAACGAGAAAAGTTGCGAAGTGAGAGCACAATCTGGCGGATACGCTCTGAACCTATTTGCATAGATTCAATCACTTTTGGTAAATCTTCACGGAGAAATTCTAGATCAATTGCTTCTATCTCGTCTTGAATTTTAGGCGTGCTATTTGGGTATTGCTCTTGATAAAGATTAACTAAATTCAACAAACCATCAATATATTCACTAGCATGAAGTATATTGCCATGAATGAAATTAACAGGATTATTAATTTCATGTGCAATTCCAGCAACTAACTGCCCCAAACTCGACATCTTCTCAGTTTGAATAAGTTGAGTCTGTGTTTGCTGCAATTCTGTTAGTGTTTGTTCCAAACGTAAATTCTTATCTTTTAATTCCAGGGTTCTTGTTTCCACCTTTTGCTCCAAGGTGCGGCTGTACTCCTCTAACTTAGTGTTAGCTACTTTCAATTCTTCTGTAGCTGTTTCCAAGTTGGCATACAGCATCGCATTTTTAAGGGAGATAGCAGCTTGGGTAGAAAGAATCCTTAAAACCTCTAACCTTTCTGGGGTAAACGCCCCAGCAGTCAAATTATTTTCTAAGTAAAGAATACCAATAACCGTACCTTGATTAATGATAGGTACGCACAAAATGGACTTAAGTTTTGCTTTGACAATGTAAGCATCTGTAATAAAATTACCTTCCCTGCCAGCATCTCTAAGAACTACATTTTCTTGTGTTCTCGCCACATAGTTAATTAAAGATAGCGGCAATGTTTCACTATCCTCAAGGGGTATAGAGGGAAATAAAACAAGGTCATTTTTATCTACAAATACCGTTGCTTCTACGACTAGCTTACCTTTCTTATCTAAAATTAAGCAACTATTTTGAGCGCCAGCATTTTCCATCACAATTTTCATCAGTTTCTCAATTAAATCATTGAGAAGTATTTCTCGACTCAGGGTTTGTGACGCTTTCATTACTGTCGTTAAATCTAAAGCAAATGTACCGACAGCAGTGGTTAAGGACGTTGTTTTATCTAAATCTATACTAAAGTTTTTTCTAGCAAGTATCTGGGAAAATATTTGAGGATATCTTAATTCTAAATCTTTGACTTTTGCTGTGGCTTCCCAGTGGATATAACAGTAGTAAGCATCAGTGAGATATGTAGTAGCAACTTTATCTTTGCCTCGTGAAAAATAAAACTCCGCTGCTAACTCATTGGCTAAACCTTCTTCTTGAGTATATTGCTGCTTTTTGGCTGCTTTAATAGCGCGATCGTAATATTCCATTGCTTCGCCAATATTACCCAAAATTCGTGCTTTTTCTGCATTAATTAAATCATATTTATGTTGATAATTAGCCGGGGCGTTCTCTGCCCAAAGTTGCATAGCTTGCTGATTGTTTTCCACTTGTTGCATATACTGCTGTTGCAAACTGTTTTCTACATCAGGATATGCACCAAGTAATGCTAAAGAGTAGTAAAAATTGTGTTCTGTAATATGTATAAAACCACTTGCTGCGAAGGCGTATTGCGTCGCTTGCATAGCATTGGTTACAGCTTGTTCGTAATTCTTAAACCAATATGAGATAAGGGTATTGGCAAGATAAGTAACAAAAACTAAAAGAAAATTTTTATTTCCGATAAAGATAGGCAACATTTCTGCTGTATTAAAAAAATCGCCACATAAACTATATTTATTTGTGACTTCTTTACTAAGACAAAATACAAGTTGCCTAAATATTTGGGCATATTCTACCTGCGTTTTTTGTTGTAATTTCAGCATCATATCAACATATATTGACTGCTGCTGATTCACAAAATTGAGCGGTTCGCCTATATAAAAGATATAAGCACTATAGGTGGCTGCATTATAACAAGCATATTCTATATCGCCAGTTTCTATACCTACTTGAACTCCCTCACGTAGCGGTTCTACTGTTTCCCTAGCATGAGCTTTCCAATGAATTACAAAACCATTGACAATATTGAAAATTTTAGCTTTAATTTTTTTTCCGTTAAAGTCTTCTAGTATTTTTAAAGATAATTGAGAGAACTTATATCCAGCTTCAATATCTCCTAAGAATTGGCACAGTAATAAAGCGTAAGTAGCATAGGAATAAGCTGCAAGTGCAGAATTTCCATGCTGGCTAGATAAATTGACCATTGTAAATGCACTCGCAGGTAAAAGTGCTGGATTAACAAAAGCAGCAGCAGGCATTAAAACCATTAAGATCCTCATAGCAGCTAATTTATGAGGATCTTGCATTTCTGGTAGTTTAACTAAATCTTCAATATTTAATTTCTCAGGAGGTGTTTCTGCTAATGTTATATTTAACATTTCCAACACTTGCAACGATAACTCTATTGCCACATTAGGTTGGCTCTGAGCAAGATAAAATAAAATTTTATATTCGTATACCTGAATTTTATCTAATAAATCTTTAGCTTGAGTTATGACAATTTCTGAAAGCTTTTCTGCTTGCTCAAAATCAATATTGAGATACTCAACTTCTACAGCTTCTACATAAAGTGCCAGTGCCAATTCATACTGATTTTGCCAGCTATTTTCAGGAATTAGAGCTAAAGCCACATTTAAATACTTACGTGCCGCTTCATAAGCATTGGATAATTTAGCTCTAATTCCTGCAATTAAATTTAATTCCACCAATTCATATTTTTCGGCATCACTGGTAATTAACTCAGTGCCAAAGTTTAATTGGTTAACTAAGGCAAAAATATTTTCTTTCCGCTCCTCTGGATTAGTTTTTTCCAGCAGCAGTTGACCAATTTTTAGGTGAGTTTCCTTTTTCTCAGCTTCAGGAATTAAGGAATAAGCTGCTTGTTGCACTCGATCATGCAGAAATTTGTAGGAAACTTTAAAATCTTGTAATATTAAAGCTCCTGACTTATTTTCATCAAAAGATAACGGAATTTTGTAAGCTTCATTAAGAGGGAGAATTAAACCTGCTTGCAGAGACGACCACAAATCCTCTGCTGTTTCCGGTTGAGATTTTTCATTAATGATCGCCAGAACATCTAAGTTAAATGTGTTACCAATACAAGCAGCTAATTTTAATACCCTCTGTGTGCTTTTCGGGAGTTTTTGAATATTTTTAGCTAGTAGTTGAACTACACTATAATCAGTAATTCCAATTCCTTGAATTTGCTCAATATTCCACTGCCAGTTACCTACATTGAAGTCAAATGTTAACAGTTTTTCTTCATAAAGTGACTGTAGTAATTGTGTTAAGAAAAAAGGATTACCTTGGGTTTTATTAAAAACTAAATTTGCTAATGGCTGCGATCTGTTTATCTGATCGTGCAGAGTGTCCGCTACTAATTCGCGAACGTGAGAAATATCTAAAGGAGTAAGGACAATATTATTGATAGTTGAACCCAACTTTTGAATTTCTTCCAACGTTAAAATTAATGGATGAGTAGGGCTAACTTCGTTATCGCGATACGCTCCGATAAATAGTAAGTATTGACTATCAGGATCAGTTATTAAAAGCTGAATTAATTTAAGAGAAGCAGAATCTGCCCATTGTAAATCATCTAAAAATAAAACCAGTGGGTGTTCTTTGGTGCTAAAAACATGACTAAAGTTTTGGAAAACTCGATTAAAGCGATTTTGAGATTCTGTAGCTCCCAGTTTTGGCACATCTGGTTGCTCACCAATAATTAATTCAACATCAGGAAGAACTTCAGTAATTACTTGCCCATTTTCACCCAAAGCATTAAGCAGTTTTTCTTTCCAATTAGCGATTTTAGCAGATGTTTCTGTTAGTAACTGCCTAATTAAATCTTGGAAAGCTTCAATAACGGAAGCATAAGGAATATTACGCTTAAATTGATCAAACTTACCAGATATAAAATAACCGCGATCGCGAACGATGGGTTTATGAACTTCATTAACCAAAGAAGATTTACCGATGCCTGAATAACCGCTTACTAGCATCATTTCGGCACTACCTTGACTGGCACGCTCAAAGGCAGCCATCAAGGTAGCTACTTCCGTTTCTCTACCATAGAGTTTTTGGGGGATAACAAATTGAGCAAATAAATCTTCCTGACCTGGAGTAAAGTTACTAATACTGCCAGTATTTTGTAATTCGTTTAAGCAGATTTCTAAGTCGGCTTTTATCCCTAACGCACTTTGATACCTGTCCTCAGCAGTTTTGGCTAACAATTTCATCACAATGTCAGAGATAACTTGAGGAATTTCTGGATTTAATTCAATAGGCGGAATTGGTTTTTTAGCAATATGAGCATGAACTAATTCTATTGGTTCGGATGATTTAAAAGGTACTTCTCCCGTCAGCATTTCATAAAAAGTAACCCCTAATGAATAAAAGTCTGTCCGGTAGTCAATTGACCTATTCATTCTACCAGTTTGCTCTGGCGAAATATAAGTCAGAGTACCTTCCATCCCATTAGGGTTATTAATAGTAGGGTTTTCCCTAGATAGACGTGATGCAATACTAAAATCTGTTATTTTTACTTGCTTCGTAATTGGCTGAATAATAATATTGTGTGGCTTAATGTCTTTATGAATAATGTGATGTTCATATAAGACTGTGAGTGCATCTGTTAGTTGTAGAGCAATTTCACAAAAATCTTTTAAGTCAATTTTATGAGTATCTAGGAATTTTTTTAGATCTAATCCTCCTAAGTCCTCTAAGACAAGGAAAAGTCCATTTTGATAATTCTCTAATTTATAAGTTTTAATGATTCCTGCAAAATCGAGATTTTTTGAAATATCATACTCGTGTCTTAATTGAGTAATTTCTTTTAAGGTAGGATATTTAGCTTTAAGAATTTTAATAATAACTGTATTTTCTTCAAGATCTGGTTGTGCGCGATAAACGCCAGTTTCTACACCATCGTAAATTTTTTCTATAATTTTGTAACCTGAGATGGCAATCATAATTTTTCCTTGATAAATTATTTGTAAGTCGTAGACTTACTACGATGCAACTGACTTAATCAGCTAGTTGTAGACTGCCTTAAAAAAACACTCAACTACACTGGCAGTGTCATAATTGATTTTGCACCCTCTTTGATGATAACTCTACTAAGTTAGAGAGCTATTTTAGTATGCCCATCACCAGAGCTAAATTTTCTATCCTGTGGGAAGTTGTACCTTTTCTATAGAACTAGGATAACGAGTCTCTTATCTCCGGCTAAGATCAGTAAAAATACTTAAAAATTTAGGGCAACTATGTAGAACTTGAGGATGGGGATGAAGGCGATCGCACTATAGCAAACAGTTTCATATACAAGCAGGGATCTGGATAAGTCGGTAGAAGCATTAGGCTCACAACAGGGCAACTGTAGACGTACTTTGAGAATTATTAGGCATAATCCCTTTTCCTAAGCCTAAGTTATGAAATCCGGATTGAGAAACACTTAGTCTTAAAGCATCACTAGCATCCCAAACTGAAAAAATTTCTTGTCTACCATCATTAAGCGTTGCTGGATCAATGCAATAAATCTTAATGCGATCGCCCTGCCCTGAGTTTGTAAGCTCAGATACCTTCAGCTTTAGCCCTAATAAACTTAAAACTATACTCAGAATTTTGATAGTAGAGACACAGGCGCGTCCATCAACAGGTAATTTAATTCCCAGTGATCTTTTAATATGCTTGCTATACACTTGTGCTTTAAGTTTCAAATTAATTAAATCTGAGTCATTTTCTTGAAATTCGCGCTCAGGTTCAAGAAATTGCGTAACTCCCAAAGCTCTCAACGCCTCAATTTTTAGTGTATAAGTTTTTACATCTGGAATAAAAACCTTACCATCGCCCATCCATAACTGCTGATACCATTCTTGTTTATCCCTAATTCTGAAATATTCGCTGTCATGGGTTAAATAGTAATGAAGTAAAAGCTGTGGATAATATCCTTGGTCATCTAATTGTTTTAATCTAGGCGTGACGGTTACACCATAACGTTGCTGCAAAATGTATTTCTGCAATTTATAGCTTTCTTCCTCAGTTATAAAACGATTATTTAACAATTGATATTCCCTGTAACTAATCTCAGGCGCATTAGCAACAGCATAAGCTATTTTTACTTCTTTGTCCTGGCGAATCTGCCGAATGTGAGTTTTGATAGATTGAGATTTGTTACTGTTTTCAACAAAATCTTTTTTTGTGTTAACAATTTCTCTTAAAAGCTTTTTAGAGGTTTCCCAATCTTTTGGTGCTGCTATTATCAAAGCTTTGCGTAATTCTGTTAAACGATCTTTTGTAAAAGTATTACTAATGACTTTAACTTGATGCCCTTCAGCGATTAATCCTGCTTGCATTGAGTAGCGAAATAAAGTAATTGACCCATTTACTCTGGCGGCAAATCTAGCCCAATTTCTTAAATGAATGAAATCATAAACTAATGGTAAATCTACATCAACTTTATGAAGTGGACTCATTAAAGCCAAGTTTTCCTTGTGATTTTCCTGATACCAATGAGACAATACCCGATAATTTTTGCTACCACTACCAATTAATCCCACACCACGTTTTGCACACCAAACATGACGAGTAACATTAGGGCGTACTCTAGCTAATGCCTGCCGCGCTTCCCAATCAGGAATTACCCCCTGAAAAATGCCATAAACGCTATCAAAATGTTCTACATCAATGCTAACTCCTGTACCTAAACTAGGTGTCACAAAAACCGCGCTATATTCTTTAACTTTTTGATTAATATCTTTAATAAAATCAAGTGCCTCGTGCTTGTGGGTGCTGGTTGTTTGGCTACTCACTACTAAGGTTTTGGGATATTTTTTTTGAAACTGTTCTAGACGCTGTTTGATGTATTGTTCGATTGCTTCTGAACTATAGCGTCCAGAGCGACTATCGGTAGTAACATAACACTTACGTCCTAGAATTAAATCTTGTTCTAATTGTTGAATTAAAGCTGTGGGATTGGGAGTATTGTAAAATGTAACATCACAACCAGTTTGAGGTTTCCACTCATTGACTACAACCCAAGGCTCAATGGAAATTTCTGCAAGCCCTTTCATATAATCTAAAGAAAGGTCAGATAAATCTGCATCTTGAGCGATTACTAATCCACCTGTTTGCAATATAATAGAAATTAACTGCTGGAATTTTTTCAAAATTAATACGCGCTTGTCTTTACAGGTGGAACTGTTCAGCAAATGCCATAAAGATTGCTCGACTTCATCTAAGATGATAATTGCACCTTGCCAATCTTCAGGTTTTAGCTTCCATATAGAATCAATACATAGTCCGAGTGATTGGGATTTTTTAGTTACTTGCAGTATTGGGGAACTCCACCCTTCAACTTTGTTGACAGGGAGAGAAGTCAGAATGGGGGATTCAACACTTGTCATTCTGACTGCTGACTTTTGACTGCTGAGTTCTTCTTCTAATTTTTTGTGATTAATCCATTCCACGCCAATCTTGTCACATAAAAACCGCCCTAATTGGATTCTATGAGTAAGTAATAAAACAGGTTGATGGTTTTTTTGAGCTTCTGTAACTACATCCAAAAGTGCTGTAGTTTTGCCTGTCCCTTTAGGTGATTTCACCCCAACTAATCCAGATTTGGGAAAAGGTAGTTTTCCTAAATAGCGACGGTTAAGTGTAAGTGTTGGTTTGTAAGTTAGTTGGCTATGAGGTTTAATTTTTGCCAGATCTGTTTCTAAGTCAGTACTGTTTTGATATACGGTTTGAAATGCGATCGCACCTTGGGCAACAATAAATTCATCAACACCTTTTTCTAATCCAGGTAATCTAATAACTTTGACGAGACTTGCTGTTTGCTGTAAAAGTTCACCTAATTGCGCGATCGCATTATTAACTGCATTAATTGTCTTAGGTTGGGTTTCGTAATCAAAACAAATATAAAATGTGCGTGCAGATTTCGTAAATACTGCTAAATCTGGGATTAACTGTCGCCCCATCACTTTGCCAACACAGTCTTTTGTAACACGATAGCCGCTAGTAATTCCTGGTAATGCGATCGCAGCATAACCTTGAGATAATAGCGCAGCAGCCTTCTTCGCACCTTCACAAATAATTACAGAAATATTATTTTCAACTACCCACGCCCAAAATCCAACTGCTTCCCCTGATTCTGTAATTACAATGTTTTCTGGCATAGCAACGTGGTAACGTGACGAGGTTCGCTGCCATATCTCCAGAGTTACCCTTAAACAAAACATCCGCGTAGGTGTCAAAGGTGGATGTTCGTACTTAATCAGTTTGCCATCTTGGTTTTGCCGAGGATGGTTTGGCTTATAACACCCCCACTCCATTGCACCCCAATCATTCAGGGGATCTAACCCTGAACACCACCAGCCGCCTTTTTCCCCATCTGCATAGCGTTGTAGCAACCCATGACTAACCTGACCTGCATTATTACGGGGAATGCGATCGCAAATCAACAAATACTCGTAAAATAGTCTTCCTTGCAGTGATTTGAAATTTAGATCAGCCAAATTACAGTCAATACCACTGCGAGTGACTAATTCTTCTAAATGTTGATCAGATAAAAAGCGATACATTGGGTAAAGTTGAAAATGAAGCAAGATATCACAGGTTACACTATATATAGTTGTTTGTGAAGCATTAAACACTATATATAGTGTAAACGAGTTACGCCGCACCGTTTCTAGGCTAAAACAACAAGGAATATTTATGAAAGTAGGATTTATCGGACTCGGCAACATGGGTCAACCAATCGCCAGTAACCTGATCAAAGCAGGGCATGAGTTGACAGTATATAACCGCACCAAAAGTCGTGCAGAAGAACTACTATCCTTGGGCGCACAAGTAGCTGATTCCCCAGGTCAAGCAGCCCAAGAAGCTGAAGTATTAATTACTATGCTGGCTAATGATGCAGCAGTAGAGCAAGTAATTTTTGGTACGGAAAATAGTACTGGTGCAATTGAGGAATTGCCCACTGGTGCGATACATATCTCCATGAGTACTATTAGCGCCGCCTGTGGACAACAACTAGCATCAGTACACGCCCAAGCAGGACAAGGTTACATCTCCGCCCCAGTCTTTGGCAGACCAGAAGCAGCAGCAAAACTTTGGGTAATAGCAGCCGGAGATTCCCAGCAAATTGAGCAATGTCGTCCCTTATTTGATGCCATCAGCCAGGGTGTATTTATAGTAGGTGAAGAACCATCAAAAGCCAATATTGTCAAGTTGGCAGGTAACTTTATGATTGCCTCAATGCTAGAAGCTTTCGGAGAATCATTTGCATTGATGCAAAAATCAGGCGTAGAACCCAAGCAATTTTTAGAAATTATCAACACTGCCTTATTCAAATCACCTATTTACGAGAACTACGGTAAATTGATTGTGGAAGAAAAATACGAGCCTGCCGGGTTTAAATTAAGCTTAGGACTCAAAGATGTGCGGTTAGTTTTAGAAGCTGCGGAAACTGCCACCGTACCTATGCCCTTAGCCAGCATAATCCATGACCATTTTCTCTCAGGAGTTGCACGTGGATATGGTGATATTGATTGGGCGGGTTTAGGGTTAATTAATGCCCTCGATGCCGGAATTGAACAAAAGCCTGATCAATGAACAATTATCAATTATCAATGACCAATAATTAGGACTTACGCAAAATAAGAAGCGGGCAAGATGCCCGCACTACTTATTTGGTCAATATAAAATGTAAATTTTTCACTTTCTATACTCCCTCTACCTCGCCTAGTACGATTCAGACTCAACGCTTTTGTCTTTTGATGTCAATCAATCTCTAACATTCCTCTTGTTTGCTCAGAAGTAGCAGTACCATCGAGTAGTTGATCAAGAAGCTTGTTTAAAGATAAATTTTTGCTTACATGATTAGAAAATACTGGGGAGGTTTCTAATCTTCTACTCACTGCTTTAGCTAAAACATATTCTTCAGAACTAATAGCACAAAACTCGCTATCTAACTCTCGAAATGCCAGAAGATATATTAAGGATATTAAAGCATCCTGCTTCCAAGATTGCTCTAATTTAATCATCAACAAATGATTTGCAATCGTTTTAAAGTGATGCCTATAATCAAGCCAGTCACCAGCCGAATTATAATCATCTATATACCATAAAAATAAACGGGCGTATCCCCATATATAGTCTGGAATTTCATAAAATTCTTGATTTTTACCTTGCTGATACTTCTGATTGAACAATGCTATATAGAATTTTTGCCGCTCTACTGTTACGGCTAATCTGGCTAGAACTTTTATATATTCTCTCCTATGAAGGCTAAAATTAAATGTGGGATAGCTATCGTTAAATAAAAACTCAGCCCTTAAATTCTTGGAGAGACCATATAATTTTCCTGTAAAAAGTATAAATTTATTGTATATTTTTGATAGGAGATCTATTTGCTCTCTAGTTCTGCTAGTTCTGCGTATTTGTGGGATTTTTCTTAAATCATTGTAATCATTGATTAAAATTTCTAGTATTCTTGGAAGAAGTGAAAAGAAGTTTTTAATATCTGGCAAAAAAGTGGCGATATGTTGGTTGCTTATATCAACAATTACAAATTTAAAAATATCATTTTTCAAGGGATCATAAAGGGTTTCGATTAAAGAATTAATTATTTTAATTTGCAGTTTTATACTATTTGCATTTATAGCATCCTGAATAATATTGACGCTCTCCCTCAGATTGGCTACAAACTGCTCCTGATTTAAACGTTTTGGCAATAAATTCAGTTGGGATTGCAACTTTTTCTGCCGATTGGCGATAATATCCTCAATCGAAAGATAGCTAATTAACTCAGGTTCGGGTTTATCAATTAGTTCTGCATTAAGCTTACGTGGGCGATCGCCTACTTCTATTACTTCTAATAATGGTGGAGTACCTAACCCAATTGAAAAAACAATTCGCACCTCTATTTTGGGAGTATCTTCAAAGTAGGGATTAGTAATCCTGTAAATTTGTTCTCGATCATTTTTCATATAGTTTTGGTCATTAACTCTAATTGGTAAATCTATTACTAGCTGAGTCATATTAAAAGATTCTTTGATTTCTCCAGGTATTTTATGATATTTACCAACAAAGTTACGTATCTGCTGTTCTCCTTCATAACAAATCTGATCTGCTTCCGTACTACTAGGAACGTTGATCCAAATTTCACTACCTTCTTGAAGCACTTGAAATGAGATGCGATCGAGATATTGACCATAAAGGGGAAAGCTTTGGTGTTGCTTTTGCTGCCAAATTTGCTCAAATTCAGCTTGCTGGTAATTAGGAACGATAAAAGCTTGGCTGAATCTTTGGCGCAAGTTGGGTAAAATGGTATATTGACCAACTAAAATAAACTGATACTGAGGATGATTTTGAGCGATCGCATCTAAATTTTGACTTTGAATTGCCTGTGCTACAATCTCCTCAATCTTATTAATATTGAGCCTAATTTTCTGATAATATTTCTCTTCTCCATTCGGTAATTCTAAAATAAGTTCAACATCTTGGGCGTGAGGATTTATTAAGAGATATTTTTTTAAATACTCAAATAAAGGTAAATGCTGTAAATAAGCGACAATATCTAAAATTCGACGCTCATCTGCACAAATACTACGGGCAATATCATTACAGATGCGGTTGTATAATTTTCTAGGATTAAAATCTAGTTCAATTCCTTTTTTAAAATCTAAAATAGGAATCTGAGTAGAAACATTATGGTGAGAATAAAACGTTACTGGAAAGTATTGGTTGCAAGGGAAACTATCTAAATCTAAAAATATAACAGGCTTACTTGTTAATAAAGGTGCGATTTGCGAGATATAATTCCAGTAGTGATAGGGACTGGTATAAAGATAACTTTGTCTGAGATCCCGTAAATCAATCGGGCGACTATCGCGCACCAGCAAACAAGAAATGCGGGAATTATCGGGGAGTTGTCTCCCTAAAAATTCTGGTTGGGGAAATTGAGGATGTAAATTTAATTGAGTTGGACAAGTAGCTACAAGTGCGGGAGTAGAAATAAAGGGTCGATCGCCACGTTTTTCTAAAAATTCTTTATAAGCAATGGGGAGACTGTTTGGCGAAGGAATTAATGCTTGTGGCGTTTCTCCAAACAGATAACTATAACGACAGCATTCAACATAAGATTCTAGATTCAATAATCTTGTCATAACAAGCTAACCCCTTGGAGAGATTGATCAATATCTTGGAGCAATTTTTTCTCGGTAACTTTATAAACTAAGTCAATTTGAGAAAATGCCTCTGGGCGAAACTGAAAGTTAATTCCTCCCAAATATGCAACTTGATCGCCTAAAACAGTAATTTTGGCGTGGAGGTTGGAGACAACGCGCACGTTGAGATCGCGATCGCTACAGGGAATAGCCACAAAGATTTGACAGTCCAGCAATCGCAACAACTCTTTAATCCTGGGTGTAGGATAAAAATTGCGGGTATAAATTCTAATTTTACCCCTTGGCTGTCGAGCAAATTGTTGTAATTCTGCGTATAAATCCGATTCGTATTGACTAGGAGAAAGAAAACCAGTTGCACTAACTAAACGATTATGATTTGGCAAATCAGAAAGCGACCTGACTTTCATTCCTGTTTCTGTTGGTAAAGCTTCGCAATCGCTATATTCGTGCCAATACTCATAAAAACGCTCAATTAGTTGCTGATGTTGAGGGCAGTTGCGCCAAACTATCCCCGCTTCATAATTGTAATGGAGACTACCAGGGGTAAGATTACAAGATCCTAAGTAGGCGTATTGTTCGGAAATGTAGGTTTTTAGGTGATAAAGTCCGCCGCGTATTCTTACGCCAGCTTTGATCAGCTTTTTAAAACAAATATCTTTACGTCGATCGCTTGCTTGATATTCTTCCCGCACAGAGATACGATTTGCCATATCAGGATCGATGCGATCGAGTAATTCGTTGCGTAAATCGGTAAGTATCCACACCCCTTGCTGAAGTTGTCTTGCTTTCTGACAAATGCGATCGACAATACCTTCATCTTCAATCCGAAAGCTAGAAAGACAAAGAAATTCTTTAGCTTCGTCGATCAACGTTTCTAAAAAGCGGCGATGAGTTGGGCTAGTTTGGCTGGAGATTGATAGCCATCTACCCGCAGACAGAGAAGCGTTAGGTTTGAGGTTTGGTGGTAAAGTGAAACGACGATCACTATAAGTTTCTTGGTAACGTGCAACTAAGCTACGAACTTCTTCTGAAACTAGCGTGATTGCTGTTTCAATATTATCCATCCGTAACAAGGCGATCGCTTCTTGCCAAATAGGAGGCAATTCTTTAACCTCTATCCAGACTAAAAGATGAGGATGCAGTTGCGAGAAAAAGCGATCATAATCGGGAGATATGACTGCTTCCTTTAGCCATTCCCAATTGGGATTATTTAAATCTTGTTCGAGTTGTAAAACTAAATCTTGTAAATGCTGCGGTAGATGAGGAGGCAATGCAGAAGGCGAAAATACTACATTATATGTCCCTGGTTGGCTTTCAATCTCCCTATCCCAAATTGGTATTTGCGGATCATCTGGCGCTAGGGATAAAACCAAATCTCCACTGGTAAATTCCCATTTACACTGGTTAACTGATAAAGTGGTTGATTCAGATATTATCGGACGTAAAAGCTTGTAGTGGGGTGCTATATATAAAGCCCTAGAATTTGGCGTATTGTTAGTTTTTTGTAAAAGTTCTTCTAATACCGCTTCGGGAAGAAAATTCAACCCAAAATTACTCCGCAAGTAGTGGAGAGAGTAGCGGCGATGTTGCTGCCCTAATGATTGGACTTGCTGCAAAATTTCCGATAGCGATAAAAATTCATCTGGTTGATCGGTACGGCAAAAATTACCCTGCAACTGCCAACAAATTTTCATGTTAGTTCCCTTTCAATTTGAATAACATCAAAAAGTTGGGAGAGTAGCGATGTTGACATCTCCCATTGAGATAAATCACCAAAAAATACTAAAGATAGACAGCCACGAGTTAAAAGTGTGCGCGTTGCCATTAAATCAAGTTGTTGGGGTTTACCTTCTACTCGTACTAGCACTAAATCTCGTTCTTCGCCTACCCATTCGTTAATCGTACCAATATAAATTAGATTCTTTAGTTCTTCGGGACAACTTGATTTTAATTGTTGCTTAGTAGTATCTGAAAAAGTTATAACTCCGGTGCGATCGCGCCAATTCATCGGGATTTCTGTTTGCACAAATCGCCAAATTCTCTCATTTTCTTCACCACTGCGAATATCTTGCCACAACAGAGGATTATTTAAGGGAGAATTAACCTGTCGCCGAAAGGAAGTATGAATATAGCGATTAGCAAGTAGGGGGAGAATAGAACGAGCTAAACTAGGAGATAATCGAAACTGTTCTGTGAGTGTAAGGCGGTAAGCTGGAGATAAATGCCTTTCTAAATAACTAAAAGGTATTGTGTTGTCGGGTGCGATCGCATCTCCAAATAACACCAACTTATGACACGAACAAGCTAACTGTATTACTTGCTTCCATGTTAATAAGTGGGCTTCTTCCACAAAAATCAGATCAAATATTTTACCCTGCAACTCATCACGATAACGGGTAGTAAATTCCGCAAAAGTTCCTAAAATAGGAATAGCTGCTGATTCTTCCATTTGAGTTGTTAATTGCTCAATTGCTGTCTGAGAAAGTAACTTATAACTTTGTTGCAATTGTGCTTGTTTTTCTAACAACGGAGTCAGGGTGCGTACTCGATAGCTTAATAAGTCCAGACGAGCAGGAGAAATATTAGGAAAGTGAGTTTTTAAGTGATTGTGTAATTGTTCTGGAGTATGTTTTAAAATATCACTATAAATCGGGAGATCTTCTATTAAGCGATCTGGCAGTAAATGTAATGGTAAAGCTTTCAGATTAGCGCGTTGCCATTTTTCTTGTAACCATCGCTTTAATTGCTGTTTATATGGTTGAGATAGGTAAATAGGGAGGATGGGTAAATCTCGATATTGGGTGAGAGTTTGTTGATGATTTGCTAGTATTAATACTCGATGTTCTTGTTCTATTGCTAAATGAACACAAGCACGAGCAATACGGGTTTTTCCCGTACCAGGAATTCCTGAAATTAATGATATGGGACTATTAGAAAGAATTGTTTCTAACGCGCTTTCTTGAATTGGGTTGAGAGTAAAGGGAGATTTAACTTGAGGAAAATTAAGAGATGTTATTGTGGATAGATACGCACCCGACTGTTGAATGGTAAGCGAGATCGCTCTTAGCGGCAAAGTATTTTGCTCAATCGCCTGTAACAGTTCAATATCAATTGGCGTTTTCTGCTGTTCCAGAAATGAGAGAAGTTCTGCCATCAATTTCCCTCCCATTTATTGATAATTATTAATAAGTATTCAGTCAAATTCTTTACTGCTATCATCCAACTTGTTTCGCTCCAATCGGAAATAACTATTACTTTTAAACGAGAACTTTGTGGTAAAGGTTCATTAGGAAAAGCTTGCCAACAAAAAATCATCCCTAATGATATTAAATAATTGTTTGCTAGGTTCAAACAATGCTGTGAGGGAGGATACCAAAAAGTCCATATTGGAATTTTTAGCGATTTAATTTTTCCGTCAATTAAACTTTGTTTAGTCAAACAAAGAAGCAAATCGCATTTAATTATGTCAGTTTTTTCTATACTAAACTTCCAAACTGTATCCTGTAAGAAAACTGTAATTGGTTCTGTGGCTCCATCATTTAAATAACGTCCACCGTTAGGTATTGCAGAACCAGGTAAGGTAGCTAAAGGAGAAACAGAAAGACTTTGAAAGCGCAAACAAGCTGCCATTAATAAGATATAAATTAAATCCGCCAATAAATAATTACGAAAACTCCAGATTTTTTCTTTAAGAGTACGTTGGTGGATGAAATCGAGATAAGCTTGGTAAAAGCTGCGATAAATGGGATTCTGTTGTAAAACATAATTAGGACGCATGAAGAATGTTGGCGATCGCTGCACTCCTTTACTCGTAGCTTCCCAATCAAACTGTTTAAGGGATCTTTCTAAACTTTTTAGCTCTTGAGCATGGGCATTATCGGCGTAGATCGCACATTCTAATTGGAGTAAATGGCAAAAATAGACAAGAAATTTGTTTTCTGGAGTATTAAAATCTTGATATCTTTGAACCCCCATTAATTGTTGCCGAGATCCAGCTTTCTCCGCCGCATCGTTACCAGGGCGGCGAATATAATCCCGCAAGCAATAGGTATCCATTTCTTGAATTTTACTGATGGGCATCAGTTCAGCTTTGCGGCGCAATTGAGAACGCAATTTAGAGGTAATAATTTCTAACTTGCGCCGGAGTTGGTATTGACGTTCAATCGCCACAATGGGCGGTAGTTTCGCATCTTCTCGACTAAGTTCTTCCAGAACAGGGATAATATTTAACAAAGCAATCTCAGTAGAACCTTTACCACGATTGCCAAACAAACGGCTAAATAAACCTACCGCCGTGTTAATTGCATCAGTGGTATGGTGATCGACACGCCAGCCAAACTCGGTTCTTAATTCTTCTTCCTGACTTTTGCTCGTGCAGGTTTCAGCATCTAGCACTTCATCAGTAATATGAAAATCGACTGTATAAGATGTGCGATCGCGCAATACAGTTAAGCAAGCTTCATACTGACGTTTTCGTTTTAAAGCATCAGGCTGTAAGTAGGGAAAACCTATTTCATAAACCCCTTGTCTCAAAGGAATAGGAATAAGATAACTAGGCAACTCAGCAAGTCTTTCCCCAGCTTCTAGTACCAGTACCGGACGATCTCTTGCCAACAAGCAAGTCGAGGTAACAACTGTCTCGCCTTGCATGGCATAGGCAAACCAATTTGCATATAACTTCATTAATATACCAACCCTTGCCAGTGGAATTGTCCGTAGCGTCCTTGGCGTGCCTTAATAAAAGCATCAGTTAGCGGTTTGTCTTGTAATTTGATCACTAAATTTTCCATCAAAGCGAAACTTTCCTCCATGTCTGCCACCATCACCCCCCGCAATTTAGGTAAGATTTTTTGCCCGAATTGATCCGCAATGGCGCAGCGTAAAGCTTCTTCACTGCTTTCTACACCTGGATAATTAATTACATATTTGGCGATCGATTGATAAACCCGATGGGCAAAGGGATGTCCCATCTTTTCCATGATGTCATTAGCTTGATTAACGTAATCCTTAACCTGTTCGAGTATCGCCAGATAGTCATTGGGTTCACGTCCCCAATTACTGCGGAAATCTTGATAAGTTAGATAGCTTTGAGAATTTGTTGCGGTTTGCTTGGTTTTATTAGCGCGTAACTGAAGTTCACTAGGTTTGCCAAATGTTAAAACGTTAGCGCGATCAAGTACCTTATCAGAAAGCGATTGAGTAGTTTCGTCCTCGTTCATTGTCCCGACAAATAAGAACTCATCGGGAATTTTGATTTGTTTTTCACTTTCAGGTAGAGGCAAACTACCTACATCTAGAGACAAAAATGTTTGGTGACTGCGCCTAGTTTCTAGCTTAGAGAGAAAATCACTAAAGTAATACTCGACCCGTGCTAAGTTCATTTCATCTAGTAGCACGATCACCATCCTTCCTGACAGATTGGCATCATGTTTATATTGATACAAACCTCGCATTAACTCAGTTGGCTTATATTTTTTTTCCACATAGTTATAAAATCCTTGCAAATCTTGAGGCGAATCCCAACGAGGCTGGACAGGAAGCATCAGAAATTGTGCGCCGATAAATTCAGCATATTGTCGAGGCAATTCGCTTTTACCTGTACCACTAATTCCTGCTAAAATTACCAATGCCGAAATATCCTGAACTTTTAAAGAAGTGTGGAAAGCTCTGATAATGCGATCGGGAAAATTTAATCCTTGAGTTGTCAGGTAATTCTTAAATTCTTCTAAAAACTCAATTTCATTCCCTGCGGATCGTTGTTGCGGTGGTAATTTATACCATAACTTATCTCGAAGAGCTTGTAGAGCCACCCTCGCGCTATTTTCAATTTCATTAATCTCGCCTCTGAGTCGCTGTAAGATTCGTTCTAACTCCTCTTCCTTTTGTTCAAGATCATGGATGTTATTTTCTAAAGCTACTCGTTGAGATTCTAAACGTTCAATCTCACGGTGTAAGCTTGCTAATTCCGCTCTTTTAGCGCGAAGCTCTGCATTGATTCTTTCTATTTCTCTGCGTACCCCTTCTGATTCCTGGTATTTCTGCGTGTTTTCTTGAATTTCTCGCAGAATGTGATCGCGTTCCTCTTGAAGGCGATTGACTTCTGGTTGCAAATACGAAATTCGGTTTTCTAATTGCTCTCGTTCATTAAACAAAGCATCATAAGTAGCTCGCAATAACTCTAATTCGACTGTTCTTTGTTCTAGATCATGCAGAAGAGTTTGCTGGGATGCAATATTTTCTTGTAGGAAGTTGAGTTCAGCCTGTTTTTGTGGAAGCCGCACTTCAATTGCTTGGAGAGAAGCTCTTTGTTGTTCTAGTTGGTCGATTTGTGTGCGATTAGCTGTAATTTGTCCCTCCAAACTACTAAGCTCAAGCCGATGCTGTTCAATCCTACGAGTTAATTCCTCTAAATAACTAAGTTGTGGATTTTGCTGATGGAGTGTGGCAATTCTGCCTTCTAATTCCTGTTGTTGCTGGCTGAGTGTGTTAATTTCTCGCTGAATATACTGATGTTGAGTTTGCAATGCTGGATAATCTCCCAGCGTCTGATCTAATTCTCGTCTTTCTTCCCGTCTGTGAGCGATTTCAGCATTGAGACTTTCAACAATCACGCTCATGTTATCCCGTTGGGCAACTAGCTGACTAACGTTTTCAATGTCTCCTAGCCGTCCCTCTAGATAGTTAGCCCTCATGTGTTGCCGACGGGAAACAATTGTCGCCGTTGCCGCACTTGCTGCGGCTGTCACCCCTGCCGCCCCTGCTGCTTTTTCAATACCACCACCCAGAAATAAAGTCAATGCTGTTACTAATAAAGTTGGCGTACAAGGTAACGTCAAATTTTTTAGTCGCTCGGTTTTATTCATACTATAAATAAAATATCTGAACTAAATATAAATTATTTAACAGAGTAAATAAACTTTTTGTGTAAATCTGGTGCTTTTTCGCTTTGTCCTAAGCTAGGAACACTCAACAGTTTTCGTGTTAAGTTTATTTCCCCAAACCTAGATATGATGCCAGGTGTAGAGACGTACCATAGTACATCTCTACATCAAATATTTGCCCAAACTCATTTTCCGAATTGGTATTAGAGTCCCAACTTTTTAGAGAAGTTGCGGATATTGTTGTTATAAACGCACTATCTGCATTCTGATTACGTCAATTTAATCAATCAATAATTATCAAGCTCAAACTGGCTGAATCTCACCAACCAGGTAGTTTTTTTGTGCCATTTTCTATAGCGACCAATAAATTAATACTCTCATCAACCGAAATTAGCACTTTGCAAGCTGTAGCAATTAGACAGTTGAGAAAGTGGTTACATCTTGTCACACCAACCTGAGTATCCAGATTTAACTATATATATAAGCGAGTTAGTAAAACAGTTTCAGAAGCACCCAGGACATTTATGAATCAAGCTATAAATCAATCTACCCCTGCTTCTTGGTCAATGATTGAAGCATCTAACCCTCAAGCTTTCGTACAGCCCGACAAGCTTGCCAACTATGACTTAATTTTACGATGTCAAGCAGGGGCGCGTCCCGATCGCACTGCTTTTGCAGAATTAATGCGGAGATATCAATCCCAAGTTGATAAAATTTTGTATCATCTAGCTCCCGACTGGCAAGACCGCTCAGATTTAGCGCAAGAAGTTTGGATTCGAGTTTACCGCAATATCAATCGTTTACAGGAACCGGAAAAGTTTCGCGGTTGGTTAAGCCGGATTGCTACTAACTTGTTTTATGATGAGTTGCGTAAACGCAAGCGTAAGTCTCAGCCTTTATCCCTTGATGCTCGTTACACGACACAAGACAGCGAGATGGATTGGGAAATTGCTTCAGATGAGCCTAGTCCAGAAGAAAATCTGACCACACGGGAATTTTACGAGCAATTGCGTGATGCGATCGCACAATTACCTGAAGTATTTCGTACTGCCATTGTACTACGAGAAATTGAAGGTATGGCTTATGAGGAAATTGCAGAAATCACTGGTGTATCCTTGGGAACTGTCAAGTCTAGAATTGCCAGAGCTAGAACCAGGCTACAATCTCAGCTACAGCCCTATTTGGATGCTTAGTAGTAATGAATTTTAACAAACACCTATATATCACTAAAAAGCGATTTACTCGCTCCTAACCCCTGAAATGGGGTTTATTTATTTTGCAGAATAATTAACTCAAAAAATATATTACTTGTGAATATATTTTTAAAACAATAAATTTAGTTCAAAATAATTCAATTTTCTTAGCCATAGTTACATCAATTTTGGCAGATAAATTGTCAAGATTTTTACTACCTTCACAAAATTTAATAAATCAATTTAACTCATACCTTGACGTTATCTTCTACAGTGAAAAGTATTGTGATAACACCACCTTTAGCCTTCAAAAAACACCTCTCTAGATATACTTAGGTGTTTAGGACTAGACATTCGTAGAGGAACCAAAGTATAATATTTGACTATAACACTTGGTAGGTATATATTTTGAAAACTCTACAAAAGTTACGAATCGGTGAACTCCTAGTTTACAAAAAAGTACTTCACCCAACTGAACTAGAAAAATTATTAACCCTTCAAAGTAGCTGTGGAAAAAAATTGGGTGAAATAGTAGTTGAAAACAAACTAGTTTGTGAATCAGACTTAGAACTGATTCTTCAAGAACAGCATTGGCGAAATAATGGTTTTTGGGTAATTGATTAAAATCTCAGTAGATCTAAATTTCTTTGGGGTTATATAGTCAGTTAAGGACAAAGCAAAGTATCGCGTGTTTCCCTCCCTGTAGTTGGGTTGGTTCCTGTTGCGATTTTGCACAATTGTTTTTGGACATCTTGACGTACAAGTACATCAGTAAAATCTGCGCCATCAATAATTGCGCCATCAAACTTGGCGTTAAAGGCAAATGCTCCTTCAAGTACAGCGTTTGTCAAATTGGCTTTAGTAAATTTAGCTGTATCTAGAGTCGCGTTGGAGAGATTAGCCCCTTCTAAGTTGACCAACTCTAAATTTGCACCGAATAAACTAACACCCCGTAAATCTGCATGACTGAAATTGCAATTACGGAGGTTTGCTTTAGTAAAAGTAGCATCCGTTAGTACACGACCAGAAAAATCAACATTAATCAAAGTTTCTTTGGTATAGTCTTCAGCCCAAGCGGGAGTTGCGATCGCACCGACAGCCACTATACCTAGAACGACTACAAACAAAAACTTAAACAAGACAGCACAACAGATCTGGTAAAGCCTACGATTCATGCTGATTAGGTAAATATAAACCTTATACCTTGTTATAGTACCAGAAGCAGGGAGTAGGGAGATGAAGGAATGGGGGAAACTCAATCACCTTTCACCAATCACCAATCACCACTTATCAATATTGGTGAACTAGGAGAACAGCTTGTAGCCCAATGGTTACACACTCAAAACTGCGAAATTTTGCATCGTCGTTGGCGTTGTCGCTGGGGAGAGTTAGACTTAATTGCACTGCTAAAGTCATCGGAAGGCGATTTACCTTCAACCGAGAAGCAGCTATTATTTGTAGAAGTAAAAACACGCAGTCAGGGTAATTGGGATAGTGATGGCTTAATGGCAATTACCCCCCAGAAGCAAGCAAAAATTGGGAAAGCAGCGCAAATGTTTTTAGCTACCTACCCGGATTTAGCAGATTTACCTTGTCGCTTTGATGTAGCGTTAGTTAGATTACAACGTTGCGTAAGTTCTTCCAATACCAGCTTTTCTCAAGTAAGCGATTTATCTTCCATAAAGCAAAATTCTCAAGCAATGCTGGCTTTTAAAGGATATCAAGTTATTTTGCAAGATTATATACAAGCCGCTTTTGATTCAATGCTTGACTAAGGGTTAGCTTTGCTCTAATAAGTAGATCAACTTAATCTATATTTCCTTTTCAAGAATCTACTTCTGGCAAAAGTCAAAAGCTTGGTTGTTGATCCCAGATGTGAGCAGATGGACGCAGATTAACGCAGATAACGGGACTTGAACAAAGTTTAAGCCCCGTTAACTGACCACTATTAAAATACTATTTTTAACCCAATATCTTCAAAAAAGTAGATTTATATATCACTAAAAATTAACATACTAAAAAAAATAAACTTTGAGGCAGGAGTAGCCCAGCTTATAGCTGCAATCCTGGCTTTGATTATAGGTTAGACTGCTTTAAATGTGGGATACCAAGTGGTTGTTAAGCAAGTATTTAATTTATTATTAATCCGTAATAAAAAATGAAATTCAAGCAGTTTAGCCGCCAAAAAATACTGGGTTTATCTCATAAGTTTCATTTTCCAAAATCCTTTAATATTTTTACTAAGTTTAAATTACTTGCCTGTTTATTAATGGTCATTGACCACATTGGGGCTGTGTTTTTCCCTCAACTAATCATACTGAGAATAGTGGGAAGGTTGAGTTTTCCTCTATTTGCATACCTGTTTGCCAAAGGATACCAAAACACGCGCAGCCACCTTGATTATTTCATTCGACTACTCTTGTTCGGAGCGATCGCACAAGTACCATACTATTACTTGTTTGGTTGGAAACTAAATATTATTCTAACTTTTGCTTATAACTTAGCATTATTGCGCTTAATCCATTGCATCAAATCATCCCCAATTAAGTTAATTACTCTTATTACAGGCATGGTTGTAGCTTCATGGCTTCAATTCGATTATGGCTGGTATGCAACAGCAATAATTCTGCTATTAATTGCGTATGACCAACAATGTAAGGGAAAATGGGGTTTGATGTGGATCGGATATTGGAGTGTTATTCATGCTTTTTCATGGTTGGTTTTTTCTTACCAGCCAGTTGCACTTTTTGCTGTTGCACTACTACCAGCACATAATACTAAAGCACCCTTATCAAAACCTTCATTGTGGGTAAAATATGGGTTCTATGCTTTTTATCCTCTACATTTATTGTTATTAATGTTAGCAAAAAAGATAATTAGCTAAAAATGAAGTGTAATATAATGTAGATACGTTGTGTGCAATGTCTCTACATTAACCTGACAAGAGAGGTTTAATGTCTGGGCAGGCTTTGGAAATAGCTAATTTGCTTGCTAAAACATTTCAGTCTATAACCTGTGGCTACCTACTTCAATTTTTATAAAGTTACGCTAGAGTTTCTGGGCAATATCCCAAGCCGCGCGTGAATTGCTGGCGAAAGGCTTCAATATCGCTAGAATCTGGGCTACCGTGAGAAACTACGGCAACTTGGTAACGGCGCATCACATCAATTACAGATTGTCCAGTCTCTAAACTCCAAAGCGCCATTTGCATCCGCACTTCTGGGTGGTAGGGAATACCGAGTTCATACATGAAAGCCCGAAAATCACCATGCTGTTCAGGGGTTATCGGTGTAGCCATTTTTACTTTGACCACCCAGCCATCAATCTGATGAATTACTGTAACGAACTTAACAGGTAGACGTGGTATTTTACGCAAATACTCGACTACCCTCAGAGTGAGGCTGGCATTCGCCAGGAAGAACATATAATCCATATTGCCCCTTGGCTTTAAGTCTAAGCAAATGCTATATGTGTATTCTCGCAAGTACTAAGCTTGGTTACTAGGGGAGATACCCCCTATCCTATATGGGTGGAATTACCCAATTTTTAGTATCTGTTGGGTAATGTATTCTAGGTAAATTAACGGAATGGTACAGATTGAATTAGATCGGTTATTAAGCAGCTATGACTATGAACTACCAGAAGAATTAATTGCTCAAACGCCTGCTGTGCCTAGAGATAGTTCACGGTTACTGGTAGTAAATTCCCCTCAGCAACATACTCATAGTATCTTCAGTAATTTAACTGATTTCTTGCTCCCAGGAGATTTGCTGGTGTTGAATAACACCCGTGTAATCCCTGCCCGCCTTTATGGGAAAAAGTCTACTGGCGCACCCGTAGAGGTGTTGTTGTTGGAGGAACAGGATAAAAACTGTTGGTTGGCTTTAGTTAAGCCAGGTAGACGGCTTCAACCTGGGGCAACAATTGTGTTTGAAGCTAACAATTCAGTTAATCAAGATGCAATTTCTAATTTATCGGATGTTGCAGGGGTAAAAATACCTAGTATTTTAACGGCATTGGTGTTAGCTAAGGATGAGGCAACTGGTGGGCGTTTATTACAGTTTGATCTACCCACTGAGATTAATTTTGCTGAGGTGCTAACACTGTTTGGGCAGTTACCGCTACCACCTTATATTACTTCGTCTGAGTCAGAGGCGGAACAATATCAAACTGTTTACGCTCATAGATCAGGTGCGATCGCAGCCCCAACAGCAGGACTGCATTTTACCACTGAGTTAATGCAGCAGTTAAAACAACACCAAATTGAGCAGGCGTATGTCACACTTCATGTAGGGGTGGGGACATTTCGACCTGTGGAGGTGGAAGATATTACTACTCATAAAATGCACCAAGAATGGGTAGAAGTACCACCGTCTACGGTGGAAAAAATTCGGGAAACAAAACTTAATGGTGGACGTATTATTGCTGTAGGTACAACAGTAGCGCGATCGCTAGAAGCAGCAGCTATTAGTGGAGAGTTGCAGCCTTTTTGTGGCAAGACGAATTTATTTATTTATCCAGGCTATCAATTGCGCGTAATTGAGGGGTTAATTACTAATTTTCATTTGCCGCGTTCGAGTTTGATGATGTTGGTGAGTGCTTTGATTGGACGACGACGGTTGCTAGATTTGTATCAGGAGGCGATCGCACAGCGCTATCGTTTTTATTCTTTTGGCGATGCTATGTTGATTTTACCCGAAGCAAGAATTTAGTTTAGTCATCAATCATCAATCATCGGTAATTGTTCATTTTCATACAGGTATTTTTATGTTGAGTCAAAAAAAATCTATTTCTGCAATTGCTATTACTTTGAGTATTTTCGGTTTAACAAATGCTGAAACTGCGTTGTCAGGGGAGATTTTTAAAGGAAAATTAGGCGAATCAACTCTCCGTTCTAAACAGTTAATAGAGGGAAGTTATACTGAAAATATTGATGCAGCAATTTTATTTCAACAAGGAATTAGGGAATATAATCGCAAAAATTACCCAAATGCTGTAGTGGCATTACGCAAGGCGCTGGCATTTGATCCTTCTCTAGCGATGGCTCATTATTTATTAGGTAATAGTTTAGCAGAAGTTGGTGATTTCTCTGGAGCAGTTAATGAGTATCTAGTTACAATTAATTTGCAACCCTCACTGCCAGAAGTTTATTACAACAACGCTGTAGCTTTATCTAAATTAGGACGACTAGACGAAGCAATTAATCAGTACCAGTATGCTTTAAGCTTTAACCCCAGTCTGGTAGATGCTTACTATAACTTAGGTTTAATATTGGAAGCACAAGGAAAAACTGATGCAGCGATCGCACAATACCAGCAAGCAATAAGGATTAACCCTAACTATGCAGCGGCTCAATATAATTTAGGGTTGTTATATTTAAAACAAGAGCAAACAGAACCCGCGATCGCAGCTTTTCAACAAGCAGTTAAAAGTGACCCTAGCTTTGCCCCAGCACATTATCAGTTAGGATTACTTTTAGCTTTAAGAAATGATTTAGATGCTGCTAAAACTTCATTAAACAAAGCGGTTGGGCTTAATCAAGGTTTAGCTCAAGCTCAGTATGGCTTAGGAGTTGTTCATGCTCAACAAGGTGATTATAAAGCTGCTATTGGTAGGTTAGAACAGGCAATTAAGCAAGATCCTAAAAATGTAAATGCTTATCAGCAATTAGGCACAGTGTTAACTCAAAGAGGTAATTATAAGGCGGCTATTGCTACTTTTAAACAAGCAATTCGCCTTAGCTCTGATGATGCCCTAACACACTATAACTTAGCTGTAGCACTCCATCGAGACAAACAATTGCCAGAAGCGATCGCAGAATATAAAGAAGCGATCGTACTAAACCCTAATTTAGCCGATGCTTTTTATAACTTAGGTTTAGCTTTGCAACAATCTAATCAGCGCCAAGATGCTATCTCATTTTTAGCGGAAGCAAGAGAATTATATAACAAGCAAGGTAATCAGGAAAAAACTGAACAAGTTGACCTATTTTTACAGCGTTTAGCTTTACCAGCAACCCCTGCATTACCTCAGAAATAATGGCAGAGGAGGCAGAGGGGCAGAGGGGAAATCAAAAACTTAATTTCCCCGATATGTAGTGCGAGCATCCTGCAAGAAGTGTAAGTTTTGCGTAATTCCTGTAATTGCTAACCGCTAACTGCTTAAATTTGGTAAGCGATTAATATCTTTGTTTGTTCCAATCACGACGATGGCTGAACCTTTATATAGTCGCTGATTAGGATTTGGATTAATCTCAAACTTATCGTTGTAACTTACTGCTAGTAAGTTTAAACCATAACGGCTACGAAGTTGAAGTTCTGAGATAGTTTTGCCATCAAACTCATCAGGAACAATAATTTCAACAATACTGTTTTCTGGATCTAAATCAAATCGATCTAAAATAGCTGGTTTAGTAAGCGATCGCGCTAAGACACAACCAGCTTCATTCTCAGGAAAAACTACCAGATCTGCCCCAACTTTTTTTAACAACTTCACATGAATATCAGACGAAGCTTTTGCTACTACATGAGGTACACCAGCTTCTTTGACATTCAAAGTTGTAATAATGCTTTCTTCTAAATAGTTACCGATGGCAACAATCACAGTATCAAACTCAAAAATTCCCGCTTCTTTCAATGCTGAAGACTGGGTAGAATCTAGTTGCATTGCATGGTTAGCAATTTGATCTGTTAAAGCTTGAGCAACTTTTGCTTCATCAATATCAGTCGCTAATACTTCATGTCCTAATCCGCGCAAGGTCGTACATACAGCCCTACCAAAACGTCCTAAGCCGATCACAGCAAACTGTTTGTTATCTTTGCGTAAACTGCTAAAAAACCGTAACCCTGATAAACTCACTATTTCACCTCAAGATTTTATTTGACAAACTCTTAAATCACCCAACAATTAAGTTTTCTTCGGGATAACGAATAGCACTAGGTTTGGGATCTCCTAAAATAGCTGACATCAAAAGTAAAACGCCTACTCTCCCGACATACATAGTAAGAATTAAAACTAATTTTGCTACAGGTGATATAGTAGCAGTAATTCCCGTTGATAAACCAACGGTAGCAAAGGCTGAAACTACCTCAAACAAAATTTGGATGAAGTTTAAATTTGGCTCAACCAGTGCAATCATCATTGTTGCTAAAACAACTGTCCCAACTGAACCTATTAATACACCAACAGCTTTTAAAATTAGAGAGATAGGTACTTGTCGTTTATATAAAAGTACCTGCTCTTGACCTTGTAAAATTGCTTTAGTACAACTGGTTAAGACTCTTAAAGTTGTGGTTTTCATCCCTCCGCCTGTACCACCTGGAGACGCACCAATAAACATTAAAGCAATGGTAATAAATAAACCAGCAGTAGTCATTTTACCAAAATCAACTGTATTAAATCCTGCTGTTCTAGTTGTCACTGATTGAAACCATGCTGCCATGATTTTATTGACTAAATTCATTTGCCCAAATGTTTCAGGGTTTCTTAATTCTATTAAAAAGAAAGATATTGTTCCCAGGATTAACAGTATAAGAGTTGTGGTAGTAGCAACCTTGAAATTGAGGGAAAATAGCAATCTTTCAGGCTTTTTGGTGAGGCGATCGCGTAACCATAAATACAGTTCCATAATTACTTGGTAGCCAATTCCACCAAAAATAATTAATCCGGTCACTGTAAAATTTAACAAAACTGAAGACTGATAACCAATTAAGTTATCTTTAAACAAACTGAAACCAGCATTATTCCAAGAATTGATACTATGAAATATGGCAATCCACAAGCCTTGATAAAATCCATGTTGCGGGATAAAAACTGGTAAAAGTAGAAAAACCCCGGTTAATTCAAAAATTATTGTTGTAGCAATAATTGAACGTAAAACTTGATCGCTTCCATAAATACTTGAGCGATCTAAAGATTGTTGAATAGCAATTTTATCTCTGAGACTAAATCTCGCACCAATTAATAACAACAGAAAAGTGGTTGCCGTCATATAGCCTAGTCCGCCAATTTGGACAAGCACAACCATCACAAATTGTCCCCAAAAAGAAAAATATGTACCTGTATCTACAACGCCTAAACCTGTAACGCAGACAGCAGAAGTTGCAGTGAATAAAGCAACGAGTGGATCGTTCCAGTTACCGCTACTATTAGAGAAAGGCATCAGCAGCAGAATGGTTCCTACTGCAATCACACTCAGAAATCCCAAGCAAATTGTACGAGAAACTGTCATTATGGAGTTTTAGCTAGAAGAATTATTTTAGAGTTTATAGACGACTTTTGCTATAGGTTGCAGGCTTAAACCCTTGGCGCTAATTGCCACAGGTGCAAAATTTTTGAGAAAGTAATTGCTGATTAGTGACTTCACAGTACTAAATATCCGTCTGAGATTGTATGCCAATTAGCAGCATCGTCTGGTAGGCTGATTTCCGTCTAACAAACGTGCAATCTTATGACTGAGACTCTTTATCAGCAAATTCAGCAATTTTATGACTCTTCATCTGGTTTGTGGGAACAGACTTGGGGAGAACATATGCACCACGGCTACTATGGTGCAGATGGTAGACAGAAAAAAGAGCGCCGTCAAGCACAAATAGACTTGATAGAGGAATTGCTTAACTGGTCAGGAGTACAAAATTTAGCTACCAATGCAGAAGATGCTCCACAAATCTTAGATGTCGGTTGTGGTATTGGTGGAAGTTCCCTGTATTTAGCACAAAAGTTTAATGCTAATGCAACAGGCATCACTCTCAGTCCAGTGCAAGCTGCTAGGGCAAATGAACGCGCTGAAGCTGCGGGGAAAGGGAAGCAGCTTAAATTTTTGGTAGCAGATGCTTTGAATATGCCTTTCCCTGACAACTCCTTTGATTTAGTTTGGTCGTTGGAAAGCGGCGAACATATGCCAAATAAACAGCAGTTTTTGCAAGAGTGCTACCGAGTTTTAAAGCCTGGTGGCACTTTTATCATGGCAACTTGGTGTCATCGACCTACTGATGGGGTAGCAGGAAAACTGAGTGCAGAAGAACAAAAGCACTTGGCAGAAATTTATCGAGTCTACTGTTTACCTTACGTGATTTCGTTACCAGAATATGAAGCGATCGCTCGTAATCTTGGTTTCCAAAACCTCCGCACCGCAGATTGGTCAACAGCAGTAGCACCTTTCTGGGATGATGTGATTGCGTCAGCTTTTAATTTCGATGCCATTATCGGGTTGCTTTCGAGTGGCTGGACAACTATTCAAGCTGCTTTGTCAATGGGATTAATGAGTGGAGGATATCAGCAGGGATTAATTAAATTTGCATTACTATCTGGACAAAAATCATTTGAGGAATAATTGAAAAGTTGCATCTAATATCTCAATTCAATATCTCATCTTAATTGCAAATACTTATGAGCCAGCTTTCTTCGCAAAAATCCTCCCTACAATCTCTTAACTCAATTCCTCTTAATACAGCCAAACAAACAAAGTCCTGGCTATACTCTTTTTGGAAGTTTTCACGCCCACATACAATTATTGGTACTAGCTTAAGTGTTTTGGGATTATACTTAATTTCCCTAGCACTGACTTCTAACAATTTCGCAACTATTCAACTCACTCAACTTATAGGTAGTTGGATTGCTTGTTTATGTGGAAATGTCTACATTGTCGGGTTAAATCAATTAGAAGATGTAGAAATTGATCAGATTAATAAGCCACATCTTCCAATAGCTGCGGGTGAGTTTTCTCGCCAACAAGCGCAGTTAATTGTTGGAGTCATGGGAATTTCTGCGCTGGTGTTGGCATGGCTACAAGGCTTGTATTTATTCGGAATGGTGGGGAGTAGTTTAGCAATTGGTACTGCTTATTCTTTACCTCCGATACGGTTAAAACAGTTCCCTTTTTGGGCTGCTTTATGTATCTTTTCTGTCCGAGGAACAATTGTTAATTTAGGATTATTTTTACACTTCAACTGGGTGTTAACTGGAAATACTCAAATATTTGGTAATATTCCGCCTGCTGTGTGGGCGCTGACGCTATTTATTTTAGTGTTTACCATTGCGATCGCCATTTTCAAAGATATCCCAGATATGGAAGGCGATCGCCAATACAACATTACTACCTTTACAATCAAACTTGGTGGCGCGGCGGTGTTTAATTTAGCACGCTGGGTGTTAACAGTATGCTACTTAGGGATGATTATTGCTGGTGTACTATTGCTTCCCAATGTCAACTCAACATTCTTGGTAGTTAGTCACCTGTTACTTTTAGTTTTAATGTGGTGGCAGAGTAGGGAAGTTGATTTACAGGATAAGCGTGCGATCGCCAGTTACTACCAATTCATTTGGAAGCTATTTTTCTTAGAATATTTCATTTTTCCAGCCGCTTGTCTATTAGCTTAAACAATATGCAATAGGCAGCCTTGAGAATAATACTTCTTTAGGAATAAAATCTTAAGAAAAAATTATATCTCATGCCAGATGAAACCATTAAGTGATTTAATCATACTTAGCTCACCTTAAGCCAAAACCAGCACTTGTAAGGTGGGATAGTTCTCACAATCACATTTTTATTAATTGCTGGGTAAATTTATAAAAAGGAAAAAATGTTTTGAAATGCCAAAATTAAAGCTGATCCATCAAATCACCACAGATGATAGCTCTAGCATCACAGAAAATCTCATAAATCAAACTTACCCGAAACGCCAAAAAGGTTTAGCTGTAAAAGCATGGTTGCTTTCAGCATTAATGACATTGCCACTTTTAACAAGTTGCGGAGGCGGGTCAAATACTCCACCACCTGTTGATGATACTCGTGGTGGCACACGAACAGCGCCTAATTCCAGACAGCCTCAAGCCAAGAAAGGATTAAGTACAACCCAAAAAGTAGCTATTTTGGGAGGTGCAGCAGCTTTGTTCTACCTTTACAATAAAAATAAAAATAAGAAAGGTGAAGGGGCGCAAGGACAGTATTACCTTTCTAAAAATGGCCGTGTTTATTATCGAGATGAGCAAAAGCGCGTTCACTGGGTAACACCACCATCTGGGGGTATCAAAGTCCCAGAGCAAGAAGCTGCACAGTACCGAGATTTTAAAGGTTATAACAATCGATCTGATGGTCGTGACTTAAGAGGTTTGGGTGATGATGCAGTCCCAGCACAGTAAGGGTTTTTGCATTAGTCGGCTCTAAGTACAGCAGCCAACTGGAAATAAAAACCCAATTGTTGCATAAATTTTGACCCTAGTAAACCTATTTCACTCTTCAATTTAATCAGGAGAAAAATAATGGTAGATGAATTTTTCAGAATGGTACAGAATGCCGTAGGTGGCGACGAAGAGCAAGACCGTAATGTGCGTTCAGCTAGTGAAGATCCTTATGGCGACCCTGCTGACCAAGGAGACTACGGCGATGTGCGTTCAGCCAGTGAAGATCCTTATGGCGACCCTGCTGACCAAGGAGACTACGGCGATGTGCGTTCAGCTAGTGAAGATCCTTATGGCGACCCTGCTGATGAAGAGTACAGCTAAATAAATGTGCAATACTCCTGCGGAGTCGCTACGCGAACTGACAAGTCAGCGCTTGCGCGATCGCATTAATGCCATTTAGATGTCACTAAGTCTTCACACTTAGGCACTATCTTTAAATCCGCCCTTGTTTTTCAACATCACAACATTTGCCCCTCAATCAATTGACGGGGCATTTTATTTGCCAGAATTATATATTTTTTTGTAATTAGCATCAAAACCATGAAGCAAACAGGCAAAGTCTATCTTGTAGGTGCAGGATTAGGAAATATAGACTACCTGACAATTCGGGGACAACAACTGTTAGCTCAAGCAGATGTAGTAGTATACGATGCCTTAGTAGATACACAACTTTTGCAACTGGTGTCAACTAATTGCCTAAAGCTGAATGTTGGAAAGCGTGGCGGACTACCATCAACACCACAATCAGAAATTGACTCTTTGTTAGTTAAACAATGCCAATTAGGTAAGCAGGTAGTAAGATTAAAGAGTGGCGATCCGTTTATATTTGGTCGCAGTACTTCAGAAATTCAAGCGTTAATTGCTGCTGGTTGTGAATTTGAAGTAGTACCAGGAATTTCATCAGCACTAGCAGCGCCATTATTAGCAGGAATACCGTTAACTGATCCAGTACTAAGCCGAGGTTTTGCAGTTGTAACTGCCCATGAACCAGATGCTTTAGACTGGGAAGCTTTAGCGCGGATGGAAACGCTAGTAATTTTGATGGGTGGGCGTAATCTTAGTGAAATTATCCAGCATTTAGAAAAAAATGGGCGATCGCTCTCTACACCAATTGCAATTATCCGTTGGGCGGGATTTCCTCAGCAACAAGTTTGGACATCAACCCTAGAAAATATCATCGAACAAACCTCTGGCGTTTCCCTTTCACCAGTAGTAATTGTCATTGGCGAAGTTGTGCAATTAGCGACTAGCAATTAGCAATTATCCCACCTAGAACCTATACAATTAAGTTTGTTTGGGTAGATTGGAATCCCCGACCGTTCACGGCGGGGTGGATGTCAACATAGGACTTACTCACCGAGAGCCTGAAATCTTGATCCCCCCTACCCCCTTAAAAAGGGGGGGAATTCAAAGTCCCCCTTTTTAAGGGGGATTTAGGGGGATCTAAATTTGACACAGAAGTTTAAAAACACGCTCTAGGGGGTGGGGTTTTCCCCTTCTGCATTAATTTCAGAAACTAGCGATTTTAACGTTTCTTCTGCTACATCAACAGCAACTTGGCAGGTTCCCGCGTTAGCATGACCGCCACCGCCATACTTTAACATCAACTCACCAATATTAGTTTGAGAACTGCGATCAAAAATGGACTTACCAACCGCAAAAACTACATTTTGTTTCTTCAGTCCCCACATAACGTGCATAGAGATATTGCAGTCAGGGAACAACCCATAAATCATAAAGCGATTCCCTGCATAAATTACCTCTTCATTTCTCAAATCTAAAACAACTAACTTGCCATAAACAGTTGAGCATCTTTTAATTTGCTCCTTAAACTTTTCTTCTTGCTCAAAGTAAAGCTCAACTCTTTCTTTAACATCAGGCAAGTTAAGAATTTCATCAATACTGTGATTTTTACAGTATTCAATTAATTGCATCATCAAGTTGTAGTTAGAAATTTGGAAATCTTTAAATCTACCTAAACCTGTCCTAGAATCCATGATGAAATTTAATAGTACCCAGCCTTGAGGATGTAAAACCTCATCCATAGCAAATTTGGCTGAGTCAGCTTTATCAACCGCTACCATCATTTCCTGGGAAATCTCAGGAAACTTATCTTGACCACCAAAATAATCATAAACCACCCTAGCGGCTGAAGGAGCATTTGGATCAATAATGTAGCTGTCTTTAAGAATTGGGTTTCTGATAGTTTCACTTAAATGGTGATCGAAGGCTAAACCAACACCTTCTACATAAGGTAAATTGGTAGTAATATCTTGATCTGTAATTTCAATCTTGCCATCCTGCATATCTTTGGGATGAACAAATTTTATTTCATTAATAAGATTTAAACTTTTTAATAAAACTGCACAAACAAGACCGTCAAAATCACTTCTAGTAACTAATCTATATTGTTTGTCGGTGAGTAGCATAGAATTTTTTTCCAAAACAGAATTTCAAGAAAGCTTTGCTTGAATAGCCTTCTAACTAATTGTAAAACAGGTATAACAAAATGCCCTTAACTCAGTTTTCCCAAATTTCTGCTTGAATCCACACTGATAAGTAGAGTAATCTTAGTCATTGATAATTGATAAGCTATGTCTACAACTGAACCCTTAATTTCCAACCCTGAACCCGCGATCGCCAATTCTCAACCCCCACTTGCAGGCAAAACTATTTTGGTTACCCGATCAGCAGGACAGTCAAACCAATTTAGCGATCGCCTGAAGCGAGAAGGCGCTATGGTGATTGAAATGCCTACTCTAGAAATTGGTCATCCTTCTAGCTGGGAAGCCTTGGATAGTGCGATCGCTAACCTCAACACTTTCGACTGGCTAATTCTCACTTCCGCCAATGGCGTAGAGTATTTTTTTGAAAGACTAGGGGCGCAAGGTATATATACTTATGCCTTAGCTAATCTCAAAATTGCCGTAGTTGGTAAAAAAACAGCCGCATATCTAAAACAGCATGGTTTACAAGCTGATTTTATTCCGCCAGATTTTATAGCAGATTCCTTAGTAGAAAACTTTCCAGAACAATTAGCAGGTAAAAAAGTTTTATTTCCTAGAGTGGAAACAGGCGGGAGAGAACTTTTAGTTAAACAATTAACAGCTATTGGTGCAGAAGTTGTAGAAGTAGCAGCTTATGAGTCTCGATGTCCCCAGGAAATCTCACATGAGGCTTTAGAAGCACTTCAGCGCCAGCAGGTAGATATAATTACTTTTGCTAGTTCCAAAACAGTCAAGAATTTTTATCAGTTGGTAGAACAAAATGGCGGTGTGTCTTTAAATGGTGTGGCGATCGCTTCAATTGGTCCTCAAACCTCAGAAACTTGCCATCAGTTATTAGGCAAAGTAGACCTAGAATCACGCGAATATACATTGGAGGGATTAACCCAAGCTATCATCCAATGGGCGAAACCCTTAAATATAGTTTAATTATTTTGAGATAGTTAATTTTCAATTATTAAATTTTGAAACGTATAATCGGGCTTACTGGTGGAATTGGCACTGGCAAGAGTACAGTTTCTAATTATCTTGCCGAGCGCCATTTTCCAGTTTTTGATGCAGACATTTACGCTAGAGTTGCTGTAGAACCAGGTTCAGCAATCCTTGGTCGGATTGCAGCACGATATGGTGCTAGTATTTTGCTCACGGATGGAAGTTTAAATCGGCAAAGTTTGGGTGAGATTGTGTTTAATAACCCAGATGAGCGTAGCTGGTTAGAGCAGCAAATTCACCCTTATGTGCGTCAACATTTAGAAAATGATTTGAACTCAATATCTCAATCAGATGCGACGGTGGTAATGGTAATACCGTTGTTATTTGAAGCGGGGATGACTGATTTAGTTAATGAGATTTGGGTGGTGTATTGTTCACCTACACAACAACTAGAGAGATTGATAGGGCGCGATCGCTTAAAATTAGCCCAAGCGCAAGCTAGAATTAACAGCCAAATGCCCTTACAAGAAAAATGCGATCGCGCTGATGTAATTTTGGATAATACATCTACACTACCAAGTTTACTAAAACAAATAGATTTAGCTTTAGGGTAGCCCTAAGAAACATCAAGAAATAATCTGAGATTCACTCGCTAAAATTGCTGACTCGCCCGTAGATTCTTCTTGGCTTGGAGGTTCCACAGGTTGATTAAAAACGATCCGCAGTAACGGCGGTGCTAGAAACGTAGTCAGAATCACCATGATAATAATAGACACCTCCAATGGCTTATCAAGCACCCCACTGGCAGAACCAATACCAGCAAACACTAACCCGACTTCACCTCTGGGGATCATCCCCACCCCAACCGCTAATCTATTAATTCCAGGTTGACCAAACACTGCCCAACCTGTAACCACCTTGCCAAGAATAGCCACCACCATCAAAAATGTGGCAATAAAAAGTCCAGCGCGATTTTCTGGTACTGTCGGATTTAGCACACCCAGATCCGCCCGTGCGCCCACAGTTACAAAGAAAATTGGCACAAATATATCTGCGATCGGCTTCACCAATTCATCTAACTCATCGCGGGCATCAGTTTCATCCAGAACCAAACCAGCCGCAAAAGCACCTAAAATCGCTTCTAAATGAATCGCACTGCCGATAAATGCCATAAAAAAGGCAAAAATAAATGCTGGAATAATCACATTGCCACGAGTTTTGAATTTCTCCACAATTACAACAAAGCTGTGGTTAAAGATGCCACCCAACAAAATCGCACCGATCAAAAAAGCTGTTGCACTCACAATTAAGTAAATAACATTGGCGACATCAATCTCACCAGTTTTGGCTAAACTTGCTACCACCGCCAGCACAATAATTCCCAATACATCATCAATAACAGCCGCCCCAACAATAATTTGACCTTCCTTAGATTTAAGCTGTCCTAATTCAGACAACACCTTCGATGTAATCCCGATGCTGGTTGCCGTTAAAGCAGCCCCCGCAAAAATTGCTGGAATTGCTGCCACGTGAAATATTGTCATCAAGCCAGCCGTACCTGCTGCAAAAGGAACCGCCACACCAACACAGGCGACGACGGTAGCTTGATACCCCACTTCTTTGAGTTGCCTGAGATCCGATTCCAGACCTATTTCAAATAGCAGAATAATCACGCCCAATTCAGCCAGCACTGAAATAACTTCACTCTTGGTTTCAAATACACTTGTCAGCGCGGCGGGAGAAAGATGATTAATCCATTGCATAACCATCATTACCCCTGAATCAGAGGCTGACAGCCCACTTTCGGGAAAAATTATTAGGTGTAGCGCCGACACCCCCACAATTACCCCTGCAACCAATTCACCCAAAACTGGAGGAAAATCTAGGCGTTTAGCTATTTCCGCGCCGATTTTACTGGCTAGATAAATCACCACTAAACTCAGCAAAACTCCGGTAAGCACAAGTGGTGAATATTCTGCCTCGACCGTTGCTAATAATGGCATAGAAGCGATTGGGGATACTATCCCAGAACTAAAATCTGTAATTGTCTGCTGCAAAAACATGAGTGATAAAAATGCTCTAACTGTTGATACATTAAACCGTGAGGAGACTGAAAGCACGATCAATCATCTCCAAACCCTGATCAACAGTTTCAATTACACTCAACTGTCCCCGCAACTCCGCAGCACCAGCAAACCCCTTGCAATACCACGCCATGTGCTTACGCGCTTGACGTATCCCCTTTTCGCCTTTGTAATCCCACAAAGCTTGTAAATGTTCCTTTGCACATTCCAACAGTTGCACAGGCGTTGCTGGTGGTAATTCCTCCCCAGTTTTTAGAAAGTAATCAATTTCTCCCACCAAAAACGGATAACCTAAAGTTCCCCGCGAACACATCACGCCATCAGCATTTGTTTCTTCTAAACAACGTACTGCTGATTCAACTGAAAATATATCTCCATTAGCAATAACTGGAATTGAGATAACTTCCTTTACTCGTTTTATCCATTCCCAGTTAGCAGAGCCATTATAACCTTGGGCGCGTGTGCGACCATGCACTGTAATCATTTGCGCCCCTGCATCTTGCATTCGTTTCGCAAAATCTAGGATAGTAATTTCCTGATCGCTCCAACCAATCCGAGTTTTAACTGTTACTGGAACATCTACAGCTTTAACTACTTCCCTAACAATTGCCTCAGCAACTTCTGGTTGTCTTAATAAAGAAGAACCGCCACCTTTTTTAGTAATTTTATTAACTGGACAACCCATATTTATATCAACTGTATCAGCACCTTCTGCTACTGCTTTTTGTGCCGCTTCTGCCATAAAATCTGGACGACAATCAAACAGTTGAATGCTAATTGGTTTTTCGTTGGGGTCTACCTCCATAATTTTTGGTAGCTCTTTGAGATAATGCAACCCTGTCGCCTGTACCATTTCGGTATACATCATCGACTCTGGCGCATAGCGACGCACCAAGCGACGAAATACTAAATCTGTCACACCCGATAAAGGAGATTGTAAAACCCGACTTTTAACTTCAAAGTTACCGATTTTTAAAGGTGTGGAAAGTCTGGTTTTCAGGCATAGAGAGAGGGACATAATGCGATGTGGAGGCAATGAGGCTTTTTTAATTAAGACTTACGCAGAGATCCCCCTAAATCCCCCTTAACAAGGGGGACTTTGAATTTCCTCCCTTTTTAAACCCTGCTAGGGGGAGCTAGATTTCAGGCTTTTGGTGCATAAGTCCTATTTATTCTAGGTGCGATCGCATCCCCTGTGGGCTATTCAGAATTTGTGAAATCAAATTATTGATAATTTCTACCTTGAAAACCCGACTACAGACATTCGAGACGGCAAACACAACTATATATATACGGTTCACCCCAATTACTCAACCCAGATATTTACCTACATTAGTTTCAGTGACGTTAATAAATAAATTTGAGGTACATGAGCCAGTCTAGACAACTCTTAAGCCTAACCGTCCCAATTCAGGTTCGGAAAACCACCCTTCAAGAGAAAGCCTAACCGCACTCAGTATATAGATTGGTACATAAGCAGTATTAAAACTAGACTGGCTGCTCTTGAACAACCTAGTTGGTTCAATTAGCAATCCTGTCATCCCTTGCACCCCACAATTTTGTAGTTATAGGAACGAAAGAAGACTCATTATGGCAAAAGTAGTTGGCATTGACTTAGGTACAACTAACTCCTGCGTAGCAGTAATGGAAGGTGGTAAGCCCACTGTTATTGCCAACGCTGAAGGTTTTCGGACAACACCTTCTGTAGTAGCATTTGCGAAGAATGGCGATCGCTTAGTCGGTCAAATCGCCAAGCGCCAAGGGGTAATGAACCCTGAAAATACTTTCTATTCTGTTAAGCGTTTCATTGGGCGTAAGTTTGATGAAATCACCCATGAAGCTACCGAAGTATCTTACAAAGTACTTCGCGACAACAACGCCAACGTTAAATTAGACTGTCCCGCCCAAAGTAAGCAATTTGCTCCAGAAGAAATTTCTGCTCAAGTTCTGCGTAAGCTGGTAGACGATGCTAGTAAGTATCTCGGCGAAACCGTCACCCAAGCAGTAATTACCGTTCCTGCTTACTTCAACGACTCCCAACGCCAAGCAACCAAAGATGCTGGTAAAATTGCTGGTATTGAAGTACTGCGGATTATCAACGAACCTACCGCCGCATCTCTAGCTTACGGTTTAGACAAGAAAAGCAACGAAACCATCATCGTATTTGACCTTGGTGGTGGTACATTCGACGTTTCCATCCTAGAAGTTGGTGAAGGTGTATTTGAAGTATTAGCAACTTCTGGTGACACTCATTTGGGTGGTGACGACTTCGACAAGAAAATTGTTGACTTTCTAGCTGATGAATTCAAACGGCAAGAAGGTATTGACCTGCGTAAAGACCGTCAAGCTTTGCAACGTTTGACAGAAGCCGCAGAAAAAGCCAAGATTGAGCTTTCTAGCGTTACCCAAGCAGAAATCAACCTGCCCTTCATCACAGCTACTCAGGATGGCCCTAAACACTTAGATGTGACCTTAGCACGGGCTAAATTTGAAGAACTTTGCTCTGACTTAATCGATCGCTGCCGCATTCCAGTAGAAAATGCGATTCGTGATGCGAAAATTGATAAGAGTGCGATCGATGAAATAGTTCTAGTAGGTGGTTCCACTCGGATTCCTGCTGTACAAGAATTAGTTAAGCGCATTCTCAGCAAAGACCCCAACCAAACCGTTAACCCAGATGAAGTAGTAGCTATTGGTGCTGCTATCCAAGCTGGTGTATTAGCTGGTGAAGTTAAAGACATTCTGCTACTCGACGTTACCCCACTGTCTTTGGGTGTAGAAACCCTGGGTGGTGTAATGACCAAGATTATTCCTCGCAACACCACCATTCCTACCAAAAAGTCAGAAGTATTCTCGACTGCGGTTGATGGTCAAACCAATGTAGAAATTCACGTTCTACAAGGTGAGCGTGAAATGTCCAATGACAACAAGAGTCTGGGTACTTTCCGCTTAGATGGCATTCCTCCTGCACCTCGTGGCGTACCTCAAATTGAAGTAACTTTCGATATCGACGCGAACGGTATCCTGCAAGTTATGGCGAAGGACAAGGGTACTGGTAAGGAACAATCCATCAGTATTACTGGTGCTTCTACTCTCCCCAACGACGAAGTTGATCGGATGGTTAAGGAAGCTGAGAAGAATTCTTCGGCTGACCGCGAACGTCGTGAGAAGATTGATCGCAAGAACCAAGCTGACTCGCTGGTATACCAAGCTGAGAAGCAAATCACTGAACTAGGCGATAAAGTCCCTGCTGGTGACAAGTCTAAGGCAGAAGGCTTAATTAATGATCTGCGAGATGCTGTTGCTAAAGATGATGACGATCGCATCAAGACCGTGATGCCTGAGTTGCAACAAACTCTTTACACTATCGGTAGCAGTATCTATCAACAAGCTGGCGGCGCTACTGCTGACCCTACAGGCGGTGCTTCAGATGGTGCTAGTGGTAATGGTCAAACCTCCGGCGGCGGTGATGATGTGATTGATGCCGAATTTTCTGAAACTAAGTAAGCTCGCTCATAGCTTAGTTAAATAATGAATGATGGGTAGCGGTTACGCTATCCATCTTTTTTTGATCGCAATTAGCAACAGGTGCAAGATTTCTATTTTAAAAGCGCAAAATGATAGTCACTCGAATTTTTATCACGTTGCACTTGCACGATTAAACCTTATTAAATACTGTTTGATCTGGCGATTTAAAATCATAACAAATTGCTGTTTGGGTTCTACGCTTCTACTCCAAGTAATACATGGTTGAAAGTGTTTTCAGTTCCAGTAATTGATGGTGATGTTTCTCCAGGTAATACACGGAAAGTTGATTAAATTACATGACGGAAACAAAAAATCGAGCAACTTAAACGGTATCGCTTATGACCCCAATATTAAACAAGTTCAAACAATGTTATTAAAGGATACACTCATGTGTTAAGCTCGCAAGCATAGTTTTTATGTCAAGAAAAATTAATCGTCTGTCCAATAAGCACGCGAAAAAGTTTTTATTCGCTCAATTCAAAACATTGCTTCCAGTAATGTTTGTAATATATATACCAGTAGTTGTTCTTTTAGTCATCATATTTTTTAGTAAAATACCTTTTGAAATTCTTGCAGCAGATCCATTATCCATAACAAAATCACCTTTTTACTACGGAGCAATTTCAAATATAGGTGTATTATTTTGGTGTTCTACCGCAAGCGTTTGTTTTTTTTGCTTTGCAATATTTTTTAATAAAAAAATAAAAAAAGAATTTTCGCAATTTTTTCTATTTTCTGGTAGTCTAACATCTCTCTTATTACTAGACGATCTTTTTTTATTACATGAAGAAGTTTTTCCTAAATACTTAAATGTTTCTGAAAAATGTGTTGCTGTGATATATGGAATTATTGCTTTGCTATATCTAATCAAATTTAGAAAAACAATTTTAAAAACAGAGTTTATTCTTCTTATACTTGCTTTTATATTTTTTGGATTATCTTTAATTATTGACAATATTGGAATTATTACATATTTTTTTAAAAAAGCACATTTACTAATAAGTATTTTTAAGCTATTGGGGATTATTACTTGGTTTTCTTACTTTTCAAGAACTTGTATAGGGGTGATTAACCCTGTTTTGTCCCTCTTGAGGTAGTCCACTATCAAAGATAAGGATTAAGCATAGATTTGATTTAATATTTTTGCAGTTCATCATCACTAATCATTTCAGGGGGTAATGGTTGAGATCGCTCTACAATTCCCTTAACTTCATCATCTGTTAACTTATCTTGTGGTGGCGTTTCAGAATTTAAGTTTCTCGCCAGTATTGCCAAACGCGCCGCTTCTTCATGACCTTGGCGGTAAGCAAGTTGTGGTTGACGTTCCGCTTGATGATATTCTTCTTGTTTTTTGCGATATTTCTCTTGAGCTTGCTGATAAGGAGCGACAACTCTAGCCACCGCCTCAGTTAGTTGCACAACAGATTGTTGCATGAATTGCAACGACTCTTGCGCTACTTTTTCGGCAATCTTTCCACCTGGTTCAACAGGTAAACCCCACAGCCATTTCCAAATCCCAACTGCGCTACGCCCAGCAGTTTCGCCAATGAACCAATAAAAGATTTTTTTTCCTGTAATTTTCGCCATTGTTCCCCTCGTTCCTTGGGTGACAATAGCTTTTCGTTCTGAGAGGAGACTTTTTTTCTAATTCGTTACAAAACTTTACTAAATCACGAATTAGCTAACAGTCGCTCACCAGCCCGTTAAAATGCCTAAGTCCTAATTTATTCTGCTTGATTAGTTGGAAACGCGCCTGGTTTTACGGGGATGGTCTGAATTTGCCCATTACGGTTGACTTCTAATTGCAACACTCCATTGATAGCACTACCTTCTACACGCTGCTGGACATCAGCCGCAGATTCAACTAATTTGCCGTCAATTTTTTGGATCACATCTCCAGCACGAAGACCAGCTTTAGCTGCGGGTGAGTTATCAACAACTTTTGCAATCAATACACCTTTATTTGAGGTGATTTTAAAAGGTAAGCCTTGAGATTTATTAATTTCGGCTTTCAGTTCTGAAGTTAGGCTCAACATTTGGATGCCTAAATAGGGATGCTCAACCTTACCTGTAGTAAACAATTGATTAGCGATGCGTTCTGCTGTTTCAATTGGGATGGCAAAACCTAAACCTTGTGCGCCAGCACGGATGGCAGTGTTAATGCCAATCACTTCACCTTTGGCGTTTAATAATGGACCGCCTGAGTTACCAGGGTTAATTGCTGCATCGGTTTGAATAAAGCTAACTCGTTTATCAGGTACACCTACTTGGGAGCTAGAGCGACCTGTCGCGCTGACAATTCCCAATGTGACGGTGTTATCTAAGCCTAAAGGATTACCAATTGCGATCGCCCAATCTCCAGGGGTTAAGTTCTCAGAACTTCCTAGCTTGACGCTAGGCAAGTTGGTAGCATCAATTTTGACAACAGCCACATCTGTAACTTGATCAGCGCCCAATACCTTACCAGTTAAAGTCCGACCATCTTTGAGCGTCACTTTTACGGTATCAGATCCAGCTACCACGTGAGCATTAGTCATCAAACGTCCATCTGCACTGAGAATGAATCCAGAGCCAGTACCACGCTCTACCCTTTCTTCTGGCGTTGGTGCTTCATTACCAAAAAAGCGACGGAATAATGGATCAGAAAATTCTTTTGGCACTTGCTGGGCAACACTACGAGCAGCGTCAATGCGTACTACGGCGGGTCCCACTTGTTCGGCAGCTTGGGCAACGAAATTGAGGTTATCTTTTGCCCCACTGGTCTTGGTTGGGGCGAATGGTTGCTGTAGGGCAACTTGAACAGCCTGAGATTGATTATTAGTGTCGGTGTCCTGTGCCTTAATATAGCGACTGCCCAATAATCCAGCACCACCGCCGATAACTAGCAAAGAGACGTAAGTAGTTAGCTGCTTGACAAATGAACTCATAATTGCGCCTAAAGACAGCAAGACAGGTAATAAGTAGGTTAATCAAATTAAACATAACTTTTTATCAACAGAACTGGCGACGATAAAACAGCCACAAGCAGTTAAGTTTATTTGTTCGTATCTACTTATCTATAATTTAATGGGTTTTGATAGGGATTCACTACCTGTTCAGATAGACTTTAGGTTTTCCAGGCTTTTTTGCCTTCAAAAAAATAGAGTACAGGACTTCCGCAGAGATCCCCCCTAGCCCCCCTACCCTTCGGGAAGGCTATGCGCTTACGCGCAGGCTACGCCAACGCCCCTTAAAAAGGGGGGGAAATTCAAAGTCCCCCTTTTTAAGGGGGATTTAGGGGGATCTAGGTTTCAGGCTTTCGGTGCGTAAGTCCTAAGAGTGTTTAAATACTTAGTGCTAAATCTAGCATCGTTGCTCAGGCGATCGCTAAACTGCCAGAATGATTTTGCTGCTGGATCGGAATCTCAATCACAAACTCCGCGCCTTGACCTGGTTGGGAAATACACTTGATCTGACCCCCATGTTTTTCTGTAACAATCTGGTAGCTAATCGAAAGCCCTAGCCCCTTTCCTTCTCCAACAGGTTTTGTTGTGAAAAAAGGGTCAAACAGACGGTTACAGATTTCTTCACTCATCCCATTACCATTGTCAGCAATTCGGATCGCTACCCAATTATTTGCTAAGACTTCTGTGCTAATCAGAATCCAAGGAAAGTCCTCAGCCCTTTCAATCTGCGTTTCCAAACCTCCACAATTAATCTGCTGTACAGAGGTAGTTAGCAATTGGCGTATCGCCGTTGAATTGTGCTGAATTTCTAGCGCATCAATAGCATTACTCAGGATATTCATAAATACTTGGTTGAGTTGCCCTGCGTGACATTCTACAGATGGTAGTTTGGCATAATCTTTAATTACCTGAATTTCTGAACGCCCTGGTTTAGCTTTAAGCTGATTTTGCAAAATTGACAGGGTACTTTCGATACCATCATGAATATTGACATATTTCATCTCAGCTTCATCAAGGCGTACAAAGTTTCGCAATGACAGGACTAAATCCCTAATCCTATCTGCACCAAGTTTCATTGAACCCAATAGTTTTGGCAAATCTCTATTGACAAAATCTAAATCAATATCTTCGGCTACTTCCACAATTTCTGGCACTGGTTCAGGATAATAATTTTTATACAGTTGCAGCAAGTGAACTATATCCTGAATATATTGATCGGCATAAGTAATGTTGCCATAGATAAAATTAATTGGGTTGTTAATTTCGTGGGCAATACCTGCTACCAACTGCCCTAAACTAGACATTTTTCCGGTGTGAATTAGTTGAGTTTGAGTTTTTTGCAACTTTTGCAAAGTTTGTTCTAAGCGGGTTGCTTGTTCTCTCAATTGTGATTCTGATTTTCGTAAGGCTGTTTCCGCCGCCACACGATCTAAAATATCTATAACATTACTAACAAGTCTCAATCGTGTTAGTAAGTTAACAGGTTGTAGTACTTTCCGAATACTTTCATGGGTCACAATTCCCACTATTTCACCATCATCAGCAATAATCGGTAGGTGGCGGATGTGATGCTGACGAAACAGAGAAATAACTGTAAAGATATCGTGAGAGGTTGATTGATTAAGGCTAATTAACTGTTTTGGTAAGACATCCGCGATCGTAAGATTTGTTAAGGAAGTGCCAGCAGCAGTTAACCTAACAATATCTCGATTGGTAAATATGCCCACTAACTGTTTTTCTTGCACTACTAAGACACACCCAGCAGCATCACTAGCAACTTCTTCATCTACTGCTAGTTGGTGGATTAATGGGTCAAAATTGCTATTTTCTTCAGCCGCGTCTATTCTAGAATTTGAATTAGGCAGCACACATCTACTTCTTGCCCTACTCATTAGAGCTAAGACATCAGTAAGGGGGATGTCTGGAGCAACAACCAAGGCATGACGGTTAATTGCAGGCTCTATCGCTAATGAGTTAAGGGGCAGACCAGTCTGCTGCATGAGAAATCTTTATGCTAATTGCCAATTGGCTTAGATGTCTGCAATTTTACGCTAGAATTCATCTTTTTTAGTGGTTATTCTTAATTTGGATTAACAAATGTTTGCATTTAAGTAAAAAAAATTTATTTAGAGGTTGATAACACACGCCTGTATCAGGCTGCTGTTGCTAAAGTTTTGACTCAAGTTGTTTAAAATAAAACTATATTTCAATAAAAATTGATGCAGTCAGTTTCTTCAACCACATCCCCCCTGATAATTGCTGGCTTTCAGGCGCTGTCTGACCCTCTTCGGATTCAGGTATTAGAATTGTTGCGCTCTCAAGAGTTATGCGTTTGCGAACTCTGCGAACACCTGGGAACTACCCAGTCTAAACTGTCTTTTCATCTGAAAGCACTCAAAGAAGCAGAGTTAGTTCGCGCTCGTCAACAGGGACGGTGGATTTATTACAGCCTTAATTTGTCCCAGTTTGTTGTTCTAGAGCAGTACCTATCGGAGTACCGCCGATTTAGTCCCATTTTGCCTACACGGGTTTGTCGAGACGAGGTTTAATCCTCAATTTTTTCAAGTAGATCTACTTAATACAATTATTTTTTTGCTTGACATATCAATTTTTCTTGAAATAATAGAGAGGTTAACAAACTGTCCCGTTGTTGAACTTGAAGTTGCAGGCGGGGAGTAGTTGCTGGTATGAGATGAAGCAAGCACCTATCAAAAAACTCTCTTTTCTCGATCGCTTCCTGACCCTCTGGATTTTTCTAGCAATGGCAATCGGGGTAGGTATCGGCTACTTTTTCCCAGGCGTTGATGCTGTGATTAACCAGTTCCAAATAGGAACAACCAATATACCGATTGCTATCGGCTTAATTCTGATGATGTATCCACCACTTGCTAAGGTGCGTTATGAAGAGTTAGGCGATGTATTTCGTAATGGCAAAATTCTGGGATTGTCGCTGGTTCAGAATTGGATTATTGGACCTATTCTGATGTTTCTCCTAGCAATTGCCTTTCTGCATAACTACCCAGAATACATGGTAGGGCTGATCTTGATTGGGTTAGCTCGATGTATTGCGATGGTTGTGGTTTGGAGCGACTTGGCGCGAGGCAATACTGAGTACACGGCTGGATTGGTTGCCTTTAATAGTATCTTTCAGGTGATATTCTATAGTCCCTATGCGTGGTTTTTTCTGAGTGTGCTGCCACCGCTATTTGGTTTGAAAAGCAGTGTCGTTAATGTCAGCATTGCGGAAATTGCCCAAAGTGTATTTATCTATCTTGGAATTCCCTTTTTAGCGGGATTTTTCACTCGGTTCTTTTTAGTAAAGGCGAGGAGTAGGCAGTGGTATCACGAGGAATTTGTTCCTAAAATTAGCCCGATTACGCTGATTGCTTTGCTTTTTACAATTGTTGTCATGTTCAGCTTGAAAGGGAACTTAATTGTTCAAATTCCCCTGGATGTGGTTAGGATTGCAATTCCGATGATCATCTACTTCGTTGTGATGTTTTTTGTCAGCTTTTATATGGCGTGGCGCATCAAGACAAACTATTCTCAAGCTGCAAGTGTGGCGTTTACAGCAGCAGGAAATAATTTTGAACTTGCGATCGCAGTTGCAATTGCGGTGTTTGGGATTAATTCGGGTGCTGCCTTTGCAGCAGTTGTCGGTCCTTTAGTAGAAGTACCTGTATTAATCGGTTTGGTAAATGTAGCGTTTTGGTTTGAGAAACGCTATTTTATAGCGTCGAAATCAGAAGCATTTTAATAGTAACAACAAGGATTTAGACTGATGAAGCGTGTAATGTTTGTCTGTAAAAAGAACTCTGCTCGTTCTCAAATGGCAGAAGGATTTGCCAAGCATCTAGGCGTTGGAACGATTGATGTGACGAGTTCGGGATTAGAAGCCAGTGTTGTTAGACCAGAAGCGATCGCTACAATGAAAGACATTGGCGTTGATATTAGCCGTCAAACCTCGAAAGCTTTGAATGAGTTTAACGCCAAAGATTTTGATATTGTAATTTCTCTGTGTGGGTGTGGTGTGAATTTGCCCCCGGAGTGGGTTGAGCGAGCAGTTTTTGAAGACTGGCAACTAGATGATCCGGCTGAACAACCGGAAATTTTTCCGAGAGTGCGTGATGAGATTAGAACGCGGGTAACTCAGCTAATTGAGTCTTTACTGTAGAATTTTCACTTATTTAGATAATATGACTAACTTTGAGCATCCACCCAGAATCTTGTTTTTATACGGTTCGTTGCGAGAGCGTTCATACAGTCGTCTATTAGCAGAGGAAGCAGCCCGTATTATTCAAGAGTTTGGGGCAGAGGTCAAATTCTTTGATCCGCGTGAACTTCCTATCTATGGCAGTGTTCCCGATACTCACCCAAAAGTACAGGAGTTACGGGAGTTGAGCCAGTGGTCTGAGGGGCAAGTTTGGTCTAGCCCGGAGATGCACGGGCAAGTTACAGGGATTATGAAAAATCAGATCGATTGGATTCCGTTAAGTATTGGGGCAGTTAGACCAACTCAAGGCAGAACATTGGCAGTGATGCAAGTGAGTGGTGGTTCTCAATCTTTTAATGCAGTCAATACACTACGACTTTTAGGGCGTTGGATGAGGATGTTTACAATTCCCAATCAGTCTTCTGTTGCTAAAGCTTATCAGGAGTTTAATGAAGATGGCACGATGAAGGATTCACCTTATCGCGATCGCGTGATTGATGTGATGGAAGAACTTTACAAGTTTACGCTGCTGTTGCGTGACAAAGTTGATTACTTAACAGACCGCTACAGTGAACGTAAGGAAAAAGCTGCTTCTGAGACTATAAAAGTAGCTGATAATGCGCTTGAACTTAACGCGGCTAGAGGCAAATAAGCGATTGGGAGAAAACCGGAATTAGGGAACTTGTGGTCAAACCACAAGTTTTTGTAGTCTCTATTAGAAATTTTATGGGGTTAGGTAGGAAACTTTTATGAGTTTATAGCGATCGCAACACTTATCACCCTTATGGCACACTTAAGTATATGGGTAAGAAGTTCTCTCAAGATCTTAAAATGTTGCTAGAAAGTTTAGCTAATCATCCCTTGACATTGGGAGATATCTTAGCAAAAACTTCCGAGCGGGGTTTTAGCTTGGTTATTGGTTTGCTAGTTTTACCTTTTTTACTGCCCATGCCGCCTGGAGCCACTGGTATCTTTGGAGCAGCTAGCTTTTTACTAGCTATGCAAATGGCTATGGGCAGAAGAACTCCTTGGCTACCTAAAAGATTCGCTCGGTTTAAGTTTCCCCGTTGGTTTGCTTTGCAAATGTTGAAAAATGTGCAACGGGGTACTGGGTTACTAGAGAAATTTTCACGGCGGAGGTTATTGCATATTGCCGATAATCAGCGAATTTGGCGGTTGAATGGTTTCTGTATTGCGTGGCTAACAATTTTACTGATTTTACCTCTTCCTTTAACTAATCCTATTCCTACCATTGGGATTTTATTATTTGTAATTGCAACTTTAGAGTCTGATGGATTGTTAATGTGTGTTAGTTATGGAGTAACTGTTGTTATTACTTTGTTATTTGCAGTAGTTGGTTATTTGATTTGGCAAGCTCCTGGTTTTTTGGAAAATTTATTTAGATAATTAGGTAATGGGATTTTGTATAGTTAATTTAACAGACAGGAAGCGAGATAGCAGAGGAATTAGTTAAATTAGGCGTTCCAAAGAAGATATTGTTTTAGCATTCCATGAACCTTTAATTAGACAATACACAGGCTTTGCTATTGGCACTTAGGATTAGTTTATTTATTTCTGACAAATTGAAAGAGTGCGATCGCAGTATTGGAAAAAGTGCAGATCAACAAAATAACTATTCTCCCGATACTTCTGTCTGCAACACTTCCTGTAGTTGTGGGACTAATGAAGGTAAATCATTTTGAATTGTTTCCCAAACTCGCATCAAACTAACTTGAAAATATTCGTGAGTTACCACATTACGCATCCCTCCCATCAAACGCCAAGGTATGAGAGGATAGCGGGACTGGATTTCATTAGGTATATTTCTAGTAGCTTCTCCAATAACTACAAAATCGTAGAGAACAGCTTTGACAATGGTTGGATTTTTGGTAAATTCCTCAAATGTTATGCCGTTTATACGTTGCTCAATTTCAGTGATAGATACCAAAATATCTTGAATGCGTTGCCGCCAATCTCTAGAAGGCACAAATAATATCCTTTTGTACAGGTTCTCGCAAATGTTCTCTCAAAGCATCCTGAGTTCCTAAATCTACAGAACATCCCAGAATATCTTCTAAATAATACTGCACTTGCAAAAGTTGAAACAATCCGCCTGGTCGATCAAACTCTACTATAAAATCTACATCACTATCTAGATGAGCTTCATCCCGCGCCACTGAACCAAATAAATTAAGAGATTTTACTCCCATTTCCTGCAATTGCTTTCGGTGTGTCGCTAGAATGTACAGTACCTCATCCCGTTTCATGGCTGGCTTTCGTGCAAACAATTCAATATTAAGCTAGCACTTTTTAGATCCTATTGAAGGAGTGCGATCGCCTGATTCAAGTTGGAGAAGGAAACAACAGCAGTACAATGTTGTGAGATGCGATCGCTGTGCATCATTCTATTAAGACCGCTAATTAATGATGACACTGACAGAATTTTTTACACTATAATGTACCTAATAAAATACACACAAGACAATGGCGGAAATTACTTTAGAGGAAAGTAAACTCAAAGAGTTGCTAAAAGCAGTAATTCTTGAGTTACTGCAAGAACAAAAAGAAGATTTTTCTGAACTTTTAATAGAAGCTTTAGAAGATATAGCGATGAAAAATTCTATCAAAGAAGGCGAAAATACTGAAATAGTCAGTCGCGATGAAATTTTCAAAATTTTGCATAAGAAATAATGAATATTGAGTTTAGAAAGAGTTTTGAAAAAGATTTGCTCAAAATTCTTGATACTGACTTGTTGCCAAGAATTCAAGAAGTTATTGAACGGGTTGAACAAGCAGAACAATTGAGTGAAATTAGCAATCTCAAAAAACTCAAAGGTGAGCCAGACTACTATCGTATTAGAGTAGGGGATTACCGAATCGGTATTAAATTTAATGATAGTGTCGTGTATTTCATCAGGATATTGCATCGCAAAGAGATTTACAGATACTTTCCTTAATGGTCATCTCAGTTGTGTTATAGGTAAATTGCTTAATGCAGTGCCATACTTTGACCAATGTGAGCAAAATCTGCATCTGCGATCGCATCATTCAAGTTGGAGAAAGAAACAACAGCAGCACAATGTTGTGAGATGCCATAGTTGTGCATCCACCAAAAGATTGATGTTGTCAGAAAACAAGGGATTAAAGCAAGTACAATTATTGAAAATTGGAAAAGGATAAACCAGCCAGATAACAGGTAACGAAACGCTACAACCCTACTAACTTCGTACCAAAAGCTTTATAGAAAAATTTTTTTTTCGATTTAAAAGCCTTATATGCTCTAGTTTAGAGAAGAGAAAAGAGTAATCTTCTCCTCCACCCTCTCTTCCTATTCACCCCCACACCACCACACCACCCACAACCAGGGAGGTGTCCTTTTGGTGCATTTATTATAAAAGTAAGGTCTGAGTAACTCAACCAGTTTCCTCTTTTTCTCCAGCCCACTTCATCTGCTAGTTTACAGTAAGTATCCCAATCATAGCTACCATCTAATTTACCACCATTTGTGACCCAGATTTGTTTCTGCACAGAAAAACCAAATCTGTTATTGGAATACTTTAACCACAATTGGTCAATAGTGCGTAACTCCTGGGGAGGAAAATTGCGACAGCTATCTAAATCTAAGTAACCTTCTTTTTCCCTTCCTGCTACTTTTAACATTACTATAGTAGTTTCTTTGTCTGCTTCTCGCCATTTTCCATCTGCTAATAATCTATCCAGTTTCCGATAGTCACATTTAGAAGTAACTAAATTAATTTGTGGTTGTGGAGAAATAATAGTTTTTGGCAGTGATGATTGTGAAACAACTGTTTGAGGAATTGATGGAGATTGCAATGCTGATAAAACTTCTGTAGCAGATTGAAAGCGGTTGGCAATCTTATCCTGCAACATTTTATCTAAAACTTGTGCCAAGTTTTGATTAACAGATATTCCTTTTTGCTGTAACCATTCTTTCCAAACCCACTCGAAATTATGCAGATCAAAAATTTCATCAACAACTGAACCATTTCTTTCTTCTGGCAATACTCCCGTTAACAATCTAATTGCTGTTACTGCTAAACTATATAAATCGCTGGAAGGGTGTACCATGCCTCTATTTTGTTCTGGTGCAGCATAGCCAGGAGTACCTATACCTGTGCCTATTTTAGTCATTACTGTAGCACTAATTTGTTTAGACACTCCAAAATCTATTAACACTAAATCGCTAACTTTTCTACCTACAATAGCAGGGTCAAGCGGGATACTTCTGCGAATAATATTTTCTGGCTTAATATCTCTATGAATGACTGATTTATTATGAATAAAATCTAACACAGGTAACATTTCTAATAAAAGTTCTCTTACCTGAGTCTCGTTTAATCTACCTTTTGCTTGTAATTCCTTGAGTAAATCTTGTCCTGAAATAAACTCTTGAATTAAATATAACTTGCCATCTTGCTCAAAAAAAGCTAACAAATCGGGAATTTGGGGATGTTTCCCTAATTTGTCTAATAAATCTGCTTCTTGTTCAAATAACTGAATACATTTTTGCAACGCCCCGCTACCTTGTTGTAACGGTAAAAATTGTTTAATTACACATTGACTATTGCGGCGATGTTCATCTACGGCGATAAAAGTGCGACCAAAACCACCCTCACCAAGATAACGAATAGGACGATAATGATCTGCGAGTAGCAATTTTATTCCACAACTCTGACAAAATTTAGTCTGATTGGGGTTTTGGTGCAGACAATTAGGATTAAGACACTGACTAAGGGTACTACTCATTTGATATTTCCTCCCTGAACTGATAAAATTTGAGAAGATTTTAACCAATCAGCATCAAAAGATCCTAAATGTGTAGTAGTAATTAAAGTTTGAAAACGGTCTTGTATTGCATCAAGTAACTGATTTTGTCGCAGTGGATCTAATTCCGCTAGTACATCATCAAGTAGCAGCAAAGGTGGTTCGCCAACGACTTCTTCAATTAACTTTAATTCTGCTAGTTTAAGTGCTAATACTAACGTTCTTTGTTGTCCTTGAGAACCATAAGCTCTAGCAGGTGTTTGATTAATTGTAAATTCTACTTCATCACGGTGAGAACCAACTAAACTTGTACCGTGGATTTGTTCTGGTAGACGACGTTGTTGAATTTTATCTAAAAATGCTTGTTGAACTTTTTCTGGATCGTCGTCTTCTAAACTAACATTAGGAGCATATTTGATTTCTAAGATTTCAGTCTTGCCACTAATACTAGCGTGCCAATTATGAGCGAGTGGCGCTAACCTTTTTAATACTCTGGCGCGTCGGCGTGTTACCCTTGAGCCAGTAGTTGCTAGTTGCACATCCCATAAAGTTAATTGTGCATCTTGACTTTTACTTAATGAATGCTCACTTTTAATTTCTTTTAATAAAGCATTACGTTGTTTTAATACTTGGTTATATTGTTGTAAAATATGGGCATAAATTGGTTCAATTTGTATTAATAAAGAATCTACCCAACTACGACGGCGTTCAGGTGCGCCTCGAACTAAATCTAAGTCTAAACTGGAAAATTCTACAGCATTGAGAACACCTAAAAAGTCTAGTTGGCGTTTTAAGTTTTCTTGATTGAGGGCGACAGTACGCCGTCCTTGAGTGCGTACTGTTAAAGCTAAATCTGCAACACCATATTTGCGTTCTAAAGTGGCGGTAATTTGTCCAGCAGATGCTCCTTCTAAGACAAGATCGCGATCGCGCCCTACCCGATGACTTTTGAGCGTTGCTAGTAATTCCACCGCCTCTAGTAGATTAGATTTTCCCTGAGCATTATTTCCTACCAAAATCGTCTTCGGGGCGCTGAAGTCAACCCGTTGATCTTGGTAGTTGCGAAATGAGCGGAGGTGAAGAGTTTTTAGGTACATAGTTCAAGACTGAAAACTGAGAACTGAGGACTGAGTAGGTAAATGCTCAGAACTCAGCCCTCAGTACTCAAGACTATTTTTTGAAGAAACGAATAAACAACTTTTCCATCTCTACCCAAACGAACATTAACGCACTAAAACCTATGCAAATTCCTAATTCTTGCAAGGTGAGATAGTGCAAATTAAAGAAATCTCGCAGTGGTGGTACATAGATAAGTAGCAGTTGCAAGATGGTGGTGATGGTGACAGCACCTAGTAGAAACAAGTTAGTAAAGGGGTTTAACTCTATTGTTAGCTGAGAATTAGAGCGAACCGCTAAGGCGTGACCCATTTGAGCAATACACAAGGTAGTAAACACCATTGTCTTCCAAGTATCTGGATCTCTTCCTGCTGCTATATAACCAGGTGCATGAGTATATTGGAAAGCCCACCACATCAAAGCAATAGTAATGATGGCAAAGATAATGCCAATTCTTACCATGTAAGAACCGAGTCCCCTAGCAAAAATACTTTCACGCGGGCTGAAAGGCGGACGACGCATAACATCGGGTTCTGGTGGCTCTACTGCTAGTGCAAGCGCGGGTAAACCATCTGTAACTAAGTTCATCCACAGAATTTGCAGTGGCGTGAGTGGGACACCTCCTAAACCCATGAGGGGCGCAGCAGCGATGGTTAATACTTCACCGATGTTACTGCCCAAAATGTACTTAATAAAGCGACGGATATTGGTATAAACTACCCGACCTTCTTCAACAGCGTGAACAATGGTAGCAAAGTTGTCATCCATGAGTACCATGTCGCTAGCTTCTTTACTAACGTCAGTACCAGTGATGCCCATTGCAATACCAATATCTGCTTGTTTCAAAGCTGGAGCATCGTTTACGCCATCTCCAGTCATAGCTACAAATCTGCCACGACTTTGAAATGCTTGCACAATTCGCAGTTTATGTTCTGGAGCCACACGAGCATAGATGCTAACTTGCTCAACTTGTTGTTCAAGTTCTGCTTGGCTCATTTTGGCGAGTTCTTTACCTGTGAGAACGCGATCGCCTGGTTTGGAAATACCTAATTCTTGTGCGATCGCACTCGCTGTTAACTGATGATCTCCTGTAATCATTACAGGTAAAATACCAGCATCGCGACATTCTGCCACAGCAAGGCGCACTTCTGGTCGTGCTGCATCCAACATCCCCACTAAACCCAGCCACACTAATTGTTGCTCTGTGGCTTCATCTGACCCCTCTGGGGGAACATTTTGTAAAGATTTGTAGGAGAAACCCAGGACACGCAGACCCTTAGCTGCCATTTCGTTATTTTTATCTAGGATCTGAGTGCATTGTGCTTCTGTCAATTCCTCCAGCTTGTCATTAATCTGAAGATGAGTGCAACGCTCCAAAATTAATTCTGGAGATCCTTTGGTAAACATTTGTATTTGTGATTGTTGATTGTCCACACTTGATGGCGCACTCTCAACAATTACACTCATCCGTTTACGTTCAGAGGAGAAAGGAAATTCTTGTCTACGGGGCATTCTACTACTGGTTGTTTGCTGATCAACTCCTCCTTTACCAGCTAGTACAATTAATGCTCCTTCTGTCGGATCTCCTAAAATCTGCCACTCGTCTTTCTCATGTTGCAAGATCGAATCGTTACAAATTACACAAGCAAGCATGAGAGTTTGCAATTCTGGATGCTGGTCTGGTGCTACTGTCTGATCACTTACTTGAAACTCTCCAACTGGGTTATAACCTTCTCCTGTAACACGGAAAGTATGGCTGGCAGTTTCTACCAGTTGCACAACCATTTTATTTTGGGTCAGTGTGCCAGTTTTATCTGAGCAAATAGTAGTAACTGAACCCAAAGTTTCAACTGCTGGAAGTTTGCGAATTAAAGCATTACGCCTTACCATTCGCTGAGTTCCCAAGGCTAAAGTAACCGTAATTACGGCTGGTAAACCTTCTGGGACTACCGCTACCGCCATACTTAGAGAAATTTCTAAGAGTTCTTGTAAGGGGCTGAAATTACCAGCCCGAATCAAACCACCTACTACTACTAAAGCAACTAATGCTAAGGAACCTGAAACCAAAACGTTCCCTAACTGAGTCATCCGTTGTTGTAGTGGGGTAGGTTCAGATTCTACCGCTTGCAACATTCTGGCAATTTGCCCTAGTTCAGTCTGCATTCCGGTGTTAGTTACTAGCACCTTGGCGCGTCCCTGGACAACCTCAGTTCCTTGAAAAACTAAGTTAATGCGATCGCCTAATGATGTATCTTCGGGCAAATGCAGAGGTGCTTGCTTGCTTACCGCGTGCGCTTCCCCTGTCAGTGCAGATTCTCTTATTTGCAGGTTAGATTCTTCTATTAACCGACCATCGGCAGCAATTTGTACTCCTGCTTCTAGTAGCATGATATCTCCAGGGACTAAATCCTTCGATGCTACTTCTAGAGGCTTATTATCGCGAATCAAGCGCACTCTAGGAGAAGAAAGCTTTTTCAATGCAGCGAGGGCTTGTTCAGCGCGGCTTTCTTGAAGATAGCCGAGAACACCGTTAAGAATCACAATTGTCAAAATTGCAATCGTATCTTTAAACGGAATTTCACCAGGCTTCAAGTTTCCGCTTCGCATACTCACTATATCTAGCACCCCAGAAATCAGGGCTACTGCAATCAGCATCAACAACATGATGTTGGTGAACTGATCGAGGAGAATTTGCCAAGTACTACGACCGCCTGTTTCTTCTAGTTCGTTAGAACCGTAACGTTCTCTACGTTCTTGGACTTGCTGAGTCGTTAAACCGCGATCGCGATCGCTATCTAACGCCTCTATGCTTTGATCAACTTCCAGAGTATGCCATGCTCTGGTCTTGGGCTGAGAATCGGAAATACTAGATGAGGTCACGGGTAATGGTGTCCTAAAACCTACAAGTTTTGATCATAGGACTTTCAGACCACAGTCCTGATCGCTTACACTAATTTCTCAAGTTGGAACGAGGGGAATTTTGGGGACAAACACTGATACAGCTTGAGGAACCAAACGAAATTTAGCTGGAGTTTTTGTCACAATTTCGCCATCAGCACTAATAGCACGAGGTTTTGGAGTATAAATCTCAATTTCCTGTGCTTGAATGCTACGCACTTTCTGCCACTGATCGTGGTTGCCTTGCCACATTGCAGGTAGTATGGGCATAATCTGCCACCAGTGATCCAGTTCTAAGCTGTATAAATCTAACCTTTGGTCATTGATAGTTGCATCCTCTGCTACTACCATCCCACCACCATAAAACCGTCCGTTACCAACAGCTATTTGGGCAGTGCTGACAGAAATTTTTTCACCGTTAATGATAATGTCGGCTTTAAAGGGGCGCGATCGCCTAACTACTTGCATCGCCACCATAGAATAAGCTAATACTCCCCATTTCTGTTTAACTTCTTTATTCAGTTGCCGCGTAATATCTACGCTTAATCCCATACTGGCAACATTAAAAAAGTGCTTATCATTGACACAACCTAAGTCAATTTGCTGGATATTACCTGCCGCAATAATCTGGCAAGCTTCTGATAAAGGTGAAGGAATTGACAGCGTTCGCGCCAAGTCGTTAGCAGTTCCCATAGGTAAAATCCCTAGTGGTAACTTAGTATCTACCAAACCTTCTGCTGCTGCATTTAATGTCCCATCACCACCACCAATAATTACCAAATCAACATCGTTGCGGTGTTTGCAAATTATTTTCGATATTTGCTGAGGTTTTGCTGTTGATTCTTCTAACAATTCAAAACCAAGATTTTGTAATTCCTTTACAGCGTCAGCTACAGCGTCTTCTCCGCGTCTAGAGTGCCTATTTACTAGCAACAATGCTCGCTTTTTTAAATTATCGCTCATACGTTTGAAATTAATTTATACTTTGGAACTGTTTAGTTATATTATTAAATTTTTTGTAACTATTTCTACTAGAATAGCTATTGTTGCCTCAAGATGCACTATTAAAAAAATAAATCATACACAGCAAGAAAATATAAATTCATTCCTTAGATAGATGTGGGTAATAAAAAAGCACTAAATTAAACTTAATTATTAATTTTTATAAGTTTTGAGTTATTGATTAAAAGTAAATTAGATTAGCGATCGCGCCTACAGCATCAAGATAGAATCAGTAAACCTGATAAAATTTGCCGATGTTCTGTATTTGTGACTAAATGAAACTTTTAATCAGCAACGATGATGGCATCTTCGCGCTAGGCATCCGCACCCTTGCTAACACCCTAGCAGAAGCAGGTCATAATGTTACCGTAGTTTGTCCCAACCGCGAAAGGTCGGCTACTGGTCACGGTCTTACTCTTCACGACCCAATTCGCGCCGAAGTTGTTGAATCAATGTTTCATCCATCTATCAAAGCTTGGGCGTGTTCTGGCACACCTTCTGATTGTGTCAAACTAGCTTTAGGTGCATTGCTAGACGCACCACCAGATTTTGTTTTATCGGGAATTAATCACGGTTCAAATATTGGTACTGATGTGCTGTATTCCGGTACTGTTTCCGCCGCAATGGAAGGGGTAATTGAAGGAATTCCCAGTATTGCTTTTAGTTTAACCAGTTTTACATCCCAAGAGTTTCAAACTGCGGCTGACTTTGCTAAAAAATTATTAGATCGTCTGGAGAAAAATCCCTTATCAGAACCAATGTTATTGAATGTTAATGTACCACCAGTGAAATCAGCAGAAATTGCTGGTGTGGCGATCGCACGTCAAGGTATCCGCCGCTATTTTGACACATTTCAAAAGCGAGTCGATCCACGCGGTAAAACTTATTACTGGTTAGCAGGTGAAGTTTTAGAAGATGTCGAACAACCAGATCATCTGCACTTACCACCTGATCTAATCACAGATGTAGAAGCAATTAAGCAAAATTACATTACTATTACACCCTTGCAATATAACCTGACATCTTCTGCTGGGGTATATGCTTTACAGGAATTAGGAATAAATCAACTTTCCTAATGGCATAATTGCAACTAATACCAAGTCATTCAAATATAGATGCTACTTCACAACTAAACCCTTGTAAAAGGGGACTTGTAAGTATATCTGTTTTAAACAAGGTTATAGCTTTCTTGAGAATGCCATTTTCCCGTTGATATACTTCAATTAATTGTTGTTCTCGATCAATAATCCAATATTCCGAAACTCCTTGAACAGAATAAAGTTTTAATTTTGTTTCGCGATCGCGCTTTTTATCTGCTTCTGTGTTAGACAAAACCTCAACTATTAATTCTGGTGCGCCCGTGAGATGACCAGAATTATCTATTAATTGCGATCGCCTTTCATTACTAACCCATATTAAATCGGGAATTACAGCATCAGATGGAGAAAAAATAATTCCTGGTGTAATATATGGCTTCCCTAACTTAGTTTCAAGCGACCAATGCAATAATGCTGCATAAGTAACACCTATAACATCTTGATGATCTAAATGTGGGGCGCGAGTCACAAATAATTCTCCATCAATAATTTCATAACGATTACTGTTATCAGGAAAACCCTCCAAATCAGTAATCGTCCACCGGACTTGTTCAGAAGCTTTTGTCATAACTACCCCCTAATTAGGAGAAACAGCGTATTCAATCAACTGCGCGACTCGCTGGCGTAAAGTTTCTAACCCTAAATGCTTACTTGCAGAAATAAATACCGCTTGAGGAAATTCTTCTCTAGCTGATTCCAAAGCTTCACCCTTTGCTTGATCAATTTTATTAAAAACAATCAAGGCGGGACCTGGTGTAATTGGCATTTCCGATAAAATTGTCATCACAGACCGCACTTGACTATGCCAAGCTGGGTGAGATAAATCTACAACGTGCAATAGTGCATCTGCTTCGGTAACTTCTTCTAAGGTGGCGCGAAAAGCATCCATCAAAGAAGGTGGTAATTCGTGAATAAATCCTACTGTATCTGTCAGCAGAATTGAACGAGGTTCACCTGTAACCGCATCAGCAATTTTGAGGCGGCGTGTGGTAGGGTCAAGGGTGGCAAATAGTTGGTCTGCTGTGTAAACTTCAGCATTAGTAAGGATGTTTAATAACGTGGATTTACCTGCGTTGGTATAACCGACGATCGCAAGTGATGGTACTTCGCGATGTTGTCTTTGTTGCCGCAGTCGGGAACGATGCGCTTGGAGTTGGTTGACTTGTTGTTGTAGGTGAGAAATGCGACGCTGAATAGAACGGCGTTCTGTTTCTAGTTTAGTTTCACCAGGGCCACGAGTACCGATACCACCGCCTAAGCGCGACATTGCTTGACCTCTACCTGTGAGGCGGGGCATCATATATTCAAGTTGGGCTAGTTCTACTTGCAATTTACCCGCACCAGATTGAGCGCGTTGAGCAAAGATATCTAAAATAACTTCAGTGCGGTCTACTACGCGAATGCCGATTTGAATTTCTAAGTTGCGGATTTGACTGGGTGAAAGATCGCGGTCAAATACAATTAGATTGGCTCCTATTGTTTGAGCAACAAGAGCAATTTCTTGTACTTTACCTTCACCGACGACAGTTTGAGGATGAGGACGCGATCGCTTCTGCTTGACAGTCTGCAATACTTCTCCCCCGGCTGTCTCGACTAACCTGGCTATTTCTGCAATTCCATCTTCATAGCGTTGGGTGTTAGTATCATCGGTTTTTAAGCTGACGACTAAAACGCGATCGCGATCGCCTTCAACTTCTCGCGCAATAAATTTTTGCTCAAAATCCGCTTCCAACCCTTCTACGAGTTCCAGCAAATCTTGATCAGTTAAAACATCCAGACTCATCGGTGGTGAAACTGTCCAACTTGCTTCTGGATGGGGAACAAGATGAGCAAGATATATTTCTTTGACATAACCTGTCGCGCCACCACCACGTTTTTCAAAACCAGATCCGGTAATGTTTAATAAAACTAACGCATCCAATCTTTGCAGCGCCATTGCGGTGAGTGCTGCTTCATTAGGTGGTTCTGATTTAAGCTGGGTAGCTATGCAGCGAATACCACTAAGTCGTTCTGCGCCATAGCGGGGTAATTCCATCGGTGGAATTTGGGTTTGGCGGGGTGTTCCCACTCCTAAACGGATTACTTGTCCGCGACGGTTGATGTAGGCGCAAACTGGTTGGTTAACATCTGTGCTAATAGCAGCAAGTCGTTGGGCGAATTCAGGTGTGGTGATGCGATCGCCTGGTAAGCGTTGATGATATAACTTCTGTAGCTGCTTGAGGTGGCTGGCTTTTAGCCCTTGTAAGTTTCCGTAGATAGTCTCGATATGCGTAACCTTGAATTCATCTACCTCTATTTTATTTATTGAGGTGATTTGCTGTCTCCCTTAAAGGAAATAAGCGCCTGAAACCTCTCAGCCTGTTGCATTGCATCAAAATCTGAGTCAGTTTTTGCTAGGTCACGATATTTAGGATCCAAATTAATTGCTTGTTGCAAGTTATTAATTGCTTGCTCAACATTACCCTGCAAGGCATAACAACAGGCTTTATTGTAAAAAATCTTATCGTCGTCTGGTTTTACTTTCAGTGTTTGGTCGAAAGCTGTAATCGCCTCCTGATAGCGCCCTAAATTAACTAGCGCAATGCCTTTGTTGTTCCAAACTTCGTACTGGTCTGGTTTTACTTTCAGTGTTTGGTCGAAAGCTGCGAGCGCCTCCTGATAGCGCCCTAACTTACCCAGCGCAATGCCTTTGTTGTTCCAAACTTCGTACTGGTCTGGTTTTACTTTCAGTGTTTGGTCGAAAGCTGTAATCGCCTCCTGATAGCGCCCTAAATTAACTAGCACAATGCCTTTGTTGTTCCAAACTTCGTACTGGTCTGGTTTTACTTTCAGTGTTTGGTCGAAAGCTATGAGCGCCTCCTGATAGCGCCCTAAATTAACTAGCACAATGCCTTTGTTGCTCCAAGGTTCGTGGTCATTTGGTTTGACTTTCAGAGCTTGGTCAAAAGCTACGAGCGCCTCCTGATAGCACCCTAAATTAACTAGCACAATGCCTTTGTTTTTCCAAACTTGGTGCTGGTCTGGTTTCACTTTCAGTGCTTGGTCGAAAGCTGCGAGCGCCTCCTGATAGCACCCTAAATTAACTAGCGTATTGCCTTTGTTTTTCCAAGCTTCGTGCTGGTCTGGTTTCACTTTCAGTGCTTTGTTGTAAGCTGCGAGCGCCTCCTCATCACGCCCTAACTTACCCAGCGCAATGCCTTTGTTGTTCCAAGCTTGGTGCTGGTCTGATTTCACTTTTAGTGCTTGGTCGAAAGCTGCGAGCGCCTCCTCATCACACCCTAACTTACCCAGCGCAATGCCTTTGTTGTTCCAAGCTTGGTGCTGGTCTGGTTTCACTTTTAGTGCTTGGTCGAAGGCTGCGAGCGCCTCCTCATCACACCCTAACTTACCCAGCGCAATGCCTTTGTTGTTCCAAGCTTGGTGCTGGTCTGGTTTCACTTTTAGTGCTTGGTCGAAGGCTGCGAGCGCCTCCTCATAGCGCCCTAAATCACCCAGCGCATTACCTTTGTTGTTCCAAGCTTGGTGCTGGTCTGGTTTCACTTTTAGTGTTTGGTCGAAGGCTGCGAGCGCCTCCTCATAGCGCCCTAAATCACCCAGCGCATTACCTTTGTTGTTCCAAGCTTGGTGGTCGTCTGGTTTCACTTTTAGTGCTTGGTCGAAGGCTGCGATCGCCTCCTCATAGCGCCCTAACTTACCCAACGCATTGCCTTTGTTGTTCCAAGCTTGGTGCTGGTCTGATTTCACTTTTAGTGCTTGGTCGAAGGCTGCGAGCGCCTCCTCATAGCGCCCTAACTTACCCAGCACATTACCTTTGTTGTTCCAAGCTTGGTGGTCGTCTGGCTTCACTTTTAGTGCTTGGTCGAAGGCTGCGAGCGCCTCCTCATAGCGCTCTAAATTAACTAGCGTATTGCCTTTGTTGTACCAAGCTTGGTGCTGGTCTGGTTTTACTTTCAGTGCTTGGTCGAAAGCTGCGAGTGCCTCCTCATAGTGCCCTAAATTACCCAGCGCAACGCCTTTGTTCTGCCAAGCTTGGTGGTCGTCTGGTTTTACTTTCAGTGCTTGGTCTAGAGCCGTGATTGCCACTGCGTATTCTTTTGCAGCATAAAGCAGACTTGCTAGTTGATACAATAAGCTAGCTCTATAACTCGGTGTCTGATGATCTTCTTCCAGCAGTTCTTCAATTTCTATAATTTTTTCCCTACGTTCTTCATGAGTTAGAGTTAAATATTTTTCATAGTCTCCTTCCCAAATAATCCGTAATGATTCTTTTTCAACACTTTCTGCATCTGTAGGAAACTCAAATACTCCAGAACGCCAGTCAAAAAAATCTGGAGATCTCTGAATAAAATATTTCAGTCCAAACAAGGGCAAAAGAAAAACAAAACATATATTAAATTTGTCCCTAACTCGTTCGCGCTGTAAATTTAAATGCCCTAAAATACGCGGAACCGTATCTAACTTATAGTAATCGCCCTGTCCGCCATATCCAGGTTGTATATATTGAGTAAAAGATTTTTCCAACCCTTTTATAAAAAGGATATTGATTTGCTCTTTATTCGGCAAATGGTCAACTATATCGTATAAATTATCAATAGGTTCTTCTAAACGTAAAACTTCTATTTTTTTTTGAGTAATATCTTTTTTAACTTTATTAATAATTTCTTCCCCCACTGCTGGCGAACAGCGTACAAATAATACATTAAAACCCTTTGTCCGCCTGAGAGCGCGTACTAAAGCTTTATATTCCTCTTCGGTATCTGCTGGTAAATCTTCGTCCCAGTCAGTTAATTCTAATTTCATGGCTCAAGTTTAGCGAGAACTTGCTTAAATTCTTTAATTTCTTTGATAAGCGGGTGAACATCATACCAACACTGCATTTCTTCTTCATTATCAAAGTAGCGGTATTCTAAAATACAACGATTAAACAAGAGTTTACGATGCTGAGAATCGTTAAGTATTTGCTTAGACTTTGATACAGTGGCTAAAATTGACCATTCATCATGTTCGACATTTCTGCGATAAGTATCTCTCACTCTTGTAATTGCTTTTTGTACTGCTTGAGCAGTAATTGGTAAAGTATCTAAACGATTAATTGCTTCTTGCATGAGCAACAACAAATTTCGTACATGACCCCCACTCATTAAGCAAATTCGCTCTAGCGTATCCTGACTATCAAATACTTCTGTTTCTAAGGAGAGATTAGGATCAAATAACTTAACCCTTCTATCAATCACCTCTTGAATTTTTTTGAATCCTGATTCATAAATTTTACCTTCAGGAGTTTGCACCATAATCATCGGCAATATTTCAGGATCACTATAAGTATCTTTTAGGTCAACTGCACGATTAGAGTAGACCATTGAAATTGGTACAGTGTAGATTAGATGGCAATCTAAAGCTTGCAGTTGTTCACTACGGTCTAAAAAAATCTCATCGTGATTTGTCCGCCCATCTTCTTTAGTGATTGGAACAATCCGGTCTAAATTATCAGCAATTACGACTATATGATTACATCCTGAAGGTAACTTCTTTTTAGCTTCAGCAATAAACTCATTTAAAGCTTTAATTAAGGTAACAGTATGTGGATTTATCTGCTCACGAATTTTTGCGCGTAAACTCGGAACTGCCCTTAAATTTGCTGTCAGTTTAGAAAATTGAGAAATTTGTGCTTCTACGCTTAAAGTATCAAATTCTATTTTCGTCAGTGCTAAATCTTTTAATTCTTGCCAACGGTCTTTTAACCAGTTCAGCACAGGTTGAGGAGTAGTACCTTTAAGGTCTTCTAATAAATGGCGCGTACAAGCTAAAAGAATATCAGTATATTGAGCATCTTCTGGATCAATATCTTCTTCATCAGCAGCAAAATAGACTACACAAAAGTTCTGCTTTTTAAGATATTCCTTCAACCGTAGCAACTCAGTTGATTTTCCCGCTCCTCGATGACCTGCATAAAGTTGGCACGTCATCCGCTTAGAACGACGGATTTGGTTACCCAAATTTACTAAAATATCTCCATCTCCCCGAACTTCTGTACAATCTACATAAGCTGGATGTCCAGGTGGTAGAGGTCGAAACGGGTCAAAAGCGTTGTAGATGTTATCTAGTAAATCTGAAGCCTGAGTCATAAAGTAGTAATTTAAGTAGCTAATGCTATCGTAACCCAGGAATAAACTATCCTAACGGGCAATTTCTCCCTGATAGTTAATTTTTTGATCAGCAGTGCGAGATCCCAAACTGCGATTTGCTACTATCTCAATATCCACAGGTATACCTGTTTGCAAATACTCTGCTGAAATCGGCAGTTTACCTATATTAATAGTGAAACGATTTTTCTGACGGCTAACTAATTCTGCGGGAACCTTACCCTCGTATCTAGTTCTAAAATCCGATATTGAAACATTGAATCTATTAAACCTAGCATCTGATGGGGTTGAGAGATACTTGATAGAAAACTGAGTGGAAACTAAATCTGACTTACCACCTAAATCTACCAAACTCAATTTAAGATTAGACCCACTACCCGCGAATTCTGCCAATTGTAGCTTAGTTGCGTCACTTTGACGAATAGCATTTGATACAACAAACTTAGTTAAATTATTCTGCTGTAATTCTTCACCCTTAACCCACACATCTTTAGGAAGATCAACTTTTATCTGTTCGTTGTCTTCTAAATTAATACTGACTTTTTCATTACTCAAACTACTAATAGGTTGTGGTTCATTCCAAACAAGCTGAAAAGCACTTTCTAACCTGCGGTCAAACTCTCGATATTCATTATTTATTACAGAACCAGGTGCTAAAAGTGAAGTTGCACCTGTGCGAATATCCCATTTATTCTTAGAAAGTTGGAATACTCGATCCTTTAACTCAGACATTGCCACTTTCAATGTTGGCGTATCCTCTGCCAACGGTTCCTTGCGGTTGATTAACGTTAAACTGCCCAAACGCCCTTTGCTACCATCACTACCATTACTTCCCCTGCTACCATCCCTACCATCTGTGCAGTTGAAAGTTCGATTTTTGCATTTGTAGTCAGGACTACCAGGAGTACCAGTGCAAGTTTTAACTTCCCAACGTTCCCTCCTACACTCGCAACCATATCCAGCATTGCCACCACGTCCTGCACGTCCCCCTTCTCCGCCATTAGCGCGAACCAAGATTTTCCTTAAATCTGCTGGATTAGAGTAGTAAACAGTCAACGAACCGCCATCACCGCCTTTACCACCATTACCACCACGTCCCCCATCACCTCCGTTAGCTGCACGCAGATTGCGTTCAACATCTTGGGGTTGTCTACCGCAAAAGGCATCGTCGCCATCATCGCCATCTTCTGCATCTTGACCATCTTCACCTGAAAGCTCTAAATTAACGCTCTCACCATCAGCAGAAATAGTTTGGCTATCACCGTTTCTACCTGATTTACCTGTGCGTCCGCTATTACCATCTTGTCCATCTCTGCCAAAATCTCTTTCCAAACCCCAAGCAATTAATGGACAGAATATTGATTGGGTAGGTGGGAGGAAGTCAGGGAAGGTGAGGATAATTAGAAATATAGATAGCTTACTTAATAGATGCGTTGGCATCAGATTTTATCCTGTTAAGGAAAGCGCGATTTTTAGATAGATTTATTTGATTCACTAAGAGGTTATAAAGTTCCCCCAATAGGCAGATGAATTGTAAATATTTTATGAATTAGGCATAAAACCAGTAACCCAGATGTCCGATGTTTTTGTATTTCATCTGCGTTTATCTGCGTTTATCTGCGGTTAAATCAACTCTTAACCAAAAAAATATTTGTTGCAAAAAGTATATTTATGCCCCAACCGCTTAGACAGCGATCGCAACTTCAATCACTAACTATATAGTTAATGATGAGTGCGATCGCTACCATACTTAACTGCTTTATTGATGAATTTTGGCAGCCTTAAGCATATGGTAAGAAATGAGTAGCTGAGTAATAGCAAGAGGATAACTTTGGAGCGTTTCCCCAGTTGTACCGATCAGTTTGCCAATATCTGGGTTGCCTTGCATACTACAGTATGGCAAGAGGTCAGGAATATCATTACATAGCATCCTCTCTATTTCTAATACTTGGTTGCTAGTGGCATGACCATCAACTTCCAGCACATCGACAGGTTTGCCCATATCCCGCTCTAGTTCCAGACGAACAGCATTCCCATCGCTATTACTAAGATGTAAAATCTTTGTCATGTCTGGATGTGGAATAGTGGGTCTAAGTACCAAACGCACATTCAGTTCAGTATTACTTTCCTCTGGCTCATCACTAGGCGGGTAAAAACTAACTACTATATCTGACCACTCACGTTGAGGACGAATAAAATTCTCGGAGTCAGATTCACGCTTTCTAAGTTGTTCAATAACTTCGGCTTCACTGTAGCCACGTTTGCGAGTATCGCGCTTGACTTTCCACTGAGTTCGTAAAGACTCAGGAGGTGCTAAAAATACTTTAACGTCATAACAATCCCGTGCAGCCAGGGTAGAATAACCCAGCAATCCCTCAATAATTACAAACTTCCTTGGCTGGATGTACTCTGGCGCATCTAATGTACCGCTTGTATGACCGTAAATTGGCTTGAGGATTGGTTGTCCATTTCGTAGCAGCGCTAAATGCTGCTCCATAATATCCACGTAGTTACAGTCAGGATGCAACGCCGAAATTCCATTTTCTGCACGTTGACGGCGATCGTACCGATGATAATCATCAGTACAAATAATTGTGACATTCTCTGCACCCACTACCTGAGCAATTCCCTGGGTTAGTGTTGTCTTACCAGCAGCGCTGTCACCGACGATACCAAGGATAATTGGACGATGGCTCATAATTCCTCTTGTAGTTGGGGTAAGTCCAGTGATGGACTGTAAATAATTGAACTTTTGTTACGACTTCTCAGTTAGGCAAAGCGATGATGATCAATCAGCCGTTTGAGATCCACAGATAATAAATCAAACGTAGCAGAAGTTAGCGCCGTGTTTGCCTTTCATGCCCTTGGTAACATTGAACCATAGGGTTTACCGTCTGCGCGATCGCACGAACAACAGTTTGCAACTCCTGGGATAACCAGTTGTCATACTTAGGGTAAACAGGCAAACGGGGTACTAACTCCCATCCAGCAGGCTCTAAAATTTCACTTAATTTTTGATAATCAGGATGTGGATAATCAGGATTCACCTCATCTTTAGGGCTAATTCCCCCTAAATCTCTAGCACCAGCATCTAAACAAGCTAATAACCAACTTGCATCTGTCACTAAATTTGGTGGAATTTGGATAGTAATATCCGACGGTAAAATCTCACGCGATGAGGCAATTACTTCTGGTAACTGATATACATCAAACGCTGGCGCATTCGATATTTGCTGACTTCCAGGGCTATGGGGTTGCAAAATTACCTCTTGTATATGTCCCCAACGTTGGTGAATTTGGGAAATTGCCTCCAAACTTTCCCAGCAATCTTGCTGCGTTTCCCCAATTCCCAGCAATAACCCAGTCGTAAACGGAATTTGCAACTCACCCGCCCATTCCAACTGTTGCAACCTTACTTCTGGTAACTTACTCGGTGCGTGTTTATGAACAGTATCCAGCAGTTTAGGCGTTAGCTGCTCCAGCATTAGCCCCATTGAAACGTTAACCTTTTTCAACAGAGCCATTTCTGCATAACTGAGAATTCCGGCATTCGTATGAGGCAGAAAACCCAAATCAAGCGCCAATTCGCATAAATCATAGATGCGCTGAAACCAACCTGCACGTCGTGAAGACTGAGGATGCACCTCACCACTCAAGATGAGAATTTCACAAACACCCTGAGAATGAAGTGGTTTTAAAACTGCCTCGGCTTGTAACAAAGTCATCCAAGGGCTTGTTCCAGGATCATCACGAAAGTTACAGTAACTACAGCGATTAAAGCACTCGTAGGTAGGAACTAAGGTATAAGCAGGGCTATAAGTAACGGTTCGGGAGCCTAGATAAAGCATAAAATAACAAAAACTAATAATTGCAATAAATAAACTAAATTGTCATTTTGTTAAGAATAACTTTACAAAAAGCAACAAAGGCGTTAATGTATTAATAACAGGCAGCAAACAAAGCTGCTTTGAACCAAGAAAATTAAATCGCCATTATTCACAAATGACTACAACCATTCAACGTCGCGAAAGCGCCAACGTTTGGGAACGCTTCTGTGAGTGGGTCACCAGCACCGAGAACCGCCTCTATGTAGGTTGGTTCGGAGTATTAATGATCCCTACCCTACTAAGCGCCACCATTTGCTTCATCATCGGATTCATCGCTGCACCTCCAGTAGACATCGACGGAATCCGTGAACCAGTAGCTGGTTCATTGTTGTACGGCAACAACATCATCTCCGGTGCAGTAGTTCCTTCCTCTAACGCTATCGGTCTGCACTTTTACCCAATATGGGAAGCAGCCAGCTTAGACGAGTGGCTCTACAACGGCGGCCCATACCAATTGGTAATTTTCCACTTCTTGATCGGTATCTTTGCATACATGGGTCGTGAATGGGAATTGTCTTACCGCTTAGGTATGCGTCCTTGGATCTGCGTAGCATATTCAGCACCAGTAGCAGCAGCCACAGCAGTATTCTTGATCTACCCAATTGGTCAAGGTTCATTCTCTGATGGTATGCCTTTAGGAATCAGTGGAACATTCAACTTCATGTTGGTATTCCAAGCAGAACACAACATCTTGATGCACCCTTTCCATATGTTAGGTGTAGCAGGTGTGTTCGGTGGTTCCTTGTTCAGTGCAATGCACGGTTCTTTAGTAACCTCTTCCTTGGTGCGTGAAACCACCGAGATCGAATCACAAAACTACGGTTACAAATTCGGTCAAGAAGAAGAAACCTACAACATCGTTGCAGCCCACGGCTACTTCGGTCGCTTGATTTTCCAATACGCATCATTCAACAACAGCCGCAGCTTGCACTTCTTGTTGGGAGCATGGCCAGTAGTAGGTATTTGGTTTACCGCTCTGGGTATCTCCACAATGGCGTTCAACCTCAACGGGTTCAACTTCAACCAGTCAGTGGTTGACTCCCAAGGTCGTGTAATTAACACCTGGGCAGACATCATCAACCGCGCCAACTTGGGTATGGAAGTAATGCACGAGCGCAATGCTCACAACTTCCCTCTAGATTTGGCTGCTGGTGTTGAAGCTCCTGTTGCTCTTACTGCTCCAGCTATCAATGGTTAATTTTTAGCACTCTTGCTAAATCAAAAAAGCGTCTCCTTTTGGGGGGCGCTTTTTTATTGGCTGTTATTTATAGCACTTAGCAGTTAGCTTTTTAAACGGAATGGTTACTATAGTTTATAGATAAAAATTGGAGATAGGAAAACGGTTTACACACGCCCATTAGCTCGATTAATTGAGCAATTACAACGCTTACCTGGAGTTGGCCCTAAGACTGCTCAAAGGTTAGCTTTACATATCCTCAAGCGATCGCCCGCAGAGGTAGAGGAACTAGCTAAAGCCTTGGTTGAAGCAAAAAAGCAAGTAGGTTTGTGTCAGGTGTGTTTTCACCTCTCTGCTGAACCAGTTTGCGAAATCTGTCGCAACCAAAACCGCGATCGCACTACTCTCTGTGTAGTTTCTGATTCCCGCGACGTGATTGCTCTGGAAAAAACACGGGAGTATGGTGGCAAATATCACGTTTTAGGTGGCGTAATTTCTCCAATGGAAGGAATTGGGCCAGATCAATTGCATATTCAATCACTGGTAAGACGAGTTAGCCAGCAAGAAGTTAAAGAAGTGATTATTGCAATCAGTCCTAGTATAGAGGGTGAAACAACAACGCTCTATGTAGGTCAGTTGTTAAAGCCTTTTACAAAAGTAACGCGGATAGCTTTTGGTTTGCCGATGGGTGGTGAGTTAGAATATGCCGATGAGGTAACTTTAGCGCGGGCTTTGGAAGGACGACGAGAGCTAGATTAGGAAGTGGCATTTTGAACTATGCAATCAGGTTTAATATCGCCAGTGCGATCGCAGTTCTTTTTAGTGCATTTTTGTAGTTTACCGCGATCACACGTCTCTCAGTCTTCGCACCTATATTTTTACAAAACTTTCCTGCGCCCAACTACCATGTAACCCATAAGGTACATGATGCTTCAGGTGTAGCCTTGCAACTGCTCCTTGGTTCAAATCACGCCCATCTAAAATCACCACATCAGAACGGTGACGGGATGAATCATAAACCACAGTTAGCACCCAACCATCATCTTCTGCACTAGCATCAGCGCGAGGGACAAATACTGGTTCACTCACAAATCCTTCAGGCGCAGCACTCCAAAGTTGCCTTTCCTCTGTTTCCAAATCAGCTTTTAGTATCGCTTGTAAAGGTGCATTACCAGTGTTATTATGAGCCGCACCCATAAATACATAGCGGTAAGGTCTTCCCATGTGTGAGGGATGAACAAAAGGAAACTCACAACAACGGTTTTCTAACTGTTGACGCTCTACTGTTTCATTCTCTAAATTAACTGTGAACCGCCACAATTGACCTGGAGATATAGCATCAAACTTTACCTCTCTAAAATCAGAATTTGGTTCGACTTCTGGGAAAGATTGATAGCAAATTGAGTCAATATAAATTTGCCCATCCTGTTCAAAAGCATTGGCATGGTGGAACACAAAACCTGATTTCGTCTCCAACATCTGCACCCCACTTTTCCCCCCTTTAGGAAGCACAGTATTATTGCGAGGAATCACAATAATCTTAGTTGATTGTTCAGGATGAAATTCAATACACTCAGCAGCACCACGCAACCCTAAAACATAAGGTAAAGGATTGATGCTAACAGGATTTTGGAAAAAGATGCAGTAATTAGGTGTAATTGCAAAATCGTGAATAAAAGCGAAACCAGGAACACTATGGGCGTGTTGTTCCACTACCTTGCCATTAATATCTAATTCATAAATAGTAATGGTGCTAGAAAGCCCAGGTTTAATAGAAAAGTTAACTAGGTGTGGAGTTCCGTCTTTACTACTAGGATCAATTCGCGGGTGGGCAGCAAAGGCATCACCCTCATCCAACACACCGTCAAGATAATCTAATCCTAGTGTTTCTAAGGTGTAAGGATCTAACCTATGAGGTTCTGCTGCTTCCCACAGTGCAAGTAATTTACCACCCCAATAAATTACTTGAGTATTGGCAATATTTTTCTTTCTAAGATCAAAAGCATTATTCAAAACACCGCCTGGTTTTTGAGTACCAAAAACGCCACGATAAAGAATTTTGCCTGCTGCTTGTTCTTCTACAAATGCTTGTGTACGCACAAAGCGGTTGCGATAATGAGCGCGACCATCGGAGAATGCGATCGCACTAATCATCCCATCTCCATCAAAGGGATGATGAATTTTTTCCCCATTAACATCTAATAAACCAGGACCATTGCGAAACAAAGTCCCACTAAGTTCTACTGGAATTTGTCCTTCTACATCATCGATCCAATAATCATATTCATCTTTCTGAGATTGATAGCCTTTTGCCCATCCTTGAGCGTTATAGGATAGCGCATCAGTAGGTACTGCAAAACTTTCTTGAACTGGTATGCTCTGCATTGGTAATCACCTGTATTATTAGTTTTCTAAAATTTGATAAATCAAATAGTTAAAAGTCCAGATCTTCCCCTTTTAAAAGGAGGACAATTCCATCAAAGTCCCCCTTTTTAAGGGGGAGTTAGGGGAACCTAAATCTGACGGGTTAGTTTGAAAACACGCTCTATGGGTGGGGTTCTTTACTTTCGGTTAATTGACCGAACTTAATATTACTCCTCACTTTCTTTTACACTGCTTCTAAACCGAATAAATTCTGGTAGAAAATCCGGTAAGAAAGGCTGATCTGATGTTTGGGAACCAGTCGCATGATGTTCTATAACTGACGCTGGCGGCAATGATTGAGCCGTTTGTTCCGCCGCAACTGCTGCTTGCGGATCAGATTCAGGTAGCCAACCTACGAATGGCAGAGGTAAAAGAGTGCTGAGGTTCGTAACAACAACTAATAGCCATAATCGCTCAAAGTTAGTTTCTGTGACACCCATCCAATAGGTGATTAAAGCTCCAAATTCATGAGATAACAGCCCAGCTAAATTATTTACTGACATCAGCAAGGCAAATAAAGTCGCTTCTACTCCAGGTGGACACAAACGCGCAGCTAATACCAACACGGGCATAAATGTAATTTGTCCCATCACTGTTAATATCACGCTGTCTCCCAAGCTAAACCAGTGATCGTCTATACCTAAAGAGCGGTTGGCATGGGTAACTAACAATAATGTTGTCATTCCCAAACTTGCAGACAGAATTGTTGTCCAAGCAAATATTGTTCTAAAAGGAATTGTTTTTAGAAATCGCTGAAAAGCCCAAACTCCCACCAACGCGGCGAGACTTGTTACAAAACGCACCCGCCCTAAAAATTCTGGCTGAAATCCTAGCTCATTTGTAGTGAAATAAAAGAAGGCTGAATCAGCACTGGGTGTTGCTTGCCAGAGAAATATGAAAGCCATCGGCAATAAAATAGACTTTTGGCTAACTGCTTTTTTTAACTGTCCTACCTGTTGCCATACAGTGGATACGTCTGGACGTTTGTTAATTCGTTCTTCGGCAATAAACCAAGCCACCCCTGAAACAATTAGAGGAAAACAAGCGGTAACTCCAAATACCGTTCTGGTACTGAAGTGTTGGAGTAGTAAGCCACTAGAGTAAGCTGTTAGTAGCCCTCCAACTGCTGATGCTCCCCAGCAAAGAGATTGTAGTGAACCCGCAACGCTATGAGATTCTGCTCTAGCTCGTTCTACAACTAAAGAATCTACAATTACATCGCTAACAGCAACGGAAAGAGAACTAAGTGCGATCGCACCCGTAGCTGCCCATGCAGTATCGACAATTGTTGCTAAAGCAGCCCAAGACAATACACCTAGCAACCCCGATAAAATTAGATAGGGGCGACGGCGATAGCCAAATACTGGTAAACCATCTGAGATAAAACCGAAGACTGGCTTAATTACCCAAGGTAAAGCAGCAATACCCATTAAAGCTGAAACTTGCGCTGGACTAAGCCCAAGCTCATCTTTGAGGAAAAAACTTACTGCCAAACGCGCCAAGCCCAAGATGCCCTGCACCATATACACCATTAATATGGCGATTAACTCAGGAGTCGGCTCGTGACCAAAAAAAAGTTTTTTTACCGTAGAATCTTTTATCTCGGATAAGCGATCGGCTAAAACTACCATTGATAAAGATTTTTTAAGAAATATCAATCTTTATTATGATAGCTGGCATTCCTTGTAATCATACCTACCATCGGTCAAGGTTCTACTACAGATGCCATCCTTCAGGTGTAAACCATAAGAGGCAATCTACTAGGAAACCAAAGCTATGAATCTTCAACCATTTGGTTGCTGCCCTAGTTTTCCTAAATGTTAAAAAATCAAGATTATGTCGATGCGATCGCACTCACTTAAATTTCTCTTGTAGACAGGTTGTAATTTTACTCGCTCAACACAATATTTAACTTTTCAAAAAGTTTTGACTTAATTTAGTAATAAATTTGGTAGCCTAAATAGGCACGATTAATATTGATAAAATTTAATCTACTGATTGATAATTAAGGAGGCATATAATTGACACTCCGCGCCTCAAGTCGGACGCGGATTCTTAAGAGATAAAAATCCTTAAGGGGTTAGCCAAAAACCCGCTACACACTCGCTCAAAATTGAGTCTGTGCTTACTTTTAACTAAAATATTGGCACTGCCATTTATATCTGCTGAAACAAGGTGTTTATCCCTTGTTTGATACAATCCCCGCTTAATTCTTTTCCCAGAAAATCTATGTTTGCTAGGATTGTCAGCATTGTAGACTGGTATTTCGTCTCGATCAAAAAAGCTTGCCTTAGAGGAATAAGATTCTTCTTGCTCAAGGTATTCAATTCCGTATCGGTAACACAAAGCAATGAGCTTTTGCCTCAGTTGCCAAAAAGGAATCTGAACAAAATTCTGATTGTTAGAACGCCCAATATTAATAACATGCTTGATTCCTGGGTTATACCCAACAATCAATTTTCCTATATTATGTTTGAGGCAATGATTAATAATTGTCCGAGCAGCTTTGTTCAAATAATCTCTGACGCAATTGCTACGCCATTGATAGAGTCGAGCTTGTTTATTCGTAAAACTCTTAATCCCTTGCTTGTCCGATTCCGATTGAAGTTGAGCATTGCGTTTGTTATACCACTGATTAATGCTTTTAAGTCGTTTTCCATCAATCAAAAATTGATGCCCCTCAGTGTCAAAACAAGCAGCGAGATTGTCAACTCCCAAATCAATAGACATAGCCAATGAGGAATCAACAGATGTCTCTATCTTTTCATCCTCATATATGTACTCGATTTCAAACCATCGAGCCGAATATTTAGGATGTATTCTTACCTCCTTAATGTTCTTATCTTTCAGTCGCTCAGGGAGTTGGATTTTAACTTCACCATATTCTTGCTTAAACTCTTTAGACATGGGAACATTGAAAGACCCATTCTTGAGTTTAATTCTAGGAATAATCAAAAGGAAATATCCATCTTGGGGCAAATATTTAGGAAGTTGTGGTTTTTGGTCACATCTTCTTATACTAATTGCCTTAAGCAATCCCACAAAAGATCTCATACTTCTATCTACCACTCTCATCGTCTGTTGAGCAATATCAGTATTAAGAAATTGATAGTTCTCATTGGACTTGCAAATATGGTAATTAGATTCGTATGTAAGGTGTTTTCTTTGTGCAAAGAAATACTGCCTACATTCGTACAATGCCACATTAAAAAGATTCTTGCTCAAACGACACAAAGCAGTCAGGGCTTTAAATTCCTGCTTGCTAAGTCGTCTAAGTTGATTCTTTTGAGTGGCGTACATTTCACTTGTGTTCGCAATATATTTATTATATCGCGAAAGCACGCTTATTTGTAAAGCCGTCCTGCTTCGCAGCGCAGGACGGGGTTTCTACCCAGGTTTTTCGATGATTCAAAAAATACTGATCACTGTTGCTGGCTTGGGCAAATGTGAAGAAATGTTAAAAATGTTGATGGAAATCCCATCCATTCAACAAGCAAATGTCACCGTCTTGCACGTTGTTCCTCCTCAAGTTACTGCCGACGCGATGTCTGCCAAATTAGAAGAGGGCGGCAAGATTCTCGCCTCAGCAATTAAAAACTTGAATTTAGATCCTAGCAAAGTCAACGCTAGGCTCAAACAGGGAGATCCTAAAGATACAGTTTGCCAAGTTGCTGATGAAGAAGGCTCTGATTTAATTATTATGGGTTCACGCGGGCTAAAGCGCCTGGAATCAATTTTAGAGAATTCCGTCAGCCAGTATGTATTCCAGTTAACTTCTCGTCCCATGTTGTTAGTCAAAGACGATGTGTACGTCAAAAGGATTAACCGCATCATGGTGCCAATAGATAAATCTAATACCGCTAAAAGCGCCCTTGGGCAAGCACTTTCCTTGCTGCGAGATATTAAAGGAGGGCAACTGGTACTGGTACACATCAACCCTGACAAGAAAAAAGCTCAGGAAATATCAACAAGCAATGCCGAACAAGATCCAGTTTTAGCACCAGCAATAGCAGAAGCAAAAAAACAGGGAGTTGCTTACCGTTGTATTACCAGTAGCGGCAATCCTGCTGAAGAAATCTGTAGATTGGCAGAAGAATCAAACGTTGATTTATTAGTGCTTGGTTCCCCGGAGCGCCGTCCCTCCATTGCTCAGAGCTTACCTGACTTAGATCGTCTACTGGGAAGATCTATATCAGATTATGTCAGGGTTTATGCTAACTGCCCTGTACTGTTAGCACGCACATCCGCGTAAAAGTTGGTGCCTGGTCACTGATAATTGTTAATTAGATCAAAATGCCCCCACCATAGCAATTAAAGCTTTGATGGGGGCGTTTTGTAGTAAATCAAACTATCAAGAATTTTTGTTGCTTTCGCGACTAGCAGTTTGAATGTACAAAATTACTAGGAATAAAGCAGGAACTAGCACAAACAAAAGACTGGCAACAAAGCCTAGATCATTAACTTGCATTTGCCTAATGTCTCTAATTTATTTAACTTTAACACTCACTAGCATATCATTCATTATCCTTTTGAAACTTCTCCTGATAGTTGGAATTTTTATCGCTTGCTGTAGGGGCGAGTAAAAAAGTCTTTGTACTGGAAGGGCTGAGACTTAAAAAGGTTTACGTTCAAGCAGTTACCAGTAAACAGTTATCAGGTGTACGGTGGGGACACTGAACCCAAATTATCCAACTGATGGCTGATAACTTTTATTAAGGCTTGGTTTTTACACTTATAGCCCCATTCACTATAGTTTGACAGGCTAACCTGTAGTTCTCAGGTTTTTTCTTGAGTTTGCTGTTTTCAAACTCAGTGCGAGGCGAAAGATTCTCTAACCCTTCTACAATCTCGACAACGCAGGTGCCACATTGACCGTAGCCACCACAATTCATCAATTTCCCTTTAAACGTATAGAGATCAATACCGTTTTCTAATATTTTCTCCCTTAAGTTGGCTCCATTAGCAACGATTGCTTCTTTATTTTCTTTAACAAATTTGATGCTAGTCATCCCCGTTCCTGCTTTTAATTAGTCTTATTAAGAATTATTAATAATTTTTACATATCTGGCAAAGTTATATTTGCATTTTTCCGTCGATATTTTGCCACCAATGAGCAATAACTGCCAAAAAGCGCAATTTTTGACCGTAAGCAGCAAGTTTTTTTAGCAAATTATTATTAGCTAACGAGTAATAGAAAGAGTATTGGTAGAGAAATTGCTAATAGCGCGTTGCAGAGATGCCAAGCCACGATTGTAGTCGATAATTGCCCGCAGTCGGTTGCCTCTAGCACGAGTTAACTCAGTTTGAGCAGTGATTACATCGGTTTGCGTGCCTACCCCTGCATTAAAGCGCAAACGAGCCAGTTCTAAGCTTTTTGTTGCTTGTTCTAAGGCAACAGAGGCAGTTTGTATATTTTCCCTACTAGAATTTAAGTTGAAAAAACCTTGTTCTACCTGCAAACGGACTTGATTACTGACATCAGCGAAAGACGTTTCTGCGATCGCCTGATTAATTCTCTCCTGTTGCGCTCTAGCTCTTGCCGCCCCACCATCCAAAAAATTCCATGTTACCCTTGCTCCCAAGTTATAACCATCAGCAAAGCCTACATTATCGGTTAACACATCTAAAATATTGTAGTTAGCAAATAAATTTACTTGCGGTCTGATATCAGCTAAAGCAATTCTTTCCTGCTGTTGACTAATATTGCGTCGTGCCAACTGCTGTTCTAACTCGGCGCGATTTTTGAGCGCGAGGACAATACTTTGCTCCAACGAAAGATTCCAAGATCCTGCAACTGCAATGGGATCTGCTGCTGTCACTTCCACCGTAGGAGACAAACTTAATATTTGCACTAATTGACGGCGAGCAAGGCTTTGTTGATTTCTAGCTCTGACTAATTCTTGATTAGCGTTGGCAAGTTCCACTTGCGCCCTGAGAACATCAAATTGAGTACCTAACCCGGCTCTTTCCAACAACTGAGCATCACGGAGACTTCTTTGAGTATCTCTGACAGAAGCTTCAGCAATATTTACTTGTTCATCTGCCTGTTGCAGATCGTAGTAAGCATTGCTGACATCTAAACTCACTTGTTCAGACTGGCGTTGCACATCTAACTGATTGAAACGCACTTGTTCCTCTGCTGCCCTAATCCGTGCCGTGCGTCGCCCTGAGTTTAAAAGATCGTAATTTAGTTGCAATGTACTGTTGAAGGTGTTTGATGCTGTATTTTCGCTACGCAATTGCTCTGGTTGTTGTCTACGGGATAACTCAGAGTTAGCCGAATTGGAGCGAGTCAAGTCTCCTTGCACACCGACAGTAGGAGATCTAGCTGCTAGTGCTTCTCTTACAGCCGCTTGACTACGCTCTAATGTCAAAACAGTAGTTTGTAATGTCCGGTTATTGCGCCGTGCTAACTCAATTGCTTGTTGTAAAGTAATAGGTTGGACTTGATTAATCCGAACTTCTTCCGGTTTTGTAGGCAATTGCAGACGATTCGGATTGGGATTAAGAAAATCAGGAACCGAGATGCTGCCATTCTGTATTAATGGCTGGTTAATACCTGATGGAATCCTTGGAGGTTGACTTCTAGATGGTGTGTTTGCTTGTGCTACACGCAATTCCCTACTGCTGCCATTCTGTATCAATAGTTGGTTACTATCTGATAAATTTTCTGACGGCATAATTTGGGATGGTATTTGTGCAATACCCAGTTTTGTATTGCTAAGAGTACTAATTGCACCTACACCGAAAGCCAGAAAACTTGTGCCTAGTGCATTTAAAGAATGATTAAGCTTTGACATCCGATTTTTGCTCATATCAAGTTGTATTTTAATCAGAGTGCGTGTAGGGCATGAATGTTAAATTACCATTACCCAATGTCTACAAAAATAGAAGAGAAACGATCAAGTGCAGGATTAATTGTAGTTTTTTCGTGCTAAATAAGCTTTTTTCAAATTTTCAAAGTTTTTTATATTTTTTTAGGACGCAGGTTAAAATACCTAAGTGCTATGTTCTATACAACTGTTAATCAACTCTTCTATTCCACTAATAGGAAAGATCCTTATTTCTAATTGATTGGCGAGTTCTGCAACTGTCATATCATCTAAAAATTTAGCTTCATCATGTTTGAGCATTACAGAAGGAAGTAAAATAGCATCCCCTAAATCTTTTCCTTGCAACTTCTGTAGTAAATCTTGACCTGTCAACAAGCCAGTAACCGTGATATCTCTCCCCCAATAATCGCTATTTAATGCTGCGAGATTTACTTCTAAACCTTCAACCTGATTTAATTGTTGAACAAGCGGTTGAAATGCTTTTTCTACTGCGTTACCGACTACCCAAGTAAATCTTCTGGGTGGGGAAACTTGTGAAGGTAACTTGGCTTTAGCTGTTTCCTGAAATTCTTGGAGGAAACGACGAATAGAACCAACACCGTTACCTAATTGGGGATAATCTTCGTAATGAGAGGTAGGCGGTAACTCAAGACCAGCTATTAAAAACCACTCATCAGCAATCCAGGCAAAAGTTGTACCAAAAGATTTGCGGAATTTATTTTGCAGAGAAGTCACTTGATTGATCACTTCTGCGGCTTTTTCTGGCGTTACTGGCGTTAGTTCATCGGCTTCGGGACGAAAACGGGTTAAACCAACGGGAACAACTGCTACAGAAGCAACTGCTGGGACTTCACCTTTGTAAAATGATGCTAAATCTAACAAAGTTCGCTCTAAGTGATCACCATCATTAATCCCAGGACAGACAACTACTTGAGCATGAATTTGTAAACGTCGCTTTTGAAACCAGCGCAACTGATCTAAAATTTGCCCTGCGCGAGTATTTTTGAGTAGACGACTGCGTATTTCGGCTTCTGTAGCATGAACAGATACATATAAGGGAGACAGTCGCATCTGTTCAATTCTGTCCCATTCCTTTTTAGTAAGATTAGTTAAGGTAAGATAACTACCGTAAAGAAAGCTGAGGCGGTAATCATCATCTTTGTAGTATAAAGATTGCCGTTTCCCAGGCGGTTGCTGGTCAATAAAACAGAAAGGGCAACGGTTATTACATTGAATTAGACCGTCAAATAAGGCTGTTTCAAACTCTAAGCCTAAATCTTCGTCATAGTCTTTTTCAATTTCAATTTCATGGGTTTTACCAGCCGTGTCGATTACTTCCAATTCTAAGACTTCATCGGCGCAGAAGAATTGATAATCGATCAAGTCGCGGGGATGTTGACCGTTAATAGAAACGATGCGATCGCCTACTTCAAATCCTACCTCAGCAGCAATCGTGTTGGGAATAACTTTTGTAATTAATGCGGGACGAATTGAAACTTCACTCATTGCGGCTAATCAGGGATGAGGCTATATCCATCTTTATTTTAAGCCTGACTCAGCCTGGATCTGACTTTTCATGGGAAGTCATATTTATTAAACTCGTCGCATTTCTTGTGCAGTAATACCTGACGCGGTACCGTTGGCGTATTTGCTGTATTGCGGAATGTAGAAATCTGGGGACTGTTTGATTGATGCAACAGACTCACGCACACTCATTGCTGTCCACCATTGTTGCAGGCGATCGCACTCAGATGGTAGGAAAAAATCACGATAATGCTCAAGCACACACCAACGCTCAAACCAAGGATACAACGATAGATCAACCAAGCTGAAAGATTTACCGAACCAATAACTGCCATCGGTAGATAACTTACTTATACCTTCTTGTTCCATGAACAATAGATGATTTTTTAACTCTTGCGCCCAGTGCTGTTGTTGGGCAATATCTTGGTTTAGCAATATTTTATAAAATGCGGGCAACAATTTATTGTTAAAAAAATCGATCCAAATCCGTGCGATCGCTCTTTGTCCTGGTATTGTTGGCATTAATGGCGGTTCAGGGAATACTTCATCAAGATACTCATTAATAATTGAGGATTCCCATATACAATCATTGCCATGTTTAATTACTGGCACTTTGCTATATGGTGAAATATTCTTGAACCAATCTGGCTTATTGTTTAAATCAATTTCGATAACTTTAAAATTTATACCCTTTTCTAGCAATGCTAACCTGGTGCGATGAGCGTAAGGGCAAGCGGCGGCACTGTAAATTTCAATTTCAGCCATATTAAAACTTACTTAATTTGTTGGTACTTATAAATTGATGCTAAACCAAGACTAGATAAAGTATCACAGGCTAACTTGCTATCTTAAACACCAATAAAGGGGGATTTCAGATGAATTTTTTTGATAAATTGAATGGTGCGATCGCACGTAACCAAAGCCTACTATTTGTAGGGCTTGATCCCAATGTAGAGATGCTGCCGAGTCGCTATTACCCCCCAGGAGACATAGACAGCATCACTAATATTTTGTGGGACTGGCTGCAAGTCATCATCTCCCAAACGGCTGATCAAGTGTGTGCTTATAAACCTACCCTTGGCTTTTATCAAGCATTGGGAATTCATGGATTAGAACTATTACAACTTACCTTAGCTGCTATTCCTGCCGACATTCCGATTATTTTAGATGCCAAACACAGCGACATTAATACCAGTACTATCTTTGCTAAAACTGTATTTGAACAATGGCAAGTTGATGCAATTACTGTTAGTCCTTATGCAGGGCAAGATCATGTAGCACCATTCTTAGTTTATCCCGACAAAGCAGTATTTGTTCTTTGCCGTACATCTAACCCCGCAGCAATAGCTTTACAAGAGTATCCCACAACGGAATCGCCGCTTTATTTGCAAGTAGTAAAAGAAGCAAAAAATTGGGCTACTCCAGAACAATTAGGTTTAGAAGTAGGAACCACATCACCTGAAGTTTTAGCACGTATTCGTGAAGTTGCTCCAGAAAGAGTTATTTTAGCGCGTAGTATTTGGTCAGAAGGCAGCAACCTGAGTAATATTTTGACAGCAGGATTAAACGTAAACGGTGACGGCTTATTAATTCCTGTCCCACAAGATATGTTAGGAAGTGATAATTTATCTGAGCAAATTCAATCTTTAAATCAAGAAATTAATCAAACCCGAAATAAAATTATTGAGGATGCCTCAACCTGTTCTGTATGGTTGCCCAACGTTTGTTTAGTAAATCAACATCCTTATTTAGATTTAATCTTGCAACTTTATGATATTGGTTGCATTATGTTTGGCGAATTTGTTCAAGCATCTGGGGCAACATTCCCATATTACATAGATTTGCGTAAAATTATTTCTAATCCTCAAATTTTTCATCAGATTTTAAATGCTTATGCCGATGTCCTCAAAGATTTAAAATTTGACAGAATTGCAGGTATTCCATACGGTTCTTTACCTACTGCAACTGGTTTATCCTTGCGATTAAATCGCCCAATGATTTTCCCTCGTAAAGAAGTAAAAGCTCATGGAAGTCGGCGGGTAATTGAGGGTAATTTCGAGCCAGGGGAAACAGTTGTTGTAGTCGATGACATTTTGATTAGTGGTAAAAGTGCAATGGAAGGGGCAGAAAAATTAAAATCTGCTGGGTTAAAAGTTAATGACATTGTAGTGTTTATGGATCATGAACAAGGAGTAAAAGACAGATTACGAGCAAATGGTTATCGAGCGATCGCAATTTTAACAATTTCTGAAATTACCCAAACTTTGTACGAAGCAGGACGCATTAATGAAGAGCAATATAGGGCTTTTGATGAAGTGTAGAGTGTACAGACGCTCTTTTTGATTGTTTGCTTGGATGTAAGCGATTTCCAAGATTTCAGAATTACAAATACGTTTTTCATTCGTAGATCCAGCGCATCTCAACAAGCATCTTTAGTCATTCCATCTGTGTTTATCTGTGTGCATCTGTGGTTAATTATCCAAAAGTTGATTTATCCAAGAGGTTTATTGTTAAGTTGTGGAAGGTATAGCGTAAGACAACCATAGGGTAGCTAAAAAAAATAACAACAGATGGCGATCGTGGTATGAGATCCTAGAATTAGTCAACAATGGTGAACTGAATTCTAAACAGCATGGCACAAGATCTGAAATCAACGGTCGTAATCACGGGAGCCTCATCTGGGGTCGGCTTGTACGGTGCCTTAGCACTTGCTAAACGGGGATGGCACGTGGTAATGGGCTGTAGAGATTTAGATAAAGCGCAAAAAGCAGCCGAAACCGTCGGAATACCCCAAGGTAGCTACACCTTGATACATATCGATCTAGGCTCTTTAGATAGCGTTCGACGGTTTGTAGACAATTTTAGGGCGCGTGGTCTATCCCTGGACGCTTTGGTGTGCAATGCCGCAATTTATATGCCCCTTATAAAAGAGCCATTGCGTAGCCCAGAAGGATACGAGTTGACCGTAACCACCAATCACCTCGGTCATTTCTTGCTGTGTAACCTGATGCTGGAGGATCTCAAGAAGTCATCACATCCAGACCGCAGACTTGTAATTTTGGGTACTGTCACCCACAACCCAGATGAATTGGGTGGGAAGATTCCACCACGTCCAGACTTAGGAAATTTTGAAGGTTTTGAAGCCGGATTTCAAGAGCCAATCTCAATGATTGATGGTAAACAGTTTGAACCTGTCAAGGCGTATAAAGATAGCAAAGTTTGCAACGTGCTAACGATGCGGGAATTGCATCGACGCTATCACGAATCAACAGGCATTACCTTCACTTCTCTCTACCCTGGATGTGTTGCAGAAACTCCCCTATTCCGCAACCACTATCCTTTATTTCAGAAAATTTTCCCATTGTTCCAAAAATACATCACTGGTGGATATGTGTCTCAGGAATTGTCAGGTGAGCGGGTTGCCGCAGTAGTTGCCGATCCTGAATACAAGCAATCTGGTGCATATTGGAGTTGGGGAAATCGCCAGAAGAAAGAAGGCAAGTCATTTGTGCAAAAGGTTTCTCCACAAGCTCGCGATGATGAAAAAGCCGAGCGGATGTGGGATCTAAGCGCAAAGCTAGTTAGAGTTTACTAACCAAACCAAACTAAAAGTTAGCACGTTTCTATCGTCAGGCTATAGCTATGTCGAAGGCTATAGCCTTTCTTTGAGAGAATCGCATCTCCACATCAAATTAATGAACTGCTATCCTGAAATTCCCTATTCCGGTTTCCAACTAGGCTTTAGAGCCTATCCTAAAAATAGTTAATGGGAGAAGATATCTGCGTTTATCTGCGTTTATCTGCGGTTAAAATCTCTTAAAAGCACTTTGAAAGATAGGCTCTTAGTGCCAACACAGATCAAAGCTTTAGCTTTAAAATAATCAAAAAACCTTTGCAACTAAGCTTAAAACTGCGGTGACTCAAAACAGCGCCAAGCAAAAAACGCCAACCTGGGCAGGGCGATATAAAGAAAGTTATTACGCTTTGCTAGGATTACATCCTGCTGCTTCGGCGCTGGAAATTCGCCGTGCTTACATCACATTAAGCAAGCGTTATCACCCTGATACCACCGAGTTACCTGCCAAAGTAGCAACTGCTAAATTCCAGCAGCTAAATGAGGCTTATGCTACTCTTAGTAGCCCAGAGCGCCGCCAAGCTTATGATCAAAAGATTGGCTATTCTCGGATTAGTGTTATACAGGCTCCCTCAAACTTAAACCGTTCGGTATCACAAGCCAAGTACTCATCGTCTGCTTATTTAGATCCAACAGATCGCCCCCTCTCTGCTGGAGAACTGTTTGCTTTGTTTATTTTGGGTTTGACATTTTTAGGTTGTATATTGTTAGCGATCGCAATTGGACTTACTAGGGGAGAATCTGCCTTCCAAGTTTCAGGTTTAAATACTAATACCATTACCACACCTAGCGCCCCACAGCAGTTGGTAGCTAAACCTCAAAAAGTCACTAATCGAAAGTTTGAGATCTTCTCAGCACCATCCCCTGTTGATCAACGCAAAAAGTAATCACAAATTATTATGACCCTGCCACCTGCTAATACACCTCTATATAACCATCCCTTACCTGACATTGAGCAATGGCTGAGATCTCAAGGATGTGAACAAGACCGCACCGAATTACACTGCTGGCGAATCGCATTCCCGTCTTGGAAAGCAGAGTTATTTCTCGATATTGAAGAGTTAACTGTGCGTTATCTCAATGCAGGTGAAGGTGGACGCGATATTCAACGCTCTTTCAAATATTCCCTGACTCGTAAGGATATTGAGCAAGCTGTTTTCGCAGGTCCCTAGAGAATCAATTAACAATTATCAATTATCAATAAACTTCTCCAAAAATTAGATATCAGTCCAGTGCACGCCAAGATTTGACGTTAATTTTGGGGAATATTTATTGTTAATTGTGATGCGATCGCACGATTAACTTTGTTCCGACTGTTAGCCCTTAACAGTGGGTGCGATACTTAGAAGATGGAGTTAGCATAACATTTAGTAAGCTATGGAATCAAACTCTTTACCAACCGAGGTAATTTTGACGCACCCACGTCAAACCATTGGTAACATTAAACTAGATTGGACACCACAGCCAGGTAATTATCTCGATATTGAAGGAAAAACCTACGCAATTTTAGAACGTCGCCACCAATATCAACTTAGATCAGGTCGCTATCAGTTACAAAAAATTGCTCTATACGTTCAATCTGCACCCAGACCTACAGAACAAAGTCTTGTAAATGGACACTGGGTACTAGGAGATGCTAATTGTCGCTTCAATGCTCACTCAGAACTACTTCGCTGTGCAGTAAATCCACAAGGTCCGTGCGATCGCTGCCGCTTCTATGAACATTTGTAAATTTTCTTCACAACTCAAAACCTTCTAAAACTTCACCTACAGATAGCCGCATCCCATTAACAAAATCCCAACCCGACTGTATACGTTTACCTGCCATTTGCACTTCCAGCAGCAATAATAGCCCCTCACCCGTTTGAACTATTGGTCCTAACTTCTTAGCAATACTGACCACTTCTCCAGCTTTTCCTGAAACAGAAGACAAAGACAAATTATCCTCTAAAGCCTGTAACTTTGGAGGTAGAGCAGACCCGTAAGCTGCACCTATTGGAGCCGTAGCAGTAATTTTCAGCATTTCGTTCCGAAATTTCGCCACACAGTCTGGATATAATCCCCGAATTTGATTGTGTAAATCTATTGCCTTGTGCGACCAATTGAGATAATAATCTTGCTTTTGAATTAGTGGCGCATAAGTTGCTTGGGCAGAGTCTTGTGGCATTGGTTGAATTTCCTGGCGCTCTAGTTTAACCAAAGTTTCTACTAACAAATCTGCTCCTACAATAGAAAGCGTGAGAGCCAATTGATGAGCATTATCTAGTAGCTGAATCGGTATAGAAGCTTGGAGCAGCATTGAACCAGTATCCATACCAGCATCCATTAGCATTGTCGTGATTCCAGCTTCAGCCTCACCATTAGCAATAGACCTTTGGATGGGAGCAGCACCCCGATACTTAGGCAAAATTGACCCATGAACATTAATGCAGCCTAGGGCAGGCATATCCAAAATCTCTTGAGAAAGAATTTGCCCATAAGCTACAACCACAAAGACATCTGCTTCTAGCTGTTTTAGTTGGTTAAGAGTTTCGGCATCTTTTTTGAGGCGTTGGGGTTGCCAAACTGGAAGTTGTTGAGCTAAGGCTACAGCTTTTACTGGTGAGGGGATCATCTGGTTGCCACGCCCGCGTCGTTTATCAGGCTGAGTAACTACCCCCAAAACGTCAAATTTTGGATGAATTACTAACTTTTCTAAAGTAGACACCGCAAACTGAGGAGTGCCAAAAAAAACTACTTTCATATAAATTTTAAGCTGGAAACCATATAAAACCTAGCATGAGCATACATTTAACCCGTAGCGAGTCAGGCAAAATTATGTAGCAAAGTTGAAGAAAATCAAAAATTTGGTAAACTCTCGTGAAATTTTACCTACGAAGTAACTATAAGGCTACTTAAATTGGTATACATAACATAGAGGACTCTGCACTGGGCCTTGGGCGTTCCTCCTCACACAAGAAGCGCCGTCTCGCAACCTGACCCTACCCCATGTTCAAACGCATACCCCACTTAGGATGGTTCTGCTCCCAACCATACCTTCCTCTCGTAGCAGCAGCACTGTTGATGGCTCCCAGTCAATCAGCACTGGCTGATATTACTATTTTTGCTGAAGACAGTTCATCGAACGTACCCTCTTTTCAGCCTCCTGAGATTTACCCAGAGATCCCCAACGTACTTAATTATGGATTTGGGGTTGCCAATTTAGGAATTGGGATGGTCAATCTCGATCAGGCAGAAATTGGTTTTGGAAAAGAGGTGGCTAAGAACAGCCGCTTAACTAATGAAGTTGATGCTTCTCCTGACGCGGCTCAGGCATCCTTGCAGAGTGATCCCCTTGATAGCCCCCATCCCGTACCTTGGAAGTGGGTGTTAGATACTCACGCTGAAGTTACTGCTAACGGTGGGTCTGGGGTACGCTACTACCGCACCCGCTCTGTAGTTTCTCCTGATGGTGAATATGCTGCTTACAGCCGGATTCAAATTGATGCAGAACCAGAACTGTATCGCAGCCGTGTTAGCAGTGTGATGTTTTTAGAAAATTTGAAAACTGGGGAATTGCAAAAGCTGAGTGCTTCTTCTCCTGTGGTTGAGCATTCGCTTGTCGAGGGTAATCAAAATAGCCCAGGTTCAATTGCGGTTCTGATGCCCGTATCGTGGTCTGCAACAGGATCGCGCTTACTTGCACGGCAGCTTGAAGGTTTGTTTAGCACCTCAGATGCCTCTGATTATGCAGTTGTTTGGGATCGGGAAACAAATACAATCAGCACAGTATCTCCTCAAGAGAGTGAGTACAGTACTGCTGTGTTATTAGGTTGGAGCCAAAGCAATCCAGGTCAAGTTCTATTCCGTGCGGGAAATTTGGGCGATGAACAGTGGCCGCAGTGGGCTGTTGATATGAAGGGTCAAACCGTTGCTGCCAGTGACGACCAACCTGTGTTGGCTGGCAAACTGGTTAAGTTTCTTTGGGCTGGACCTCAAGCTCATTGGTAGTTCGTAAGGTTTTTTCAGCGCCTCTTATCAAGTATGAAAGATCGCTCAGTTTTGGTCTTTCATACTTATTTTTTTTCTCATAGCATCCTAGAGGTGTTATAATATCTATAAATTAGGGTATGTAGCTCAGTGGATAGAGCATCAGGTTCCGGGCTTGATGGTCGGGGGTTCGAGTCCCTCCATACTCGTTTGTTGTCGATTGATAAATTATTTGTCCGTGTTGACAAGTATTTGTCCTTTTTTTAGCTGGGCTTTAACAATGTCTGTTGCTTAGATATTGCACCATCAGCTTGCAATACTTCTATCTTGACAGGTTGCGTACCTGGATTATGAAGAACCTAGCTTATTTTTAAATACTCCGGCGCTATTACCTTTTGCCCCTTTAACTAAAAGTAATTCACCCACAGAGTTATTAACCCAAGTTGCGTCTCAAGTCAACCAAATTGATGATAGCGAACAGTTACAGGGGATTACAGCTTGTACAGAAATATTAGCAGGATTGCGGTTTGAAAATAAGTTAATACGTTCTTTATTTCGGGAGGATATTATGCGCGAATCAACTGTTTACCAAAGTATTCTAGAAGAAGGGAAACAAGCAGGTTTAAGGGAAGGTAGGCAAGAAGGTAGACAAGAAGGTAGACAAGAAGAAGCTTTGAGAATAGTCATGGTTATATTGCGACGTAAATTTGGTGATCTTGAGTCGCGACTAGAAGCTAGAATCAACCAGTTATCTTTGCAACAATTAGAAGAGTTAACGGCAGATGTTTTAGATTTTTCAGAAATTGAAGATTTAGATGCTTGGTTGGGGTATCCCAGAGAGTAATTGAGCAATTTCGGTTCTGAGCAATCATGCGATCGCACATCTCCCATTAATAGTATAAAATTTAGTGCGATCGCTATATACAATCAAACACAAAATTCCCGTAGGGGCGCTGTTGTTATATTAAAAAGCTCTTCTAGTTTTAAACTTATTCGCCAATCTTATCTCTAACCCCTTTAACAATCCGAGACAACTCGCTTTTCTCATCAATAGAAATGCGGCTGGGTGAACCACTAATAATCCCTTCATAGTTGCGGAAAGAATCTTTGATTTCAGGACCCTCTTTACTGATTGTGTATTCACGGATGCCTTTATCGTGCCATGAACCACGCATTTTAAAAACGTTGATCGCACGAGACATTTCTCCTCTAATTTCTACATACTGCAACAAGATAATTGTGTCTGTAATTGTAGAAATATGAGATTCAGTAATAGAATGAGACCCCATAAATTGATTTGTTGTATTAGTGAAAAATCCTGTTATTTCTTCTTGTTTGGCATATCCTGTAATCCCAATTACAAACTGTCTGAAAGCATTGTTGCTAGCACCTCTATCTAAGGCTGAAAGTGAATCAATGGCAATTCTAGAGGGTTGAAATTCAGCAATTTCAGATTTAATAGTTTGCAAATGATCTTCTAATCCTGCTGATTCTGGGTAAGTACAGAGGATTTTTAGTAAGCCTTTCCTTTCTAATTCCTCAAAATTAATTCCCCAAGAAGAAGCATTACGAGATAGTTGAGCGCGTGATTCTTCAAAAGCAAATAGAATAGCACGCTCACCTGACATACAACCTTCTTGTAAAAACTTACTTACAAGTAAGGTTTTACCAGTACCAGTACCGCCTGTTGCTAAAATAATTGAATCTTTGAAAAATCCACCACCGCACATTTCATCTAGGGTTTTAACACCTGAAGATACACGGATATTGGAAGAACGCTGGGTGAGTCGCATAGCTCCCAATGGAAAAATATTAATTCCGTTATTAGTAATCGTAAATGGATACTCACCTTTCATGTGAGTTGTACCACGCAGTTTGAGAATTTCCATCGTCCGACGACGGCGTTCTCCTTCTAATACGTTGCGAACAATTACAACGTTATCTGAAACAAATTCTTCTACTCCATATCGCGCTACTGGTCCATATTCTTCTACGCGCTCAGTTGTCATAATTGTGGTAACGCCTAGTTGTTTGAGCCGAGCAACTAAACGAAAAATTTCGCGCCTCACAACTGAGGCGGCATCATATTGTTGAAATACGGCTGTTACTGAGTCGATAGAAACACGCTTGGCTTTATATTTCTGAATTGCGTACTGAATACGCTCAATTAAGGCAGAAAGGTCAAAATGACCAACAACTTCCTGACCTTCTGGGTCTGGGGAAGCATCAAGCACAAATAGCTTGCCTTCATTAATTAATTTTTGTAAATCCCAGCCAAAGCTGTAAGCGTTTTTAATAATATCGCTAGGAGATTCTTCAAATGTGACAAATATGCCTGGTTCATTAAAGTTGCTGATGCCATTGTAGACAAATTGCACAGCTAACATTGTTTTACCAGTGCCAGAAGTTCCACTGACAATTGTTGCTCTTCCAGCAGGTAAACCGCCATGAGTAATATCATCGAATCCTTCAATCATTGTCCTAATTTTTTGGACTCCGATAGCTGGCTCTTCTGCGGGTTGCGGGGTTGAATTAAGTTTATCCATAACTGAATTTACAAAATTTGAAATTTAATTACAAATTACAATTAATCTCATAGCTAGATCGCTATTCGGCTTACATATACTGTTTGATCATCAAATTGGAGCAGAGCTATAAATCAGCTTCTAATTCACTAATATCTTCGTATAAAAGATCCAATCCGATTAAAACTTTTTCTCTATCTGATAAATCACCAATAATTTTTCTCACGGGTGGGGGTAATATTTTGGCTAAGGTAGGAGTTGCAAGAATTTTATCTTCTTCGGCAAGTTGAGGATTTTTCAAGACATCAATTACTTTGAGAGCATAGACTCCTTTAAATTCATTCTCAAGAATATTTTTTAGTGTTTTCAATGCTCGTTGAGAGTTGGGAGTATTACCAGCAACATAGAGCTTTAAAACATATATTTTATTTAACGGACGCATACATAAGTTTGTTATAATTGCTACAAGTTTGTAAGTATAACTTAAACATTTAGTAGTTAGTTAAACTTTTTTGAGAATTAGACGTTTTCGCTTATTATTGCTTAAATTAAACAATAATATCACCTTGATGACGGTTGATAGCTAGATATTTTACAGTATAACTGCAATGATTGAATGTTTGCAGGTCATAATTCTTTAGGGAGTGAACGCCGATACATTTCACACAAGTGGGAAATTATATCTATTAAGGTGATGCGATAGTCTAACAAAATTTCTTCGCTGCGTCCTTCAATTTTTAGTTGCTGTGAAAATTGTTCCATTAATTCCATGTGGATTTCTACAATTTGGGAAACTGAAAGGTCTGCAAAAAAACCCAGGTTGACAAAATCATCAATTTCCTGATTTAATTTAGGGTCATTATCGAAATAAGTTAAAATAATTTCGCAGTATTTTGATTTGAGGTTGTCTAAAAACAGTGTTTTTTCATTGGGGGATAGATTACGAAAGAAATTTTGAGGACTTCTTTTGTAGTAAACTGCGAGGTATCCAAGTCGCTCTTTAAGTTTTTCAGCTAATCGCCGTCGTTGCTGGATGTCAAAATCAAGATGATCTGGGGTTTCCCGTTTAGGGCTAAATTTAGCACTATCAAGTGAATAATTATTGGGACTCGGTTTCAGAAATTCCGCGATCGCCTGATCGATTAACAGTGTCATCTGATTAAGTTTAGTCGCAGGTAGTACAACTTCTGCTGGGTGGTAAAAGTAGTTGCCTATAGTCATTAATTTTTCATCGACTGATGAATTATTCGTTACTGTTACTGGTGTCTGTAAGTTACCTGTTATCTTTACATCCTGCTGAATAATTACTGCTGGTAGCAGCATTCGTTGTGCGTACAATTGCTTAAGACTGGGCAGCAATTCTTGATCGGCTTCTAATAATAAACAATCTAGTTGATGCTTCTGTTGTTCAACAAAGCCTAAAAATTCAGTGGTAGAATTAATCTCAGTCAGATCATAGCGATCTTTACTCAAGATTTGCTCACATGACTGAGTAAGGAATTCCGAACGTGAGAATATACAAACAGATAGTTGGGCAGACAAAATTTTAGCAGGTCATTGTTTTTAGCTGGCTGTCGGCAGTCATACATCTCTCATAAGAGAGAATATTTATGATCCCTTGTTTAAAAAATTAACATTAATTTAATGATTGTGGCAATTGGAATTAATTGTAATTACATGATATAGGGCGATCGCTGTTTGTAAGTAATAATTAACTTCTCCTCCCTCCTCCCTCCTCCCTCCTCTCCCCCTAAAACAGAAAACGCGCTTTCCCACAACCGCTTAATGTTAATACCAACGCCTAGTTTAAAAGAGTTTCTACAGCCAGCGCGTGTTTGTCTACAGACTGCGCCATTGGATGTGGTGATTGAACTTTTCAGTTCTTGCGAATGCGATCGCATTGTAGTCGTTAATGAACAACAATATCCTGTAGGAGTGGTAAACTTCCGGCGGTTGATGCCTTATGTACTTGGCAACATCAACGAGCAAACGAGAGTATCTACAGCAGTTATTGACGATCAGACAGAGCGGGGCGATCGTTGTAATATATTATTTAATCAAGGAAATTATTTAGGCGATCGCACCAAAGTTAATTTTTTAGAAAAAACTCAGCATCCAGCGGCACAACTTGCTGATTTTAGTAGACTAATTGAACCTGTAGAGATTATAAGTGCTGATAATAGTTGGAATGAATTTTGGCAGCAGCTACAAAACCAAGAAGACTCAGGATTAAATCAGCACTGGGTTATTGTAGATGGCGATGGTTTGTGTATAGGACTTTTGGATAGTTGGCGGCTGTTAAAATATTTAGCACCACTAATCAACAATTCATCTGAGTTTTTCCAAATAAGTACTACATTCAGCAATTCTAGTCAACAGCCGCAGTCAAAAATTATTAATCCCTTGGAACAACTGCTGGAACAACTGCCGTTACCAATGATGTTGCAAACAGGCAGTGGGCAAGTAATTAGCAAAAATACAGCTTGGCGTGAAACTTTATTAGAAGTTGAATCCATCAAAACAACGGAGAATTTTAGTCAAATTAATCAGCAAGATGCGCGGATTTGGGAATTTGTAAAAATCCACTTGAGTAAACAAGTTAGTGGTGAGCAATTTGCTAGTAATTACTTTTCCTATTCTCCTGATCTCTGGCTAGTACTAGCTACCGATGTCACAGAAAAACAACAAGTTGCAAAAGAATTAGTGGCAAAAAATGCTGACTTAGTACAACTAAACCGCTTTAAAGATGAATTTTTAGCTTGTATTAGCCATGAACTAAAAACGCCGTTAACGGCTGTTTTAGGTTTATCTAGTTTGTTGAAAGAGCAGGTACTAGGAGAACTGAATGAACGCCAATTTCGCTATGCTAATTTAATCCATCAAAGCGGAAAACAGTTGATGGTATTAGTAAATGATATATTAGATTTAACTCTGATCGAAACTGGTCAGCTAGAACTGACGTTAGCACCAGTTAATATTGCTACAGTTTGCGATCGCGCATATCTACAAGCAGAGCAACTCCAATCAGTTAAAAATAATCAAGAAAAATCCGATTCCGAAGTCAAATTTACTCTGCAAATTGAACCAGGTTTAGAAATGCTGGTTGCAGACCAATTACGGCTACGCCAAATGCTGTTTCACTTACTCAGTAACGCCCTGAAATTTACCGAGGGAAAAGGTGAAATAGGTTTAAATGTTTGTGCTTGGGAAGGTTGGATTTCTTTGACAGTTTGGGATACTGGCATTGGGATTCCACCAGAAAAGCAGCATTTGATTTTTCATAAATTCCAACAACTAGAAAATCCCCTTACCCGCAGATTTGATGGAACTGGTTTAGGGTTAGTTTTAACTCAACGTTTGGCACGTCTGCACGGTGGAGATATTTCTTTTATTTCAAAATTAGGTCAAGGTAGCCAGTTTACTTTATTACTGCCTCCTCTTCCCCCACAATCTTCGGCTGAATTTTTGATTGAGTATCAAGATAACAGTCAAGTTAGTAGGAGTAACAGCAATCGCTTAGTTTTGATTGTTGAAAATGTGCCGAATTATATTGAGGATTTGAATGAAAAACTCACAAGTTTGGGATATCGGGTGGTAATTGGGCGCTCAGGTACGGAGGCAATTGAAAAAGCTAGAACGTTGCAACCGTGTGCTGTGTTGCTCAATCCAGTGTTACCGATGCTTTCGGGGTGGGATGTTTTAACTTTGTTAAAGTCAGATGAGCAAACTAAGCATATTCCAGTAGTTGTAACTGCTTCTAGAGCAGACAAGGAAACTGCTTTAGAAAATCTTGCTGCTGATTTTTTAAGTATACCAATAGAAACGTCGGCATTAAAGCAAAGTTTAATTGGTTTAAGCCCAGAGAAATCAAGCGATCGCGATTTTATAGTAGTCCTGCACTTAACGTCAGAGTCGCAGACTGAAGATTTAGAACTTAATTTAATTGATAACTTAAATCTTATTAATCATAAGTTAGAACTAAATTACAGAGTTTTAGAAGCTGATGATTTAGAGCAGGCAGAATTAATTGCTCGTGTTTGGCATCCTAACGTTGTATTACTTAATAGTACTGGTTTAAGTGATCCGCTTAGTTATTTGCAACAACTAAGCCAGTATACAAGTATTGCTTCTTTACCTTTAATTACGATAGATCATCAGACAACTGAGGCAGCAAATCAAGTTCCTGGATTGACAGTTTTTCCATGTTTAGCACCAGCAAACAATCATAATACTCCTACGGAGTCGCTACGCGAACAAACTGCTTTATTACGGGTGATTCAAGTCGCCGCAGGGATGGGTTATCAACCAAGCATTGTAGTAGTAGATACGGCAAAATTATCAAATTTGCGTGTAGCTGAAAATCAGGAATTTACTAATAAAAATTCTCTTGAAGGACTACAAGCACTAAATCAATATTTAAAAACAGCAGGCTTTAGAACTATAGTTCCGCCTTCGTGGACAGATGTAGCTCGTCATGTTCACAATCAAAAATTTGATTTACTGTTAATTTCTTTAGCAGACATCGAGCCTGAGCCAGAATTTGTTAATGCGATCGCATCCCTATTACAGCAGCCACAAACACCACCAATTTTAGTCTTAGATAACCGTAAAGGTAAGCAAACCAATCTTTCTAAAACTACTAATTCTTTGGCTAAATTTGAGGCAGTGTTAAGGACAGCAGCTAGTAAAATTATGCGGGTAGATTCTCGGTCAATGACTGAGCTTTTAAAGTTAATCAATCAAACATTAGGACAGAATTGTTAATTGTTAATTGTTAATTGTTGATCAACGCGGATGAGTTGATATGCTCCAGATGAGCCTAAATCTTGGTATTGATTAGGTTTTAATTTTGTTTCTTGGATTAATTCTGGTTGGGCAATAATTAGGGATGAAGGTGAATTAGGCTGATTAGTTGCTTTGGTTCTAATATACTCAATTGCTTCAGTTGGATCGTTAAAATAATTAACTCTTTGGTGTGAATAAAAGACAAGACTAGGCTTTTTAAAACCAATCATAATCAATTCTTCCCCTGGTTTTTCTACCTGATTTGATAGGGCAGCTAATTCTCGCAGGGGTAGTTGACGGGTGTGATCCATCAGAAAATAAGCTGGTGTAATCACAAAAATAATGAATGCTATAAATCCTACTAAATTAATTCCCCATACCAAATGCCAATAGCGTTTTATTAGTACTATTGCTAATCCTACTGCTGTCAATGCCCAAATTATGCCACCACTTACAGGTAAACCTGCTTGCTGTAATAATTCTCTGAGGTTAGGAACTGCTGGATCATAGCCTAAGTAGAGGGGGAGAAAGAAAATTGCACCTGCAATAATTAATAAGAATAAGACATTAAAAACGCCACTCCATAAAAGTGATGAATGTGCTTTTTTATTTGGCTCTTTAACTTCTAATGCTCGATTGATTTGATCGCTCCAGAATAGTGCAACTATGATAGCTGCGGCTGGCATTAAGGGTAGAACATAGCTAGGTAATTTGGTAATAGCGATGGTGAAGAAAGCGAAAATACCAGCAAACCAGAACCAGGCAAATAAACCTAAATGTGTGGCGCGGGGTTGTTGTTGCCATGATTTACGTTGCCAAAATCGTAGCCGCGCGATCGCAACTGGTAAGTAAATCGACCAAGGCGCAAACCCCACAAGTACAACTAGAAAATAAAAATACCAGGGTGCGCGATGACCATTTACTACACCTGTAAAACGTTCTATATTGTGATAGCCAAAAAATGAGTTAATAAAATTTTCACCGTTTGCCAAAAATACTAATACATACCAAGGCATAGTAATTGCTGCAAACAGCAAAAAACCTCGCACTGGTCGCATTTCTTGAATTACTTCTCTAAATTTACCGAGATATAAGAGAAATGTACTAATAATTAGTAGTGGCACTACAATTCCTACTGGTCCTTTAGTCAAAACTGCTAGTGCAACTAATACATAAAAAGCTATATACCAACGTTCTTGTACCTGCGGTTTAGAGTCTTGAGCATATCCTAAGAAAAATGCTAATAATGCTGAACCTGTACATCCACTCAGGAGCATATCTGATACACCTGTACGCCCCCAAGCTATAGTTTCTGGATTTAAAGCAATCATTGCTGCGCCTATCGAAGCAGATAACCATAACTGGCGGGTGATGTGGGGGTCTTTTTTAATAATTGCTGGAGATGCTTCTTGAAACTTTCCAGGGTTAGGAATGCCGAAATAGCGGAGTGTATAGAATCCTAAAACTGTGAGTGCGATCGCAGCAAGTGCAGAAGGTAAGCGCACCGCCCAAGAATTCACGCCAATTAACTTATATGCGATCGCCTGACACCAATAAATTAAAATTGGTTTATCAAAACGAGTCACACCATTAAAATAAGGTGTAATCCAGTTGCCTGTAACTGTGATCTGCCGAGAAGCTTCCGCAAACAGTGGCTCAGTTTCATCAATTAAGCCAGTATTGCCCAGATTCCACAAAAAAGCTATCCAGCTAATTAACAACAACCACAAAATTGATAGCGTCCAAGCTTTGTTTGGTTGCTTGTCCCACAATTCCAGCCAACTTTTAACCTTTAAATTCATGCGACTTCAAACAGATGTAATTTAATTTAACTGGAAATGCGATCGCATGGCGTTGTTGCGATCAGCTAAATGCCACCTCAAATTGGCACGTATCGCATCATCAGGAACAAGCGCACTGATGGCACACTTATTTTTGATGACTCTGACATATTAAAGCAGTTCCCTAAATGTGATTGGTAATTAGGTACTGATGACTAGGGACTGGCAAGATTTGTACTAATTCTACTAACAATTTACAATTGACACTCCCCTCTCCGAAATTCGGGGAGGGGCTGGGAGTGGAGTTCTTTTCAAGGCATAAACTCCAACACTATGCCTACCCTACTATCTTTGCTTTCCCTAGCATTCTGCTTTTGAATATCTGTAGATAAACGCAAATTGCGAGTAATTGCATATCCCGCAGAAAGCGTTGTTAAACCTACTTCCTCACTACTACCTGGAGAAACAAAACTCTGAGTTAAAGAAACATCTGCTGCACCACCACGAGATAAAACTAACAGTACTCTTCCGCCAACATTAACCCCATCTGTAGAATACCTATCAGTTTCTAAATACCGATAACCAACAACAGGTGCAATATTAATATAATTACCCAAAGGCAGCACGTAGTAACGTAAATCTGCACCATAGGCTGTACGTTTACCATTAAATGCAGCCTGATAATCTCCACTAACCGTTAAACCAGAAGTACCAATTAACACATCCTCAACACCCACATTTACCCCCCCTGCTTGTCCTGTAGAAGGAAACTGAGAATAGCCCAATCTCAAGCGAGTTTTAAAGCTAGGATCGTTTTTTATTTCCTCTAAAAGATTTGGTAATTTATTGCGCCAGCGTTGTAAAACAGGGCTATTGTTGATAACTTCAGGGCTTAAATCTAAGTCCTGAGAAGAGTTATTAGGACTTACTGCTGGTTGAGTTTGACTAAAGGCTGGTGTAGTTTTAATAATTATGCTAATACTAGCTGTTAACATCCAGCTAGTAGAATAAATAATTAATTTGCCAAAATTTAATTTCATTGTAAGCAACAATTTTGCAGTTTGATAGCAGTTGGCAACTTTTTTGTAAAGGGCTTACTTTATTGCCTCCGTTTCTGTCGGTGAGATCCCCCTAAATCCCCCTACCCTTCGGGAAGGCTTCGCCTATAAAAAGGGGGACTTTGATGGGATTCTCCCCCCTTTTTAAGGGTGGCAGGGGGGGATCGAAGGATTTGAAAACACGCCCTAGGGGGGATCTAAATTCGTGCGTAATTCCTGAAAAAATGAAAGTGGCTCTGCATCATACAGAACCACTTAAAATGAGGGGAACTACCAACAATTAACGTACTGTGCCTTCCAAGGCAGTCATATCAATTGGCTTCATTAGATATAACCGCAAGAATTGCCAGCCACTAGAAACGTAGTGAGGCAGTTTTTGGAAGAATTGCAGGAATTTGGGAGTATTAGAATTTGCGATCGCACTCAGCTTTTCATTATTTTTCACGCAAACATCTAGGCGATTATAAAATTCTGGATTCTCTACATCCAAAATTACAGGGAATACCCGTCCAGCAGTTTCGTTAGTCTTCTTAATCACGTGCATATCATAATCACGCGCATTCAGACCAAGAATTGCATAAAAATCTGCACGCTGAATATCGTTAAGATACATCGTCACAAATACCGATAACAGGAAGAAACGACTCCACAACTTCGCTCTCCAATCATTCAGTGTATTTGGTTGCGCCCGCATGATTGCGTCGAAGAAGTCACCGTGACGGTTTTCGTCCTGACACCAGTTTTCAAAGAACCGGAAAATTGGATAAACCCGATCTTCTGGATTTGCTTCTAAGTGACGAAAAATAGTGATGTAGCGCCAGTAACCAATCTTCTCAGACAGGTAAGTAGCGTAGAAGATAAACTTCGGCTTAAAGAAAGTGTAACTTTTACTCTTAGTCAGAAATCCTAAATCTAACGATAAGCTGAAGTCTGACAGTGCTTTATTAAGGAAACCTGCATGACGCGCTTCATCACGAGCCATCAGGTTAAAGCATTCTGCCAAAACTGGGCTTTTATCTTTTAAACGGCGACCTAGTTCTTTGTATAGCAAAAAGCCAGAAAATTCAGCCGTACAGGAACGCTCTAAAAACTCAATGAACAGGCGGCGAGTTTCTCCATCAATATGTTCCCAGGATTGTTCAAACTCGGCATCCCGTACAAAGTGATGACGGTTGTAATCAATGCGAAACTCTTCTAGAATCGCCTTCAACTCGTCCTCATTAGGCGAGATGTCCATCTTCGCCATTTCTTCAAAGTCGGTAGTGTAGAACCGAGGGGTCAGAATGGTGTCCTTCGCGGGAACTTTGATTCCTGGTCTTAACTCTTCAAATGCAGGTTTTTTAAGGGAATCTACCATAGTGCTTTGGCTCGCGTGTAAATCTGTGCCTCCCGTTGCTACTGGACGGGCTGCGTTCCAGTTTAACAAGGTAGAGGGTATCAAAGCTATTAATTTTGTTAAGAGTTGCTACATATTGTGAAATTTATCTATAAAACTTGCTGAAACAAAAAAAATATGGTAAAAACAATTGATAGTTTACACTTGCTTAAATTGAGCAAAAACTTATCAGCACTATGCAATTTTAAAGGTTAAAAATTATATCAATAGACTTTTGGTAAAAACCAATTATACCATCTGTGTTTATCTGTGTTTATCTGTGGTTAATTATCCAAAACTTAACTGTTAAAATTGTTAGCAATTAATTGAGAAAATGCTATTTAATGATTAGAAATTAAATTTTGATAGTACGTCCAGCTAATTGCGCGATCGCACTAGCTAACTTCTCTGGCTCAACTGGTTTAGACATATACATCTGGAAACCCGCAGATAAAGCGCGTTTGCGGTCTTCTTCCCTAGCATAAGCAGTTAGCGCCATAGCTGGAATTTGTCCTAATTGCTCTAAAGCTCTCACCTGCTTAATCAAATCATAACCATCTTGATGGGGCATACCAATATCACTAATTAAAACATCTGGATGGAGATTTTTTAGTGCAATAATCGCTTCAGATACAGATGCGATCGCTTCTACTTTTGCGCCATACTGTTCTATTGCAGCCGTCAGATATGCTAGTGTATCCGCACTATCATCAACTACCAGTACTGTTAACCCAGATAGTAAAGAATTGTCCTGAGTTATTGCAGAAGAAGTTGTACTGTGTATCTCTGCATTCTTGGGATACTTCTCTACTTCCTTACTTGCTTGCAGAAGCGGAATATATATAGTAAAAGTTGCTCCTTGTCCTTCTCCCAAACTATCAGCTTTCACAGTTCCACCGTGCAATTCTACTAAGTGACGCACAATTGCTAACCCCAACCCTAACCCACCATAAGATCTAGTACTCGTACTATCAGCTTGGCTAAAACGCTCAAACACATAAGGTAAAAACTCAGGACTAATACCTTTACCTGTATCAACTACTTGAATTTGAACTTGGCTGTCTGTGCTATCTAGTTGCACCTTCACTTTGCCACCATCAGGTGTGAATTTGATCGCATTAGAAAGCAAATTCCATAATACCTGCTGTATGCGATCGCTATCTGCCGATACTAAGCCGATTGAACTGTTGGGAACTAATTCTAATTGAATTGCCTTAGCATTCGCTGCTGGACGTACAGCATCAATTGCAGATTCAATTACAGGTAACAAATTAACAGGACGGATATTTAAACGTAGTTTTCCCCTAATAATCCGCGAAACATCTAAAATATCTTCAATTAATTGTGATTGTAACTGTGCATTGCGCTCAATTGTTTCTAAAGCCCGTGCAGTTGTTGCTTCATCAAACTTACGGCTACGCAGTAACTTAGACCAACCAAGCATCGAATTAAGTGGTGTGCGGAGTTCGTGAGATAGCACAGCTAAAAACTCATCCTTCATACGACTAGCTGTTTCAGCAGTACTACGTGCAGCCTTTTCTGCTTCATATAAATAAGCACGAGCGATCGCCTGAGCGCACTGCTGCGCTAAAGTCAGCATAAATATCCGGTCTTCTGCGGTAAATTTCTGCGGTTCCCTAAAGTTCAAAGTCACCCCACCAATTGCTTTTCCTTCTACAATTAGTGGCATCGAAACCCACGATTCATGCTCATAATGGGCATAAATTTCAGCTAAATGCGGATATTGGGCAATTCTTTCAGCCTTACACTCTGCCCACACAGCAATTCCTGTTCGTACCGCTTCTGATAGCGGGTAAGGTTCATGTATCGAAAAATAGCGCCAAGCTTCTAGCAACTCTGGCTTATAGCCAACTGCACGAATTATTTCTAGTTGCGTACCATCTGGAGTTAGCAGTACTACTAACGCACTGTTAGCACCAAAAGCTGCCATTCCCTGCTCTACAATTACTTCAGCAACTTGGGAAGGGGTAAGAGATTCTGAGAGTGCAGCAGTAACTTTTTGCAACCGCGCCGTGCGATCTGCTGCTATTTCCGCAGCTTGTCGAGCAAGTTTCGCTTCAGTATAAAGCCTTGAGTTATCAACTGCTAAAGCTGCACGACGGGCTAATTCTTCAGCTAAAGACAGATCATTAGAAGTGTAGCGACGATCTGATTCGGCTGTAACTAAGGAGATTACACCAAGCGATCGCCCACGCGCAATTAACGGCACAATAATATATGATTTCAAACCTAACTCACGCAGAATCCGCAAATGTTCCGCATCTTTAGCCGCCTCCACTAAACTAGCGTCAGGAATTTCCGATCCGATCTCCGGCTCACCAGTTCGTAACACCTTCGGTACACCACGATCTGCATTAGGATCTTCCGGGTAACGTTGATTTAGTTGCCAAGCTAATTCTATTTTTGATGGATCTGGATGAGCTACAGCTACCCGACGGATAGAGTGTCTAGCTTGATCATAAATATCAATTGCACACCAATCAGCCAAAAAAGGTACTACGAGTTGCGCCACACTATTTAACGTCGTGTCGTAGTCAAGAGAAGAAGCCAAAACCGCGCTTACCTCTGACAAAAAAGCTGAACTTTGCTCTGCGGTTTCTGCTATAACAGATATTGCTTGCGCTCGCATTAGTTGAGAGTTTTCTAACTCTGCTCGCTTACTCTCAAGTTCAGCACTACGTTCCTCTACAAGCCTTTCTAATTCCTGCTGAGTTTGTTCATTTTGGCGTACAGCTGTCTGTTGTTGTCTACTGATTAAAATACCCAAAGCACTTAACACCACAAGTGCAAAGCAGACTAAATAGGGGATTTCTGCCATGTTGAACCAACTATTGTAAATTAGACCAGTAGCTTTAATATTAAAAATTTATTTTAGTTAAACCAATTTTAGATTAAGTAATGCGATCGCACCTCAGCAGACTATTTAAGATCATAAATATATAGCTTTTAACCAACTTCCAGCCCAACACATCACCTACTGGTCAAGAAAGACAAGGCAACAATGGCAATGAACTATGAATAAGGATATATCTACTATCTCTGAAGGCAATTCTACATTAACTCAGTTAAATATGAATAATGTAGACACTAGCTATTTACTGTGGCTCGGCTGTTTGTTACAACTACACGGCTTACACCGTTTTTATAACAAAAAGTATATTACAGGGTTTTTATGGCTGTGTACTTTTGGTTTACTTGGCATTGGACAATTTATAGATTTATTTGTCATGCGTGGTTTGGTTGAAGAACACAATCTCAAAGCAAGTATGCAATTTGGTTTGTCCCCAAATGGCGTACCGCTTCCTCAAAGTGCGATCGCACTGACTCAACCCTTACCAACCCATGAGCAATTAATGGTAAAACTTCTGAAAGCCGCAGCAACTAGAGGTGGTAAGCTTTCAGTTACTCAAGCCGTGATGGATACAGGGGCTAGCTTTACTCAAGTAGAAGCAACCTTAAAGGAAATGCTTAAAAGTGGATACGTCTGCATAGACAACCACCCAGTAACAGGTGTTGTCCTTTATGATTTCATTGAACTTTAAGCAAATTAATATAATTCAACATAAAATAGAACTCCCCTCCCCGAAATTCGGAGAGGGGTTGGGGGTGGGGTTCTTTTTTCCTACTTAACAGTAACTAACTAATTTCTTACCAGCCACTTTTGAGCATTCAACCTTTGAATTACACCAAAAACCATCAAATCTAGTGTTACTTTGCGCTCATCAATTAAGAATGGCTCAAGTGTGCTAGGCTTACCTCGATTTTCGGCGTATGAAAAAGCTCTTCTTCCTTGAATATTTTCTTCTAAGAAATAGACCCTAAATTGGCGTAAACCACCGTTCCAATTTCCAAGAACTTGCCAACATTGAGGTTCTTGCTGATACCCAGTAATAGGAATCTTTTGCTGCTCAAATTTTAACTCTAGATCCTCAACACCTTGGCTTGCTAATGATGTTGTTAAAGCTGGCAAGTAGTGTTGCTGAATAAACTCAGCAAAAGGCTTATCTTCAACTGCTGGGGCTTTCTCTTTCTTAGCTGCTTTAGCTGGTGCTTCGTCACCCTTAGCGGCTGCCGCTTTTTTAGCCGCAGGCTTTTCACCGTCTGCTGTAGCTTCATCACCCTTAGCTTTAGCAGCCTTTTTAGCAGCAGGTTTCTCTTCTGTATTAGCAGACACCGCAGGTTGATCTACTGCGGTTTGAGAACTATTTTCCGACACTTGAGCTTCCGTCGTCGGTTTTTCTCCCGCAGCATTAGGATTTACATCGGGATTAACTGTTGTGGGATCAGGCGCATTGGCTGAGGGGATATCTGTCGCCTGATCTGAACTGGTACTAGGAGCGTGTTCTTCAGAAACACTGGGAGCCTGCTGGTCAACAGTACTTGGGGCTACCTCTCCGGCAGCATTATGGTTAGTTTCTTCTGCCATTGTTTAAGCAATTCCTTACTGAGGATTACACGCAAAAAACAGTTTTCAGTTAAAAATTTACTGTCTACTGTTTACTTTTCACTCCCAATCGTAGCTTGAATCAACCACCAGCGACTGCTGGAACGATACTAACTTGATCGCCATCATTCAACGATGTCTTTGTACCGTCTAAAAAGCGGATGTCTTCGTCGTTGACATATAAATTCAAAAATCGACGCGGCTCGCCTTTTTCATCACAAAGACGTGCTTTGATACCAGGACAGTTTTGCTCTAAAGATTCGAGAAGTTCCGAAATGTTACTGCCTGTACATTCAAGAGTAGCTTGATCGTTAGCAAATTTTTGCAGAGCGGTAGGAATTAAAACTTTGACGGACATATTTAGAAAATTAGAAGTCGTGATTAGTATTTGGCAATCGGAAATTGGTAACTAGAACCTATCCTAAAAGTTAATTTTAGATATTTTAGACCGCAGATGAAAGCTGCCTATAACAGGCATTCTTTCACCGTTAACTATGTTTAGGTTAGGTTCTATTCCAAACCCTAAATTAAACGAGGACTTGCTGCCAGTCAAGGCGTTCTAAAGTGCGAGAACGTTCTAAGGCGCGTTCAAAACTATCTAGCTTGGCTTCGATTGTCAGAGGTTCTCCAACGTATCCTTGCACTGCTTCTTGGGTTTTCAGTCCATTGCCAGTGATGTAGATTACGGTGCTTTCTTCAGGATCAATCTTACCTGCTTCTACCAGTTTCTTTAATACCGCAACGGTAGTACCACCAGCCGTTTCGGTGAAGATACCTTCGGTTTCAGCTAGTAGCTGCATACCTTCAATAATTTCGCGATCGCTCACTGATTCTATATTACCGTTGGTTTTCCGAGCAATATCTACAGCATAAACACCGTCTGCTGGATTACCTATCGCAATGGATTTAGCAATAGTATTTGGTTTAACTGGTTTAATAAAATCCCGTTCTTCTCTGAAAGCTTCAGCGATAGGAGAACAACCATCTGCTTGCGCTCCACTAAAACGCACGTGCTTATCTGCAACCAGCCCAACTTTAATAAATTCTTGAAAACCTTTGTAAATTTTTGTGAACAAAGATCCAGAGGCTAAAGGAGCAACAATATGATCTGGCAACTCCCAACCTAGCTGTTCAGCTACTTCATAACCAAGAGTTTTTGAACCTTCGGAATAGTAGGGGCGCAAGTTGATATTGACAAATCCCCAACCATAAGTATTAGCTACCTCAGAACAGAGGCGGTTAACTTGATCATAGTTTCCTTGAACAGCCATCAAAGTTGGGCTGTAGATTAAAGTACCCAAAATTTTACCTGCTTCCAAGTCAGCAGGAATGAACACGCAACAGTCTAAACCTGCATAAGCTGCGATCGCAGCAGTAGAATTAGCTAAATTACCTGTACTTGCACAGGATACTGTAGTGAATCCTAATTCTTGCGCTCTAGTCAGTGCAACTGATACCACCCGATCCTTAAAACTCAAGGTGGGCATATTGACAGCATCATTTTTAATGTAAAGCTTTTTCAGACCCAGGCGACGTGCCAAACGATTAGAGCGTACTAAGGGAGTCATCCCTGTTCCCACATCAATAGGTGTATCAGTAGCAACTGGTAAGAAAGACTTATAGCGCCAAATTGAATTTGGTCCTGATTGAATACTTTCACGAGTTACGTGACGGCGTATAGCATCGTAGTCATAGCTAACTTCTAAAGGACCAAAACAATACTCACATACATGAATTGCCTTGGCTTCATACTCAGCACCACACTCTTTACAGCTAAGAGATGTAAAGGTTGCTGTTCCAGCTTTTAGAGGTTTAGTTGCCTGGGTCATGGGTATAGCTCTACTGATACGTCCGTCAACATTTCGCTGATACTAACACAGGTAAAAATACCCGTCAAATATACCCGACTTTTTTTATCGGGTATAAATAAAATACTTGTTAATTAAGCATTTGATTTATATGGTTCCTCAGTTGGGCATCATAAAAGCATGAAACCTCGATCCCCCCTACCCCCCTTTCTAAGGGGGGTAATTTCAAAGTCCCCCTTTTGAAGGGGGATTTAGGGGGATCTCTGCGTAAGTCCTAAAAATGAGCGGGGACTGATTTGGCACAATAGTATAAGGTCATGCCAATAGCCGTATCAGGGAGTATCTGGAATTTAAGAGCCGCGTAGGCGTAGCTGATTAAAAACAGTTAAAAATAATATAAGGAAAATTTATATGTACGGCTTAGTGAACAAAGCTATTCAAGATATGGTGTGCGATCGTTTTGGAGAAGAAACTTGGGAGACAATTAAACAAAAGGCAGAAATTGAAGAAAGTGTTTTCCTAAGCATGGAAGCTTATCCCGATGACCTTACCCACAGGCTAGTAAAAGCAGCTAGCATGGTTTTGGGACTTTCTGCCTCCGATATTATGCAAGCATTCGGGGAATATTGGGTTTTATACACTGCCCAAGAGGGGTACGGTGAGATGATGGAAATGAGTGGAGATAATCTTCCAGATTTTCTTCAGGATCTTGATAATCTTCATACCCGTGTTGGTGTGATCTTTCCGCAACTTAAGCCACCCTCCTTTGACTGTAGCGATATGGAAGAAGAATCCCTTAAATTGCACTACCATTCCCATCGAGAAGGACTCGCTCAGATGGTAATTGGACTGATGAAAGGTTTAGGAGCGAAATTCGATACAGAAGTGGAAGTTACACAAACAGTTAATCGCGAAGAGGGTGCTGACCACGACGAATTCTTGATCAAATATAAGCCCAACTAATCCCCTTATGATTCCTCCCTACGTCAGTCTCTCGCCTGCTTTGTTGGCGAAGTTATTCCCATTTCACATCGCGTTCAACAAAAACACAGAGATTGTTCAAGCGGGGGAAGTTTTACAGCGCATAGCTGGTGAATCTTTAGTGGGAAGTCAGCTTGAGCAGCATTTTCAGATTGCTCGTCCCAGAGTCAAGATAGACTTCGATGCCATCAAGAAGCAATCGCGTTCTCTATTTTTACTAGAATCTCTACACAATGGGATGCAGCTTAAAGGGCAGATGGTTTATGTAGAAGAGCAAGAGGTGATATTCTTCCTATGTTCTCTCTGGGTGACTGAGACTGAGACTTTGGGAACTTTAAACGTTAAGCTCAGAGACTTTGCAATTCACGACCCGATAGTTGACTTTTTGTTTTTGTTACAAGCAAAAGATACCGCATTAACAGATGCGAAAAAGTTGACAGAGGAACTAACCCAACAGCAGGAGGAACTGAACTCAGCATTGCAAATGCAAGCTGAACTGGTTAAGACGGCTGAGGCGCAAGCGCAAAAGCTAGAAAAAGCAATGATAGAGTTGCGACAAACTCAGGCGCAATTAATTCAGACTGAAAAAATGTCAAGCTTGGGGCAATTGGTAGCAGGAGTAGCCCACGAAATCAACAACCCAATTAGTTTTATACAAGGTAACATCAAACCTGCTAATGAATATATACAAGACTTATTAGATCTGCTGCAACTCTATCAAGAACAGTATGCTGATGTCACTCCAGAAATTAGTGAAAAAATTGAAGAAATAGAGTTAGATTTTTTAATGGAAGATTTGCCCAAGCTGATTTCTTCAATGGAAGTTGGGGCGGAAAGAATCGCTGAAATTGTCAAATCTCTGCGTAATTTTTCCCGCCTTGATGAAGCGGAGATTAAACCTGTAGATATCCACTCAGGCATTGAAAGTACGCTAATGATTTTACATAACCGCCTGAAAGCTACATCTGAACATTCAAAAATTGAGGTAGTTAAGGAGTACGGCGACTTACCCCCAGTTGAGTGCTATGCAGGACAACTAAATCAGGTATTTATGAATATTATTGCTAATGCTATTGATGCAGTTGAAGAAAGTATTTTGAAGTTGCCCAAAACTGAAAGAGCAGGGAAAAAGAGTGCGATCGCAATTCGTACAGAGGTTGTAGGGTCTGATCGAGTAGCAATTCGGATTTCTGATAATGGACTAGGAATGCCAGAAACAGTCCAAACCCGTCTATTTGACCCGTTTTTTACGACCAAACCTGTAGGTAAGGGTACTGGTTTAGGTATGTCGATTAGTTATCAGATTGTAGCGGAAAAGCACAACGGATCGTTGCAGTGTATTTCAACATTAGGGGAGGGAACAGAGTTTGTAATTGAAATTCCGATTCAACAACCTGATCTAATGAGGTAATATAATTTCCTTGTAAAATGTGTTGCAGCTTATTAACCACCACTGACTGGCGGAATCAGCACAACTTCATCACCTTGTTGCAAGATAGTATCTGGTTCTACGAATTCAAGATTGACACCACAGCGCGTCAAATTGCGCCATTTTTCTAGTTTGGGATGCTGGTTAATAATCTGTTCTAATACTGCAACCACTGGCGTATCTGGAGGCAAGTGCAGCACTATTTCTGGGAGATTATATGCTTCTTGATAAGCTGCAAACAACTTAACGGTGACAGTGATTGAAGGCTGAGACATAAGATGCCAACAAACTTGAGATTATAACAAATTAGCTATTGCCAAGATTAACTAAAATATAAAGAAATAGAATTATAGCATCTGTTCAATGCGTCGAAAATCTCGTTCTACTTCTATCCACAATGAACGGTTATGAGGATCGGTACGGAGAGCTTTTTTGAGATAAATTCTGGCTTTATCTAATTGACGATCGCTCACCAACTGACGACCCCAACTAGAATATGCGATCGCATTCCACTGTCTGACTTCTGGATCTTGGGGAAAGCGTTGTGCTAAGGCTTCTGCAAGTGCGATCGCGCGGGCAAACTTACGAGACTTAAGCAACTGCTGCAACTGCTTATAAGCACTCCACTTAATCTGTAACTCACTTAACGACAGTTCAGGTGGAGCTTGCTGCTGATTTTCCTTATCCTTAGAAGTGCGAACAACCTTTGTTACTCGTGGCTGCTGCCAGATTACATTAGTATCTTGTTTTTGCGTCTGCTTTGCTGCCTGAGATGCAGGTATTCTAGGCGTATTGACAGCACTTAGAAGTAACTTATACGCCTCAGTCAATTCAATAAACTTAGCTTGAGCTTGCTGATTGCTGCCGTTAATATCAGGATGATATTTCCGTGCTAAACGCCGATAAGATTTCTTAATTTCAGCCGTCGATGCTTCAGAATTTAAGCCCAACAAGCGATAACAATCCGTCAGATTCATTAAAGGAATTGAACTGAGCAACTGACTAAAAAGTTTAAAGGTAAACAACAAGTTTGGGCAAAAGAAGTATGAATAGTTATGGATAAAAATTTAAGTTTTTTTATTCTTAACTATTCATACTTCAATGGTTGCTTATACTGGGCGTTCTTCAATTACACGGTCAATTAGACCATATTCCATTGCTTCTTGAGCAGACATGAAAAAGTCACGATCCATGTCCTTCTCAATCTTTTCTAGAGGCTTGCCTGTGTTATTAGCATAGATTTGATTGAGTTGGCGACGAATGCGGATAATTTCTCTCGCCTCAATCTCAATATCTGTAGCTTGCCCACGAGCGCCACCAGAAGGTTGATGAATCATAATTCGTGAGTGCGGCAAAGCTAACCGTTTACCTTTGGTACCAGCAGCTAGTAGGAAAGAACCCATAGAAGCTGCTAAACCTACACAAATTGTCACTACATCAGATTTAATGTGTTGCATGGTGTCAAAAATCGCCATGCCTGCTGTTACAGATCCACCAGGAGAATTTATATAAAGATAGATATCTTTACCTGGATCTTCAGAATCCAGATATAGCATTACAGCGATGATTTGGTTAGCAATTTCATCATCAACATCTCTACCTAAGAAAATAATCCGTTCTCGGTATAGACGATTGTAGATATCAATCCACTGAGTATATTGTTCCCCTGGCAAGCGGTAAGGAACTTTCGGGACACCTATCGGCATTTAGTCCTCCATTGAGGTATTAAGAGGTCTTAATTTTGGATTTGAAATTTAGGATTAAGTTTCCTTAATTTTCAGCTAGGTGCTGATATTGAGCAAGGTAGGGAAGGTGCAGGGGAGATTTAAATACAGAATTATTTTTTTTACTCCTGAATCCTGACTCAGCCTTTAAGGAACTCCTACCGGAAGGGGTGAAAGCGCTTCTGCTGTTGACTCTAAAACTTGATCGATCAGACCATACTCTTTTGCCTCAAAAGGAGTCATATATAACATCCGATCCATATCTTTGGCAATTTTTTCTGGCGCGTTACCTGTATTTTTAGAGAGTATTTCCAGCAATGTCGCTTTGTTTGCCAACACTTCCTTAGCTCGTATTTGAATGTCAGTTGCTTGACCGCGAGCGTAGGCTTTTGGCTGGTGCAGGACAATGTTGGCATTGGGTAAGCTAACTCTGCAACCTTTAGTACCAGCAGACAGCAACATTGCCGCCATTCCCATCGCTGAACCAATACAGATGGTGTGGATGGGTGGTTTGATGTAGCTCATGGTGTCGCAGATGGCAAATGCTTCGGTTTCAAAGCCAATCGGCTCGCCATTGTAATTTGATGTACCAGTGGAATTGATGTAGATTTTAATCGGTTTTTCCGGGTCTTCGTATTGTAAATACAGCAGTTCAGCAACGATTAACTCCGTAACCGATGGTACTAGAGGCATACCCAGATAGACAATTCGCTCCTTCAATAACATGGAGGGGAGGTCTGGCGGTGGTGTACGGTAAAAGTTATCACCGTAGTATGGAGATTGAACTGCCTGAATTGGTATGTTCATGGCGTTTTTTTGACTGAAATGAAGGCGCTATCTTTAAAACATACTAGCTTGCTTCAGGGCATGGCTGCCGATTTGGGATTAATAAACTGGCAGAGATGTTAAGCGACAAGTTATTTTGATGGTTAGTTGTAAGTTTTTGAGATTTTGTTTTTGGTAGCCTGAAGATTTTTAGATGCTACTTCATATTGGTCTTGCTTTAATAGGAGTTTTGTGATATGAAAGCCGATCTACTACCTGTTTTAAATGATGCAAATGTTGACGCGACTCAATCGAGTACTCAACGTCAGTTAGCAATAGATATTTCTGCGATCGCAGATGGCAGAGAAAGTAATGTCCCAGTTAATTTATGCTTAATTTTGGATCATAGTGGTTCGATGAATGGACAACCACTAGAAACTGTCAAAAAAGCAGCACAACGTTTAGTTGAGAAACTTTCACCAGGCGATCGCATTTCTGTGGTAGCTTTCGATCATAGAGCTAAAGTAATTGTCCCTAATCAAGTAATTAAAGATCCCGCTAAGGTTTCCAAAGCAATTGCTTCATTACAGTCTGATGGTGGTACAGCAATTGATGAAGGGATGAAACTGGGAATTGAAGAACTAGCAAAAGGGAAAAAAGATGCAGTTTCCCATGCTTTTTTGCTGACAGATGGCGAAAATGAACACGGTGATAATAAACGCTGTATCAAATTAGCTGAATTAGCTACGGAATACAAATTAACTTTAAATACTCTCGGATTTGGTGAACATTGGAACCAAAATGTGTTAGAACAAATTTCTGATGTCGCAGGCGGTACAATGGCTTATATTGAACAGCCAGATCAAGCTGTGCAGGAATTTAGCCGCTTGTTTAGTCGTATTCAATCAGTAGGCTTAACTAATGCTTATTTGTTGTTATCCTTAATGCCTAAAGTTCGATTGGCAGAACTGAAACCTATTGCTCAAGTAGCTCCTGATACAATTGAATTACCAGTGCAGAGAGAGGGCAATCAATTTGTAGTGCGCTTGGGTGATTTAATGACAGATGTTTCGCGGATAGTTCTAGCTAATTTATATATAGGTCAATTAGCAGAAGGTCGTCAGAATATTGCTCAAATTCAAGTGCGCTACGATGATCCAGCAATGGGTAAACAAAATTTACTTTCTGATTTAGTAAATGTAGAAGCTAATGTTGTACGCTCTTATCAGCCTGCTCCTAATGCGGAAGTTCAGCAGTATATATTAGCTTTAGCTAAGTATCGCCAAACTCAATTAGCAGAGTCGAAATTACAAAGAGGCGATCGCGCGGGTGCTGCTACTATGTTACAAACTGCTGCTAAAACAGCTTTGCAAATGGGTGATAAAAGTGCTGCAACTGTTTTACAAACCAGTGCTACTCGTTTGCAAGCAGGTGGGGAACTCTCGGAAGCTGACAAGAAGAAAACTCGGATTGTTTCTAAAACTATTTTGCAGGAATAGTTGGTTAATTAGTTAATTTTTTATTTGATGGTTGATACCCACTATTGCTTAAACAAGGTGGGTATTTTACTATATCTGTCTTATCTTCGTCTTACCTCTTTGGGCATACCAAATTAAAATTATTCCTATGATAATTCCCAAGCCATGCGCCCAATAACCGATGCTGAACAAATTAATCCCACCAGCAATATTTAAACTACCAATGCCATAAAATGCTTGTTGAATAAACCACCAGAATAGATAAAACCATGCTGGTAAGGTGATAGGTATAAAAATAATTACTAGCGGTAAGATAGTTTCAATTCTGGCTTTAGGAAATAAGAAGATGTAAGCGCCAAGTACAGATGCGATCGCGCCATTTGCTCCTAACAATGGTATTGTTAACTTTGGCTCAACAAGTATTTGTAATATTTCTGTTGCAATCCCAGAAATCATGTAAAATATTAAGTATCGCAAATGCCCAAAATGAGCCTCAATATTTTTACCAAAAACAAACAAAAACAGCAGATTACCTAAAATCTGGCTAAAGCTGCTGTGGAGAAACATTGCTGATAGTAAAGAACCAGCGCCTATCATAACGGCTACCCATGCAGCCGGATTATGAGTTGTGAAAGCATCTAAAATCACAGTAATAATTCGATTTGGAATTATTCCCCAGTGGTTAATAAAATTTTGTAATTTACCAGCAATATCTAATTTTAATTCGCCTAGAAATATGCAGATATTAAAGCCTATAAGTAAATAATTGACTAGCGGTTGGCTGCGATTAGGGATATTATCGCTAATAGGAATCATGGAAATTTAATAATAATTGGAATAAGCACAGATGTCATGTGCTATGTGTAGGGACGGGTTGTCAAGAAAATCAAGTATTTGCAGATATCTTGGTTGAACCCGCCCAAAAGCGGAAGTTTAATCTTCTCCTAACTTACTAAATAAAGTCGCAAGAATTGTATTAGAAAATAAAAACCCTTCAGGATCACTTAACCTGATTCTACCAGCATTTGGAAATTGATTATTATATTTAATTTCACCCAACTTTATTAAGCCGCAATTTTTATCTAAAATTTCTACCCAACCCTGTTTACAATAATCTTGCAAACAATCCCAAATTTGTTGGATAGTTTCTTCTCCAAATTGTTCAGCTAAAGTTTGTAAACTTAAACCTTCTGCCATCCGCAACCCTAACATTAAAGTTTCTAACAAAACTTCATTTTCAGAAATTTGAGGACATTCAAAAGTCCCATTATTTTGAGTTAGCTGTTGTACCCATTCATAATACTCCCGTGTTTTGCGGGGGCGAGTGAATCTACACCCATCAACATAGCTAGATGCACCCATCCCAAAAGCATAATAAGGACGATTTTCCCAGTAAACTCGATTATGACGACATTGATAACCAGGTTGGGAATAGTTAGAAATTTCGTAATGCTGATAACCTTTACTGGTAAGGACTTGCTGCGCTAGTCGATACATATTAGCTGCTGTTTCATCAGTAGGTAAAGGTTTATCGCCTGGTTGATATTGTCGTCCAAAAGCAGTTACAGACTCGATAATTAAGTCATAAATTGATATGTGATTGGGTGCGATCGCAACGGCTATTTCTAAAGAAGCTTGCCATTGTGCTAAAGTTTGATGGGGCAACCCAGAAATTAAATCTATGCTGAAATTGGGTACACCTGCTGCGCGAATAATTTCGACTGATGCGTAGATATCCGAGACATTGTGCGATCGCCCACATATATGCAATAATTCGTCTTGAAACGCTTGCACACCCATACTAATACGATTCACACCCGCATCTAAATACCCTTGAATTTGTTGGTAATTAAACGTACCTGGGTCGATTTCCATTGAAATCTCAGCATTAGCCGCAATTCCAAATTGCCTATTTAGTACATCCAGCAAGTGTTTTAACTGTTCTACAGATAACAGTGATGGTGTACCACCACCAAAAAAAATCGTTTCTAACGGATACCCCAATTTTGGTGTAATTGAGATTTCTTGAGATAAAAACTCTATATATTGCTGGATAGTACCAGAATTTTCCCCTGTCTTATTACCTACAACTGAAACCGGAAAATCGCAGTAATAGCATCTACGTCTACAAAAGGGAATATGCAAATATGCAGATTTGGGAATTACACTATTTCTAGATGACTGATATTTTTGTAACTTATTTAACAATTGATTGACTGGCATATATTAGCTATTTAAGTAAATATGAAGCGTTAATTAATAATTGTTAAGTTATTCAAAGTTTTGCTTGATTAATATATTTATATTAGATTTATGGCATAAGTTTATCTAATCTTGGTTTGAATTTGCATAGCCTGTGGCAACGTGGCGTGTACATCTGCGGTTAATTAACCTTTACCAATAATCAAAAAATAATATTTAAACGATATCTAACTAATTTAACTTTAATAATTAAAAGCTCATATTCTTAAGCCGCGTCAGAAACGCAATAGCTTGAAATATATAATGTAATGTATCTGGATCTGGTTTTATATTTTTAAATCATCCCAGGAATCATAACTACCATTCTCTTGAAACAAAACAATGGTTGATGCAATCATCATAATTATACTTATTCTAGCAGCAGCAGGGATAGGCTTCGACAGCGTTGAATTACTTCCCAGCACTGCGTTGAAGCAGGTGACAAATGTTGAAGCTTTGCGCTGGATAACTGCTGCCTTTGCTGCCTTAGTCGGCGGTGCATTTGGGTTGGTTGTCCAAACAGCCTATCGCCGTTTAGAAGCGCAAGTTCGGGAAATGCCCGCCGAAGTTTTATTAACCAGAGCGATTGGGTTAATACTTGGGCTATTAGTTGCTAACTTAATGCTGGCTCCAGTTTTCTGGCTGCCAATGCCTATAGACTTTGCCTTCCTAAAACCACTACTAACAATTTTAGCTAGTGTGATGTTTTGCTACTTAGGAGTTAGTCTTGCTGATACTCATGGTAAGTCATTTTTAAGGCTAATTAATCCTCATAGCATGGATATGTTGGTAGCAGAAGGTACTCTCAAACCAGCCTCTACCAAGGTGGTTGATACTAGCTGCATTATTGATGGTCGGATTGAGGAACTACTAAAAACAGGCTTTATTGAGGGGCAAATCCTTGTTCCCCAGTTTGTTTTGCAAGAACTCCAACAACTTGCTGATTCTTCCAATGACATGAAGCGAGTCAGGGGACGCAGAGGGTTAGATATCCTCAACAGCATGAAAGAAACTTTTGCAGACAGAATCGTTATCCATGCTGCTGACTACGATGATATCTCCACGGTAGATGCTAAATTAGTGCGTTTCACCCAAGAAATTAACGGCACACTTTTAAGTAATGACTACAACCTGACTAAAGTTGCCAACTTGCAGAAAGTATTAGTATTGAATGTTAACGATTTATCTCAAGCGGTGCGCCCAGTTTATTTACCAGGTGACTGGCTAGATTTGAAAATTATCAAGGAAGGTAAAGAACCTGCACAGGGGATAGGCTATCTGAATGATGGCACGATGGTAGTTGTAGAAGAAGGGCGTAAATATGTCGGTGGTGAACTACGGGTTATTGTCACCAGTGCATTACAAACCTCTGCTGGTAGAATGATTTTTGCACGACCGCAAGCATCTTTTGTCGCGTGAATTCACAATTGTAGAGACGTGCATCACAATTGTAGAGACGCGAAATTTCGCGTCTCTACATTAATTTTAGGTAACGCTGTCTAGCTACTGTAGAGAGATCCGAATTATATATATAGTGTAATCCGTTGAGCAAAGTTAAGTGCGATCGCGCAAAATCTATTACAGAGATCTTATAACGATATAACACTGTCACCATGACTATCAAAGAACAAGGCACAATCACTATACATAGTGAGAATATCTTTCCCATTATCAAAAAATCTCTCTACACAGACCACGAAATCTTCTTACGGGAACTCATATCCAACGCAGTCGATGCCATCCAAAAATTAAAGATGGTTTCCTTGTCAGGAGAATTTCAAGGTGAACTAAACGAGCCAGAAATTCAAATTACTATTGACAAAGAGCAAAAAACCCTCTCCATTACTGATAACGGCATCGGTATGACTGCCGATGAAGTCAAAAAATACATCAATCAAGTTGCCTTCTCTAGTGCTGAAGAATTTATTAACAAGTACAAAAATAATGGCGACCAGCAAATTATTGGTCACTTTGGACTAGGTTTTTATTCCTCTTTCATGGTGGCGAGTCAAGTTGAAATTGATACACTTTCATTTCAAGCAGACGCGCAAGCTGTCCATTGGTCTTGTGATGGTTCACCAAAGTTTCAGTTAGATGAGTCATCTCGCACAGGGCGCGGTACTACTGTTACTCTTACTCTCCAAGAAGAAGAGCAAGAATATTTAGAACCTGCTAGAATTCGTCAATTAATTAAAACTTACTGCGACTTCATGCCAGTACCCATCAAACTAGATGGAGAAGTCGTCAACCAGCAAAAGGCACTTTGGAAACAATCACCTCAAAACCTTACCAAAGAAGATTATCTAGAGTTTTATCGCTATCTCTATCCTTTCCAAGAAGAACCCTTACTGTGGGTACACCTCAACACAGATTATCCGTTTATTCTCAATGGGATTCTTTACTTTCCCAAGCTTAAACCTGATGTCGATGTTTCCAAAGGACAAATTAAGCTATTCTGCAATCAGGTATTTGTTAGCGACCACTGCGAAGAAATTATCCCTAAATTCTTGCTACCGTTACGGGGTGTAATTGATAGCACAGATATTCCTCTTAACGTTTCTCGTAGTGCGTTGACAAACGATCGCACAGTAAAACGTATAGCTGATTATATCGCGAAAAAAGTAGGCGATCGCCTCAAAGAACTTTACCGCGAAAACCGCGAAGAATATATTCGCTGTTGGCAGGATTTGGGAACCTTCGTTAAATTTGGTTCCCTCAACGACGACAAATTTAACAAACAAGTCGAAGATATTATTATCTTCCGCACCACCTACAAAGAAAATAACCCTCAACCAGAAACAGCCAGCGAGACACCAGCAGTACAAGTACAAACAGAAGATGATGCTTGGCAAGATGTTACCCCAGCAACTACTGAACCTGCTGCTGCCAAAAATGGAGAAGTTTATACTACTCTCAAAGAATACTTAGAACGCAACAAAGAACGCCACGAAAATCGCGTATTTTACTGCACCGAACCTGTAACCCAAGCAACTTACGTGCAACTGCACAAAAATCAGGGTTTAGAAGTCCTATTTATGGACTCCTTTATTGATAGCCACTTCATCAGCTTCTTAGAACAGGAATATTCTGATGTTAAGTTCACCCGTGTAGACTCAGAGCTAGATGAAACATTAATTGACAAAGACAAAGCGGGAGAAATAGTTGACCCGACAACTAACAAAACTCGTAGTGAACAAATCAAAGAGTTATTTGAAAAAGCTCTCAACAAACCTAAACTAAATATACGCACCGAAGCACTCAAATCAGATGACCCCCAAGGAACACCACCAGCAATGGTATTGTTACCAGAATTTTTGCGGCGTTTACGCGAAATGAACGCTTTGATGCAACAGCAAAATATGGAGTTTCCTGAAGAACATATTTTAGTCGTAAATACAGCACATCCACTGATTCAAAACTTAGTTAACTTGAATCAAGGTAGTGTAATTCAAGGTGAAGGCGAATCGCCTAGCGGTCAATTAGTTGACCTCATGTGTCACCATATCTATGATTTAGCATTGATGGCACAAAAAGGATTTGACGCTGAAGGAATGAAATCATTTGTTGAACGTTCTAACCAAGTATTAACACGCTTAACAGAACGTTAGAATCGTGACATAGAGATCCCCCTAAATCCCCCTTAACAAGGGGGACTTTGATTTCCCCCCCTTTTTAAACCCTGCTAGTTCTGATCTAGATTTCAGGCTTTCGGTGCATAAGCCATAAAAGTGATAATTGGGAGGGGAGTAAATAATAAGATCTAAATCTTCTCTTCTCTCAAATCAACTCCAAAAAAGATGGAGGAAATAAAATGCAACTCGAATTGAATCAATTGAGTGTTCCGCCAGGTCAAAGAGTACTGTTGAAAAATGTTAGCTGGCAGATGTTTGAAAGTATTTTAGATGAACTAGGGGAAGGTCGGGCTGCTCGAATTTCCTATAGTCAAGGAACTTTAGAAATTATGACTCCTTTACCAGAACATGAAAATGACAAAGTAATTATTGGTGACTTTGTAAAAGCAATATTAGAAGAACTAGATATTGAATTTGTGAGCCTTGGCTCAACAACCTTTAAAAATAAAGTTATGGTTCAAAGTGTAGAGCCAGATGATTGCTTTTATATTAAAAATGAAGCAGCTATAAGAGGGAAAAAAAGGATAGATTTAACTATAGATCCACCTCCCGATTTAGCTATTGAAATTGATCTTACTTATAGAACTCAGTTTAATAATTATGAATTTTTAAAAGTGCCTGAATTGTGGCGATACAATGGACAAAGACTACAAATTAATATCTTGCACAATGGCAAATATGTTGAATCACAAAATAGCCATATTTTTTCAGAAATACCCCTGAAAGAGACTATTCCTCAGTATGTAGAGCAAAGCAAAATTATCGGTAGAAATGCTACTATGAAAGCATTTCGTACATGGGTAAAAGAGCAATTGAATAGGTAATCACAGCAGATTTTAAGTTGGTAAAGTACAAAATTATCCCGTCCGCACTGCTCTTGCCCCCTCCCCTTAATAAGGGGAGGGTTGGGGTGGGGTATACTAGATTTAAGGGCAAAGTATTGTAATAAAAAAAATATGGCATTTAAATAATATAATAATTGCCATGACAATATTCCCGCACGACCAATTTGCTAAAGATTATTTAGAAGAGTTATTAGGGACACTAGGAGAAGTCAAAGCTCCCCGTGAAGTGCGTTCCGAAGTGCGACAAATAGATGTTTGGTTCGCACCTGCACCACAATTACAAAGTAATGCAGAAACTCTCGGTTTGTTAGGACGGATGGCGACGACACCATGTTTATTTGAACCATTCCGCAATGCAGTAGCGCCTGATGATATTTCTACTTGTCTGCTCAAACTATTAGAAATTCACGCTCAGGTATACAGAGAAGGCAACCGTAGTAAGACTCGCATCAATATAGGAGATTTGCCCAAATTATGGCTACTTACGCCTACGGCTTCTGAGGCAATCTTATCTGGATTTGGTGCAAAAGTTGATGCCAATTGGTTGCCTGGAATGTATTTTCTCCCTGATTATCTTAGAACAGCTATTGTGGTAATTCATCAGTTACCTCGTACTCCAGAAACATTGTGGTTGAGGATGTTAGGTAAAGGAAAAGTACAGTCACAGGCAATTGATGAGCTAGAATTACTGCCACAAGAGCATCCGTTTCGCTCAAATGCGTTGTTGTTGCTGTCTAATTTGCGTAGTAATTTAGAAGTGAATGCTGAAATAGAGGCAGAGGACAAGGAGTTAGTTATGCGGTTATCACCAATTCTCTCACAGCAGTTAGAGTCGGCTACCCAGCAAGGGTTACAAGAAGGACTACAGCAAGGACAGCGCAGAGTTGTGGAAAATTTTCTTAAAGTGCGCTTTGGTGCAATAGATGAGGAACTATCGGCAATAATTTCGCCATTGTTGTTGTTACCACCAGAGGAATTTACTCCGTTGCTGCTGCAATTGTCGCGTGATGAATTAATCGCCTTGTTTGCCCGCACCAACTAAAATAGCAATGACTAGATTACCCTAGAGAAGCATCGCGTATTTTATCACCAAAACTACCTCTATGCTGGGCTACTTAGTGAGAGTATGTCACAATGGTAAATTGTGTTAAACAGCAGCGAATCAAGATTTAGAGGTTTCCTATGGCGCGTAAATGTGAATTAACAGGCAAAAAAGCTAACAATGCCTTTGCAGTTTCCCACTCCCACCGTCGCACCAAGAAGCTACAACAGCCAAACTTACAATGGAAGCGGATTTGGTGGGCAGAAGGTAAGCGTTGGGTAAGACTGAGACTTTCTACTAAAGCAATTAAGACTTTAGACAACAAAGGACTAGCACTAATGGCTAAGGAAGCGGGGATTAATTTAAACCAATATTAAATATTCTCAAGCTCATGCCCCCTCAATTAGGGACAAGCTAGAGAGCGTCCAAAAACTACTTCACTATTTTTTTCCTCTTTTCTTAGTGAAGTTTAAAGACGCTCTCTAATTATTTTTGCTCATAAATATAAATTTTTGTAAATAATTGATAGTTTAGCTGTCGCAAATGGGCAGGATTATAGTAGAGCATAGCTGCAAGGCTATGTTTAAAACTTATAATTGATCGCCGTCACAATAATATATGCTGTTGTATCACAGCTAATAAATTTTGGCAAAGTTATTATAACAAGCACAACAGAATAAATAAATATATTTGATATTTGGTTGCATCTCTCTAGAGGCTCGTCCTATGAATTCTAAATTAAAGATACACATCCTCAGTCGCTCTACTGAACAAGGTTTTGCAATGATTGCCGCCTTGGGAATAGGCTTAGTAATGTTCCTGGTGGGATTGACGATGGTTGTTAGATCCCAAGGCGATCAAACCACAGCTACCGCGCAAAAATCAACGGCTACAGCGATGAGTGCAGCCGAAACAGGAGTTAGCCGTTATCAAAGTTTTATTGATACCAATAGGGAGATTGCAATATACCCAGATTGTGTTACTACACGCACTAAGTCGGGCAATGATTGGGTCTGTAGTGATAGTGGCAACACTAATAAAAGTTGGGCTAATGCTAACGCCCTTACCTTTTCAAGCTGTGCGAGTCTTGCTGGAACCATCGCATCAAGTAATAAGAATATATCTTGGACAGATGTAGATTTAAATGATGCTACTAAAGGACAATATCGACTCGTATCATATACTTATGGTCCAACTGCTGGAATTTCTCCTGGCACTGGCGTTCTAACTATTGAAGGTCGAGCAAACCAAAAAGGTTCTGGCGCAACAGCTACCAATGATGTAGGTACATCTACAACCAGATTAAAAATCAGCATTCCTGTTTTGCCATCAAAAGTAATTCCCTTTCCCTTTCCCGGAATGTGGTCTAAAACTACTGTAAGTACTGACAAGATCGCTGCTAATATTATCGCTCCATGTGGTGTTACTCAAAGTAGCACTGGTTCAAACTTTGTTAATAATGGGGCTACACCCTGGAAATTTGTAAATACAAATTTTGTTATGCCCCCTGTTCCACCAACACCCACAACAAATGTTGCCACCGTAACTTATGCTTCTTTACCGACTGCTTCTGTAAATACAGGTGGACAAAAAGGAACAATCACAGCACCTATTCTCCCACGGGCGGCAGACATTACTAGCCAGTCAAACTATAATTCCGCGACCGGAGAATACCAATACATTATGACTGATAACATAAATGGGGACTTGTTCTTCACGCCAGGGTATAAAGTTGCAGTTTACCTACAAGGAGATATAAATCTGACTGGAGGGCAAGAAGCTATAGTCCATAAATGCGGTACTCTTCCGAACTGTAGTGCTACTGACACTAGAATTTATGGTATTTCCCCCAATGGGACTGCTAATTTTAGCTTAAAAGGAAATGGATCTATTTGTGAAATATTATTTTTCGCCCCAACTTATGATGTAAGTCTCGATGGAGGTGGAGACGCACAGGGATGTGGTGGTGGCGCTAGTACTAATGGTGTTTACTGGGTGAAATCTTGGGCTGGGGGCGGTAAAGGTAGTCACACAGCGCTTGCCCAATCAGGTACTAACTGGGATGATTTATCATTTCTGAATTTTATCCTTCCACCTCAGATAGCACCTGCAAGTACCTGGCAACGCCAAGAAGTTCAGTAGCAATATACTGTCGTTGAAATTAAACGACAGTAATAGCCATTAGCCTCTAGACAAATCAAACCAGTACTTAGTGAATTAAACTAAATTTATTGAGAGGGTGAAATACTATCATTTGCTAGTTATTTACAGAACTTGTTAAGCCTCTAAAAATTGTTGCAATTTCATTAAAGTAACGCGAGGGAATACCATAAATGTTAAAAATTCATCATCGTAACAAATCAGCAGGATTTACTTTAGTTGAAATTTTGGCAGCGATTTTATTATTAACATTCTTTCTTTCTGTAACCATGCAAGCGATGGTAATTGCTGCTATGTTTAAAGTGAAAGCTAAACGTTATAACGTAGCTACCGCATGGATTCAGGAAGATTTAGAGAGCGTAAGAAATCAAGCATCACTATTATCGCAATCATTAATGAGCGTTTCTTTATCTGTAGCGATAAGTACTCCATCCACCACACAGATTATAGTTGATAAGATAGGTACATTGGCAGTAAACGACAAAATTATTATCGGTGATGCTGGTAAGATTTTCACCATTACAGCAATTGCTGGTACGACTATCACATTAGATTCGTCAATAGGGAAAAATTTAGTTGTTAATAGTCAAATTATAGAAACTACTTTATGCAGTGCTACAGATAAAACTAAGGGATTTGCTAACGAATTAAATAATAATTTAATACCTATATCTACAAATAATAGTACAAAATCTCTTGCAAGTACAACAGACCAAAAGTATCAAATTACGCGTACAACTACTCTTAAAGATGCTAAGGTCTTAGAAGTTTTATATAAGGTTACTCCTCAAAACAAAACAACTCCAGTAATAGCAACAAGTTTTTCTGAGGTAATCCCTGATGTCAGTTTTTATTGCCCGCAATAACAGTAAGGGATTTACCTTACTAGAAATGATGATTGTCCTGATGCTTGTTGGCATTATGGCAGCAATTGCAACTCCTAGCTTTTTGGCTATGAATAATAATAGTAAAGTAAATGATGCTGTTACCAAAGTAAGTGGTGCATTGCAAGAAGCGCAAAAAGAGGCAATGCGTAAAAGTCAAACTTGTGGTGTTCAGGTATCCCTTGTAACGATTAATAATAAAGCTACTCCAGTTTTAACAGGAGTGTTTGAGAAAAAAGATGCAAATGGGAACCTCATAAAAGATGCAAATGGTAACTCCATACCCGTACAGGCTGACAGTTGTTTAACTACAGGTCAGCGAGTCCTCACAGATATTTCTATAACTAATAGTCCAACTCTTCCTTGGAATATATATTTTGACTATAAAGGAAGAATAAACAATGCTTCAAGCGCAGGCACAATTTACTTTTCTATTCTCAACACACCGACTCCAGAAAAATGTATCACAATTTCTCAAGGCATAGGCTTGTTTAGACCAGGTAAGAAAAGCGGTAATAGTTGCACTACTACTCAATTAAATTAATTATGAAAAGAAATATTTATAAAAGTTTAAAAATAACAACTCAAGGCAAAAAAAAAGCTGATGTAGGTTTTACGTTAATCGAATTACTATTAGCTGCATCCCTTATGGGAATTGTGATTACTGTCTCTGGTTGGGGATTAAGTGCTATATTGCTAGCTAATGCTCGCGGCGAAGCAGAAAGTGTAGTTAGCAATAACTTAGCTCGTGCGATCGACTTTATCAGCGATGATATTAAAACTGCAAATAGTGCTAGTACTACTCCCCCAAGCAATGTATGGACAGATTTAGGTCATGCTTCGGCTAGCGCAAAATTATACTTGCAAATTCCCATAAAAAATATTGAGAGTTTTCCAAGTGTTGGTATTTCAACGTTTACTATTAATAGTCATGGGCTGGCTAATGGAGATCCAGTTATTCTTGCAGGTTCTGGTACGCTTCCTGCACCTTTTGTAAAAAATTCCGTTTACTATGTGATTAATACAGCTACCAATACTTTTGATTTATCAACTACAGTGGGCGGTAGTGCTGTTGTTGCAACGAGTGCAGGAACAGGGACTATAGTAGCAAATAACTTGGTTATTTACTATATCCGTGATAACACAGGTACATGGTTAGATCCTAAAACTGTTAACCGTTCTAATGGACCTTGTTCAACTGCCACTAAGTGTTATGCCCTTGTTGATGCAATTGCAGATGATGGATTTGGATTTACAGCTACAGTCACAAATTCACGGCAAGTAAACCTTTCTTTAAAGGGTAGACTGAATAAAAATAATAACAATAAAAGTACTACAACTTTAAGCACTCAAGCATTTGTCAGGAATACTCCTCCTTAATTTAATCTTTAAATTTTTCTAGAGTTACACGAAAGTCTTTTGCAGTCATGTTCAAAAGACTTTCGTTTTTATGGGGTTGGCACTTAACTAGGACGTAGCGATCGCACACAAAGTAATTTGTGATTAATATTTTATAGTAGTATAATTTTATCAAATTTTATTACATTTGTAAATCAATGAAAGTTGGTTTGAAGTACTTCCTGAGCCAAATAGCTATTGTCCCGAATAATAATAGGGGATTTACTTTACTAGAATTGCTGATTGTCTTAACAATAGTTGGGATTATGGCAGCAGTTGCAGTTCCTAGCTTTATGGCTATGTATAACAACAGAAAAATCAATGAGGCTGTTGCTTCTTCACAAGGAGCATTGCAAGAAGCGCAAAGAGAGGCAATGCGTAAAAGCAAAACTTGCAGCGCTAAATTAGTGAAAATAGGTCAAAAAATTAACCCGACAGATACAACTACAGTTACAAGTCCAGTAATCAGAGGTAATCCTGAGTCGTGTTTGATAACTGGCGATCGCAATTTAAAAGGTATTGTTTTAAATCACAATGTAACTACTCACGACGATAGTAACGAAACACCTTGGGAAATTACCTTTGACTATAAAGGGAGGACTAACGCCGTTACAAATGCTGGGACAGTTTTCTTCTCTATACCTAACACACCTAGTCAAGAGAAATGTATCACCACATCTCAAGGTATAGGTTTATTTAGAACAGGGAAGAGAAATGGCAATAGTTGCAAAACTACTCAACTTGAATAATATGGCTGAATATTAGACATCTCTAGGCTTAAAAAATCACGAGCTTCAGGACTTACGCACCGAAAGCATGAAACCTAGATCCCCCTAAATCCCCCTTAAAAAGGGGGACTTTGAATATTCCCCCCTTAAAAAGGGGGGCTAGGGGGGATCTTTACGGAGTAATAAAAACAGATTGACTTGTATGGGCGGATTAAACTCAGATATTGCTCAGTAGCAAATTCTATCTGTCAACCCGCCCTTACGCATATTAGGGTTAACCTTTGCGAACTTGATATCAGTTCTGACTTTATTATTATGCAGAGTGCGACATTGCCTTATCTCGCTGCAACTTCAAAACTAACACCCCTAAAGGTGGCAAACACAAATCAATAGAATAAGGACGATTGTGATAACTCCACTCATCAGTCCACTTACCGCCTAAATTGCCCATATTACTGCCACCATACTGACGGGCATCACTATTAAACAACTCAATATAGAATCCCGCCTCTGGCACTCCTACGCGGTAATGACTGTGTGGCTGTGGAGTGAAATTACAAACTACAACCAAAAACTCATCTGAATCCTTAGCGCGACGGATAAACGCCACTACACTATGACGATTATCGCTACAATCAATCCAGTCAAAACCTGCCTCAGCAAAATCCTGACTATACAGTGCCGTTTCACTGCAATACAGCTTATTCAAATCACCCGTAAACAACTTAAGCTGTTTATGACGGTCAATTTGCAGTAAATCCCAATCTAAATCACCCCAAACATTCCACTCACTCCACTGCCCAAACTCCATACTCATAAATTGAGTTTTCTTACCAGGGTGAGTAAACATAAACGCGAATAAACAGCGCACATTCGCGCACTTCTGCCAATCATCCCCAGGCATCTTACCAATGATATTGCTCTTACCGTGAACAACCTCATCGTGAGACAGCGCCAGCATGAAGTTTTCGCTGTGGTTATACCACATACTAAACGTAATATTATTTTGGTGGAACTGACGGAACCAAGGGTCCATGCTGAAGTAATCCAGCATATCGTGCATCCACCCCATATTCCACTTCAAGTTAAAGCCTAACCCACCGACATAAGTTGGCCATGATACCATTGGCCAAGATGTTGATTCTTCTGCAATAGATAGCGCACCTGGAAAATAACTAAAGATAGTGTGATTCACTTGGCGCAAGAAATCAGCCGCCTCAATATTTTCCCTACCGCCGTACTGATTTGTCACCCACTCCCCAGGTTTACGACAATAATCTAAGTACAACATCGAAGCCACAGCATCCACCCGTACCCCGTCGATATGGTACTTATCAAACCAAAATAAGGCATTGGCAACTAAGAAGTTTCGTACTTCATTGCGATTGTAGTTGAATACTAAAGTACCCCACTCTTTATGTTCACCCTTACGCGGGTCAGCGTGTTCGTAAAGATGAGTACCATCAAAGAATGCTAAACCATGACCATCTTTAGGAAAGTGACCAGGAACCCAGTCTACAATCACACCAAGGTTGTTTTGGTGGCACTGGTCGATAAAATACATTAAATCTTGAGGTGTACCATAGCGGGAAGTAGCAGCATAGTAACCTGTTACCTGATAACCCCAGGAACCATCAAAAGGATGTTCTGCTATTGGTAATAACTCAATATGGGTATATCCTAGTTCTTTAACATAAGGAATTAATCGCTCTGCTAACTCTCGATAAGTCAGGAAACGCGCCCCTGGTTTGAGTTCAGAAACAAGCACAACTGGTGCAGTTTCACCATTAGGTAACTTCGCAGGTTCAGAGGAAGAACCATGCAACCAAGAACCTATATGACATTCATAAACAGATATAGGTTTACTTAGCGCATCACCCTGGCGGCGCTGTTCCATCCACTCAGCATCGTTCCAAGTATAATCACTTAAATCAGTAACTATAGAAGCGGTTTTAGGGCGGATTTCTTGCTGGAAACCATAAGGGTCGGATTTTTCGTAAATATGACCTTCAATGTTTTTAATTTCGTATTTATAAGATGTCCCAACTCCTATTTCTGGAATAAACAATTCCCAAATACCGTTTCCACGTTTACGCATTTGGTCTTTGCGTCCATCCCAGTTGTTAAAGTCGGCTAAAATTGAAACATTACGTGCGTTTGGAGCCCAAACAGCAAAGTAAACTCCTTTAACGCCTCCCACTTCCATCAAGTGTGCGCCGAGTTTTTCATAGATGCGATGATGATTACCTTCAGCAAACAGGTGAAGATCAAAATCTGTCAAGCCTGGAGAACGAAAGGCGTAGGGGTCGTAGATAACGCGCTGATGTTCTCCTTCTTTAATCCGCAATTGATAGTTTGCCAGTTCTGGTGTCTCGATGGTGCATTCAAAGAAGTGTGGATGATGCACCGCTTGCATGGCATATTCGGTTCTATCTCCAGGGCAAATAACCCAGGCAGCGTCGGCGGTAGGTAAGTAGGCTCTAACAGCCCATACAGTCTTACCATTTTGTGCGATCGCATGAGGACCTAAAATCTCAAAAGGGTCATCATGCTGGTTCCCAACAATCCGCTCAACCTGTTCTGGGGCAATCATCATCGACATAAGCCTAGCTATCCTAAAATGAAGTAACTAAATCAACTCAAAATAAAGCTGGAGTGTTAACTCTTTATATTTATATACATTTTTTGAGTTTTGTATATTTTTTATTACAAAAGCGGATTTTGGTGATTGGTCAAGGGAGGAGAGGGGCAGAGGGGCAGAGGGGTGTGTAACGGAACAGTTAAGGTTTAGGTCATTGATAATTGTTAATTGGTAAAAAAATAATCGTACTTAAGGATGATGACAAATTCTAAACGCTTAAAAAAAACCAACCCAGAACAGTATGCACGTCTCAAAGCTGAAATAGCTTCTCCCTATAAAGGTTTGAGACAAGTTATTTACTTAGCTTGTGCTGCTTCTAGTTTTATTGGTGGAATGATTTTTATTGTTCAGATAGCTGCTGGTCGTCAAGTAGAATCAGCTTTACCTAATTTAGCAGTGCAAATTGGGGTATTGGCACTAATGATTTTTTTATTCCGCCTAGAACAAAAAAACGGCAAACAGTAAACAGGTGCATCATGGCTGACGTGCTATAACTGGGTAATTGATAATTGTTAATTGTTAATTGTTAATTGTTAATTGTTAATTGTTAATTGTTATGAGAAAACTCTACTTTTTAGTCCCTGGAACAGGCGGCAAGTTTGCTTGTGGTGGTTTGTGGGCGGAGTTGAAAACGCTTAATTTGGCGCAACTTGTTTGCAGTGCAGATGTAGTAACTTATCGACAACGAGAACAAGGCAAGCTATTTCTGGATGACATATTAAAAGAGAAAGATTTAGATGATGTCATTTTTGTAATTAGCTGGGGATTTGATATCCCTAAATTAGCTGCTAAACTCAAAAATTACAATGTTGTTTATCATGCCCATAGTTCAGGCTACGGGTTCAGGATACCTGCAAGTATTCCTATTATTACAGTTAGTAGAAATACAATGGGATACTGGGGGCAAAACTCACCCAACTCACTAATTTATTATTTACCAAATCAGATTCCTGATGAGTTTCAAAATCTTTCTATCAAACGTGATATTGATGTTTTAGTTCAAGTACGCAAATCTTCTGAGTATCTACTTCAAGAATTAATTCCCGAATTACAAAAACACTGCAAGGTTTCCGTAATTGATTCTTATGTAGAAGATTTAGCAGGGCTTTTTAATCGAGCTAAGGTTTATCTCTATGACTCTGCTGAGTACTGGGCGCAACAGCGAGTAAGTGAGGGATTTGGTCTGCAACCGTTAGAAGCAATGGCGTGTGGTTGTCAAGTTTTTTCTAGTATTAATGGGGGGCTATCCGATTATTTAGACCCTGGAATAAATTGTTATAAAATTGCTGGATACTCAAAAGAGTATGATGTACAACGCATTTTAAAAGTAGTTAATACATCAACAGCACTTGTATTGCCTGAGCAATTTTTAGATGAGTATCGGTCTGAAAATATTACCAAAAGGTTGAAATTTATTTTAGAAGAAATTAATGATTTATTTGATCATAAAAAGCATCATGTAAGTAATATAAAGGGTTTAAGTAAGTTACGTTTAGCGCAATTATCAACTAAGAGAATTTTTCATAAATTGATGTTAAAATATTTTAAGGATAAATGAAATTAAAATTTTTTACTAAATATAGCTGATATAGAAGTTTTCATATTTATGAGGTACAGTAGTGCGAGCATCTTGCTCGCATTCGTATTTCTAGCGAGCAAGATGCTCGCACTACAATATTTTTAAATCTTTTTACCTCACTTGACTGAAAATTGCTATAGCTAAATATGTCATTAACGCCGCTTTCTGCTTCCTCTGCTTCAAATCTTAAAGGGGTTAGCCTTGTTGCTACCGATATGGATGGTACGCTGACAAGAGATGGCTTGTTTACCTCGTCTTTACTTCAGGCGCTAGAAGCATTAGCTGATGCTAAGATTGCGGTAATTATAGTTACAGGACGAAGTGCTGGTTGGGTACAGGGAATTAAAAGTTACTTGCCTATTGCGGGTGCGATCGCAGAAAATGGTGGTATATTTTATCCTCAAGATAGCGACTATCCCGAAATTCTCATACCCATTCCCAATTTATTACAGCATCGCCAACAGCTATCTCAAGTTTTCCAGCAACTAAAAATCCAATTTCCTCAAATAACAGAGTCGGCGGATAATTGCTTTCGCCTTACTGACTGGACATTTGACATCCAACAGTTAAGTTTATTAGAACTGCAACAAATGGCAGATATTTGTGCAGAAAATGGATGGGGATTTACTTACAGTAATGTCCAGTGTCACATCAAACCGATAAATCAAGATAAGGCTACTAGCTTATTAAAATTAATCTCAACCAGATTTATTAATTTAACTACAAATCAAATAGTTACTATTGGTGATAGTCCTAATGATGAATCACTATTTGATCTATCTAAATTTCCCTTTTCTGTAGGAGTAGCAAATATTTTAAAATACGCTTCAACTTTGAAACATTTACCTGTTTATATTACTACTGCTCCAGAAGAACAAGGATTTATTGAGTTAGCAAATTTATTATTGCAGTTTTGATTAATTCAAGTCAGTTTTTTTGGGACAAGTTGGTTTGAGTGTGGGGTGCTTGCCTGCGTACTGCCAGCGCGGCTTCAAAACCTTCTTTCAGGCGATCCGCCTGGTCTTCAGCGTGGGAAGCAGCACCTCCCTCGCGAGCTAGGCGCTGTAATGGCGCAGTGATGGCAATTCTCTCCTGCTCATAAGTACGCAGCGCATCACCTAGTTGTTCCCCATCACTTAAATCAGTAGAGGCTAGGATCTTAGCTAAGGCTACCGCATCCTGTAGAGCCATAGTTGTGCCTAATCCCAACGATGGTCGCATTGGGTGTGCCGCATCACCCAACAAAGTCACATTCTTCCAGTTCCCCCACTGCTGCACGGGTTCCCTATCGAAAACACCAGTTTCAATGATTGATTCAGGATCAGTAGCCCGAATCACCCGTTCAACCAGAGGAGTCCACTGGTCGAAGACCTGGAGTACTGTCTTTAGCGCCGATGAACTTTTTTCCTGATTTGATTGTAGTGCTGTGCCACCCCAAGCAAGCAATTCTGTACCCGTATCCATGATCCAGAAATTCTTTTTCTCTCCAACCACAAGTTGAAATCCAGCAGCTTCAACGAAAGGGTCTGCCAGTGGTGCTAATTTTTTGCGCTCCACAATACCCCTCCAGGTCATGGTTCCTGTATAAAGAGGCGCTCCATCTGCAACAGTGATACTTCTCACTGCCGAGTTGTAACCATCTGCACCAATTAGAAGTCGGGCATAGACATCTTCCTGTTCACGGAACTTCAGGCACAATTGCTCTTTGCCCTGGTTTGAAGTTTGAGTGAAACCGATCAAACTATGGTTGAGATGCAACGATACTGTCGCGGGTAGTGCTTGATAAAGACAGGTCTGTAGGTTATACCAGCCTAGCCAGGTAAAGTCTGTCCCTGCGAGTGGAGATTCATCTGCGAAAAGAACTTCCCCATTTGGGCGCATCAATACCTGTCGTTTGGGATTCACTGCCGACTCCCGCACCTGTTGCGCTAGAACTGCGTCGATTTCCGCTAGAGCAGCATAGCCCATCTCACCCATTCCCAATGCAGCACCAATCGGTCGTAACACTTTGGCTCGCTCAAAAACTCTGATTGAGAAGCCAAGCCGCGCTAAGGCATGAGCAGCAGAGAGTCCACCTGGTCCGGCTCCGATGATGGCAATATCTACGACATTACTGCTCGAATTTCCTTCAATCATCACGTTCACCGACAAAGAATCAATCTAATTCTACGATCGCATATCTTACTTGGTATCGGGCAGGGAGCCTCAAGTCAAAATAAAATTGCTCCCAGGTTGAGCCTGGGAACAAAAGTTGGAGGTTTTGCACTTTCTTACTCCCTTCCCACTAAAACATTACCGATTATATTCTTCTCCTTCCTTGGCGTTCTTTGCGTCTTGGCGGTTTTAAAAATAGGTATTCGCCATAGCGGGAAGGGAGTAATTTAAAAGGTGCAATATCTCAGTATTAGTTATTCTTCATCTGAAAAGTCTTCCTCAGAATCCTCAACATGAGCAACTGAATTTGCTGAAACAACCGCTCCGGTATCTAATTTGTCCCTTACCTGCTGCTCAATTACTTTGGCAATTTCAGGCTTTTCTTCCATGTATTTGATCGTGTTATCTCGACCTTGGGCGATGTTGTCACCGTTGTAACTGTACCAAGCACCTCGGCGAGTAATGATTCCAGTTTCTTCTGCAATGTCAACTAGACAACCAACAGTGGAAATGCCTTTGCCAAAAATAATGTCAAATTCTGCGATGCGGAATGGAGGAGCAACTTTATTTTTAGCAACTTTAACTTTAACGCGATTACCATATTCGCCTTCGTTAGCTTTCTTTAAAGTTTGAATGCGACGAATATCTAAACGCACGGAAGCATAAAATTTCAGGGCATTACCGCCAGTTGTAGTTTCTGGGTTGCCGTAGGAAATACCAATTTTTTGTCGTAGTTGGTTAAGGAAAATTACCGTACAGCCAGATTTACCGATGTTACCTGCAACTTTCCGTAAAGCTTGGCTCATTAAACGTGCTTGTAAACCGACATGGGTATCACCCATATCACCTTCAATTTCAGCACGGGGTGTTAATGCAGCTACGGAGTCAATAACTACAATATCAACGGCTGCGGAACGCACAAGTTGATCGACTATTTCTAGCCCAGCTTCGCCTGTATCCGGTTGGGAAACTAACAAATTTCCAATATCAACACCAAGGGCGGCAGAGTAGGCGGGATCTAGGGCGTGTTCTGCATCAACGAAGGCAGCAACACCCCCAGCTTTTTGTACTTCTGCGATCGCGTGTAAAGCTAGTGTGGTTTTACCAGAACTCTCTGGACCATATATTTCAATAATCCGCCCTTTCGGTAAACCACCGCCTAATGCTAAATCTAACGTCATTGCGCCAGTAGGGATTGTTTCCACCCTCATGCGGGTGGCATCTCCCAAGCGCATAATGGCTCCCTTACCAAATGATTTTTCAATCTGGTTCAGCACTAAATTTAGGGCTTTTTGCTTTTCGGGACTGGTTGTAGTAATTTCGATAGCCATTAATGCCTCAAGAACTAGGTTGAGATGTGAAGATGCGGAAATTTACTTTAGTTTAGATACTCTGGGCTAACTGCTGTGCCGTGTCTGTGCAAATCTATACAATCAAAGATCGCGCGTGTGAGTGTGCCTTCTACCATTCTAAGCGATCGCTTGGAATTAAATGGTACATTTGTATTAATTTTATCATTAAAGTGGGAGAAGTGAGGGGTCACCAGTCAGCAGTCACAAGTCAGCAAGAACACTATTCTTATTTTACTGTGCTTCTCCTGCTTCCTCTGCCTCCTGGGCTGCTTTAAAGGTTATAAATACATGAATACTTATAATGTTCCTAACGTAATTCCCGATACCGCTCTATCAGTCGGTGGGTTGACAAGCTATATTCAAGATCTTTTAGAGCAAGATCAACAACTGCGACAGGTTTGGGTAATTGGTGAAGTTTCCAGTACTAATAAGCATCGCAGTGGGGTGTTTTTTACTCTCCAAGATCCACAGACTAAAGCAGCTATTAGTTGTGTGGCGTGGAGTAGTCAGCAAGATAAACTGATACAACAGCCTGTAGCGGGTGAGCAGTTAATTGTTTTAGGTAGTATTCGGATTTATCCCCAAAAGGGAAATTATCAACTAACTGTTTGGCAAGCTTTACCTGCGGGAGAAGGGTTGCAAGCGTTGCGCTATAAGCAGCTACGCAACCGATTAGAGGCGGAAGGGTTGTTTGCTAAAGAAAGAAAGCGATCGCTTCCCATTCATCCCCAAACTATTGCTGTGGTGACTTCCCCACAAGCTGCTGCATGGGGCGATATTCAAAAAACCCTCAGACGCAGATATCCTGGTTTGCACGTTTTATTTTCCCCTGCAATAGTTCAAGGTGAACAAGCGCCTGGATCTATAGTTACAGCAATTGAGCGGGTAGTGCGAGATGGTAGAGCAGAGGTGATAATTTTAGCGCGGGGAGGGGGCGCGGTTGAAGAGTTGGCTTGTTTTAATGATGAGCGGGTTGCGCGTGCGATCGCACTTTCAGTTATTCCCATCATTACTGGGATTGGACATCAACGCGATGAATCTTTAGCTGATTTAGTAGCAGATGCTTACGCTCATACACCTACTGCTGCTGCTGAACAAGTAGTTCCAGAACTTAGCACACTTATAGCCGAACATCGACAACGGATTAAATTACTTAATAATGCTGTCCATAGACGTTTGCAGGTATCTAATGAGCAACTGCAAAGGTTAAAAAATCGCTTGCAACGTTTACCAATTCAACGACAAGTACAGCAACAACAGCAAACCGTATCTGATTTGCGCCACCGACTATTACAAGCAACATCATGGCGTTTACAGAGGGAAACTCAGCATTGTCAGATGCTACGGCAAAAATTAGCTACTCTCGATCCTAAAGCAGTATTGCAACGAGGTTATGCTGTTGTGAGGAAAGATGGTGCGATCGCTCGTTCTACAAATCAGCTACAAATAGGAGAAGAATTAAACATTCAGTTAGAGCAAGGCGAAGTCAAAGTCAAAGTTATTGAAATCTCACATAAAAATTAAAACTTATGAATAAACAAAACAATAGCAAAAATACCCAGATAAATAATATTCCTAACCAAGCAAACTGGAATTATGAAACCACCGTAGCTAAAGTTGAGGAAATTATTAACAAGATTGAATCAGGCAAGATGGAATTAGCTGATGTTTTTGATGAATTTGCAGCAGCTACAGAATATTTGCGCCATTGTGAAAAATTTTTAGCGGAGCGACAACAACAAATGGATGTATTTATTGAGACTTTAGAAAAAGATGCAGAAAACTTGTCTTTTTAAGAGATTTCGTAGCTTTAGTCTAATTTGAGATAATTAACCACAGATGCACACAGATAAACACAGATGAATTACTGATTATTACCAGAAGTTTAATGAATCTAATTATCATTACATTCCATTTGTTACTTTAACTCGGTTGGAAATATGATTTTAGCTACTGCAAAACGCTTCACAATTGATGAGTACCATCGTTTAGTAGAACTCGGTTTTCTTACTGAAAACGACAGAGTTGAATTAATTAATGGAGAAATTATTCAAATAGCAGCTAAAGGTACACGCCATACAACCTGTTGTAGAAATTTATTAGAGGAATTAGTCTTACTTGTAGTAGGTAAAGCAAAACTGCAATGCCAAGATCCAATTACTTTACCGTCAAACAGCGAACCGGAACCAGATTTTGTAATTGTGCGTAAAAACCATGATAATTATTTATCTTCTCATCCAAATAAATCGGATGTTTTATTAGTAATTGAGATTGCAGACTCTTCATTAAAATATGACCAAGAGGTTAAATTACCTCTCTATGCTGAAGCAGGTATTTCTGATTATTGGATATTTAATTTAGTTGAAAATCACTTAGAAGCTTACAGCGAACCATATCAAGAGTTGCAAGGAAATTTTGGTTATAGTGTTAGGCGCATTTTTCTGCCTAATCAAATAGTTTATTTACCTATTCTTGCTGATTTATCGTTAGATTTATCTAAAATTTTCCCTTTGATTACACCTTAGCTAGAGTTAAAATAACCCTAAAATTTTTATTAATAAAAACCTTTTTAACTTCTTTTTTGAGAATGAACCGCACGCGCAGACATCATATCTACAAAGTTAGGTGCTATTAACTTTAACCACATCCCAAAGCGTCCTTTAGGAGTCATTATTAATTCTCGTTTTCGTGCTTGCATTGCCTGAATGATTTGATTGACACATTCGGAGACAGGCATTGCCATTGACGACTCATTACCTAAACTGGTTGATATAACATTTCCATCTGTTCCTAAAACACGCTGACGCATATCTGTAGCTACAAAACCAGGACAAGTTACTAAGACATCTACTTTTGTATCACGCAACTCAATTCTTAAAGAATCAAAAAAACCTTGCATCGCGTGTTTACTTGCTGAATAACCGGAACGAGTGGGAATACCCATTTTTCCAGTTAGTGAGGAGATAGCAACTATCAGCCCTTGGGAAGCTTTTAAATAAGGCAAAGCATAGTGAGTGCAATAAACAGATCCTAAATAGTTGACTTTCATCAGTTGCTCAAAAAGAGATAAGTCTTCTACCTCTTCAAAAAGGGCATACATAGATATACCTGCATTATTTACCAGTACATCAATAGCACCAAAAGTATCTTTTGCAGTCTCTATTAATTTTCGGCAATCTTCAGGATTTGTTACATCTGTAGGAACAGCAATAGCTTTACCGCCATTTTGAATACAAATAGATGCAGTTTCTTCAATAGCAGCTTGGTTACGTGCTGCAAGAACTAAGTTAGCACTTTGTTTTGCTAATGTAATTGCCAATTCTTTACCAATTCCCGCAGAAGCACCAGTAATGATAATAGTTTTATTTTGAAAGATCATTTTTGCTGTTCTAAAAAATCATTTGCGATCAGTTAAAATGTGAAACAATTCCCAACTTTACTGTTTACTGATTTAAGCTATACTACCCCGCTTCCGCGCTTCTTTATAAGACGTACCGACATTTCTAATTCCAGCGCGGATCATTTGTTGTTCTAGTAAAGCAAAGAAACGAGCGCGATCGCCTCCCCGTACCACTGCTTGATTATGTGCTTCTGCCAACGCCACAGGATAGCCATATCCCTTTTGTACCTGTGCCAACATCAAACTTAAAGCTTGGTTCAACATAGTTGAGTCTTCAGCTACCCAAGCCGGAATCTCAATCCGAGCGATTTCTGTCCCAACATGGACGTAACAAAAATAAACATAATGCAGATCATACAAATCTAGAATTTTTGCTGAACTACGCCACAAACAACTGCGTTGTCCTGGTTCTAAGTGAGAAGCCCACAAACTGCTATCTCGTAGAGAATCGAAAATTTGACAAGGTGTGCGCTCCAAATTAGCGCAAAAACTCATACAATTCGGTGCTGGGTGGGTACAAGCTGGTAAGCGCAAAAAGTTGATTGATTCAATACTACGAGTAGCACTTAGATAACCCATTAAAGGAACTTTAGCTAAACGTAACTGTTCCCAAGCTTCTAGAATCGGTGGCAAAATGCGATCGCGTGCTTCTGTCGGCAATTGTTCCAAAAACCAGTAAATCAGCGAACCATCTACCATTGCCAAAGTTGGCACATTCGTTTCAGGAGTTTGGATCGTTCCTACGCTTCTGTCTGGGGATATAGATTTTAAATTATTAGCATCTGAACTTAGCACATTTGATTCCGCTTCGTTCCCAGGTTCCTCAGTAGGGATATTTAGCCAGTTGCAAGCTAATTCTGCCAACACTGACGCTTCTGAAACTGTGCGACGATAGCCCATCCATTCTTCTGTGCGGATACCCCAGTGCCGAGAAACATACAAATCTTCAGCTTTGTAAAACACTTCTGGTAAGCTGTCTAACAATGGATGCACACTTTGCCCATAGTGCAGCATCACCCGACCAACATTAATTAAATAACAATAGGCGATTTCATGGTGACTCGGAGCAATTTGAGAACCATCTGTAGCGATGACAGTGTGGATTTTGGGCGCAACTTCTAAATCAATGCGAGTATTCAATGGTTCAACTGGTGTAGCAGCAGCAAATAACAAGCGATCGCGCCAAGTTTGTTGTTGCTTAACCAGTTCAGTTTGTCGCGTTTTAGCAACATCAAACATTTCTTGGGCGCGTTCCAAACGTTGACGATTAGCCGTAGCCTCTTTTGTAAGGTGCTGACTAATACCCTGCATATGTCGCGCCAGTTTATTTAAATCCAGCATATTTATGAAATCTTAACGATCAATTATGAAGAGAACTAATTTATATCCACCTTGATCTTATAGCCCGCGCAGGCGGGCTTTGTTAGTATGGTTCCCCAGTATCGACGGATGGGGGAAAAAAGAAGTTATTTAATTCCAAGCAGAAAAATCTTGGGCAAACTGAGAAAGGGATAATAATTTAATTCTGCTGCGATCGCTAATAGATGCTTGCTGCGTGGGTGTATTATATCCCCAATCTGCTAAAAACAATTTCACAGCCTCCAGGTCTGGTTGCTGTTCTACATTTTGTAAAGTTTTTAACCGATCTTCCACAAACCAAATACTAGCATCCTCAATAGATGCTGCTAATAATTCCCGTAACGTTTGATGCTTAGAACGTTTAACCTCCTTACCGATAATCCACTCACTAGGCATATTAATGTTTTGTTGCTGCAATAGTTGCTCAACAAACCGCCCTTCCTTAGTAGTTACAATCACAGGCTTAACAGAACTAGCAAGCAGCGATCGCAACATGACCACAATCCCAGGATAAAATCTATGCAGCGCCAACCATCCGTTTACATCTTCAGCAATCCAGCGATCGCGAATTTGATCTAGCTGCTTGCCTATCTCTGCTGCATTAAGATTTTCGTCTAATACAATTTTATGGGCAACTCCAACCCAATCTTGCCAAATCTGTTCTTCCGGTACACCTAAAACCAATGCCCGCAACAGCAAAGGCATTTCCCAACCAACTTCGATCACAGGTCGCAGCTTATAAAAATTATCAGCTAAATTTTCTGGTTGTGTCTGACTATCTGCTGTCCAGATTTGACAGTAAGTACGCCAGGATGTTTGGAAATATTCAATCATCCCATCGCAAAGCACACCATCAAAATCTAAAGCTAAAATAGTTGGCTCTAAGTTAGGCATAGTCTTAACAATTAACAATTTCAAGAGGGAACTATCGCAATGGCAGAGATAAGTAGCCCACCATTACCCTGATAATTGATAATTGTTCATTGATAATTGATTTCAACTGGGGTGCAAGGATTCGAACCTCGGAATGGCTGGACCAAAACCAGCTGCCTTACCACTTGGCGACACCCCATTGCGTTCACCTTAATTATCTTAACAGGTAGTTACCCAAAACTGTCAAGTACTTTTTCCAAATTTTTTATTAAATAGATTTGACTGCACAACCTCAAGGGTGATTTCATCAAAAAAAGATAGCGATCGCACTAGGGGGAAACACCCGCTTCACCCCTAGTTTGTCTGGTTTTAACCTCAAGCTGGAAAAATCCGCAATCTCCTGTTGGGTTCATCCCCAAAACTGGTGGACTTGAGATGATAATGTTCGACTAGCTCGTGTTGGATTTTACGCACTTTAGGAGAGCGCGGTAGTAACTCCACTGGCTGTCCTTTAGGAATTACAATTTGTTCCACTGCTAGTCTGGCTTCTTCAAGTGCCTCAATTTCATCTTCGCTACCGTTGTGACTAAACAAACGTAGATCAGTTGTTTCCCCCACACCGGAGTCATCCATATTCAACATTCGCCGCAAACTACGAGTAATTTGAGGGATGGTGCTGGCTTTAATGCTATGGATGGGAATATGACGCGCCTTGCTGATGTGTCGCAATTTAGAGTGGTTTTTGACGTGCGATCGCAAAGCTAACACAGCATCAGCATTGTCCATCTCTTTCGTTAACACAACTGGCAAGTTTAAGACTTCAATCACTTGATCTAGTTGTTGACGGCTAATCCCATAAGGATAAACGTGTAAAGGTAAATCCTCTCCATTTGGACCACTAATCTCATGCTCACGCGCATAGATATCTTGCTGATGCCAAGAGCTATCTAACAATTGTTCAAACGAGTTTTCTTCACCAAACTCATCTGCCAACGGGCGGATTTTGATCTCAGCTTTACTAACAGGCATTGGTTGCATCTGCCCTGATGAGCGCCACCCACGCACATTAGGCGCTGATTCTGGTGTTTGTAATGAACTAGCCAGTTTTGGAGCAACTTCGGGCAATTCCCGTGTGATCGTCACGTGACCACTTTCATTAACAGTGCGTACTTGGGGACTTGGTTTACGATTCCGTAGCAGAGTATCAACTGTATCCGAAACGCTTTCGTGTACTACCCAACGATGCCGCTCTAGCATCTCTACCGCTATTTCAAACGTTGGCGGAGCCTTACGCTCTAAAACTGTCTTCTGAGAAGCTCTGCGTCTAGCTTCGTCATCTCCCAGCGTCACAGCTTGAATACCGCCAACTAAGTCAGATAGCGTCGGGTTTTTAATCAAGTTTTCAATGTGGTTGCCGTGAGCAGTACCAACCAGTTGCACACCCCGCTCGGCAATTGTCCGCGCTGCTTGCGCTTCTAATTCTGTACCGATTTCATCAATGACGATCACTTCTGGCATATGGTTTTCCACTGCCTCAATCATCACTTGATGTTGCAGTTCTGGGCGAGCAACTTGCATTCTTCTGGCTCTACCAATGGCGGGATGCGGAATATCTCCATCGCCAGCAATTTCATTGGATGTATCAATGATTACTACCCGTTTATGCAACTCATCTGCCAAAACTCTCGCAATTTCCCGTAGTGCTGTGGTTTTACCTACACCTGGGCGACCTAGCATCAAAATCGAGTTGCCAGTTTCCACTAAGTCACGGATCATGGCAATAGTGCCGAAAACTGCCCGACCCACACGGCAGGTTAAACCAATAATATCGCCAGTACGATTACGAATAGCACTGATCCGATGCAAAGTGCGCTCGATTCCTGCTCGGTTATCGCCGCTAAACAAACCCACTCGCTGAATGCAATAATTTATATCTTCTTTGGATACTGGAGTTTCACCCAGATACTCAGCTTTATTGGGAAACCGCGCCTCTGGAAGTCGCCCCAAATCCATGACAACCTCAATCAAACTTTCTTGCTGCGGGTGCTTCTCCAAAGATGAACGTATCTGTTCTGGCAAGATGTGCAGCAATTTACTGAGATCGTCTGTAATTTGCATTCTTCCTAAACTGATGTTCTCATCCACGATGGGTGATTGTTCCTTTTACTGATGATTTAAGCTGGGAAACTAAAGAATGAGCGATCGCAACCGCTTCCCATAATAGCTGGGGCGTTTCTTCCAACCTGCTATTAAGTTGTTGGTTATAAATATGTGAGGCATCATTATCAGCCTCATCTATGGCGATCTTTTCTAATTTTTCTAAAATTGGCGATAACAACACGCGGGCATAACTACCATAAGCTACACCAGCCACAAAAGGTTTGGCATTGGTTGCACTTGTCAAATTTGTATTTAGTAAGCCTGACTCTTTAAGTTTATTAACTGTGCGAGCATTTGTGCCTCCTGCTAACTGTATAAATCCAGGCAACTTTGCTGCTAATACCTTTTCACCTAGTTTGACGGCGGCGCGAGTAGTTCCACCACCAATATCGCCACTCATCGGTCGTCCATCTGTCTGCCAAACTAAGTTACATGGCAGAGGTTGCATTACCTCATACAACGCCCACAGGTAGTCAATCAACCCCTCACCATCACCACAGCTAACGGCTATAAGTTTGAGTCGATCCACCCAAGGGGAAATTGCCTGCCATAAGCGTTTAAAATCTGCTAAATGTCCCACAGAAGTATGGATTTCGATCGCATCTATTCCGGTTTGGATAATTAATGGTGCCAGAGCAGATGGAGTATATATATATGAACGAGTGACAATTTGTTGAATCGGACAAACAGGTAGACACCGACCACAACCATAGCAACGCTCGTCGATTACACCGGAGATAGAAGCACCTGTATTTTGAAATGCGATCGCATTAGCTGGACAAATTTTTTCACAAGGGCGAGTGCAATCTGCTGGACAATTTGCAGGGTTAAATTCTGCCTTACGAAAATGGGGGTCTTCCCCATCATTCAAACTCACCATTAGCCAGGGCGAATTATTCCCACCAAAGCCACGTTCTTTTGCAGCATCAGCCAAATAACCCGCAACTTTTATACCTTCCGTCGCTGCTGCAATTACGGCTGGGTCAGCAGCAACGTCAATACAATCAGCACCCGCCAAAGTATAAGCTAGAGTAAGATTCCGAACAGCAGGAAGGTAAGATAAGCTGGCTCCGCAAATGAGTTTAAACCAGTGACCCTCCTTCAGGGAATGTAAGGGATAGTACAAATTAGTCACCCTTATATCTTAATTCTTCCTTGCCCTGGTTGACAGGCGGCAATTAATTATTAGCCGTTAAGTAACTCGCTAGAAATAAACGATCTTCAAACTGATCATTGATAATTGTTAATTGATAATTGATTAACGGATAGGTATACCAAGTGAACGGAAAAGTTGCCTGATTCGGAGCAGAAAAATTGTTTCCCTAATTTTAGGATCTAGCGGAGCAACTCCTGGGCTTTGTAGTTGAGCTTGTAGCTGGGCATACTCAGCAGCACTAAGTAGTTTACCGTCTATAGGCGATCGCGCCTCTGTAATAATTTCTGTACGCAACACTTCTTCTGGTACATCTTCCTTTGGCGGTAAACCCCAGGCTTTCTGGACTGTTAGAGGAATTAAATTTATAAATAGGCTCGTAATTAAACTAAGATTTATTGCTTGTATGCCGTTCATAATCCAAGCGGTAGTTGTTTTATGCACATTTTATGAATTTTTATCATCCTCCCCCATATTCAAATGCTCAAACTGATTATGTCTAAAAAGCAGACTGACTCAGTATTTGCATAAATAACTGAGTCAGGGCTTTCATCTTTTACACTGTGCTGGAAATATTGCCGCGCAGATTCTTAATTAATCGAGCATCCTTACTATTTAGCAGGGGAAGCGCTAGGAGAAGCACCAGGGGATGCTCCGCCGCCAGCATCGCCACCACCACCGCAAGCTACCAATGTTGTAGACAAACCTACAGTTAAGCCCAATCCCAAAAGTACACTAATCAATTTCTTGTTCATAACACTCCTCGTTTAATAAATTGCGGTTAAACGCATTCTCTGCTAGGTTATCCTAATTTTGTAGTTTTAACATAAATAACCGCATTCCATTATATCTCCCTAGACGTATGCAAGCTTTTCTTGGTTGGTTTCGGGTATAGCATTTGTTCTGAAAGATTTAGTTAGATGGCGAATAAGTAATCAGCTAACAAGTATTCTTTATGCAGTGATTAGATTTACAATAGCGATCGCATGGCATACTGATATAGTACCGAGCCGCTTAAGTTATCACAAAAACACTTATAAGTCTCAACAAAAATACTACTTTCAATAGAAGACAATCATAACCATGATAGTATGGGCTGAATTGAATATGATTGCCTGACTTTACATATATTGTTATATCTATATCACTAAATTACCATAGATAATTGTTGGAATTTTTGGTCAAGAATATGTACGTTACTCCTCACCGTCAAAAGCCCAAAAACACTGTTTCCTCGCAGCATAGTAAAGGAAAAACTAGGTCACAGCCACAGGTGGTTGCTATCCCATCTAAAAATCGCAGTAGACGCTTAGAAAACTTGCCTTATTCGCAAGCTTATCCAAACTGGTTAAGAACGTTAATCATGATGCAGCGTAGCTCGGAGATCATGATGTTCTCTCTAGTTACTGTAATGCTGACAATTTATGGTTTGACAGTGTATACCCAGCAGTTGTGGACAAAGGAATATCGAAAACTAGATCACTTGCAACGGCAAGAGCGTCAGATGACAGCAGCAAACGAAGTTCTGAAAAATCAGCTAGCTCAACAAGCAGAAAACCCAGAAACAGGTTTAGTGCCAACAGATCCTGCTAAGACAATTTTTCTTACAGCCGCACCCCAACGCCATCTTCAACAACAACCGACAACAACTAAGGCTGTAGTTTCTCCCCCAAAGCCACCATTAGGTTACTAATTTGCTCTTCTGTTAGCAAATACCATTTAGTTATAAATAAAAGTTATCAATCATTTGTGGAGCTTGATTATGGCCTCCTCTGAACGCTGGAAGCGTAACCGAAGTAAATCCGGGCGCAAGGTTGAAGAATTGCGGGAAGAGCGAAAGACTACGGGTGGGTCTATAAAATCAGTTTTTTTGCTTTCCCCTGTGAGATTATTGCTGGTTTGGGCGGTATTGATATTTGCCACTCTAGGATTGGGGTTCAATTTATATAGGCTGCAAATTGTTACCTCACCTGTGCTATTGAAAAAGGCACGACAGCAGCAGATGGTGTCACTGCGTCCGTTTGTCCCCCGACGTTCAGTTGTCGATCGCAATGGCAACTATTTAGCCACTGATCAGCCTAGCTATACACTGTATGCTCATCCAAAGCTATTTAAAGTCTCTAAACAGGAAGTTGCTAATCAGTTATCTAAAATTATCAATGTCCCTGAAGATGAACTACTGAAAAAGTTTAATCAGAAAAACAGTGGCGTTCGGATAGCTCAGTCACTAAGAGAAGATTTAGCAAATCATATTTCTCGACTCAATAATGATGGCTTGGAGTTAATTGGACAATACTCACGGTTGTATCCACAGCAGGAGTTAGCAGCAGATGTTGTGGGGTACGTCGATAGTAACCACCGGGGACAAGCTGGAGTGGAATATAGTCAATTTAAATTACTAGAACGTGCTGTTCACTCAGTTCGGATCAGTCGCTCTGGTAACGGAGAAATGATGCCTGACTATATGCCAGAAGGATTTTTACATTATGATGATTTACAATTAAAACTCACTATTGACAATCGCCTACAAAGGGCGGCTCGCTCGGCTCTTAAGGAAAAGATTAAGAAGTTTAAAGCCAAGCGCGGTGCTGTGATAGTGATGAATGCTCAGGATGGTTCATTGCTGGCGATGGTGTCAGAGCCAACTTACAACCCTAATGAGTACTCTAAATTTGATCTGGGATTGTTTAAAAACTGGGCACTGGCTGATTTATATGAGCCTGGTTCAACATTTAAGCCAATAAATGTAGCGATCGCACTAGAATCAGGTGCTGTTACACCTGAAACTACATTTAATGATTCAGGTCATATTACCATAGCTGGTTGGCCAATTAAAAACGCTCAGAATAAATCTTATGGTTCAGTAAATATCACACAAATTTTGCAATATTCCAGCAACATTGGCATGGTGCAAATGATGCAACAGTTAAAGCCAGATGTTTACTATAGTTGGCTGCAAAAGCTAGGACTAGGGAATAAGGTTGGTATTGACCTGCCATTTGAATCACCAGGGCAGATGAAAACCAAACAGCAGTTTATGTCTTCCCCAATTGAACCCGCAACTACATCCTTTGGGCAAGGCTTTTCTCTAACACCAATTCAACTGGTAACTTTGCACGCTTCTTTGGCTAATGGCGGTAAAATTGTTACACCTCATGTTGTCCGAGGGCTATTTGATTCTCAAGGTCAAATGTACTTGCAACCAAACTTACCACCACCGCGACCTGTTTTCTCTCCTCAGACTAGCGATACAGTGCTAGAAATGATGGAAAAGGTTGTGAGCAATGGAACTGGAAAACCAGCACAAATCCCTGGATATCGGATTGGTGGTAAAACCGGAACTGCTCAGAAAGCTAGTGCTAGTGGGGGATATGATAGCAGTGCTAAAATTACCAGCTTTGTAGGTATATTGCCAGTAGACTCTGCCCAACGCTATGTAGTTTTAGCTGTAGTCGATAATCCTGAAGGTAATGTTTTTGGTTCAATTGTAGCTGCTCCAATTGTGAAATCGGTAATGGAAGCGATTATTAGCATTGAAGAGATACCGCCGAGTCAAGAACAGCAAACCATGCCAAGTCAACAACAGATACCACTGAGCCAGCCACAGCAACCCCAGGATTAACTCTTTAACACAAAAGATTGCCTTTTACCATTGGGGTGCAGACGCAAGCAAATCTAAAATAAAGTTGGAGGCTAAAGGTTTAGAGAATAAATAACCCTGACCAAAATCACATCCTAAATTACGTAGTATTTCTAACTGTTCTGGAGTTTCTATTCCTTCAGCGATTACCTTCATTTCAATTTTATGAGCAAGGCTAATTACAGTTGAAATCAAGTCTGTTTTTTTGCCGTCTTGTTCTATACTATTGACAAAAGATCTATCTATTTTTAATATATTTACTGGGAATCTATGTAAATAGCCTAAAGAAGAATATCCCGTACCAAAATCGTCAATAGATAAGTCTATTCCGCATTCGCGAAGCTCTTGGAGAATAATTGCTGCTAATTCGCTATTTTCCATGATGGCACTTTCAGTAATCTCTAATTTTAAGTTTTGCGGACTAATTTGAGTGCTTTGCAAAGTTTCGTTTATTATTGTCAGCAAACTGGGATTAGAAAATAAGCGAACTGAAAGATTAACGCTAACTGTAATATCTTCACTAATGAGTTTTTGCTTCTGCCAATTATGTACTTGACTGCAAGCAGTTTGCAAGACCCAAGTGTCTATAAGACTAATCAACCCTGCCTCTTCTGCTACGGGAATAAAATCTCCAGGGGAAACCATCCCCATTGTAGGATGCTGCCAACGCACAAGGGCTTCAAATCCACTAATTTTTCCTGTACATAGACAAACTATTGGTTGATAATAAACAATAAATTCTTGGCGTTCAATTGCTCTTTTTAAATCGTTTTCTAATTGTAATATTTTTAAAGCTTGCTGATGCATTACTGGAGTAAATACGCAATATCTATTCCTGCCTTTTGATTTAGCATGATACATTGCTGTATCGGCATCTCGCAGAACTTCTTGTGGAGTATTATAATTACTATTGCCTAAAGCGATGCCAATACTAGCCGTAGTAAATACCTCAGCCCTAGATAGTTGAAAAGGGGTAACAAGTTCTTGTGAAATTTTATCAGCTATCAATTGAGGATAACTATCATCTGTAAAATCATCTAAAAATATAGCAAATTCATCTCCTCCTAAGCGAGCTAAAACATCATTTTTATTCATCAATACTTGCATTTTTTTGGCAATGGCTATTAATAATTCATCTCCTACCAGATGACCTAAAGAATCATTAATGATTTTAAAGCGATCGCAATCTAAAAATAATACTGCAAACTGATACTCAGAGGCTTCTTTCGTTAGTTTAATTGCCTCCTCTAGCCTTTCCATAAATAAAGTTCGGTTAGCTAATTTAGTGAGTGGATCATGCAAAGATCTATACAATAGTTGCTTTTGAAGTTTCTCCCGTTCCAAAAGCTCTCGATTAAGTTCTTGATTAGCTAATTCTAATTGCAAAGTGCGCTCTTTAACTCTTTGCTCCAATTCTATGTTTAAGTTAAGAATTTTTATTTCCGCTGCTTTTAATGTTAGGTGATTTTTAACCCGAACTAAAATTTCTGCACCCTGAAATGGCTTAGTGATGTAATCAACTCCCCCAAACTCGAAAGCTTTAACTTTATCTAAAACATCATCTATAGCACTCAAAAAAATGACGGGTATGTTGCTTGTTTGCTCATTATTCTTTAACTGTTTACAAACTTCATAGCCGTCCATACCTGGCATCATAATATCCAGCAAAATTAAATCTGGCAATAAATTCTCACAAGCGGTGAGTGCCATTTGCCCATCTAAAGCTTTGCGGACGTTATAGCCTTCTTTGGTAAGAATCGTCGCTAAAAAACGTATGTTATCTGGAGTATCGTCAACGATTAGAATATCTTTTCGAGTAAAATTAAATTCAGCTTGGCTCATTGTATTATTCTGTCAATTGCATGATTTTTTTAAATTGAAAATTATATGCAAGGTCTTTTAGAGCTTCAGCTAAAGGTTGATATTCAGGGGTAATTTGCTCAATTAACTCTAAAATTCTGTCATCACTACCTTGTGCTGCGGCATGATTTAATTGTATCTGCCATTCAGTAGACATTTTTAATAAAAGCAAACGAATATCTGTTGGTGATACGTCTTGGTGTTGCCCTGAGAGAGACTGTGTATCCTCTTTTTCTTGAGCATAAATATAATGGACTTTTAAATGTTCACTGATTTTATCAAATAGAGTTGCTTCGCGGAATGGTTTAGAGACAAAATCATCGCAACCGCAGGCTAAGATAAGTTGGCGATTTTCTTCAAAAGCACTAGCAGTTAAAGCTAATATTTTAGTTGCTTGACCTTGAGGTGTAGCTTTAATTTTTTGAGTGGCAGTAAACCCATCCATTATCGGCATTCGCATATCCATAAAAATTAGCTGTGGTTGCCAGCTTTCCCAGCAATTAACTGCTTCTTGTCCGTTTTCAGCTTGACGAACACTAAAACCGAGGGCTGTTAATAATTTAGCTAACAATAGGCGGCTATCTTTCACATCGTCAACAACTAAAATGCGATATTCGGGTTGATTGGGTGCTAAGGAGAGTACTTTACGTTTTGTTTGTGAGATTTCAATTTTGCTAGCGTCAGCTTCATTAATTTGAATATCAAAACTAAACAAACTACCTGAACCTAACTGGCTGGTAACTCGAATATCTCCTCCCATTAATTGCACATATTTCTGGCTAATGGCTAAACCTAAACCTGTACCTTGTTGAGATTTACGCCCGGTTTCGGTTTGTCTGAAAGGTTCAAAAAGTAAGTTGATTTCTTCTGCAACAATCCCGAAACCAGTATCTTCAACTTCAAAGCCAATTAAACACTGACTGCCATCTATAGAGGCGGTATGTAACATTTTTACACGCAATGTTACGCTACCTGCTTGAGTAAACTTGATGGCATTTCCTAGCAAATTGAGTAAAACTTGGCGCAATTTCCCCTCATCAGTTTGCACGTAACGAGGTAAATCTGAAGCATATTTAAAGAGCAATTGTAATCCTTTAGATTCTGCTCTTAATTGCATCATTTTGTGTAAGCCGTTCAGTAACTCTATTAAATCAAAGCTCTGTTGATTGAGTGTGGTTCTGCCTGCTTCAATTTTAGACATTTCTAAAATGTCATTAATTAGTGCTAATAAGTGTTCGCCAGCCCGATTGATAATGTCGATGTGTTCCTGATTTTCTTGAGATAGGGAATTGTCTCGATTCATAACTTGGGTAAAACCAAGGATGGCATTAAGAGGCGTTCTCAGTTCGTGGCTCATGTTTGCCAAAAATTCTGATTTAGCTCTGTTAGCTGAGTCGGCAGATAATAATGCTTGTTGGAGGGCGACTGATTGTTTTTGAGTTTGCTCAAGTAATTCTGCTTGCTGCAAAGCAACTCCCAACTGATTGCCAATTTGCTCAACAATATTGATTTCTGCCTTTTTCCATTGGCGGGGAGCAGAATTTTGATAAGTTGCTAGCAATCCCCAAAGTTTATTGCGAGTAAAAATCGGGACAATAATATAGGCTCTGGCTTGAAATTGTTCTAGAAGGTTGATGTAACAATCTTTAAACCCACTTTTATATATATCCTCTACAACTCGGTAAGTGGCATTTTGCTCATAAACGTCGCCTTGAATTAGTTGGAGATAAGTATCTTCTACTACGGAACAAGTGGCATGGGCAGTATCTAATGACGCAATATTAAAGTATTTACCAGTACAGCGATCATTCAATAGCGTATTTTTTGGTAATTGTGGATGATCAGCTTTTTCCCGACATAAAGAAACCCATCCACTGGCTACAGACTCAGCGACAAATTCTCCACTCCAGTCAGGATTAAAGCGATAGACAGCAACGCGATCGCAATTAATTACTTGACGCAATTCCGAAGTCGTGGCAGCAAAGATAGATTTAAGATCTAACGTCTGCCGCATTCTTTGAATAGCTTTAGCTAAAGCTATTTCTCGTTCTGCACTTTCTTGTAAGGCTATTTGTGTATGCTTGCGGACAGTTATATCTTCAGAAATACACAATATGTGAGAAATTTTACCTTGCTCAATAACGGGAACTTTTAAAGTCCTTAGAGAAATTTTCCCCCGCGAACGGCTGTCGATTATTTCTTCCGTAACTTCTACGGCTGCTTGTTTCGCTTCTACCTGTAAAGAATAGGAGTGTAAAGAGTCTGTTTGTGCTGTGGGTAATAACTCGTGGATGTTGCGACCGAGGCTTTCTTCTTTTTTTATACCAAATATTTCCTCAGAGGCTTTATTCCAAATTACGAAACGGAAATCATCGTTGATATTTTTGACATATACGGCTAAAGGAAGATTTTCAATAATACTATCTAAAAACTGTCTAGATTTAGTTAATTCTTGTTCTAATTGTTTGCGTTCGGTAATATCTGTATGAGAACCACTCATGCGATAAGGTACGCCAAGTTGGCTGCGGAGTGCGGCTCCCCGCGCTGATATCCATCTATAAGAGCCATCTTTTTGCCGGGTACGAAACTCGACTTCATAAACAGAATTTTTATTTTCTAGGTAGTTATTTAAAACTAACATTACTTGATCGTAGTCATCTGAATGTATGGAGTTTTTCCAAGTATCTAGAGTATTAGCCAGTTCTTCATCTTTATACCCCAACATACTTTTCCAACGGGGGGAAAGATAAACCTGTCCTGTCAGAAGTTCCCAGTCCCAAATGCCAACATCTGCACCCTCAACAGCTAAAGCAAATCGCGCTTCACTTTCCCGTAATGCTTCTTGCGCTTTTTTGCCTTCTGTGATATTAGTGAAAGTGCAAACAATGCGCTCTAAATTGTTATTTTCAGATAGGTGCGGATCAACATTTAACAGCAGCCACATTATGTCTTGTACGGAATGACGAAAAATTCCAATAGTGCGGTTGCGTATTGGTAGTTTTTGAGCGATCGCTTCTCTAATAGGATCTTTCTCTTTGGCAATTAGTATGCCACTTTCGTCTACTAACTGCCAAGGAAATGCAAAAAAATTCGTTTCTTCTAAATCTATATCTGTAAGTAACAACATTTCGCTAGCAACTTTGTTACTTAAAATAATTGTGCCGTCAGATTCTAAAAGAAATACACCAATAGGCATTTCTCTAATTAACAACCGAAATTGCTTTTCGCTTTCTTCTAATGCTTCTTGTCGTACTAAGTGAGTGGAATGACGACGATCTAATAATGAGGTAATTAAAGTACCGATAAGAATAAAAACAGTCGCAATACCGATTTGAATTGCTAACCAAGAATTGTCTGTTTGTTTGGTAGTTGTAAGGATAAATTGTGGTGTTTGCATGAAGCAAGTTGCCCACATTCCGGTGTAGTGCATCCCGTTGATTGCCAATCCCATTAGCACTGCACTACAGAGTTTTAACCAGTTAAAACCGGATTTGCCGGGATTGCGGAAGCGAAACGCCAACCACAAGGCGGTAGAGGAAGCGACAATCGCAATTATCACTGACAAAGCTACGCGCCATAAATTATAGTTCGTCGTTGTTCCTGGCACTTGCATTCCTGCCATACCTAAATAGTGCATGGAGGCGATGCCTAATCCCATCACAGAACCACCGCCAAACAACACCATAAAATTAAGTTTTGGGCGGCTGAATAACAACAGTGCTAGTCCAGAAGCGACAATAGCATCAAAACACGAAAGCAAAGTGATAGTTACGTTATAGTTCACCAGCACAGGGAGCTTGAAAGCTAGCATGGCGATGAAGTGCATCGACCAAATACCTGTTCCCATTGCTACAGCACCGCCCACGATCCAGAGGATGCGCGATCGTAATGACGATACAGGAGTGACTCGCCCTGCCAAGTCTAGTGCAGTATAAGAAGCGATGACAGCAATGATGAATGAGAAGCCTACCAGAAGGGGTTCGTAAGTGCCAGAAATCATTTTAATTTATGAAAAAACTTACTACTATGAGCGAATCACATTTTTATTTTTCCTCACCAAACCATTATAAAATTTGATATATAACTTGGGCTGTTTGTCAAAAATGCGGATTTGCTAGAAACTAAACGTAGTTCTAACTGTGCCAATCACAATATCCTGATTAGCATTATTGTGATCGGGAGCAGTCAGCCAGATAATCCCAGGTGTAACTGCGATATTATCGGTTAGTTGATATTGGTAAAATCCTTCAATATGCAGTGAAGTATCTGGATCTTTACTTAATCCTAATGTAGATATCGCGCCACTAACACGAGTAAGTTTAGGCTCCATCCCTACAATTATCCCTGCAAAGCTACCCTCCTTACCCAAATCAGGAAAGCCTAGAGTAACTGCATAATTCCAAATCCCTAAATCTCCTCCGAGTGACGCGCTTTGTTCAGCAGAAGGTAGAGTGCGCGTGGTAGTGTAGCCAGCCCACCCACCTAAGATAAATTTAGGGCTAAGTTTTAGTGATGCCTGTACACCATAAGCATTACTAGAGGTTGCCAAATTTCCGTCTGGAATTAAGTCTAAAAAACTTTGATCTAAGCGTAAACCATCTGGATTATCCGATAAAGCAGAGCGCAAATTAGCACGATTACTACCAGCAGTTAGATCGTTATTGTAAGCATTCAGGTAAGTTAAGCCAACAGTTAAATTTTCTCTTGGCTTGATAGTTAACTGTCCTATAGCCCCGTATGGTCCATTAAACAAACCACCGCCTGATGTCGAGTTAGCTGGATCAGTTGCTAAATACCCTAAGCTCAATTCTAAATTCTCGTTAAATACGTGCCTCACCGCTAAACCAGCACCGCCAGTTAAGGCATAAATTGGATTACGAGTACCAAAGTTAGAAAGTGCGCCACTATCGCCATCACCATCAAAGCCAGGGTTGACAGTATCAGTAAAGTCATCAGCCGCGCCAGCATTAGCTTCAATGATTACAGTTGTTTTCTCACCGACAGGGAAACTATACAATAGGGCATCAACGGCAGCAGTAGTATCACTTTCGGTGCCAAAAGTTCCAGCCGTAAATCTGAGATCGCCTTCAGGTGTAAATGTAGTTGTTCCAGATAATGAGGGTAGGTTAGCTATCTGAAATCTTGTTCTAAGTAAGTCTTTACCCGTAAAGCTAGTATCAAAGTCTAAACGAGTCCGAGTTCCTAATACAGGTACTTGGTCTATTTTTTCCCCTAGAGCATTTTCTCCTGCTGCTACACCTGCAAGCCCAAAGATTACTGTTCCATTTAGCTTAGTTGTAGTTGAAAACTGACGCTGTTCTATAAATGTAGTACGACCTTCTAAGCTATCTAAGCGCGTCCCTAAAGTTGTCAGTTCAGTTCTAAACTCTTGAGTTAGCCGTTGTACTACCTGAATGTCATTGTTGCTTATCCCATTTGTTGTATTAGGGCGAGCAATCAAGCTTTCTAGCTGTTGAAAACAAGCATTCAAACCAGCAGCAAATTCATAGCGCGACAGTGCGCGGCTACCACGATAAGCACCATCAGGGTATCTCTGCAAACATTTGTATCTTTCTGCAAGGTTCCTGAGAGCTTCATAAGCCCAGTCTGTCGGTCGGACATCGCTTAACTCGGAAACATTTGTTACGGGAAGTGTAGGAGCATCAGCATTGTTAGGAAGATTTTGCGACAAGATATCTGTAGAAGCCTTAAGATTAGGTTGCTCTACAACTGTTCCTGGGTTGTTAGTTGTCGGTTGAGAAGTAATTTCAGCCGCATTAGCAAAGCTATCCACAGGAATCACACTAGCTGCTGAAACAAGCAGAAATATTCCCAAACTAGCTGGGCTATCCAGCAGGAAATTCCACATTTTAGACACAATCATTTTCCTCACACCAATATCAGCTTTTTTAGAACTTACTCGCTGGTTTTATTAAGAATGAGATCCATTCTTAATAAGCTACGCTAAATTACTCAATATTTGAATAATTTGTCAAGTATTTCATGAATTAACTCTGGAAGGAGTTAAAGGTGAACGAAAACCCTGCATCCTTTCTGACGCAAGATCTACAGGTAGTTTTATCAATATTTTTTTGTGCCGACAAACTCAATTAGAGACTGTCCCTGGCATTAAAGCAATGCCCAGAGAGGGCATTTTCCTTAGCAGGATATGAACAAAGTTCAAGCCCAAACAAGCTTTAAATTAGCGATTGTGTGATATAAATACGTCGCTATTCCCATAAAGCCAAGCAACAAAACGAATTAAATTAGTTAAATATAAACAAAAAACCTGCCTCCTCTCTGAAGAAAGAATTACAGGTATTTTTAGATAAAAATTTGCTGTGTATTTTTAATTAAGTTTTATATTTAGTCCTTCTCGTCTATATGTTCTGCAACAGACATATAAAGCTGGAAGACATGATCATCTTGCAAGCGATAAAAAACTTTACGCCCTTGTTTCCTATAGCCCACGAGTCGCATAGCTTTCAAGCACCGCATTTGGTGGGAAACAGCCGACTCGCTCATCTCCAGCATCGCAGCTAAGTCGCAGACACAAAGCTCCTTGAGCGCCAACACCGAAACTATCCGCAGACGATTAGGATCTCCTAACAGACTAAAAAACTCTGCCATGCGCTGAGATTTTTCTACGCTAAGAATCTGCTGTTTGAGAGGTTTGCACTCATCAAGGTCAATCGGATGTGGCGGATGACAATTGAGATTTTCTGCTTTCTGAGGGGAATGGGTTACAAATTCATCAGATGAAAGTTTAGCCGACATTTAATTTCTAAACTTGACAGTACTAAGCTAATACAATTTCCACAACTTCGCTCAATGCAGCAAACAACCCTGCCCAAACTTACGCAGTTGAGGGCAGGGTGTGTCATCTTAGCTGCATCCACAGCCACTATGACCGCAGCCTTCCCCATCGGCATGACCATTAGCACAGGGTTGGCTACAGTAGTACTTTTCATCCTTTTCAATGGCTTCACCAATGTTAACAACGCACAGGCAGGAATCGCAGGCGCATTTCATTGAGGTTACGGTAGTCATAATTTTTTCCTAATCAGTTCTTTTTATTACTATAACATCTGAACAGATATTCATGTATTTTTTCATCTAATCTGCTACAGTCGTCTCACCGTAACCATTCTGATAGGTGCGACTGAATATATTTAGCAAATTAGTCAAAAAAGCTTGCCAATACCAGTTAAATTTGTTAAGTTAGTTAAGGATAAAAAACACAAGCCCGGATAGCTCAGTTGGTAGAGCAGAGGACTGAAAATCCTCGTGTCGGCAGTTCAATTCTGCCTCCAGGCATCAAAATAATATCTTAAACCCCTGATTCCGTAATGGTTTCAGGGGTTTAAGCTTTTTGCGCTGCGCTTTTAGCTATTGGGGTAAATTTGGGGTAAAAAGCTTATTAGAATCTGTGTTTGAGTATGAATTGAGTATTTAGGTAAAAGTTGGGACTTTAGCTGTAGAAGCAATTCCAGCGTAATGTTGGTAAATTGTCTTGGGGCTATTGCCTACCCAGTTAGCGACCTGCTGAACTGTTACGCATCTTTCTAGGCACAGAGTAATAAATGTATGCCTAGTGTTGTACTGAGAGCGATAAACAATCGGTAGTGGTTCTAGGATGGTTTTCCAGGCACGCTCTAAAAAATTATGCGGGTCGATCACCTTGCCTTCTGGCGACGGGAAAACTAGCGCGTCTGGATTTTCTATCCAACTTGGCATGATTTCAAGTAGTAGTTTTCTCAGAGTCTCGTTAACGGGAAATTTTCTAGTTTTGCCAGTTTTGGTAGTTTTAGTTTTTTTGAGTACGATCGCTTGGCTAAAACCCACATTCCGCACTTCATTTTGTAATACATAGGATTACATAATTAAAGCAAAAGATGCTTATACCGTTTTGAGTATAAATACTTAAAGAAATAGTAAAAAATACTTAAGAAAAGGAACACAAAGGTGATTAAATGCCAGAATAAAAACTAAATCCAAAAAAACTACTGAAAAAATGATGCTTCAAAAAGAAGAAATTGAAATTAAAAATATAGATCATTTGGGAATAGTAGCCGGAATAGTTGATGACTTAGGGCTAGTTGAAAAAATTAATAAAATAGTGGGAGTTGATAGTAGGGAAAAAATAAGTACAGGTCAGGTAGTTAAAGCAATTATTTTAAATGGTCTTGGTTTTGTGTCTAGACCTTTATATCTATTTTCACAGTTTTTTGAAGATAAAGCTATAGAACATTTACTAGGGAAGGAAATCAAAGCAGAAGATTTAAATGATGATAAATTGGGCAGAACAATGGATAAATTATATCGAGTGGGATTAAGTGAACTATTCTTATTGATTGCTTTAGATACCATTAAAAAATATCAAATAACGACTAAATATTCGCATTTAGATTCTACTTCACTACATTTACATGGAGAATATCAAGCCGATAATCCAAAAAAAGAAAAAGGAATAATTAAAGAGAACCCGATTTACATAACTCAAGGATACTCGCGTGACCATAGACCAGATTTAAAACAATGCGTAATGGATTTAATAGTAAGTAGTGATGGAGATGTACCTTTATTTTTTCGAGCAGGAGATGGCAATGAATCAGATAAAGCAGTGTTTGGCAAAATTTTATTGGAGTTTAAAAAACAAATAGATTTTGAAAGTATTATGGTATGTGATAGTGCCTTGTACAGTCAAAATAACTTAAAGTTAATTGCCAACTTGAAATGGATAAGCCGAGTACCTTTTTCTCTAAAGCTAGCTAAAAGTTTAGTTCAAAGTGTCACCAGTTCACAATTAGAAAAAAGCTCACAGGAAGGATATAGCTATTGTGAGCAAAAAGTTAGCTATGGAGGGATAGAGCAAAGATGGTTAATCGTAGAAAGTGCTGAAAGAAAAAATCCGATTTAGACAAGCTGAACCGCCAGATTGAACAAGAAGCAAAAAGTGCAGCGACAGAAGTGGCTAAATTACTCAAGGTAGAATTTAGTCAAACTGGAGAAGCGAAATTAAAATACCAAGAATTTAATCAACAGTTTAAATATTATCAAATTGAAAAATTTAAAATTCTTAAAGCCTGTAACAAACTAGGTAAAACAATTTACAAAATTCAGGCTGAACTAACTCAAAATTTTGACTATATTGTCAGTTATAAGCAACAAGCAGGTAGATTTATTTTAGCTACAAACTGTCTGGATGACAAACAGTTAAGCACATCCGAAATTCTGAGTGTCTATAAACAACAACAATCCTGTGAGCGAGGTTTTAGATTTATCAAAGATCCTTTATTCTTCGCGGATAGTCTCTTTGTCAAAAATCCTGAAAGAGTCGAGACAATGATGATGCTGATGGGATTATGTCTCTTAGTTTATAGCATTGGGCAAAGACAATTACGTTTAAGTTTGCTCTCTTCAAAAACAAAAGTCAAAAATCAGTTAGGTAAATTAACAAATAATCCTACATTAAGATGGATATTTCAATGTTTTCAAGGTATTCATGTTCTAGTTCTTCAAGGCGTTAAACAAATTATTAATTTAACTAAAGAACGCCAGCTATTTTTGCAGTTTCTCCCTGCTCATTGTCAAAAATATTATTTTAGTTCATAAGTATTTAATTGGAACAACACTCAATCAATATTGAGAGACAATTAATCTTAAATATTTTAACTTTTACAGTTAGCTTTTTTAGGAAACGAAAAAGCTCTAACTTTCTTTTTGCCAAAATTTGTATTTTTCATTTTTATAATTGCTAACCTGATTGCTTCATCCTTCTAGCTTTGTGTAATTTCAAAAGTTACAAGTTGAAGTGCGGAATGTGGGCTAAAAGTAATGGTATTGAGGTCGGTGCTAATTTGTCGCCAAGTGAGTGCGATCGCTTCCGATGTTCTGCAACCTGTTAAAAATAGAAACTTCACAAACGGAGCATAGTATCTGTAGTAACGGTTGATTTCAAATGCAGTGATGATCGTCTGCATCTCTGCTTCTGTGAACGGATTAATGCCTTTACTTTTAACCGATTGTAATTTGGGGAGCTTCATAAATGGGTTGAGTGGGATTAACTCTTGTTCTTCTGCCCATTCACAGCAAGCGCGAATTTGGATCAAACAACGCCGTGCCGCATCTGGTGAGAGTGAGTTAACTAAGTGGCGTTTGATAATTTTCGCGTGATTTAAGTCTTGGGTCGGCAACGCTGAGATGTGGTTAGCAGTTTTCTTGAAGTCTTTGGTAATGGTAGCGTGTGCCAAACTTCTGGCTTTAAATTCTGTATATTTACTCCAAAGTTCATTGAGCAGAGGAAGTCCTGGTATAGCGTCAGGGGCATAAGGTTTATATTTGATGAGCGTTTGGTCAAATCTTCCAAATACAATATCTGATTCAATTTCCTTGGCGCGGGCTTCTGCTACTTTTCGATTTTCTTTGGTGTCAGAGAGGGATAGTGCAATGCGTTTCTGCTCTCCATTGAACACATGACGAGGTAGCCGCAGCCGTAACCAACCCTGCACTGATTCGACGGTAACACTGCCTTTAGGTTGTCTCATCGGTTGCTTCCACCCACCTTACTCTTTCTCCTACTCCCTCGCACTCTTGGCAATCTGCATCATCGAATAGCGAATACATAGTAGTTGCCTTGCCAGTGCCATCGCAGCTAGGGCATTTTTCAATAATCCGCTTATTCTTCATATTCATATTCAGTTTCATCAAACGTTTCTCCTGAGCCATAACAGTCAGGGCAGGTTTCAGTTAGTGGAATATTGAAACTGCCAGCATCTTCCGAATAAAACTCTTCAACAGTTCCCACACCTTCACAGCGATCGCAAATCATTTGATCTTTTTAACCTCGTTTACATAAGCTTGTGTAGCCGAGTGTGGGAGAGCTTTGGGGAGGCTTTCAATAATGAATCCGACTACCCATGTCGCCTGAACTCTGGTGCATTTATGCTGATTTACAATGTGTGTAACTAAGTCGGCAAGATGTTTGCCAGCTACTTCTGAAGCAACTTGCAATTCAAATTGCGCTGCTATTTGTCCTGGTACTTTTTTCATGTGTACAACAGTTGTTTGACAGTGTTAGACAGTTAATAAAATGGCGATCGCACTCCTCACACGACCGCCTACATCTAGGAAAAACGTAGCTGCGGTAAGTTATTAGTTGTTGCTAAATTCAATCCATGAAAGCCAAATGGCTTGTTATTACAATTGTTTTAGTCGCTATCCTCCTGGCGATTGTCAATAATAAAAAGCAATCCAATAACTCTGCTAGTTCCACTTCTGAAGAATCTTCAGGCTTTTCGCCTGACGAGAGCCTAGCGGTACTTGACACCAAACAAAGACCGCCTGACCCAAGAGATGTCCAACGTTATACAAAAGTGTTGGATCAGTTAGAGGGAAAGTGCGACGAAAGCAGGAAGGAAATTGCAGCATTCGCTTTTTCAGTGACAAAAAGCAGTCAGTCTGCTGGTTTCAAAACAGACAATTTAGATTCACTAAAATCTATTTTGTCTATGACCGATGGGTTTGAACGTGGGCGAGGTAGCTGCTACGAGATAGCCAAGATGTTTAAAGAAACAGACAAGGAGAGCAAGCAGCAGGCAGGTGAAGATGAAGCAGAGCAGAGAGAGGAAGCAGAAGCCCAGGAGCGGCAACGCCTAAGAGAACAAGGAGGAAGTCAGAACTAGACACAAACTGGGCTTCTATTGTTAATCCATGAAAGGTATCTCAGCGTACGAGATACCTTTTCCTTTAATTTGATAACGTGATAGTTGTGCCTCCCTGGTTAGTGGGTTGGTTCGTTAGGAAAAGGGCAGTATTACTAGCAGGTGCATTGCGTATAACTGGTACTGCCCCAAAAAGTTGAAACCTATTTAGCTGACAAAGCTTCTCTATTAGCTTCATTCTCTTTGTCGATAGGGATACCTGTTAGATCAATTCCCAATCGCTCAAACAAAGTTCTCAAAGGAATCTTACATAACCTGCAAATCGCCCCTATTTGCTCCAGAGAAAGCTTTATTTCTACTGGCTCAGACTTCATTAAGCGGTAATAGGTAGACCTTGAAAATCCGCAGCGAAAGATGAATTCGTCTTGGGTGTAATCAGTGAATTCAATCCTTAGTATTTCCAAGAATGAATCAGTCTCCTCTAAACTCTTTCTTCTTTTCATAGTACCATATTAGAGACGAGTTTTAGCACTTCAACTTGACACATTAAATTTAAAGTGCCAAAATGGAACATAGGAGGGTAAACAAAACCTAGATAGCCATGCCAAGGAAAAGTTGGCTACCGACAGTTTTTTAAATTGTCCTCATCTCTTAGTTTCTCAGAGTCGAAAAAATAGGTGCATAAGTCGTCGCGACCGCAGCACCCTTTGACAAAAACATCTACTCCTAACGAAACAAACAACTAACCGGATCGCCAATCTGGAATCAACTCCAGAAGCACATTTGTACTACTAGGAGATACCTATAGCCAATTAACTCTCATCTGTTTTCTAAGCTTCTTCCAATTAGCGATCGCATTTTTGCCGTGTGCGATCGCACTTCCTAAAAATTATCTGTTGATAGCGCGTAAGTCGTAGCGTCGTAGCCTACCAGATAACTAATCGCTGACCACTAATAACCAAAATGCGATCGCCTATGAAAAACCTAATTCTCGTCGCACTGTTAATGCTTTTTATCCCTCACAGAGGAACCGGAAGAAAAAATGTCCCTATATATGGAGGAAACATTGCCACACACAGATCTGATTTACAAAAACCATTACATCTGGGTAAAGCCCAACCCTGACGGAGCCGGATTCATACCTTACTGGCAGGAGGTAGAAGAAAATCTTGGCTGTCGCAGTAGAACTATTGAACCGTTTTTGTCAGAAGAACCTGCGCTTCGTGCCGCTAAAGCTCGTATAAATTCCAGCATAAAAGCCCGTCAGAAACTCCAGCAAACTACCGCTAAAAGGACAGCACGAACAATCAAAGAAGGACTATTTACCAAGAATCAAAGAAACAGGAAAACATTTAACTACAACCATCTGAAAACATTATGAAAATCACAACCATTGGTTATGGCACAACCCGAAATATCGGCAATTATGAAAACTGCAAAGTTTATCTAGAAGCTGAAGTTAACGAAGGTGAGAATGTTGATGAAGTTCTTTCGGCATTACGGCATCAAGCAGACGCATACGCCCATCAACATAAAGAAGTCCAAAGATTAGAAACCAAAAAGAATCGGCTGTCTGACGATATTGAGACATATATGCGGAAGATTCGTAGTGCGAATACAGCCTTCAAAAGACTACGCCAACAATGGGAAAAGACTACCGCGTTTTTAGAACATCACGGAATAAAGATTGTAGACGAGTTCCCTCACAATCCCTCTTTGTACCTTATGACCGAAAAACTACTAGGAGAAACCGACACAGAGAATACAGAAAAGGGAGGAGAAGTCTTAGACGACATCCCTTTTAATGACGAACCTGACAACGAGTCAGACGAACCAGACATAGACCCAGAAAGGTTAGCCGCCTACGAAGATATGCTCCTACACGGTAGACAGTAAATAGCAGAGCAATCTAACCCAATACTAGATTGCTCTTAACTCAGGAGGGAAAATGAAACTTAAAACAGATGATTTTCAGATTGTAATTAAAGATTTTATAGGCGGTCAAGTCAGCGACATTCTCAAAAGCTTTTTAAGTTCTTGTCATTTTGGGGTATACACCAACGAAGAAACAAAAGATAAATGCTGGTGTATTTTAGCACCATCATTTGAGGTAGCAGAAGCCTTGGACAGCTTAACTAGCTGGAGAGGCTACACACTACTTGCAAAGCTTAAAATTAGCAAAATTTGTATCTATTACAACAGTGGTACAGAATTTCCTGAACTATCAGGAGTATGGGAGGTGCATGATGTTTGCATATAAGAATTTATCAGAGAAAGAATTAAATTTCGTCGCAGCAAATAGGCTACTACCTCCCCAAAATGTCGAGATAGAGGAAGGCATACTAGGGGGAATACTACTCGATCCAGAAGCCATAGATCGAGTGACTGATATTCTCGTACCAGAAGCTTTTTATGTCCCAGCACATCAACACATTTATAAGGCAGCGCTAGAGCTTAACAACCAAGGCAAACCCAAAGATTTAATAAACGTTAGTGCATGGTTGAAAGAAGCAGGATTACTAGAAACAGTTGGTGGATTAAATAAATTAGTCCAACTAGTAGAACGCACTGTTAGCGCCGTCAACGTTGACGCTCTAGCAGTGAAAGTTATTGAACATTACGTTCAGCGAAATTTAATCCACTTAGGCAACAGGATTCAAAGTTTAGGATATGAAAGCAATGCCCCACTAACGGATGTACTCGCTCAGGTAGAGGAAGAAACATTAAGGCTAACCTCTCTGAGAGATAAGGCAAATATTTCTTATCAAAAAGCACAGTCTCAAATTGAACTGGAAATATTAACCAGAGATATTGAACGAGTAGAAAAACTTGAAAGTCCATTTATGAAAAAACTTGAGACTAAAAATCTCATGAAAAAATGGGGCTTAAAGTCAGAAAAGGAATTTTTGGATTTGCACGCTCGATGGCTGGAAGCCTCCAATAAAAAGCGGTCATACTCTCTTGATGAGTACTTGCAGATGCACGGCGGTAAATCTGTAAATTGGTTATTAGATGGCTGGATACCTGAAAAATCAATAACTGTAATCCATAGCTTAGGCGGCACTGGTAAAACAACTTTAATCAATACCCTAGCCAAATCATTAATCACTGGAACCGATTGGAGTAAGTACGAAGTCAGCCGACCCGTCAAAATTTTATGGGTGCAAACAGATCAAGGACCGACTGTCACAAATTTATTGTTAGACCGTCAAGGATTTTTCGCGTTATCGTCTACCGAGAAAGATCGTCAACGAATTTTAGATGATTGGTACGTTGAAGAATATGCAGTCCTGGAGCGAGAGTTGGATGAACATCAATATGATCTGGTCATCATTGACAGCTTGACATCTGTATCCAGTAATTTAATTTTTAGAGAAAACGATCAGGAGTTTGCTAGACCACTAGCCAGATTACGACATATTGCCAACAAGAAAAACTGCGCCTTCCTCATCCTGCACCATTCTGGCAAGGGAGGTGACATGAGGGGAACTACAGCTATTTACAACGCAGCCGATCAAGTTTGGAAGATGGAGCGCGTTCTCTCCTCTGATAAAACGGCGGCAAACCTCACTATTGAAAAATCACGCTTCAGAGAAGACAAGAAAATTTATCGCTTGAATTTTGATACAGAAGATAGCGTCTGGATTGCGGAGGGTCAAGTTGTTGGTAGTGGAGAGTCAGAAACCATTGAGGAAACCGTCAGTCCAGCATTGAAATCAATATTACAATTCCTGAAAACTCACCAGGGCGTAGGTTTTGAGAGGGAAGAATTATCGCACCGTTTAAGTATCAACGACAATTCCTGTAAGCGGCTTTTAGGTGATGGAGTAAGGCAAGGTTTGATTAACTCCTTCAAGGGAGCGCGGCAACGTGCCGTTTACTATTTAGGGCAGCTTAACCTTGATCAGCCGGATCAGCCAGATCAGAGCGGATCAGAATTTTCTGATCCGCTCGAAACCGTTGATATACAAGCGGTAGAACCCTGTTACGAAGCACCGGATCAGCCGGATCAGCAAAATACGATCAATGTATCAGATCAACCTCAAAAAACCTCTGATCCGTCTGATCCGTCTGATCCGTCTGATCCGCCTGATCCGCCTGATCCAGAAGATGAGGAGACACCAGCACTCAAAAAAGGTGATCGCGTAATTGACCTACACAGTAAAAAACTAGGATTCGTAAAAAATGTTGAGAGACGGCATCACAAGGGAACATTCAAGAAAGATGCTGATTACATAACAACTAAAGTTGCAGTGGACTATGGCAACTACACAGACCTAACCGACGCGGATCTTCTCAGATTAGCTGCACCATATCTATATAAATATCTAAAACCAGGAAAAACCCTTCAGGCTTTGAAGCACGAAGACCACAAAGGATTTATCCGTAAAAAAGGGAGTGTTGTAGGAACTATTAGAAACTTGGCTGAAAAAAATGGGAAGTATTACGCGACTGTCGAAACAGATAATGGGCTTGAGCAGTACAACCTGGAAGCTGTGGAGGTGCTGGACTAGGGAGTGCGATTGCCGGTTCGTAGAGATATGGCGATTGCTATCAGCTACTCTATCTATTACTTACTTTCCTTTCTAGATGTACGAAATCAACTTAGCTATAAAGGACTAAATTAAATATTTATCAAACTCCCATACAATGCCCACTCTCCTATAGTAAAACCATCATAGCCCCCCGCAGTCCCTCCAAACTGATGCAGCCGAAAGTATCGGTAATAAGTATCAGTTGTTATAGAATAAGATGCCCAATCGCCTTTGGTGTTTAAGGTTGCATCATTGGTGTGTGTTCTCAGTACATCCCAATTAACATTGTTGTTAGACCCTTCTATCTTCCAATTTCTAGGTTGTTGGTTCGCCCAGCCTAGTTGAATAGAGTAATAATTAAGCTTCAACTTTACGGTTTTTAGATCAGCATTTATAAATGTAGGAAACCCTTGGTTGTAGCCTATTAAAATATCCTGAGAAGTAGATCTGTCTACCAAGTTGGCGACAGAAGTATTTTGTAAGTAAAAAGCCTTTGCTGTAGACAGTGTAACTTTTCCTGAGTCATGGGGATTATCCCAAGGGGTGCTTTTCCCGTTTGTAGCTAAGTGATAAAAAACATCATTCTGATCACCGTTAAAGCTATAGGCAAGATTTATTTCAGAATTATTATTACTACTGCTATTTGCTAACAAAGATGCAACGTCTATCTCTAGTGCCGCAATCCTGGCGTTAGCGGTTGCTAATTGCTCTGTTGTAGCGTATCCATTAGATTCAGCAGCAATTTGGTTTACTGAATTGTCTATTACCTCAACGCTGTCATTGATCGTTGCTAATTGTTCTGCTGTAGCATACCCACTAAATTGATTGTTTATTTGTCCTATTAACCCGTTTAATGCCGTAACACTATCGCTAATTTCTGCAAACTGTTGTGCTGTAGCATACCCATTAAGCTCTACAACGATCCGATCTATTAAACCATTTAACTTAGCTATTAGGTGGCTTCCATTCCCCTCTAGTTGTGCGGTAGGCTCTCTGGGAATATCGTTTATCCCTGCGTAAATCGAAATTTTTAAATTATTAAAATCTAGTGATGACATTTTTATTCTCCTTATTGTTTATTTCCGTCAATTTGGCTTTCAATCTTAGAATCAATGTTTAGTTGCCCTACACTTTGAGGGCGGTTAGTTCCAGGGGTAGACATCCAAATACCAATAATGTTACCTGCAAAAGCTAGATATAATCCTTTATCGTTAGGGTCTAACTTATCCTTTAACAATTGGGATCCGCAAAAACTTAAAACTGAAAATGTAATAATAATCTGAACGCTTAAAATAATTTTGCTATACATTATCCTAAGCTTTCAATGTCATAATTTATGGGATCTCTACGTGGTGAAAATCCATGCTTTGTTTCTAAAGTTTTCTCAATATCAGCTAGACGATAATGAAAAGCTCTTAATAAAAGTTGCATTTCCCCTTTTCCATTGATGTGCCTCTGTTCCGCTAATTCATTAGTCAGAGTTAGTTTATCGCTCATTTCTTTATGGATTTTATCTTGTGTTTCCATGTGTGCTTCTATTTCAAAAATTGACGAGTTTAAGTTGTTATGTACTTTTACAATTTCGCCAAAATTAACAGAAATAGATTTTTCTAAATCCCTTCTAAGCTCTGCTATTGCTAATTCTGTGTTGTTTGTAGTTGTTAAAAATAGCATTTTCAGTTCAGCTACAGATGTTGCCGCTTGGGACTTAGTGTTTAAATCTCTTTGTAAATTCTCCTCGTTTTTAGCAAAAGATATATCAGTAATTTTTTTGACTTTCTCGTCTAACGCTTTTTCAAGTCCATTTAACTTTTCGCTTAAGTCTTGTTTAACCTTAAATTCTGCTTCTGTGTTTTTTTTAGAAACCGTCCAAATTGTACCCGCAATCCCCAAGGCGCAAGTTATGATAGTTCCAGCATTTACCCCAATAGCAAGATAGTCGCGCCGCCCTTCTTTCTGCTCTGGCGTTTTTTCGCTATTCTCAGCATTTATAATCACGGGTAGAAAAGGAATTAAAATCCCAATTAAGCTACCCACAAAAAAAGCAGCAGTTTTACTTTTATTAAATTTCACGGTGTAAAAGCTTCTATTGTTATCCCAATATCTGTAAGCCAATTTACGGTTTTAAACCTTAACGTTGAAGTGGCAACAGGTTCTAGATAAACTAGAGTAGGTGTAGACAATGATAAAGTTTTTCGCATTAAAAGAACAGGAACCAATAATCTATTCCATTCTTGCTCAACAGAACCTGCTTTAATCCAATTAGCCGCAACTGTTAAATTATTAAGCGTAACAATTAGCTTATCAGTAGGAAAGTTTAGCACTACTGATACAGCTTGATTAGGTTGGACAAAATGCAACTGATCATGTATTACTGACCAGTTGCCCTGATCAATTCGTGTCATTAGAAAACGCTTGATCTAGTGGGAACGTTACAAGACTGGATTACTCCACCGTTAACGCTTTTCCCTGGTAAGTCGCCAAGTGCAGCTTTTAATAAATCAGTCCGCACTAAAAGCTTGGCTACTCGTTTTTTACCGCTTTCTGTATAGTAAGCATTTACACGCACTAAAATTCCTTTTAGCAATAAATTACTAAGTTTAAACACTGGTTCATCTCTATCAGCTAAGGGAGCCTCATCGACACCCGTTTCAGATGCTAATCCCAAAAAAGTTTGTTTCCTAGCTAAAAAGTGATAAATCCTTCCGCCCCCTGCTGTTGTTCCGCCTACTGTAACTCGATGTTTTGTTAATGCTGCCATTTGATTTCCTTAAAATTAAATAAAGTGAACAAGCGACTTTTGCGTTTTAACCTAATCGTCTGCGTTGAGGAATGTAAGCAGTCCTGATAGTTCCACCGTTATAAGGCTTACCTACTAAATCACCTAACGCTGTCTGAAACTTACCAATATCACAAATAATATTTGCTGTTTTAGCTGCGACAACACCTGCAACACCGTATCGGATTCTGATACGTGCTACCTGACCATTGTTAATTAAATCAGAAATTTTACTGTGAGATTTAATGTTATCGGCGGGAAGTACTTCTGTAATGCCCACTTCTGTTGCAATACCATCATATCTATCCGGTAACAGGACGGAAAAATTAACCCCCCCAATATCTACTTTGTGTAACTTTTTAGCAACTGCCATATTTAAAGCCTTTAGCGGTATAACCCAACCATAACAAGGATTTTAGAGTGTTTACATCGCTAGGAACACATAGGTTTCCAGCGTGGACACAGCATTAATATTTTTTAAAATAAAGGCGGCTTAAGTCCTTTCTAAAGCACCCCAATAAGTACCAGATCTATCAACTAATACAATGGGCTGATCTAAGCCGTAAATATCTAGTGTTGCGTACTGAAATCTAACTATAGCGGTGGGTCGCCATCTCCGCTTTGAGACTAATCTGCCATAAACTGTTTCTTTTCCAGGATTGTTAATAGTATCTTTTTTGGGTATATGGGAAGTAAAAAAATCATCGTTGTAGGCATGGTCTTGAATAGACAAGACTTTTTTAATGACTTCTACAGCTTCAGTGTCACTTGGGACATACAACCGTATTTGATAACCATTTTCAATATCTTTATAAGTACAGATAATTTTACCTTTACTAAATTTATACCCGTCAGCAAGAGTAAATATATTTTTAATTTTAGTAGCAAGTCTTTTTGCCTCTATAGGTTCAATAGTTTTATGAGTTTCTTTTACTAATCTAAAGCTTATTTCGGCTGTTACTGGTTCTTTATCGTTAGGTACGCTTGCCCCATCTTGTTTAAAATATAATAATACCTGGGGTTTGTAAGGTACTGTACTTTCTTGATAGCTTGATATTGTTTGACCAAAAATAGCAGGTTTTAAATGCGACTTTTGTACTACATAGTAAAAATTATTCATCTTGAGTAGTGCCATGTTCTGGCTATCTACCGCAGCAATTAAACACGCTGCTTTAGTGGCGCTTCTACCGCTATTTATATCAGGATCATCTAGTGGAGATAAGTCTTTGAAATATTCGTGAACTTCTTTGTTATAAACTTTTCTTAGCCATGTTTTAAGAAAATTCCATTGTCTAGAAGGAGCCATCAATTAAACCTCTGCTTTAACTAAATCAACATTGCTTACATCTGCTGAAACGCTTGCAGCCCTAGCTGTTGCCTCTGCCTGTTCCTCTGCCGTTGTTCCATCTGTCACAGCTTTTTTAAGTGTATCCGCTTGTGTTTTGATTGTTGCCGATGTCTCCTGAAATTCAATTACATTAGAAGCTATTATATTTACACTTTCAGCAGCTTCTTCTATATTCTCTAAGTTTTCCATCTGTTGAAATATTTTATTTTTAAATCTGGGGTTAGTGTTTAAAAATGCCCAGGTATTATCGCTGACTACTCCTTCAGATTGCATTCCATTTCTCATTTTAGCGATCCATCCGCCAATAACTTCTAGTGCATCTAGAACATTATTGGTCATGCTTTGTATTGATGATGCTAGGTTAGCAACTGCTGAAATAATTCTATTTGCTCTTTTCCAAGAAGCTTTTAACCCATTGTAATTATCAGCACCTAAAACACTTTTAATGATTTCTTCTAACTTTTTACCGAAAAAGCTATCTAAATCATATGGCGTTCCGTCTGCATCTTTCAAGCCAAAAGCAGCTAATACGTTAGCTGTTACCTCAACTAAAGTTTGAGCCACTGAAGTACTAAGCATTGCCGCATTATGGAAAGTAGCAGCTAATATTAACAAATTCAAAACTCTATCAAGTTGTAAAAACTTCCAAGTCTTAGCAAACTTATCAATCATTAAAGTTTGCATACTATTAATTCTAGCCAGCACTAAATCAATTTTCCCATTTAATCCTTGAATAGCTGCTAAATCTAGAGCGTTCAACCCTGCATTTAATTGTCCTAATTGCTGCCCGTTCTGAATAACCTGATTATTTATAGCTTGTTGGCATGGCGATCCACTGCTGCAAGGAGAGCTAGGTGGAGGTGTGGGCGGCCTTGCTGGTGGCATACTTGTTCGAGGTAGTGGTGCTGGTGTTCCTGCTGGTCTAACGGCTGGAATAATACCAGGGAAGGGAGGGAACAACGAAGTCGTGGGTGGTGTGGTTGTACCCGTTCCCGTTCCCGTACCAGTTCCACTACCTGATCCAGTAGTTCCCCCAGTTGTTCCCGTTCCTGATCCTGGTGGTGTTCCTGTTGATCCAGGGATTGTAGTTGTTCCAGGCGTTCCAGGTGTGGGCGTTGCCGAAGGTGGTAAATACTGCGGTTGGGTTGATTGAGGTGGTGTAGTCGGTTGTGGCTGTAATTGTGGTGTAGGTGTTGGTGTTGCTGGCGGTGGTTGATGTGCTGGCGGTTGTGGTGTTGTACTTGGTATTGTACTTGGCGTTGGTGCTACCGCTTGAGGTGTAGCCGTTGGTGGTAAGTATTGCGGTTGGGTTGTAGGTTGTAGTGAATTACTTGGTGTGTTACCTGCCGATGGCGTAGCGGTAGGTGGTAAGTGTTGCGGTTGGGTTGTAGGTTGAGGAGTACTACCAGGCGCATTACCGCTTGCTGGTGTTCCTGATGGTGGTAAGTATTGCGGTTGTGTCGGTGCATTATTTGGTAAGTTACTTGGTGGCTTACTAGCAGTTTGAGGCGTTCCCGATGGTGGCGTATAGCTTGGCTGATTAATCGGGGTAGGGTTTGCAATTGGTGTGCTACCACTTGCAGGTAATCCACTGGGCGGCTGAAAGCTTGGTTTATTGTTAAGTGCTGGTGTTGTCCCTGATCCAGTACCAGTACCAGTACCAGTACCACTGCTTGTCCCTGTACCTGGTAGGTTCCCTGGTGCTGGTTGATTTCGTGGTGTATTCCCTGCGCTTGGCTGTGGGGTTGCTGTTGGCGGATTTTGGTAAGGCTGATTTAATGGAGGGTTTAAGGGCGGAGTAATAGCAACTTGCGGGACGGCTGGTGCTGGTGTTCCGTTTGGTTTTCCAGGTGTAACGGTTGGTGTTGTACTTGGTAAATTACTAGGCGTGTTACCTACTGGTGAAGCGTTGCCAATACCTCCCGAATTGCCCACACTAACAGGATTGTTGCCTGTCGTATTTCCTGTGCTTGGTTGATTGGTTGGGCTTGTTGGTGTTGTACTTGTTGAAGATGATGGGGGATTTGATCCGGTAGCTGTTGGCGTTCCTGTAGGGTTTGAAGTTGTGTTTTGTCCAGTATGTCTCCCCGTCGGGATTATTTGATTTTGTGGTTGCTGTGCTGGTGTAGTTGGTGATGTAGTCGGAGGATAAGAACCATTAGGACTATTTGAGGGGACGTGACTGTTCCTTAAAAATTACTCAAAAACGCTTAAACTTACTCATTTAATATGCTAAAATGGCTATATGAGTAAGTTAACTATATCAGAAGCAGCTAAACTTAAAGGAGTTGCCGTTTCCACGTTAAGGAGGTGGGAAGCGGAGGGCAAGCTAATCCCTGAACGTACAGCCAATGGGCATCGTAGGTACGATCTAGCTCAATTATTGGGGATAACAGCAGATAGTTCAATTACAGTCGGTTATGCCAGAGTATCAAGTCACGAACAAAAACCTGATCTAGAAAGGCAGAAACAAGTATTAGAGTTGTTCTGCGCGACTCATGGTTGGCAGTATCAAATTATTGATGATCTAGGTTCTGGCTTAAATTACAGCAAGCGAGGACTGCAAAGATTAATCAGAATGATTACTGACAATCAGGTTGAGAGATTGGTCTTAACCCATAAAGATAGATTATTGAGATTTGGTTCTGAATTGATTTTTAGTTTGTGTGAGCATTTTGGTACAGAAGTAGTAATTATTAATCGTACAGAAGATGCCAGTTTTGAAGAAGATTTAGCAAAAGATGTATTAGAAATAATTACAGTGTTTTCGGCTCGATTGTATGGAAGTCGTAGTCATAAAAATAAAAAGATTGTTGAGGATTTGAGGGAAGTTGCTGAAAAGCTTTAAGACCAAACTAGACCTTAATAACAAGCAACGCACATTGGCAGCTAAACACGCAGGGGTAAGTCGTCATGCGTGGAATTGGGGTTTAGATATTTGTCTTAAGGCTTTAGACAATCAAGAAAAATTACCGACAGCGATTGATTTACATAAACGGTTAGTAGCCGAGGTCAAATCTGTTCATACTTGGTATTATGAGGTTTCAAAATGTCCACCTCAAGAAGCATTAAGGAACTTATACAAAGCTTTTCAGCACTGGTTTAAAGTCCCTGGACGAGGCAAACCTAAGTTTAAGAAAAAGAATGTTAAAGACAGCTTCTACCTAGAAGGTAGTATAAAAATTAGTGGCAATAGAATTAAATTCCCCATTTTCGGATGGGTAAAATGCTATGAAATATTGCCTACTGTACAACCTAAAAACGTGACTGTGACTAAAAGGGCGGGTGATTGGTATGTTAGTTTTAAATACGAGTTAGAGCAAAAAGTAACACCAAAACGCCGAGATAAGATAGGCGTTGATATTGGGATAAATGCTTTAGCTACTTGTTCTGATGGTTCAGTTTTTCCTAACCTTAAAGCTTACCGCAAAGCTAAAAGGAAACTGGCTCACCTGCAACGCTCAGTTTGTCGTAAAGAAAAAGGCTCTAACAATCGTAACAAGGCTAATTTAAAAGTTGCCAAGCTTCATCGTAGGATTGCCAATATCAGACAAGACGCAATTCATAAACTAACAACATGGTTAGCCAAGAATCACGGCGAGATTAAAATTGAGGATCTGAATGTTTCAGGTATGCTCAAAAACCATAGGTTGGCTAGTGCCATTGCTGATTGCGGATTTTACGAGTTTAGGCGACAACTTGAATATAAGTCGGGGTGGTATGGTTCAACAATTATTAAAGTTGATCGGTTTTACCCTAGTTCTCAAGTGTGTAGTTGTTGCAACAATCGTCAAAAGATGCCACTAAAAACACGAGTTTTTAACTGTGGTAATTGTGGCACGACATTAGATCGTGATTACAATGCCAGTATCAATTTAGAACGCTGGCATGAAAGTATTGATTATCCCAAAACCGTCAGTTCGACGGGGATTGCCTGTGGAGGATCACATCAACTTAATGGCACTGCTGTTAAGGATTCAGTGAAACAGGAACTAGACATCAAATTTATTCCCAAACAGTTATCACTGTTCGATGAGTAGATTTGAGTAGGTTCTAGAGAACGGAGAAGAACCCAGAGCAGGACGACTACTGGTGCTGGGAGAAAGCTATTGAAGACCTGGAAAGAGACAGACGGTAGCAGACTGAAAATCCTCGTGTCGGCAGTTCAATTCTGCCTCCAGGCATCAAAATAATATCTTAAACCCCTGATTCCGTAATGGTTTCAGGGGTTTTTAGTTTAGGTACTGCGCTGTGGTTACTGGGGTAATTCACACCCAAAGTCCACGAAAAATCGACGAATTGACGTGCAGTTGACGATCATGCGGGTATCTTTGGATATGAATTGGATATTTTTGACTATGAATTGAGTATTCATTTAGAAAGTCAGTACTCTAGGTGTAGAGATGATTCCAGCATAATACTGGTAAATCTTCTTAGGACGATTGCTTATCCAGTTTGGCGCTTGTTGTAACTGAGATGCCAATAAACAGCGCTCGCTAAGGACAGTTGATAAAGTGCGATCGCAACTATCTACTTAAACGCGATCGCACACCCTAACTAAAAGCATGTTAACCGTTATCTTCGTCGGGGGCAAAGCTTAAACGTATAAACACTTTGCCCGATTTCCATCCACCTCCTGATGCTCTAAGAACACGGCATGGAGCGCCGTCTGTAAGCCAAGCTGATGTTCTAGTCTGACCTTCTATGAAATTAATAATTTCAGAAACTTGCACTGTTGGATCGCCGATTGGACTATACTCTGGCTCCATCGAAAGCACATCCTCATCCGTTAAGTGAATTTCAGTCATCAAATAAGCTCCAACTAACTGACAGTATTATTGCGCCTTAGCAATGGCTGGGGAGTTAAGAGATGCGATCGCTCACTTAGGATGCAATGCTCATAGCCAAGCGTATTCGTTACCCTTTCCCTTATGTAACTGTTTTGTTAATGTGGCTGAATGAGCTTGAACTAAAAATTGAAACTTTTTGTAAAAAAGGCTTTGTAAGTTGTTAATGATTAATTAATAGGCATAACTTTTAATAAAATATGGTGACAGTCGTTGTAGTTCTCAATACCCTCATTGCCTTAATTTCTTTGTATGTAGCTTTACAAATACGCAAATTACGACGGCGACTAGCGAAAATAGCAGATACCTTAACCAAAGCCGAACGCAATACCCATAAAGTACTCAGCAAGAGTCCAAAAACAATTTCTAAAGGTCAAAGAAGTTTCCACAAGCTTAACGAACGCTATCAAAGGTTTGAGCCACAACTTAAAAAAGTGCAACAAGTCTTGGCTATATTGGGTCTACTACAGAGATTATCGCAAACAAGGTTGAGCGATCGCAAATCTAAAATTCGCACAAAAATGCCTTAATTCGTCCTGCTGTAAGACCTAGAGTAACTGTGATCAGCAATCTTAGGGGTGGTTTTGTGGCTGGTGTCTAATAAAATTGGAATTAAAGATAGAAACCAGAAGATGTCAAAAACAAGTCCTGGATCATTTATTAGCGGCGTGTTGCTGGGAACCGCCATTGGAGCGATAACTGGTTTATTAGTTGCTCCGCGTACAGGTAGAGAAACGCGGCAACTTTTGAAAAAATCTGCTGATGCCCTACCAGAGTTAGCAGAAGATGTATCTACGAGTGTGCAAATACAAGCAGATCGACTCTCAGAATCGGCGCTGCGAAAATGGGATCAAACTCTTAGCCGCTTACAGGAAGCGATCGCAGCAGGAGTTGATGCTACCAAGGTTGAGCGCCAAACACTTAAGCATACTAAACCTGAAGTCCCTGCTGAGTCTCGTCCATCGGTTTCTGATTATAAGCTGTAGGCTCGACACTGGTGATTGATCCTTTATTTTGGCTAGGACTGTCCATCTTGCTAGTTGCAGTTAGCTTAACTGCTGTTTTAGTAACAGCGTTGCCAGCTTTGCAAGAATTAGCTCGTGCTGCCCGCAGTGCGGAAAAGTTATTTGATACTCTTAGGCGAGAACTCCCGCCTACCTTAGAATCTATCCGTTTGACTGGTATGGAAATTACAGAGTTGACTGATGAGGTGAATGAGGGTGTCAAAAGTGCAACTCAAGTAGTAAAACAAGTTGATCAAAGTGTGAGTGGTGCTAAAAAGCAGGCTCAGAACTTGCAAACAACTACTCGCAGTGTAATTACTGGTGTCAAAGCAGCTTGGAAAGCTTTGAAACGTCCCAATACAGGGCGCAAGTCTGATCGCCTACCTCAGTCTCAAAAAAATACTTTCGATTTACGCCGGGGCGGAACAACACTACCAGATACACAGACTGCAAGAGCGAGCGATCGCGATGAAACTAAAACCAAACTTAACCGTAAAGCTTTTAGTTCAGATCCTAATGATGTCTCACCTTACTTGAGAAATCATGAAGATTTGCAACCACTAGACTCAGAAGATTATTTAGTAAACCCTACTACCAAAGACGAGGCAGACGAAGAAACAGCACCTTAACTATACTGTTGCGATCATGTCAGGACTTACGCATTTTCATGCTGTAAATCCTGGCAGGATAGCTTCTGCAATTGTTTCGTACCTCAAATGTGCCTACAAAGTTTAGGTATTCTTCCAGTGGGACGGGAGTAAATACTTTGCTACAACGGAATATTAGATTAAAGTAAAGAAGTGTAAATAAATTAATACTTTTTTATTTCTTGAGCTATACCAAGGCATCAATTCACCGTCCACGCAATAATTTTTGATAAAACGTCACAATGCAGCATCGTTTTACGCAACGAATTTTGGTATCATTACTCGCAATTTTTCTAGCATTCTCAGCTTGGGCGATCGCCCCCGTCGCCTATGCTTATGAAAATGCAGACTTACTGCCAGATACTCAGACACCCATAATTGACTTAGCCAAGTCGCTAACAGCTATTCAGGAAGAAGCACTTGCCAAAGATTTAGAAGACTTTGAAGCTGCCACAGGCTGGAAGCTAAGAGTTTTAACTCAATTTGATCGCACCCCAGGTCGAGCAGTCAAAAATTTTTGGGGTCTGGATGATAAAAGTATTTTGTTAGTCGCAGACTCACGCGGCGGCAATATTCTCAACTTTAATGTTGGCGATGCTGTATACGGACTAATGCCGCGTACTTTCTGGATTGAGTTGCAAACACGCTTCGGCAACTTATACTTTGTGCGAGAACATGGTGAAGACCAAGCAATCATCGAATCCTTAGAATCAATCAAAACCTGCCTGCGTCGCGGTGGTTGTAACGTTGTACCTGGTTTACCACGAGAACAGTGGATTCTTACTCTAGTTACTTCAATTCTCGGTGGAGTTATCTGTGGATTTGCTGGTCAGCCACGTAAACAAGGACAAGTCTTTGCATGGCAGTGGGCGCTGATTTTCTCACCACTTTGGGGAATTCTGTTTATTTCCTTTGGCATTGCGCCAGTTATTACGAGGACAACAGAATGGTTGCCTCTGTTTCGTAACTTCAGTGGTTTCTTCATCGGTGTATTAGTCGCTTACCTGTCGCCCATGCTAGCTCGATCTTCAAGTTCCGAAACTTAAGCTAAAACTGAGGAGTCAGAAAGTTTTTGTTTCTGACCAAAATTCATCTCCGCACAGAGTTGTAGAGACGCGAAATTATGCGCTACGCGCAGGCTCCGCCAACGCGTCTCTACATGGGTAGATCCTGTATTGTGTATGCTAACAGCTTATAAATTTATTCCTATGGAATGGCACGTCACTGATGCCCAAAGTTTATCAATTATTGACCGAGAAATTGGCAATCATAACTTTTCACCCGCAGAATACGAAATTTTACGTCGGGTAATTTATGCAACCGCCGATTTTGAATATAAATCTTTAATTCGTTTTTCTGAACGTGCCTTGCACGCGGGGGCAGCAGCAATGGCCGCCCGTAGCACAATTGTCGTAGATGTGCCAATGGTGCAAGTTGGAATTACACCGAATATTCAAAATACCTTTTCTAATCCGGTGTATTGCAGTATGGAAGCTTGGACTCGACCCCAAAAAGAAAAAACACAAGCAGCTTGGGGGATTGAAACTTTAGCTAAACGCTATCCAGAAGCAATTTATGTTGTGGGTCAGGCGCAAACGGCTTTAACTGCTATTGTCGAGTTAATTGAAGCGGATGAAATTCGACCTGCCTTAGTGATTGGAACGCCTTCAGGATTTGTAGAAGTGGATGTTGCTAAGGCAAGATTGAAAGATTCGATGATTGCTCACATTACTATTGATGGTCGTAAAGGGAGTGCGGTGGCAGCAGCAGCTATTGTTAATGGACTGGTTGACTTAGCTTGGGAAGCTTATGGTCAAAAAACTAATGTTATCGGTTGAACCTTCAACCGTCCCGCATTCTCCGTCCATGTACTCATGGGCGGAGTTAGGGACGGGCAGCCGATAACTACTACTCAGGTTCGTCCTGGTTCTGGATATAAGATTTTAATATTTCCAATGGCGCTCCACCTGCACTAATTACACAATATGCACCTGTCCAAAATACAGGTTTCCAATAAAATTTATTAATATGCTCTGCAAATTCCTTTCTAATTAAACGACTGGAAACTGTCTTTAAACTATTGACTAATTTTGATGGGGCTACATCTGGGGAAATATCTATTAAAAGATGGACATGATCTGATTCTCCACCAAATTCAATTAGCTTTGATTTTTGTCCCAGGCAAATTCTAGAAAATATTTCCTCCATCCTTGTAAGTATCTCTGATGTTATCACTTTGCGCCTGTATTTTGTCACAAACACTATATGTAAATTTATCTTATAGACGCAGTGCCTGTATGAATTTAAGTCGGTTGACACTTTTGTACACCAATGCTAGATCAATAACATGATAGCAACACGACGCACAACATTTCGCTTATATCCAAATCAAGCTCAAACGGCAAAATTGTTTGAGTGGCGACGGTTACATCATTGGTTATATAACCAAGCATTAAGTGACCGTCAACTTGCGTATAAACGGGATAGAAAAAGTGTTAGCTATTATGACCAACAACGCGCAGTTAAGGTAATTCGTCAAGTATTACCAGAGTTTAAAGAACTCGGTTCTCACGCACTTCAAGCAACTGTTAAACGGGTTGATTTTGCCTACAATCGTTTTTTTCAGGGATTAGGTGGTTATCCTCGTTTTAAGTCATTAAGACATTATTCAGGATGGACTTATCCATGTAATTCTGGGTGGAAAACACATACAACGGGTGTTAATGGATATCTCGATATTTCTAATTTGGGACATATCCAAATGAGGGGTAAGGCGAGAAATTGGGGAAATCCTACAACTTTAACTATTGTTTACCGCAATAAAAAATGGTATGCCTCAATTACAGTTGCTTGTGATGTACAAAGGGAAACTGGTTCTGGGTTAATCGGGTTAGATTTTGGTTGTAATGTTGCAGTAATGGGAGCGGTACATTTAGGTAATGATGAGTATGAAGAATTACCAATTGATAACCCCAGACACTTAAAACAAGTACAAACCAAAATTAAATTAGCCAACCATCAAAAACGCAGGAAACGTGCGCCTAACTACAACAAACGTATTAAAGCATCAAAAGGATGGAGAAAAGCGAATGGATGCGTTAGTAAGTTAGTACGCATTGCCGCTAGTCAGCGACAAGATTTCATTCATCAAGTAGCAGCACAAATTGTAAGCAGTAATAGCATGGTTGCTACTGAGAAGTTAAATTTTAAAAACATGACCAAGAAAGCTAAGAAAGGTAGTAAACGAAAAGCCCAAAAGACAGGGTTAAATCGTTCTATCTTAGATGTGGGAATGGGAATGTTGCGGTCAGCGATTGAGTACAAAGTTAACGAGGCAGGGGGAATTTTTGTAGAAGTTCCTACGCAGAAAGTTAAGCCGTCTCAACGCTGTCCCAAATGTGATCATGTTAAGCCTAAAACTTTGTCGGAACGGATTCATAAATGCGAAAACTGTAGCTATACCTGTGATAGAGATTTTGCTTCGGCACAGGTATGTGCAGAGTATTTACGAACGGCGTTAGGAACTAGCGTCGAAAAACGTCGATCTGATAGCTCTACTTCTACTCATTGCGGTGGGTTTAAGCAAGTGTCGGAAATGAAGCGTCAGAAACCTCGTCCATCGTCTTAGATGGGCGGGGTAGTTCATAACTCAATTTGACATCTTCGGTTAAGCTGACGCTGTAACGGAAGAATGTCAATATGATCTTCTACGTCTTGATTTAGTAGAACGTTTTCTAGGATATTCGGGGTCATCACCGTATTCTAGCTGGCGACTAACATCTGCAAAGGCATCTTTTCTTAAGTAAGGATAATCGCTTACCCAAAGGTCTTGATTGGGAATGTAGATGTCAGATACCTTAGTAATGCTGCTGAGATCGGGACGGTTTGACATGACGATCATTTCAGCCATTTGACCCGGTGCGATCGCTTTATGAGTACGTTTTAGTGGTACTTGTAATTGGGTACTAAATCCAGTTTCATCACCCACTTCTATATTTAAGCGTCGCTCTCGGTTTTCAATAATCACTAACTGCCCGCGATTATTGACGGTTTGCTCTTCCCCAATTAATTCTTCTGTAATAAATAAATCTATGACTTCGCCGCGCCAGAAGCCACTATATGGTAATTTGCGGCAGGCAATATTTCGCAAACTTGCCCAATATACAGGAGCCCATAGCCAATACAAACCAGCAATTACTCCTAAAAAGAACGTCAACAGTCCTTCACCTAGTATAAATTTGCCCAGGATAAACACCACAATGCACACTGCGACTACAGAAATTAGTAACCGCCTCAAAAATACTGGAAATTTTCCCCAGTAGTAGGCATATTGGGGACCAGTAGCAAGGATAGGAATTAGTTGTTCAAATTTCTGGCGGGTTAAAGGTATTAGCATTGCTGTTGTATTGGCATTGTCAGGCTGAGGCTGATTTTACAAAGAAGTTAAGAGTCAGAAAAATTGCTCGCTTAAGAGCGTTTAAATATCAAGCTAACAACTAAACCAACAGTGGCACTAGCAATCAAACTAAACGCCAAATTAACTAAAGATTGATTAGCTTGCCGATAAATCTCAAATTTATCGTTAGACTTCTCAACATCGGTTGACAGTCTCTCAACATCGGTTGATAGTCTCTCAACATCAGATGAGAGCCTTTTAACTTCTGCCGATAAGCCATTTAAACCTTGAACGACATCTGTTAAAGTTGGTTCACTATTTGTTGATGTCATAAATAATTCTCCAAATAATTAATGTTTAATTTTGAAGAAATTACAGTTTATCTAGAATTGACTTCCCAGAATTGCTGACTCTTTTCAGAGGATTTTTTCTAAACCATAGACTAAGGATTGAAGTTGAATTATTTTGCGGATAGATAGCAGAACTCCAGGCATATAGCAAGACCGATCTGAGGTATCGTGACGCAGGGTGTAAACTTGACCAGCAGCACCAAAGATTACTTCTTGGTGAGCAATTAAACCAGGTAAGCGAATACTGTGAATCCGAATGCCTTCATCTGCAAGACTACCTCTAGCACCTGCTAGTTTTTCGGTTTCTGTAACTGTGGGTGGGTTGAAACTCTTGCCCATTTCTGCCAGCAGTTGAGCCGTTTGAATAGCAGTACCACTAGGGGCATCAGCTTTTTGGTTGTGATGTAACTCTATAATTTCAACATGGTCAAAGTATTGGGATGCTTGGATAGCAGCTTGCTGTAACAGCACCATCCCAATTGAGAAGTTTGGGATAATTAGGCAGCCAGTGCTGGCTTTGTCGGCAAATTCTGCCAGATCCTTTATTTTCTCTGGGCTAAGTCCGGTAGTGCCAACTACAGGGCGGACACCGTAGGCGATCGCACTCCGCACATTCTCATAAACACCATCAGGATGGGTAAAATCCACCATTACACTGAGTTGCTTTTCTTGTGATGCCATCAACAGCGCACCTTGCAAGTCGTTGACAATTGGTACTTCTATCTCACCACATCCAGCCACTTCACCAACATCTTTACCCAAATGTGCTGGATTCTTATCTACAGCACCTACGAGGGTGAGATCTGGCGCTTGGGCAACTGCTTTAATCACCTCTCGCCCCATTTTGCCTGCTGCACCATTAACTACCACAGGGATAGGAGTTTGATTAGCCATAATTTTAGAATATCCTTCAGAACCGTCTAGGGCATTTTAGATTAATCAGATTATTGCAGTGTATTACCAGTTGGCAAGCTAGTTGGAAGATATTTAGTGTGGATTCCAGCTTACCATCCCCAAGTTCCAGGCTCCCCCTTGAAAGGTCCAACAATATCACTGGTAATCCAACCGCCATAAAAACCCCCTGGTTGTGGCTGTACTTTTTCGCCATTCACATAGCAAGCATCCATTATTTGGGGATAAAAAGCTATGTAGTTTTTAATAGCTGCAAATGCTGGTGTGGGGTTGGGATAAGACCAAGCAACATTGGGTGCAAGTTTTTCTTCTACAGTCAATGTGTAGTAGGTTGCCATGCCTTTCCACTCGCAAAATGAGCCTTGAGGAGCGATCGCCAAATATTGCATTTGGATATCTTCAGGGGGAATGTAATATACAGGAGGATGGCTAGTTTCTAATACTCGCTGGGATGAGTGAGTATCAACAATGGTGACACCGTTGAAAATTATCTGGATGTGTTTAGGTGACTCTTCCAGACGCGGTGGGCGTGGATAATCCCATACTGATTCTTGACCTGGACTTGGTGGAATGCGATCGCGATTCACGCTCAAACTATCTCCTATCAACTTGTTTACAAACTTATAGCTGAATAATTTATAGCAATTTTATATTTGGTATAAATTTGAGTAATTTACCTCCGTATATCTTAAGACAGACTATTTTTTTTCTAGATAGTGGTATGGTAATCTGGCAAAAAAAATATTTTTAGGTTTAATTAATAATATTATATCTATTAGGTATAAAGATCATTAGGTATTATTTATGAATTTGCCAATCAAGCTGCTAGGCAATCGCCGTTTTGCCTCGCGTCGTAGCATAATTAAATGGGGGGTAGTAGCTTTGGGCATGGGGATGATTACCCCAATTCCTAGAGCATTGACGGCTAAAAAAAATCAAGGTATTAAATCCTTGATAATTAACGATGATGATTTAGGAATTATTAATTTTGCATTATTATTAGAAGAAATTCAATTTACATTTTATACAGCAGTTAGTAAAAGTAATAAAATTACGGACTCTAGAGAAATAAGTTATATAAAATCATTATTATATCATCAAGGGGAGCATATTAATTATTTGCGAGAAATACTAGGAAATAAAGCGATATTTAAAAGCGGAGATTTAAGCTTTAACAAAGCTGGACTAGCAGCTAAAGTAAGCGATCGCACTCAAATTTTAGATACAGCCGTAACTTTAGAAGACTTAGGAGTTCATGCTTATAATGGTATAGCAACGCTGATTAAGAATCCTACTTACTTATTAGCGATTAGTTCTATAGTTAGTGTTGAAGCACGTCATGCAGCAGGAGTTCGGGGGCTACTAGGACGCAGTGTAACAGAACCAAATCGCGATCGCGCTTTTAGCAAAGCTGAATTGCTACAAGTCCTCAATCCATTTCTAGGGCGTTCTTACGATGAATTATATACACCTAAACAAGTTATTAGTATTGTGAAGTCACTCAATATATTAAAGAATCCGGTTACTGGTACACTGATTGCTTAAACTCAAAAGTGATTAATTATGAAAAATTTATTTGATTTATTTTCAATAAAAACAGCCATAAAAAAACAAAAATTCCCTACTTTATTTAGTAGAATTTCGCTAAAAATATGGTTAAATATCAGAAAAATATTTAGCTTTTCTAAACAAACACTATTGATATTGCCATTAATAGCAATATTACTATTTCTTAATCCAGCAATACCTGCTCAAAATGAAAATATACCTACTCAGAACGTAAATAAACCTGTTGAGACTAATAATAAAATCCTGACACCGTTAGAAGTAGTTGAATATACTCTCAAAATAGAAAAATTAGAATCCGATTTTTATCATCGTGGAATTGAAGCAACTAAAAATGGAGATTTGCGAGAACTTCCAGAGGAAGTAAAAGACGCGATCGCATTTTTTTCTAAAGATGAGGATAACCACGTTGAAGGATGGTCAAATATCTTAAAAAACTATAAGCGCGATCCAGATAAAATTAATATCCCCAAAGACATTAATTATAAAGCTATTTTAGGTCGTAACCCCTTCGCTAATCCTCAAGATTTTCTTTTAGCCATGCAGTTAATTGAGGATTTAGGCGTAGCCGCTTATAAAGGGCAAATGCAAAGCTTGTTAGCAGCAGGTATTTCTGCAAAAGCAATTTTAGCTGCTGCCATAGAAATTCACAGTGTAGAAGCACGTCACGCCGCCGGAATCAGATTATTGAGAGAAAAATTAATGGGCGACAAAGTTAGACCTTGGATCGAAAATTCTTATGAAGTAATTTATCCCGAAAATCGTAGTAATACTTCTATTCCCTTTCAATCTCAAGCTTTTGATAGTTACGCTACTAAAGAAGAGGTTTTAAATTTACTTAATTCTATCTTAGCGACAGATAAATCAAATTATACACTAAATAACGAACAAGCATCAAGCGAATACGCCACTCCGATTAGGGCTTTATTTTAATACATGAAAGGATTGAAAGTATGAAAAAACTTCATTTTGCAAAATCTTCATTAAAACTAATTTTGTCAATGCTAATAATGGGTTTTATAGCAAAACCTGAACCTTTATTAGCCGCTATTCCAACAGTGAAGCCTAATGTTTCTAGATCTACAAACAAAGCTTCTAAAACAGCAAAAAATGTGAAGCGTTTAGAAATCAAAATTAGTACTCGTAAAGTTACCTTATATCAAGGAAAAAAAGCAATCAAAAGCTATCGTGTCGCAGTAGGAAAACGCGGGTGGGAAACTCCTATTGGCAAATTTAAAGTAATGAATATGGTGCGTAATCCTACTTGGATTAGCCCATTTACAGGTGCAGTTATTCCAGGCGGAACTTCCAAAAATCCACTAGGTAAGTATTGGATTGGTTTTTGGACAAATGGTAAAAATTGGATTGGTTTTCATGGTACGCCTAGCACGAGTTCAGTAGGGAAAGCAGTCTCACATGGTTGTATTAGGATGTACAACAAAGATGTTCAAGAATTGTTTAAGCAGGTAAAAGTTGGAACCCCAGTTACCGTAGTAAAATAGACTTCTTGCATCAGCAAAAGTTGGGTTAATTAACCACAGATAAACACAGATGCACACAGATAGAAGAATTTATTAAGCGCAAGAAGTCTCATAAAAACTTTTAACCTATATTCTAAATATCAACAGGTTTATAAGTTTTAATTGGGGTGAAGGTAATTGCTATCCATCCTAATTTATGCCAATAAAAGAAAAAATTGCCTTTTATTTAGAAGACATTGAAACTCCTCTGGGAAAATTAATTAATCTCAGTATTACAGGATTAGTTTTACTTTCTTCCGTAATTTTTGTTATAGAAACATATCCTATTCCCGATTATGTCAGGCTTAATCTGGAAACAATTGATTGGGCTATTTTATTAATATTTGCTTATGAATATTTACTACGCTTATGGTGCGCTCCTAAGAGAATTAAGTATATCTTGAGTTTTTATTCAATTATTGATTTAATTGCAATTCTACCATTCCTCACAGGAGTTGTAGATATTAGTTTTGTGAGAATTTTTAGATGGTTTAGAATTTTAAAATTGATTCGTTATATAGAAGGTAAAACTTTATTTGGTAAAATTAGCTCAGAAGATAGCGTAATTGTTGCGAGAATATTATTTACTTTATTTACAATAATTTTTGTTTACTCCGGCTTAATATATCAAGTTGAGCATCCCGTTAACCCTAACGTTTTCGCGACATTTTTGGATGCTGTTTATTTTTCGGTTGTAACTATGACAACAGTTGGTTTCGGCGATGTTACTCCGAGTTCACAAGCAGGTCGATTAATGACGCTGTTAATGATTTTGACAGGAATTGCTCTCATACCTTGGCAATTAGGTGATTTAATTAAACGGTTAGTAAAAAATGCTAATCAGGTAGAAAATGTTTGTTCTATTTGTAGTTTGTCGTCCCATGATGTGGATGCGCGTTTTTGCAAAATATGTGGTACTAAGTTAGAAAAATCTGGAGAGTTTTTGAATATTGAGTGAAATTACATTTTTTTCAATGAAAGTTTAATTGCTCAGGATACTTTTTTCTTTAATTCACCTACTTGTACTTCTAGTTGAGATATTCGGTGCTTTAGTTCGATAACTAAAGTTGCAAGACGGTCAAGCATTTGCTCATTTGATAACCTTTGTTTGCTGACTTGAGGAAAGGCTGGGGGTGCTGTCCTATTTTTTTGGGTTATGCGATACTGTGACTGGCTGATTGCATCTATGTGCGATTCTAGCTGGTTGAGTTGCGATCGCAATTGATAATTATCAACTTCCAATCTAGAAATCCGCGACTCAAACATATCAGATGCAGCTTGCGCTGATGTACAACCAGATAATACAGCCAAGACCAAAATTAAAACTACGCCAAATATTCTTTGATGAACTTTAATCATATTTCATCCATCCTTCAGGCTAATATATAAGTTTTTCTAGGCTAATCAATCTGTAAAACCATTACCTCAGTTTGTAGATATATAGTAAAAGCAAAAATATCTTGATTGATACCAAGTTGCAGCCAGAAGCGAAATAACTACCGGAGAAACATAAATGAAACTAATTACACAAACATTAATTTTCTTTTTAACCTTATTAACCTTTGGCTGTAACCAAGAAACCAATACTAATCAATCTGCTACCCCATCTCAACTACCACTTACCTCAAAAGCAAATATTATTGAGTCTGGAAATTTTGTTAAAGCAGAAGTTCCGACTGAAGGAAAAATGCGTATTGTTAGTGAAGGTGGCAAACAATATCTAGAATTTGAGCAAGATTTTAAAACTAAAAGTGGACCAGATTTATATGTAATTTTGCATCGCTCTAATCAACCACTAATTTCTGGTCTTAAAGAGCAAGATTATGTAACTATTAGTAAATTAGAAAAGATAAGTGGCTCTCAACGTTATCCTATTGCAGCAAATGTAAATTTAAAAAACTTTCGCTCTGTTGCAGTTTGGTGTCGCCAATTTAACGCTACTTTTGGCTATGCCGAATTTGCAGATTAACTACTTTTCTGTTTTGCGCGATCGCAACTATTTTATCAGGCATTGCGTACCAGACGAGATGTAATGGCATCTTTTATAAATAAGCTTTTGGCATAACTTATCTGCAATTAAAACAAAACAAATAGGGTGAGCAATGCCCACCCTATTTCAATCTAGATCAAATTAATTGATAAAAGTATTAACCCAACAATGCCTTAGCCCTAGCTAACACATTATCAACATTGAAGCCAAACTTCTCTAACGCAACTGGCCCAGGCGCAGAAACACCGAAGCGATCAATGCTAATCATGTCACCTTCAGTGCCTACATAACGACACCAGCCGAAACTAGAAGCAGCTTCTACAGCTAACCGTTTGGTAACAGCTTTAGGCAACACAGATTCACGATAACCTGCATCTTGCGCGTCAAATAATTCCCAGCTAGGCATAGAAACAACCCGTACTTTCTTGCCTTCAGCGCGTAACTTATCAGCCGCACCAGCACAAAGCTGAAGTTCGCTACCAGTACCAATCAGAATGATATCAGGGGTTTCTTCGCCACCGGAGATAATATAACCACCCTTAGCAGTACCTTCAATGGAAGTACCAGCTAAGTTAGGCTGTGCTAGGCGAGACAACGCCAGCAGGGTAGGACGATTTTCGTTAGCAGCTTCAATTGCTACCTTGTAAGAACCAGAAGTTTCGTTACCATCGGCGGGACGAAGTACTGTTAACTTAGGAATTGCCCGCAGAGAAGCGATAGTTTCAATCGGTTGGTGGGTGGGGCCATCTTCACCTAACTGGATGGAGTCGTGAGTCATCACCCAAATCGAGCCAGCATTGGACAAAGCTGAAATCCGAATTGCTGCCCGCATATAGTCTGCGAACACCAAGAAGGTAGCACCGTATGGAATTAAACCTGAATTGTGGAGGGCAATACCGTTACAAATCGCTCCCATGCCGTGTTCGCGCACGCCAAAACGAATGTTGGTGTTTTCGTAGTGACCTGGTTGGAAATCTCCTGAAGATTTAATTAGGGTCATGCAGGAGTGAGCTAAGTCAGCAGAACCACCAATAATCTCAGGCAGTACTCCAGCTAGGGCATTCAAGCATTTACCAGAGTAATTACGAGTAGCATCTGCCTTGTCTTCTGGGGTGAAGGTGGGTAAAGATTTTTCCCATCCTTCAGTCAGTTTGCGACTCAGCAACCGTGCAAATTCTTCAGCTTCGGCGCTATAATGAGCTTTGTAATTTTCCCAGTTGAGATTCCACTCTTCCTCATACTTAGCGCCACGTTCCACTGCCTTGCGCCAATAGTTGAGGGCATCTTCAGGAATTTCAAAAGGTTCGTATTCCCAACCTAGTTGTTTGCGGGTTGCTGTAACTTCATCGCCACCCAAAGCTGCACCGTGAACACCTGCGGTATTAGCTTTTGTAGGAGAACCGTAACCGATGGTGGTACGAACTTTAATCATTGAAGGCTTGTCTGTAACAGATTTAGCTTCTTCAATTGCCTTCTGAATCGCATCAAGATCGGTGTTGCCGTCTTCTACAACTACAACGTGCCAGCCGTAAGCTTCAAAACGCTTACCAACATCTTCCGTGAAAGCTAAATCTGTAGAGCCATCAATGGAAATGTGGTTATCATCATATAGAGCAATCAGCTTGCCGAGTTTCAAGTGACCCGCTAAAGAGCAAGCTTCACCAGAAACGCCTTCCATGTGGCAACCATCACCCATAATTACATAGGTGTAGTGGTCTACGAGGGTGTGGTCGGGTTTGTTAAACTTAGCGGCTAGGTGAGCTTCTGCGATCGCTAAACCAACAGCGTTAGAAATCCCTTGACCAAGAGGCCCCGTAGTAACTTCTACCCCTGGAGTCATAAAGTTTTCAGGGTGTCCAGGGGTTTTAGATTCCCACTGACGGAACTGCTTGATGTCGTCCATTGTCACGCTGTCAAAGCCTGCTAGGTATAGCAGAGCATACTGCAACATGGAACCGTGACCAGCAGACAGCACAAAGCGATCGCGGTTAAACCAATAAGGATTTTTGGGATTCACCCGCAAAAAGTGATTCCAGAGCACAAACGCCATTGGAGCAGCGCCCATTGGTAGCCCTGGATGTCCTGATTTCGCCTTTTCTACAGCATCAACTGCTAGAAAACGAATGGAATTAATACAAAGTTCTTCGAGTGATTGGGTTGCAACAGGCATGATCTATTTTATTGAACTACGGGTTAGCACTGATTAGATGAGATGGAAATTTGATACTCTGGATCGCTCTTACGCAAGTATTACCCATCATCCCATTTGCTGGGGGTGATGGGCAAGCGTGAGTAGGGATCAAGTGTCAAGGATGAAATCTAAAACTAATTTTTTACTTCATACTTCATACTTTATACTTCATCTTCTAAACGTACTTCTTGAATACTAACGTGACATTGTGACCGCCAAACCCAAAAGAATTTGACAGTGCAATATCTACTTTTTGAGCGCGACTTTGGTTAGGTACATAATCCAAATCACACCCTGGATCGGGATTTTCTAAGTTAATTGTGGGAGGAATTTGGTCGTTAGCAATAGCCAAGGCTGTAGCAACGGCTTCAATTCCGCCTGAACCACCGAGCAAGTGACCTGTCATGGACTTAGTAGAGCTAATCGCCACCTGATAAGCTCTTTCACCCAGAGCAGTTTTAATTGCTGCTGTTTCGGTGACATCATTTGCTGCTGTGCTAGTGCCGTGAGCATTGATGTAACTTACCTGATCAGGGGTAACACCTGCGTCTTTCATCGCTAACTGCATAGCTGTAGCGGCACCATGCCCACCAGGTACTGGTGAGGTAATGTGATAAGCATCACAAGTCATGCCGTAACCAATGATTTCCGCATAAATGCGAGCGCCACGACCAAGAGCGTGTTCTAGTTCTTCTAAAACTAAAATTCCAGCACCCTCACCCATCACAAAACCATCGCGATCGCGGTCAAAAGGACGACAAGCATGAGCCGGATCATCATTGCGAGTAGAAAGCGCCCTTGCTGACGCAAATCCAGCCAGTCCTAATGGCGTTACTGCTGATTCTGTACCCCCACAAACCATTGCTTGAGCATACCCCGCTTGAATTAAGCGAAAAGCATCTCCCACAGCGTTAGAACCCGCCGCACAAGCAGTTACAGAGCAAGAATTTGGTCCCTTAGCCCCGATATGAATTGCAGTTAAACCTGCTGCCATATTGGCAATCATCATCGGAATCATAAAAGGGCTACAGCGATCTGGTCCTTTTGTTAGGTAAATTTCTTCTTGGTCTTCTAGTACCTTCAGACCACCGATGCCAGTGCCAATAATGACACCTATCTGTTCTGCGTTCAGGTCATTAATGGTTAGTTCAGCGTCTGCGATCGCCTGCTTGCTGGCAGCAACTGCAAACTGGGCAAACCGATCCATCCGCTTGGCTTCTTTGCGCTCCAAGTACTCATGAGGATCAAAATTTTTCACCTCACCTGCGATGCGGCAAGCGTGTTTTGATGCGTCAAATAAAGTGATCAAACCAATACCATTGCGACCGTTTAACAATCCTGACCAATACTCGGTCAGGTTATTGCCAATCGGTGTAATCGCGCCGAGACCCGTTACAACAACGCGTTTACGGTCAAAATTTGTCATGATGCCAGTAATGTAGGGCTTCTATACCCAAAACTCAGAAAAATACACAAGTGAGTTACTAGGACTGAGTACTGAGCAGCTATAAATTAAATTATTGTGATCAGCACTCATAGCTAGGCAGCGATTACTTAATTTAGGCTTAGGCTGGCACTTTCTCATTAATGTAATCGACAACAGCCTGAACCGTCAGAATTTGCTCGGCTGCTTCGTCTGGAATTTCGATATCAAATTCTTCTTCTAAAGCCATGACGAGTTCAACAGTATCGAGGGAATCTGCTCCCAAGTCGTTAGCAAAATTAGATTCGGGCTTGATATCATTGGGTTCGACTTCCAATTGTTCTGCAACAATTTTCTTGACTTTATCAAAAGTGTCCTGTTGGCTCATAAACCTTCCTCTACGGCAATTGCTAGAACTTCCCCCTGGGATACTATAGTTCTAAGCATTGATTAATTTTATCCGAAAGCAGGGTACATACTACAGGAAGTTCGCTCTAATCGCGAATAAAATTTACTTAGGACTAAAGCTGCCAATAACACACTTCTTCGTTAAAAGCTAGTAATTCAAGGATTGCCCCCTGCCTCCTCGGCTCAAAAAGGGAAGTCGCCACTCCCCGTAATCAGAAGCGATGATAGAAGAGTCAGGCTCAATATCAAAAAATATTTTTAAATTATGGCATCCCCTAATCTCAAGTATGCTTACTTTCCTGGCTGTGTTGCCCAAGGTGCGTGTAGGGAACTTTACTTATCTACGGCTGCACTCACTAAAGCTTTAGGCATCGAATTGGTTGAATTAAAAAAAGCCTCCTGCTGTGGTTCAGGTACGTTTAAAGAAGATTCCCAACTCTTAGAAGACACTGTTAATGCTCGTAATATTACCTTGGCTGAGGAACTGAATTTGCCGCTTTTGACTCATTGCAGCACTTGCCAAGGTGTGATTGGTCATGTTGATGAGCGTCTGAAGCGATCGCAACAAACAGATGCACCCTACGTTGAGCAAATTAACGGTCTCTTAAAACAAGAAGGCTGTTTACCTTATCGCGGTAGTACCCAAGTTATACATTTACTGTGGGCATTAGTAAAAGATTACGGTTTAGATGAGCTACAAAAGCGAGTAACTCGTCAGCTTAAAAACCTCAATTGTGCCGCCTTTTATGGATGTTATTTGCTCAGAGCGCAACAATCTATTCCTTATGATGACCCTTATAAACCAGAGTCAATGGAAAATGTGTTCCGCGCTGTTGGAGCAACACCAATTTATTATCGGGGTCGGACTCAATGCTGTGGTTGGCCACTTGCCAGCTATGCCACAGAGCAATCTTTTCAGATGGCAGGAATGCACATTCAGGAAGCAATAGATGCTGGTGCTGATTGTTTAGTAACACCCTGTCCTTTGTGCCATCTAAATCTTGATTCCCGACAACAAGAGGTTGAGAAAGTAATTAATCGTCAGTTAGGTTTACCAGTACTGCATCTTCCCCAATTAATTGCTTTAGCAGTAGGAATTAGTCCTAAGCAGTTAGGTTTAGATCAGCATATTGTCTCAACGCAACCAGTGTTAGCAAAATTAGGTTTCTCTTAATCAATTAACAATTATCAATTTCCAGCCTACCCTGCGCCTTCAATTATAGTTAATTACACAACAATTAATGGTTAATTGTTTTTTATCCAAGGATTAGGAGGGCCAACAGTCTCTACTGGACTAGCATTTTGAAATTGAGTACCAACGTAGGTTAAAGAATCAGCTAAATGCTTGTGCCAGTAATTCCAAAGTGAATCAGGGCCAATCAGGGTGTGTCCGCCTGGAAATTGATTAAATTCATAGGGAATTTTTAGTGTTTTAAGAACTTGGGCAAACTCTTTAGTTTGCTGTAAAAATTTACCATCTTCATCACCTGCATCTAGATAAATCCGAAATTGTTGGCGTTTAGCTTTAGAAATTCTTTTGATATATGTGACAGGACTGTTTCTTGCACCACTGCGATCGCGAAAATAACCACTATGACTAAACATAACTGAAAAGTTTTGCGGGTTATGTAGTCCTATATTCAAAGCTCCCCATCCCCCAGAAGATAATCCCCCAATTGCCCAAAACTTAGCCGTTGGTAAGGTGCTATAGCGACTTTTAATTACTCTGACCAATTCATTACCAACAGCAGTATTTACCCTGCCATTTACACCATCAATATACTGAGGGTCATAAAAGGGGCTTGCGCCACGTTTATCATTGCCATCAGGAGTAATGATAATGCTATATGGTAGTTTACCAGTGGCATATAGTTGTTCAATTACAGACAGTGCTAAACCTTTTTTAAACCAGTCAGTAGGTCTGCCATTTCCTCCGTGTAGCAAAAAAATTACTGGGTAGCGCTGCTGTGGGTTTTGTCCATAATTGGGTGGCAAAGAAACACCATAGGTACGTTGCCCTCCCATTACAGAGCTAGTGTAGCTTTGAATTTGATAGCTTAACTTGATATCAGGTGCGATCGCTACTGCCGTATCTAATTTAGGCGTAGGAGCCATTCCTAAATACCAGTAGATAGAAGACCCAATACCAAATACAGATAACAAGATAAAAAATATTTTCTTGGTATTGTACCTAACTTTTAACTCCTCAAATTTGTAAATATATCTGAGAGAAGATTTTTTGGGGTATTTACGTCTAGGAAGCTTCTTCATAAAAATTTAAAATAAATCGGCTGATTGAGAATCTGCCAAACTAACCTACTAATATTTTGGCGTAACAAAGCAGACATGATCGCATCCATTTCCCGAAAACCTAAAGAACGGTATGCTAAATATTTCGACTCCCAAAAATGAGGTTGAAACTTTCGCTTAAAGCCGTGCATCTGCTCAAAGTGGTAAAAACTTTTTCCGTAAACAGAAAATTTATATAATAGCCAAGCCAGATGTTTGGATTGATTAATCGAGCAATTCTGCACATTAGCTAGAGGTGACATTCCCATTGTTACTAATTTCACCCCGGCTTTGTGTAGTAATTGAAAAGACTCACTTAGTAGTAAGTCCATTGTGCCTGTAGGTGCATCGTCCGACCGACGCATTAAATCGAGATACACACCCTGACGTGCATAAATTGGGCTATAGGTAAGAAAAGCCACAACTTTATTACCTTGTTCGGCAATAAAATAGCGTCTATCTCCAGGTTGATCTAAAGAAAGGGTTCCCAGGGTAAACGATAGTTCACTTATCCCTCGTGTTTCCAACCATTGATGAGAAATTGCTTCCAACTGCGGATTAATCAACAAAGCTTCTGGATCTGTGGGATAATACTCCCGTACCTTGACACCGCGCTTTTGAGCCGTCTTTCCAGAAGAACGAACGTTAGCCATTTTGTTACCCTTAAGAGTAAACTTGTCTAACTCGAAAAATGGCTCCTCTCCCAGTTTGAGCAAATGAAATCCCCGTTGCTGCAATACTGGGGTAACTGACTCTGTCACCTCAAAAAATAATGGCTGAAGACGTTGCTGTTGGGTAAATTCCAGAAATTCATCAATAGCAATTCCTAACGCATCTCGTGGGCAAATAGGTTCTCCAGCAGTAATCGCTACCTTGTTAAAATTAGCATAGGCAGTTACCGCGAAAACTTTTTGATGAAAAAAGTGCTTTTTATCTGATTCTAGTGCCAGATAGCTAGTCGAGTTAAAGCCATAATTACTGAGAATGATACGAATAGTCTCATTAGAAAATGGTTCCCTAACTGGATTGATGGTTTCTGGCATGGATATTTTAATTGTTGAAGATGAACCGGAAATTGCCCGACTGATCCAGTTGGCTTTAGAAAAAGAAGGATTTTCTAGCCGCATCAGCCGAGATGGGATTACTGCGATGGATGCCTTCCTTGAGCAACAACCGGATTTAATTATTCTTGATTTGATGCTCCCTGGCTTGGATGGGCTAGAAGTTTGCGCTCGAATTCGACAAAAACCTGGTGCTAAAGATCCCTATATTTTAATGCTGACTGCCAGAGGTGAGGAAATTGATCGCGTAATTGGTTTGTCAACTGGTGCAGATGATTATTTAGTTAAACCTTTCAGCCCTAGAGAGTTAGTTGCCAGGGTGCGGGCGCTCTTACGGCGTAGCCTACGTCAAGCAGGGCAACATCAAGTTTACCGCACAAAGCATTTTACCCTCGATGTGGAGCAACGCACTGCGATGCGCCATCTGAATATTAATCAAGCAGAAACCCTCGACTTAACAACCTTAGAATTTAATTTGTTAACTACTTTTATTAGCCAACCAAATCGGGTTTGGAACCGTACTCAGCTAATTGACAAACTTTGGGGTAATGACTTTTTTGGCGATGAACGAGTAGTAGATACTCATGTAGCGCGATTACGGAAAAAAATCGAACTAGATCCAGCTAATCCCACTTTTATTAAGACTGTGGTTGGGGTGGGATACAAATTTGAAGATGCGGCTATTTAGAGATGCACTGGACTAAAGTTGGATTGCGATCGCGTTTATTTCTTTCCCACTTGCTAGTGATGATCGTGGGAGTCGGTAGTTTAGTACTCATTGGTAAAGTCTCTTCTCCTCGATTCTTTGTCATACATCTCGAACAACTTGAAGGTAACGGATTTCGCTTACGCTATGCCCGTACTGAATTGGTGCAAAGATTTCAAACAGCTTGGAGTCAAAGCACTTTCTGGTCGGTAATTAGTGGCGCTACTGCGGCTGGTGTCTTGAGTTATTGGGTATCTACGCGCATCATGCAACCTCTAACCCAGATGGAGAAAATTACTCGAAAATTTGCGGAGGGCAAATTAGATGAGCGACTACCAAGCAGTGAAATTCCCGAAATTAATCGCTTGGGAATTAGTTTTAATCGCATGGCATCAAGTTTGGAAGGAGTGGAACAACGAAGACGCGAACTAATTACAGATTTAACTCATGAGTTAAGAACACCATTAACTGTTGTACGCGGTTATTTAGAAGAACTTGCTGACGGCAGCATTGAACCATCACCGGAAACCTACGATCTTTTAATTAAAGAAACAACTAGGTTACAGCGATTAGTCAACGATTTGCAAGTGCTTTCAAAAGCAGAGTCGGGATATTTGCCTATTAATCTACAAGCGATTAATTTACGCCCGTTGTTAGAGTCGTTGATACAAAAGTTTGGCGATCAGCTTTTGGAAGATAGTCCAGTTTTGAAATTAGAATGTCCATCTCAACTACCAGCAGTGTTAGCAGATGCTGACAGAGTAGAACAAGTACTGGTTAATTTGTTGGGAAATGCACTTGTTTATACAGAGAAAGGTTCGATTACTGTTTGCGCTTGGACAGAACCAGGTAAGCTATGGATTGCTGTAATTGATACAGGTTCGGGGATTGCAGCAAATGACTTGGTTCATGTTTTTGATCGTTTTTGGCGGGCAGAGCGATCGCCCTCTCGTAATTCTAGAGGTACTGGTATTGGTTTAGCGATCGCCCGCCGCTTGGTTGAACTGCAAGGCGGTAAGATTCAGGTAGAAAGTCAGTTAGGATTGGGTACTACTTTTAAGTTTTTCCTATCTTTAGCTTAAATTGTCTCTACATCAAATAAATGGAAAAAATTGGTTGATTTGCATAAAAATATGGGCGCATACGCGCCCATATTTGTTGAAAGAATACCGTAAAATTATGATGCTTGAGCAGGCAATGCTCCTGTGCGTACATTCATACTGAGATCGCGTCCATTACGACGCAACGCTAACTGAAGATTACTGCCCAAGTTGCTATTTTCTACTACTTGTTGGAGACTTGCAGCATCTGTTACTGATTTACCATTGATTTGTTTGATCACGTCACCAGGGCGTAACCCAGCCTTAGCTGCGGGTGAATTTGGCATAACTCTAACGACGAGAATACCCCTATCCTGATCTACATTTAGTCCAGAGTTAGCATTGCTGTTGATGCTTTGTTTTAGCTCTGGTGTCAAATTCACCATCTGGATTCCCAGATAAGCGTGTTCTACCTTGCCTGTTGTCGCCAATTGAGTAGCAATACGTTGAGCAGTATTAATCGGAATCGCAAATCCTATTCCCTGCGCTCCTTGGATAATAGCTGTATTCATGCCAATTACTTGACCAGAAGCATTGAGCAGTGGACCACCAGAGTTACCAGGATTAATTGCAGCATCGGTTTGAATAAAGCTAACTCGCTTATCGGGAACACCGACTTGGCTGCTGGTACGACCTGTCGCGCTAATAATCCCCGTAGTGACAGTATTATCTAAACCTAGAGGATTACCAATAGCGATCGCCCATTCTCCAGGTTTCAGTTGCTCAGAATTACCTAATCTAACTGCTGGTAAATTGCTACCGTTGATTTTAATCACAGCAACATCCGTCACTGGATCTACACCCAACACTTTGCCTTCCATAGTACGACCATCTTTGAGCGTTACAGAGACGGTATCCGCACCAGCAACCACATGGGCATTTGTCAGAATTTGACCATTAGAACTGATAATAAAGCCAGAGCCAGTACCTCTTTCAACTCTTGAATCCGGTTCCGTAGGTACTCTAGAACCAAAGAATCGACGGAAAAAGGGATCATTAAACGCCTCTGGCAGTTGACTGGTTACAGTTCTAGAAGCATTAATCCGCACGACAGCAGGTCCTACTCTGTCTACAACATCTGTTACAAAGTTACCTTGTGTTCTATTTGGTTGTGGGATAGGAGCAGTTTGAGCCACTGCCGCAGGAGTTATATAAGACTTAGATGCTTCTAATGCTTGCTGATTATTTGATGCCAAATAACTGCCTGTCAAAGAAGCACCAGCACCCAGTAATATTAGGGAGAGATATGTTGCCCCCTTTCTCCAAGCAGTAGATGCTGCTTTATGGGATGGCAAGTCTGAAGCGTTTGAAGAAATAGGATTAATTGGTTCTGAATTACGATTTAAATCACGTTGTTGATTTGGCATTTAAAAAACCTACACAATAAATGAGTTGACGACAATACTATGTTAGAAAACAGCTACCGTTAGTTAGGATGCTGCTAGATTTATCAATGGTTTCGACTGACTAATTGAATTTCTACAAAAATTAGTTACTACAACTTATGAATACTCACACTTTACTAATGTAGACCGGATTTATGACGTTTTCGTGACAGCTTTGTTGCCTGAGCATGACATTTATATCAATAGGTATATTTATATAGTTAGATCTATCAATAAGATTACTAAATAATTTACATCTTAATAACAAGAATAACCTCAACCCAAGTAAGGAGTCCTCTGGCATTTTGCTGTTAAAACGGAAAAAGCCCAAGGAAGAGGGACATAGTTAATAATTAAAAGTTACCTAAATCCGCCTACGAGTGAGTGAGTTATTCAAATAATTTGTTTAAGCGGCAGAAAATATTATCCCAACTCATTTTATTTTTAAATTAAATTTAGGTCGTGCTTGCTTTGTTTTTTTGAGGTGTTCCTCTAAACTACTCCAATCTGCTTGCTCAATCTTGAGAATCAACTGATCAAGAGTTTGGCGATATTGGTGTAGCGATCGCACTAAAGCCTCTTGATTGTAACGCGCCATCATTAAACCCAATTCGGGATTACCGCCCCCAACACGGCTGGTATCCCGAAACCCCGAACTAGCAAGCTTTTGTGCTAACTCTAATACATTCGGATCGCTTTCTCCCATACACGCTGCAATTAAACTACCACTTACCATCACTGGTAAATGTGAAATCCAAGCAACAGCGCGGTCATGATCTTCTGGACGACAATAAGAAATTTTTACACCCAGCGAATTTACTATTTCTTCTACAGTCTTAACAGCCTTTAGTGGAGTTGTTTCCACTGGCGTTAATACATAAGGTTTTCCAGCAAATAGCTGTGCTTGGGCAACTTCCAAACCACTTTCCGATTTACCCGCCATCGGATGTCCACCTACGAAGTTTTGCCATAACGGTGCAATTGCTTCAACTACAGGCGCTTTAACAGAACCAGCATCGGTGATAATTGTCTCTGGGGTAAGATAAGGGATTAGTTGCTCTACTGTGGGTGCGATCGCCGCAATTGGAGTACAAATAAAAACTACATCCGTCCCCGCCAGAATATTTAAATCAACACTCGCATCATCCACCACACCAAGCGGAATTGCCTGTTGACAAGTTTCCTCTCTCCGACTGACTCCTAAAACTTTGTGTCCTTGCGCCCTTAAATCCAAACCCAACGAACCGCCAATTAACCCTAAACCTACAATTCCGATATTCATCACTATACAAAATACGAAAAATCCTATGCGGGAAAACCCACATAGGCAAGTTTAACTCAACAAACGTAGAGACAGAAACGTTGCATACAACGTCTCTGCCTCTACAACGGTTCTAGATAATGCACCTTGAATTTCTGAAGATGTTTATTAAGAAGCTTGGGAGTTGCCACCCAGAATTCCGGATTTGAAATTTTTAACTTCTTCGGACAACTCTTGACGAGTAGAAGCTTGGAGTAAGTAACGATAAACAAACCAACCAGTGTAGCCAATTCCCACTAATTCAAACGTTGGAGCTAGTAGGGGAATATCATTAATTGCAGCTAGAATAGCTAAGGTCAGTTTTAAAGACACAATGCCTGCAAACAATAAGCCCAAGCTAATGATAGCCCGCTTGTTGTCATCGAAAAATTGACCAAGATACTCTGGAAGTTCTGACAAAATTTGGGAAACTTGTTTTCCCCATTCGCGCCATTCATCAGTGCTTTGGTCAGCAGTAGATACTGGTGTAAGAGCGCCAGAAACAGGAGTCACGTCTATCTTAGTAATCGGCTCTGGGGAAGTGGTTTCGGGAGATTGATACTGTTGTTCTGTAGTATTCATTTTCTTTTCAGTTTGTTAGTGGGATATACTCTCGTTTACACGAGATGGATAAGTACAATTGCGGTGTCAATCACTCTTGCCCATCTTATCAAAGGCTTTCGTAAAGTTGATTAACACTAACAAATTTATGTTATGAATCTGTGATAACGTGGATCACCCGTGATAGCATCCTCCAAAAGCAAGAGTGAATTTAGAGCATCCTACGGGAAAATCCCCTTAATTAAGATTTTTTAGCGATTTTTACGAATAATTGCGGTTCTAACTACTGTTCTTCGTACTCCATCGCCTTTGTATAGTCTCCAACCGCATAACAAGCTACTTTAAGAGAACTCAGTGCTTGCTGTTCTACCCGCCGATCCTGCATCACTCGTGCCAAAGCAATGCGTTGTTCATAATATTCAATCGCTTTAATATAATCATTTAAGGCTTCGTATGCTACCGCTAAATTCCCTAGTGATTGTTCTTCTGCTCTGTGATCACCCTGAGATTGAGCGATCGCCAATCGTTGCTCACTGTACTCAATTGCTTTAGCATAGTCACCGACAGCATGGCAAGCACTAGCCAAATTCCTCAGAATTTGTCCCTCAACGCGATAGTCACCAGTTTGTTTGGCGATCGCTAATCGCTGCTGATAATAATCAATCGCCTTAGCATAATCTCCCTGAGCATAGAACGCATTGCCCAGATTTTTCAGAATTTGTCCTTCTGTAGAAAGATCGCCTAATTCATGCACAACAGCTAAACTCTGCTGTTGATACTCAATTGCCTTAAGATAATCCCCTAAAGCCTTATAAGCTAATCCCAAATTGTTTAGTGCTGCTACTTGAGTTTTGCGATCGTCTAGTTCCTGCCCCAAACGCAAGCTTTTTTCTTCATACTCAATAGCTTGCTCGTAATCACCCAAATGGCGGTAAGCATTGCCCAAATTTCCTAGCGCCTGCCCCTGCAACCGTTTGTCTTCAATTTCTTGTGCAATCTCTAAACTTAGCTGTGAATACTCAATAGCTTGATTAAAATCTCCTAGCGCATAAAAACTTAATCCGATGCGACCAAGAGTTTTCCCCTCTCCTCGTCGATCAAATTGTTCTTTGTAGGCAGATAGTGCTTGTTGGAAAAACTCCAGTGCCGTTTTAAATTCCTGATTTTGGTACTGTTCAATACCTTGATCTAACAGTTGATCTGCTTCCCCATCGTTATCCTGTGGGCTTTTAGGTATTGCTTGATCTTGGGTGCGATGATTTGGCGCTGGAACCACAGTCGGGAACTCCTCCCCAGGCAGATGATTGTTGCTCACTTTTCCCGTGTAATAGCAGCAATTTATAGCTATGGCTATTCCAATAAAGTGAGCTATATGCCTTCTAATTGTAGAAGGGGATTTCTCCTAATTGTACATATTCCACACAATATTATCTGAGTGCTGGTTGCCATCAATAAAAGTCAAAGATCAGGCATCACAAGCGATCGTAAATATCATTATAATTCTTTCGCAGGTTCAACCTGGGAACAAATTAATGGAAGCTCCGCCTCTTAGGTTGCCTATCGCCGGAAAGAAATTGACCTAGTTATGACATTTTTGTTACAAAGGTTAAAACAAATCTTTTGACCCAAACATAGACATAGCAGGCAAAAAATTGTAGGGGCAGGTTCGCAAAAACCTAAGTATCCTACAAAAATATCAATTAAACCCGCCCTACTGCGATCAATCGCGCCTGCTAACTGCCAATTGCTAACTACTAAAAACTCTTAAACAGAAAGCAAAACTTGCTCACTAGATTGAGCAGTTACAGAATTGAGTGTAGACTTACCACACAAAACTTCGCAAGAATTATTCGGACTTTCGATTAACTTAACCTTATATAATTCTGCACCTAATTCACGGACTGGCTGCTCTAAAAGTTGACCAATATGAATAGCAATATTTTCAGCCGTAGGAACTACCTCTGCAAAATAGGGGATATCCTTATTGAGAAAAGTATGATCAAAAGGTTCGACTACATGATCTTCTACCACCTTTTGCAAAGCTACTAAATCCACAATCATTCCAGTGCGCGAGTCAACCTCACCTTTAACAGTTACTTCCAAATGGTAATTATGTCCATGACCATTAGGACGAGCGCATTTACCGTAAATTTGGCAATTTTCTTCGTAACTAAGAGTAGGCAGCGCCAATCTATGAGCCGCGCTAAAATGAGTACCTATGCTGAGATATGCTTCCATGTCATTTCCTAAATAGTCAGCCCAAAGTTCGGGGTGTTCAAATAGTTGAATCTTTACTAGCGGCAAATGCGGTGCTAGCCGTTGCCAAATTACTTTAGCGATGTTTTCTGTAGTAGGTAAAGTTTCTTGAAATTCTGACCAAACTTCATTCAAAAAAGAATAGTCAAGCTGGCTAGTTACTTCTCGTTTAATTACCTGTTTAACATCAGATAAATTTTGCACCATTCCATACTCATCAATCTCACCTTCCAGTGAAATATACAGCACGTAGTTATGTCCATGTCCGTGCGTTTGTGTACAAAGCCCAAATCGCTGAATATTGTCGGCTTCACTTAGCTCTGGCAACCAGTAGCGATGGCTGGCTGAGAACTGAGCGCGACGATTAATAGTGCATCTCATAAAAATTTACATAATTTAACATATTATTAATAATAAACTAATTTTCGGGCTAATTTCTATATTCATTGGGATGAAAAATTAAGTTAAAAGCAAAATACGCATAAACGTTTATTAGGAATAGACCATCCACACCTAAGCAACAGTTTTCATAGCGTGTTGAGCTTCTCGGCGCAGACCAGCAGCAATTCTAAACAATTCTTGCCCTGTGTGCAGGTAGTGGTCGTCGTAATTGAGAGTAAAAAAATTTAGTTCTTCAATTCCATCACCTAACTGGTTGAGACAATAGTAAAGGTGAGCAGCAACACCAGCCATTGTAGCGGGATTGGGAAAAGAACGGAAAGCTACTTGAGCTTGGTTGAGGTAAAGACGACAATCTGTTAAATAATCTTGAAATTCTGCCATTAATTCATCATCAAATGGATCAGCAGATAAAGCATCCAACTGTTCCCTTAGAGGAGTAAGAATACTGTATACCCAACGGTTAACTGGTAGATAAACTTGCTTAATCCAAAGCTGTAAATGCTCATCAGCCTCTTGTCCTCTTTGCCGATGGTGGCGATAGTTGTTTTCAACGTTAGCTGTTCGCTGTTGCCGTTTTCCCTGGAAAGTCTGGTTTAATTGTTGGTCGTAAGACCTACGACGCTGCGAGTCGCCCAAAACTTCATAAGCAACGTTAATTCTAACTATTTGCTCATGGTCGGCTGTTTCACTTTTGCTGTCTGGATGAAACAGCTTGACCAAACGCCGATAGGATTGTTTAATTTCCTCCGGCGTGGCTGTAGTGCTGACTTCTAGTGTTTCGTAGTGATTGGAAGCTTTCATTCCAATATGATAACTATCCCAAAACTGCTACTCGTTGTTCTGCGTCTTGGAAAAGTGGAGTACTGAGATAACGTTCTCCAAAGCTAGGCTGAATCATCACAATTAAGCGACCTTCATTTTCAGGACGTTTAGCTACTTGAATAGCTGCGTACAGGGCAGCACCAGAAGAAATACCAGAAAGTATACCTTCTTCACGAGCAAGCCGCCGTCCGTAAGCTATAGAGTCTTCATCAGTAACGCTAATCACTTCGTCAATTAAATTGACTTTCAGGACTTGGGGAATAAAACCAGCACCAATACCCTGAATTTTGTGTGCGCCTGGACTACCGCCGGATAGTACAGGGCTATTTGCAGGTTCAACAGCAATCACCTTAAAATCAGGTTTACGTGGCTTAATTACTTCTGCCACACCAGTAATCGTACCGCCAGTACCCACTCCGGCGACGAGAAAATCTACTTGACCTTCAGTATCTTCCCAAATTTCCTCTGCTGTTGTCTCCCGATGAACTTGGGGGTTAGCAGGGTTGCGAAATTGCTGCAACATATAAGCATGAGGAGTCTTATCAACAATCTCCTGAGCCTTACGAATACAGCCACTCATTCCTTCAATGCCTGGAGTTAGTTCGAGTTCTGCACCATAAGCTCGTAACATCGCCCGACGTTCCATGCTCATAGTTTCTGGCATAGTTAAAATTAGTCGGTAACCCTTCGCCGCCGCCGTCATTGCCAACGCAATGCCAGTGTTTCCAGAGGTGGGTTCCACTAGCACAGTTTTTCCAGGGGTAATTAACCCTTCTTGTTCTGCCGCATTAATCATGCTCACACCGATGCGGTCTTTAACAGAGGATGCTGGGTTCATTCCCTCTAATTTCACCACAATCCGTGCTAAACAGCCTTCAGATTGGGGGATGCGGTTTAACTGAACTAAAGGCGTGCGACCGACGAGTTCTGTAATATTTTGGGCAATTCGCATAATTTTCAGTAATTATTAGTTGTTGTCGATTCAGATGTAATACATTATGTCTAGTTGTCGCCTTGCATCTCGCTTTTCACACAAATCTTGCAAAGTATAACTGTGTAAGACTTGATAAGCAGTTTCATTTACTTCTTTCCAAATTTCATCAATTACTGCACTTTCTACACTTTTATGAATAGTTTCTTTAGTAGAAGGTTGGGCATCTGAGCCTTCTAAGCAGTTGACTAAATCTAGAAGTGTAATCTTCCAAGGTTCCCGCCCTAGCAGATAACCTCCCTTTGCTCCTCGTTGACTTTTGACTAAACCGCCCCGTCTTAAAGTTGCTAGCAGTTGTTCTAAATAGCGATCGGGGATATGTTGTTGAGCCGCAATCTGCCTAATTTGCAGTGGCTCTGCTGCGTTATACTGACGAGCTAATTCTAACAGGGCAAGCAGCGCGTATTCTGTCTTACAAGAAAGTTCCACAGGAAATACTAATCACCAGATCTTCTTTAGTATACTCCGGTTCTCCATCGGTGTTTGTATGTTTAGTCAAACATAATAAAAACAGTCCCAATCATTGGGACTGTTTTCACCGCAAACTATTTAGTTAACTTGACTCAACTAGCCTATGAAGCTTTCTAACTAGAAAGTCATAGTTGTTCTGAGAGTGCCGATAACCATGTCTGGATTGAGATCGCTTTGACCAGGGTTGGTTAAGTAAATTACACCTGGAGTAATCGAAATGTTATCAGTTAGTTGGTATTTGTAAAAACCTTCAATGTGATAACCTGTTTTGTTAAAAGGCGCAAGATTTTGCGCGACACCATCAATACTTAAGCCTCTTAAATTCGGTTCTACACCTGCAAAGATGCCTAAAACGTTTCCTTCTTTACCAAAGTTTGGTAGAGCTATACCAGCACCGTAGTACCAAATATCGCCATCAGTAACACTGTTGTCGTTAAAATTATTGACTCGAGCATCTGTTTTGCCAACAAACCCACTGATTGACAAATTATTACTTGGTCTCAATGCAGCAGATAGTCCGTAAGAGTTGCTGATCAATTGACCGTTACCATCAAAACCGGGATTGAAGGCATTAGTACCTACCACAGGACTAAACGCTCTTTCTAGACCTCTTTGACCGGCGGTTCCACCCATGTTAAATAAAACAGGAGTTTGTTGTTGGTAACCACGAACGTAGGTTAAAGCCAAGGCAGCACGGTCACCGACGTTAAAGTTCAACTGCCCTAAAGCGGCATAGTCACCTTTGAGGAAACCATTGAAATTAGTGTCGTTACCATTGCTTGCCAGATAACCAACAGTTAGCCCAGTTGGTCTTAACAGACCACCTCTACCACTACCAAGACCGAGAGTAACTGCACCACCAGCACCACCACCAATCCGATAGATGGGGTTGTGTTGAGCAAATGTAGAAAGCGCACCATTACCACCGTCGTAATCTTCAAAGTAGGGGTTGTTGGTAGCAGCGTAGTCGCTATGTGTACCCCCTTGAGCGGTAAGATAAACTTTGGAAGCGCCTAATGGGAAGTAATAGCCTAACCAATCTAACTTGATGTTGTTGTTACCGCCGGGGGAAATATTAAAGGTTTGCTGACCTTCAAATGATTGAGCGTTTCCTTCGGGATCTCTAGTAATAAAGTTAAACGGTTCAAGGTTGCCAGCCGCTAGGCGGGTGTGCAATGTATCACGACCTGTGAAGCTTGTGCGTAGATCTAAACGTACACGATTGCCGAAAACAGTTTCATTAGCATAATCGTCAAAAGTGTCGGTCAGCGCCAGAATAGCTTCACCAGCTAGCTTGGTTGTAGTAGAAAACTGCCGCTGTTCTAAGAAAGCAGTACGACCTTCTAGGTTATCTACTCGTGTACCGATAGTTGCTAGTTCTGTCCGAAACTCTTCAGTCAGCCGTTGCAGTGCTTGTAAATCGGCTGGGGAAACACCACTACCACCTGGTGGCCTTCCGGCAATTAAAGCTTCAATTTGTCTTAAGCAGGCGTTCAAACCAGCAGCAAATTCATAACGTGACAGCGCTCGATTACCACGATATGTGCCATCAGGATACCCTTGCAAACACCCGTAAGTTTGTACAACTCTGGATAGAGCTTCATAAGCCCAGTCGGAAGGTTGTACATCTCGAAACTGGGAAACGTTGGTAACTTGCCCAGCATCAGGGGCAGCACTACCTTCTTTGCCGTAGCGCTCAATTTGATTTAATAAATTAGTGTCAGTAGAACTAGCTTCTGTACCATTAGTTGGGGCTGCTTGGGCTACCGAGGTTTCTAAATTAATTTTGCTAGGTACTTCAGTTGTTGCTACTGAAGTAGGTTCGCTAATTTTAAGAGCAACTTGTTGAGTTTTATTTGAGCTAGCAACAGTTGGCTCCTGAAGTGCTATTGCACTTGTTGATACTGTTGTTTGCTTGGTTGTAGCAACTTCAGCATTAACCGCCACTGTTTGGTTTTGGTTAATTTCTTTAACTGCTTGAGTTTCAGCCGCTACAGCACCACGAGATACCATCAGCGCTGCACTTAAAATCGCTGGGCTGATTAACAGGGATTTCCATAGAATTTTAGACATCTTTCCTATTCTCCTCACACCTAAATTTAGAAAGAAATGACATCTGGCATTGTCAGTTTTGAACTTTCAATCCCCTAAATGGGATTTATGGCTCACTTCGAGAATATATCTTAACATATGAGTTACTTCACTAGGAAAGATATAATTCTCATAAATAATTTTCGCCGCGTACATTTACAGTAAAAACGTCCTCATGCACTAAGTGCTGAGTGGGAATGATCCTTTAGAGTTCCATTGCTGTATAGCATTTAGAGACATTCAGATCATTCAGCATAGTAAAATACTTTTCCGGTGAAAATTTAAAAGTTTATTTAAACCTTCCTTGAACTCATTAGTGGATTGCGTATACACGCCTTACCTAACTTATAACAGATGTTACAACTTTTTTACCACAGGTTGTCCTCATCCTTTAAGCATAAATTCACTACAGCTTTCGGAAATCTTTCTGCACATCTTTGAGCATTCCCAGCTAGTTGCCGTGCTATCTATGCTGATTGTGAGCGATCGCTAATCAGTTTAGGGCTTAGACATTTTTTGACCCAGCGAATATTTATGCTTTGGGAGTTGGTGAAGAGTGAACCCCCAAAAAGCTATCCGCCCCCAGTTCACAGAATCCCGTAAATTAGACTCTATGAAACTGAGGGCGGTGTAGTGGGTCTTGCGATTGGAACCACGCTGCCGGGAAAACTCCGAGCCAGCTTCACAGTATTAACTACTAACCTATAAATAGGTTAAAGCCAACTGCTAGAGAATAGCCCCGGCGCACAGCCGGCTAACTCCAATCGTGAGACCCGTGCGTATACTACTATCTTGCATGGGCATCACCTCCTTGTTGCCTAAGCGGTCTTTTTCCTATGGAAGATGTGAGTTTTTTCACATATACCCACAATAGCACAAAAAAAAAATAATGGATGCCTATTATGAGCAGGGCAAACACATCAGAAAAAGAAAAAGCTCAATGTCACATTTTTTCGTAGATGCCCGCTAAATACAGAAGAACTACGATTATTGGGATTATGATTAATTTTCCGCAAAACTCCTGCCAGAGCGTGTAGTTAAAGGCTAGGCTATTGGTTCTTCTAGGCATATCACTTGGATTTCCAGCATTTATGGCAAAGGAACTGGCAATTCGTACTTGTGGGCTGATTAAGCAATTTGACCGCCAAGTGGTAGTCAATGATGTTGATTTAGAGGTGGAAACTGGAGAAGTATACGGACTGATTGGTCCAAATGGTGCAGGCAAAACAACTTTGATTCGGATGTTAGCCGCAGCAGAAGAGCCAACTACAGGTGAAATCTATATTAATGGCGATCGCCTTTCAAGCGACCAAAGCAACTCTACTTTAAAGCGACGCATCGGTTATTTACCTGATGATTTTCCTCTGTATGACGATTTAACAGTTTGGGACTACCTGGATTATTTTGCACGGCTTTATCATTTGCGATCGCCACGACGTACACAACGCCTGCGTGAAGTGTTAGAAATGGTGCAACTTACCAGTAAGCGCAATAGCATGATTGCTAACCTTTCGCGGGGGATGAAGCAACGCTTGGGTTTAGCACGGACAATTATTCATGAGCCAATTTTGCTGTTGCTAGATGAACCAGTTTCAGGATTAGATCCCATTGCACGAATGCAGTTCCGCGAAATCATCAAAGTATTGCAAGAAGCTGGGATGACAATTCTTATTTCTTCTCATGTACTGAGTGACTTAGCTGAACTTTGTACCTCAGTGGGAATTATGGAATTAGGTTATTTAGTGGAAAGTGCTAGTTTAAAAGAACTTTACCAACGTTTCAGTCGCCAACAAATATACTTGTCTACATTGAGTGATATTGATTTGCTCAAAGCAGAGCTAAAAAAACATTCTTTAGTAGCAAAGTGGGAAGTAATATCGCCACAACGGGTGCAGATTGATTTTACTGGCGATGGGCAAGATAGTGCAGAGTTTTTGCGATCGCTTGTTGCTGCTGGTATTCCTTTAACGGAATTCCACCGCACTCAAGAAGATTTAGAAACGATTTTTCTGAAGCTAGGTCATCAACAAGCTTCTTAAATTGTTTGATTTAGAAAGTTTTAATTAAGGACAGGTTCTATGAATTTATCTTTGCTAGATAGAATTGGTGACTGGAATCCACAGCTATTTAGAGAAATTAAAGGGAGACTTAGACCCCGCAATTTAACTATTGCAGTAGCAGTTTCTTTAGTAGGTCAACTGTTACTAATGATGGCTCTGGCTAGTGAGCTTCCTTTTGATATTACCGTAGACGAACTTCTGAATCGCTATTGCACTGGCTCGCGTGAGCCTTATAGTAGTAGTCCACAATGCCTGTTCGATGCCGTCGGTAGTTTTGTGATTAACTGGCAGTTATGGTCTTTAGATGCCTTCATCTGGCTAAGTGTAATTGGCATCTTTGTTTTGTTGGTGGCTGGAAGTTATCTGTTAATCAGCGACTTGTCACGGGAACAACAGCGTGGCACGCTTAATTTTATCCGCCTAAGTCCTCAATCTACTCAAACTATCTTGGGGGGAAAACTGCTAGGAGTGCCAATTTTGCTTTATGTCGTTGCAGGTTTGGCTGTTCCCTTGCATTTGTGCTTAGGGTTAGTAGCTCACATTTCTTTAAGTCTAATTTTCAGTTTCTACTGCATTTTTGTTGCTAGTTGCTTGTTTTTTTATAGTGCATCTCTGCTAATTGCTTTAGTCAGTCATAAACTTGGTGCTTTTCAAGCTTTTTTAGGCAGTGGTGGCGTGCTAATGTTTCTATTGATGACTATAAATATTATAGCAGATAGCCACAATATTACTGAGAGTTCAGCCGATTGGTTGATGTTATTTAGCCCCTCATTTTTCCTGCATTATTTAACTGCTTCCAGTTCCATACCTTCAGATTTGTTGCGCGGATTTAAGCCTAATGACTTAAATTTATTGCATTGGTTTTACTTACCTGTAGGTGCTAGTGCTTGGAGTGCTACCAGCTTTATGCTGCTGAATTATGGTTTCTCGACTTATTTGGTTTGGCAAGCACTAAAGCGTTGCTTCCACAACCCCAGCAGCACTATTTTAAGCAAACGACAAAGTTATCAGTTGACGGCTTTCTTTACAGTGATGATAGTAGGATTTTCTTGGCAACGACCAGAGTCGAACAATGATCTAGAAACTTTCTTTTTCAATTTTGGTTTCTTGGGCGTATTTAACTTAGTGCTATTTATTGGTTTGATTGCAGTTTTGAGTCCACAACGGCAAGCTTTACAAGATTGGGCGCGTTACCGACATCAAAATTCATCTTCCCGCAAACAAGATATCTGGCAGGATTTAATTTGGGGTGAAAAAAGCCCTGCAATAGTTGCAGTAGGAATAAATTTGGCAATTTCAGCAGCAATACTAATGCCTTGGGCGCTTTTCTGGGCTGGGAGTAATTATAAGCGGGCAGCACTTTTGAGTCTGGTTCTAAGTATAAATGTGATCTTGGTTTATGCTGGTATAACCCAACTTATGCTGCTGATGAAAGCACCAAAACGCGGAATTTGGGCTGCTAGTACAGTGGGTGGATTAATTATACTGCCACCAATTATTTTGCAAGTGTTATCTATTGAACCAGATAAGCAACCTATTTTATGGTTGTTTTCTGCCTTTGGATGGGCTGCTGTTAAAGACGCAAGTACAACCGCAGTATTGATGGCTGTTTTAAGTCAGTGGCTAGGATTAACTTTGTTGGGGTTACAGTTAAGGCGACAACTACAAAAAGCGGGTGAGTCTAGTACAAAATCTTTGTTGGGAGGACGTACACTACCTACAGCTTAGTATCTAACGGGGGCGGGTTTATCTATATCAACGGTTGGGAAGCATAACCTTTTGTGCAACCCGCCCCTACAATGGTGATTTCTCTTTTTAGGGGCGTAAGTTTTATTTAAATTAAACTGTCTAGGTTTGACCTCTAAAACTTGTTTTAACTACTTTTTAAGGGCTTTTTTTACTAAATCGGGAATTTGAGAAGGGCGCTTTGGTAGGGAAATTTTAGCTTGCTTAAAAGCGGTGATTTTTTCATTGATTGTAGTTTCATCGTTCCGTGAAGTTGACAGATAATAATTATTCTGAAACTTAAAATTTCTTAAATGTTTGTCTGCTGGTGTATGAATGCCGACAAAGTAAGTAATTACAGGTTTTTTAATATTGGTAGCAATGAATTCTGCTAAGGATGGTTCGTTAGGGTGGTTGCTGTGGCTGATTAAAACTATTACTTTAGTGTGTTGATCTTTATCTAAAATTTCTAACCATTGATTAAAGTCAGAGCCAATAATTGTATCACTGCCTAAGTTAACTACTATTGATTGTCCGATACCTGCTTGTGTTAATTCCCATGCAACTTCGTAGTTAAGGGTATCACTGTTACTAATTAAGGCTACTGAGCCAGATGTGAAAAATTCGCTATTGTAGGTTCCTAGTAGAATTTTATCTGGAATAATTACACCGGAAGTATTTGGACCAATAATAAGCGTATCAGTTGTTTCTACTTTTCTAAGTAGAGATACCATATCGAGTGGAGGTATGCCACCAGTAAGGATAATAATTTGTTTAATACCAGATGCGATCGCTTCCTTGGCTGAATCAATAGCACAGTAAGGTGGTACTAAGATAATGGTCGCGTCCACTTGTCCCACTGCTGACAAGGCTTGCTCTACAAGGTCAAATACAGGAATATCATCTACTAACTGCCCTCCCTCACCAGGACTAATTCCAGCCACTATATTCGTGCCATAAGCTTTCATTTGAGCAATGTCGAGTGAAGCATTAGGTTCTGCTATGCCCTGTACGATAATTTTGCTGTCGGGCTTCAAGTGCATTTTTACTTACCTACAAGATTTTTTTGTACTGGGTTAATCTTAATAATTATTATTAAAGTTAACTACTAATTAAAAGGATTTAGGTTTTTTTAGTTACTGCTTTAGCTAAGGAGACGGTTTTGGCGATCGCTTCATCCAAACTATTATTAATATTAATCGGTTGCCTGTCTAAATTATCACTTGTGAAGTTAATTCCACCACATAGAAAACGGACAACAATTTGAGGACTACTAGCTGGGTAGTTGCCACTTTTTGTAGAAGGAGATTGCTGTGAATATCCCCTAATCACATCTGCTACTTCTTCCTGCAATGCTCCACTAATTAGAATATTTATAAGTATAACTTTTATTCCTTTAGTTTGGCTTGTTTGTTCTAATGCGCGTTTTATAATTGAGCAAATATCTGGTTGAAATATTGATTTTGGCTTGTTAATAATCAAACATATATTAGGTTTACCACCGTTTTGATAAAGTAAATCTATAGTAGCGATCGCCATGCCATTGCCAGTGCAAATAATAGCGATATTACCTTCCCTCTCTCCTAAGTTAAGTTTATTTATTTGAGCGTCAATTCTTATTTCTTCAGATGATAAAATTTTTCCCTGTTGTTGACCAGGTATAAAAGCCTTGCTTTTACTTGCTTCTATCTCAGCAGAATTTAGGGTAGTTGATGGTAAAGATGAAGATATATTCGAGCTAAAAGCTGGGGTGTTCCGATTTATAATTTTTGATGCTAGTGCGGGTATGTCCCGATGACGACCCAAGGCATTATCATTGACTACAATTTTGCCATCCAAAGCCATTACTTCATTGGTGGAACTAATCCCTAATGGATTAATTTCTACTAAATCTAAATCTTTTTCAATAAATAGGTGGTACATTTTTTCAAAAATGTCACCTACCGAGCGAATGAGTGTTCCCTGAAGTCCCATTTTAATCGCTAGACGGCGGGCATAAAATGGTGAAAATTCTTGCTCGACTACAACTTGTTGCAGATTTTGAATTACTGCTTCGATGTCGATGCCGCCTTGTGACGAACCTAATAATACGGGGCGTTGAACAATGGCATCTAGCACTACTGCTAGATAAAGTTCCCGATCTGCGTCGTATTTTGCCTCTGCTAATAAGACTTTGGGATACTCACCCAAAATTGGCAAGCTAAAAATTGTTCTGGCGCTGGCGATCGCATCTATAGTATTTTCTACAAACCTAACACCACCAGCCCTGCCACGTCCTCCAGCACGCACCTGAGACTTGAGGACCACCGGATAAGGAAGCTGCAAACCCTTGATATCACTTGGATGATCAATTCGCTGAGAGGGCAAAATTGGAATGCCCATTTCTTGAAATAATGTTTTCGCTTGATACTCTAATAAGTCCATAATTTTAATATCAACAGTTAATATACAGGCTGAGATTTTTATCGCTCTTAATAGTGTTAAGAGCTTACAGCTATTATCTCAGGTAGATCGGAAAATACTAAGTAGATAGGCATAACTAAGCTTAAAATTAAAGTTGGTCATTGAGCATCGGTCATTGGTCATTGTTACTACAGTCGCCTGGTTGGGTAAGTTAGAAATAGTGCTGTATAAGTATCTAGCAGCTATTCTGCTCAAGATAAGTAATAAATAACTTCAAACAAAATTAAGTTTAATATGTTGAACGAAAATCTTAAAAAACCTCTTCTAATTGTCTCAGCGATCGCATTTATGGGTTCTACAGCCTTTGGAACCGCCGCGATGTTCCAGGAGGGACTAAACGCGCCCAAAGAGGATACCAAGACAGCAACAGCACCTTCTCAAGACTCGCAAATTAAAGCACAAGTAAGCGGATATGAGCAGGTATTAAAGCGTGAACCCGATAACCAGGTGGCTTTGCAAGGATTAGTACAAGGTAAATTGGCGCTGAATGATTTTAAAGGCGCGATCGCACCTATGGAGAAACTCGTCAAGCTAAATCCAGATAGACCAGATTACAAACAACTATTAGCTGCACTAAAGCAAAAAGATGCACCCAGTAAAAGTAAAGTAAATAAGTAACAACTAATGCGGTTGCAACGCAAGCTGAGAAAAGATAAGTTTAGCGATGAATATAGTAACTACTACCATCCCCGACGTTTTGATCCTCGAACCTAAAGTATTTGCGGATGACAGAGGATTTTTTTTTGAAAGCTATAACGAAAGATTATTTAGTGAACAGACTAAAATAAAAACTCATTTCGTTCAAGATAATCATTCTTTTTCTAAGCAAAATGTCTTACGGGGTCTACATTACCAAATCCAACAGCCACAAGGAAAGTTAGTTAGAGTAATTTCTGGGAGTATATTTGATGTAGCTGTAGATTTACGTCACAGTTCCTCCACGTTTGGGAAATGGGTTAGCTGCATTCTCAGTGCTGAAAATAAACGCCAATTTTGGGTTCCTCCAGGATTTGCCCATGGGTTTTTAGTTGTTTCAGAAGTAGCTGAGGTGTTGTATAAGACAACAGCAGATTATGCACCGCAATACGATCGCACTATCCTATGGAATGATCCAGATTTAAACATTGATTGGCAACTAAATTCGCCACCGCTTTTATCCGCCAAAGACCAAGCAGGTCAGCTATTTAAAAATGCGGAAGTATACCCATGAGCCGTATTCTAATTGTTGGTAGTGCAGGTCAACTAGGTCAAGAATTACAACAGACGCTTATACCCTACGGGGAAGTGGTTGCTGTTGACAGGAAAACTTTAGATTTATCCCAACCCGATCAGATTCGTGAATTAGTTCAACAAGTCCAGCCTCAGATAGTGATTAATGCTGCGGCTTACACTGCTGTCGATCAAGCCGAAAAGGAACCTGAAACAGCGAGAATGATTAATGCGATCGCACCGACAATTCTTGCTCAAGAAGTCGAAAAGCTAAAAGCAATACTAATTCATGTTTCTACTGATTATGTTTTTGATGGTTCCAAAAATCATCCCTACACTGAAGAGGATATAACTAATCCTCTGAGTATTTACGGTCAATCTAAACTCGCTGGTGAGCAAGGAATTCAAGAAAACTGTCAGTCATACTTGATTTTAAGAACTGCTTGGGTTTATGGTGCTTACGGTAAAAGCAACTTCGTTAAAACCATGCTGAGACTGGGAAGTGAGCGTGAAGAAGTGCGAGTAGTAACCGATCAAATTGGAACTCCTACTTGGGCGAAAGATATCGCAGATGCGATCGCCCAAGTAACTTCCCTCAAACCTGATCCAGGTATATATCACTACACAAACAGTGGCGTTGCAAGCTGGTACGACTTCGCCGTTGCTATTTTTGAAGAAGCTAAAAACCTAGTTCCCTTAAAAGTTCAGCGCGTTATCCCCATCACAACCTCTGAATATCCTACACCTGCCCAGCGTCCTACCTATTCAGTTTTGTCATGTCGCAAAATTTCCTCTGTCTTGAATACTAACCCTCCCCACTGGCGACAAGAGCTTAGACAGATGCTTAAATCAGTTAATAGTTAAGAGTAGTATTGGCGAGGATTGCCAAATCGAATTGATGTAATTAAATACTTCCCCAATCTTAATTTTTAGGGTGGATTATTCAAATGACTAAAATTAACATTAAAACTGTAAGACTTACGCACCGAAAGCCTGAAACCTAGATCCCCCCTAGCCCCCCTTAAAAAAGTAGGGGGGAATTCAAAGTCCCCCTTATTAAGGGGGATTTAGGGGGATCTCTGCGTAAGTCCTGAACTGTTAATTGTTAAGAGGGGTTATTACGCAATGGTAAATAGTGTAAATGCTTACGATGTCATAGTATTCGGTGATGAGATATATGGCGTATTAGCGGCAGTTGCTGCTGCTAGGGAGTATCGTCGTCGAACTAAAAAGTATCCATACGTCTTATTAATTACAAGTAATCGTTTTAGTGCACCCATCTTTAATATTGGGATCAAACACGCTTTAATCAAAGATGTTCCTAACTTAGCAGTTATTGGTCCTGGTTCGGGGTTTGAGGGTTATGCTTGTTCTGCTGGCAGAATTGTAGAATTTAATGTAGCTGTTGGTGGTGGAGTGGGTATAGCTGCAATAATTGCGCTATTGAGTGGTAAGGATTTGGCAGATATATCTAATCAAGAAGTTAGACAAGTTTTAGCCGCAACTAATCAACTACCGAAAATTTATGGTATTTCTAACATGGCAGAAGCTACTAGGCTGGAGAAGTTTGAGTCAGTTGTTGTGTAGTATAGCGATTAGCAGTTAGCTTTTTAATCTTGAGAATCTGTTTAGGTTTTACCTCTACAACTTATCCTCAACCTTAAATTAAATCTAACTGCATTTCGTTAGATATAGAAAAACATAAACCAGAGTAAACTGTTTTTCCTGATGGAGAAGCATTTAAAATAGCCCGTGTGCAACCAATTGATTTTAGGTAATCAACAGCCATTTTAGTAATACTTTTACCAATTCCATTTTTTCGGTAATCTGGCTCTACATAAACTCCCCAAATATATCCATATTTGCGGTATTCTGCCTTCAAAATATCAGGATAAAGTCCCGCAAAAATCTGACAACTGGTAGAGCCAATTACTTGTTTTTCCACCTCTGCCACAAACGCTTTATAACATAAATTCTGGCGTGCGTGACTAATGAACTCAAGCGTAATTTGTTGCCAATTAGGTTGAATTGAATCTGCTAAAACATGATTGGCTAACCACATTTGGTAAAAATGTTCCGCAATAATAAAGTCTTCCTGCGGTAAAGCCTCCCTTAGATGAACATTTGGATTCATTAGTATTTCACACTATAAATTAGCAAAACAGCAAAATTAATAGCCTATCCGAAAACAATATTTTACGATAATAAACATTTCTATTTATCTGTGTTTATCTGTGGTTAAAAATCTCTTCCAACCACTTTTCGGATAGGTTTCTAAAAGCTCTTATCTAATACTTAAGCAAATCATAAATATTGGCTTGCTAAAACTCCACAGTTAACGGCGCACGCGGGAAAGGAATTACATCACGAATGTTGCCCATACCTGTCATAAACTGCACTAATCTTTCAAACCCTAAACCAAAACCAGCATGAGGAACCGTTCCATAACGTCGTAAATCCAAATACCACCAGTAATCAGCTTTATCTAAACCTTGAGCTTCAATTCTACGTTCTAGCACATCTAAACGTTCTTCCCTCTGTGAACCCCCAATAATTTCACCAATTTTGGGGGCAAGAATATCCATTGCTGCAACAGTTTTTGCGTCCTCATTGAGACGCATATAAAATGCTTTAATCTCTACAGGATAATCAGTGAGGATGACTGGTTTTTCAAATACTTCCTCAGCTAAATAACGTTCATGTTCCGATTGCAAGTCTAAGCCCCAATTAACCGGATACTCAAATTGTTTATCTGCTTTTTCTAAAAGTGCGATCGCATCACTATAACTTAACCGCTCAAACTGATTATTAATAATATTGTCCGCAGTAGCAAGCACAGAATTATCAATGCGTTGATTAAAAAACTCCATATCTTCGGGACAAGTTTCTAGCACATATTTAAAAATGTACTTTAGAAACTCCTCCGCCAGATCCATATCTCCCTGCAAATCACAAAAAGCCATTTCTGGCTCAATCATCCAAAATTCTGCTAAATGGCGAGAAGTATTAGAATTTTCTGCCCGAAAAGTAGGACCAAAAGTGTAAACATTACTAAAAGCCATCGCCATCACTTCAGCTTCTAGTTGTCCACTTACCGTCAGGTATGACTGTTTACCAAAAAAGTCTTTACTGTAATCTACTTTTTTACTATCTGTCTGCGGAACATCTTGTAAATTAAAGCGAGTAACAGTAAACATTTCTCCAGCGCCTTCACAGTCGCTAGCGCTGATGATAGGCGTGTGAACCCACAAGAAACCTTTTTCTTGAAAGAACTTGTGAATCGCATAAGCACAAGCGTTGCGTACCCTAAAAACGGCGCTGAGGGTATTCGTGCGCGATCGCAAATGCCCAATTTCTCGCAAAAACTCAAATGAGTGCCGTTTCTTCTGCAAAGGATACGTCTGGGGATCAGCTTCCCCGTAAACCTTCACACTCTCCGCTTTAAGTTCAATTCGCTGTCCCTTTGCAGGGGAAGCCACTAACACACCAGCAACTTCCACAGATGCGCCCGTATTTAACCGCTTAACCGCATCTGCATAGCCTGGAATGTCAGGATTGAGTACAACTTGCAAACTAGCCAAGGATGAGCCATCATTGACCTCTACAAAGGCAAAATCCTTTAACTCCCGTTTTGTCCGTACCCAACCTTTGATCGTTACTGACTCATCAGGCTGTCCGTTGCGTAATATCTCTACAATCCGTTGCAGTGTCATAGTAAGCTGTTGTGTTTATAAATTTTATGTTTTAGGGGGAGAGGAGGGAGGAGGGAGGAGGGAGGAGAGAGGATTTGATAAGTTTTCTCCAAATTAAAAATGTACAAGTTTATTTGCGCCTTAGCTAAATGCTAAACGCTAATAGCTAAAAGCTTAACTAGCACAAGACTTTAGTATCCAGCCTATAACAATCCCAAGTCCTCCAAACCGGACAACTTGCCAAAAAACTTCACTAAGTAATCCCTGCTTGATCCCCTGCCAAAATAGCACCATCAAATCTTTTTTTGATAGTAAACAACTTTCTAAAGCAACTTCTATCTCTGCAAGTTGCTTTTGTATGCGTCGCAACTCTGCTTGCAATTGGGGTAAATGGCTTTGGCGAAACTCTTTTTGGACTTCTTGTGCGCGTTGCTGAAGTTCTGACTGACGCTTGATCCCTTGCTGCAATTCAGCATAACGTTGTTTTAGAGCCACAAGCGATCGCTCTACTTTTGCCAGTTCATTCTCAAATTCGTCCTCACCAGAGTCTATCTCGCTCATCTCTGGGTCTTTAGAAAATGCTTGGGATGGTTCTTCAGGCAATGTCATAACAATTTGAGATTTTAAAAATCACGATATACCGAAATCCCAAAATTCTATATTAGTAAAGTAAATTAGGAATAAATCCCTGCCTATAATATGCCTGAACTAACACCACTTTCTCAAACAAGCAATTTAAACGAACTCACCACCCTAGAACTAGCTCAAGCTCTAGCAGAGCGGTTGCGGATCAACGAAAAAGACTGGCATCGCTTAAAATCTAACCGTAAGGCTCGTGCGGCTGAACAAGCTGCCGCCGCAATGGTATTTCTGCTCAAAGATCAGCCAGAAGAAGCACTAGCGAGATTTCGCACGTCATCCGGTTGGTTGGATAGGTCAATTTCAGCGCCTCCTTGCCCAACTCACGGACACCGCAGCAATTAGCGTAAAAGTGCTTTCTTGAGGAAACTATGTTTGACTTGTTTACAAAGTCTAAGTTCTGTTCCTTGAGAATTCCATTGCACTTGATCAAATATTTGATGTAGAATACATACCCCTCGACCATTTTCGGATTTTTCCTCTGGTAGTTCCTCTGCTAACTCAGCATGGCATTTATAAGGGGGAGAAAATCCGCATCCTTCATCAGAAATTACCCACCAGTAATTTCCATCTACCACAGAGAAATGAACTACAACTGTCTTGCTGGGATCTAGTTGATTCCCGTGTTTAGCAGCATTGACTAAGGCTTCTTGCAAACCTAGTCTAATTTCTGCTTGAAGCTTGCTAGGAATCTGTGCCAGCAATAGATCCAAAATAGGGCAAAGAAATAGAGTAGAAGCGAAGCTAATCGTTCCCCAATCCCGTCCGACGGGACGCAGTGAGATAGCAATCACGCAGTAATTACCTCTAGCTTTAACTCGGTATTGACAGGCTGCAATCTAGTTTGCGGGCGTTTTTTATGAGCTTGACTTGTGACCTCTAGAGGAGTGGCTTTTCTAGTTAAAGCACTAAAAAAAAGCCCCCATCCTACTATTCTAACGAAACCCTCAAAAAATACCAGTCTGCTTAAAGCCTGAGAAAAGCGGCTGATTCAACGTGAGATGTTTGGGGAAAGAAATCTGCTGGTTGCACGTATGTAAGTTGATAACCACCCTGAGTGCAAAGAATATTCAGATCTCGCGCTAGAGTAGCTGGCTTGCAGCTAATGTAAACTATTTGGCGTGGTCGCATTTCGAGTAAGGTATTAAGCACCGCGCGATCGCATCCTTTCCGGGGCGGATCTATCAGCACAATATCCGGTTGAATATCCAGTTTTGGCAATAATTTCTCAACTGCGCCTACCTGAAAATTAGCATTCGTTATGCCATTAATCTCCGCATTCAATCGCGCTTGTTCAATAGATCCTGCGTGTATTTCTACACCAATTGCTTGCTTGACGTGCTTTGCTAGAGGCAAAGTGAAAGTACCAATCCCACAGTAAGCATCTAGTAATACCTCATTACCCTGTAAATTTAGCTTTTCTACAATCACCTGTAACAGCGCCTCTGCTTGCTCTGTATAAACTTGGAAGAAAGTATCAGGGCGCAGTTGAAATTCAAGATTAGCAAACTTTTCTGTTAAGTAAGCTTCACCAGCAATAGTGCGAGTTTCTTCACCAAAAATGACATTAGTATTATTAGGGTTGTAATTAAGTGAAACCCCCACTAGCTCAGGATAGCGATTGAGCCAATCTTGAGCTTGTTCCTTAACTTCTGGTAAATTCCAATCTGTCACTACCAAAGTTAGCAACATTTCGCCAGTGCGCCGTCCAATCCGCAAAGACAAATGGCGTACCTTCCCCACAACAGTTGTTTTTTGTGGAGCTTTTTTATTCAGGACTTTCTTCTTAACTTGTGGTTGCTGTGTTTGTTCCTCGTTATATACTTCCCAACCACGTCGTTGAATATCCTCCTTAACTTCCGCTAACAAGGGATTCAAACGCTCATCTTGTACAGGACACTGATTGAGATTAACTATGTGGTGCGTACCTTTACGGTAGTAACCTGCCTGTAAATTGCCACTAGCAGAGATTCCTAGCGGGTAGGTAGCTTTGTTACGATATCCTAACGGCGATGATGCCTCTAGTGCGGGTGCTACAGTTGGAGCGGTAATTTTTCCAATTCGTTCTATAGCTTGAATTACCTGATTGCGTTTTGCTTCTAGCTGGTATTTATACTCAATATGCTGCCACTGACAGCCACCACATTTATCTGCGACGATGCAACTAGGGCGGATGCGATGAGGAGATAATTCTAACAATTTGTGAAGTTTTCCATGAGCGTACTCAGGTTTTACCCGCACTAAACGAACCAGAGCGCGATCGCCTGTAACCGTATCAGGAACAAACACCACTCGATTATCCAGCTTTCCTACACCCTCACCAGTATCAGCAAGGTCTGCGATCAGTACCTCAACTAATTCCCCTTGTTGCCATCTATCTACACCAGGGTTATTTATAGTATTTAAGTTAGGTAGGGACAAAGTATTCTCCTGTCTTTATTTGTGTAGCCTAGAGTCGGTAAACTACAAAGATATCCAAACTGATCGCAATAGTATGAGTGTAATTAGCCAATTTATTCTCAAAGCAGACGACGAGCTTCGTTATCCCAGCACGGGCGAACTCACGAGTATCAAGGATTTTTTTCAAACTGGCGAACAGCGGATGCGGATTGCCACTACGCTGGCTGAAAATGAGAAAAAAATTGTTGAACAAGCAAGCAAGCAGCTTTGGCAAAAACGCCCAGACTTTATTTCTCCTGGCGGTAATGCCTACGGTCAGCGTCAAAGAGCATTATGTATACGTGATTACGGCTGGTACTTGCGTCTAATTACTTACGGTGTACTTGCTGGCGACAAAGAACCAATTGAAAAAATTGGTTTGATTGGGGTACGGGAAATGTATAATTCCCTCGGTGTCCCTGTTCCAGGCATGGTCGAAGCAATTATCGCCTTGAAAAAAGCTGCTCTCGATTTACTCAGTGATGAAGACGCAGTAGCGGCTACTCCTTACTTCGATTATATTATTCAAGCCATGTCCTGATTGTTCTGCTTAGTGTGTTAGACTTTGATGTTTCCTCCAGTTAAACGCTGGAGGATATATTAATTTAACTAAGCTGCTGTGCCTACAAGTTGCACTTTTCGTTCTGACTGTTGACAGTTAACGGCTAACTGTAACCCGATCTTAGTTAACAGTCAACCGTCAACAGTTAACAAAAGTTCAATGGCTAATTAAGTATTTTGTGAAAAAACTGCCCAGGGCATCTTTAGCGCTGCTACTGCTTACTTACATCACTTTTGGTTGGCTATTATATGCCTGGACTTTATCCTGGCGAGTTTGGCTATTAACAGCATTTTTTGCTGTAGTGGTAGCTTTAGCTTTAACATTTCCTTTAAGAAGTATCCAAATTTTCTTTGCTGGAGCGCTTAAAACGGATACTAGAGCTTTAATTTTTATTCTGGCAATATCTTTTTTAGCGGTGGCGTTGCTGACGTGGTTTCAAACTTTTGTGCGTGTGCTAGTATTGCTCTCCTCTGGGTTACTAGCTAGGTTAGACCTCCACAATGCTGATTTTAAAGTAATACCAACTTTTGCAATTATGACAATTGTTTCGCTAGTTGGTTTGGGTTTAGGTTTGCTAGTTCATCATTGGTTAATTTTGTATCCACTGTTTTGAAGAAATAATCTCAACAAAAAAGCAGCTACCCAAGGCTGCTTAAAGGATACATGAGTTGTTAAGTCTCAAGTTACTTTGTTTCTAGTTAAGTTTTGCTTGGGTTACTTTTTTTGATACAGCAATGAGCGTAACAGAAGCCATTTATTGCAATTTAATAAACTTTTCTAAAGCTGCAACCATCACTGGAGGCCAACGGCGCACATTTTTCACCCAGTCCAAATTTTTATAGCGCAAATCTAATCCAACAGCAGCTACCCAGTGACTTTCAGCTTCACCTTGTTTGCCTTGTTCCCATAGTGCGGCGGTAAGCGCAGCGCGGACATCAGGAAATTGAGGATATTTGCGAATAATATTACGCATAGTGCGGATGGCTTCTGTGGTTTGCCCAATTTGATAAAGTGCGATCGCATAATTAGCTCGAGCTATGGCAAAATTCGGTGCAAGTTCGGCTGATTTCTGATAATCTGCGATCGCACTCTCCCATTTTTCTAATCCCGCTTCGGCATTACCCCGATTGTTATAAGCCATTGCGTCCTTAGCATCTAGTTCTAGCACCCGATTGTAATCAGCAATTGCTTCCTGCCAACGTCCTAAGCCTTCATAAGCTGTACCGCGATTTAAATAGGGATCAGTAGCATTAGGAGCAAGTTCAATGGCTTTGTTATAATCTGCGATCGCATCCTCTAACTTATTCTGGCTAACCCTGACATTACCTCTATTACTCCAAATAGCTGGATTACTAGGAAATTTTTCAATTAATTCTGTCCAATTCTGTTCAGCCGTAGCAAAATTACCACTATTGCCCGCGTTTATAGCTTTCGCTGCTAACTCATCCCCTACCTGTAATTCCGATTCTGTAAACTGAGGTGCATCCTGGGTTTGTGCCATTACCGCAGGCACATATATCAACCCCATTAATACGACTAGCACAATACTTAATAAATTTAGAATCCAACGAATCATAGACTTGTTTTTAATTGAGCCGAGTTTACGTTATCAATGCCAGATTTTAAAATACTAAAACCCTTCTCCGGCAATTGCATTAATCAAAAATTTTAAATTGAATGAAATATCAACGATTGAATTTGATCTTTGAGCGCTGCGATCAGTTGCTCATCTGCGGGTTGGATTTGATCGCTATAAAATATTAGTACCGCTTTTACTTCCCCTGATTCAATAATTGGTATTCCTACTGCTGCTTTTAGTCCGGCAGATTTGGCAAGATGGGAGCGGTAGTAAATTGCAGGTTGTTCCGAGACATTTTCAATCCATTCCGCTTCTTGAAACATCCATACACGACCAGGCAATCCCGCACCTGCTCTAAACGTAAATTCTTCTGAGAACCTTCTAAACTCAGCTATTTCCGACGTATCCATATATACAGCAGGATGGCATCGTAGCACATCTTGATCTGGAACCCAAATCTCGCCATATTTCCAGCCCCTTATCTGGCAAATTTGTTCTAGAACATTTTTTAGGGCAACTGTCGTAGCTTCTGTTGTACCTATTTCCAATCTTCTTACTCCTAGTGATTTTTATATATGATTGTCAAAAAATAACTATTCATAGCCTAAATGTTTTCTCGCTGCTGGTGTGACAACTCGACCACGAGGTGTGCGATGCAAATAGCCAATTTGTAACAAATATGGTTCGTATACTTCCTCAATAGTCATAGAATCTTCACCAGTTGCGGCTGCTACAGCTTCTAAACCTACAGGCCCCCCATTAAACTGTTCAATCATTACAGTTAACATTAAGCGATCTGCCCAATCTAAACCTTTAGGATCTACATTAAATACTTCTAATCCTTCTGATGCTACTTCTTGATTAATTTGAGGGTATTTCTTTACTTGAGCATAATCCCGTACCCGTTTTAATAAGCGGTTAGCAATTCTAGGAGTTCCACGAGAACGACGGGCAATTTCCAAAGCACCATCTTCAGTTATTTCAGTTTTAAGAATCTCAGCAGTACGAAGCACAATTAAAGTTAATTCATCGGGTTCATAAAAACGTAGTCGTTGGATTAAACCAAAGCGATCGCGCAAAGGCGATGATAGTGAACCGACGCGAGTTGTTGCCCCAACTAACGTAAATTTAGCTAACGGGATACTACGAATTTTGGCAGTTGGGCCTTTACCAACCGTGATATCTAGCCGAAAGTCCTCCATCGCTGGATAAAGCAGTTCCTCTGTCATCCTAGCTAAACGATGAATTTCATCTATAAATAAGATATCCCCCGGACTTAGATTCACCAGTAAACCAACAATATCACGAGGTCGTTCTAAGGCAGGAGCAGAAGTAATCTTGCAATTTACTCCCATTTCTGTTGCTAAAATCAGCGACATCGTGGTTTTTCCCAAACCAGGAGGGCCATAAAGCAGCAAGTGATCTAGTGATTCTCCCCTACCCTTAGAAGCAGCGATCGCAATTTCTAAGACACCCTTAAGATCTTTTTGCCCAATATAATCAGCCAATCGTTGAGGTCTGATGCTTTCGTCTTGCTTCCCCTCCTCCTCTGCTGTCGCTACTGGTTGCAATATTTCAGGCTTAGGGGAAGCTTTCGGAATATTTTTGCGTTCCCTTACACCCCTACTCTTCTGAGTTTGATCTTTTGGTTCTTCGGAGTTTTGTTTTGATGAGATAATCGCCATGTTGCCCAATCATCGGGTTGTTAGATAATTTCGCGAATCAGGAATATAAATTGCCATGCTAGCTAAACGCATCTTACCTTGCCTCGATGTGAAAGCGGGGCGAGTAGTTAAAGGTGTCAACTTTGTGGATTTACGGGATGCTGGTGATCCTGTGGAACTCGCACAAGCATATAATGACGCGGGTGCAGATGAATTGGTGTTTCTGGATATCACCGCCACCCACGAAGACAGGGACACAATTATTGATGTGGTCTACCGCACCGCCGAACAAGTTTTTATTCCTTTAACCGTGGGAGGTGGAATTCAATCCTTAGAGAACATTAAATATTTGTTAAGAGCAGGTGCGGATAAGGTCAGTATTAACTCAGCCGCAGTACGTGATCCTAGCTTGATTAATCGAGCAAGCGATCGCTTCGGTAATCAGTGCATTGTAGTAGCAATTGATGCACGTAGACGACTAGATCCTACTAATCCTGGCTGGGATGTTTACGTGCGCGGTGGGCGGGAAAATACTGGCATAGATGCGATCGCTTGGGCAAAAGAACTAGAACAACGTGGCGCAGGAGAATTACTCGTCACCAGCATGGATGCTGATGGAACTCAAGCAGGATATGATTTAGAGCTTACACGCACAATTGCCGAACTTGTGCAAATTCCTGTCATTGCCTCTGGTGGCGCTGGTAACTGCGACCATATTTATGAAGCACTAACAGCAGGAAAAGCAGAAGCGGCGCTTTTAGCCTCACTCCTACATTTCGGACAACTGACAGTTGCTCAAATTAAACAACATTTAACAGAACATCAGGTTCCAGTAAGGTTAACGTAGCTATTTTTACAGGGTCTTGTTTGAGCAAGAACAGATGCAGCTTCAGTGGCATCCCTCCGTCACATTGTGTAATATTAGAATCAACAACTGTTACATTTCGTAAATATGTTGATTCCTATTCTAATTTTTGACGTGGCTCTGGTTGCCTGGTCATTACACCTAATGCAGCAAGCTGTAGACCAGCAGGAATTTTCCTTAATGCTGGCTGGCACATTAGTAGCGATGTCAGCCGCAGCTATGTTAGTTGTATATTTTTTAATGGGAAGCTACGTTGGCTACTTAGCTCAAATGGCTGAGTATCCCTGTGCCTTTTAATTTCATAATTTTAAAATTAATTAAGTTGACGAACTTATACTATTAGAGGCATAATAAAGCACGTAAGGGGTTATAGCTCAGTTGGTAGAGCACCTCAATGGCATTGAGGGGGTCTGCGGTTCGAATCCGCATAGCTCCATATTTATTTTTTATTTTGAAATCACACCTAGACCGCACAAGAAAAAGGTTTGGGCAATTTACTAATGCTTTAACAACCCTTGATGCTTCTAGAAATCATTTTGGAGTTTTTAAACAAACAAAAAAGGCAGATATCTATTCATCTACCTTTTTTGAACTTATTTATTTTAAGTACCCCCAGGGGAATTCGAATCCCCGTCGCCTCCGTGAAAGGGAGGTGTCCTAGGCCTCTAGACGATGGGGGCGTACTTGTTAGCGCTTTGTTGACGCGCTTGCGTTCGCTGCACCTTTAATAACTTACCCAATATTTCTATGTCTGTCAACTATTAATTCAAAAATTTTTTAATTTCTTTTTTAGAGCTTTCATTTCAATCCACGCCTCCACTCTGCTAGACGTTCCTGTGCCTTGGGATCGAGAGAATTGAATAGAAAACGGCTGGCAGATTGTTTTTTAGAGCGTTGTTGTCGTTGCGATCGCAGAGTTGTTGACTCAACCGCATCAAATAGCTGTTGTGCCGACATCAATTCGGCTCCATAACCTACAACCATTAGCTGCTGTGTCCTATCTGACGTTGCCACAATCACCCGTTGTCCTGATTTACTGACATCGTGACGCAGTGAGGCACAGAATTTTTCTATGTAGGTATCAGCCGTTTGTCCAAAATCGGTGTAATAAATAGATAAATTCTGAGTAATGACCTCGCTATAACTGCGAGTGTCCTGATATTGGGCATCAAAGATAATGTAAGTCTCTAGCGCTTCCAAGGCACTATAGTTCACTAGAGCCTCTATTAAGGCTTGGCGAGATGCCTCTAAGCCATCACGAACCCGTGTTTGTTGCAGAGAAGACCAGGCTCCAATTACATTGTAGCCGTCAACTAGCAAAACCGAAGGCAGTCGAGAACGAGGCATTATCCAGAGCCAATTTTTGGCAAAAATTAATATTACTGTTTTATATCTTAAATTTCTTTTAAGCATTTACCGTTGTGTTCTTTGATACAGAACACAACGGTAAACAAGCGTATCAAAGCAGAGCAGGTGCTAAACACTCAAATCTTGTTCTACCTGCATTAGCCGTTGGCTGAGGCGTTTAGGATCGCCTTGATCAACCACCTGCCCTTTTTCTAATAAAAAAGCACCGTCACAATAATTTAACTCATCTAAGCGGTGTGTTACCCAAAGAGCCGTGAGATTTCTGCTTTTGACAAGGTGTCGCACTTGCGCCACCAGATCTAACTGAGAATCTGGATCAAGCAAAGCAGTAGGTTCATCTAAAAGTAAAACCTCACACCGACGGGCAATAGCACCAGCGATCGCAATTCGCTGCTTCTGACCCCCGCTTAAAGCATAAATTGGGCGACGTTCCAGATCCAGCAAATTTACTGCTACTAGCGCCTGCTCTACCCGCCTGCGTACCTCCGGTAATGACAACTTTTCTTCCACCAGCCCAAAAGCGACATCTGCACCTACGGTAGGCATCACTAGCTGATGATCTGGGTTTTGAAACACAAACCCCACGTGGTTAGAAATTTCAATCTCTCCACTTTTTGGCTGCAATAATCCCGCCAGCAATCTCAGCAAAGTTGACTTACCACTGCCATTAGTCCCCAAAAGCATCCAAAATTCACCCTTGGGGACTTCTAAAGAGCAGGTTTGCAGAACTACATCTCCTTTAGGCCAGTTAAAGCATAAATCCCGCACTCGGATAGCAGAATCAGCTTTTTCTGATGCGGTTGAGGTGTTCATTGAGTAACAGCAAAAAAGCCTGGTGCTTTTCCAGCCGCAGAGGCACCGGATTTTTCATATATTTGTACAGCACAAATTTCACTGCTGAATACAGCTACTTTTTTGTCTGGTTGGCGTTCACAGGTAAGTTCCAACAATTGGCTGTCCCCACGTAGGGCTGCAAGAATCTGTTTGTAGACTTCCTCAGCATCCTCTGCCGACTTACGTTGCACTGATAAAGGTATAGGTGTGTTCTTCAGAGTTAATTCAATGATGTACATGGGAAGATTAAGCAATATATTGGTTGGACTTACTTCCAGTATTGCAAACGCAAGTCAGCATAAGCGCGGAATTCAGCTTTCCACTATCCCTGAGTTACAAGAAATAATTTATTTTTTAATAGAACCATGCAAAAATCTCATAATTTGTACATAATTAAATTAAACTGAGTAAAGAAACGTAAACTCAGTTGACAGAATAGCTAGTTTTCTGCGTAGCGTTAGCTGTCCATCAGCGAACTCAGGCAGATAACTGCACTCATAAACACATAAACTCTCTGGAGATTTGCTCTCTATGACAATTGCAGTTGGACGCGCCCCAGCAGGACAAGGCTGGTTTGACGCACTAGACGACTGGCTCAAGCGCGATCGCTTCGTGTTCGTCGGCTGGAGTGGCATACTACTATTCCCCTGCGCCTACCTCGCCATCGGCGGGTGGCTCACAGGCACAACCTTCGTCACCAGTTGGTACACTCACGGACTAGCATCCTCCTACCTAGAAGGTTGCAACTTCCTAACAGTAGCCGTATCCACCCCACCCAACAGCGTGGGACACTCCCTACTACTACTGTGGGGACCAGAAGCCCAAGGCGACTTAACTCGTTGGTTCCAACTCGGCGGCTTATGGACATTTGTAGCATTGCATGGAGCATTTGCCTTAATCGGCTTCTGCTTAAGACAGCTAGAAATCGCCCGTCTAGTCGGCATTCGTCCCTATAACGCCTTAGCATTTACAGGTCCCATTGCCGTATTCGTCTCCGTATTCCTGATGTACCCACTAGGGCAATCAGGTTGGTTCTTTGCCCCCAGCTTTGGAGTAGCAGCAATTTTCCGCTTCTTGCTATTCTTGCAAGGGTTCCACAACTGGACATTGAACCCCTTCCACATGATGGGAGTAGCAGGAATCTTAGGTGGTGCTTTACTGTGTGCCATTCATGGAGCCACAGTAGAAAACACCTTATTTGAAGACGGCGACAAAGCCAACACCTTCCGGGCATTCAACCCCACCCAATCAGAAGAAACCTACAGTATGGTGACCGCCAACCGTTTCTGGTCACAAATATTTGGGATTGCTTTCTCCAACAAACGTTGGTTGCACTTCTTCATGTTGTTTGTACCAGTTACAGGCTTGTGGATGAGTTCAGTTGGGATTGTGGGTTTAGCATTGAACCTACGGGCGTATGACTTTGTGTCCCAGGAAATCCGCGCTGCGGAAGACCCAGAGTTTGAAACGTTCTACACCAAGAATATTCTGCTCAATGAAGGTATCCGGGCTTGGATGGCTCCTGCTGACCAACCTCACGAGACTTTTGTGTTCCCTGAAGAAGTTCTTCCTCGTGGTAACGCTCTGTAAAATTTAGCTAATTGACTATAGGTTAAATACCTAAATTGCTACTTTACCCCTGCCGTCGGTAGGGGTATTTTTCTGCTTTCACCTGGAAGATTGACGGGTGGCGTAAGACAAATTAGGAAAATGTGATCTGCAAATCTTTGTATGTATAGCAATCAGCATTCAGCTTAGGCTACGCTACGGCGTTCCGCGCGTACAGTAGTCAGCTTTTATATTGTCCTTACGTGAGGATAGATAAATTTCATATTAAAAAATCATTTGTGAAGAGTTTAATTAAGCAAAATAAGACAGCAAAATCATTACTGGCTAAAGAACAAACTAAATTGTTGGGCAGTTTTTATACAACTAAATATACGCTGCCAAAAGCTGAACTTAAAAAGAAGAAATAAAAATTATTACCAGTACAAGAATGGTTTCACTTCTTTTTGAAGAATAGACCTTCTTGCCAAAGTCAAGCGATCACAAAAAGGCAGGGGCTGGCACAAGCAGTTTAGGAAGCAGTGTGACACCTGCTGAAACTGGCTACTTCTTACCCCACGAATACAACAAAAACTTATTTAATAAAATTAATTGAGTTTAAATTAAGTTCTAGTAAAACTATGGAATCCCTCGCATATATCTATATAGCCCAAGCTTACGAAGAAGCAACCCTCAAGTATCAGCAAGTTTATAAATTGGTGCATACGGTTGAAACTAATGTCAATAAAACCGAGGTTAAATTGCTCAGGACTTACGCAGACTTAAAAAAATAATTGTCCCCTCAGCTTGAAAATCAAAGCTTTTTCCCAGTTACGGATCACCAGTCGCCAATCTTTAAAGCATAAATATTTAGAAAAAATGCCTAAGTACTACTGATAGCTTAATACTGGCATTTCAAGTAAAAATATAAGAGGCGAGTTCTCCGTATTTACTATTTTGGAATCTCAAATTGACCTGCAAGTTCAAGTTTCTAAAAATTGTCTTGAAGATACACAGTACATTTTGCAGGTAGGTAGTGATGCCGACAGCAGTTCTGTCGCAGAAAGTGTATTTCGTCTTGATTCTTGGTTAGCTAATCAACTAGCAAATTTATCTCGTTCTCGAATTCAAAAGCTAATTACACAAGGGTGTGTGCAAATTAATGATCAAATTTGTTCTGTAAAAGATACCAAAGTTAAACTAGGCGATCGCATTCATGTAACTATTCCTGAAGCTGAACCACCAAAAACCCAGGCAGAAAATATTCCCCTGGATATTCTCTACGAAGATGATTCTTTGTTAATTGTTAACAAACCTGCGGGTTTAGTTGTTCATCCTGCTGCTGGTCACGAAACAGGTACGCTAGTTAATGCTCTTTTAGCACACTGCCCGTTATCTGAAATTGGGGGTGTACAGCGACCTGGAATTGTTCATCGCTTGGATAAAGATACTACTGGTGCGATCGCCATTGCTAAAACAGACCAGGCTCATCAACACCTCCAAGCACAGCTAAAAGCCAAAACAGCTTGTCGGGAATACTTGGGTGTAGTCTACGGTTCCCCCAAAACTGATAGCGGTAGTGTTGACGCGCCTATTGGTCGCCATCCTGTAGACCGCAAGAAAATGGCTGTAGTAGCAGAAGCAAGCGGTCGTCCTGCTGTTACCCACTGGCGGGTAAAGGAACGCTTGGGAAACTACACGCTGCTGCATTTCCAATTAGAAACAGGGCGTACCCATCAAATTCGCGTCCATAGCACCCATATTGGGCATCCGATAGTAGGTGATCCAGTTTACAGTTCTCGTCACTCAGTAGGTGTTAACCTTACAGGTCAAGCCCTCCATGCGTGGCGACTGCGATTACAACATCCTGTATCTGGAGAATTGATAGAAGCGATCGCCCCTCCTCCCCCAGCTTTTGTCACTTTGTTGGAAGTATTACGACATCGCTGCTGACGAGAAGTAGAAACGAAAAATCTGCACTAACTACTCATAACTGCCCTCGATATCGTGCTAATTTTGTTGAGATTTAGAAATATTTTGTTGATATATCTACACAATTCTTCTTAAATTCCTCATATTTAAAAACTCTAGAAGCCTTGTAGAGCTTAAAATTTGGCAAATGTTAAAATAATCTTAAAAGTATTGACACCTGTTTTTTAGGTATAAATACTTGCTAATTTTGTAACAAGAAACCATGTATCAATCCTATTCAAAGCCTTCCCTAGCAAGGGATTAACCCTTGAAAAAACGATGTTAAGGGGGCTTAAAAAAACTTAATAAAAAAAGCCTTGCAGGCGTTGTATAAAAGTTACTCGGAAGGGATAAATGACAGACAGAAGTTAAACAAACACGGATTCAGGTAGGTTGACCCGTCTCTCATAAAAGAAAACTTGTTTCTCATAAATTTTCTAAAACCGTTTTGTTACATATAGTTAAGTGACAGGCGTGAGAGACTCAGAAACTGCAAAGTTTGTTTAACATTAGGTTTGAACAGAACCTTTCAAGGCTGATTCAACGGTTTTTATCAAAACCACACTCAAATCAAAATCAGTAGGAGATTTTATTCATGTTAGACGCATTCGCCAAGGTTGTTTCTCAGGCTGATGCTCGTGGTGAATTCCTCACCAACGATCAATTCAACGCATTGAGCAACATGGTTAAAGAAGGCAACAAGCGCCTTGATGTTGTAAACCGCATCACAGGTAACGCTTCTACAATCGTTTCTAACGCTGCTCGTGCTTTATTTGAAGATCAGCCTCAACTGATTCAACCAGGTGGTAACGCCTATACCAACCGTCGCATGGCTGCTTGCCTCCGCGACATGGAAATCATCCTGCGCTATGTAACCTATGCAACCATTGCAGGTGACTCCAGTGTATTAGATGACCGTTGCTTGAATGGTCTGCGTGAAACATACCAAGCTTTAGGTGTACCTGGTGGTTCCGTTGCTTCTGGCGTTCAAAAAATGAAAGATGCAGCAATTGCAATTGCTAACGATCCCAATGGTATTACCAAAGGTGATTGCAGCGCTTTAATGTCTGAATTGTCTGGCTACTTTGATCGTGCTGCTTCCGCAGTTGCGTAGTCATAACTTCGCCATGATTCCTTGACAAACGTTAAGGTAATCCAACTTGAACTAAAAAGCACAACAAATAATAGGGAGATAGCTAAACAATGAAGACCCCAATTACCGAAGCAATCGCCTCAGCAGATACCCAAGGACGTTTCTTGAGCAATGCTGAAATGCACCAAGTTTACGGTCGTTACGAGCGTGCTGCTGCTGCTATGGAAGCTGCTCAAGCTCTGACCAACAATGCTCAAAAACTAACTGACGGTGCTGCTAACGCAGTTTACCAAAAGTTCCCTTACACCACCCAACAACAAGGGCCTAACTTTTCATCAGATTCTCGTGGTAAAGGCAAGTGCGCTCGCGACATTGGTTACTATGTTCGCATTATCAGCTACTGTTTAGTTGCTGGTGGCACTGGCCCTCTAGATGAATTCTTGTTGGCTGGTTTAGATGAAATCAACCGCACTTTCGACCTATCCAATAGCTGGTATGTTGAAGCCCTCAAGTGGATCAAAGCTAACCACGGTGTAGGTGGACAAGCTGCTGTTGAAGCTAACGCTTACATCGACTACGCAATTAACGCCCTGAGCTAGTATTCAGGTGCGCTGCCCGGAAGAGTGAGCGAATGTTGGCGTTCGTTGCTAACAATTGCTGATTTTTCCGGGCATTGTTTTAGCTATTTTGAGCATAAAAATTTTCAAATCTTAAATAAATTGTTGCGTTGGGAGAGCAAGAATGAGCGGCTTAGTAGCGGCGAATTTACAAGCAGCAGGAAGGCTGGGTCTTTCTGCTTTCGATGCTTCATCCAAGGTGGAACTACGTCCTGACTGGACAGAAGATGACCTGCAAGCAGTAATCAAAGTTGCTTACCGCCAGGTATTAGGCAACGATTACATCATGAAATTTGAACGCTTAACCAATGCTGAATCTCAGCTACGGCAAGGCAACATCACTGTCAGAGATTTTATCCGCGCAATTGCCAAGTCAGAGCTATACAAAACCAAGTTTTTGTATCGCAATTCCAACACCCGCTTTATTGAGCTTAACTACAAGCATCTATTAGGACGGGCTCCCTATGATGAATCTGAGGTAAATTATCACCTCAATCTTTACAATGATCGCGGGTACGACGCAGAAATTGATTCTTACTTTGATAGCGTCGAATACGAAGCTAACTTTGGTAACAATGTTGTACCTTATTACCAAGGTTTTTCAGTTAAGCCAGGAGTAAGAACAACCGGATTTACTCGGATGTTTAGGCTATATCGCGGTTATGCTAACAGCGATAGCTCCCAAGTTGAAGGTAGAAGCCCTCACGTCTTCCGTGAATTAGCTAAAAATCAAGCTAACAATATTTCCCAACCTAGCGGTAGCAGTGGTAGTTGGAGCCATAGCGGTAGTGCTAGCACTGACACTCCTAAACAAGCTTTAGGTGGTTCATGGGGAGAAAGCGGACGGATTTATCGCTTAGAAGTAGCAGGAATTCGTCAGCCTGGATATCCCAAGGTTCGTCGTAGTAACACAGCTTTCTTAGTTCCTGTGGAACAAATGTTGAGCAAAATGCAGGAAATTCAGCGCGTAGGCGGCAAAATTGTCAACGTTACACCTGCATAATGGTAAATTTTGTTGACTGTTAGCAACAAAATTAGGCAGGAAATGCCCAAGATCAACAGCTACCTAGTTAGAGGTTTCTAAACCTAAAACTAGAAAACATTCAAGACTTACGCACGCAGAGGCTAGTGAGCCAGAGGCTTGCACTACATATAAAATAGTCGCAATTGTGAGCTTGATCTGTAGTGTGTGCATCTTGTTTGCGTGTCACTAGCTGCGTAAGTTTTGGCATTGTTAGCTCTGACATATTAAGTTTTTAAGTTGAAGAGCTAACGATAAAATCTAAAAATTTGTGTATAAAATTTGGGGCAAAAACCAAAATAATAAATATAGGTATAAATGCCTCAAAATACCGCCTAATTACTTTAGTAAGGAGTTATTTCAACGATGTTTGGTCAAACTGCACTTGGAAGCGCCAGTTTAAATGATTCACAAGTTCGGATGTATCGCTTTGAGATCAAAGGGCTACGTCAAACTTACGCATCTGACAAGCTGAGTTATCCCATTCGCCGTAGCGGTAGTACTTTTATTACAGTTCCCTACAACCGCATGAATGATGAAATGCAGCGAATTAACCGTTTAGGCGGTCAAATCGTTAGCATTCAACCTTTAACCCTTGAAGGTAACGAACAAGCCAAAAGCGAAGCAACAGCCGCTCACCAATAAGAAGGTTAATAGCAGTAGCATTGCCCATGCTAGAGCATAGTCACAACCAGGATTCAGAATCTATATCAACGCCAGCAGAAACATCTGGTGCTGAACTTTTAACCCTTGAACAGGCTATAGCCAATCTTACCCATCCAGATCTGAGCCTGCGTTACTATGCTGCTTGGTGGTTGGGTAAATTCGCTAATGGTGAACCTCAAGTTGTTGATGCTTTAATAGCTGCTTTGGAGGACGAGGCAGATCGCACCGAATTAGGAGGATATCCTCTCCGGCGCAATGCCGCGCGATCGCTAGGTAAATTAGCAGATCTGCGAGCAGTAAACCCACTAATTCGTTGTCTAGAATGTTCTGACTATTATGTGAGGGAAGCAGCAGCGCAATCCCTGGGAACGCTGGGAGATACAAGCTGTATTCCTAACTTAATGCAACTTCTAGAAGGCGGTGTGGCAGCCGTTCCCTTAGTTCCAGGGCGACCTCACTTGGCTGAACCTGCTGAAGCAGCAATGGAGTCTTTAGCAATACTCAAGGCGACTGAGGCAATTGCATTAATTCGACCGTTCTTAGAGTATCCATTGGAACGGATCAGGTATGCAGCAGCAAGAGCTATGTACCTGCTCACCCAAGAAGCAGTTTATGGAGAAACTTTAGTGCAAGCGATCGCTAACACCGATTTAAAATTGCGCCGAACTCTGTTACTCGACTTGGGTGCTAGTGGGTATTTACCTGGAGCATCGGCGATCGCTGATGCGAAAGTAGAAAATAGCTTTAAAATGATTGCTCTCAAAAGCTTGCTAGAAAATCATCTTCAGCAACAAGAGACATTTACAGTATCTCCTGATGCTCAAAAAGTGATGATGCTGATGGATAATCTGTTGTAGTGACATTGCAACACATCATCCTGTGGGCTGAAATCTCAATTACGAAGCAAAAATCTCAAAATTTCAATTGGCATGACTCACTCTGCTAGTGCTTTAGAACTAATTCAATCAGTCGAGCAAGCAGATTCACCCTCACGTTTAGTTGCTGCGGTTCAAGCCTTAGCAAAAGCACGGTTAAAAGCGGGTATCCCAACTTTAATTACAGTGCTAGGTTATAACAACCCAGAAGCAGCATCAGCAGCCCTTGACGGGTTGATTCAGTTAGGTGAAGCCGCAGTTCCACTAATACTGGAGAAACTCGACGACTATAACTATGGAGCAAGAGCATATTCATTTCGGGCGCTTGCTGCGATCGCCGATCCACGCGCCTTAGATGTGTTGATTAGTGCCGCCGAAACCGACTTTGCTCCTAGTGTTCGTCGTGCTGCCGCCAAAGGGCTAGGTAACTTACGCTGGTTACAATTACCAATAGAACAGCGTCAAATTGCCCAGCCAAAGGCTATGCAGACATTACTGCTACTGGTGTCAGATCCAGAGTGGGCAATTCGCTATGCAGCAGTTGTAGGTTTGCAAGCACTAGCAGCTTCTGGTTCGATCGATTCTCCTGAGTTATTTGAGCAAATTCTAGCCGAGTTTGCTCAGATAGTTCAGACAGATTCCGACCTAGCAATTCGAGCTAGAGCGGCGATGGCTCAAGAGCAATTAAAAGCTAACACCACTCAGCTAACAGCACTCAGCTATTAGCTGTATTTTTTTCTGTTTCACCAGTTAACAATTGTAAACCTGACTTATGCCTATCCCATTACTTGAAATCACACCTAAAACCCAAAATCAGCGCGTTGAAGGTTACGACGTTGCAGATGAAGATGATGCACAGATTTATCGCTTAACTGATGCCACTTCAGAAACAGCAATTCAAAACTTAATTTGGGCTGCTTATCGCCAAATTTTCAGCGAACATTTGATTTTAGAAAGCTATCGTCAATCCGCCTTAGAATCTCAACTGCGAAATGGCGCAATTTCTGTCAAAGAATTTATTCGCGGTTTAGGCAAATCCGAAGTATATCGCAAACTTGTAGCAGACACAAATTCTAACTATCGCCTGGTAGATATTTCCTTCAAGCGGTTTTTAGGGCGTTCTAGCTACGGTAAAGATGAGCAAATTGCGTGGTCAATTGTAATTGCAACTCGCGGTTTGCATGGTTTTATTGATGCGATCGTTGATGGCGACGAATATCAATCAGAATTTGGGGATGACATCGTACCTTACCAACGCCGACGCATGGAAGGTCGTCCCTTTAATTTAGTAAATCCTCGTTATGGTGATTACTGGCGTAATCGCTTGATAGAAAGAGAAGGTGCTTCCTACTATACAGTTGGGCGTAAAGGAGACATCAATAAACGTAGTGTTGCTGAAGCAATTCCTGCTAACTTCCTCTCAATGGCTCGTGGAATGTTAGTTACTGAAATCAACTATCAAAGGACAATTGCTCAAACAAGCTCAAGAGTCAAAAATTTAACTCTTTTGGATACGACTCATAAAGCTGCTACTCCTCAACCGCCTGTTACCAGAACTGATGTAGCTTTACCCTATCGCTACATTCCCTCAACCCCTAAGCTTTAAATATAGGCAGAAGGATGAATTTACTTTGATTTAATTCCTTCTATCTTCTTAGTTGTTGTATTTACCCTTCATTCTGGATAACTAATGTCAATTCCCTTACTTACATACAAACCTTCTTCGCAAAACCAGCGTGTTGCTGGCTACGAAGTTCCTAACGAAGATACTCCTCGGACTTATGGACTAGAAAACTGCTACTCCGATACCGACGTAGAAGAGTTAATTTGGGCTGCTTATCGTCAAGTATTTAGCGAACATTTACTTCTGAGAAGCAATCGCCAAATTACCTTAGAAACCCAACTAAAAAATCGCGCAATTACAGTACGTGATTTTATTCGTGGTTTGGCGAAATCCGAAGTGTATCGACGTTTGGTAGTAGAAAGTAATTCTAACTATCGGGTAGTTGAAATCACCCTCAAACGCTTGTTAGGTCGCGCACCTTACAACAAAGATGAAGAAATCGCTTGGTCGATTAAAATTGCGACATTAGGTTTTGACGCTTTCGTTGATGCCTTAATCAATAGCGAAGAGTATCAAACTAACTTTGGAGAAAACATCTTACCTTCTCAGCGTCGCCGCTATAAAGATCGCCCATTTAACTTAGTTACTCCTCGCTATGCTGACTACTGGCGCGACAAGATAGAATCTGAGCGTTACAAATGGGGAAATGTACAGAACTTTCTGGAAATGGCACGCTCTATTAATCCTAAAGCAGCTAACCATCAGAGCGTTCAAACAGCTAACATTCAAATTCCTGATACATCACGCACAGGTGACTCACAAGGAATTCCTGTTTCAATTAACCCCTCTGCCAATTTTCCAGTGCGTTAGAAATGTTTGTTAGGGAGAACATCAGGCAGAAAATACATTTGCACTCTTGTCGATATGCCCCTAATAATGCTGGATAATAAGCATAAAAGGACAAAAGTTTAGTTGAGTTATTCAATTAATTCTGCTGTCTATTTTATGCCTTCACTTACTGTTGATTTTTTAACAATTTAGGAGACTATAGCATGGCATTGCCGTTGCTTGAATACAAGCCTTCATCGCAAAACCAACGGGTTCAGAGTTTTGGTAAATCTGATCAAAATGAAGACACCCCTTATATTTATCGGCTGGAGGATGTCAACTCTCCAGGAGAAATGAAAGCGCTAGTTTGGGCAGCTTATCGCCAAATATTTAGCGAACATGAAACGCTAAGATTTAACCGTCAGATTACTTTAGAAACCAGACTCGCAAATGGTTCCTTGACAGTTCGCGACTTTATTCGTGAATTAGTTAAATCAGAACGGTTTTATACCTTAGTTGTTTCTGTTAACGATAACTATCGTTTGGTAGAAATTTGCCTGAAGCGTTTATTAGGTCGTGAACCCTACAACCAAGACGAAAAAATTGCTTGGTCAATTAAAATTGGTACTTTAGGCTTTCATGGCTTTGTAAATGCTTTAGTTGACAGTGACGAATATATCCAAGCCTTTGGAGATTATACCGTCCCCTACCAACGCAAGCGGATGGAAGCTCGTCCTTTCAACCTCGTGACACCTCGCTACGGCGAATCTTATCGCGAAGTTGCTGGTACAACCAAGACAGATTGGCGCTTCACAATCGAGAAATACTACACTCGCAAGTACCAAGAAAAGCAACTGGCAGAGGGAGATCCCCGCAAGTTCCGCGAATTGGCAGCATCGCTTAATCCCAAGGTTAACTATGCTCAAAAGATTTCTTCCTTTGACATTGATTACCTCAGCAGAGTTCCTAATCGCGGTAAATAGTAATCGCAATTAGAACAAAAATCTAGCTGGGTCTAGTTATTATTGGTTAAACATTTTGCTAACGTAATTACGTTGCTAGATGATGGAAATCAGTAATAATTAGACCCAGCAATTTTATAGCGACGGACAAGGCGCTTATTTTTATCCCTGATTAAGTAGGTTAAAATAGTAGCGATCGCACTCTTCGAGTTGAATAATAGTGCAAGTCTTTACCAAAGCAGTTACTTTTGAGGAATTTATCCAACAGTATCCCGAAAATTCCGAAGTACGATATGAACTACATGATGGGGTAATTATTGAAATGCCCAAGCCTACAGGCAAACATTCAACTGTAACTGGCTTTTTGATAGAAGAATTAATTTTAACAATTATTTTAATGGGAAAGCGGAGTCTTTGGACAATTCCTAGAGAATCCATCATCAAACCAAACAACCAAAAATCTGGATATGAACCAGATATCATAGTTTTAAATCAAGAAGTTCTATCCAATGAACCAAGATGGGAGGATGAATCAATCATTGAAAACGCCCAATCCGTGAAACTAATTGTTGAAGTTGTTAGCACCAATTGGCGTGACGATTATTACAAAAAGCGGGCTGATTATGAAGAAATGGGCATCCCTGAATACTGGATTGTGGATTACGCTGCTAAAGGTAGTAGAAATTTCCTTGGCAATCCGAAACAACCAACCCTATCGCTACACTGGTTAGTTGAGGGTGAATATCAGGTTAACCAGTTTAGAGGTGATGTACCGATAATATCACCAACTTTTTCCCAATTTAGTTTGACTGCCGAGCAGATTTTTCAGACTATATCACTCACTTAATTACTCCCTTCCCACTAAAAGATTACTACTCGTATTCTTCTTCTTCCTTGGCGTTCTTTGCGTCTTGGCGGTTATAAAAATAGGTATTCTTTAGACGCGAAGGGAGTAAATATATATAACTCCTAAGATCTGCGGATATTCAAACAACACCAATCTTGTCTTCGCCACAGGGTTGCAACTGACCAACCATTCTGCTCTATTGTATCGGCAACAGGCTTAATTTGGTCTAATAAAATACCGCTAAGAATACCCCAGCTGCTAGGTTTAACAATAGCAGACATTTCTGGAATTAAGTCAATAATTACTTCAGCTAAGATATTGCAAACTAAACCATCAACTGGTTGATCTATCAGTTCTATTAATTTTTTTATACTACCCTTTTCAACTAAAACTTGATCTTTACTAATATTATTTAGATCTCGGTTACTTATTGTTGCTAACACAGCTAAAGGATCAGTATCTACGGCATAAGCTTTTTTAGCACCTAATAATACAGCACCAATTGAAAGAATACCAGAACCACATCCAAGATCAGCTATTACTTGATTATTAGCATCACTACCTAATCGCATTTCTAGTGCTTCTAAACATAGCTGAGTTGTTTGATGCGTACCTGTGCCAAAAGCCATTCCAGGATCTAGACGTAAAATTTTTCGTTCTGAAGGTTCTGGAGTTGGTAACCAAGCAGGATAAATTAAAATGCGATCGCCAATTTCTTGAGGTTGCCAATACTGCTTCCAATTAGTTGCCCAGTCCTCCTCATCAATTAAACGCCAGTGCGTCACTGGTAGAGGCATACCTGCGATTAAAGCATCTTGGCGTAACCATAAAGATAACGCAGCTAAATCCAAAAGTTGCGCTTGAATTTCTGGTACATAAGCACGTACTAGCTGAGAGTGTTCTTTCAACTCACTAGACATTCCCCGACAACCAAACTTTTCCAACCGCCAGAATATTGATTCTTCTAGCCCTGGATCAGATAAAATTTCAATTTCCCACCAACTATTTGCCATATAAAAGCGATTAGAGATCCTTCGATTAGCAATTAGCGATTAGCAATTAGCACAAATTAAGTTTTAATACCCTAATTTACAGTTTTAACTTCGAGCTAACAGCTAACCGCAAACCACTACAAAGTTACTGTATAAGCGTCCTTAATCCCTGGGACTTTGATGATTTCAGCCAAAATACCATCGGGGAGAGGATCATCTAAACTTAACACCATTACTGCATCACCACGCACAATTTTGCGTCCTACCTGCATACTGGCAATATTGACATTAAAGCTGCCTAGCAAAGAGCCAATTCTACCAATAATTCCTGGCATATCTCGGTGGAGAGTAAACAGCATATGTTGAGTAGGATCAACGTTCACTGGAAACTCATCAACACTGGTGATCCGAATTTCGTTATCTCCCAATAAAGCGCCTGTTACTGAATGTTCCCCTAAAGCACCCTTAGCTGATAGTTGCAGTGAACCAGAATAGTCCCGAACATCCGCATCTCGTGTTTCTATAACGTGAATGCCCCGCTCTTTAGCTTCTATACTGGCATTGACATAATTTACTCGCTCTCGCAAAGCTTGAGATAGCAAACCTTTGAGTGCAGCCACTACCACAGGTTGACTTTGATTGTTTGCCAAATCTCCTTGGAGACGAATATTGAGAGATTCCACTCGTCCGCCTGCTAGCTGCCCAACCATATTACCCAACGTTTCAGCCAGTTGTAGGTAAGGTCTGAGCGTTTGTAGAGCATCAGGGTGAAGTCCTGGGATGTTTACTGCTGAACGGGCAGGTAAACCAAGGAGAACATCACGAATTTGCTCTGCGACATCAACAGCAACATTTACTTGCGCTTCCGCAGTTGATGCACCTAAATGTGGGGTAAGAATAACTTCTTTACCAAGAGAGCGTAACTCTGATTCACCCAGAGGTTCCTTTTCAAACACATCCAAAGCCGCACCAGCGATTTTGCCTTCTCTTAAGGCTTGTAAAAGGGCAATTTCATCAATAATGCCACCACGAGCGCAGTTAATGATCCGCGCAGTAGGTTTCATTTTAGCTATTGATTCAGTACCAATTATGTGAGTAGTTTCCGGTGTCTTTGGTATGTGTAAAGTAATATAATCTGCTTCGCGGAACAGTATATCTAAATCTACCAAACGACAACCTATCTGATCTGCTCGTTCTATAGAGATAAATGGGTCATAAGCCAGCAATTTCATTCCCATTGCTTTAGCTACCGCAGCAACATGGGAACCAATTTTTCCTAAACCAACAATACCCAGCGTTTTTTTGTAAACTTCAGTACCAACGAAGCGTTTGCGATCCCACTTATTGTTTTTAACTGACTGGTTAGCTTCTGGTATATGCCTAGATAAAGACAACATCATGGCTAATGCGTGTTCTGCTGCGGCAATTGTATTACCTTCAGGGGAATTGACAACCACAATTCCTTTGCGGGTAGCAGCCGGAACATCGACATTATCGACACCAACGCCAGCGCGTCCAATAATTTTTAGCTGTGTAGCAGCTTCGATAATTTCTTTTGTTACCTTGGTTTCCGAGCGAATCATCATCGCATCGTATTCTGGCACAATTTTTATCAGTTCTTCTGCTGGAAGACCTGTTTTAACATCTACTTGGGCGACTTGGGAGAGAATGTCTATTCCAACTTGGTCAATCGGGTCAGAGACAAGAACCTTGGGCATGATCGGCAGGTGAATCTAAAGGGGTAATTTGAGTTCCGCAGTCTAGGAAGGAGAGAGCGGGTGTAGCAGGTGCAAAATTATTTATCGTATCATCGTTAGGCTAACGCTTTCTGATGTTTGGTTGAATCAGCACTGTTAAGCTTATTGCTGACTGAACTGCAAGAAATTTAATTTTAAAAAACATGAACTATCTTATTGCTGTTTTATCAGATCGGATTCAAGCAGAAGAAGCCTACTCAGTTTTAGAGAAACAAGGTTTCCCAATGGATAAAGTAAGTATTCTTGGGAGGGGATATAAAAGTGCCGATGAATTTGGCTTGATTGACCCCAATGAGCAAGCTGGTAAACAAGCAAAGCTAATGTCGTACTGGCTAGTGCCATTTGGATTTTTTGCTGGTGCTACTTTCAATTTACTAACTGGGTTGAATACTTTTCCCTGGGCAGGCGGAATTGGCAATGCTCTGATTGGTGGTTTGTTGGGCGCTGCTTCTGGAGGATTGGGCAGCGTTTTTGTAGGTGGAGGCGTAGGATTGACTTCGGGTAGTGGTGACGCTTTACCCTATCGCAATAGATTGAATGCTGGTAAGTACCTGATTGCCGTCAAAGGTTCTCCAGGTATAACGCAACAAGCAACTCGCATTCTGCGGGAGTTGCAGCCGGAAAATATTCAAGGCTATGTAGATCCTACAGATGTTTAGGTAGTTATAGCAGTCGCCAGGGCGGTTACGGCATTAGATTTATTGCCCTCAATTCAAACTTTTTTTAATCGCAGATGTGAGCAGATAAACGCAGATTACGCAGATGTTAAGCAATATTAATCCTTGCCCTAAGCGCCTTGTCCATTGCTATATAAGCGGTCGGCAGTCAGCTATCAATCGTCTGCTTTTTTTGCAGTCATTGATAATTGATAATTGTTAATTGTTAATTGTTAAAAAAGATGCTGCCAAGAGAAGAACTCTTAAAAGGGGTGGAAAATCGAGAAACTGCTGCTCGTGTGATTGATCAAGCTGAACAGGCGCTCAAAACTTGGGAAGTGGTAGTGACGGATTTTCTGTCTCCCCCAGAATTGGTGGAGATGCAACAGATGTTCGGGCGTTTAACGGAAGTGCATTTAGTGGCGGGAGGGGGGTATCCGCAGGCAGAAAGACAACGACTGGCGATCGCACGCTCTGAACTCCCCCTAGAGTTGCCTCAAGTGCCTCTAGCTGCTGTCTCAATAGCCGGAAACTTTCTGTTTGACTCAGCTACTCACCGAGACTTTTTAGGCTCGATGCTGGGATGTGGCATTGTCCGAGAAAAAACAGGCGACATAATTGTACTGGGAGAGCAAGGAGCGCAGGCAATTATTATTCCTGAAATGGTGGAGTATCTAGAAACTCATTTAACTCAAGTGCGTTCTGTGCCTGTAAATACTAGGCGAATTGAGTTAAGTGAGTTAAAAATTCGTGAACCTAAGAAGAAAGAGTTGACGACTGTGGAAGCGTCGTTAAGATTAGATGCGATCGCATCTGCTGGCTTTGGAATGTCTCGTAGCAAAATGGTGGAATTTATTTCTGCTGGTGATGTGCGCGTTAATTGGAAAGAAATTACTCAGCCTAGTCAGCTTGTGAAAACAGGCGATTTAATTGCTACTCGTGGCAAAGGACGTTTAGAAGTTGGAGAAATTATGGTTACTAAAAAAGAACGTTATCGAGTGCAATTAACACGCTTTATTTAAAAGTGTTAACAAAGGTTTATTTCTACAGCATCTACTGATGGGCATAATAACATCAGTAGTTGTAAATTTTATATGCCTTTTCCCTTTAAATTTCGTCAGCAGAATAACCAGAGTGGTATAGGAATTAATTCTTCTAGCCCAACCCAATCAGGTTTAACCCCACAACCAAAAACACTAGAGGAACTTGAAAAAGAACTTGAGGCGCAGTTTATTCCCACCCGCCCTCATCAGCAAAGCTCAAAAATAACAAACAACAGGGGTGGGCTAAAAAAAATAAAATTTCTATTAATACTGAGTGCTGTGTTTGTAGGTTTGCCTTGGTTAATAGTGTGGGTAGCAAATCAGCCTGATCGGGTGATTCGTAGCGCCGTTGCAGAGAAATATCCTATTTTGCTATTGCCTAGTTATAGAAAAATGGAAGATGATTATAAGCAGGCGATCGCATCGGTTGAACAAGCTCAACAGTTAGTCGATCACCCTACCAGTCCAGCAGACTTAAATTTGGGTGAACAGAAGGTCAAAGAAGCACAAAAATATCTGGATGCCTTGCCTATAAGCTTTTTAACTGAGTGGCCAGAATATAGATCTTGGTGGTACGATTGGCATTTTAATATTTATAAATTTAATAGCGATCGCGAAAAAATTGGACAGTTAGCAGCTAAGGTATTTCAAGAAAAAAATGCTCAAACGTTTCTATCTGAGGGTGAAAAGGCACTCAACACAGCCAAACAGCAGTATCAGCAAGCATCCACCCCAATAGATAAACAAACTGCGATCGCATCTTGGCAAGCAGCGTTAGATCAACTAGAGCAAATACCTTCTGAAACTTTGGCAGGAAAAACATCACAAAAGAAACTAGAGGCTTACAAGCGCGATTATCAGGAAAGAGTTGGTCTTGCTGCTGGTAATGAACGCATCAGCACTTTAATAGCAGCCGCGAGACAGTTTTCTCGGCAAGCCGCAGTTGCAAGCCAAAATCCGCCCCATAGCGTTTCCCAGTGGGAACAAATTGAGGGCTTGTGGCAAGAGGCTATTGTTCGACTTAAAGAAATTCCCCAAGAAGATTTGGCAGGTTATGCAGTAGCGCAAAAGTCTGTGGCAGAATACCAGGCTAATTTAGGGCAAATTAAGATTAGGAAGCAGAATGAAGCAGATTCATTAGCAGCTTTGGAACAATCACAAAGCGCAATTCAAAACTTGATTGCTTCTACTCCTAGTGATGCTAAATTACTAGATCGCAATCGTACAATTAGCGAGATTCAAGGAATTATTAATCAACTAGAAAAGGTTAAACCAGGCACAACCTCATATCTTAAAGCCCAAGAACTTTTGTTATTTGCACAAAACAAACTCAAGCAACTACAGCCTCAATAAACAATTATCAATGACCAATGACCAATGACCAATGACCAATGACCAGCTTAAATGTTACGTTTATTTCCACCCAGCCACTTAGCTAGTACATTTATTGTTAGATCGTTCAATAGCGTCCTACTAATTGTCGGCGACATTGAACTAAACAAACATATCAATGAGCATCCTGACTTCCATCTTGGCAGACTTGCTGCAAGCAGCACCAGAACTGCGACCACAGCTTTATTTCAAGTCTTCTTTAACCGCCCTGTCTCACGCGATGGAAGATCAGGTATTAGCTGGTTTAGAGCAGCCTTTGGTAATAGCCAGTTTTCAACGAGAACGTTTTTATCGTCAGGAAGCGCACCGATACCGCAGAATTGCCGCACGAACACCCCAGGTATACGTGCTGGCAGCGCCAGAAACAGATTTTAAAAGCAGTTCGGACGTTTATGAAAGTGTGGCATTTGATTCTACAGATGGACTTAGTAAAGAGTGGCACTTAGTTGTTCTCAGTCCGCAATCTTCTACTTGCCTGATTTGCCGTGAGAAAGTTGCACCTGCGCCAGATAATATCACGGTATCTGAGATGGACCCATCTCGCCGCTTTGAAGGCATCTGGACATTTGACCGTAAGGTAGCCAGCATTGCGGCTGAATTATTGCTCAATCGGATTTTGGTTTACAGACCAGAGTTAGCCGATAAAATTCAGCAAGCCAAAAATGTTTATGGTCTTACTCATTTAAGCCAACCGAATGAATCTTTAGCTGCTGCATCTAAGAAAAAAGCCACTAAAAAAGGGAAGAAACAGATATCTTCTCAAAACGTAACAGTCAATAACCAAGATGCTCATAGTTTGAATGCTGACCCGTTTGTGCAGAGGTTAGTGACATATTTACAGGCAGGTCAGTATAAATTAATCAAAGCTTATCGTTCCATTGCCAGTCAGGAACAGAAAGAACGACTGGTAAATTCAATTACGGCTGCCATCAGGCGATCGCTTAACCCTGATGAAATTATGCAAGTTGCAGTACAAGAATTGGGATTAACAATTCATACATCCCGTTGTTTAATTTACTACTGCAAAGCTACCGATCTTCACGCGACTATCACTCATGAATATCTAAATCTAGCCGATAGCCCAGAGATCCCAAACGTTTCGCTCTTAGGGCAAATATGGACTTTAAAAAATAATCCTTTATTTGAGGAAATTTTACAACGGCGGGAGCCTGTGTATGTTACAGATACATCTACTGATCCTCGCCTCAACAATTCCCCCATCCAAGTATTAGTACAGCAATTGGCTATTCGATCTTGGCTAATGGTGCCAGTATTATATCAAGACAGACTGCTGGGAATGGTTGAATTACACGACAGTGGTCCAACTGAGCATTGCTGGAAACAATATGAACTAGAACTGGTAGAAGCGATCGCCACACAAATAGGGGTTGCCCTAATTCAAGCCGAAGCTTATGCTAACCTCGAAGACCTTAACCAACAGCTAGAAGCCCTTGACCGCACTCGCGCTAATTTAGTAGCTATTACTGGTCACGAATTACGCACCCCCCTTTCTACAATTCAAGTCTGCCTAGAGAGTCTGGCGACTGAGCCTGATATGTCCCTGGAATTACGCCAGGTAATGCTCAATACTGCTCTAGCAGACACAGAACGGATGCGTAAACTGATTCAAGACTTTCTCACCCTTTCCCGACTAGAAAGTGGTCGAGTGGAATGGCATCCAGAACCTTTATCTCTTAATGAGTGTATTGATCTAGCCATCAGTAGTATCCACGCTCGTAATCTTAATAACGATCTACCTGAGATTAGTAGCCAAATTTCACCCGACCTGCCATTGGTAAGGGCAGATGGAGAGTGGCTGGTGGAAGTGCTAGTAAAACTGCTAGACAATGCTTGCAAATTTACCCCTCCTCAAGGAAATGTCACTATTAAAGCTGATAGCAACGGCAATTTGTTAAAAGTTACCGTAACAGATACAGGTCGTGGTATCGAACCCAACCGCCTACAGGTGGTGTTTGACCGTTTCTATCAAGAAGAAGGGGCGCTACGCCGTACCACTGGCGGTACTGGCTTAGGGTTAGCAATATGCCGTCAAATTGTTAACAATTGGGGCGGCGAGATTTGGGCAGAGTCAGAAGGTAAAGATCAAGGCAGTGCTTTTCACTTCACTATTCCAATGATCAGCAGTCGTTCAGAACCAAGGCGATCAGGAAACACAAATAAGGGGTAAATTTATGTCTTTGGGAACATTGGCGCATCTTAAAACTGAATGCGGATAGCTGACTGCTGACCGCTATATTTATAGAACTGTTACAGTTCTTGACAAACTCTCTAGACGTGCATAGTCATGGTGGTAGTATGCCCTAAAACGTTGAGAGATAAATTTATGGCAGAACAACTTAGTGGACAAACTCCCATTTTCGGTGGTGGCACTGGTGGCTTACTGACAAAAGCAGAAACAGAAGAGAAATATGCGATCACCTGGACTAGCCCCAAAGAGCAAGTATTTGAAATGCCTACTGGCGGCTCTGCCATTATGAACCAAGGCGACAACCTCCTGTATTTAGCACGCAAAGAATACTGCATCGCATTGGGCGGTCAGCAACTACGCGCTAAATTCAAAATCAACAACTACAAAATTTACCGTGTATTCCCCAACGGTGAAATTGTATACTTACACCCCAAAGATGGCGTTTTCCCAGAAAAAGTCAATGAAGGGCGTGTTTATGCTGGCAAAAAAGATCGCAATATTGGCAGCAACCCAGAACCAGCTAAGGTCAAATTTAGCGGTGTTACTACTTACGATTCCTAACATCGGAAAGATAGACGTTAATTTTCTGGTGACACGGTATAGCGTTGCGCTAGAAGATCAGGCTTAATCGCTCGAATTACACCATAAAAGATAAGTAGGGTAAACAATTTTGCACCCTACTTATCTTTTGTAAATATATAAATTTATTGCAAAAATCAGTAATTTTATCTGTGTTTATCTGTGTGCATCTGTGGTTAATTATCTAAAATTTGAATAAGCTACGAGGTCTAATGTACAAAAATTTTTCTACTGAAAAGATAGCTTTCTGAGTTAGACTTTATTGCTGTAGTCAACAGCAATAATCATGGCGTGAACGCCCAAATATATAACTTATTATGATTTTTCCCGATTTCTCCCAATTTTCCCAACTAGCTCAACACGGAAATTTTATACCTGTATACCAAGAATGGGTGGCTGATTTAGATACACCTGTTTCTGCTTGGTATAAAGTATGTGCGGGTCAACCTTATAGCTTTTTGCTGGAATCTGTGGAAGGTGGGGAGAACATAGGACGCTACAGCTTTTTAGGGTGTGATCCTTTGTGGGTATTGGAAGCCAGAGGAAATACTACCACTCAAACTAATCGCGACGGCTCAGTTAAAGTATTTGAAGGTGATCCATTTGCAGCGTTATCTAGCTGCTTAGAACTTTATCATCCGGTGAAGTTGCCGCAGTTACCAGCAGGAATTGGCGGGTTGTTTGGGTTTTGGGGATATGAATTAATTAACTGGATTGAGGCGCGTGTGCCTGTTCATCCTACATCTGAAGATAACTTACCGGATGGCTTGTGGATGCAGGTAGATAATTTGATGATTTTTGACCAGGTAAAGCGCAAAGTTTGGGCGATCGCTTATGCAGATTTACAATCATCTGGTGGAAATCTTGAGCTTGCTTATCAACAAGCGTGCGATCGCGTTTCTCAACTTGTCAGCAAACTACAACTCCCCCTATCTGGTAAAGACACTGTTTTAGAATGGACTCCCCCTGAAGCAGGGGAGCAGGGGAGCAGAGGAGCAGGGGAGAAAAAAATATCTCTCCCGTCAAATTACATCAGTAATACTTCCCGTGAACAGTACTGCGCCAACGTCGAAAAAGCCAAAGAATATATCAAAGCTGGGGATATTTTCCAGGTTGTTATATCGCAGCGATTATCAACCACATACACAGGTGATCCTTTTTCTCTATATCGTTCCCTGCGATTAATTAACCCTTCACCCTACATGGCTTATTTCAACTTTAGGGATTGGCAGATAATTGGTTCTAGTCCTGAAGTCATGGTAAAAGCAGAACGCACCCCTGAAGGGCAAATCAAAGCCACCCTGCGACCGATTGCTGGTACTCGTAAGCGGGGACAAACACCCCAAGAAGACGACGCGCTGGCTCAAGATTTGCTACAAGACCCCAAAGAAATAGCTGAACACGTCATGCTAGTTGACTTAGGACGCAACGACTTAGGGCGTGTCTGTCGTAGTGGTGCAGTAAGCGTTGATGAATTAATGGTAATTGAACGTTACTCCCACGTCATGCACATTGTCAGCAATGTTGTCGGAGAACTCGCACCAGGAAAAACTGCTTGGGATTTACTTAAAGCTTGTTTCCCAGCCGGAACCGTTAGCGGCGCACCAAAAATTCGGGCAATGGAAATTATTTATGAACTCGAAGGCTGTCGTCGTGGTCCTTATTCTGGTGTGTATGGATACTATGACTTTGAAGGGCAATTAAATAGCGCCATTACCATCCGCACAATGGTAGTACAGCCTGATGAAAATGGTAAACATACAGTCTCAGTCCAAGCGGGTGCTGGTTTGGTAGCAGATTCAGACCCAGAAAAAGAATACGAAGAAACCCTAAATAAAGCTAGAGGTTTACTAGAGGCAATTCGCTGTCTTAACGGTGTTGATGTAGCTTCAGAATAAATTTATCAGCAAAAATCACAAAATTGTTTTTTTATCGCAGATGTGGGCAAATTTTGAATTATTTGTTTTCAACCCCATCTTCGGGAGATTTATATTTTGATCCATCAGGCAAAACAGCGCCTTCAAGTAAAGCACCACTCAGGTCAGAAATGCTAACTTTAGCACCTTTGAGATTTGCACCACTTAGGTATGCACCTTTGAAATTTGCACCATTCAAACTAGCATTTTTCAAATTGACACCGCTCATATTTGCGTTACTCAAGTCCGCACAAATTAAATTAGCACTACTGAGGTTTGCACTACTAAGATTAACCTGACTCAAACAAGCAAAACTCAAGTTGGCATGACTGAGATTACCACCACTCAATTTAGCACTACTGAGGTTAGCATTATTGAGGTTAGCGTGACTTAGATTGGCATTAGTGAGGTCAGTTTCACTCAATTTGGTTTCACTGAGATTGGCACTAGGGAGATTAATTGCTACTAACTCTGCACCAACAGCATCTACACCTCTAAGAGAAACACCATCTTCATTCAAATCTTGGAGTGCCAAAATTCGGGCATAGCTAACTTTTACGCCGTGTGCTGCATCAACTGTACTCCAAGCTTGGTAGTGAAATTGCTTTCTGCGATCGGGCGCTTCCTTAATGAATAAAACTAAAGCAACGACAAGACTGAGAGCATCAGCACTGTCTAAAATCTCTTTAATCAGAGAATTATCATCCGCCCCTACATAAATTATGATGAACAGAATGGCTGAAACACTAGCCACTAACCAGGCGGGTTGTGTCCAAAAATTATCAAGGAATTTTTGGGAAATTATGAAGATAATTTCACCATTCGACTTAATTGAGCCTAAAAAGTTTTTCAGTTGCTCGGTTGGCGGTTGAAACGCTGGAGATTCCTGTAGTAATTGTGTATGTGATTCTTGTGGCTGATTGTGGGTTACTTGTTTTTGATCTGGGACAACATTTGGTATAGTTTCTACAACTGTGCCTTCTAACATCAAACCAGTAATTGCTCCGTAGGCATCTGTCCACGCCAGCTTTACGTCAGGAGTCCAATCTTCTTGGAGGTACTGCTCAAAAGCCATCAGCAGCGCGGAACCAACTGGTTCATAATATTTGGGAATTACCCCATAACCGATGTGTCTACCTCCCAAGGCGTTGAGGACTGGTACTAAGGCTTCTGGAGAACGGAGATTTTCTACTACTAATACCAAAGCATTGATCAGCTTTTTCTGTTGCTTTTCTAAATCAACATTGTCAAACAGAGGTTGCAATTCAGGGTGAGCGATGAAGAGGTTTTCGTAGAAGCTGGCAGCAAATTCATCAGCGTGAGGTTTGATTTTTTCAAAACTACTTTCCAGTATTTCTACGGCTAATTTTGGCTCTTGTTCGGGAACTGATTCTTGTGGGTGATTAGCTGGTATAGTTACCTGTTGATCTGGAATTATCTCTGTTTCTAATGGAACTTCTTCAGGTGTAATTTCAACACCTGCGCCTTTTAACATCAAGGCAGTAATTGCGCCGTAGGCATCGATCCACGCTTGTTTGACTTCAGTAGTCCAATCTTGCTGAAGATACTGCTCAAAGGTTGTTATCAGTGCTTCTCCCACTGCGGGGTAAGAATTGGCGATCGCTCCATAACCAATGTGTCTCTCTCCTAGTACTTTAAGAACTGGTTCCAAAGCTTCTGGAGAACGGAGATTTTCTACTACTAATACCAAAGCATTAAGCAGCTTTTTCTGTTGTTTTGCCATCTCGGTATTGGCAAATAGCGGTTGCACTTCTGGATAAAGTTGAAACAAATTCTCGTAGAAGCTGGCGGCAAATTCATCAGCGTGAGGTTTAATTTTCTCGAAACTTTGCTCTAAAAGCTCAACATTTAAAGACATATTTTTTACCTAACTTCCGAGCCGAATTTTCCCATCTTTTAAGACGGGGTTTTATTCAGTATCCAATTAAAGCCGGATGCTTTTGATATTGATTGAGTTGTAAAATGTGTGTATAAGAGCCAGAAATTGAGCTTATAAACTTAAATCTTCCAACTCTTGCGACAAAATAGACATAAATTCTTCTGCATCCTTGATGCCCATTTCTCCCAATTTTTTCCACTCTTCGCTGCTGTAATCTAAATCAAGTCCCATTACGTCTTGTGTCCAGTAAGGCAAATTAGATGGATTTTCCATTAGCTCACAGGTGAGCTTTAATATTTCTGTTCCGGTCATATTTTTTCTCTTTTTTATCGCCAAGCAGAAGGATAGTAACTTCGCCAAATTACTTTCTGGGGGCATGGATATGAGAAATGCCATATTTTGTGCCAGAATAAATTTGTTTAATTTCATTAGTACTTTTCCTCGTTTTTGGGTATTTAAATAAGTTTTTTTGAAAATAAAGTTAATTATAGCAGCCACCAAGGCGCTCAAGGCATTTTTTATAACTAAAACCCTTATTAGCAAAGCTTTTAAGAAAAGCTAATTGCTATAAATATCTTTAGTAAAATGCAATTTTAAGTTATAGTTTTAACATTTTTATTTGAAGTATGTTGATAGTTTTCCAAGTATGTTCTAAATTCAAGATGTAGCGTATCTATACCCTCTTTTTCTAGTATGGATAAAATGGCTAAATTTAATTCTTGGCAAGCGTTAAAGTATAAATCAAAATTGTTATTAAATGCGCGAATATTGATGATGCGAGCATTCTGCTCAAGTCTGTCTAGCCAAACAAAACATTGATCGTGTAAAGAATTAATCGAACTAGGCATCTTTTGAATTGCCTGACAAATTATAGCAGTCTTTTCAGCCGAAATACTGTCAATGTTGAGAGTTAAATTAATGCCAAATGATTCTTCAGTGCCAGGATTTTGTGACCAATTCTCTACAATTCCAGTAATCATTTTGGAATTGGGTATCTTTTTGATAGAATCCCATTTGGCTAGACGAAGCTTTGTAGTTCTAATGCCAACTTCTAACACTTGAACACTGCCATCTATTCCCTCCACCATCACCCAGTCACCAGGTCGATATAGATTATCTATGTAAATAATAATGGTACAAAACCAGTCATAAATAATGTCTTTGATTAATAAACCGAAGGTGATTCCTACTCCACCGAACAGACCCACAAGCGCATTTGTAGAGGCTCCTAACAATACCTCACTTGCTTTTAAAACTACAACAGCGAGTGCCACTGTCTGAAACAAGCGAGGCACGTAGGGTACGAGCAAATCGTCTAGTTCGGTTTTAGTATGCAGTGTTAGTTTTCTCAGTATCTCTCCCAACAGTGGAGAGGCACGGTAAACAATATATGCACCTGCAACAATAGCACTCAAACTGAGAAGTTTTCTCAGCATCTCGCTTACTTGAAGCGGTAGGTTATCTGCCAAAATCAATTGCACTATCCAAAGTCCAGCAATCAAAATCAGCCAGCCTAACGGTTGCTCAAGAATCACAACTAACTCATCGTCTAATGTGGTACTTGTTCCGCTAGTAAAATCCTTGATTTTCTTGATGATAATCGAAGAAAACAACCCTCTCAACAGTTGTGTGAGCATGAGGATAGTGACGATGATACCTATTTCAGTTAGGGATATGTCTGCAATACTTATGTTTGAATTAAGTAGCGTTTCCTGCAAGTGTTTCCAAAAATTTTTCATAAAATTCAAGATTTCCATCACTTAAAAACCCAAAATGTTAAAGGCAAAAAATATAATTATTTTTTACGGTTTACTTGCCAACAAAGTAATTTTCTCGGCTCCTTGACTAGACTTAGCGATGTATATGCCTGCCAAAACTACAGAAAAAGCTAACCAGTTGAGAGGATTTAACTTTTCAGAAAAGATGATCCAAGCAAGTATGGCTGTAATTACTGGATCTAGCAGCAAGAACACGGACACGAACCCAGAAGAAAATTGTTTGAGGTTATGAGCTTGAAGACTTTGACCTAAAACTTGGCAGATTAATGCTTGGGCAACTATTGCCAACCACCCAGCCCAAGAAGAGGGAAAAAGTACATCTTCCGTTAGCACAACGATGGGGAAAGTTAACACTGTCCCGAAAAAGGAACACCACAAAAGTAGGGTTGTCGCACTAAACTTGGCTCGAAGTTTTTCAACAGTTAGCAGGTTGGCGGCAGAAAAGACGGCAGATAGCATGGCAAGCGAGTCACCTGTAAAGTTATCACTGGCTAGACGCAAATCACCGAGTCCAATTAAGATTGATCCACTGATGGCAAGTACCATGCCAATGAGGAATCTGCCTTCAAAAGATTGACTGAGAAACAGCCATCCGATCGCAGTGGTGAAAAGCGGGGTGACGTTATGTAGTAGATTAGAGTTTGCCACACTGGTCTGAGTTAGAGACCAAGCCCAGGTGATTAAGGTGCCTGTGAAAAAAACACTCATTGTCAGCAACAAGACTAGATCGCTGCTGGTGTAATGTGGCTTTTCGAGGGGGGAGTCGCCGGAGTGTCTTTGGCTCAAGCGAGTGAGCAGATTTCCTAATCCTAAAATCAGAGTGGCTACCCAGAAGCGATTGAATATTGTCGCCACAGGACCTAGTTCCCGTTCACTCAATCTAATGAAGATGGCGGCAAAGGATAAAGCAAAGATCGCGAGAAATAACGAAATTAGTTTGAGACTTCTTGGGGGTTGCTGCGCGACCGCATCTGTTGTCCGCTCTAGGGTGTTATACATTTAATCTGCCTATTTATAAAAACCACAACCTTACAAGTGAAGTATTGATATAGCAGAAGTCAGGAGTCAAGAGTCAGAATTCAAGCCTTTACTGTGATTGGATTTGAGATTGAGAAGAATGCCCTAACACGGGCAGTTGCTATATTGAATCCGAATCAGGTATTTAAACACTCAATAGCTGGTTTTTTACTGTGATAGTTTCAGTTCGATGCCGAGCAAAAACAGAACCAAAAGCCTTTTTAAGTAGATTTCAAATCCTCAATCTATCTTGAAAATATCTTTCAAATAAATTTGACAATTTTCACCCAATACAGGTACATTTATTGGTTTTATTTTAATTGAAAGCGGGTAGTAAAACTTATAAATTCTTCAATATCGTATTTGATTGTGTCGCAAATAGTATCAAGGGGTAAGTCGTTGGGATCGTAACCAAAGGGATTTTCTATTTCCAGCCCAATTTCTTCAATGCCCAGTAATGTAAAACTAATCAAACCAACAAATATTCCTGTTCCCCAGCCCAAATCTTTAACTAACTGAAAAGGTAATAACAGGCAGTAAATTAATAACAGTTGCTTGAGATGAATAGAATAAGCTAGGGGGAGGGGCGTTCTTAAAATGCGTTCACAGTGTCCTAAAGACTCCATCATACTTTTGACAGTAGTTTGCAGAAAAACTACATGACTATAATGTAATACAGCATTACCCCGTTGATACTGCTGTTGTAGATAATCTGCTATCCAAAAGGTAATCTGTAATGGTGGATTGTTGATTGTCTTTAACTGTAAATACTGCGATCGCGACATTAATTGTTCTAATTCCCTATTTACAGGTTCTGACCTAAGATACAACTTACACGCCACCAGGAAAGCAGCTACGAGGCGTAAAACTGCAATTCTTTTGGCTCTATCTTCGGGTTCAATATCGTTCATCATTGCCCCAATTTGCCAAGCCAGGTTACGGGCATCGTTACCTAAATTTCCCCATAATCTACGACCTTCCCAAAACCGTTCGTAAGCAGTGTTAGTTCGGAAAACTAATAATAAACCTAAGACGATGCTGGGAATGATACTTGCAAAAATAGGTTGGGATACAGGGAGGTTAAAATAGTAAAGTACAGAAATAATAAAGCTAAATACACCAAACCCAATAACTCGTTGATAAATGACTGGGATAACTGACCCTTTTATCTGGAAAGCAAGTATAAACCAGTTTTTTGTTTTTGTTTTCATCCTAACTGAAAGAATTGATAGCACTTGTGCCACACCAAGCGTGGCACAATATCATACCCTTTCTCCTGCATTCCTGCATAGAGCCGTCGTACAAATAAGCGAACACAATCGTCATTTTTTAATGTTGAATAGGATGGGGCTTCACCGCTACCGATCGCACGTAGATCGGAAAGTAGTTTTGGATGAAACTGGTAAGTAAAGGAGCGTCGGATTTTCTTAGTTTCAAAGTCTTTGTAGTTAATGCACGTAGCGGAATATTCTGTAATTATTCCACCATCAAGTGCTGTTAAAGAGATAATTTAACTGTGAACAAATAGATTTAAATATATAAATTTAAACACTGACTATGGGTTTAGAGTTGTTTTGAGGTTTAGCCTCTGGTGTAGCACTGGATTTGAGATATCGCACCACTTCTTCATAAATTTGACTGCTAATGCGATCGCCCCGCCGACCATTTTCCAGTTTGATGTCATCTACAAAGAAATTCAGCTTGAACTCGATGTAAATACCCGATTCATCGTGATTCGTTCCAGTCATTAAAATTTGTGGTTCCTGCCATTTGCGTCGGGGTTCTTTAAATCGTTCCCGTAACCACTGTTTCAACTCCATCACATAATCATCTAAGCGGGTTTCCTCGCGTTGGGGATTTGATATTTTTAGGAAGAGGCGTTGCACTCGGCGCTTGAGCATATTGATCTTAAGTTCCCACTCGTCGGGAATCACGGCTTCATCCTCATTGAGTAAATTGGGGTCACGAATCCAGGCACGATACCACTGTCTAACCAGTTTAATTAGCGTGTCATCCAAGCGATTTTCAATAAATTCAAACAGTAAACGATTATTTTTAGTTGTATTGATAACTTCAATTCCAATTGAAGTTAAAATTTCTAGATATTCCTGTTGCACATTGTCAATTTCATCCTGAGTCAAGCCGCCTTTTTCAGCAAACTGGAGAGTCACGGCTAAGGCTTCTAGTGCTTGATCAATCTCTTCTAATTTGAGATTTACTTCACTTTCTGCCAAAAGCCGCAGCTTTCCCAATTTTTGTTGTTTTGCCAGATTTTGATCGGCTAGGGCATTGTAGTAGCAATCCATCAATTCTAGCTTTCTGTCAATATCTCCTAGCGTATCAGGATGAGCTAGAATGGCGGCTTCCATTACTTGTTTTGCATCATCCAGTTGATAGCCTTGCAAAACTTCAATCTTAGTGGAATAGAAGTAATAGGTTGTAGGACGACTTAGATTAGTGATGTTTTGTCCCTGCAAAACGCTGTTTGGGATATATACATCACAATGGTTCTCTAGAATATAAAGTTGGGTTACTCTAACGCCAATCTTCCGCAATATCCCAACTGAGCCATTTTCAAGACGTAGGACATCGCCAAACTGAAACGGCGTATCAATTAGCAGCACAACCCCGCTAAAGAAATTTGCCAGAATGTCCTTAACGGCAAAACCGATGATAAAGGTTGCGCCACCCAAAGCCACCCAGATGCTAGTGAGATCGACTCCAAAAGATTTGAGAACAAGGACAGTTGCAAACAGAATAATGACGACGGGAATCACCGCATCAAGCAGGGGCAACAGTACGTCATCCCACATCACCTCTGTCTGCTTAGTGTAGTCTTTCAGGTAATAGATGAAAACCTGAGTAAATAACTGAATAAACCAATAACTTATGACAACAATCAGAGAGGCGGTGAAACATCGATCCAGTCCTTCAATCAAATCAATTTCAATTAAGCGATGGAAGCTGAATTTGAGCGTAACGATCACAAAAGCAATCAGCACTGGATACATTGAGACATTGAGCGTAACCAGGGCGATATCTCGCTCAAACTTGCGAAAAATCGAGCGCAATATGTAGAACGACACGAAATAAAGTAAGGTTGTGGCGATCGCAGATATGGCTAAGTCGCTTAGGACAAATGCCCACGAGTTTACAGCAAACGGTAAAAATTTTTCTAACATATTGAACAAGCTACTTCGTAAGAGTTTCTTAATTGAAAAAAAAATGATTAACTTAAAAATATATCTGCTAATTGTTCCTTTATTTAGGAGGAGCAGAACATAAAAATGCCATGATTTTGCCGACTTGTTTGCTATCCCTTTGAATTCTAAATGTTTTGCAATGCCCTTCTACATATCCTGTGCAGAGAAGGGATTAACCGATGTTTCCAGGCTGTCTTGCTTGGTTCCAGCAGCAATTAAATCTTCGATATCGCTGTCCAACTTTTGGCAGAGCCGATCAAGCGGAATATCATTAGCATCATATCCAAAGGGATTTTCAATTTCTAAACCGATCGCCTCAATGCCAAACAATGCAAAAGCCACTCCCCCAACAACTGGAATTGTCCACCATTGCAAATCTTTCACCATCTGAAAAGGCAGTGCCAAACAATACAAAATTAACAGATGTCGTAAGTGAATCGAATAAGCTTTAGGCATCGGCGCAGCTAAAATGCGTTCGCAGCGTGATAGGCATTCAACTAATTGATCTAGCAAGCGATTGAGGGCAGCAAATTGAATACTATCAATTTGCTTTTGGGAATACTGTTTAGTTAAATAGCCCCCAATCCATTGCGTTACTTTCAATGGCATATTGGTGACATATTGCAACTCTAAACATTGTTCTGGAGAAAGCACAGACTTTAATTGTTCGTCAACTCTAGCGCGTCTTAAATGCTGTTTCATTGCCATGAAAAAAGCTGTAACTAAGCGTAAATAAGCGGCTTTTTCCTGGCTATCTGCTAAAGTTCTATCAGGAATTGTCATCCACATTTGTCGGGAAAGGTTACGACCTGTAAATATAGTCATTCCCGCAATTTGCCAGCCTTCCCAAAATCTTTCATAGGCTGTATTAGTCCGAAAAACTAATAGCAATCCTAAAATAATTCCTGGAATTAATCCCGCTAAGATTGGTTGGCTAAAACCTGAATAGCCATGTTTGTAAAGCAGGGTAATGAGAAAAGCCATTACCATACTTAAAAAAACCTGCGTTTTGATATTCAGAATGACAGAACTTTTAAAATTAAAAGCTAGCTGAAACCAATTATTACGTTCAAATTCCATACAAATCCCCTTAATTAGAAGAGAGTTTTATTTACGCCTGATGATGGAATGGACATTTAGCAGACGATGGTTTCTGCTCCCAAGGATCTGGTAGATAGAAATAGTTAGGTTTGAGCAAGCGATTTTCAAACTCTAAGGGGTAAACTGGTACGGTTGAACTTGATAGCGGCGGGATCAGCCAACGCCAATCTCCATAAACTTGGCGATCGCATTGTTGCTCTTCATCCACAAATTGCATAAAGGAATCGCTCAAGGTATGATGATCCAGCATCCTTACCCCATGCAGCTTGTAGGAGTGCAGCACAGCTAAATTGATTTCTACTAACGCAGCATCCTTCCACAGTGTCATATTGTCACTGCAATCTAAACCCATCTTTTCGGCAACAATTGGCAGCAGATTGTAGCGATCAGTGTCGCTGAAATTCCGCCCGCCAATTTCCGCGCCCATGTAAAAGCCGTTAAATGGTGTGGGGTATTGAATACCTCCCATATCCAACATCATGTTAGAAACAGCAGGAAGCGCAAACCATTTTAGATCCAATTCTGCAAACCACTGATAACGAGGGTGGGAAATAGGAACTTCTAAAATAATTTCTGGCGGAATTTCAAACAATTTGGGATTCTCTTCCCCTACTTGGATAATAAAAGGCAATACATCAAAGCGGGTTCGAGACTCTTTCAACCACCCTAAATTGAGTGCCTGATCTGTTAACTCCACATTTGCCGGATCACCGAGAATGCTGCCATCTGGTTGACGGTAGCCTGCATAACGCAGCATTAAACTGTTCCAAATACGGATATTAAAATGAGGATTCAAGATCGTAATCGTCGATCGCAAATTACCGTTATTAGTAGCAAACTTAATGTGTTCGACTAAGGTTTGAAAAATCTCCTCCTCTGTTTGCAGATGCCGCATATCCCGCAATTGCAAACTACGCCAAAAATTGCGTCCCAGACATCGGTTACTATTACGCCATGACAGCTTTGTACCGTAAGCTAGTTCATCATAAGTATGTTCGTATGTGCCTGTACGCTCAATTGATTCCTTAACTTCTTGCCAACGGGGAAGGAAAACTTCTGCTAAACCTTGTTCGAGATAGCATTGTTTGAGGAAAACTTCTGCTTCTTTGGCGACGGAGTTAATCGGTTGGACGTAAATGCTGGTCTGTTCGATGGGGGTAATTCCTCCTGCCAGTTGCACCGCCGGACGTTGGGAGATGGGAGTTTGAGCGTTACCGTCCTCATTTAGCTTGGAGGAGAATAATTCTTGGCGAATGGCATGATCCTGCCAACCTGCGGTTTGTAAATAGCCGCGCACCGCATCCATAAAGGGTTGGGGTCCGCACATAAAGGCAACGGTTCCTTCCGTGTAGGGATACAAACTTTGCACATCTTCAGGAGTGAGTCTGCCTGTTGAGCGAGTTGCCCGAACTGTAAAGCTAAAATTAGGGTGAGTGCTTACCAGTTGCTCTAGTTCTTTTTGAAAGACTAAATCTTCGGCATGGGGAGCAGAGAAATCCAGGTGGAATTTGCGGGTATCTCTTCGGTTAGCTAAAGTTCGCATCATAGCGATCGCAGGAGTTATGCCAATGCCTCCAGCAAAAAACACTACAGGAGTTTCATCTTCTAAGAAAAATTCGCCTCTTGGTTGAGAAATGCGTAACAACGCATCTGTATCGGCGCGATCGCACAACCAAGCAGAAAATAAACCCAATTGTTCTCGTTTAACCGTGATTTCGTATTGCTCGGTTTGGTCGGCAGGCGAACTCAAAGTGTAAGCGCGAGTTACCCAAGAACCATCCACCCGTCCTTGAATCAGGATATGTTGTCCTGGTTTGGAAGCAAAGACTTGTTCATACACTGGGCGGAAGTGGAAGCGCATCATCCCTCGCCCCAAATCTTCTTTAGCAACGAGTTCAGCAACAGCCAGATTTGCCGAACCTAGCATTTCTTCGATTAACGGCTGGCAACTACCACAGATCATTGTTACCTGCGTTTGTTCGGCAATTTCCTCTAAGGAATCTATTCCTGTATCTATCAGTTCTCGTACTTTGCCACAGGTTGTTTTCGTACAGTTGCAAACGATATCGCTATCGGCTCCCGATGTGGTTACTTCCTCAATTTGCAGTTCTCCTAACTCACGGAATAATGCCACTTGCCAACGGGGAAGGAGTCGATCTTCAAAAAATAACTGAATGGCTAATCGTCGCCCCATCCAGCGTCCCTGTGCAGATAAACTGGCAATCTTGCCATCCTTTAATCTCAGGACTCGTTCGCCACCGTTTTCGGAAGTATAGCGAATTTCTTCTAAATTATTGGGATCTTCGTCTGCCCAATACCACTCCAGCACTTCGCCATCTAGCGATCGCTCTCCAATTAACATCCGGTCATTTGCTTGTAGCAGCCGTGTAATTAGTGCTGGTCGTCCTGCTAAAAACCCCTCACTAATAGTTAAAATACCGCGTCCGGGCAAAATATAAACGTTAATAAGTTCCAAAATATGTTGAGCAATCCAATCGCTCAAACCAATAGTTTTTTGCCCTAACCATTGGGCTGTTGCTTCTCCGTGATCAGTTAATCCAGATTTACTTACTCCCACCAGCCAATCTAGTTGAGATTGGGCTGCTTTTTCATTCATTCCCCCTGCCATTGCATCGTGCAGCGCAGCCGATGTTGGCAGATCAAAATAGCGAACTTCTGTTGGCACATCTGCTAAAATGCGGTTTAAATGAGCTTCTAAACCATAGACAAATTCCTCAAAATCAATCGTGCCGTTCTTGTCTTTGTCAGCCTGCTCTAAAATAGACTCAGATTCATCGTTGCTATATCCCAAATCTAATAGGTAGGGAAATAACTCAGCCGCGTCAATTTGTCCGCTTTTATCAATGTCGATCGCTTCAAATCGCAACCGAGCAAATTGTTGAGCAGACATAGTTTGCCACAGCATTGCCGATAGTTCGAGGGCAATATCCGCACCACTAAGCAAATTGGAACCTGTCAAGATTTCTGGAGGTTGGTTGTTTATCTCTCCATGCAGCCATTTAGATAACCCTTGAGCGATCGCTGAAGGATCTAACCAAGGTAAAGTGATAGTCCCAAGCGGTAAGGACAAAGTACGGCGAAACCTCAATTCTTTTTTCTGCATCAACAGATGGGAAAATAAAGGCGCGTGACGCAAGATCAGAGTTTCTATATTTAAGTCGCGCACCAGACTTTCTGCTTTAGCCAAGCTTGAGCCTACCTTTCCATTCAAACAAGCAGGCGCAACCCAAGCTAAACGGCGAATTCCCTTTTTTTTAGCTATATCTATAAAGGAACGAGTGAGGGCTACCACCTCAGATAAGTCTGTCGGCATGATAAAAATTACTGCCGCTTCCGCGCTATCAAATTCTTCTGATAAAACTTTTGGAGAATTTAAGCTGAAATTCAACCACTCGCTACTAACTAAGTTGGTTGCAGCAGCGATCGCCCCAAAACGTTTTAATCCACAAACCTGAAAGCGATCGGAAGTTACCGCCAAATTCACAAATTGCTTTGCAGGTAAATAGTGAACATCGGATGTCAAAACCAGAATAGTTGCAGTTGAGGAGGCTAAATCACTTAATTTAGAGCTAGTCATTTTCGCTTTTTTCTGTAAAATGTGTATTTTTCAAGTGTCCATTTTCCGAAATACTATTACTTCGTGAGGCGTGAATAATGTCAAAATGTTTTCAATAATTAGATAGATTAGTTAGAGCAATGTTGACATCCACCCCGCCGTGAACGGTCGGGAATTCCAATCTACCCAAACAAACTTAATTGAATGAATTCTTGGCGGGGTCAATTCCATAAAAGAGATACTCCTTCCACCGTTCCCGATGTTTCTATCTCTTCAAACTCTTGAACTAAATTTTCTGTTAATTCTTGCGTCAATACATCAATCATTTGCATTTGCATAGGGACAACTATCCCTACTTTATCCATTGCTTCCAATAACATATTTTGTTCTGATTCTTCTAGAAAACCATCAGCATTAATTAAATTTGCTAATAAATTTTCCTCCCGTAGCAAGGAGGGTAAATCTTGGGACTCCTGCATAGGCAATAACAAATTTTCATACTTTTCTTCAGGAACGGAAACGGCTAAAGCCAATTGCAGCATTAAGCGCAGATTACTATTTGGAGGAACAGAACATAAAAATGCCATGATTTTGCTGACTTGTTTGGTATCCATTTGAATCCTAATTTTTTTGCAATACAGTTAAAATTTTCAGAAACACTAGCAATGTAAGCCAATATTTCGTTCATATTGGCGAAATACTGTCCGCATGGTGTATCCATAAAGCAGTGTAGCGCCAACGACAGTTAGCACTAAACTATTAAACATGAAGATGATTTGCTCAAAGTTGATTGAAAGGAACTGCATTAAATACCCCATTAAGCCAACTGTCAATCAAAACTTGAAATACTAATTTACTCAATTTCTAACTTCAGTCCCGGCAACAATTTCTCTAAATTTTTCAAAGATTTTCCTTGCCAGGGCATATCATTTGATCCCAAAACGACTAACTGAACTCCTTTCTTTTTTCGCATACTCAGAACAAATTTAGATAACATACTGATGCCAGAACTATTGACAAATTCCAATTTTCTCAAATCAAGCGTCATTGTTTCTGGTTCAGACTCAGCCACTTCATTTAGTAAGTTGGTAATCGGAGCATAATCTGTAGGTCCACCCAGGCTAAGTTCACCTTGGAAGTTAACGCTAAAAGAATCAGGATCGAATTCAACGATGTAGTCTTCACCTTTAATTTCTTGAGTTGCCACTATTATTTGTCTCCTTGATGAATAATTTTAATTTGACTGGGTAAGAAACTGGTAACTAGATTGGAACAAGTGCCATTGTCGTCACAGTAAGTATTTTAGGATCTTCTTGAACTATTTCAAATTTCCAGCCTAGCTTTGCTGAATAATCATTGATCATTGTTAAAAATCCTAAACCTGATGCTTCACTATTTTCCTCTTCTGTACTTTTTTCTATCTGTTGCACGTACAGTTCTTCTGGATCGGACGACAAGAGTTCCTGAATAAATCTCTGAAATTTCTCCAACCCTTCAGCATTCACACTGTTGGTAGCGAAAATCACGGCTGTAACTTCAAATTCTTCAATAAAATGAATACCAAATTTAATTTTGAATTTACTTGTGGGATTATTAAATTTCATGGCATTTTCTAATAATTCATTAGCCACATAGCTGACGGCTCCTTTACTTTCTTTAATCCGACGTTCATGGGTGGGGTCTTCCTCATCTACCGGAAGAAAATTGGAAAAATAATCTGCTATGAAATGAGCCGATAGTCGATTACTGCGCCAGCGCTTTTTAATGGGAAGGGAATTGGGAGTAAAGGTTAATTCCAAAGAATCCTGTTCGGGGGGAAAGCTTTCCACAAAATTTCCAAATATTTGAGACATAGCTAGTTAAATCCTCAACAAGTTTTAAGTTTTTAGGGTGAAGGTGAGGTCATCAAAGATGTTTACTCACCCAAACATTTTTCGGCTGTATAGGCGATCGCTTCTATACCAATGCGAGTGCTTGAGGCTGTGACTCTTTTTCTACACCCACTTCCGTTCGCTTCAAAACTAACAGCGTAATATCATCAAACACTTTTTGAGTACCAATATGTCGCCGTAAATCGTCTATTACTGCTTGTTTGATTTCTTGTGCGGAAAAATGCCAGTTTTGGCTAATAATTTCACACATTTGTTCCACACCATACTGTTTTTTGTTAATATCTTTGGCTTCGGGAATACCATCTGTATATAGCACTACACCATCTCCAGGATGTAGCTCAATGGAAATGTGATTGATAAAGTCTACAATGTCATCGTCGAGGGCAATAGGTAGACCTAAATCCATCATGTCTACTCGTTCAATTTCTCCACCTTGGCGCACAATAATTGTTTCTTCGTGCTGACCGCTAATGCTGACCCGTCCTTGTGAGTAATTTAAAATCGCCAGGGTGAGACTTTTATCGGAGTTCATGCGCTGGACGTTTTTGTAGAGGGTGCGGTTGATTACATCTAGAAACCGCACTGGATCTAGTTCGCGGATCTCATTGAGGGTACGGACTGCTGTTTGCGCCATTAACATCAAAATGCCGCTTTCTAGTCCATGTCCAGTGACATCACCGATGCCAAGGGTGACAATGCCATCAGTGTTTAAGACATCATAATAGTCACCTCCAACTTCATCAGCCGCGTCCATGTATCCGGCGAGATCTAGTCCGTCAATTTCTAGTTCATCAGCGTTAGGCAGAATCATTTGCTGCATCTGACGAGCCACATTCAGTTCTGCGCCCATGCGGAGAATTTCGGTTTCCGATACTGCTAACCGAGTTTGTGTTTGTTTCAGTTCCAGAATCGTGGTTAATAGTTCTCGCTTTTGGTCGTTGAGCGATGCTAAAATGGCTATGCCGAGAATCAGGATGGAAACTACGCCAGTCATGTATTGCAAGGTAGTATCTTCCAGCATTGGCAATGAGGCGATCGCCTGGTCAATTTCCGTGAAATTTGCGGCTGCCATGCCCGTATAGTGCATTCCACTGATTACTCCTCCCATTAATACGGCGCTGGCTAATTTCAGCAATTCCCGCTCTGGTTTTTTTTGTAGGTACTCTACAATCAGTAAGGCTGCAATCGAACCAGTAACTGCAACTAAGACAGACAGTCCCACAATTGAGTAATTAAAGTGCATTTTGGCAGGTACTCGCATCGCTGCCATGCCGATATAATGCATACTTCCAATCCCAGACCCCATGAGGATACCAGGGATTAACAACGAGAACCAGTGTGCAAAACCTCGATGCAAGCTGTAGAAAGCGATACCAGATGCAATAACTGCGGCAACCCAAGAGAGTATTACAATGGGGAAATCGTAGCCGATTGATACTGGCAGGTGATAAGCCAGCATTGCTATAAAGTGCATTGCCCAAATGCCTGTTCCCATTGTCAAGGAACCACCAATTAACCAACCTAAACGAATATTTTTACCGTTTTTGGGAGTCATTCTCCCGGTTAATTCTAAGGTCGTATATGAGGCAAAAATGGCAATAATTATGGAAAATATGACCAGAACAAAATCGTATTTAACAACCATTAATAGGTTAGCCTCATAGAAATTTCGCCTGTGACGGCGGCTTTGAAGTTATCTGGAAATTAAGTCTCTTTCGTGGCGTTTTTGAGACATCTTACCACATTGCCGTAAATTAAATGGTTAATGCGATCGCCCCGCCCATTTTCCAGCTTGATGTCATAAGTTCTTTGGCGAGGTATTAGCGATCGCTCTAAACCAAGGCAACGGCTTGAGGCTGTGGTGCTGTTTCTACGCCTACTTCATCGGCAGCGTAATTTAATAGAGGAGGATTAATATATATTCGCCAAAATGTATCATGGACTTTAAAGAACCTATCGAATCAGCAATTTCAGAACTTCAAGAAGGACGCTCCAGTCGCCCTAGTCGGAGACAGAGGTTCTTCGATACACTGAAGCACAAATATTCAAACCTCCACACCTTATATGTAACAACTAATGTAATTGCCATCTGGAGTGGTATGATCCTGCTCTCGGACTCATGGGCGCGCAAAGCGAATTTGATTGCAGATCTCACCCCTGATTTTTCTCTAGAAGTAGCTCTTCGTCACCTGAGCTTGTTAATCCTCGGTTTATTAATGCTCCTATTGGACGATCTATCCTTGCAGGAGCTGCTATTGATGAAAAAAACTCCTTCACAAAAAGCTGTTGAAGACATGAATTCTAGGGAAAAGGTCTTTCACTACTTCAAAATTAGATATCCAAACCTATCAACCATCTATACGCTCATCGCAATTATACTTTCCTGGTGTGGTATTTGGGGGTTGATCTGGGACATCCCCATGCAGCCATTTTGGCGATCGCTACTGACAATCTTTCTGGGCTTATTCTTACTCTATATTGACGATCTAAAGCTGGAAGAACTTTAGGAGGTATCTTGTCATTGGAGACTGAAGCCCTTGCTCTACATAGCTTATATTTTCCTCTAGTAATTAACCTTGTCGGGAAGACTAGAGGAAGTGCGATCACCCCGCCGACCATTTTTAAGATTATTGAATACTAATTGGCGGGGGGCAAGCTAATAGCGTTACTCTTGCATTCCTGCATAAAGCAGTCGTACAAACAAGCGGACACCATCATCATTTTTTAATGTTGAATAAGATGGAGCTTCACTGTTACCGATCGCCCGCAGATCGGAAAGTAGTTCTGGATGAAACTGGCAAGTAAATGAGCGTCGAATTTTCTTCGTTTCAAAGTCTTTGTAGTTAATGCACGTAGCGGAACATTCTGTAACTATTTCACCCTCGACTGCTGTTGAACAGAGAATTTCTATAGAATCAGGTAGTTGTATCAACCATGATACAGAACTTCCAGCTATCACGTGCCGATAAGGAACGATCGCATCATGAATACTACGGAAAGCCCAGTTAGCAAACAGTATTGCTTCTTCGTTGACTTCATCGGAGTGAAACATCGAAATTGATACTTCACGCTCATATTGAATCGTGGTGTCAATCACGCCTTCATGTGCGTCAGCCGTGACATCGTGAGCATGAATAATTTCCCAAGGAATACCTAAAGCATCCCCGTCGGGGGACTGATACGGTAACAAGACGCGATCGCCTACTTCTTTGGATTCATTGCGCGTCACGGAAAAATGCTCATCATTCCAGCCAGTGGCAACAGTGCGCCCATCACGCTTTTTGACTTGGAGTGTCTTGCCCATCGCTTCGATGCGCTGGCATACTTCTTGTAGCGATCGCAGGGCAATACCTTCGTTGTCGCGAGCCAAAGATGTAATGCTCAAAACTTCTTTGACTGCTCGACGGATGAGCCGGATCTGACATTCAGCCGCTAATTGATGCCCTACACAGATGAAGATTGCAGGCGCACTGGTAGGCGATCGCGAAATTAATAATTTTTCTACTAATGCAAACATATCTGATCGCGAACAAGCTGGACTTGTCCAAGTTGAAGCATCGTAGGTTGACGGATCGCCACCTTCCACTATCACTGCATAACCAGAAGTAATTGCCGGAACGACTATTTCTAAATCAAGGACACCACTAGACCAAACAGGCAACAATATGGAGTCCATATCGGCAACTTTCTGAGCAATAAAAGCAACGTTTCTGGAAGCCCGAACATCTTCACCCAGAGCATTAGCGCCCACGTGTTCCCAAGGTTCAATGATAGTTATTGAATTGCGAAACAAACTGGGATTCTTGAGCAAAAACTCTAAATCTGACTGTGAATTTATCACTTTCTCTAAAGGCTGGGCGTGTCCCCACTCAAAGATGCCATCACTAGCAAATAGTTCTTTTTCTGCCAATGGATCAACAGATGTTCTATCTGCTAAGAAACGACCCATTAAAATGTGAACAGACTCAAAATCTGAACTGCCTTCACTCAAATAACCTGGTTTTAGTCTCCAGTTTTGTGTGGTTGCACAAGGAGAATTAAGTAGGCTAGATGTTTCCATGACTTATTTCTTGAGATTGTTGAATTAAATTTTGAGCCACTCCACGTACTAAAGTAACGTGGATTCAGGCAAAGATTGCGTTAACTTTTCGCCCATTACAGCTATCTGGTTAACGGTTTTAGCTTTTAGGTCGAACTGCTCTAAGGATAAATGAGATAGCCTACTTTCGGACTCGCTTACTTGTTCGCAGTTTATTTGATATTGTTGCCATGCCGACCATAAGATTGACTCCAACCCTGGATACTCGTTTACAGCATCCTGCAATGACAACGTATCATCCTCATTAACGTATCTACTCAGATATGCACTAAATATATCTCTGTGCATAACAATTCCTGTTACATCTCTATGAACTCTTTGAGACAGTGATTTTTTGATACGAGTACCGTCTAAATGAGTTTGAGATAGTGCAGTCTTCTGAGTAGAAAAAGTGATGAATTGACCGTTAGCACTTTCAGCCTTACGCTTCAATTCCGATTGTACAAAACCTGGTGACTTAGCAGAAATAGCTTTACCGTAACGTTTCTGCCATCCCTTAACTGAAATTTTTTCTGTTTTGATTACATTACCATGTCTTAAAATCTCGTTAACTAATTTTCTATTTTGAGACTTAGCATAAGCGGTTTTGCGTCTTTCTAATTCACGTTTCTTTTGGGCAGTTTTTCTGTAGTTATTAGAATTTTTCCAGTTCCGACTGCCTTTTTTAACCTTACCTTTTTTAACAACTGCTTTACGTCCCTTTTTAGCTAAAAAATCCGCTTCATAATTATTCGGATTATTAACTCTTTGAGAACGCTGCATCTTTCTTTGCAGCTTAGTTATTTCTTTGGTAAACGTTGGAACATTTTCAGCAAAAGGTAATAAACCAGCGTGATTGTCACTTACAAAGGCAATGTTAGAAATATTGAGGTCTAAACCCACAACACCATTAGATACATAGTTCTGTGGTTTTTGGTATGGTACTCCCTCATTAATTAATTGGACAAACCAACGACATTTGCCATTAATTTCCTTCCACAACAAACGCACATATTTAACACGACAGCTTAAGCCATGTTGAATTACTGGATTAGATTTATCAATAATTGGATTAAGTTTAAGCTTACCCCAAACTAATTGATTATCTTTCCAGCGCAAACCTTGTTTGTTAGACTTACCTTCAACAGATCTAAATCTACTGACAATTTTAAATCTAACTTTTTTGGCTAGTCCAAAAAAGACTTTTTCACTAGCTCTGAAAGCACGAGTCGCTATTGTTTGTTGGGTATTTGAATCTATTTTTTTAGCAATCCACGAGGATTTATTACTAACTAATGTGGCGTAACTTTGCAGGTCGTAATCTGAGTATCTATATAACGCCCTAGCTTCAGAGAACATAGTAGAACGTTGCTTTTTCTGTTCTCTTGGCAGTTTCTTAGCTGTTTGATAGACTTCAGATTTGCGTACTAACTCCATCCTAACCATTGCTTCATTTAGACAAGCATTATATAGCTGTCTAGCTGCTTGAAAACGGCTTTTTAACTCTGATCCTTGTTTGCTATCAACAATCAATAAAATCTCAGCTATAAAGGATAAAGTCTTGCTTTTTGCCACTCTTGAATCACCTCCTAAACCTGTATTATACTTAACTTGATTATAAATATTCTTGTTAAAAATATCAAGGAAAAATGCAAGAATAAATACGGAAATAAACCTCTAAACTGCAACTGTCACGGCTATTAAAATAGCCTGACTCGTTTTCCACCCCGATTTAAAAAATACGGGGAACCACCAACTTCGCCGCTTCTCTGTGTATCTTTCTTAAGCAATGCAACTTTCAAATATAGCAACCGCCCGTGTTAGTGCATTCAAGGGTGGTCTCAAATCCAGTCACAGTAATGGCTTGAATTCTGACTCCTGACTCCTGACTCCTGCTATAATTTGTCAGCGTTACTATTTTCCAGACAAGTCTAATATCTTTCCTGCTTGATCTTGCCTAAGTCCTAGTAATTTTAAAATTGCCCATTCCCTTGTACGATCTGCTTAACTGTCGTTAAAGTTTCCAAACTGATCAATCCCCGTCGATGACCTTTTTGGTTAGACATACCCAGGAATACAGCATCTCCTCGCTGAGGATTACGTTCAAATCGTGGAGAAGAATTGATATAAATAGTTGAGCTATCAACACCTAAAGCAAACTGCCGACTTTCTTGGTAAGACTCTGTAACTAAACAATTAGCGTGACCGCTACTATAGTGATTAATCCAAGAAATTCCTGATTTAATACTATCTACTACTTTAAAAGCGACAATTTTCTTTAAATAAGCTTGACTCCACTCAGCATCTTTAGCTGTAATCAACTGATCGGGAAAATCAGAGCATAAAATAGGATCGCCGCGTAGTTCAAAGCCTTTTTCCTTCAAACTATTCCACAACATAATTAAAGAAGAAGGCTTTTGATCGCGATGAATAATTACCTTCTCGATCGCATTAACTGGATCTGGTTCACTCGCATGACTATCGGTAATTACCCACCGAGCCATCTCTAAACTACCATTAGGAGACCAATACAAATAACAGTTTCCCATCGCTGACTTTAATACAGGTGCAGTTGCTTGCTGTACCACCTGCTGCACTAAATTAGGTCGTCCGTAGGGAATAACCAAATTAATATATTTGTCTTGAGTAATTAAGTCACGAATTGACGCACCTTGTTCGCTAGGTAATAGCTCTAGAGATGTGACAGGTAAACCAGTTTTATCCAATGCCGACTTAAGCGCCTGGGCAATTACACTATTAGAGTGGCTGGCTTCGGAACCACCGCGAAGAATCAGGCTATTTCCAGTTTTAAGGCATAAACCTGCGGCGATCGCACCCAAATCAGGAAATGCCTCATAAATTAAAGCAATCACCCCTAAAGGCATCAATTGGCTGTAAGTTTGAGAGTGTTCCAATTGATAGGAAGCATTCATCACCCGGCGGATCGGATCGGATAACTCCCCAATTCGCTGCAAAATTTGAATAGTTGTCTGTAGTCGCTCTGGTGTTAGTTTTAGCCACTCCAAAAGCAAATCTGGAACTGCCATTTCTCGGCTAGCTTCTAAATCTAGAGTATTAGCCTCCAGAATGTCATCAAATGCCTTCTGGAGCGCCTGCGCCATCGCTTGAACACCACGACTGCGTTCTATACCCTTAGTAGTTGCTAATTCTACAGAAGCTTGGTAAGCACTGCGAACAGCACTGTAAGGATCAAACGCAGGACTATAATTATTAGTTTCCATCAAGTTAACGTCGGTAAGCCAGCCAGACCATGATTGCTGGTAGTACCGCTAGCAGCAAAGCTAACAATGCCCACAAAATCACACTAGAACCAGCAGTCGATCGCAGTGCTAGAGGTAGCCAAACAATCAACAATACCACAATAATTCCTACCGCTACGGGTAAGTAACTTTCCCGAACACCAGAATGAGCGGTACTCCAACGACTACCCATCCAGCGCCATGCTCGTTTGTATGGATAGCTTGTGGAAAGTTGCTCAATCACATACCCATCATCTTCTACTACAAAGATTTGCTGACAGCGATTGCAACCAAATGCTTCTGTCAGCGTAATCGGTAGCAGACGAGCGCGCCGCCCACAGGGGCATGGGTACTCAGTATTTAAATCAATTTTCTGAGCTTTCTGAGATCGCACAAGCGGTAGCAAAAAAAAATAGATTTTTATTAATTAGCTGAAAAGGTGTGTTGCTGAAATTTCATCAGTAGCTACTCACCTGTTTTGAGCTTAAGCTACCTAATTTTAATTCTTTTACAGGTTTTTAGCCTAATTTTAGCATTTTTAACCTTAAGCTAGATTTTTTTATAGGAAAGATAGCTAACCTGCCCAGGAGGAATTTCGATTGTTTATATTTTATTCTAAAAGCGGGTAACGCGATTCGAACGCGCGACATCAACCTTGGCAAGGTTGCGCTCTACCACTGAGCTATACCCGCAAATCACTGACATCTTTTATAATTTCACAATTTTCCGCTTTTGTCAACTATAAATATCGAAATTTTAACCTGATGTATGTTGTCTAAACGGGTAGATTTATTCTTTGAAATTCCCCCTTCCCTAGCAGGGAAGGAGGCTATGTTGGTGATTCGCGCTCCCCTATCAGCTTCTTGTCTTGCTTCATCAGAGGGAGTGTTATTCGCTCAAACTTTCACTTGTAACTGTTTTGACACTATGTTGGGGAGTAATTGGAAGTGCTGGGGGTTCAACAGCACTTGGTGGATATACAGGATAGTTGGGAGTTGAAACCCGGCTGTTAATTTGACGCATTAAACTAGCCATTTCCAAAGCATTCATGGCATATTCCCAGCCATGATTACCCTTAATACCTGCTCTTTCCAATGCTTGTTGCATGGTATCAGTGGTTAAGATCCCAAAAATCACTGGCACACCAGTTTGAAAGCCTACTGCGGCAACGCCTTTAGCAGCTTCAGACGAGACATAATCAAAATGAGGTGTTTGACCCCTAATGACAGCGCCCAAGCAAATCACAGCATCGTACTGTTGCGTGAGTGCCATCTTGCGTGCCACTAGGGGAACCTCAAAACTACCAGGAACCCAAACATAATCGACTTGAGTGCCTTGGGGGTTGACATCAATACCGTGGCGTTTCAGGCAATCTTGACACCCCTCCAAGAGTTTACCCGTCACTAGGTCGTTAAATCGAGCAATGATGATTGCAAACCGCAGAGGTGTGTCTTGAGTAAATGTTCCCTCGAAAACTGCCATGGCTGTGTTTCTACTATTTAAAATTGAGTATTTTAATGTGGATTGCTTGTTCTATCTAGACTACTAGGAAGTTCAAAACACCCACTAAAATCACTAAAGCAAACCAAACACCGGAACCGAGCCAAATTAGGCTTTTAGATTGATCCCAGTTTTGAGGAGTGGCATACGCAACAGGTACACCGACAACCATAGCGAATGATAAAGCAACTAGAGCAGTTAGTGCTAGTTGAAAGATGATTGTCATTTTTTTATTCTCCCAAGACAGCAATTGATGAATGAGAAGTTAGAACTGGTGTTTAGATCAGCCCTGAGTAGTACGCTACCAAAAATTGACTCGATATCACCAACTGATTTCGATTTAGGGTTGTTTTATTATAGATTGCCGATTTAAGCTTAAGTCCTATGGACTTAATTTTGTGTCACACAACGGCGGATTTTGATGCTTTGGGTGCGGCTGTGGGGCTAACGCTACTGCAAACTGGAGCCAAGGTGGTCTTGACAGGGGGGGCGCATCCTGCTGTTCGAGATTTTTTGGCTTTGTATCGCGATGAGTTTGCTTTAATTGAACGCCGCTCGGTGAATCCCAAGCAGATTCGCTCTTTAATTGTGGTAGATACTCAATTACGCGATCGCACTGGTAAAGCTGCTGAGTGGTTCGATTTGCCACATCTAGAAGCAATCCAAGTTTACGATCATCATCTCAATGTCGAAAGTGATATTCCAGCTACTTTTACTCAAATTGAGCCAGTAGGCGCAACGACAACTTTAATCGTAGAGCAACTACAGCAAGGGCAAATTAAATTAACTTCCTACCAAGCGACGGTAATGGCTTTGGGTATTCATGTTGATACGGGTTCGCTGACATTTGAGCAAGCAACAGCGCGAGATGCTTTAGCTTTAGCTTGGTTGATGGGACAGGGGGCGCAGGCGCGGGTAATTGCTGAGTATATTGATCCAGGTTTATCCCCGCAACTGCAATCTTTGTTAACAGAAGCCTTAGATAACTTAGAAAAGTCAACTGTACTTGGCTACACGGTTTCTTGGGTACTGGTTAAAACGGCAGCTTTCATTCCAGGGTTGTCTAGTTTAGCATCACAAATAATAGAAATTACAGAAAGTGATGCGCTGCTTTTGGCGTGTGTGTTTCATTTAGGTGATGCTGGTGAAGATCGCTTAATAGTAATTGGGCGATCGCGCATCGAAAACACTAATCTTAATGATTTATTTCAACCTTTAGGTGGAGGCGGACATTCTCAAGCAGCTTCTTTAACTCAGCGAACAACCGAACCTGCAAATATATTTGATCAACTGGTTGAGCAATTCATAGCCCAAATTCCTCAACCTCTAACAGCAAGAGAGTTGATGTCCTCACCAGTACGGACAATTCGACCTCAGACGACTATTGAGGAAGCTCAACGAATACTACTGCGCTATGGTCATTCTGGGCTATCCGTTGTCAACGAGCAACATCAACTTGTAGGTATTATTTCTCGGCGAGATATTGATTTAGCTTTACATCACGGCTTCAGTCATGCGCCTGTGAAAGGTTACATGACTACCAATGTCAAGACAATTAAGCCGAATACACTGCTACCAGAAATTGAGTCATTGATGGTGACTTACGATATTGGGCGTTTACCTGTGATAGAAGATGCACAATTAATTGGCATTGTCACCCGTACTGATGTCCTACGACAGTTACATCAAGACAGAGGAACTAGGCATGAGTCTAGACAGCGACAGTTGCCCCTTAATTCGTCTTACGGTGAGCGTTACAATCTTCAGCCGTTACTTTTAAATTTACTACGCGATCGCTTAGTTCCCGAACTCTGGAATCTCCTATCTAGAGCATCTGAGCAAGCCGAGAAGCGCGGCTGGCATCTCTATTTAGTCGGGGGAGCAGTTAGAGATTTACTAATAGCAGGAAAGCAGGAAAGCAGGGCAGCAGGGAAACAATTAACTCTTCCCCCCCCTCCCCTCCCACCTCCCCCACTTTATTTACAAGATATAGATTTAGTCGTAGATGGCTTTCATCGCTCTGCTGACGTTGGCGCGGGTGTTGAACTAGCGAAGGCGCTACAAACAATTTATCCAGAAGCGCGTTTAGACGTTCACGGTTCTTTTCAAACAGCAGCACTGCTATGGCACAAAGACGAAGTTTTGGGTTCTCTGTGGGTAGATATAGCCACAGCCAGAACAGAGTTTTATCCTTATCCAGCAGCTAACCCTGAAGTTGAAGCTAGTTCAATTCGTCAAGATTTGTACCGCAGGGATTTTACAATTAATGCTTTAGCTGTGCGACTTACTCCTCCTCATACTGGTGAATTACTGGATTTTTTTGGCGGATTAATTGATATCGAACAGCAACAAATTCGTGTTTTACACGCTAACAGCTTTATTGAAGATCCCACACGGATTTATCGTGCGGTACGTTTTGCTGTGCGGTTGGGATTTGAAATTGAGCCGCAAACTGAAGGATATATTAGGTATGCGATCGCCAGTGGAATTTATGATAGATCACTACTAGAAAATTCTAAAGCTCCCGCTCTACAAACGCGACTTAAAGCAGAATTAAAATATATTTTGCAGGCGACCTATTGGGCTTCAGCATTGCAATTGTTGGCATCTCTGGAAGCCCTCAAATGTCTACATCCCACACTAGAACTTAACGAACAGCTATGGAAACAAATTCGTTTACTTGATCGCTGGTTACGACGTTTTGATCAAGGTAAAAGCTTAGTTCACTGGCAAATGCGGCTGGAAGTTTTAATTGCTCATTTGGCTGAAGAATATCGCGGAAAAGTAGCAGAAAATCTGCAACTACCAATGGATAGTATTCAAAGGTTACAGCATTTAGCTCATGCACATAATCAAGTTGTGGAATTTTTATCAGCAAATCGGCTGAAAAGTGAAATAGTTCAATTATTACGTCAGTATGAATTGCGAACTTTGATTTTAATTGCAATTCAAAGTAAACGTTTTATTCGCCGTACAATCTGGGAATATTTAACTATCTTGGCTAATATTCAGTCACCCTTGAGCGGAAATGATTTAAAGCAGCTAGGCTACCAGCCAGGAAAACAATACAAGCAAATTCTAGATAAATTATTAGCAGCAACTTTAGATGGTTATGTAACTAATAATTTTGACGCTCAGGCTTTTTTAGCCGAGAGGTTTCCGGTGAAATAAAATAACTCCGTTTCATAATTAGATTTTGAGTAATGTAAATATATTAGACCTCTTGCAAAAGTCGATAAATTTTATATGATATCTGCGTCCATCTGCGTTTATCTGCTCACATCTGCGATATAAAAAAAATGTGATTTCTGGCAAAACGTTTAATGTCCTAAAAACTGTAGGTTTTGCTATAGTAGCAGAAAAAAAATAAAGCCAGTGTTCAGCCTGTGATTAAAATATTAGACTGCTGTAAAATTATCAATTTCTCAAATAAACATGATATAAATATTTACCTGTCGCCGTTAAGATGTATGTTGGCAACAGGACAGAATTATTTATGAACTCAACGCCTGAAGCAGTCCTGCAAAACGGTAAATACATCCTTGGCAATAAACTGGGCAAAGGCGTATTTGGGATTACTTACCGAGCAACTAATAGCAAGTCGGGAGAAACTGTCGTTATTAAGACATTTTCGGATAATCTGCGCCAAAATGTGAATTTTGAGCAGTTTAAGCAAAGATTACATTTAGGTTTGCCTATTCTCGCTAACTGCCAGCATCCTAATTTGGTAAGGTTGCTAGAGTATTTTGAGGAAGATGGCATTCCTTACCTCGTGATGGAAGACATTCGAGGGCAGACGCTTACCGAATTACTAGAAACAAATCAACAAATATCAGTTCCGCAGGCAATTTACTATATACGTCAAATATGTGCAGCAGTGAATGTTTTACACTCTCGCGGGTTATTGCATCGCGATATTAGACCACAAAACATCATTCGCCGTGCAGGAACCCATAAAGTAGTATTAACTGACTTTGGCATTGCTTGTGAGTTAACTACGGGAGTAATGCAAACCCATGCTAGTTTACTTTCATCGGGTTTTGCGCCAATAGAAAAGTATTTGGCGCATATCAAGCGGACTCCAGCAACGGATGTCTATGCTATAGCAGCGACTTTGTATTGCTTGCTAACAAGACAGCCACCAGTAGCCGCCTCAGTACGCGATCGCATTCCTTTAACTGATATTAAACAATTCCAACCTCATCTCAATCCAGCAATCGAGCAAGCCATTCTGCGGGGGTTGGAACTATTACCCGAAAAGCGTCCTCAAACATTAGAAGCTTGGCTGGCGCTACTACCAAAAGAAACACCCGCACGACGTAAGCGTAGCAAACAAAATTTAGCGGCTAAATCATCGCAAGTAAATTCGCAAAAGCAAGTATTATCTTCACTAACATCTGTTGAAGCTGTTGATACCGTCATTCAGCCTGAGCCAGTTGACTTGCAACCGCAAAGATTAGGGCATGATGGAGATCAAGCTGTAAATTCTCAGGTAGAAAACAAGCTTGATGCTCAAAATACACACTCCAGGCAACATCAGGAGCAAGACAAGGCAAAACAGCGAACTCAGACTAACCAATCGTTAAAATCTAGTGATAATAATTGGCGGGTGCGATCGCTAATTTTAACCGCCGCTATAGCCGCCGCACTTGGCACTGGTTTCGGTTTATCACTACGCTTAAACCGCCCTAGTGAACCTGGTTCTACCTTTTTACACACCGAACAATCTTTTCCGCCTCGTAGCAACTGGCCGATATTAAACACCCCACAACCAACACCTCAAGTACCCATAACACACTAGCTGAAATACACCTTTTAAGCAGCCTTGAAGGCAAGCAGGTTATAATTTTGGCGGACGCACTATTAAATTTGACTTATGAATAACCATGTAATTCATGCTTTTTTTGTGGGTAGAGCTTTAGCACAAGCAATAAATGAGCAAGTAGAAGAAGCTTTAACCAATGCCTTGAGTGAATTGGGTAAATTTGATGCCGAACAAAGAGAGCGGTTACGGCAATTTACCCAGGAAGTAATGGAACGAGCCGAACGTGAAGCAGAAGCTGCTGTTGCTGGAAGAACTACAACAGCGATCGTCCCTCATGGTTCCCAACCCTTAGATCTCCAAGTCACAATTGACGAACTACGAGCAGAAGTCGCCCGCTTACGCGCTGAGTTGCAACGCTATCGTAGTAGCTCCGTCTAAAGTTGTTAGTTTTTTAGTCTTAAATAACTAACAATCAAAAAATAATCACCATCACACCAAAAAGAAGAGTGTCTGTATCTCCTGACGACGTTGTTACACCCAACCGTCACCTTGACAATGCGCTACCGACTACTTTAAGAACAACCTATAAGGACAAAGCTTATCGGTGGAATCGCGAAAATTATTCGCGTCACCGACGCTTTGTAGATATTTGGGGTTTTGTTTTCACCTTAATGACTGGCACGTGGCTAAATGGCAAATCTTGGAGTTATCAAGGTGGCGTGACTGAAGCCAAGCAAGCCAAGAGACGCAAACAACAAGCCATTTGGATTCGCGAGACACTGTTAGATTTAGGACCAACATTTATCAAAGTTGGTCAGTTATTTTCTACCCGCGCCGATCTATTTCCTTCAGAATATGTAGAGGAACTTACTAAACTGCAAGATCAAGTACCCGCCTTTAGCTATGAGCAGGTGGAACGTATTATTGAGCAGGATTTAGGTAAAAAAGTTTCAAAACTTTTCCGTAGTTTTGATCCAGTGCCTTTGGCTGCCGCTAGTCTAGGACAAGTTCACAAAGCCATCTTGCACAGTGACGAAGAGGTAGTGGTAAAAGTACAGCGACCAGGTTTGCGGAAGCTGTTCACTATAGATTTACAAATTCTCAAAGGAATTACCCGTTATTTTCAAAACCATCCTAATTGGGGTCGTGGTAGAGATTGGCTGGGCATTTACGAAGAGTGCTGCCGCATTCTGTGGGAAGAAATTGATTATATTAGCGAAGGTAGCAACGCAGATACATTTAGGCGTAATTTTCGCGAGGAAGACTGGGTAAAAGTACCCCGCGTTTACTGGCGCTACGCATCTCCAAGGGTTTTAACTTTAGAGTATCTCCCAGGAATTAAAATTAGCCACTATCAAGCATTGGAAGCAGCAGGAATAGATCGTAAGTTAGTTGCTCAACTCGGTGCGAAAGCTTACTTACACCAACTGCTTAATGATGGCTTTTTTCATGCTGATCCTCACCCTGGGAATATTGCTGTTAACTTAGATGGATCATTAATTTTTTATGATTTCGGCATGATGGGAACGGTTAATCCGATTACCCGTGAAAAACTGATGGATACCCTGTTTGGCATATCTCAAAAAGATGCTGACCGGGTTGTAAAATCCCTAGTTGAGTTAGGGGCGCTTGCTCCCGTTGATGATATGGGACCAGTGCGGCGAAGTGTTCAGTATATGCTGGATCACTTTATGGATAAGCCGTTTGAAAATCAGTCGGTTGCTCAAATTAGTGATGACCTCTACGAGATTGCTTACGATCAACCTTTTAGGTTTCCAGCAACTTTTACCTTTGTGATGCGAGCATTTTCTACTCTTGAGGGTGTAGGTAAGGGTTTAGATCCAGATTTTAATTTTATGGAGGTTGCAAGACCATTTGCAATGCAGATTATGACTGATGGTAATGGTGCGGATACAGGCAAAAGTTTTTTGAATGAGTTAGGTCGGCAAGCGGCTCAGGTTGGTAGCACGGCTTTGGGTTTGCCTCGACGAATTGAAGACACTATTGAGAAATTAGAACGGGGAGATTTGCGGGTGCGTGTGCGGTCTACTGAGACAGACCGCGTTTTGAGGCGTATTAGCAGCGTTCAGTTGGGAACTAACTATACTCTACTGATCGGGACTTTTACGCTGTCAGCTACTATCCTGCTGGTTAATAATTATGTTTGGCTGGCTGGAGTTGTGGCTTTTATTGCAGTTAGCTTATTAGTAATTCTCATTCGTCTGCTAATGCGCTTGGACAAATTTGATCGTACTTTTTAATCGCGATCGCGCTCATGATCGCAACTCGTTAGCCTTAAACTTAAAGCTAAAAGCCAATATAGCAGCTTACAGTCAAAAGCTATGTTTTAATTCCCCTATAGTTTCAACAGGCAAGCGAGGATTTATGATATTTCGTTTCACGGGTCGTACTGATCCGGGGGTAGTTAGGAGTACCAACCAGGATGATTTTTATATCGACCCAGAGGGAAGATTTTTTATAGTTGCTGATGGCATGGGCGGACACGCAGGCGGTCAAGAGGCAAGTCGAATAGCTACAACGACAATTTATCAGTTTTTGGATAAATATTGGGATTCTGCTGAGGAATCACCAAAGTTATTACATCAGGCGTTTTTAGACGCAAATCAGGCTATTTTACAAGACCAATATGATCATCCAGAACGCTCAGAAATGGGTACTACGGCTGTGATGGTAATGTTCCGTCATGATCAGCCTTGGTATGCCCATGTAGGTGACTCTCGTTTATATCGCCTACGAGATTCTAATTTAGAGCAGGTTACTGAAGATCATACTTGGGTAGCGCGAGCGATTAAGGCTGGTGAACTAACGAAAGAGCAGTCTCGTGTTCACCCTTGGCGGCACGTATTGTCTCAATGTTTAGGTCGTAAAGATATTTATCAAATTGATGTGCAATCAATAGATTTAACGGTAGGCGATCGCATTCTACTCTGTAGTGATGGGCTTACAGAAGAACTTACTGATTCTGCGATTAGTTCCTACCTTGAATCTAACTCTGACTGTGAGCAAGCTGCTGTTGCTCTAATTAATGGTGCTAAACAAAACGGTGGTCGAGACAATATCACAGTTGTGATCGTTGCCATTGAGTAATTAAGCTGCCATTACTAATCAATTGCTAAGTAGGTCAACCTAATTAATTGTAAAACTCCACCCCCCTCCCCGCCCACAGGGAGGGGGAATTTTTCGCTATCAATGTGGTATCTATAGCAATTTGCCTGGTTATGAGTATTTATACTTAAACTGTTCGTTTTGAGCAATTTTGGTGGTTGGTAGCTGTTACAACTACGTTATACCGAGCTTGGTTAAGTCTTGGGAGCTAACGCAAGGAAAGTTGAGCGCTGATATTTACTATTGTCTGTCGCTGTTTAACTACTTTGCGTTCTCTATCTCTTGAATTACCCCGACTTGGTATCCCTAGCTAAGGCTAGGAAACTTTTCCAGGGTTTTTTACATCTTTTGGTTTATCATGATTACCCATTTAGAAGGAGTGCAATTTTGTCAAACAATTGTTATCTTTCTTAATACAGAGGTACACATCAGTAGCCCACCACTGCTAAACCCTTTACTTCTGTGCTTTTCAACTAATTCACTCTAGTTTCTCTCTTTAGTAGGAGCTAATTATGTCTCAGCCAATTGAACTATCCTTAGAACAACAATTTAGTATCCGTTCCTTTGAAACCCAAGTGGAGCATATGAGTCATGAACAAGCACAACAATTTTTAGTGCAGTTATATAAACAAATGATGATGCGTGAAGAAACATATAAAAATCTACTCAAGCACCAATGGGGTTTAGAACCCAATTCCCATTTTGAGTAGACCCTCCTATATGGTGGGCGACCTCCTTCTCTAGCTTGGTTCCGGTAAGGAAAAAAGCTGGGGCTGTTGGGGCGTCAACTAAATAGATTAGTTTTGCTGATTTGATTGAATTAGAATTGCTAAATTTTTTAACTGTAACGTTAAAAACATTATTTAATTGAATTAATTTAAATTATTAGATTATTTATCCTGAAATATCTCTAGGCGATTCAGTTTGAGTAGCTGACAGTTTCATTAAAATTTTAGGTTTAAGTTTATCCAACTCTTGTTTGAGCAGTTTTTTACTCATTTGCCCGTCAGATATTGAAAATGTTGTATTGCTCATATTAGCCCAACTTTCTAACAATTTACACTGAGCAGGGGCAATTGTTGCAGTCAAAACTTGGCTACAACGTGAGGGTTGTTCAAGAGCAAAAAGTAAAATTTGATATCGACCAGTTTCTGCTAAAAGTCGAGTAATTTTATGTCCTAGTGATGTTTTGAGATCTAGATAGCATGGAAGCCAACGAGCGCCGTGTTCTCTTGTGTATAGAGTAGTAATCCACAAAATCATTGGATGAGGGGATACCAAAAATAAAAATTGGTTGTAGCGAGTGCTAAGTAAACGTTTTTTAATTTCTTCTTGGGGAAACATTACCCAAAGCGTTGCAAATGACTGCTGGTTATTGTGTAGTATATGGGGAAATACAATTTCGGCTTGAGGTTTATCCTTTGGCCAGGAAGTAGCCCAAAATATTTCGTCAAATGCCTGGGTAAATTTTATTTTTTGTGCAGTGGTGGGCGGTGGCTGGGTAATAATAGCGTCTTCGTGCTGTGAGGGTTGTTGAGCGACAATTTTTTTCTCAAGAGATACTAATTCTCTTAATATTTCGGTAACACTTTCGGGGCGATCGCTTGGCGATTTAGCAAGACAACTCATTACTAAATCTTGCAATTTGGGCAATTTAAGATCAGATGTGATAGATTCAAAACTAGGAATTTGGGTTTGATGAGCTTTTTGCCAAGCTGGAAGTGAATTTACCTGTGCTTTAATTGGTTTTTCACCAGTCAACATTTCAAACATCATCACACCCAGACTATAAATATCTGAGCGATTGTCTAAGTCTTTGCCTGCCATTTGTTCTGGTGAACAATATGCAGGAGTACCCATAAATGATCTAGGTTTGATGATATCTGATTCAAGCTGGGCAATGCCAAAATCGAGAATTTTGGCTAATTCTCCTAAAGTTTGATCTTGAAGGATCAAAATGTTACTAGGTTTAATATCCCGATGAATAATTGGGGAGAGATTACCGTTAATCAGGATACCTTGATGAGCGCACTGTAGCCCTAAACAAATTTGACGAGATAAATTAAGAAATCGTGGTAAGGGAAGAGGTTGGGGTTTGATAATAGCCCTTAAGCTTTCTCCTTGGAGATATTCCATGACATAGAAAGGAATTTCTCTTTCGTTTAAGCCATAATCTTTAACTCGAACAATATGAACACTCGTTTCACCTAACAAAGCACAGATAGTAGCTTCGCGCTGAAAGCGATCGCGTTTTGTTTGATTCAAAACTGCTTGGGAGAGAAACTTAACGGCGACGCTTACGCCTCCAAGTAATATATCGTTAGCTTGATATACCTCGCCCATTGAACCTTTGCCTACCAACTCTAGCAGTTGATAGCGGTTAGCTAATAACTGACCTTTTTTAACATTTGTAGTCATAACTTTCTGCCCCGATATATCTTGGAGCAGTTATACAAGGGCGTGATCGTAGCCCTACCTTAACTCCCAAGCTGATGGTAGATGCCTGATCGTGACTAACAATAGAAATTATCACTCTTTAATTATCTTATTTTTATTCTCTCTGTCGCTCTAGAGTAACTTCCATCGCGCTTGTTAAGTTATTAACTGCGATGATGCCACTTGATAAATAATAGGTATTGTCATTCAAGCGATAAAATGTTTCAAAGCCGTTTCGTCGTTGGCGATCGCCTAGCACCCAATAGCGTTGCACAATTGATTCTGGAGCTACCCAACCTTCCCCTTCAACACGACCTAAAAGGCTATGCTGTAGTACAAAAGTATATTGACGCTCCCCCATATCAAGATGTCCTTTGTATTGGAAGGAGATTTCATCGCGTTCACCATCAGGAAATACTAGCTTAGTAACCATCGTGTACCAGTTTTCGCGTCCCCAAGCTACTAATGTTTTGCCTTTGACACTTATTGGCATTTGATCACGCTCCAGCCAATTGCCCTGAAGCGTCCAGCGTCCTGGTTCCATTAAAAACGAGTGTGCCACGATAATTACCTGATGAGCGAATATCGAACACTGCCGATTGATAATTTTCTATTCGCTTAAGAATAGATGTATCTGGCAAGAAAGATCGGTATCTTGTTTTGTTGCTTTACGGTTTTTGATTGAGTGGGAATTGAAGAATTTAACTTTCAGGCAAAATGGCGCTCGGCTGTTTACTTCATTACCATTTTTAAATTATATCCTTAAAACCGTACTCACTATAGCTCTTAGAATTTTGATTTTGCTTAATAAAAACGCATATCGACACAGATTAACTTAGGGTAAAAACTGAATTAATTCGACTTATGCAACAACAGTTACTCAATAGGTAGATGAAGCTCCCCAAGTATGGCGGGTTGTCTCGCACCTGTAGCTTGAATTATGTTACCAGTAATGCCTAATTGATGCCAATAAGCTAAAACTGCAAAGGCGATCGCTTCTTTAAAATCTGCACTCACACCCGCTTCATCGGTGGTTAATACTGATATCGGATCAATCTGCGCTTGCAAGCGTTGTTTTAAATAAAGATTGCGACTACCACCGCCACACAGTAACACCTCATCTGGCATTTGGGGTAGAAAGTTGCGGTAGCTGTGAACAATTGATGCAACTGTAAGCTCTGTCAGTGTTGCTAACAAATCGGCTGGACTGAGATTATAGCCATCAGCATCAGCTAAACATTGCTGTAAATATTCTCCGCCAAAATGCTCTCTACCAGTGGATTTGGGAGGAGTAATTTGGAAGTATTCTTGAGTTAGCCACTGCTGAACTAAAGCATCGCAGGGAGTTCCCGTAGCCGCCCAATTACCATCTTTGTCATAGGTTTGGCTACCGTCGCTTAACTGCTGTACTGCTAAATCTAATAAAGTATTTCCAGGACCAGTATCCCAACCAGAAATATTTACATTTTCACTGTTATTTGTTGCTGGTAAATAAGCAACATTGCCAATTCCCCCTATATTTTGAATACAGCGAGTTTTACTGGGATGTCCTAGTAAACAGGCATCTATCTTAGGGACTAAAGGCGCACCTTCTCCACCAGCCGCAATATCAGCTACTCGAAAGTTACTGACAGTAGGGATATGAGTTAAATCAGCAATTAAAGCACCCCTACCTAGTTGTAAGCTATATGCCATGTTGATAGCAGGAGATGCTGGGGATTGTTGCTTTAAAGGTCGATGAAAGACGGTTTGCCCGTGTGAGCCAATTAATTGAGCGTTATTGTGGTTAACTTGAATAGCTTGGGCAGAAGCAGCAAATTCGTATGCGATCGCATCATCCAGTTCTGCAAATTCTGCCATAGAAATAGCTTTCCCCGCGCAGACATCCAAAATTTGTTGTCTCAGGCTAGGTGGGTAAGGATAAGTCGATCCAGCTAAAAGCTCTACCTTTAAATCTACCTCTTTACCACTAATTTCTACTAAAGCTGCATCAATTCCATCTACAGACGTACCACTGATCAAACCGATTACACGAGTCATTTTCTAATATTAATAAACTAATTTTAATTAGGAAGCTGCAACATTAACATATCTCAATCATTTGCGAGGTTGCCACTCTGGTATAATTTTTTCTGGTTCTGTTGCTTCTTTTAAGGGCAACTTCACAGTAATTTTTGTGCCTACATTAATTTCACTTTCTACTATAATTTGACCACCATAAGCTTCTACAGATTTTTTAACAATAGACAATCCTAAACCAGTCCCTGGGATATTGCTAATATTATTAGCTCTGTGGAAAGGTTCAAACAGTCGTTCTTGATCTTCTGTAGGAATACCAATACCCTGATCTTGAACTTGAAATACTATTAACTCATCTTCATCCGCAAGTGTCAAATTTACTGTACTCTCTGATGGAGAATACTTAATCGCATTTGAAATTAAATTGCCAATGATTTGACGTAAAAGTTTTTCATCTAGCAAAGCATAACCGCATTTGCTGTGATTTATAAATTTAAGCAGGTGATGTTTGGAATTACTAAGACGCATTTCTTCCACCAGTTCACCAAAAATTTTCTCTAAAAGCAATGGCTTGGGATTAAATTCTAGTTTGCCAGCTTCAATTTTACCCATTAGCAATACATCATCCAACATCGTTGTCATGTATTTGACAGTTTCTTGAATGCGTTTTAAATAAATATTCTTTTTTTCATCAGACCACTTTTTACTATAATGTTCTAAAGATTCAGCAGAGCCTAAAATTGTAGTTAGTGGCGTGCGGAATTCATGAGATGCCATTGTAATAAACCTAGATTTTAGTTCGCTCAATTCTTTTTCTTTGGCTAGTGTATTACGAAGTTCTAACTCTATTTGTTTACGCTTCGTAATTTCCGCTTCAAGTTGAGTATTACTATTCAATAATTCTTGTGTACGTTCTTGCACCCTTTTTTCTAGTTCTGCATTCAATTGATGAATATGCGCCTCTGCTTGTTTACGTTCAGTAATATCAATTAAGTAACTTCTGATTAATCTGCTTTCGGCAATATAGTGTACAGATTGCTCAAAAATGGTATTTTCAATCTGAATTTCTCGCCTAAAAAATTGCTGATTATTATTTTTAACTTCTACAAGCAATCCTGCCAAGACTGGATGTTCTAAGTTGACTGCGTAAATATTAGTTAACTCGGCATTAGCGACAGGATTAAGATAGGTAATTTTTCCATCTATATCTATTTCAATAATTGGGATTGGTAGCAGTTCAGGGAAAGAAGCTAGTCTTACCAGTGCTTCTTCACTGAAGGTTTCAAGCGGAATATCATTGGTAACGAATGTTTCTAATGGATCAATTAAAGGATTATCAAACTGAAGATTGCCAAGAGTTTCCTCATCTAATAAATTGTGGCTAGAAACAAAATATTTAGCCCTAACATCACTCCCGAAATAAATTAAATCTTGATCTTGTAACAGCTTGGATAAACATGGTTTGCTATTAATTATTAATCCATTAGTACTATGATTGCCTTGTAAGTCTCCATCTATTATTTGAAATGAATAAGATTTACTTTCAGAGTTAGTTACCCTTAATAAAGTAGCATGATGTCGCGATACTAATTTAGAATTCAGGATAATAGAGTTGGTAGGACTACGACCAAGAGAATAAATATTTTTATCAAGGCTAATAACCCGTCTACCTTGAGTATCCTCAATTACAAAAACTGGGTAGTGTTTTTGCTGACTTTTATCGGTATTTTCCTGCTTAATAACAGACATAATAATTTTAGGCGAGATTAACTATTAATTATTGGTTAATTTAGAGAACTGCTTTAAATGCTCTATCACATATAATTAGCGTGATATTTATAACGGTGATCAGTCAGCTATTACTCTGTCAGTTTTTTTAAAAGCCTTTGCTACTAAGGGTTTCGGAATTAAAAATGTCGAAACCTCCTTGGCTACTGCTATAAGTTAATTTTTACCCACCTACATAGTGTTTGTTACATACTTATATCACTTTGTCTTTAAGTGTAGTACGCTTCAACCTTCCACTTATTCAAGTGAGGGGGCAAGGGCAACGCGGGTGGGGTAATTTTGGACTTTATTAATTTCAAATCTGCTGTAAGTATAAATTTACATCTTGACAGCAATATTTAGATGATTTATTAACATAATTTATATAAGCAAAAGTCAGTAAATTCTTAATAAAACTCTCAAGGTAACTTGCTTATATTATATTTCATGCAATCTCAGCCTTGATTAATTCCTAAGAAACTTAACTAATTGCTCTAACTTTGACCAAGCTGCACCTGTATTTAGAATATCTTTAGCTATAGCGATGCCCTGAGTATGATCTTCTAAAGGTACAGCACCCCCTACCTGAAGTGCTAAAGCAGCATTCAAAGCTACGACATCTTGTTGAGATGGTGTGCCATTTCCTTGTAAGACGTTTCTCAAAATTTCAGCATTTTCTGCAACATCTCCACCACGCAATGCGCCTAAAGTTGCTGGTGTTAAACCTAAATCTTGGGGATTTATTGTAGTTAGCTGCACCTCACCTTGAGACAGTACTGCTAAATCTGTTAAGTCTCCTAAACCAGCTTCATCTAGTTTTTCGCGTCCATGCACAACAATTGCTTGTGATGTACCTAACTGCTTTAAAGCATGAGCAATTGTTGATACTAATGTAGAATCGGACACACCAATTATTTGACCAGTAGGACGTAGCGGATTCACCAAAGGTCCTAATAAATTAAAAACTGTTCGCACCTTCAAAGTTTTTCGCAAAGATGCCACAGCTTTTAACGCGGGATGCCAACCAGGAGCAAATAAAAAGGTAATCCCTACTTCTTGAACTGCTGCCTGTACCTTCTCACTAGCAGCATTCAAATTGACTCCTAGTGCTTCTAAAACGTCAGCAGAACCAACTTTGCTAGAGGCAGAACGGTTGCCATGTTTCGCTACGGGAACACCCGCAGCAGCAGCTACAAAGGCAACAGCAGTAGAAATATTAAAAGTTGAGGCTCCATCTCCACCTGTGCCGCAGGTGTCAATTAAGGGAGTGGGAAGTGGGGAGTGGGGGGTGGATAGTGATGAGGATTGGGATTGCAAAACTTGAGCCATCCCAGCTAATTCATCAGCAGAAACGCTTTTAGCTTGCAATGCAGCTAAGATTGCTCCTGATAGCACTAAAGGGATTTCTTCATTTAGCCATCCTTGCATCAGTTTTGATGCTTGTTCACAAGATAATGATTCTTTATCAAGTAACTGTTGCAGCAAGTTAGACCAAATAGCAGCATCTATTGATGCTAACGAAGTATTTAAATCTTGAGCTACTGGTGAGGTGGAAGTCATAAGCTGTTGTGTTTATAAATTTTCTGTTTTAGGGGGAGAGGAGGGAGGGGAGGAGGGGAGGAGGGTTTGATAACTTTTATATCAATAAAAAATGTACAATTTAAACGCCGTTAACTTAGATGATGTTAATTTCTTGTCTTCATTGTTAATTGTCAAGTTCCTAACATTTGTAAGTTGTACAAACTGGCATAAACTCCGCCTTGTTCTAACAATTCGTTGTGACTACCTGATTCTATTAAACTGCCCTGCTTTAGTACAAAAATGCGATCAACATTACGAATTGTTGAAAGTCTGTGAGCAATAATAATTGCAGTACGGTCTACCAATAATCTATCAAGGGCATCTTGAATTAAAGCTTCTGTACCAACGTCTAAACTAGCGGTTGCTTCGTCTAGTACTAAAATATGCGGATTACGAATTGCTGAACGGGCAAATGCTAATAGTTGCTTTTGACCACCAGATAAATTTGTGCCTCGCTCCCGTAACTGGGTATCATATCCTTGTGGTAGTTGTTCTATAAACTTGTCAACATTTGTTATCTGTGCGGCGGTTTGAACTTCTTCTAGTGAGTAAGTTTCTCCGAGTGTGATGTTAGTTTTAACATCACCAGCAAAGAGAAATCCTTCTTGCAGAATAACGCCTAGATGTCTTCTCAATTCTGTTTGTGGTAGGTCGCGGATATCAATTCCATCTATTAAAATGCGCCCTTTTGTTGGTTCATAAAGACGACAAAGTAAACGGATAATCGAACTTTTACCTGCACCTGTAGGACCTACTAAAGCAATTTTTTCACCAGGATAAATAACAAAATCTAAGTCTTTGATTACATATTCGTCATTTTTGTAAGCAAACCAAACATTCTCAAAGCGAATTTCTCCAGAGCGATTTTTTTCTGATTGAGATGAGATGCTAAAACGCTTTTCTAAAGCTTGTTCTGGATCGCGGATTTCTATTGGTTCATTTAAAATATCATTGATGCGCTCAACTGCGGTAAATCCTGATTGAATGGCGGTGAATTTTTCAGCAAATTGTCTTAAGGGATCGAATAAACGTTGAGCGTAAAGGATAAATGCAGATAGAACACCAAAACTGAGGGTGTTGCCTAATATCATTGATCCACCTAACCATAGTACTGCTGCGATCGCAACTAATGAAATCCATTCTAAGGTGGCAGATACCGCCGAGTCATGGAAGATAGTTTTATCTAGTTCTTTGATGTACTGTTTGTTGACGCTGCGAAACATTTCCGCGTTGTATTTTTCGCGCCGAAATAGCTGCACAATATTTACGCCAACAATATTTTCTTGCAGCATTGAATTGAGGCTAGATAGTTCGTCTCTCGCTTTATAATTTGCCTTACGATACTGCTGTTGAAAGTAAATAATTAAAGCGGTTACTGGTACTAGCATTAGTACTAGCATTAATGCTATTTGCCATTGCAAAGCAAACATGGCAACAGCAATTACTACTATTGAAAACAAATCACTGACAATTCCGATAGCGCCTGTGGTAAACACATCACCCAATGCTTCTACATCACTGGTAAGGCGGGTAATTAATTTTCCGACTGGTGTACGATCAAAAAATCGCACTGCTAATTGGGTGACGTGCTCAAATAAATCTGCGCGAATATCCGCAGTAATTTTTTGCCCGACTTTTTGGACGGTATATCCTTGGATTGCTGTAAACACCAATCGGATGACCATCGTTAGCAGTAATATAATGGCGAGAATATTGATTCCTTCTTCTAAAGATTTGCCTTGAATAAAAGCAAACTTTGTAGGCTCTTGGCGAATCAGGGAAATCGCTTCTCCAATAATCAACGGCTGTATTGCGCCTGATACTGCCAAAGGCACTAGCAATACTAAGGAAATACTTAGTTCCCGCCCACTGCGACGGGCGTATGGTACTAAGCGCAGAAATAACCGCCAATCAGTTTCGCGATCGCTCGTTAATAATTTTCCATCAGAGGAATTTCTCTGATTTGATACAACCTTTGTCTTTGGCGACCTACTCATGCAACAACCTTAGCAATGCTTGACATTTTATCAAATAGGATGATCAAACTACAGCCAGCGTAGAGTCCCGAATTTGCTCAACTAACTGATTGAGGTTTCCTGTGTTGAGGCGATAACTTAGAGGATGGGCAATTAACCTGGCTGTGCTTTGAAATAATACTTCAATTTCAATCAAGCCGTTTTCTTTAAGGGTGCGACCCGTGGAAACTAAATCAACTATTGCCTCAGACATCCCTGTAATTGGTCCTAATTCTACCGAACCAGAGAGAGGCACAATTTCTACAGGCAAATCTAAGCTGTTGAAGTATTCACGGGCGCAATGAACAAACTTTGAGGCAACTCGACCGTGTGGTGGTAATTCTAATACAGAACGATAGGGACTTAACTCTTTTACGGCTACCGACAAACGACAACCACCAAACTTTAAGTCAACTAAATGAGCAACTTGGGATGTTTTCTCCTTCAAAACGTCATACCCAACAATTCCCAATTGTGCCTGACCATATTCTACATACACCGGAACGTCTTGCGCTCTGACTAACAAAGCTTTGGCAGTGTTAGTAGGGTCATAAATTTGAAGCTGACGATTAGTTTTGTCCAGAAAAGCACTGAAGTCTAATCCAACAGCTTGTAGAAGGCGGATGCTATCAGATAAGAGTGCGCCTTTCGGCAATGCAACGGTAATCATGGATAAATTGTGAGTTTGATTAATAAATATCAGTAAGCGCGTTAGCGTAGCCTGCGTGTAGCGCATAGCTGTCCAAAGGAATCGCATCAACAGCGCTCACAAATTTTATACTAAGTTAGTTGTACCTGAAGAATATAATCTTCAGCAAAAAGTAAAATTACTTCCCAATATGGTAGTTGCTTGGTTTAGAAACTCAGCAACAAAATATTCATAATTTTCAATTTTAATTTACGGCAGAGCAAGAAAGTGCGAATTCTTTTGGTTGATGATGAGGTAGAGTTAACCATCCCTCTAAGTCGTGTATTAAATCGCGAGGGGTACACTGTTGATGTTGCTGACGATGGCACAGTTGGTAGCGAGTTGGCAACTCAGGGTGATTATGATTTGTTGATTTTAGATTGGATGTTGCCCCAAACTACAGGATTGCAGATTTGCCAACAGTTGCGATCGCAGGGTAAAACAACACCCGTTCTCTTTCTCACTGCTAAGGACACTATAGACGATCGCGTACAAGGATTAGATGCTGGTGCAGATGACTATCTAGTTAAACCTTTTGAACTTAGGGAGTTACTAGCACGAGTACGCGCCCTGCTACGTCGAGCAACTACACCTGATACTACTACAACTGCAAGAATGCAAGTAGCAGATCTAGAACTCGATTTGGATAATCAACTAGCTTATCGTCAAGGACGCACTATTGAGCTATCAGAAAAAGAAAGCCGCCTTTTGGAATATTTCATCCGTAACACAAATCAACTATTAACCCATACCCAAATTTATCAGCACTTATGGGGAGACGGAGAACCGCCTAGTAGTAACGTTTTAGCTGCATTTATTAGATTACTGCGACGGAAGATAGAAGCTAATGGTGAAACAACTTTAATTCACACAGTTTACGGCAAAGGTTATCGCTTTGGTTCTGGGGCTGAAATAACTTAATAAAACCAGGTTGTCCGTGCGTAAGCCCTAATTTTGTTAACCTACTTATAGGGCAAAATATGGAGATCCCGATCCATTATTTTGTGGTGAACTTTTTAGTTAGAAAAGTAGTTTTCTAGCAAATCATTCTTCTGTAAAATGGTTTCTATTACCCAGCCTGGGCATTTTTTGGTGATGGTAGTGCTTTTAGTCTGAACCAGTTGCCCATCAGCATCTAGAATATTTTCAGTTATAGTTTCTGTTGCTCCATTAACTATGTAATCCTCTAATACCTGAATTGCTTTTGTTTTTAAAGATTGTAAACTATCTTCTAATTGAGCAGGACTTAAGGTTTGGGAATTTTGTTCCCTTGGTCGATCACAAATACTTTCAATGGGAAGGTTTTCTTTGGTCTTAAAATTATATTTCTCTACCTTTGACTCACTACTAGAATCAATGCTTGGTGAGGTGGAATTTTTAGAGCTAGGAGAAGCAGTTGAATTGACAGGCTGAGTCGCCTGCGGAGAATTAAAATTCGTTAGTTTAGAGTCTGAATTGGACTGCTCTTTTAAATTATGAGCTTCCTGCATTGAAGGTAAAATTTTAGTAGGAGATGCCTGAAAGTTAGTACAATCCGCTTGCTGAGTATTAACTTTATCTAAACTATTTATATCTCTATCTGAATCTGAGTTTGGTTGAACTAAGTTTTGTTTCTTGGGTGGATGAGTATTTTTATCTGCCTTACTAATCCATATTGCTTGATCACCGCTATTCAAAGTTAGTTCGCCCAGTAAAGTTTTAATATAAAAAGTTCCTTGGTCGCTGGTTATTTCGGAAATTGGATACCATCTATTTTTAAAATAAATCAGAATCTCCATCCGAATCTCATGCTTATGAGAATTGCGTTCACCCATCCACCAATTTCTCCAAAGCAATACTGCTGTTGTCGAATTAACTTTGTAGCCTTGGGGAGGAATATATTGTTGGTACTCAACAAATCCTTTATGATGGGATTTTCCTTTTAAAATAAAATGATTTTCCGATAAAACTTCATGAAATAGTTCATTATATTGGGAGCCAGATCGAATTAAAACTGAAGCTGGTTTAGTATTAAGCGTATAAAGCCCAATAATTACGCCTTGACGGGTAGATAATTCTATACGTTCAGAACCAAAATCAATTCTAAGATTTTGATTAGCTAATAGTTTAGTTTCTCCTTTAACAAATTTTTTAATTAAATTCGCATCGTCTAAAATTGAAGGAGTTTTTCTTTCATCATCTTGATGGTTTTTAATAAGATTAGTGTTAAATTCAGCTTCTAATTTATCTAGCTCTTTAGGATTTGAAGCTATAGAAGATTTGTTAATAGATTCGATAGATTGTACCATTGTTAAACTCTTTAAAAAATTAAGGTAAATAATCTAAATTAAGCTTTAATTTTGTTAATCAAAACTTGATTTTTCGCGCTTGATTAGTGAATAAGCTAATGTTCAAAAAATAAATATTGATACTTTGCTTTTGCCAAGTAATATTTATTAATTTATGATAAATACGAGTTGGTTTTGGACACGAAGCATAAGACTTACCTATGGGTTGTTAGAGTATTTCAGGCTTTTTTTGAGTTTTATACCTATATATTACGAGATATGTTAGCAAATTACTTCAGTATAATTACTGAACAACTAAGGTAAAAATCTAATTTAGAGCAAGATTGCTTTTAAAACTACTTCATCAGTTTTAATTTGTAGATAAATTGTCCATAAAGCTGATTAATTGATTAATTTTGATTTGTAACTTAGCTCGTAAACTTTGCGCCTGTTGATAAATTGCCGAGCCTTCTGTATCGGCGGAGGTTTGGACTGCTTGCTCTGAAATGGCTGAATTTGTTTGTAGCCAAGGTTGATAAACAGGTTGAACTTCGTACTGTAGGCGAGTTTTCATTGCCCAAACTCCCATTGAAGGGAAGAAAACGAAAGCAATCATTAATAGGGAGATAGGTAAGAAGGGCAGTTTTAAACGCCTTGCACCTGATTTAAAGTTAAATGCCCAAGAGTGCAAAGTTTCGTTACCAATACAAACAACAGGCAAAATGGGAATATGGTAGCGATCGCTCAACCGGATAAAACTCGGATGAAATGTTTCTAATTTGTAACGTTTGCGCCAACCTTTAGCAGGACCGCGCAAACCTTCGGGGGCATAAAGTAAAATAGTCTGTTGTGCGATCGCTTCTTCAAAACTATCGGCTTGTGCTGGTATACCACCCAAAACCTTAGACCACCCAGGCGGTAGCCACCAAATCAACCAAGGATGATTAAACAACGTTACATGAGCTAACGGTTGCACCACCCATCCGCGTGTTTGGCTTAATAAATAACCTAATCCTAAAAAATCCCAGGGAAAACACATCCCAGCATGATTCATTGCCACAATTAATGGTCCAGTTTGTGGTAAATTGTCAAGTCCTGCAAGATCTGCACGAAAATAATATTTAACTATTGGAGTTAGTACTTCATCTCGAAAAGCTTGTTGATAATTGGGAGCAAATTCACCAACTTCAGAACGAGGTGAACGACAACCCAGGCGCAACCACCGAAGTAATAAAGCTAGATAAAATCCCAAAGGAATTAAAAATAAACCATATTCCAACCAATTCCAACCATCAGGATCTTGATGATATTTTTGCCAGTGGCGGTTAAATAAAATCAGCCACCCTGGAGGATACCAGAGACAAAACCAATCAAACCAACTAAATTTAAAATTGTGAATACTCCCAGCCACGCCATTATTAATCTTGCAATTCTCGGTCAATTTTACCGACCTCAATCAAATCTTGCGATTGTCTTTGGCGCTATCTTAGCTGATATACCTATCTTTATCTTCTACCTTTGGTCAAGATTTATTGAACGGATACCCGCAGAGGAAATCTGGTCAAAAGCTTACTATCAACCTTTTTGGCAAAATATTATTGCTACTTTCCATTCAATTCCCCTAGCCGTGATCGGGATAATTATCGCTCACTATTTAGGATGGGAACCGATGAAAGTAATATTTATTAGTTTAGTGCTGCATTCTTTGGGTGATTTACCAGTACACAATGATGATGCACATCGGCACTTTTTCCCCTTCAGCAATTATCGTTTTATTAGTCCGATATCTTACTGGGATGTAACTAAACATAGCAGAATTGTTAGCTTAGTTGAGCGTTTACTGGTCTTAGCTTCGACCATATACGCCTTTCCCTTGGTTCATTCCTACATTGGCAAAGGGTTAATGATTGTGGTGAATGTGTTTTATTTTATAACCTCCTTGTATTTCTATGCTATTAAATAAAAAAATATTAATAGCCTATCTTTCAAAATCTCTTTGATGTGAATAAACTTCTATTGTGGCTTTGTCGTTAGCATTATTTATCAAAGAATTGGGTTTAAAACCCCGTCCTTTAACGTAGTGGAGGACGGCTTTTCCTGGTTTTGAATATAAGATTTTAAGATTTCTAAGGGCGCTCCACCAACTGAAGAAACAAAATAACTAGGCGACCACAAAGCATCTTTCCCATAAGGCTTTTCAAACCCTGCTTGACCATATCTACGGCTTGAAACTCCTTTAACAGCATTAACTATTTGAGAAATGGATAGTTTAGGCGGATATTCAAGCAAAACGTGGATATGGTCGGATTCTCCATTGAATTCCAACACTTTGAAATTCATTTTTAAAGCAACTTCTCTAAAAGATTTTTCAATTAAATTCAAGCTTTCAATAGTAAAAATCTGGCGACGATATTTCGCTACACAGACCAAGTGTATTTTTAAGTCTGAAATACTGTGCCGTTCATGGCGCAAATTACTTGACATATTAGGATGACCTAGTTAAAATAACATTACAGACCCATTCAGTATAGCGCATGAAATCAAGGTATCAATACAGAATCTATCCAACCAACCAACAGAAGAAGCATTTAGCTCAACTGTTCGGTTGTGTGCGGGTAGTTTTTAATGATGCTTTGGCATATTGTCAAGAGAAGTATAAGAAGGGTGAGAAAAAACCAAATAACACAGAACTTTCTCGTCGGTTAACTGAGCTTAAAAAGACGGAAGAGAAAATCTGGTTAGGGGAAGTTTCATCAATTCCTTTGCAACAAAGCTTAAGGGATTTAGACCAAGCTTACCAAAACTTTTTTAATTCTTGTAAGGGAGAGAGAAAAGGCAAAAAGATCAGACCTCCTAAATTTAAAAAACGTAAATCAAAACAATCTGCTAAGTTTACAAATAATGGCTTTAAAATCAACCATGATACAGTCTATTTGCCTAAAATAGGTGATTTAGATATAGTCTGGAGTCGTCCCTTACCATCTGAATCGTCATCTCTTACTGTCATAAAAGATGCTGCTGATAGATACTTTTTGAGTTTTGTAGTTGAAATCATTCCAGAAATTTTACCAGATAACGGTAAGAGTATTGGGATTGATTTAGGAATCATTGATTTCGCTACTTTTAGTAATGGTGAGAAGATTAAAGCCCCTAAACCCTTAAAGAAAAAACTCAAAAAGTTAAACCGATTACAGCGTAGGTTTTCTCAGACAATTAAAGGGAGTAAAAGACGTGAGGTAGCGCGTAAGAAAATAGCGCGATTACACGCAAAAATATCTGATACCCGAAAGGACTTTCTGCACAAACTATCAACTAAGGTAATTCGTGAGAATCAAACGATTGCTCTAGAAGATTTAAATGTTTCGGGCATGGTTAGAAACCGTAAATTATCCCGTGCTATTTCAGATTTAGGATGGCGTAGTTTTAGGACTATGATTGAGGCTAAAGGTGAAAAACATGGGCGTGATTTGCGGATAATTAACCGATGGGAGGCAACATCTCAAAAATGCTCGTGTTGTGGTCAAAAAGGTGGAAAAAAAGAGCTTTCAGTTAGAGAGTGGACTTGCCTTTTTTGCGATACTAAACATGATCGAGATGTTAATGCTTCTGTGAATATATTAAACGTCGCGGTAGGACATATCGAGACGAAAAATGGACGACGGAGGAAGTGTCAGACTGGCGTAAAGTCAGCAGTTTCCAGTGATGCGTCAACCCACCTAGAACCTATACAATTAAGTTTGTTTGGGTAGATTGGAATCCCCGACCGTTCACGGCGAGGTGGATGTCAATAACTCAGCAATTTTAATAGTAAGCTGTTGTGTTTCTAAATTTTATATTTGAGAGATGGAGGAGAGAGGGTTATAGGGTTTGATAACTTTTCTCTCAATGTTAAGTTTATTTCCACCCAGCTACCTATATATATTTAGGGCGTGCTTTTTTCTTAGTAGCTTGTGATGTGATGTCTGATGAATTTATTTCACCACTAATTCCTTTTCCTTCATTGCTTAATTTTGGTTGGTGAATTGGGAATTTTACAATAAATTTTGCGCCCTTGCCTTCACCCTCACTATCAGCTTGCACTGTTCCACCATGTAAATCTACTAAATAGCGTACAATTGTTAACCCTAAACCTAGCCCGCCGTGTGTTCTGGTACGTGAACTATCACCTTGTCTAAAATCATCAAAAATATATGGTAAAACTTCAGGTTCAATACCCTGCCCAGTATCAATTACAGTCAGAATAACATTAAATTCCATCTGCTCAAGTTTAATTTCTACACTTCCGCATTGAGGAGTAAACTTGATAGCATTAGAAAGCAGATTGTTAATTATTTGGGGCAAGCGGTCAGGATCACCTAATATTTGACTAATTGAGCTATTAATTGTAGATGTGATCTGAATATTTTTAGCGGCGGCGGCAGGACTTATACTAATAATTGCCGACTTAATAATAGGAGCAATATTAAGTGGTATGAGACGGATGCTAATTTTTTTCCTAATAATTCGTGAAACATCTAAAATATCATCAATTACTCTAGCCTGTTGTTTAGCATTGCGCTCAAGTGTTTCTAGTGCCTTGGTAACTGTCTCTGGCTTGAGTTCGCCTTTGCGGAGCATTTGCGACCAACCGAGGATTGATTGCATAGGTGTGCGGAGTTCGTGAGAAACAATTGCTAAAAATTCATCTTTTAAACGGTTAGCTTCCTGCGCCTGTGTTAAAGCAGCACGTTCTGCTTCATTTAAACGTGCGCGGTCAATTGCTAATGCAGCACGTTCGGCAACAAGTTGTAGTAGTTGCACATCATCTTGGTTGAATTGGCGGGGTAGGAGAGTACCTACTCGGATAACTCCAATTAGTCTGTTATCTAGCAACAGTGGCACACCAAGCAATGACTGAACTTGCTGCTGACTTAAGACGGCATTATATACCTGAGTATAAGCATCTTGCTGAATAATCAACGGCTGATGTTCTAAGGCTATCCGTCCAGCAAAACCTTCACCTATGGGTATGCAAACTTCTCCACCTGCTTCTTCTAATCCTTTAGCAGCCTTGACAACTAGGCAGTTGTGTTGGTAATCCATCATTAAAATTGCTGCTGTATCCGCTCGTAAAATCTCGCTGATGCGGTTAAGTAACTCACGCAGGAGATCTTCGAGAGATAATGGTGCGATCGCAACATCTGTAATTGCCTGAAGACGTTGCACCATCTCGTTAGCTGTTTCTGCCAATGCGCGACTAGCTTGCTCACGCACCAGTAATTGATTACGCTCTGCTTCTAAACGTTTACTTTCAGTAACGTCTCGCGTTACCTTAGCAAAGCCTTTAAGATTTCCTGCTTGATCGCGTAAAGCTGTAATTACAACATTCGCCCAAAACCTTGAACCGTCTTTGCGTACACGCCAACCTTCATCTTCAAATCTACCCGTTTCTGCGGCTAATTTAAGAACTTGTTCTCTCTTACCACTGTTTAACTCTTCTTCAGTATAAAAGCGGGAGAAATGTTGCCCAATAACCTCTCCTATCTGATAACCATTAATTCTTTCTGCTCCTTCATTCCAACTGACAATATATCCTTGTGGATCAAGTCGATAGATGGCATAGTCTTTTATACAGTCAATTAGTAATCTAAAGCCTTCCTCACTATGGCGTAAAGATTCTAAATTCTGTTGTGCCTGTACTTTATTTAACTCAGAGCGTCGTTGGGCTAATTGTAGTGCTGTAATAAAGTAACTGATACACAACGCCTCTAGTAGGAAGATTACCAACCGTAAGCTGTCCCCAACAGAGTTACTCGACCATGCACTGCTTGGTGGTGTCCATAAATAGCCAACAACACCGCCCAACGCCGTCGCCAATAATGCTGACCCAATGCCACCATACCAAGCACTAACCATAATTGGGACAAAAAACACCAGGAAAGGGCTGTCTTCTAGAGCCACCCAAGGTTTTAGCATTAGCTTGAGGAATATAGCGATCGCTACTGTCAAGACAGCAACACCATAACCTTGAACTTGAGAGCGTTTGATATTTAGCATAGAAATGCCTTTTGTGCCTGCCTTAAATTTCATAGGTATTAAGGCACTGAAAATTTTTAATAGCCGAAGCTATTGCTGCACTCCCTATCATAATTTAATATTTTTTGGTGTGATCAACAATACAAATATTATGCGATTATATCTACCTTTAGATAATTACACTCATATAAGAAAAATGCACCAGTCCTGAGTATTAGTTCACCCCATCTAGTTAGAAAAAAATTCTCTAAATACCTTCCGACCACATAGATCATTGGGGAGTCAATTCCTGTGGTGCGTAAGTTGTGTTCATTATGGTATCCTCCATGCGATTATATTGCCGAATTTTTATTCAAGAATGCAACTTTGTATTAAGCTTTTTCTAGTAATTAGAAAGTTAATAGCATAAAAGATTTAATCTGACAGTAAATTTTTTTTAAGATATTTTCTGCGACACTAATTCTGATATGTGCTAATATATAATTTACTGAGTTTAATTCGGCTTCAGAGTTTATGTTCTTGTGTTTACAGGCATCTCTCCGAATCAATTCTCAACAAAATCAGATGACGGGAGATTGTCAATGTCTATTTATGTAGGAAACTTGTCTTACCAAGTTACTGAAGAAGATCTTACCGAAGTTTTTGCTGAATATGGAACAGTAAAGCGGGTACAACTACCTACTGATCGTGAAACAGGTCGGATGCGTGGTTTTGGTTTTGTCGAAATGTCAACAGATGACGAAGAAACAGCCGCTATTGATGCCCTTGATGGAGCAGAATGGATGGGACGGGATCTGAAAGTTAATAAAGCCAAGCCACGTACCGAAGGTGGTGGTGGTGGGAATTTCCGTAGAGGTGGAAACTTCTCTGGCTCCAGAGAACGCTACTAAGTTTTTTTGAGAATCTGCAATTAATTATTTTTCAATAGAAAGATTCCAGGCTAATAGCTGAAAATTCTTTCTATTGAAATTTATTTTGAGTGGGTTTTAATGGTTGGTTTTGTAATAAGCTAAAACGAATTTAATTCTATTACTATATCCCTATATGTATTGTGACCATCTCAATCACTGGGTTTTTCTGCGTAGGTCTTGCTACTACTAAATAACTATGAAACGTAATATAAACTGTCAAACAAACAACTGCTAAAAAGTAGCTGTTAATTAGTACACCTAAAAAAATGCTAATAATTGTTAATTTATTTCTTGCTATAGTAATTGTATAGGTACAGCAGATCAAACACGATCAACCTGTTACAAAAAATCCGGAACAGATATAGAAGCTAAAGAAGTCTAGTATATAAATAATACTTCCTCATCTCCCCCATGTGCCCCATCTTTGTTATTAAAAAGTTTTGACCACACCACCTAATTATTATTGGATTTGTGGATGAGGATATATATATGAAAGCGCCCTTGCCTGATAATGAAGCAGAGAGACTCGAAGCACTGCGCCAGTATAAGATCCTCGACACCCGATCGGAAGAAGCATTTGACGATATTACTCGTTTAGCCTCTTATATTTGTGGAACTCCGATCGCTTTAATTAGTTTAGTAGATGTTAACCGTCAGTGGTTTAAGTCAAAAATTGGTTTAGAGGCGCTAGAAACCCCGCGCGATCATGCTTTTTGCGCTCATGCGATCCTCAAACCCGATGAAGTTATGGTGGTTGATGATCCAACTACAGATTATCGGTTTCACGATAATCCATTAGTAACAGAGGAACCTAATATTCGTTTTTATGCTGGCGCACCTTTAAAAACCCCAGAAGGACACGCTGTAGGAACTTTATGTGTACTTGATCGGGTTCCGCGTGAACTTAGTCCAGAACAGGTAGAGGCATTATGCCTTTTAGGTCGCCAAGTTGTCAAGCAAATGGAGCTAAGGCGCAATTTAGCCAATTTAGTACTTGCTACAAATGAAAGCAAACGTTCTAAAAGCGTGCGCCACCACTTTTTTAGGCGAATTGCTACAGGCTTTGGGTTGACATCAGGAATTTTATTATTAGTTGGTGGGTTTTCTTACAGTAGTATTAACCAACTAATTCATGCTTCTAGGTTGGTAGCACACACCCATGAAGTTTTGGAAGGTCTTGAAAGTGTGATTTCTCGACTTAAGGATGTCGAAACTGGTCAACGTGGTTATGTGCTGACAGGAGACGAGGGTTATTTAGAACCTTACACCACAGCTATTCCCCTGATTCAACAAGATATTAGACAACTCAGGAGTTTAACCAATGATAACCTTCAGCAGCAACAGCAACTTGATCGCCTAGAGCCATTAATTGGTAGAAGAGTAGACTTGCTTGGTACTCCTGTGCAACTGCGGAAAACTCAGGGATTTGATGCAGCATTGCGGTTTATCAAAACTGGTCAAGGTAGACAAGTGATGGATCAAGTTCGTTTTTTGGTCGCCGAGATGCAACAAGAGGAAAGAAAGTTGTTGCAAGTGCGATCGCACAAAGCCAATATTTTAGCTCAACAAACCATTTTTGTATCTATAAGTGGCGTTGTTTTGAGTTGCGGTATTCTTGCTTCAGTATATTACCTGATTAATCGTGAAATAGCTGAACGTAAAGCTGCGGAATCATCCTTGAAACAAGAGCGCAACTTTATCACAGCCATAAATGATACAGCCAGCGCCTTAGTAATGGTTCTGGATACAAATGGGCAAATTGTTCGCTTCAACCGCGCTTGTGAAGAAACAACAGGTTATACCTTTGATGAGGTCAGGAATAGGTGTTTCTGGAATATTTTTGTAATTCCCACACAAATAGAGACAGTCAAAGCTGTAGTAGAAGAATTACTAGCAACCAAATCTTCTAATCAGAATGAAAGTTGTTGGGCTACTAAAGACGGTAGCCGTAGGCAAATATCTTGGACAAACACACCCTTGCTCGACGAGCAAGGCTCAGTTCAATTCATTGTTTGCACGGGGATTGATCGCACAGATAGCAAACGGGCAGAACGGCGTTTAGCAGCACAGTACGCCATTACGCGGGTATTAGCTGAATCAAATAATTTAACAACTGGTATTCCCAAAATCCTACAAGCTATGTGCGATAGCTTAAGTTTGGACGTGGGCGAATTTTGGAATTTAGATTCTGAAACGGATTTACTTTATTGTGTGGATATTTGTCATCGCGAAGGTAATATTAAATCGTCATCAGAAAAATCTTCCCCTGCTAACTCAATTTGCGGGAATAGTTACCCTGGCAATGAGTCACTTTTTGAAGAATTTGAGGCAGTAGCTAAACAAATTACTTTTGCACCAGGCAATGGTTTCCCTGGTAAAATTTGGAGCGATCGCACTCCCAATTGGATCGATGATGTTATTAATGACCGCAACTTTCAGCGCCAGTTAATAGCAAGGAAAGCGGGGTTGCACACAGCTTTTGGTTTTCCAATTATCGCCGACCAAGAAATTTTAGGTGTGATGATTTTCTTTATGCGAGAAATTCAGCAAATAGATCAAGAATTGCTGAATATGATTGAGGGAATTGGCAGTCAAATCGGGCAATTTATCAAACGCATTGGTGCAGAAGAGTCACTTCAAGAAACAACCATACTTCAATGGGCGATTTTAGATAGTGCCAACTATACAATTATTTCTACTGATATAGATGGCACAATCCTTACTTTTAATAAAGCTGCTGAACGATTGTTAGGATATGCTGCCGAAGAATTAGTTGGGAAAACAACTGCTGAAATTATCCATGACCCGGATGAGTTACAGGAATGGATGTTGGAATTATCTCTTGAAACGGGAGTTCCGATTGACAGTGGACTTGATCTTCAGATTAATCCAACACGCTTTGGAGGTTCACAAGAGCGGGAATGTACTTATGTTCGCAAAGATGGTAGTCGCTTCCCCGTATTATTGTCAGTGACTACTGTGCAGGATGCTCAAGGCAATATTACAGGTTTTCTGGACATTGGCAGCGATATTACTGAACGTAAACGAGCAGAAGAGGAATTACACCGCCAGCAATTGCGATCGCAATTATTTACTGACATCACTCTCAAGATTCGCCAATCTTTGGAATTAGAAGCAGTTCTGAAAACCACTGTTACCGAAGTCCAAAAAATTCTTCAGTCTGACCGAGTAATAATCTATCAGCTATTAACAGAGGGATTGGGTACTATTGTCACAGAAGCAGTTTTTCCTGGTTGTAAACCACTGGAACAGAAAAACATTCCTGATGCTTGCTTTGGAGAAGAATATCGCCAAAGATATCGCCAAGGACGCATTCGAGCAATAGCGGATATTGATCAGGCTGACCTCCAACCTTGCCATCAAGAATTTCTGCAAAATTTGGGGGTTAAGGCAAATTTAGTGGTTCCCCTGCTGCTACAGGAAGATTTGTGGGGTTTTTTGATTGCTCATCAATGTAACCAAGCTAGAGTATGGACTGATTGGGAAATTGATTTGTTGCGACAAATAGCGGATCAAGTAGGAATTGCAATTTCTCAAGCTGAACTACTCAAAGTAGAAATTCATCAGCGCCAAGAACTTGAAGTTGCTCGTCGTGAAGCTGAAATAGCTTCCCAGACTAAAAGTGCTTTCTTGGCAAATATGAGCCATGAAATCCGCACTCCTATGAATGCAGTTTTAGGAATGACGGGATTACTATTAGAAACTCCCCTGAATCCAGAGCAGCGAGATTTTGTGGAAACAGTTCGCATCAGTGGTGACGCACTCTTAACTTTAATCAACGAGATTTTAGATTTCTCTAAACTCGAAGCTGGAGAAATGGATATCGAAATCCTCGACTTTGATTTAGCTACTACAGTTGAGGACGTAATCGAGTTACTGGCTCCCCAAGCTCATAGTAAGGGGTTAGAAATTGCCGCGTTAATTAATAGCAACGTCCCTACCCGTCTCCGAGGTGATGCAGGTCGGCTCAGACAAATTTTGACTAACTTAATCGGGAATGCGATCAAGTTTACCGCTCAAGGAGAAGTAGTAATTAAAGTATTTAGAGAAACAGAAAGCCTTGATACTGCTACTATCCGGTTTGCGATCGCGGATAGTGGGATTGGTATTACTCCTGAACAGCAAAGCAAACTTTTTTCCCCATTTACTCAAGTAGATGCTTCTACCAGCCGTAAATATGGCGGTACAGGTTTGGGACTAGCTATTTGCAAGCAGCTAGTTAACTTAATGGGGGGAGAAATTGGGGTAGAAAGTGAGTTGGGGCAAGGTTCTAGTTTTTGGTTTACAATTTTGTTCCACAAGCAATCGCAGCCTTACCCTCCAGAAATCAAAGATGTCAGTTTAATCGGTAAGCGAGTGTTAGTTGTGGACGACAATGCTACCAATCGCAAAGTTGTTCAACATCAAGCCAGCCGTTGGCAAATGATTATAGATGAAGCGGATAGTGCTGATAGTGCGATCGCGGCTATACAAACAGCTTACGACCAACATCAACCTTATGATGTTGTCTTAGTTGATATGCAAATGCCTAAGATAGATGGCTTAACTTTAGGAGAAAAAATCAAAGCTCATTCAAATTGGGCTGATTTACCTTTAATTATGCTCACTTCTACCAATCAACGATATGAGGTGAAAAAAGCCCTAAGTGTTGGATTCGCTGCTTATCTGGTTAAACCTGTTAAGCCATCCAAACTTTTAGATACTATTATGAATGTCTTAGGAACTCAACCAGGAGGATCTAAAACAAACGTTATTGATAGCGAACAAGTAGCAAGCTTTCAACAACCTAAGCATCTAGACACAGCAGCCACTACATCTGCACCTGAGTTACGCAAAATTAAACTGTTGTTGGCTGAAGATAATTTAATCAATCAGAAAGTAGCTATCAAACAGTTGAAAAACTTGGGTTATGAGGCGGATGTAGCAGCTAACGGTGAAGAAGTTTTGCATTTATTAGAAAAAGTTCCCTACGATCTTGTATTGATGGACTGCCAAATGCCTATCATGGATGGTTATACAGCTACGATGGAAATTTTACAGCGACCAGAAAACTGGTTTGCAAGCGGTCGCCGTCCTGTAGTAGTAGCAATGACAGCTAATGCACTTAAAGAAGATTTACAAAAGTGTCTAGATGCTGGGATGAATGATTATATGAGTAAACCAGCTTCAAAAGACAAATTGGCAGGGATGCTAGAAAAATGGAGTCAGCACATACTTAACACATAGGAGGCAATTTTGTCCGATCAAACATATTCTACAACCAACGCTAATTCCCTCGATCTTGATTGGGAACACTTGCATGAAATTTCTGATGGTGACACTGACTTTGAGATAGAACTATTGCAAATGTTTGTCGAAGATGCCCAAACGCATATAGATGAAGTCAAAGAAGCTGTTGAGCAAAATGATTGGCAGAAACTTGGGCGGGAAGCTCATCACCTTAAAGGTGCTAGTGCCAATGTGGGAGCTATACCTATGCAGTTAGCAGCACAAAAACTCGAAGAAAGGGTACACCAACAACAAGCAGGATTTAGTGATATATTATCAGATTTAGAAACATTTCTTCACAAAATTGAAGAGTTTTTGAATAGTAAATAAGCAAAAATATCAAACCTTTTGATGCTTTTTTAGCTGCTTTTTGTTAATAAAACAGATTCCAATTAAAATATCTGTAGGTTGGCTTGTGAGCGTAGCCTACGCGGAGCGCATACAGAGTGAAACCCAACATCCATCAAATTTATTGTTGGGTTGGCGCTACGCTTAACCCAACCTACTATTTTGAGCATTGTATCAATATCATTCGCTAACAAATGCTTTTAAAAAAGCTGACTGCTGACTGCTATAAGATAATTAATAATTTTTCCTAATTATTAAACATCGCCGCTCATCTGATGTTTTTTCATAGCTTAAATAGTCAGCCATAATTGACATCATTTTCAATCCGCGCCCACGTTCACCAGAATTATCTTCAAGTTCGGGTATTTCTTTTAAGCTTTGATTTAAGTCAAATGGTGGCCCATAAGACCAGATGCGAATTTCGATTGCGTCGTTAAAGCGTGTTGCTTCTATATCAACCGGAGTTTCAGGCGGGAACTGTTTGTGCGCGTGTTGAGCAATGTTAGCAAAGCCTTCCTGAAGCAATGTTAAACACTGCCACCAAGCTTCGGGCTTAGGTAGAGGTGGCTGGTTTAACTGTTCAAACCAGGATAAAACTTTTTCTGAATCATTCAGGTCGGAGTTAACTCGCAGAGAAATTTTTTGAAGCATTGGTAAATCAACCAATCTTTTAATAAGGTAGTGATAAGCTGAAATGTAGCGTAATTTTATCTAAATTAGCTCAATCTAAAATTAAATAAATAATTTTTCATGTTTAAAATTTTAATTATTGATGATGATCCTACCTTAAGGATGATTCTAAAAAGAACTATTGTTAATCAAGGCTATGAAGCAATCGTAGCAAGTAATGGTGAACAAGGAATCAAATTTGCTAAAGAACAGCGTCCAGCTTTGATTATCTGCGACTGGATGATGGCTCCTGTAGATGGGCTAGAGGTGTGTCGTACAGTTAAAGCTGATCAGGAACTATCTTCCACCTTTTTTGTGCTATTGACGGCAAAGGGGGAGGTGGAAGATCGTGTTATGGGGCTTGATGCTGGAGCCGATGAATTCCTTTCTAAGCCTTTGGATATGAATGAATTGAAGGCGCGGGTGAGAGCAGGGCTAAGGTTATACCTGCTAAATGAAGATTTGCTAACTCAAAAAAGAGAGTTGCAAGAACTTAACCAGAAGTTACGCACAGAATTGGATGAGGCTGCTGAATATGTGCGATCGCTTTTACCGCAACCATTAAAGCAACCGATCGCAACAGAAGCATTATTTAAGCCTTCGGCTGAGTTAGGAGGCGATTGTTTCGACTTTTACAAACTTGATGATGAACATTTAGCTATTTATCTGCTGGATGTCTCTGGACATGGGGTGGGTTCAGCTTTGCTGTCAGTTTCGGTATTGAATGTAATGCGATCGCAATCTTTACCCAATACTAACTTTGCCAAACCTAGTGATGTGCTTAAATCTCTTAACCAAGTTTTTGAAATGACTACTGATAAGTATTTCACTATCTGGTATGGAGTTTACAATCATGTCACTCGTGAACTTGTTTATGCCACTGGTGGACATCCGCCAGCAATTTTATTATTACCTGGAACATCTGACAGCGAGATTGAGGTAAAACAGCTAGGGATTCCAGCTTTACCAATTGGCATCTTACCTGATGAAGATTTTGAGGAGCAATCTTGTCAGATAACTAGCAACAGCACTTTATACATCTTTAGCGATGGTGCTTACGAAATTAATTTACCAAATGGTAAACTTTGGGGGCTGGATGCCTTGAGTGAATTACTGCAATATTTCCAAAAAAATCATTTACATCTCAACCACTTATTAGACCACATAAAAATTGCTACTTCTGATGGGGCTTTTGATGATGATTTGTCTATATTGAAAGTAAATTTTATTTAGAAAGTAGGGGCGGTAGCAATTATCTCCTGCTCGAAAGCGATAAATTATCTTCAAAACCAACCCCTACAATTTAAACAGTATTACCCGCAAGTTATCAATAGCTTGCTAACAGCTAATTACTAATAGCTAACTAAGATTCTTTAGACATAGCTTGATTAAAATCATCAACGCTGGCAAAAGTTTCAAAAACTCGATCCATACGAGTTAGATCAAACACCATTTTAACTTGGTCATTGATTGAAGATAGATATAACTTACCACCACCCGTTCGCACTGTTTTAAGTGCTGACACCAAAGCACTTAAGCCAGAACTATCCATAAAAGTGACATTTTTCAGGTCAATCAACACTATCTTGGCTCCCTTCTCCACATGATCACTAATTTCTTGACGTAGTTTATTACCTCTAATTCCGTCTAAAATCCCAGTGGGTTCAACAACTTTAACTTCCGAACTCATGCAATTCAACTCCTAGTTAGTGGTAAACAATGCAATTTTGATAGTTTAGCGGGGATTGATGCTGATTAGCCAAAATAAGTAGATGGGCATAGTTAAATTTAAAATTCAAGTTAGTCACTGTTGATTATTCAAGAAAATTCTTTGGGTTGCCAACGAGCAGCTTTGATCACTGCCCAGAGTAATGCCAAATTATAAATAGACCAACCTGTATTAAACAAGTGAACCAAAGGCTGATCTAAACTGCCTGTAATAAAACGATACAGACTCCACAAAATTCCTAAAATCGTTAAAGCGAAAATAATTAATTGTGGCTTCACTAATTCAAAATAAACACCAGCTTGTCGCTGTTTAGGCGTTACCTGAAACTTAATTGGCTTACCAGTAAACACACTTACAACTGCTTGAATAAACAACGGAAAGAAAGCCACAGCATATTGTTCTGAACGCCAAACTTCCCTAGCCGGAATTCCCCAAGTAGCTGCCAAGAAAGTTAATCTGTTAACGATAAAAGCTGGGAAAAAGTGTAGAGCAAAATCATAGCCATAAGCTTTTACCGGAATAACGCCTGTGAAAAAGAACAGGATTGGGCAAGCAATAAGTATGAACACGAAAAAACCAGAAAAGTAACTATACATTGTCTGGAAATACTGTAACCGTTGCCAAAAACTTAGCCCTGGCTTAGTTAAAGGGTTTTCTCGTTGTAATACTTGAATAGTTCCTTGCGCCCAACGTAGTCGCTGTTTAATTGTTGAACTTAAGTCATCTGGAGCTAAACCTTGTGCCAAGATTTCGTTATGGTAAACAGATTTCCAACCTGCACCGTGTAAGCGCATGGCGGTGTTCATATCTTCAGTAATACTATTACTAGATACGCCGCCAACTAATTCAAACTCATCTAACCTTTTTTCGTCCTTAGAATATTCATCAGCAAAATATTGCAACCCTACACTCACAACTGCCTCCCTTCTAAGAATGGCATTTGTTCCTGTATAGAAGGCTGAATTCATGCCATCTTTACCTTGTTGGATGGGACCATAAAATAAATTTGCAGAATGCCCAAAAGGATCGCCTAGAGGTAAATTATAAAAATCTTGGGGTGTCTGTACAAAGGCAATTTTGTTGCTCTCATATTGCCCATTGAAGACGTTGTAATTATAAAAGTAAGGTAGTACACGCTTGAGAAATTGTGGTCTGGGTATATGATCTGCATCCAGAGTAACCACAAACTCTCCTGAAGTTTCACCAGAAAACATTGCGTAGTTGATATTACCCGCTTTGGCATGATGGGTTACGCCAGCAGGTTTAGGACGAGCGAAATAACGACAACGGGCAAGATCGCTTAACTGCAAGTCTTTTTCATGAATAGCTTGTTCTAGTTGTTGTCGATCTGTGTTAATACAATCATTAATTGTTGCATGATGCGGTTGTAGCCAGAGAATAAATTGGCGCAGTCGCTCTAATATTCCTATAGCTTGTGGATCAAAAACTTCTGCACCTTTAGATGAGAAGTCTTGTAATACTTGTTCTGATAGTTCGATTTCAGGTGTTAATTCTTCTAGTTGTTCGAGGCGACTAACTAAGTAATTTCGCTCTGCTTCTATTCGATGTGCTTCTTCCTGCAATAATGGTGACTGCAAATCCTCTATAGCTAGTCTTTGCGCCATTGCTCGCATCTCTGCTGAGTTGCCATCATCCAAAATATAAACCCGTAGTTTACTGGCTGGATAATCCATTGCTAAACCTGCTCTGGCTGTTTCTTCCACCATTTCCGGTGGCTCACTATAGCAGGTAATAAATATATCCACTGTTGGCCACTTTGAGGGAGGTATGGGTGGTGTTAACTGATCAAGGGATTTGATTTCTCGCACAAGTGGTCGCCAAAGCCCAATTGTGAACATCAAACCGCCAATGTAGCTATAAATTTCTGCCAGTAGCAACGGAATTGCTAGCCACAGAGCATCAAAATTAATTGAATTATTAATCCGCCAGTATAAATACCAAGCTCCTAGAATAAGATTGATTTCTGCTAAATAGCGAAATAGCAGTGTTCTTTTTTTTAAACTAGATCTGCTATTCCCAGGAAAGCTTTGTGGACGATCAGCAAAGTAACTGCGAGTCATGAGCAAGCCCAAAATAGGGAATAAGGTTTACGGTGCAAGGCACAAAGAAACATACAACTACCTGGGTGGAAATCAATGTAACCTTCAGGCTGGTCATTGTTAATTGTTAATTGTTAATTGTTAAAAGGCAAGAGGACGACGATTTCTGGCTTGGTAAAGTAAACTTTCTAAAATCATCGCATTAGTGTTAACGTCTATTGAAGCCTTAAGATTATTTTGGCTATTTTCATAACGTCCTGAAAGGTAGCCACGATTTTTTTGAGCTAGGTTTTGAACGTAATTTCTCAGGGTGGTAGCATAAGGGTCATCTTGTAGCAGTGATTCCCAAGCAAAAGCTGATTTGGTACTCAAGAAGTTTACTGAAGCGTTTGTTGAAGTTTGTTTGTTCTTAGTTTGCCAAGGCTGATCGTTGGTAGATAGACTGTAGTTTTTAAAGTATGATTTTTGTGCTTGGGATTGTAATAAGCTGACTAATTGAGTTTTTACAGCTTCAGGCCACCCTAATTCCAATCCCCAAAGGATATAGGGGTCAATTGTGCGATCGCTCTTCGAGTTACTGCCACTAAAGCTGTTTTGAGCAGAGGCTAAGGAAAAATTGTCGAATCCTGCTACGTCAACGTTCCAAAGATTTAAAATTTTGGCTGCATATTGCTGATAACCTTGTGCCTCTGTGCCAGGTTGTTGTAAACCATTTTTGACTACTTGCAATAAGTTTGAACGAGAAACAAGATTATTAACTCGTTGGCTATATTCAGGATAGTTAGTCTTAATTACGTGCAATGCCAACAAAAATCTCGCCAGATCTACCGATGAGGAACCGCTAGGGCTTTGCATTCCAGTATTAGGCTCTAGCCGGATCATCTTGGCTGTGCGAGTGTTATAACCTTGGTTGCGTAACTTTGCTGCTGACAAAGGTAATGTTTCTAAAGTTTGCAACAGTCGAGAAAATCTACTGTTAAATAAATCTGAATTGATAATTGACAATTGGCGGGCGCTGTGAATTGCTAAGATTGCACTCGCTTGATCCCAGATGTTAGTAACAAAATTGTTATCGAGTGAATTAACTAAGCCTGTTTCCGAGTTCCAGTTACGTTCAAAATATTGCCATGCAATCTGCGCTGCAACTAAATTGGTGTCTGCTTGTAGGCGAGGTAGTACAGCAGCAATGCGAACTGACAAGTCAGCGCTGGCGCTATCGCGCGGCGGTTGATTGAGTGTGGATCTTGGTGGCGGAGACGGTGCTGCCGCTACTACAGGCGGAGTACTAGCAACGGGCGCGGTAAATCCTTCAGTTGTACTGTTGGGTGTGGTTTGCGGTGCTGTTGCTACTACGGGCGGAGTACTAGCAACAGGCGCGGTAAATTCTGTGGTAGCTGGTAGAGATGAAGCGATCGCAGAATTATCTACTCTTGGTGGCTGCTGAGAAGCTACGGGTGGATTGTTTAAAGTTGGCTGTCCTTGTAGTGCTACTGGTTGGCGATTATTAACTGAAGCCCAGTATGTTCCTGAAGAATCTGTCACCAGTTGTGTTGTTGGGCTATTTGCCACTGGTAAACCGCGACTGGAATTTCCCTTAGCTACTGCTTGCCACCAAGGAGAATTAATATTCGTGTTTCTTGTCACAATTGGCTGCTGATTTGTTACTTGATACAGCAGCGATTGCAGCACCATACTGTTAGTGGTGCTGGTGAAAGCTTTAACTGGCTGACCTGTGTTTTCTAAAAATCCTTCATAGTAGCCTTGAGAGGAATCGTATAAGTCTGTGCTTGCCCGCCATAACTCAGTCGTATAACTATCTTCTGGATACAGCGCCTTAAGAGCAAAAGCGGAGGCTGTGCTAACTGTGCGAACATCTGGTACTCGTGTGCCATCATCTGCTAGAGTTGCCCAAGGTTCTTGATCAGCAATTATAGTACTGCGGACAACATAAGGCTCTCGGTCTAAGACGGTAGTACCTCCAGCCGTTAGTTTACCTGTGCGACGGTAGCGTTCGGCTTGCGCTCGGCGAATTGGTTCAAGTAGCTGGCGCATCTGAGGATCAATGCCAAACTCTAACCCGTACAGTAAGAAAGGATCGCTAACTGTGTACTGATTGGTTTCAGCGTTTACATCTGGGCGGATTCGTTTGGTAGGTACGTTAATTCCTTCTACAGGAGCAGATTGATACTTTCCCCCTACGCTGGAGCGATCGACATCAAATCCCCATAATTGAAAACCACGCGCGGCATATTCTTCGTAACCTAAGCGCACTTCTGGATAAACCACACTCAGCATATAGTCTGAGTTGGCATCAGCTTGGCTTTGGTTTCCTTCGTGCTTGGCGATCGCACTTTGCAGTCGTTGATCTCGTACTACTTTTAGGTACGACCACTGTAATGCCACTTGATCGACTACGTTGGTGTATTGCGGAAACGCGCTTTTGAGGTTGTACAACGCTGACATTAACCGCCCAATATCTAAGGCTGACCAACCTGTACCTTGAGACACGGTGTTGCCACCATAATCAACTGGTTGTAGTGTTCGAGGATCGTAACTCCGAGATGGGATCTCATTGCCATACAAAGGTAATTTTTGCAATGCTCCCAAGAGTAGACTGGTGCGGTTATCAAATTCTTCAGAGGAAATCACATCAAGCGATCGCGCGGCGTGTAAAGCTGCTATATAGTCACCTATTCCCCAAGGAGTTACCCCTTTTACATCGCTGCGATCGCTAATTAATCCAGTATTTGGCTCATAATTGGCTTGAAAGTATTTCCAAGCAGCTTCGGCATAGCGTTTTTCTTGCGGATTTAATAATCTAGCTAGTTTTGGAATCGGCGCAGGTTCCACACTTACTGCGGGAATTTCAGCCACAGCTACATTTTGTAGTGCATTTGTAATTACTGACTGATTACCTGTAGGCGGTGCTTCCGCCAAACTGAGAAAAGTAGGATTAATTAATGGTCGATTTCCTCTAGCTTTGTAATACAAAATTTCGAGAATTAGCCCGTTAGTATTACCTGTTAAGATTGAGTTAGGTTTTTGAGTTTCCTGATCAAGTCCTGCATAAAAACCATCAGCATTACGCAAGTCTTTGGCTACATCAAATATCTTTTGGGCATAAGAATCATCGGGGTACAGATAGCGCCAACCAAAAGCTGCTTTTGTACTTAAACTGTGTAATTGCTGATTCGGCTTGTTTTCATCTGTAATTACTGCCCAAGGTACACCATTAGAGTAGACATTATTAGAGAGGAAATAAGGAGCTTGATTGATGTCATCTTCTAAAACTGTTGTCAGTTCCCCTGTTTCCTCATAGTGGCGTTTTTGAGCTTCAAAAACACTTCGGGAATAGTCTTTTAAATACCCTTGTAAACCAAATTCTATGCCATCTAAAATATAGGATTCGCTGACAACATAATTGTTAGAATTAGTGCTTTGATAGTCACGACTATCTGCTGGTATTTTTATGTTATTAACTTTAACAAACTGAAACGGTTTGATCGCGATCGCTTTATTCGGTTTAAAACCCCACAGTTCATAACCACGCGCGGCATATTCTTCATAACCTAGCCGCCCCTCCTGCACTAACTGAGTTTTACCATCCGGTAAAACTACAGCGCCATAAAGTTGCCCGTCTTTAATAGATTGCTCTAACTTCCACCTAGAAACAACACTTGTCACCCAATCTGCATATTCTGGATGACAAGTACGGATAATGTGAAATGCTGCTAACATTCGACCAATATCCAAAGCCGACCAACCAATACCATTCGGCTGAGGATTATTGCCGTAATCTACCATCGCCCCAGTAGCAGCATTGTAGACTTTATTCGGCAAAGCATTGTTAAACAGTGGCAATGCACTTATTCCGGTCAAAAACTTGTTCAGCCGAGCCTCAAAATCAGCTTGAGTAACAATATCCAGCCCACGCACCGTATTTAAGGCAACCAGGTAATTTGCCATATCCCACAGAGTGCCAGATGGATAGCCCCCTGTAGAATTAACTAACCCTGTAGTTGGTTGGTAGTTTTTTACAAAATACTGCCAAGCCGTGCGGGCATATTCTTGCTCTTCTTGAGTTAAGGGAGTAACAATATCTGTACACGCGGCTTGATTTGGACTGGGATTTTGAGCTAATGCTTGATCTACAGGCACTGAACCGTAGGGCAATAACTGTCCAATGGTGGCTCCTGTAAGAGAAAGAGCCATTAGCTTTGACCATTGCGTTCCGTTGCGTTCTTGGTTCATTACCCTATGCCATTGATAAAGCCTAGATCAATTCTAAGCACGTTACTCAGAGGATTCGACACCAGCCCATACAATTAATGGCTTGCCAACTTGTTTGTAAAGCAAGCTTTCCATAATTACGCCATTATTATTAGCTGTTAAAGATTTGTTAGGTTCACGTAAAGTTTCATAATAGCCGTTATACCAACCTTTTTCAGACTTCAAGTTTGTTTGCACAAAGTCAAATAACTTCTGAGTGTAAGGCGTATTGTAAAGTACGTGCCAACCCACCGATGCTTTAGCACTAATAAATCTTAAATTGTTGTACTTTTTACCCGTATCTGTAATTACAGCCCAAGGTTCGCCATTGACAAACAAGCTGCTGTACACAAAGTATGGTTCGCGGTCTAAGTTATCTTCAGTGACAGCAGTTAGCTGGTTAGTTGCTTCATATCTCGATTGTTGAGCAGCTAATACCCTGTCAGCAAAAGCTTTTGGTAATCCTTGAAAGCCTATTTCAATGCCATCTAGAATAAAAGGCTCACTCAAGACGTAGTTATTGGCTCCACTCGTTTTAGCATCTCGTAAATCGTAGGGAACTCCCTTGTTATAGAGATTAACAAAGCCTAAATAGTTAGTAGGGTTTAAAGCACGGTCTACGTTCAATCCCAACAGTTTTAGCCCATAAGCTGCATAATTTTCGTAGCCTTGACGACCTTCTTGGTTGTATAGTTCTTCCCCATTAACAACGGATGTGCCATACATTTGACCATTTTTTACCAGTCGATCAACATCCCAACTTCTCCAAACTGCCCTGGCATCAGAACGGAATTGTGGATACTTAGCTGCTACAATTTTAAGCCAAATCGCCATTCTTCCTAAATCTATAGCTGACCAGCCAATTTCCTCTTGTTGGTCAACTTTGCCGTAATTTACTGGGATGAGTGTTTTTGGGTTATATACCTTGTTGGGAAGTTCTTTTTTGTAAAGGGGCAGTTTAGCAAGGCTTTTTAAGGTCGTAGCCATTTTTTCATTAAATTCTGTTTCTGGCACGATTTCGAGTTCAAAAGCACTCACCAAAGCTGCCATTGCTGCTGCCTGATCCCACAGGGTTACGGAGATAAACCCGTCTACAGAGTTAACTAAGCCTGTTTCTTCGTTCCAGTTTTTCTCGAAATAGCTCCAAGCTTGACGCGCCATTTCCAATTCGGCTGCGGTTAATTTTCCTGTACTAGGGGCAACATAAGGCTTTGTTGCTACTATTTCATTAAATGGAACTGGTATCCCAGACAATTTTATTGACTTGAGATCCTGTTTTTCAAAGGTCGAGGCAACTGTCTGCGTTCCAGCCTTTTTCTCTGTACGTTGAGCTTTATTGAGATTATTTGATACAGATTGTAGAACTGCGATCGCTGCAAGTGCTGTCAATATTCCACCAACCGTCGCTAAAGCTGACCAGCTTTTTGGCGGGGGTTCAAAATCAGAATTCATTTTAAATTACGCTCGGCTAAACATTTTAAATTGACTATATTTTAGTGGAAAATTAAGCTAAATACTGAAAGTATTATTAATACTTGGGTTTCAATGATATACAATAGGATTTTGCTAATATCTCTAGGATTAGATGAAGTAATAAATTGTGATTATAATTGAAAATTGTTTTTAAAACAATCCAGGTCAAATAACTTTACAAAAATTTAGCATTTTTTTTTACATACTCAAGTATATCTTTATGCTTAAATTTTAATTCTAAAATTTGAAGCGTAGCACACCTGTAAAAGACTGATTGTTATATTGGCTATTACCAGTTTCTTGATTTTGCACATTCGAGAAAACATAGCCAAAATCTGCATCTATATTTTGAGATATTTTTCCGGTACATCGACCCTCATAACTATTAGCATTACTAAATTCTCCCCTTAGTCTTTGTTGCCCTAAGCTAGCAGCTACTCGACAACGTAGAAAATCAAAAATCTCACTTTCTAAAGCCACTTCTCCCGTAAAAACCAGGAAATCGGGTGGAGAAAAATAACCGCTTTTTTCACTATAATCTTCGTTATAACTCCAGTTAAATAAATTAGCTGCTATCGAGAATGGTCCGAACTTCCTCTCTAGTCTGCTAAAAGATTGCTGTTCAAAATTACCGTCATTATAATTGCCCAAACGCAGCAATGAAAACAAACTGGTATTGCGGTCAATTTGCCAATATAAATTTGGCCCATATCGCCAAGTTCTAATTTGATTCTCTAAAGTTTCAGCATTAAACTTGTAAAGACCCTGTTCTACTACCCCCGATAAAGTAATATTGTTACCAACAGGGACATCTACCTTAGTATTAAAATTAATAGCTGTTGGGAGACGATTAAATACGTCAACTCCAACCCCAGCTTGTAAAGTTACTTGATTAATTTTAGTTTGATATCCCAGCGTCAGGGGGATATTTGATACATCTTCTAACCCTGGGTATTTAAAATAATTGAAGCCAGTTTTGAGTTGAACTATGTTGCCATTACTCAACCTAAATTGAGCCGTCGGTTCAATAAAACGATTTTCTCGACCAAATTTATCAACATCGTTGCGAAAGTTGATTTGCAAATTATCTAAGGAAAAGCTTGGTAAAACCGCATTTTGAATAGTAGCAGATGGGTTAGCTTCAGGTAAAGATGCAGGTGGTTGTACTGTTGGTAATGGAGGCGTTGTAGGGGTTGGTGTTGATGCTGGCGTTGGTGCTAATTGTGCTGGTGGCGCTGGTGATGGCGTTGGTGCTGATTGTGCTGGTGGCTGTACCTGTTGGTTAGGAACTAAGTTATCTGGTGCAGCAATTAAATTAAGGGGTACTTCTTGAGAGCGTAATCTAGGGGTAAAGTTATCGGGAGCAGCAATTAAAATTTGTGGCTTGATTTGATAGTAAAGTTGCGGTGAGTTGCTTTGAATGTTACTGTTAGGCTGTAAAAATATGTCTTGTATTTCCGCAATCTGCTGTTTGTGGGAAATTAATTCTGATGGCGATATAAAATTTTGTGGTATCGGCGCAATATCGTTATTAGTTGCAGCCTTTAAAGCAGTTCCGTTTAAAAGCAGGAAAAATACACTCCAGCAAACTCCCCATCGAGGTTGCAAGCAGATTAAAAGCAACTTCGCATAATGATTAGTCGAAGCTACAGATCTATCAGGTGTGATCAAGTTTGCCATCAGTTATCACCTTTCCTCAAACACAAATGGATTGCCAGGTGAGTCATAGAGAAACGCAATTTAGCACGAACAGTAGGGTTTTAGGTAGATCACTCTTAGTAGATTTTATCAATCCCTTAAAGCAACCCAACGTTAAGAGTTTTTACATCTATACATTTTTAAGCAACAATAAAGTTGACATCTATGGCTATATGTGCAAATAATCATAGTTTGTGTAAACTTTAGCTCTTTTAATAAACCCTTGGCTAACGTTGTTGTGATAGGTGCCCAGTGGGGCGATGAAGGTAAAGGAAAGATAACTGATTTACTTAGTAAATCGGCAGATGTTGTCGTTCGTTATCAGGGAGGGGTCAACGCGGGACATACAGTTGTAGTTAAGGGTCAGACCTTTAAATTACACTTGATTCCCTCCGGTATTTTATATCCTGATACGGATTGCATCATTGGTTGTGGGACGGTAATAGATCCTGAGCTTTTAATTCAAGAGCTTGATCAGCTACAAGCGTTAAAAATACCTACAGGCAATCTGCTGATCTCTCAAACGGCTCATGTGACGATGCCTTATCACAGGATAATTGACGAGGCATCAGAAAAACAACGGGGTAATCATAAAATTGGGACAACTGGACGCGGTATTGGTCCAACTTATGCGGATAAGTCGGAAAGAACTGGCATCAGAGTCCAAGATTTGATGGATTCAGACACGCTGCGATCGCAGTTGCGCTGGACTATTAATTATAAAAATGTCATTTTAGAAAAACTTTATAATTTACCACCTCTTGACCCGGAAAAGGTCATAGAGGAATACTTGGGCTATGCTGAACGTTTACGCCCCTATGTCGTAGATACTTCTTTGTTTATTTACGATGCTATTCAGCGCCGCCGCAATATTTTGTTTGAAGGGGCGCAAGGAACCCTTTTAGACTTGGATCATGGCACGTATCCTTACGTTACTTCATCCAATCCAGTTGCAGGAGGAGCTTGCGTAGGTACGGGTGTAGGTCCGACAATGATCGATCGCGTGATTGGTGTAGCAAAGGCATATACTACCAGAGTCGGAGAGGGGCCATTTCCTACAGAACTCAACGGTAAAATGGGTGAGTTATTATGCGATCGCGGTGCGGAATTTGGCACTACTACTGGTCGTAAGCGTCGCTGTGGATGGTTTGATGCGCTGATTGGTCGCTATGCAGTTCGGATTAACGGTTTGGATTGTTTAGCAATTACTAAACTTGATGTGCTAGACGAGTTGGAAGAAATCAACGTTTGTGTTGCTTACGAAATTGATGGCAAACTTATCGAAGAATTCCCCAGTTCCGCACGCCAGTTTGCCAATTGCAAACCTATCTACAAAACATTACCAGGCTGGCAACAGTCTACTACTGAGTGTCGCTCTTTAGATGATTTACCGAAGCAAGCTTTGGATTATCTAAAATTCCTAGCAGAGTTAATGGAAGTTCCGATCGCCATTGTCTCATTGGGTGCCAGCCGTGACCAAACAATTATTGTTGAAGACCCAATTCATGGACCGAAACGAGCGTTGTTACACGCTAACGGAAGTCCGGTACAATCGGTAGTCTGAACAGTCAACAGTCAACAGTCAGTAGATTACTAGCTGTGTAACTGTCAAATTATTAACCCCTAACAAATCTCAACAAGTTACTGATTATGCCACTTACAATTGAATGTCAAAAACGACCAGAAGGCAGCAAGCCTAGAGCGCTTCGTCGCAGTGGGTTACTTCCGGCTGTATTATATGGTCATAACGGTAGGGAATCTATTTCTCTGGTTATGAACAGTAAGCAATTTGGAGATTTGTTGAAAGCAAGTTCTGGTAAAAAACCAGAGGTTCAACTAACTATACCTGAGCTTTCTTGGAGTGGTACAACTGTTTTGCAAGAAGTTCAAATCCATCCTTGGAAAAAATTTCCTTACCACGTCAGCTTTTTTGCAACTAAGTCTGAAACTGCTGAAACTGCTGAAACTGCCGAAACTGCTGAAACTGTATAACGCCTAAATTAATTTGAACGAAAAGGTAATTTAACTGAGTAGCAGGTGAGTGTAAATTAACTACATTTTCTCTGTTGCTCAATTGTTAACCTTTGACCAGGCACTTTTTTAAATAGATATTCAGTTAAGCTAAAACTAGGGTAAAGTCCCTAGTTTTTTTGTTTGAAAGATAAAACAGGGTTAGTAATACCATAGTTATCTTAAATAAAAATATAATGGAAACGATTTGTAGCTTTTAACTTACTTATGACTGATGCTTCTCTCCCCGCTTTAATTCAGCAGATGATGCAACCAGGGTTCTATCCTCACCCTGTTAAAGAACCAATTGCGCTGATTCAAACTCATGTTTCCTACGTGCTGCTAACTGGTGATTATGTTTATAAGCTTAAAAAACAAGTAAATTTCGGCTTTTTAAACTACTCTACTTTAGAGTTACGCCAGCATTTTTGCCATGAAGAAATTCGCCTAAATCGACGCACTGCACGGGATTTATATTTAGAAGTTTTACCAATCACTCAAGAAGGTGAGCAATATCAACTTGATGGCACAGGTGAAGCTGTAGAATATACCCTCAAAATGCTTCAGTTTCCTCAAGAGTCGCTGTTAAGTAATTTATTTGAACAGGGACAGCTTCAGGAAAAAGATATTGAGGAATTAGCGCGAATTGTTGCTAAATTTCATGCTGAAGCTAAGACAGATGAATACATCAGCAAGTTTGGTGAAGTTCCGCAAGTACGCGCTGCGTTTGACGAAAACTATCAGCAAAGTGAGAAATATATCGGTATTGCACAAACTCAAGTGCAATTTGATGAAACGCAAAAATTTACAGATGCTTTCTTTGCTGAAAAGCAAGATCTTTTAAATATCAGAATAACAAATAACTTTATTCGTGAATGTCACGGAGATTTACATCTGAGAAATATTTGTCGCTGGCAAGATCAGATTGTACTTTTTGATTGTATTGAATTTAATGAGCCATTTCGCTTTGCTGATGTCATGTATGATGTCGCTTTTGCTGTGATGGATTTGGATGCGCGGGGACGTAAAGATTTAGGTAATGTTTTTTTAAATACCTACATTGAGCAAACAGGCGATTGGGAAGGTTTGCAGGTGTTACCTTTATACTTAAGTCGTCAGGCTTATGTACGGGCAAAAGTAACTTCTTTCTTGTTAGATGATCCGGCTATTCCCCAAGCTGATAAAGATGCTGCTGCTAAGACGGCGGCTGAATATTACAAGTTAGCGTGGGAATATACTCAACCAAAACAAGGACGTTTGGTTTTAATGTCGGGACTATCTGGTGCTGGTAAAAGTACCGTAGCACGGCAGGTAGCTCGATTAACTGAGGGAGTTCACATTCGCTCAGATGCGGTACGGAAACATTTAGGCGGTATACGTTTAGAAGAGAAAGGTGGATCAGATCTTTATACTGCGGAAATGACGCAGAAGACTTACGGGCGGTTACTAGAATTGGGTGTTAAGCTGGCGAGTCAAGGTTTTACGGTGATTTTGGATGCGAAATACGATCGCGAATCCTTAAGAAAAGATGCTATTACCCTAGCCCAATCTCAACAAGTACCATTACAAATTATCTACTGTACTGCACCAGAGGAAGTATTGCGCGATCGCCTTAACAAACGTACAGGCGATATTGCTGATGCTACAGCCGATTTATTAACTTCACAGCAAGCGGCAACTGAAGCTTTCAACGAAGAGGAAAAAGGCTATGTTAGGACTTTAGATACTACAACAGATTGGCAGGGAAAATTACAACAGTTATTGGTTGGATAGATAACCTTTAAAAAGTAAAGAACCCCACCCCAACCCCTCCCCTTATTAAGGGGAGGGGCTTAAGAGTGCTAATTGAATTATGGTGAATCAAGAAGATAATAAAGGTCAAAAGAAAGACAAAGAAAATGATGCTGAGACTACGCAAGACTCAGGAATGTCTGCTGGTATTTCAGCAGGATTAAAACTGTGGTTGTTTTTTATGCTTTCGTTTGTATTAGTAGGAAATCCCATCCCGTTCAGTATCTTTTTGGGTGCTATTGGTGGTTTATCTGGCGGTTTAGTATTTGCTTGGTGGAATAGTACAGATGAAAAATTAGATCAAGCGCAAGCATCACAAGTGCCTACTAAAGTAAGTGGATTTCGGCGAGCAAAGCTGCTGAGAAATGCTAATGCCAAATATCCTAAATTATCTAAAAAGCGTCGCGAGCAAAATAAATAAGTATGTAGGTAAAATTAAATGTTACTTTTGATAAATGAAACTGGGAACTGGTGAATGGTGATTGAAAAAAGTTGATTTATGCCCACCTACTTAAATTAATCAATGTTTTTATTTCTATCGAAATTAATACCCCTTTTTTTATATCCTTTGGGGTTAGCTTGTCTGCTGATGTTGGTAACTTTGGTGTTGATGTGGAAACGCTCTCGCTGGGCAGCCTTTCCGGTTGTTTTAGCATTAACAGCTTTGCTGTTAGGAAGTAACGGCTGGGTTTCTAATTGGTTAGTGCGATCGCTTGAAGTACAAAATATCCCCCAAACAACATTACCAGTAGCAGACGCAATTGTTGTTTTAGGCGGTGGTACTAGACCTGCTGTTGCACCGCGTCCGACAGTAGATTTAAGTGAAGGAGGCGATCGCGTTTTTTATGGGGCGCAGCTATACCGTGAAGGCAAAGCACCTTGGGTAATTTCTAGTGGTGGGCGGGTTGAATGGCGTGGCGGTGGATCGCCAGAATCAGGTGATATGGGCATAATTTTACAAACATTAGGGGTTCCTCAATCTGCGATTCTGCAAGATCCTAACTCACTCAATACTTACGAAAATGCTGTAAATGTGAGAGCTATCCTTAACGCTTATAATCTTAATAAGGTGTTATTGGTGACATCGGCTTTACATATGCCGCGATCGCTTGCTATCTTCAAACGTCAAAAAATTGATGCTATACCTGCACCCACTGACTTTTTAGTTACTCAGCAAGAAATTCAAGAACCAGACAGCAGCAACCAAGCTTTCATTCTCAATCTACTACCTGACGTTGAAAAGTTAGAAAAGTCAACAAAAGCGATCAAAGAATACATTGGTATATTTATTTATCGTCTGCGGGGTTGGGCATAATTAGAAGCAATATTCCTGTGCTTCTTTTTCAAGTTTTTGAATTACGCGATTCCACTCTATCAGTTGATGATTACGATCTTGCAGTTGTTGGGAAGTTGGATTAGGGTAAGGTTTTGTTCCTGAGTTAGGGGGAATTTGATTTTGATTCAGCCACTCTTCACAAGAAAATTGCCAGAGATATCTGTGATCGTGACGTTTACCACCCAGACAACGCAAACGCTTAACTGATAGATTATCTCCAAAAAGAATTGCCTCAGTTTCAGGATTGTTAGCTATTAGGCGAATTTCGCTACTCCACCCTCGAAAAAATTCGATCACAAACCAATCTCCAAAATCAAATATACAAACTTCTGTGGGTTCGCTGCCATCGTCTATTAAAATACTGACATCTTGCCCATGTAGATAGCTACCTAAAATATTGACTGAATTTTGAGGAAAAAGAATGCGGAGACGCTGAAAGCGATCGCTATAATCAGCCCAAAATTTTCGGCGTGATTTCAGTTGTTTAAAATCAAGGCTGTTCTGATCAAGTGTTTCTAACAACTGATCAATTAAATTAGCAAAATCTCGATAGTTAACTGCCCCTATCCACTTACGCAAAGCTGACTTAGCAAATAAAGAAAGCTGATTCCAGCGAGAATTTGTGACTCTAGGACTATAATTTTCTTCTAGCCACGTTACCAGTTGTGTTAAATTTGCCCCTAATTCTGGCGAAATTTTATTAAGTAAAGAGTCCACTGCTAAAAGCTGCTGATCTGCTGACATTTGATTTAGGCAACGTAGCAACCAATCTGTATGCTTGTAATTAATATTCGATGGATCAGAAAACACTTCAGCAACATGATTCAATGCTTCTGTAGCTACGGGTATCCAAGTAGGTAAATGAGATTGTTCTAAAAGTTGCTGTGGTAGCAGTAAATTTGTATAGCATAATTGAGCTAATTTTTTAGCTGCGTGAGGCTGTTTAATAATATTAATTATTTGGATAGCCAGACTATTAGATTTAATATTGCTTGGGAAGGTATCAACTAAAGAAGAAGCAATTGCTGTTTCTCGCTGACCGCTATAATAAAGTACGACACGCCAAAGTAACTTTTGTAAAAGCCAAGAATTTTTGTTAGCTGCTTTCCAAATAGCTTGAGATGAAGCTATCCGTAAATCTGGATTTTTAGCATCCCAAGTATTTTTATGATAAAGACAATAAACCCACTCTAATACACTTACTTGCTCAATTTGATTGCTTTGAATATCTGAGAGAATTTCTGTCAGAGAGCGAAATTTAGTTCTGAAAAGTCTCGGAATATTTGCAAGATTTTTTAAATAACTATTAGTTTTTAGACCTTTAGATAGTTTAAGTAATTCTGTTGGCTGATAACTAGGAGGTTGTGAGGGATTAAGATGTAGTTGACGAAACCGAACATTCATGGTTGACTCACTGGCGATCGCGTTTTTGGAAACCATTTACTAAAATCTTCGCGTTTAAACTGAAAGCGGAAAACTACTTTGCGATCGCTTGGATTATCAATTTTTTGATTAGCATCAATCTCACCTCTTCCTGCTGCTAATATCTTATTTCTCAATTGCCCTTTAGTCTTAAAATTTAGCTGATTAGAAAAAATGTAATCAGAAACAGATAAGGATCGTCGTAAACTCAATTCTAGATTAACTTTATCTGAACCTTCAGAGCTAGTATGACCTTCAATTACAATTCTAGTAATCTGTTCATCAAATTTATTATTAGAAAAAATTACCTGACTATAAACAGGGATAAATTCTTGCAAAAACTTTTTTCCTTCCGGTTTTAGTTCCGCGCTTCCCTCATCAAATAACAAACGCTCCGCAATACTAACATCACCCGTTTTTGGATCAACTATAAATACTCCCTTTCCTCCTACATTGCCATTAATAGCATTAAGGATTCTAATCGGCAACTCATCAATAGCTTTTTTATATGCCGCTAATTCAGTTTCTAGTCTTTTTACTTCTTGAATTCGCTCACTAAGCTGCATCTGCACAATGATAAATAACAATGCAAACAGCATCAGCAAGCCGGACATTAAATCGCCAATTGATAATAAAAAGCTAGAGTCGTCTTGTTCTTCAACTTCTGGTTCTACATCGAACTGAGAAAAATTACTCACTGATTATTTCCTCATTCTGGCTTCATTAGCTGCCGATACTAAATACTGAGATACATCCAATAAACCATTAGCTGTCTCATTTAAACCGTTACAAACTTTTGCCATGCTATTATCTGCCTGATTAAAGAAAGTTGTCTGTGAGTTCGTAGCTTGGTCTAAATAAGTGATAATCTGTTGATTCCAGTTATCTAAAGCTTGATTAAATTGATTACCCATATTTTGATAAGCTCTTTCTACACGCTGCGCCTCACCGCTAATAGTTCTAGATAATTCTATTAACTGTGCTAAACGTTCACTAGAACTTAAACCTACTACATTAGCTAGTTCACTAACTCTTTGAACAGTCCCATTAATTCTTGCCATGCTATCGTTTACTTGCGCGGCTAACTCCTTACGCTGTTCCGCTTCTTCTACGAAAACTCTTTGTAAATCTGCAACAACTCCGGCTAATCCATCACGCTGTTGCCCTAAAGTATCATTCAGCAAATTATTTTGTTCATTAAAAAATGTTACTAAAGCTGATTGATAATTAATCCTGAAATTTTCTAACTCCTGCTGTACTGTATTCCGAGTGTTTTGGAGATTTTCGTCAATATTATTTAATGTCGCCTCTAAATTTGTTCTAGCTGTATCCATTACACTTGAAGCTTGTACCCCAACAGTTTCAATTGTTCGAGATTGAGTTAAAAACGCTTGATTAGCCTCAGCTAATATGTTTATTGTCTGCGACTCAACACCCGCCAACATTTCTTTTTGTTGTTGGGCTTGAGTTTTTAAAGCTTCTTGCAAATTTTCTTGAATCCCTTGAAAAAACGTAGCTGCTTGTCTAGCACTAGCAATAAAAGCTTGCCGTTGGGTAGCTAAACCCTCGATACTGGTAGATACTGCTCGTTGAATTTCTGTAGCTACTTGTTGAAGAACACCTTGAGTTTCTGTTTGAAATTGGCTTAAAATTTGTCGTAAATCTACTGCAAATTGTTGTAGTTGACCGAGTGTATTTTCTTGAAACCTCTGAATTGTTTGGATTGATTCGGCTAAACTTTGAGTGATTTCACCTAATGCGTCCTTGAGTTCTCTCACCGCTTGGGAAGCTTCCCTTGTTAATCTTGCGCTCTCGTCTAACCGCAAAACAACAGGTTCAACTACCTCTGTTCGCAACTCTTGAATTAATGTGGTTAAAAGTTCTTGCCTTTGCTGTTCAATAGTTTGGCGTTGTGCTAATAAATCATTGCGTATTTCTGTAAATCCAGGCGCTAAAGCTAATGCAACTTGTTGACCGATCGCTTCTGAGGTAAGCTGCTTTTGAGCAAATTGGGTAGATCTAATTTCTCTTAAATGTTCCGAAATAGGGTTAATTAAGGGAGCAAATGCTAATGCAACTTGTTGACTTATCTCTTGTGGGGTAAGTTGATTTTGAGCAGCTTGGATAGCTCTAATTTCTCTTAACTCTTCTTTAATTGGGTTAATTAAGGGAGCGATCTTATCCCGTACCTGTGTCCCCGTAGCTTTCCCAATCGCTTCAGCAGTTAATTGATTTGATTCTAAATCAGCATCAGTTTTCAACCAGGCAATTTTATCTAATTTTTTTCTTAAATCATTCCGAGTTTTTGTTCTAGCCCATTCAGACCCAGCTAAGATTAGCGTAAAGACGCTAGCAGAACCCAATCCAAACAAAGAAGTTAAAAAAGCAGTTCTCATCCCATCCAGCAATTGTTGGATAGAAGGTAATAACTGCGAAAAGTTTTCTGTACTATTTAAATTAATATTTTGAAGCCCGATTTGGATACCCCAAAATGTTCCCAAAATTCCGATTGCTGTGAGAATACCAGGTATAAATTTGAAGTAACTACGCGGTATTGACCAAGTAAGAGCAGCAGGATATTTTTTTAATACAAAGCGGCTATCCTTTATCTGGGCGTTAAAAACTCCATCTTGTATTCTATAATTGCCCTCTAGATGCTCTTTTATCCAATTCCAATTAGGAAATTTTTTTAACTCTAATACTCCATTAACAATTTTTTCTTGATTAACCAGTTGATCGTTTAAATATTTAATTGTATCCTGGGTATCTTTGCTTTCTTGAGAATAATATTTTTTGTAATCGCAAGTAAATTTTATTTCTAAACCTAAAAAAAACAAACCAATTAATAGAGTTAGTCCAATAAATATTAAATTAGTAATCATTGATCCCCTCCTAGATTTTTAATATATCGCTCAAAGACTGCTGCAACACTTTGTTTATCTGAGTTATCTTTGTATTCTTTGTGCTTTTATTTTGAGAGAACTCTCGTAAATAGCTGTAATTCATGCTCCGAAAGCACTTCATTAGCTACCCTTACAGGCAGATGTTCAGCATTCCAGCGACCATTAATCGGCTCTCGTAGCAGTAAACCATAAAGTGGCTCCCCAACTTCTGCTTCTGGATCAAATTCCCCATTTACCTGCTCAACTTTTGTATCTAATTCCAGATAAACTTGCTCTGGTGCATAGCTACGCAAGAGGCGCACCTGTAAACGAGTCTTAATTTCTCTTAAAGAAATAGCCAAAGGGGAAGCATTTTCTAATAAATCTCGCGCTTCCTTCCAAGCGTGATTGACAGCCACAATCTCTGCTACTAACTGCTCAATGCTAGGATTTAATAGGCTGTATGGTGGCATTATTTGTGAGTGGTAAATATTCCTGTGTCGCTTTAAAAAATCCCGCTACAGCAGACTTAGGTATTTTACAAGAACATTTTTTATTTCGCTGTATAGCAGAACACACAGACCAGCAAAAGATTAATATTTTTTTAATAACAAAAATTATGTCCAAAGAATTTAGACAAATTATTCCCAAAATTCCACCAGCCGCCGAAATATTTGCCTCATATCAAATGGCTTACGAGTTTCGTCGTGAAGCAGAATATCGCCAAGAGCTTAAAATCTACTGTGAATGGTATCAGCTTACAGCCCAAAATAACCGACAAGAACTAGCAAAAATGCGTCGGGACATCAACATTTTTGGCTGGTTCAATCGCCGTAAGCGATAACTGACAACAATATATTTATTGCAGAAGATTTAATGCCGATAACTTAAGCGCGATGTCTACGACGGGCTTCTCTACGCCTACGCACCTGAACACTACTCTACTAACTCCAATTCATCATCCCGTAAATGGGCGCGGAATTTTTGCTGAAATTTCACCTGAAATGGGAAATTAGCACTGACTGGTCTTCCTTGCCATTCAGTGACAATCGCCAATACTTCTCCTTCCTGATCCTTGATATCAAAGGGCTGACCACGATGTTCAGGATGGTGGTAAACAATCACAGAGTTTTTAACACGGACGCGATCGCCAACTTTCATATCTTATTTTCTCGTAGAAGATGGACTGTACCAATAACAGAGCTTCTTCCTAAACTTGATAGGACAACCTTAATATTTTGCCATAGGAGGGTGCATTCGTTTTGACCAGATCTTAAAAATAGGGCGGAGAGAGGGGAGAGGAGGGAGGGGAGAGAGGAAAACTCAAATTCTACCTTTGCGCCCTGTGCGTTGAACCTTCAACCGCCGTGCATTCTCCGTCCATGTACTCATGGGCGGGGTTAACGGCGGACAGCAGATAACAATACTATTCAGGTTCCTCTTGGTTCTTAGTCATTACATGAGGCAATCGACGAATATAATCTCTGATAATATGAGACATCCCTACCCCTTTAGAGTCAGCATAAACTTGTAACTTCTCCCACTCTTTCTCATCAAGCCTTACACGCAAAGTTTTTTCTCTTGTCATACTGCTACATTGTTGCTACAATATTTATATGTTAGCAACACGACGCACAACATTTTGCATTTATCCAAATCAAGCTCAAACGGCAAAAATGTTTGAGTGGCGTAAACTACATTGCTGGCTTTATAACCAAGCATTAAGTGATCGTCAGATAGCGTATAAACGAGATCATAAAAGTGTTAGCTACTATGACCAACAACGTGCAGTTAAGGTAATCCGTCAAGTATTACCAGAATTTAAAGAACTCGGTTCCCACGCATTACAAGCAACCATTAAACGGGTTGATTTTGCTTATTATAGGTTTTTTCAGGGATTAGGAGGTTATCCACGTTTTAAGTCTTTAAGACATTATTCGGGTTGGACTTATCCCTGTAATTCTGGATGGAAAGCACATACAACGGGTGTTAATGGTTATCTCGATATTTCCAATTTGGGACATATCCAGATGAGGGGAAAAGCGAGAACTTGGGGCAATCCTACTACTTTAACTATTGTTTACCGTAATGGTAAATGGTATGCCTCGATTACTGTTGCTTGTGATGTACAAAGGGAAACAGGTAATGGGTTAATTGGTTTGGATTTTGGTTGCAATGTTGCAGTAATGGGAGCAGTCCATTTAGGTGATGGCGAGTATGAGCAATTAGAAGAAGACAATCCCAGACACTTAAAACAAGTCCAAACCAAAATCAAACAAGCTAACCGTCAGAAACGACGGAAACGCACGGCTGATTATCAGAAAAGAGTTAAAGCATCAAAAAGATGGAGAAAAGCACAAAAAAAAGTTAGTAAGTTAGTACGCATTGCAGCTAATCAGCGACAAGATTTTATTCATAAAGTAGCAGCACAAATTGTAAGCAGTAATAGCATGGTTGCTACTGAGAAACTTAATCTTAAAAAAATGACCAAGAAAGCTAAAAAAGGTAGCGTCAGAAAAGCTCAAAAAACAGGACTTAATCGCTCTATCTTAGATGTTGGTATGGGAATGTTGCGGTCAGCAATTGAGTACAAAGTTGAGGAAGCTGGAGGAATTTTCGTAGAAGTTCCTACCCAAAAAATTAAGCCGAGTCAACGCTGCCCAAAATGCGATTACATTAAGCCTAAAACTTTGTCCGAACGAGTTCATAAATGCGAAAAATGTACCTATACCTGTGATAGGGATTTTGCTTCGGCGACTGTCTGTGCAGAGTATTTACGCACGGGGTTAGGAACTAGCCTCGATAAGCATGGATGTTTGACCTCTATTTCTAACCCTAAAGCCGTAAAAAGCTGCGGAGGTATGAAACAAGTTGGACAGAAGAAGTGCCAGAAACCTCGTCCAAACTCTTAGTTTGGGCGGGGTAGTTCATAAAAATTATTCTACATTAAAAGGTTGAGACTGTTGTGGGGATTGTTCTTGTTTAAACAAGCGATCGCGGATCATCTCAACTCCTTGAGGACTAAGTAGCCACCAAGTAGTTAAACCAAATGCCCCAACACCAATTAGTAGTATTAGCAATGCTAATGCTGCACCTAAACTAATTTTCCCATTACGCTCTTGAGCGATATCTGCTGGTTGTGCCTCTTCCGGTGTCACCAGTTCTGCATCCATATACACATTGGCTGGTTCCACAAACTCGGCTGATACCATTACAGGCGCACTCAAACTGGTAGTAGCTCTTTTTTCCAGTGCTATAGGCTCTTCTGGGCTAACTTTACAACAGCTTAAAACAACTGAAGAATTATCATGACCATTTTTTTGATTAGCCAAATTAATCAAAGACTCAACTGCTGATTCCACAGACATCTTACCTGCCAAAATTGGCTCGGCATAATCTGTCAAATATTGCTCTACCAATCTGTTGTCACTTACCCCATCAGAACAAAGCAACAACAAGCCATCTTCTTCAATAATGAATCTTTTGACAGTTGGGCGCAAAAACTCAGCATCTTTAATTCCCATTGCTTGAGTTAATGCCCCCGCATCTTGTCTCTCTAAAGCTTGCCGATATAGACTTTTTCCTGAACGTACTTCCCTGGTTGCCACATCATCATCCACTGTCAATTGTTGGCAATACTTAGGAGTAATCCAGTAGGCGCGACTATCTCCTAAATTAGCAATATAAAGTTCGTGGGAATTAGCAACACCTTTAGGTGTATTTATTTGCTGTGGTAGTTGCAATGCCATCACTAAAGTTGTCGCCATCCGGCGGCGTGACTCTCGCCCTTGTTCATCATTACGGGTTGCTATTAAGTTATTTGCCACGCGAATAACTGCCGCTAATTGCTCGAAGACAATATCTGGAGTGATAATATCGGGATCTGCTACTACTTCTGTTAAGCGGGCTTGGACTTGCAACTTCAAAGACTGCACCGCTAACTGGCTTGCAACTTCCCCCCCTTCGTGACCTCCAATACCATCACAAACAATTGATAGGTGCGAAATTAGTTGCTCATTATAGAAACTTGCCGTTTTACCATTGTTATTTTTTAAAGCTGAAATATCATCATTTTTGGGATAATAGCTATCTTCATTATGCTGCTTCCCTGGACCCGCATCTGTAGCACTAGCAACTAAACAACTTAAAGGTAATAACGCGGCTTGTTCTAGTAGAAGTTGGTTAAGAGAATTAGCAATAGCCGAGTATGAAGCATCTCCAGCTTGCATTTGCTGATAGATTGCTGCTAGTGGTTCTTCTAGCTGCTTGTGTGGCGTGTTAAACCAAGATGCCCAAGAACTTCCCAACTGTTCTAGGGTTGGTTTTACGGCTCCTGGGATAAATGTTTGAGTAGAGGAATTATTTTGAGGATTTGCGATCGCATTTTCTACCCCATCAGCATAAAATTCCCGCAACCTAACTCGCCAACCTTCAACCCGCAAATTATCCGCAACCAACAAACTAGAAACTACACCTTGTTCTGCCATTGGCTGCCACAGTTCCAAAATTTGCCACAGCCAGTATACTTGACGCACTGGAGATGCTTCCTGCCATTCCTGTATTATTGAAGGTAATAACTTGCCGTTAGCATCTACTGGCACATTTTCCAGTAACAAAACTTGATCTAGAGTTGAGCGTTTATTTAGCACCGCATAGCCATACACCTGTGGTAGGTGTAAACAATGAGGATAAAGCCGTAGATAAGGAACAATCGCTTGCGGTAACGAATCACTCACCTGTGGTGGTAAATTTGGGTGTGTATCCAGCCAAATTTGAGAATCAATAACTTGATATCTTTCGTTGACTAACTCTCCTGGTGGGATCAACTTGGCAGATATGTTAGCAGCCCAGAGATAGCGATAAACTAAAGGTGTATGGCAACTCTCACAAAACTTATTAGATATAGGATTTAGCGGACGGGAACAAGCTGAATTTAGACAGTGAATCAGTGGCTTGGAACTAATCATAAAGCTAACAACTTATAAAGAGAATATTAAATTTAACTGAAAACTGCAAAATAAAGCTGTATTCATAGGATTAATCAACGGAATCTAGAGAACAAGATTTGTAGTAAATCGTTAGGTGGGAGGCTTTACCACTCTTACATAACATGAAAAGCCTTTATTTACATAAATAATTTTGGGGCAGGTGAGTAGAGAGATGAAACATCAACTATCCAATCAACTTTATTAATAAACTTAGGAGCAAAATGCCGACTTTTGGCTTTTTTTATCCTTTATCTTACCTCCTTCATCCTCCCTTAATTATGTCTACAGCATTTTTCCTCCAGGTTCACCCTACTGTGTTTTGGTTAGCTGTAGGAGCATTACTGTGTTTGCTAGAAGTTGTTGTCCCTACAGCTTTTACGGCATTTATGATGGGCATTAGCGCCTTGTTAGTAGCCTTAATCGCTAGGCTACTACCATCACAGATTGCTTTACAGGTAGTAATTTGGCTAGGGTTATCTGTTGGGTTTATTGTGTTGACCCATCGCTTAATGCCTAAGCGTAAAATATCTAGCATTAGTGATGCGACTGAAGCTGAGACAATAACCGAAATTTTACCTGAACAACCAGGACGGGTGTTATATGAAGGTGGTTCTTGGCGGGCAGTTTGTGGAGATAATAGCGCGATCGCACCAGGGCAAAAAGTTTATGTTGTAGGCAGACAAGGAACTACCCTAGTCGTAGTTCCCAAAAACTTATTAGATTCCTAATCATTAGTAGAAAAATCTAACTTTACTCAAAAGCGAGGCTTAAAATGGGAGATTTATTCGGTCTAATCATATTTGTTGTTCTCGGTGGTTCGGCTCTTTCCGGCGTTAAAATTGTCAAGCAAGGAGACGAAGTTTTAGTTGAAACATTGGGAAAATATAACGGCAAAAAACTCACCCCAGGTCTAAATTATGTCATCCCTGGATTTCAAAGAGTAGCATTTCAAGGAAATGTTAGGGAAAAAGTTTTGGACATTCCTCCTCAACAATGTATTACTCGTGATAATGTTTCGATTACCGTTGATGCTGTAGTTTACTGGCGTATCCTTGATATGGAGAGATCATACTACAAAGTAGAAAATCTCCACGCCGCAATGGTGAATTTAGTATTAACACAAATTCGGGGAGAAATGGGCAAACTCGAACTAGATGAAACTTTTACAGCCCGTAGTCAAATAAATGAAATGCTACTACAAGAACTTGACGAAGCTACTGATCCTTGGGGAGTAAAAGTAACGCGGGTAGAATTGCGAGATCTTATTCCTTCCAAAGCAGTGCAAGAATCAATGGAATTACAAATGGCTGCTGAACGTAAAAAGCGGGCGGCAATTTTAAACTCAGAAGGTGAACGTGAAGGTGCAATTAACAGTGCTAAAGGTAAAGCAGAAGCACAAGTTTTAGAAGCAGAAGCACGTCAAAAATCTGCCATTTTAGAAGCAGAAGGTCAACAAAAAACAATTGTTCTCAAAGCACAAGCAGAACGTCAGCAACAAGTCCTCAAGGCTCAGGCTAATGCTGATGCTATACAAATCATTGCTAACACTATAAGAACTGATCCTAACGCTCGTGAAGCTTTGCAGTTTTTAATAGCTCAGAATTATCTAGACATGGGGACGATCATTGGTAAAAGCGGTAGTAGTAAGGTGATGTTTATAGATCCCCGTAGTCTTCCAGGAACTCTGGAAGGAATTCGCTCGATTGTAACTGATTCTGAAAAGCCTAGCTCTTTAGATGTAAAAAATGGTAGTTAATTATAACAAACGACCTTGATTAACTTCAATTTCAGCAACTATCTAGCAATTCCTTTTGTTGCCCTAAATACTGCCCGTAGCCGTCGCCAAACAGTAAAACTTAATAGCAAGACAATCCCAATAGTAGTAGCAAGCATCATTATTCCGCTCATTCCTTGCATTCTCATTGCTACCCAATTAGAAACTAAGGTAATTGCCCAAAGAATAATTGCTGCGTGCCGTTGAGAAAAACCCCAAGCTAGTAAGCGATGGTGCAGGTGATCTTTCCCTGGAGTACTTAAAGGATTTTTCCCTACCATTAGCCGTCGCACGAACACTTGGGTTGTATCTAGCACAGGTACTAGCACAAATAATACTGTTGGTATTAAGGCAAACAATGTGGTTACTTTTAAATTGCCTAAAATACTCGTACCAGCAAGTACGTAGCCTAAAAAATAAGCTCCGGCATCCCCCATAATGATGTGGGATGGGTGAAAATTGTGGCGTAAAAAGCCTAGTGCTGAACCTGCTACAGCAGCTAATACTAATGTTGCTGCGGCACGAGCTTCAAATTGAGCGGAAACAGCTAACAAACTCATTGCAGTAATGAAACTGATCCCGCCTGCCAATCCATCCATCCCATCCATCAAATTGACGGCATTAGTAATTCCTACTACCCAGATAATTGTTAGTAAAACTGATAGTATGGGATCAATAGGAGTACCGAAATTTAGTTGGATGATTGTACCGCTACCGATCAATAACAGTGATGCTAGAATTTGAGTTAATAAGCGAAACAGTGGGGGTAAACCATACTGATCGTCAATAAAGCCGACAAGCACTAACATCGAACCGCCCAGGAGAATAGTTAGAACTTGAGCCAATACTGCTTCAATAACTATTGGTCTTAAAAAAGTAGCTAAGATCAATGCAGCTATGACACCAGCATAAATTGCCAGTCCGCCAGCGTTAGGTAAGGGTTCTCGGTTCAACCGTCGGGCGTTAGGTTGATCTGCCCAGCCAACTCGTAAAGCAAAAGTGCGGACTTGGGGAATAAAACGGTAGGTTACTACCCAAGCCAAAATAAATGTAAAAATCACTGCCAGCCATCCAGTACCAGTGGGGTTGGCAATGCCTAATGAGTTAAGAAAGCTGTACAGATTCATCTCCTAATACCATAACTGCAAATAATTAACACAATCCTCAACAGTATATTAACTAGGCATATAGAATAAAGATTACAACCTATGCCTAGATTTAATTTTTAACTAAAATCTCATTGGTGATAGATGTGTTGCTATTGAAGTCAGAGGTGTGTTTTAACAACTAATTTCAGTTACACAGCGATCGCACAAACCAAAAAATTCTAAGGTGTGATAATAAATTTTAAAGGAATGAGATTTTTGTAGCTCGGTTTCGAGTTGATGCACTGGACATTCATCAATTCCAATAGATGCTCCACATTGTAAACAAGTCAGGTGATGCTTATCTTGTTGTACACAACTATACAGAGATTCGCCACTATTTAAAGTCCGCACCTGTATTACACCTTCGAGTTTTAAAGCTTCCAGTGAGCGGTAAACAGTTGCCAAACCCATACCCTGATTATGATGGCGAAGTTCTATATAAATATCTTGAGCCGAGACACTGCGATTGAGTGCCTTCAATAAGTTCAAAATTCGGTCTTGACTGCGGGTGCGTTGGGCTTTCATGGCAACTATCTTTAAATCTTATTCTGACTCGGATTGCCAAAATCTTTAACTGTTTCTCCATTAAAACACTTGCATAAAAATTAAAGGCAGCAAACTACACTCGGTCAAGTTTTACAATTATATAATGGGATTTTAAAAGCGCAATCTTTGAAGAATTAGGGGATCTAGGTGAATCGCAAATATCAAGCTCGGATCTATGTTACCCTCCGTCCCTCGGTTTTAGACCCTGCTGGTACTGCGGTACAGTCTGGACTAAGCCACATGGGATATGAGAATGTGGAACAAGTGAGAATTGGCAAGTATGTAGAGTTGATGTTAACTGCGGATGATGAAAAATCCGCAAAAGAACAACTTGATAAAATCTGCGATCAGTTGTTAGCTAATCCAGTAATTGAAAATTATCGCTTTGATTTAGTTGAAGTGGCGACAATGGTGGGGGCTAATTAGTGAAATTTGGAGTTGTAGTTTTTCCTGGTTCAAATTGCGATCGCGATGTCGCTTATGTTACCCGTGATTTGCTCAGTGTGCCAACTCGGATGGTTTGGCATGAGGAAACAGATATTTCTGACATTGATGTAGTAGTTATTCCAGGTGGCTTTAGCTATGGAGATTACCTGAGATGCGGTGCGATCGCGCGATTTTCTCCTGTTATGCAGCAAGTGGTGGAACACGCCAACCAAGGTAAATACGTTTTAGGCATCTGTAACGGTTTCCAAGTGTTGACAGAGGCGGGATTATTACCAGGTGCGCTAGTACGCAATCGTGATTTGCACTTTATTTGCGATCGCGTTCCCGTTAAAGTTGAACACACAAACCTTCCTTGGACACAAGCTTACCAAGCAGGTGAAGTGATTACCCTACCCATTGCTCACGGTGAAGGTTGCTATCATGCTGATGCTGAAACTTTGGCAGCTTTACAAGCAAACAATCAAATTCTGTTTAGCTATGTAGGCGATAATCCCAATGGATCTGTAAATGGTATTGCTGGAATTTGCAATCGCCAAGGAAATGTGCTAGGCATGATGCCACATCCAGAAAGGGCTGCTGATGTAGTTTTAGGCGGCACACATGGGATTAAGTTATTTGAGGGCGTGTTAAAAGCAGCAGTGGCTTACGCCTAACGATCATGTTGAGATTTTAACGGTAATTACTCCCTTCCCACTATGGCGAATACCTATTTTATAAACCGCCTTAGCGAAGCGAAACGCGATCCTAGTTTTAGACGCAAAGAACGCCAAGGAAGAAGAATATAATCGGTAATCTTTTAATGGTTTGGGAGTAATACCCCTTTTCCTTTTAGTAAAGGGGTAAATTTACTCTCAAGAGCATGGTTGTTAAATCGCATTAATTATAGGCTTGAGTTTAAATACTTACGCGGGTAAACTTGATTGGATGTCTGACTTAGGCTTACAAAAAATTCTTGATCGTCTGAGTGCTAATCTATCTCGTGATAGCTTAGTTCAGAAAACCACCGACGAACTAAGAGAATTACTAATAGTTGATCGTGTGGTGTTGTATTACTTCTTTCGCCAGTGGTCAGGGCGAGTTACCTTTGAGTCCTTAAGTGAAAGTAAGTTTTCGATTCTGGGATCTACTGGGCCAGACGAATGTTTTAATGGTGAATATGCAGCACTCTACGAAGCTGGACGGTGCCGTGCGATCGCGGATATTGAATTAGAACCAATTCAACCTTGCCATCGAGATTACCTCAGAACAATGCAAGTTCGCGCTAACTTAGTCGTACCAATTCTCAATCAGCGCAGGTTATGGGGCTTGCTAATTGCTCACAATTGCCAGTCTCCTCGTCCCTGGTTAGCTAGTGAGATTAAAGCAATGCAAACAGGGGCATATAACCTCGCAGTCGCTCCATCAATCAAAAATAGCTGATTGACGGTTAATTACACCCGTTACTATTCATTGCTTGCTAATTGTTGCTTGTTAAACCCAATCAAAGCTAACAATCCTCTAATTAATCTCACCATACTAGAAGGATGTGCCATAGCCCAGCAGTTAACACTCAAACAAGTACTTGCCAAGATAAATAGCACGTAGGTAGGAGCCATCACCACCCCAACCATAAACCAAGTAATTACATGAAAAATCATTACACCAGCAAAAAGGTTGCCAATAGTAGCAACTCGCTGTACTTGGGCTGCTGGGCGACGAACTGCTGTTAAGATGATTGTCGAGATCGTCGCGACCAAGTTAGCTGGAACCAAAAACGCACAAATGGCAACACAGTGGTTGCGAGAGAATTCACAAATGGTATTGAAATCGAGCATTTAGATATTTATACTTAATTGCACCATTCTAACGAATTATTATATAGCAATCAGCAGTCAGCTATCAGCTATCAGCATATAGAAGCGTGGGCGTAGCGCATAATTTCGCGTCTCTACTTTTTTCTAGATGCTATCTATTCCTTAGCTTTAAGCAATTTAATACCCGCGAAAGAGTAAATCTGTTGAGTAATTACGATATTTTCGTAGAAACACAAAAATTTTAGCATTAAGTTTTCTGTATCTCTGTCATAGGCAACTACAGATCACAATTCACTACTATAGCAATTGGAGAAAAATTTATGAGCGAAGAACAAAACCCTATCCTTCCAGAAGATCCATCGGAAGCTGAACCTGGAAGAGGTGCGCCTGGTAATAATCACTTTGGAGTACAGTTAGCTCAAACTATAGCCGTTAATGATCCAGAGGAAGAGATTCCTTCTAATGTGGATGTAGACCAAAACGTTGAGCAACTAAAAGCAGCAAAACACCAAGAAGACGGTACTGGCTTAGACACTACTGCTGGTTATGTGATCGATGAGTCAGGGCGGATTGATAATTTTGCTGTAGAACCAGAAATGTATGTAGAAGAGAAATAAAAGTCAATAGCCTTTGGGAGTATAATTGCTCTTTTAAGTGATTTCCCTAAGTTTGATTTATTTTTCTGAAAGCTGTGCTTGATCCTTGAAGTTAACAGTTAAAGTTAACTAATGGTTGTCATAGCACAGTTCAGCATGAAAAATTTTCAATTGCTGTTTTCCGCAGCGATCGCGATTTCGTCAGTTGCAGGAGCAAGTCTAGCAGTATTACACAATTTTCCTGCAAGGACACAGGCATCAACTTTATTAATTGATTTGTCATCAACTGCAACATCAGCAGAAAATCCACCTGCTGTGTTTACAAATGTCAGCGATCAAACTGTATCTGTGACCAAGCCAAGGGAAATGAAGTTGAAAACAGCAGCCTTAGTTTCAACCAAGCTTGATGATTTTCCCCATCAGCGTTTTACTTTGGTAGACGAAGTTAAACCTGCAAGTGATTTCGCTCAATTTCGTCAACGCTTGCGCTATGCAACCAAGCTTAAGGATATGAACTTTATCAGAGCAATCTTACCATCCGATAAAATTGCTATTGGTTATAGGGAAACAGCTATTGCAGATCTTAAGCTGGAAAACCGAGAATCCGCATTTTGGCTAAGTTTGGATCATGCGATCGCAGTTGGTTGTACAGCAGAAGCTAATTTGAGTTACCCAGATTTAGATCCAGAATCTCAGTTATGGAGTTGCAACAATATCACGAAGCAGTTAAGCAGTCAAGCTAATAGTTCAGAATTAGTTGCAGGTGTATCGGGTTCCATCAACCGTGTAGTAGTTATCGGCAAAAATGTGTCCGTGCGATCGCAACCGCAAAAAAATAGCGCAGTCGTAGCGTTACTATCTAACGAAGTTGTAGAGGTCAATCCTCAAATCGCAACCCAACAAATAACACAAACAACCTTCGGCGAAAACAATAATCCTAATAATAATTGGACACCCGTTATTTTACCCCAGGGTCGCCAAGGATATGTTTACAATCGCTTTGTTTACTCTCCCTCAGAATACCAAGCTGTTTTCGGTAAAATCCAAGGGCAATGGCGTTTGCTGGCTATGCCAGGTGGATATTAAGTATTATCATAATAATAAATATTCTGAAAAATTAACTCATTAAAGCTGGATAAAATTATGGCAAATCCTCAATTAAAAGTTCCAGAAAAAGTATCATTTGAACAAGCTATTGAACTTACTCAATCCTTAATCTCCCAGATAGAAGCTGCCGATTTATCAGAAGAAGAAATAACAGTTTATCTTACAGATTTAGTTAAAAGCGATTTTGGTTCTAGAGGATTTTTTGTTAGCTATCTAACCTCTGACAGTTCTTTACCCGACACCCCCTCACCAGCAGTTATTCAGGCATTAAGAACAAACTCAGAAATTGTTGCAGATTTATTGGTGAAAAATTTAGCCATGTCTGCTGCCAGCGCAGTTGCCCATCGTCGCAACGACGACCAAGAGATGGTTGCAAGTTCAGAAAGAGTAACCCGACGGACAGCCAATCTGATAGAATTGCTTCAAGTTCCTGCAATATATCAGCATTCCCAAAATCTATTAGAAACAATAACTAAAAAAGAAGGTATTTATAAATCTTTTTTAGAACGTTGGGGTTATGACGCTGAACAACAGCAAGCAATTTATCAAGCTTTCAAATTAGTAATACCTGCTGCTCAATGACCATGAAATTTGTCTCTGATCCACCGATATCTGTCAAAATCCGCAAAATGAAAGAACGGGTACGGTGGCAAGATCCATTCATAGTTGATCGGGGAATTGATCAAACCCGAATGGTTTTAGATGATGGCGGTTCTGATAGTTCCGAGTTCTCGTTTTTAGTTGTAGGTGATAGTGGTTCAGGATCTCATGGAGGTCATAACCCGCAACGACAAATTGCAAAACAAATGCTGCTTCATCGAGATAGCTCACGTTTTGTATTACATACGGGTGATGTTATTTATTTAGTTGGTTCTAGCGAGTACTACAAAAAAAACTTTATTGAACCTTATAGAGAGTTTATTTTAGGTGGTGAGCATCCCGATCGCATTGCCTATAATCAGATGACTTTTAACCTGCCTTTTCTGCCAGTTCCAGGGAACCATGATTATTATGATTTGCCCTTAATCTTTGGTTTAATTGCACAAACAACCAAACCCTTTCAGAGGTTGTTGCGATCTGTTTTAGATTTCGACGTAGGTTGGCATGGATCTTTTCAAGGTAATGCTTATGCCCAAGCATTTATAGACTACTTAAAAACATTTAATTCACAAGCAGAGTTAGCACAGCATTTAGATCGTCATTACGGGGCTTTGACTGAAACAGGTTACTGCTTGCGTTATCAACCTGGGCAATTTACTCGCTTACCTAATCGTTATTACACATTCCGTTATGGCGGAATTGACTTTTTTGCTCTTGATTCTAATACCTTCAATGATCCCATACCCGTTCCTGTCGGGCAAGAGGGAGCAGCTTACCGTCGCCTACTAGCAGAGCAGCAAGAGGAGTTGGAACAGCAACAACAGGAAATTATGGCAACTGCGGCTACTTTGAACCCAAATCAGCCAGATGAAGCTGAACATCTAGATGATTTACGCACCAAGTTACAGCAGATAGAAGAAACCTTGCTCGATATTGATAAACAACTGCAACCTAATCAAACAACTGTAATTGATTATGAGCAACTTGATTGGCTGCGAGAAAGGTTGATTGCATCTTGGAATAATAAAGAAGTACGTGGGCGTGTAATTTATTTTCACCATCCACCTTATGTAACTGAGGCAACAAAGTGGAACCAAGCGCAAACTTTAGCAGTTCGTCAGCGTCTACGCGCGGTATTTGATGCTGTTGCGAATGCGGTGGGAGATTTAACTCAGGGGCGTGGGGTCGTTGATTTAGTGTTAAATGGTCATGCTCACTGCTTAGAGTATTTGCAGACAGGTAATACGGGACACGCCGACTCTCATATTAACTGGATTGTGTGCGGTGGGAGTGGTTACAGTCTCCGCCGCCAGCGAAGTGAAGGGTCAGAATTAAGGGAAACTTTTACAGAGGATGGAGGAATAACTCGGACAGTCGCAAGTTGCAAATTATTTGTTGGTCGCAATGGTCAGGGTGGGCAAAAGAGGCGACCTTATTCATTTTTACGCATTGATGTTTTAGATGGATGTCCACCTAAGTTTAGGGTGCGACCGTTTATTGCTGAAAGATCTCAGCGCAAGTGGATTCATAGTGAAATCCAACCATTTGTGATTTCAACTTAGCACAAGTAGTTGAAATATTCCCGCCTATGTACTATGAGATTAAACTTGTTCAGTTAATAAGTTCGATGATTGCGCTAATTGTTTTTTCATATTTGCGCGACGATCATCTAACCATTGCTGCAAAATTAAAGCCGCCGCTTTGCGATCAATCAAGCCTTTGTTGCGGGAGGGCGATCGCTTTTCTGCAATAATTAGCTGTTCTGCATGAACCGAAGTCAGCCGCTCATCGACATATTCTAGGGGTAGCTGGAGGGCTGCTGCTACCCTACTGGCAAATTTTTGGACTTTTTTGGCTTGGAACCCTATTGTTCCATCCATTGAATAAGGTAATCCCACAACCAGCACTTGCACCTGTCGCTCCTCTACTAGCGATCGCAATTGCTCTATATCTCTATCAAAGGAAGTATGTTCAATTGTCGTTAAACCTGTAGCAATTAAACCAGTGCCATCACAGCCAGCAACTCCAATACGTTTACTACCAACATCTAACCCTAGCGCCGATATTTTAGACATTAATTTGAAAGCAATTAATTATGTGGGTAAAATTCTACGTTACTTATAACTACTAAAATTAGTAACTGGTGAGGCTAAAAGTTAATTTTACTTTCATTTGTGTCCACTTACTTAACAAGTCAGTTTTTTCGATGAGAATCAATCTCCCGGAAGCTTTAACTCAAAATTGCACATCAACTATTTAGATAAGTTGAGGCGCAATTTCGAGTTAAGTCAGCTTGAATCTAGCTATTTACCAAAGCCTTTACCACGAGTGCTAGACGGGAGACAGACACAAGCTTGAATTTGCGATCGCAAGTTATCATGATCCAAATTCTGACCAATCAACACAAGTTGGTTTTTAGGTTGACCTTTCCACTCTTCATCATCAATTGAAAATCGCTTACCGCATAAATGGAATACATGGCGTTTGGAACTTTCATCAAACCACAGAATACCTTTAGCGCGGAAAACATTTTCCGGTAATTGATTATCTAAGAAATACTGAAACTTCCTAATTGATAAGGGTTTATCACTTTGGAAAGAAATCGAGGTAAACCCATCATTTTCTAAGTGATGGGAGTGATGGTGATGATCGTGATCTTCGTGGGTACAATGCCCATGATCATGATCGCAGCTACTATGATCGTGGTGATCGTGATCGTGGTCGTGATGTTCATCACCATGATCTGATTGTTCCGGTTGAAAATACTGCTCAGATTCAAACAAACCAACGCTGAGAATTAAAGGCAGATTTACTTGTGCCTTAGTAGTGCGTAAAATTCTAGCATCAGCCTTAATATCTCGAATTCTAACTTCTAACAAATCTAAATCTGCTTCATCAACTAAGTCAGTTTTGTTGAGCAGAATAATATCACCGTAGGCAATTTGGTTATTTGCAGCTTCGCTGTTAAATAGATCCACACTAAAATTAGCTGCATCTACAACAGTAATGATGGAATCTAGGCGAGTCATTTCTCGCAATTCCGTACCTAAAAAAGTCAGTGCAACTGGCAAAGGATCAGCTAAACCAGTTGTTTCCACGACCAAATAATCGATCTGCTCTTCACGCTCTAGCACTTTGTATACTGCTTCAACCAAATCATTATTAATGGTGCAGCAAATACAACCGTTGCTGAGTTCCACCATATCTTCTCCGGTGGTGACTATCAATTCGTTATCAATACCAATTTCACCAAACTCGTTGACTAAAACTGCTGTTTTTACACCTTCTTGGTTGCTGAGAATATGGTTAAGAAGTGTGGTTTTACCGCTACCGAGAAAACCAGTAATAATCGTAACTGGTAGACCCAGTTTAGGTGCATCCATTACTGGGGATTGGTCAGGTTTAACTGCTGATTGCATAGCGTGGCTGTCAATAACGTCTATTTATACGGTTCTCTCTTCATTATTGCGGATATTATTTAGAGGTTGTTATTAAGTAGGCAGGTAAAAATCAACTTAAATATCACGCTAGTCATGGATCTTAACAATTAACAATGACTAATGACCGATGACCCATGACCCATCATCGAGTTAAATTTTAAGTTTAATTATGCCCCTCAACTCAGCTATATCCTTAAATAATTTCACCCATTGCAATTATGACGTTAAACCTTTACAACACTCTCACTCGTAGCAAAGAACCGTTTGAGCCGCTAGAACCAGGTAAGGTGCAGATGTATTACTGCGGCGTGACGGTTTATGACTACTGCCATTTGGGTCATGCCCGTGCTTGCATTGTTTGGGATGCAGTACGCCGTTATTTGCAATGGCGGGGATATGATGTGCGGTTTGTGCAGAATTTTACTGATATTGATGACAAAATTCTTAACCGCGCTAGGGAAGAAAATTCTTCGATGGAAGAGGTCGCAGAACGCTATATCCAAGCTTATTTTGAGGATATGAAGCGGTTAAATGTTAAGGATGCTGATGAATATCCCCGTGCTACTCATACTTTGGATGGAATTAAGCGTTTAATCCATGATTTGGAGAATAAAGGTTTTGCTTATCCCGCAGAAGGTGATGTTTATTATGCGGTGCGTAAGTTTCCCGAATATGGCAAGCTTTCTGGTCGCAAGTTAGAAGATTTGCAAGCTGGGGCGAGTGGTCGAGTTGAGGTTGAAGAGGAAGATACTAAGAAACAAGATCCCTTTGATTTTGCTTTGTGGAAGGGTGCGAAAGAAGGGGAACCTGCTTGGGAATCTAACTGGGGTTCGGGTCGTCCTGGTTGGCATATTGAATGCTCGGCGATGGTGCGCGATCGCTTAGGTGAAACAATTGATATTCATGCTGGTGGTGCTGATTTAATTTTCCCCCATCACGAAAATGAAATTGCCCAATCAGAAGCGGTGACTGGTAAACCTTTAGCTACTTTCTGGTTACATAACGGGATGGTAACGGTGAATGGGGAAAAAATGTCTAAGTCTTTAGGCAATTTTATTACTATTCGTGAGTTACTAGAGCGTCAAACTGATCCAATGGCGATGCGGTTGTTTGTGTTAACAGCACAGTATCGTAAGCCTATTGATTTTAGTGAAGATGCGATCGCAGGCGCTACTAATGGTTGGAATACCCTTAAAGAAGGTTTACTGTTTTGCTACCAACATGGCTCAAAACTTGGTTGGACAGAAGCAGATTTAACAAATCCCACCAAAGTTGAACCTGTGGAAACTGAGGTAAATCAAGCATCTGAACCAAAACCAGAATCAAATAAATCTGTTTGGCAGGAAACTTTAATCCAAATCTTGCAGCCTTTCTTAAAGCTACCTCAAGCTTATGGAGAAACTGTCAAACAATACAAAGAACTGGTATTTTTAACTATTGCAGTTGCACTTGGCGGAGTGTCGCTTAAATTTGCATCTGAAGTTTTGAAGATAGCTAGTAGTGTGCCGTTTTTACCACCTATTTTTGAAATCATTGGTATTGGGATAACAGGTCGCTATTTGTTCAAAACTTCTACTCGTGAAATGCTTGTTCAACAAGTGCGTTCGCTCATTCAAACAGTTGATAGTAAAATAAACGCATCTGAAGAAATCGTTTCTGAAGCTGCAACCCAAGAGCAAGAAGTGGTTAACGAGGAAGCAGAAAACTACATTACACCTAATTATGTAGAACGTTTCCAAACAGCACTTGATGATGACTTTAACTTTGCTGAAGGTTTAGCTGTTTTGTTTGAAATTGCCAAACATTTACGCAAAGAAGGTAATTTGTTAGTTCATCAAGGTAAGACAGAAACAAATCCAGAAATTCTTAAGCAGCAATGGTATACCCTTGTTGGTTTAGCACAAATTTTAGGTTTAGAAGCTCAACCTGATGAGGACAATACTAATGCTAATGGTTTAACTGATGCTGAGATTGAAGCTTTAGTTGAGCAACGTCAGGAAGCCCGAAACGCTAAGGATTTTGCTGAAGCTGACCGGATTCGTGATGAACTCGAAGCTCAAGGAATTATTGTAAGTGATGGTAAAGCTGGCGGTAAAACCAGATGGCATCGTAGTTAGGATAGCTGAGGCTTAAGGCTAAAATGAAGTGCGAGTCCCTAATTTTTACTCGCACTTCATTATGTTAGAGCGGCGCACAAGTATAACTCTGGCTAACATCCTGCTAATTGTAGTCACCGGATTGCTACTGGTGTTGCTATGGCAGTTGCGAAGTCTGCTAGTAATTCTGATGATTGCAGTAGTGTTAGCGGCTGCCCTAGCCCCTGTGGTGGACTCGGCTGACCGTTGGAATATCCCCCGTTGGTTAACAGTTTTGGGTGTTTACTTAGCTTTAATAGCTGGGTTAACTGGCTTCGGAGTGTTAATTGGTCCGCCAGTAGTTACACAAATTGAGCGTTTAATCCGTCAGTTGCCTTTCTATTTGGAATTACTAAGGGGTTTGGCAGAAAATTTGGCAGTACGCTTGGGGATGACGCAGCCACAGTTAATCCGGCAAATATTTGATATTCAAGGTCTGAGCAGTTGGTTGATTGGATCGAGTCAACAATTATTAGTACGTTCTTATGGTTTGACTAGGGGGCTTTTAGGTGGCTTATTTAGCCTGCTATTAGCTTTAATTGTTTCCGGTTATATGTTGGCGGGTAGCGAGAATTTAATCAACGGTTTAGTTAGTTTGTTTCCGCAACCTTGGGATAAACGTTTGGCAGATCAGGTGGAACCGATGAGTCGCAGAATGGGTAATTTCATTCAGGGACGGGTTTTGGTTTCTGCGATTTTAGGGGTGGTGATTACTATTGGTTTAAGTTTTTTGGGTTTATCAGAGTTTGCTTTAGCTTTGGGTGCGATCGCAGGTTTTACCAATTTAATCCCATTTGTTGGCCCAATTCTCGGTGCAGTCCCGGCTTTAGTTGTGGCAGTTTCTTTGGGAGGCTGGACATTTTTGTGGGTTTTGCTGTTATTCGTAGTTATCCAAAATGTGGAAACTTATGTGCTTGATCCACTGCTTGTTGGCCCTTCTGTGAAAATACACCCGTTATATCAACTATTAGCTGTACTGGGAGGAACACAAGTTTTGGGTATTGTTGGCGCTTTAATTGTTCCCCCTTGGGTTGCGGGTGCTGCTGTGCTATTGGAGAATCTTTATTTAAAACCAAAAATGTTTGCAGAGCAACAAACCAAGTTGGTAGATTCTACCCAAACGGAAATTTTAACTACTGTGCCAAATAATTCGCCAACTTTCAATAAAGGTTGTTAAAGAATTGAGCAGTTTTAGACTGGAGATTATCAATGCACCAAGTTAACTTAAAACAAGCATCGGCTATACTAGCAGACTTAATTGAAGAAGCTGCAAGTGGGGAAGAAGTTGTCATCACGCGCTCTGATGGAACCTCTTTTAAAATTGTGCCACTAAGCGGGGTAGGATCAAGCCCCAAATTTGGCAGTGCTAGGGGTTTAGTAAAAATGTCAGATGATTTTGATGAGCCATTAGCAGATTTTGAGGAATACACTCCATGAGGCTCTTGCTTGACACTCATACGTTTTTATGGTTCATCGCAGGTAGCCTTAATCTGAGTGACACAGCAAGAAACTTGATCGAAGAGCAGGGAAACCAGAAATTTTTGAGCATTGCTGGTCTTTGGGAGATGTCTATCAAAGCCAGTATCGGTAAGCTGGAACTTGGGATGACTTCTCACTGAGTTGGTTAAGCGAGAGGTCTATGGTAACGCCATTGATTTGCTAGAAATACGACCAGAACATCTTGATGAGTTAGCCAAGCTACCTTTTCACCACAAAGACCCGTTTGATCGGCTGATGATTTCCCAGAGTTTGGTAGAGAATATTCCTATAGTGAGCAGAGACAGTGCTTATCGAAGTTATCCCGTGCATTTACTGTGGTGAGTTCCCCGACTAAATTTTTCCAGAAAGCGATCTTGGCGCTGACAATTGTTTGCTTAATATGGCTACCAGTTTCAGCCCAAACAAAACCAACTGCACCTATTACCCTTGATGGGCGGCAGTTGTTTAAAGTTAGTGATTCAGGGGGATATAGCGCCCAACAACGTGCTGAAATTGTAGATACTATCTTGAAGCAGACTGTTAAAACTGGTGAACCATATTTATCAGTAGATATTATTGAGCGTAATGGTTTACCTGTGATTCAGCTAGAGGGGCGTAATTTACTCACAGTTACTCAGGGAGATACTTCACCTGGAATAACTGTGCAAAAGCAGGCGGAAATTTGGGTAGGAATTCTAAAAGCTTCAATTAAAAAAGCTCAACAACAGCGCACCACCGCGTATATCCGCAATGCTATTTTGCTTTCATTTGGCTCTGTGCTATTAGCGATCGCATTTAGTTGGGCAATTGGCTGGATCGGGATGTACTGGCTATACCCAATGCTTCCCAAGGAAGAGACAACTGAACAGACATCCCCTAAAAATACTGGAATTGAACAAGGAATAAAGTTTCTAATTGCGACGATTCGGAGTTTGATCTGGTTTGCTAGTGCTATCTATATTACTAATTTATTTCCCCAAACACGGGAATGGAGCCGCAGCGTCAGCGACATCCTAATTTTTACTCTAGCTTCGCCGATGGTTCCCTTGGGGGACAAATCTTACTCGCTCATCCAGATTCTATTTTTAATTGGGCTGTTTATTGGTCTACTAATTTTAGCTAAAACACTTAAAAAAGTGTTGCGATCGCGTGTTCTACACATGACTGGCATGAGTCGCGGTTCCCAAGAAACCGTCGCTTCTATCGCTAACTACACTTTAATCTCGATTGGCACTTTAGTTCTTCTACAAGTTTGGGGGCTAGATCTTAGTTCTTTAACGATCTTTGCCAGTGTTTTAGGAGTCGGTATTGGATTAGGTTTACAAGGAATTGCTAAAGAATTTGTTAGTGGGTTAGTAATTATTTTTGAGCGACCAATTCAAGTAGGAGACTTTGTTGAAGTTGCTGGCAAAGTGGGAACTGTAGAGCGAATTAGTGTGCGTAGTACTGAAATTCTGACTTTAGATCAAGTATCAATTTTTGTGCCTAATTCCCGCTTTTTAGAATCAGAAGTAATTAATTGGAGTTATCCTAGTCCCTTATCACGGTTAAAGATTTCAGTCCGTGTTGCTTATGGGTCAAACTTAAGTGCTGTAAAGGATGCCTTGGTCGATGCAGCTAATGAACATCCCGATATTCTCTCTGAACCTGCGCCTCAAGTTTGGTTTACAGGGTTTGGGCAAAGTTCTTTAATGTTAAATTTGCTAGTTTGGATTACACAACCACGTAAACAGTTTCAAATTAAGAGCGATCTTTACTTTCGGATTGATCAAATTTTACGCGATCGCCATGTAGAAATTCCTTTTCCCCAGCGAGAACTACATTTACGCAACGGTAGTTTACCCTTAGAAGTTTCCCCGCAGTTGCAAGATTCCCTAACCGACTTAGCACAAAATCTTGCTCTTTGGCTGAAACATCAACCTAATCAAGTACCTAAAGATTCTCAAAACAGCAGCAAATTTCCAGATGATCAGCCATAAATTTGCTCATAACCACTGTTTGATAGCGATGATTTAAAAATCTTTCCTCTTCACCAGTCCCAATACCCAATTACTGCCCAACCTGAGATATTGTTGAACGACTAGCTAAATTAATCATTGGGTTAATCGCTCCCATTCCAGGCAGCAGCGTTTCAAAATGACAGTGTGGCCCAGTACTACGCCCTGAACTCCCCATTTCTGCAATCATTTGCCCCTGTTCAATAGATTGACCAACCATCACTAAAACTTTGCTGTTGTGACCATAGCGTGTCACACTGCCATCAAAATGCTGAATTTCTACTAAATTGCCATAACCGCCAGCAACCCAACCAGCTTTAGTTACTACCCCAGTCGCTGCCGCCACAATTGGTGTGCCAATTGGCCCAGCAATATCAATTCCTTTGTGCATCCTTCCCCAACGCCGACCATATCCGGATGTTAACTTACCTGAAGCGGGCCAAATAAATTTAGCCGAAAGAGGAATTACTTGTGAATCTGCGGGGGGTACAGGAAGCTGAATGTATGCCGACTGTGAAACTGGGGGTGGTACAGGAATAGAAATATATCCAGAGTTAGGAAATACATCTGTACCTAAGTATGCACCTGTTTGTTTCTTCTGAGCATTTTTGTTTGCTGAATCGAATTTGATATTATTTGACGGCGTTGATTGAGGAAATGCCTGTGAATCTGAGCCTACAGTCGATGTTACTTCCTCAAAGGATTTGGTTTCAACTGTGATTTCCTGTCCATTAGCTTTCCAGGGCATCAAAGTTAAGATCAGACTGGCTACCAATACTAGGGAGGGGAATTTCATCAAAAATCTCTTAAGTTCTGTTGCCATCTTATAGGCTGTATAGCCTTTTTGATCACCGTAGGATCACGGTTTTTTATAGTTACAAATAGTAAAATTTCAGTATTTGTATGTGGCTTACTATCTATGCAGCACTAATAATAAACAAGCTGAAAAGCCCAATGGCAGAGGCTTTTAACGCATTAGTATGTAGTTAGAGAGCTTACAAATTAGTCATAGCTTGGTTGATTGATCATTGAGAATGGCAAATAATTTATGTCCAATTTTTACACCTGGAATAACTATCGCTGTGGCTATGCGGTACATACATCGCCTAATGCCATTAACTCCCAGGTTCCCTTGTTGTTAATACATCCTATTGGTGTGGGGTTATCTCGGCATTTTTGGGAACGCTTTTGCAGTGAATGGTTCAAAACAGGTGGCAGTAACTTAATTTATAACCCAGATCTCTTAGGCTGCGGTGAGAGTGAGAACCCCCGTATAGCTTATACTCCCCATGATTGGGCAGAGCAATTACAATACCTTTTGCAAACAGAGATAAAAAAGCCTGTAATTTTAGTGGTGCAAGGTGCTTTGTTGCCTGTTGCGATCGCCTTAATTAATCTCCAAAAAGAGCCAAACTTAATTAAAGGGCTAGTTTTAAGTGGTCCTCCCTCTTGGTCTTTAATCACTAAGCCTACAAGTACTTTACGGCAAAAATTGCTGTGGAATTTATTCTTTGATTCTCCTGTAGGCGCGGCGTTTTATCGCTATGCCCGAACACCTCAGTTTTTAAGATCCTTTTCGATCCGGCAATTGTTTGACTCAGTTGAGGATGTTGATTCACAGTGGATAGATATGCTGTTGGCAGGCGCTGCAAACCCAGATTCTCGCTATGCGGTTTTTTCCTTCTTAGCGGGGTTTTGGCGACAAAATTATGCAGAAGCGATCGCTAATATCTCTCAACCTACTTTAGTCGTTATGGGAGAAACAGCTTCCGGTATTAATCAGGCTGGGAAAGGAGAAACTCCAGATCAACGCTTGGCTAACTACCTTAAGTATCTATCAGCAGGTGAGGGAATCAAAATTCCTGGTCGCAATGTTTTACCCTACGAGTCAACGACGGATTTTGTGGGTGCGATCGCGCCTTTTATCCAAAAATTGTCCTAGCATCAGCCGAATGTAGAGACGTAGCATTGTACGTCTCTGTATCAAAAAACTTAAGCATTCAGGCTCAGTAAGCGAGACGCTCACACTACATATAGCGCAACACGACTTAATTTACCCGGTATGTAGTGCGAGCATCCTGCAAGAAGTGTAAGTTTTCCGTAAGTCCTGATCAAATATGCAAAATTGGTCAGGACTTACGCCGAAAGTGAGATTTTATACCTATTCAACGTAAAGTTATGAAAATTCCTCTTGATTAACAAAATAATTTCTGTATCATAAGTAACAGAAATGCTTTTTTAATCGCAGTAATTAATGTCGCTCAAATTGAGCCTCATTAAGTCTGAGGCTGGTATACCTACATATTTACTAACAAAACTATGAAACTCGACACTTATAAATCTCCCATCGGCGTACAAGCATATTCTTCCAAAGCTATGCTCTTTCCCTCATGTGCGCTTTATTGGTCAAACGAGCAGAAGTATGAAGCATCTACCTGGGTGCAACTGCTAAATCCTCCCCACTCCTTCAGTTATGATGAAGCACTTTTATTGTGTCAGCAATCCGAAGACGAATGGGTTGCTTGGATTCCAGAGCATGGTGAAATTGTGCTAAACATCAGTCAATTTTGCATAGCTAATTAATCGTGTTGATCCTAGAGGAGACAACAAAAAATCTACTAAGTTTGTCTCCGTTATATCTACTTAAATATCTTGTCAAGATTAAGTTATCCTTCTTAACAAAAATTTAGCAATTTTCTTTTCAAAGGGTTTGGGCGACAGGAAGCGCAACAACAACTGACGTAACGCCCAACTACCCATAGATGCAGACGTAAAACGTAGTATTCGCTTAATTCCTTGTTGAAATAACCACGACATTAACAATGGAATCAGCAAAGTTAAGAAATTAACTTGCATCAAACGTCCCGCGTAAGGAATTACCATTGCTGCAACCAATAGCAATGATATTCCCCAAGAAACCCAATTTACCCACAAAGTACTGGTAATCCTAAGTTGGTTTAGCAGTTGGTTAATTAACCAATAGTGGGAAGTGGCGATCGCTAAACACTTTTTAGGCGTTTCCAAAGCATCACGCTGAATTTGGTGAATGATATCACCATCCAGCGAGATCACACTCCGCATCACAATGTTTTCTGATTGTAATTCCGCAGATTTATAATAATAAGTGCAAAAAGTCAAGCCCGATTGAAAGCGATTTTTACCTTGGCTGTTTTCGCCATCTGACAAAGCAAAATATCGCAATTGAGTCAGCAGACTTTTAGAAATTTCTAGGCTTTCGCCTCTAGATTTTGCGCCTAGAATTGCCTTGACTGAAGTTTTATCCAAATTGAAGCGGATAAATCGAAATACTATTAAACCTTGCTCATTTTTTACTTCTTCAACTTGAATCTGCTTGTCTAGGTTGATAGATGCCTTGATGAGCCGAGAAGGAGAAGCTGGCGCTTCTTTTATCCTCCTGCTTCTCACTTTAGTTAGTAATGAATTCACTTAGGTAACTTGATAAAAGAAACTGGTCTAGCTAACATTGATTGAACCATATTCACAATAAATTCAAGTAGTCCACGCCACTGCTTATCGCCAGTAATTACTCCTTCTTGATGTATTTGGAGGATAACATCTTGATATTTACTATCAAATAATCGTTTATTGAAACGGTTAATAATATCGCCATCAAGTTGAATAACAGTTTGGGCATAAATTAAATCACTTACCAAATCGTCATCAAGATCTTCTAATCCCTCAGCAGGCTTTTGAGAGAGTACTTTATTGCGATTATCTAATGCTGCTTTTAATTCTGCTATTTTACGCAAAGTCCGTAAAAATCTACCATCCTCAAGTAGATCTTGAATTGCTCTAATTTCTGTAGGCGTAGCACCTGGGTTGAGGGGGTTAGGGAGTTGTGTCTCTATTTGATCTAAAGTGGCAGATGGATCTGTGAGAATGCGAGTATCTCTAATCGCTGAAGGGTTTTCTTCAGTTAACAACAAACAATATTCCACTTCCAATTGTTTGCGTAAACTCAAGTAGCGATCGCGCAAAGATTCATCAACACCCTTTCTCTCTAGATATTGTCTAGATATGGGATAAACATCTCGATAAACTTGCCAAGGAATAAACTTATTCCCAGTAATTTGATCCACCACCATTGTATTAACTTCTAAAGCAGTGATATCCAACAGCACATCACTTAAAGACTTCATAAAATCCTTTAAATTTTTTTCTATTCGAGGTGCTGCGGATTGATTATTTCGGTTTTGTCTAACTAACACAGACTTTATGCTCCCTGTATATCGTTTTCAGAATTATTTTGATTAGTTAAAAGTGGAGAAGATTGCATCTCTGCTGCTAGTTCCATATTAGAAAGAGGTGGATCATCAACATCCGCAGGGATAATAAATGAATCTCCTTCACTTTCAGTTATTTCTGTTGTAGGCGTTCCTTCAGATAAATAACGTGCAAACTCCGACACTTCTGGTTCGGGCGATAAACGCTCAAACTCCTCCACCAGATGAGATTCTGCTAACTTATCCGCCTCCCATTCCTCAACTAATTCAGGGTGATTTACCCAGTCATCATTAGCAGGCTCAACCTCTTGAGGCGTTTCTACTACTACTGGAGATACTTCGGTAAAGTCAGGTTTAAATTGCTCCCACTCTGCCTCAACTAACGTATTTAAATCTGGTATCAGTACGTTTGTATTAGCAAAGTTGGCTTCATCATCCACCCAATTATCCCATTCCTCCTCAAACTCCTGCTCTAATACATCTAACTGAGTGGCATCTGCTGTAATTAATTCATTTTCTTCCTCTGTCCAATCATCCCACTCCTCGACAAATTCTTGGTTGGATGTAGTTTGATTAGCATTATTTGAGGTTATATCTTGCTCTAGATGCTGTAAAACCCAGTCATCCAAAGCTGGATCAGTTTCTTCGGGTAGTGTCTCTGAAGTTGGCTGCGGTGGGGTAATGTCTAACTCATTGTGTGGTTCCAGCAAATTTTCTTCCCCCTCTTGTGTTCCCAGATGCAAAGCATCCAAACTAGGTGGACGCACCGTTGGCAAGGAATTGATCTGTTCCAATACAGATGAATCTATATTCTCCTGAGTTCCTAGCTGCAAAGAATCAAGACGAGGTGGACGCACCGTTGTCACGTTCGTAATCTGCTCTAATGAGGGCGATAATTCTATATCTGCTGCTTCGGGTTGTTCCTGACTGGTGAGGGGAGTTGTTGTGCTTGGTTGAGCCAATATACTTTGCCAGTCTTGCTCCAAATCTGATTCAGAAGGCAGCATACTGGGAGTTGTTTCGTCTTCTATTGTTGGCGTGGCTTCTGCTGGTTCTGGAGTTGATATTTCCGCCTGTGCTACAGAAGGTTCTGGAAACAATTCTGGAGTTGATATTTCCGCTTGCGCTACAGAAGGTTCTGGAAACAATTCTGGAGTTAGTATTTCTGCTTGTGCTACCGGAGTTGGTGGAATACCAACAGGTCGTGTGGTTACATTTGGTTGAGGTGATGGCAATCGTTGACTTTCGCCAGTAGGCAAGTCTACGTTAATTTGCGGTAAATTAGCATTTGGATACCGCAATCTTACCCACAATTCAAATAATTTTTGTAAGCTGTTCAGGTTATCCTGAATAATTTTTTGACCTTGATTAACCTGATCTCGGTGAAAATCCCGCAATTCCCGATAAGGACTATTGCCAATAAATTGCTTACCAATTTCGTTTTCGATATCGCCTTCCAGCAAATTAATGCGTGTGCGGAGGCGTTGACCTGGTTTAATATCTGTTTCTTGATCAGAAGACACCCAAGTTGTGACTTGCAACTCAATGGCTTCGCTTAGTGCTAATGCCAAAGCTTCAACTATTTTGCCTGCCTTGAGTTGTTCCTTAAAGTCGTCGCTTGCCGCCATAATACTTATTTCCTTACATCTTCGCACGTTGCAGAGCTTAGTTAAACTTGTGGTAAGTTACCACAAGTTTTGACGACATTTTCTTTTAAGTAGAAGGGGGAAGCGGTGGGTTTTCTCCCTGCTGCCGTCGTGATGCGTGGGATACTTGTGATAAGGTGCTAGTCATAATCGTAAATAGCTGTTGCAATGTTGCAATGTTGTGCTGCAACACTTGCCGTCCAGCTTGTACCTGTTCTAAATGGAATTGTTTAAGGTCAGTGTAAGGACCATAGCCCAAAAATTGGCTACCTACCTCGTTTTCAATATCGCCGTCTACAATATTGATGCGAGTTTTCATCCTGTGACCAGGTAAAGGTTGACCTGCGTTGTTACTTCCTGAAGCATCTGTCGCTGATTCGGATGACACCCAAGTAGTAATTTCTAGCTCAATGGCTTCACCTAACGCCAGAGTCAGGGCATCAACAATCTTTCCTGCTTTGAGATATTCTTTGAAGTCGTCACTTGCAGCCATAAAGTTACTCTCAATTAACGGTAATGCAGCTAGCTCAAGGTTAGACCAGAAGTGCCTTGAATATACCAAAAATTTACTTGATTTTATAAAAATTTGGGATTTAGGGCAGAGGGGCAGGGGGCAGGTATAGGTTTTTTACATTTTCCCTGAAGCAGGAAAAGCAGGCGTAATTACTCGCTTTTAGTAAGTGTTTTGATTGAGTTGCCTAAGTTGTGGAATTGTTAACTGTCTAAAGGAAGATTATTGCCAAAAATCGGTAACGGTATAACCTAGTTCTATCAGCATATTTCGGAGTAAGGGAAGGCTAAGACCAATAACGTTAGTGTGGCAACCTACAAGTTTTTCGACAAATAATCCGCCTTTTCCTTCGAGGGCAAAGCAGCCAGCGCATTTGAGGGGTTCGCCTGTTGCAACGTAGGCTGTAATTTCGCGATCGCTCACATTGGCAAATTTTACTTCAGTAATGCCACACTTGACCAAAGTTTTATTGTGTGGTTGGTCAATTAAGGCATGACCTGTGTAGAGAATACCAGTTTGACCGCGCATTTTTTGCCAACGTGTGATCGCTTGTTCTGGCGATTCAGGTTTACCATAAATTTCCGAGTTAACCGCTAATACTGAATCACAACCTAGTATTAATGCCTCTGTAAATTGTTCGGCAACTGTTTCGGCTTTCCGCAGTGCTAAAACTTGGACTAATTCGCCTGGATCATTGATTTGTACTTGTGATTCATCAAAATCACTAACTTTTACTACTGATTCAATTCCAGCCGTTTGTAACAAACGCCGACGGGCTGGGGATGCTGAAGCTAAGACAAAGGTAGGATTAAGCATATTTAACGATTAAACAGTAATTTTATTGTGACCAATGAATGCTTGATATCTTCCAATCTTGTATTTCATTCTTCAGATTTCTCCATTCTCTTAAGATCTTCATTTGAATTAACCAAAATTAGGATTTTTGCTAGAAATCTCCTGTTAAGATACTAATCTTGTGGCTTTCTTTGAGATCATGGGCAATACTTTTGGGCATCTGTTTCGGATCACTACATTTGGCGAATCTCACGGTGGTGGCGTGGGAGTTGTGATTGATGGTTGCCCACCGCAACTGGAAATTTCTGCTGAGGAAATTCAAGTTGAATTAGACCGTAGACGACCAGGACAAAGTAAGATTACTACGCCTAGAAAAGAATCGGATACCTGTGAAATTTTGTCTGGGGTATTCGAGGGCAAAACGATGGGAACTCCCATCACAATTTTGGTGAGAAATCAAGATACTCGCTCCCAAGATTATGATGAGATGGCGGTGAAATATCGTCCTTCCCACGCCGATGCTACTTACGATGCTAAATACGGAATTCGCAATTGGCAAGGTGGCGGTAGATCTTCGGCGAGAGAGACAATTGGCAGGGTAGCAGCAGGTGCGATCGCTAAAAAAATCCTTAAAATTGTTGGTGGTGTCGAAATTATCGGCTATGTTAAGCGTATTAAAGACCTAGAAGGCGTTGTTGACCCAAATTTGGTCACAATGGAACAAGTAGAAAGTAATATAGTCCGTTGTCCTGATGCTGAATGTGCAGAAAGGATGATTGAAAAAATCGAGCAAATACGACGGGAAGGCGACTCGATTGGTGGTGTGGTGGAATGCGTTGCAAGGAATATACCCAAAGGACTAGGCGAGCCTGTATTTGATAAACTAGAAGCAGACCTGGCTAAAGGTGTTATGTCATTACCAGCAAGTAAAGGATTTGAAATTGGCTCTGGTTTTGCTGGCACTCTGCTAACTGGCAGTGAGCATAATGATGAATTTTACACTGATGAGAACGGCGAAATTCGCACAGTAACTAATCGCTCTGGCGGTATCCAGGGAGGCATCTCTAACGGAGAAAATATTATTTTACGAGTGGCATTTAAACCTACTGCCACAATTCGTAAAGAACAGCGTACCGTTACCTTGACAGGTGAAGAAACTTTACTAGCTGGTAAAGGTCGCCACGATCCTTGCGTTCTGCCTAGAGCCGTGCCTATGGTAGAAGCAATGGTTGCTTTAGTACTGTGCGATCATCTGTTACGGCAACAGGGTCAATGTGGTGTATTAAAGGCTTGAAGTGCTAAATGGAAATAAATCCTGACTCTGAGTTTGTTGTGCAATTCTGGGGTGTACGCGGTAGCATTCCTTGCCCTGGAAATGAAACAGTTCGTTATGGCGGAAATACTTCCTGTGTAGAAATGCGCGTGGGTGGTAAACGCCTGATCTTTGATGGTGGTACAGGGTTGCGGGTACTTGGTAGAAGTATTGAGCAACAGCAGCCTTTAGAAGCATATATGTTTTTTACCCACTATCACTGGGATCATATCCAGGGAGTGCCGTTTTTTAGTCCTGCCTTTATTCCAGGGAATTTATTACATATTCATGGATTATTGCCACCAGGAATAGAATCAATGCAACAGCATTTTTGGGATAACGTCTTACATATAGACTCGTTGATTCCAGAACCGCAGATTAAGGCTGACCTCAAGTTCTATGAATTGACTTATGGAGATATTTTTAATATCGACGATATTACTATTGAAACTGCTGCACTTAATCATCCCAATGGAGCAATTGGATATCGGGTAACTTGGCAAGGTCATAGTGTTTTTTATTGTACAGATACAGAACATTTGCCCGATCGCATGGATGAAAATGTGCTGTATTTGGCACGTGAGGCTGATGTGCTGATTTATGATTCGATGTACACAGATGATGAATATCAAAACCCTAAGTCACCTAAAGTAGGCTGGGGTCACTCTACTTGGCAGCAAGCATTGAAAATAGCTGAGGTTGCTAATGTGAAGCAGCCTGTAATTTTCCACCATGAGCCTAACCATAATGATGAGTTTATGGATAAGTTGCAATCAGAAGTTTTAGCTGTCTGTCCAACCGCAGTATTAGCTCGTGAGGGGTTAATTCTTAAAGTTGTTTGAACGCTTAAAAATTAAGAATGGTGCGATGTGCTTAAAAGCATTTCTCCAACAAATTTTACATCTCGTCAAAATGTTAAGTAGTTGTATGGGGTCATGATTTTATGGCTATAAATCCTGATGCGATGTCTACGACGGGCTGCGCCTACGCATCAAAGTCTTTACCTCCTGGTAGCTTTGGTTTACCTTTAATTGGCGAAACAATTAGCTTTTTGCGCGATCCAGATTTTGTCACTAAACGCCGAAAGCAATACGGGTCAATTTTTAAGACTCACATTATCGGTCGTCCCACAGTGATTATGAGCGGTGCTGAGGCTAATCGCTTTATTTTATCTAGCGATATGCACCGCTTTTCTTGGCGTGAAGGATGGCCCAATACCTTCAAAGAACTATTGGGAGGATCGCTATTTGTTCAAGAAGGTGCTGAACATCAAAGAAATCGCAAATTATTAATGCCAGCTTTTCATGGCAAGGCTTTAAGTAATTATGTAGGCACGATGGAGCGCCTTACTATTAATTATTTAGAAAAGTGGGAGCAATTAGGAACATTTACTTGGTTTAGTGAATTTAAACAATTAACATTTGAAATTGCTAGTGCATTGCTAATTGGCAGTGAACCAGGAGCGCAGACAGCTTACCTCAGTGAGTTATTTCACTATTTGACAAATGGCTTACTTGCTATACCCCTGCGGTGGCGTTGGACAAGCTATGGTAAGGCGCTGCAAGCACGAGATCAGATACTGGCACATATTGAGCAAGCAGTGCGACATCGACAACAACAGCCTGCACAAGATGCTTTGGGGCTGCTAGTTCAAAGTCGTGACGAAGACGGAAACAGTTTGAGTATGGAAGAACTAAAAGCGCAGGCTTTACTCATGCTGTTTGCAGGTCACGAAACTACTACATCTATGCTGACTTCGCTGTGTATGGCTTTAGCACAACACCCAGAGGTGTTAGCCAAAGCACGTAGCGAACAACAGCAGTTAGCAACAAATGAGGAATTGACTCTAGAACAAGTTAGACAAATGACTTATCTGGAGCAGGTGCTAAAGGAAGTAGAACGAATGTATCCTCCAGTTGGTGGTGGTTTTCGTGGTGTCGTCGAAGAATTTGAATTTCAAGGTTACTATGTCCCTAAAGGCTGGCAGGTTTTGTATCGTATAACCGATACCCATTTAGATAGCGGTATATACACAAAGCCAGATTGTTTTGATCCAGAACGTTTTAGTCCAAGTCGAGCGGAACATAAAAAACAAGATTTTATCTTAGTTGGTTTTGGGGGCGGTTCCCGTAATTGTTTAGGGGTAGCTTTCGCGCAGTTGGAAATGAAGATTGTGGCGGCACATTTAATACGAAATTACACTTGGGAACTGCTGCCAAAACAAAATTTAACTCTTGATGCTGTACCAACACTGCACCCAGTTGATGGGTTAAAAGTTAAGTTTCAGCGTTTATCAATTAGCAATTAACAATTATTCCCTCCTCTCCCCTCTCCCCTCTCTTTTCTCTCCTCTATCCTCTCGTCAGAGTATAAATGCTCATTTTGAAATTAGCAATTAATATGAAAAATTAGTGGCAATTTCAGTTTGGAGGCAATCCATGCGATTAATGTTAGGCATTCTCATTGCCAGCATCGGGCTATCAGCACTGCCAGTTAAAGCACAGGTTGCTGATACTCAGGTAGGGGCGCTTGTAGAAGCATTACGGCAAGCAGCGCCAAAAACTGGCAAAGTCGATGATGGACTGTATAGCGACTGGCAAATTAAACCAGGAAATATTCCGCGCTGGTCTAAACGCTGTATTGGGCGAGAAATGACTATACCCGAATTTGAATCAAACACTGCCACAGCAAGGCAAGTACTTGTTTGTGTAATGCGTAATATTATGCAAGAGGAGTATAAAGCTAGTGGTAATAATGAATCTTTAGCAGTTAGACGCGCTGCTTCTTGGTGGATGACTGGCAATCCCAATTTTTACAATAGTGGTACTACTAATACCTATACTCAAAAAGTTCTGGACTTTTACCAAAAACAGCGCTCAGGTGTAACTGCCTCAAGCTCAAGCTCAACATCTACTAATACTAAACCTGTTACCCAGGCGCGACCCCCACAGCCACCAGCGCCACGAGTTGCGGCAAGTTCGGTACAAGTTGCCGATACTCAAGTAAGCGCACTTGTGGAAGCGTTGCGAATGGCAGCACCGAAGACAGGAAAAGAGAATGATGGGCTTTACGGTGAATGGCAAGTTATGTCAGATAATATTCCCCGATGGTCTCAACAATGTACCGGACGCGCTCTGACACCATCGCAATTTGCTAATAGTCCTGTAACGGCACGTTACATCCTGGTATGTGTAATGCGAGATGTGCTGCGGGATGAGTATCGTAATAGTGATAAAAATGAATCTTTGGCTGTACAACGTGCGGCGGCTTGGTGGATGACTGGCGATCCTACGCGCTACAGCAGTAATGAAACTGCACCATATACTCAGAAAGTTTTAGCTTTTTATCAAGATTTGCGTTCTGAAAAACCAGCACAACCAGCGCAAGCAACACAACCAGCACAACCAGCACAACCAAAGTTTCTACCTCATATTTAGATAGCGCATAGGATTGGTTTGATGTCTAGTCGCTCAAATGTGCTGAGTGCGATACTCCTGCGGAGTCGCTACGCGATCGCATTCGTCGGTATAGCTAGTGCGGGCATCTTGCCCGCGTGTCACAAATGCTAAAAGTCGTCAGATAAAATCTGATGGTTCAAGTTTTGATGCTGCTGTTTAGCATCTTTACGGGCTTTCCATTCTCGAATCGCGATCGCAGTGCGAGTTGCAGGAGGTAAATATTGTGCTACTTCGTCGTCATCAAGTGAATCATCTTCCATTCGAGGCTGAAGAGTGAGATATTCAGCTAAATCTTCTTGGTTTGACGTGATAACTAACTCTCTTAAAATCTCTCTAGCGGCTTGATAGCGATCTTCTAAAGAAATTTTTACCATTTTGTCGATGATTCGCCCAAAATAGTAGCTAACTTGTGCTTGGTGTTGCCAATAAATTTCGCCTGTAGCGCGATCGCACTGCAAATTAAGTGGGGCTTTACGGGTTAACAAATAAATACAAGTAACCCCCAAAGCATAAATATCGCTGGCGTAAACTGTAGAAAGTGAAAATTGTTCTGGCGGTGCAAACCCTAGAGTCCCGATAAAATGAGTTGCTGGTGTTTTATCTCCTATTTCACTAAGCTGGGCAATTTCTTCTTTGACAGCACCAAAATCAATTAGTACTAGCCTGCCATCATCCTGACACTTGATAATGTTCTGAGGTTTAATATCACGATGAATTACTTGATTGCGGTGGATGTAATCTAAAACGTGCAGCATTTCCCACAAAAATTCTCTCACTTGTGTTTCTGACTGCACGCCATAACGTCTGACTAACCGAGCCAGGGTAGGACCATGTATGTATTCTTGAACTAAATAAAATTCCCCCTCAATCACGAAATAATCTAGCAGCATGGGAATTTGAGAATGACTACCCAATTTAGCCAGCATTCTTGCTTCCCGCTCAAATCGCTGACGAGCAATTCCTCTTGTGGCTAGGTCTTCTACCTTTGGGTATAGTAGTTTAATTACGCATAGAGATTGACCAGGCAAATAAACGTCTTTAGCTACAAAAGTAACGCCAAAACCACCTCTACCTAGCATCCGTAGGATTTCATAGCGATCGCGAAATAACTCATTTTTACCGCACAGCTTACCTAATTGAGTTTGCTGTAAGACATCGCAGTGAAATTTAGACAGGTTGGTTTCGGGGAAATTCATTGATGATTATTTGCACAACTGGTGCAGAATTTCCAGTGTGCTCCTAGTTTAAGCTAAAAAATATATTTACTCACTTCCGTCTGTAGCGTAGAATACACTGGCAGAATTAATACAGAGAATTTTAATTTAAAAGTGTATGTAACATTTTTAACAATTGCTCTGTATTATAGGGTTTGGCTAAAAATGTTTTAACTCCTGTACGCGCAAGTTCAGCAATTTTATCGTTACCAACAAAGCCACTGGTAGCAATTATTTTGATTTGCGAATTCAGTCTTTTGAATGTGCGTATAGTCGTGATACCATCCATATTTGGCATCATCATATCTAGTAGAACCGCACTAATATCTTGTTTTTGCTGGGCGTATATGGCGATCGCCTCAATGCCATCACTAGCTGTCACCACTTTGTAGTTATACAATTCTAGAGTTGCACATACGAATTCACAAATTCCAGGTTCATCATCAACAACTAAAATTAATTCTCCATTTCCGCTTAACATTGGTGTGATATTCTCTGGAGCTTTTTTGCTTTCAGTTATATCTATAGCAGGCAAATAAACTTGAAATTCGCTACCTTTGCCAACTTGGCTAGATACATTTATAAAACCACCGTGACTTTTAATAATTCCTAATACTGTAGAAAGACCAAGCCCTGTTCCTTTGCCAATATCTTTTGTAGTAAAAAATGGCTCAAATATACGATCTAATATTTCTGGTTCAATTCCGTACCCAGTATCCGCAATAGTAAGTAAAATATATCGTCCAACTTTGGCTTCTGGATTGAGTATTGTAGAGTTGTTATCAAGTACTATGTTCTGAGCCGAAATTGTTAAAGTCCCGCCATCACTCATAGCATCGCGGGCATTAACGCAAAGATTGAGAATAATTTGATGAAGTTGGGTAGCATCTCCAGATACAATCCAGAGTTGATTAGTTTGTATATTACTACGAATATTGATAGATTTAGGAAATGTTTCTGTAGCAATTTTTTGAATTTCGGAAATTAAATGTGCTAGTTGAATATTAGTACGTTCTCCCTCAATTCCTCTAGCAAATGATAGCACCTGCTTAACTAAATCAGAACCCCGTTTAACATTTGTTTCAAGTATAGACATTAACTTGAGGCTGCGTTCATCTTGTAGTTTTGCTCGTAGAATTTCTACTGCTAACAAAATTGGTGCTAAAACATTATTTAAATCATGGGCAATTCCACCCGCGAGTGTGCCTAAACTCTCTAGCCGTTGTGTTCTCAAAAATTGCAACTCTAGTTTTTTCTTTTCTGTAATGTCGGTATTGACAATTAAAATGGAATTTGGTTGATTTTCGGCATCCCGTACTAAAGTCCAACGACTTTCAACAATCAATTTTTGATTATTTTTAGTAATTTGGTTTAACTCACCCTGCCATTCATTTGCCTCAAAAAGATGTTTTAGTGCTGTTTGCATTGAGGATGAATTTGGTGGAAATAGCAAATTATCTATTTTTTGTCCTAAAACTTCTTCTACCTTCCAGTTATATAAACGTTCAGCACTTTTATTCCAAAATAAAATATCGTTGTCTAGATTTTGAACAATAATTGCATCGGTAGCTATATCTAGTAATGCTGCTTGTTCCTGAATTTTTTTTCTGAACGTTTGCGTTCAGTAATATCAGTCAGCATTCCCAACGCACTTAGAAATTGACCATTTTGATCAAATAGTGCAGTTGTGGAAATAATTGTCCACAGTTCTGAGCCGTCTTTTCGTAAAAACCGAAAATCATGCTGCTCATTAACTCCCTGTTTACGACGTGCAAAGTTGTTTATTGCTTCGGCACGTTCAATTGCATCCATAAAGTCAAACAGTGAACGACCGAGCATTTCTGTTACTGTATAACCCAGCATTTGAGCCATGCGCTGGTTGACATAAGTAGTATTAGCATTAATATCAATTAACCAAATACCTTCTTGAGATGTATCAACAATTGTGCGAAACCTTGCCTCGCTTTGCCTTAATGCTTCCTCATTTTGTTTGCGTTCAGTAATATCCATTTGTACACCAGTTAAGCGTACTACCGAACCAGTGTGATACTCCTGCGGAGTCGCTACGCGATCGCGAAATACACGCCCTTTTTTAGCTACCCAATTAATCTTGCTATCAGCATCAATAACTCTAAATTCTACTTGGTAGTCCTGATCCTGCTCAAGTGCATCAATGAATGCTCGTCTAACTAATTCGTGGTCTTCAGGATGAACATTGAGCAGTAATTCTTGATAGGAATCAAAACTATTACTTAAGTTACTTGGAATACGCCATTCCCAAGTACTCATCTGCGCTGCATCTAAAGCGAGTCTCAATTGCTCTTCACGCAGTCGTGTTTGCTCAGTTTGTTGTTTAAGTTCTTCAAGGGCGCGGTTTTCTTGAAGCATACGCCGCACACGCTGTCGCAGTACTGCCCAATGAATCGGTTTAGTAATATAATCATTAGCACCTGCATCAAAAGCTCGATCAACTGACTCTTGATCGTCAAGTGCTGTAATCATTAATACAGGTGTAGGTGTAGCTATTTCCTGATGATAGAGAGTCCGCAGTTTTTCACAACAAGTAAAGCCATCCATTAATGGCATGATCGCATCTAGCAGTACTATATCTGGCTGTAAATTTTCGTAAGCTGTTAAACCTTCAGCCCCGTTATTTGCCTCTACGACTTGATAACCTACTTGTTCCATTGCTCGGCGCAGTTGAAGGCGCATAAACTTGTCGTCATCTACTACCAAAATGAGGGGAGTATTTCTGTCTGTAGAAGTAAGCTTCATAAGTGGTTATACTTACTTAGAGTAATTTTCAATTCCTGTAGTCTGCTATTTATAGCTTAGGCTTCTAATTATATTTAGAGTTAATACTAAATAGCATTGATATGTATCACTGATAGCCATCTGGATCGTCAGCAGTTACGATCGCGCCCAGGTTTGGCATTAATTGTGAGATGAGGGAGGAGAGAGAAGGGAATAATTGTTAATTGCTAATTGCTAACAAGGCTTCTCTAACTTTTTCATACTCACATTTAATTTGTGAGTAAGCTAACCCACTCTCAGTATGCCCATTTTTAGCGATCGCTTCTATCTCTTTACATAAAGAAGCTAAATTCTTCGCCCCTAGAGTTATACTACTCGACTTCAGCGTGTGGGCTGCTCGTCGTAAATTAGGAGCATTTGCTTCTATAATTGCTTGATTAATGTCTTTTAAAAGTTTAGGTGTATCTTCAAGGTAACAATCAATCATCTCAGCTAAAAATGCCTCAGCATCTTCACCTACCATCTCCCGAAATGATTGCAATACCTTTGTATCAATCGCATCGCTAGATGCTAACGCCTGACTTGAATTTTGTGTTTTTATATCTTCATTATTTCCTTCATTATTATCTTGGGAAGTCAATACGAAGGAATTAGTTTTTACTTTTGGTTGACACTTGCTCAAAGCTTCGATTAATACATCTACCCGAATTGGCTTACTAACATAGTCATCCATCCCTGCATTTAAACACAGTTCGCGATCGCCTTGCATCGCATTAGCCGTCATCGCAATAATACGCGGACGTTCCTCAGATGACCATTCTTGACAAATCTGCCGAGTTGCTGTTAAACCATCCATCTCAGGCATCTGCATATCCATTAATACCACATCATAAGACTGACGACGTAGTGCTACTAATGCCTCTAATCCATTATTAGCTATATCTGCTTCATAACCCATGCGTTTAAGGATATGTAAAGCAACTTTTTGATTTACTACATTATCCTCAGTTAATAAAATTCTTAAGGGTAACTCTTCAGCTAAGTGTTGATTAATCTTAGGTGCAGCAGTGCGGGAAGACTTGACTTGGACTGGCTGTTCGCTAAGAATATGAATTAATAAATTATAAAGATGAGATTGTTTAACAGGCTTAGTCAGAAAAGCCGCAAAATCTACTTTTTGATAATTAGGACTTTCAGAGCCATTTAGAGATGTCAGCATCACTAATGGTAATTTTTTATAAGCAGATAATTTGCGGATTTCTTTCCCTAAAGTTAAACCGTCCATATCTGGCATTTGCATATCGAGAATAGCCAGATCAAAGACTTCCCCTTGTTTTAAAAATTCCAAAGTTTTAGCACCTGATTCTAAGCTATAACTAAGCATTCCCCATGACTGTGCTTGCAATACTAAAATTTGCCTATTTGTAGTGTTATCATCAACAATCAGTAATCGTTTACCTTTTAAGTCACTATTAGAATTTACCAAATCAACTGCTAAAGTATTAGCTTCAGCTTCGGCTATAATAGTAAAGTAAAAAGTCGAGCCACTTGGAGAATTTGCAAGTTGCAACTGGGTAGCATCTAGAAAAATTTCATTAACATTTTGATTTAAGTTTGACTTAGTATAAAAATTTTCTTTGTTGATTTGCTCTAACAAATTATTACTAACAGGCTGCCATTCCTGGGGTGGAATTCCGGCAATTACTCCACCACTTTCTACCCACATTTGACCACCCATCATTTCGCTAAGTTGCTTGCTAATCGCTAAACCTAAGCCAGTACCGCCATAGTGACGAGTGGTTGAAGAATCAACTTGGCTGAAAGATTTAAACAAACGATCCATTCTATCTGCTGGAATACCAATACCTGAGTCTTTAACAGCAAATTGAATTGAAATCTGTCTGTTTAAGTTATTGTCTAATTTTTTTGATAACTTTTTATTTTTCTCAAATTCTTGAGCATTAACGCTCAATAATATTTCGCCTTTTTCGGTAAATTTAATGGCATTACTAAGCAAGTTAACTAATATTTGGCGTAGCCGAGTACTATCTCCCCAAATAATTATGGGAACTTGAGGAGAGATTAAGCAAACTAATTCAATGTTTTTTCCCGCAGCTTTAGGAGTTAATAGATCTAGAGCTTCTTCAATACAAGTTCTGAGATTAAATGAATAATTTTCTAATTCTAGTTTTCCTGACTCTATTTTTGATAAATCGAGAATATCATTGATGATTGTTAATAGAGCATCGCTGCTCGTCTGAGTTGTTTCAACAAAATCACGTTGTAGCGGTGTTAATTCGGTATTTAATAATAAACCCGTCATCCCGATAATTGCATTCATCGGTGTCCGAATTTCGTGGCTCATATTAGCCAAAAATTGGCTTTTAACACGAGTTGCTTCTTCCGCAGCAGCTTTAGCTTTTGATAGTTCTTGATTTGTATCGAATAATTCTTGAGTGCGTTCTAAGAAAGCTTTTTGAGCAAAATATCTTTCCGTAATATCATCAAACAACCACAATCTACCAGGCACATCATGTACTCTGGTAGCTGTACTAGAAATACTTAATACTTTTGGCTGTGGTTGAGAGAAAACCCAGTTCCAGTTGCGAATTTCGGCATTAGCTTGGGTAAATAATTTAGCTCCCTGTGTGATAATTTCTTGTTGATTATCAGCCGTATTGCGTAGCATTGCCATTGCTTGAGCAATTAAAGCTGGTTCAACTAATCCAGCAGGTAATTTTAGTTGTTGAGAAGCAGCTTGATTGATCCAACCTTGTTCGCCACTTTCATCAACAAATACTACGCCTTGATGGATTGTTTCTAATATTGCGCTAAAACGTGCTTGTACTTGATCGAGGCGTAATATGGTATCTCTAAACTGTAAAAGTGTGCGTAATTTTCCGAGTAGCGATTCAACAAATTGTTGTAAGTAGGAAGAAATCTGAGTTTGTTGATGCCAAATTAATAAAATTGCCCCCCGCACTTCCCCTAAATTATTGGAATTTTCCGAGTTTTGCAGGGGAAGCACAGCCACTGATTTAGCTCCTTTAGCTACTAAGATATGGGAAGCTGTAGCAGCATTGGGATAATCTTCGTAATAAAGACAGCGATTTTGTGCGATCGCTTCGGCGAAAAGTTTTGGATTTGTGAGAGAATTTGGTAAGGCATTTTTAGGTAAGCATACTAAAGCTTCGGCGGTATATTCATCAAGTTGACGTAGTGCGATCGCCGCATCAGCACAAGTATACTCACGTAATAATGTTACAGCTTGATTAAGTACACCATCGGCTGTTGTATCTGCCTGCGTCAATTGAGCCAAAACAGTTTGAGAAGCCAACCGCCACTCTATACCAAGCAAAAATTTCCGAATAAAATTACCTAATACAGCAACAGCACCTATTTCTAGGGACTGGTTAATCAGTAACCCATCAAAATGTATTATTCCTATTAATAAGGTGAAAAGTCCTAATAAAGGTGCGACTAACTTAGTTAGTGCAGGCGACATAATCGAATATGTCAACAGCACTAATGCGAGAATATGCAAAAACCCCCATCTATCCAGCCAACCCAACCCGACAAATAAGAGAGTTAATCCTAATAAAACGGGTTCAAATGTAGGCAGTCGGTTAGGATGAGGTCGTGGTAAATTTGAATCTAGATATTTTGAGATTAAACTGCGATACATGAGGCGATCGCACTGGTAACTTCTTCAGGCGAACTTAAATGAGGTAAATGTCCTTGGGCATTAAGAGAGATTAACTTACTACCAGGTATATGCTCTTTCATATACTGACCTACTTCAAGCGGTACGGCAATATCATTATTCGACTGTAAAATTACAGTAGGTATTTTTAATTTTGGTAAATCAGCGCGGTGGTCAGACTGAAAAATTATCCGAGCAACAGCCTGGGCAATATCGGGACGAATAGCTGAGAGAGTATTAGCAAATTCAGTAGCTAACTCAGGTTGATTTGGATCGCCTACTACTAAAGGAGCAAATCCACTTGCCCAAGCATAATAGTTAGATCCCATTGCTGCGTAAAGTACATCTAAGTCAGCTTGCTCAAACCCACCAATATATCCCACATCATTAAGATAACGAGGAGATGCACTAACAAATATTAGTTGACTAAAGCACTCTGGCTCTACTAATGCAGCTAACAAGCTTACCATTCCACTAACAGAATGACCAACTAAAATTGTTTTTTTCAGCTTCAACTCATTGCAGATATCTAGTAAATCTTCAGCATAGCTATGGGCGCTACTGTAACGGCGTGGACTATAAGCAGAAAAATCTGATTTCCCTGCACCTACATGATCAAACATGACAATGCGAAAATTAGGCGCAAACGCCGCTACTTGATGTCGCCAAGCGGTTTGATCTGAGCCAAAACCGTGTGCAAAGATGATAGTCTGACTGCCTTCACCCAATACTTGGACATTATTACGTTCTAAAATGCTACTTGCCATTGCTCGGCGTTCCTTTTAAGTATCAGATCAACTTTTATACTCTTTCTTCCCTTAGCTGCACAATCTGGGCATTTAATAGTCAGGTGGATTTGGAGAGATCCAGATCGATCATAGTTTGTTTAAGGCTAGTAAGTATGTGATATAGATAACATACTCGCAAACGTTGCTAGATCAGGAAATGCTCGCACTTAACATTTTTAAACAAAAAAGTTACTAATAACCATAGAAAATTAATCCCCTAGAAGGTATTCTAGTTTAATTATTTGGGTAAAACCTCAACTAATTAAATAAAACCTTTTTATTCAGGCTGAATATGACATATTGTCTCAGAATTGCAGATATACCAGCCACTGAGCGACCCCGCGAACGATTATTATCTTTAGGACAAAAAAATCTTGCCACTGCTGAACTAATTGCAATTTTATTAGGCACAGGTCAAGGACCAGGAAAACTTTCTGCTGTAGGGTTGGGACAACATATTCTACAGCAACTCAGCCAACATCAGCGCGACCCGCTAGAGTACTTGCGAGATATTAGCGCCCAAGAATTGATGAATATCCCTGGAGTAGGACCTGCCAAAGCCACAACTATTTTAGCTGCCGTAGAACTAGGTAAACGCGCATTTCAATCTCGTCCCTCAGAACGCACAATTATAGACAGTCCTGGCGCTGGTGCGGCGGCGTTAAGTCACGATTTAATGTGGCAAGCACAAGAGCGATTTGCAGTGTTACTTTTAGACGTTAAAAATAAGCTAATTGGTACTCAAGTTATTACCATTGGGACAGCAACGGAAACCTTAGCGCCTCCCCGTGAAATTTTTAGGGAAGTCTTACGCCAAGGAGCCACAAAAGTTATAGTTGCTCACAATCATCCTTCTGGTAGTCTTGAACCTAGTAATGAAGATATAAATTTAACTCGCCAGTTATTAACAGGAGCGCAATTTTTAGGTATTCCGCTATTAGATCATTTAATTTTAGGTAATGGCGACTACCTGAGTTTGCGACAAACTACAGCCTTATGGGATGAATATCCTCAAAGAGATTAATCTTGCACAAAGAATGATCTGTATTAAGTAGGTGGGCAGATTTCTGATTTCACATTTATGCTGGAATAAGCATAAAAGTAAAAAATTACAATAGTTGCTATGGCTGGTTTAAGTGATATTGTCCAAAAAGCATTTTATTTAGGCGTTGGGTTAGCTGCTACGGCGGGGGAAAAAGCTGGGGAAAAAATAACCGAGTTACGCGCCCAAGCGCAAAAGCTGGCGGATGAAATGGTTGCTAAAGGCGAGATGACAGCAGAAGAAAGCCGTCATTTTGTCGATGATATGATGCAACAAGCACAGCAGCCTACAGTAAAGTCATCCAGCAATGCTAAGACGGAACCACGTCGGATTGAAATTATTGATGATGACGAACCAGCATCTAAGGATGTTAGTCAGGCAGAAGCTATGCGTCAACAGGTGGAGGCTTTACAGGAAGAACTCCGCCGTCTCAAACGTAGTTAAAACACAGATAAAATAAAAGCGCGATCGCACTTAACAAAACGATAGGCGATCGCACTAGATCAAAGCTAGGATCACAACATATTCCCTTGAGCAGTTTTAAGCGCAGTGTTCAATGGATGTTTCTTAACCTGAGAACCGACAATGGAACAGTGGTCAAAAGATTTTTTTGAGATGCTAGATACAGTAGCTTTAATGGTTGATGAATTCTTCCATGAGGTTGCTGAGTCTGTCGAGACTGTTGCAGAAGAAGTGCAAACAACAATGTCCTCTGATATTGAGCAATTTTTGCATGAAATATTTGAACCAATTGCTGAGTTTTATCTAGAATTAGAAGATGTCGTCAACGAAGTTGACCAACCTTTTGATTACACTTATATAGTAGAACCAACCTTAGATAAAAACCCTGCTTGTATTGGTTGCCAAAACTATCACGGTTTAGTTTATAATGGAAACTTATTAGTCTGCGGAATGCACCCCTATGGTTGGGATGAAAGTAATTGCCCAGACTGGGAAGAAAGCAAAATTAATTCTTCAAATTCCAAAGATTTCTTTTAATTGGCTAGAAGTTGAATGTTGAACGTTTCAACATTTTAAATTATTATTCTTGCCAAAATTGTGCTGCAAATAAACAACTAATTATGACTCAATCTCCTACCCAGGAACAATCATCACCAGCAGAAAATTTAGAAATGAAGTACGGCGAACGTAATATTGCCGAGGGGCAGTTAATTACGTTCCCAAATCCACGAATAGGGCGGCGTTATAATATTTCAATTACATTGCCAGAATTTACCTGCAAGTGTCCCTTTTCTGGCTATCCAGACTTTGCCAGTATTTACATTAACTATGTTCCCAATGAACGGGTTGTAGAGTTAAAAGCAATTAAGTTATATATCAATAGCTATCGCGATCGCTATATTTCTCACGAAGAATCGGTGAATCAAATTCTTGATGATTTTGTAGCTGCTTGTGACCCCTTAGAAGTCACAATTAAAGGAGATTTTTCTCCTCGTGGAAATGTTCACACCGTTGTTGAAGTTCATCATCAAAAGTCTAATTAATTTAATCTGATTAGGTGGATTAAATTCAACTTAAAATGTTAACCTCTCCCCAACCCCTCTCCTACAAAGAGAGGGGCTTAAGATCTTTCTCCCCCTCCCCTTAATAAGGGGAGGGGGCTGGGGGGTGGGATTTTCCGATTAACCTACTTACTCAATTCAAACTAGCAAGAGATTCAGGCGCGATGCCTTCGGCAGACTTCGCCAACGCACTCTCCTCTTCCTGGGGCATTTTAAGTTGTTCCAAAACCTCAATTAACTCTCTTTCAAAAGTAACTTGAGCGCGGTTAGTTCTACCTCCGACATAAAGCTGTCCATCTTTTTGTAGCGCCCAAACTTGTGAGTGAGAAACATAACTCATCATCACACTCAGCATCAGTAAACCAAAGCCAGTATAAACAATTGGAATACCTGGATCAGCTTTAATTTGTAAACCAGTGCTACCAATAAGATCGAGCAGACTTAATTTTATTCCATTAATCTCTGTCGCCGTTCCAGCACGAACGCTAGTAATAAGTTTGCCGCTATTATCATAAACTAGCGCCGTTCCCTGCAAATCTTTTGCTAATAGGGAAACTCCCTCACTTAAATCAGGTTTAGTAGGAATCCAAGTACCCCAAATCCGACCTTTTCCCCCAGTATCCAATTGTGCCATTGGTAGTTGGAATATGGGGCTATTATTTAACCTTACTCGAACACCTGCGATCGCCCAATCAGTTTGATATAAAGTTACCCCTCGATAACGCAAGGGTTTATTCACATAAATTTTTTCACGATCAACTTCCTTCCCCTGATTATCCAGAACCGACAAATCCGAGTAAAACTGATCGATAGCACCATTAGGCGTGTAATCAATCCAAAAGCGATTTACATGAACAGACCAATCTTTAGGAATTTGTGGTGCTGCCCAAACACCCGCATCTAAAATGTTTTTAACCTGAAACGTAGCGCCACTAGGAACCATTTCTTGAGCTAAAAAGCCAGTCATCGCGCCCCAAATTGATCCAGCCAGAATAATCAACATACTGGCATGAACAACAATTGGTCCTATACGTCCAACTAGCCCTTTACGAGCATATAATTTATCGCCTTCTTGAAAAACTTGATAGCGTTTTTGCTTTAGTAGTTGAGTTAGAGAATTAAAAGAACCAGCGTTTAATTCTGCACTTAAAGCTAATTTTTGAAATTGGCGAGGTTGGTCATAAAATTTCCACCGACGCGCCGCACTTAATGCAGGAAATTGGCGAGTAAACGTACAAGCTGTTAAGCTACTGCCAAATACAATTAGTAAAGCTAAAAACCACCAAGTACGATAGACATGATCTAAACCTACTACTTGGATCACTTTCCAAGTCAGAAAACCGAATAAAGCAGGATGTTCTGGATAATTAGCTTGGTAAAAAGCTGGAGATTGTCCTTGCTCAATTACAGTACCAGAAATACTGAAAAGTGCGATCGCCAGCAACAGCACAATTGCCAACCGCAAATCAGCCAGCCTTTGTAACAATTCCCGCAGGAAAAACTTTTTGGGTGCTGACCCTAAGTTTGATAAATCAAGAGAATCTTTTGCAGTCATTTGATAATTAAAAAATTCCCGCAGGAATTCGATACAGCAACGAAAAAACCCCAAATCCTACCAACAGTACGCCACTAACAGGCGTAATCCAACTCGACCACCGACGTAACTCCAGCAATTTTTTAATGGAAGCCGTAAAAGTACCCGCTAAAATCAACGGTGCTACATAGCCAGCAGTGTAAGACAATAGCAGAACTCCACCCAAAATTAAGTCCTGTGTTGTAGCTACCCACGCTAGTAAACTTGCCAAAACCGGAGTACTACACGGGGAAGCCACCAAACCAAAAGTTAAACCAATTAAATAAGAACGTACTCCCTCTGGTAAATCTTTAGAAATCCACTCTAAACCTCCAAAGGAAGGCAATTGTAAAGGCAAAGCTTCCAGTAAGTTCAGCCCCATAATAATAGCTACAATGCTAACAACAATCGGCAAACCAATTGCTAGCTGACCATAAACTTGTCCCACCAAAGCAGCAAAAATACCTAATCCTGCCAACGTAGTTGCTAATCCCAAAGCAAACCAAGTTGACTGAATAGCTGCTTGTAGTCTGCTTTTACTTTCATATCCTCCAATGTAGCCAATAGTAATCGGTAACATCGAAAGCATACACGGCGTTAGGCTTGTTAGTAGTCCAGCAGTAAAGATAATACCGATACTAAGTAAACTCAGGTGTGTAAGCTGGTTTGATACTAGAGTATTAGCAAATTGCCCTATTTCATATAGTTGAGTTTGCAACGTTTCCATCATAAAGCAACTGGCTTGTTGAAATCCTCATCCAGCTTGCATTGTAGCTTACTCCCTTCCTACTAAAACCGATCATATTCTGCTTCTTCCTTGGCGTACTTTGCGTCTTGGCGGTTTTTCCAATAGGTATTCTTTGGGCGGGAAGGGAGTAATCAGGGTCTCTGCCCAGATGGACGCTGCCTTCGAGATCCAAATTGACGGCGATCGTGCAAAGATACAACATCGGCTTCACTACTTTCTCGCGCGACTCGAATCAGTAATCCAGCCGCCATCAAACTAGCAATCATAGAATTTCCGCCATAGCTAAACATTGGCAACGGCAAACCAGTGGTAGGTAAAGCACCAGTAGCAACTCCAATATTCAGCAAAGACTGCCCAACTAACAAAATCGTTGCTCCTATAGCCACCAGCCTGTGAATTTTATGCCTAGTCTTAATAGCAACAATTAACCCTACTGTTGCATAAGTTATTAATAATAAAAGCAACATAACGCTACCAGCAAAGCCAAATTCTTCAGCATACACAGCAAAGATAAAATCTGTGTACTCAATTGGTAAATAAAACAACTTCTGTTGCGACAGACCAAAACCTGACCCCCAAGTTCCTCCAGAACCGACCGCTAATAAACTTTGAACTAGCTGATAACCATTCTTCATTGGATCAGCCCAAGGATTCAAAAAAGACATTACCCGTCGTTGCTGATATTCCTTCAAACTGATACTGATAACTGCCAACATCACTCCACCCAAGGCAGTTCCCCCTAGATAAGAGAATGGCAATCCAGATGCTAAAGCTATTAGCCACAAGGTCATACCACATAAGGCAGTCGTACTGAGGTTCGGCTGTAGCAAAATTCCTAAAAGCACACCGCCAAAAATTCCTAACCAAGTGAACCGCACTTTCCAAGTTAAACGCTCCCATTGCCCAAAAATTCTCGCGCTTTGTAGTACTAGGAATGGCTTAATTAATTCAGATGGTTGAATTGCTATTGGTCCCAATGATAACCAGCGAGTAGCACCATTTGTAGTATCCCCCAGCCCCGGAACCAAAGTAAGGAAAATTAAGCTCAAGATTACCATCAAAAACCAAGGAGCCATTCCCAGCACATGACGTAAGGGGAAACGCACTACCAGGTTAAATATTACTAAAGCAATTAGAACCCAGATTATTTGCCGCTTAAAATAATAAAGCCCATCACCATAGTTAGCATCGCCATTAGGATAAGATGCTGAGAACAAAACTACTAACCCAACAAACAGCCACAAGAACGTTAACCAACGCAACAGCCGCGCTGATAAAGACCATTCCCGCACTGAGGAGTCAAAAAAAGGAACCAGTAAGCTTAAATTCATGACATCTTCAAATGCTATGGGCTACAAAGGTTAGCGTAAATACAACTTACGCATTTTAACGCTGGAATTAACAGTGTAGGGGGCAGGGGTCAAACACTAGGGGTAGAAAAACATCAACAATTAATTAGCTTTTAATAATTATTCTGATTAATTTTTGGCGTAAGTTGTGGTATAGCCAAGTATATATAATAAATACTAAAACAAAAAAGAGGTCTACGTGACCTCCTTCTTTACAAGCTAATGCGCGAAAATTTAAACTTACAGCAAACCTGTATTTGTTCCTTGTTTGCCAGTAGCTAGTTCAACTTTGACAATTTTTCCACCCATTTTCATAATCCGTTGTTGTTCACGGAACCAGTTTTCATAAGGAACTAGCTTTGTAAAATAGGTGTTTTGTAACTCCCTCTGTGTGCGAATCCGAGTTTGGCTAGGAACGCAGGCAGTAACTTTAAACATCCGCATGATTTTGTTTCTCCTGATTTTGTTTGGATAAACTAATTCAATCTTCTCATTTTTTGGTTGTTATTTAGATTCGGAACTGGTGCATATCAATACACTCGCAGAATATACGTTACTTAAATATTTAACTACTAAAAAATATAGCAACCAATGCAGCTTTCAAATGCTGGACTGCTACAAACAACTCTGTTGTGATTTTGTAACGTATATTTTGGCGAAAGCTACAGTACCGAAACTTTATTATTAGGTGTGTCTAGATATATCAAAGTCTGGTAGCTGAGAGTAAATACTAGATCCCTAAAACTTATCTACCTTTTCAAGGGTTAATTAAATAAGCTTTTGAGGAGCTAACAATCACTCTCAACTTTCCAGACTTGAATTAGACAACCTACACCATATCAGAACTTAAGTTTTCAGCAACCTGAAAGTACTTAGCTTAAGCCGCTTGAGATGTAGTCGAGGTAAACGCCCATTTCTTTACCAGCATCAGCACCAACTAAGCTAGCAGTAACTTCTTTGATAGCTTGGATAGCTTGAACGGTAGCACCAATAGGTACACCTAATGAGTTGTAGGTTTCTTTCAAACCGTTTAATACGCGCTCATCAAGGATGGATGGGTCGCCAGCTAACATTGCATAGGTAGCATAGCGGAGGTAGTAGTCGAGGTCGCGGATGCAAGCAGCATAGCGACGGGTGGTGTACATATTTCCACCGGGACGGGTGATGTCAGAGTACAACAGAGCTTTAGCAACTGCTTCCTTGACGATGGTAGCGGCGTTAGCGCTGATTGTGCTTGCAGCACGAACACGCAGTTCACCAGTTTGGAAATAAGCTTTTAATTTGCTGATTGAAGCAGTATCCAAGTATTTACCTTGGACATCGGAAGAATTGATAACTGAAGTAATTGCGTCTTGCATTGTTTCCTTTCCTTAGCTCACAAATGTCTTGTTGCTTAAAATTCTCAGTTCAGTAGAGACTTGGCAACACCCTACTGCATAGCACCGATTAAGTAATCGAAGTAAGAACCTGCTTCAGCAGCATCTTCACCGGAAAGTAGAGAGCTTGCAGCACTCTTCAAACCACGAACACCTTCGATAACTCCATCAACTGGTGTACCCAAGGACTTGTACATCTCACGAACGCCAACAACACCAATCTCTTCAATTGGGGTGACATCGCCAGCTACAACTCCGTAGGTGATCAGACGTAGGTAGTAATCTAAGTCACGCAGGCAGGTAGCGGTCATTTCTTCGCCGTAAGCGTTTCCACCAGGAGAAACAACGTCAGGACGCTTTTGGAACAGTTGGTCGCCAGCTTGCTTAACGATGCGTTCGCGAGAATCGGTCAAAGTTTGAGCAATGCGAAGACGGCGATCGCCAGATGTTACAAAATTCTTAATACGCTCTAATTCGCCTGGGCTGAGGTAACGAGCTTCAGCGTCTGCATTCACGATGGATTTCGTGACGATACTCATCGAGGGATTCCTCCAAAAAAATTGTTACCAGATGTGTTAAAACTGGCGAGTGCCATTGGAAACTGAGTCTATCTTGCTTTTGAGTGCTTTATCAATAAGATTTCTTACTTTTTCTTAGAGAATTTCAAGCCCTCAGATATACATTTTTTTTAACAGACACAGTTACCTTCCGAAAATATTCTCCGGCATCTAGTTCACATTTTTGTGCTGTTCGTAATAGTTTGTAACATTATTTTTCATGTTTGCCCTGAAAGCCAGTCAAATCGTCCCCAAAAAAACCATGAAAAAATTCCTCTGATCTGTCAAGAGAGTATATTGTCCCCTCACAAATCAGAGAAATTTATTTTTCTTTGGAATTAGAAATTGGCGATCGCTAATTGAGGGATATATCGAAGCGTGTCAGTATACGACTCCAAAACCCCCAACCGCTAATCTCTAATTTTTTTTAGCGACCACCCCTGTAGGAAGGCGACAAGTCAGACCAAGATTGTTTCACCAAATCTTTTGCTGCTTTTACGCTGCCAAGGTAATTGCCTGCGGGTAAAGCTGGGAAGCGGTTGTAAGGAACCACATCCTCACCGAAATAACGAGCATACTCTGGGCTATCTACCATTGCTTCAACAGCAGCCTTTAAACCCTGATCTGCCAGTAATTTGTTGTACTGCCGGATTTCCCCTTGAGTTGCTGGCGCGCGTCCCAAAATGTGACGGAACAAGAACTCAATTACTTTCGTATTGGGGTAGGGAGTATAGAAGCGACGACGGTAAATATCAGAACTAGCAAGGGTGCGGACGAACTCACGCACAGAAATTTCACCGTTACGGAGTTTGCTGTCTAACTCAGAACGTCTGAACTCTGAAGGAACCTGACCACTAAAGATATCCATCACTTGACAGTAGATGGCATTGATCACCCCATCAGTTTCAGGGGAGTTAGTTCCAGGGGTGAGACGATAAATCCGCGCTGGTTTGCGACGTGAAGTACCAACACCAACTTCTACAGACTGACCGTTACCATTAGCAAAAGAGCGACCCAGTTCCATGAACAGTGGCTTAGTCTTGTCAATCTGACGTTCACTAGCTGCCAGATCTGCCATCGCTTTTGCCATAACTGGCATTTTCGTGGCATCCATCCGAGCCTTAACTGTTTCAAAGCTGGGTACTACCAAGTCTTCGTTTTGCTTGGTTAATTGGTTATACAGCTTCTCTGTATTGGGGAAGTTACCTGCTGGGAGGGTGGGGAAGCGACGATAAGGAACCGTATCTTCTCCAAATAGCTCGGCATATTCCGCGCTGTTCACCATTGCTCCAACAAAGGCACGAATACCCTCAGAGGCAAGAAGTTGGTTATATTTGCGGATTTCTTGCTGGTCTTTGGGGGCGCGACCCAAGAAGTGCTTGGTTCCTAGTTCTATTACCTTAGTGTTGGGGTAAGGTGTGTAAAACTCTTTAATGTAAAGATCGGAACCGCCTAAAGCTTCGATAAACTCTTTAACGTTGATTTCGTTGTTGCTGAGTTTACTTTCTAAGGCTGTGAATTCGTTTTTGACGATGTAAGGTTCGATATCGCGCTCAAAGATTTGTCGATATGCAGCACGAATAACCGTTTCTACCAATGTCTTATCAGCATTTTCTGTTAGCTTAAAGACCTTGGTTTGTTCACGCTGCTTATTAACACCTTGCTTAACGCGGAATTCAATATCAGGTTCAGTCCGCATTTCTGTGACTTCACCCAAAGCCACAAACAGAGGTGCTTCTTCGATTGCAGGCTTGGCACCAGTGTCACCAATGCTACCAACACGGAGCGATCGCAGTGCTACACCACCAGGTGTCAAATAGCGTTCATAAGGAACGGTATCTTCATCAAAAGCTTCGCTGTACTCTGGACTATCAATAATCGCATCAACTAAAGCGTAGAAACCTTTCTTAGCACAAGTATCAAAGTACTTGTTGATTTCTTGACGACCGTAGGTAGGACGACCTAATAAGCGGCGGTGGATGTACTCAACAGCCTTAGTAACGTACAGAGGTGTCCAGTACAAGCTGCGGAACAAGTCAGATTTAGCCAGTAGGCGAATAAAATCGCGCACTGTAATTTCGCCGTTTTCCAGCTTGATTTCTGCTACCTTTTGACGTTGACCTTCATAAACGTCACGTCCAAAAACTTGCAGGTAAGCTGCTTTAATTACCGCTTGAGTAGAGCTTTCCGAGTACTTAACACTGGAGTTTTTGACATACTTCTTGCCAGACGTACCGCCATTTCCGCTTGGCCCAGGTAGTTGATCCAGCTTAAAGACTTTTGCACCAAGAGAACCAGGCTCTGCTGCCCGTGCGCCAGGATTACTTAATTGATTATTAATTCCTGGGCCTTGATGGATCAGGATACGGCGTGTATCTTTTCCAAAAGGAGCGGGGCTAGTGCTAGGATTCTTAGTTTCTTTCGGGAAGATTGCCCCAAACTGAATTTCCAGTGGGTCGTTGCCAGAACCATAAGGATGTTGGTCAGGCAGGGGTTGCTCGTAGGCAGCAAACGTGGTAAGAAACTGTGGAACCTTGCGGAAAGGTGCGCTGTAGTTTAATAAATCTTGTTGTGGCCCCCAGTTGCGACATTCTTGAGCTTCTTGACCCAAACCACGCAGGTAGGGGACAGTTTCTTCGCCGAAGTAGTCGGAATATTCCGGGGAATCGACTAAGGCATCTACTAGGGCAGCTAAACCACCGATAGAGACAATTGAGAAGTACTTCTGAACTTCTTCACGACTTGATGGGCCACGACCCAAGAAGTGACGGAATGCTAGTTCTAAAGCACGGCTATTGATGTAAGGTTCGTAGAAGTTTTTCTGATATAGATTGGATTTACCCAATCGGCGGACAAACTCCTTCATGGAGATGTCACCGTTTTTGACCTTAGATTCTAGGTCAGAAATGCTTAGGCTGTAAGCACGGGTGATGTCGCGTTCAAATACTTGCCGATAAGCAGCTTTGACGATTTCATTCTTTTCAGAAGAGGACAGTCCTGGCTTCATAGCGTATTTAGGACGGCGCTCTGCTGAATTGAAGTAAATTTGGGGTAATTGCAGCCCTTGTTGATCGTCAGAAGGACGCTGACGCACCTTGGCTGAGGGGGTAGGGGCTTTAAATTCGTTAATTAATACTTCAAAGTATTGATTAACAATCGTAGTGGCATCGGCATCTTGCCGGAAATACCCCAACGCAGCTTGGCGCATTTCTTGCAGCGCCACAATTGTTGCTTCGCCAGAACAAGCGTTTTCGATGATTTCCCGTAAACCGCGTGTGTTTACAGAAATAATGTTTGGATCGCCAGCAACGATCGCATAAGTTACATAGCGCAAAAACCAGCTTAAATCACGCAGAGATTTCTGCATATTGCTGGGGCCGTAACGGGCGACGTTGATTGGTCGGAAACCTGCGGGCACTGGGCCACTACCAGAGGCAGAAAACAGCGATCTCAATCCTTCTAAGAAGCCACCGCCACTTTCTACAAATGTCGCAGTCCCTAGTTTAAAAGATTCTTTGACATCATTTCCTCCTGCACCTACCATCGCCATTTCAGGAATTTCTGCGGGCTTTTCTAAGAAAGCCATCGGAGAACCACCCACGAAAATGCGGTTAGCAGCGCGAGACACAATTAAATCGGCGTTTTTGCTGAGAGTGTCTGCAATTTGTATGCGTTGATTACCAGAACTAAAATAACTGGCAAGCTCATTCAACTCTCCACGCCCTAAGAAGCGGTCTTGCTGCTCTGCCTGAGTTATTGTGGCTACAGGTAAAGTTTGATATAGCTGCGGACGCGCAACTGAGCTTCCACCACTTGCCTTAACACTCATCTTATTTTTAAGCTCCCATTAAAGTTGCTGTTAAGCCTGACCAGGGTGAGAATACGGTTACACCGTTACTGAGGTTGAATAATTTTGGCGTACAAGCCGATCGCTGTCCTGGTTTAAGGACTTGATGTTTCTTTGTCACCTTAATCAAACAACCGCCTATATTCAACCCAGTCAGCCTCTAGATTAAAACGTTTCGAGTTCTATACGCTGTTTCTTTAAGAAGTGTGTAGAACCCGTTACTTTGATTAACGGTGAGATCATCATATTGGATCAATGCAGGCTATCTGAGAAAAAAGATAAGTTTTTTTACGTTTCAAATTTCCAGCCCTTGATTCGAGGCTTTTTTTGCACTCTCTCTTTAATTATGCCTGAGACTAATGAGCTAAAGTTGACTTGCTCAAAGATATTACAGTTCTTTAATTTCAAGGCTTTCAGTTATATAAGCACTAGCCACAGCCATCATTGCTAATGGTGTGACAGAAAATGTTAATCCGTGTGCTAAATTCGGTAAACTCAGGTTGCTGCGAATTTTGCCCAATATGTCCGATTTCCAGACGGTTAGCGATGCTGTTGCGAAACTTTACAATACTTATCCATTTCCGCCAGAGCCATTACTAGATAGTCCACCCCCTGGATATAACTGGCGCTGGAATTGGCAAGCTGCCTACAGCTTTTGCACAAATCAAAAACCTCAAAAGCAAAATATCCGCATTTTAGATGCTGGCTGTGGCACGGGTGTAGGAACAGAATATTTGGTTCATCTTAATCCCCAGGCTGAAGTTGTTGGAATTGACTTAAGTTCTGGTGCTTTGGATGTCGCCAAAGAGCGTTGTCAGAGGTCAGGAGCTAATTCTGTAGAGTTCCATCACCTGAGCCTATACGATGCTGATAAGTTGGCAGGGGAGTTTGACTTAATTAATTGTGTGGGTGTACTGCACCATCTACCCGATCCAATTCGCGGGATTCAGTCTCTCGCTGCTAAGTTGGCTCCAGGCGGGTTAATGCACATTTTTGTGTATGGAGAATTAGGCAGATGGGAAATTCATTTGATGCAACAGGCGATCGCACTTTTGCAAGGCAATCAACGAGGCGATTACCGCGACGGCGTACAAGTGGGGCGGAAAATATTTCAAGCTTTACCAGAAAATAATCGACTTGTCAAGCGAGAACAAGAACGTTGGTCTTTAGAAAATAAACGGGATGAATGCTTTGCAGATATGTACGTTCATCCTCAAGAAATTGACTACAACATTGAAACGCTATTTCAACTAATTGATGCTTCTGGGTTAGATTTTATAGGTTTCTCTAATCCTAAAACTTGGCAGCTAGAGCGACTTTTAGGGAAAGTGCCAGATTTGATGGAAAGAGCGCGGGGATTGAGCGATCGCCAAATATACCGCTTGATTGAGCTATTAGATCCAGAATCAGTCACTCATTACGAGTTTTTCTTAGGGCGATCGCCATTACCAAAAGCTGATTGGTCAGAGGATACCGCACTTTTATCGGCAATTCCAGAACGCAACCCTTGTATGGATGGATGGCCAAGCAAGTGTTTATTCAACTACGACTATCAGATTATTAACTTGTCTGATGCCGAATTTCAATTTATCCAAGCTTGTGAAATTAACTCTAACGAGCGAAAAACAGTAGGAGAAATTTTGGCAGGGATTGATCTGGATGTACCAGGAGTGCGATCGCTTCTGAATCAACAGCTAATTTTGCTGAGTCTGGCTTGAGGTTAGTCAAGGTCAAGAGGCAGTCGCACAAAATTTTCTTAAATTCTGGCGGCTGACTCTTGACTACTTATTTGTAAGAATTTTTTAAGTATTGTTAACACAAAATGATATGATTACTTTTGGCTTGTACTGGTCAACTCCACTATAAGTTTTGTGAATTTGTCAGACCAATCACCTGAAACCACACCTGTAGAGGGGGAAGTTATTCCACCTGAATCAGCGTCAAAACGCTCTGATTCCATGCAAGAGTACTACCAACTACAACAAGAGTTGTTGTTGAGTACATTTGTTTTGACTGGAATAATCTTTTTCTCCGTCTGGATTTTTTATTCCCTCAACATTGCCCTAAATTATTTGATTGGGGCGTGCGCTTGTGTGGTTTACTTGAGAATGCTGGCTAAAGACGTTGAACAGCTTGGGGCAGAAAAAAGTCGTCTGAACAAGAATCGGTTTGCGATATTTGTTGGGTTGATTATAGTAGCAACTCAATGGAATCAGCTACAGGTTCTACCCATATTTTTGGGGTTTCTGACTTATAAAGCCGCAATCATCGTCTATATGCTTCGGATTATCTTCCGACCTGACAATCGCTAGGTAGGGCATTCGGAGAAGTAAATTCTCCTTAATCCGTTGATAAATTTATTTGAAGGGAAACAGGAAACATGATCGGTTTTCTGGACGTGTTTAGTTCACTAAGTCTTGCCAAACTGGAAGTCGGTCATCACCTCTACTGGCAGATAGGCAATCTCAAAATTCACGGGCAGGTTTTTCTGACATCCTGGTTTGTGATTGGTCTTCTGTTAGTTGCCTCACTAGCTGCAACTCGTAACATCCAAAGAATTCCTCAAGGAATACAAAACCTGATGGAATATGCTTTGGAGTTTATTAGAGACTTGACAAGAAACCAGCTTGGTGAGAAGGAATACCGTCCTTGGGTGCCTTTTATTGGCACATTGTTTTTGTTTATATTCTTGTCAAATTGGTCAGGTGCTTTAGTTCCTTGGAAGTTAATCCATCTTCCAGAAGGTGAACTAGCTGCTCCCACAAACGACATTAATACAACAGTGGCACTAGCCTTGTTAACTTCCTTAGCGTACTTCTACGCAGGATTTAGCAAGAGGGGTTTAGGATACTTTAAAAAGTACATCGAGCCAACGCCGATCCTATTACCCATTGCCATTTTAGAAGATTTCACTAAGCCCCTTTCCCTAAGCTTCCGTTTATTTGGAAACATTTTGGCGGATGAACTGGTGGTCGCAGTGTTAGTGCTACTGGTTCCTTTGTTTGTGCCTCTGCCAGTAATGGCTTTAGGATTATTTACAAGTGCCATTCAAGCCCTAGTTTTTGCCACCTTAGCTGCTGCATATATTCACGAAGCTATCGAAGGGCATGGTGACGAAGGGCATGAGGAGCATTAATTGTTGTTAGGAATATTCAAGTGTAACAAAATAATTTTACCTTTTGTATTCCAGCTAAGTTATGCTCTGAATTGATTAAGTTTGGCTTAATGGCATGGAAATAATCTTTCCATCCAAACTCCAAAAACTCAAATGTTTGTTTTGTAATTTCTAATCAAGGGAAGGAAAAAATCATGGATCCATTGGTTCAAGCTGCTTCGGTTCTGGCTGCTGCTCTAGCTATTGGTTTAGCTGCAATTGGCCCTGGTATTGGTCAAGGTAACGCTGCTGGTCAAGCAGTTGAAGGTATCGCTCGTCAGCCTGAAGCAGAAGGCAAAATTCGCGGTACTCTGCTTTTAACCTTGGCATTCATGGAATCCCTAACAATTTACGGTCTCGTAATTGCTCTAGTTCTATTGTTTGCTAACCCATTCGCATAAGTTGTGAGTTTAAGTAGAGACGGAATTGAATACGTCTCTATTTAACACATTTTTTTGGTGTTTTTAGTCATTTTGAAGTAAGTTGACCCGCTAATGTATCGGGTCTAGAAAATATGACAGGTGGAATAATTTTGCTTGCCATTAAAACTGCTATGAAATCCAAAGAGGGGAGCAATGTTTGATTTTGATGCAACTTTACCCTTAATGGCAGTGCAGTTCCTATTATTAGCAGCAATGTTAAATGTGGTTTTTTATAAGCCACTAACAAAGGCGCTTGATGAACGGGACGAGTACATCCGTAACAATGAACTGGGCGCTAAAGAACGTTTAGCTAAAGCTGAGAAATTAGCAAGAGAGTACGAGCAACAGTTAGGAGATACCCGCAGGCAATCTCAAGCACTGATTACAACGGCTCAAAGCGAAGCGCAGAAGATAGCTGCACAAAAAATTGGTGAGGCACAGCAAGAAGCTGTTGGTAAACGCGAACAAGCGGCTAAAGAGATTGAACAGCAAAAGCAAGAAGCTTTGCAATCTTTAGAGCAACAAGTGGATGCCCTCAGTCGCCAGATTTTGGAGAAAATTTTAGGGCCTCAATTGGTTAATAAATAGAGAGTTTGAAGGATCAAGGATAGATATTAGGGTAACGCATGAAGTAAGCAATTAGTCAATGATATTTTGGCAAATAACAGCTTTTATTTCAAGCTTAAAAACTTTTTCTTCCTTAATCCTTTACAACTTCATACACGAGGATGGGTATCATGGGGACGTTTTTGTTACTAGCAGAGTTGGCCCACTCAGCTAGTTCTGAATTAGCTGAGGCAGAGGGTCATGGTGGTTTCGGTCTAAACTTCGATATTTTAGAAGCGAACCTAATTAACCTGGCAATTTTAATTGGGGTACTGTTTTACTTTGGGCGGAAGGTTGTAGGTAACATCCTAAGTGAACGTCGCGCCAATATTGAAGCCGCTATTAAAGAAGCAGAACAGCGTCAAAGAGAAGCTGAGAAAGCACTTTCTGAGGCAAAACAACAGCTAGCTCAAGGTCAAGCTGAGGCAGAACGAATCCGCAAGGCTGCTGAAGAAAATGCCGAGAAAGCTAGAGAGGCGATTTTGGCGAAAGTAGTAGTGGATATTGAACGCCTACAAGAAACAGCCGCCCAGGATGTGGACTCTGAAAGAGATCGTGCGATCGCTCAATTGCGCCAACAAGTCGCAGCAATGGCTATGCAGAAAGTAGAGTCGCAAATTGGTTCCTACTTAAATGACTCTGCTCAAAACCAATTAATTGACCGTAGCATTGCCATGCTAGGAGGTGGATCATGAAAGGTAGTTTATTAACCTCCGAAGTCTTAGAACCGTATGCTGAGGCGCTAATGTCCTTGGCTCAGTCGCAGAACCTCGTTGAGCAGTTTGGTGACAATGTTGCCGCCTTGTTAAGTTTGCTAGAAGGTTCTGAAGAGTTACAGCAATTTTTGGGTAATCCCATATTTGATGCTGAAAAGAAAAAAGCTGTTATACGACAACTGGTAGGCGATCAAGTTCACCCATACATGATGAACTTTTTATTAATCCTAGTTGATCGTCGTCGCATTCTGTTCTTGGAAGGTATTTGCAAGAAATTTCAAGAACAACTACGGAAGCTAAATCAAACTGTACTTGCTGAAGTAACTTCTGCGGTACCTTTGAGCGAATCCCAGCAACAAACAGTTCGTGAAAAAGTACTGGCAATGACCAGTGCTAGAGAAGTTGAACTAGATAACAAACTAGATCCTGATTTGATTGGTGGTGTCATCATAAAAGTAGGGTCACAGGTGATTGACGCGAGTTTGCGTGGACAACTTCGTCGCATTGGTCTTCAACTTAGCAGTGCTACATAGCAATTAGCGATTAGCAATTAGCGATTAGCGATCAAATAAAATACTACTTAACACAAAAGATTAAGAGTGATTTAAAAAGCGAGCAAGCTAAAAGCTAACAGCTAACTGCTAAAGGCAAAAATTAACATTAACAACTAACAACCTCCCATGATTAGTATCAGACCTGACGAAATTAGCAACATTATTCGGCAGCAAATTGAACAATATGACCAAGATGTAAAGGTCGCTAATGTTGGTACTGTCCTACAAGTAGGTGACGGTATCGCTCGGATTTATGGCTTAGATAAGGTCATGTCTGGCGAACTTGTAGAGTTTGAAGACGGTAGTGTTGGCATCGCGCTGAACTTGGAAGAAGACAATGTGGGCGCGGTATTGATGAGCGATGGTCGCAATATTCAAGAAGGTAGTTCTGTTAAAGCGACTGGCAAAATTGCTCAGGTTCCTGTAGGGGACGCAATGATTGGTCGGGTAGTGGATTCACTTGCCCGTCCAATTGATGGTAAAGGAGACATTCATTCAACTGAAGCACGTCTGATTGAATCTCCTGCTCCTGGTATTATTCAACGTCGCTCTGTATATGAGCCAATGCAAACAGGAATCACTGCTATTGACGCGATGATTCCTGTTGGTCGTGGTCAACGCGAGTTGATTATTGGTGACAGACAAACGGGAAAAACTTCTGTAGCGGTTGATACAATCATCAACCAAAAAGAAGAAAACGTTATCTGTGTTTACGTTGCGATCGGTCAAAAAGCTTCTACCGTAGCTCAGGTAGTCGGTGTTCTGCAAGAGCGGGGCGCAATGGACTATACCATCGTAGTTGCAGCTAACGCTAACGACCCAGCGACATTACAATACCTAGCTCCTTACACGGGTGCAAGTTTAGCCGAATACTTTATGTATCAAGGCAAGCACACCCTGGTAATTTATGATGACCTCTCCAAGCAAGCCCAAGCTTATCGCCAAATGTCCTTGCTGCTACGTCGTCCACCAGGACGGGAAGCGTACCCTGGAGATGTTTTCTACATTCACTCTCGTCTGCTGGAACGCGCAGCTAAGTTAAGTAACGATTTGGGTGAAGGCAGTATGACTGCTCTGCCTATTATCGAAACTCAAGCAGGTGACGTTTCTGCGTACATTCCTACCAACGTAATTTCGATTACAGACGGTCAGATCTTCTTATCTTCGGACTTGTTCAACTCTGGTTTACGTCCAGCTATTAACGCGGGTATCTCGGTGTCCCGTGTGGGTTCTGCGGCTCAAACCAAGGCAATGAAGAAAGTTGCTGGTAAGTTGAAGTTGGAATTGGCTCAGTACGATGATTTGCAAGCTTTTGCTCAGTTTGCTTCTGATTTGGATCAAGCTACCCAAAATCAATTATCACGCGGTCAACGTTTACGGGAAATCTTGAAGCAGTCTCAGTTCTCCCCACTATCTGTTGCTGAACAGGTGGCTGTTGTGTATGCAGGTTTGAATGGTTATTTAGATGACGTTCCTGTAGAAAAAGTAGCTCCTTTTGCTCAAGGTTTGCGGGATTACTTGAAGACCAGCAAGCAGCAGTACGTTGACATTATTCGTAGCAGCAAGCAGCTAACTGATGAAGCAGAAAGTCTTCTCAAGGAAGCGATCGCAGAATACAAGAAGACATTCTTAGTATCTGCCTAGTTAAGGAGTCAGAAGTTAGAAGCCAGGAGCCAGAATTAAGCTATCTCCTGGCTTCTGAATTCTGAATTCTGAATTCTGAATCTTGAATTCTGGGGAAAAACTATGGCTAATCTCAAAAGTATTCGCGATCGCATTCAGTCGGTCAAAAATACCCAAAAAATTACTGAAGCGATGCGTCTTGTGGCAGCAGCCAAAGTGCGCCGCGCACAACAACAAGTAATTGCTACTCGTCCGTTTGCAGATAGACTCGCTCAAGTTCTCTACGGTTTACAAAATCGTCTGAGGTTTGAAGATGTAACTCTACCTCTGCTGAGACAAAGAGAAGTTCGTACTGTTGGTTTACTTGTAGTTACAGGCGATCGCGGTCTTTGTGGCGGTTATAACTCCAACGTTATCCGTCGTGCTGAAAACCGTGCTAAAGAACTCAAAGCCGAAGGCTTGGATTATAGATATGTCCTAGTAGGGCGTAAAGCTATCCAGTATTTCCAACGCCGGAATCAGCCAATTGCTGGTACTTACACGGGCTTAGAGCAAATTCCTACAGCAGCAGAAGCATCCAAAATTGCTGACGAATTACTCTCTTTATTCCTTTCCGAGAGTGTAGATCGGGTTGAACTTGTTTATACCAAGTTTGTTTCCTTAATTAGCTCTCGTCCAGTAATTCAAACCTTGCTGCCTTTAACATCGCAAGGGCTAGAAACACAGGATGATGAGGTTTTTCGACTTACTAGCCGTGGCGGTAATTTTGAAGTAGCGCGGGAGAAAGTAGCTACCCCAACCCGCGCCTTCCCTACTGACATGATTTTCGAGCAAGATCCGGTGCAAATTCTAGATGCTTTGTTACCACTCTACTTGAATAATCAGTTACTACGGGCATTACAAGAATCTGCGGCTAGTGAATTGGCTGCGCGGATGACTGCAATGAACAACGCCAGCGACAACGCCAGCGACTTGATTAGCAGCTTAACTTTGTCTTATAACAAAGCAAGACAAGCTGCAATTACTCAAGAAATTCTGGAAGTCGTAGGCGGCGCTCAGGCTCTACAAGGTTAAAATTTCTATCAAGTTAAATTGAACAAAGGTGTCTGGTATTATACAGACACTTTTTTTAGCTTTATGGACACTTACGCGATCGCATTATCTATGCCCAAAATGTATACTGTTCAAATCGAACATCAAGGAAACACGCATACGCTCCAAGTTCCAGAGGATCAAATAATTATCCGTGCTGCCTCTGCTGCGGGATTAGATTTACCTAGTTCCTGCAATGCAGGTGTTTGCACTACCTGTGCTGGTCGCATTATAGAAGGAAAAGTGGATCAAGCTGAGGGTATGGGCGTTAGTCCCGAACTTCAGGAAAAAGGCTATGTGTTGCTATGTGTTGCTTATCCCCGCTCTGATTTGAAAATTGAGAGCGAAAAAGAAGACGAATTGTACGAGTTGCAGTTCGGACAGTTCCAGAAGCGATAGATCAGGGCGGGTGGTTATTTCAAGCCGAAATAAATAGTATTCTGCCAACCTCAAATTTAATGTTCACAGGGAAATTACAATGACTACTCATTTTATTAGTGCAGAAATTGATTTAGAAGAGTCCACCGAGGAGTTACAGCAAGCAATTAAAACAGAACTGGAAAAACGAGGGGAACCTTTGCGTTGGGCAGTTAGTAATGTGGATCAGGAGCGTGGAAAAGTACAACTGGAGGCAATAGTCACTGTAGCGGAAAATTCTACTAAATAGCGCGTGAATCAACGTCCTTATACTGTTGTATTAATTGTCCCGACTGGTGTGGGAGCGTCCATCGGCGGCTATGCTGGTGACGCTCTACCAGTGGCTCGTGCGATCGCGAATTGCTGCGATCGCTTGATTACTCACCCTAATGTCCTCAACGGTGCTTCTCTATATTGGAATTTACCCAATGGTTTTTATGTAGAGGGGTACGCACTCGATCAATTTGCGGCTAATTCTTGGGGTTTACGCCCTGTACGCAACAATCGAGTAGGTTTAATTCTTGACCAGGGAATTGAACCCGATTTAAGAGTACGACACTTACAAGCGGCTGAGGCGGCTAGAGCAACACTCGGCTTAAATTTGACAGACTATGTAGTTACAGATCAGCCTTTAGGGGTCGAACTACGAATAGCTGATTCTGGGGCTAGTTGGGGAACAATTCAAAATCCTGATAGTTTATTGCGGGCTGCTGATGTACTGATTAAGCAGGAAAAGGCGGATGCGATCGCAGTCGTTGCCCGTTTTCCTGATGACTGTAGTAGTGAAGTACTACACAACTACAGACATGGACAGGGAGTAGACCCCTTGGCTGGAGCCGAAGCTGTTATTAGCCACTTGGTTGTACGTACCTTTCAAATTCCTTGCGCTCATGCCCCAGCGCTTTTACCCTTACCCCTAGATCCAGATATATCTCCGCGTTCAGCCGCCGAAGAATTAGGCTATACATTTTTACCTTGTGTATTAGTCGGACTAAGCCGCGCACCTCAGTTTATTACCAACAAATCTCAGCAACCTCGCCCAGAAGATATTTGGGCAGATCAAGTTGATGCCGTAGTAATACCAGCAAGCGCTTGTGGCGGTAGCGCTATTTTGAGTTTCAGCCAGTTACCTGTAAAAATTATTGCGGTGGAAGAAAATCAGACACAAATGCAAGTTCCTCCAGAAAAGTTAGGGATTAAAGCATTACAGGTAAACTCATATTTAGAGGCACTGGGTGTTTTAGTTGCTGATCGAGCAGGCATTAATATTAACGCCCTGAGTCCAAATCTCTCGTCTTTACGTTGCTTATCTCAAACCATTGGCAAATAATCTTCCTGAAAACCCCGAAATTGAACCTCTAACTCGCACCCAAATTTTGATTGCGATGGGTGTGACTGCTGTTGTGTTGCTAGTAATCACCAAAGTTTGGTTACACTTTAGCTCTATCTCATTGCTACCTGTCCGATGGACATATCTGGAGATCCTTTTAGGGCTGGGTCTTGGTTTAGCAATAACGGGAGCAAGTGCGGTTGTCTATCGTCTATGGCCTCATTATCAACGCAGTGCAGACTTCTATTTAGATTTAGTACTCAAACCCTTAATTTTGCCTGATTTGATTTGGTTAGGGCTGCTACCTGGCTTGAGTGAGGAATTGTTATTTCGGGGGCTGATGTTACCAACGCTAGGTTTAGATACTGTTGGTGTTGTGTTGTCAAGTATTTGCTTTGGGGTTTTACATCTGAGTGGACGACACCAATGGCCTTATGTTGTTTGGGCAACAGTTGTTGGGTTGTTGTTTGGGTTTAGTGCTGTAGCTACTCATAATTTATTGGTTCCGATAGTAGCTCACATAGTGACAAATTTGATTTCTAGTTATTTCTGGAAGCTTGGACATTATAAAAAAGGCATGATTTAAGATCAGTGATTAACGTTCCTTATCTGTTTTCCTGAGAACCCCACCCCCAACCCCTGCCCTTAGTAAGGGGAGGGGAGTTTGATTTTATTTTTAATCGTATTGGCTTATTTATCCCTCTTCTGTCACTCTCCGAAAAATCTGACAATTTATAAATTCTGTCACTGTTGCCTGGAAAGCGATCACTCAATTATTTCTTAATAGCAATTCCACGAGATGACCAAATCACAAAATTTGCACTACAAATACCTCAATTAATTGATATTGCGTCTATTTAAAACTTTTTATTAATCAAAAAACTTGGAGAGTGACAGAAGAGGGATAAGTACAAAACATAGTAAAAAATACTCTAAAAAAAAAAAATAACAGAAAAAATATTTTTGATTAAATAATTAGATTCATTCTTTTTAATAAGTGCTTTAGATGACATTGGAAATATAAAAAATATTGTGGCGAGTAATGTAACGACGGTTATTAAAAATATTATTTCTGCTTATAAGAATTTAGCTATAGCGTTTCCCAGTCAGATGAGGTACAGCAATCAATATTATGGGTAGGGGCGAAGCATTTGCATATAAAAACCTTGATATTACCGATAGCTTAAAGTGCAAATGCTTCGCCCATCGAGGTGTACCTCACTAGATTAGGAAACGCTATAAACATTTTTTTAGTTACGGTTAACCAAATGTTAATTCTAATTTAAACAAGATTTAGGTTAATCAAATGTTAATTCTAATTTAAACAAGATTTTGATTAACTAAAATTAGAATGATTTTTGGTAGAGCCAAAAAATATAAATTTAAATCAAATGATTTCTTTATCAAGACGTAAATTTTTCACCCTAGCTGGTGCCAGCGCTGTCGGTGTGACTATGGTTTCTCCTCTAGAAGCTTTTTATGCAAGAGTAGCGAATGGTAAAGTTGCTCGTGGCTTTGGCTATGGCCCACTATCGGCTAAGATGCCTGAAAATGCGGATGAACTCCAGGGTCTGACGGTTGATGGAATTAACTTGTGGGAAGAGCCATTGTTGGAACTCCCGCAGGGGTTTAACTATACTGCCATCTCAATTACAGGTCAACCCATGAATGATGGCGGAACTGTGCCTGCTCTACATGATGGCATGGCTGCCTTCCCAGGCCCTAACAACACCACAATTTTGGTGCGGAATCACGAAGTTGGTGCTGGTGGTTCTAATCCCGTTCGTACATCTAAACTATATGACCAGATTGGGGGTGGTACAGTTACTCTAGTGGTCGGTTCCAATCGCCGAATAAAATCACAATATGCTTCTCTAGGCGGTACGATTCGTAACTGTGCTGGTGGTCCGACTCCCTGGGGTTCTTGGATTACCTGCGAAGAAAACGTTTCTGTTCCTCCAGCAACTAATGTCACCAAGAAGCATGGTTACAATTTTGAAGTTCCGGCAACAGCTAATATGGTTGTTGCTGACCCAGTGCCTCTAGTTGCAATGGGTCGTTTTAACCATGAAGCGATCGCAGTTGAACCGGAAACTGGTTGGGTTTATCAAACTGAAGATCGGGGTGATAGTCTTTTCTATCGCTTCACTCCTAATCAACCTGGTAACTTACGAAATGGCGGCGTACTTGAAGCTTTAAAGATAAATGATCCTAGAGCAGATAATATTAATGTCAATAATACAAAGAGTGTCAATACTGCTAAAGGATTTTTGGGTTTGAAAGGGGTACCTTTATCCGTCACTTGGGAGAAGATCGAGGATGTCGATCCGGTTGATGACACTGTGCGGAAAGAAGGGATTAGCAAAGGGGCAACCCGCTTTTCACGAGGTGAAGGTGCCTGGTATGGCAATGGCTTAACTTACTTTGTCTGTAGCAATGGTGGCGACGCTGGGTTAGGACAAGTTTTTGCTTATAAATCAAATCCCAATAATCCCAGTCAGGGGACTCTAACTTTGGTCGTGGAAGCTACCAAACCGCCTGCTGAAGACAACCCAGTTGCTAGTGATGGCAGTGACGCTGTAGCTGCTCCCGATAATATTTGTGTGGCACCGTTTGGCGATCTATTCCTTTGCGAAGACGGTAGTGGGAGTGAATATGTAGTTGGCGTTAATACAAAAGGTGAATTGTATCGCTTTGCAGCTAATGCTCTTAACACTAGCGAATTTGCTGGTGCCTGCTTTTCACCTGATGGAAAAACCATGTTCGTAAATATCCAAACTCCTGGAATCACTTTGGCAATTTGGGGTCCTTGGACTCGAAAACGGGGATAAAGTCTACACTGCAACCCATTGATTAGCCTACTTAGAGAAGGTGACAGTGGGTTGCAGATCATATTAGCAATATTTGTCTTTGATTTAGGGTTACTATCATTTCCGGTTGGTTCGTTGCTATGCGTATGATTCAAGGTAGACGTATCATTTTATTATTAATTGCCAGTTCCATCAGTGTTTTCTACTTTCAACAACCATTGCGATCGCAATCTAGCAATCAGGGAAGCTTTATTTGCTACCTAGAGACAGAGAACGGACGCATCATCAATCTAGACAAGCTGTGTGGAAATATCACCAATATCACCAATAATTCCGTTGCATCTCTATCAGCAACTGACCAGAAGTTTCTCGAAAGTTACAAATATTTTTTGAGCAAACGTTCACCCACTTTGTCCTCCGTACAAATAGCTCTCTCACAACTACAACAATTTTCTCAAGGGGTTGTGCAGCGTGCCATTAGGGTTTGTACAGAACGCAAATCGGGAATTTCACACAATCAGGTAAAGTTACCCCAAGAAGCTGTTGATGCAGACCTAATTAATCTCATGGCTTTAGAGTATTACTGCCCAGAGCTAGATGATTAGCGAGGGTGAAATTATCGCCAAATTAAAGCTGGAACTCAACTAATTATCGCTATTGATAGAACCCAATGGAAAGAAAACAATGTTTTAATAGTCAGTGCGATTTACCAAAAAAGAGCTTTTCCCCTATTCTGGGCATTGTTAGATAAAAAAGGAGCTCCCCCTAAACCAATGAGCATAAGTGGATAAAATTGATATTTCATCTGCGTTTATCTGCGGTTAATTAAAATTCTGAAACCCCAAAAAATAATTTTGGCAATAATTCTAATATTTTTGAGCCGCTAGAGCGATCGCTTGTGGCAAAATCCGATGTTCTTCCACTTGAATTCGGGCGTGCAGAGTTTCATGGGTATCATTAGGTAAGACTGGCACAGCCGCTTGCATCAAAATTGGGCCACTATCAACTTCTAAACTAACTAGGTGAACGCTACAGCCAGCAATTTTTACTCCAGCTTTTAAGGCTTGCTCTACTGCTCGAACACCTTTAAAACTGGGTAATAAACTAGGGTGAATATTAATCACCTGATTAGGATAAGCGTCAAGTAGTACCTGAGTAATCAGGCGCATCCAACCTGCCATAATTACCCATTCAACATTAAACTGCTGAAAAGTTTGGACTATTTGCTGATCTAAATCTTCGCGGCTGGTAAATTCCCGATGATTATGGAGAATTGCCGGAACACCCCAGCTTTGGGCGCGTTCAGCTACCTTAGCGTTAGGATTGTTGTAGATTACAACTTGAATCTGGGCATTTAGTTGCGAGTCTGCAATAGCTTGTGCGATCGCTTCAAAGTTAGTCCCACTTCCAGAAGCCATAATTCCTAGCTTTATAGGGGAGTTTGTTACAAGTAAATTCGGTGGAACGACAGGCGAAATTAAACTGGGCGTATCAGTTAGTGTTGAATTAAAAATCATTGGGTAATTAAAAGCTAATTAATTATCTAATTAAACTAATTCAAATTGCACACCTTCTGATCAAAAAGACTCTTTATCTACATGAGCAGCTAGAAAATACAGCTAATATAAATATTATTTTACTACCAGACGGGAACCTGCCGGACATTGAACTTGCACTGAACCCTTTTTGGGAGGTTTTGGCATTGCCGGAAGTTTAGATGATGCTGTAACAGTTTCACAAACACCTGAAACGGTCAATTGGTTACGATTAACTGTAGTCACAAACATTGCTGCTGTATAACTTTTAACATCATTTCGCTTTGCTTGAGCAGTCATCATTACTTGGCGAGGCAGTTTTGGGTTAGTAACAATTCGGTAGCGATAATTCTGTGTATCTGGGTTAACACTGGCGCTCAACTGAGCAATACTTGTAGCAAATTTTCCCTTTTGAGCGTAGTAAATTTTTTGGGCTTGGTTGAGATTACGCAAGGTAAGTTTAGGTTCCGATGCTCGCGCCTTATCTACAATTCCGATAGGAAATTGAGCTAGTAGCGGTGGTAGCAAGGCTGTAGCTGTGATAGTTACACCCAACGCACTAACTAGCCCCACAAATATGCTGGATTTAAGCAGCTTGCTAGTTTTTATAAAACTTAATTGTTTAGGGGATAAATTTAAAAAATTGTTACTCATATTAGTGATAACTTTGATGCTAATAAGCTTTGGGTAGTCCATAAAGTTAGAATACCCATACCTCAATATGAAAATGCCAACACCTAATTTAATAAGACTTACGCATAAATCATTCTTGAGGTCAGGGTGGATTTATGTAGATCAATGGTTTGTCAAGATAAATTTGTGGTGCAACCCGCCCCTACAAGCGTAATTTTACTGTTGTCTTGCGTAAGTCCTGTTTATGACTTTTTGGCGTTCTTCTAAAACTGACTTAGTAGATAATCAAGCATTATCGCAGCTTTCCCTCCGCGCCGCGTCTCGTAGAGAAGGAATTGCCGCGTGGATTTTTCTTGCCCCTGCACTGATTTTTTTGGGTACTTTCCTACTGTGGCCGATCGCTTACCTGTTTTATCTCAGCTTTACCACTGGTAGTTTTACCTTAGCAGGTGTCCACTGGGTAGGTGGGAAAAACTACTTGCGTTTACTTTTAACTCCTGACTTTTGGCAAGTTATAACTAATACTGTTTACTTCACCGTTGCCACAGTTATTCCCAGTTTAGTGATCTCTTTAGGACTAGCAGTATTACTAAATCGTTCTTTTGCTTTACGAGGACTGTTACGCACTGCCTTTTTTATTCCTTCTATTACTTCCCTTGTAGCTGCTGGTTTGGGGTTCCGTTGGTTGTTTCAAACTGAAGGTTTTGTTAATTCGCTGCTAAATTTTTTTGGAATTGAATCAATTTCTTGGTTAGGTAGCACGGTTTGGGCAATGCCAGTGCTAATTTTATTGAGCATTTGGAAGCAGTTAGGTTTTAATATGGTAGTTTTTTTAGCAGGTTTACAAGCAATTCCTGTTAATCGTTATGAAGCGGCTGAGTTAGATGGCGCTAATTCTTGGCAACAGTTTTGGCATATTACTCTGCCTGGACTAAAACCTACTTTGGTATTTGTTACTGTTACTACTGCTATTTTTACATTGCGAAGTTTTGAGCAGGTTTATGTAATTACGGGTGGCGGTCCGTTAAATTCTACTAATTTACTGGTTTACTATATTTACGATCAGGCTTTTGCACAATTCGATTTTGGCTACGCTGCTGCTGCTGCAACTGTTTTGTTAGCTGTAACACTATTGCTTGTATATTTACAGTTACAAGTTTGGGCAAAAGATAATTAATAAACAGCATTAACAATATTAAAACCGCACTTCTCCTATTTAATATCTACAGGATGCTGACCGTAGAAAGGCAAAGCTTCTGACCAATGGGGGGAGTTTCCTTGCTGCCATTCAATATAAGCAAGTTCTAGCAAACTGGCGACTGATTCACCTAATCCTATCCCCGATGGAATTTCAATAAGCTGATATGACATTTTCATATTATCTAAAGTTTGTTGCCATGCTTCAGGAGAAATTACTGTATCTGGAAATAACTCATTTAGTTTTAAATTATCGGCTGATACCTGATAAATACCAGTAAATAATTGATTTCTTTGTGCAGGCATTTGGATGGCGATCGCACTATCTAAAATTGTTTCTACTGGCTTTTTCTCCCATGCCAAAGCTGCTAAGGTAGATATCGTAAATAAAGGAATATCTAGCTGTTGTGCTAATGTACGGGCAGTAACTACACCAATACGAGTCCCTGTAAATCCGCCAGGACCTTTTGCTACTGCAATAAACCCTAAATCTGCCCAAGTCTGAGGTGAGATAAAATCAAGTAAATACTGGTGAAAAACATTAGATAAATCTCTTCCCAAATCCCAGGATTGAGTACGAGATTCACCACCAAAATTGCTAATTGCTAAACCTAATTCAGCACTGCTAGTGTGAATACCTAAACCATATTTATTTGCTGCAAGGTTGTTACCCATTAATCACACCACAAAATTTTAATATTGCTCCAGCTAAGTAGGCGGACATAAATACACATAAAACTAAATTCCCCGCCCCAAAATTGGGGGAGGGGCTGGGAGTGGGGTTAAGGGCATCGCTAAATAATTGAAACGTTATAGATTCCCGTAAGTAGGAATGGGTCCAACACTGACGCGATTAAAAGTTGGTAAGTCAATTTTGCCAATATTACGGCTTCTGACAGCTAAACGATAGCTGACGCTACGCAGTTCTGCATGAAGCTGGCGGTTTTCTCGTTGCAGCATTGTCACTCTTTCTTTGAGCGGTACCATCCTTTCTGCAAACTTCTGGCGATAAATTTGGGGCAATTCTTGGACTACTTGTTCTAGCATCCGACTGCGATCGCTCAATTCTTGGACAGATTGCCGTAATTGATGAATCTCACCGTCACGATCAGAAATTTGCTCTTGATAGAACGTTACTTGCTGCTCTACTTCTTGCAGTTGTTCCCGCAGCAGTTTAACTTCTGCTATTTGATGCTCAGAAACCTCTGGCTTGGGCATGAAGGTTGCATTGCCCTTGACAAGTCGAAAGAGTTCTTGAGATAGCTGCTGTACTAGCTGATCTCGCATTTGTAACTCTTCTCGTAGACGAGCAACTTCTGATTGAAGCTTTGGTAGGGTTGGTGTTTCTGTTTTGGTCATAATGGCTCAAGCACTCCAGTCAAGTAATTAATAATCATTTCAATCCCGGACGGCGACACCTACCGGAGCATATAGAAATTACTCTTGCTGCTAATCTACCATCTGCCAGCGTAATTAGCACCTGTCCTATCAACCCCTTTGCGCGATCGCTATTATAAAAATTTATAAATTAGCAAAATGACGGGATGGGGAGATGAGGCTGATCTATCTGCCCCATCAAGTGCCTAACTAAGCGATCGCGTGAAATTGTTACTTAAACTACAAAATTTCATAGTGCGGATTTGGATATATAGCTGTAGCCAGGTAGGTTAGGGCATTTTTTATTACTGAAACCCTTGGTACTAAACGCTTGGAAAAAAGCTGATAACTGATACCTAACCGCTAACTGCTATCAAAGCCAAGGCTCAAAAACGATAGCTGTCCTGTAGTATTGATGTGAAATCGACAGGAAGTGGCATAAATGAGTACAGCCAGCAGTTCACAACAGATTAAGTTTGGCACCGATGGATGGCGCGGAATTATTGCAGATGACTTTACTTTTGCTAATGTCTGTAAGGTTACACGCGCGATCGCAAATTATTTAGAAACCGCTTACTCAAAAGATAGACCTGTTTTAATTGCCTACGATACCCGCTTTTTAGCTGATCAGTTTGCCCATACTGCGGCTTCTGTGCTGGCAGATTTAGGTTGGACGGTACTTGTGACGGATCGCGATTGTCCCACGCCTGTAATCGCTTACAATGCCCGTTTGCTAAATTCTGCTGGGGCGCTGATGTTCACCGCCAGCCATAACCCAGCACCTTATTGTGGGATTAAATATATTCCTGACTACGCGGGACCTGCAACGCCACAAATTACCGATACAATTGTTGCCAATATTGAAGGGGCAACGGATCAGCCTCCAAGTGGTAGCAATCTTGATAAAATTTCTACTTTTGATCCTAAACCAGAGTACTTAAAGTTTATTTACACTCTGATTGATGTTGAGCGGATCAAGAGTGCCAAGCTAAAGGTTAAATATGATGCGCTTTATTCGACTTCTCGTGGCTACCTGGATACTGTTTTAGAACACTGTGGCTGTGAGACAGAATCTTTCCACACCTACCGTGATGTATTATTTGGTGGTGGAATGCCAGAACCCAAGGGAGAACAACTAATTGAGTTAGTTGAAGCGGTGAAGAAAGATCACGCTGATATAGGTTTGGCGACGGATGGAGATAGCGATCGCTTTGGCATTGTTGATGAACAAGGTAATGTTCTCACACCTAACACTGTACTGTTACTTTTAGCCCGTCACCTCAGCAAAAATAAAGGTAAAACAGGGGCAATTGTTCGCACTGTTGCTACTACTCACTTGCTAGATAATTTAGCTGGTAAGTACGGTTTGCAAATCTATGAAACTGCTGTAGGTTTCAAATACATTGGGGAGAAGATGCGCGAAACCCAAGTATTAATTGGTGGTGAAGAATCTGGTGGTTTAAGTGTGATTGGGCATATTCCCGAAAAAGACGGGATTTTAGCAGATATGCTAGTTGCAGAAGCGATCGCTTATGAAGGTAAACCTTTAAGTCAGTTAGTTGCAGAAGCGATCGCGGAAGCTGATGGACCTCTCTACAACAATCGCCTTGATTTACACTTAGAGGAGGCACATAAAGCTGCTGTGCTAGATTCTTTCACCAAGAACCCACCCGCAGAAGTTTCAGGCATCAAAATTAAGGAAGTAGGACGTAAGGACGGTATTAAACTTTACTTAGAAGAAGGAAGTTGGGTGCTGTTGCGTCCATCGGGTACTGAACCTTTGATGCGCGTCTACATGGAAACTAATACTCCTGAAAAATTGGGTCAAATTGCTCAATACATGGAAAGTATGATTGCTGATTTGAAACCAGTGGGAGTGTAGCTGTTAGCAATTAGCTATTAGCTGTTAGCTTTTAGAGGACTTACCCAGAATTTCTATATATAGTAGGGGCGAACGGCCGTTCGCCCCTACAAACTTCAAAATTTCAAGATGAATACATTTACTAACTTACTTACTTCTTTAATTGTGGCTGGCTGGGTGAGTGCGATCGCAATTATTTCTGTGCAAAATTACACCCCAATATCAATCAAGTTTCTGACGTTCCAATCTATTCAAATCCCGATAGGAATTGTGCTAGGTTTTAGTGCGGCTGCGGGAGTAATTGGCGGTGCGATCGCGCCAATTATTTTTCGGGGATATAATTCCCAGAATCAAAATGAGGAATCTAGTGAGGATGATGATGTAGATTTTTGAAGTAGCATTATCTTACTGCTTTGCTTTCGCCTGACGTTGCTCTTTTCTAAACTCCCAAGCAGGGACAAATTTGGAGTCTCCCCAAATACCACGTCGTGCTTGCTTCGCTTCTGCTTCTGCTTGTTTAACAACTGCTGCACTAGGACAATTTTTCAGATAAGGCGTGTAAACCATTGCTAGTCCATCACGAATTAATACTTCTTGTACTAAAGTGCCATTAGGCAGGCGTACTTCGCTTACTTTGCGCCCATAGCGATCAGTATCGGTTACAGTTAATGCTACGCGATCGCTTCCCTGTTCCACAAGTTTTTGTAAACGCTGTTGCGCTTGTACTCCCCATTTAAATTGATTTTTATCTACTGCTTTTTTACTTTGCTTTTCTGCGTTTGAATGTGCAATTTCTGGTGCATCCATACAGGCAAAGCGTACATTAAAATTATTACCACTACTATCAGTTACAGCCAGAGTATCGCCATCACTAACTCGCTTTACAGAATAGGTGGGTGATTTTGTTGTGGAAGGCTTGAACAAGTTTTCACACCCAAGCAAACTTAAGAGCAGGATAAATGCACCTACCCAGATCAGAGGTTGTTGGTTTATTTTCTTTTTGCCAGTCATTATCGCTATCCACTATTAATTAGAATATACTTTCAATTTTTATATTGTATGTCATACAGCGAGTTTAGTTTAGCCAGAGCAAAACAAGAATTAATTTTTGAAACAGTACAAAAAACTGATATTTTCGCCAGCATTCCCGAATTAATAAGCAGTACTTTATTAACAGATACCCTCAGATATAACCTACCCAGTGCTTTAGGTTAGTGAAGTACAAAATTACCCCACCCGTACTGCCCTTACTCTTACTCCCTCCGTTTAATAAAGGGAGGGTTGGGGAGGGGTGTATTAGATTTAAATGCAAAGCGGTGTAATTTACTTTGCTTCCATCCAATTTTGACCAGAACGAATATCAACTACAAGGGGAACCTCTAACTGCACAGCATTTTCCATAGTTGAGCGAATTTTTTGCTGTAGTTCTTCCACTTCCTTTGGTGGAACTTCAAAGACTAATTCATCATGCACTTGTAACAATAAACGTGCTTGATAATTTTGCAATACCTTATGCAGTTTTGCCATTGCAATTTTAATAATATCTGCGCTAGAACCTTGAATTGGGGCGTTAGCAGCAGCGCGTAAAAGTTGTGCGTCAGCTTGCCCTAAACTTTTAATCTCATTAAGATTAATATCATTAGGGTTGCTGCCTTTCTTTTTGCGAAGGCTACCTGCTTCAAAATTAAAGTAGCGCCGACGATGTAAAATAGTTTCAACATAACCATGCGCGATCGCATTTCGTTTCATACTTTCTAAATAATCAAAAACTGCGGGATAACGCTGGTTAAATTTTTCAATAAATTCTTTACCTTCTGAAGCTTTAACTCCAGCTTCTCGCGCAAATCTTTGTGCGCCCATCCCATAGATAACGCCAAAATTGATTATCTTTCCTAACCGACGTTCTTCTGAAGTAATTGTATCTTTTTCAAAAAGTAGCCTAGCGGTGACAGTATGAATATCTTCATTCTGTTTATATGCTGTTACTAAAACTGGTTCTTTGCTAAGATGAGCAAGAATTCTTAACTCAATTTGGGAGTAGTCAGCCGACACCAGCAACCAACCTGGTTCTGGAACAAACCCCTTACGAATTTGCCGACTAAAAGCTGTACGAATTGGAATATTTTGTAAGTTGGGATTAGAAGAAGATAAGCGCCCAGTTGTTGTGCCAGTTTGATTAAAATCAGTATGAACTCTCTGAGTTTTGGAAACCATTAAGGCTGGTAGGGCATCTACATAAGTAGATTTTAATTTAGCAAGAGTACGATATTGTAAAATTAAATCAACAACGGGATGATCGCCTTGCAGTTTCTCTAGTGTGGCAGCATCAGTAGAGTAGCCGGATTGATTTTTACGAGATTTTTTAAAATCTAGTTGGAGTTTTTCAAACAATAATACGCTTAACTGTTTAGGAGAACCAAAATTAAATTCTTCTCCTGCTATCTCATAAGCTTGTTGTTCAATTTTGGTGAGTTCTTTTTCTAGCTGTTCTGATAGCTCATTTAAATATGGGGCATTAATTCTAATACCTGTATATTCCATTTCTGCTAAAACTTCTTCTAGCGGTTGTTCCACTTCTATTAGCAGTTTATGTAGCGTGGGAACTGCTTCTAATTCAGTACGAAGTTTAGAAACTAACCCAAATGTGGTATAAACATCCATTCCGCAGTAGTCAGCGACACTGGGAATATCTATATCACCAATATTTTTACCTTTGGGTACTAAATCTGAGTAAGTTTTAGGAGTAATTTTTAAGTAACGCTGGGATAGTTGAGATAAACTATGGCTATTCTCTGGATTTAATACATAACTAGCCAGCATAGTATCAAAGATAACTCCAGCTAGTTTAATACCTTGAACGCGCAAAACTAAGCGATCAAATTTAGCGTTTTGTAAAGCTTTAGGATAGCGATCGCTCTCTAGTATAGGACGCAATGCCTCTAAAACCGTCGCTTTATCTAAATTTTTGCCAGTTTTATGTCCCACCGGAATATAAGCCATCTCCGTTGGTACACATCCCCAACAACAGCCAATTCCGACTAATTCTGCTATTAATGGATCTAAATCTGTAGTTTCCGTATCCCAAGCTATAGGCGTATCATCGCTAGTATAAGTTTTTAATCGTTTAACTAAAGTATTAAGTTTTTCTTCAGTATCAATAATTTGCGGTTGAATGGGGGAAGCTTTTTCTTGCTGATCATTCTTAGTATCCTCTGCACTGAAAAACCAGAGATCATCTGTCTCTGCTGTTTCTCCTACATCTAAGTATTCTAAGTATGTTGTATCTGACGAAGTATTATTTTTTTCTGTAGTAGGTTCTTCAGATACTTGACCGCCAAAAGCTTGTTGTAACTGTGGGATTTTGCCTAAATAAAATTTAAATTCTAATTTTTCTAATATTGGTTCAAGAGCAGATCTATCAAAACCTCGCAGTTGACAGTCTTCTAAGGTGACATCTAAAGGTAAATCCAGTACTATTTGTGCGAGATGTTGAGAGTCATAAGCTTCTTTTTTAGAATTTTCTAACTTAGTTTTAACTGCGCCTTTGATTTGCTCTAAATTAGCGTAAATTTGCTCAAGAGATCCGTATTCATTCAGCAATTTTACTGCTGTTTTATCACCAATTCCTTTAACACCAGGGATATTATCAGAAGGATCACCGCACAAAGCTTTATAATCTACTACTTGCGCTGGTGTAATGCCTAATTTCTGTTTTACTTCCTCAACTCCCATTTCTACTGGCCCCGCGTTAACGCTACGCTGCCAGAAACTATTACCTAAATATAAAACAGAAATTCCCGATTCTGGATCAACGAGTTGGAACAAATCGCGATCGCCTGTTACAATCTTTACTCGATAACCTGCTGCACTACCTTTAATCGCTAAAGTTCCTAAAACATCATCTGCTTCATAACCTGGTGCGGTTACAATTGGTAAATTAAAAGCCCTGAGCAGTTCTTCAAGATTTTGTCTATCGGTAATAAAATCTTCTGGTGTCTCAGTGCGACCTGCTTTATAGTCAGCGTAAGCTTCGTGACGGAAAGTAGGTTCTCTGGTATCAAATGCGATCGCTAGAGCTTGTGCTTGCTGTGATGTAATTACTTCATAAAGCGACTTAAGGAAACCAAAACACACACTGGTAGGAATACCCATTTTGGTTTTCAAACCGCCATCTCGCCCTTTAGCAAAAGCAAAATAAGAGCGAAATGCTAAAGAGTGACCATCAACCAAAATTAATAGAGGCTGCGTTTGGGAGTCAGATTCAGCAGCTTTGGAGGGGTTAGAAGTAGAGGTAGTGTCAGACATAGCCTTATTTTAGCGGTCTACCTACGCCATTGACTATGATAAAAGCTTTAGGCTGAAACGAATTTACCAGATATTTTTGATATTTAAGCTATTTATACTTCTTCCGTCGGAGATCTTATTCATAGCAAAATAAGTCTCTCCCTAGAGCCATGTTCAGACCTAATAAAGATGTTAATGCTATTTTTACAAACTTTAAATTACTAATAGACATCTCCTTTCAAAGAATGTAGAGACGTTGTATGCAACGTCTCTACAAGGGTTTTAGGTAACGCACCTTTAATTTCTGGGGATGTTAAATGTAATTTTTGTTAATTCATTTAAGAATAAACTAATGTTTCCTAATAACTTAAAACAAATTTTCCAATCTTTTTTAAAATTTTTCAAAGATTTACTAATAGCCCGCCGTAGCTCCTTGTTAGTACTACTAATAGGGGTTTTCTTCCCCCTACAAATTTTTGGGAGTTTAGCAGAAGACGTTTGGGAGAAGCAAGGAGGCTTTCCGTGGGATGTACCTATTCTGTTAGCAGTTCACTCAACTGCCCAACCACAACTAGATGCCTTTGCTTCATTACTAACTAAACTGGGAGTATTTTGGGGAGTATTTCCCGTTGCTATAATCACCGCATTTATATTGCTTATCCGGCGAAAGAAACTCTCCCTAGCTTATTTAGTGACTACATTATTAGGAAGCATTATTATTAACAGAAGCGTAAAAGTATTGTTGCATCGAGTTCGCCCTAATTTGTGGGAGTCACCCGCGCCAGAGTTGGACTATGGATTTCCTAGCGGACACGCCATGTCAAGCATGACTTTAGTTGCAGCCTTAACTGTTTTGACTTGGAATACGAGATGGCGTTGGCTAGTACTGATTGTTGGAGGTTTGTTTGTATTAGCAATAGGCTGGACTCGTTTATATCTTGGGGTTCATTATCCCAGCGATATTCTAGCAGGATGGATGGTTTCTATAGCATGGGCAATTGGAGTAAGTTTATTGATTAAACCAAATTCCACCAAGCAAAAGTCGATAGGTAAGGAAGTCGTCAAAAACCATTAGACATCTCTAGAAAATAACATTATTGTAGAGATGTCTAATGGCACGTCTCTAAATTGCAACGGTTAAATAATGCCCTGACTTCAGCCCTGATAATTGCCAGGATTATTTCTACCTCTGGAGTCGCTAGGAGGTTGCTGCATTAGCACATCTTCTTCGATATAGAAAGTTACTTTAACTGGACCAAAGCGTTCTTGAATTGCTATTTCAATGCGTTCAGCAATTGTGGCAGTAACTTCGCGAAAATCTGGGTGTAAAATCAAATACATTTGCACGTATACCATCCGCCCCACAATGCCCTTAGAGCGGATGCGGTAACAGTGGGTAACGCCTCCCACATGACGGGCAATTTGAGCTAAAACGTCTGGAGCGATCGCACTTTGTTGGACTAATTGCGGTAAGTGCCAATTCAACACTTGCCAATTACTAAACACAGCTAAAATTACCAGCAAAATAGCTAGTAACAAATCGAGCCAAATTACATCCCAAAAAACTGCTGCTAAACCACCCAAAACTAATAGAGATAAACCAACATCTTTGAGGATCTGACCAGCACTGAAACGTAAGCTAGGGCTATTGAGCATTCTAGCTTCGTATAAACCCAGAAAAGCTAAACCCAAGCTAGTTGCTATCATCATCACCAGTACCCCAATCAGGGGTAAACTGGCATTAATAGGAAACGGTAAGTTTGCGCCATCATTAGCAGCGATAAACTGATTAGCTGTCATCCATAACAGATTTATGCAGGCAAAGCCTAAAAATCCTGCTAATAGCAACGTTAATACAGTTTCCCGTTTACCATGACCGTAGATTTCGCGTCCCATTGGGCGGTCAGTTGCACTTGTAGTTAATAAACTTAGTAGGGTGCTAAAGCTACTAATTAGAGTATGCAGTGATTCTGCAAGTACACTAAGCGATCGCGTTGTCCAACCTACTGAAACTTTGACTGACAATACAAACAATGTCAGCCACAGCATAATCAGTAAAACCAGGCGAATTGCCCGATAGCGTTGTGTTACCTCGGTCATCTAAAAAGGTGCTTTCCTGCAAATTCCACCACATTATCGGTCATTTATTAGACATCTCTAAAAATTAAAGTGCGCTATCTAAAACCCTTGTAGAAATATATATAGCAGGTCTCTACATTCTTTTTTGGAGATCTTTCTTAGACTTCTTTGAAAATTAAAGGTGCGTTGTCTAGAACCCTTGTACAGATAGACATAGCAGGTCTATATATTCTTTTTTGGAAAGGTACATTTAGGATTGAATTAGATTTATGTGATTGCGTGTATTCGCTTGACACCTCTTCAGAACATATTTACCTCTGGCATTGCCAACAATTTTGAGATCAAGTTTCCTACAAATAGGTCAATCGGGAGGTAGGGGGGATAACCAATTATCAATGATCAATTATCAGTTCTTACTCTCAGCACTTTTTACTATGAAGGCGTAACATCCGATCAAGGTATTGTAATATCACTATGACTAGGGTGACGCTGGCTGCTAAACATAGCCAGAAACTATGCACTACAAAAGGTGATTGATCTAAAGCCCAACCGCCCAAAGGAGGGCCAACAGCGTATCCTGCTGCCCAGCATAAGGAGTTGATTGATAGGTAAATACCGCGCAGTGATTCTGGTGCGATATCGGCAACTAGGGCAGAAGCCGATGGGTTGTAAGCTGCGGTAGCGATCGCAAATACACCCATACCCAAGATTGCCCAAATTAGTTGTAGGCTGCCAGCAACACCTGTAACCCAAATTAAACAAAATCCTATTGCCCAAAGTATTGCTGAAAAACTTAGAGCTTGAGTATGGCTACGGTGCTTGAGAAACCGGACAATCGGAATTTGTATTCCAATTGCTAAAATCAGATGCAGTGCAAAGATTGCACTAATTATTATTGGTGAAAAGCCTTTTCCTGATGCTTCTACAGGTACAAAATTACTGAAGTATAGGGGGATGGTGCTTTCCATCTGAGCCATGTAGCTCGTAAAAATGACGTTGACTAAAACGTAAACTAATAAAGTGCGATCGCTTAATGCTATTTGCCAATTGTGTAGAGGTTGTTTGTGACCTTTTTTAGGTTTATAGGTTTCTGCGATCGCGGCATATATCACCCCGAAAAATGCCATAAACGAAATTGCATCAACCACAAACAGCGCCCGATAAGCATTTGTTGTGCCAATCAAAACGCCTCCTATAATAATCCCCAATCCTAAACCGATATTATCTCCCAGCCTAGTGAAAGCATAAGCTTCTTTGCGATTGTGATTGTCGGTGAGGTCGGCTACGACTGCTTCCGTTGCAGGCCAGTATAAACCTATCCCAAAGCCCATCAGCAAATTACCCATTACTAAGGTAGAAAAATTACTGGTTTGTGCTAATACTAGGGAAGCGATCGCAGATATCGCTGCTGATAGCAACAATGTACGCTTGCGACCCCACCTAGAATCTGACATTGCACCACTCAGGATGCGACCAATTAATCCAGAAATTGACGCGCTGCCTATAGCAAATCCTACCTGAGTTGCTGATAAACCTACTTGATTGACAAAAAATATCGGCGCATAAAATAACGTAAAGCCGCTACCAATTTGGGATAGTAAACGACCCAGGATTAAAATCCAAACTTGACGATGTAATTGAGGTAGCCAAGATGTAAACAATTAACAATTACCAATTAACAATTATCAATGACCCATGACCCATATTAGTTAAATTAGCTCTCCATATAGGACAATAATTTAGGGACAACACTTCCCTTGCATTTTTTTTGAGTTTACTTTTGGCTGCTATGACCTCCTTCTTGCTTGTAACAGACATAGACAACACTTTAGTCGGCGATGACGCTGCCTTAAAACAACTAAATACCCTGCTAGAACAGCATCGCCAAGAACACGGCACAAAAATTGTTTATGCTACAGGTCGTTCTCCTGTTCTTTATCAAGAAATTAGGGCTGAAAAGCAACTATTACAGCCAGATGCCCTAATTGCCTCAGTAGGCACAGAAGTTTATTTTCAAAATAGTGATCTTCCCGATCAACAATGGAATGAAAAAATTTCTCAAGGATGGGATCGTGAGTTAGTTGTTTCTACTGCCGCCCATTTTGCTGACCTTATTCCCCAATCAGATACAGAGCAACGTCCTTTCAAAGTTAGCTATCATCTCGCAGAACCAGCAGCAGTAGAAGTCTTGCCTCGCCTAGAACTACTACTAAAAGAACGTGATTTAAACGTAAAAACAATCTATAGTGCGGGCTACGATCTTGATATTGTGCCACGCAATGCCGATAAAGGTATGGCTGTACAATTTGTGCGGCAAGTTTGGGACATTGATGCCACGCGCACTGTTGTATGTGGTGACTCTGGAAATGATATCGCGTTATTTAGCGTAGGAAAAGAACGGGGAATTATTGTAGGAAATGCCAAACGTGAACTCCGTCTATGGTATGAAATTAATCCGGCTGAGTATAGATATCTCGCTCAAGCTGCTTGTGCAGGTGGGATATTAGAAGGATTATATTATTTTGGTTTTATCAACAATTAACTAATGAGTAGAAAAAAATCCATAATTAAGGTAATAATTGATCAGTAACTAGGTCATTGGTCATTGATCATTGATCATTGATAATTGGTAATTAATAATTGATCAGCTATCTTAAAGGCACAGTAGCTAGTACCCATAAGCGGAGTAGCAGTCGCACTATTCTAATTTTGGAAGTTAACCAAATAGGGTATGAATTGCAAGTTCCGCCACATCTTACCCAGCAGTTACCAGAAACAGGTGAAGTTCAAGTTTTTACTCATCAGATAATTAGAGAAGAGCAAATCTTACTGTATGGGTTTGCTTCTGCTGCGGAGAGAGATTTATTTCGTCAGCTAGTAACCGTTAGTGGTATTGGCGCACAAATGGCGATCGCACTTTTAGATACACTTGGATTACCTGAGTTAATTCAAGCAATTGTCACTGGTAATATTCGCGCCTTAGTTAAAACTCCAGGTGTCGGTAATAAAACAGCCGAACGAATTGCTTTGGAATTAAAAACTAAGTTAAAAGAATGGCGAAACTTATCTGGAATAGGCACAACGAAAGCTTCGGCTGTACCTGCACCCGCAATTTTAGAAGATGTAGAAATGACTCTACTTGCTTTGGGATATTCTAACGAAGAAGTTGCCCAAGCACTGCAAGCAATTAGCGAAGATGCTTTCATTGCCAAAAGTAAAAATCCTGAAGATTGGATTAGAGGTGCAATTACTTGGCTAAGTGATTAATAAATATATAGCGGTCAGCTATCAGCATGAATTCTGTAAAACTAGCGGCTTAATATAAACAGTTTTAATTTCCCCACTATAGGCTGCCTTCTGACTTCTGACTCCTGACTTCTGAATCCTTCTTTAAAATTGCGCTTTCATCTATATGAGTAACAGTAGTCTCAATTTGAAAGTGTTCAAGGGAAACAAGAAGTTCTTGAGAAATATCTATCACACTAGATAGCTGTTTAGATATTTGTTGAGATTCTTGAGTAGTATTTTTTGCCTTTGATTGCTCTGATTGGATTACCTTAGCTATTTGGCGTGAGTTGGCAATTAAGTCTTTAGTCTCAGGGAGTATAGAACTAACTAAAGTTAAGATACTATTAGATAGCTGCATAATCTTTTCAAGTGCTACCTTGATATATTCCACTTGTTGTGAAACATCTATATCTGTGAGTAGCCCTAATCTAATTTGTTCAGCTTCCGTAAGTGCTGCTGAAACTACCTCTGCTATTTGTCGCGTCTCATTTTCTGCTTGCGTAGAATTTTTAAATATCTGACGAATTAATAAAGCTATTGCCTGTAGGGAATTGAGACTAATCTGTAATTTTCGTGCTTGTTGAAGTGTATCAGCAGATAAACTTTGAACCAAGTTTTCCGAATTTATCGCCTTTTCATTAACTTCAGATGCTGCTTGCCTAGCATTTTGTACAACTGATCGCAGATGATTAACTAAAATGTTAAAATCACCTGCAAGCGCACCTGTGATATCAGGCGTAACCTCAGATTGTACTGTCAAATCACCCGCAGTTGCTTTAACAAAATCTTCTATTAATAATGAAATTCTGCATTGCAAAAATTCATCCTGGGTTGACGTAATTTGTTGCGATTCGTTAAGTTTATTTTCAATAGCACGCACCATAAGGTTAAATTCAGTTGTTAACTTGCCTAATTCATCGGATGAATCAACTGTTGCCTGGGCATTGAAATTACCTTGGGAAACCGCCTGAAACTGAGTTTGCAAATCTTCGCTAACTTGCTGAATTTTCTTATTATTTATTTTCCCTAAACAAAAAGCTGTCCCAAAACCAGTTATCCCTGCTACCAAACCAAGAAGAGAACTAGCTTGAAACAGATAGGGGCGGACATCAGCTTGAATTTTTTCTGCGGTTGTGGAAATTACTAAACAAGATGATGCGGCTACTACTAATGAAGAAACAATACCAACTCCACTAGCAGTAATCCAAATTTTCTGATTGAGTGATGACTTGTGATGAGGTTTAACTTCTCTGTTTGGTTCTATTTGAGCGAGTTGAGAAATTGCGGCACTTTGCTCTAAGGAAAATGGATTATTTATTTCAGATGTTACTATCTGATAATTTAAATTTGATGGCGGCTGCTCAATTTCTGGAAGGGAATCTAAATCGTCAAAATCATCAAAATTATCCAAAGAACTTGAGTCGGCAAATTCTTGGTTTTCTGTGGGGTTACTATTGCTAATAGTATCTTGATGATGGTTGGAAGTATTTGGGGATGAGTTTACAACACCATCTGAAGTGGTTGCTGAAACGCCTTCAAACTCTACTTGTTGTGACATAAATTCATTCATCCATTTTGTAATGTATATTTTCAGGCTATTGAATTATACTTCTCCACTCAAATCACAGCGACCTTCAAAAATTTCATCTTCATAAATTTGGTTAAAGTAATTTCGTAAATAAATGTTATCTCGTTTTTGTTTTTGTGCTTCAATAGTTTTTTTAGCGGCTTTTATTCCCGCTATAGAAAATACTGCATCACATTTCGTTACTGCATTGTCTAACGCTCTTCTATAATTAATGAGTGCAGTATTGTAATCAAATTTTTCTGCGGCTTGTTTGGCAATAAAATAAAAGCGTGTAGATTTTTCAGTTATATGGTTAGCATAACCAACATCTACAAATACTATATTTGCTGCCAAACTTAGGGATATGGCAAGTTTAAAAAACATTTCTTATTTGCCGTTTGTGTATTTGTGTTTAACATACTAATATATAAAATTTTAGGTATGAGTTTACTCAAAATTTCTTAAAGTTTAGCTAGTGATTAGTAAATAGTAACCACTAGCTCTAAAGAGTTTAAACGCTATAAGCATCCATTGGTAGACAAGAGCAAACTAAATTGCGATCGCCATACGCTTGATCAATCCTACCTACTGCTGGCCAAAATTTGTGTTCTCGCACCCCATTAACAGGATACACTGCTTGCTCGCGTGAGTAAGGACGATTCCATTCACTCGCGGTTAAATCTGCTGCTGTATGTGGTGCATTCTTGAGAACGTTGTTTTTTCGCTCTACTTTCCCTGACTCAATTTCTGCTATTTCCTCACGAATAGCAATCATAGCATCGCAGAAGCGGTCTAATTCTTGCTTAGATTCGCTTTCTGTCGGTTCTACCATAATTGTGCCAGGAACAGGCCAAGATACAGTTGGAGGATGGAAACCGTAATCTATTAAACGTTTGGCAATATCATCAACTTCGATTTCGGCAGTTTTCTTGAATTGCCGTAAATCTAAGATACATTCGTGAGCAACTAAACCGTTTTTACCTTGATATAAAACTGGATAGTAAGCTTCTAGTCGTTTGGCGATGTAATTGGCGTTGAGAATTGCTACTTCGGTAGCTTTGGTAAGTCCAGCACTACCCATTAAGGCAATGTACATCCAAGATATAGGGAGAATACTAGCACTACTCCAAGGCGCAGAGGCGATCGCACCTATACCTTGTTCTGTTCCCACCGGAACTACTGGATGATTGGGTAAAAACGGCACTAAATGCGACTTTACCCCAATTGGTCCCATTCCAGGGCCACCACCACCATGAGGAATACAGAATGTCTTATGCAAGTTTAAATGACAAACATCCGCCCCAAAATCAGCAGGACGACATAACCCGACTTGGGCATTCATATTCGCCCCATCCATATAAACTTGTCCGCCGTACTGATGTACAACTTCACAAATTTCTAGAATAGATTCCTCAAATACCCCGTGTGTAGATGGATATGTCACCATCAAGGCGGCTAAATCATCTTTGTGCTTCTCAGCTTTAGCTTTTAAGTCAGCTACATCAATATTGCCTTGTTCATCACAAGCAACAGCAACTACTTTCATCCCCGCCATCACCGCGCTTGCAGGGTTTGTTCCGTGTGCAGATTGGGGAATTAAACAAATATTACGATGAGTATCACCCCGTTGTAGATGATACTGACGAATAACTAAAAGTCCTGCATATTCACCTTGAGAACCAGCATTAGGTTGTAAGGAAATACCTGCAAAACCTGTAATTTCTGCCAACCATTGTTCTAACTGCTGGAACAGAATTTGATAACCTTGAGTTTGTGCCAAGGGGACAAATGGGTGAATTTGGGCAAATTCAGCCCAAGTTATCGGGATCATTTCTGATGTTGCATTTAGCTTCATCGTGCATGAACCTAGTGGAATCATCGCAGTTGTCAAAGATAAATCCTTAGACTGCAAGCGATACATATAACGCAGTAACTCGGTTTCTGAGTGGTACTGGTTAAAGACAGGGTGGGTTAAATAGCTGCTGGTGCGAACAAGACCTGCTTGGGGTGGGTTAATTAGAGGAAAATTAACTGATGCTAATTCTTCAATTGTGAAGGGAACAGTCTTATCTCCTGCGAAGACCTCGAATAAATCAATTAAATCTTGTTTTGAGGTTGTTTCATCTAAAGATATGCCAACTGTATCTTGATCTATTTGGCGGAGGTTTATACGGCGTGCGATCGCACGTTCTAAAATATCTTCCGTACCTGCTACCTTTACCTGCAAAGTATCGAAAAATAATTCCGATTTAATTTCATAACCCAAACGCTGCAACCCTGTTGCTAATACAACAGTTAATTTGTGAATCCTTTCAGCAATTTGCTTCAGTCCTTTTGAACCATGATAAACCGCGTACATACTAGCTGTAATTGCTAGTAAAACTTGAGCCGTACAAATATTACTGGTAGCTTTATCTCGGCGGATGTGCTGTTCCCGTGTTTGCAAAGCTAAACGCAGCGCCGTTTGTCCGTGAACATCTTTAGACACGCCCACCAGTCGCCCTGGAAGTTGTCTTTTATAAGCTTCCTTCGTAGCAAAGTAAGCCGCGTGAGGACCACCGTAACCTAGAGGTACACCAAAACGCTGAGTATTTCCCACAGCAATATCTGCGCCAAATTCTCCAGGTGGTTTTAGCAGCGTTAAACTTAATAAATCTGCTGCTACCGTTACTAAAGCATCTGCTGCATGGGCGCGGTTAATAAAATCTTCGTAATCATAAATAGCGCCATCACTAGCCGGATATTGCAGCAATACACCAAATACTTTTTGCTCAAAATTAAAGGTTTGATGATTACCTACAATTACTTCTATTCCTAGAGGGATGGCACGGGTTTTTATGACATCTATGGTCTGCGGGTGGCAATCTTCGGACACCCAAAACGCTTTTACCTTACTTTTTTCCTTAATTCCATAACTCATGGTCATGGCTTCAGCAGCAGCCGTTCCTTCATCAAGTAAGGAGGCGTTGGCAATTTCCAAGCCTGTGAGATCTATTACCATTGTTTGGAAGTTGAGCAATGCTTCCAAACGCCCTTGAGCAATTTCTGGTTGATAAGGGGTGTACTGAGTGTACCAAGCTGGGTTTTCCAGAATATTACGCCCAATCACAGCAGGTGTGATGCAGTTGTAATAACCCATACCGATGAATGAGCGAAAGAGTTGGTTTTTGGATGCTATATCCTTCAACTCCCCAAGCAACTCAGACTCACTGCGGCTTCCCCCCAAATTTAGCGGTTTATTAATCCGAATAGCTGAGGGAATTGTTTTTTCAATCAAGGATTCCAGGGTGTCACAACCCAATACATCCAACATCTGCTGAACTTCGTCTGCATCTGGACCAATATGCCGTTGGACAAAATTATCTCCATGCGCCAGCCAACTTAGTTCTAACTCAGACGGCTTTTTGGTTTGTGGAGTTATTTTTGCACCATTTGACGGTAAGCCATTACAACTGCCGGAAGCCGTTGTTGCAGTTTCTACTGTCGGTTTTTGAGCAGTATTCAACTCAGAACCGCTCAACTCCAGTGTATTTTGCTCGTAATTTGAAGACTCTAACATAGAAAATTTTGTGGCAAATATGTTTAAACAGGCGTATAGCGAACTACCCCGACTATACAAACGTATAATCGGGGCTTCTAACTTCAATTTTTGGCGATGGCCCTAAGTTGCCCAAAGTTGCTCTGTGAAGGTAGCTACTTCATATTTTGCAACAATTAAGCAGAAATAGCTTTTCAAAACTAGCATTTGTGAATCTTTCGGAATTATTGTGCAAATGTTCACCAATAACATTTTTACTCCTGATCTCCCCTTGCCCCCTCTGCTTCTCTGCCCCTCTGCCCCCTGCTCCCCTGCCTCTTTAATCCCCCTCTACCTGTGCGCGGTATTCACTCGCCGACATCACATCTTCAAGTTCCTCCGAGTCATTAACGCGCACCTTCAGTAACCAACCTTCGCCGTAAGGATCTTCTGTAAGTTGTTCTGGAGTTTCTACCATTACTTCATTGCGCTCTACAACTGTACCAGAGACAGGAGATTTGAGGTCTTCAACAGCCTTAACAGATTCAACATTGCCAAATGTCTCGCCCTTTTCTACTGCATCACCCACATCAGGCAGTTCTAGAAACACAATGTCACCTAGCTGATCTACAGCAAAAGCACTAATGCCTACGGTAGCAATTTCTCCTTCTAAACGCACATATTCGTGGCTATCTAGGTATTTTAAGTCTTCAGGATATTCCAGAGCCATTTTACTTCCTCACTATATTTGCGATCGCGTAGCGACTCCGCAGGAGTATTGCTGACGCGATTAATTATTCTATTGTGCGAAAAAATGGCTTAAATAGTTTATAACTGCAAAACTTTTGGTTGCATAGTAGTGACGTTCAATTTTTGCAACCTTCAAAACTGAAAAATAGCTATACTTATGGCGCGATTATTTAAAAGCTATTCGGCTAGGGGAACGATAAAAAGGCTTTTTAACTACAATAGCCGGGTAAGCTTTGCCACGAATTTCCACTTCTAATTCCTGACCAATTTTAGATAATTGTGTGGGAACATAAGCTAGTGCGATCGCACGTCCTAAAGTTGGCGAAAGTGTCCCGCTAGTTACAACTCCCACCGTTTCCCCTGCCGCTAACACTGAGTAGCCATGACGCGCAATGTAACGCCCTTGCATTTCCAACCCTACTAAGCGTCTTTCTACACCTGCGGCTTTTTGGTGTTCCAGCACAGCACGTCCGATAAAATCACCTTTAGTATCCAGATGAACCAACCAACCTAAACCAGCTTCCAAAGGAGTAGTTGTTTCATCAATATCTTGTCCATAAAGTGCCATTGCAGCTTCTAACCGCAGCGTATCTCTAGCACCCAAACCACAAGGAATAACTCCCGCAGCAAAAAGACTGCGCCATAACTCCACACCCACAGATGGATCTACCATCACCTCAAACCCATCTTCGCCAGTGTAGCCAGTCCTAGCGATAAAAGATGTGTTGCCTAATACATTTGCTTCTATATGAGCAAAAGCATTCAACGTTGCCAAATCTTCTTTAACAAAAGGCTGTAAATAATTTATTGCTTGCGAACCTTGCACCGCAATCAAAACTTTTTCTGAAGATAAATCTTGAAAATTCACCTCAGATGATTTTAAATGTGTCAACAACCAAGCTTTATCCTTATCCTTTGTTCCAGCATTGACAATCAACACCCCTTTTTGCTCACCACCATCTTCACCCTGGTAGTAAAAAATGATATCATCAATAATGCCAGCTTCAGAATTTAGTAAAACGCTGTATTGTGCTTGCCCTGGTTTAAGACGGCTAAGATCTGAAGGTACTAAAACTTGTAGCTTTTCGGTTAACTGTTTGCCTTTAAGAACGAATTTACCCATGTGGGAAATATCAAACATTCCCGCCGCAGTCCGCACAGCCGTATGTTCTTGGGTAATACTTACATATTGAACAGGCATTTCCCAACCTGAAAAAGCCGTCAGCCGTGCTTTTTGCTCTAATGCAAGTTCGTATAGAGGGGTACGGGCAAGTGAAGAAGCGGTTTCGGGTTTCATTGCTTTGGAGTTACAGATTTCCATCTATCAAAAGATGTATTTTTCCATAGTAAGCGATAATCTGTTAACAATTAACAATGACAGACTAAAGTTGATACAACCAAGAAGATTAATTTAGATCAATGCCTCGTTGGAAATTGGTTACGGAATTTAGTTTTGATAGCGCCCACTATATTAAAGACTATGACGGTCCTTGTGGTCGAATGCACGGACACACCTATAAAGTCAAGGTAGAGGCGACTTCTGGGCAGTTACACTCATCACAATATGTTCCTCACAAAGTGATGGTAGCCGACTTTAGGACTTTGCGCTGGGCAAAGCAAGATGGCACTAAGGGAGGGTTGGATCACTGCGTTTTAAACGAGGTGCTACCAGAGGGTTACGAGACAACCGCAGAGATGATTGCTAAGTATATTTACGATGAGACGAAGAAGCGAGTGCCAGAAGGGGTGCAGTTGAAAGTGGCGGTATCTGAAACACCTAATAGTTGGGTAGAGTATGAGGATGATTAATGGGAGGTTAAAAGTTTTGAACCTCTCAATTGTGAGTAGGTATATTGCTAAACTTGCTCACAATAATTTTTAGAAAAAGAAGAAAGACGGAGATCAATTTGCGTCTGCTCCTCTAAATCAATTGAACGGTTATTTACAAATGTTTCTTTTGAAGCTTGAGTGGTAGCTGTACCTGCTGAAGTTGTAGCTGCCACAGTTTTTTGCTTGCCCTCTGCTTGTATTGCTCCAATTCTGATTTGAATTTTAGGACCAGAACTAGCAAGGCGAATTACCATTCCGTCTACCACAGGTACTTGAGTAATGCGTTTCCCATCTAAATAAGTACCATTAGCGCCTAAACTAACAACTTCCCAGCCAGAAGCACTTAGCCGTAGTTCTACATGATGACGGGAAACTACGGCGCTGTAAAGAATTACATGATTATCAGTTGACCGCCCAATCTGAACAACTGATTCAGACTCAAAAGTCCAGCTTTGGACTGGGACAGATTGTAGAGGATGCAGCAGAGTCAGTGTAATCACGGGTGTTACATCTTTACAAATAGTGTTGTTTAAGCAGTTTCAGATCATCATAGAAACAACAAATCAAATTTGAATTTGCTGAAATTTCAGAGTTGTAATTACTGAAATTGCTCTAAGATTTACTGTTGAATTTTTTACTAAGTATCAATAGTAATGGTTTATTTCTAATTACTAGAATTGCAAGCGCCAGTTTATTAACTGTCTAACTACTAATAACTGCGTCATAAAAGTATTTATCTTGGCATTACAAATTGGTAACATTTTGGAGGCAAAACCAACTAATGATTGTTTCATAAATAATGGTGTTTTGAGGTTGCTGACATTTTTCTACAGCTTGATAGAGCTTTGAAACTTTAGCCAGCTAACCACTAACATCTTTAATTGCCAAAACCAGGGTATCACTTAAACAACCGCCTCTGCAATCACCATAATGATTGTTTCTAGTGGCATTAAGCAGTCTGGAATAAAAATGTCATCATGTCACCTTTACCTAGACTAATGCGATCGCCTGGGCGCAGACGGTGACGATTTCCTCTAGGTAGGGGGGTGTGGTTAATGTAAGTACCGTTGGCACTACCCACATCTTCAAGATAGTAGGTGTCTCCTTCTAATCTAATATCAGCATGAATCCGAGAAACTATTTCAGAATTCGGAAAACCTGAAACATCAATGTCAGGTGGAATCTGATCATTCGGCTTACCTATATGAAGGACTGAGAGATTTTGTGGCAATTCAATCAGCGTATCGGTTTGAACGTGCAGTAAGCGGGATGTTTGTAGCTGGAGTTGAGTTTTAGCACTACCAGATGAGGCAGTTGATGGTGGGGTGGAAGGATTAACACTAACTTGAGCCGTCGCCTCCGGTGGTTGGCTCATAGCGGTGGCAGGAACCTCTACATCGGGAGCAATTTGTGGAGTGGGGATCGAAGGCATCTGAGGGGACGCTTGAGGGGTAACCACCAATGTTTCCGCCGCGACTAAAGGATCGGGGGTGACTAAATCTGGCACATTTCCCACCTCTGGGGCGGATGTACTAGGTTTCAGACCAGAGCCACACTGACCACAAAAAGTAGCATCAGTTTGAACTGATGCACCGCAACTAGGGCAATTGGTAGTTGTGGGTAAAGGTGTATAGCAAGCCTCACATTGAGTTGCTCCCTCTGGATTTTGGTGAGTGCAATTTGGGCAAACAATCATAAAAAGAACTCCTTAAAATGTTGTTTTGATGATTTCTTTCTCTCTTCTGGCTGGCAGATTTATATATTCTGACTTGTTAGTTTGTTAACGAGTGCAGATCTTGACCAGCAGGTTGATCTAGAAGCCACCAAAGTTCTGCTTGGGGTTGTATTAGCCGAGATGGGTAGGCGAGGTCATCGCCTGTAGGTGCAAATATTTGGGCTAAAGCTGGTCGTTTATTAGCACCAGCCACAACGAACAACACGCAGCGTGCCTGATTAATTAGTGGCACTGTAAATGTTATACGAGGTTGACCATCTTTATTACCAACAGTAATTAAGCGATCGCACACCTGTAAAGCATCTGTATGGGGAAATAGCGATGCTGTATGCCCATCATCTCCCATACCTAGCAAAATTAGATCAAAAGCCGGAAACTCTCCAGGGGCAGTTTTAAAGAAGTCTTGCAATTCTTGTTCGTACAGATGAGCAGAAGTTGCGGGATCTGCCTGCTCTGTAGGCATAGGATGAATGTTACTTGCTGGCAGATTAACTTGATTTAACCAAGCCTCACCCGCCATCCTAAAGTTACTATCAGGGTGGTCAGAGGGAACGTAACGCTCGTCACCCCAAAACACATGAATTTTATCCCAAGGTAGGTTTTGGCGGGCGATCGCTTCATACAAAGGTTTGGGGGTACTGCCACCAGATAAAGCGATTGTAAACGCCCCACGCTCTTGAATGGCTGAGTGTAGTTTATCTAAAATCAAATCGAGCGATCGCACGGTTAATGCCGCACCGTCCGGTAAAACTTCAATTATTTTTTTCATACCTTAAGAGCAATTTTTCATATCAACCAAATACTAGCAGCAAAAAATCCAAACTTGGCAGCTTAATTACCTGCTGAGAGCCTTTTCTGAACAATTATCAATGACCCATGACCTATGACCAATAGTTAAGTTTAAACTGGAAGATTACTAACGAAAAGGCATTACCTATGCAAACAGCTAATAGCAATCAATTTGCTCCCCTAGCCTTAAAGCTAGTTGGAGCGATCCTGATTCTGTCTTCTCTCCTTGACTATATCGTTCTATTGTTTCCGTTTAATCCCACCGATAAAGCATGGCAACTCAACACAACATCGCAGTTAGTTGATCGCGGAATTATTCCCCTATTAGGTATAGCCTTATTAATAGCTGGATATTGGATGAGTAGCCGTGACAACGATCGTGTAGCTGGAAAACCCTGGCAAGATTTAAGATTTTGGGCATTGTTGCTCTCTAGCTTCCTGGGGTTAATCTTTTTACTGCTAGTGCCATTACATTTGAGTAATAGTAATGCTCAAAAAGATTTAGCTATCCAACAGATTAACCAAGAAGCCTCTCAAGCTGAAACTCAACTGCAAGGTCAATTACAGCAGGTGGAGGTTTTAGCGAAAGATGAACGGCGACTAAAAGAACTTGATCAAGCGATCAACAGCGGTCAAGTCCAAGGGGAACAACTAGCTAGATTAACAGCACTCCGAGAACAGTTACAGAAATTTAAGCAAGACCCCAAAGCTCTAAATCAACAATTGGAGACACTACGAACGCAAATTCGTAGCCGTAAGTTAGATGCAGAAACAAAGGCTAACCAACAGGCTTTCAAGCTTGGTATACGAACTGCTCTGAGTAGTTTACTTCTGGCTGTTGGTTATATTGCCCTTGGCTGGACAGGATTGAGGAGTATCGGATTTTCTCAAAGTGGTCGTCGTAAAGTTAAATCAAGGTAGATAGGGCTTAACGATTAGGAATAGTTGACTGAAGTCAGCTAGTCCTTAATTTAAAGGCAGGAACAACTATCAAAATTTGAGCGATTACACTTGAGAAATTGCCAGTCGCTACCTTAATCTGATCTTTTTGCCATCTGCCCATAAAATTGTTACTAGAGCAACCAAAATTAAGGTTAGCTTCCTTAAGACTTGCAATAATTCTTTACAAGTCTTAAAAAGAGTAACTATGGAACGATGTTTCCAGCCTGAAGAGATGCCAAATAATCCTTATGGTTGAAGTGGCATCAACAGCTTTTTCACAGCCAGTTTTAAGGAGAGTCGGCGATCTGTGTTCCAACGCTTGAAGCAGGACTTAAAAAATGATTTGATTGCAGGTCTATTGGTAGTAATTCCCCTAGCTACCACCATTTGGCTGACAATTACTATTGCCAACTGGGTGATTAACTTTTTAACCAGGATTCCCAAGCAAATCAATCCTTTTGATGGGCTGAATCCGATCTTGGTCAATCTGTTGAATTTGTTCGTCGGGCTAACTGTCCCCCTACTGTGCATTACCCTGATTGGCTTAATGGCACGTAATATTGTAGGACGGTGGCTACTAGACATTGGGGAGCGACTTCTGCAAGCAATTCCCTTAGCAGGGTCGGTTTATAAAACACTTAAACAGCTTTTAGAAACTCTACTCAAAGATTCTAATGATAAATTTCGGCGCGTAATTATGGTGGAGTATCCTCGGCGTGGGATGTGGGTGCTGGCTTTTGTTACAGGTACAATGAATAGTGAAATCCAGTCTCATATGTCTGAGCGAATGTTGAGTGTTTTTATACCCACAACACCTAACCCGACGACAGGCTGGTATGCGATTGTGCCGGACAGTGATGTGATAGATTTGTCAATGTCTATTGAAGATGCTTTTAAGGTGGTTGTTTCTGGTGGAATTGTCAACCCTGGATCATCAATACCTATACTACCCCCCTCGTATAACCAGAAACCGCAAGAACAACCCATCTCAGATCTTCCAGATATCTCACGGCAAGTTTTCCCCGCAGAGGAAGGTTAATAGCAGCAGTAGAAAAGCGCGGTTCCCGATGAAGCTAGAAGCCTAAGCTGTGTGCGACAGCACCAGTGTTAGGTTGTTCACTAGAAAGCTCAATCCTCAAAAATTCTCTAATCCCCCAAACACTCGATTTTTTAGTTATTATTTTAAGCCTATAAACTAAAAAATTTCCTATGCAACCCCATTGGTGACAAGTTAAGCCTGTAACTGTTTTGTCAAGAGGCTTTCAGAGAATTGTTGAAAAAAAACTGGTCAGACCCTCGTTGAAGATTGGGAAAAGGAGCGACAATCAACTTAACATTGGGGTTTCGTTGCTGTTTGATAATACCTAAATCTCGATTTTCGGGATCAGCAAAATACTTAACGGGGTCTGTTGCCTTACCTTTCTGATGAGCCATAGTAAAATGATAAAGACCGCGATAAATCATTTCTAATGAAATCTCGTCGAAGGGGAGAGCAAGTTCATCTGCTACGGCATCACCTAAATCTACTAAAACCGCATAAAATAACCAGGTCGCCCAAATTTGTAACTTAATTCCATTGATTGAACCCGTCCATAAATAACTTAAACCTAAAAGCCTCTTGACTGTGTTAAAAGCATCTTCAATCCGCCACCGCCGCCGATATAAATCTGCTACCACATAAGGGGGTAAAATATTAGGGTCTAGGACGCTGGTTAAATAAGAATGCCAGGTTTTTCCTGACCTGACTTCAATCAAACGCAAGGTAATAAATGGAGTCTTCTTTGTGCCAGAACCAAAGCGTATCTTCCGATCTCTCAGTTCATAACTATCGGTAAATATTTGTTCTACTTTGATTGCTGCTCCTTTTTTATTCTCGTTATAAAATCTACTTTTTTCTCAATTAATTGAAACCAAAAATTAAAGTGATAAAACCCTCTATCCAATAACAGCAAGGTGTTTTTTGTTACTAAATTTAGAATGTTTTCTTCAAGTTTAATATCAGAAGCTTTAGAATTTTCTTCAAACCAAATTTCTACAGGTAATCTAGTCATTAAATCAATTACTGTACTCATTTTTCCGGCTAATTGCCCTCTTTGAGTCTCTTCTAAGCTTTTTAACTTCCTAAACAATGCCTCCAATGTTGACCCATCTACTATCCAAATCTTCTCAAATTTTGACAAGGTAAATTGAATACTTTCTGGCAATGGACGTTGATTTCTACTATGCCAAGTTGCTCTTAAACTCGGCAATAAATCTTTAAATACTTTTTCAAATAATTCAGATGGAAATGTTAAAAATCTTTGTGATACCGCTTGTTGACTAACTTTTGTGGGACTACACCACAGAAAACCATCTCTGGCTAACATTCTTGTTAGTTCTCTGACTCCTGCCACATCTCGCCACAGCAAGGTCAACACCGCCGCCATCATCAACGGTAAATTCAGTATCCGTTCTCTGAGTCCTAATTTTCGGTAGTAATTTTCTTGATTTGTAATGGCTGGTGTCAGTAATTTTTCCAATTGCTTGGCTATTACTTCGTCTTCCACCAGTGGTCGTTGTTTCTTTTTCGCATGGTCTCGATTGGTTTTTCGGCTTTGTGTCATGGCTGGTCTAAATCGCTCAACTACTTGTCTAGACTGAGTTTCTCACGATTTTTGACCTAGCCAAATACCACCCTTGACAATTTTCTCTTTTCCTTAACTTGTCACCAATGATGCAACCCCGTAGAATTGCTCGTGATTTGGCTGTTTTGAGCTTGTCTCAACTGCCTAATTCACCCGAAAAACTATCAACACAACAGCTTTCTAATGTAATGCTGTCAGCTATTCGCACACTTACAAGTGAAGCCCAAGAAGCGTTAGAAGCGGCATCCGCAGAACTACAACGCAGTAGCGATCGCCTCCTTAGTAGCCAAACCCGCGCGGCTGATATCCAAAGTGCTAGAACAATGGTCAATGATGCCGTTGAACTTACACAAGCAGCAATTAACCGCTTGGGGAATGCTTTAGAACTACCAGAATTTATTCAGTTAGCTAATCAGCATGATGTTCGCGCTTACTCCCTAGAACTTCTTACTACTGTTAGCCGCCGACGTACTGAAATTGATGAACTGTTGAGTTCGACTCTCAAAGAGTGGCAATTAAGCCGTGTGCCTCGTATTGATCGCGATATCCTGAGAATTGCCGTAGCAGAAATTTGGTTTTTAGGCGTTCCAGATAAAGTAGCGATTAATGAAGCTGTTGATTTGGCTAAACGCTACAGCGATGAAGATGGACGGCGGTTTATCAACGGTGTGCTACGCCGCGCAAGTGAGGAAATTAAGCAGCAATCTATCACTTAAATCCCCAATTGTGGGAATGTAATATAGCTAAATTAATTACGCTTGTTAATAGTTGCCGATAGTTAGGTAGGTGCAATGGTTTTTAATTGGTTTCGCCGCCAGTTTGGGGATAGTCAAAATACCGAGGTTGAACAGGTAGAAACTGTTGCTGAGTCGCCAGCAGAACAAGAAGCCTCGGTCACGAGTGAAGAAGAATCTCAGGAAGTAGCGGCAGACTACCTGAACTGGGCTAAGGCTGCTTATAAGAATATTCAACAACAACAGCGATCGCCAGATGAAGAAATTAGCACTCCTGAAGTAGAAGCATCTACCCCAAATCAGGCAGAAATAACAATTGATGAAAGTGCGAAAGCGTTGCTTACCGAAGGTATCGCCACTACAACAACTGAAACAAATGCCAATGCTACGGTAGCTGCGATCGCCACAAGCGAAGTTGAAACAAATGCCGCTAATCTGCTAGAAGAATCTTTGCCTGAACCAACAGAAACCAGCGTAATTGAAGAAACAGCAGATACAGAAGCCGAGTTAACATCACAATCATTAGAACTTGAATCAACTGAACTAACCGAAACTTCCCCTGAATTAGAACCCATCGCATCAACAATTGTTGAACCCACAACCAACGCGATAGTAGAAGCAGCAACAGAGGCTATTACACCAGAGGTGATTACGCCCGCTAAAAAGGAAGATTCACCTGAATTACCTATTTGGGCAAGAGAGTCAAGTGCAGAGCGTCAAGCGCGTTTAGAGCGGCTTAAGGCAACTGCTATTGAGGAACCAGAACCTGTAATAGCAACTAAAACACAGACCAGCCTAGAAACTGCTACAGCAGAAGCAGAGATAGATTTTGATGAAGGTTTCTTGTGGTCAGCAGAAGTATTAGCTTCCCAAGGTCGTCGTCCTGAAGACGTTTCCCTAGAGGAAATTAGCTGGCTCAAGCGCCTACGCCAAGGACTCGATAAAACCCGTCGCGGATTGATCAACCAGCTTAAAGCCATTGTTGGGCAAGGGCCGTTGAATCAAGATGCGGTGATGGAGATTGAGGCGCTGCTGTTGCAAGCAGATGTAGGGGTAGAGGCGACCGACTATATTATCAATACACTGCAACAGAAATTGCGCGAAGAAGTTTTACCTCCTGAACAGGCGATCGCATACCTTAAACAAATATTACGAGAACTACTTGAGCAACCATATCAAAACTCCTATAACCCTATTTTTGTCCCTGAAAAAGACACTTTAAATATTTGGTTAATTACCGGAGTCAATGGCGCTGGTAAAACCACCACCATCGGCAAAATAGCTCATTTAGCTCAAAAATCTGGTTACAAATGTTTAATTGCAGCAGCCGACACATTCCGCGCAGCAGCAGTAGAACAAGTCAAAGTTTGGGGTGAGCGTAGTGGCATAGATGTGATTGCAAACCCTGGCAAAAATGCCGATCCAGCAGCAGTAGTATTTGATGGCATTTCTGCTGCTCAAGCAAGAGGTACAGAATTACTGTTAATTGATACTGCCGGACGACTCCAGAATAAGAAAAATTTGATGGATGAACTCAGCAAAATTCGTCGAATTGTTGACAAAAAATCTCCTAATGCGAAAGTAGAATCACTGCTAGTTTTAGATGCCACATTAGGGCAAAACGGTCTACGTCAAGCCGAAGTATTTTCACAGGCAGCAAAACTGAGTGGTGTTGTTTTAACAAAGCTAGATGGTACTGCTAAAGGTGGGGTAGCCTTAGCTGTTGTGAAGGAACTCGGTTTACCAATTCGTTTTATTGGTGCTGGTGAAGGAATTGAAGATTTACGCCCGTTTTCAAGTTATGAGTTTATCGAAGCTTTGCTGAGTGGCTAAATTAATTAGTCGCCTAACTTTGATTTAATCCCACATTCCGCACGTCTGATTGTATTCTCAACCAATTTTTTTGTTTAAAAACGCTATAATCCTGAGCAAATCAGGATTACAGCGTTGATATTTATTTAATTTTTTGACATAATTCTCAACAAGTTTAAAGATTGTCCTCTGAAATCAAGAAAATTCGTCGCAGTGATCGCGGTTCTGTTGCTACTACTAAACTAATAAATTCTTCCCAAAACCAGCCTCTACAACATTTGTAGCTTACCATTGGTGAAAACTGGTGTATGCAACATGGTTGTTGGCATCCTCATTAATTAACGCTATCATTAGACGCTTATATATAGCCTGTGTTGCCGTTAACTAATGTAGGAATTTACTAAGCCTTAAACAACGACAGCATTGAGCCATATAAAATACATAAGTTTACATTTGACTCCTTCGGGTTTTTGTTGTTTTTAAAACTAGAATGAGCAAGTTAGTAGACTAGGGTAAATTCTATTCCTTATTAAGAATAAATCGGCTGTCTGTGGAATGGACAAGCCTTAAAAATTCTAAATCGCCCCTTATCTAAAAATTATCGCTAATTAATACCTTTTAAACTTAATCAAATGACTGCTTTACCTCTTCCTCGCCAACCCTATCAATCAAATGAAATTCCTGGTGCAGCCGAAGTTACGGATATGACACCAGTATTTGCGCTCAAAGCTTTGGTAGCGCGTCTTTATAGAGAACAAAATAAAATTCAAGACTTATTGAGTTCGTTAGGATTTGCCCTACGCAGTTTCAATAACTTAAATCAGTTCTTGGAACTCATTCCGTTGATGGCAACTAGAGTCACCGATACTGATGCTAGCGCGTTAATATTATTCAAACCTAACGGTCAGGTGCAACTAGAGCGACTGCACTGCCCAGATGGTCATGTGTGCCACGATATTCGGAAAGCGATCGAAATGACAATCCGTCAAATGGTTGTTTATTCAGGAGCGCAGCAAGTAGGAAATTCTAATAGCTCAATCACACCAATTTCTTTCCATGAGCAAGTAAGCACATATTTAGAACCTAATATTAAGCTGTTTGCTACTCCAATTTTGGTTCAAAATATTGAGCGGGGGCGGCTTTATGTTTTCAGTCAAGATAGGGAATATGCCTGGACAGAAAACCGACAGAAGTTAGTTCGTTTAGTAGCAGATCAAACTGCTGTGGCTATAGCTAATGATGAACTAACTGTTGAACTACGCAAAAAAGAACGTCTAGACCGAGAATTAGAAATTGGTGCTGATATCCAGCTACGCCTGCTACCGCGCCAATGTCCTCAGATTCCAGGTATAGAATTGGCGGCTCGCTGTCAAACGGCTAACCGTGTTGGGGGAGACTATTATGATTTTATCCCAGCCAATTATGACGAATTGCGGCATAAAAATCAAGGCGATCGCGAATCTCGCTCCTGGAGTGTGGTAATTGGGGATGTCATGGGTAAAGGCGTTCCCGCAGGCTTAATTATGACTATGACTAGGGGAATGCTGCGTGCGGAAGTGCTAAATGCTCACTCACCCGCAAGAATTTTGCAACATTTAAACCGAGTAATGTACGCCGATTTAGAAAATTCCCATCGGTTCGTGACATTATTTTATTCTGAGTATGACCCCCAAACTCGGATCTTGTCTTATAGTAATGCTGCTCATAATCCTCCCTTACTATGGCAAGCAGCAACCCGTAGTGTAAAACGGCTAGATACATTTGGGATGTTAATCGGCTTAGATGCTGATTCCCAGTATGAAGATGCTCAGGTAGAACTAGCTCCTGGAGACACAATTATTTACTACACTGACGGTTTTACTGATGCTGCTAATAAAAATGGGGAGCGTTTTGAAGAAGAAAACCTGATTGCAGCCATCCATTGGGCTTGCCAACATTGTCTCAGTCCACAAGCAATTTTAGATTACCTGTTTGATCAAGTGCAGCAGTTTATTGGTGTTAATAACCGCAACGGCGATGATATGACATTAGTGGTGATGAAGGTAAAAGTTATGGAACAATTAACAATTGCCTGTTGACTGTTGACTGTTGAGCGATGAGCCAAAAATAGTATTTTTCTGCAAAACCACAGTAAAAGCCCAATTAGTGGTATTTATTTTAATAAATCCTCAACAAGTCTGATCAAGCATCACAAAAATACATTTTTATTAGGAGCTAATTGTGATAGAAGCTAACATTATTGAGTTAGTAACAAATTATTTGCCAAACTTGCATGATTGGAACGATGCTTTGCAACAACTGCAAATGCACTCGCAAACAAGTTTGCAACAACTACATTTGCACACCCAAGCAAGTTGGAATGTGCTGGCACAAACCGTACAAGATCCCGATGTTTTGGGGCAAATGCAAAAATCTTTTAACAATTTTATTAAGTCTGGACAAGTCTGGGCATTGGGAATTGGTGTTGTTATTGGTTATATGATTAAGAATTTAACTTCTTTTTAAGAAGTTACCAGTGCTGTTATTTCGCAGTTTTCATTCTTGTGAGGCGTAGTGACTGAACAAAAAACATGGAGCCAGCGATTTGAATCTGCTTTGCATCCAGCGATCGCACTTTTTAATGCTAGTATCACTTTTGATATTGAACTGATCGAGTATGACATCACGGGTTCGATCGCTCATGCCAAAATGCTTGCTCACACTGGTATCATTTCAACTCAAGAAGGTGAGCAACTGGTAGCGGGGTTAGAACAAATTCGCTCAGAATATCATCAAGGGCAGTTTAACCCAGGTATTGAAGCCGAAGATGTCCATTTTGCTGTGGAACGACGGCTAACTGAGATTCTTGGTGATGTGGGCAAAAAGTTACATACAGCGCGATCGCGTAACGATCAAGTAGGCACTGATACTAGGCTGTATCTGCGATCGCAAATTTCTCTAATTCAAACTCAAATCAGGGAATTTCAGCGCGTTCTCCTTGAACTTGCCGAGGTGAATGTTGAAACGCTAATACCTGGCTATACCCACCTGCAACGCGCCCAACCAGTCAGCTTGGCTCATCACCTGTTGGCTTACTTTCAAATGCTCCAACGAGACTGGGAACGGCTAGGGGATGTGTATCGCAGAACTAATATCTCACCTTTGGGTTGCGGGGCATTAGCCGGAACCACTTTTCCAATTGATCGGCACTATACAGCTGAATTGCTAGATTTTGCTGGTGTCTATGAAAATAGTTTAGATGGAGTGAGCGATCGCGATTTTGCGATTGAATTCCTCTGCGCCTCTAGCTTAATTATGGTTCACCTCAGCCGTTTTTCTGAGGAAATCATCCTTTGGGCATCGGAAGAGTTTGGCTTTGTCAAGCTCAAAGATAGCTGTGCTACTGGTTCCAGTATTATGCCCCAAAAGAAAAACCCCGATGTTCCAGAACTGGTGCGCGGTAAAACTGGGCGTGTTTTTGGTCATTTGCAAGCCTTACTGGTATTAATGAAGGGGCTACCGTTGGCTTATAACAAAGACTTACAAGAAGACAAAGAAGCATTATTTGACAGTGTTAAGACAATTAAATCTTGTCTTGAAGCTATGAAAATATTGCTTGCTGAGGGACTGGAGTTTCGCCCAGAACGTTTGTCAACGGCAGTAAATTCAGACTTTTCCAATGCTACAGACGTAGCCGACTATTTGGCGGCGCGGGGCGTACCGTTTCGGGAAGCTTATAACTTAGTTGGGAAAGTAGTTAGGATCTGTCTGGAAAAAGGCAAACTTCTTAAAGATCTCACCTTGGTGGAATGGCAAGAACTTCATCCAGCATTTGAGGAAGATATTTATAGTGCGATCGCACCATCGCAAGTAGTTGCAGCGCGGAATAGTTACGGTGGTACTGGCTTTGAGCAGGTACGACTTGCCCTGAAAAATGCCCGAACTCAAATTCAGGCTTGATTTAACTTTAATACCAAAGACCGCCAACACTAATTTGTGGCGGCTGGTATTTGCTCCATAGATAGCAGGGGCTATACCCACTACACTGCAAAATCGCATGAGGGATAAGCCGACTCCATCTAAGTTGCCGCCGTTGACTCTTCTTCTTCCTCTTGACCTGAAGGTTTCCCTCCCTGCCGAAACTTTTTGAAGAAACGACCATTAGTAGGGCGTTTGCGGAACTGGCGAGCATACGCTTGGTTACGCTGCGCCTTTTCTTTTTTTAGGTTACGGCGCTTGGCCATGTATTACCTCATTTTATAAACAACAAAAATGCAGCCTATCACTGAAGGCTATCTATAGGCAAGTCGAAATATTTTTGCCTAAACAAGCGAATCTCGACCTAAAATTTCACCATCTACCTAGCCCGTGCGTTGACAGCTTTGACCTTAATGGTTATGCAACATACGCAGACAATGGTGAGCTAAAAAGTAGGCGATCGCTCTAGGGACGTTACCGAAATTGCATCCGTACCGTTTATCATAGCATCTAAGAAACAGAGAACTCCTATCAGGTATTCCCTCGAAGATGCGTCGCTCATGGCAATTTTTTCAAACCGTTTTGGGGATTATCTTTCGTCATCCCGTCACAGGTGCTACTATCATCCCAATTCTACCGGATGGTCGAATTGTATTGGTACAGCGTAGTGATACTGGTGAGTGGAGTTTACCAGGCGGACTTGTGGATTGGGGTGAAGATATTTATACAACTGTCAAGCGTGAGTTGGCAGAGGAAACTGGACTAGATTTGATCAAAATTAGGCGGTTAGTGGGGGTTTACTCAGCACCAGACCGCGATCCGAGAATTCATTCTATTGTTGTAGTGGTTGAAGCAGATGTCCAAGGTACTATGCAAGTATGCGATCGCCAAGAAGTGTTAAATGTCCAGGCATTTGTTCCCACCAACTTACCCAAGGGAAAACTTGCTCACGATCATCAACGGCAGTTGCAAGACTACTTTGACGGTCTGACAACCTTAGCTTAAGCTAAACAGCAGTCAACAGTTAACGCATTATGTTGATAACTGGCAACTGATAACTGTTTATAGAACTGTTAAACTATCATGCCTCAACCCCTAAGTAATTCGCGAATCCGACTGTCTCAAGGGCAAATTTTCTGGCGTGAAGTCGGTACAGGTCCAACACTTGTGTTTTTACATGGTTCTTGGAGTGATGGTAGTCAATGGATACCAATTATTGAGCGTTTAAGTAGTAATTACCATTGCTTGGTACCAGATTTATTGGGGTTTGGCGATTCAGAACGTCGGAAAATTCACTACTCGATTGAGTTAGAAGTAGAATGCTTGGCTGAGTTTTTAGCTTCATTAAACCAGCGACATATTTATTTGATTGGTCATTCACTAGGGGGGTGGATTGCTGCTAGTTTTGCACTAAAGCATCCAGAAAAAGTGCGCGGTATGGTACTGTTAGCTCCTGTTGGATTACAAAAAGGAAAAGCTAGAACACTTGGCTGGTTAACTAGATTGTTGCTCTTAAAAATACCAATGGGGTTGTGGTTAGCGCGATCGATCAAACCATTAGCTTCTGTACTAGGTAAGCCACCACTAATTAATCAAACCCTTAAATACCGCCAACTTCTACTTAATTCTCCTACTACCTGTAAGCTGTTTTTTCAAAGAAACTGGTCAGAAATTCAAGCCGAATTATTACACCTCAAGCTAGAGTCGCTGCAAGTCCCTACTTTAATTTTGCAAGGCGGAAGAGACACAATGAGTGCGATCGCTCAAAGTAAAGCTTATGCCGACTTAATTCCCACATCTGAACATCACATTATTAGCATAGGTGAAAATGACTTACCGCAACAGTTTCCAGCAGAAGTAGTTCAGTATATTCGCGACTTTATTAAGTACTCTGTAGTACCTCAAGAACAGATTGAGGATTCCGATCTATTACCACCATTATTTTCAGACAAATGAGTAAGAATAGGTGGAAATAAACCTAACATTCAGTTTGCGAGCTTGATAATTGATAATTGATAATTGTTAATTGTTAATTGTTAAAGACTGCATTCCCCAAAAAATTAAATGCGGGTCAGCAATTACCTTAGCTGCTATATTAGGAAACTTGGCTTGAAGATAGACTAATAGAAGAGTGCGATCGCCTCCTGTAATAGCAATTTTACTTTCTGGAAATTCCTGCCACCACGACTCAATGAAGTCTTTAACTCCAGCTAAGACTGTGTAACTCACCCCACTTTGAATAGCTTCTACTGTATTCAAAGCCCATCTTGGGGGCATCTCGCTATACAATTCAATTTTGGGCAAAGCAGCAGTTCTGTCAGTTAATGACTGTATTTGTAAGCGTAACCCTGGTAATATTGCCCCTCCGACTAAGCGTTTTTGAGCATCTACACCAGTAAACGTTAGTGCGGTTCCTCCATCAATTACTAAAACTGGAAAACCGAGATTTTCACCCGCCCCCAGTACTGCCAAGGCACGGTCTATTCCCAGTGTCGGGTAAAGTCCATGAAGTGGTAATTGGTCTAACGTAATCACATTAATATATGGGTATGTCTGCCAAAGTTGTGTTTGCACAGGAACAACAGAGGCTACATAAAGCGGTATCGGCGTAGAATTGGGAATTTGAATAGCATTTATTTGAGTGTCTGGAAATAATTCTGTTTTCCACTCACCAGCCTGCCAACTTTGAATTAGCTGTTCTACCACTAAGGCAGGCAAATGATCTGTATCCCAAGCAGCCTCTAGTGTTGCACCAGTAAACAAAGCCCAATGTAATCGGGAATTGCCGATCATTAACCCTAAGCAGTTATCACAATTAACAATTATCAATTAACAATTATCAATGACTCACTTGACTTTTCATTATGCCTATCTGGTGAGTCTTTGTTTGGTTTTTTATACGATTTTGGGATTTTTAATAGTTTTTTTAATAAAAATTTACAACTGAGTCATGTCAAAATGAAGTTAGACAAAACACTTATGGGTGTAAGAGAAGGAGACTACAGATGGTAACGCTCACCGACCGAACCCAAAAGCGCCTGACAATAGAGACAACAGAGATTGCGCTAGAGACAACAACGATTCGGTCACTAGATTGGGATCGCGATCGCTTCGATATTGAATTTGGACTGCAAAACGGCACTACATATAATTCTTTTGTAATTCGGGGTGAGCAAACTGCCCTAGTCGATACATCCCATGAGAAATTCCGCCAACTGTATTTAGACACTCTTAAAGGTGTAATCAATCCAGCAGAAATTGATTACCTAATTATTAGCCACACAGAACCAGACCATAGTGGTTTGGTGAAAGACATCTTGCAACTCGCGCCACAGGTGACAGTGGTAGGTTCAAAAGTCGCAATCCAGTTTATCGAGGATTTTGTTCATCAACCTTTTGAGCGGCGGATTGTTAAAAATGGCGATCACCTAGACTTAGGTAACGGACATGAATTGGAATTTGTGATCGCGCCTAATTTACACTGGCCCGACACGATGTTTACTTATGACCATAAAACTCAAATCCTCTTCACCTGCGATGCTTTTGGTCTGCACTACTGCTCAGATAGTACCTTCGACGAAAATTTAGCAGATATAGAAGCAGATTACCGCTTTTATTATGAATGCTTAATGGCTCCTAATGCCCGATCAGTGCTATCTGCCTTGAAGCGGATGGGTGAACTACCAGAAGTTACTACTATCGGTACAGGACATGGGCCACTGCTGCGCCACAACGTTGATGAATTAGTTAATCGTTATCGCCAATGGAGTCAAGCGAAAGCGAAAGCTGAGACAAGTGTAGTAGTATTTTATATTTCCGATTACGGATATAGCGATCGCCTTTCTCAATCCCTCGCCAGAGGTATTAGTAAAACAGGCGTTGGTGTAGAGATGATCGATCTCAAATCCGCAGATCCGCAGGAAGTTCAGGAACTCGTCGGTCGGTCGGCAGGACTTGTAATTGCCATGCCACCCGCATCTGGAACAGTCGCCAGCGCCGCCCAAGCTGCTATTGGTACAGTTTTAGCAGCAGCGAAGGATAAACAAGTTATTGGCTTATTTGAATCTTACGGTGGGGATGATGAGCCTGTAGATCCACTATTAAGTAAATTTAGAGAATTAGGTTTAGCAGTCGGATTTCCAGCAATTCGGATTAAAACAACCCCTAATGAAGCCACTTATCAATTGTGTGAAGAAGCGGGGACAGACTTAGGGCAATTACTCACACGCGATCGCGCGATTAAGCAACTCAAGTCTTTGGATGCTGAATTAGAAAAAGCGCTAGGGCGGATCAGTGGTGGACTGTATATCATTACTGCGAAAAAAGGTGAAATCAAGAGTGCGATGTTAGCATCTTGGGTTTCTCAAGCTAGTTTTGAACCGTTAGGGCTAACAATTGCTGTTGCCAAAGATCGGGCAATTGAATCATTAATGCAAGTAGGCGATCGCTTTGTGCTGAATGTTTTAGAAGAAGGCAATTATCAGCCGTTAATGAAGCATTTCCTCAAACGTTTCCCCCCTGGTGCCGATCGTTTTGCTGGTATCAAAACTCAACCTGCGGAAAACGGTAGTCCTATTCTGGTAGATGCCTTAGCTTATATGGAGTGCCATGTTATGAGTCGCATGGAACTATCGGATCACCACGTTGTTTACGCCACAGTTGATACTGGGCGGGTGAGTAAGCCTGATGCGCTGACGGCTGTGCATCATCGGAAGGTTGGGAATTATTATTAGATTTTTTTAACGCAAAGGGCGCAAAGGTAAGCGCAAAGGGCGCAAAGGGGGGATAAAGGATGACTGAAAATGAGTTGTCGAAAATAATTATTGGGTGTGCGATGAAGGTGCATACGGCTTTAGGTGCTGGATTGTTGGAATCGGCTTATGAAGCTTGTTTAGAGTATGAATTGAGGAAAGCTAAATTAAGGGTTGAAAAACAAAAACCTATACCTTTAATTTATGAAGAAGTAAGGCTAGACTGTGGCTATCGCATAGACCTGTTAGTTGAAAATAAAGTAATTATCGAGGTCAAAGCCGTCGAGTCTCTTCACCCGATACATTCTGCTCAACTTTTAACTTATCTCAAATTCATCGAGTGTAAACTTGGTATGTTGATCAACTTCAATGTTATTCACCTCAAAGATGGCATCAAAAGAGTAGTCAACGGTCTTTAAATTCCTTTGCGTCCTTTGCGCTAACCTTTGCGATCCTTTGCGTTAAAAAAAAACCTATGACCCCAACTCGCGATGTCCAAGTTCTCCCCATAGCCACAGATACTACAGTATTGCGATCGCGCACATGGGAGCGACTAAAATTTGAAATTGAATATGCCCTCAAACGCGGTACAACCGCCAACTCTTTTATAATTCAAGCTGAAAAAACTGCTTTAATTGACCCCCCTGGAGAATCTTTTACTGAGATTTTCATGCAGGCGTTAAAGCAACGTTTTGATCTTAAAAAGTTAGATTATGTAATTTTGGGTCATGTTAATCCCAATCGCAGTGTTACTCTTAAAACCTTGCTAGAATTAGCACCACAAATTACTTTTGTTTGTTCTAATCCAGGTGCGATCGCTCTACGTGCTGCTTTACCAGATAATGACTTAAATATTCTAGTGATGCGTGGGGAAGAAACCCTAGATTTAGGCAAGGGACATCATCTAGAATTTATACCTACGCCGAGTCCTCGTTGGGCAGATAGTCTTTGTACTTACGATCGCCAAACGGAAATTTTATATACAGATAAACTTTTTGGGGCGCATATTTGTGGCGATCAAGTTTTTGATGAAGGTTGGACGACTTTTAACGAAGATCGTCGCTATTATTTCGATTGTCTCATGGCTCCCCATGCCCGACAAGTTGAAACCGCGCTAGATAAATTAAGTGAGTTTCAAACTAGATTATATGCTCCTGGTCATGGTGCTTTAGTTCGCTATGGTTTGTTACCACTAACTCAAGCATATCGAGAATGGATTGGGCAGCAACAATCTAAAGATTTGAGTGTAGCTTTAATTTATGCTTCGGCTTATGGAAATACAGCTACATTAGCGAGTGCGATCGCTCGTGGTATTACTAAAGCAGGTGTTGCTGTCGAGTCGATTAACTGCGAATTTACTGAACCTGCGGAACTTCAAGCAGCAGTAGAAAAAGCAAATGGGTTTATTATAGGTTCTCCTACTCTCGGTGGTCATGCTCCTACCCCAGTACAAACTGCACTAGGAATTGTGCTATCTTCTGCCGATAAAACAAAATATGCTGGTGTCTTTGGTTCTTATGGTTGGAGTGGGGAAGCAATTGATTTACTAGAAGGTAAACTTAAGGACGCGGGCTATCAATTTGGTTTTGATCCGATTCGGGTTAAATTTAAGCCAACAGATGCCACACTTAAATACTGTGAAGAAGCGGGTACTGACTTTGCTCAAGCTTTGAAAAAAGCTAAAAAAGCCCGTATACCAAGACAGCAAACGAGTGATTCACAAACAGCCCGGATTGAACAAGCTGTAGGGCGCGTGGTCGGTTCTATGTGTGTGGTGACAACTAAACAAGAAGAACTTTCTGGCGCAATGTTAGCTTCTTGGGTTTCTCAAGCTAGTTTTAATCCCCCTGGTTTTACTGTTGCTATAGCCAAAGAACGAGCAATTGAATCTCTCACACATACAGGCAAGAAATTTGTTTTAAATATTCTTGCTCAAGGCAATCATCTTGGTTTAATGAAGCATTTCCTTAAACCATTTGCACCAGGTGAAGATCGATTTGTTGGTGTTGCTACAGAAGAAGCAAATAACGGTTGTCCTATCCTTACTGATGCACTAGCGTATCTTGAATGCACCGTATCAAATCGGATGGAGTGTGGAGATCACTGGCTAGTTTATGCCGCCGTAGAGAATGGTAAGTTACTACAAACTAGCGGTGTGACTGCGGTACATCATCGCAAATCAGGCAGCCATTACTAAACTATCTCAGTATTAATAGACATCTCTAAAAAAGAATGTAGAGACGTGCCTTAGCGGAGCCATGCGCGAACTTCGCTCTAAGCACGTCTCTACAATAGTAGAATTCATAATTTTTGTTAAATATAGATAAAATAAAAAAATGTTAAACTTGATACTTTTATAATCAGAAATAAAAACTAAAAATGATTAATATTCCAGGCTATCAAATCAAAGGGCAGATTTACGAAAGTCAAAAAAAACTGATTTATCAAGGAAAGTCGGACATTGATCACAAACCAGTTATCATTAAAGTTCTTAAACCAGGTTTTTTTACTGCTGAAGAAATTGCTCGGTTAAAACAGGAATATATAATTAGTCACGATCTAAATTATCTCGGCATTGTTAAAACTTATAGCATAGAAAATTACCAAAATGGTTTTGCTTTAATCTTAGAAGATTTTGGTGGTAAATCTTTACGTCAGGTATTTACAGCAAAGCCAATGCAATTACCAGAGTTTTTGCGTATAGCTATTGTACTTGCAGAAACTTTAATAGAATTACATAAAATACCCATTATTCATAAAGATATTAAGCCTGCAAATATTATTATTAATCCGCAAACAAGCGAAGTAAAAATAACTGATTTTTCCATTGCTTCACGCTTAGGAGTAGAAAACCAAGTTGTTAGCAATCCCAACTTATTAGAAGGCACTCTTGCCTATATGTCACCAGAACAAACTGGTAGGATGAATCGTTCGGTTGACTATCGGACGGATTTTTATTCTTTAGGTGTAACTTTTTATGAAATGTTGACGGGAGAACTTCCGTTTATTCATAGCGATCCGATGGAGTTGGTGCATAGTCATATTGCTAAACAACCAACCACACCTGCGGCTATAGCAGATATACCACAGGTGATTTCTGATATTGTGATGAAGCTTTTAGCAAAAAATGCCGAAGATCGATATCAAAGTGCTGCGGGGTTAAAGTTTGACTTAGAAAATTGTTTACAACAGTTACAAAGTAAGGGAAAAATTGACGATTTTGCAGTGGGAAAACGCGATCGGTCAAACCAACTCCTGATTCCTCAAAAGCTTTACGGGCGGGAAAATGAAGTGCAAACCTTAATGGATGCCTTTGATCTGGTTAGCAATGGCGCTAGCGAACTAATATTAGTTTCCGGTTATTCAGGAATTGGTAAAACATCTATTGTTGCTGAAGTTCATAAACCCATTGTCAAGGCACGGGGATATTTTATTTCTGGTAAATTTGATCAGTTTAAACGTAATATTCCATACTCAGCATTAATTCAAGCTTTTCAAGAATTAATCAGTCAGGTTTTAACAGAAAATGCTGAACAAATTACTGTTTGGCGGGATAAATTATTAAACGCTTTAGGCGAACAAGGTAGAGTAATTACAGAAGTCATCCCCAAAGTAGAATTAATTATTGGACAACAACCGGAACTTACGCCCATAGGAGCATTTGAAGCTCAAAACCGATTTAATCGCGTATTTCAACAATTTATTCAAGTATTTTGTCAACCAAATCACCCTTTAGTTGTCTTTTTAGATGACTTACAATGGGCTGACTCAGCATCATTAAAACTAATTCAATTGCTCGTTACTAACTTTGATAGCAAATATCTCTTAATGATTAATGCTTATCGAGATAACGAAGTTAGTTCTACGCATTCTTTTATTCAAACATTAGAAAAAATTAAAGATACTGAAGCAACAATTAATCAAATTGTTGTGCAACCTTTATCATTATATTGTGTAAATCAGATTATTGCAGAAACACTCAAAACAGATCCAGAAGCAGAACAACTTAAGCCTCTAGTAAGCATAGTATATAATAAAACGCAAGGAAATCCTTTTTACTTAACTCAATTACTCAAAAGCTTATACTCAGAAAATTTCTTAGTTTATCAAGTTGATAACGATACTTGGCATTGGGATATTCAAAAAATTCAAGCTGTAGGCATTACAGATTTTAATGTTGTTGAACTACTTGCTAGAAGTCTTCGCAAACTGCCACCAGAAACACAAAATATTTTAAAATTAGCTGCTTGCATCGGCAACCAATTTAATTTAGATGTTTTAGCCCTTGTTAATCAAGAGTCAGATACCGTAACTGCAAACCATTTATGGAGTGCGCTACAATGCGGTTTAATTTTACCAACTTCCACAGCTTACAAAATCCCTTTAGTTTTCCAAGAAGAAGAAGCTAAATACTTTCACGCCAATGATGTCAAGGTTGAATATAAGTTTTTACATGATAGAGTCCAACAATCTGCTTATTCTTTAATTCCCGAAGCTGAAAGGAAAGCTACTCACCTAAAAATTGGTCAACAGCTACTAAGAAATACTACTCCTGAATCACAAAATGAGAATATTTTTGCTATAGTAAATCACTTAAATTTTGGAATAGATTTACTTAATAATCAGTTAGACAAAAATGAATTAGCAGAATTAAATTTGATAGCTGGACAAAAAGCTAAGTCAGCGATGGCTTATGAAGCTGCTGTTAATTATTTAAATTTAGCTTTAAATCTCCTTTGTCCTGAAAGTTGGCAAGAGCAATATTACCTAGCATTTACTATCTATAAAGAGGCAGCAGAAGCAGAATATCTTAATGCCAGCTTAGATCAAGCCGAAACATTATGTAATTTTGCTTTAACACAAACACAAGTTATTCTCGATCAAATTAAATTTTATTTAATAAAATTTAAGATACATCTAGCTAAAAACCAAATTAACTTGGCTTTAGATTTAGGGCTAACAATTTTAAAAATGTTAGGAGTGCCGCTATCTGAAACTCCACCATCAGATATAAACATAGAAAAATTAGCTAATCTTCCTAGAATGACCGATCCTTACAAATTGGCAGCTATGGAGATTTTAATGTTACTCTATTCGCCTGCTACTATTTCTCAAAGCCCTCTAACGTTGCCATTTATTTATACAATGCTCGCTTTGTCGAGCGAATATGGTAATTCACCACCATCTATTTATGCTTATGCTATTTACGGTGTAATTACCGTTTGGCTCATACCCGATATTAATCTGGCTTACAAATTAAGTCAGTTATCTATCCAAGTATTAGAAAAGTTGAATGCTAAAGAGTTATACGCAAAAGTTTATTTTACAAAAGAGATAAATATTAGTTATAAAAAGGAACATCTTAGAGAAACTATAAAACCTTTACATGAATGTATTAGCAATGGTTTAGAAGTTGGAGATGTGGAATTTTCTTGCAATGCGGCTAATTATTACTGCAACCATTTATTTTTTAAGGGCGAAGTTTTAGATGTTGTGGCACAGAAACAATCAGAGTACATTAAATATATTCAAAAATTAGGGCAAAAACATCTTCTTACTATACTAAAAGTTTTCGCTCAAGCGGTAGCTAATTTGTTGAATAGTCCGCGAAATCCCTGCTTGCTAACCGGAGAATTTATGAATGAAACAGAAACATTACCTTTTTTTATTGGCTCTAATAATTTAATATCTATTTTTAATGCTTACTATTTTAAATGCTGGCTTAATTTTTTATTTAAAGAATACAAAGAAGCGGTTAAATATGGAGAGCTAATCTTAACTAAATGTGGGGCTGTTAAGGCTGAAGTTATAGTTGTTACGCAACATAACTTTTATTATTCGTTAGCTTTACTTTCTGAGTATTACCGCCTAAAAATTAAAACTAATTCTTCTAATCAAGTTGACTTAGAGAAATATTTAGAACAAGTTAGAAAAAATCAAGAAAAAATGAAATACTGGGCGGAACATTGCCCAGAAAACTTTCAGCACAAGTATGATTTAGTTGAAGCAGAAAAGGCGAAAGTATTAGGGGAAAAAGAAAAAACGATACCTTCGGTAAGCTATGCTAGCGCACTTTATGAGCAAGCTATTAAAGGGGCAAAATTACAAGGCTATATTCAAGAAGAAGCACTGGCATTAGAGTTAGCTGGAGAATTCCATTTAAGTTGTGAACATGACCGTCTCGGCAAGTATTATCTGCTAGAAGCTTATTATTGCTATGTTAAATGGGGAGCAATTGCTAAAGCTAAACACTTAGAGATTCAATACCCAGACTTAATACCGCCATCCGAAAAAATTACAAAATCAAAAAGCTTTAATACAACTTTATCTAGTAGTAGTAGTGCCGATATTCTTGATTTAACGACAGTAATTAAAGCCTCTCAAACGATAGCTGGTGAAATAGTTTTAGATAAGCTTTTAGAAAAATTAATGAAAATTATAATTGAGAATGCTGGCGCTCAAACTGGCTTTTTCATTCTTAAGAATGAATTTCAAGCTTTTATTGAAGCAAGATTAGTTTCGGAAGAAAATCAAGTAATAGTTCGTCAATCTCCTCTATCGGAAAATACTAAACTATTACCTCTATCGGTAATAAACTTTGTTGAAAGAACTAAGGAAGATGTAATTTTAATCAATGCTTCCTCTTCTACACAGTTTAATAACGATGCTTATATTACCGAAAATCAACCGCTATCAGTATTATGTACACCCATTATTCATCAAAACCAACTACTCGGCATTCTTTATCTAGAAAATAATCTGATTACTGGAGTATTTACTACAGAAAGAGTCGGATTATTAAAAATATTATCGGCTCAAGCAGCAATATCTCTACAAAATGCCTTACTTTATCGAGTAGCAGAACAAAAAGCAATTTTAGAAAAAGCGAAAGTAGCAGCAGAAGCAGCCAACCAAGCTAAAAGTGAATTTTTAGCCATGATTTCCCATGAAATTCGTACCCCGATGAATGCGATAGTGGGAATGTCACAGTTACTTTTAAATACAACACTCCAACCTCAACAAAAAGCTTTTGTTAATACTATTAGCACTAGCTCGGAATCTTTACTGACAATTTTAAATGACATTTTAGATTTATCTAAAATTGAGTCTGGGAAACTAGAGTTAGAACAACAATCTTTTAATTTATATCGTTGTATAGAAGAATCCCTGGCTTTACTAACTCCCAAAGTTATAGAAAAAGGTTTAAAACTTACTTATTCAATAGATCCACCAACTCCTGAAAATTTACACGGAGATAGTACTCGCCTTCGTCAAGTGTTATTAAATCTCTTGAGCAATGCTATTAAATTTACGCAAACTGGCGGAATTAATCTCGCTGTAACTGCGGAAAAATTAGCTAGAGAAACAAATAATGAGTCAGTTTATGAAATTCAATTTGCCATTAAAGATACAGGTATAGGTATTCCTTTAGACCGGATTCAGCAATTATTTAATCCTTTCACTCAAGTAGATGCTTCTATTAGTCGTCGTTACGGCGGAACTGGACTAGGACTTGCTATTTGTAAAAAATTAGTAGAAATGATGGGAGGGAAAATTTCGGTTGAGAGTGAATTAGGACATGGTTCAACATTTTATTTCACAATTATTGCTACCGCAGCTAGCCAGGAATTTGCTCTATCAACAGAGGAATCGAATGGAAAAATCCCTCACCTTGCTCAAGAAGTACCTTTAAAGATTTTATTAGCAGAAGACAATAAAGTTAATCAACAAGTTGCTCTACTAACCTTTGAAGCATTGGGATATCAAATTCAGATAGTGAATCATGGATTGGAGGCACTACAAGAACTACAGCAACAAAATTATGATGTAGTGTTCATGGATATACAGATGCCAGAAATGGATGGGATTACTGCTACAAGTTATATTAATCAAGAGTGGTCTAGTGAATCTAGACCTCAAATTATTGCCATGACGGCTTATGTCAATAAAGAAGATAAAGAAAGATGTTTCCAAGCGGGAATGGATGGCTATATTAGTAAACCTATTCGTATAGATGAATTGGTGAAAGTACTAAAACAGTGTTATTTATCAATTAATAAAAATGTAGCTGGGTGTCAACGCTTAACATCTCGCCAAGAATTAGAAGTTTCTCCATCTTCTTCTCTACTCCAGCAGTCTCAAGACACTACTCTAGAGGTTATTGATAGGTATATATTGCAATCACTTCGGCAAATGGCAGGAGCAAATGCTGATGAATTTTTGACTAAAATTATTAATAATTATTTTGAAGTTGCCCCGCAACTGCTAAGTGAGATTGATGCTGCTATAGATACCGCCGATGCTAATAAGTTATTTCAGGCGGCACACGCGCTGCGTTCATCTAGTGCTAATTTAGGTGCGGCAAAACTTTCGGGGATTTGCCAGGAGTTGGAGGCTATTGGGCGTAGTGGTACTACTGTAGGGGCGCAAAGTTTGCGATCGCAACTTAAATCAATGTATCAATTAGTTAAAGACGCTTTGCTCAGAGAGTGTAAAGACTAACAACTAAGAGATAAGCAAATAATCAAAGCATTTAATCCTTGTCATTATCTTTATCTTTGTCTTTGTTGCTACCCTCATCATCATCATCTCCCTGTTGGCGTGATTCATTATCGTCAGAATCTTTTTGGGTAGATCTATTTTCCTGATTTTCTGAACGATTTTCTCCGGATTCTTGCCTTTCTAATCTCGGAGAATTATTATCCTCATTGTTGGGACTACAACCACTGCCAATAATTAATAAGTTTAAGGCGATGAGTGAAATAAAATAAGGATGGCTCTGAATTTTCATAAAATTATTTTATGTAAGGACTGGATCTAAATTTTTTTTGCTGCTAGACTAGATGATTTATCTAATTTAGCACTTTTATTAAAGTAATTTTTCTTAATGTTATGGTTGATTCTTAATCGTGTAATCTACCATTAGGTCGATAAAAAATCAGTTTTTAGGTAGAAAATTTATAATTTTTGTTACAAAATTAAAAATTTTGTATTTAAAGAATAAGTTTTTAAGATTAGCTATCTATCAGGGGTCTGGAAGAAGCAAATGAACGGTATGTATAAATATTTAGTAATTTTTTTAAAATATAGCTTGTATATTGCATAAACCTGGGCAATATAGAGGATAAATAGGTGCGTCACGCCTTTTTTCCTGAATCACAGGCAAGAAAAATGTTTATTATTACCCAGAATGGCAAGTATGGTTATATTGACCATACAGGAAAGATGATCATCGAACCCAAATTTGATTTTGCTTGGAACTTCACAGAAGTACTGGCAAGGGTGATGATTAACAGTAATTTTGCCTATATAGATAAAAGGGGAAATACTGTTATCAATCCCCAATATGATGATGCTGTGGACTTCAAAGAAGGACTAGCACGGGTGAGAGTTGGCAGCAAGTGGGGTTATATTGGTCAAGCTGGAAATATTGTAATCAAGCCCCAATTTGATCTAGCTGAGGACTTTTCCGAAGGACTAGCAGGGGTGCGTATTGGCAAAAAGTTGGGTTATGTCAATCCAACTGGTGCTATTGCGATCGAGCCACAGTTCGATCTAGGTTGGAACTTCTCCGAAGGGCTGGCACGAGTTAAGGTTGGCAGCAAGTGGGGTTACATTGATAAAAGTGGAAATATGGCGATCGCTCCCCAATTTGATGATGCTGTCAACTTTAATGAGGATCTGGCAAGAGTCAAAATCGCAGATAAGTGGGGTTATATAGATAAGAAAGGCAATTTCAAAATCAAACCAGATTTTTCTAGGGCAGAAGACTTCTCGGCAGGAATTGCAGCAGTGAAGATTGACAAAAAGTGGGGTTACATTAACTTATCTGCTGCTACTATGATCGAACCTCAGTTTGATCAAGCTTCTAAATTCTGTGAAAATCTGGCAAGTGTGAAAACTGGCGATAAGTTCGGCTATATCGACATCACGGGAAATCTTCAAATTAGACCGATGTTTGATAATGCTGAGGATTTTTCATCTGGTGTTGCCAGAATCAGGATGGCTGACAAGTCTGGATATATTGATAAGAGAGGCAATTTTATTTGGAACCCAAGTAATTAAAGCTGTCTTGTGAGCCAAGATTAGACAACTTTATTACCTAATATACGTTTTATCCCTGCTTTCTAAAAGCAGGGGTTTAAACTTGTTTTTAGGCGTAAAAACAAAGCGAATAAATTGAGATTACAAAAATACAATTTAATTAACAAAAATTAATATAGAAAATTACAGTGCGATCGCTATAAAAGAATTTACTTTTCTACAAAAAACTTCAAGAAATTAAATTAGCTACCACCTGTAATACTTACTGTGATGAAGCAGTAAGGGTTTTTGTTTTATTTGCCTTACTTAAATCTAAAAACTCGACAATTTCAGCAGGTCTAGCTCCAGCAGCAATCATTTTTTGGACATCAGCTACTAAGAATTTTGACAAGTAGCGGCGGTTACTCTTGCCATTACCATAGTAGCCATAGCGATATTGCTTAACTGAACCATCGTAGTTACGCTCCTCTTCAATCCAGCCAGTACCACGAGTACTGGAATTGGTAAAGATAAAGCAATTAACTCCACCCGCTTCTTGAAGCAAATTTGACTGTTCTTCAGACAGCGCCACAATTTCAGCCTGGATTTGCAGTCGCCTTGCAGGAGTCGCAGTTTTTAGCTCTTGCACTAATGCGTACTGTTCCTGCAAAATGCCAGTCATCCGAGCTTCTGGCGATAGTTGTTTAGGCATAGCAATCATTAAAAGCAGCGCTGTTGGTATCAGCTTTATTGTAGTTTTAAGTAGATGAGCTTCTAACGGCAGTAAGCTCCTTCTACCGCTTGAGTAATTATGCTGCCGTTTGAGCAGGCAATGTATAGTTTGCAACACGTCGAATTACCGCATTTTGTCCACGCATACCATCTGGTGATTTCGCCACAAGCCTTAGCTATTTTCACCCCATTAATTGTAGGCTTAACAGCTTGAATAGCAGGTTTAACGAAATCAGGTTGAGGAGGAAGACTGTTTACAATCAACCCTAAAATCATGACGCAATGCACCCTTATTATATTATTACCTTAATTCCTTTGCGTATCAGGAAAAAACTCCAGACACACCCCAGATTGATTTTCCTTGATCCCAACTGTTATTAGGTATAGGTATGAGACCCCCTATACCTATAAATTCTTAAGGTCGGTAACATAGTATGACCGAACAAATAAAGGTTATAAATCCTTCACGCAGTCTTTGCTTTTATCCAAGTGTTGAATGGGCAACAGCAGAACTTTTACCTAGGCTACCCCTAGAACATGGAGACGTAATTTTAGATCCTGCAAGTGGAGAAAATGCGATCGCCAAAGTAATTAAAGATTTTTCTAATCGCATTCATGTTTTTAGTAACGATATTGACTCCTTACAGCCAGCAGATTTTCACTTTGATATGACCTTACGAGAGTCATGGAAATGGATAGAACGCAGTACAGGTGGTTTTGATTGGGTAATTGGTAATCCACCGTTCACGTCTGCACCACCAAAGGGTAAAAGGAGAGGTAAGCCAATTGTGCATTTATTTGTACAGATGGGTTATCAGTACGCTAGAAAAGGGGTGATTTTACTCTTGAGTAAATCATTTACAGAACCCGTTAAAGATCGGCGTTCTTGGTTTCAAACCTATAGCCATGAACAGTTTCTTGAACTACGTTTAGAACGTATTCGCACAAGCTATGATCCCTATAACAAGAAGATCAGCAGTACCAATGAAGTTGCCTACGATTGGTATGGATGGCAACATGGGCATAGTGGCGGTTTTGTGCCTGAGTATATTTGGCGATAAAGCTAAAAGTAACTGTATGCGTTCGCGTAGCGACTCGAAGAATGAGTATCGCGGGTATCGCACTTTTTGTCAGTGCAAATATCGGTATCAGCTAAAAAAATAACTTTTACTCTTATTGTTTTAGCTAAATCTTGCAGGTAAATAAAGATTTTGAAAGTGAGAACTGCCGGAAATATTTCTGCACTATAACATTAAACAGTTCTCATAATAAAATATTTAAACTAATTTTTAGTGGTGCATAACCTTAATGCTATGGATACACTTAATGATTTAACAATCATACACGAATTCGTCAAAGGTAAAACACAATTTTTATCCAATTTAAATTTGTGTATCGAAGGTGATTTTACCAAATCTCAGTTATTTTCAACCAGCAAAAAATTACTTGCCATCATCAGGGTAGTTAATAAAACACGATCAGCTTTAGTTCGTCAAAAATCTGAATATTGCGAGCTATTAGAGCAAGTTCTCCAAAAAAGCAGCTTTATACCCATTGGTACAGAAAAAGAAGGTTTAATTGCCTACGAGCAACACGAAATTCCTTTAGGTTATACCTTGCAATATACACAAGCTGTTAATGTCTGGGAAGCTTGGTATCCTCGTCAAACGCAGCAGATACATGATAGCAGACTGGATATTTTAATGTTTTTTCAGAAAAAATGGCATCCCATTAAAGAAATGAGCTTTGAGCAAGACAGGCTCATACTCAAAACTTTATACAGTCAAATAAACTTAGATAGTGAACAACAGGTTGCTTGGGTGTGTAAATCTCATAAACTGATAGTTAATAAAAGCTCAAATTTGATCAATGGTTACTACCAAAAATCATTGCCAGTAGAAAATTGCACTGTTTACCCACGTTATTCAGAAAATCGTTCTCAAAAAAATTTACTAATTCAAAAAAACAATTATTTTACCCAAGTCCCCGCAAAAGCTGCCGTTAATCCGCCAAAACTAGCAAGCGTTAGAGCGCAGCACTTAGAAAAGCATACACCCGCGACTGTGGAAAATTTAGCCCTTGCTCAAAATAATTTTGCCACCGAAATAACTTTATCTTCCCAGGAATCTTTTTATAATCAATCTAGCCGTGAAAACAAATTAATTACGCAACTTTTTGGCAATAACAACATGGATAGCCATTTAGATAATTCTAATGAATGTCAAGTTTATTCTTTCAATCCTGTTAAAAAATCAACCGAGATAGAAGATAAAAATTATGTATTAAAATTTGCAGATGGTCGGCTATATATCCAAACTGAAATAGGAGAAATAGTTATAGAAGGTTCTGATTATCAATTTAAAATCAATCCCAATAATCCTAATTAATTAGTTTGCTTAAAAAATTGCACGAGGTCTTAATGGTTTATTGAGAAATTGGCATTTGATTAAATTGCGCTGTTTTCGGCACAAAAATATCTAACGCACTAACTTTTTCTGGCTATCTTAACCCGACATAAGCATCTGCTGATGCTGATGCACCTTTGGCAATTTGAGATCTCTCCACTTTTTCTAATTTCAACAGGTTAAAGCTGCTCACGCTGTAACAGCTAGTCAAATTAAGTGACACAAGCTTGCAGCAGAATTAGCCTCAATTAACGAAGATAGTTTTCGCTTGCTAGTTGAGGGAGCCAAGGATTACGCTATTTTCAGAGCTTAATGTCTATACTTGGAGTGTTGCAGCAGGCTAAAGATTCAGTGTAAGCTAGTGGGTTGATATATCTACTTGTGTTGAGCTTTACTTGGTAGTTTCGCCTCAGCACTCTTTTCCAATGAAAGAAGAAGACTACAGCAAAGAGCGACTAATCAGGGAGTTGGCAACAGCGCGTCGGCGGATTGTTGAGTTAGAAGCATTAGAAAATAGACTAAAGCAGGTAGAGAAGGAGTTGCAGCAAGAGCGAGACTTAGTTGGGAACCTGCTGGATACAACTGATAGTTTAATCAATAACTTTGTAGGAGCGGTGCTTGATATTGCTAATACCTTAGTAGTTGTACTAGATCCACAAGGGAGGATTCTCAACTGCAACCCGACATTTGCGAACACTACGCTTTATTCTTTAGCTGACATTAAAAACAAATACCTTTGGGAAGTTTTTGATATTTCTGAAAATTTAGGTCAACTACAAGCTGTTTTTAGAAAAATTAAGGCAAAATCAACTGGTAACGCCAGAGAATGCGTTTGGAAAAGAAAAGATGGTAAGTATAGATACATCTCTTGGTCTCATATAAATATCCAGAACCCTGATGGTTCGGTTGCTTATATTCTAGGTAGTGGTGTTGATGTTACTGAACAAAAACTTGCGGAAGCCGAAATCATTAAATCTTTGCAAAAAGAAAAAGAACTTAATGAGCTAAAATCGAGTTTTATTTCAATTGCGTCTCACGAATTTCGTAACCCGCTCACTGCTATTCTAATGTCTGCTGAAATATTAGAAAATTTTAGCAGTCAATTGAGTGAAAAGAGAAAAATAGAAGAATTTTATCGAATTAAAAATACGATCAAGTCCCTCACTAAATTGATGGATGATATTTTGGTAATTAGTAGAGCGGAATCGCGATTTCAACAGTTTAATCCTAGCTGGTTAGATCTCAAAAAATTATGTAATGAGATAGTAGAAGAAATACAGAGAAGTACTAGCAGCAAGCATAAAATTGTATTTACCAGTAAGGGTAAATTTAATTTGTGTTATATAGATGAAACTTTACTACAACACATTTTGATTAATTTGCTATCTAACGCTATTAAATATTCACCAGAGGAAGGAATGATTTATTTTGAACTAGAGGGTCAGGATGAAGAAGTAATGTTTAAAATAACTGATTCTGGGATTGGTATTCCTGTGGAAGATCAAAAGCTGCTTTTTACTTCTTTTCATAGAGCTAGAAATGTTCGTAAAATTCAGGGTACAGGTTTAGGTTTATCAATTGTTAAAAAGATGGTAGAGCTACACGGGGGGCAAATTAGTTTTGAGAGTCAGGTGGGAGTAGGAACAACTTTTACAGTGAGTTTGCCTTTGACAATGAACAATGAATGAGTTGAGTTTTAAGTTTAACTAGGATCAATTTACTTATATGCTCTTAAATAAAACTGATTTTTCGGATATGCTATTAATACTGCCAAGGTAGGGCGGAACGTTTGGCACAGTATCAGCATCATATAGCAGATAATTTAGATTTAATTAGTAGAGGTTTTACTTTTGTTTAAAAATTGGACATTGTGGACGACTAAGAGTAAACCTCTGAGTGTTTTGTTGCTGTTCCTGATAGTACAGGGAATTACTGGGCAAAGAGCGATCGCACAAAAATCAACTACTTTGCCATCTAGTTTAATTGCCCAAAATTCTCCTGGTAAGACTCAACCCCTACCAGCAATTTGTTCGGCACAATTGGGAAATGCTATTGAAGCAGTCATCAACCGTCCGCAGTATCAACGCTTTCGCTGGGGTGTATTAGTGGAACCTGTGTTTGGTACAGGAACATTATATGCACGCGATCGCGATCGCTACTTTATCCCCGCTTCCAATACAAAATTATTCACCACAGCCGCAGCATTAAGCAAGTTAAGCCCAAATTACCGCATTCGCACTTCTATTTATAACGCTAGTAGCGATCCAAATATTAAATCTTTGCGGCTTGTCGGACGAGGCGATCCTAGTTTAACTGATGAACAGTTAAAAACATTAGCACAACAATTAAAGCGCCAAGGCTATGATCAAATACAACAGTTAGTTGTAGACGATGGTTATTTTCAAGGCACACCAATTCACCCTAGTTGGGAATGGGAAGATGTGCAATATTACTACGGCACAACTGTTAACAGCTTAATTGTCAATCAAAATGCTATAGGTCTAACAATATCACCCCAAAAACCAGGACTTCCCCTGAAAGTTAGCTGGAATGACCCAATTAGTGCTATTAGCTGGCAAGTAGAAAATAACTCTGTTACATCTGCGCCAGGTTCAGAGTCTTCTGTGCAATTTAACAGCTTTTTAGGTAAGCCAGTATTGCGAATTTCAGGACAATTAGCTGCTGATGCCCAGCCGAATTTACAAGCAATGGCAGTTATTGATCCTGCCGAAACTTTTTCACGTCACTTACGAGTAGCTTTAGCAGGGCAACAAATTAAAGTTGCTAATACACAAGTAGTTTCTACTAATAATACTGATAATGCTCAAGAATTAGCAGCAGTTGAATCTGCACCACTTGCAACTTTGTTAGCCGAAACTAACCAAAATAGTAATAATTTGTATGCCGAAGCTTTGCTGCGATTATTAGGTGCAACTAACAAAGAATTAGGAGCTAATAATCAAGATACTGCTCAAATAGGTTTAGCTACTGTTAAACAAACATTAACTAATTTGGGAGTTGATCCAGAAAGTTATAAATTAGTTGATGGTTCTGGGTTATCGCGTCATAATTTGGTTAGTCCGAATGCGATCGTCCAAACTTTAAAAGCTATGGCAAAATCGCCTTATGCAGAATACTATCGAGCATCTCTGCCCGTAGCTGGGGTTAGTGGTACGCTGAAAACTCGCTTGCGTAATACTCCAGCAGAAGGAATTTTGTCAGCTAAAACTGGAACAATGACTGGAGTTGTAGCTTTATCTGGATATCTTAACGCCCCGATTAATCAACCCCTAGTTTTTAGTATTCTAGTTAATCAATCAGACCAATCTGCATCTGTAATGCGCCAAGCTATGGATGAAATTGTGCTGCTATTAACTCGTGTGCGTAGTTGTTAAGACTTTAGAGTAGCTTGTACACACATAACTATATCTATCAAGACTTACGCAAGACAACACGCGGGTAAGATGCCCGCACTACTGATGTGGTTACCTAAAAGTAGAGACGCGCTATTGGTGCGTCTCTACTTCCCCTATCTGTCGTGTGACTATCTTGGTCACTAGGACTTGCTAATTAGTACGTGCCATCGTCTTGATATTCTGGCTGTTTAGTTTTCTCCGGTATATTCAGCTTAGGAGCTTTGTAAGTCTGAGGCTTAACATCTTCTCCCCAAGCATCGCCTTCTATTTCGTCTTCATAGTCGTAATCATCCTCGTAAGTTTCGGCTTCAGCATAGCTACGTTGTTGGTACTGAGGCTTTCTGGAGGTATCTGTTGATGCTTCACTCCAGTTATCTTCTTCTACGTCCTCTTCATAGTAAATTGATTCAGACTGGCGACGGCGAGGTAATGGCTGTGGTTGGGGTTCTTCCCAATCATCATCACTCCACGCATTTTGAGTAACAGGCGTAGCAGTACGAATGTTGGTGGGAGTGCGAACAGGAATACCAGTTCCTAGCTGATTCTCAGGTCGGGCGCTAGGAGTAAAGTAAGCTTCGTCTTCTTCGCTTTCCCAAGGTGCTTTGCCAAGTCCCAGGCGCTCTAGAACACCAACGGTAAGTTGATTCATGCGTTCTTCTGCGCCTTCAAATACAATCAAGCGATTAGGACCGCTACTGACGATTTCATCAACGGGCAACTCGTATGTACTTAGAACTTGCTCAGGAATCAGGGGAAGCCCTAAAGAAGCGATGATTATAGAGGCAACTTGACCGTCATCGCTGTTGAATTTGAAGCCACGCACTCGTCCCAGGAGTTCTCCGGTTTCGGTGATGACTTCGCTGTTAATCAAGGTGCTGTAGGCATCAACGTCAATATCTTCAATAACGTTGTCATCCTCGACTAAGATGACATCACCCCATTTACGAATGCTGCTAAGGAGCAGATATCGAGGCATCCCAGCTATCGAGATCAGGTTGTCTCGTAAACCGAGTGCTACAACCTCCCGTCGGTCAATGTCTACCAATAGCTCCTTGACGACTCCCAAGCGCTTGCCAGTGTCGCTGGTGATAACTTGGGTATTGATTAAATCGGAGCGGTAACGGATTTGTTCAGATCTCATTGCAGGCAGAATCCTGATCTCGAATTCTATTAGTTATCAATAATAATCACATCATAGTTTCCAAAAATTTATGCCAATATTGCACTGTTTCTGGTTTGTGAGTTTTACCTCACTGGCTGAACTAGACAACCTTTTAAGCTTTTAAGCTTTTGTGTTGAATTTATTGTAGCGGATCGGTTCTAGAACAAACTCGTCAAGGTTTTTTGCATTCCTTGGGTTTCTTGCTTGGTTCAAGCACTAACTTAAGATAGAAGCGTATCTCTAGGGCGGGGGCTGGGGGATGAGTGAGGAGTAAATTAACAATAAGCTGATCTAAATCTCCCCTGCTTCCCTGGGGTCTAAAATAACAAACTATAAGCTGATGATTTCGATAAACGCCACTTCAGATCCAAGTTTACGCAGTTGGGTAGAATCTGCAAATAGTCCGGATAGCGATTTTCCTATTCAAAATTTGCCTTTTGGTGTATTCCGATGTGGGGGTATTACTGAATCCTCTCAGATTGGAGTAGCGATAGGCGATCGCATTTTAAATTTATCATCATCTTGTCAAGCAGGACTATTCCAAGGACTGCCACAGGAAATTCAAGAAGCAATTTTAGCGAGTAACTTAAATTTGTTGATGGGTTTGGGACAAATAGCGTGGTCAACGTTGCGCGATCGCATCAGCAACATATTACGCTGGAACGGTGAAACAACTCCTGCCGCAACAGCATCACTTATCCCCATGTCTGATGCTGAAATGCTTTTACCTGCAAGCATTGGTGACTATACAGACTTCTACGCCTCAATTTTTCATGCTACAAATGTCGGTAAATTATTTCGTCCTGATAATCCCTTATTGCCTAACTATAAATATGTCCCCATTGCTTATCATGGACGCGCATCTTCAATTTTTACCAGTGGAACTTCTATTAAACGTCCCAGTGGTCAAACAAAGAAACCTGATGAACAAATACCTAGTTTTCGAGCATCCCAACGTTTAGATTATGAATTAGAAGTAGGGTTTTTTGTTGGTTCTGGTAATGAATTAGGACAGCCTATAACTATAGAAAAGGCTGAGGAACATATATTTGGATTATGCTTAGTTAATGATTGGTCGGCGCGAGATATCCAAGCATGGGAATATCAGCCACTTGGTCCTTTTTTAGCGAAAAGTTTTGCTACTACAATTTCGCCTTGGATAGTTACTAAAGATGCTTTAGCACCTTTTCGTTGTCCAGCTTTTCAACGTGCTAAGGAAGATCCTTTACCACTATCTTATCTGTCTGATTCAGATAATACCCAATTAGGGGGAATAGACATTACTTTAGAAGCTTTTATAAGTTCACCACAAATGCGCGAACAAGGAATAGAACCTTTGCGCTTAAGTCGTGGATCTTTTAAACAGATGTATTGGACAATAGCACAGATGCTCACCCATCATACGAGTAATGGTTGTAACCTTCGCGCTGGAGATTTATTAGCTAGTGGAACAGTTTCGGGTGAGTCAGACAGTGCGCGTGGTTGTTTGCTGGAAATAACTCAAGGTGGTTCTAGTACTGTGGAATTACCAACAGGTGAAGTGCGATCGTTTTTAGCAGATGGTGATGAAGTTATTCTGCGTGGGTATTGTGAGAAAGAAGGATTTGCCAGGGTTGGTTTTGGAGAGTGTCGAGGTATGATTCGACTGGATACATAATAGAAGATAGTGCGATCGCACCTTGCAGATGTTGTATAAATAAATGATTCAAATTCTGGTTAATGAACGTGATGCGGTTGGGGTTGTACTCGTTCTCGACCTATACCAAATAATAAATCTGGATCTATTTCACAACGTTTAGTATGAATAATTGAAGCAACTTCATTAAAGCGATGTAACTTTTCTTCTATCGCTGCTAACTCACTTTCAGATACTAAATCAACCTTATTTAACAGAATAGTATCTGCTGATTCAATTTGCATTCGTGTTGTATGTCCAACTTGCGGATATTTTACCATTGCATCTGCATCAACAACTGTAACCACTCCATCAAGTCGCACTTGAGTTAAGCTTTCTTGAATATCAAATACTAGCGCGTCTGGTTCTGCAACTCTGGTAGTTTCTACAATAATATAATCGGGGTCAACAGTATCAATAATTTCATCAACAGCAGCTTCAAATTCACCTAATAGCGAACAGCAGACACAACCGCCACCTAAATCTGCCATTTCGACATTTTTACCTTGAATAATTTTGGCATCAATAGAAATTTCGCCAAATTCATTCATTAAAATTGCAATTTTTTTATTAACTGTATTGAGAATGTGACGCAGAAGTGTTGTTTTTCCGCTCCCCAACGCACCAGGTATAACTGTTAGTGGTGTACGAATTGGCATAATTACTCAGCCTTATTTTTAGGAAAATCTCGTAATAGATAAATAAAAACGGCAATATTTACTAAAAAGACAATTATTTTTAACATAGAGAAGCCACGATAAATTGTACCTTGTGGGGGAGGTGTATTAATTTCAGTTTGTAAACGCTGTAATAATTCTTGCATAACCCAATTGGGAATACGCGATCGCACATTAGAGGACACATCGGGTGCTAGTATTATTCTCCTGTACACTATTTATCAGTGCATTTCTACTCTTCTGCGTACAACTGATGGTAGCCAAAATGATTCTACCTTTATTAGGTGGATCGCCGTCAGTCTGGAATACCTGCTTATTTTTCTTTCAAACAACATTATTACTCGGTTATGGATACTCCCATCTCACCACACGCTGGTGGGGTACACGCCGTCAAGCCATAATTCATAGCTTTTTACTCTTAAGTGCGATCGCATTTTTACCCATCACAGTTAGTAAAAATATTATTCCTCCTCAGAATAGTAATCCTATCATCTGGTTACTAGCATTATTAGTATTAGCTGTTGGTTTACCTTTCTTTGTAGTTTCTACCAGTGCGCCCTTAGTTCAAAAATGGTTTGCTAACACCAGTCATCCAGATAGCAATGACCCATATTTTCTTTATTCAGCTAGTAATTTAGGCAGTATTTTAGGAGTATTAAGCTACCCTATCTTAATTGAGCCTAATTTTACCCTTACTCAACAAAGCTGGTTATGGACAATAGGTTATGGATTGCTGATTTTACTAATATTTGGATGTGCAGTTTGCTTGTGGAAATTTCCTAACGCCAAAGAAACTACAAGCGAAAATAGCACAGATATTAACAACCAACCTAATATCTTACACCCAGAAAAAAACACTCTTAATCCCCCCCTCCCTGTTAACGGGGAGGGGGCTGGGGGGTGGGGTTCTATCCCTACGCCTCCAACCATTCAACAACAAGCACAGTGGGTAGTGCTATCATTTTTACCCTCAAGCTTACTGTTAGGAGTTACTACTTATATAACCACAGACATTGCAGCTATTCCGCTTCTATGGGCTGTACCATTAGCAATTTATTTATTTACATTTATCTTAGCTTTTTCACCTGCTATTAAAATACCCTATCAAACTTTAGTAGGGCTTCTACCTTTATGGATAACAGCGCAAGTAATTGTATTTTTACTGCAAGTGATGAAACCGATGTGGTTATGGCTACCATTTCATCTGATCGGGTTCTTAATTATAGGTTGTGTTTTTCACGGAGAATTAGCCCAAAGTCGTCCTAATACTAAATATTTAACTACTTATTACTTGTGGATTTCAGTTGGTGGAGTATTGGGGGGATTATTTAATGCGATCGCAGCACCTTTATTATTTAAATCCGTCCTAGAATACCCAATAGTTATGGTTTTCAGCCTCCTACTACTGAGAACAACCTTTTATAACAGTGAAATTAATAACAGCAACCCTGAATTATTGATTAAATCTCCAGCAGATTCATATTTAAAACTGCGTCAAACACTACCCATTAGTATAGGCTTGTTACTTGGTACTTTAATAGTAGGTTTCTATCCGAAAATATTTATTACAAACTTGCCAGGAATATTAATTGCTTGCGCTATTTTTAGTGGAATATTTTATGCTTTTAAACTCCATCCTGTACGACTGTTAGTAGGATTATCATTGATTTTATTAATTGGGCAGTTTTATATCGGATACATTGGTGGTATACTAGATACTGAACGCAGCTTTTTTGGTGTCTATCGTGTTTTACACGACAAGCAAAGAAACTTTAATAGCCTGTTACATGGAACTATCTTACATGGCAAACAAAGCTTAGATGCTAATCGTCGCGACGAACCATTAACTTATTTTCATCCTACTAGCCCAGTTGGGCAATTATTCCAATCTTTTAAAGATAATACTACTACTAATAAAAGTATTTCTAAGGTTGCTGTTTTAGGGTTAGGTATTGGCACTTTAGCAGCCTATTCAGAACCAGGACAACAGTGGGCTTTTTACGAAATAGATCCGAAGGTTGAAAAAATCGCTCGTAATCCCAATTATTTTACCTTTTTACAAGATTCAAAAGCGCCGTTTTCAGTGGTATTAGGAGATGCACGCCTACAAGTAGCTGATGCCCCTAATAATCAGTACGATCTAATTTTCATGGATGCTTTTAGTTCTGATGCTGTACCAGTTCATTTAATTACTAAAGAAGCAATTCAGCTTTATTTAAGTAAGTTAGCGCCACAAGGTTTAATCGTCATCAATATTTCTAATCGTTATCTAAATTTAGAACCAGTTTTAGGTGCTTTAGCAGAAAATTTAGGTTTGTCTACCCTGAGACAATTACAATTGAATATTACTCCCACAGAGAAAGAAATGGGTAAATCTTCTTCTCATTGGGTAATACTAGGGCGTAATCAAAATGATTTTGGTAAGCTTGTTAAAGACTCGCGCTGGCAACCAATTCCAAAAAGTTTAAATGCACCACTATGGACAGATGATTTTTCAAATATATTTAGTGTTTTACGGGGTTTTAATAAGTGAGAATTGAGTATATTTGATAGCAACCAAGAGATCCCCCTAAATCCCCCTTAATAAGGGGGACTTTGAATTTTCCCCCCTTCTTAAGGGGGGCTAGGGGGGATCAAGGTTTTGCTACCCTGCGCCAAGTACAGGACGGCAAAGAATACCAGAGGTAAAGGTGTGATGCCAGAAAAGCCCCAACAGCCTAGAGAATACGATGTCGTGCTTGGTGGCAGTGCTGCAACACCCTCATCAGGGGTTGTGCTGGGAGGACTCGATGGCGTTAAAAGTCGTTTGGCAAGCGCCTCTGTAGAAGTAAGGGTGAGTGCTGTTAAAGATGCCTTGAATTATGGGGAAACAGGGATAGATTTAGTAATTCAGGCTTTAAAAAACTCTTCGGAAGAAGTACAGGAGTGTGCCTATTTATTACTTAAGGAAAGGACAGAACCAAAAATTCAACAGGCGTTAAAACAGGTACATCCCTGGGAATTTTTGACGCGCATTTATACCATAAATGGGCATTCAGAAGGTGTTTGTTCTATAGCTATCAGCCCAGATATTCAAATTGTCAGTAGCAGTAATGACAAAACTATTAAGGTGTGGGATATCAAAACGGGAAATTTGCTGCATACCCTACAAGGGCATTCATACTTTGCTAATTCTGTAGTTATCAGTTTAGATAATCAAACAATTATCAGTTGCAGTTTGGATAATACTATCAAAGTGTGGGATATCAAGACGGGAAAATTACTGCGTACCCGACAAGGACATTCAGAAATTGTTAATTCTGTAGCTATCAGTTTAGATGGTCAAACAATTGTTAGTGGTAGTGATGACAAAACCATCAAGGTGTGGGATATCAAAACGGGAAATTTACTGCGTACTCTACAAGGGCATTCACGCATTGTTAATTATGTAGCCATTAGTCCAAATGGTGAAATTGTTGTCAGTGGCAGTAGGGACAATACTATCAAGGTGTGGGATATCAAGAAGGGAAATTTGTGGCGTACCCTGGAGGGACATTCAGATATTACTTCAGTAGCTATGAGTTTAAATGGTGAAGTTGTTGTCAGTGGTAGTAGGGACAATACTATCAAGGTGTGGGATATCAAGAAGGGAAATTTGTGGCATACCCTGGAGGGACATTCAGACTATATTACTTCAGTAGCTATGAGTCCAAATGGGAAAATTGTTATCAGTGGCAGTGGTGACAAAACTATCAAAGTGTGGGATATCAAGAAGGGAAAATTGCTGCGTACCCTAGAGGGACATTCAGATTCTATTACTTCAGTAGCTATGAGTTTAAATGGTGAAGTTGTGATCAGTAGTGATAGTCGCAACACCATCATGGCGTGGGGCGTTAGATAAAATAAATCTTAATAATTAATTAGTTAGTTCTGCTGACACATAATATCAAGTAGTAAGCATACTATAATAATCGCCTGACAAATTTACTTTGTATTAACAATTAGTTTAGACAAATACTGGATTTCAGCGACGATGAGTTATCATACTCGCACCTAAGCTATTAGAAAATTTTACATTAAGAGCATTGCCAGAAAATTTGGTTGAGGTCGTGCTACCCTGCGACAGGTATAGGATGGCAAATTAAAGATTGCAGAGGTAAAAGTGTAATGTCAGAAAAGCCCCAGCAGCCTAGAGAATATGATGCCGTGCTTGGTAGTACTGCCCCCACCCCGTTAGCAGGGGTTGTACTTGGAGGACTCGACGGCGTTAAAAGTCGCTTGGCAAACGCCTCTGTAGAAGTAAGGGTGAGTGCCGTCAAAGATGCCTTGAATTATGGGGAAACAGGCATAGATTTAGTAATTCAGGCGTTGAATGATTCTTCAGAAGAAGTACAATACTGTGCCTATTTATTACTACGGGAAAAGACAGATCCGAAAATTCAACAGGCGTTAAAACAGTTCAAACCCTGGAAATTTCTGACGTGCCTCCGGTCTTTAGAGGGGTATTCATTGGGGATTGATTCTGTAGCCATCAGTCCCGATGGTCAAACGCTTATCAGTGGCAGTAAAGACAAAACCATCAAGGTGTGGGATATCAAGACAGGAACCTTGCTCCTTACCCTAGAGGGGCATTCAGACTGGGTTAAGTCTGTAGCCATCAGTCCCGATGGTCAAACGCTTATCAGTGGCAGTAAAGACAAAACCATCAAGGTGTGGGATATCAAGACAGGAACCTTGCTCCTTACCCTAGAGGGGCATTCAGACTGGGTTAGGTCTGTAGCTATCAGTCCCGATGGACAGACGGTTATTAGTGGCAGTGAGGACAAAACTATCAAAGTGTGGGATATCAAGACAGGAACCTTGCTCCTTACCCTAGAGGGGCATTCAATGTGGGTTAATTCTGTAGCCATCACTCCCGATGGTCAGACGCTTATCAGTGGCAGTGGTGACAAAACCATCAAGGTGTGGGATATCAAGACAGGAATCCTGCTGCTTACACTAAAGGGGCATTTAGACCGGATTAATTCTGTAGCCATCACTCCCGATGGACAGACGGTTATTAGTGGCAGTTCTGACAAGACCATCAAGGTATGGGAGATTAAGACAGGAACCTTCCTGCGTACCCTATGGGGGAATTCAGACCGGATTAATTCTATAGCCATCACTCCCGATAGTCAGACGGTTATCAGTAGCAGTTTTGACAAGAGCATCAAAGTGTGGGATATCAAGACAGGAACCTTGCTGCGTACCCTAAAGGGGCATTCAAGCCATGTTATGTCCGTAGCCATCAGTCCGGATGGACAGACGCTTATCAGTGGCAGTAATGACGAAACCATCAAGGTGTGGGGAGTTGGATAAAAGGAGCTTTAAGAATTAATAAGTTGGGTTGAGTGAAACAGACTATAAAGTAGTAACCATACTGTAATAATCACATTACAAGTTCACCCTATTTAAGCCAGCAGTTCCCATAAATATAGGATAAGAAACATGGCTGAATATCAAAAAGTTGAATACCGCATTGGCAAAGACGGCAAGATTACCGAAAAAGTCATCAATGCCACTGGATCAAATTGTACTCAAACCACCGAGACAATTGAAAAATCCTTGGGAGAAGTATCCTCTCAGGAATTGTTACCAGAGTATTACGAAGATTCAGAAAATCTCACAACCAGCGAAACCCAATCATTAAATCAAATGTAGAGATTGTAAATGTTTCATACCTTTAATCACTTGCTGCTATGGGTCTTTAGCCTTCTAGGTTTAAGCTCAATTTTCCTAATTCTAATTAATTATTCAAACGAGCAACCTGATTCTCAAGCAGTAAAGCCTATAACAAATACTAACGCATCTAACCAGCCAGAAATAGAAGAACTGCGTCAAGAATGCCTACGCTTACGCGAACAATTGCAGCAGCAAAATATTCAACTAACAACAGAATTTCAAGAATCAACATTTAAACAAATACAAACACTGCTAACCAACTATCCCAGCTTACGACCGATGGTGCAGGTGAAACCAGAACTACCTGCTAAAAACATAATTTCCTTATTAACACCACTAGATAATTTACTCTCAACTTGGGGTTACGAATTAATTGGTCAAGCTTGGGAACAAGTAGAGTATGATCCCCAACTCCATCAACCGGATAATTCTGATATTCAACCAGGTGAATTAGTTTTTGTGCGCTTTGTTGGCTATCGGCAAGGAGAGCGCATTTTAGTCCCCGCTAAAGTCAGCCGTACACTACCAGGAGGTGCATCTTGACCTCTGTTGCCATTGATTTCGGCACCAGTAACACAATTGTCTGTACTTTAGATCCAGTAACCCAAACTCCCCGCACCTTAAAATTTGATGGCATCTCGCGACGGTTTGAAGGAACCCAAGTAAATGTCGTGCCAACTTTAGCTTTTGTGCAAGGGCAGAACAGTTTATTATTTGGAGAAATTGTGCGATCGCGCCGACTAGGATTTTCCCAACCAAAACAATATTTTCAAGCATTTAAACGCGACTTAGTAGCAGAATATCAGCCTCCGCCTCGTCAACTAGAAGGTATAAACTATAGTGCCGAAATTGTCTCAGAACTGTTTCTCAAGCACCTTTGGCAGCAGTTATTACAACAGGGAATTGAACCGAGTAGGCTAATCTTTACAGTGCCTGTGGGTGCGTTTGAGCTATATCTAGATTGGTTTCGTGACTTTGCAGAACGTCTAAATGTCCCCCAAGTACAGTTAATTGATGAATCCACAGCAGCAGCACTTGGTTATGCAATTCAACAACCAGGCTCATTAGTTTTAGTAGTTGATTTTGGCGGCGGTACTTTAGATCTAAGTTTAGTACGCACCATAGCAGCTAGTGGTGGGCAGGAAGTATTACGGGCAGAAGTCCTAGCCAAGTCTGATGCTTATATTGGCGGTGTAGATATTGATGCTTGGATTGTTGAGGATTATTTACAACGAATTAATTCTTCACGGGATGCAGTCAAAGAGATCGGCTGGCTGAATTTATTAGAATTAGCAGAACGTTTAAAAATTAACTTATCTTATCATAATGAAGCTACTGAAAGTTGGTTTGATGATGAAAATTTTATTGCCCACGATTTAAAGTTAAATCGAGATGAATTTGCCGAAATCTTAGAAGCGCGTCAACTATTAGAACAAGTCAGACAATCATTAGATGAAGTGCTGGCGATCACACTTAATAAAGGAATCAACAAAGCTGATATTCAATACGTGCTGTTGGTCGGAGGTAGCTGCCTAATTCCCGCCGTACAACAATTAATTGTTTCTTATTTTGGGCGATCGCGCGTTAAATTAGGTAAGCCATTTGAAGCAGTAGCGCATGGAGCATTAGCATCTAGCTTATTAGTACAGATAGAAGATTATCTGCGACATGGCTATGCAATTCGTCTCTGGGAACCCTACGAAAAGCGGCATACATATTTTTCATTATTTGATCAAGGTGGTAAATATCCCTGCCAACGTTCCGAACCTTTAACACTGCAAGTAGCTAAAGATGGACAGCGAGAAATTCGTTTAGATATAGGAGAAATTGCTGCTGTATCAAAAGCCGAAGTGAATTATGATATTCATGGCAGAATGACCAGTAGCGAACTTCACCAACAAACTGATTTTCGTTCTTTAGAAAGTCACCACGATGCAGTTTGCATAGCTCATTTAGATCCGCCTGGACAATTAGGTGTAGACCGAATTTCTGTGCAGTTTGAAGTGAATCAACAACGGGTATTATTAGCAACAGTGCGGGATTTGCTGACTGGGCGAGTGTTGGTAGAGAAAGGTGCGATCGCTAAACTAAAATGATTGGTAACAATCACAGCAGTTAGGATATGAGATTTATTGCTCTGGATCAGGAGTACTTTTAAGAGAAATTAACCGCAGATAAACGCAGATAAACGCAGATATTTTCTAGGATTAATTATTTTTAGGATAGGCTCTAAAACTGACTGCTGACCGCTATATATTAAACCCACCTACCTACAACCACTCTTACAGTTCCATCTTCTAAAACTTCTTCCTCCTCAACATTAAAACCTTGCTCCTGCACAGTCGTCATTAATGTCTTATGAGCATACTTATGGAGGATTGAATTAACAAAATCCTGTTGATTAATCTTTGCTCCCCAAAAGTCAGCTACCAACTCGTAATTTTCACCGTCGCGCCTAAATCCCAAATCATAACCATTATTTTGACGGATGACATATTCAGCATTAGTTTTGTTACCTTGATATCCGCGCACCGTTGTATTCTGCTCTACTTGATGCCCTAACTCTTGCAAAACTCCTTGAAGAATTTCGCCATTTTTTATCTGCACTTTGATAGTAGTAAAGTGGGACATATTAAAACTCCTTTAATCAACTTCCAGTGGACTGATACCGCGTTGCTGGGAAAACTGCTTCAACTCTTCAACAAGCTGATTATCAATAGAAGCAGTTCTAGCTCCTGCTTGTGCTGCCCACCGTTTTAAATCTTCAATTTGGTGGCGTGCGATCGCAGCTAGTGGTACTGTTTCTTTAATTGAATGCAAAATATCTTCAGTCGTAAAGTCTCGACGTTGACCATTTTCCCCTAGTCCAAATGCTCGGTGCATAGCATCTATAATCACCTGTTCAATTTCTGCACCACTAAATTCTGATGCACTTTTAGCTAACAAAGCTAAATCAAAATCTCGCAGGCGGCTAGGGCGTAAACGTTGCAAATGTACCTTAAATATTTCCTGACGCTCTATTTCCGTAGGCAGATTTAAAAAGAATATTTCATCAAATCTCCCCTTGCGTAACAATTCCGCAGGTAATATCTGCACATTATTAGCTGTAGCCACAATAAATACAGGGCTGGTTTTCTCCTGCATCCAGGTAATTAAACTGCCAAATACACGCCGCGAAGTTCCCGAATCTCCATCTACCCCACTGGAGATATTACCAAACGCCTTATCAATCTCATCAATCCACAACACACAAGGAGCCATTGCTTCAGCCAATTGAATCATTTGGCGCACTCGGCTTTCACTTTCCCCAACAATACCGCCAAACAAACGCCCTGAATCTAGACGCAGCAGAGGTAGTCGCCATTCTGAAGCAATTGTCTTAGCTGAAAGAGATTTACCTGTACCTTGAATGCCTACCAGCAGCACACCCTTGGGATTAGGAATACCATAGCTTCTAGCTTCCTCAGTAAACCCATCAGAGCGCATCCGTACCCACCGCTTGAGATTCTCTAACCCACCTACGCTTTTGAGAGATTCCCGCGTAGTGAAAAACTCTAAAATTCCCGTTTGCCGAATTGCTTGTTGTTTTTGAGCTAGTACTCTATCAATATCTGACTCATCCACCTGCTGTTTTGCCGCTAGTGCAGATGCTAATACCCGTTGAATTCTAGCTCGACTTAAACCCTGGCAAGCTTTTACCAATTGCTCCCGTGCTAATCCAACTACCTTAAGCTTATCTGGGACAACTAACTGCTCAATTAAATAGTTAATCTCTGGTACATCCGGTAGCGGAAAGTCAATTACTGTTACTTCTTCCGCTAATTCGGTTGGCAATTCTAAAGCGTGACTTGTTAAAATCAGCGTTTTGCGACAGCGTTTGAGTTCCCGTGTAAGATTTTTTAATTCCCTCACCACAGGCGCATTTTCTTTAGTATGAGGAGTTTTTAAAATGGGGTGCAAATCTCGCATGACAAACATCATCCCATCCGAAGCCTTAGCAATGCGATTTAAGGCTGCCATCACTGAGCCTTTACCATCGCCATTATCACTCCAGCCCCGCACAATATCCCACATCAACAATTGACGTTTTGGCGTTGAATGTTCAGCCACACGCAGCAAAACTTCCTCAACTGGTTCTTCTTCAGCAGCAACAATATAAAGTAGTGGGTAACGCGCTCTAATCATCAAATCTAGTTGTGATACCAGCGTCCCATGCGGGCTATTCTGCTTGCCTAGCACTACATCATCATCTCTCCGTTGAGGTGGTTGGTTTGTCATATTAAATAACGCATTAAGCTGTTGTGTTTCTAAATTTTATGTTTTAGGAGGAGGGAAACTTATAGGGTTTGATCTAGAAATTTTCAGTCAAGTGAGGTACAGAGGTTGAAAAAATATTGTAGTGCGAGCATCTTGCTCGCTAGAAATCTAAAGCGAGCAAGATGCTCGCACTCCTGTACCTCATAAATATGAAAACTGCTATAAAGTAACACTTAAATAGATCTTACCTTTGCGATCCTTTGCGCTTACCTTTGCGACCCTTTGCGTTAAAAAAAAAATACTAATCCAACTTCTTCTCCCTATCCCCATTTCTCCCATATCTACTTTCCTGCAAAGAATTACCAACACCTTGAATAATCCCCCGCACAATCAAACCAATACCGCGCCCAATCACTTTAGTTAACACATAAATCAAACCACTACTAATAAAAGAAACGGTAGCACGTAAACGAGGCGCGATCGCATCACGAGCTTCTACCGCTAAAGTAACAGCTAGTGGTATACCTCTTAATTTTTCTAATTCTTGCCTTCTCGGTGCATATACATATACTTGTTTAATACCAATATCACTGAAAACTAACAAGCTATATCTACTTTCAAAAATAGCTATTGGCTCCTTAATATACTGATATATACGATATTTCCAAGATAAATTGTTACGGAATCTACTAATTTCTCTAGTCGAAACCAAGCTACGATCATAAAAATTTTCCTTAATAACTTCAATATCAGCAAAATAATTTAGTAATGGTTGTACAACTCCATTAGCAACTTGAATAATGAGGTTTTCTAGTAATGCTTCTGTACGTTTCTTAGCTGCAAATGTTTCAGGAGCATAAATAGCATTATCAATTACGATAGGTGTCTCAAATAGCAAATAGGAAAACAACTCAGCAACCAACGGAATTTTATTTAAAATTGCTGATTGGACAATACCAGCACTTTGTAGCAAAACATTCACCACTTCATACTGCCCATCACCGATGGGTAAAGTGTAGTATTTACCAAAAAAATCGTGAATAGATGCTTGCCATAAATCTCTTAATACAACTGGTAATATCTGCGGTAGCTGATGAGGCTCAACTTGAGAATAACGTAATTCATCTAAAATCGCTTCTAATCGTTGTAAAATTAGCTCAAGTAATTCTCTTCTTTTTTCTAAGCGCAGAATCTCAATTTCTATAGGTTCACCTGTGATATTCTGGAGGCGAGATTGAAGTTTAACCCGCGTAGTATCAAATATGCTTTGCTGGGGTAGATTTGAAGATTCTGTTAAATAATTTTGCTTACGGACAATCGTATTTTTTGCCCTATCTGCTGGTTGAGAATCAATTAATGGTAATTCAGTATTTTGTACGGGTTGTAAAATGACAACATCCCCAGGTAATAGCTGATTTACTAACCAACGCGCAGCTAAAAGTTCTCGCCTGCGTCCACTCCAAAACAACCAATCTAAGTTTGAAAGGTTAGGATTTTTTAGTTGAGATGTTACCTCAGCTAGAGAATTATTTATTTGCTGTATGCCATTGCGACGGGCTTGATAATGCCAAGTTGTAGGAGGTCTGGTGGGGCGATCGCCAATACTACTTGTGGTAGAATCAATTAAATTACTAGCAATTCCTGAGTCTTGGATACTGTAATTAATTGTTGGGAAATTATGCCAATATTCTTGACCTGCTAACAACTGGCGGATGGCTTGTACTAAAACATTAATTTCTGTACCCTTGGGACAATAGCCCTCAATACCTGCCGTTTTTGCTGCTATTAGTTGATCTGTTCTTGACAGAGAACTAATTAGTAATATTGGCAGTTGAGGATACTGAGCTTTTAACTGTTGACATTGTAGCTCTGCTGTGGGCTGATTTGTGCTTAAATCAAATTCTAAAATTACCAAATCAACAGCATAGTTTTTAGCAGCAAATTCTGCCAATTTTTCTAAAGCAATTTTAAGGTTATCTGCCTCAGCTAGTATTTGCAGGTCGGCAAAAGATGCCAACGCTGTGCTTAGACCTAACCGAAAAATTGGGTCGGGATCAATCAAAATTAATGAGGTGCGATCGCTCATCAACATACTCCTGTAGCGTTTGGATTTAGTCGCTGCATATACTTAATGTTGAGTGCGATCGCGCAGCGACTCCGCAGGAGTATCGCTTGTTTTATGGGATAGCACCACCGATTCCTGGGATCAACATTATTGATCCCGATCTTACTGTGGTGGTAGCGCATTGTTCGTTTGAGAATTAGTAGTAAACGGTGAATACCTGCGCCTTGGCGGTGGAGGTAATTCGGTTTGCCAACGAGCGATCGCAGCTTGCGCTTGGTCATACAAAGCACGACCAGGGCGAACCTGAGAAGCCGTTAAAATCGCCGATGCAAAACGCCCTTGTTCCGCTAAAGCATTAGCAGCATCAATCAGTGGTTTGTCTTGAGCGATTTCAATCTGTGTCATCCAGCCATCAATCGCTACTTGTGCTTCTGATGATAGCGCCCTACCATAACTAATTTTGGTTGCCGTTTCCACCGCAGCATTGAGATCCCCATTCCGGGCAAAAGCTCTTGCTAAATCCAAAATTGGTCGGTCTTGGATAACTTCAATCTGCTTATTCCACTGAGCAATCTCTGTTTGCGCGTCTGGGTGTAATGGTTGACCAATAGCAATTTTACTGGCATTAGATCTAGCTGTCTGTAAACTCTCCAGCGTTCCTCTTTGAGCCAACTGTCTCGCAGTTGCTAGGGTAGATCGATCCTCAATCTGTTGAACTGCTTTACGCCAAGAAGCGATTAAAGCTTGGGATTCTCTCCTGCCTGGACGTTTGATCCCAATCTGTTGTGCTTGCTCAAGCGCCAGATTTAAGGTCATAGGTTGATCGAAACTTGCAACGACATTAGCAACTTGCAGTTGTATTTGGTCTTTGAGGTGAGATTTCCAAAGATTTTCTTTTGCTGTAGCTTCAGTGTAAAGCGGGCTGGAGCGGTTAATCTGACGCACGCTTGATAGCGCGTCCAAAAATGCCAGGGGATTTTGCCCTACAGCTACTTTAGCAGCGCGGCTCAGATGAATCCAGTCTTGAGCTTCAGGATAAACTGAGACATCTGCTGGTACTCCTTGAGCTACAGATATCACACTTGCGAAATCTGAAGATTTATAGCTCGAAGCGGCAACATCTAACAGACTACGGCTCCATTTTTGCTTTTCAGCTTGCGCCTGCCCTTTGATATAGCTTTTGGGATCGACTTTAGTCGCCAGAGCGATCGCGCTTGTTAGTTGTTCAGGAGTACCATCTTTGGCTAAATCTTGCGCGTCTTGAAATTGTTGCCAAGCTTGCTTTTCCATTGCAAGCTGTACCGTTAGTTGAGCGTGTTTTGAAGAGCGCCAGTACTCAGAAGTTGACTGTAACAGAAACTCTAGTTTCTTCCATGCCTGTGACCAGTTTTGAGATTTTACCGCTTGCTGGAATTGGTTAGCGATCTCTTGTGCTTGTTGCCATTGCTCCTGCCAGCTTTTCATAGCCACTTGTGCTTGCGGATAAACTGGGCTATTTTCGGGAATTTTATCAGCAATTGCCAAAGCTTCTTTAAGATCCCCTTGCTTGAGTCGTTGGAGTGCGATCGCCAAAATATCTTGCGACCAATTCCCCATCATCCGTTGAGCCTCATTGTACAGAGGATGGTTTTCTGGCCAAACCTTGACTACATCGACCGCCTTAACTATCTGGTCTAACGAACCCGACTCAGCATCCATCTGAGCGCAGTACAACCGTTCGCTATCGGTTGCAATTGACGATATTTGCTGACAATTGGGCAGTGGTGGTAACGTCGTTAGTACCAACATCCCTACGAGTCCTGTCCCTCCCAGCAGCAGGATGACACTCAGCCACAATATTGACCAAGGTCCCAAATGAGGCAATCTTTCCTTAAGACTTTCTTGTGGGATCGCTGACTCCCTAGGAGATGATTTAGAGCGAATTTTATCCAAATAACCGGATATCACCGTTTTAGACGCATTAGCGTTCTTTTCCAGTCGCATCACTAATGTGCGTCCCCCCTGCTTACGAAACAGTTCGGTCGCTGGGATAAGGATTCGGTGCAATTGTATCTTTGCCACAGATATACTCTTATTCCTAATAATACAGATTCTCTTGTTTTTAATAAGACAGCTACTCTCCCACAGCAACAGTCAGATGGAAGATTTCGTACTGAAACAGTTTACCCTACCTGTACTATCAGCGAATGAATTTATACTCATTGCCAAGTCGGTAGTATTTACCTGAGCCTTAGAGACTGAATACCAAATCTTGATCCCACTTGCCTACGTTGAGATTAGCCGTTACCCGCATCTTTACCACAAAACGTCACTCTTTGGGACGGAAGGCATTACCCCATATACGATCCTTGGGGGCAGTGCGTTGGCGTAACCTGCGCTAACGCATATGTATCCGTACAGAAGATCGCATAAAAATCGCGTAGCGTCTTCACAGGAGAAAGGCTTTAGCGTCCCGAAGGGAAGGAATTGTCACCTATTAACGTGGTAAGTGCTTTGTAGCTACCAGCCCTGATTAGGGTATTGGTACTAATTTTGACTGCACTAATTGCACAGTTTCAAATTTATTTTTTTAACTTTAGTTTGAATTATAACGCTTCTAATTTATTTCTGCTGCTAATTTGCAAAAAAACATTACTTTACTACTTAACAATTCTCAAAGATCAATTATCCATAACCCATGACCCATGACCAAAAAATGACCGAGAACGACAAATACGATACCGAAACTTTTAACTAACCCTTATTAGCTGTTGTGTTGAACCTTACGATAACCAAAAAAGTCAATCCGGTAATCTGTAATTTTTACACCTGTTTGTTGTTCAATTTGCTCAATCAAGTCCTTGGGCAATTCCACATATATATCTAATATTTGGTTAGTGTCTACGCAGTTGATGTGACTATGAGAATCACTGACGTTACCATACAAACGCCCATCAGCACGCTCAACACACTCAATAATTCCGTGGCTCGATAGTGCCTCTAAATTTTGGTATACAGAAGTATGACCAATTTCCTGACCCTGCTGATTTAGGCGATCATATATTTCTCGTGCTGACAAATGCTCTTTAACTTGCCAAAGCAGTTCTAAAATGAACCGACGTTGACGGCTGACACGCATACCCAATTCATGGCAGCGATTAAGCGCGTCTTCTAAAGAGCAAAATGGTTTTATAGATGCCGCATTATTTGGCATAGTTAATATCCTTGAGTAAAATAATATTAATCAGCCTTACCCTAGTTGCTATTCCGGCAACAAAATTTCAAAAAGCGAAAAGTACTGGAACCAATGTGGGACGATTAGGCTGTGGGATTTTATCTATAATTTATCAAAATTGACAGGTTAAGCATTCCTGACCAAAAATAAAATAAACTCATTACCACTTTATCGCAGATTTTCTGTATCTGTCTGCTGGTATAGATATAAAGTTATACAAAGTTTTGACACTTTCCCGTCACCTTGACGCTATGACAGGAGATTCTTCAGAAAGTATCTTGATACACACGCTCTTGATTGATAACATCCCGTAGTAACTTGTTTAAAGCTTGTCGCTCATAAATTATTAAGATTAATGACAATTACCATCACGCTCACATCAGAATGCCTACAGAAATTGGATCTATCGTCAGTAAAGACAATTATCAATCCGCTACTGCAAGCTACTGATAACAAAAGTGCTTTCACCTCCCTTGAGCAGCAGATAACTTTTAATATTGAATACGCCCGCGAGCCTGAAGACCCACGAGAACTTTCAGAAATTCCAGAGGTGCGGCTGTGGTTTATTCGCCTGGATGCTAGTTATCCTTGGTTTCCATTACTTCTAGATTGGAAATCTGGTGAACTTGCCCGCTATGCTGGCATGCTTGTACCACATCAATTTAATCGCAAAGAAGGAATTCAGTACAATCCAGAAGCCTTAGAAATTTTTGTTATGCAAAAAATATTTGTCTTAATGGATTGGATGAACAGCCAAGGCATTGAAAGTAACTCTCGAATCAACTCTATGATTCAAATGTTTGGATATGAGCTAGACGATGCCTTTTTTGAACAATTAGCAATTAGCAATTAGCAATTAGCAATTAACAATTAACAATTAATAGTTTTGTGCTTTATAGTAAGGACTCAAGCTAGATAATTGATAATTGTTCATCGAACAGTGTTGCGCCTTCTAGCAAAAGACTCAAGCTGATAATTGTTAATTGTTAATTGATAATTGTCAAAACTGCTGTAGAAAGCGCAAGTCGCTATTGTACAAACGACGAATATCATCAATTTGATGTAGTACCATCGCAAAACGCTCAACACCAAAACCAGCAGCAAATCCTGTGTAAACTTCTGGGTCATAACCCACTGATTTGAGGACGTTGGGATCTACCATTCCGCAGCCCATTACTTCTAACCAGCGTCCCTGCCACTGAACGTCTACTTCCGCAGAAGGTTCAGTGAAGGGGAAATAACTAGCGCGGAAGCGGATAGGCAAATCTTCGCCAAACATCTCTTCTAAAAAGACCTTAATAGTGCCTTTGAGGTCAGTAAAAGTTAGCCCCTCATCAACTGCCAAAATTTCAATTTGATAGAAAACTGCTGCGTGAGTTGCATCCACCGTATCTCGACGGTAGCAACGTCCTGGTGCCACAATCCTTATAGGTGGCTCCGAATCTTCCATGTAGTGAATTTGTACAGAAGATGTATGAGTCCGCAGCAAGTTGCCATCTGGCAGGTAGAAAGTATCCTGCATATCACGGGCGGGATGATCTGCTGGGGTATTGAGCGCCTCAAAGTTATAGTAGTCTGTTTCCATTTCTGGACCAGTGGCGACAGTGTAGCCCAGACCAACGAAGATATCCAACACCCGATCAATCGTGCTGTTAATGGGATGCACGCGACCAATAGGACTGTAAACTCCTGGCATTGTGACATCCAGGGTTTCAGACTCCAGTTGCGCTTGAATTTGTGCCTCTTGTAAGTATGATCGCTTGCCGTCTAAGCTGGCTTGTAAGGATTCTTTGACAACGTTTGCCAAACTTCCAATCCGAGGTCGGTCTTCCGCCGCTAACTGACCCATACCTCTTAAGATCTGGGATAGCTGCCCTTTCTTGCCGAGGTAGCCTACTCGCAACTGTTCTAATTGCTCTAGGGTATCAGTTGCAGCGATCGCTTTAGTCGCAACTTGTTTTAGCGTAGCTAATTGAGCCTCAAGCTCGTTGAGGGAAGTGGTCATGCTAAAAGTGTTTATAGAACAGCCATGCTGAGTTTAACTTGGATTGACACTTCCCATGTCTTCTTGCAGTTACCCACTTTGTCATGTCTATTGGGCAATGTTTTCTAAACTCAACGATTTCAACAGTTGTTTCCACTGAGCTAAGGCAACTGCATCATTAGGATTAGCACGCCGTCTAACTATGACATCATTTAAGGCATCCTGCTAAATTTGGTTATTAAAATGATTCCTGATTTAACTTCATTGTCTGTTCACGAAAACCCCTGGCTACGCACTATTAGACCTTTTGGCGCGGCGGCTTTGTCTGGCATAGCCAAGAGCGATAATTCATTAATCGCTATTGATTCGACGCAAGGCTATCTGTTGCAGATTGATTTGTTGACTGATAATACAACTATATTAAATCCTGACCATGTAGCAGATTTTCTTGATGCTACGGGTTTGGCACTCCAGGGAGACAAGTTGTGGTTTACCCAAGGAAACAGTGTTTACTGTTGTACTTTAGCTGATCCGACTCCGCAACATTTTGTAAGTTTGCCATATTCAGCTAATGGCGTAGCGGTTTGGGAATCAACTATTTATGTTAGCTGTCAGAAGACGGGCAAGATTTTGATTTTTAACTTGGAGACGGCTAAGGAAATTACCAGGTTATATGCCCCTGGAGTTGGGATCGAGAATCTTACTATTAAGGGTGAGGAATTGTGGGTTACAGATACGGTGGAACAAACGGTTTACTGCTTGGATAGGGCAACTGGAGAAATTAAATTTAGTGTTTTGACACCTTTTGAGTGTCCAACTGGTTTAGCTTTCTACACTAATCCGACCACAGGTGAGGATATTCTGTATGTTTCTTATGCTGGTGAGGAGCCGTATATCAGAGATAATCCCAATGCTAACCCAAATTATGAATTAGCGTTCCGCGATCGCACTTTTATTCATCCCTTATATTTCCACTATGACGCTGAAGAAAAATATGCTTTGTCCAATGGCTATTTGATTGAAATGTCTTATGTTGAAGAACTTTCTCCTTTAGATGAGGTGGAATTAACCGATTTAGAATGGCGCATTGCTTTACCGACAGAAACCCATCGACAAAAAATTAGAAAAATTGAGTTTGTAGGAATACCTTTTACTGAAGAAATTCAAGACGGGCAGCGAGTAGCTGTGTTTAAATTTGACGTTCTTAAGCCTGGTGAACGGCATTTGTTTGGCTGGAAAGCACTTTTGGAAGTTTGGAGTATTAAATACCACATAACACCTAGAGATGTTGAAAAAGTACCTGAACTGCCACCAGAATTTAAAAATCGCTACTTGGCAGATGATGATGATTTAGCAATGGATACTGAGATTATCCGCAATGCTGCTATTGAAGCAATTGGTAACGAAACTAATTTATTGCGAAAAATTTACAAAATTCGTAACTATGTGTATGACAAACTTTCTTACGGCATCAAGCCTCATATTGATTCGCCAGATGTTGCCTTAGAGCGAGGTGTTGGCTCTTGTGGGGAATATTTGGGCGTTTTACTAGCATTAGCTCGATTGAATGGCATTGCTTGCCGTACTGTTGGGCGTTATAAGTGTCCTCCTCATCCTGAACTTTTAGGTGTGCCGCTTTCCCCAGATTTTAACCACGTTTGGATGGAGTTTTATTTACCAGGGTTTGGTTGGTTGCCGATGGAATCTAATCCTGATGATGTGTTTGAAGGTGGTCCCTACCCGTCACGGTTTTTTATGGGTTTGGCTTGGTATCATGCTGAAATTGGTAAAAGTATTACGTTTGAAAGTCTCAGAAGTAAGGGTGAACCTGTTAATAAGCAGAATATTTCTATTGGTGATTTAGCAATTAATCATGTGAGATTTCGGATTTTAAAGGAGCTAATACCAGTAGACAATTAACAATGACCAATGACCAATTAACAATTAATGAGGTAAATAAGTAATGGAAATTATTCCAGCAATTGATTTGTTAGAAGGGCGATGTGTACGACTTTATCAAGGAGATTATGCCCAGTCGCAAGTTTTTAATGACAATCCAGCAGAGGTAGCTAAACAGTGGGAAGATCAAGGCGCATCAAGACTGCACGTTGTTGATCTTGATGGCGCGAAAGCGGGTAAATTAGTTAACAAAGATGCAATTGCAGCAATTGTGCAAGCCGTCTCGATTCCGGTGCAAGTGGGCGGTGGTTTGCGCGATCGCACGAGCGTTTCCCAATTGTTTGATATTGGTGTACAGCGTATAATTCTGGGAACTGTTGCGGTAGAACAACCTCAGTTAGTGCAAGATTTATGTCAAGAATTCTCAGGTCAAATTGTCGTAGGAATTGATGCGCGTAATGGTTTGGTAGCTACTCGTGGTTGGCTCGAAACATCTTCAGTTACAGCTATAGATCTAGCTCAACAAATGGCGCAGTTGGGCGCGGCGGCAATTATTTACACAGATATTCATCGTGATGGTACTCTTTCTGGACCAAACTTAGAAGCTCTCAGAGAACTTGCTAGTAGTATCTCTATTCCGGTGATTGCTTCTGGTGGTGTTAGTTCTATCACTGATTTACTAAGTTTATTGGCACTAGAACCATTGGGAGTAAGTGGCGCGATTGTTGGTCGCGCTATTTATACTGGTGATGTCTCACTCAAAGACGCTATTCGGGCAGTTGGCTCGGGACGCATCCAAGATGTACCACCAGATTTAGGGCTTTCTGCTTTGGCTTAATGCTCAAGAACTCATTTTTTTGTTACTTTAATAGTTTGATTAGCGGGCAGCTTTGTGAAGTAAAACTACTAACTCAGAAAGCTGCTTTTTATTAAAAGCTTGAATAATAACTTTGGCTGCTGATTTGGGTTCTACTGGTATAGTAATCTGCTGAGGTGCAGCCGCAGGTGTTGGTGTTGGGGCAACTTGGGGAGGGGTAGCCAATTGTTTTAAACTAGGACTCAGTGCGATCGCACTACTTTTTCCCGTAGCTAAAAGATCGCTTGCCTGTTTAATTTCTTTAATTAATACAGGAGCTAAATTCCGATAAGAATTTTTTGGATTAACAATTGCTTTGTAGGTAATTTTAATTAATGTTTGCCAAGTTTCTACACCTGATCCTAATTTGAGCAGTTGCTTACATAGTGATTCAAGTTGTTGACGAGTTGCGGGTGTTTCCTGCTGCTTAAAAACTTGCAACATTTTTTTGAGAATTTCTGTCACTTGCGCGGTAATATTAGGAGCAGCAACTTGTGTTTGTTTGGCAACTTGTTTGGGTTGAGGTGTTACTGGGGCGGGGGCTTCTGCTGCACCACCTGTTAACAATTTGTTAAGATAAGCTTCAAGTTTTGCAAAATTTGGCTCTGCTTCTTTTACTGCTTTTTCAGCCTCATCTTCCCGTAAACCAAAAGGTCCTTGTAACTGTTCAACTAAGATTTGAAGAGTATCATACACTTTTAAGAACATACTTTCTAGCTTTTGATCCACAGGAACTGGGTTTTCTCTCAGAATTTTGAAGCAATCCTCTAATTTGTGAGCAGTTGTCTTAATACTGTCAAAGCCAAGCATCGCTGCTCCTCCTTTCACAGAATGGGCAGCGCGAAACATTTCATTGACCCTTTCCTGGTCTTCCATCACAGCACGCAAATCTAGTATGCCTTTTTCCAGGGTTTCAAGGTGTTCTTGGGCTTCCTCAATGAAATAAAAAACAATCTTCTGTTTTCCTGAATCCACGGCGGTTTTCCTCAAAATTTTTATACCTCACCGCTTTGGTAAACAGTTTTTTCGGTGAGTAGATGCTTCTAATTTGCTGAAGTTTGGCAGTGCTTTGATTGAAGAACTGCGTTCATCAGATGTTTATGATAAATATCTTTAAAATAACTCAAACTGAAAACTCAGTCCTTCGTGACAATACTGAAATTAGTCTGGAGAGATTTTTTCCATATATCGACAATAAGTTAGGTTAAAACGCTTTTAGGGATCATTATTCAGAAATAGCATAATTTGCCAGGAACTCGCGCATATATTGATTTACCATTTGGGGTTGCTCTTGCTGTACCCAATGACTACAGTTAGGGATGTACTTGATTGTAAAGTTTTGCACATACATTTCTGTACCGTAAGTGAGTTCTTTACCCAGCGCGGTATCACTTTCTCCCCAAATCAATAAGGTGGGAACTTCTAGGATACGCCACTGGCGATTTAGTAGCCCGTGCTGAAAGATGTTCCGGTAATAGTTGAGCATAGCTGTTAAAGCGCCACGCTTGCCAGCAGCATCTTTATAGGCTTCTATATCAGCTTTGGTAAAAGCATTTTTGTTAACTGCCATACCAGTGAAGGCGGTTTCAATTGCTTGGTAGTCGGATGACTGTAAAAGCCATTCTGGTATACCTGGTAGTTGGAAGAGGAAAAAGTATGAGCTACGTAGCAACTGTTGGGGAGTGCGTAAACCATCGGAAAATTTAGCTGGGTGAGGCATATTTAATATAATTAGTTGCTCGATCATTTCTGGGTGAGCATAAGCGAAACTCCAAGCGATCGCACCGCCCCAGTCATGCCCAACTAATACACATTTGTCATAACCCAACCCCTTAATTACGCCCTCAACATCTTGGATAAACTCGTCCATTATGTATGCAGATTGCGCTTGAGGCTTATCGCTATCGTTGTAGCCACGTAGATCAAGGGCAACAACTTTAAAATCTTTGGCAAATTCTGGGATTTGATCGCGCCAAGAGTACCAAAACTCAGGGAACCCATGCAGCATTAGCATCAAGGAACCTTCTCCTTGAGTGACGTAGTGTAGCTTGATACCGTTGGTGGTGATATATTCGTGTTTCCAAGAACGATCTAAAACAGACATAAATATCTCCTTTTTTGGTCATTGATAATTGTGTCACTCTAGCAATAGAAAAATAGCAGTAGGATTAAAGCTTTATGAAACCGCTAGTTGTAGCTACTGGTAATTTGGGGAAGTTGCGGGAGATGCAGGCGTATTTAACTGATTTAGGTTGGGAATTACGGTTAAAGCCTGCTGAATTGGAAATTGAGGAGACAGGTGAGACATTTAGCGAAAATGCTCGTCTTAAGGCATCCCAAGTAGCTTTAGCTACTGGAGAATGGGCGATCGCAGATGATTCTGGGTTAGAAGTTGATGCCCTTGGTGGTGCGCCTGGTGTATATTCGGCTCGTTATGGTAATACTGACAGTGAGCGGATTGAGCGATTGTTGCGCGAGTTGGGTGATAATCAAAATCGCCAAGCACAGTTTGCTTGTGCAGTTGCTTTAGCTCGTCCTGATGGTTCAATTGCCTTAGAAGCTGAAGGCGTTTGTCGTGGGGAGATTCTAGATGCTACTCGTGGTAGTGGTGGATTTGGTTACGATCCAGTTTTTTATGTTCCTGAAGTGCAGCAAACCTTTGCAGAGATGACACCAGAGTTAAAGCGATCGCTTAGTCATCGAGGTTTTGCTTTTCAAGCTTTATTACCTCGACTGATGGCTGATAACTGATAGCTGATAGCTGACGGCTATAAAAACTGAGGCATCAACTAAGGTAAGAAGAGCCTCAGTATTAGGGAAATCACAGCAACGGTTAAACCGCCTCCAAGTTCTTTTCCCCAGTCCGAATACGGATAACTTGATCTACTGGCGTGATGAAGATCTTGCCATCCCCAATTTCGCCTGTGCGGGCGGCAGAAATGATTTTGTCAACTACCATGTCAACCTGGTTATCTTCTACGACGATTTCTACTTTGAGTTTTTGTAGGAACTCAACAGTATATTCGGAACCGCGATAGCGTTCAGTTTGACCTTTCTGCCGTCCGAAGCCCCGAACTTCAGAAACTGTCATCCCGACAATGCCAGCGTTGACTAAGGCGATTTTGACTTCATCTAGTTTAAAGGGTCGAATAATCGCTTCTACCTTCTTCAAGGCTGTTTACTCCTGTGTTGGCGTTTCTATGAGTTGTAATTCTAAATCTAGCTTGACACATGAAGACACTCCCACAACTAGCAGGAGATAGGATTGTTTTGATTTATACAGTGTTAGTCACTTTTAAGGAAAGTTGGCATTGGCTCCTAGCTATAAAAAAGGCACAAGTTTAATCGTACTGTTACTTTCTGTAACACGGTCACTAGCTAGTTGTACGTAACTTTTAATACCATTTGCCAGGGTGTATTTATTTCTGAATCGTTACCAAATCGGTGTTAGTAATTGAGAATATGCTGATCAAGAATTAAGCTTTAACACAGAACGCGATCGCGCATCTTGAGGTCGCTGATGGGTCTTCTGGGGGAGTGATGTGATGTCATTGATTGTTGACAATAATCTTGAACACCTGCCATTAATCCTGGCTGGACCAATTTTGCGGCGTACAGAAGCCGATGCTGTGACTGTGTGGTTAGCGTTGAAACATCCTTGTCAAGTAACGCTCACAGTTTATGCTACCGAGGCAGGTACGGGTGAAGTTATAAGCGATTTGGTGCTAAAGGGCGATCGCAGCACTGTACAGTTAGGCAAATATCTACATATCGTTGCTGTTACAGCTACGCCGATAAATCAAAGGCAACTGCAACCAGGACAAATCTATGCGTACGATCTAGATTTTGGAGAAGGCGTGAGCGGAGGCACTCTGCTTCAAGCACTCAATTCTGAAAAATTTCTCACTGGAGTCATTATTAGCTATTTTGACCATCAATTACCCACCTTCGCTATGCCACCAGATGATTTAAATCATCTCAAAATTGTGCATGGTTCTTGTCGGAAAATACATGGAGGTGAATCTGATGCTCTATCTATATTAGATCCACTAATTGAAAAAAATGCCAGTATTCCTAATTCCAGACCTCAACAACTATTTTTAACAGGCGATCAAATTTACGGCGATGATGTTGCCGATCCATTGTTATCTGTACTTACAGAAGTTGGTAACACACTTTTAGGTTGGGAAGAAGATTTACCAATTGATGCTAATCAATATCAAAAATCTAGCAAATTCAAACCAGGTACGCGCAGTGATATTGCTAAAGATTATGGCGGTTTCACAGCAATGTTGCATAACCAACCAGAAAAAGCTAAAAGTCATCTTTTGAGCTTGGGTGAATATTATGCCATGTATTTATTTGCCTGGTCGCCAGTACTTTGGCAAGATAATTTTCCCAAAGGTAATACAGTAAAAACAAATCCCAAAGTAGCACAAAAATGGGATCAAGAAGTAAGTGCAATCCAAAATTTTGCTCGCGATTTACCTAAAGTTAGACGCGCTTTAGCTAATGTCTCTACTTATATGATTTGTGATGACCATGATATTAGTGATGATTGGTATCTAAATCTAGAGTGGTGTATGCGAGTATTAGGCAAACCATTAGGTAGGCGTGTAATACAAAATGGTTTGATGGCGTATGCTGTTTTTCAAGCTTGGGGTAACACGCCTGAACAATTCCAAAAAGGCAAAGTGGGATACCAATTTTTAGAAGCTGCTAAACAGTGGTCAATGTCGGCAGGTACAGACAAATTAGTACTAGAAAAAATTGCTAAATATCTAGGACTTCCCCCTATTGATATGAGAACTAATTTACCCAGCATTAAGGAAGACAGAGATGTTTTAATATTAGATCGTGCAGATAGTAATTCTCATCAAATTTTAGATTGGCATTATACAGTTAATAGTTTTAAACATGAAGTAATTGTATTAGATACCCGCACTTGGCGAGGTTATCCCAAAGATATAGAAAGTGGTAGCAAATTACCTACTCTCATCAGTCCTACCGCTTTTATTAAACAAATTAGGCAACCTTTACAGCGTAATAATAATTTAAACAAGGAAATTACTTTATTAGTTTTGCCAACTAATTTAGTTAGTTTAGGGATAATTCATTTTGTTCAACAACAAAATCTTAAGCAAGGTAAGGTTTTTGAAAATGATATAGGTGATGATTGGACGCTGAATAAGTTAGCTTTTAATCAGTTATTATCTGAAGTGTTTAAAGAACGCGATCGCGTCGTGATTCTCTCTGGTGATATTCACTATTCTGCTGCTGTCCTGATTAATTATTGGTTTTATCAACACTTAGGAAGTCTAGAGGTTAATCAAAAAGTAACTGAACAGTCAAGGGTACTTGTACAACTAACTGCTAGTTCCTTCAAAAATGCTGAATGGAAAACCTATTTAATTAATACAAAGGTTAAATCTCTATTACCAGAATTACCCCAAAACTGGGCTGGTTGGAATAAAACCCCGCAATTTTTTGAGATTCAATCTGTACACGATCGCCTGCGGATGGTTAAACTGGATATTCCAGACCAAGCACCGCTAATCAGACAAATTTATGGTACTTCGGGAAATGAAGAAATAAGTTGGAAAATTGCCGTTAAAAATAACCAGTTTTTACCAGATTGGCGATATAGCGTTGAGTGGATTAAAAGACAAAAATCCAAAAAGTTTGCTAATATCAGAATTTTTAAGAAACCTGTTAATTCAATTCGGGCTAAATTATTGATATTTTTATTAAACTTAGTCTCTTGGATTTGGCGAAATCGTTGGATACAAGAAGGCGATGAAGTGATAGGACATAATAACCTGGGCTTAGTTTCTTTTCAATGGTCAGAAAATGAGGATAATGCTAAGGCAGTAATTCAAGATATCTATTGGCAACCGCCTTGGAAACAAAATACTATTGTTTATAGTAGATATTTTGTGCGGTTAGATTTGGATGAACCACCACCAAATTTAAAGGTTATTTCCAAGTAGCGAAAGTACCTCTAGTTAATCAATTTTTTTAAGCTTATGGATTTATACCTTGGTATTGATTTTGGTACTTCCGGCGCACGTGCTATAATAATTGATACAGCAGGCGCTATCCAAGCTGAGGCGCAATATCCTTTTATACAGTCAAATACAGATTTAGCTGCAATTTGGCAAACAGCTTTATTTAACTTAATTGAGCAAATTTTCCCCGAAGTTAAAAGTAAAATTAAAGCTATAGCTATTAACGGTACTTCCTCCAGCGTTTTACTCTGCGATGCTGCTGGTAAACCTGTTGATACTCCCATCTTATATAACGATGCGCGGGGTGTAGCAGTAAGGGATAAATTAACAGAAATTGCACCACCAAACCATACAGTATTAAGCGTAACTTCTAGTCTTGCCAAACTTTTATGGTGGTGGAAATGTAGAGAGGTTATATATAATGCCTCTACATATTTTTTGCATCAAGCAGACTGGTTAGCTTTTCTATTACATGGCAAGCTAGGTATTAGTGATTATCATAATGCTTTAAAACTCGGTTACGATGTCGAAAATCTTTGCTATCCTTCTTGGTTAGAAAATCAACCTTTTAGTCACTTATTCCCTCAAGTTTTATCCCCAGGAACACCTATTAGTGAAATAACACCAGATATTGCTCGTCGGTTTAATTTACCTTCAGATTGTATTGTATGTACAGGCACTACTGATAGTATTGCTGCATTTATCGCTAGTGGTGCTAATTTTCCTGGTGAAGCTGTTACGTCGCTTGGTTCTACTTTAGTAATAAAACTGTTAAGTAATACCCGTATAGATGATGCTAGTTATGGGATTTATAGTCATCGTTTGGGAGACTTATGGTTAGTTGGTGGCGCTTCTAATACTGGTGGGGCAGTGTTGCGAGAATTTTTTACTGATACCGAGTTAGAAAATCTCAGTAAAGAAATTGATGCAAATAAGGAAAGTCCTCTGGATTATTATCCGTTATTAAAAGAGGGCGATCGCTTCCCCATTAATGACCCAAACTTACCCCCAAAACTAAAACCACGCCCCAATTCTCCTGTAGAATTCCTACATGGTTTACTCGAAAGTATTGCCCGTATTGAAGCATTAGGTTATCAAAGGTTACAACAACTAGGCGCTACCCAACTTACTCGCGTTTATACCGCAGGTGGTGGTGCAAAAAACCCAACTTGGACAAATATTCGCGCCCGTCATTTACAAGTACCTATCACCCCGCCACAACACACCGCCGCCGCATTCGGTACAGCTTTATTAGCATTGCGAAAAAGCCCTTGCAACTCCACCCTCTAACCACCTCAAAAAATTTCTTATTCCCTCCCCTTGATAAGGGGAGGGTTAGGGTGGGGTTCTAATTTACAAAACTTACGAAGAGATCCCCCTAAATCCCCCTTAATAAGGGGGACTTTGATTGAATTTCCCCCCTTTTTAAGGGGGGCTAGGGGGGATCTAGATTTCAGGCTTGCATAAGTCCTAATCTATTCCAAGCGTTGCAATTTACCAATCTTAGGATCAATAATTTTTTGACCAAGATTGGCAAATTTCACAGCTACAGAGACTTTCTTTTCCGTCCCAAAAACATGAGTAATTTCACCAACTCCAAAACTAGGATGGACAACCTGATCCCCTACTTGCCACTTTTGACTTGTTGCGTTGGAATCTTCGCTAGTAATATTACTTTTTGGCTGGCTAACTCTCCTGGGAACAGCAGCCGCAACATTACTAGACACAAACTCACTAGGTAATTCTTTCAAAAACTGAGAACGAATTGCTGGTTCGCGGGAACCCCAAAGGCGACGTTCACACGCATGACTCAAATATAGTCGTTCTTGGGCGCGAGTAATCCCCACATAACAAAGCCGTCGCTCTTCTTCTAACGCGACTGGATCGTTTAAACTACGAGTATGCGGCAATAACCCTTGCTCTAATCCTACTAAAAATACTATCGGAAACTCTAGTCCTTTAGCAGAATGTAGAGTCATCAGAGATATACGTGAATCTCCCTCTTTCAAATTATCCAAATCAGAAGATAAGGAAGCACTTTGGAGAAAAGTTTCTAATTTAGAATCTTCGTTCTCTTCTTCAAATTGCTGAACTGCATTATATAATTCCTGAATATTTTCCAGACGGTTATCAGCTTCATCAGTGCCTTGATTTTGCAAATCTTGGATATATCCAGAATCCTTCGTTACACCTTGAACAATATCCAAAGCTGAAAGCGTATCCAGTTGTTTTTGCCAGTGGCTAATTAACTCTACAAAACTGGTAATCTGTTTAGCAGCACGTCCAGCTAAAGTTTTAACAGATGTTTCATCTTGCAGAATTTCCCACAAAGGTACGCTTAATTCTTGGGAAACAGCAGCAACAGCATCAATACTAGCTTTACCAATCCCACGACGCGGAGTGTTAATTATCCGCAATAAACTAACTGTATCCGCAGGATTAACGATTACTCGCAAGTATGCGATCGCATCTTTAATTTCTTTGCGATCATAAAACTTTAACCCTCCAACTATCGTATATGGAATTCCACAACGTACTAGCGCATCTTCCATTGCACGAGACTGAGCATTTGTACGGTAAAGAATTGCAAAATCACCCCAATCAATCTCCGCATCCTTCCGTTTTAAACTGCGAACTTGATTAATTACAAATTCCGCTTCCGCTATCTCATCATCCGCCTTATAACAATAAATTTGCTCTCCAGCTTCCCGTGTTGGCTTAAGAATCTTATCAATACGCTGCGTATTATTTTCAATCAACTTATTAGCCGCTTGAAGAATATTTTCCCTAGAGCGATAATTTTCCTCTAATTTAATCATAGAGCGGGTATCATCATCCGGCAAACCGTCCCCAAAATCATCTTGGAATTCTAGTAAAACAGTATAATCTGCCCCACGAAAGCTATATATAGAATTATGAGTTAGCAGCCCATCAGTAAAATAAACATAGTGTTTATCTACCTTTAAACTATATACAGATCCCGTGTAATCTTCCTGCTGAATACTGCTGATTGTTTCCCAAATTAATTCTTTACTCTCCCTTTCTACAGCAATCATCATAATTCCAGACACGAGATTAGCTGCTTCTATATCTATCTGGCTGGCTGTTGGATTTCGCTTAAATGCAATTTCAGGCGTATAAATTGGATAATTTAAGTCTTTGCCATAGTGGGATAAGCAATCTTGGACTAACGCTAGTAAATCATCACTATTAACGTCACTACTTACTTCAAATGTAGTTTTAGGAATACCATATTCATTAGCAATTGCTGAAACTTTTTCCGCAGCACGATCTGCCTTATCTAAACTCGATAAAATCCAAGCAGCCTCCGCTTTTTCTTGTTTCGCAAGCTGCCATAATTCCAGCTTACCATTGCTAGTAAATAAAGGACAAGACCCAACGCGGTACAATTCTCCCCGCCGCATCAAATAAACTATATGATACTTATTATTTTCATGGCTAACCCATTTAATAGGCCAACGATGATTAGGGGTGCAACGAGTCTTTTTACCTCCAGCTTTAACTATCACTAGCTTGCCAGCAAAATCCCGTGTAGCTTTACCAAATTTTAACCCACCTTTCAAGCCAACAAAATCCGAAGTACTTCTGTTATAACTGACTAACCAATGTTGCTGAGGATTCAACTTTTCAATCGGTAAATATCCCTCACTGGTTAATACTTTGCTACCTGGAGGCTGACATTGATCTACATCTCCGACCACAAAAATAGATCTATTACTCCAATCCCAATTATTTTTATTAGTTTCTCCATTAGTGGATAATAATCTAATTATTTCATATTGAATTCTATTAGTATCTTGATATTCATCTACTAAAATATGATGAAATTTGCGATGCCAGTATTCTAATATATGCTCATTTTGTTGAAATAATTTCACAGGCACAAGAATCAAATCATCAAAATCTAAAGCATTATTTTCAGCTAATTTATTTTGATAAATACTGTAAACTTCAGCAATTATCCGACCACGATAATTAATTTCTGCTTGCTCAAATTCTTTGGGGGATAAACCTTGGTTTTTAGCGTTGCTGATGACAGAGCGAACAGCACGAGGTTCAAATTTTTTGTCATCCAAATTAAGTTGCTTGGTGACAATTTCTTTAATTAAGCTTTGAACGTCAGATTCATCAAATATAGAAAAATTCTTATTCCAACGTCGCCCTTTTTCGTCTTGATACTTCTCAATATCAAATCTGAGAATGCGACTAAATAAGCTGTGAAAAGTACCAATCCAAAGGTCTTTTATAAAAGAGTTGTAAACACGCGATCGCAATCTTGTTTGCTGCTCATTTGTCAATGCTTCCCAAGGTTTACCATATTGTTCCTCGGCTTGTTGTTGAGCAAACAACTTTTGAATTCTATCTTTCATCTCCCGCGCCGCCTTATTAGTAAAAGTCACGGCTAGGATATTTGCTGGATCAACGCGCTGCTTAAGAATCAAATTTGCAATACGATAAGTCAGCGCCCTGGTTTTACCGCTTCCTGCCCCAGCAACCACCAGCAAGGGGCCGCAAAAGTGTTCTACAGCACGACGTTGAGATAAGTTGAGATGGCTAAGGTAGTCAGTAGTTTGAGTCATAGCTAGATTAATGGAACACAATAGAAGCGATAACAGCCTTGATTTAAGAACAGTTATAGCTACGCTTAACCTAGTGTAGTGCTTTATACTATAGTCGGATTAATCTAGGTTCATTGTCAGAACTGAAAATTTTAACTTTTATAAATATTATTTGTGGAAATATGATGTAAATAAGTTACTTAATCATCGTAATTTTACGGAATTTTAAAATATATTTGATTAATGTTGCCCTGTTAAGCAATTGTTTCTAAAAACGTAACCGCTCAGATTGCTAACTTTTTCAGTGCAATACTAGGGACACGCTTAAAAGTGCTATTTCCTAATATGAATCAAATTGTCTCCTATAATTGGCGATCTTTGTTGCGCGATCGCTCAAAAAATTTGTTTTTATTTCTGAGTATAATTAGCTTAACCGCCTGCCAAGCAGCTTCTTCTCAGCAAAATCTCCCTGGTTTTCCCAATTCTGCCTCTAGAATAGTTACCGTTTCCGGTCGAGGACTTGTCCATATTCCTAAAACTATCTCCCAAGTGCGTTTAGGTGTAGAAATTCAAGGCAAAACCTCTACAGAAGTACAACAGCAGATAGCAAAACGCTCATCTGCGGTAGTAGAACTCCTGAAATCTCGTCAAGAAGTTGAAAAACTTGAGACTACTGGCATTAACCTGACACCTAATTACAGCTATAAAAATGGCAAGCAAAGTATTACCGGATATTCTGGCAATAACATTGTCAGCTTTCAAATAGAACCTAAAAAAACTGGAAATTTATTAGATCAAGCGGTCAAAGCTGGAGCTACTAAAATAAACAATGTTACCTTAGTAGCCTCGGACAGTAACATTGCAGATGCTCAAAAGCAAGCTATCCGTGAAGCCTCCGCAGATGCCAATAAACAAGCTGATGCCGCTTTGAGTGCCTTAGAGCTTAAACAGCGAGAAATTATCGGCATTCAAATCAATGGAGCTAATATGCCTCCACCAATGCAGCCTATGTCCCTACTTGATAATCAACACATGAAGTTAGCACAAGTAAATGCTACGACACCTATAGTCGCTGGTGAACAGCAGGTACAAGCTTTTGTCACCCTACAAATTAGATATTAAAAATAGGGAGAAGGGAGAAGTTTTTCTTTAGCATTCTTAAGCGATCGCTTTTCCTTTGGTGGCAATTTTAATCTGCTTCTTCCATCAAAGTGCTAAACATAAATTTACTTCTCCTCTCCACCCCCGCACTTATGCTTTCTTGTTGCTTATGCTTAGGCAATATTGGAATTTTCGGAAACCTCGCTACCTTCTTGAGCGCGGATTACTGAACCATTAGCGTAAAGAGTTACTTCAGCTATTTCCTTTGAGGTTATACGGGGATTACGTTCAACTGATAAATGCACATCTACTTCTGATGTTATATTCTGATAATGGCTTACTGCCTTTTCAATTTTTTGGTGTACATATTCACGAATAGAATCAGTAATTTCAATATTTTTGCCTTGAATCACAAGCTTCATATTTACAATCTCCCACTGAATATAGAGAGCGAAACCTAACGTTTATGCGAGTAAGAAAGTGCAACCACAATTATCATGTCACTTTCGTTCTTAGCCTTCAAGTGCTAGTTATTTGCTGCCGATTAAATTAGAACCTTTTCCCAAATTTTCGGGATATTAAGTGTGGATTTACTCACACTAAGGGTAGATATATTAACTTCCGTACTAACCAAACAAGAAGAGGAATTTAGTACCGAATATTCAGAAGTTAAACCAGTGTCTTCTACACCTAGTATCAAGTGCTATCCCAAGTTTGGGGGAACTTAAAGGTTTTTTCTCCTCAAGATTTAAGTTATAACTTCACAGTAGCACTTTGTATTCTAGAAAACTTACCTGTTTGATTTCTCTTTAAAATCCTTCGTATCCCTTAACATTTCTTTATTTTTAGCGGTTAATAAATTAACAACTACTAACTAGCTCCACATTAAAAAAATCTCCCCCTCCCCTTAGCAAGGGGAGGGGTAATACGTTTAATTAGAAGAAAAAAATAGAGGTCGAACAACGACCCCCATCTGTTAAGGAAAAACTATCAGTTACTAGATAGCAGGCACAAATTGCTCTTTTTCAGGTACATGAGTATACTCAGCAACAATTTGGCGGAACTCGTCACCATCAATTGTTTCCTTCTCAATTAACAGATCCACGAGGCGATCGATCACGGAACGATTTTCCCGAACCAAACGTAAAGCTTCGTCATAGCAATGCTCTACAATTGAGCGGACTTGACCATCAATCTGAGCCGCAATTTCCTCAGAATATTCAGAACGAGTCATCCAGTCGCGACCTAAAAACACTTCGCCCGACTGACTTTCTAAAGAAACTGGTCCTAAAGTAGACATTCCATAGCGAGTTACCATCTGCCGTGCTAAAGAAGTTACTTGTTGCAAGTCACCACCAGCACCTGTAGTTACTTCGGCATCTCCAAAGATCACTTGTTCGGCAGCACGTCCGCCTAAAGCGGCGCTAATCCTTGCTAATAACTGCCCTCTAGAGATTAATCCTTGCTCTTCCGAGGGAGTAAACCAAGTTAAACCCTGCGCTTGTCCGCGAGGAATTAGAGTAACTTTCTGCACTGGATCGTGATGTTTGAGCAGAGTGCCAATAATTCCATGACCGATTTCATGGTAAGCAATTAAACGCTTGCTCTTGCTATCTACCAACGGAGTGCCTTCCATACCAGCAACAACACGGTCTACCGCGTCGTTGATTTCTAACATGGTAATCGCTTCTTTGCGCCGTCTGGCTGTTAGAATAGCCGCCTCGTTGAGTAAGTTAGCGAGGTCTGCACCGCTAAAACCAGGAGTGCGACGTGCGATCGCTTCCAATGAAATTTCTGGTGCTAGTTTCTTATTACGAGCGTGGACATCCAGAATTTGCAAGCGTCCCTTGAGATCAGGGGTATCAACACTCACTTGTCTGTCAAATCTACCTGGACGTAACAACGCTGAATCTAAGACATCTGGACGGTTGGTAGCAGCAATAATAATAATCCCTGTATTGCCTTCAAACCCGTCCATTTCTGTGAGTAACTGGTTGAGGGTTTGTTCACGTTCATCATTCCCCCCACCAATACCAGCGCCCCGTTGCCTTCCTACTGCGTCGATTTCATCAATGAACACTAAGCAAGGTGCGTTTTCTTTCGCTTTTTTGAATAAATCTCGCACACGGGAAGCGCCCACACCTACAAACATTTCCACAAATTCTGAGCCGGAGATGCTGAAAAATGGTACACCTGCTTCTCCTGCGATCGCTTTAGCAAGTAAAGTTTTACCCGTACCTGGAGGCCCTACTAACAGCACACCTTTAGGAATTTTTGCTCCTACTGCGGTAAAGCGTTCTGGCTGTTTGAGGAAGGTAACGACTTCTTGGAGTTCTTCCTTAGCTTCTTCAATCCCCGCCACGTCATCGAATAACACACCTGTTTTAGCTTCCATCTGAAAACGGGCTTTTGATTTCCCGAAATTCATTGCTTGACCAGGGCCACCAGGTAGATTGTTAGAACGGCGGAACAGAAAAAATAAACCAGCAATCAACAAAACTGGAAATATTAAATTACCGAGTAAACCCCAGATAGCGCCTTCATTACGAATTGGGTGAGTATCGAAGCTAATATTTGCCTTTCTTAGCTGGGTCATCAGTTCAGGTGCGTTTCCAGGTAAATCTACGCGCAAATGCTGAACTCTGTTGTCTAAATCTGGATCAATCGCCTCAATAATTGCCGTCCGACCACCATCATAGAGATCAACACTTGTGACTCGTTTAGCATCTAAATACTCTAAAAAGCGACCATAAGTCATCCGAGTACTGGCAGTGTTCTTAGTCATCTCCCCTGTCGCCGGAGCAAATGCCCCTTGCCAGAAAAAGAACCCAATTACCACTGCTGGTAATGTCCAAAGTAATAATACTCTCCAAGAAAACTTCATTCAGGCTTGCCTCTATTTGACGGTCATATAACGCGGATTTTGCCCAAATAAGGGGCATTTATTTAACACAGATGATTCCAAAAGTCAAATAATTTTAAAATTGACTTTGACTGGCGAATTTTATTTTAGTTGGGGCAAAGCATATAAACCCTAAAAGAGTCGCTTGCACACTTACTTAATCAAATTTAACGTAATTTTCATAATCAAAGCAACTGATCATCAATTATCAATTACCAATGATCAATTATTAGTAAGAAATTTATTATCTCCCCTCCCTCCTCTGCCCCTCTGCCTCCTGCCAAAAAGCAATAGCGCGTTCTTATTCCCCAGTAAAATCGGAGATGAGAACGCGCTAATCGGATCAATCAATTAGTAGTAGAACTTAGGCAACTAAAGACCTATTGACACTCCCCCCTCAAGCTACGCGCTCGTCGGGAGATTCTTGCTTAATCGAAATTTGCTCTTTGATGCAAGCATCATTAAGTCTTACAGTTTCTCCACAAGCTTAAAATCCCGTATGCCCTACGGTATTTGAATGTTTTGTCTTCACTACTTGTCCCAATTATGTTGCTTGGTTTTCACAACTACAGGAGGTTTGCTTGACTGATAACCACTTTACCACAAAACCCTGTCAGCGATTCATCTCACCACAAAACTTAGTTGTGGTGGGAGTCAAGAGCGCGGTTGAAGGATAGACATCTTTAGAAATTCAAGGTACGTTGGCGCTTAATCCTCGTAGAGACGTGCCATGACACGGATCTACATTCATTTATGGAGATGTCTAATAGGTTTCTACGTGCCAACGACCTTCCCTCTTCGCTTGTCTTTGGTACTCTGACCAAGTAACACCATCTTTGGCAGCAGCAACAGTAAGTGCTTGATCAATACCGCCTTCCATACCCTTCAAACCACAGATATAGGTGTGGGTATTTTGTTGCTGAATCATCTTCCAAAGTTCGTCAGCGTGTTCAGCTACGCGGTCTTGGATATACATCCTGCCACCTTCAGGGTTTTTCTGCTCACGGCTAATCGCGTAAGTCAAGCGGAGGTTGTCAGGGTACTGTTCTTGCAGTTCTTCTAACTCATTCTTGTACAGGATATTCGGGCTTGTAGGAATACCAAAGATTAGCCAAGCCAAACCCTTAAACTGATAATCTGGGTTAGCTTTTCTTTCATTTTCCTTGAACATCCGCCACAAGTAAGCTCGGAATGGTGCAATACCAGTTCCTGTCGCCAACATAATCACATTGGCATTAGGATCTTCTGGTAATAACATCTCCTTACCAGTAGGGCCAGTGATTTTTAAATCATCCCCAGGTTTGAGATTACACAGGAAGGTTGAGCAAACGCCATAAACCATTTCACCTGTCTCAGGATGCTTGTATTCAAGTTGCCTAACACAGAGAGATACGGTTTTGTCATCAACGGCATCACCGTGACGAGTCGAAGCGATAGAATATAGCCTCAATTTATGAGGTTTATCTTTTTTGTCAGTTCCTGGTGGAATAATACCAATACTCTGACCTTCCAGATAGCGCAAATCTCCACCCGAAATGTCGAAAATCAAGTGACGGACTGTCCCGATACCACCTTCGCCAACAAGTTCTTCATTAGAGAGACACTTGCCAATATAAGGCGAATTTGGGCGGTAGATATTAACTGGAACATCAGATTCAGCCTTTTTAGCTTTAGGCTTAGTTTCTGTTACTGGCTGTACGGATTCTGTCTGAGTCATAGGCTTGCTCTCTTCTCCTGAGTGCTTGCTCTGTGGTTCAGTTCCAGGTGTAGTGCCATTTCCTTCATTGTCAGCCGTTAAAGGTCGAATGCTGACAATTTTGCCGCCCAAGCGGGTGATTCGTTGCATTTCTTGGTTCATACGACTGTAGGGTACAGTGATAAACACACTGCCACTACGACGAATCGGGTAGTTAGTTTTGTCAGTGTTTTCGTTCTGACGCAAACCTTCTACTTCATAGATAAACATACGGCTACCAGAGACTGTGTTGGCAGCATCGCCAGCTACGCTTGAGTTATACATTCCTAATTAATCATCTCCAAACCGAATTCAACACGTTATAGAAACGTGACATTTTTAAGGATATGCCAGCCCGAATATCGGGTTCCAGTTCATTTAGATCTGAATTTTTACTCAGCGTAGCATCTCAAGCCTATGCTTACTCATCTCAGACAGCACCAAATGGCAAATTCTACACCTGTTACGTTTTAACCCTAGCGAATGATTTACTCAGAGAATGTCAAGAATGAGCAATTTAATCCCTTAGCAGTTAGCAGAATTCTGACTTCTATTTAATTTTTTTTTTCAAAAAGGCGCTACTCACCTTAGCATAAGTACTGAGCAAGATGAGTCCAATTACATTCCGCCTTGTAGGGGAGATCCCGTTCTGGTAAAATCCACTGTAGAAGCTAGGATTAAATACTTACTAGAAAATTGCTTGAGTTTTCCCGACCAAGCAGTAGCACCGCTTATTGCTTGCAAAGACAGTACTTGTGTTTTCAGGCGATGTGGGATGCGCTGCATGATCAACGGACGGGGTGATCTCGAGGCTAAGGATTTAGCTTGCTTAAAATTTATTTTGAGAAAAAGATTTGCGTTAGAGGGAAGCTATGACCAGTCAGCTGGATCGTGTGGTTATCATTGGCGTTGCCGGAGATTCCGGCTGCGGTAAGTCTACTTTTTTGCGTCGAATCACAGATTTGTTTGGTGAAGATTTTGTGACAGTAATCTGTCTAGACGATTACCACTCTCTAGACAGAAAGCAACGTAAAGAAACTGGCATTACTGCCCTTGATCCTAGAGCTAATAACTTTGATTTGATGTACGAGCAAATCAAAGCTCTCAAAAGTGGTCAAGTAATCGACAAGCCTATTTACAATCACGAAACCGGAGCAATTGACCCACCGGAGAAAGTAGAGCCTAACCACGTCGTTGTAATTGAAGGGCTTCACCCCTTGTATGATGAACGGGTGCGATCGCTCATTGACTTCAGTGTTTATCTAGATATCAGTGATGAAGTCAAGATTTCTTGGAAGATTCAACGGGATATGGCAGAACGCGGTCACCGCTATGAAGATGTGATTGCTGCTATTAATGCTCGTCGTCCCGACTTTACTATGCGGGCAGCTTATGAACGCTTGACATCTAAGCAAGCTAGAGAGACAGCTAAGGCATTGTAGAGGCGCATCGCTTATTGAAGTTAGTTGATCGTCCAGGGTTAACCATATCCCTCTAATAACTTAAAACGCGAGAGCTAGTTTTAGCTTCTCGCGTTTTAAGTTATTGCGCTATGAATAGTGTATAAAACAAGATGCCAGCAAAATTTGTCTTGGGAGCAACTATGAAAGTTTGGATAGCTAGCTTTGTGGTGCTGTTTGCGATCGCAGAATTCTATCAGTGGCTCAAGCACTTTATGTTGCCATTACCAATATATATTTTAGGCGGAGCATTTTTGGCGATCGCATCCAACTATGATCGCAAAGCAGGATTTCCCTTCCTCAAGTCAGATGAGCAACAAACAGCTATTCAAGACCCCATCGACCTAACATCAGGTATGCCTGCTGTCAATTCTTCTACTAATCCCCAAATTAGCCAATCTAATTTCAATCCAGCGTCTCTACAGTCTCGCCCTATTTCTTTTACAATTCGTAAAGATAACTCACCGTCTTAACAATCAGAAAATTCGGAACAATTACCAATTGTTTCCAGATTTATCCAAATTATATAACACTGTTTAAGTTTACTCACAAAATACTTTATGACACACCGTTTTGCCCGGATATTTCGCCCTGTATTAATAATTGCTGCCACCTTAACGGCGATAGAACTAACTGCTCTGTCAGCTAATGCCCAAAAACCAGTTGTATATCAACCATTAACTTTACCTGCCAGTAACGAAGCTAACGACACACTTACAGAAAAGGATATACCCCTGGGCGATGGTGGTTTCGCCCGTGACTATCGGGTGAAATTGAAAGCAGGTGATCAAGTAGCAATTGATCTGACATCAGATAATTTCGACACAATTGTGACTTTGTTGGGGGCTGACGGTTCAACAATTGGACAAAATGATGATGGTCCTGATGGTAGTAACAACTCCCTGCTTTTTGCCCGAATTAAGGGGACAGGCGAGTATATTATTCGTGTTCGTTCCTTTGGAGAAACAGGCGGTGGTGCTTTTAAGCTAAAAATTACGCCATTACAACCTGTTAAGTAAATTCTCCGAAATCAGGGCAGAGGGGCAGAGGAGGCTAATATTAAGCCTGATTAAGGATAGTGAAAAAACACAAAATAAATGCTTCTGTCCACTCTACAACCGCGCCATAAGTATCGCCAGTGTGACCGCCTAGTTGCCAGTTAAACCAAGCGCCAGTAAGTAATGCGATCGCACATCCCGCGATCAACATCGCGACTAGAACAGGTAAAAATTGAGCATTCCAAAAGAACTCTAACCCACTTAAAGCGCCGATTAATATTAATCCTAGTAATAAGTCTTGAGGTACGCGGATCGCTGCTTTATGAAATGCGCCTTTACCAGTAGCTTTGAGATAAGGATAATATGCGATCGCTACTACCTGTCCCCAGCGTCCCCATATTGCTGCTGCCATCAAAGCCAAAGTACGATGATGATTTAATTCACTTAGAGCAACAGTTTTTAATAACAATAGCGCGATCGCAGCCATTGCCCCAAAAGCACCAGTAGCACTATCCGACATAACTTGTAACCGTCGCTGCCGATCTTGTACTGCCAAACCATCAGCAGTATCCATCACCCCATCTAAATGTAAACCGCCAGTTAAACCAATCCAACCAACAACTACCAAAGCTGATCTAGTTAGCACAGGCATACCTAGATTGTCAAGTGTGAAATCACCTAGACTTAAAACACTACCAATTAATAGCCCAACGGCGGGTGCTAAACGCCCAACACCCTCAAAATCCAATGCCCAAGTGTACGGCACAGGTAAACAGGTATAAAAAGCTACGGCAGCGGCTATAGAATTGATAAACTTACGCACCCATAAAATCAATATTTGATACATATATCAGGTACTACCGGATTTCCCGTAATAAATTCAGTAGATTACCGCAGGAATACGCAATAAGTCTTAGGCTAATATTGACTCGTATATTAAATCATTTGCTGTTTTTCCAAATATCTCCTGGGTGTGTTTTACCAGCTAGTCCGAACTAGGACAGCCTGTTTCCTGAAATTTCCACCCAATTTCTAGGCAATGGCAAGCTTATTTCAACCAAAGGCTGTTTTTTTCTATGAGTCACGACCAATCCTTACCTCGATTCGCAGCACCCTGTATCATTGACACAGGCATAGTTGTCAATAAGCAAGATATCCGGCGCTTGCTCAGTGATTTAAATCGCGTTCGCTACATCCATACCTTTGACGGTCAAATGCAGAGTCAAGGAGAAGGATGTGTTCTAGAGGCATTCGCTGACCCCCAGCGAGCTACACTAATTGCTAATCATGCTCTTTATCTTAATGTCGAGAGTTTTGATTATCTGCAATTAACTCAGGTTTCGGAGTCTGAAAACTACTTCGATCTGATTCAGGATAATCGTCAATTACGTTTAATTCCCATATCGAATCCCTTACAAGAGCAAGCTACACCTGTTTTAAATGCTGCTGCTTTAGAAGCGATGGTTGCTCAAGTACTTTCCGCTAAGTGGGATGTTCAGATTGATGAGAGCGACTTTTCCTTTTAAATAATTAACAGGGAAGTTTTGAAAAGGTTTGCCTGAAAATATTGGCTGCCTAAAAATCGCTCTTGAAGTTTTGAGTTGCTACCTGTTGTCAGCAGCTAATTTAATGATGAGTGAAATTTCCTGTGAAGTAGGCTCAAGCTGAAGCTACACTTAATATTTCTCACATCTAATAGTTAATCTTGAATCTATCTTGAGTGCTAATTTTTCTTTTCAACGTCAAGCATCCTGTAGTCATACGCAGGCAAGGGCTGGTGTATTTGTAACCCCTCATGGGATAGTTGAAACCCCTCGCTTCATGCCAGTGGGTACTTTAGCCACTGTGAAAACTTTGACCTCAGCGCACCTAGAGGAGGCTGAGGCGCAGATGGTTTTGGCTAATACTTACCACCTACATCTACAACCAGGAGAAGACATCGTAGCGGGTGCTGGCGGGTTACATCGGTTTATGAATTGGAAAGGTCCGATGCTGACAGATTCGGGTGGATTTCAGGTATTTAGCTTGAGCAAAATACGCACCATTACTGAAGCAGGCGTAACTTTTCGCTCCCCCCGTGATGGCAGAATAATTAATATGACCCCAGAGCTTTCAATTCAGATTCAAAATACTCTGGGGGCAGATGTAATTATGGCTTTTGATGAGTGTCCCCCCTACCCTGCTGAACGCGAGGAGGTGGTGAGGGCAACAGATCGCACCTATAGGTGGCTGGAACGCTGTATAAAAGCTCACCAACGACCACAGGATCAAGCTTTATTTGGTATTGTCCAGGGTGGGGTTTTCTTAGATTTACGCCGTGCTGCGGCTGAAAAATTAGCTACGTTAGATTTACCTGGTTATGCCATTGGTGGGGTAAGTGTGGGTGAACCCGCAGAATTTATTCACCAGATTGTCAAAGCTACCGCGCCGTTGCTACCAGAGGATAAACCCCGTTACCTGATGGGGGTAGGAACGTATAGAGAAATGGCGATCGCGATCGCATCTGGAATAGATTTATTTGACTGTGTGATTCCTACACGATTGGGGCGACATGGTGCTGTGTTGGTACAAGGTGAGCGATGGAATTTAAAAAATGCTCGATTTCGCAGGGATTATACTCAACTTGATGAGACTTGCCCTTGTTATACCTGCCAAAATTTCAGCCGTGCTTATTTAAGTCATTTAATGCGATCGGGAGAAGTTTTAGGTTATACCTTACTGTCTTTGCATAACGTTACAGAATTAATTCGTTTTACCAAGCGTATTCGGGAGGCAATTTTAAGCGATCGCTTTACTACAGAATTTGCCCAGTGGCTTGATTCTCCACCTCCACAAGCAGCAGAGCCATGTTAAGATACTTCTCAATTCTGAAAACTGTGTTGGAAAAAAGGATTAGAACATGGAAGCCGCGATGCTATTGGCGAAACTGCCTGAAGCTTACGCTATTTTTGACCCTCTCGTAGACGTTCTCCCGGTCATCCCCGTATTTTTCCTGCTACTAGCTTTCGTTTGGCAGGCTGCGGTCGGATTTCGCTAAATCTAAAACTTCAATTTTGATAAATGGCACTAATTATCGGTGCCATTTTTTTATTAATTGTTATTTTTAAAATTATCAAGGAACTATCAATATAATTAAACCTAAAACAAAACACTCCTCCCCGTTTATGGAGAGCAGTGTTTTAGTGGAGTTATTTTGGATGTTTTATAAAGTTTTTCTACTTAATAACAGCAGCTAAATTAACTGCGTGCTGACATCACTTTTTGGAATGCTGGTCGCTGTGTAATGCGCTTAATATATTCCACTACAGCAGGATAGGCACTTAAATCAAGCTTTAGCATCATTGGGATATAAGCTAACATTGACCCAACGGCAACATCACCAACAGTAAAATCTTCACCCAGCAAGAATGGTTGCTTTTCAAAGATTTGATTTAATGGTGTCAGTAATTTTGGTGTCTCTTTTTCACGAGTTGCTTCTACAAAAATTCCTGGTCCCAAAGTAGCATTAGCAAACAGCACCCATTGAATAAGTTCAGCTTGTTGCTCTAAAGATGGGGAAATATTGCCATATTTTTGAGCTACATATAACAATATTGCCCCTGATTCCCAAAGTTTGAAATCTCCATCAACAATTGCGGGTACTTTTCCTGTTGGGTTAATCGCCAGGTATTCTGGTTTTTGGTGTTCTCCAGCCTGCATATCTAGCAGGACAAATTCATAGGGAACACTCAATTCTTCTAGATACCACTGGACAATTGATGCTCGACTACGAGCGCCACCATAGAGCTTTAACATACTGTGTTATTTACTATTACAAAACTTGATGGGTGTAAGCGTGTTGTTTAACGTTGTCATCTTTGCTCACAACGCGGCTGGCATTCAGCACTCGCTTGCGTTCTAAGGAGTAGTTGAAGTCAGTGTGTGTAGTCCCCAAGGGAATAGAAGATTGAGCCTGTGGACGACGCTTATAGGTACGAACGGCGGCAACTGCACGTAAGGCAAACTCATCACCAAACTGAGCTTCGGCTGGAAATGATGCTGGCATTTGCAGTGTATCACCAGCAAAAACTTCGCCTAATGTAGTAGCATAAGCCATTTCGTAAGAGGTAGGAATGCCTTTGATCAATGCTTCTAGTGCAGCAGAAGGTATTGGCTCAATAATTTTAACTTCATGCACATCTCCATCTTCTTTGTAAAAGCAGGTAGCTAAACCTAAAACTAAGTAATCATCTGCTGAAATATCAGGTGCATTAGGAAACAACGTTGGAGTTGTCATAGGAATACTCGGTATGTGGGAAACTCAGTAGCTTTAGCTTAACCCTACTATAGGGTAGGTGTAAGTCCTATGATGCGATCGCGCTTCTACAAGCTTTGCAGTTTCTAGCTTCATGCTAACTAGCAAATCTTAGTAGTAGGTTGAACCAACTATCTATTAAAGCCAGTAATCCCCTGAATTATTAATTATTTTTATAGACGAGCGAAAACAATAAATTGTCTTCGTTTCTAGAAGCGGCAACTTTTTGCTTGATATTGTAAGTAATACTTACAGCTAATAGGCGCTATATTATAGCATTGCTAGCAGTTTATTGAAAGCAAAATGAATTAAGCCTTTCTCAGATTAGTCACGAACCAAATCTTTATCTAGCAAGATTACCCGACGTTGAGTAGGAGCAACGCGATTGCTTTGCTCTTGCATTACAACTTGAGATTGTTCAGGGTCAAAGTGGCGATTAAAGGTGCTGCTTAAGCGAGTAACACGCTTTTCGCTACGAGAAACTTCTTTTTTGAGGTCTTGCAGTTTTGTCTGTTGAGACAATTGATAAGGCAAAAGCTGTACAAGTCCAGAAACAGCCGCAGATGAAATCACAATATTAGCGAACAACTTAGCTGTGGTTTCACCACTGACCGCCCGATAAGGTTGACGGTTAGCAGTTGGCGATGCCCGCCGAACCCGACGACGGGCTACAGTAGGTTGTTGTAGTGGATGGTATGAAGGTTGAATTGCGTTCATAAATGTTAGAATACCGCGCTCAACAGCAAGTTAGTCAAGGGGCAATCCCCCCTAATTACCCTTGTTAATATAAGCAGTTACGTTACAAAAAGCTACTGTTATGGTTAGAAACTCAGAGGCAAGAGTTAAGACAATCATAATAGTCATGTCGGATTATCTCGCCTCTAAGTTTGGAAGGAGCGATCGCACCTGCTGTGCAGATGCTCAGTAAATCGCGGATATCGGCTTATTTGTAAAGCTCTGTGGCTAGTCGGAATGCTAAGATTCCTGGAATTAAGGCAACAACTAAAGCTACATAAACTTGGGTATCTGATATAGACATTGTTTTGCTTCCTCTTGAGTTTGGTGAGTATATATTTCAACAATTTGGGGTAAATTTACCCTTGTTAAACAATTTTGTAACAAGATGCAACACAGGTACATACCAATTTAACCCCAGGTGGGGAATTTATTGGTATGAGTTTTAACCATAAATTTACACTGAAAGGGTAAGCTTGGTTAAAGTAGCAAGCATTTTTATTTTTTTGAGATAATTGCTATTTGCTTTTAGTTAGCATTTGTTGCGTGTTGAATAAATAGTTAATGCTAGACCAGATCCTGAACTCTCCTTACCATGCAAGCATAGAAGCCACCTTTGTACTGGTGATCCTCATAGCCCTAGAAGCGGTGCTGTCAGCAGATAATGCGATCGCACTGGCTGCCATTGCCCAAGGACTAGAAGACGGTGAACAACGGCGACGCGCTCTCAATTTAGGCTTGGTAGTTGCCTATATTCTCCGAATGACCCTGATTCTTACAGCTACCTGGGTAGTTCAGTATTGGCAATTTGAGTTGCTTGGTGCAGCTTATCTACTGTGGTTAGTATTTCAGTACTTTACCGACTATGCAGGGGAAGACAATGAGCATCATGGACCCAGGTTTACTTCCTTCTGGCAAGCAATACCTATCATCGCTGTGACGGATTTGGCATTTTCGTTGGATAGTGTTACAACTGCGATCGCTATTTCTCAAGAAACTTGGCTGGTACTTGCAGGTGGCACGATTGGTGTAATTACTCTGCGATTTATGGCAGGATTATTTATTCGCTGGTTAGATGAATATGTTCATCTTGAAGATGCTGGCTATGTGACTGTTGGCTTCGTCGGCTTGCGACTGCTACTCAGAGCAATTCAACCAGATTTAGTACCTCCAGAATGGGTAATGATTACTTTGATTGCCCTAGTTTTCGCTTGGGGGTTTTCTCAGCGCACTGCCGAAACTTCCTTGGAAAATATTCAAACTGAGGTGGAAGTTCAGGAAAACGAAGATACAAAAGCGCGTCAACCCGAAGAAGTTTAAACAAAATCGAAGGCGGAGTTAAGTCCCCGCCCTCAAAAAGCTTTGAGCTTTTATTCTAGAGTTACTCGTAGAGCCAAGATATTACACTGGGTTGCCAGTTAACGAGTTCTTCATCTTTAAACCACAAGCTAATCTCACGTTGCGCTGTCTCTGGGGCATCAGAACCGTGAATCAGGTTACGACCAATACTCACCCCATAATCTCCCCGAATAGTTCCTGGTTCAGAAGTTAGGGGGTTGGTAGCACCAATTATTTTCCTAGCTGATGCCACAACACCATCACCTTCCCACACCATCGCTACAACTGCGCCAGAGGTGATGAAGTCTACTAAGCCAGAGAAAAACGGTCTTTCTTTGTGAACGTCGTAGTGTTGTTCAGCTAGTTCTCGGCTTACTTGCATCAGCTTAAGTCCTACCAAAGTAAAACCTTTGGCTTCATAGCGGCGGATAATTTCACCTACCAGTCCACGCTGTACACCATCTGGTTTAACTGCTAAAAATGTCCGTTCCAAGTTTGACCCCGCTAATTTTACAAACTGATACAAAAGACAGATTATCTCAAAAAGGCGATTAGCAATCAGCTTTCAGCTTTTAGCCAAATTAAAGCTGTCAACTGTTTACTTTTCTTTCTAGTGCCAGTTGAATTAGTTGATCGACTAACTCTGAAAAGGGTATACCAGTAGCAGCCCAGAGTTGGGGATACATACTTGTTGTGGTAAATCCTGGTAGGGTGTTAATTTCGTTGATTAATACTTCTCCTGTCTGTTCGACGTAGAAAAAGTCTACCCTTGCTAAACCAGCACCATCAACGGCAGCAAATGCTTTGATTGCCATTTCTTGAATTTGGGTAGTTATAGCATCTGGTAGTGAGGCGGGGATGATTAAATCTGCTTGACCAGCAGTGTATTTAGTTTGATAGTCATAGAAATCACTTGTGTAAGTAATTTCGCCAACTACAGAGGCTTTTGCTTGGTCATTACCCAAGACGGCGCATTCAACTTCACGAGCGACAACGCCTGCTTCTACAATTAAACGGCGGTCATAGCTGGCAGCATTATCTAAGGCTGTTTCTAATTGTGCGCGCGATCGCACTTTAGCGATCCCCACAGACGATCCTAAGTTAGCTGGTTTGACAAAGCAAGGATATCCCAGTGTCGCTTCTATCTCGTCACATAATTTGGGGAACACACAGGGATTAGAGTAGATTTGCGATCGATTAACAGCTATATATTTAACTTGTGGTAATCCAGCTTGAGCAAAAGCTGTTTTCATCGCCAGCTTATCCATACCTACAGCCGAACCCAGGGCAGGAGTACCAACAAAAGGTACTTGCATTAATTTCAGCAACCCCTGAACTGTACCATCTTCCCCATTAGGTCCATGAAGGATGGGGAACCAAACATCTATTTCACTAGCTTGGGATGGAAATTGCCATAAATTGTGCTTACCTTGCTGTTCGTCGGTAGGTAAATAGGGTGAACCTGCTGCTAAAACTTGTTGAGCAATTTCAACTCCTTGCCAAATTCCATTTTTTTGGATGTAAAAAGGCAATACTTCGTATTTATTGGTATTTTCGCCGGATTTTAATGCTTGTGCGATCGCACGAGCCGAACTAATAGAAACTTCATGTTCACCTGAACAACCACCAAATAACAGCCCAACCTTGAGTTTTGTCATTACTAATGCCTCACCGCACTCCTCAACGGTGATAGCCTATCACTAAAAATATTGCAAGTCCTCTGACGTGAACTACCCACGCACTCCACGCTTAGTTTCGTGCGGGGCTTCCAGTCTCATCGGGAATCGCGTCTAAAAGGCAAGAAATTTTGCCTCCTAGCCGACTTACATTCCCTCCACTGGCTGTGTCGCTAGTTCCTAACGACAATATCCGTAAGGCTTCATTTTTGATATTTATCGAAGCGTTGATATCACGATCATGGTTAGTTTCACAATGGTCACAAGTCCAGTTTCTAACATCAAGCGGTAATCTTCCGACTTGATTTAGACAAACATTGCAAATTTTAGAAGATGCAAAAAACCTATCTACTTCTATGTAGGTTTTTCCATCTCTTTCTGCCTTGTATTTGAGCATTGTACAGAACTGCCCCCAACCAACATCACTAATGGCTTTAGCTAGGTTGTGGTTTTTTACCATGCCTTTTACATTGAGATTTTCTACAGCAATAACTTGGTTTTCGTTGACTATCTTACGGGATAGTTTGTGTAGAAAATCTTCACGACATCTAGCTATTTTGGCATGAACTTTAGCAACAAGTTTTCTTGCCTTGTTCCTAGTATTACTGCCTTTCTTTTTACGAGAAAGGTTTTGTTGTTTTTTCTTGAGATTTTTAGAATGTTTAGCAATATGCCTGGGATTGTTATACTTTGAGCCGTCTGAGGTTATACAAAAATGCGTCAAACCTAGATCGATTCCTACAGCTTTTCCTTCTGTTGAACACTGGGGAGTTTCCTTGCCATCATCAACCAAAATAGATGCGAAATATTTTCCATCTGGATTTTTTGAGACAGTAACAGTTTTAATGGTTCCATCAAAATCCCGATGGCAACTACAATAAACCAATCCAACTTTTCCAGGTAGCTTTAGGTAGTCACCATCAAACTTAACGTTGGCTGGATAACTAATTGATTGTCTGCCATGCCTGGACTTGAACCGAGGAAGTTTTGCCCGTTTGTCGAAAAAGTTTTTGTAGGCAGTCGATAAATTCAATGCTACAACTTGCAAGCATTGAGAATAGGCATCGGTTAGCCAAGGATATTCCTTCTTGAGTCCAGGTAGCAGCCCTTGAATATACGCTCTTGACAGCCCTTTGCCAGTTTTGCCGTAGGTTTCTTGGCATAAATTCAACGAATAGTTCCAATACCATCTGCAACAGCCCATAGCCTTAGCCAGTGCTGTTTGCTGCTCTGTATCGGGGTAGATTCGGAATTTATACGCCTTATACATATCACTTACTAGGGTTAGTGATAATACTGTAGCAGATTTTTTTTTTAATACAAAGTCCCTGCCCTTGCTTTCCCATGCCAAGTTCCGCTATGCGCTACGCGCTCTTCCTTCGCCAACGCTTCTACATGGGGACTTCCCGCAAGGAAGAGTTAAACAGGACTTAGACATTTTATAGCGGTCAGCACATCGCGTATCAGCCGTCAGCTTTTTTAAAAGCCACTGTTTACAAGGCTTTCAGAATTATATGCGTGTCCTAACTGCCTTGGCGGTTGCGATAATTCAGCAGAGGAAGCAGAGCGAGTTAAAAAAATGCAATTTTGCGATCTAATTAGACCAATGAGCAAAAATCACCAAATTGTTTTTTTTATCGCAGATGTGAGCAGATAGACGCAGATGGCGCAGATATCCGCCAAGATTTTATCGACTTATGCAAGAAGCTTATTATCAATAATTTTGATTATTGACTCCCAACTACCTAAATTGTTAAAAACCTACACTTGTGAGGGGGTAGGGGGCAGAGGGAGAACAGCTAGGGGTTCGCCCGTCAAACTGAAGGGACGTACTTCAGTGATTTTAACTTGCACGATTTGACCTTTAAGTTGAGCAATACTGCCCTTAAAAAAGGTGAGACGGTTTCCCCGTGTCCGTCCCATGACTTGAGTAGGATCTTTCTGATTTTGGTCTTCTACTAAAACTTCTTCAATGCGACCAAAATAACGTTGCGATCGCTCTGCTGCTTGAATAGAAACTAAGTGGTTAATGCGCTGCAATCTGTCTGATTTCACTTGCTCACTTAACTGCTGATCCCACACCGCCGCAGGTGTACCAGGACGGGGAGAATAAGCCGCAGTATTTACTAGATCAAAGCTAATATCTTCTATTAGCTTCAGGGTATTTTCAAACTGTTGTTCTGTTTCCCCAGGAAAACCAACAATTGCATCAGCAGTAATCGAAGCATCTGGCATATAGCGACGAATTGTGTCAATAATGCGGCGATACTTTTCATGGGTGTAACCCCGCGCCATTGCTTTTAGCAACTCATTATCCCCAGACTGGAAAGGAATGTGAAAATGTTCGCACACCTTGGGTAATTCAGCACAAGCCTGAATCAACCGTTCTGTAAAATAGCGGGGGTGACTGGTGGCAAAGCGGATGCGTTCAATTCCTGGTACATCGTGAACATAGTAGAGTAAATCTGTCAAGGTGTGCTGATGGCGACCTTCTTTTGTTACTCCTGGTAAATCCCGTCCGTAGGCATCAATATTTTGACCGAGTAAGGTTATTTCCTTATAACCTTGATGACTTAATTCTTCCATCTCAGCCCGAATTGCTTCTGGAGTGCGGGATTGTTCCACACCACGCACGCTGGGAACTACACAGTAAGTGCAGCGTTCATTACAGCCGTAAATTACATTTACCCAAGCACTTACCGTGCTATCTCGCCTGGGTTTAGTGATATCTTCAACTATCTGTATAGGTTCTGTAGCTACTACTTGATTACCATCTAACACTTGTTCGAGCAATTCTTTCAGGCGATTAGCGTGTTGTGGCCCCATCACCAAGTCTAATTCTGGAACCCGTCGCAGCAAAGCTTCCCCTTCTTGTTGGGCAACGCAACCAGCAACAACCAGCGTCAAATCAGGTTCTTCATGCTTGCGCTTGGCTTGCCTACCCAGGTAAGAATAAACCTTTTGTTCAGCGTTATCCCGAATTGTGCAAGTGTTGTAGAGGATGACCTTGGCATTGTTGGGGTCTTCTGACCACTCAAAGCCCATATCCTCAAGGATGCCAGCCATGCGTTCTGAGTCGGCTTTATTCATCTGGCAACCGAAGGTAGTAATGTGATAGCGGCGTGGAGAAGTGGTCATGGACAGGTACAAATATTAGGTAAAAAATTCTTAGGACTTTATCTATTTATAGCAGTTAGCACTTAGCAGTCAGCTATTAACTTTTCTCATGCCCTAATCCTTCATAAGGTTGGAGAAGAGAAAATATTCTGACTTGTCTAGCTACAGCTATATTTTAACAGCATCCCCAAGGTGGATATAACAGTTAAACTTCAAAATGCTAACTGTTGACTGCTACTGTGAAGATCAATAGTTATTTCTAGTAATAGTGTCATACCAATAATGAAGTTGTTGGCTAAAGTTTGCAAGCCAAAACCTAAACCAATTCCTAAACCGCCAGCTAATACTGTCAGTGAGTTAAGGTTAATACCAGCAGTTTGTAAGACAATAAAAAAACCGATAGAGCCTGTAAAACAAGCAATAATTGTAGCGCTCTCTTCTCGATCTCCATGCTCATTATATTCTTCTTCTTCCTTGGCGTTCTTTGCGTCTTGGCGGTTTATAGAATAGGTATTCGCCATAGTGGGAAGGGAGTAATCTAATTTTCCACTCAAGCAGTATTTTTGATAATTGTTAATTGATTAAGCGGGTTTCCAAGTACCATGAAAACCTAAAGGAATGACGCTGGGTAATTGTAGTTTACAGACGGGTGATTCATTCAAGCGATCGCTATCAAAAATCCAAACTTCACTTGCATGAGTATTGCCATCATACACAACTGTTAAAATCCAACCTTGCTCAGAATTGTAGGCATCTATAGCATAAATTGGTTCTGAAGCATAGCGATTTTCTCCTACTTCTGCTTCACAGAGAGTATCAGTTTTGTAGTCAAAACGCGCGATCGCACTTAATACTTCTTTACTGATATCTACATTTTGCCGATGTACTGATAGATAAGTGTAGCGGTTAGCTTGTCCAACCTCTGAAGGAGAGACAAAAGGAAAATCACAACCGCGATCTAAAACTTGCTCAGTTTTTGTTACTTTACCAGTCTGAGGATTAAGATTAACTTGCCAAAGTGTTCCTTTAGCTGTAGTAGTAGTTTTACCAGTAGCTACTTCTTTGAGAAATTGATTAGTTTGGAAATCCTCATAACGAGCTATGTCTAAAATAATTGAGCCATTACTATCAACATATCCATTACCAAAATGCCACTGAAACCAAGGATCAGTTTCTCCACGACTAACTAAGGTTAATGTGTCTTTGTCAAATACTAAAACTTGGGTTCCTAATTGTGGTTTCCACTTAGCTGCATCACTGTAAGAATTTAATCCGAGTATTAGCGATAGTATATTTACTCGCACTGGAGGAATAAAAAAGACTAGATATTGCCCAGCTAAAACAAAGTCATGCAAAATTGAGAACCCATCAAGCTTAAAAGCTGATTTTTTGATAATTTTGCCAGTACCATCGCTTTTATAGATATTTAGCAGTACATCTTTTTTAACACTGACACCGAAATTAAAAATTTCTCCCGTATTAGGATCAATTTTAGGATGTGCAGAATAAGCTATTCCTTGATCTAGTCCACCTAAGTCATCTAATCCTATAGTTTCTAAAGTTTCAAGGTCTAGCGCATAAGGGTTATCGCCTTCCCATAATGCTAGTAATTTATCAGGTAACGCTAATACAGAAGTATTGGCAGAATGCTTTACTGGTCTTAACCATTGATTCCAGATTAGCCCTGGTGAAGTCATGCCATAATTACCGTACAGGTATTTATCTGCTGCGGTTTCTTCTTGATAGCCAGATGTTTGTACGAAGCGATAAACACCTGTAGTACTATCATCCCTGAAATGGACTCCTAGAATGGCACCATCACCATCAAACCAGTGTCCGACTTTTCTCCCGCCACGTTCTAGCCTACCTGGGCCATTACGGTAGAGAGAACCACGTAATCCGGCTGGTATTTTGCCAGAGATAACTGGTAGGGGAGTAGGGGCAAATTCTTTGGCTGGTTGGGCGATCGCATTTGCCCAAGTTGGATGTGTTGATGGTTTAGTAGCTAATGTCATATTAAAGGAAGATCCCAGATCAGAATTGTGAATTTAAAGCAAAATTTATCAAGTTTCTACTTAAAGCTTATCGGAAAAGTAATTTGAATAAATTTTAACTGTAGATATTACTGAAACAGCAGAGCAAGCAGCATTAATTTCAAATCAACTATGACCTACTCCCAAAATCCCCAACCAGATTTTCAAGTTTTATTTGAGTCAGCGCCAGGATTATATCTAGTATTAACACCTGATTTTACAATTGTTGCGGTCAGCGATGCTTACTTGCAGGCAACAATGACTAAACGGGAAGAGATTTTGGGGCGGGGGGTATTTGATGTTTTTCCTAGTAATCCTGATGATCCGACAGCTAACGGAACGGTTAACTTGCCAACGTCGCTCTTAAGTGTGCTGCAAAATAAAGCAAAACATAGGATTGCGGTACAAAAATACGATATTCGTAGCCCTGAATTAGAGGGTGGTGGCTTTGAGCAAAGATATTGGAGTGTCGTTAATTCGCCCGTATTAGGAACCGATGGAAAGGTTAGCTATATCATCCATCATGTTGAGGATGTAACAGAGTTTATTCGCCTCAAGCAACAGGAAGCTAAGGAACATGAACTCGCTGTTTCACTACAAGAACGTACCCAGCAGATGGAAGCAGAAATCTATTTGCGATCGCAAAAGTTACAGGAAGTTAATAGACAACTGCAAGCAGCTAATGTAGAACTAACAAACGCCCGTGATGAAGCAGACAAGGCGCAGCAACGCATTACCGACATTTTAGAAAGTATTACTGATGGATTTGTGGCTGTCGATCGCGATTGGCGCTTCAACTATGTCAGTCAAGCAACGACGCGAGTTTTACAAAAAAGTCTTCCAGAGCTACTTGGTAAGCAGGTTTGGCAAGAAGTCTTTCCAGAGGCGGTGGGCAGTGTTTTAGAATCAGAACTTCATCGAGCGATGGAATCTCAAGTCACTGTTGAGATTGAACAGTTTTATCCCCCATTAAATAAATGGTTTGAAATTCATGCCTATCCTTGTGAAATAGGTCTTTCTATTCATTTTCGGGATATTACAAAGCGCAAACAAGCCCAAAGCGATCGCCAACAAGCAAATCAGCAAATTGTCAATATTCTAGAAAGTATTGGTGATGCCTTTATAGCAATGGATCGCGAGTGGCGGATCACCTACGTGAATCAAGAAACAGCTAGGTTGAATGGAAAACAGCCAGAGGAATTCATCGGCAAAACTCACTGGGAAGTGTGGCCTTGGTCTGTAAATACTGTTGTTGAACAAAATTATCGCCGTGCCTTTGCTGAACAAGTAGCTGTCCATTTTGAGGTGTTATATGAGCCGCTAGATATCTGGCTGGACGTTCATGCTTATCCCTCCCCAAACAGTCTGAGCGTTTTTTTCCGCGATATCTCTGAGCGTAAGCGGGTAGAAGAAGTAATACGAACTAGCGAAGAGCGGTTCCAACTGTTATTGGAGAATGTTAAAGATTACGCCATTTTCTTTTTAGACACCGAAAACCGTTATACCCGTTGGAGTTTAGGAGCAGAGAGGATTTTAGGCTATCAGGAAGCCGAAATTTTGGGTCAATATGGCTCAATTATCTTTACACCTGAAGACCTCCAGCGCCAAGACCATCTGAAGGAATTGGAAAAAGCAGCTAAGGAAGGTCGGGCTGAGAATGAACGCTGGCACGTGCGTAAAGATGGTTCCCTTTTCTGGGGGAGTGGGATAGTTACACCTCTACGAGATCATCGGGGAAATCTCAAAGGCTTTGCTAAAATCATGCGCGACTTTACAGATCGCAAATTAGCAGAAGACGAACGCAAACAGTTACTAGAGCGCGAACAACAGGCACGCGCCCAAGCAGAAACAGCAAATCGGATCAAAGATGAGTTTTTGGCAGTGCTTTCCCATGAATTGCGATCGCCACTTAACCCCATTTTAGGTTGGACAAAACTGTTGCGATCGCGTAAATTCGATCAAAAAACTGCCGAACGTGCCTTAGAAATTATCGATCGCAATGCTAACTTGCAAGCGCAACTAATTGAGGATTTGCTCGATGTTTCGCGGATTCTCCGAGGTAAACTCACTCTTAAGGCAAGTCCCGTCAATCTAGCAGCCACAATTGAAGCCGCGATCGAAACGGTACGCTTGGCGGCAGAAGCCAAATCAATTCATATTCAAACTATATTTCCCCCATCGGTAGTGCTAGTTGCAGGTGACTCTAACCGCTTACAGCAAGTTGTGTGGAATTTGCTCACCAACGCCGTTAAGTTCACACCTGAAGGTGGGCGAGTAGAAATAAAGTTAGAGTGCGTTGAATCCCAAGCCCAAATTCAAGTTACTGATACAGGTAAGGGAATTAGTAGAGATTTTCTGCCCCATGTATTTGATTATTTTCGTCAAGAAAATAGCAGTACTACAAGGACATTTGGCGGACTAGGACTGGGATTAGCAATTGTCCATCACTTGGTAGAACTTCACGGTGGTAGTGTTGGCGTAGAAAGTTTAGGAGAAGGGCAAGGCGCAACATTTACTGTGAGACTGCCGTTAATTAAAAGCAATCCGCAGACAAATGAGCCTTACCAACAGCCGAATCGGGCATTAGATCTCAGTGGTATCAAGATTTTAGTTGTAGATGATGAAACTGATTCGCGGGAATTTATCTCTTTTGTGCTGGAACAGGCTGGGGCAGTAGTGACGGCGGTAGGATCGGCAAGAGAAGCATTAGAAGCGATCGTACAGATCAAGCCAAATTTACTATTAAGTGATATTGGAATGCCTGATGTTGATGGATTTATGTTGATCCGTGAAATTAGAGCGATGTCGCCACAAAGAGGAATTCCGGCGATCGCTTTAACTGCCTATGCTAGCGAAATTGATGCCGAGAAGGCTCTCTCAGCAGGTTTTCAGAGGCATATATCCAAGCCAGTAGATCCAGATGAATTAGCCGCAGCAGTAATTAGTCTTGTTAAAGGTAGCGAATAAGGAGGCGGAGGGGCAGAGGAGCGGAGAGGCGGAGGGGGCTGTTGTGCCTTTGCGTTGCCAGGTTCAATCTGGCAACGAGTTATCAAGATTTGAGAAGAATACAATGCCAATCTAATTAATCATCGGGCAGCCGTCTAGATGTTGCCATTGCTGGTGTTGCTTCCTCCTGATGATTATCTGAACCTTGAGTCTTTTGCTGAATTAACTCAACTTTGTAACCATTCGGGTCTTCTACAAAAGCAATTACCGTTGTACCGTGTTTCATTGGCCCTGGTTCCCGTGATACCTTACCACCACGCGCCTTAATTTCTTCACAGGTGGCATAAATATCATCAACGCCAAGAGCAATATGCCCATAGGCATCTCCCAGGTTATACTGCTCTACACCCCAGTTATAAGTTAGTTCCAAAACAGTGTTGTTAGCTTCATCGCCATAGCCCACAAAAGCCAGGGTAAATTTACCGTCTGGATATTCCTTTTGACGAAGCAGCTTCATACCCAGAACGTCGCAATAAAACTTGAGAGAGTGTTCCAAGTTGCCGACTCGCAGCATAGTATGTAGCATTCGCATCTCTTTAAATCCCCAATTCCTGCTTACGATGACGCTGATGTCTGTTTAAGACGTATTCTAACAATCGGAGTTTGATTAGTTGTTAGCAATCAGCAATCAGCTTTTAGGTATGTGGTTTGGCTGAGAGTTAAGTTATATTTTTTCTTTCATAACCAACTAATCCTCAAAAAAGCTGACGGCTGACTAACCACAATCAACAGTAAATATGGAGAATCATGACCATGCTAGAGACTGCTATTGATACGATTCGCGCACGGGAAATCCTCGATTCACGGGGTCGCCCTACTGTAGAAGCTGAAGTTTATCTCGCTAATGGTGCGGTAGGCGTTGCCCAAGTTCCTAGTGGTGCTTCTACAGGCACTTTTGAAGCCCATGAACTGCGGGATGAAGATGATAGTCGCTACGGTGGTAAAGGTGTCCTTACGGCTGTAAAAAACATCGAGGAGACAATTGCCCCTGAGTTACTAGATGTAGATGCACTCAACCAAGCTGGGGTTGATCACTTGATGATTCAGCTTGATGGTTCTGAGAATAAATCTAATCTGGGAGCGAATGCGATTTTGGCAGTTTCCCTAGCAACGGCAAAAGCTGCTGCTGATGCCCTGCGCTTGCCTCTCTACCGCTATTTAGGTGGTCCTTTGGCTAATTTGCTACCAGTACCGTTGATGAATGTCATTAATGGTGGCGCACACGCATCTAATAATGTGGATTTTCAGGAGTTTATGATTGTGCCTGTGGGGGCTGCTTCTTTTAAGGAAGCCCTACGCTGGGGTGCGGAAATATTTGCTTCACTCAGCAAGGTGTTAGATAGTCAAGGTTTGTTGACTGGTGTGGGCGATGAAGGCGGTTTTGCCCCTAATTTAAAGTCAAATCAAGCTGCTTTGGAGTTGTTGGTAGCTGCGATTGAAAAAGCTGGCTATAAACCAGGGGAAGAAGTAGCACTGGCTTTAGATGTTGCAGCTAGTGAGTTTTACAAAGATGGTCAATATGTCTACGATGGCGCACCACACTCACCTGCTGAGTTCGTTGATTATCTCGCTAGTTTGACTCGTCAGTACCCCATTGTCTCCATTGAAGATGGATTACACGAAGATGACTGGGAAAACTGGCAATTACTGACTCAAAAAATTGGTTCTAGTGTGCAGTTAGTTGGCGATGATTTGTTTGTTACTAACCCTATCCGCTTGCGTAAAGGTATTGAACAAGCGGCGGCTAACGCGATTTTAATTAAACTCAATCAAATTGGTTCTTTGACTGAAACTTTAGAAACAATTGATATGGGAACCCGCAACGGTTATCGCTCAATTATTAGCCACCGTTCCGGGGAAACTGAAGATACTACGATCGCAGATTTAGCTGTTGCTACTCGTGCTGGTCAAATTAAAACAGGTTCTCTGTGTCGTAGTGAGCGTGTTGCCAAATACAACCGCTTGTTGCGGATTGAAGACGAATTAGGCGATCGCGCGATCTATGCTGCTACTGTTGGTTTAGGACCAAAATAGCTTAAAGCCGTCAGTAGTCAGCTATCAGCTTAGGCTACGCCACGGCGCACAGCGCCTACAGCTTTTTTCCTGCGCCAATGCAACTATGTGGGTTTCAGGAGAGATTTTGTCCTAACCTATATGGCTACAGCTATTTGACCTACTCCCCACACTCCGCGTATGCGGAGTGTGGGGATTCTCATTCTCACGAATGAGATTTCCTGGTGCTACGGCTCTTACCTAGACTAGCAGTATCACCGCTAGCCCCCGACAGAACGCCTTCCCAGGCAACTTGCGAAGCCACCATTAGCCCAACGGCGACTAGACCTCTGTGCATAATTACTTCAGCAGCAACAATGTCACGGTCTTGTTGATATCCACAGTTTTCGCAGCAGTGAATCCTATCACTTAGCTTTTTAGGAGTATGCGTGTAGCACATCGAGCAGGTTTGGCTAGTTCCACGAGGGTCAACTTTCTCGAAATGAATCCCTCGTTTCCAACACACCCACTTAAGTATTTCCAGAAATTGACCAAAGCCAGCATCAAGGGTATGCTTTGCGAACATTCCCCTACAAAGAGCTTTGAAACTTAAATCTTCTACAAATACCATTCCATGCCCATCACACAGGCGATGAGCAAGCTTAAAGTGAAAATCTTTTCTGCAATTGTGAATCGTTTCATGTAGCCTAGCAATCTTCCTAGAGAGCTTCTTCCAGTTTTTAGACCCACGCTTCTTATGCTTTAATCGGCGTTGTAGCAATTTAAGCTGACGCTGCTTTTCTTTCAAAAATCGGGATCTTGGTATCAGATCTCCATCAGAAGTTGCTGCAAAGTTGTGTAATCCTACGTCAATACCTAACGGCTGCCCCGTTGTAGGCGGTTCTGGTACATCTACATCGCATCCAAGTGTAAGCATCACATACCAACCTGATGCCCGTCGCACAACCCTAACTTGCTTGAGATCAAAACCGTCTGGGATTGGGCGAGACATACGCATCTTAACAACGCCTATCTTTGGCAACCTAATCGTGTCACCGCAAATATCCCCATTTTTCATTTGAGGGAATACCAACGATCTCATTGTTCCCTCTTTTTTGAAACGGGGAAAACCAAATCCCCTCTCCCACATAGACAAAAAAGCAGTCTCCAAAGTTCTGAGGGTCTGTTGCAATACTTGAGAATGCACAGTCCCTAGTTCTTTTAACTGCTTTTTGGCTTTTGTTAGAGCATTTGCTTGGGAGTGATAGGTCGGTCGCTGCGCGTTTGCAGGAATGATGTACTCACCTTTGATACTGCAAGCGTTGACCAGGCAACTTCTTGAATTAAACCAGTCCTTACGTTCCCTTAATGCGTAATTCCACACCTTACGGCAGACCTCTAAGTAATGCTCAAAGGTTGCAGTATGTTCTTGTGTAGGAATTAGCTTGTATTCGTAAGTTAGGTTAATCATTTCACAATCCTAACATATGCTTACAAAAGAATTGTGAATTTTGTAAAATGTTGCTAAATCAACTATAAAAGCTTTGCCGCCTCTCATACCCACGTTTTGCTATGCTCCATAGGGGGTCTTCCCTGCGGAATGATAAATCAAAACTTATCTTTTGTGCTTTATCTCCTAGCTGAAAGCTGACGGCTGATAGCTGATAGCTAAAACCTACGGATAAAATGCCAACTGTGGCAAACCTAAAGTTTCTTCCCAACCCATCATTAAATTAAGACACTGGATAGCTTGACCTGCTTGACCTTTCATTAAGTTGTCAATTGCTGACATCACAATTACTCTGTCAGTGCGGGGATCAACTTCGATGCCGATATAGCACAAATTTGTACCAGCAGCCCACTTAGTTTGAGGATAAGTACCACTGGGTAAAATTTTGACCCAAGGAGAAGATCTATAAAAAGCTTGATAAATTGTAATTAAGTCATCTCTCACTAATCCAGGATCGCGGAGTGTGGCATAGACAGTTGCTAAAATACCCCGCACCATCGGAATTAAATGGGGAGTAAACTGAATCATCACTTCATGCCCCGCTAACTCACTACAGATTTGTTCAATTTCTGGCGTATGTCGATGGTGTGCAACACCATAAGCAGCTAAGGAATTATCTGCTTCTGCTAATAAAAGATTGGTTTTAGCTTGTCGTCCACCACCAGATGTACCGGATTTGGCATCAATAATCGCACTTTCTGGTTGAATTAACCCTTGCTTGAGTAAGGGTGAGAGTGCTAACAGACTGGCGGTAGGGTAACATCCAGGGCAACCGACTAATTGAGCATTGGCAATGCGATCGCGATACAATTCTGGTAAGCCATAAACTGCTGTTGTGGCTACTTGCTCGTCGCTACGTTCAACTCCGTACCAACTGCTGTAGGTTTCTAAATTACTAAACCGATAGTCAGCAGATAAATCCAAAACTTTACATCCCTTCTCTAACAGTTTTGGTGCCATCTCACAAGCTAAACCATTAGGCAGAGACAGAAATACAACTTGACAACGTTCGGCAATTATGTCTAAGTCAATTGCTTCTATTTTTAAATCAATGCAATGAGCCAGATGGGGGTAAATATCTGAAAAACGTTTACCAGCACTACTTTCTCCCCCTAAATAAACTACTTCTATTTGGGGGTGGTCTTTCAATAGTCGCACCAGTTGTACGCCACCATACCCAGAAGCGCCAATAATTCCTACCTGCAAGCGTCCTAAATCTCCCATGTTCCTTACTTCCTAATAGGTTTCAATATAAATTTGAACTTTTGCTGCATTTTAATATCAAAATCGCAACTAAGTAGTAAATAGCATCTGATATGTGGGCAAGATGTATATAAGGAACCATTTCCAGGATTAAGCAATGAGTTTCCAGCAGACCTTGCTATAGTAACAGGCTAAAATTTAAGTGAAGCAAGCTTAAAGCAACTTAAATAGCAATTTAGAACTTATCTGTGGTAAAGCCTACGAACGTCCTAACATCAACTTTTAAATTTGACTCGATTGACGCGGCTCTAGCAGACTTCAAAGCAGGTCGGATGGTGGTCGTGGTCGATGATGAGAACCGCGAAAATGAAGGTGACTTGATTTGTGCCGCACAATTTGCCACGCCTGACTTGATTAATTTCATGGCTGTATATGCGCGTGGGCTAATTTGTTTGGCAATGACAGGCGATCGCTTAGATGAACTCGACCTGCCATTAATGGTGAGCAATAATACTGATAGCAACCAAACGGCATTCACCGTTAGTATTGATGCCTCGCCTAACCTGGGAATTACTACTGGCATTTCAGCAGAAGACCGCGCCCGTACTATCCAAGTATCTATCAATCCAGCGACTCACCCCCAAGATTTACGTCGTCCTGGTCATATCTTCCCAATCCGCGCCAGAGAAGGCGGTGTATTAAAACGTGCAGGGCATACGGAAGCAGCAGTAGATTTGGCAATATTATCAGGGCTGTATCCGGCTGGGGTAATCTGTGAAATTCAAAATTCCGATGGCTCAATGGCTCGATTGCCACAGTTAATCGACTATGCCCAAGCTCACAATTTAAGAATTATCAGTATTGCTGATTTAATTAGTTACCGCCTCAAGCATGAACGGTTTGTCTATCGTGAAACTATAGCCGAATTGCCTACCCAGTTTGGTCAATTCCAAATCTATGCTTACCGCAACAGCATGGATAATTCTGAACACGTTGCGATTGTTAAGGGTGATCCGGCTGAATTTACCGACAAAACTGTGATGGTGCGGATGCACTCAGAATGCTTGACTGGCGATGCTTTAGGTTCTTTACGCTGTGACTGTAGGATGCAGTTGCAAGCGGCACTAAAAATGATTGAAAACGCGGGTGAAGGTGTTGTAGTTTACTTGCGCCAAGAAGGTAGAGGAATTGGCTTAATTAACAAGTTGAAGGCTTATTCTTTGCAGGATATGGGACTAGATACGGTCGAGGCAAATGAGCGTCTAGGTTTCCCTGCTGACCTGCGTAATTATGGAGTTGGGGCGCAAATTCTCAATGATTTAGGCGTGACTAAAATTAAGCTAATTACAAATAATCCGCGCAAAATTGCTGGCTTGAAGGGTTATGGTTTGGAAGTTGCCGATAGGCTACCATTGTTAATTGAAGCTACTGATTACAACTCTATTTATTTAGCTACCAAGGCAGAAAAGTTGGGTCATATGCTATTGCAGACCTATTTAGTTAGTGTAGCTATTGAATGGAATGATGAACCTTCAGTAACACAACGCTATGAACGCTTGGAGAAAGTACGCCATTTAGGAAATATCCATCATCTACTGTTGCAGGAAGAAGCGCGTCCTGTGGCGATCGCTTTATTTGGTAAACCTTCTTTAACATTCCATCTAGGCTTTGATCAATCTAATCTAGCAGCATCAGGATGGTTTGAGCAGGCGCATCATCCTTATTTAGAAGCGATCGCTCAAATTCTAGACTCTTTAGTAAGTTGGGATCACATTAAACGCCTAGAATTTTTAGTTTCTACGGGTTACGATCCTCTTACAGGCTTGCAAGTGCAAATAGATCGTGAAACCTTCCCCGTGACCAAACTTCCTTCGTCTATTTGTAATAACTTAAAAACTCAAACAATTTATAGCTTTGTTCAGGATTCAGACGTATGAAAAAAGATCATTCTGGCATTAAAGCTCAGACTAATTTTTATCAAAAGCTAGGAGTGATTTTACCTACTAGCTTATGGTTAACTATCTCTAGTTTGGGGGTTTTAATTCCATCTGTATCTGCACAGATGCAACCATTTCAGGTTGCTCAAGTAACTAAAACAGATTTATTCAATCGTGGGGTTTCTAAGTATAGCAATGCAGACTACAACGGTGCGATCGCAGATTTAACCGCAGCGATTCGTTTAGACTCAACTTTAGCAGAAGCTTATTACAATCGTGGTTTGGCGCGTCGTCAATTAGGAGATTTCACAGGCGCGATCGCAGATTACACAAACTCGATTCGGATTGATCCTAGTTATATCTCTCCTTATATTAATCGAGGTATTGCCTACGCCGCACAAGGTAAGTATACCGAAGCAATGGCAGATTACACCGCAGCCGTCAATCTTGATGCTAAAGATGCTGCTGCTTACTTCAACCGTGCTATTGCCTATGATGCTTTAGGCGATCGAGCCGCAGCGATTAAAGATTACACCCAAACAATAAGTCTGCAACCCAAGTATATAACTGCTTACTTAAATAGGGGAATCAGTCGCACAGATTCTGGTGATTATAAAAGTGCGATCGCGGATTTTAACACAGTATTAAAACTTGATCCTCAGCTAGTAGCTGGTTACGAAAATAGAGGTATTGCCCGTCGCTTTTTAGGAGATCTTAAAGGAGCGATCGCAGATTATAATCGAGCAATCCAACTATCCCCAAACAACGCCAGCGCCTACTACAACAGAGGACTTGTCAGCTATCGGCAAGGAAATAAGCAAGCTGCGATCGACGATTATACTCAAGCAATTCGGGTAGATTCTCGCTTTGCTCGAGCTTATGGTAATAGAGGATTACTCCGCTACGAATTGGGGAGTCGCGAAGCCGCGCTGGATGATGTACGAACAGCAGCTAGACTATTTTCTAAACAAGGAGAAACTTCGGAATACCAAAAAGCAGTAGATTTGATTAGAAAAATTCAGCAGTAGTGATCAAATTTACGGAATTAACATTTCTCAAGAATGCTAATTTAAGAGGAGCCAATTTAAGAAATGCCAACCTTAGCAGTGCCATTTTAGAGTGGGGCAGGGGAGGCAGAGAAGCAGAGAAAGTAAAAAGGTTCTTATATGAATATTTTCACACTAATTCCGAAAGAACCGATTTTTTTTGCTATTATATTTATAATGGAGATATTGTTTATTTGATTTATCAGAAGGTAGTTCTTCCTTATCAAAATCATTGTATCACTTCAAACATAGCAAAGTCTATACCTTTAATAAAAATTTTTACCTTTTAAATAAATAAGCATAACTGAGTAAAAACAAAATTCCACTTTTTAAGTAGGTTAACCTTTGGGATGTAAAAATAAAATTTTCAGAAGGTTAGTGAATCTCGCTTGTCCGTTAACAGTAGACCTTTTCCATAAGTCGATAAATTTGGTATTTAATCTGCGGTTAATTTTAATACTGAAACCCCAAAAATGACATTATTCGGCTAAGATATAGGACGGACAATAGGCATAGGGGGAAATAAAAGATTGCCTACGCTTGGCGTTAATATCGATCACATTGCCACGATTCGTCAAGCTAGACGGACTGTGGAACCCGATCCTGTAGCAGCAGCAGTATTAGCAGAACTTGCGGGTGCTGATGGTATTACTGTACATTTGCGGGAAGATCGCCGCCATATTCAAGATCGAGACGTGCGTTTGTTACGGCAAACTGTGCGATCGCATCTTAATTTAGAAATGGCTGCGACTGATGAAATGGTAGCGATCGCACTAGACATTAAACCAGACTATGTTACCCTTGTTCCCGAACGTCGTGAAGAAGTCACAACCGAAGGCGGACTTGATATTGCAGGTCAAATTGACCGGATGCAGCAGGTGGTAAATAAGTTACAAACTGCTGGTATTCCAGTTAGCTTATTTATTGACCCTGATGTAGATCAAATTCGGGCATCTGCTATTATCAAAGCGCAGTTTATTGAACTGCACACAGGTAGATATGCTGAAGCAACTAATGAGGCTACTCGAGCAAAAGAATTAGCCGTGTTAGCTAAAGGGTGTGAAATGGCTCTAGCTGCTGGTTTAAGAGTTAATGCTGGTCATGGACTAACCTACTGGAACGTTTACCCTGTTGCTTGCGTCCCTGGTATGGAAGAACTCAATATTGGTCATACCATTATCAGTAGAGCAGCTTTAGTGGGTCTAGAACGAGCCGTCCGTGAAATGAAACAAGCTATGCGCGGACAGTTGTAAATCTTGAGTTTTGAATTAAGAAAAGATGCAAACTTACTACTACGTTCTCGCAAGTCAACGCTTTTTAATAGAAGAAGAAGGCATAGATGAAGTGCTAAAAGAGCGCATTCGCAACTATCATGAACAGGAAAAAGAAATTGATTTTTGGTTAGTCAAACAGCCTGCATTTATAGAAGCACCAGCAATGGCAGCAGTCAAAGCAAAATGTCCGCAACCAGCCGCCGCCATCATCTCCACAAATCCTCAATTTATCACTTGGCTAAAGTTGCGGTTAGAATTTGTGGCAACTGGTGAATTTCAAGCTCCTTGTGAGGCAATTTCTGACCCAAAGGCTTCCCTGATACCAGTATCCTGATTTTTATATGCCTACTATCGGCTGCAATACACCGCTTATGTCTCAAAACGGTATGAATGTTTCTCAGCTTGGTCAACGACAACAATTGAGCAAGCTGGGTTTTATGTTAACTACTACCTGGTTAACGTTGGGAGCTATTCCAGCATTAAGTCAATCAGCCCCGTCAGCCTGTCAAGCTCCGCGCTCAGGCGAGTATTTAGTATTAGTAGTCAGTCCGACAAAGCAGCGCCAAGAACAAGTTCGCCTAGCTTTGCCTCGCAACAGCCAAACTAAAGTGTGTCGATATGTAGATGATATTGTCACGCGGGTTGGTAATTTAAAAAGCGTTACCGAAGCTAACAATTTGGTGCGTTATATGCAAGATATCGTCGGTTTACCAGCTTTTGTAGCACGGATACAAACGCAAGTACCAAGACCAGTGACGACACTACCGCCAGTATTTGTCGGCATACCAGCACGAGGTAATATCACCACACAACCTTTAATACCAATTAATCCACCAAGACAGCCACAGCGAACAGTAGCTCCAAATCCCGGAAATTTTTCACCTGAGTTGTTAGGTTATGGTTTTGCAGTTTTAGTAGATTACTCTAACCAACCACAATTAGTTAACCAGGTACGGGAGTTTATGGGAGGGAATATTGGTTTAGCTTCTTATGGGCAACGTTCTTATTTACTAGCTGTTCATACTACTAACCAACGTGAAGCAAATTCTACTTGGCAAAGGTTAAGCGATCGCGGTTTGTTGGCCATGCTGGTTGATAGTCGCAAAGTTACTTTACTCAGACCACAATTTACCAACCCTTAAAATCAATTAACAATGACCAATGACCGATCAATATGCTGCGTTAGCGAATAAAGCAATAACAACACCTAAAGCAGATCCGACAATTACTTGAACAGGGGTATGTCCTAGCAATTCCTTTAAGCGATCCTCATTAAATTTGGGGTGTTCTTGAAATAACTCATCCAGAATTTGGTTGAGGATACGCGCCTGCTTGCCTGCGGCTTGACGTACCCCAGCCGCGTCATACATGACAATAACAGCAAAAATTGCTGCGATCGCAAAGTCGGGACTCGACCAACCAATTGCCTGCCCTACCCCAGTAGCCAAAGCTGTTACTAGGGCGGAATGGGCGCTAGGCATACCGCCAGTGGTTACTAAGACACGGATGTTGACTTTTCGATGTATAACCAGTTCAAACAGTAGCTTTAATAACTGAGCGATCAAACAAGCAAGCAGTGCTACCAACAACACTTGGTTGTCGAGAATGTCGCCAAAATATTGTATTTGGTTCGCGGTGCCTATTACCACAAATAATCACCTAGTGCGTGCGGCTAGTTATGAAGTCTGCGATCGCCATTAGCGGTCTACCCTTCTCTCCAAAGGATGCCAGTTCAGCCTTCGCTTCGTCAACCAGTTTTTGAGCTTGACGGCGAGATTGATCTAGTCCCCAGATACTAGGATATGTTGCTTTTTGCGCTTGCAAATCCTTTCCAGCAGTTTTTCCTAATTCTTCCTGAGTAGCTGTAATGTCCAAAATATCATCGACTATCTGAAACGCCAACCCAATATTTTGAGCATAACGGGATAGCTTTTGTAAAACTTCGGCAGATGCAGAGGCTAAAATTGCACCACACACCACACAAGATTCTAACAACGCCCCGGTTTTATGAGTGTGAATATAAGTTAGGGTTTCCACAGAAGTATCTGATTTACCCTCGCATTCTAGGTCAACAACTTGACCCCCCACTAATCCAGTTGCGCCCACAGCATGAGATAACTGTGCAATTACCTGTAATACTTGCTCTGCTGGTACGCCCTGAGTTGCCTTAGCAATATATTCAAAAGAGTATGCTAATAAGCCGTCACCAGCGAGAATCGCGATATCTTCACCATAGACTTTATGATTTGTAAGCTTGCCTCGGCGATAATCGTCATTGTCCATTGCTGGCAAGTCATCGTGAATCAATGACATGGTGTGAACCATTTCCAACGCGCAGGCAGTCGGCATTGCCATTGCGGTTGTACCGCCAAGCATTTCACAAGTAGCAAGGCACAGAATAGGGCGTAAACGCTTCCCACCTGCTAGGAGGGAGTAGCGCATGGCTTCGTAAATTTTCTCTGGGTAGACAACTGGCAGAGAATTATCTAGTGCAGCCTCTACTTGTGGCTGTATCTGAGCTAAATAGCTTGATAGATCAAAAGCGGCTAGATTAGCTTGATTGGTGATGATGGTGGTTTGATCCTGTATGGTTGTCATTCCCGCTACTGTGCAGATAAAGCAATGCTGAAAGCCTCAACTATTTTACGGGGCTTTGGGGACGGTTGAAACAGTTAGCAGTTACCAGTTAGTAAATAAAGATTAACTGTTCATTGTTCGGATATAGCTTTGTACAGTATTTTGTAGCAGGATGGCGACTGTCATTGGTCCAACGCCACCAGGAACAGGTGTGATAAACTCAGCTACGTCCTTTACTGAGTCAAAGTGAACGTCTCCGACTAAGCGAGATTTGCCAGTTTTATCAGTTACGCGATTAATTCCAACATCGACAACTACAGCCCCAGGTTTTACCATATCAGCAGTAATCATTTCTGGGCGACCTACGGCGGCAATTAAGATATCTGCACTACGGGTAATGGCGGATAAGTCTTGACTACGGGAATGTGCGATCGTTACAGTAGCATCTGCGGCTAATAACATCAAAGCCAAAGGCTTACCTACCAAAATACTGCGCCCTACAACTACCGCGTGTTTGCCTTTTAAATCAATTTTGTATTCCTCTAACAGCCGCATTACACCCGCAGGTGTGCAACTGCGTAAACCTTCTTCACCTCTCACCAAATGACCTAGATTAACTGGGTGTAGTCCATCAGCGTCTTTATCTGGAGCAATCTTATGCAGTAGTGTGACAGCATCCAAATGTTCAGGTAGTGGTAGCTGCACTAAAATTCCATCAACTTGCTCATCTTGATTAAGTTGTTCAATTACTTGCTCTAGTTCTGATTGAGTAGTATCAGTAGGGAAATGCTTACCAAAAGACGCAATACCAACCTTCGTGCAGGCTTTTTCTTTGTTCCCTACATAAGCAGCACTAGCTGGGTTATCGCCCACCATCAGCACTGCTAACCCTGGAGGACGACCAAATTTTCCTTGCAATTGCTCAACTTGCTGTTGCAGTTCAGTTTGAATGCGTTGAGCCAGATTTTTGCCATCTAATATGGGGGTGATTGTAGAATCCATTGTGTGTAAGTAACAGGGTGGAAATAAACTTAACATGAAGGCTAGTCAGTGGTCATTGATAATTGATAATTGATAATTAATAATTAATAATTAAGGCAATGAACACTCAAAAGGCAAAAGGCAATCATACCAATTTAAATTTTTTCCTTTTACCTTTTTACTTTTTATTATTTGGCGGACTGTTTAGCTGTAACAAAGTTGCTGAATCCTTATTCAGTATTTCTGCTGCCAAAAATCTTCCTGTCAGAAAAATTAGTGAAATCAAAAATCAAAAGCAGGTCAATTCTACAGTGTATCTCAAAGGCAAGGTTGGTAATCAAGCTAGTTTTGTAGGTGGTGGCGCTTATGAATTACAAGACACTACTGGCAGTATCTGGATTTTGACTAAACAACCTTTACTCCAAAAGGGGGATGAATTAATCATTCAGGGCAAGGTGCAATATCAAAGTATGCCTTTAATTCTTGCAGCAGGTGGAAAGGCGGTAGGAGAGGTATACGTGGAAGAGCGACAACAGTTAGAACACAGACCAGTAAAAAATAGGTTACTGCCGTTGTCATTAGAACGATGAATAATCAAGCTGTAGAAGCTGAAATCAAGCGGGCTGTTAGCATCGCTATCCTGCATTCTGATGGTAAATTTCTGATGCAATTACGTGACGATATTCCTGGGATTGCTTATCCTGGTCATTGGGGCTTTTTTGGCGGTCATGTTGAACCAGGCGAAAGCCCCGAAGAAGCTATGGAAAGGGAACTTTTTGAGGAAATTAGTTATATTCCACCTACAATAACTAAGTTTGGTGAATATGAAGATTCCCAGGTAATTCGTCATGTTTATCATGCACCGCTAATTGTGGATCTTCAGGAGTTAGTTTTACAAGAAGGCTGGGATATGGGTTTATTAACTCTTGAAGATATTAGACGCGGTAGTTGTTTTTCTCAAAAAGCTGGTAAAGAACAACCTTTAGGTCGTCCTCATCAACAAATTTTGTTAGATTTTATTAAGAAATAATTCAGAAGTTGGGAGTTAGCAAGATTTTAATAGGTATCTGAGGCTTATTTTTCCAGTCACTATTCACTAATTCTTAGCAATTAAATTTAAGGGTTGCAATATAGGCATTGAGCAGGATCGGCGTATTGTAAATTATCGGGAAATAATTTTTCTTCAGTAAAGCCACATTTACGGCATTTATAAATTAATGATTTGATTGCAGAAGTTGGCAGATAACAGTTAGCACACAACAGCCCTTTTTTATGTTCAGATAATTGAAAGCCTGGTGTAGAACAACTAGGGCAAATATGCTGGATATTATTGATTAAATCGTGGGTGGCTTTTTCAATATTTTTCATTCTTGTAGGATTATACATAGCTCGCATATCTGTTTCTATGTGGGCTGTATGGGTTGGCGATCGCTCTATAATATATGTGAGTGCGGATTGTAGTTCTGATTCGCTAGTAATGCCTTTAAAGATATGTTTTGATTCCCTGTCTGATTCAGGAGTCATCACTATTAATCCATGTTCTGGAAATCCAACTTGATGGGCAAATTGCCAAGCTTCATCAACACTCTTCACAATTTTGTGAGCGTAATTTGTTTCTGTAGAAAATATTTGTCCGATTATTTCTAAGTTGTTTTCTATGTCTATAAAAATTACAATTTCTTTATGACAAGGTATAAACGGAATTTCTGGATGAGGGCTAAAGCTTCCTTCAGTAGCTACAACAATTGTTTCGCCTGTGATTTCTAATGCTTTTAAAGCTTTAAATCTGGCGGCTTCTAATTGGTTGCCCATCCGTTCTATATCTCTGGTAAAAGTACCAAAAATATCAGTATCAAAATCTGGCGGCACAGTTGCTTTTATGCCTAACTCTTTTTCTAGCATCGGGGCAATAACTTTTTCTTTGTGATGTTGAGTAGCGATAACAGCGTTGCGGTTTTTAAAGAAATGATTCATAGCTTTAAAAGGGAGGAGAGAGGGGTAAGTATCTGTTTCGCAAATAAAGTACCTTATTGATGATTTTAATTAAATATATAGACAATGCTCTATATATTTAATTAAAAAAGTCTGGCTTTAAAGAAGTAAGCGGTTCTCGCAACAAATTTTTAACCCATTGGATCAACGGCTTGCGCTAGAGTCATTAGAAGTTAGGGAATTTGACAAACAAGCTATCCATGAGCGCAGACATCGAAGCATTCACCTATCCAGAAACCCAAAATAGTAGAGCGGGTCAGCATCTTGAGGCGATGACGCGCGTTTCTGCTAATAATGCTGATTATCGGACAGTGGAAAGGCAAAAGCTGACTCCGATGATGCAGCATTTTGTGGAAGTTAAGGAACAGTATCCCCATGCGTTGCTGTTATATCGTGTAGGGGATTTTTATGAGACGTTTTTTCAGGATGCGCGATCGCTCGCAGAGTCGCTGGAACTGGTTTTAACTTCTAAGGAGTCGGGTAAAGATATTGGTCGAGTGCCGATGTCGGGTATTCCTCATCATGCTTTGGATAGATATTGTACGCTGTTGGTGGAAAAAGGGTTTGCGATCGCCATTTGCGACCAAGTAGAAGATGCAGCAGAGGCGGCGGCGCAAGGTCGTCAGGTGCGCCGAGAAGTAACGCGGGTGTTAACTCCTGGGACGTTACTAGAAGAAGGGATGTTAAATGCGCGTCGTAATAACTTTTTAGCAGCAGTGGTAATTGCTGGGGAACATTGGGGTTTAGCTTACGCAGATATTTCTACAGGGGAATTTTTAACTACTCAATCAAATAATTTAGAACACCTCACGCAGGAATTAATGCGTTTGCAACCTGCTGAGGTGCTAGTACCTGTAAATGCGCCAGATTTAGGTGGTTTTCTACGACCAGGGCAAAAGTCAGATTATTTGCCAGAGTGTTTACCACCATCATTCTGTTATGCACTGCGATCGCAATATCCTTTTTCTTTATCCGAAGCTAAACAAAGATTACTGGAAAAGTTAAAAGTGCGATCGCTTGAAGGGATGGGTTGTGAACATCTCCCCCTTGGTGTGCGTGCTGCGGGTGGGTTGCTGGAATACTTAGAAGACACCCAAAAAGGTAATCAAGTACCTTTACAAACCCTACGGACTTATACCCTTGCCGATTATCTAATTATTGATAACCAAACCCGTCGCAATTTGGAAATTACTCAAACTGTTCGGGATGGTACATTACATGGATCACTATTATGGGCGCTAGATAGAACCAGTACGGCAATGGGTGGACGTGCTTTGCGCCGATGGTTGTTACAACCATTAGTAGATATAAAAGGCATTGAAGCACGGCAAAATACGATTCAAGAATTAGTTGAAAATACGGCTTTACGCCAAGATTTACAACAGTTATTGCGCCAAATTTATGATTTAGAAAGATTAACTGGTCGCTCTGGTTCCGGTAGAGCTAATGCTAGAGATTTAATCGCTTTGGCAGATTCATTATTAAGATTACCAGAATTAGCTATATTAGCATCTACTGGTGAATCTCCCTTTTTGAAAGCTGTGCAAAAAGTGCCTCCAATGTTGCAGGAATTGGGGCAACAAATTCGTAATCATATAGTAGATTCGCCTTCTCAACATTTAATGGAAGGAAATTTAATTCGTCCTGGTGTAAACGAGTTATTAGATGAGATGCGAGGTGCTGCTGAAGGCGATCGGCAATGGATTGCTAATTTAGAAGTTACAGAAAGAAACCGGACTGGTATTTCTACACTAAAGGTAGGTTTTAATAAAACTTTTGGTTATTACATTAGTATTTCTAGATCAAAAGCGGATCAGGTTCCCGACAATTATATTCGCAAACAAACTTTAACTAATGAGGAGCGTTACATCACTCCAGATTTGAAGGAAAGAGAAGCGCGAATTTTAACAGCGCGGGAAGATTTAAATAAGCTGGAATATGAAATATTTTGTGCTTTACGGGCAGAAGTTAGTGAACAAGCAGAGCAAATTCGTCATGTTTCACGCGCTGTTGCTGCTGTCGATGTTTTATGTGGTTTAGCAGAAGTAGCGGTACATCAGGGTTATTGTTGTCCGCAAATGGAACAAGGGCGAGAAATTAATATTATTGAAGGTCGTCATCCAGTAGTAGAACAATCTCTGCCAGCAGGATTTTTTGTGCCGAATTCGACTAATTTAGGAAGTTCGGAGTTGTCAGAAAGTCCTGATTTAATTATTCTTACTGGCCCCAATGCGAGTGGTAAAAGTTGTTATTTACGGCAGGTAGGATTAATTCAATTAATGGCACAAACGGGGAGTTTTGTACCAGCGCAGTCAGCAAGGTTGGGAGTGTGCGATCGCATTTTTACCCGTGTTGGTGCTGTTGATGATTTAGCCACAGGTCAATCTACCTTTATGGTAGAAATGAATGAAACTGCTAATATTCTCAACCATGCTACGCCTAAATCTCTAGTTTTATTAGATGAAATTGGGCGTGGTACTGCTACATTTGATGGTCTTTCTATTGCTTGGGCGGTAGCGGAATATTTAGCTAGTGATATTAGGGCAAGAACTATTTTTGCTACGCATTACCACGAATTGAACGAATTAGCATCTATTTTGCCGAATGTAGCAAATTATCAAGTAACAGTCAAAGAGTTACCCGACCAAATTATCTTTTTACACCAAGTACAACCAGGAGGCGCGGATAAATCTTATGGTATTGAAGCTGGACGTTTAGCAGGTTTACCAGCATCGGTAATTTTACGCGCTAGGCAGGTAATGGGGCAAATTGAGCAGCATAGTAAAATTGCTGTGGGATTACGTGAAGGGATTGGTAGTAATAAACCTAGTGGGAAATCAGCATCAGGTCGTTCTGGACGTAAGAAAAAGGCTGCTGATGTTTCTAATGGAGAGCAGGAAATAGTGGGAAAAGAGGATAATTCGAGCGAGAACGAGTGAGGGTAGCAGCTATGAGAAGCCAGGATTTTAATTCTGGCTTCTTTGTTGTGAAATTTTTTATCTCTATAAAAGCAACTTGAACATATTTCTAACCCAAACTAATTATTCGGGTTACGAAAAGTTGCCTTACCATTACGTCTTTCGTAGTACCTCTCAACAAAAGAAGTGTTAAAACTAGAGATGAGGTTTGAAACTTCCTCTAGTGATGAGGAGTTGATTACATCTTCTACATATTTCTTAATGTCAAGGTGAATGCCACCTTGCGTAAGACCAAAAGCCCATCTTAAAAATTGTTCGTATTCCATTGCTGGGTCTTGATTCGCATTCATTCTCTCTGTAGCTCCAATCTAGTCTAAGTATGTTTGTAACACAAGTATAATACAAAAAGCTTTAATACCCATTTCTAGAGTTTATATTTCGAGTTGAGTTTTTGGAAGTGCGATCGCACACCTGTAATTTATTAAATTTCCAAGCTAAATTTAGGCAATTTGTAGGGTGGTAGGTTCAGGGATAGATTCACCTTCGGCTTGCCAAGCTTCTAAGTACATTTCAATTACTTCTTCGCCATTACGAATTGCTTCAGAGCGGGTTTTACCATGAGTGCAAGGCATAACAACGTGATCGGCAAACTCTGGAATCGTCACTAGAAAAAGTTGATCTTCATTAGACCATTGAATAACCATACTGTATTGATTCATGTTTCGTTGTGAAATGATTCAAATCTGCTTACATTTACCTTCTCTATATGCTGTTTCTACTTGTTGAATTAAGTTGTTTAATTTACCAGCTTTCAGATCTTCTTCAATTTGTCTATCCCACAGAGATTCTTGAAACTCATCGAGCCATTCTATAAATTATGCAAGTTTTTGTGGTGAAAGTTGCGTAATTGCTGTTTTTATCTCTATAACGTGCATCGCAATTAACTTTTTTATTTTTCGCACTCTTAACTGACACTATAGTGTGGGAGTAAAGCATCGAAAATTATGTTCAATTTGCAATTTGGCTGCATCTGCGTGAATAGGGGATAGCAACTATAACTCTTCAATTGTCACCAACCCTCCCTCTGTAAACTGCACTACAAGTTCATGCTCCTCTAGCAAAGCAGTTCCAAGCAAAGGTCGCCGTCCTGTTGCCAGTACACGAACTTCTCGCTCTTCCCCGTTCCAGAGAATTATTGCTTCATGGACTGGTAATGTAACTTCGCTGTTATCAGCCAAGTTTACGGGCATCGCATATTTGAAGGGTAAACCTAATAAAGTGACTGCTTCTGGTGGTAAGCAGAGGTAATCGGTAAATCCTGTGTCTATAACGAACTCAATTGACAGGTCTGGGCGATGTGGAAAACGAAATACTATGTTGACAGTTGCATATCTATTGCTGACGATACCAGAAATCACTTTTGAACGCGCTCCATGACCCCACCAAATGAAGCTGCCACATTGTAACCAATGCGGATACCAAAGAGCCGAGCATTTGGGTTCTTTGCACTCAAATTTCGCGCTGCTTGCAAACCTATTTTGTCAACTTCATAGTCACCTGTTTGAATATCAATGATGACCATCTTGCCGATGTTATCTTCAACTTCTAGCTGTTGCCGGATACGACTCTCGTAGATTTGTTTTGCACGTTTTGCAACATCTTCATGGCTTAACAGGATTGTCTGCATCAGCTAACTCCTCAGTCGCTACTCTGTCTTCTAGTAACTACTTCATAGTATCTTATAGCTAAAGATTAAGCTCGATATTAGAAGTTAAAATGAAGGCGAATCAACTTAGAACTCTTGTGGAGAACTAACCGTGACACAGCCATTTATGGATGAAAGCGAATTAGCCAAGATGAAAGAACTGCTAGAACTGGCTAAAATTACCGAACAACAAGCACAAGAATTAGCTAATTTTACTCTAGCTATTGACCATAAATATGAAAAGCGTTTAGCCAAACTTAAACTTGATAAAAAACTCAAACCTAGTAGTATTGAGTAATTTGTTATTTAAAATTTTGCTATAAAGGGAATAGCAGATAATGAGAAGATGATCCGACAATTCCTAAAAAGTAAAAATTTATTTGCTCATCCTTAAATACTAGATTGTTAGTTTATCCAATCTTGTATTTCTTGAGCCAGCCAAATACTCTCAGCTTCACTCAAAGCGCCACCAAGATTATAAACTTGTTCACCTGCGCGGATACTAACTTGATAAACTAAACCTTGCTTTTGCAAAAAAACGCCTAAAATTTCCTCAATATCTCCTACTTGCTTACCATAAATTGATCTAAATAGTTGACGTTCTAAATAAAAGCGATCGCCCTCAAAATAAATACTTCGGCGTTCACAAAAAAACATTAATAATGCAACACTTATCCCTGCTGAAAAAAGTAATCCTAAAGGTAGAACCCAAATTACTAATAAAGGTAACGAAATTAACCATTTCGCAAAATATAAACTAGCAAATATCCCGCCAGAACCAAATATGCCTAGTTTTCTCCTGCCTCCAGCAGGAAGATAAATTTCTAATCGTTCTGAAGACTTATTTACCCTTATTCGAGTAGCAACAGGTTGAGTAATTTTATTTCTAATATTAATATTACTAGACTTGATCAATAAACCAGAATTTAACAATTCTAATGCTTGACGCGCAGTACTAAAGCGTTTTTCTATAGCTGGCTCTATTAGCTTTTTAATCCAACTAATTAAGCTAGAACTAACACTTACTTGATTAGCAAATTGAATTCGTGAGTCTTTTTGTGGTAAATCAACAGGAGCAATACCAGTAATTAAGTGAATTAATGTTGTACCTAAAGCATATAAATCTGAGGCTGGAACTGCTCTCCCCCAAAATTGTTCTAAAGGTGCATAACCACTCGTACCAACTACCGTAAAAGTAACACCTGTAAACGCTTCTTTATCCTGTACTGAGCCAAAATCTACCAAATAAACTTGTTCATCTTCTCCCCAGATTAAATTACTCGGCTTAATATCCCGATGTAGTACTGGCGGGTTAAGTTCGTGCAGATAAATCAGAATATTTAAAAGTTGAGCGGCAATTTTTCTAACCTGGGTTTCTGTGAAGCGTTTCCCTTCAGCTAATAATTCTTGTAGGGTGATACCTGGAATATAATCTTGCACTATTACAAACCAAAGTAATCCTTCATCTATTTTATGCTCCAAGGAAAAATAATCTCGATAACGAGGAATTTGGGCATGATTGAAACTTGCTAAAACTTTAGCTTCCCGTTCAAATAGCTTCATCTCCTCCCACTGCATTTGAGGGCTAAAAGCTAAGAGTTTTACTATTACTTGTTCATTGGTTTGTAAATCTGTAGCTAACCAAGTTGGACGACCTGGCGCAGTTCTTCCTAACTGCTGTTGAAGTTGATAGCGTTCTTTTAATACCTGTTTCGCCTGCAACATCCGATCAATTAACAATTAACAATGAACAATTATCAGTAACCAATGAATAATCACCCAGCAAAAAAATAGTTATTACCCTTTGCGCCCTTTGCGTTTACCTCTGCGTCCTTTGCGTTTAAAAAATCAAACCATGCTTCCCACCCAAAAACTAGAAAAAATCGCGCATCCAAGGATGAGAACCAGCAAACAACAAAGAGGCAGTTGCTAAAGCGCGATCGCTACCTTCGATTTGACCAGTTACAAGCAACTGATCGGGAGTAAACAAACCTGTATAAAGTGATGCCAACCCGCGCACATTGAGTTTTAATTCCCCGCTACCCCCTTGAGTTACCTCACCTTGTCCATTAGATACCCTCAAGACAAATTTGCCATGATTCTCAGGTAGCAATTCATCATTTACTTCCAGATGCAACTCAGCTTCCACGCCAACCGGATAACCACGCTGCGCTAAGGCTTTCGGAACGTTAATAACTCGTAACAGCCAGCGATCGCCACTCACAATTTTATATGTTTGTTCCGCCAGCAACGATACAAAGGGATCATTTAACGAACCATGCCACAATACTTCTTGAGCGATCGAACGGTGATCGCCCAGAAAAACCCATAAACGTTTTGCTGCTGCGGGTGTCAAAGCAACCCAATCTGAAATTACTACCTGAGATAGTTGATTTTCATTTTGTTGCTTAAAAATAATATAGCCTTCTGGTTGAGCTTCATTGCCAACTAGGTAGGCATAAATCTCTCGATTTGGTTCTGGCTCAATTACTCTTTCCCAAATTGCTTGATTACGTTCTAAATTGCCGTTATTTTTAATAGCCTGTTGACGATAAATATCATAAAAAGCTTCAGGACGAATTAGGCTCACTCGCTGCATAGGTAAACTGCGAATTTCTTTTACAGCTTCTTCGCTGATAGCCAACTTGATACTATTCGTTGGCAGCTTAAAGTTACAAAAGGTTCCTCCTTGTTCATATCCGACCTTCCGATAAGGGCGCTGAGTAGCCGGATAAAGCACAGAAATTGGTACACCTTGGTTATAGAGTTCTCGGAGAGTCTGGGTTAACAGTTCAAAAACTATACCTGTCCCTCGATATTCTGGCGCGACACCAACTGCTGCTAAACCTGCCATTGCCAACTGCTTACCGCCAAACCACTGCCCCATTTGGTAAATACCCAGTCCAGCAACAATTTGATTACCTTGACGCACATATCTAAAACTATCTTGACCAAGGCGTTGGGAGTATTTCTGGCAAACACTTGCAGGCATATTAAAGCATTGAGAGAGAATAGCCCCAAGTTCTTGAAGTTCCTCAGAGTTTAAAATTCTGCCAAATTCTAAATTTGGTTTCATGTTTGAAAGTAAGGAGTGAGGTATATTGTCCTTTTTATCACCGTAAGCTTGTGCATTAATGGCAAATATTGGGTAGCATACTTTATATTAAATATCTTGGCGAATGCTGCACTTATGCTTGAATCTAGCTAAGATGGCAATTAATGCCGATGCAAAAAGTTTGAATGTTTGCGAGTTTTGTTTACATTTCTCAACAATCAGACTAGCAAAACATTAAACTTCATTGCGAAGTTCAAAGAAAGTCCTTAATCGGGTGATAATTTCTGTAATGTTAACAAACAGCTTAGAGACAGGGATGGAGAACACACTAAACTTGAACTCAAATCAATCCCCTACTGCTTCTTGCCGTGAAGATATCAGTGAGTATGTTGCTCACCTACAGCTACACATGACTCTACAAGCTCGTAACTTAGTTCCTACTTTGACTACAGCCATAGATAGCCGTCAAGAGCTACTACAGGAAACACAGGCTCATTTTGAGAAGCTCGTTTCTAGGCAAGTTATCTAAATCAATCATGCCTGATAGCTTAATAGGGCTGAATGCACGCATGATGAGCAATTATTTATAGAAAGCACCGTAAAACCCACTGGCTTTAGCCGTGGGATATAAGGTGGGTTGGCGTAGGGACGGAGCCAACCAAGCTATTTTGTCTTTTGATTTTCCACATATCTTTTAATAGTATCTCCAGAAACAGCACCCGCCGTACCGCAAAAATAACTTCTAGTCCACATACTAGGCAACCTCATCAACTCTGGAAATTCTTTTCTTAAGGTAAATGCAGTAAACCCTTTTACCTTGTGCATAATCTGGTAAGGAGCCAATAAGGTATTTGCTTGTATAAACAGATGAACGTGATCTAAGTGCGTTTCTACCGCTATAACCTCACAGTCTATTTCAATAACAGACTGAGTAATTAATTCCTTCAGTCTTTCGTCTATAGCGCCTATCAACACTTTCCTACGCCGTCTAACTATCCAGACGAAGTGGTAATTAATCAAAGAAATTGAAGTATTCTTAGTCCAGTATTTTTGCTTCACAGTTACCCCTATGTCTAGAACTATGTTATCATAGACAAAAGAGTAAAGAGCAAAATGTTCGGTTGTCAGCAAGTCAGGATCAATCCAAGCAAGGAAGTTAATGCTGTTCTAGAGTATCTGTGCGGTGAGTCTAACAAACTCAATAATTGTGCTATTTACTATGCTAGACAGGTTTATTTCAAGACAGGAAAGATAGTTAACAAATTTGCCTTAATTAATGAGTTAAAACAAAATTCTCACTATGGGGCTATGCACTCGCAAGCAGCGCAACAGACTATCATATCCGTAGCTGAATCTTTTTCATCCTTCATCGGATTGCTTAAAGGCATAAACAATGGTGCGGTAATTCAAAAACCCAAAATGCCTAATTACAAAAAGAAGGGAGGACTAGCAGTAGTCGCTTACCCGTCTCAAGCAGTTAAGTTCAAGGCTGAAGGTTTAAGATTCCCCTTAGGAACTAAAGTAAAAGCATGGTTTGGAATAGGCGCTTTCTATCTGCCTATGCCTTCTAATCTGGATTACAAAAACATTAGGGAATACCGGATATTGCCAAGAAACGGAGAGTTTTACCTAGAGCTTGTTTACAAGGCAGAAACCGTAAAGGCTGAAGTAGATAATTCTTCATCTCTGGGAATTGACCACGGAATTGACAATTGGCTGACTTGTGTTTCCAATACCGGAACTAGCTTTATTGTTGATGGGAAACACCTAAAATCTTTAAACCAATGGTACAACAAACGGGTGTCGATATTAAAAGAAAATCAACCCGAAGCCTTTTGGTCTAAACAGTTAGCTCGTGTTACAGAAAAAAGAAACAGACAAGTTAGAGACGCTATTAACAAAGCAGCTAAGTTGATAATTACTCACTGTTTAGAAAATCAAATAGGGACTGTGGTGTTTGGTTGGAATAAAGGGCAAAAAGATTCTGCGAATTTGGGGAGTAAAACTAACCAAAAGTTTGTTCAAATCCCTACTGGTAGATTAAAGGAACGGATTAAACAGCTTTGCGAACAATATGGAATTAAGTTTGTTGAGACGGAAGAATCCTATACATCTAAAGCTAGTTTCCTAGATAGTGATCAACTGCCTAAATTCGGTGAGAAACCCAAAGGGTGGAAAGAAACAGGGAAGCGGGTTAAACGAGGCTTGTACCGGACTGCAAGTAATCATTACATCAATGCAGATGCAAATGGTTCAGCCAACATACTTAGAAAAGTAGCGACAACACTAGGATTTGATCTTGGTGGAGTTTGTAGAGGCGCTTTGACTACGCCCTTAAGGTTCAGACTTTGGACTCTTAAAGAATCCCACTGCCTTTAGGCGTGGGAGTGTCAAACTAAATCTGAGTTGTACATTAGCCTTATTCTCTAGCCAGCCTATAGGATAGCCAAAAAGAAGGCTATGCGCTTACGTGCAGGTTACGCTAACCCTATATTTTGTTTAGCACCAGTTCTTCAAGCCCAAACGCCAAAGCTGTAGGGTAATTGTTAATTGATAATTATTAATTGTTCATTGATTATTCAACGCTATCCAGTTTTCTGCCTGCTTTAAACCTGAGTGCCAAAGTTCATAACCACGCTGGCTTAAATGTAGCCCATCTGTGGTTAAATCCCTCCGTAAATTACCTTGATCATCAGTAAACACTACTTGTAAGTTTAAATAGTTAGCTCCTTCTTGATGAGCCATGCTCAAAAGTTGTTCATTTAGTTTACGAATTCTATCGTTGAAACCTGGATTGAAGCGTGTAGGAAGAATTGATTGTACAATCACAAAGCTTTGTGGGTGGTTACGTCGTAAATAACGTAGAATTTGGCGGTAATTATCCAGAATAGTTTTATCTTTAGCACCTTTGCGTAAATCGTTGATTCCAGCCATAAGATAAATCACATCAGGTCGAGTTTGGGCAAATGCAGATAGTCGCCTCAATATCCCGCCAGAAGTATCTCCCGAAATTCCTTGGTTGAGCCAAAAACGATTACCCGACAACCGCTCTACAGGAAAGCATAAACTAAGGGAGTCACCTACTAAAATACTAAGATGATTTGCGCCTTGACCTAATGCGATCGCTCTAGCTTCTACGGCTAGCAATTTTTTCCACTCTTGATAAGTGGGTTTACGAGTTGTTTTGAGGTTGGATGAGGAGAACTGATCCTCAAGAACGCGAGTATAAATTTTGCCTGTTTTAAGAGCAGCTAATCTTTGAAAATATAACTGAGTCCCAGATATTGGTAATAGCACAGACTTTTGCTTTAATTCAGATGGTATATGCGGTATTAGTTGTTTATCTGTGCCTGTAGTTAGTGCTAGAACTTTAGATGTTTTTGTTCGTAAGCTATGAGATTTAGATTTAACTCGCTGTTTACTAAATTCAGGAGTGGTTACTTCCTTACTAGGAACAATAGTTTCATTAGCACCCAATTTTTGATCTGTGCTGCTACCTAACATTACTGACTGCTGATCTAATTGCGCCAACAAAGGTTTTTTGTCAGGCGAGGTTAACATTTGGCGGTTTGCTAGTAATGTAGCAGCCAGCAGATAGGGATCGCTCATTATTTCACTCCATCACACCTTTAATTCCTTTTGACAGCTATTAGTGATTGGTGTCAGGAATTTCTACAAATAAGTTAGTAATAACTGAAAATGAGTTTGTCTAATTTTTTATAACACTAAAAAATCCCCTGCTGATCAGCAGGGGATTTTAATTATTTATCTACAACTAGCTAAATTCGGATCAACCAAACTTACCAGCAGTAGAGGCAATCAAGAATGCCGCGTAGGTGAGGATGTAGCCAACTGTGAAGTGAGCTAGACCAACCAAACGACCTTGAACGATGGACATAGCAACAGGCTTGTCCTTCCAGCGAACTAGGTTAGCTAAAGGAGTACGCTCGTGCGCCCAGACAAGAGTTTCGATCAACTCTTGCCAGTAACCGCGCCAAGAGATCAAGAACATGAAACCAGTTGCCCAAACTAGGTGTCCAAATAGGAACATCCAGCCCCAGACAGCTAAGTTATTCATCCCGTAAGGGTTGTAGCCGTTGATCAATTGAGCAGAGTACAGCCAGAGGTAATCGCGCAGCCAGCCCATGAGGTATGTAGAAGACTCATTAAACTGAGCTACGTTGCCTTGCCAAATACCCAGATGCTTCCAGTGCCAGTAGAAGGTTACCCAACCCAGGGTGTTAAGCATCCAGAAAGTGGCTAAGTAGAAGGAATCCCAGGCGGAGATGTCGCAAGTACCGCCACGACCAGGGCCGTCGCAAGGGAATGCGTAGCCGAAGTCTTTTTTATCGGGCATCAACTTGGAGCCACGAGCATCCAACGCACCCTTAACAAGAATCAAGGTGGTGGTGTGCAGACCAAGTGCGATCGCATGGTGAACCAAGAAATCGCCAGGGCCAATTGTTAAGAACAGGGAGTTAGTGCCACTGTTGATGGCATCAAGCCAACCAGGCAACCAAGCAGCACCTGCTGTGGAAGCTACACTATCAGCGTTAGACAGCAAAGTATCTAAACCGTAGAGAACCTTACCATGAGAAGCTTGAACGAACTGAGCAAATACTGGCTCAATCAAGATTTGCTTTTCAGGAGTACCGAAAGCAACAACAACATCGTTGTGAACATACAGACCCAAGGTGTGGAAACCCAAGAACAGGGAAACCCAACTTAAGTGAGAAATGATCGCTTCTTTGTGATGTAACACGCGGTCAAGAACGTTGCCCTTATTTTGTTCAGGGTCATAGTCCCGAATCCAGAAGATCGCTCCGTGAGCAAACGCACCTAACATCAAGAAACCAGCAATGTACTGGTGATGAGTATAGAGTGCTGCTTGAGTGGTGAAATCCTGTCCAATAAAGGCATAAGGAGGCATAGCATACATATGCTGTGCTACCAAGGAAGTAACCACACCTAACGCTGCCAAATGGATACCCAATTGGAAGTGTAGGGAGTTGTTGTAAGTGTCGTAAAGACCTTGGTGAGGTAGGTTGAACTGACCTTCAGTTTTAGCACCAAAAAAGTTCTTAGCGTTCAGCATTTCCTTAATGCTGTGACCAATACCGAAGTTAGTCCGGTACATATGACCAGCAATGATGAAGATCACTGCGATCGCCAAGTGGTGGTGAGCCATATCAGTCAGCCACAAGGACTGAGTTTGAGGATGGAATCCACCTAAGAAAGTGAGAATTGCAGTTCCAGCGCCTTGAGAAGTCCCAAACACATGATCAGCAGTGTCAGGATTCTGAGCGTATACACCCCAATTGCCAGAGAAGAAAGGACCTAAGCCAGCAGGGTGTGGCAGGGTGGTCAAGAAGTTATCCCAGCCTACGTGCTGTCCGCGAGATTCGGGGATAGCAACGTGAACTAAGTGACCAGTCCAAGCCAAAGAACTCACACCAAACAAACCAGCTAAGTGGTGATTCAGACGTGGTTCAGCGCTCTTAAACCAAGACAAGCTGGGGCGGAACTTAGGCTGTAAGTGCAACCAACCTGCAAACAGGAAGACCGCAGCCAGCAGCATCAGAAAAACTGAACCACTATATAGGTCGTGGTTAGTCCGCATCCCAATGGTGTACCACCAGTGGTAGACACCAGAATAAGCAATATTTACAGGATTAGAAGCACCAGCTTGGGTAAAAGCATCTACTGCTGGTTTACCAAAGTGTGGGTCCCAAATCGCATGAGCAATCGGACGGACGTTGAGTGGATCTTTGATCCACTGTTCAAAGTTACCTTGCCAGGCTACGTGGAACAGGAGGCTCGAAGCCCACAAAAAGATGATCCCCAGATGACCGAAGTGTGTAGCGAAAATCTTTTGGTAAAGATTTTCCTCTGTCATGCCATCGTGGCTTTCAAAGTCGTGAGCCGTGGCAATCCCGTACCAAATCCGACGAGTAGTCGGATCTTGAGCGAGATCCTGGCTAAACTTGGGAAACTTAGTTGCCATTTATTTACTAAATCCTCCATTTAACCTTCAGCTATCAGTGGAGAGCAGATCAGTTTTTAGCTGACCGCTAACCACCGATAGCTAATGGCTAGCCTAGTGAAATGATTCGCGCTTCAAAGAACGCCCAGATAGTGACGATTGCACCTAGTAGGTAGTGAGCTACTCCCACTGCCCGTCCCTGAATAATACTCAGAGCGCGGGGCTGAATGCTTGGAGCAACCTTCAACTTATTGTGAGCCCAAACAATGGACTCGATCAACTCTTGCCAGTAGCCACGACCACTGAACAAGAACATTAAGCTGAATGCCCAAACAAAGTGAGCGCCTAGGAACAATAGACCATAGGCAGAGAGAGATGTACCGTATGACTGAATCACTTGAGCAGCTTGCGCCCATTGGAAATCACGCAACCATCCATTAATGGTAATCGCGCTCATGGCAAAGTTGCCACCAGTTATATGGTCTACCGTACCATCAGCGTTGACTGTACCCCAAACATCAGACTGCATTTTCCAGCTGAAGTGGTAAACAGCGATCGCAATGGTATTGAACATCCAGAACAAGCCCAGGTAGACATGATCCCAACCAGAAACCTGGCAGGTACCGCCACGACCAGGGCCGTCGCAAGGGAACCGGAAGCCCAAATTAGCTTTATCTGGAATCAGACGAGAGCTACGAGCAAACAGGAATCCTTTTAACAGAATCAGCGTTGTGACATGAATTTGGAAAGCATGAATATGGTGGATCATGAAATCCGCCGTACCCAGTGCGATCGGCATCATTGCCACTTTGCCAGCCACAGCGACAATACCGCCGCCGAAGGCATAGCTAACAGGCTCTAGCGCATTAGGTGCTGTAGAACCAGGAGCTAAAGTGTGGATGTTTTGAACCCACTGAGCAAATACGGGCTGTAGTTGAATTGCAGTGTCACTGAACATATCTTGAGGACGACCCAAAGCCCGCATGGTGTCGTTGTGAACGTATAGACCGAAGCTGTGTAAGCCCAGGAAAATACATACCCAGTTCAGGTGAGAAATAATCGCATCACGATGGCGAATTACCCGATCCAATACGTTGTTTTGGTTAACGGCTGGATCGTAATCCCGCACCATGAAAATAGAAGCGTGAGCAGCACCACCAACGATGCAGAAGGCTCCTATCCACATATGGTGGGTAAAGATTGATAACTGTGTAGCGTAATCAATCCCGATGTACGGATACGCAGGCATCGCGTACATATGGTGAGCAACGATAATCGTGACAGAACCCAACATGGCTAGGTTAGTTGCCAATTGAGCGTGCCAAGAAGTCGTCATATTTTCGTAGAGACCTTTATGACCATCACCAGTGAAGGGGCCTTTGTGGTTCTCTAGAATTTCTTTGATGCTATGACCAATGCCCCAGTTTGTCCGGTACATATGACCAGCAATCAGGAACAGCACTGCCAAAGCTAAGTGGTGGTGTGCTGTATCTGTCAGCCACAAACCACCATTGACTGGGTTCAAGCCACCTTTGAAGGTTAAGAAGTCAGCATACTGACCCCAGTTCAAAGTCCAGAAAGGTGTTAATCCTTGGTTAAAGCTTGGGAACAATTCAGCCATTAAATCACGGTTCAAAATGAACTCGTGAGGTAAGGGAATGTCTCCAGGTGCTACACCAGCATCAAGCAGCTTGTTAATTGGGAGGGCAACGTGAATTTGGTGACCAGCCCAAGATAGACAGCCCAGACCCAATAAGCCTGCTAAGTGGTGGTTCAGCATCGACTCCACATTCTGGAACCATTCCAGCTTAGGAGCGCGCTTGTGATAGTGGAACCAACCAGCAAACAGCATCAGTGCAGCCATTACTAAGCCACCGATGGCTGTGACATAAAGCTGGTATGTATTGGTAAAACCAGCAGCACGCCAAACGTAGAAAAGACCGGAGGTGATTTGAATTCCGTGGAAGCCACCTCCCACATCGGCATTCAAAATATCTTGACCAACGATTGGCCAAACTACTTGAGCGCTAGGTTTAATGTGGATCGGATCGGTCAACCAAGCTTCGTAGTTTGAGAAGCGAGCGCCATGAAAATACATACCGCTTAACCAAACAAACACAACGGCTAGGTGACCAAAGTGTGCGCTGAAGATTTTACGAGAGACATCTTCTAAGTCACTCGTATGACTGTCGAAATCATGTGCGAGGGCATGAAGGTTCCAAATCCAAGTGGTTGTTTTTGGACCCCTAGCAAGAGTGCGGTCAAAGTGACCTGGCTTTGCCCACTTCTCAAAAGAAGTAGGAACCGGATCTTTATCAACCACAACTCTGGCTTTTGCCTCTCGCTCCGGTGGACTGATTGTCATGAGGAATCTCCTCTCTAGACAAGGAACGATAAATATCCCAATTAAATTTGACTTTAATCGGAGGAAAGCTAAGTTAAGATGACTGCTTTCCAGAGAGCATAGGATGTCCGCTTTTAACGGATATATCCCCAGGAAACAAAGCCAAAAACCCTTGTTGCTTTCCTGTCCCTGAGCAAGGAACAAGGGGTTCCAAATCCTCAAAGCAGGCTAGAACAGGAATCAAGCTACTTCTTAAGGGCTCTGTTGGTGAATTATATGCCTTGATTCAGTAATTATTCAGAGATAGTTAACAATAATTCAAAGTCCGTAATTTTTCGGCAAAATTTGGCTTTAAAACTCAGGACTAAATGCTATAAGTCAAGAAAATATGACATATTTGTAAAAAAACTTCACAATTATTGCTTAGTCAAAGCACTTTTCCCGTGTTTGTACTGAACAGCGCCAGTGATGCACGTTTTCAGCAAATTAGTGCGTTTATTATTTAAATAAAGGCAGAATTACCCGCAGGTAGTTGATGCTTTTGGGCTATAGTTCCCTAAAGATGGCAGAGTGCCAAAATTTGATTGCGGTTGCGTGTAGGAGGAGGAGGGTATAAGTGTTGGGTATAAGTCAATACAAATTATTTAAAAGGCTAGTTTCCTTATTAACTACGGCGGTTTTAGTTGTGGGGCTGGTGAGTTGCGGCGATCGCATTGCCAGTTCTACTAGCGATAACAAAATGCGTCAATCGGAGATCGCAGGGGATATATCAGAAGTAGCTCCCCCAGAAGTGATCCAACAGCTAGGCGCGGAATTAGAAGCCTACCAGCCTCAAGTAACAATAATCAGTCCTAAGACAGATGCAATACTTCAAGACACAACTGCGGAAGTAAAGTTAAAAGTTCAAGACTTGCCGATCTTTAAAAATTCCGAGCTAGATATGGGGCCACATCTCCACTTGATTGTGGATAATCAACCCTACGAGGCTGTATATAACGTAGATCAGCCTTTCGTCCTCAAAGACTTATCCCCAGGAACTCATACACTGCGAGTATTTGCTTCTCGTCCCTGGCATGAAAGTTTTAAAAACGAAGGCGCTTATGCTCAAACAACATTTCACGTCTTTACCAAAACAACAGATAACAACCCCAATCCTGCACAACCTCTTTTAACATACAGTCGTCCGAAAGGCAGCTATGGGGCTGAACCTATCATCCTGGACTTCTATTTAAACAACGCCCCACTGCACCAAGTTGCCCAAGAAAATTCCCAAGACGAAATTGCTGACTGGCGAATTAGGGTCACGGTTAATGGTCAAAGCTTTGTTTTAGACAAATGGCAACCTGTTTATCTCAAAGGTTTTAAGTCAGGTAAGAATTGGGTACGTTTGGAGTTTATTGATGAACTAGGAAACCCAGTAAAAAATGTGTTTAACGACACAGTTAGAGTAATAACTTACGAACCTAAAGGCAAAGATACTTTATCCAAACTGGTGCGAGGCGAATTATCAGCAGTTCACGCGCGTGGAATTGTAGATCCTAAATATAGTTTCAAGCCACCAGTAGTAAGTCCAACGCCAACTGTAACTCCAACCCAGTCGCCAACGCCAACACCTTCGGTTTCTACCACGCCGCTACCAGAATCTACTCCTAGTCCAACTGTTGAGCCAACACCAGTAAAACCATCAGAAGCACAACAGACAATCACAACAGATCAAACAGAACCATTACCAGTAGAAAAACCCAAATCTGGTGGCTTTTTTAATCGCTTTCAGCGTCCAGCTACTAAAACTAGCCCATCGCCTACCCTACCAGAAATAATCCCAACAACCGCTCCTGAATTGGTAGAACCTCCAGCAGAAACTGCAACTTCTACACCCAGTTCTAGGGCTGAGGAAACACCTTCTGTGGAAGCAACACCTAAAGTAGAACCTCTTGTTGAAGATTTACCTGCTTACCAAGTAACTCCGACAGAAGCGAAAAAGCCAGAAAAAAGCAAATATGAAAACATACTGGGTCGATTCCGTAGACCAGCCGTAAGTCCTAACCAACCTTCTACTCTGCCTGAGATAGTAGAGACTCCAATATCTACACCAGAAGGAAATTCAACCTCTGAATTACCGCAAGCTACAGGGCGAGCGCCAGCAGCAGATTTAGAGTCGGAAACAACTGGTGAGGAGCGAGTTAACAATAATCTAGAACCAACGGCACTAAAACCTACTTCTAGACAAAAATTTCGGATTATTCAAGCGCCAAATTCAGAGAACCCTAACAGTTTAAGTCAGCCGTCGGAAACTGCTACATCTCCAGTAGATACTTCTGATTCCTCTGAAACTGTAGAAGTTTTGGATAATTCTGCTAATGATGCTTCGCAAGAATTAACAAAGCCTTAGTTGAGCTAGTTTGAAAAAAGTTTTCTCAACTGTCGAAAATTTTCTAGCTATAACGCCACCGCGTTAAGCCTGAGATTCTTCAAATGTAAATATCAAGTTTTATGGGAACGACTATGGCGTTCTCATTTTTTTTTGCTTATCACTCATGTATTAAACATCTACAGCAACCAGTAATTTTAAAACTCTTTCTACATCATCCAATTCGCCAACAATCCGTTTGATAGGTTGTGGAGAAATACGGATCAATGTTGGTGTAGCGGAAATAGAATTTGCTTCTGCTTGCTCTGGATGTTTAAAAATATCAATTACTTTTAACGTATAAGGATGACCAAGAGATTGCTCTAATAAACGATGCAAAATCTGAAGTGTACGTTCTGTATCCAGATTATGACCAGAAACGAACAACCGGAAGATATAGCCAGAGGTCGTAACTGGCAGAGATTGAGTCAAAATAACTCCTGAATCACTACAAACTTTTGTTTGTGAAATAGGCGATCGCTGATTTTTCTCATAATCCACAATTAAGTCGTGATCATTCCATTTAGGAAACTGAGCGCCATAAGTTTCCCAGATCACTAAATTATTTTGATTCAAGGCATGGTTATATCAACTAGGGACTAGAAACATCAATTAGCTAGCTTGTTAACTCTAGCCTCTAGTCCCTTACACATTAAACCCGACCACGCAACATCATTGCCATTTCATTCTGGGTAGGCGACATTTCTAATGCTACTTCTTCTGTAATTCGTCCTTCTTGATACAAGTTAAATAGAGACTTATTCATGGTAATCATGCCATCAAATTCGTTATCAGCCATAATTGTTGATATTTCGTCATTTTTGCCATCCCTAATGTAATCCTTCACAGTTTCAGTATTAATTAGAACATCGTGGAAAGCAGCACGCTTTCCATCAGTTGTACGACACAAACCTTGGGCAATCACTCCTACAAGTGATTCAGCTATAGCAACTCGCATAGCACTCTGCTCTTCTGCTGAATACAAGTTGAGAATACGCTCAATTGTTTTCACCGCGCTGTTTGTGTGTAGGGTTCCCATAACCAAGTGACCAGTTTGGGCGGCTTTGAGCGCAGTATTTACTGTCTCCTTATCCCGCATTTCCCCCACTAGGATCAAATCTGGGTCTTCCCGCAAGGCAGCTTTTAGGGCATTGTCAAACTTCAAAGTGTGCATACCCACTTCTCTATGCCTAATTAGAGATTTGCGGCTTTTGTGAATAAATTCAATTGGGTCTTCAATGGTGATGATGTGCTTAGGCATCTCTTTATTGATGTAGTCCACCATCGCTGCCATCGTAGTAGACTTACCTGAACCTGTTGGTCCTGTAACTAATATCAAGCCTTTATGATAATGACAGATATCCCTGAAAACAGGTGGCAAGCGCAATTGCTCCATTGTCAAAATTTTCAATGGAATTAACCGCAACACCATTGCTGGACCGTTGAGGGACTCTAAGAGATTTATCCGTACACGGGCAAAGTCGTACTGTGTAGCACCGTCAAAATCTAAGGTTTCTTGGAAACGACTAATTTCTTCATCAGTCAGTACTTCATGTAACCAACTCATAAATGTCTGATTATCCGTCTCAGGATACTCAGTTGTTTCAATTTCCCCACGATTGCGAAAGCGAGGAATTTCTCCTACGCCCAGGTGGAGGTCAGAAAATCCTTTTTCATTAGCTTCTCTGATGAGGTGTTCTAATGTGGGATGTCCAGGGGATGGTCCTAAGCCCCTGCTTTGTTTCTGTGCTGCGGCAGCAGGAGTTGCTACTGGAGGCGCACTTGCTCTTTGTGCTGTCGCACTTGCTGGAGGAGGCGATGCTACAGCACCAGGTCGGGGGGTAGAGGGAATTTGCATACCTGGAGGCGGCATTCTGTTACCAGCAGCAGCAGGTATATCACCAACAAAACCAGGTCGTGGTGGTGGTGCAGGTGGAACTCGTGGTGGTGGTGGTGGTGGTGAGAGGGGCGGACGCTGTGGTTCTGGCATAAATCGCTACCAGTGGTAGAGCAATGTGATTTGACAACTTTTTATCTATTGTATTGTTCCCAAAACTGGAAACTCATTATCAATTGCTGGGGCGATGATTAATTTCTTCTGAAAATCAGCTTAAGTGATTAGAGGCTTTGAAAGCAGGTATCTTTTAATTGATTGTTCACAAACCAATAGCTTTAGAGAATTATGAGAAAATAATAAGAAATGTTAAGCAAATATTTTTAAGCTTATTTGATATTGGAATGTGTGAGCCTAGAAATAGCCTCTGAAGGAAAAATAAGTTATAGCAAAAGTTGCAGAACTTTTAATGAAGTCTGTCTTTAGGAAGATGAAGCGTAAAATGATTATTTGTATTACACCATTTGGGAAAATTGAAGATCCATAAATACCCGCAAATAAGTGTAAATTTTGTTTAAGAGAAGCTCATTTTCACTAGAGATATTACTTATACTGATTTTCAACTACTCGATTCGCGGGGATCGAGCAATTGCGGTTTCAGAATTTTGAAATAATTTTTTACTTTGGAGGAAAGCTCATGGAATTAACTCAAAACTCTAGTTTAGGAAAATTGTACTCCTTATCAATGATCAAAAGTTTTTTAATTTGGACTTTTACACTAGCAGTTTGCTTGCTGGTAGTTGGTTTTCCGTTAGTGGTGTTAATGGTGACTGTTGGCGCTCTATTAGCGATCGCACTGCAATCCATTTTACCAGTTAGTGCAGTTTTACTGGTAGCTGGCGTTTTAATTGGAGTAAATGTTTTAGCAGTTGTCGTAGGTGCAGCCGTATTAACTGCAAAAGGTATTCATCCTCATCAAGTTCGTTGGTTAAACTGGCTAAATGGTGAAGCTGATGCACTTAATACTTCAGTATATGCAGCTTGTCCTCTAACGTGCGATCCCAAGTTGTAATCGGCTTTTCTACGAGCAGCTAAATACAATTTATTCTGTAAAAGGCTCGCTGCCCGGTAAAAGCCGGGTTTTTTCATGTGTATATATAAGTTTTAAATAATTATTAATGACCAAATGACCGCCAAAACGAGTAAAAATAGTTAAGTTGGTTAAGCTTCATGTTAAGTTGGCTGATTGAACTAAGAATAAAAACCATTCTTAGGCGGAATTTTAAATAACAGCTTAACCATGACAGCAATTCCAATCCAAGTTTGTATTACACTGGGAACCCGCCCTGAAGCTATTAAACTAGCACCAGTCATTGAACAGTTCCAGCAATCCGGTGATTTTGATACCCAAGTGATTTTAACGGGTCAGCATCGAGAAATGGTAGAGCAGGTGATGCAGCTATTTGGGCTGAGTGCTAACCAAGATTTAGAAATTATGCAACATCAGCAAACCCTGACAGATATTACCTGTCGGAGTTTGCAGGGGTTAGAAAATGTATTTAAGCAGTTACAACCTCAGTTAGTAATAGTGCAGGGTGATACAACCACTGCTTTTGCGGCATCATTGGCAGCTTTTTACCAAAAAATACCAGTTGGTCATGTGGAAGCTGGTTTACGCACAGATAATTTATTTAATCCTTATCCAGAAGAAGCTAATCGTCGCTTAATCTCTCAGTTAAGTCAGCTAAACTTTGCGCCGACATCCCTAGCAGTAGAACATCTCAAAAGTTCAGGGGTTACTGGTGAAGTTCATCAAACTGGTAATACAGTTATTGATGCTTTGCTATCAGTTGCGAAACGCCAACCTGAATGTAAAATACCTGGCTTAAATTGGGACGAGTATCGAGTAATTCTAGCTACTGTGCATCGGCGAGAAAATTGGGGCGAACCGCTAAAGGATATTGCAGAGGGATTTAACTTAATTTTAGATAAATTTCCTGATACTGCTTTATTGCTGCCTCTACATCGTAATCCAACAGTTAGGGAACCACTACAAGCAGCTTTAGGTAAGCACCCCAGAGTTTTTTTAACAGAACCTTTGGATTATGCGGAATTAGTGGGAGCAATTCAAAGGTGTTATTTATTGTTAACAGATTCAGGGGGCGTACAGGAGGAAGCGCCAAGTTTAGGTAAACCAGTTTTAGTATTGCGTGAAACTACGGAAAGACCAGAAGCAGTTGCAGCAGGGACAGCTAAGTTAGTAGGCACAAATCCAAATCAGATTTTAACTGAGGCAAGTAAGCTATTGAGTGATATATCTGCATATCAAGAAATGGCAACAGCTATTAATCCGTTTGGAGATGGTCATGCAGCCGAAAGAATTTTACAAATTGTGAAAAATTATTTTCAAATTAGGAACTAGAGACGTTTATTTATGAAAAAATTTCCTTGGAAAGCCTTAATAACAGTTGCTATTATCGCTGTAATTCCTGGGCTACTATCCAATCCTTCTAGTTCTCAACCTAATAATTTAATCAGTCAATCTAAATCAAAGGCTCAATTAATTTACACACTGAATGCTCATAAGGATAGAGTTTCAGAACTGGCTATTAGTCCTGATGGAAAGAAGCTGATTAGTGGTAGTAGGGATGGAACAATTAAAGTTTGGAATTTGAGTACTGGTAAAGTACTTAATACTATTTCTGCTAGTTCAGAAGGAATCACATCTCTTGTTGTAAGCCCTGACGGACAAATCGTTGCTAGTGGAGATATTGATAGCACAATTAAAGTTTGGAGTTTACGCACTGGAGAATTGATTAGTGTTTTAAAAGGACATTCACAAGGAGTTGAGGCAGTTGCTATCAGTCTTGATGGAAGAACATTAGTTAGTGGCAGTGATGACCGTACTATTAAAGTTTGGAACTTATCTTCTGGAAAACTGCTTTATACTTTAAGGGGTCATGCAGACTATATTAGTAGTCTCGCCATCAGTTCTAATGGAAAATTTCTTGTTAGTGGTAATGGTAGCTCTGCAAATGAGCATATTAAGATATGGAATCTATCTACTGGCAAACTGCTTCATACTCTAAAACATCAACCTGTAGTTGCTTCATTAGGAATTACTCCCGATAATAAGACGCTTATTAGTGGAGGTTTTGGGCAACTTGTTCATAAAACTAATTCAATTAACACAATTAAATTGTGGGATTTAGCTACAGGTAAACTGTTGCGGGATTTTGAAGAAAATACAAGTTCAGTTACTTCGCTCGTATTAACTCCAGATGGAAAAACTTTAATATGTGGAGATTTTGATGGCAAAATTAAGTTTTGGGATTGGCGTACTGGCAAATTACTTTTAACTTTGCCAGGTAAAAATAGTGTGGTTGAGTCAGTGTTTGTTAGTCGTGATGGGAAGATGCTTGCTAGTAGTAGTGAGAACATAATTAGAATTTGGCGACTGTCTCAACAAGCAGTTATTAAGTAAGTAGATTATTTAGAAGTGTTAAATTAGTAAGAACTAACTTAGGTTAGATTGTTACAGAAGTAAGTTAGTAGCGAGGGCTTTCGCCATGAGTACCGACTTAGAAAATATATCTATTAAGGGAAAAAATCTTTATGAGCAGGATTATTACTTATGGCTGGAGACTCTAGCAAATCAAATTCGGTCTGGTAATTTTGACGCGCTTGATTGGGAAAATTTACTAGAGGAACTAGAAAACTTTGGAAGGTCGGAGAAAAACGCTCTTAAAAGTCGCTTGGCTGTGTTATTGCTGCACCTGCTAAAATACCAATATCAACCAAGTCACCGCTCTAATAGCTGGTTATGTACTATTAATGAACAGCGCCGTCAAATTAATTTTGTTTTAGAAGATAGCCCATCTCTTCAGTCTTATTTAACAGATATTTTTGAGAAATGCTACACAGTTGCTCGTCGTGATGCTGCTTCTGAAACGGGATTATTTATTAATATTTTTCCAAAGGAAGTACCATTTACAATTGAAGATACTGTTAATTTTGATTGGTTGCCTGAGTAAAATCCATAGCTGATAGCTTAGTCTAAACAACTATATTCCTCTATATAACACTAAAATAGTTCCAAATAATTTGAAAAAAAGTTCTCTGTGTCTGAAGTGGTTTATTAATACTATAAGGACAATTGCTAAAAAAATACTCCTCAATATTGAGGAGTAATTAAAAAGCTGATAGCTAACGGCTGAAGGCTGAAAACTTAAAATTAGCGATCGCCTATTTTTGGTGCTTGCATAGACATTGCTAAAGGTGGTGCAGATGTCGGTTGTTGTTTCTGTACCAAACTTGGTACTGATGCCCGCAATCTTTCTGTCATTTTCAAGGTTGTGGAATCATAAATCTGAGTTAGTAGCTTGGGATATAAACCAACCCCAATAATGGGGATCAACAGACAAGCGATAATAAATATCTCTCTTGGTTCGGCATCTATTAAAGCTTCGTGTTCAACTAACTCTTTGTTTTCTGGGCCATAGAAAATTTCCCGCAGCATTGACAGCAGGTAAATAGGAGTCAAAATTACTCCGACAGCAGCTAGGAAAACAACGATTACTTTAAACGTAGGGTTATAAGCATCGCTGGTAGCAAAACCTACAAATACCATCAATTCTGCTACGAAACCGCTCATTCCTGGAAGTGCTAAAGATGCCATAGCACAAACTGTCCACATGGAAAACATCTTCCGCATTTTCTGACCGACTCCGCCCATTTCATCTAGCATCAGGGTGTGGGTGCGGTCATAAGTAGCGCCGACTAAAAAGAACAAACTTGCCCCAATTAATCCGTGAGAAACCATTTGTAATACTGCACCGCTTAACCCTAAATCGGTAAACGAAGCAAAACCGATAATTACAAACCCCATGTGGGAAATGGAAGAGTAAGCAATTTTGCGCTTTAGGTTTCGTTGAGCAAAGGAAGTTAGGGCAGCGTAGATGATATTAGTAACGCCAAGAATTACTAATACTGGGGCAAACAAGGCATGAGCATCGGGAAGCATCCCAGCGTTCATGCGAATTAAGGCGTAACCACCCATTTTGAGCAAAATTCCTGCCAGTAACATATGCACGGGCGCGGTGGCTTCACCATGGGCATCTGGTAGCCAAGTGTGTAGGGGGAAGATAGGCAGTTTGACAGCGTAAGCAATTAGTAATGCACCATACATCCAAAGTTGGAAATTGACGGCATAATTCTTAGCTGCGATCGCTCTCATATCAAAGGTGACTGTATCGCCGTAAAACGCCATTGCTAAGGCAGCAACTAGAATAAACAGCGAACCACCTGCGGTGTACAAAATAAACTTAGTAGCTGCATATAGCCGCTTCTTACCGCCCCAGATTGAGAGTAGTAGGTAAACCGGAATTAATTCTAGTTCCCAAACAAGGAAAAACAGCAGCATATCCTGTACTGCAAATACAGCAACTTGACCGCCGTACATTGCCAGCATCAAAAAATAAAACAGCTTTGGCTTAAGAGTTACAGGCCAAGCTGCTAACATTGCCAGCGTAGTAATAAAGCCAGTAAGAATTACCAACGGCATTGATAAGCCATCAACACCCACTGACCAATTCAAATCTAGCTGAGGAACCCAGGGGTAGCTTTCTACAAGCTGCAAATTAGGGTTAGCAAAGTCGAACTGGGTATAGAAAGTGTAAACAATGATAGCAAAGTCGATCAGTCCGACGATTAAGGCATACCAGCGTACAGTCTTGCCGTCTTTATCTGGTATGACTGGAAGCAATAGCGACGCGGCTATTGGAAACAAAATTATAAAAGTCAGCCAAGGAAAATTAGCTGTATTCATGGTGAATTCAGAACAATTGGAACTTAAATCAGTTTGAGTTTTGAATGCGAGTATACAGGCAGGTAATGCCTTGTCCCTACTCTTTTCAGTAATAAATTTCTTAAGAGGGAAATTTATCTGAGATTAATTAATGCAAAAGGCAGGGTCAACCCCTGCCCTCAAAGCTACTGTCAAGGTAGGGAAAAATTCTCCCCAATAATGATGATCTAAGTTAAGCCAAAGACAATTACAAAGGCGAGAACTGCACCAAACACAATCAGGGCATAGAATTGAGCGCGACCTGTCTCGAAATATTTCAGACCTTCACCGCTTAACAAAGTGACTAACCCTGTGAGGTTAACTGCGCCATCAACAACTCGGAAATCTACTTCCATCACTTGTCTAGCTAATCTACGACTGCCTTGAATGAACAGGCGGTTGTAAACTTCGTCAAAGTACCACTTGTTAAGAGACAGGTTGTAGAAGAAAGGAATCTTAGCTGCGATCGCACTAGGATCAATTTTCCTGCCCATGTACATCAGTGAAGCCAAAGTAATCCCAATCAAGGAAACTCCTACTGAAGCACCTGCCAGAATTATAAATTCTGTCCAATCAAACTCAGCCGCGTGTCCCAAAACTTCAGTAACAGCTTCTGTTGGAGGATGAATAAATTCCTCAAAGTAGTTATTGAAAGGTGTTCCCAGCAAACCAATCAGTGCTGAAGGCACAGCCAAAATCACCAGTGGCAGCGTCATTGTCCACGGAGACTCATGGGGATGATCACTATGACCAGCATGGGAATCGTGACTTTCGTTGTCTAGTGCTTTCAACTCTCTAGTATCCATCGCACCAGGCCCAAAGGCGGGTTGAGCATTACCCGCAGCAGCTAAAAGCTGTTGGCGGATTTCTGAATCATTCCCGCGAAACTTGCCTTCAAATGTTCTGAAATACATTCTGAACATATAAAAAGCAGTGATTCCAGCAGTTAACCAACCAATACCCCATAAAACAGGGTTAGCTGCATAAGCAGAACCCAGGATTTCATCTTTTGACCAAAAACCTGCAAACGGAGGAATACCAGAAATCGCCAGCGTACCCACCAAAAATGTTAAGGCGGTCATTGGCATATACTTCCGCAAACCACCCATCATCCGCATATCTTGTGCTAGTGCGGGATCATGACCCACAACACCTTCCATGCCGTGAATCACAGAACCAGAACCTAAAAACAACATCGCCTTAAAGTAGGCGTGAGTCATTAGGTGGAACAATCCAGCACTGTAAGCACCAATACCCATCGCCATCACCATGTAGCCTAGCTGAGACATGGTGGAATAAGCCAAGCCTTTCTTAATGTCGTTTTGAGTAATAGCAGTTGTAGCACCAACAAATGCCGTAACAGCACCAGTCCAAGCGATGACATTCATCACTGATGGAATTCCGTCAAACACAGGATACATCCTGGCAATTAGGAAAACACCTGCTGCTACCATTGTGGCGGCGTGAATTAACGCAGAAATCGGTGTAGGACCTTCCATCGCGTCTGGTAGCCAAACGTGCAGGGGAACTTGAGCCGATTTAGCTACAGGTCCCATGAATACTAAAATGGCAAACAAAGCAGCTAAAAAGCTGCTGATGTAACCTGCTTCTACAAAAGCTTGCAGGTGCGCCCCCATAACATCAAATTCAAAGCTGCCAGTCGCCCAATACAGCCCTAATATCCCTAATAGCAAACCAAAGTCACCAACGCGGTTAGTAACAAAAGCTTTCTGACAGGCATCTGCGGCTGCTTTGCGGTCATACCAGAACCCAATCAGTAAGTATGAACACATACCGACGAGTTCCCAAAAAATATACACCTGTACTAAGTTTGGGCTGATTACCAAACCTAACATTGATGAGCTAAATAAACTCAAATAGGCATAAAAGCGTACATAACCTGGGTCGTGAGCCATGTAGCCATCGGTGTAGATCATTACCAGCAAAGCAACAGTGGTGACAATCACCAACATTACTGCTGTTAAATGATCAATCGTGTAGCCCATTGTCAGGTGAAAATTTCCTGCTGCCGCCCATTCGAGAGAATAGGTATAGGACGGATGTCCCTGAATTTGACTCCAAAGCAACCCAAAAGATAAGGCTGTTGCTGCCCCCATTAGGGACACTATTAAAACAGCGTTTAACTGTCGTAAATTGTTAGTTGCTTTGTTGAATGATATTAGCCCCAAGCCTACAAGCATAGCCCCAGCTAGTGGCAATGCTGCAATCAACCAGGCGTACTGATAGATCAGTTCCATCACAAACGTATACTTTATATTTCTTTACTATTTTGCCAATACCGTTCACATTGTTACACATACATCACTGAAAAGTACTTATACCTAAATTTAGGAATCACAAAAAAAACTCCTATTAAACAGAATTTAGGAAGTAAATGTCAGCAGATCTAAGGATTTTAGAAAATTTTAACTCTGAGGGTTACAGGATTTTGAGGTTATTTCTCAATTTTCCGGCTTTTTTGGCAAATAGCTTTTTTACTTACTTGAGGCGTGAGTCTTAGTTTTATGCCTGTTGGTGTATGTCATAAAAATAAAACTACCGATAGAGAGAAATTTCTTTTTATCTATCGGTTAGCCTAATTTTAATTAAATTAAGGATTGAGGAAAAGCTAAAAGCTTAACCATCACCTTTAAACGGTAGTTACCAGGGTACTTAGCATCATTTTTTTGATCGCTTTTTGTAAATCATCTCGCCCATGAAAACCTTCAAGGCGATGAACTACCTGACCATGCTCAAATAAAATTAGAGTTGGTAAGGTGGTTAGGCGATATGTATTTGCTAGTTTTAAACTCTCGTCGGCGTTGATGCTAACTAATTTAACGTTTTGTCCTGATTCCGCCTGAAACCTGATTAATATCGGGCTGATTAGGCGGCATAAACCACACCAGGGAGCCCAAAAATGAACCAGTACTGGGGTGGAGGATTCTAAAACTTCTTGTTTAAAAGTCCGCTCGTTAACAGACAGTACCATGACCCCTCAAGATTTTATGAGTTTTTACTATTTACTTGGGATCATGCTACATCCAAATTGGGTTCAGGTGATCAAACTTAATCTTTCGCTACCAATTAACATTAGCTGTCGCTTGTAGCAAGAGGGGATGCGCCCACCAAAACAGTAAGACAAAAGCTGTTACTCCCAGGTAAGCAGGGCGAAGAAACTCCTGCCACTTCAATGTTTGCCGCCCTTGGATAACTGCTAGAAAAGGAATTACCGATGTGCGTGCTTTGACAGTTTCAAAGGCTTCACCGTAACGAGCTAGAAGACGGCGATCGCCATGCCATACTGCAAATAAGTGGTGTAATACTAGCCCCATCGAAGTAAGTAGAGTGAATGTAGTGCCAACCCAAAGGGTGTGAGCGATACACCAAATTACTTGTCCCACCATTTGCGGATGTCTGGAGATTCTAATTATGCCAGTTTCAAAGAGGTGGACTTGTGGCTTTTGGATCGCGGCTACTTCTAGTAAATTAAACGTCGCTGGGTAAAGAAATATAAAGGAAATCGCTGATAGTACCCAGACAAGCGATCGCACACCTACAACACCCTGCACTTGCCATAGTTGCAAACCATCGTAACGGTGGTTAAAAAAATAAATAATGAGTACAGTAGCCAAAGGTAGGCTAACTAAGGCAAACAAGACTCTATACAGCCTAGCACCAATTTTTTCCTCCCCCCAAGGGCGTACTGCTGCTAAACCACTATGAGCGATCGCAAAACCCACCAACAACCCCAGCATTGTTAAATGGCTAGGAGTAAGCCACTCGAAAAACTTCATAAATATTATCAATTAGCAATTAGCAATTATCAATTATCAATTATCAGTTATTAAGCATTAAGGTTTTCCGTTAATTAACCCTTTACTACCCCCTTGCTTTTCTTCCGTCCTCTCTCCTCTCTCCCCTCTCCTCCCTCCTCCCTCCTCCCTAAAGATGACCAGTGTTATGTTACTGTCGATTTCATTAGAGGCTTCACAACACTGATAGGCGATAAATTGCTTGGATTAAAGCTGATCTCATCATGCTTGGTTGCCTCAGTCGCTCTTTTCCGTTTCAGGTAAAGCTCGTATGTCAGATGTTCCTTTTACTTTAGATCAGTTGCGTATTCTCAAAGCGATCGCTGCGGAGGGAAGTTTTAAACGCGCTGCCGATAGCCTCTATGTCTCCCAACCTGCTGTTAGCTTACAGGTGCAAAACTTAGAGCGCCAGTTAGATGTGCCGTTGTTTGATCGTGGGGGACGACGCGCTCAACTTACAGAAGCAGGTCATCTACTCCTTAGCTATGGAGAAAAAATTCTTAGCCTTTGTCAAGAAACCTGCCGTGCTATTGAGGATTTACAAAACCTCCAAGGTGGCACATTAATTGTCGGCGCTTCTCAAACAACGGGGACTTATCTGCTACCTCGGATGATTGGAATGTTTCGGCAACAATATCCCGATGTCGCAGTACAGTTGCACGTCCACTCAACCCGCCGTACTGCCTGGAGTGTAGCTAATGGTCAAGTTGACTTAGCAATTATTGGTGGCGAAGTTCCAGCAGAATTGCATGAGGCATTACAAATGGTTCCCTATGCAGAAGACGAACTAGCATTGATTTTGCCAAGCTTTCATCCGCTTGCTAAAAACAACAACATCCAAAAAGAAGATCTTTATAAACTGCAATTTATCGCTTTAGATTCTCAATCGACAATCCGCAAAGTAATTGACCAAGTGCTATCACGTTCTGACATTGATACTAAGCGTTTGAAAATTGAAATGGAACTTAACTCAATTGAGGCGATCAAAAATGCAGTACAAGCAGGGCTTGGGGCGGCGTTTGTATCTCTTTCTGCTATAGAAAAAGAATTGCAAATGGGTGTTCTACATCGCGCTCAAATTGAAGATATTGTAGTGAAGCGAATGTTGTCAGTGATCTTTAATCCTAATCGTTATCGTTCTAAAGCAGCAGAAGCTTTTACAAATGAAATCTTGCCTAGATTTGCTCTTCAAGGATGGAAACATTATCTGGATTCGCCATCAATCGAACCAGAAATTTTAAAAGCAGCTACTCCTAACTCAGCCAGTAGTTAATCAAAGTGATAAGTGTTAAAAACTAGGAATTGAGTTAACCCAGAGTTACGAGTTAAAAATTAAAACTGATTTGATTTATAACTCAAAACTAACGACTCAATAAAATAATTGAAGGATAAAAAAATTTCAATTATCAATAACTACTGATGGAAATTATTTGCACCCGTAGTAGCTGCCATCGACCTCAAAACTCTTTTGGGGATTTAGATGACAATTCCATTCTCAAGACAGTACAACAAAAATACTGTACTGCTTGTGGAATGCCACTGATTTTAGTAGGTCGATATCTACCGATCAAGTTATTAGGAAGAGGAGGATTTGGTGCAGCATTTTTAGCACGCGATCGCTATACCCCTAAAATTAGGCTTTGTGTGGTAAAACAGTTTCAGCCTGCGGGAAACTTAACTACACAACAATTACAGATAGCCCAAAATTTGTTTGAACGAGAGGGAGAAGTTTTAGAACAACTTGGAACTCACCCTCAAATTCCAGATTTATATGCCTTTTTTGAAATTACTGTCCCTAATATCGAAGCGAGTAAACAAACCAAGTTCTTTTACTTAGTACAAGAATTTATTGATGGACACAACCTAGAAGAAGAACTAGCTCAAAAAGGTAATTTTTCACAAACAGAGGTAATAACGCTACTACGTGAAATCCTCCCAGTGCTAAAGTTTGTCCATGAAAACGGTTCTATTCACCGAGATATTAAGCCTTCCAACATTATGCGCGATAGAAGGGGGGTAATTTATTTATTAGATTTTGGAGCAGTTAAAAAAGCAGCAGTCGGAACAACAACAAGTAAATCGACGGGTATTTATACAATGGGGTTTGCACCACCAGAACAAATGGCTGGAGGTCAAGTTTATCCTTCTACTGATTTATATGCTTTAGCAGTTACTTGTATTCAATTACTAACTGGTAAACAACCAACAGAACTATTTGATGCTTATAACAATCAGTGGAACTGGAGAAATTATGTTCAAGTTGATGCTCACTTTGCAGAAGTTTTAGATCGGATGCTCTTAGCAGCACCCAATCAACGCTTCCAATCTGCTCAAGAGGTAATAGATGTTATTAATTTAGTTACAACACCATCATCTATACAACCTCCGTCGCCAGTTGTTCAAACTCCTAAACCTTCAACTCCTCAGCCCTCAGTAACATCGCCAACAATAGCCTCAACCTCTGCAACATCTAATATACAATCGCCATCTCCAGCAAAATTTTCTATTTGGCAGTTACTTGGAGGCGCAGCTTTTACAGGATTTGAAGGAAGTTTGTTATTAATTGCTCTGCTTAAGTGGTTTCCATCGCCAGCTATCAGCTTCGGTATCTGGGGAATGATTATGGGCGGTCTAATTTTTGCCCAATTTCGTCGAATTATTGAAAAAGTTGATTTGTTAATTATTGCAGCAATCACAATGGGCGTTGTGTGGTTTTTATTAAGAAGCCTAGTAGCGATTAACTTACTCTTGTTAATACCTATTTTGGCTGCTGCGGCTGTTGTTGCAATAACTGTAATTTTTCGTTTAATTTATCAATTGCTTGCTAAAATCCTCTAACTTTCTCTCTGGACGATGCCATGTCTCAAAAAAAAGAAACTACCGTTCTTGTCTTATCTTTAATAATTACGTTAGCTGCGGTAAGTGCTGGATTTTGGTGGTTGACTAACAACTCAGGGATTAAATTAGGGAACTTATTTAAAACTGATTCTTCTATATCTGAACCAAACAAAGATAAATCAGTAGAAGATCGGATAAGTTTAGGAGATAAAATATTAATTTCAGGGATAAGTTCACCACCCAAACAAGCGGGAGTAGAGGCGATCGCATCTAAAAATTACCAGTCAGCAATCGCAAATTTTCAAGCAGCTATAAAAGTAAATCGTAATGATCCAGAAGCACTAATTTTTCTCAATAATGCGCGGATTGAAAATAAAAAAAGCTATACAATTGCTGTATTAGTACCTATTGGAAGTGATGTTAATAGTTCATTAGAAATGTTGAGGGGTGTTGCTCAAGCACAAAATGAAATTAATTCCTCTGGAGGAGTTAAGGGAGTTTCTTTAAAAGTTGCGATCGCTAACGACGAAAATAATCCCGAAATTGCGAAAAAAATCGCCACTACCTTAGTACAAAACTCAGAAGTTTTAGGTGTAGTTGGCGCTTATGCTAGTGATGTTACCTTAGCTGCTGGTAGCGTATTTCAATCAGGACAACTCGTAGCAATTTCACCTACGAGTACTTCAGTTAAACTTTCTAGCTTTGGCAGCTATATTTTTAGGACTGTACCTAGTGATTACGTTGCTGCTAGAGCTTTGGCTAATTATATGGTTACCAAATTAAAGCAACAAAATGTTGCAGTTTTTTTTAACTCTAAAAGCTCTTATAGTCAATCTCTTAAGTCGGAATTTGTTACTGCTGTTTCCTTAAGTGGCGGACAAGTAAAGAGCGAGTTTGATTTATCTCAACCTAACTTTAGTGCTGCTAAAAGTATTGAGCAAGCTACTAAACAGCAAGTAAAAGTATTAATGTTAGCATCTAATACAGATACCCTAGATAAAGCTTTGCAGGTAGTTCAAATTAACCGTAAACAATTAGCTTTGTTAGCAGGAGATGATGCTTATACGCCTAAAACGCTAGAAGTTGGGGGAGAATCGGCTGTTGGTATGGTAGTAGCAGTTCCTTGGCACATTGATGCTCAACCAAATTCAGTTTTTGCTCGTACCTCTAGAAGTTTATGGGATGGTGCTACAGTTAACTGGCGTACAGCGTTAGCTTATGATGCTACAGAAGCATTAATTAAAGCTATTGAGCGTAATCCTACGCGCACCGGAATTCAACAAGCACTATCTTCACCGGATTTTTCGCCTACAGGCGCTTCTGGCAGTATAGGTTTTTTAGCGTCAGGCGATCGCAATTCTTCAGTCCAATTAGTAAAAATTGTACCAGGAAATCGCTCTGGAACTGGCTACGATTTTGTACCAGTTCCATAACATAAATTACTGCCTTGCACAATTCATGTCCCAAAAAAACGAAACTCCAATTCTTCTCTTAGCCTTAATCATCACATTAGGATTGCTTGGCGGTGGCTTTTGGTGGTTTACTCGTAACTCACGATTTAACGTTGATCAAATCCTCAAAGGAGGAAATAATAGCAAACCATCAGCTAATCAACCCCCAGCTAAAACTGAAGATACTTTTGCTCAATTAAGTAATGTTCCTTCTGGATTATTTAACTATGGCGGCAGTACTTCTTGGGCTCCAATTAGACTTGCTGTAGATTCAGCTATTCAAGTTGCTAGACCTGAATTTAGATTACGCTATGTCCAACCTATCGGTGCTAGTGCAAGTTCTGGTACTGGTATCAAAATGTTATTAGATGGCAGACTTAGCTTTGCTCAATCTTCACGAAGTCTACTAGATCAAGAGTATCAACAAGCGCAAAAACGCGGATTTAGTTTACAGCAAATTCCAGTGGCAATTGATGGTTTAGCAGTCGCTGTTAATCCTAATCTTAATATTCCAGGTTTAACCTTAGACAATCTTAAATCTATTTATACTGGTAAAATTACCAACTGGCAACAAGTAGGAGGCGCTAATATCCCGATCAAACCATTTTCTCGTCCTGTTAACGCTGGTGGTACTGTGGAACTATTTGTTGAAGAAATCCTCAACGGTGAGAAATTTAGTTCTAAGGTTATATTTGTACCTACCACTACTCAAGCGTTAAGCAAAGTTGCCAGTAATATTGGTGGTATTTATTTTGCTTCCGCTCCAGAGGTAGTACCACAATGTACTATTAAGCCTTTGCCTTTGGGTAGCCAAGAAGGTAAATTTATACCACCATATCAAGAGCCATTTGTGCCACTTTCTGACTGTCCTGGGAAACGTAATCAACTTAATATTGCAGCATTTCAAAATGCAGAATACCCAATTACTCGAAATTTATTTGTTGTAGTTAAACAAAATGGTCAAGTTGATGAACAAGCAGGCAAAGCTTATGCAAATTTACTTTTAACAGAACAAGGACAAGAATTAATTAATCAATCTGGCTTTGTAAGAATTCGTTAACAGATCGTAGTATTTTTATAGTTAGAATGTAGCTTTAGTGAAGGTAAACTTACTGACAGCCGCTCCTTATGCTGTGAAGATGTTGTTGTTAAATCAGTTAAAATCATCAATTAATTTATATAAAAACAAGTTAAATTTAGATAAAACAATCGTTAACTATAATTTTGAGTCAAATATTGAAAACATCCCTCTGCAAAGGATTCATAATGATGAAAAAGTGATTTATGGAAGTGCGATCGCACTTAAGCTTGCCAGCCAATACAAGTTAGCCCCCGTAGAAATTGCTACTCAATTAGCTACTTATTTAGAAACTACTACTGACTACAATAGCAACGCAAAAATACTAGATTTTTTCATTGAAGTATCCAATAGTGGATGGATATATTTTAACCTAACTAACTCAAGTATTGCTGTATGGTTGCAACACCAACTTGAAATTTCTGAAACACTGTTTCATCATTTCAAGATACCAGAAGCAAAAAATATAGAGCTAAAACGCAGTTTTAGTTTCTTCCAAATACAGTACACCCATGCTCGATGTTGCTCACTTTTACGTTTAGGTGATCAAGAAGGCTTGATTCAGATTAGTCGCGAGAACCACCAATGTAAATTCTATATTGTTGAACCCAAGCCGATTCCTTGGCTTAACAGTGGATTTATTGCAAAAGTTTTTGGAAACCCCACCCCAACCCTCCCCGTCAGTAGGGGGATGGAATTCTGTTCTTCTTTACACTTAATTGAGCAGCTATTAGATTTGCTAGATGAACTTAGCACGGCTAATTTAATACCACCTCAAAAGGCAACTTCACGGCTACTAAAGCTCACTATCAGCTTAAGTGAAGCAATGCTCAATTTTGACCGTACTTGCCGAATTTTGGGACAGGTGAAGACACATCCCCAACTAGCTCAAGCAAGATTAGGCTTAGTTGCAGTTACTCAATCTCTCCTAGAGCTTATGCTCAGAGATAGATTCGGTATCAGTGCGCCAGAAGAACTATAAGTCTTCATCCATCTTTAGGTAAAAATTTTTAATAATAGCGTGACAAATTTCAACTTCTCAGATATAATTCATTTGTGTGAGGAGCGAACCAGTAAGGAGACCGAGACGAAACACGGCCAGTCGTCGGTTTCCTTTCTGATTTGCATGGTATTTTCAACTATTAGTATTTAAAGAATAAAAGTTTTAATCGCGACGGCTGCGCCATCTTGCTCAACACTAGGAGCTACCCAATTGGCGATCGCTTGTACGTCTGCGGGTGCATTTCCCATCGCTACACCGACACCAGCATATTGCAACATTTCTAAATCATTGAAGTTATCACCAATCGTCATCACGTTAGCAGCATTTAACCCTAGCATTTCCTCAGCTAAATAACGCACTGCTGTACCTTTATTGACTAACGGGTTAGTAGCTTCAAAAAACGTTGCTACAGACGTGGTGAGATAAAGTTCAGCAGGAGTATAACGCTGTCTCAAACTTCCGAGCAACTTTTCAATTAAAGCAATATCATCGCTGAGTGCTAGAACTTTTGTAGGTGCAGTTGTCAAAACTGTCCGCAAATCACCTACTGCAATTGGTTCAATATTAGAACGTCCTGCATATATTACTGTTTCCCGCGTTAATTCCCGAACATATAGCTGATCGTTGATATAGAAATGTACTGAAAGAAGCGATCGCAATTCCGGTTGTTCAAAATAATCCAACAATTGATGTGCGGTTTCAATAGAAACAGGTAGATGTCGGTGAACGTTTTGAGTAATCGGATCTTGAATCCATGCTCCTTGGTAAGCTATCAACGGCAGACTAGAACCAACATCCTGATGAAATCTTAAAGCAGAGCGGTACATTCTACCAGTGGCGATCGCTACTTGCACACCAGAAGCTTGAGCCGCTTTTATAGCTTGTTTCACTGGTTCTTTGATTTGATTAGATTCACCCGAAATTGTCCCATCAATATCTAGTACCAGTAATTTAATATCCAAGTTTTCTCGATTAGGGTAATTTTTAACAGCAGTCTGATTAGCGGCAACTTTTTGGCTCATTTTTACCTCGATCCATCCTAATTGCTAATGCTTAACGACGGCGATCCTGTAACTTGCGATAAACTGCTCTGACATCAACGTGATGGTGAGCTAAAGCAACCAAAGAGTGATAAAACAAATCAGCGACTTCACCTGCGATCGCATCCTTCTCATCATCTTTACAAGCCATTACCACCTCAGCCGCTTCTTCGCCAATTTTTTTAAGAATCTTATTATCTCCACCAGCAAACAACTGACGAGTATAAGAACCTTCTACAGGATTGTCTCGGCGATCGCAAATTACCGCAAACAAATCAGATAAAGTATCTGCTGGCGGTGGTGCTTTTTCCCCATCCACTTGATGAAAACAGCTACGCTCACCAGTATGGCAAGCAATATCTCCCACCTGTTCAACTGTAATTAGTAAAGCATCACTGTCACAATCGTAACGGAGCGATCGCACCTTCTGAATATGCCCCGAAGTTTCTCCCTTGTGCCAAAACTGCTGGCGGGAACGGCTCCAAAACCAGGTTTCGGCTGTTTCCAGAGTTTTCTGTAGCGATTCCCGATTCATCCAAGCCATCATTAAAACAGTGCCATCTAAATAATCCTGCACAATTGCTGGCACTAGCCCTTGCTCGTTATAACGGATTTCGTCAACTGGAATAGCTTGGCGTAAAGAAGTTGGTTCAGCAGCAGGCATAAATTTAATTAACGGTAGCTAAGTGCAAGAAATCAATTTTAACCTGCAACACCACCAACTAATTTATTGCTATTTCCTCTAGATACAATAATTAAGACCAGGAAAACTCACGAGCAAGCAAGTTTAAACCAGTCATCTACAAAAAATCAGGTTTTAACTTTAGCCTTGTTAAATTTCTTGTCCACTCTCGTACAAAGCTTTTCTCTCAAAGCTGATAACTGATAACTTATTAAAGCCCTTAGTCACAGCTAACCCCTATCCCAAGATAGAAATTTCAGCATCAAACACTTAGGAGACATCTTTTGATTAGCACAACGAATTTGAAAACCACCAAGTCAGAAGAAATTTTTGCCGCCGCCCAACAGCTTATGCCAGGAGGGGTAAGTTCTCCAGTTAGAGCCTTCAAGTCTGTAGGAGGGCAACCGATTGTTTTTGATCGGGTTAAAGGAGCTTATATTTGGGATGTAGATGGCAACCAGTACATTGACTACGTTGGCAGTTGGGGACCAGCTATTTGCGGTCATACCCATCCAGAAGTAATCAGCGCCCTACACGAAGCTTTAGAAAAAGGCACTAGCTTTGGTGCGCCCTCAGTTTTAGAGAACGTCTTGGCTGAGATGGTCATTGATGCTGTTCCCAGCATTGAAATGGTACGTTTTGTTAACTCCGGTACAGAAGCTTGTATGTCAGTGTTACGACTGATGCGAGCCTTCACTGGTCGTGACAAAATCATCAAATTTGAAGGCTGCTATCACGGTCACGCCGATATGTTCCTAGTAAAAGCTGGGTCTGGGGTGGCTACCTTGGGTTTACCAGACTCTCCTGGCGTTCCCTCATCTACTGCCGTCAACACACTTACTGCTCCATATAATGACCTTGAAGCAGTCAAAGCATTATTTGCAGAAAACCCCGATCAAATTGCTGGTGTAATTCTAGAGCCTGTTGTCGGTAATTCTGGCTTCATTCGTCCTGATGGGGGATTTTTTGAAGGCTTGCGCGAAATTACTCAAGAAAACGGCGCACTTTTAGTATTTGATGAAGTGATGACAGGTTTTCGCATTGCCTACGGTGGCGCTCAAGAGAAATTTGGCGTTACCCCTGACTTAACTACATTAGGTAAGGTAATTGGTGGTGGTTTACCAGTAGGAGCTTACGGCGGACGGCGGGATATTATGTCAATGATTGCCCCTGCTGGGTCTGTATATCAAGCTGGAACCCTTTCTGGTAATCCTTTAGCAATGACTGCTGGCATTAAAACTCTGGAGTTATTACAAAAACCAGGCACTTATGAGTATTTGGACAAAATTACCAAAAAGTTAGCTGATGGTTTGCTACAAATTGCTAAAGAAACAGGTCATGCAGCTTGTGGCGGTCAAATCAGTGGAATGTTTGGGATGTTTTTTACCGCAGGACCAGTCCACAATTACGAAGATGCCAAAAAGTCGGATGCAAGTAAGTTTAGCCGCTTCCATCGGGGAATGTTAGAGCGCGGTGTTTACTTAGCACCTTCTCAATTTGAGGCTGGATTTACATCGCTTGCTCATACTGACGAAGATATTGACCGCACTTTGGCAGCAGCAAGAGAAGTAATGTCACAGTTGTAATTAGCTATAGCCGTCAGCTAAGTAGGTCAACGCGAGTTAAACGCATTACCCCACCCCCCAACCCCTCCCCTTATCAAGGGGAGGGGGAGATTGGCATTTTATCTTTTTTAATGTGGAGCTACTTATGAGTTATTAAAACCTTATCAATCCGTTACCTTGTTTAACCTGGTAACGAGGCTAAAAACTAATGTAGAGACGCGAAATTTCGCGTCTCTACTCTTAACGATAATTATTAAATTGCAGCGCCACTGGATAATCTTCTTCTTTTAAGCGTTGCATAACTGCTTGTAAATCATCTTTAGATTTAGCAGAAACTCTGACAGCATCTCCTTGAATTGCACCTTGGACTTTTTTAAATTCGTCTCGCATTAATTTGGTAATTTGTTTGGCAATTTCTTGGCTAAGACCTTTGCGGAGCTTGATTTCTTGGCGGACACGATTTCCGCTTGCAGCTTCAATCTTGCCGTAATCAAATATTTTTAGTGATAAGTTACGCTTGGCAGATTTAGTTTGTAATATTGTATGAATCGCATCTAAAGTAAACTCGCTATCAGTGCTAATAGTGATTACTTCTTCGCCTAATTCCACTGTGGTTTTAGTATCTTTGAGGTCGAAACGGCTTTTAATTTCACGAACGGTTTGGTCTACGGCATTAACTAATTCTTGCCGATCAAAGTCACTAACGATGTCGAATGAATAGGTAGAAGCCATAAGGGTGAGGAGGGAGGAGGGAGGAGGGAGGAGGGAGGGGTAAAATCAGGTTAGTTCTTTACTCCCTAATTAAATAAAAGATGAAACTTTATTTAGGGAAGTATTGGGGGACTATTGGCACTAATTAGGCTAAGGATAATTAGAGTACCAGAGCTTAGAGTGCCAATGCCAAACATGAGCGATCGCGCCACAGGTATATTCAGGATATAAAACACAGAATAGAATAACCGAGCAACAACAAAAGCAATAGCTGCTCCTGCGGCTATTGTGGAATTTTGACCTGTTATATAAGCCATCAGTGCTGCTGGTGCGAACACTATAAACGTTTCAAACGAATTTTGGTGCGCCCACGAAGCTCTTTGAGCGTATGCAGGCAATTTATCAAACATTGCCCGTGGTGCTGCCTGGTCATAACCTACACGCGCACGCGCATAACCTACGACCAGGAAAGGCAGATAAATTAAAAAAGCTGCTGCGGCTATACAGTCGAGCAGAATTGCAGACACGGGTATAGTCATACATTAATCAAAGTAAAACAAAGTTACTACTTTGCGTTGCTCTTCAGCATCACTACAGGTTTGTAACAATGTGTGGCTGTCGTGAAACGCAAAGCAAATTAGCTGCTGACACCTAGATACAATCTCTTGATTGCACACGGCGCTAGCTTCTGCGAGAGATAAGTTGTCATGTTCGGGGTTTTCTACCAGGTGCATTACCTGCTGTAGCTGCTCTTGAGATTCTCGCGGCTGACGTGACAAGCTTTGTGGCAAAATCACAGTCAGCAGGCTGGGGTCAGCCCGCATTGCACCCCTAATAGCAGCCGAATTAGTCCCTGTAGCACCAGAGGTGATGATGCGATTGCCTGATAAAACTAAGGCATAGCTCATCATCTCTATTAAATGCTGGTGAGTAATTGGAACATGACGCGAACCCAGCAGCGCAATCCGTTTAGAGCCTGTTTGTTGGATTGTTGCGAGTTCTTGCGCTAAGGAATCTATATTGGTAATGTCTATTGATTGACTCAAAGACGGCATTTAGCTGAACAACCCAGTTATTCTACCAAACCCAGGTAATTTTTCGTGTATGCTTGCTGCGTTTTGATCCTCAATTTTAGTAAAGTTAGGATTCAGCACTCAAATAAATTATTTGCTTGTATATTTTTGAATAACTCTGCTATATTAGGAAATCGTGCGGACGCATAGCTCAGTTGGTTAGAGCGCTACGTTGACATCGTAGAGGTCACTGGTTCGAGTCCAGTTGTGTCCATTTTTTATGACCTATCTAGGCTGTTTCAGCACTCTACTGGTTGTAGCGTTGTGTATTACAGGGGAAAAACTGACCTAAAACTGACCTAAGCTATTTTAAGCCTTTGTACTTAATTAAGTTCTATGGCGATCGCATACAGAAGACAAAAAGAGCGATCGCATAAAGTAAGCCAATAACGTTCATTGTCTCTTTCCTAAATTCTCAATAGGTGATAGGTGGATAATGTGAGACTAGCTAGAGGTTTATTTCTAGCTAGTCAGTTAGTGGGTTATGGTGTTATGCGTTACTTAGTTGTCTTGCTTTCTGCCAGTGCTTTTTTTCTCCAGTAGTGCTTTCTTATCAGCTTCCATCCTTGCTAAGACTTTTTTTGCTTGGCTTGCCACAAAGGAAAATTTTCCCCTTGCGTTGTGTTTCATCTCGCATAGGATAGCGTGATGGTTAACTAAGCAGGTAAGCCGTTGTTCTAGTGTTAATGGCTGATACTTAATTGGTTTAAAGTTAGCTGTTCCTGTTTCCTCATCCAGAGCGGTTGTGTCTACCTCCTGAGTAGCTTGTGTAAACAGTAACAGGAATAAGAGACTTAAGGGATTCTCCCACTTATCGAATAACTTCTGTAAGTATGGGAATACTAAGCTACCGTAGTTGTTACCGTATACGGTACTAATGCGGAGATTTGCATTCCAATTATTAGTAGGCGGGGTGTTAGAGATAACCCCAGACTTGCTAATAACGAATGTGATAAGCGGTTTGATTGTTGCTATCTTTTCAGATGGACGCTTATACTTTTGACCATTAATCTCTAAAAGTGACTTATCGAGATTAGATGCTTTAACGGTTGTTAAGTAGCCAACAGTTAAGGTCAACCAGTTATCATTCGTATCGTTTACCTGAATACTAGAAGTGAGTGTTACTGTTCCAAAGCTGCCATCAACTTTTGTACCATCGAATACATTGCTATCCGGTGTACCATGGACTGTATTGCTATCCGTGAACCCCAGAGAAGCATGAGCTTTAACATCAATTGGTTTTTTATTCCGAAAACTTGTATTGTTACTTTGTGCATCTTCTGGCGAGTAAGACTGTAAAGCTTCTAACCAAGAAGTATTAATAAGTCTCTCTAATAACTTAAATAAAACAATTGAGTAATTCTTCTCTTCTATCCAATATTCCCAATCAAAATTGGTAGAATTACTAATTTCACATAAGCTACAAAATATTAACCTTTTTAATAAAGGTAAACTAGACTTTATACATAGATAATCTATTGCTTCTAAAGTAATTCGTTCTTGTATTCCTATAGTTGAAAAGCTTTCTTTAAAAACAAACTTTTGTCTTACGAACTCTTCAGCCAGCTTCTCCAGCAAGACCACATCCACTATAGAATATTCAAATTTTTTACTACCATTTGACCACTTACTACTTTTAATTAAATTAAAAAAGCATTGCTGAAAAACTTCTAGTCTTTGTTCCCTATTTTCAATAAGATTATTCGGTTCTTTTGATATAGTATCTGTGAAAACAGATAGTCTAAGTTCACAGTCTTCTACCTGCTTACTATCAGTACTTGGAAAATGGGCAAAATGAGGTTTCTTATTAAGACCTTTCTTAAGGTGAACTGGTTCACCACAAACAGAACATCGCAAGCCTAAGTCGTTATAAGAGTAGTAAGTTAAATCTTGATCATCTGCATAAATTACTTTGCCACCTAAATACATCGCTCTAGCTCTATCCATTTTAAATTCCTTGTAAATAGCTAACTTTGTTATTAGGATTAATTGCTGGAATTTTGTATATTACGATGCAAATTCAAAGAATGACATAGATTAACGGAAGTAAGCAGTTATTATTCACAGATATCTCTTCTGCTAAACTTCCTAGCATCTATACAGATATATTGCTAGATTTTTTCGTTAATTTAGCATCCTATTTGGGTTTCACTATCGTTCAACCCAACCTACTTCTGGACTTGTCTTAATTCGTTTAGCTGTCACTTATTTTTATAAAATTAGACAGTTTTTACCCAGTCTAATGACAACTTTTTTTGCGATCGCATACAATCTTGCAGATAAAGGTTAATGAGGGTCTGATAAGGAATTCCAGCTTCTTCAGATAGTGTTTTAAAATAATCTACTACTTCCTCCTCAAGCCGAATCGTCACCTGTTTTTTCAGCTTTTTAAAGTAGGGATTTTGAACTGATTCAGAGAAATCGTATTCATCTTTCATAGGGAAAAACTACGGTATTGTTTAACCTCTTGCTTAGTTGCTTTACGGGCTGAAATGATCCGAACAATGCCATCTTGCTCTCTATAAATATGACACACTACCAACAGGTTAAGCGAACTGCTAATACCTAAGAGGATGTATCGTTCTTCGTCTAGAGAGTGGTCGGAGTCGTAGCGTAAGCGTGCATTTTCGTCATAAAACACAGTTTGCGCTTCAACAAACGAAATTCCATGTTTTCGCTTGTTGACCTTGGCTTTTTGATCATCCCAGTCGAATGCTAACTCACTCATATTTACATTGTAATTACAAAGTAGTTTTTTAGCAATGTGGGAAATTTAGACTTTTTAGATTTCGTTACATTAGTTCAGATTTACTAGAGCAATGTGGTGTTTTCTCATATTTTATTTAGTGAAGTAGGTAATATTAAATCCCTTAAAAGCTTTTATAAAGAAGCCTTTTAAGGGATTTAGACCAAAGTGCGTATATGAAAAATTATGAAAATATTATGTCGTAATATAATAGTTTGACTTTTTTGCTAATAAATGTTGCAGGTAGTTGATTACGTTGCTAGTCTGTGCTTATAGGTTTGTTGTTCGTAGATGCTTGCATCTAGGAGGTCTGTTAATTATGCCTTTCATTGCTCATCCCTCTTCACCTGTTTGCTGATTTTTTTGCCATTAACTGCTTTACGTTTCAGTTAGTTTCCCTGGGAACTTTTTTACTAATTATGCTCTCAGTACTCTCCAATCTTTACAGGGAGCATGAATCACACTTGACATGATTACGTTTCAACGGTGCTTTCTCTGCACAAGTATCTATCTAGGCACTATTGAGCGGTAATGAAACCTCAATTAAGGAGGCTTTAATTTATGAATATTCAAGGAAAAACGGCTCTAATTACTGGAGCATCTCGTGGAATTGGGCGAGCGATCGCATTAGAATTTGCTTCAGCTGGAGTAAAACGCTTAATTTTGGTAGCTCGTAGCCATCAGAAGTTAGCAGAAGTGGCTGCGGAAATTGAAGAATTTGGTACAGAAGTAATTCTGTTGACATTGGATCTTACCAAGCCAGTTGAAGTAAATATTGCCATTGCTCAAACTTGGCGCGACTATGCACCTATTCACATTCTGGTCAATTGTGCTGGAGTAGCTCATCAAGTACCATTCTTGCGATCGCGTTTAGCCAATGTCCAAGAAGAAATTGCCACCAACCTCATCGGGATGTATACCATTACCCGTTTAGTTGCCCGACGCATGGTAACTCAACAAGAAGGGACAATTATCAATGTTTCTAGCTTGATGGGCAGATTGGCGGCTCCAACAATGGCAACCTACTCAGCGACTAAATTTGCTATTCGCGGCTTTACCCAAGCCTTACGGGGTGAATTAGCGGCACATCGTATCCAAGTTGTTGCCTTCTTACCATCTCTAACTGACACTGATATGGTTCGTAACTTACAGTGGTTTCGATGGATTAAACCCATGACTCCCCAACAGGTAGCAAAGGCATTAGTTGCAGGTTTGGAAAGGGAATCGACGGAAATTTTAGTGGGATGGCAGAGTTATTTAGCGGTATTGTGCGATCGCATTGCTCCTAAGCTAATGGAAAAGATCTTATTGTTAGCTGCCCCTCTACCCAGAAATCCACAAAAAAACATTCTCAGTTCACAGAAGCTAAAGCTACATCACGTTAGAACAAGTAGAGACGCGAAATTATGCGTCTCTACATATATGTCACCACAAATGTAGTGCGGGTATCTTGCCCGCGTTTGGCATTAAGTACTGTTTAAATTGAGCCATAAATCATACAGTATTTGCGAAATTCAGCTTAGTTTTATCAATAAAACTCAACAACCAGACATTAGTAGCAAAACTTAACAATTAGAGATTCAGATGATCTTCATTCAACGGTATCTCCCCTCTGATAGACTTTAGACTGTAATAGCCAGATGAAACGTAGCCAAATCAGGCAGTTGGGAGAATAGACTTCGTGGAAAATACCCTCGGTTTAGAAATTATTGAAGTTGTAGAAAAAGCTGCGATCGCATCTGCCCGATGGATGGGTAAAGGCGAAAAAGATACAGCCGACCAAGTAGCTGTAGAAGCTATGCGGGAACGGATGAATCAAATCTATATGCGCGGTCGGATCGTCATCGGAGAAGGTGAACGGGACGAAGCGCCTATGCTTTACATAGGCGAAGAAGTGGGCATTTGTACCCGCGAAGATGCAAAAACTTACTGCAACCCTGACGAGTTAATGGAGATTGACATTGCTGTTGATCCCTGCGAAGGCACTAACTTAGTTGCCTACGGTCAAAATGGCTCTATGGCAGTATTAGCAATTGCAGAAAAAGGTGGCTTATTTGCTGCTCCTGACTTCTACATGAGAAAGTTAGCTGCTCCTGCTCCTGCCAGAGGTCATGTTGATATTAACAAGTCTGCTACCGAAAACCTCAAGATTCTTTCAGAGTGTTTAAGCCGCTCTATTGACGAGTTAGTAGTAGTGGTAATGGATCGCCCTCGTCACAAAGATCTAATTGCGGAAATTCGCCAAGCAGGAGCAAGAGTGCGCCTGATTAGTGATGGTGACGTTTCTGCTGCCATTTGTTGTGCTTTTGCAGGTACTAACATTCATGCACTGATGGGCGTTGGTGCAGCACCAGAAGGCGTTATTTCTGCGGCTGCTATGCGCTGCTTAGGTGGACACTTCCAAGGGCAACTAATTTACGATCCCGCAGACGTTAATACTCCTGAAAGCGAAAAGTGGACAAGACAAGGCAATATTGACCGCTTGAACGAAATGGGTATTACAGATCCTGACAAAGTTTACAATGCAGAGGAATTAGCCTCTGGTAAGACAGTGTTATTTGCTGCTTGCGGAATCACTCCTGGTACTTTGATGGAAGGCGTTCGCTATTTTCATGGTGGTGCGCGTACTCAGAGCTTGGTAATCTCTAGTCAATCTAAAACAGCACGATTTGTTGACACAATTCATATGTTTGATGAACCAAAAGCTCTGCAATTGAGGTAGATAACTGTTATCTAGCCGTCAGTAGTCAGTTTCAGCCATCAGCTTTCAAGGAAAATAGATTATATAGCTGATGGCTGATTGCTAATCGCTAATTGCTAATCGCTAATCGCTAATTAGGCAGAACACATGAATATTGCAGTTATAGGTTTAAGCCATAAGACAGCGCCAGTGGAAGTGCGGGAAAAATTGAGCATTCCAGAAACACAAATGGAAAGTGTAATGGCTCAATTACTTAGTTATCCCCACATTGAAGAAGTAGCTATTCTTAGCACTTGCAACCGTTTAGAAATTTACATAGTTTCTCACGAAACTGAGCAAGGTGTTGCTGAAGTACGTCAGTTTCTTTGTGACTATGCTAAATTGCCAATGCACCATTTGCGGCATCATTTATTTATCTTGTTGCACCAAGATTCAGTTATGCACTTGATGCGTGTAGCAGCAGGTTTAGATAGCTTGGTACTCGGAGAAGGACAAATTCTCGCGCAAGTTAAAAACACTCAAAAAATCGGTCAGCAATACAAGGGAATTGGTTCAATTCTCAACCGTTTATTTAAACAAGCACTCACAGCAGGTAAGCGAGTTCGTACTGAAACTAGCATTGGTACTGGTGCTGTTTCTATTAGTTCAGCAGCAGTTGAATTAGCTCAAATGAAGGTACAAAATTTAGCTGCTTACCGTGTCGCAATTTTGGGTGCAGGTAAGATGTCACGCCTGTTAGTGCAACATCTTATATCTAAAGGTGCAACCCAAATTTCAGTTTTAAACCGTTCTACACGCCGTGCTGAAGAATTAGCTAAACAGTTTCCTGATGCTAATTTAGAATTACATCCTTTGTCAGAAATGCTATCAGTAATTTCTGCTTCAGATTTAGTATTTACTAGCACTGCTTCTACAGAACCTTTATTAAATAAAGCTAAACTCGAAAGCTGTTTAGAACCACATCGAGCTTTAATGTTATTTGATATTTCTGTACCACGTAATGTGGATGCAGATGTCAATGAGTTAGAAAATGTCGATGCTTTTAATGTTGATGATTTAAAAGCAGTAGTTGCACAAAATCAAGAAAGTCGTCGCCAAATGGCTCTAGAAGCAGAAGTGCTTTTAGAAGAAGAAGTTGAAGGATTTGATCTCTGGTGGCGATCGCTAGAAACAGTCCCAACTATTAGCTGTTTGCGTGATAAAATGGAAACTATCCGCGCCCAAGAGTTAGAAAAAGCTTTATCAAGATTGGGTTCGGAATTTGCCGAAAGACATCAAGAAGTTATCGAAGCTTTAACTCGCGGTATTGTTAATAAAATTCTTCACGATCCAATGGTGCAATTAAGAGCGCAGCAGGATATTGAAGCGCGACGTAAAGCAATGCAATCTTTGCAAATGTTGTTTAATTTAGAACAAGTTAGTCCAAACGCTAACACATAGAATCAAGGGTTTGTCAATATGCCTGATAAAAGTTGCCGGAAGTTCCCTGATAAATTTGTCTGGGAATTTCTCATCCTCAGTGGTTCGCTTTTATCAGGCAGTATGGCTTTTTTTAGTAATTTTGATCGGTTTTTAGGGTTTTCAAATACTGGCTTGGGTTTGGCAAATGCTGAGTTAAAATCAGCAGCTAGAGGATTTGTTAATTCAAATATTAATTATCCGGATAACAAAGTTAGTCAAGGTTTAAATACGCCTCCGAGTTGGGATAGTTCCGAATCAAATAATTCGGAAGCGGATATTTACGTTTCTCCGTTTGGATCTGATAATCAGGTTGAAAGGAATGTTACGGCTACAAATGCTGAGGTAGTGTTTGTTGCCGATCAAGGAAATGATAATAATGCTGGTTCTCAAAAGTCACCTTATAGAAGTTTGACGAGAGCGATTAAGCAAGCGATTAGATTACAGGATGGAGATGAGAATAAGCCTGTATTAATTAAGTTAGTTGCGGGGATTTACTCAGCCAATAGCGGTGATAGTACAACAATTGAAATTACTCCAGGTGTTTCAGTTGTGGGGAGTGGAGACACGACAATTATTAAGACGAGTATAAGGCTTGATAAAAATTCAAATTTAGAAAATTTGAAAATTATAAACTCAGAATTGCAAATTGGAATTGAGAGTTATGATAACAATAGCAGGCAAAATGCCAGTTTAAATATTAAAAATATAAATATTGATGGAATAGTAACAATTTTTTCATCTCCAAAAATATCTAATTTAAAAGTGTTGAGTACATTTCATCAAGGAGTGTATATTAATCAGGGTACTAAACCTCAATTAGATAATCTTGAAGTTTATAATCAGCAAATGATGGGAAATCGGAATGGTGCAGCAATTTATATTTATAAAGGTGCTTCCCCTGTGTTTAATAACTTAAAAATAAATAGTAATTACCTTGGTATAAATAACTCTGGAAATGCTTCTTTAATTAATTTGAAAATATCTAAAAATCGGATAGGGATAATAAATCGAGGAGAACTGACAATCAACAACTTAGTTACCAGTAAAAATACCCATGCTGCTATTTGTAACAGCAGTGCAGGTACTATTTTAATTGAAGGAGCTAAATTTGATAATATTCCACCAAAAGTTATGGAAAAATGCCCTTCTGTTGTTGGTGAGCCGCCTATTGTTGTGCCAGATATTGCGGGTAATTCAGAAGGGGTAACGATTCGATAGGTTTCAGGATGTAGAGATACAATGACGTTGACACCCTGAAGGGTGCAGCTATACTAACAAAGCCCGCCTGCGCTGGCTAGATTTTTAATCAATTAAAAAAGCCTGCGTAGGCAGGCTTAGTCTGTATAGCCCCAGCCTTCAGGCTGTGGGAATTGGAGACAATGAAACTCAAGCATTTTTGGAATCGAGGCTTTACGCTGATAGCACTGATACTGGGATTATGGCTAGTTGTCGATCTAGTTTCTCACTTAGTAGCAGAAATTTTTTGGTTTGAAGAAGTTGGATATTTAACAGCGTTTCTGTTACGGCTAAAAACTCAGTTTATTTTAGGCGCGATCGCATTCTTGTTAACTGCTACATTTCTACTAGGCAATCTAACATTAGCAGCGCGTCTTAAATATTCTTCTATAGATTCGGGTGCTAGTTTAATACTGCCCAATCAAAAAACGCTCAATCCTAGCCCTCCTTGGCAAGAGAAATTTCAGGAAGCAGTCATACCTAAAAATGGTGTTACTTGGCGTTGGCTGTTACCAATTGTAATGTTGCTAAGTTTAATACTAGGGTTGATGTTGCTCTATTACGGGCAGATTATATTAGGCTTTTGGCATAACAATATTAACGTTACCGCTATAACTTCCACTGTACCGAGCGTATTTAAACTTAGTTCGATTTTAGAGCAGGTACAGGATCTTAAAAGCAAGTTACCAGTAATTACCACTTGGTCGCAACTACTTTTGCAAGTTGGGCAGCTACTTTTGCTAGTAGGAATTATTTTAGCTATAGCTAGTAATCACCAATTTGTACTAATTGCGATCGCACTTAGTTTAAGTTTGTTCTATACGTTAGTACTATCATCTAACTGGAGTAAATTTTTACTGTATTTTCAACCTACCGCTTTTAATACCATTGACCCCTTATTTAAAAACGATATTAGCTTTTATATTTTTTCCTTACCTGTATGGGAATTATTAGATTTTTGGCTAAGGGGATTATTTATATTTGCACTGATAGCAGTAGCCTTAAATTATTTACTCTCAGGAAATAGCTTATCTGAAGGTAAATTTATCGGCTTTTCTCAGCAACAGCTACGCCACTTATATTGTATAAGCTGTTTGTTGATGTTTGAGATGGCTTTCCATCATTGGTTAGCTCGTTATCAACTACTTTATTCTACTCGTGGTGTCACCTACGGAGCGAGTTATACCGATGTAGAAGTGCAATTGCGAGTCGAGACAGCGTTAATTTTCTTATCAAGTGCGATCGCGCTACTGTTTTTATGGCAAAGGCTATTCTTAAGCTTAGATAAAAAAGTTATTAAACCTATAACTATCAGCTTGGGATTATTCATAGTATTAGCTTTTACTGGGAACTTACTACTTCCAAGAGTAGTACAGCTTTTAATAGTGCAACCAAACGAAATATCACGAGAAAAACCTTATATTGAACGTAGCATTGCTATGACTCGAAAAGCATTTGCACTAGACAATATTGAAGTTGAAACATTTAACCCAGATAATCGGCTGAACGATAGTGATATTCAACAAAATAGATTAACTATTGACAACATCCGCCTATGGGATACACTTCCTCTACTAAAAACAAATCAACAGCTACAACAAATTAGACCATATTACCAATTTATTGATGCTGATATTGACCGTTATACCTTAAAAGTAGCACAGGATAATTTAACGAACAACGCTCAAAACCAAACTGCAAACCCTAATTCTAAAAATCAACAAGTTCTGATTGCGCCTCGTGAGTTGAACTACGATTCTGTGCCTACAGAAGCGAAAACTTGGATCAACAAACACTTAATTTATACTCATGGTTATGGATTTACAATTAGCCCAGTAAATACAGTTGGTGCTGGTGGACTACCAGATTACTTTGTTAAAGATATTGGTACAGGTATTACTGACGCGGGGACATTAAAAACATCAGGGGAGAATATTGAAAATAGCATTCCTATTGGTAAACCACGAATTTATTACGGTGAAATTGCCAATACTTATGTGATGACATCAACTAAGACAAAAGAGTTGGACTATCCCAGTGGGGATGAGAATGTTTATAACATTTATGATGGTAATGGTGGGGTAAAAATTGGCGCTTGGTGGCAGCAGTTATTGTTTGCCGAGTATCTAAAAGATTGGCAAATGCTTTTGACTTGGAATTTTACCCCTGAAACTAAGTTATTGTTTCGGCGCAATATTATAGAACGCATTCAGGCGATCGCACCTTTTTTACGTTTTGATAGCGATCCTTACTTAGTAGTTGCCGATGCTAACCCAGACAAGGAACAAGATAATTATTTATATTGGATTGTAGATGCTTATACTACAAGCGATCGCTATCCCTACTCCGATCCTGGCAAATACGATTTTAACTACATTCGCAACTCAGTCAAAGTTGTAATTGATGCCTACAACGGTTCTGTTAACTTTTATATTGCTGACTCCCAAGATCCCATCATTAATAGCTGGATTAGCATCTTTCCAGACTTATTTAAACCACTAAATACTATGCCCGTGACTTTAAAAAGTCATATCCGTTATCCTGTCGATTTATTCAGCACTCAATCAGAACGCTTGTTGACATACCACATGACAGACACCCAGGTATTCTACAACCGCGAAGACCAGTGGCGAATTCCCAATGAAATTTACGGAGACAAACCACGCGCAGTAGAACCTTACTATCTAATAATGAAACTGCCAACGGCTGAATCAGAAGAATTTGTGCTGCTTTTGCCCTTTACTCCCATCCAGCGCAATAACTTAATTGCTTGGATGGCAGCACGTTCCGATGGTCAGAACTACGGCAAGTTATTACTTTATCAGTTTCCGAAGCAAGAATTGATCTACGGACCAGAACAAATAGAAGCTAGAATTAACCAAGATCCCGTAATTTCCCAACAGATTTCGCTGTGGAACCGCCAAGGCTCACGAGCATTGCAAGGAAATCTCCTAGTAATTCCCATAGAGCAATCATTGCTTTATGTTGAACCACTCTACTTAGAAGCGGAACAAAATAGTCTGCCAACTCTAGTAAGAGCGATTGTAGTTTACGAAAACCGCATAGTCATGGCTGAAACCTTGGAAAAAGCACTGCAAGCAATTTTCCAACCACCTAAATCAACCACACCAGCTATTATTCGCCCAGTGGAGTAATAGCATTGGTTATTTTTTATACTTAGGACTTACGCACCGAAAGCCTGAAACCTTGATCCCCCCTACCCCCTCAAAAAGGGGGAGAAATTCAAATTCCCCCTTTTTAAGGGGGTAGGGGGATCTCTGCGTATGTCTTTATCCTTGGCAGAGGAGGCAGAGGGGCAGAGAGATATAAAAAGTACAAATCTTCAAATAAGAATATTTGTACACTAATGGAAAATTATGGGTAATTAACCTGACATCATACCAAAGATCCCTTAACCTGCGTGGAAGAGGGTATTTTCAGCTTTTTTGCAACTAAAACTGTTGAACCAAAGGCACAAAGGGATAAGGGAAAACAGTTGTACTTAATTTTAGTTATTTCAAGACTTTATTGAAAAAGTCAGATTACTTAACAAGCCACTGAAAATTAATGTATTAAAATAGACTTAAAGCCTAAATTGTTGTGGAAAAAATTCAGCAGCCCAGCTTTGAGCTTACCAGACAGTAGTATTTTCATATTCTATAGTTAATTTTATTGTTTTGTACAATGGAA